>CBDDIV010000001.1:0-16411 GCA_965229205.1 Rhodoglobus sp.
CGTTTGACGATCGTCTAAGCCTAATGTCCGCATCAGATCCGCGTTGCGGCGAGTGATGCTTGGGAGCGGACGAGGCGCGCAATCGCCGCGCTTGCCTCACTGACTTTTTGCCCTGACCGCTATCCGTGGACCAGACCCAGTTTGCTCTCGGGCTGGTCCGGAGCTCAAGCACCCGTATGGCGGCTACAGGTCGATCTCGAAAGCGGTGGCCCGGTCGATCGACAGGTTCTCTCTACGACTGGGCCCGAGGGTGATCGGGGCCTTGATGGTTCCAGGCGACCAACTCTTGAAGGGCGGTTGGGAGCCGTCTGTTCGGTCATTTTGTTGACTGAGCCTTTGCGATGGCCTCCGCGACTTCTTCTGGGCGACGCGAGGAGACGAGCCAGTAGGGGACTGAGTCGGACGGGTCTACTACCTCCACCTTCACTACTGGCGAGATCCAACCTCTGATCACCAGCCAGGCGCGTGCATCTAGACGTTGGCCCCGTTCGAGCGTGGCTTCGGCTTCACGGAACGTCTGAACCTGCCCGACCGCAGTCAGTGGCAGTCGTGCACGTCCCGCCCTGAAGTGGTCTTCTGTGACCTCAAGGACGGGGCATGTGGTCAATAGAAGCAGGACTATCCCGCCGTACAGCACGGCAGCACAGACGTAGCCCGCAATCACGTTTATAGGTAGAAACACTAGGAAGCTTGCAGGAATGACCAGGGCGGTGGAGACAAAAATCCACGCCGTGGGCCACATCCGTTCTCGGTAGTAATGCACGGCTCTATTGGATCAGAAATCTGGTGAGTAGACGGTCTGGCTGGCGCTGACCGTGCTGGCCGACGAAAAGCGACGGTACCGCCCCTGGCCGGGTATTCGACCCTAGTCCGGAAGTTTTGTTGTCCTTGAGATACTTGATCTCGTGACGACGCTCGACGCCCCCCGCCAGTCCCGCTCGATTAGCTTCGCGATTTTCCTCGTGATTGCTGGTGCAGTCGGGTGGTGGGCCGCATTCAACCTGACCCTGAGCAAGATCGAGGTGCTCGAGAACCCCTCGGTGGATCTCGCGTGCGACTTCAGTGTGCTCGTACAATGCGGCACGAACCTCAGCGCCTGGCAGGGCTCGGTGTTCGGCTTCCCGAACCCGCTCCTCGGCATGGGCGGCTTCGTCGCCCCCATCGCTGTGGGGGTCGGGCTGCTCGCGGGTGCCCGCTTCGCCCGATCGTTCTGGATCGCGTTCAACGTCGGGATCGTCGGTGCCTTCGCATTCGTCATCTGGCTGATCTCGCAAAGCCTCTATTCCCTCGGCACGCTGTGTCCCTGGTGCATGGTGGTCTGGGTCGTCACTATCCCGCTGTTCTGGGTGGTCACGACGCGCAATTTGGTCGAAGGCGTCTTGGGATCGTCCCTCGTGGGATTCGGTGCAGCGCTTCGCAGCTGGGTTGTGCCGATCACCATCGTCAGCTACGCCGTGGTGGTCCTGCTCGCTCAGCTGCAGCTCAACGCCCTCGCCCGACTGTGAAGCATCTCCCAGACATCGAAGGATAAGGTTTCGGCCATGCCTCCTCAACCCGCTACAAAGAACCAACGCCGTGCCGAGGCGCGCGAGATCGCACGCCTCGAACGCGAGCAGCGGCAGAAGCGGCAGAGGCAGACCAAGATTCTGGTACGCGTCGGGGCCACAGTCGGAGTGCTTGCGGTGCTGGCGGCCATCGGTGGCGGCGTCTGGCTCGCCTCGCGGCCCGACGCCCCGGGACCGGCTAACCTGCTCTCCGGCGGAGCGCTCTTCACCGGCTCGAACGGCGAAATCAGCATCGTCGAAACCGCGGGCCAGGCGGCCGGAGAGGATCCGACCCCCTCTGACACCTCTTCTTATGACGCGTCGGCGAACATCGTCTCTTACCTCGACTTCGGCTGCGAGTACTGCAAGGCCTTCGAAACGACCAACGCCGCGCAGATCGAAGAGCTGGTCGCCGCAGGCGAAGCGACGCTCGAGGTGGTTCCCGTAGCGATCACCGGCCCCTATGCGGTGCGTTCCGGGAGCGCCGTGGCGTGTTTGGCGGCCTACCAGCCGGAGTCGTTCTTCGACTTGCTCCCAGCCATGTACGACAATCAGCCTGCCGAGGGCGCCACCCTCACGAACATCGAAATCCTTGAAATCTGGAGGAATGCCGGGATCGATCCGTCGACGGAACTCGAATCGTGCGTCAACGATGAGCGCTACGCCGAATGGATCCAGGCGAACACGGAGCGGGTTGTCAACGATCCGGCGATCGCTAACCCGGCCACCGGGGGCTTCGGCACGCCGACAATCTTCGTCAACGATATCCGCTACGAGGGCACGCTCCAAGATCCTGCCGTGTTCGCCCAGTTCATCTCAGACAACTCGCGACCCGCGGGGAGCTAGCGCGGTCTGACCTGGGGATGTTGATAGTCCCCTCGGTGGCCGCCGCGCTATTCAGGGGTATCGTCCAGCAGTTCGGAATAGAAATTCCCATGGCTATCGCCCTGCAGATGATTAGTCGCGAACCATACGTCAGCCGACAAAACTTGCGGGCAAGAATGGGCTCGCTGGTCTCGTCGGCACCGGTTTGACTGGAGGCTTCGCGGCTTTCGACCTTGTCGCGGGTGAGGTGAACAGCGCCGCGTGCGCCGCCGGGACGGGCGCGATCGAGCAAGTCGCTACTGACGTGACCACAGCTATCGGGGATATCGCGGTCGATGCCGCGGTCTGGTTGGCAGTGCTACCCCCGGGCCGACGCTGCTCTTGGAGTGGCCGCGGTCGGACTCACCGTCGAATACGGCACGCGCAGCGCCCTGTCAGCTTGACCCGGCGAACGGCGCCGGGCGGCAAGCTCGGCGATGTGCGTACAGCCAATTCCGAAAAACTGTCCCTAGTGTTGCCGGCATGCCTCCTCCACAACTCACGTCCCCTTGGCGAAGAGTCGCCGTGGTGGTCGTTGGAATGAGCGTTTTCAGCGCCACACTGACGGGCTGTTCCGCTCTCTCGGATATCGTCACCGATCAGGCCGGCCAGGCCGTGTGTGCCGTAGGGTCGGGTGTGCTCGACCAGATCACAACCGACGTGACGTCGGCGATCAGCAATATCTCGGTCGATCCAGCAGCCGCCCTCGCCGCCCTGACGACTGCTGAGGCAGCCCTCGCCGTAGCCTCGGTCGGGATCACCAGCGAAACCGGTCTTGCGGCAGTCGAAAGCGCAAAGGCGACGCTCAGCAAACTAGTGGCACTTGCGGAAGATGCCTCTAACGGCTCAGCGGTGGACCAATCCGCAGTGATATCCCTGCAAGATCAATTCACCACCGACCTGAAAGCGTTGGCGGGTGTGTGCTGATCATGGCTGCGAGCAGCGCGTAGCGGGCGCAGCGTTCCACCGGGCACGTCTTTGAGCTTCCCGGCGAACGACAACAGTGTGGCTGAGAGCGATGACCATGTGAGGCCGTTCCTGACACGGTGGGAAGATCCCAAAGCGGCATATGAGCGCGGTCGGATGCTCGGCTCGGTCATCGATGTCGATACCCATCGCAGCGTCATCATCGACACAGGGCGTCCTACCGTGCTGGATTTCTTCGAGTCCAGCAATGAGGGCAGAATGCCGGAGCTTATTGCGCTGCGCTGCGGCCGGATGCTCGTCTCTCCGTTCGCGTTCTTCCGCGGAAGTGCGGGGCTGATGGCGGGAGATCTTGCCGCCGGCCCCAGCATCGGCTTGAACGCGCAGTTGTGCGGGGATGCACACGCCAGCAATTTCGGCCTCTATGGCACGCACGACGGTCGCATTGTGATGGATATCAACGATTTTGACGAAACGGCTCAGGGGCCGTGGGAATGGGACGTGAAGCGCTTGGCGGCGAGTCTGGTTGTCGCCGGACGGGTGGCCGGAGCGTCGGAACGTGGGTGCCGCGACGCCGCCGAAGACGCCGTCCGAGCTTACCGGGGCACCGTGCAGCATCTTGCGTCGCTCTCCTTCCTCGACTCGTGGACTGCCTTAGGTGATGATTCCGTGCTTGACCGGGTCAAAGCGCACGATCTCCTGGACGATTTCGCCGGTGCTGCGAAGAAAGCGAGGAAGAACACGAGCGCACGAGCGTCTGCGAAGTGGACGACAACAACCGCCGAAGGGCAGAAGTTCGTCGCCAAGCCGCCGATTCTCACCGAGGTGGGCGCAGCAACGGCCGACTCAGTGATGAACGGAATGACAAACTACCTGCGCACACTGCGTGACTCGAGGAGGCACCTGCTCGCGCGCTTCAGCATCGCGGACATCGCATTCAGGATCGGCGGAACCGGGAGCGTTGGGCTTCGCAACTACCTGATTCTCTTGCGAGGCAACGGAGAGGAGACCGTCATCCTGCAAGCCAAGCAAGCACAACCGAGCGTGATCAGCAGATATGTCGAGCAGCCCGTCATTCCGCACGAGGGAGAGCGAATCGTCCACGGCGCGAGACTCGTACAAACGGAGACCGACCTCTTCCTGGGCTGGACCACCATTGACGGACTGCCATTCATCGTGAGGCAAGCGCGCAACCTCAGTGGCGAGATCGACGTCACCTCCCTCGCCGATGATCACCTTGACGACTACGGCCGTCTCGCTGGCGCCCTGCTGGCGCGAGCCCACTCCCGCTCAATAGACCCCCGTATTCTGGCTGGTTATGCGCTTGTGAGTGAGCGAATGGATGGGGTGATCGCCAGATATGCCATGGCCTACGCAGATCAGACTGAGGCCGATCATGCCGCGCTCGTCCAAGCTGTACGAGATGGCCGCATACCTGCTACCTAGACCCAACCGTAACTCTGATGCATCAGGGTTCGAGGTTCTCGGGACAGTGTTGGCTATTCTCATCTACCCAAGAGCTCTCCTTTCCCCGGGCCAGACCGCCTGAATACGCGTTCGAGTTAACGCCAAAGGATAACTCGGGGACATTCCTCAGGCTCGAACGAACGCTGCCTCGTATCGTTGAGTGTGGACTTATCTTTCTCACCCGACCTCATCGTCGCGTTCCTCACCCTCTTTGTCCTCGAAATCGTGCTCGGGGTCGACAATGTGATCTTCATTTCGATACTGGCCAGCAAGCTTCCTGTTGGTCAGCAAGCCAAGGCGCGCAATCTCGGGTTGAGCCTCGCCATGGTCATCAGGATCGGGCTGCTCTTTGTGGCATCGTGGATCATTTCGCTGACCAACGATCTGTTTGGGCTCTTTGGAATGGGATTCTCAGGCCGAGACCTGATCCTCATCGTGGGCGGCTTCTTCCTCATATACAAGGCTGTGCGAGAGATCCACGAGAAACTGGAGGGAGCAGAGTCCGAGGACTCCTCAACCGGCACGTCTGTCTCGTTCGGTGCGGTCATCGTTCAGATCCTGTTGCTCGATATAGTCTTTTCTTTTGATTCCGTCATTACAGCGGTCGGCATGGTCGATAATCTCGCGGTGATCATTGCCGCTGTAGTCCTTTCGTTCGGTGTGATGCTGTTCTCCTCGAAGTTCATCTTCACGTTTGTGAATCGCCATCCGACCGTGAAGATGCTCGCCCTCGCCTTCCTCGTCCTGATCGGCGTGACCCTCGTCGCTGATGGCTTTGAAGTGAAGATTGACAAGGCGCTCATCTACGTTCCGATCGCCTTCGCGATTATCGTTGAGGTACTGAACCTGACCTACAAGGCTCGTCAAGAGAAGAGGAAGGGTCGGGCGGCAGATCCTGTCAAGCTGCGGACCAGCTACGCGAAGACTGCTGGAGATGAGGCGCTGGCCGCCGCGATCTCCCGCGATCCCAAGAGCGGTTCGGTGTCGCTGTCCAGGAAGCCTGTATCGGGGCCGGACATCCAGTGAGCGCTAGGGATGCAAACTGTGCCGATCGACAGGACCTATCGATGATGCGGCTGCTTCGTGGGCCGATCCTGCTCATCGCGGCCTCCATCATTGCTCTGCTGATCGCTCTCGCTTTCGGCGGCGGCGCCGATGCACCACTGCTGCTCGATCCCGGCGCTGCAACGCGCTACGGACTACCGATCTCCAAGATGTTCGTTAATCTTGCAAGCGCGATGACCATCGGGGCCCTTGTGCTTGCTTGTCTGGCGCTTCCCTCGACATCTGCGGCGTTCGCGAAGGCCCTCGACGTATCGTCCATCTCCGCCGCTGTCTGGACCGTGGCAGCGGGCGCGACGGGGTTCTTCAGCTTCGTCAGCGCGTACAACCAGCCGGTCACCTTCGACGCGACGTTCGGTAACATCTTCGGAATGTTCCTTACGGCCTCGGAACTCGGTCAAGCTTGGTTGGCGACCGTCCTCGTCGCCGCAATGCTCACCGTCGCCTGCTTTGCTGTCCGGAACGTGACGGTAATCGCGTTGCTCACGGCTGTGGCGGTAGCGGGGCTCGTGCCCATGTCGCTGCAAGGCCACCAAGGCGGAACGGCCGATCACGACTCGGCGACCATGGCGGTGTTCCTCCACGTCCTCTTTGCTGGAATCTGGCTGGGCGGACTAGTCACCGTCGTGATCGTCCATCGCACCCTCGACCGTTCCGCGTTTGTGGTGGTGCTGCGCCGTTATTCCACCATCGCCCTCATCTCGTTCTTAGTCGTTGCCGCCTCCGGCTACCTGAGCGCGCAGACCCGAGTCGATGGGTGGCAGAACCTCGCGTCGCCATACGGGGTCCTGGTCATCGTGAAAGTCATCGCCCTGCTAGCCATGGGGGGCCTCGGGGCGATCTGGCGACGCACGGCGATCGCACGAGCGGGGGCCTCGGGGCGATGGTTCTGGGGTTTGGTCGTATCCGAGATAATCTTCATGGGGATCGCCTCAGGGGTTGCGGCCGCCTTGGCACGCACCGCGACACCGGTTCCGGAATTCGTACCCAGTATCCCGACACCCGCTGATATCCTCACCGGCCGCCCGCTTCCACCACCCCCGTCAGTCACGAACTACTTCACGCTGTGGAACTTCGACCTGCTGTGGATATTGGTCTGCGCCTTCGCCATCTTTTTTTACCTGGCCGGCGTAATGAGGCTCAAGCGACGGGGTGACAGGTGGCCGTGGTATCGCACAGCATTGTGGATCGCAGGGATCGGCCTGCTCTTCTACATCACCAATGGCGGGATCAATCTCTACCAGAAGTACCTTTTCTCGTCCCACATGCTCGGCCATATGGCGCTCGGCATGGTGGTGCCGATCCTGCTTGTCCCGGCAGCGCCGATCACCCTCGCGCTTCGCACCATCACCAAGCGCACAGACGGCAGCCGCGGTCCACGGGAATGGATCATGCTCGTCGTGCACTCGAAGCTGTTCGAGATACTCGGCAACCCACTCGTAGCTGCGGGCCTATTCGTCGGATCACTCTGGGCGTTCTACTACAGTCCACTTTTCGACTGGGCTACGTCCAACCACATCGGGCACCAGTGGATGATCGTGCACTTCCTGCTGACGGGGTACCTGTTCGTCCAGTCCCTGATCGGCGTCGACCCCTCTCCTAACCGCGCGCCCTACCCCATCCGGCTTCTCACACTGCTCGCCACCATGGCCTTCCACGCGTTCTTCGGCTTGGCGCTGCTAAGCGGAACCGCCCTGCTGCTGCCGGACTGGTACGGGGCGATGGGCTGGCCCGCGATCGACGCGCTGGCCGACCAACAGGCCGCCGGAGGAATCGCGTGGAGCGTCGGCGAGATCCCGACAGTAGCCCTGGCGATCATCGTCGTATTCCTCTGGTCGCGCAGCGATGGCCGGGAAAGCAAGCGCTACGACCGTCAAGCCGACCGCGACGGCGACGCGGAGCTCGAGGAGTACAACCGGATGCTGTCCGCGCGCGCGGCCGCCGCCATCCTCACGAGCCCCAAGCTTCCCGGACGCCGCGATGAGTAAATCCTCACCCGGCGGCCAGCCAGGTCCTCGTGTTCACGAGGCGGAAGGCGTAAAGGGGTCCGCGGCGCTGCCGTTGTGGGCCGCAATCCCAGTCGCGGGAGCCGCTGGCATCATCTTGGATGCCGCCTTCCCCGACCGGGGCTGGTGGCCCCTCGCGTTCGTGGGGATCGGCCTGAATTTGACAGTACTCATCGGACGTCGACTCGGTGCGGCGTTCCTTGTCAGCTTCGTCGCGGGCTGCGCGTTCTACCTCGTGCAGATCGAATGGGCCTCGCTCTTCCTCGGGCCGCTGCCCATGGTCGCATTAGTTGTCCTGCAGGCACTGTTCTTCGGCGTCGGCGGAATGGCGATCACGCTGGCGTATCGGTGGGTGCCCCGAGCGTGCTCCGGGATCGCCGGACGGCTGGTCGTGCTGCCGGTAGCGGTCGCGGGTCTGTGGGTGTCGCGCGAAGCGGTCGCGAGCACATGGCCTTACGGCGGGTTCTCATGGGGACGCGTAGCCATGTCCCAGTCCGACAGCCCGATCGCCTCTCTTTTTGGGTGGCTGGGTGTGTCCGGAGCGGGCTTCGCAATGGTCCTGTTGGCCGCGACCGCCGTGGAAGCCCTCCGCTACCGTGGCGCACCCCCGCTCCATCGCGCGGCCGTTCCCATCGCCTTGGCCACCGTGATGGTCGGGCTACCCAGCTGGCCGACCCCCGACACCGGGACGCTTCGGGTTGCCGCTGTCCAGGGAAACGGCCCCGCCGGCTACTTCGACTCGCGGGAGCCCGGCGACCTCCTCGCTGCCCAACTAGACGCCACCCGTCCTCTTTTCGGCGAGCGTGTCGATGTGGTCGTCTGGCCCGAGGGATCCACCGACAGCAGCCCGCTCACGGACTCGTACACCGCCGCCGTGTTCGACGAGGTTTCACGGCGCATGGGCGCACCGTTCGTGGGATGGGCGATCACCGACCGCGGCGGCCGCACCTACAACACTGAGATCCTCTGGACGGCCGAGGATGGCGCTGTCGACTACTACGACAAGAAGCATCCCGTTCCGTTCGGCGAGTACGTCCCGGACCGCGCCTTCTGGCGACCTTTCGCACCCAACCTCATCGACCTCGTCCAGCGCGACTACACCCCTGGAACGACCGACCCGATCTTCAACGTCGGGGGAGTGCTCGTCGGAGTGAACATCTGCTTCGACGTCGTGGACGACCGCGTGCTGCGCGAATCAGTGCTCGAAGGTGCGACAGCAATCTTCTCATCTTCCAACAATGCCGACTTCGGAAAGTCGGACCAGAGCGCCCAGCAGCTTGCCATCGCCCGAATACGCGCAATGGAGCTCGGCCGCTCAGTCGTCAATGTCTCAACCGTCGGCCTTACCGCGGCCATAGGACCGGACGGGGGGGTCCTCAGACAGCTTCCATGGTTCACGTCCGCCAGCCTCGTTGAGGACGTCCCCTTGGTCCAGACGGTCACACCAGCGGCCCTACTGGGAGGACAAATTGAGTTGGGCCTATCTGGTATGGCCTTGGCCCTCCTCGCCGGATCCACCTTTTCCCGTTCCCAGAAAGGAGAAAACTGATTCAGTCAGCACTATATAGTCAGTCGATGCTGACTATTGCCACTCGCCTTGACGTCATGAACCGTTTAGGTAGGGCAGCATCGGTCGCCTTTCATGGCTGGCTAAAGACCGGAGTAGGCGTGCAGCCCCTTGAAGAAGAGGTTCACGATGGTGAAGTTGAATACCACAGCCGCAAAGCCGATGATCGCAAGCCAAGCGGAGCGGGAGCCTCGCCACCCTCGGGTCGCCCTAGCGTGAATGTAGCCGGCGAAGATGGTCCAGACTATGAAGGTCCAGACTTCCTTCGTGTCCCAACCCCAGTAGCGCCCCCAGGCCCGCTCCGCCCAGACGGCGCCGGCGATGAGGGTGAAGGTCCAGAAGACGAATCCCACGACGATGACTCGATAGGCCATGTTCTCGAGTTGCTCGGCGTCTGGGACGCGGTCGAGGAAGCGCAATCCCGCAGCTTTGCCGGCGGCACGACGGGCTTGCAGCAGTTGCACGGTCGATAGCGCCGCGCCGATCGCGAAGAACGCGGTGCCCAGAGAGGCAACGAATACGTGGATGACGAGCCACACCGACTGCAGTGCGGGTGGCAGCGGAACGACGTCGATGTAGAAGTTGACGGTGGCAACCCCCAGGGCGAGAAGCACGAAGCCGACAACGAACGCGCCGACAAAGCGAAGGTCTTGCCAGAACTGCACGGCAAGAAACACCCCGATAATGATGGCCGTGGCGGTGAGGGTGAATTCGAACATGTTCGCCCAAGGGACACGGCCTGCCGCTGCCCCGCGGAGTACCGTTGACACGACGTGCAGCACCCAAGCGATCACCGTAAGGGCGACAGCCGCGCGCAGGTAGCGCGGTCCTCCAGCAGTGCTGGGCGAGTCCGGCGCGCGATCCACGAGAAGTTGAGTCGACCCGGAACTTACGACAACGGACTCCTGAACGCTCACGGGAGCCCGAGACGAGCGACGCGCGAGATCCAGAGTAAAGAGCACAAACGCTAGGACATAGATGACCATTGACGAATACACTGCCACGAGAGAATAGGTAACGAGGGTCTCAGTCACGGTCCGATTTTACGCCCGATCTCTCCATGAGAGGCGACGAAGCACGCCCGGTCTGGCGAGAAATAAGCACCACCACGAACTCCTGCGACACGCATTCGTCCACACCGTCATCGAAGACCACTCTCGCGTCGCCGACCACGGCGTGACGGTCAAACGCGTCCTACCCGACAACGGTCCGGCCTACCGATCCCATGCCTGGCGGCACGCGTGCTCCGACCTCGGCGTGAAGCCGAAGTTCACCCGTCGTAGACGCAACGACCAACGGCGAGATCGAACGATTCCAGCGCACGCTCGCCGACGGCTGGACCTACTCACGCTACTACCGATCCGAATCAGCGCGCCGAGCAGCACTGCCCCTGGCTTCACTTCGAACAATCAGCACCGGCGCCAAACCCGTCCTGCCCATCACACGCCTCAACGACGTGCCTGGGCTCTACAGCCAGGCGTCACGCCGCCGCGGGCCCGGGCTTCTCGCGCGGCGGGGCATCCTCGTGGTCGATGCCTTGGTGCTCTTTGTTGCGCTCGAAGTTCAGCATGCGCAGCGCGTTGGCGACCACGATGAGGGTTGAGCCCTCGTGGATGAGCACGACCGCGCCGATGTTGAGCCCGGCGAAGGTAGCGATGATGAGGAACGCCACTACGGCGAGGCTCGCGATGAGGTTCTGGCGGATGATGCGGCTCGTCGCGCGGCTGAGGCGTACGGCGAACGGCACGCGGCCGAGGTCGTCGCTCATGAGGGCGATGTCGCAGGTCTCGAGGGCCACGGTCGAGCCGGCGGCGCCCATCGCGATGCCGACGTCGGCTCGGGCCATGGCCGGGGCGTCGTTCACGCCGTCGCCGATCATCGCGATCGGTCGCGATCGCTCGGACAGCAGGGTGATCTGGGTCACCTTGTCCTCTGGCATGAGTTCGCCGAGCGCGGTATCGATGCCCACCTCGCGGGCGACGGCGTTGGCGACGCGCTGGTTGTCTCCGGAGATCATGACGAGATGCTTCACTCCGGCGGCGCGCAGAGCGATGAGCACCTGCGCGGACTCGGCGCGCGCGACATCCATCACGCCGACGATGCCGAGGAAGCGTTCGCCGCGGCGCACGATCATGATGGTCTGCCCGGCGTCGAGCGCACGTTCGTACTCGGCGCTCAGCGGCAGCGGCAGAGTGAGTCCCTGCTCGTCGAACATGCGGAGGTTGCCCACCTCGACCAGCTCGCCCTCGACCGTCGCGCGCACGCCACGTCCGACGACCGACGTGATGTCCGTGACCTCGAGGCGGGCGCGTTCGCCCAGCTCGGGAGCGAGATCGCGAAGGATGGCGGAGGCCAGCGGATGATCACTGAGCGCCTCGACCGCGACGAGGGTTGGCACCAGCAGCTCGCCGGCCTCGCCCTCGGCACGGATCACGGAGCTGACGCGCGGTTCGCCCCAGGTGAGGGTTCCGGTCTTGTCGAAGGCCATGGTCGTGACGCGGCCGAGTGTCTCGAGCGGGCCGCCGCCTTTGACGAGCACACCGGCCCGCGCGGCGCGCGCGACCCCGGCGAGCACGGCGCTCGGTGTGGCGATCGCGAGCGCACACGGGCTCGCGGCGACCAGCACGGTCATCGCGAGGTAGAACGCGTCGGGGAACTCCTGCCCGAACCCCCAGAGCGACACCCCGAGCGTGACCGCCACGCCGACGATGACGACCGGCACGTACCAGCGCTGGAACTTGTCGATGAACTGCTGGGTCGGCGACTTCGCCTGGTCCGCGGTGCGCACCATCTCGATCACCTTGCTGAGCGTCGAGTCGGCGGCGGTGGCCGTGACCTCGATCTCAAGCGCTCCTGCGCCGTTCACCGTGCCAGCGAACACACGGTTCGCCGCCGGTAGCGTGTTCGCGTTGCGCAGCGCACGCTCGGGGTTGTCGACCGGCGACTTCTCGACCGGGATCGACTCTCCGGTGACCGCGGACTGGTCGACGGCCGAGACGCCCAAAACCACGAACCCGTCGGACGGGATACGCGAGTTCGGGCGCACCACCACGACGTCGCCGATGTCGATCTGCTGCACCGGCAGCTCGACGGGCTCACCGCCGTCGCGTCGCACAAGCGCCGTGCGCGGTGCGAGTTCGGCGAGCGCCTCGATCGACTTGCTCGCCCGGCTCAGCGCATACTCCTCCAGCGCGTGACCGAGGCTGAAAAGGAACAGCAGCACGGCACCCTCAGCCCATCGTCCGATCAGGGCCGCGCCGATCGCGGCGACCAGCATAAGGAAGTCAACCTCGAACTTGCCCCGCAGGGTCGAGGAGATCGCGCCGCGGATGGTGAAGAACCCGCCGAAGAAGTAGGTGCCGAGGAAGAAGGCGAGCGGCAGACCGACCATTGGCAGGCCGAACGCCAGTTCGGAGATCATGCCGGCACCGTAGGTCACGCCTGCGGCGATCGCGAACCACAACTCGATGCGGGATGAGCCGTGAGCGTGTTCCTCGTCGGGTTTCGCTGCGGCCGAGGTCTTCGCGGGGGCAGTAGGTCGCGTCATGGACTCGACTATACATCACGATATCGTGATATATAAGGCGTGATTGCTCGCGGCGCTGGCTCGTCGGGCACAATGGTGCGCGTGAGGACTTCGGAGGCAGCACATCAGCACGAGCTGCTGAGCAAGTCCGACGCGGAACGACTCGCCGAGCTTATGCACGCCCTGGCCTCACCCGTGCGGCTACGGATTCTGAGCGCGCTGCGCGGGGGACCGATCACCGTCACCGAGCTGACCGAGCGGCTCGGCCTCGGGCAGACAACGGTGTCGAACCACCTGCGGCTCTTGCGACACCTCAGCTTGGTGGACGGCGACCGCCAGGGGCGCCACATCTACTACTCGCTGTTCGACGAGCACGTCGTCGACCTGCTCGACGACGCGGTCGGTCACGTGGTGCACCTACCGCGGATTGGCGAGCGCGGCGCCGGCGGTCTATCGATTTAGTCCGAGGGTCCAGACCCGATTGTCGGTCGCTGCACGACGCTAGTTCAGTCCGTATCGTGCTCGACCGCGCGCCACGACCTCATCGATGTCACTGCAACCAGCGGCGGACTCTTCGCCGTCTGCGCGAGTGGCTGCCGGGGAGGGGCTCGGGTCTGATCGCGCTCGGCTGAGTCGTCCCACTACCACTGCAAGCTCTGCGGGGGACTTAACCGATTTGTAACCTGTCGCAGGAATGCAAATAGTTGGATTTCTGCTGGTGAAGCGTGCTATTAGTTTTCACACTAAAGGGCGGCAGATCACGGTGCGTGCGCGCTTGGAATTGTGAGTCGGGCGGCACGCAACGATGATTGTCTAGGGCGTCAAGTCGTCGTCGAAAAATGGAGGCCAGCCACATATGCTCCCGAGCAGTATCCCCAGCCCGCCTCCGGCGTGGGCGCAGTTTGAGCTGGGCCCGCTGACGATCCACACCTACGCGCTCTGCATTCTGACGGGGATCATCGCTGCGGTCATCATCTCGCAACGCCGACTGTCTCGGCGGGGCGCCGACAACGGCGTGGTGCTCGACATCATCATCTGGGCGGTGCCGCTTGGGATCGTCGGGGCACGGTTCTATCACGTGTTCACGCACATGGGGGACTATTTCTTCCCCGGTGCGAATCTTTGGGACATCTTCGCGATCTGGGATGGTGGCAATGCCCTTTACGGCTCGCTGCTGGGGGGCGCGCTTGGTGCCTACATCGGGTGCCGACGGGCCGGCATCCGGTTCTGGTCCTTCGCCGACGCATTGGCTCCGGCGATGCTGGTGGCACAGTCGATCGGGCGGATCGGTAACTACTTCAATCACGAGTTGTTCGGATTGCCGACGACGCTGCCGTGGGGGTTGGAGATCCTGCCGACCGACCCGATGTTCCCGAAGGAGCTACCGGCGGGGACGCTGTTTCACCCATTGTTTTTGTACGAGATCATCTGGAACCTGGTCGGGGTTGGGATCATCCTGCTCCTCGAGCGCCGGTTCTCATTGCGGTGGGGCCGCACTTTCGGGTTGTACTTGATCTGGTACGGACTCGGTCGCAGCTGGCTTGAGGCGATCAGAATCGATCCGACCAGCGACGCGCCGCTCGGCATCCCGGCGAACATTTGGGCCTCATTGGTAGCGATCATTCTCGGGGTGATCTTGTTCATTGTGCAGAGGCGCAGGCACCCCGAACCTGAGGAGTCGGTATATCGGGGAGGGCGGGAGCCCCGACTGCTAGCTGCACCGACATCACGACCGAGAAGTCAGTCCGCCCAGTAAACCGTGAGGCAGCCGCATTTGATTATGCTCGGCGCCCGACTGAGTGCGGCTAAGACTCAGGGGCATCATCTAGGGTCGGTCAAATGCAACCGAGAAAGGGCATCGCATGAAATGTCCCACCGATGAGACCCTATTGGTCATGTCCGAACGCTCAGGGATCGAGATTGACTACTGCCCGACATGTCGCGGCGTGTGGTTGGATCGCGGGGAACTGGACAAGATCATCGAGCGGTCGCTGGCGGTGCCCGAGACGGCTCAGAGCCCGATTGGTCAGGCTCCGCCAGCTATGCCATATCAAGATCGAAGTGGGCACCACTCCGGGGGCGGGCACGACCAGTACGGGCGCAAGCGAAAGAAGGGGAACTTTCTGAGCGAGCTGTTCGACTAGACACTCGGGCGCCACGACATCAAGGAAGCACGTCATCTGCAGGCGCGGTTCGACGCGCAAAGGGCCGGTGCACGCGCTGAGTTTGCACCCGTGCACAATGCGTCGTGGTGGGACCAGGCGCAGCTGGGCGACGTCGCCCGCGCCTATGAGACGGCCGTTACGTTCCGCGACGAAGACCGGGCCGCGCGGGATGCAGAGAGCCGCATCCGCCAAGAGCTTCGCGAGCGATACGACGTCGAGGTGTTGGAGACAGGCGGCGTCCTGCAGTAGTGCGCGCCACGCTCGTCGACCGCGACACCGAGCGCGACGAGCGCCAGGCGCAAGCTCGCGACGACCAGGACCTCGCCGCCGGCCTCGTGGTCAGCGCCGAGGTACTCGAGGTGTCAGCGGACCTTGCGGACGCTGAGAAAGCGCAGGATCTTCGCGAGCTCGCCGCCGACGTGGAGCACGATGCAGAGCTGTCGTGGGACTCGGCCGAGCGGCGTGAGCTGCACGTCGAACGCATAAAGGCCGGCCCCGACCAGTCCGCCGCCGCGACCGCATGGAAGCAGGCCGACGTCGACCAGGCACGTCACCCGCGCGAGGCCGTGCAGGGTGGCCGTAAGGGCAAGTCGCCGCGTACTCGAGTTGCCGCGTCGACGCCGGATCGCCAGATCGGCCGCGACGGCCGATGACGTCTGTCGGCGGACCGCCGACCGCGGGGGAGTGGGGCGCCCTCCTGTCGGCGCCCACGATCCCCGTGCGCGAGCTCGCGCGTGCACAGGTGCCCGACGAGCCGGGCGTGTACCTCTGGCGGCACGACGGCCAGGCCGTCTACGTCGGCATGGCAACAAGGCTGCGCGGCCGCACGTTGAGCAAGCACCTCGGCGCCGGCGTCAGCCTCTCCGGATCGTCGCTACGACGGAACGTCTGTGAGCTGCTGTTCGGCATTCCGCCGAACATCACCGGCCGGCCGGTGAAGCAGAAGGTCACGACCGAGCAGGCGGCCGCGATCCGCGACTGGCTGCTCGCCTGCGAGCTCTCCTGGCAGGTATGCGCCACCGTGCTGGACGCTGGCCAGCTAGAACGACATTTGCGCGTGACCTTCCTGCCTCCGCTAAACCGCGTCTGAACCTGAACCTGACCCGGGCCGCGGGACTAATGGCCTTAGTACCGGCTCGCGCGTTCGACGAAGCTGGAAGGACAAGCGCATCCCGCGCCCGCAGACGCGAAAGGCACGATCATGATGTGGGGATACGGATACAACGGTTGGGGCTGGATGTGGCTGGTCGGCGCGCTCGTCGTTATCGGGATCGTCGTCCTCATCG
>CBDDIV010000002.1:0-63315 GCA_965229205.1 Rhodoglobus sp.
CGGCCTAGCAACTCCGACCGCAATCATGGTGGGCACTGGCCTCGGCGCCAAACGCGGAGTGCTGTTCAAGAACGCTGCAGCGCTGGAAACCGCAGCCCATATTGACACGGTCGTCATGGACAAGACCGGAACCCTGACCAAGGGTGAACCGGAAGTGACGGACTTCATCAACATCGGAATCCCCAGCAACGAACTCCTTGCCCTCGTCGCCGCGGTCGAGCGAGAGTCCGAACACCCCCTCGCGGCGGCGGTCGTCACCTACGCCGAAGCCCAAGGTGCCCAGAAGGTGGTGGCCACCGAGTTCCGAAACGTGCCCGGGCATGGTGCGGGCGCCACCGTCCAAGGTCACCGTGTGCTCGCCGGTAACCGGAAACTGATGGCCACCGAGAACGTCGATATCACCACAGTCCTCGACCAGCGCGAACAGTTGGCATCCACCGGCCGCACCGCGGTGCTCGTCGCCGTCGACGGGAAAGCCGCAGGAGTGATCGCGCTGGCCGACGCCGCCCGCGACACCGCCCAAGCGGCAATCACGGCCCTCCACGACGCCGGTATCGAGGTGGCGATGCTGACCGGCGACAACGAGGCGACAGCTCAGCGGATCGCGACGATGCTGGGTATCGACACTGTTATCGCCGAGGTCCTGCCGCAGGACAAGTCCGCCAAGGTCGCTGAGTTGCAAGCCGCCGGCAAGAAGGTGGCGATGGTCGGGGACGGAGTCAACGATGCGCCTGCACTTGCACAAGCCGACCTGGGCATTGCGATCGGTGCGGGCACCGATATCGCGATCGAGACCGCAGATGTCGTACTGATGCGCTCCGACCCCTTGGATGTGGCGATCGCACTGCGCATCGGCAAGGGAACAGTGCGCAAGATGCGCCAGAATCTGGGCTGGGCGGTCGGCTACAACGCCATCGCACTGCCGATCGCCGCCGGGGTCTTCGCGGGCGTCGGTCTCATGCTCAGCCCTGAGATCGCCGCCATCTCCATGTCAGGTTCCAGCGCCATCGTCGCCATAAACGCGCTGCTCCTTCGGCGGCTGCGGCTGCCCGCGAGCTGATCCGTCTCGCCACGCCTCGGGCGTTTCTGCGGCTCGAGCCCAGCTACTGCTTCCCGCCCAGGGTGGCGATGCGTTCGCGATATTCCTCGGTGGTCAGTTCACCGCGCGCGTACCGTTCATCAAGGATCTGCCGCGGCGTGACCGTGGCCTTTTCGGCGCCTACCGGCCGGGGCGAAGCGGTCGAGTTGCGAATCAAGAACACGACAAGGACGACGATCCCGACAACGACGAGCGCGCCGACCAGCCACATCCAACCCCAGCCGTCGTATCCGTATCCCCACATCATGATGGTGCCTCTCCACTGCGCGAGCGCGACCTGCGCCCGTGATCCCAGCCTTGCCGTTTGTCCGGACGAGCACTAAGGCCATTAGTCCCTTGGCCCGCCCCGACGAGGCGCCACGGCTGCGACGTTCCCGACCGGTACCGGGCTGGGCTATGAACGACTTTGAAGCAAGATTTGTGCCGGGAGCCACTCTGTGGAGTTTCCCTTTAGGTGCCGGCGGGAACACCCAGCTCGACGAGTAGGGCGAGAACCATCTGCTCGATCTCGTCCCAGATCGGGCGGACACCTTGTGAATCCCATCCCGCCGGGTCGGAGGGCGCCCACTCCTCATTCCGCTTGCCGGGGAACACACGGAGCGGCGGTCTGAAGCCGATTGTGCCGTCAGGAGGCCGAGTCGCTTGAAGCGTCGCGACTGTCGTAGATCTGATCTCCACGCCATTGCGTGACGAGCCAGAACGCACATCGACGACAGATATAGGCCGGCTCGGAGCCCAGCGCGTGGAGTTTTCGGCGCGGGTAGGGCCTATTGCAGCATGAGCAGGCAAGGTTCCCTGTGTCGCTCACAGCACTGTCCGCAGCGCCTCGGCGATTTGCTCTTCCGTCGGGAGCCCTGCAAGTCCGTGCGAGTTGAAATAGATACGACAGGCAAGGTCGGCTGTCCGACCGTCTGAGGGGAATATGTCCTTACCGTCAAGAGTGAGTGTCGGTGAGCCGGCGAATCCGGTGAGTTCCGCATCATCGGGAGTGCTCACAAGCCGATATTCGACGCCCACTTCGGGCCGGCCCAGGGCCAGGAGTGCGTTCGACGCTCTGACTCCTGCCTCCTGCCAGTTCGGGCAGTCCTCGATGTGGAGCACTTCTAATGTCATGAACCCAAGGTAAGCCTGTGTTGAGGCTCTGGTGAGAATCCGTGTGGCCTGACTTGACTGCCGCGGCACGCGGTGCCCTGTGCTACCGGTGGCGAAGGGATCATCCCATGGGCTCGACCGGAACTGAAGGCTAGAGGCGGTTGAGCGACGGCATGAACTCGCGCCGCAGCCGTCGCTCGAGCTGGTCGTCCGCGTCGACCGTCGAGCACTCCTGCCACGACAAGTCGCAGCTGCGCAGCCAGTCGCCGATCGCCGCCGCCTGCTCTGCGGTCACCTTCTGCCGGTTCGGGTTGCTGGTCACGCTCGGCGGGATCCCGAACAACAGCCCGCAGACGTTTCGTCGCAGCGACGATCCGGCGAGGCTGAGTCCGCGTCCCAGGTGCTTGCTCCATGCGCGGCCGCGCAGACTCGTAGCCATGCCGACGTAGACGGCCTGGCCCTCGTGCCGCCAGAGGTACACGCCGGGCTCGTCGGGCACCTGTGCACGCTCGAGCTCGCGCACGGGGATCGTGGGCGCCGACAGGAGGGCGCCCCACTCCCCCGCGATCGGCGGTCCGCCGGCAGACGTCATCGGCCGTCGCGGCCGATCTGGCGATCCGGCGTCGATGCGGGAACTCGGGTACGAGGCGACTTGCCCTTGCGGCCACCCTGCACGGCCTCGCGCGGGTGACGTGCCTGGTCGACGTCGGCCTGCTTCCATGCGGTCGCGGCGGCGGCCTGGTCGGGGCCGGCCTTGATGCCTTCGACGTGCAGCTCGCGCCGCTGCGCCGAGTCCCACGACAACTCTGCGTCGTGCTCGACGTCGGCGGCGAGGTCGCGGAGATCCTGCGCTTCCTGAGCGTCCGTGAGATCCGCGGACACTTCGAGCACTTCGGCGCCGACAACGAGGCCCGCTGCGAGGTCCTGGTCTTCGCGAGCCTGCGCCTGACGCTCGTCGCGCTCGGCCCGCTCGGTGTCGCGGTCGACGAGCGTGGCGCGCACCACGGCGGGATCGGCGCCGGTCTCCAACACCTCGACGTCGTACCGCTCGCGCAGCTCTCGGCGGATGCGACTCTCGGCGTCACGCGCGGCCTGGTCTTCGGCGCGGAACGCCACGGCCGTCTCATAGGCGCGGGCGACGTCGCCCAGCTGCGCCTGGTCCCACCACGACGGATTGTGCACGGGTGCAAGCTCGACCCGTGCCGCGACCCTCTGCGCGTCGAGCTGCGCCTGCAGCTGACGGGCTTCCTCGAGATCCCGCCGCGTCGCCCGCTGGGCGGAGTCCTGTCGCGCCTGGACCGCTGAGCGGGCCAGCTGCGCCGCAGCCATGAGCTGCTGGCGGATATTGCCCTCGGCTTCTTCGAACACTCCATCAGCTTGTAGCTCTGCCATGGCTCTCCCCTATCCCTGCTTCTGTCTAACGCTGTGCGCCGCGCTCGGGCGGCGTAGTCGGTACCTGCCGCCGCGGCTCGAGCGGCGTCGGAAGTGGGCTGCCTGCCGGTCGTGCCGGTGCCTGCCCTCCGGTGGCCTGGCGCAGCGTCTCGGTCATCGGGCTCTCGGCCGCGACGCCGACGAGTTCGGGCATCCGGGCTCGCACGACATCCAGTCGCGCGCCGAGCGCGTTGCGGATCTCCGCCGCACGTCGTGACTCGTCGACGGCCTGGTGCATCGAGTAGATCGCCTGCGCCGTCCGCATCAGCTGACGGAACAGCATCGCCTCAGCCTGCGTGCCTTGGCCATGCGTTGTCGCCATGGCCAGAAGGTTCGCCGCACCCGCGATCGAGCGAGGGCCAGCCGTGTTCTTGCGTCCCACGTCGCGGGCTCGGATCTGAGCCGTGCGGGCAAGCGTCCGCGAAGCGTCCGCGAGCGGGCCGGGTGTCGCCTCGACCCGCTGCGACCATGCGGCGAACGCGCCGCTGGTTTCGCCGGCGACCCGCGCCCACGTGGCGCGGTCGGTCGGGTCGACGGCACTCAGCTGGTCGCGCAGCTGCGTCACCTGGTCGGTGTACTCGCGCCACAACTCGGGGCCAGGCTCGTGCTGCTCCCGGCCGGGGGCGACCGGCGTGTACCGCATCGGGTTTCGCCAAGTCGCTCGCCACTCGTCGACGCCGGCCTGCGCCGACTGTGGGGTGTCCGGCCAGCCGTCCCGAAGCCGCGGCAAGGTCAGGTCACGGGCGAGCCGCCCTCCCCCGTGCCAGACGATCGTCTCGTCCCGGTTCCCGGGTCGAAGCGCGACGGAGTAGCCGGCCACAACATCGTCGCGGTCGGCGGCGAAGCGTGGCCGCACGAGCACGCCGGCCTGGTGCAGCCGGCGCACGAACTCGCCCTCGTCGAGTGACGCTGCAGCGGCAGCCCGCACGCTGCGCTCAAGGCGCACGGACGCCAACGAGTCGTCGCCGCGGCGGTTCGCTATCTCCCGCTCCCCCGGTCGCTCCCCGCGCATGGCCATGTCCGACCCGCGCGACTCGAGCAGCTGCAGACCGTGCTCCTGCTCCAGCTCGCGGGCGATCGACTGAGCCCGCGAGTAGTCGTGATGGATCGACGCCTTCGTGCCGTCCTCGCGCACCAGGTTGACCGCGATGTGGATGTGGTCGTTGCCGGCCTTCGACAGGCCGTGCCGAACAGCCACCCACCGGCAGCCGGCCTTGCCGGAGCCTTCCGTGAATCCCATCCGGTCGACGAACTGCTCCGCGATCGTCGCCCACCGCTCGTCGGTCAGCTGCCCCTCCTCAGCACGGAGGCTGAGGCTGGCGTGCCAAACGTGGCCGCCGTTGACCTCAACCCCGAACGCCGCCCCCGGCTCGTCGAGATGCTTGGCGATCGCCAACGCCGTCGACGGTGCAAGCTCGCTGTCACCGAAGAAGGTGAACGTCGCAGAGTCGCCATTCACCAGGTGCGGCTCGGTGTGCTCGTTCGAGCGCCCCTCCCCCGCGAGGTAGCTCAGCAGACCGCCCATGCGGTCGCCGCGCGTCACGTTCGGCATCACGAGTCGGCCAGCCGATCGACCGCCGCGGTAACCCTCGGGAACAGCGCCCGGAACTCGGCAGTGACCGCCTCGGCCTCGGCCGGGAAGGTCCCCTCCGTGTTCGCGTACCGGGCCAGCTGGTTCAGGTTCGTGGCAATGCCGGCGACCTCGCGACGGACGCTGAACAGCTCCGCGATCGCCGCCTTCCGCTCGGTGCTCGTCTCGACGTGCGCGCTCTTCGCGGACTCGTGCAGCAGCCGCGGAACCGTCATGCCAGCGGCTGCAGCCTTCGCCTCGAGCTCGGCCGCCTCGGTCGGCGTCACGGTCACCGGGTAGCGCTTCGAGCGCTTCTCCCCCGGCGTCGCATTCGCACGCCGGCGGCGACCGAAGACACCGCGATCGTGGCTCTCAGTCACGGTCCCTCCTCCCCTGGCTCAGCGCAGCGACCCCGCTCCTGGCGGGGCGTCATACAACAAGTATGCCGAGGCAGGACGCCCCGCGTCTAGCCTCCAAGCCGGTTTATGGAACATAAACCTATAGCTTGCTCCGTTCGAAACTCAGTCCAGACAGTGCGCAGCCGTGTCCTCGGATCGAAGAGACGAGAGAGCCGGAGCGAAGCTCCGCGATGTTCTTGGCCGGCTGCGCCGGCACGGCAACTCCGTTGCCTTTCGCACCGGGGAAGGGTACGCACCACTCCCCGATCGTCAAGGGCTTTCGCGGCATATCCTCGCTGCGCTCCGGTATTCCACGGTCCCTTGACGCCCGACTCCTGGCGCTGTTTTCGGCGGGTGCCGAAAGGCAATGGGAGATGTGAGAGAGGGGTCCGTGATGGACGGAAACGGAACGTTGGAATCGGTGGTCGTGGGCGAGTACGAAGTGCCCCTCGACCCCATGGACGAGCTGCAATGCGACAGCTGCCAATGAGAGTCCTGGTCGACGTGACGACGCTCACGACGAACGTCCCCAGCGGGGACGACGCGGCCGTGCGGCGAATGGCGAAGCTCGCCGCCCGCGACGAGGACCTGAGAGCACACGGCCATTCCGGCTACCGGGTGTGCACAACGGTCGTCATCCCCAACGGCGATTACGTGATGATCGTCGACACGCTCGAGCGAGAGGAGATCCAGCAATGACGAACCTGCAGCCGGGCGTGCTCGAAGAGCCGCCGGCAACCGAACTGTTCCTGATCCCGGATGAGGTCAGCGCCGAGCTGCGCGTCAGCCGCGGCGACCTGAAACGGCTCCGGGATGCCGGCATCGGGCCGGCCTACTTCACGATCGGCTCGACGATCCGCTACCTGCAAGCCGACGTCGACGAGTGGCGGGCCAAGCACCCGCACGGGATCGAAATCCCAGGGCGGAGATCGCTGGGCGAAGGTCGCTAGATCACTGCAGGCCGTAGCGTGCGCGGCCGCGCGCCACGAGCTCGTCGACGTCGATGCGGCCTGCTACCCATTCCTCGGCGTCGGCGCCGGGTCAATGTGCAGGCCCTCCATCTCGCCGCTGTGCTCGGCCTGCTCGAGCGCGAACCAACGCTGAGCCTTGGTGGATGGGGTCGGGCTCGCGGCGCGCTTCGACGCGATCACTATCGGCCATGTCCGGATCGGCCCACACCAGGATCGGCCCGGTAGGTGGTGGTGCCGAAGGCATCCAGTCCGGCGGCACTCGATCTGCCGGCGCCAGGCCTAAAGGGAGTGTCGAGGCCGGCAAGGCGGGCCGCTGACCAGCCGCGGTCAAGAGACGCATCGGTCGACGACACCAGGTGATCGCGCAGGTACCCCGCTAGTGGCTCGTGCCGGCCGGCGACGGCCACGAGCCGCAGGTTGCGCAGCGTTGGCACGTCGATCGCGGTCCAGTCGATCGGGTGTCCGGCGCGTTCTGCGAGCGAGCTGACGTAGGCGCTCTGACTTCTAGTGTTTCCGTCCCTGAAGGGGTGAATGGCCGAGAGGTCGCCCCAACGGTCCGCGAGGCGATCGGCAAAGGTCGCGGGGTCGAGGCCGGTCAAGAAGTCCTCGCGCTGCAGCTTGTCGAACAAGGAGCGAAGCGACTCCGGGATGTACTCGGGTCGGGCGTAGGCGATGCCCGTTCCGGTCGCCTGCGCGTCCGTTTCACGCAGCTCGCCGGCCCAGTCCAACAGCGACCCGAACATCTCGCGGTGGATGGTCTGCAGGTAGTCGAAACCTGGTGGCTCAGGAGGGGCCTGCCGCCGCAGGTGAACCCATCCGACAGTGGCGTAGTCGTTGAGCGCCTGGTCGAGTCGGTCAGCATCGCGGATGCCGAACCGATTGACAAGCACACCGCCCGACCCAGGGTAGGTGTACTTGTCGTCTAGGGTCATCCCCTCGAGTACTTGGCGTCGATTTCGGCGCGGGCTTCCTCGATGGTGAGTTCGTTGCGGTACACGCGGCGGCCGCGGTCGAGCGCTTCCGCGTCCGGGAAGTGGCCCGCAAGCTGCTGGCCCTTCTCAACCTCAGCCATCAGGCGGTCGACCGGGGCTACCCCCGCGAGGGCGGCACCCGTCTGAATTGTGTTCGACATGCTCACTCCCTCACTCAATCGGCCTGGTACCAGTCTACCGGTGACAGCTGTCGCCGGTAAGGTGCTCGGCCGATTGAGTGAGGGGTGCAGAGTCCGATCTACAGGCATCGAGGTACCCCTGACTTCTCAGTCCCCTCATCCGCGCCCTGAATACATTCTCTCAGGCGCGTGCGGCTTCGGCTGGCGACCCGAGACGACGAGCATAAGACAGAGCAGGACGCCGCCGACGACGAGGATGTCGGCGATATTGCCGATGAAGAGGTTGCCGTAGGCGATGAAGTCCGTGACATGCCCTTGCCCGAATGACGGCGGTTTCAGGAGCCGATCTGCGAGGTTGCCGACCGCGCCACCGAGTATCAGGCCCAGCGCGATGCCCCAACGGATGCCCCGCACTCGCACGGCGACGCCGATCATCACGGCCGCGGCGAGTGCCCCGATGACGGTGAACACCCACGCTGCCCCTGAGCCGATGGAGAACGCCGCTCCGGGGTTGCGAACGAGCAACAATGAGAGAACGTCTGCGATGAGCGGGACACGGCTGCCTGGCGTGAGCTGTGCGATCGCGAGCATCTTCGTGACCTGATCGAGGATCAGCCCGAGTGCCGCGACGGCGAGGGCGACACCGAGAGCACGAGGAGCCCGCTTCCTAGTTTCGTGGCTGGATAAGGGCTCCTCGACCCCTTCCGAAGCCTCGGCGGGTGACCCGGCACCCTGGGCAATCACGAGACCGCCCCTCTGGTGCGCGCGGCGCGGAGCCCGTTGAGGATCACGATGACTTCCGCGATCTCGTGGACCAGGACGACGGCAGCGAGCCCGAGGACGCCGAATAGCGCGAGCGGGAGCAGGGCGGTGATGATCAGCAGCGACAGGATGATGTTCTGGTTGATGATGCGTCGGCCGTGGCGGGCGTGGTCGAACGCGCGCGGGATGAGGCGCAGGTCATGCCCGGTGAAGGCGATATCCGCGGACTCGATCGCAGCGTCGGAGCCGGTGGCTCCCATCGCGATTCCGATATCGGCGGCGGCGAGGGCGGGGGCGTCGTTGATGCCGTCGCCGATCATCGCGACCGATCCCGCCTGAGACAGCTCGCCGATCGCCGCGGCCTTGTCCTCTGGGCGCAGCTCGGCGCGCACGTCGCTGATCCCGGCTTGCGCGGCGAGCGCGCGCGCGGTGCGGGCGTTGTCGCCGGTCAGCATGGTTACCCCGACACCCTGGTCAGCGAGGGTGCGAACGACTTCGGGGACCTCGGGGCGCAGCTCGTCGCGGACGCCGATCGCGGCGACCGGTGTTCCGTCGCGGTGCACGATCACGACGGTCATGCCCTGCTCCTCCAGTCTCGTGACCTGGCTCCCGAGACTGTTAGCGTCGAGCCAGCGGGGACTGCCGACTGTGATCCGTGTCCCGTCGACGGTGCCTTCGATGCCGTTGCCGGCCTGCTCGGTCACGTCATCCGCCGCAGGGATGCCGTGGGCAGCGGCGGTGATCGCGGCGGCGAGTGGGTGTGTGCTGTGTTGCTCCAGCGAGGCCGCCCAGTCGAGGGCCTGTCGCTCGGTCACTCCGTCGACTGTGAGGACCGCGGTGACGGCCGGCTGGTTGCGGGTGAGGGTGCCGGTCTTGTCGACGGCGACGTGGCGGATCGTCCCGAATCGTTCGAAGGCTGCGCCGGACTTGATGATCACACCGAACTTGCTGGCCGCGCCGATCGCGGCGACGACCGTGAGCGGCACAGAGATTGCCAGTGCACACGGCGAGGCGGCGACGAGCACGACGAGAGCCCGGGTGATCCACAGCTCCGGGTCGCCGAACAGCGACCCGATGAGCGCGACCAACGCGGCGAGGATCAGCACGCCGGGAACCAGGGGGCGAGCGATCCGGTCCGCGAGGCGCGCACGGTCACCCTTCTCCGCCTGTGCCTGCTCGACCAGTTCCACGATCGTGGTCAGCGAGTTGTCCGTGCCCGCTGCGGAGGCCTCGATCTCAAGCGCCCCAGAGGTGTTGATCGAACCGGCGGACACCGCCTCACCAGGCTCGACCTCGACCGGAATCGACTCCCCCGTGATCGCGGAGGTATCCAGGCTGGAACGTCCCGAGCGGACGATCCCGTCCGTCGCGACCCGCTCCCCCGGACGAACAAGCATGATCTGGCCGACGGTGAGAGCCTTCGCCGCGATCTCGACCGAGGCCCCGTCGCGGCGCACTGTCACGGTCTCCGGGACGAGCTTCAACAGTGCACGCAGGCCGCCGCGGGCGCGGTCCATCGCCTTGTCTTCGAGCGCTTCAGCGATCGAATAGAGGAACGCCAGCGCAGCCGCTTCCTCGACGTAGCCGAGGATGACCGCGCCGACCGCGCTGATCGTCATCAGCAGGCTGATACCAAGTTTTCCCTTGAGCAGTTTCCGGATCGCCCCAGGCGTGAATGTCGACGCGCCCAGTAGCAATCCGATCCAGAACAGCACCAGTGCCGGGATCCCCGCACCCGACCACTCACAGACCATGCCCGCGAAGAATGCGACACCCGAGAACACCGGGACCATGATCCCGCGATTTTTCCACCACGGCCCGTCATGGTCGTCATCATCATCATCGTCGACCGCAGAACCCTCCACCTGAGATTTCGTCACCGCGCTCACGCGTCAGCCCCCGTCCCGCAACAGCCCAATACGCTACAAGACGCATCCACACACGGCGCGTTCTCATTGACGGCCAGCGTCACGTCCACGAGCGCAGTCAACGCTGCCGCCAGATGCGGATCCGCGATTTCATAGCGGGTATGCCGTCCCTCCGGCTCGGCTACGACGAGCCCGCAGTCACGCAGGCATGTCAGATGGTTCGACACGTTCGAGCGGGTGAGTTGAAGATCACGCGAGAGCACCGCCGGGTAGCTCGGCCCGCCGAGCAGGGTCATCAGTATTCGGGAGCGCGTCGGATCCGCCATCGCCCGGCCGAGCCGGTTCATGACGTCGAGGCGCGAGACAATAGTCAGCATGGACTGATCATACAGCGCGTGCTGACTATTTTTGGATGCCCAAGAAGACGCCCTGTCGCAACGGCCGACCAATGTTCAGAGCGTTGTTCGGCGACCAGCTACCGCACATTCGTTCCACGCTACTCGCGGCATCCGGTGTCGAGTTGCGAGTCACACCTGGTTGCAGGAGCCGCTCTGGTCGATGGGCCAATGAGGGGCATCCTCTTCCGCTGGGACAGCGTGCTCTCACATCCGCCAACGCAAGACGAACTCATTGGATCGACTCTTAGATGCCGAGAGACTTGCGTAGCGCCGCCTCGTCGCCGCCGGTGAGTTCATCGGCGCGGGACAGCAGCAAGTCGACTGCGATTCGAATCAAGGTGTTGTCCGTGATCCTGTCCGAGTCGGTGTCCTTGGTCTTGTTGAGCTGGCGGGCTCGAAGCGTCAGGTCCGTCAGCTGGTCGGTGCGAAGCCGCGATTCCTTCCGTTCGTAGCGGAGGTATGGGGGTACCGACTCGACCGGTGCCTTCGGTGCCTTGGCCCGCGCTTCCCGCTTGGGTCGATCAACAATGGCCTGTGCCGCTGGCACGGCAGGCTCGGCCGGTCGGGCAGGTTCGACTTCGAGGATCGGGGTGGGGGCCTCCCCCACCTTCACGGTGTCCTCTTCGTTGCCTCGCGGCTCGAGCAGAGAGCTCAGTTGTGGTCTCGCCATGGTTACGCTCCTACGCCTGCTCGTGTTCCGGTGTGAGCCCAGAGCGATGTCAGCTCCAGGGCGACCCTGCGATAGTCCTCGCGGGCCTTGGCGGCGATGCGGGAGTCGCCGTCGGCATATTGGGTGACGACCTTGCCTTCGACCGGCGCCATCTTGTGGATCTTGTAGTCACGGATCGCCGACTTGAACCGGAGCAGGCCGGCGCCGTCGAGCAGTGCTTCGGCATCGGTGAGCTCGACCGGAACGCGCGGGTCGATCTTGTTCAGCATCACTCGGTAGGTCACTTTGGAGGGCAGGACGATCTCGTTGATCGTCGCGATCAGAGGCGCGAATGCGAGCGGTGAGGGTTCGGTCGGGAGAATCACGAAGTCTGACTCGGTGAGCACGGTGGCTAGGACGTCGCGTCCCTCCAGCGAGCCGGGAGTGTCCACGAGCACTACGTCGTACTGCAGCTCCCGGAGGCGAGACAGGTTCGAGGGGTTGGTGTCGTCAACGACATCGAACGGCAGGTCGTTGCCGGCCCGGTCGGCCCACCATGCGGACGACTTCTGCGGGTCGACGTCCGCGACCAGGACTCGTGAGTTTTCGGAAAGGATGCTGGCGAGGTTCATGACCGTGGTGGTCTTGCCGGCCCCGCCCTTTTGGTTGGCGATCGTGACGATGCGCATGTCTCTATCCAATCTGTAAGTCTGTAAGTTCCGGAGTCTGTAAGTCGGGGTGTCGAGCTTTCTCTGCCCTCCGCAGAGGTTCAACTCTGTAAGTTCGGGACTCTGTAACTCTGTTAGTTACAGAGTCTGTGAGTAGCCAGGCGCCACCTGACCGATTAACTAACAGAGTCTGTAAGTTCGGAACTACCAAAGTCTGTTACTTACAGACTCCGACAGTAACAGACTTCCGGACTCTGTAAGTTGTTTCCTGCACACTTACAGAGTCTGTAAGTTCCGAAGTCTGTAAGTTCCGCCCTTCTACCGAATCCGCCGCCCAGACGGCTTGAGCTCACCGGGGTGAGCAGAGGGGCGGGATTGGCCTAAACGCGGCTCCTGGAGGCGCACAGGGGCGTTTCCGGGGGTCTTATGACGCGCCGCAGGCCCGCGGGGGAGCGTGAGGGGGCAGTGAGCCCCCTCACCGGCGAGAAACGCCGCAACGTCAATGCTTGGTCGCACCAGTCACCATGGACAGGTCGATGCCGGACAGGATGCGCTCGGCGAGGCCAGCGGGGGAGTACAGGTAGTCGAAGCAGTGCCCCCCGATGACAATCTCAGTCGGCACCGGGCCGTTGTGGATTGGCTCTCCGCTGTCGGTGCAGGTCCGAAGTTCGCTGTGCCCGGCCCCGTCGATCATGTTCTGAGCGTGAAGTCGGGCGGCGGGGGAGTAGTTGCGATGGCTGTTGATCCCGTCACACATGAATGCGACCTCGGCGGGCAGCTCATCACCTGAGGTGACGAGAAGAACGGTTCCCTTGCTGTCGTAACCGTCGGTCATGCCGTTGAAGCTGCGCCCTTCGTAGTTGCCGCAGAAGAGCGCGAGGTCCGAATAGGTGGGGCCGTCGATGTACGTCACGCTGAGCCACGCGGATGCGGTGCCGGTGCCCATGCGGACGCTGAACTTCACCCCGGGCCATGCTTTCGCGAGATCCTTGCGCAGCATCGCGGCGGTCTCCTTGGTGCTGATGTACTGGGTTGTCATCGTTTTCTCCCTCGTCGTTTCATTGGCCTTTCCGGCACAGAGATCGTTTGAGAGCGGGAGGCGCGTGAGTGATCCGGCTGAGCGGTTGCTAAGCGAAGGCGTAAGCCGGAGTCTGCAAATAGCGAATGGCGGGGCACGGGAGCGGCGTAGCGAACTACGGTCGTCGAGCCGGACAGGCCAGAGGCCAGTGGAATGTAGTCGGCGCCGGCCTCCGTGCCGGCTCAGCAGCTGAGTGCCGCCGACTAGGCGGCTCCGTTCGGCGGGCGGTCTGGCCCCGACGGTTGCCGGGGCCAGGTGCTCGTTAGTCCTCGAACTCGTCCGGGTCGACCTCATCAGCGTCGTCGGGGTCAGGCTTGGGTGCGGGGCGCTCAGCGGGGGTGGCGTCGGCGACGATCCGCTCCACCTCTGACAATGGGTAACCCCATGCGGCGAGTTGTGTGAAGTAGGCGAACGCGTCACGTCCGGGGTTTCGCCATGTGTGCTTTCCGGTGCTCGCCTCATACCCGCCGATCACCACGGCGAGGGCGATGTGCCCGGCTTTACCGGGCTGGCTTGCGGCGAGGGTGTCGAGTGGGCTGGCTGCCCAGTACGACTCGGGGGCGTCGAGGTTCAGCAGTGAGGCCGCGAGCCTGTTGCCGTTGCCGATGGCTGCCGCGATCGTGTTGCGGTGTGCCGTGAGCGCCTGGGCGATGAAGGGGCTGGCATCCTTCGGGAGGGTCTTGCGGGATAGGAGCGTTGCGAGCCACTCGCGTCGAACGACTTCTGCCGATGCCCACGCCTTGTTGTTGGCGATGAGCGTCTTTCGCTCGGCCTTCTGCTCTTCGCTCATGGGTCCGCTGACGTTCCCGCTGGCGCTGACCTTCCTGAAGCCGTGGGCCTTGGGGTCGGTGACGTAGTAGGCCACGTCGACGTCGCCGGTGTAGAACGAGCGGACGTGGGCGAACTTCGGGGTGACGTCGGTCAGGTGCTCGACGGTGACCGGTTCGCCTTCGGCTGTGACCAGATCGCGGATGCTGGTGTGCTCTTTGTCGTAGTAGGAGTCCGGGCGTGATTCGAGGATGGTGTAGCCCATCTCGATCAGGGTGGTGCGGTCGGCGGCGACGGCGTCGGCGCGCACCCGATTGTCGCGCTGGCGCTGCAGCTCGTGGGCGAACTGGTCGGGGCTCTCTTCGGCGTACTGGACGAGTCGGCTCACTGCGTCTTTGTCATCTTCGAATTCGATCAGTGCGGCTGCCTGATCGAGGGTCACTTCGTGTTTGCTGGCGATCTGACCGGCGAACTGGCTATCGGCGACCTTGATTCCCGCCTCCACGACGGCCTTCTTCACGCCCGTCTGCTTGGCGATTTGAGGGACGCTGAGGCCTTCGAACGCCAGCTGCTGGAACACGGCGGCGCGTTCGGGTTCGGTCAGCTCGGCTCGGTGCTCGTTCTCGGCGAACTGCTCTACGAGCCGGGTCACGGTCGAGTCGTCGCCTTCCACGATGTAGGCCGGGATGGTGGTCCGTCCGGCTTCTCGGGCGGCGAGCACTCGACGCTGCCCCATCCGAACGCTGACGGTGCCCTCGGTGCTGCGGCGGCAGACGACGGGTTCGAGGACTCCGAACTCACGGATGCTGGCAACGAGAGCGTTGTCGACTTTCACGATCGTTCGGACATTCGTTTCGACCTCGATCTGCGCGGGGTCGATGTGTTCGATGGTGCCGAGCGTGCTGGTGTCTGTCATGGTTCTTGTCTCCTTGATCGACTGTTTTTGTTGCCGTTCCGGCACAGAGATCGTTTGGGAGTGGAGGCCGCGCAGTGCCTGGTCGTGGAATACCGCAGTGAGCGAAGCGAGCGAGGATATGCCGCGAAAGCCAGGAACGAAGCGGCCGGAGCGAACTACGGTCGGCGCGCCGGAAGGGCAACCTGGCAGGTTGTCGCTGCTGCTGCACCGCCGTGTGCGGCGGTTCCGATGCGCTCCTTGGTGAGGGACGAGCCGGGGAGCGGCGGGCCGGCCCCGGAAGGGCCGGCCCGCCGTGACCTACAGCTCGGCGGCCTCCTCTGAGTTGGTGACGAGGGTTGCGGCGTGGTCTCGGATGAGGCGGTGCGTTCCGGCGGATGCCGCGCTGGTCACCGGTCCGGGCACTGCTCCTACGGGCCGGCCGAGGGTAGCGGCGTGACTTGCGGTTCCTAGTGAGCCGGAGCGCCATCCTGCTTCAGTGACCAGTACGGAGGAGCTGTTGGCTGCGATGAGCCGGTTTCGTTGCAGGAAGCGCCAGCGGGTCGGGGCTGCGCCGCAGGGGAGTTCGGAAACGACTGCTCCGGCCTCAGCGATGCGGGTCAGCAATGCGTCGTGCCCTGCCGGGTAGAACCGGTCGACACCCCCGGCGAGGTAGGCGATGGTGCGCCCTCCTGACGCGAGAGCCGCCCGGTGTGCCATGCCGTCGATGCCGTAGGCGGCTCCTGAAGCGATGGTGTGTCCGCGGTCGACGAGTCCTGCGGCGATTTCCATGGTGATGTGCTCTCCGTAGCCGGTGGCCGCTCGGGCGCCGACGATGGCGGTGGTTTTCTCGTCGGTGAGGATCTCACTGTTGCCACGGACCCACAGGGCCACCGGGGCGATGTCCGCGAGATCGTTCATACGGGTGGGCCAGTGCGGGTGCTCGGGCGTGATGAGGGTTGCACCGTGCCGGGTCGCGGCGCGGAGTGCTTGTGCGATGTTGCCGCTGCTGAACCGGGGGACTGTGCGCTCTCGTAGCTGCGCGGTGCTCGGGTCGTCCTCGGTGTCGAAGATGGCCTGAACGGTCGCGTATGCGCCGATGGTTGCGACGAGCTTTCCGGCTTCGGAGTCGCCGGGCTCGAGCACGCAGGACAGGATGACGCGCGCTATCTGGTCGGCGGTGAGGCCGTGGTGCTGCTGGTGGATGCTGTCGAGGGTGCTGGTAGTGGTGGTCATTGCGTTCTCCAAGTTGTGAGTTGTGCTAGCTGATGTTTGGGGGAGTGGGCCGACCTGTCTGTTTGAGGTCGGCCCACGGTGGTTGACGGCGACGCCTAGGCGCTGACGGCTTCGGCGGGCTCCTGCTCGCTCGGGGTGCTCACGCTGCGGCTGAATACGGCGGTGCCCCATGCGAGGTCGTGTCCGATCGATTCGCTTTCGACCTCGACGTTGGTTCCGGTCCGCTCGTCGCTTTCCCATTCGCGGATGCGGACGGCTCCAGTGAGGATGATGCGCTGCCCTTTGGTGATGGAGTGCGCTGCGTTGACAGCCAGGTGGCGGAACGCGGTGATGGTGTACCAGTTGGTGTCGCCGTCGATCCATCGGTTCTCCGTGCGGTCGAATCGACGGGTGGTGCTTGCGAGGCGGAAGGATGTGATCGGCAGTCCGTCGCTGGTGACGATGTGGCGCGGGGTGGTGGCGACCAATCCTCTGAGGGTGATGCTGTCAGTCATGGTTTTCTCTCCTTGATCAACTGTTTCTTTTGCCTTTCCGGCAACAGAGATCGATTGAGAGCGGACGGCCTGGAGTGCCTGAGGGGTTGCGGTTGCTAAGCGCAGGCATAGCCGGAGTCTGCAAATAGCGCCCGGAGGGCACGCAGGGTCGGGAGCGAGCTACGGTCGGCGAGCCGGAAGGGCAATTAGCTGTTTGGGCAGCTCGCCCGCTTGCGGGCTCCGTCAGGCCGCTTGAGCGGCCGTGATCTTCTCTGCGCGGAGGATGCCAGCGACTACCAGCCCTGCCGCAGCTCCATGGTCGAAACGTCCAGCTCGAGCTCGGCGATAGCGCCGGTAGTCGGGTCGATCGTTTTGCGCGAAAAGGGTGACGCCGGTGGGTTCCTTACGCCCGCGTCGCCGCAATCGCGGGAAAGAGAAGATCAGTCGTCGTAGTGGAAACGAGCCTGCAAGACCACGAGATCGGTTCCGACAATTCGGTACACGAGTCGGTGTTCTTGGGTGATGCGCCGGGACCAAACATCATTGGCTCGGTGTTTGAGCCGCTCGGGTTGTCCACGTCCTTCGCCAGGCGTGCGAAGCGCGTCGTCGATCAGAGTATTGATGCGCTTCAGGAGCCGACGGTCATTGAGCTGCCACCATTGGTAATCTTCCCAACCAGCCTGGTCGAAGACGAGTCTCACTCTCGGTCGAGTTCCCGAGCGGTGTAGGTGCCGGCGTCGGAACGCTCAAGCGCTTCGGAGAGGCGGCGGGCATTGGCGGGAGTAGAGAACAGGTGAAGAGTCGTCTGCCACGCTTCGTAATCTTCTTCAGAGATCAGAACTCCGTTACCGGCCTTGGAGGTAATCGTCACCACGCTGTGGTCGTCATTGACTTGCCCCAGCAGGGGGAATAGGGACTTACGCGCATCGCTTGCCGTGACAGTCGTCATGACGTACCTCCGAGTTACTTGTACAAGAAACGGTACCACACCTTGCTAGGGCGACGCAGCTCGCTTATGCGGCATCTGACAGCTGCCACCGGTTGGTGGGGGACAGGACACCGTCATTCACATATTGCCTGGCCTGTCGGTGGTCAGCTCGAGCATCACTGCTGCGAGGGTAGCGAGGCCAAATCCGCTCTCCAGGACGACCGCTCTCAAACACCGGGCGGCTGGTGACATGGGCTCGACGCGGACGAGCTCCAGGACGAGCCATCATTGTCGAAACTTCGGCTTGCCACCACGCCCACACTTCGCGCTCGGCCGCGTACCGAGCGGATCTGTCGCGAAGCACTCCCAGAACCCCAAGCACCCTCGCTGCCCTATCGCGAAGGTCTTGCTTCGCCCTCGCCCAACCATTTCCTGCTCGGACGAGAAGCTTGGAATGCCTCAGCCGGCTCAGAACTGTCGCCGCATGTCGAGGAGAAACACCGAGCATCTGGGCCGCCAAATCAACCGTCACCGGCTGCCGGTCACCGAGGTAGGCGTATAGCTGGCCGGCTAGATGTCCGAGGCCTGCGCGGGTGAAGAGGTCATGGCGCTGGTCGGTCAGCCGCCCCTCGACAATATCCAAAACAGCAGCTCTCGCAGTGAAGAGTTCGGTGGGGGGGCGGGGGTTCTTAAGTGGTTGTGACCGGAGTCTGTCAGGGATTGTGGAAAAGTGCGGGGTTAGCTTCCATTCGGCAGCGTTGGCGCCGTCGTGGCCCCGGACCGGCTGGATGAATCCTGCGGCTGTGAGGGCGTGGAGGGCGGTTGCGGCGGTGGTGCGGCCGAGCCCAGAGAGCAGGGCCAGGTCGCGTATTGAGGCGGCGACGACACGTTTGCCGGTGTGGAGTGTCAGGTAGGCGATAGCGGTGAGGATGGTGCGCTGAGAGACGGCGGCCTCAGTGTTTCCCCAGCGGCCGGCATTGACCGTGAAACGCTGCAGGAGGTCCTCGACGTCGGTGACGATCGCGTCCAGCTCGGCGAGGTCTTGCGGCTCTCGCGACGGCGGGAGGACTGTGTGTAGGGCTGCGATTTGCTGAGCTTTGGCCCACTGCCGCTCAAGGCGGGTGGCTGCCTCTGTGGCGGTCCGGGGGCGGCGGGTGCCGCGGCCGGTGTTCTTCGTCCGATAGTGCTCCATCCCAGGAGCAGTACGTGCGGCGTGCTCCACGTCGCGCAGCGCCCACCCGGCTGTGGCGGCCGCGAGCAGGCACATGAAACCAGTCCAGCTGGGGTTGCTGCCGCCTCGAATGGTTGCCATGTGCGCTTCGCCGGACTTGCTCAGGCGGCGGTGAGCCGTGTGAGAACTATCGATCGGGCCCGAGGGGGAGCTTTCCTCTGCCCGAATCGCGGGCGCCGCACTGATAAGCGCCGAGATCACCTGTGAGAGGTCCTCGGTGGTCGTGGTCGGGTCGGTCAACGATTCAATACGACCGCGCAGAATACGCGAGACGCTGCCATCACGGTGGGGAGCGCCGGGAGGCCGGGCCGCTCCTTCTCTCGGGTTCAGCAGCATTCCATGGTCAAGGGTGCGGTAGTTGGCCCGGGCGGCGATCGCGAGTCGCCCGATGATGTCACTGGCCGCGGAGCCGCGAATACCAACCCAGAGGTGTCGACCGCCGCCGGCCGAGGACTGGCAGACAACATGGGCGATCGACAGTCCGCCCAGAATTTTGGAGAGTGCCTCGCAGTCATCGACAGCCCGTTCCGCAGCGTCCTCGCCGTCCTTAGCGTCGAAGTCAAAGCACAGCAGACGGAACTGCCCATGAGTGTCAGCCAGGCGGATACACCACGGCGTTTGTGGGACCGTAGGGCCGAGCCTGTAGAGGCGCGGGTAGGCGTTCGCATGGAGCTGACCATCGGCTTCCCGGACCATCACGCGAACGTCATCGCGCGGGCTAATGCGCCGGGTCAGCTCCCACGCTGCATCCAGGGGAAGCGACACGCTGTTCGTGTGGGTGCGCGCAACGAGGTCGTATCTGTGCAGATCGGTTACTATCAACCCAACACCTTCCTCGGATTGTGGGTACAACAAAGGCCCGGATCTCTTCCGGCTCTTTACAAAATCGGCCACACACCTGATCTGTCGCCAAACTTCTCTAGGTGTGAGGCTGTGAGACTTCGGCCCGTCGCTTGCGACGGGCCTTCTCTTTTAATCGGGTCTGATAGGCAACTCCTCGCCTCGAGCGCGCGCCCCAGTGGCTGCAGGAATGCCAAATAGGACACCCAAATGCCTGGGGAATTCGTTTGTCGTTGTGAAAAGGCGTCGGCCAAACTGGCTCAAAACTGATTCGCGACCACCCACGGACTCTGCGAGCGTCTCTGCTTTCACGAGCGACACGCCGAGGACCACTGATGGTGAAAGCCGTCGGGGTAGCAATAGACTGCGAGACATAGAGAAACCTCCCGTGAGGGTTGGATGATCTTCCCCAGTTCGAACCTCAGTGCCGGCAAGCGAGAGGGTTGGAACTGCAATACTTCGGATGGCCCGCCACGCAAGTGGCGGGCCTCTTCTGGTTAAGCGGCGCGTTTTGTTATTACCTCCGTGCCATCGAGCGTGGGGGAGAGCACGGGCAGTGCTCCCAGTTCGGCTTCGAGCTGACTGATAAGGCGCTCGAGGTATAGGGAAAAAGACATCTGGCCGGATGCCTTCGATGCTGCGGCGATGGCGGCAGCTGTAGCGGGATCCAGGTGGATCTTCCGCTCGACTGACTTTGTTCCGGTGGGACGACGGTTGCGTTTTACGCCTGCGTTGCTTCCCTGACTCATGGGGCAATCATTCCGAGTTAAAGGGGGCTTTAATCGGAGGCGGGCGGGCGTGTCGCGGGTCCTATGCCGAAGAACCTTTGATCTCCGGGGGTCTAGTTGATCCTTGCGGTGTTCGCGTTGGTGTTCAGCGCCTGTCGGAGTTCGTGGGTGTAGACCACCCATCGACCATTGATGACGTAACCCGGGATCTGTTGCTCCGTGAGCCAGCGCCGGATTGTCTGTTTGGTCTTGCCGAAGATTTCCATGAGCTCGGCCATTCCGAGTTGATCCTCGCAGGCGATCAGGGGATCCGGGTTGGGCCGCCCGTCCATGGGCAGGTTGCGTCGGCTGGCAAGCCATGCACGGAATTCGCTTTGAAAGACGATCCAGGATCCGCCGATAAAGTGCCCGGGGATGGTGGCATCTTGAAGTCTGCGGAGCACGGTCGTCTCGCTGAGCCGCAAGATCAGTGCGAGCTCTGAGAGCGGCAGCGGGTCCGAGAAGTTGGACCAGTACTCGTCGTCCATCAGCGTGCTTTCGTGCAGTGGTGTTGGCGCGCGCAGCGCTGAGCTGCCAACGGTTCGGGTAGGAACTGCATGGGTCATTATCCCGTCGATTCGGTTGCAAGCTCGAGATATCCGGAGGCGAAGGTTGCATCATCGTTCCCCTCTGATCGGTCCCGCGGGGATTGCAACCGTGCAGGTGACATCGGTGCCAAGGTGCAGCAGGTCGCCGTCGAGCAGTTCGTATGGCTCACCGGTCGCTAGCTCGAACCGTCCTTGAGATGGGCGAGTGACGGCTGTGCCGTTGCCGGCGCCTCGATCGCTGACGGTGAGTGTCTCGCCTTTCCAACCGATGTCGGCGTGCGCGCGAGACACGGTGCGGCTGTGATCGGAGACGACCACAAGCTGGGATCCGCCCGGGTCGGGAACCACTGAGCCGGGGTTCCGCCCGACGATTGCGGGGGGACCGATCATCGCGGTGTCGCCGGTGGAGAACTTGAGCAGGGCGACTCGCGTGCCTGCCACAGGCAGGTGCGCGCTGGCGTCGCGGGGAAGTGCTCTCGCGGGCTCCGCGAGCTGATCAATCAAGGCGGTTGTCGAGCCTGTCGCCTGTTCTGGCTTGGTGGCCGTGAGGAGCCCGGGCCGTCGCTGACCGATGCTGGTCTTCGGCGCTGGACGCCCTTTCACGGGTGCGGGTGCCAGGTCGACTACCTCGCCGTCTGGGTAGACGCCGAGCTTCCACTCGCCATCTGGGTCGGTGGTGGTCATCCGCACGCCGCGTCCGAGGCGTGCGGCCACCGCGATCGCGTAGGCCGTGACCTGGGCGCGGGTGTCTTGGATGTCGCCGGCCGGGTAGTTGCGGTGGTCACCGGCAACGTTGACGTGGGCGCTGCCGTCCGGATGCACGGTGACGTGCACGACCGGGTAGCTGGGGATTCTTGGGTCGTTCATCAGTAGGTCCTTCTGCAACTGTCCGGGGCGCACAGGGTGAGACCGAACGCCTCGTAGAACTGTTCGGGGTCGACGAATCCGGCGGGGCCGCCGATGGATTCCGATCGCGGCAGTTCGGCGATCGCGGGATTGGTGTTTCCTGCCACGCTGATCGCGAGGTGCAGGTGGCAGCCGGTCGAGGGGCCGTTCGAGCCGGTCGCGCCAACCTGCTGGCCAGCGGTCACCTGGTCGCCGACCTTGACTAGCACTTCGCCCAGGTACATGTGGAGGTAGGAGACGGTGTAGCCGTCGGGGCTTTTGATCGACAGTTGGTAGCCCTCGAGCAGGGTCACCGTTCCGTCGGTGATGGCGAACACGGGGTCGTGGCAAGGGTTTGGGTAGTGCTGTAGGTCATCGGCGGCGTGCCAGAGGCTGGCGCCCTCGGTGACGAATCCGCGAGGGCCGTAGTTGCTGGTCATCTGGTAACCGGGGCCGAGCGGGAATACGAGGTAGCCGCTCTGGCAGACCGTGACGCCTTTGCCGGCGAGAGTGCCGACGACCGTGGCGGCATCGGCGTAGAACTGCTCGTAGTGGTATGGGTCGGCGTTGCCTTGTACGCGGTGGGCGGCGATCGTGGGAGGCAAGCTTTCCCAGCCGTCCACCTGTTGAAGCGCCGTGAAGAAGTTGGTGGCGCTGATTGTCGGGTCCATGCGGTCCGCAAGCGACCCCCAAGCCCCGTTGTCGCGCTGCTGGAAGAGTCCCCGACTGTCCGGGCCGGCGGTGTCGCCGTGGTCGACCACGTACAGGCTGGACTCGCCCATGGCGGTCATGACTCCGATGATCTGCGCCGCGCGATCAAGGCCAAGGGCGCTGGCCGCGTTCATGACGTAAGCCGCGTTGGTGAGCTGGGCGCCGCTGTAACCCGCGACCGCATCCTCGGGCAACTGGGTGAGGTCGACAGTTTGCCCGGGTCCGCACGCCCCGGCCTGTTGCGCGGGCCCGAAGACTAGGAGGATGCCGGCTACGAGGGTACCGACCAGGATTAGCGGCACGGCAACGACAGCCGCCACGCCAAGTCCCCCCTGCTTTGCCATTGTTAGCCTTGGGCCGGTCGGATGCGATCAGCCAGCCACGGCGCTGAGGCGTTGGGTCTGGTGAGGGTGATGTTGTAGGGTCCGACGTCGGTCGGCACTTGGACGATCAGGCTGACATCGGTGCTGTCTGCGAGCACGATTGCAGCCCCGGTGACCTGGTGCGCGGGGATTTGCGCGGGGTCGGTGCCCTCGTAGGCCACACCTCCCTGTTGGCTAAGTAAGGGGAGCATCTGGGCCCACCAATCGTCGGCGCTGAGCTGTGGCTGGGCGAACGTTTTCATCGCTTCTGTCGCCGCTTCGATTGCGTCTTGCTGGCTGTCGGGGCCCGCTTCAGGTGCCGCGGCAATCTCGCCGTCATCGATGGGCGATGTCGGAGCAGTTGAGGGTAAGTAGCTCGAGCTCGACGGTGTTGGGTCAGGCCCGCTCTGCTCGACGCAGCCGGAAAGTGCGCTGACGACGGCGATGGTGACGAGGACAGCGGCCGGGGTCCTACGCATCGCGACCGTCCTCGATGTGGTTCTGCGGGGCAGGGGCATCGCGTGCGACTTGGTGCTGCCTGTTCGTCGCACTCATGGTGAGATGGTAACTGTTGTAGGGGTGATTTTGAATCCTTGCGTATTATTTCACTGCCAAAGGGTATGATTCCCTGCAAGTGGAACCACGCTCCGTCTAACCCCCGTTCGAGGGTAGAACATTTCTGACGGAGACTGTGACTAGCGAGCGACACGAAGGGGCGCAGTGGCGGACAATCCGTGGGTACAGAAGTCGCCGGCATCTGAGCCGGCCCCGGTGGTTGCCCAGATACCAGCCGAACTGGGTCTGAACCGGGCTCGAGCGGCATCCCCGCAGGATGGCGTGCCGGTGCCGGACCAAGCGGACCGACTGCCCAGAAAAACGACTCCGCACAGCGCCACGATCTGGTGGCTCGGCGTCACCGGGGGAGCGGGGGAGTCCACGCTCGCCGCTCTCGCACGCGGATCACGCGCAGCCGGCCACGAGTGGCCGATCCCAGAGAATCGAGGCTCGGTCAGCCGGGTCGTTCTCGTGGCCCGGACCAACTTCGCGGGCCTCACCGCAGCGCAGCACGCGGCCATCGAATGGGCCTCGGGGCTATTCGGCGACGCAGTGCGCGTCGACGGCCTCGTACTGATTCCGGATATGCCCGGTCGTATGCCCAAGGAGCTGCGCCACCTCGCGCAGGTTGTGGCCGGGGGCCTTCCCAACACCTGGACGCTGCCGTGGGTGGACGCATGGCGCTTCGGCCCGCTCGACCCCACCGGGGACATGCCAAAAGAGTTCCACCTACTTCTAGCCGATCTTCACCTCAACACCACCGCTTTCGTCAAGCCCTGAAAGGTTCACCCGCATGTCGCTTATCGCCCACTCGTTCGACCTGCTCAGTTCGGTCCCATTTGCCATCCCGGATCCGGGACCGGTCGCGCCTCCGGGCTTCGAGGGACCGGTCGGCATCATTCTCGGCTGGGTGAAGTGGATCGGACTGATCGTCGCCGTGCTCGGCGTCATCATCATCGGAGCCAAGCTCGCGATCAACGTGCGCCGCGGGGAGGCTGCCGGTGAACTCGGCGGCCTCCTGTACGTGGGCCTTGGCTGCATCCTCATCGGTGCGGCCGTCTCACTCGTCGGCTTCCTGTCCGGCAGCTGACCCAGCAAAGGAACAATCGTGTCCGACGACAACACAACGCCGAGCAACCCCTTCACCAGCCGTGGCTTCATCGCGGCGGCAGTGGTCGTTGGGGTCATCATCCTCGCAGCGGTCATCGTGCTCGTGACCTCGCTCACCGCCCCACGCGATCCGGTCGCTCAGCCGACGTCGACGCCGAGCGGGCCCGTCGCATCCGGTGACGATAGGAGCATCTGCGGGCTCGAAGGCTTCGAGACAGAGAGCAGCTTGACTGCGGCGCCGGAAACGAAGTGGGAGCTCGTTGGAACCGTCGCAGCTCCCACCGACGCGAAGGTCGGGCCCGGCAAGGTCGATAGTGATGGGCTGCGCACCTGTTTCGCTCACACAGCTCAAGGTGCCCTGTTCGCGTCTGTCAACTACATCGCGCTCGGTTCGGATGCTCGGACCCGCCCATATCTTGCGCAGCTCATCGAGCCTGGGCCTGGCCGTGATGCAGCAGAGGCGGCCTCCTCACCCGATGCGTCACCCTCAAACGCTCGGCTGCAAGTGGCGGGGTTCAAGGTGAATTCGTACACAGGGGCAGAGGCAGTGATCGACATCGCGTGGACCGTCACCTCCTCTGGGAACAAACTTGTGAGCTACCCAATGGTTATGCACTGGGTCGACGGTGACTGGATGGTGTCGCTGACAGATGCAGGCCAACCCCCGTTCTCGTCGTCACCTCTTTCCAGCCTCGGCGGCTACATCCCCTGGGCAGGGGTCTGACTGTGGCCTGCGATCCGATCGGTGATCCGTTCGGCTGCATTACAGACGGCATCGGTGACGTCGTATCGACAGCCGCCAACAACACTTTGCAGGAGCTGACGAACCAGGCTCTTGAGGGGTTCGGCCAGGCGGTGGGAAGTCTTGGCACGATGTGGGTCTACTTGCCGTCGCCTGTGCTCACCGCCGGCACTGGCCAGGCCGGTGGTGGGACCCCTCCGGGCTCTGACGGCGTGACGACGATTCTCGGCTATGTGATGTGGATTGCGCTGTCAATCTGCGTTCTCTCCATCATCGCCATCGGCGCGATGCTCGCGGTGCGAGTCCGCCGCGGCGACGGTGAGCAACTGCTCGGCCGCCTCGGCATCGTCTTCGGCGCCGTGATTCTCATCTCCGGTGCGACTGCCCTCGTGGCGGGCCTGTTGCCTAACCAGGCACCGGGTGGATCAGCGTCGGCGGTCGGATTCCTGCAGAACTCGCTGTGGTGGTATGTGGGTGCCATGGCGGTCGTGTCCGTGATCGTCGCCGGCATCCGCATGGCGTGGGAGCAGCGCGCGAACCCGGGCAAGGAGCTTCTTCAATCGCTGCTGACCTTGATCGTCGTGTCAGGGGCGGGCCTGACCATCATCGGCCTTGCGGTCACGGCGGCAGACGCCTTCTCCGTCTGGGTGCTTAACGGCGCGACGCAATGCGACGTGTCAGCCGCGGGGGAGTCCAACTGCTTCGGCACGAACGTTGCCGCAATGATCGGACTCAGCTCTACCTCCCCGCTGGCCCTGCTGGCCATCCTGATCCTCGCCCTGTTGGCGATGTTGATGTCATGGGTGCAGGTCGCGCTCATGATCGTGCGCGGAGGCCTCCTGGTGGTTCTCGCCGGCGTGCTGCCGATCACTGCCAGCTTCACCAACACGCAGATGGGTCGGCAGTGGTTCCAGAAGGCGATCGGGTGGACGCTGGCGTTCATCTTGTACAAGCCGGCCGCGGCGCTGATCTACGCGGCCGCATTCCGGCTCACTGGCTCCGACGCGTTCGGTGCGAACGGTGTGGGGATCGTGTCGATCCTTACCGGCATCGGCCTGATGATCCTCGCCCTGTTCGCTCTGCCTGCCCTGCTGCGCTTCGTCGCTCCGATGACGAGCGCGGCGATCGGCGGCGGTAGCGGCGGCCTTGCGATGGGCGCTATGGGCGCAGCGATGGGAGTTGAAGCGGCAACCGGCGCGATCAGCCGCACGAGTTCCTCCTCGGTTGGTGCTCCTGCCAGCTCGTTGGCGCCCTCGGGGGCGGCGGCTGCTGGGGGCTCGGCGGCGGGTGCCGGTGGCGGCGCTGCGGCCGCCGGTGGTGGGGCAGCGGCAGGGGGTGCCGCTGCGGCATCCGCAGCAACGGGGGTCGGGATCCCGGTTGCTGCGGGGATCGCGGTCGCCCAAGGGGCGGCGAAAGTCGGCGGACAGATGAAAACCGGTATCCAATCCGCAGCTGCGGATTCTGTCGGCGAACCAAGCGGAGCGTAAGGGGAATCATGAGCGCCACAACCACGACGAGCCAGCCAGCTCACAACGGCCCGCGGACCTACGGCAACTGGACGCGGCCGAAGTCGCCGGGCCTGCTCGGGCTGGGGGCGATCGGCACCGGTGTCCTGTTTGTCGGGGCCGGCATCACGATTGTGGTGTCCATCATCAACGGGCTTCTGGCGGGCTTTGTGGTCGCCGTCCTCACGTTGGGGTTCCTGCTGCTGATCGCAGTGCGCGACAAGCATGGGCAGAGCACGCTCGCGCGGACGGCCACCCGATTCGGGTGGGCGAACACTCGTGCTCGCCGCAAGAACATCTACCGGTCGGGGCCGTTGGGTCGGGCCGACTGGGGCACCGCGCAGCTTCCCGGTCTTGCTGCCGGATCTCGTCTCGTCGAGTACAAGGATTCCTACAACCGACCGTTCGCGATGATCCAGGTTCCGTCGACGGGGGACTTCACGATCGTGATCGGGTCGGAACCGGACGGCTCCTCGCTGGTCGACCGTGAGCAGGTGGACATTTGGGTTGCCGAGTGGGGCATGTGGCTTGCGAACGTGGCCGACGAGCCGGGGCTCGAGGCCGTATCGGTGACGATCGAGACGGCACCCGACACGGGGCTGCGACTGCAGCGCATGGTGAGCAACAGCATCGCTGACGACGCTCCCGAGTTCTCCAAGCAACTCCTTCACGACATTGTTGGTGCCTACCCGTCGGGGGCGGCGGTGGTGCGTGCGTACATCGCGCTCACCTTCAACGCTGCAGCCCGAGCTGGCGGGCGCAAGCGCACCGCGGACGAGATGGGACGTGAGCTTGCGTCCCGCGTACCCGGCCTGACACTGGGCCTGTCCTCGACCGGCGCGGGTGCCGTGCACCCCTTGAGCGCTCAGGAGCTGTGTGAGGTGATCCGGGTTGCCTACGACCCCGCCGCAGCGGTCCTGATCGATGAGGCGAATGCTGCGGGCGAACCGCCGGAGCTGTCGTGGCCAGAGGTCGGCCCGACTGCCCATCAGGCGGGGTGGGATTCTTACCGACACGATTCGGCGACGTCGGTGACGTGGATGATGAGCACAGCCCCTCGAGGCAACGTCCCGTCGACAATCTTGGCGAGGCTTCTCGCGCCACACCGTGACATCGCGCGCAAGCGCGTCACGCTGCTGTACCGGCCGATCGACGCGGCGCGAGCGGCGGCGATCGTGGAGGCAGACGTGCGAGCGGCCAGCTTCAATCTGTCCGCGTCCGACCGGCCGTCGGCCCGGAATGTGGCCAGCACGCGGGCGGCGTTTGCCACGGCGGCCGAAGAAGCGGGCGGTGCTGGTTTGGTGAACTTCGGGATGCTGATCACCGCGACGGTCACCGATCGCGAGCGTGAGCAGGACGCTAGAGCTGCGATCGACAATCTCTCCGCCACGGCGCGCCTGCGGGTACGACTCGTGCACGGTTCGCAGGATTCCGCGTTCGCGGCCGCGCTGCCTCTTGGCCTGGTGCTGCCGAAGCATCTGCAGGTGCCCGCCGAAGTTAGGGGGCAGCTGTGAGTGTCGACCGCAACCGCACCAAGGGTCGCAAGGAACGTCAGGCGCTTGCGCGGCTGCAGCGCGAGGAGGCGACAGCCAAGCGGCTGCAGCAACGGCGCCGTCCCTCCTCGAGAGGGTGGTGGCAGGCCGCAGCTGGCGGGGCAAACATCATCCAGCCCGTCGACGAGTACCGCGGCACGACAGTTCAGGTCTGCGGGCTGTGGCCATACGTTGTGGGGGCCGGCACGCCGATGGTGGGCGTGCCACTGGGCTTGAACCTCATCAACGGGTCAACGGTCTGCGGCGACCCGATCTCCTGGTTCCAGCAGAACCTCATCGGCAACCCTTCCGTGTTCGTGCTGGGCCTGCCGGGACTTGGCAAGTCCACGATCATCCGCCGCATGGCTGCCGGCGGTGCCGGGTTCGGTGCGTTGCCGCTGGTGCTGGGCGACCTGAAGCCGGACTACGTCGACCTGATCAAGGCGCTCGGTGGGCAGGTCATCACGCTCGGCCGCGGCCGCGGACACCTGAACGTGCTGGATCCCGGCGAGGCGATCGAGGCGGCCGAACGCTTGCGGGCAGCAGGTAAAGAGAAGGAACGCCAGCAGGTTTTGGCTGACGCTCACGGCCGTCGCCACACGATGGTGTCGGCGTTGTTGACGATCCTGCGCAAGGAGCCTCCCACCGACCGCGAAGAGTCGATCATCGACCGCGCGCTGAAAGTCCTCGACGAGCGGGGCGACGGTGTGCCCGTGCTGGGCGACCTGTTGAAGGTGATCCAAGAGGCACCGCAGGAGGTGCGGGACGTCGCTCTCGACCGCGGTGACGACGCCCGCTACAAGAAGATCACCGAGAACCTCGAAGCGTCCCTCATCAGCCTCACCTCCGGTGGTCGGCTGGGGGAGACGTTCGCTGGCAAGACGGACGTACCGATGCTCCGTGACCGGCCCGTGGTCTACGACGTCTCCTCCATCGACGACTCGGACACCGACCTGCAGGCGGCGATGCTCTTGGCGTGCTGGTCGGCCGGCTTCGGCACGGTCACGGTCGCGAACGCCTTGGCGGATGCCGGGCTTGAGCCGCGGCGCCACTACTTCGTCATCCTCGACGAGCTGTGGCGTGCCCTGCGCGCCGGACGCGGCATGGTCGACCGGGTCGACGCGCTGACTCGCCTCAACCGCCAACGCGGCGTCGGTTTGGCGATGATTTCCCACACGATGAGCGACCTTCTCGCCCTCCCCACGGAGGAGGAGCGGATGAAGGCTCGCGGCTTCGTGGAACGCGCCGGCATGGTCGTCGCCGGCGGGCTTCCGAGTGCCGAAATGTCGATGCTTACCTCCGCCATTCCGCTGTCGAAAGCGGAACAGGATCTCCTCATCTCCTGGCAGGACCCACCAGCGTGGGACTCGTCGACCGGGCGGGAGGCGGAACCTCCCGGCCGCGGCAAATTCTTGGTCAAGGTGGGTGGGCACCCCGGCACCCCTCTGAAGGTGCAGCTCATGGCCATGGAGCTGGCGGTGAACGACACCAACCGCATGTGGCACGCCGGGGACCGTCGACCACCTGTTCTTGCCGAAGAGCCGGAGCTGATCGCGATGCTGGATCCGCACCGCGCGGAGGGTGCTGCGTGAGCCAGACGAATCGTCGACCCGAGCCGGGACGCGTGGACTCCACGACGATCTTGGTCGGCATCGTCGTCGTGCTCGTTCTAGGCGTTGTCGGCGTGCTGTGGGGATCAGTGACGATCGGCTCACGGCTTGACGATGTGAACCCGTCTCTGACCCGCAACCCGCTCGAGGTCGTCTTCGGCCTCATCCGGGGCCGAGTTGTCTGGCCCGCTTCGTCGACCTGGTTGACCGTCGTCTTCGCGGTCATCCTTCTGGCGATCGTCACCGGTCTCGGGATCCTGATCGGTCGGGTCCGGAGCAAGCGCACCCGGGTCGACCGGTCGGCTGCATATCTGGCTCGTGGTCGCGACCTTTCCGAGCTGGGCCGCAAGGGCGCGAGCCGTACGGCTCAGCGGCTGGGCGTGCAGGGTACACCGGGGATCCCGCTCGGACGCTCGATCCCCGGCGGTCAACAGCTCTACGCGCTCTGGGAGTACGTCATGATCGCTCTGGCCGGCCCCCGCGTCGGCAAGACAACGACACTGGTGATCCCAGCCATTCTCGAAGCCCCCGGCGCCGTCGTGACGACGTCCAACAAGCGCGACACGGTCGACGCGACGCGCGACCCACGCGCGCAGCTTGGCCAAGTGTGGATCTTCGACCCGCAGTCGATCGCGCTCGAACAGCCCACGTGGTGGTGGAACCCGCTGTCCTACGTCAAGGATGACGTCAAGGCGTTCAAGCTCGCGGAGCACTTCGCCTCATCCGCGCGAGCGGACGGTGCGGTGCAGGATGCGTTCTTTGAGCCCGCCGGCCAAGACCTGCTCGCCGGCATGCTGCTCGCGGCCGCGCTGCAGCATCGACCGATCACACAGGTGTTCACCTGGCTCTCGGAGCCGACGAATCAGGAACCCGTTGACGTGCTGCGCGCCCACGACTACAACTTGATCGCCGCCGACGTGCAGGGCGTCATCATGTCGCCGGAGAAGCAGCGCGGCGGCGTGTACGGCACCGCGCGCCAAATGGCGTCGTGCTTGAAGATCCGCGCCATTGAGCGCTGGGTCGCACCGCTTGGCAACAACTTCGCCGGCGACCGCCGACCCCAGTTCGATCCGGATGCCTTCGTGCGCGGGACGGGCACCCTCTACTCGCTCTCCAAGGAGGGCCAGGGCAGCGCCGGCGCCCTGGTGACCGCGCTCACAGCTGCGGTTGTCGAGGCAGCGGAGGAGTACGCCACTGGCCAGGCCGGCGGGCGTCTCGCGGTGCCGATGCTCGTCGTCCTCGACGAGGCCGCCAACGTGTGTCGCTGGAAGAACCTGCCCGACCTGTACTCGCACTACGGCTCCCGCGGCATCCCGATCATGTCGCTGTTCCAGTCCTGGGCGCAGGGGCAAGTCGTCTTCGGCCGAGAGGGCATGCGCAAGCTCTGGTCTGCGTCCAACGTGAAGCTGTACCTCGGGGGAGTGGCCGAAGCCGACTTCCTCCGCGAACTCTCCGAGCTCGTGGGCGACTACGACAAGTCGACGGCATCCGTCAGCTACAACCGCGGCATCCGATCGACGAACCACCAGCTGCGCCGTGAACGCATCCTGGACGCCTCCGAACTGTCTGCCTTGCCGCGTGGCCGCGCGGTCATGCTGTCGTCGGGGACGCCGGCAGCCCTCATCGGGACAGTGCCCTGGATGAAGGGCAAGCACGCGGCCGCGGTTCGCGCCTCGATCGCTGCTCACGATCCGTCTGGGACGGTTCTGACGGCCGCGGCGCCTTCGGCTGCGGTTCCCGTGGCCACGATTGCCCCTGAGAGCGATCAGGAGCACGGAAAGTGACCTCCGACGTCAAGGAATGGGACGAGGAGCCGCCGCAGCAACCGGCGGCAAAGTCCACGATGCGTCTGCCTCAACGACCTGGTGGCGGCGACGATGAAACCCCGGCCGATGACACCCCACCGGCCCCGGATGCCGCGCCCGAGCCGACGTTGTTCTTCGGCTCCGTCGACGAGTTCGTGCGTGAGCGCCTGCGCTACACGTACTCGCGTCGAGTGGGTCCGCAGGGCCCGAGCCGGTGGGCTGCCGAGTGGTGGCGTTATCCGGAGGCGATCAGTCGCCTCGATGCTCTCTGGCGGTCCTGGGAGGCGCTGCGCCTCGAGCCGACGTTCGGGATGAGCGTGTGGTGGCGGGACCACGCCGACCATCACATGCGAATGCTCATGTCGCCCGAAGGGCCGTTCGCGGATTCCCGCGACACCAACGCCCAGGGCGAGCCGCTGCCGTACACGGCACCCCCGGTCGGCATGTTCGTCGACGTGCGTCTCCTGCCAAGCTGACCTCATGAGCTACAAGGTGACGCGGGCTCGTGTCGAGCGTAATCGACCGAATTCTGACGGTGGGCATGAATAGCCTCAGGCTATGACCGAACGGATTGAGCAGGAAGTCGCCCTATCCCTCGATTTCATTGACCGCCTGTCGGCCGCCTGGACCGAGATTGGCCAACACCAGAAGTCGGGCAGCATCACCCAGATGATGTACAGCGACATCGTCGAGTTTGCGAACCTTCGCTTGGAGACAGCCTCCACAATCGCGCTCCTCGTCCGAGACGATCGGATCTCCGACGCGCTAGGTCTTGGCCGCTCTCTTCTTGAACACGCGTTGCTCCTGCGCTTAATGACCAAGGGAAATCGTTATTTCGAACTTGGACCCGAGGTCCCGAATCGGACGCATGCCGCATTCAAAAAGGTACTCGCCGAGAAGCGCTCAGAGCTTGCAGAGCTGCACGCGAAGGGCGAGGCCGCCCATTGTCTACGAGTCGAAAGATACCCGCGAGGACGGGACCGCCTCATGTGGGTCTACGAGGGATTGAAGAGCGCGGACGAACCGGACTTCGTCGTCCCTGTCCACTATTTCCACTACAACGAGTTCCGCCCCGAAGTCATGCGACTCGATGACAAGGACTACTTCGACCCAGTGCCTTCCACCTACCGCCAACAGACCGGTGGGCGGTCGAAGGCTATGCAGAAGCATAAGGACGAGGCGGGGTTCCGGTATCGCTTCTTCCTGAGCTACGACGCCTTACTCGTCTGCCTCGGCATAAACGATCTGGCGTCCGCTGAGGAGGTCAAGCGAATCGAAGCGCACTACACCTTCCTCGGGCAGTTCCTTCACCCGACCAACCGCGCCAGCCGTCAGCTTCACGCGAACGCCAATAACCACATTGGCGGATTTCGAATCGGTATCGCGCAGAGCTATGACCCCGTGGCACGGCTCTTGGCCGCGCTGTATGCAGTGCACTTGACAGCCATGGTCGTTACCGAGGTCGCGGACATGCTGGAGTCCGCGCCGAGCCGATATCTTGCGGACCCGGGGACGACAGAGGTGCGGAAACTCCTTGCAGAGTTAGAGGGGAGGTTCGACTACTTCTGGTTCGTCTTCAACGACGCCCCGCTTTACGACCGCTGGATCTTCGCCATCAACGAGGCATCAGACGACGAACTGAAAGCAGCCGGCGGATACGCGGCTCTCGCGACCGACAGAATCAAATTCGACTCAGGAGTCCTCGAACACCTCCGCCATACTCTTAGCCCCTGGGGTAACAGCCGTGTCGGACACTATTCGCCGCCGTTCGGGCACGCGTGACCTGACTTGAACCGCACGATCGAGTTGGTGCGCCTGCGATTGCGCTGCAACTCCACGCACCGCAGCGCCCGTCTCCGTGCGTCTCCTGTCAAGCTGAGTTTGTGAGTTATCGAACGAAGCGGTGGGCACTTCTTGCGCCCGGCGATCACGTGCGGCTGCGGCCGAAGCGCTTTCCCGGACCTCGCATCGAAGCCACGGTGGTTAGCCTGCTTCCACGGGATCTTGCTGACGGCCTCGGTTTCGTTGACGAGGCGGGCGTCACGTTCCGCGAGTACTTCTACGACGTCGAGGTCTACACCTCACCCGCTCCCTAGCTGGAAGCGTGCCTCCGCTCGAGCAGCTGTCAAGGGTGCCCCGGAGGGGCATCGCAATTGCGACGCGCAGCGCCCTTGACAGCTGACCGATGCGGGGCGAAACCCTCATGTAGGGGGGCGGGGGATCGTCTTAGTTCTGCTGGTCGAGCGAGGCGAGCTCATGCTCTCTGTCGACCTTTGACAGGGCTTGGGCGACAGAGGATGCGCCGACTCCGAGCACGCGCGCGATCGCCGCGATGCTCTGGCGCTCTGAGCGCATCCGGACGGCCGCGGCCGCGCGCTCTGGTGTCATGACGGAGGGCCTGCCGCCGACACGGCCGTGAGCGCGCGCGTGCGCGAGGCCGCGCTGGGTGTTCTCCCGAATCGTGTCGACGCGCAACTGAGCGAGGACGGCGACGAAGCCGAACAGGGCACGGCCCATTGGCGTCGTCGTGTCGATGTCCGGCTCGGTGAGGCTCTTGATCTGCACTCCGCGATCGTGCAGTTCCGCGATGGTCTGAATGGCCATGACCTCACTGCCGGCGATCCGGTCAAGCTTGCGGATCACGAGCGTGTCGCCGGCACGCAGGTAGTCGAGGCACGCGAGCCACTGGGGCCGGTCTGCGACCCGGCTGGACTCGCCCCGGTCGGTGAACACGCGGACGGCCCCGTAGGCGGTCAACTCCGCCTCCTGGGCCTCAGCGCTTTGCTCCCGCGTCGACACTCGCGCGTAACCGATGATGTTGCTCACAGCTCGACCGTACCGATAACGGTCGACAGCCGGTTTCGGCTCGCTGAGGTTTCGGTGGATAGTTTCGGTGCACGATCGCACGGCGTGTCGCGACCAGGCGACGAGATCCCGGCGGCGCCCCGAAATCGGTCGTTTTCGGTGCCCGTCTGCGAATCCCCGAGCCATGCTGGCGCGCGGCGCGGGGGCGTCGGTCCTCTGCCCCGGCATGATTTACCTATGACACGCGAAGCTGCTCTGACGGCCACTCTGCAGGACATGAGGGCCAACGCAGCGGCATTCGCCTCGGATTGGGCAGGTGAGCGGCGCGAGCGCGCCGAGAAGGACACGTTCTGGAACGAGTTCTTCCAGATCTTCGGCATTGGTCGCCGCCGTGTCGGTGCGGTTTTCGAGTACGTCGCGCGCCGTTACAGCACGGGCAATACGGGTTTTGTCGACCTCCTGTGGCCGCGCCACATCGGCGTGGAGCATAAGTCGGCCGGCGAGGACCTCGCCGCCGCGATGGATCAGCTGGTGGACTATCTGCCCGCCGTCAGCGACCTAGATCTTCCGAAGTTGTTGGTTGTCTGCGACTTTGAGCACTTCGTGGTGCGCGACACAGAGACCGGCGCTGAGACGCGGTTCGCTCTCGCCGAGCTGCCCGCGCGCGTGGAGCTGTTTGCCTTCCTCGCCGGCTACGCACGGTCCACCTCCTTCGAGGCGGAAGAGGAAGCAAACCTCCGAGCAACTGGGTTGCTGGCGACCATCCACGACGAGCTCCTTGAGTTCCGGTACCCGGCGCACGACACCCGCGTCCTACTCGTCAGGCTGCTCTATTGCCTCTTCGCGGACGACACTGGCGTCTGGGCCCACCGGCTGTTCGAGGACTTCATCGACGTGAAGACCAATCTCGACGGCTCTGACTTGGGCCTTCGCGTCAACGAACTGTTCGAACTCCTAGACACGCACGAGGACTCTCGCTTAGCGAACCTGGACTCCACTCTGGTCGAGTTCCCCTACGTCAACGGCGCGTTGTTCACCGAGCGACTCCGCTCATGGACGGGCAGCCCTGGCATCCGCCGCGCTTTGCTCGACGCCTGCGGATTCGAGTGGTCCCGGATCAGCCCAGTCATCTTCGGCTCCCTCTTCCAGAATGTCATGACGGCCCCTGAGCGCCGCTCTCTGGGAGCGCACTTCACCAGCGAGCGAGACATCATGCGAGTCATCCGACCGCTGTTCCTCGATCGGCTAGAGGCGGACTTCGAGCGCGCCAGCACGGCTCGAGAAGGCCGCCTCAACAGGCTGCGAGAGTTTCACGACAAGCTTGCTTCCCTGACGTTCCTTGACCCAGCGGCTGGCGTCGGCAACTTCCTCTTGCTGACGTTCCGGGAGCTCCGCCGCCTCGAACTCAGTACCCTCTTGGCGATCCGTGATGCCGACCCCCGATGGCATCCAACCGCCCAGGTTACGGACGTCGAATCCCTCATCCGCGTGACACCCGGTCAGTTCTACGGAATCGAGATCGAGGAATTCCCGGCGCGGATCGGTGAGACCGCCATGCAGCTGGTGGACCACATGGCCAACGTCGATGTTGGCGCAGCGTTCGGGCGGCACTTCGTTCGGTTGCCCATCCAGGCCACGGCGAAGATCGTCGTGGAGAACGCACTCACGGCCGACTGGGCGGAGGTCCTTCCTCCGGACCGCTGCAGCTTCATCTTGGGAAATCCCCCGTTCATCGGCATCTCGCTCCGCACAGCGGCGCAGACCACCGAGCTGCAGGCAGTGTGGGGCCGCGGGTATCACGGCACGTTGGACTACGTGTCCGGGTGGTACCGGAAGGCAATCGACTACGGCGCCGATCACGACATTCCGATCGCGCTCGTATCAACGAACTCGATCACCCAGGGAGAGCAGGTCGCCCCGCTCTGGGACCCGATTCTCGCTGCTGGCTACCAGATTGCGTTCGCCCACCAAACGTTCGCCTGGCGCTCCGAGGCGCGAGGCGCCGCCCACGTCCATGTGATCGTCATAGGGCTCGAGAAGAGCCCTCGGACACGGACTCTCTACGAGTACGCCGACTTGGCTGCCGAGCCGGTCGCCCGCGTTGTGGCGAACATCAACCCGTACCTGGTCGAGGTCGAGACCGGCCCGGTCCATGGTCGTGCGACTCCGATCGCGCGGGATCTCCCCGAGGTGAGCTATGGCAACAAGCCCACCGACGACGGCAACCTCATCATTGAGCCGGAAGACATCGGTCCGTTTCTGGCGGATCCGATCGCGTCGAGGTACGTGCGCCGCTACATCGGCGCGCGCGAGTTGATCCACAACGAGGAACGATGGTGCCTGTGGCTGCCGGGGCTCGAAGCTGGCGACCTTGGCCGTAGCCCCCTTCTCCGGGCCCGCGTCGATGCGGTCGCATCCTTCCGCGCGGCCAGCGCCGCGGCACCGACCCGTGAGTACGGACGCCCAACTCTGTTTCGCCAAATCTCGCAGCCCGCAACTCGCTATCTCGGGATCCCTGTCCACGTCAGCGAAACGAGAGAGTACTTCCTGTCGGGATACTTCGATCCTGACGTGATCGCATCCAACGCGAACTTCATCGCACCAGACCCTTCGGGCGTAGCCTTCGCGGTGATCTCATCGTCGATGTTCATTTCTTGGCAGCGCGTGGTGGGCGGGCGGCTTAAGAGCGACCTTCGGTTCAACAAGCTTCTGAGCTGGAACACATTCCCGCTCCATCCGCTGACCGCGGCTCAACGGTCCGAGCTGATCGCGGCGGGTCAGGTTGTGCTCGAGGCCCGCGCGCTCTACCCCGATGCATCGCTCGCAACGCTGTATGAGCGTCACGGGATCCCCGGTCCCTTGCTCGACGCACACCGCGCGCTCGACCGTGTGGTCGACAAGCTCATCGCCCGTCGCGCGCGTGTGGCATCCGAGCACGATCGACTGCGGGCGCTGTTCCTGCGGTACAAGGAGCTGAGCGACGAAGGGCAGCTCGTGCCTGCATCCACCCGTCCTGCTCGTCGACAGGCCACAGCGTGACGGACTACGACTTGTCGGAGGACTTCGTGGATCCCATCGTCCGCGAAGTTGCAGCCTTGCTCCCATTCCGGACGACGCTTGTGGCGGACATGGGCGGCCCGACCATGCTCCAAATTGAGCTTGGGCGTCGTGGCGGAGCCGACGACCCTCCCGACACTGCCTCGATCGACCCGACAACCGAACCCGTGCTCTGGGCGTTCGACGTCGAGGGCGGACGAGAGACGGTCGTTTCCAACTTCGGCGTCGATGCCGAACCGCAAGCCGTGGCCGACTGGATTGCCTCCATGGCAGAGCGCTACGGCTCGCCCACCGTGATTCGTGCGATGGAGCTAGAGATATCGACGAGCCCCAGAGCCACTTGGGTCTGGGCGGCGGATGAACGCCTCGCCGTGAAGCTGCGTGCGTCGCTCAACGCGGCTGGCCATGAGGCAGCTGCCGCCCGCGGCGGCAGCGCCGAAAGCCGAACGATGGATGTCGACATTGGCGGAGTCGCCCTAGAAGGACTGCAGTTCCTTCTCGACGCCGGGTACTCGTTCCGCTGGCACCCTGGGCAGCATCCACTGAATAGGGTCGAGCGTCTGTACGGTATCCCCGTCGCGGGTTCCTACGCGGGTTGAGTGCCGCCAGGAACTGCGCCACGATGGCCCCGAAGGGCCCGAGTGGCAAGCTCGACCTTTGAATTTAGGCGACGGCTGAAGCGCGTTCCTCTTCAATACCATCGAGCAGGCTCGTCAGGGTTCGGGTTTGGAGCATGGGCTCTGTCGCGGTGCGGTAATTAGAGTTCACGAGTTCCCGAAGCTCAACAGCGCGACGAAGCCGATCGGTTTCCAGCTTTGCGCGCCAAGCGGCGGGACTACCGAGGAGGCGATTCACGTCCGCGACACGGGAATGAAGATAGTGACTGCGGTAGTCCGTCAGGGGTCCCAGAAGCGAGTTCGCGCACGCGTCGATTCGGCACCCGAGGCGCGTACGTACATCGCTGTGTCCAAGCAGTTGGCGCGCTCGTTTCACACTGACGGTCGCGGCGATGCCGGGCAAGTAAACGCCCTGCCAAACTCCGCCCTTTTTCTTCCCGTTTTCGTCGAGCTTGGGTGGTCGCTTTTGCCGAGAGATGTCCGTGGAATGGTTCACATGCTCCATCTGCCCCAGCCCCATCGAGTAGCCATCAACGTGGCCTAGCGCGAACGCGGCCTGGCCGATGTTTCCTGAGCGGCCGAGGACGACTCGCAGCCCAGCTGCGCGAAAGGAATCCGCAATAGCGAACACGGACCGGATCTTCGCGATGCTGTCGTTTTCTCCGCCGAGAGGGGTGAACCGTAGATCAATTTCGCGAAATCCCGCGCTTGCGTATTCCTGCGCCAGATTCATCGCTAGCGCCTTGTCGAAGCGGGCCTTGAGCAGGAGTACGGGCCTCACTGGTTTGTCTGTGAGCAGCTGTGTCGCCTCGGCAAGAGCCAGATTGAGCTGCCCGCCACGCTCATCTCGCGCATAGAAATACGGGGGAGTGACTTCGGTCACCACATCGGGATGTGCCTGAAGGATCATTTCGGCGAGGACCTGCCTGCCGCTCAGATTTGCGGCTAGGGAGTTCAAGTCATACGGCGTTCCGGTGTACCCGGGCAACCCATTCAGGGTGAAGCCATCGTGCTCGAGGCGTTCAGTCCGGGGGTCATAGAGCACCTTGACGCCTGCGGCTACCGCTACCTCAGCTACAGACGTCTGATGCGCAGCTGCCTTCGGGTGAAGCGTGATGGCATTGACTCCGCGGCTATCGCGCGCGAGGAAGTCCTCCACCTTGGGGTGATCCTGATGGTCCAGCTGGAACTCGACACTCATATTTTGTGACCTCCGTCGCTACGAACTAGTGTCATACTAGACGACATAACACCTGACAGAGTGGGGACACGCCATGAGTGCGATCGTGGACCGAGGTGCGCTGGCTCACAAAGTGACCGACATCATCGATCACCTAGGCCTGACGCAGGAGGAGGTGGGCGGCATTGTTGATGCGTCTGCCCGTTCAGTTGCTCGGTGGTCGAGCGGTGAAGTAGTACCGCAAAGGCTCAACAAACAGCGACTCTTGGAGCTGGCCTACGTTGCGCAAGCCGTGTCCGAGATATTGCCCAGCAGCCGAGCAAATGTATGGATGTTCACCCCGAACAAACTGCTCAGTCATGACACGCCGGCGGCGCGCATCCAGACAGGGGAGTACAGGGACGTACTTAACTTGATCGAGGCGATCGCCGAAGGCGTCATCGTTTGACGGTGCTCGATGAAGAGCTGGTCCAACGCGTTGACCAACTCGGATCCTTCGTCTGGTCGGGCACGACGTACCGCTACACCACTGCCCGCCGCGACCCGCTATCAGGCGCTGGTGCGCGACTGTTTGGCGGCCGGTGGAACCCCAAAGACATATTTGCGACCGTCTACCTCGCGACCCCAGTTGAGGCCTGCCTCGGCGAGGTCCGGCGCTCCGCAGAGGCACAAAACACGCCCGTCGAAGAAATGCTCTCAGTGCCCTACTTGCTTCATACGGTAGATGTCCAGGGCGTCTCGATCCTCGACTTGAGGGCCGACGCCGCGCTTGAGCACGTCGGACTCAATCTCACCGACATCGCTGATCTCGACTGGACGGCATGCCAGTCAGTCGGTCACGCAGCTTGGTTTCTTGGTCTAGGTGGAGTGCTGGCACCATCGGCAACGGGAGACGGCCTTGTTCTTGCAGCCTTCGAAAATCGCGTTGGAGGCAGTTTGAAGCTACGCGAGAGTCAACCATTGACCTCAAAGCTGCTGTCTTAGTGTGCTAACAGTTCCTCATGACCAAAAGCCCACTGATCAGCATTTTTCCACCGCCGATAACCGTCGTTATGGTTGAGAACGCACGAAACTGTCTATCCTGATGGGGATCGGAACGGTCAAAACGCCGCATCCGAGCAGTTGGATGTCGAATCGCTCATGGTGCTATAAAGTGCTTCTGACCAGCACTTTTTGTTCACCGATAATGTACCTTATGTCAAGTAGTCGGTGATCGGTCATGTAGTCGTCAGTCCGGTTGCCGCGGCCGCGAATTATTTCTGCTAGCCCACGAGTTTCTCAGCGACAAGCAAGTCATGCACGGCCTGTCGGACCAGCTCGCTACGGCCCTTGCCGCTTCGCTCGGCAAGAGTATTGAGCGCGTCAAATTCTTCGACCGGTATCACTCCGCGAACGACGGGTGACGGACCCTGCTTCGGAGTTCCGACGATCGGGCGCCCTGGCCGCATCGCCCGCCGGATCGCCTCATCAGAGCCATACTCGCGGAGAAGAAATTCTCTCCCGTAACGGGCCGCGTCGTCTCCGGTAAGCACCGAGCCTGGTGCCGGAAGCACTTCATTCGGGTCTGCGAGCCGCGCAGCAAGGCTCGCGTAGTCGACGTCCTTCGCCTTAGCCATTCGGGTGTTCCTCTCGATACCGCCGATACTTCGGACCTAACTCCATTGCGTGGAAAATGACTGCTTCCTGCCCAGATTCTGCAAACTCCTGAATAAGAATCTCCAGCTCACGCCTTGTCTGGGGATGCGCAGGACCGATAAACAACATAACTCGACCACTCCCCCGACCCTCACCGACAAGCTCAGCTACGTATGTGGCGTTGAGTATCGCGTGGACCTGGTCACGTCGCGGGACCTGGTGCTTGTCAGACGATTCAGTCCAACGGGGTGCCATGGATCTAGCATATCATCGAGGCTAGAAATACATAGCTTTTAATTATGGCCACATTTCGACGATCTCGCGTGGCTCTCGATAACCGCCGTTATGTCAGTATGAAGTTACTCTGGGGTGCTCTGGCCGCACCATAACAATCTTTGATCAGCTATTTTCACATCCGTGTTGCATGAGACGGTCGAGATCGCGTAGATGAACGAAACCTCTCAACCCTCTGACGGTCATCCCTCTCTGCTGCGGCGGTCGGCTCATCGAGTCGGCCGCAGCACACCGACGTTGTCTTGAGTGGAAGCCGTTGACGCCGAACACATAGGCCTCCCAGCTGGTCGAGGGCGAGGCCTGTTATCCTTTCGTGACCGTGAATGATCTGGGAGGTGGGAACGTGCATTTACTCCCCCTTCGTCGAATTTTCGGCATTCGAGCCGACGTTTCACAAGTCTTGCTGGCGCTCATCGCAGTCCCTGTTGTCCTTTTCGGGCTGCTGCTGATGCACGTCATCACCTCTGATGGCACCGCTGCGTCTGTGGCGTCGGGCGCCCCCGTCGCAAGCGTGCAGGAGCTCCAGGCGGAGGCCGTCTCCGAGGACAATCCGGTTGAGCCGCAGCAGACCCTTGCACAGCTGGTCTGTATCCTCGCCTTACTTCTCGGCGTGCTCGTCCTCGCTCTGCCTGCGCTGACTACGGGTCGGCGAGGTGTGGGAGCAAGAAGCGGCACCCAGATAGCGAGCTGGCCGAACGCCAACACCCCGCAACCGGAATTGCACGTTCTCTCGATAAGCCGAACCTGATTGGCCCGATGTGCCCTAACTACTAGGGCGCATCGCACCGAGTGAGGTGGGGACCTCTGGTCTCATTTGCCATCACTCGAGTGCTCGCCAACGGAATTCGAAACTCGAGAGAAACCCATGCCCGATTTGCACACTTCGCACCACCCGAGCGCGCGCGAGCGCCGTGACAAGATCGCGGCTGAGCGAGGCAGCGCACGGACGCCACGGCTGCGCCGCGCCGGATTCCTTGGAAAACCGACTCGAACACCTCCACGCAGTGGAGGAAGCGCTAGAACTTTGCTGGCTGCGTTCGGCGTGCTCTCGCTTCTGGGCTTGTACATTCTCCCCGCCTACGCAAGCCCCGGCGAGAGCCTCGACCTAGGGCTAGATTCGCCTCTCAGCTCACAAAGCGTCGAAGTGTCAGCCGATGCGAATGTTGCCCAAGTTCAACGTGATCAATTCCAAGTCACGCGGACTACTTTGAATGGCTATCAGCCCTATGCGCATTTGGCCGACACGTTCTCCAACAATCCAAATTCGGCCTGGCGGTGGCCCTTTGATGTCGGTGTGCCTATCAGTAGCGGATTCGGTTACCGGGAGTGCTCCGGGTGCAGTTCCAACCACCAGGGGCTGGACATGAACCCAGGCGAGGGCACCCCTATCCAGTCGATCGGGGACGGCGTGGTAGTCGAGGTCGGCAATCCCGACGGCACCTACGGCGTTTACGCTCGCATCCAACATGAGGTCGATGGGCAGATGTTTACGAGCCTTTACGCGCACATGCTTGAGGGCTCATTGGCGGTCCGGGTCGGCGACATTGTGACCGGCGGGACACTAGTCGGCCAGGTCGGCAACTCCGGACAAAGCACGGGACCCCACCTGCACTTCGGCATCTACCTCGACGGCGTTACGCCAATCGACCCATACTCATTCATGAAGGACAAGGTTGGTTCGTGACATCCGGCGACGATGACTCCCGGCCCCCCGATCACATCGACGGTGGCCCGGATCTTGGCCCGGTCCTTCTGCCCCGGTTAGGTCCTATCGGGTGGGCGCGATGGGCGTGGCGTCAACTGACCAGCATGCACACAGCACTGGTGCTGCTCTTGTTACTCGCTGTTGCAGCCGTTCCCGGGTCGCTATTCCCGCAGAGGACGTCGGATCCGAATGGCGTGATCCAGTACTTCCGCGACGATCCCGACCGTGCGGCAATCCTGGATAGTTTTGGGCTGTTCGGCGTCTACTCGTCCCCGTGGTTCTCCGCGATCTACCTGCTGCTCTTCATTTCCCTCATCGGCTGCGTCATCCCCCGAACCCGCCACCATCTTGGCGCGCTTCTCCAACCCCCTCCACGAACGCCAGCACGACTTTCTCGGTTGCCCGAGTACAGACGCATTGAGACGCCTGGACTCCCCGCAAACTTGGAGAGCTCTGTCGACAGCGCTCGCGCGACACTCAAACGCCTCGGCTACAGGACAATCACTGTCAGCGAAGGCCCGGATACCCGATCGGTGTCGGCAGAACGTGGGTACCTTCGAGAGACGGGCAATCTTGTTTTCCACGTCTCTTTGATATTCATCCTCGCCTCAATCGCGATCGGCGGCGGCTTCTCCTACTCCGGTCAGCGGGTGATCGTGGAGGGGCAGACGTTTGTGAGCAACCGGGCCGCGTACGACTCCTTCAAGGCCGGCCCGCTCTTCAACGACAGTCAGCTGCCGCCCTTCGCAATGAAGCTCGATGAGTTCACCGTCTCCTACATCGAGGATGACATTGACAATCTCGGATTCATCACCGACTACCGGGCCGCGGTCTCCATAACTAACCCGGACGCCAGCACCGCCCAGGCGATACGCTCGGACATTCGGGTCAACGAGCCGCTGAGCTTGGCCGGCTCGGAGATCTACCTCCTAGGCAATGGGTATGCCCCCCTCCTCACGGTGAAAGATCCGCAAGGAACGATCGTCTTCTCGGAGCCCATCCCTTTCCTGCCACAGGACTCGAACCTGACGAGTCTCGGAGTCGTGAAACTGCCGGATGGGCTTTCCGAACAAGTCGGACTGCTGGGATTCTTCTATCCGACAAAGGGAGTCCTCGCCAACGGGGCTTTCACATCGGTTTACCCCGATCTACAGTTCCCTGTGCTCACGTTGAACGTCTTCACAGGCGACCTCGGCATCGACTCCGGCGCGCCCAAGTCAGTGTATTCACTCGACACTTCCGAGATGGTGCAGCTCACCGGAGCTGAAACCGGCATCGATTCACTTCAGCTGGTGCCGGGCCAGTCGACGCAACTACCGAACGGGCTCGGATCAATCCAGCTCGAGGAGGTGAGGCGATTCGCCTCTTTCGACATCGCGTTCGATCCGACGAAGGCCCCGGTGTTGATCTTCGTGTGTGTGATGTTCGGCGGGCTAATGCTGGGATTATTCATCCCCCGACGCCGGATGTGGGTGAGAGTCAGTCCAGGACTCCTCGAGTACGGTGCGCTGTCACGTGGGGATGACCCGACGCTTTCGGCCGCACTGGACGCAGTGGTGCGTCGGCACCAAGACGCTCTAGATCCCCACCCGGACTATGAAGTACTCGTCGGTGTAGATCGGGCGCACCAGCACTGACCGGCCCTCATAGGGTGCATCGATGAAGGTGCCGTTTCCCAGGTAGATGCCGTTGTGCGACCCGTCGGTCATGATCACGATGTCGCCCGGTAGCGCGGCCTCGCGCGCGATTGCAGTACCGAATGCTGCTTGCCCGTTCACCGAGTGGGGCAAGGAAATGCCGAACTGGGCGTAGACGTACAGCACGAGCCCGGAGCAATCGAACCCCGAGGGATCCGCGCCACCGAAACGATACGGCACCCCCTGATACTGCAGTGCGACCTGAACGACTTGATCGAGACTAAAGCTGGGATACGGCGGGTTCGCCAGGAGTGCAGCTGCGGATGGCCCCGAATAGGACGCTGCCGAGGCCGCCAACATTTCCGCCGCGGACGTGGCCGTGAACGCGTCACGAGTGACAGGCGCTGCGGCAGCATCACTCGCGAAGATCGTGTTGTGCTGCACGGCCTGAACGCTCGGCACCGCCGCCGTGATTTCGTGTGCGTTGGCTGGCGAGGCCTGAGCCGGAAGCGCGGTGCTCAGAACGAGTGTAGGAATGGCCAGCACCATCACGGCCGGGCCGAGCGGGTGAAGCAGTGAGGATCCAACTCGCATAAGGCTGAGTCGGCGAACGGCGTGAGAAAGCAAAGGAGTCACGTGTGAAAATCTTCCGAGTCGGGAACTTCAAGAGCCTAAGGACCAATAATCCGAAAACGCCGAGATGACATCGCCCCACAAAGTATGCGAGCATGTTCATATGTTCATTTCTATCGGTCTTCGGTAATGGGCGACGGACACGCTCACCCCAGCGCCGTCAGTGCTGGCGGTAGGCACGTTCGCCCACTGGTCATTGCGTTTGTCCTCACGGCCTCGTACATGGTGGTTGAGTTCGTCGTCGGGTTCACCGTTAACTCCCTCGCGCTCATCTCCGACGCGGCGCACATGGGAACAGACGTGCTCGGTCTCGGAATGGCCTTGGCCGCCATTTCACTGGCAAGCCGTCCAACCACCTCCCAACGAACTTTCGGTTTCTACCGGATCGAAGTGCTCGCCGCTCTCGCCAACGGCGTTCTACTTTTCGCGGTAGCGGGCTACGTCATCTATGAGGCAATTCAGAGATTCGCTGAGCCTCCGGAAATTCCGGGCCTGCCGCTACTGATCGTGGCCAGCGTCGGGTTGGTCATCAACCTGATCAGCTTCCGGCTGCTCATGGCCGGCTCTAAGGAAAGCTTGAACCTCAAGGGGGCCTACCTTGAAGTTCTCGGTGACCTGCTCGGATCAGTCGGTGTCATCGTCGCCGCAATCATCCTGTTCACCACGGGATGGGCGTACGCCGATCCGATCATCGGCGTCGGAATCGGGCTCTTCATCTTGCCCCGCACCTTCCAGCTGACCCGCCAAGCGCTGCGCATCCTGCTCGAGGCGGCCCCGAAGGACATCGACGTTGCAACCGTGCAGGCGGAGCTGCTCGCACTGCCCGGAGTAGCCGACGTGCACGACCTGCATGTCTGGACGATAACCTCCGGCATGGAAAGCGCCAGCGGCCACATCGTCGTCGAGACCGGCAAGGACTACCCCGCCGTTCTCAATTCCGTGCTCGCACTGCTGAAGGAGAAATACCACATCGAGCATGCGACGTTCCAATGCGAGCCGGGACAATTCGATGAAAGCAAAACCGCCGTATGAGCCCGAACGCTAGCGTTAAGCACATGACAACCCCCCGCCGAATCGGATCAGCGCCCACGGCCAGCGCCCACGGATCCCCGGAACGTTTGGTCAATGCCACACAGGTCGACCATGTGAGAGAAGCGATGCCGCCGGCTAGCGCCATCGTCGATCTTGCGGACGTCTTCGACCTTCTCGGTGAACCCAGCCGGGTCAGCATCCTGATCGCCTTGCTTACCGGCCCGATGGCGGTTCGCGATCTCGCGGCCGTCGTCGAACTGAGCGAGTCTGCCACCTCCCACGCCCTCCGGCTGCTGCGCGCCCACCGCGTCGTCGACGTTCATCGAGAAGGGCGGAACGCATACTACGCTCTCGCCGACTCGCATGTTCGCCTACTGCTGGACCTGGCTCTCGAGCATGTCGGCCACTCGATCCTGCTGCACCCCACCGATCCGGCCGACAGCTTCGCCGGTGACGAATCGTGCATCCAGCAGCCCATGAAATAGAACTGGACTCCGTGTACAATCCCCGCGCAACCCCTGCACTTCTCACAACTCTTGTCGTAGCGGCACTCACGCTCGGCATCACCTCGCCCGCGGCGGCGCACGACGGCCTCATCGCAGCATCGCCCGAACCGGGCTCCACGGTGACGACGGAACTAAGCCAGGTGGCCCTGGATTTTAGCCAAGACTTCCTCGACCTGGGGGGCCTCACGACCGCGTTCGCGATCCAGGTAAGCGGTCCTGATGGCAACTTCTACAACGTCGGCTGCGTCACGGTGCAGCCATCGCGTATTTCCATCGGCACGCAGCTTGGCGAGAGTGGTCAGTACACGGTCGTGTGGCAGATCGTCTCGTCCGATGGGCACCCCACATCAGACACATACCAGTTCAGCTACAACAAGCCAGCAGACACCGCCGCCGCCGCCGGCAGCGCTATCGCCGATACGTGCACTCCTGCAGTGACTCCCACGCCTTCTGCCAGCAGCGAACCGTTTGCAAGCTCCGGCCCAACGCCGCCCTCCCCGCCCGCGGACGGCGATGCTCCTGCCGCTGCACCGCTACCGCTCATCATCGGGGGAATCGGGGCCTTTACGCTAGCCGTCACGGCCGTGGTGGTACTCGTCCGGCGCCGCCGCTCTCCCTAGCGGTCCGGGCGTGCCCCGGCAGCACGCCCGCAATCGCACCCATACCATTGGAAGGTGACAGTTGTGAGGATCACACTTCGACGACGGCTCAACACCGCCGTCGCGCTGCGTGTACTCACCATCGCCCTCACGAGCCTCGTCCTGCTGCTGGGCGCACTTGCCGCCCACCACGCCGAAGCCTCCACATTCGAGGCCGACTACACGGCCAGCGGTCAGCTGCAGGACGAACACGCGCCCATCCTGACCGGCGATCCGGTTTCCGCGACCGCCGGTGCCAAAAGCGTTCTGGTGACACTCGGCGCCGGATGTGTTGCACTCGCCATCTGCTGCGTCATCGCTCTGGCGTTGCTCACCCGCGCACATTGGGCGGCCCTTCTCGCCCGCTACCGTGGTGCCGCTACCGCCTCCCAGGTGCGCAACCTCCCCCTCACCACGTTCCCCTCGGCGCTGGCTGCGCCATCGCTGTTCTCGCTCTCCATCAGTCGCACGTAGACGCGGGTTTGACTCTCACACCGCCGGTGTGAGCGTTCGCTTTGGCGCCCAAAGTGCCGCCTCGCCCTCCCTTTGTTGACGACCCGGAAAGTTCATGAACACAAACACGAAAGTTGCCCTCGGATTCACCGCAGTTGTGATCCTCATCGTCCTAGCCTTCATCACCGTTGCGATCATCCAGGCGCAGAACCGACCACAAGCAATCCCAGACCCAACCACCGGGCTCGCTCCGACCGTACGAGAAGACAGTCACCGTCTAACTGATCCAGAGTCGTCGACGGTGACGTTCGTCGAGTTCCTCGACTTCGAGTGCGAGGCGTGCGGGGCCGCATTCCCCTATGTCGAGCAACTTCGTGCCGAGTACGGCGATCGAGTGACCTTTGTCATGCGTTACTTTCCCCTTCCGTCGCACTTCAATTCCACCAATGCCGCCGTTGCGGCGGAAGCAGCTGCGCGGCAGAGCCAACTCGAAGCGATGTACCAGAAGTTGTTCGAATCGCAGAGTGAATGGGGCGAGAAACAAGACTCCCAGGCTCCTCTTTTTCGGACCTACGCTGAGGAGTTGGGTCTGGATATGGGGCAATACGACGCCGATATCGCGGATCCGAGCACCCTCGAGCGGGTCAAATCTGACTTCGACGACGGTGTCGCGCTCGGCGTGGCAAGCACACCGACAATGTACGTAAACGATGTCCTCGTCGAGCTGACATCGTTCGAGGACATCAGAACGGCCGTCGAGAATGCGCTTGCCGAATGACCAGGAACCCGCCATCGCTGAGCCATAAGCGGGTGATCATCGTCGGCGCTGGCCAAGCCGGACTGGCGATGGGTTACTCGCTGATGCAAAAGGGGTTGCGACCTCAAGAGGACTTCGTGCTGATCGATGCTGCAGCACGAGATCACGTCGCCTGGACGAGCCGTTGGCACTCGCTCACGCTCTTCACTTCAGCGCAGTACTCGGCCCTGTCCGGGATGGCCTTTCCCGGCGACCCGAACCGATACCCTCGGGCGGATGAGGTCGCTGAGTATCTGAGAGACTATGCGGATCAAATGGGTCTTCGTCCGGTCTGGGGCGTACGAGCTCTTGCCGTGACTCCGAGCGCAGGCAGCCGAAGTCTCACCCTGCGCACCAGCGACGGGGACTTTGACACCCGCAATGTCGTGGCGGCGACCGGACCATTCAGCGTGCCGCGCCTTCCCCCTTGGGCCGGCGGCACAGTAGTTCCTGGGATCAATATTCACAGCAGCCAATACACCCACCCCAAGCAAATACCGCCGGGGACGGTGCTGATCGTGGGCGCCGGGAACACAGGACGTCAACTTGCGCGGGAGTTGTCGTTCTCGCACGACGTTACGCTGGCCCGCGGCTCGACCCAGCCCGAACTTCCCCAACGGCTGTTTGGCCGCGATGTGTTCGCGTGGCTCACCCGTACCGGCCTGTTGTCGTTCCCGGTACCGCCGCCAGTGCGCGGTTCCCTCGCGCGCAGAGAGGTTGTCATCGGCAACCCGTTGCCAGAGCTTCGAACTCTGGGCGTGAGCGCGGTGGGACGCGTAACGAGCAGCAGCGAAGGTGTCTTCCATATTGAGGACAGTTCCCCGGTGACTCCAGACTCGGTGATCTGGGCGACGGGGTTCGAGCCAGGATTCGACTGGCTTCCCGGCGATACACGAACCAGCGATGGGCATGTTATCCAGCGTCGAGGAGCGACGCGAATGGCGGGATTGTTCGTTCTCGGCCTGCCGTGGATGCGCAGCCGAGGTTCGGCTCTCATCACCGGCGTCAGCTCTGACGCATCCCACATCGCCCGGCTGATTCGGGACCGACCGTGATCGCCCGCATCCTCGCCACGGCGACCGCCTTGGTGATTGCGGGCTTACTCGTCGGGTGCACGCAAGGAGCAGATCGTTCGGCAGAACCGAGCCAGAACTATGTGTCCGGTGATGGCACCGTGACGGAATTCCCCCTTGGCAATCGCGGTGACCCGATCAAGTTCACAGGGGTAACCGAGACGGGCGAAATAGCACGCAGCGAAGACTACCTGGGTGATGTTCTCGTCGTGAACTTCTGGTACGCGACATGCCCGCCATGCCGTTTGGAAGCCCCATGGCTGGAGGAGCTCAATCAGAAGTACGCCGCAGACGGGGTGCAGTTTCTCGGGGTGAACATCCGGGATGGTGCACAAACAGCTCAAGTTTTCGCCGAGAAGTTCGGAATTACCTACCCGTCAATCATCGACAGTGACGGTCTTGTCACACTCGCGTTCTCAGGCCTGGCCTCGCCCACGGCGGTGCCGACGACGCTCGTGCTTGACCGGGACGGGGCCGTGGCGTCGAGAATTGTCGGTTTGCTGGAGAAATCCACCCTCGACGCACTCATTCGCACTGCGCTCAATGGCACGGGCGCGGCCGGGGCCGATTGATGAACGATATCGGGGGTTTCTTCGCCGAGACCGTGTTCTCGGGCGCACTACTCATTGCAATACCTCTGGCGATAATTGCGGGCGTAGTGTCGTTCCTCTCCCCCTGCGTGCTCCCCCTCGTGCCCGGGTTTCTCGGATACGTTTCTGGACTTGCCGACCCGACGGCGTCTGCCGGCCGCAGACGCGTCGTTATCGGAACTGCGCTGTTCGTCTTGGGCTTCTCGATCGTTTTCGTGGTCTACGGCACAGCGTTCGGGGCTGTGGGGATGTGGCTTACTCGCTGGCAAGACGTGCTCACCCGAATACTCGGTGCGCTAGTGATCGTCATGGGTTTCGTCATGACCGGCGCACTGGGGTGGTTCCAGCGCACCCGCAAACCCTCCTGGACGCCTGCCGTCGGCCTCGCGGGCGCCCCCCTGCTCGGGGTGGTCTTCGGATTGGGCTGGACTCCATGCATCGGGCCGACACTGAGCGCTGTCATTGCGCTCAGCCTCACCGGTGGCAGCCCCTGGCGTGGGGCGGTGCTCGCATTCGCCTACTGCCTTGGCATCGGAATACCCTTCCTTCTTGCCGCACTCGGCGTCGGGTGGGCTGCGCGCGGTATGTCCCTCGTTCGCCGCCATATCCGGGTCATCAACCTCATCGGCGGAGCGACCCTGATCATTCTCGGCATCCTCATGGTGACCGGAGTGTGGAGCGCACTCATCCTCTCCCTACAAGGGGTCATCGGCTCGTTTGTGACGGTGGTGTGAATATGAACAGCAGTGAAGATTTCCCCGGGCGTCGGCTCGGCGTGATCGGTCTGATTCTTGCCATGACCGTGTCGGTCGTCGGGATTGTCGTCAGCAGCGTCGCGCTGATCACCTCGATGCGGGCGAAGCGGCGAAACCCTGCCGCGGTCGCCGGGATCGTTCTCGGTTCTCTCGGAACTGTGGCTTTCGTCTTCGCATTCTGGTTTATCGTGCAGTTCTTCGCCGGGAACATCGGACCATGCGCTGAACTCGGGCCGGGCACCCATAGCGACGGGCTCGCCACCTACGAATGCGGACCCGCATGATCGCCCAACTTGAGGTGCCGGACTGGGTTCCCGACGTGCCGCCAGACCTAGCGGGATACCTCACGATCGCTCCCGCCGCGCCCCTGCTCCTGCCGGCGACCGCGATCCTTCTCGCCGTCGTCTACCTCGCGGGCGCTGTGCGACTGTGGTCACAGAAACGCCGGTGGTCCATCGGACGCACGCTGCTGTTCCTGTGCGGCTGTCTTCTCATCTTCGCCGTCACGGGCACGAACGTTGAAGGCTACGGGTTCGGGATGTTCTCCGTCTTCATGTTCCAGCAGCTCACGCTGATGATGATCGTTCCCGTGTTTCTTGTTCTCGGCGCACCCGGGACTCTGCTTCTGCGCGCAACCCCCCATCGATTCGGTGGCCAATTGGTTCTGCGGGCGGCCCATTGGGGGCTGCGTTCTCGGCTCGGCAAACTCCTGATTCATCCGGGCTTCGCTCTCCCGTTGTTTCTGATCAGCTTTTACGGGCTGTACCTCGGCGGCATCGCCGATGCGCTGCTGGCAAACCAAGTCGGGCACACAACACTCGAGGTGCTGTTCTTGGTCTCCGGCGTGCTGTTCACCGTTCCAGTCCTCAGCGTCGACCCACTGCCCCGACGCCAGAACCACGCCGGTCGCTTGCTGGATGTTTTCGGTGAGATGGCCCTCCACGCCTTTTTCGGCGTGATCGTGATGATGGCCGCCACACCACTGGTCGCGGCGTTCGCAAACCCGCCCGCGAGCTGGAACGTAGATCCGATCGCCGACCAACAGCTCGCAGGAGCCCTCGCGTGGTCCTACGGCGAGTTCCCCAACCTGATCATCGTGCTCATCCTTCTGCACGCCTGGTACCTGTCCGACACTAAGCGATCACGGATAGCCGACGAGAGAGCGGACAAGGAAGGCACACCAGAGCTCGACTCCTACAACGCGTACCTCGAATCGCTCACCCGGGCGGCCGACCGCAACCCAACCCGCAAGGAACCCTCGTGACCAGCTACCTCGTCGTAACGATCGTCGTGTTCGTCGCAATCGGAATCGGGGCGTGGCTGATGTTTCGACGCATGGATGACCGCTTCAAATGAAAGGCAGATTGCGCATGACCAAGAGGACGAGCCTGCGACCATTTGTCCCAAGGGATAGTCAACGAAGTGCCTCCCTGCTCCTCGCCGGAACCGTCCTCCTCGGACTCGTCGGTTCACTGGTGTTGCTCGGCCCGGCCGCATCTGCCCGGGCCACTGACTATCCGACCTGGGGCGATGTCGCCGCGGTGCGAAACGATCAGGCAGCCGCACAGAACGCGATCGCACGGATCGAAGGATTGCTGGCGGGGCTCCAATCAGAGGCTGCTCGCACCGCTGCTGACTCAGAAACCAAGGGCACCCTGTGGCGGGCAGCCGACGAGAAGTTTCAAGTCGCCGCTCTACGGGCACAAAACCTGCAGAACCAAGCAGACGTGGCGAGCGAGCTCGCGAACTCGTCCCAGCAGCGCGCCGGACAGATGGCCGCGCAGCTCGCGCGCGGTGGGAGTGGACAGGACCTAGTCGCCGAGCTTCTGACCAGCACCTCGGACCCGGCGGACCTTCTTTACAACCTCGGCATGTCCAGCAAGCTCTCCGAGCAGACGAACGCAATCTACGAACGCGCGCTACAAGACCGCAACACGGCACAAGCACTTACCGACCAGGCCGACGTGGCCAAGGCCGAGCTGCAAGTGTTGCGGACGGCGGCCGAGAAGCTATTCGTCGAGGCGCAGGCCGCGGCGATAGCGGCAGCTGACGCGCTGCGCGAGCAAGAGGAGAATCAAGCGAGGCTGCAGCAGCAACTCACGGTGCTCACCGAGAAGAGAGCCGCAACCGAAGCGGATTACCTCGCTGGCGTGCGCGAACGCATCGGAAGCGGCGCAAGCCTTGACGCTGGGGAGATCAGCCTCAGTGGCTGGGCCAAACCCGTCTCGGGGCGCATCACGGATTCATTCGGATGGCGGATCTCCCCCACTGCGGGGGCATCCAGCTATCACCAGGGGACCGACATCGGTGCTGGCTGCGGCCAACCGCTCTACGCTGCGTCTAGCGGCACAGTTGTTTACGCGGGTTGGAACGGGGGCTATGGCAACTTCGTCATGATCGATCATGGCAGCGGTGTCACCACCTCCTACGCACACATCCGCGACGGAGGCATTCTCGTTTCCTACGGTCAATACGTGGACGTTGCCACAAACATCGCCCAAGTTGGTACCACCGGCACGTCGACCGGCTGCCACTCCCACTTCGAGGTGCGCATCAACGGCACGGCCACCGATGCGGAGGTATTCATGAGAAACCAAGGGATAACCCTCGGATGACACCCGCGCGGTGGGGAGGCTTCGCGGTGCTCGCAATCATCGTCGTCATCCTGGTGACTCTCTTGTTGTCAAACCAAGGGGGAGTCTGCGCACAGGCCAAGCAGGCCCACACGATCGCCATAACGTCTCCCAACCCTCAAGACAGGGCTACCGCGCTGACTCTGTACTACCTAAAGAAGGGAGAGTGTGAAGCCGCAGGAGGCACCGTTGGAGAGTGAGCCGTACCCTTTGGTTGTGTCTTAGTCGAAAAGTTCGCTGAGCCAGCTCTCCTTCTTCCGCTTTCTTCCGTACTGGTCGTACCCTCCACCGGAATGGTGAGCTCCCCCGTCTTGATATTGCGGCGGGGCTGGGTTCTGCCCGGTCGCGTTCTGCCCCGCGCTAGGTGCGGCCAAGGACCGCTCCACGATCTTGTCGAGCTCCCCGCGATCCAACCACACACCACGGCACGTCGGGCAATAGTCAATCTCGATACCGGATCGCTCCGACATCACCAGCGTGGTCTCGTCAATCGGACACTTCATGCGAACCCTCTTCCAAAATTTCGTTTGCTCAAGCGTACGAACAGCGCCTGAGAAACCGCCAAACTCCTCGAGGCAGGGAATCACGTCAGGGTGAGGCTCTGGGGCGGTTCTGTGTCCCCTTCGTTGCCGGCCATCGCGCTCAGCCCGCGCTCGGCAGGCGGGAGAATCCGGCGACATTTGGATGGTGGCGTTGACTCGCATCCATTATGCAATAATCTGCGTATGCATGCAGATAAGGAAATTGGGGGCATCGATCCCGACAGCCAGTTTGTCGAACTCGCTGTTGAGGTCTTCGCGATGCTCGCCGATGCGACCAGGGTTCGCCTGATTCTCGCCCTCAAGGATGGCGAGATGTCCGTGAATCATTTGGCCGACATAGTCGATAAATCGCCGGCATCCGTTTCGCAGCATCTCGCCAAGCTGCGGCTGGCACGCTTCGTGTCCAGCCGCCAGGAGGGTACGCGTGTGTTTTACCGGCTCGAGTACGAGCACGCGAGCCGGCTGGTTGCCGACGCGATCTTCCAAGCCGAGCACTCCGTGGGTGGAATCCCGCGCCACCACCAGCAGGAAGCGCAGGACACTCCATGAGCACAACGCCCGCACACCCTCACGACGAGCACGAGCACGAGCACGAGCACGACGAGCACAGTGATGGCGGCCATGCGCACGATGATCATGCCCATGACGGTCACGATCACGATCACGGACCGAGCGGGCACTCGCATCCGACCGGGATCAAGGGTTTCTTCTACGGCTTGTTCGTGCCGCACTCGCATGACGCAGCCGACTCCATCGACAACGCGCTGGAGGCAAGCAAGGAGGGCGTGAGGGCCCTGAAGATCAGCCTTGTGATCCTGCTCGTGACCACTGTTCTTCAGCTCGCGGTCGTGGTGATCAGTGGATCGGTCGCGCTTCTCGCGGACACCATTCACAACTTCTCGGATGCCCTTACTGCCGTGCCGCTGTGGATCGCGTTCATCCTCGGCCGGCGGGCAGCAACCCGCCGCTACACCTACGGCTTCGGCCGCGCCGAAGATCTCGCGGGCCTCTTCATCGTTGTCGTGGTCGCGGCATCTGCGATCGTCGCAGCATGGCAGTCCATCGACCGCCTCATCAATCCGCAACCGCTTCACAACCTGTGGTGGGTTCTCGCCGCCGGGGTCATCGGCTTCCTCGGCAACGAGATCGTCGCCGTTTACCGAATCCGAGTCGGACAGAAGATCGGCTCGGCAGCCCTGGTCGCCGACGGCGTGCATGCACGCACCGACGGCTTCACTTCCCTCGCCGTCGTCGTTGGCGCGATAGGCGTCATGCTCGGCTTCCCGTTGGCCGACCCCATCGTCGGCCTCGTCATCTCCGCCGCGATCATCGTGCTGCTCTGGGGAACGGTGCGAAGCATCGGCCGCCGACTCATGGACGGCATTGAACCAGAACTGGTCGACAAAGCCCGCGCCGCGCTCGAGACCACTCCCGGGGTGATCGCCGTGCCTCGACTGCAACTGCGCTGGGTCGGACACCGGCTTCAGGGGACAGCGACTCTAGTCGTGGCCGACCGGGCGCTCTCGGAGATCGAGTCGATCCTCCACGAAGCAGAGCACGAGCTGGGGCACGCCCTCCCGAACCTCGATGACATGGTTTTGCGAACCGCGACCACAAGCGCGGAGACCGCCCCACACTCACACGACCACTAGCTGCTCGACGCGACCGGGCTCACTGATCCGTTTCACGACCGTCGAAGGCGTTCGTCACCGGTTTTCTATCGGCGCAGATATACCCCTAGGGGGTATAGTGGTTCGTGGTCCACACCGGGCCCGGAGCCAGGGGGTTCACCATGAATGTTGTCGTCGTCGTGATCGCAGGCGCCCTAACGGCGCTACTTGCTTGGTATTTCTTCGCCCCCCGTACTGCCAAGCGCGCAGCCGTCGACGGAGACGTTCAGGTACAGACGATCAAAGTCAGCGGCGGCTACTCCCCTAGCGTCGTCGAGGTTGCACAAGGTGTCAGGACCCGCTTGTTGTTCGACCGCCAGGAGACCGGGGACTGCTCCTCGCGAGTGGTTTTCCCGGACTTCAAGGTGAACCAGAGCCTGCCTGCATATGCCACGACTGCCGTGGAGTTCACTCCAGACCAAGTCGGCGACTTCGAGTTCGCCTGCGGAATGAACATGTTGCACGGCACGGTACGGGTCGTTGCCGCAGCTGAAGGCCAAACTGCGACGGCACTGCTCGACGCCCCCACAATCACGGAATCTCACGAGGGCGGCATCGACGAGTTCGCTCTGGGGGATGACGGAGACCACGAGGCGGAGGAGCACGCAAGGGAGATCCGGGATCTGCTTCGCCGCGTGATCGTCGGTGCCGTGCTAACGCTCCCCGTATTCCTGTCGGTAATGGCCCATGACCTCTTCGGGGCGATGTGGGTACCCGCCTTGCTGATGACGCCGTGGTTCCAATTCCTGCTGATCACCCCGGTCATGATCTACACGGGCTGGCCGATTCACCGCACAGGCTGGTTGGCGTTGACCCACCGGGCAGCGGAGATGAACTCGCTCATCACACTCGGCACGATCGCTGCTTACGGATTCAGCCTCGTCGCCACGTTTCTTCCCTCGGCATTGCCTGCGGAAGCGCGCGGGGTGTACTTCGAGGCTGTTGGCGTCATCCTCACGTTGATTCTCATTGGCCGGCTGTTGGAGACGCGCGCCAAGGCGGGTACAGGTCAGGCGATCCGCACACTGATCGGCCTGCAGCCGCGCACAGCCCGGGTGGTCCGTGGCGACAGCGAGTTGGAGATCCCGGTCGGTGAGGTCGCCGCCGGCGACATTGTGGTCATCCGCCCTGGTGAGAAGCTCCCGGTTGACGGTCAGGTCGTCGAGGGCAGCTCCGCGGTGGATGAGTCGATGATCACGGGCGAGCCGCTGCCGGTGGTCAAGACCATTGGCGACACGGTGATCGGGGCAACGATCAACCAGACCGGCTCATTCCGATACACGGTTACCAAAGTGGGCGCGGATACGATGCTCGCTCAGATCATCAGGCTGGTGCGCGAGGCCCAAGGTTCAAAGGCGCCCATCCAGCGCTTGGCCGACAAGGTTTCGGGCTACTTCGTACCGGCGGTCATCGCCATTGCCATCTGGACGTTCGCCGCGTGGTGGGTCTTCGGTCCGCCGCCGTCCGGCGTTTTTGCTCTGGTTGCCGCGGTTGCCGTCCTCATCATCGCCTGCCCCTGCGCGCTCGGTCTCGCGACGCCACTGTCCATCACCGTCGCCACCGGGAAGGCAGCGAGCAACGGCATTCTCATCCGGTCCGCTCAGGCGCTCGAGAGCGCCCACAAGATCAACACTGTTGTGCTCGACAAGACGGGCACGATCACCAACGGCACCCCCATCCTCACTGACGTGCTGCCTGCCGTCGGGTTTGACTCGGACGAGTTGCTGGCGCTGATCGCGACCGCCGAACGCGACTCTGAACATCCCCTGGCCGCCGCGATCGTCGCCGGCGCCAAAGAGCGCAGCATAAACGTGGGCCGCTCGTCGCTGTTCGAGTCGATCACGGGCCAAGGCGTTCGCGCCACCGTCGACGGCAGAACAGTCCTGATCGGCAACGCTCGTCTTCTGTCGGCTGCAGGCGTAGACAGCTCAGCTCTCACCGCTGATCTGGAAGCGTTGGCCGGTGACGGCAAGACCCCGATGCTCGCGGCCGTTGACGGCCGTGCAGCTGGGGTTCTGGGTGTTGCAGACACCATCAAAGAAGGCTCTGCTGCTGCGATCGCCGGGCTAGTCGCCCGCGGCATCGACGTCGTAATGATGACCGGCGACAACCGGGCCACTGCGGCGGCCATCGCCCGACAGGTCGGCATCGGCAGGGTCGTGGCGGAGGTCATGCCCGAGCACAAGGCACGCGAGGTTCGCCGCCTGCAGGAGGAGGGCCGCGTTGTCGGCATGGTCGGGGATGGAATCAACGACGCCCCGGCCCTCGCCCAGGCCGACGTGGGCTCGGCGATCGGTACGGGCACTGATGTTGCGATCGAAGCGTCCGACATCACCCTGATCTCCGGAAACCTGTCCGGCCTTGTCACTGCGATCGACCTATCCCGCGCCACCATGCGCAACATCAAGCAGAACCTCGGGTTCGCCTTCGGTTACAACATCATCGGCATCCCCCTCGCCGCTGGGGTCCTGTACCCGACGTTCGGCCTGCTACTTAGCCCGATGATCGCCGCCCTCGCAATGGCGCTCTCGTCGCTGTCTGTCGTCACCAACTCGAGCCGGCTCCGCCGGTTCACCCCCAAGCCCGCGGCCATCCCGGCCACGGCCTCAACCACCAATCCGGTGGTTGAGATCGGCACCCAACACGAAAGCAAGGACACTGAAATGACACACGACCACGACACCGCACCCGCAAGCGCAACGGCGCTCGTCACCGACCCCGTCTGCGGCATGAACATCGACCCGAAGACCGCGGCAGCAACGCGAGAGCACGACGGAACGACGTTCTACTTCTGCTCCACTGGCTGCGCTGCCAGCTTCGACGCCGACCCGCACAAGTACGGCCACCCCCACGCCCACTGAGTCACCGGAACAGGAGAACAATCAGTGCACGGCTATGTCGGAAACAAGGATGCCCTGCTGGCCCGTCTGCGGCGAGTAGAAGGACAGGTGCGCGGACTTGCCCGAATGGTCGAAGACGACACCTACTGCATCGACGTTCTCACCCAGGTGTCCGCCACGACCAAAGCCCTCGAAGCGGTCGCTCTCGCACTACTGGACGACCACTTGATGCACTGCGTCGCTGAAGCCACCGAACAGGGCGGCCCCGTAGCAGAAGAGAAACTGCGTGAGGCAAGCGCGGCAATTGCGCGCCTCGTCCGCTCCTAAGCTTCACTCGCCGCAACGCGGATCTGATGCGGACATTAGGCTTGGAAAGATAAACAAACGTGAAGGAGGTGCGGAGATGAAAGCGATCCTTGTTGCGCTCCGCGCCTCCCCGCATGGCCGCTTGGCGCTTGCCTTGCTCGCGGTGCCCGCGATCCTCATTGGGCTTCTGGCCATGCATGTTCTCACCACCGGGAACATGGCCGACACCGCCGATCACCACTCCAGCGTCTCACTCGCAGCGGCTGCGGTCGACGAAATGGCGATGGCTCCGAGTTCTGAATGCGGGTCCCTTGCGGATGATTGTGGCGGGGTGTGCATGCCCGCCCACGACATGCTCGGGATGATGTGTGTTCTCGCACTCCTCGCGGGTGTCATCCTGTTTGCCCTGCAGTTGGCACTTACGGGCTGGCCGACTCTCATGCGAATTCTCAGACCACTCCGTCTGACGGTTGCTGCGCTAGCTCCCCCTAATCCCCCATCACTGCACGTTCTCTCGATCAGTCGAACCTGATTCGGACGATCTGGCCCGCCCAGACCGTATCCACCCCACCGGGGTGCCCGAATTCTGTTTTTCCCACTGAACAAGAGAGAACTTTGATGAACATTCGAACCGCCGCGCTGGCTGCCAGCGCCCTCACTGTCGCGCTCGTCCTCGCGGGCTGCAGCACAACCACAACTACAACGATGCCCTCGGATATGCCGGGGATGGATCACGGCTCGTCCAGCGATGCATCCCAGTTCAACGACCCGGACATCGCTTTCGTCACGCAGATGATCCCCCATCACCAGCAGGCGGTCGAGATGGCCGACATCCTTCTGGGCAAGACCGGCGTCGACCCGCGCGTGGTGGATCTCGCCACGCAAATCAAGGCCGCACAGGGCCCCGAGATCACCACGATGACCTCGTGGCTGAAGTCCTGGGGTCAGCCTTCGCCGGAGCCGATGGGTGGCATGGCGATGGACGGAATGATGTCGCCGGACGATATGAACGCGCTCACCAACGCCTCGGGCGCGGACTCGTCGAAGCTGTTCCTCCAGCAAATGATCCAGCACCACCAGGGTGCCATCGACATGGCTAACGAGGAACTGTCCACGGGCAAGAATGCCGACGCGCTCGCCCTGGCCAAGACGATCGCCGACGCGCAGACGGCCGAGATCGCGAAGATGAACGAGATCCTCGCGACCCTCTAACGGTCACCCCTCTCGTGCTGCGGTCGACTCATCGAGTCGGCCGCAGCACGCCACCGCACGCTGCCGTTGTCCTTTCGCACGGCACTGAAGAGAGGACGTTCCCTCATGGGATCACGTTCCATTGCACTGTTCCTGACATGCCTGGTGGCCCTCGCCGTCGCCCTCGGGGGCGCTGTCATCGCTGTTGCCAACATCGGCAGCTGACAGGACTTTCGGCCCTGCCGCCACGCCCGCACACGGGCCAGTCCGGGCGCAAGCTTCTCTCGGCGCGGCTTCCTCGCGGTCGGCACCGGCGCGCTTGCTGCCATGGTGCTCGCGTCGTGCGCAGCGACGCCGCGCTACGTCACCCCGACCGGTGCACCTGTACGCAGCGCTGAAGCAGCTCGTGTCGGCACCGGTCGGATCACCACCATCGACCTGACTGCTGCCCCTACTCAGCTCGATCTTGCCGGAACCACCGCGAACACCTGGAGCTACGGCACAATCCCTGGTCCCACGATCCGGGTGAGTGCCGGCGACACCCTCCGGGCGGCACTGCACAACAAACTTCCGACCGACACTTCCGTGCACTGGCACGGCCTCCGATTGCGCAACGACATGGATGGGGTGCCCGGAGCAACCCAAGCACCCGTCGCGGCCGGCCATGACTTCGCCTACGACTTCATCACAGACCAACCGGGCACCTACTGGTTCCACCCCCACGTCGGAACGCAACTGGATCGGGGCCTCTACGGCGTCCTGATCGTCGAGGACCCCCACGAACCACTCAACTACGACGACGAGTGGGTAATCGTCCTGGATGACTGGCTCGACGGCGTCACCGGAACCCCTGACGACGTGCTCAAAGAGCTCAGCGGCGGCATGGGTGGGATGATGAGCGGCTCGAGCAGCCACATGATGATGGGAACCCGCTCCGACCTGCTCGGCGGAGACGCCGGCGATGTCGCCTACCCCTACTTCCTCATCAACGGGCGCCCCTCCGCTGACCCAGAGACCTTCACCAGCACGCCGGGAAAGCGGATCCGCCTACGCATCATCAACGCCGGCAGCGACACCGCATTCCGGGTGGCGCTTGGCGGTCACCGCCTCACCGTCACCCACAGCGACGGGTACCCGGTGAACCCCGTCGACACCGACGCCATCCTCCTCGGGATGGGCGAACGGTACGACGCGCTCGTCACTCTTGGCGACGGCGCGTTCCCGCTGATTGCCTCCGCAGAAGGCAAAAGCGCCAACGCCCTGGCGATCGTCCGCACCGGTGCTGGCGCGAAACCGGTGTCGGCAGCGTCGATCCCAGAGCTGACTCGCACGGTCCTGACCGCGGCCATGCTGTCCGCGACCACCGAAGTTTCCTTGGCCAAGAAGAGCGTTGATCGCGAACTGACCGCTGCGCTGACCGGTTCGATGATGGCTTACGACTGGGGAATCAACGGTCACCGCTTCGACGCGAGCAACCCCATGGCCGGTGCCCTCGGCGTTCAGCAGGGTGAGCGTGTGCGTCTGCGGATCGACAACACGACCACGATGTGGCACCCGTTCCACCTGCACGGTCACACCTACCAGCACCTCGGCGGCGGTCCCCGCAAGGACACCTCGATCGTGCTGCCCGGCAAGAGTCTCACGGTCGAGTTCGACGCGGACAACCCGGGCCTGTGGGCGGCACACTGCCACAACATTTACCACGCCGAGTCCGGGATGATGACAATCCTCGGCTACCTCGCGTCATGAGCAGCACCGGAGAGAAGCAGCACATGAGTGCCGATATTCGTACCGTCGTCCTGGAGGTTTCGGGGGTCCAATGGGCGTCCTCAAAATCAGTCGTCGAGTCAACCCTGCGCCGTCAACCGGGGGTGATCTCGGTGGAGGCGAACCCGGTCGCCCAAACCGCCAACGTTTCATACGACACCCAAGCCACCTCCCAAGCTGAACTGCAGCAGTGGATCGTCGAGTGTGGCTATCACTGCGCAGGACAATCCGTTCCCGAGCACATCTGCGATCCCGCCTTCGACAGCGCCGCGAAGCCTCCGGCCCTCGAATCTGCGGAGCAGAGTGGATCTCCGACCACGAAGCCAGATCAGCTACGTCCCCCAACCGCAACCAGCGCACCAGACACCTCGGCAACAGCCCATGCGCACAGCCAGCAGGCCGCTCCCCCTCGGACCAGTCAGGACGTCATGGGGCACGGTGGCGGTCACGGCAGCATGTCGATGGCGTCCATGATCCGCGACATGCGCAACCGCTTCCTGGTGGCAGCTATCCTCTCGGTCGCAATCATCCTGTGGTCACCGATCGGTCGGCAGGTATTCGGGTTCACCGTGCCCGCACCATTCGGATTGCGCGACGACGTCTTCGCGCTGATCCTGTCCCTGCCGGTGATCTTCTACTCCGCATGGATCTTCTTCGATGGCGCCTTCCGAGCACTGCGGGCACGCACGCTGGACATGATGGTGCTCGTCGCTGTAGGTGTCGGTGCTGGCTGGATCTACAGCCTCGTCGTGACCCTGACTGGCGGCGGGGAGGTGTTCTATGAGGCGGCCACGGTGCTGACCTCGTTCGTGCTCCTAGGGCACTGGGTCGAGATGCGTGCCCGCGGCGGCGCCAACGATGCCATTCGCACTCTGCTCGAGCTCGCACCCGCACGAGCGATCGTCTTTCGCGATGGCGAGCCGGTCGAAGTCTCCACCGCGGACGTGAGGCCCGGCGACCTGCTGCTGGTGCGCCCCGGCGCGAAGATCCCAACTGATGGGACGGTCGAGGAGGGCGACTCGGATGTCGATGAATCGATGGTCACGGGTGAGAGCCTCCCGGTGGCGAAGTCGACCGGGTCCGCGGTAATCGGTGCGACGGTGAACACCACCGGCACTTTGAGAGTGCGGGCAACGAAGGTTGGTGCCGACACTGCCCTGGCGCAGATCGTGGCCCTGGTTCAGGAAGCGCAGAACTCGAAGGCTCCTGGCCAGCGCCTCGCTGACCGTGCCGCGTTCTGGTTGGTTCTTGTCGCCCTCATCGGCGGCAGCGTGACATTCGTCACCTGGCTGCTTCTTGGCGCGACGCCCCAGGCCGCGCTCCTGTTCGCCATCACGGTGGTGGTCATCACCTGCCCCGATGCGC
>CBDDIV010000003.1:0-3009833 GCA_965229205.1 Rhodoglobus sp.
GTCGTCGCTGAGGGTCTTGAAGTCCTCTTCGAGGTGGTTGACGGCATCCGCGTAGTTCTTGAGGCGTCGGAGAATCCGACCCTCACCCATACGAAGCGCGCGCTCGAGAACGTTGGCCACCGAATTACTCCTTCACATTCTGCCTACCGACGAGGCACAGCTTCGTCGGCGCTGGCGTCGCGGCGACGCGATGCGTCGCTTCAAGCTTCAGCGCGCGTTACCGAATCGCAATCGTACCAACTCGGGACTGGGAAAGACCTCCCGTGCGCATACGCGCGGCGCGAACGCTTCGCGGGCAGGCTCAATTGACGATGATCGCAGTGACACCAGGAAGGTCACTGAACCGCGCGGCACGGTCTGACGAGAGAATGATTCGCCCGGCTGACTTCGCAGTCGCTGCGATGATGAGGTCGTGGGACCCACGGGGTACGCCCGACCGGCGAACGTGGGCAAGAAGCGCGGCGTGCTGCTCGGCGACGACGAGGTCGTACGGCTCTACCGGCACCACCTCGAAAAACGATTGCACGCGCTTCGACCTGCGATCGCGGTGAGCACCCACGGCGAGCTCGACGCCCGTCAGCAACTCCGCTGCCGTCACCGCAGCGATCACAACATCATCATCGTCCTCGATGACCTGATCCAGCTCGACTTCAGACCGCTCCGCAGCGATCAGGATACTGGTGTCGAGAATCAGTCGGCGGGCCATGTGTACGCGTCAGTCACGACAGCGGCCCGAGCGGCTTCGACGTCAGAGGCGAACTCGGCATCCGGCGATTCGGCCAAGAGAGTCTTGAGGGCCGCACCATTGCCCGAGGTTGCCGGACCGAGCGTGGCGACGCGCACGCCGCCACGCACGATCACGAACGATTCGCCGCGCTCGACCGCGTCGAGGAGTCCCGCAAAGGAGCGACTCGCCTCCGTGGCCGTCATGGTCTTCATGTGAATCAGATTATCAGACTTGTACGGCAGCCGGCCGAGCCTGTGAAGAACTACGCGCGGCGCGAACGCTTCGCCGGCGCCTCCTGCTGCTCCTCCAGGCCGATCACCCCGTAGTCCCAGCCCTTGCGGCGGTAGACGACGCTCGGACGGTCGGTCTCGGCGTCGATGAACAGGAAGAAGTCGTGCCCGACCAGTTCCATGTGATCGACGGCGTCGCTCACCGTCATGTGCGTCGACGGGAAGACCTTCTCGCGGATGACAACCGGCGAGTACTCCTCCTCGGCGGCGTCCACCGCCTGCACCGGGATCTCCCCGGTCGCGACCCGCTCGAGCACCTCGACGCTCGCCGGAGTGATGTCGACGATGCTGAATCCGTCGGCCGACGCCTCGTGCAGCGACACGGGGCGGTGCTTGCCGCGGTGCACCTTCTTGCGGTCCTTCGACTGGCGCATCCGCTCAACCAGCTTGGCCATCGCCAGATCGAATGCCACGTACTTGTCTGAACCGGATGACTCGGCCCGCACCAGCGGGCCCGGTCCGATGAGCGTCAGCTCCACCCGGTCATCGCCGCTGGAGCCTCGCGTCTCATGGTGTCTGGCCACCTTCACCTCGAACGCGATCGCCTTGTCGGCGAGGTGGTCTATCTTGCTGGCCTTCTCGGTCGCGTACTCCCGGAAACGGTCTGTAACCCCAACGTTTCGTCCGGTGATGGTGATGTCCATGACGCCCTCCAGCCTGCTACTAGCGCGGCCGCCGGGTCTGTCAGGCGGTCTTATGCGCCTCCTTGTCGTTACCGTACTCCTGCCCCTCGGCAATGTCACGGATCGGCAACAACCTCGGAGTAAATGCCAATGTTGCGGCGCCGAGCACGTCGCCACCGGCCGCCCTGACAGCCCGCGCGACCTCGAGAATCGTCGCCCCCGAGGTGACCACATCGTCGACGACGATGAAAGACCGACCGTTCAGATCGCGCCGCGCTCGGAAAGCACCGTCGCGATTGGCCGCCCGCTGCTCGACGCCGAGCGCCTTCTGCGCGCCGGTCGCGCGCACCTGACGCAACTCCCGGGCGACCCGCAGGCCGGCGCGGGACGCGAGCAGCCGAACCGGGTCGTAGCCCCTGCGGCGGTACGCGGCGCGACTGGTGGGCACGAGCAGGAGCTCGGCGGCGGGAGCCGTGCTGAGGTCGGCGTGGAGCGCTGCCGCGACCGCGGCGGCGAGAGGGCGCGAGAGGGCGGCTGCGGCATCCGTGCGCCCCTGCTCTTTGAAGGCGAGGATGACGCGCCGCACCCGCCCCTCGTAGCGCGCCCCGCTGTGCACCCGGACGCCGCCGGGCCCGGGCCCGCCCACCGATCGCACTGTCACGTCCGGTTCCAGGGCAGCCCGGCACTGGCCGCACAGGGAGCGGTCAGCGCTGTCGCACCCCGCGCAGTCCACGGGGAACAGCACCGACCGGGCGTCGAGCAGGGCATCGCGAAGGGCAGGGGGAAGGGCGCTCAGGAGCGCGTCGAGCAGGGCATCACGCAGCGGCATCCACCCACCGTGACGCCAGCACTGCGACCGCGCAGCGCGAGCCCGCGACTCGTGGACTACTGCTTGGTCGCGAGCACGCGTGCGGAGAGGCCGGTGGTGACCCAGCTGCTGCCCTGCGGCCGCAGCACCTCTCCCGACGTGCGCAGCACGCGAAGTCCATCCGCGCCGCCGTTGCCGCCGACGATCGTCGAGGCGTCGGGCACCTGGCCGAACGTGGCGCTCGGCCCGCCGATCTCGTACAGGGTCACGGGGGCGACCTCACCGCCTCGCGACACCGTGGCCACGGTGCGGGCGTCGACCCAGGTCGCATCGATCGGCGCATTGCTCGCCACGGGAAGGTACTCGAGCTGGCCCAGCGCCGTCGGCACGTTCTTCTGGTCGCGGATGATTCCCGCCACCGCCAGTCGCGGCCCGAGCGGCGTCGACAGGTAGAGCAGCAGCCGCGCCCCGTCACGCGAGACGTCGAGCGAGACTAGGGCGGAGTCGGCGGGCGCACTCGAGGTCAGGGCATGCTCGGTTCCGTCGATTTCGAAGGTGCTGATCGTCGCGGCGCTCTCCGCCTGAGCTGACCACACGAAGCGGAAGGGGTCGATCGACGGGGCAACCAACCCGGGCCGGGCATCCACCGGGTCGCCGAGGTCATTGCCGCGCTGCGCGACAGACACACCGTCCGGCCCCAAGAAGGCGACGTACTGCTCGTCGTTGGACAGGGTTGCCGCGGTCGCACCCCCGGCAATCACCGTCGCACTCAGGCCCTCCAGGGGTGCGACGCCCGCGCCCGTGTCGAAGCCGAACTCGGTGTCGGTGCCCACGAGCGTCGCGGGCTCGACCGACGGATCCTTGGTGGCCTGCGGCCCTGTCGCCGGCGCCGAGATGTCAATGCCACTGACGGTCATCACCACGTTGGCGACGTCGAGGGTGGCCGCGAGCTGTTGGCGCATCCTGTCCCGGTCGGTGGCGCTGGCCGCGAGCGCCTCCTTGCTCAGCTCCACGGTCGCGACACCCGAGTCGATGGATGCGGTGTCGAGCGTCGTCGAGATCGGGAACGCGCTGAGCACGACGCCCTGCTGGAGCCACTGGGCGGGCCCGTCGAGCAGCTCACGCACGGCCCACCCGGGCAGGGTCGCCCTGGACGCGAACCAGCGCACGTCGGGAATCAGGTAGGTGTAGGTCGGGTCGAAGAAGTACAGCGCCCGCTCGGTGAACACGACCGAGAAGCTCGACTGGGAGAGCACGATGCCGTCGGGTCCGCCGCTGATGCGCCACTCCCCGTTCTCCTGCACGAAGGAGTAGGTGAGCACCTGCGTCGCGGGACCCGGCTCGAAGTAGCGACCGTCGGCGTCGACGTAGGCGCGGGTGGTGATCGTGTAGTCGAGAGTGTTCGGCGCCTCCCCCGGTGTGGTGGCGGGGATGCCGGTGCGGATCGTCGCGCTCGCGTCAGGTGACCACTTCGTCGCGAAGTCCTTGGTGAGGAACTCGCGAGCGATCTCATAGTTGCCCTGCGGCCCCCGCAGGGCGAGCATGAAGTCGGTGAGGATGTCCTCCGGAGCCGACCCGGCGCGCGGACCCGACGGGTCGATGACGAAGTCGGGATCGAGCTGTTCGTCGATCACCGGACCGGTCTCGACTCCGCCCGAAGTGGGGATGCCGACACAGCCCGTGAGCGCGAGACAGACGACGAATCCCAGGATGAGCGCCCTACGCATCGAGCACCCCCAACGTCGCCGTCTCCTCCGGTGGCGGTAGCTCCAGCGGCGACGACTTCAGAACCGCACCGCGCACCCGCGGAAGCGTGAGCCGGAAGCACGACCCCTCGCCCGGGGCCGACCACACCTGCAACCAGCCGCCGTGGAGCGCTGCGTCCTCGAGGGAGATCGCCAGGCCCAGTCCGGTGCCGCCCGTGGTGCGTTGGCGCGACGGGTCGGCGCGCCAGAACCGGTCGAAGACGCGTTCCATTGCGGCAGCCGTCATCCCGACACCGTAGTCGCGCACGGCGATCGCGACGGCCTCCTTGTCGCTGTCGATCCAGATGACGATGGGCCTGCCCTCGCCGTGATCGATCGCGTTGCCGAGTAGGTTGGAGATGATGCGGCGGATGCGACGAGCATCCACCTCGGCTTCGAAGTAGCCGCCCGGCGCAACCACCCGCAGCTCGGAGCCCTTCGACTCGGCGAGGGACGCGACCGTGTGCACGGCGTCCTCGACGAGGCGCACGAGGTTGGTGGGCTCGGTCTCCATGTCGACGGCGCCGGCGTCGTAGCGACTCATCTCGAGGAGGTCGGCGAGGAGGAGCTCGAAGCGTTCCACCTGGGTGTGCAGCAGTTCGGCGGTGCGCGCGGTCGCGGGCGGGAACGACTCGCGCTGGTCGTAGAGCACGTCGCCCGCGAGACGGATGGTGGTCAGCGGCGTGCGCAGTTCGTGCGAGACGTCGGACACGAAGCGCTGCTGCACCTGGCTGAGCGCGGCCAGCCGGGTGATCTGGTTCTGCAGGCTCGCAGCCATGCCGTTGAACGAGCGGGCGAGGGTGGCGATGACGTCGTCGCCCTTCACGGGGATGCGCACCTCGAGTTGGCCCGCCGCCAGCTTCTCGCTGGTCTCGGCGGCGAGCTGCACCGGTCCGACGACGAGCCGCACCACGATGTAGGTGACGGCACCGATGAGGAGCACGAGCGCGAACCCGCCGAAGACCAGCGTCTGCTGCACGAACCCGAGGGTCTGCGCAACGTCGGCGATGTTGTAGACGACGTACAGCTCGTAGCGAGCACCGCGGATCTCGAGGATCGACCCGATCACGAGCCCCGGCTGCTGAACCCCATCCACGGTCAGCGAGACCGACTGGGAGTGGGTGCGCAGCTCGCTCGAGCCCTGCACGGCGGCGCGCAGCTCGGGGCTGATGACCTGGTCGGTGTCCAGGCCCCGAGTCAGGATGTCCGCCGGCGTGCTCGGTCCGTCCTGTCCGGGTGAGCGCAGGATGGCGAACTGGGTGCCCGCGTTGGTCGAGGCGGCGCTGAGGATCGTCGTCGCGGCATCCCCCATCGTCACCTCGATCTCCTCGGATGACACCTGCTCGGCCGCCTCGCTGAAGATGCGCTGCCCAGCCAGAGTCGCTTTCTCGGAGGTGGCGGTGAGGTCCACACGGCGCGAGTCGAACAGGTTGGTGCCGACACTGAACGACATGTAACCGCCGATGACGAACACTGCCACCGCCGAGAGCAGCACGGTGATCGCGACCGTGCGCACCTGGAGGGAGGACCGCCAGAGGCGACCCAGCTTGTCCAGCCAGGCGCGCCAGTCCAGATCGGGCATGGTCTAGGGGGTGCTGCCCGCGCGATAGCCCACGCCACGCACGGTCATGACGATCTGCGGGTTGTCGGGGTCCTCCTCGACCTTCGCGCGAAGGCGCTGCACGTGAACATTCACGAGACGGGTGTCGGCCTTGTAGTGGTAACCCCAGACCTGCTCGAGCAGCATCTCCCGGGTGAAGACCTGCTGGGGCTTCAGGGCGAGCGCGAGCAGCAACTCGAACTCCAGCGGCGTGAGGTTGATCTTGGTGTCGCCGCGCTTGACCTCGTGGCCGGCGACATCCACGGTGAGGTCACCCACGGTGAGGGTGCCGGTGGACGTCTCGGGCGTCGGCCGCAGCCGGGTGCGGATGCGCGCCACCAACTCCTTGGGATTGAACGGCTTGACGACGTAGTCGTCGGCGCCGCTCTCGAGCCCTTTGACGACGTCGGCCGTGTCGCTCTTGGCGGTGAGCATGATGATCGGAACACCGGATTCCTCGCGGATGCGAGCACAGACGTCGATTCCGCTCAGGCCGGGCAGCATGAGGTCCAGGAGCACCAGATCGGGCTTTGCCGAGCGGAACGCGTCGACCGCCGTACCGCCGTCCTCGCAGAAGTGCGGCTCGAAGCCTTCCGTGCGCAGCACGATTCCGATCATCTCCGCGAGCGCGGTGTCGTCATCGACTACAAGAATTCGCGCGTTCACTGGTCCTCGCAACTTCCTCGATCCCGCTTGTATTCACTCTGCGGGAGCTTTCGCACAAGAGTAGTCGAGTGTGAAAGCATGATTGCGATCGATCCTCGAACTAGAGCTTCAGAGAGGCCCTGACGTGACCGACAGTTCCCCGTGGCAGCCGCCCACCGATGTGACCGGTTCTGCAGCGTCCGCCGCAGGCCCGTTCGAGTCCCCGACCGGCGTTCCCGCTCCACCGGCGGGCCCGCAGGCGGGCTGGACGCCGCCGCCGAAGCCCGGACTCATCCCGCTGCGACCGCTCACCCTCGGTACACTGCTGGGCGCGTCGTTCCAGGTACTGCGGCGCAACCCGCGCCCGATGTTCGGGTTCGCGCTGCTCGTGACCGGTGTGGTGTTCTTCGCATCGTTCCTTCTCGTGGGGCTCGTCGCCCTCTTCGCCTTCTCGCGTGCCGCCAGTGCCACCGGGGCTGATTCGGCCACCGTCTCTGCCGGATCGGTCGCGCTCGTGGTGCTCGCTGGCCTCATCAGCGTCGCGCTGTCGCTGGTCGCCTCCGCCATCCTCCAGGGCGTCGTCTCGCTCGAGGTCGCGCGGGGAACGGTCGGCGAGAAGCTGCGACTCGGCGGGCTGTGGCGGGCGGCGCGCGGCCGCATCGGCGCCCTCATCGGCTGGACGCTGCTGATCACCGCCGCGGTCATCGTCGTGATCCTGCTGCTCGTGCTCATCATCGGCCTCATCGCCGCCTTCGGTGGTGTCGTAGGCGCCGTGATTGCCGTGCTGCTCGGCATCGCCGCGTTTTTCGGTGCCATCGTGCTCGGTGCCTGGTTGGCGACCCGCCTGTCGCTGGTGCCCAGCGCGATCATGATCGAGCGCCTGCCGCTGCGGGCGGCGATCGGGCGTTCGTGGCAGCTGACGATCGGATTCTTCTGGAAGACGCTGGGCATCCAGTTGCTGGTCGCTGTCATCGTCTCGTTCGTGACCAACATCGTCTCGACGCCGCTGCAGCTCGTCATCGGGCTCGGCAGTTCCCTGATCAACCCCAACGATCAGCAGAGCGCGGCCATGATCGGCATCGTCGTCGCGTACATCCTCACGGTCGTTCTGACGGTCGTGGTCGGAGCGATCGGCTCGGTCATGCAGTCGGCGACCGCCGCGCTCATCTACATCGACCTGCGCATGCGCAAAGAGGGGCTCGACCTCGAACTCCAGCGCTTCGTCGAGGCGCGCCAGGCCGGCGACACCTCCGTGGGCGACCCGTATGCGCCGCCCGCCGGCATCGTGAATCCACCGTCAGCAGTGACACCCCCGCCAGCATCGGCACAGTGATGCTGCCCTGGGACGTTCCTGTCGACCCCGAACCGCCTGAGGCCCGGCAGTGGCTGGTCGACGAGTTGTCGAAGCCCCAGTACCAGGCCGCCAAGCCCACCCTGTTCGACCAGATCGCGAAGGCGATCTCCGACTGGTTCTCGTCGCTGCAGATCGGAACCGTCGAAGGCCCGCCCGCCTTCGGTCTCGGCGTGATCCTGGTGCTCGTGGCTGCCGCGCTGGTGGTGGCCTTCCTGATCTTCGGGGTACCGCGGCTGAACCGCCGATCCCGGGTCGCTGGGGTGCTCTTCGGCGAGGACGACGATCGCGGCTCGGCAGACATGCGACGGGATGCTGCGGCCGCGGCATCCCGAGGCGACTACGCCACGGCGATCGCCGAGCTGTTCCGTGCTCTCGCACGCGGACTGGCTGAGCGCACCATCGTCACCGTGACGCCGGGCACCACGGCTCGGGGATTCGCCGGCCGGGCCGGTATCACGTTCCCGCAGTTCGCCGATCGACTCGTGACCGCGGCCGCGGCGTTCGACGACGTGCGCTACCTCGGCCATCCCGGCTCGGTCGAAGGGTATGAGGCATTGGTGGCGCTCGAGTCGGAGGTTCGTGTCGCCCGCCCCGCCCTGGAGCCGGTGCCGGCGTGACCGATCAGCAGTCCACCGACACCACCGTGCTGACCCCGCGTGCGCGCACGGTGCTGCGCCGCTGGCTGTTCTGGGTGGGTGCCGGTGCCGTCGCACTGGTGATCGGCGTTCTCGCCTTCGCGTTCGCGGGCACCGCAGCAGCGGGCGGCTACCTCGACCCCGAGAGTGCGGCACCCCAGGGGTCGATGGCCGTCGCCGAGGTGCTCCGTCAGCAGGGCGTCACCGTCGTGGTCACGACCAGCTTGGAGGAGACCCAGCAGGCCATCCAGTCGCCCGATGCGACCACGCTGTTCGTCTACGACACCGACCAGTTGCTCGAGGCCTCGCAGTGGCGCACCGTGGCGGGGCTCACCCACCGGGTCATCATCGCGGATGCCGGCTTCGTCACCCTCCGTGTTGCCGCCCCCGCCCTCGCTCAGGCCGGAGCGGTCGAGGGCACGCTGCGCGCCGACTGCGACCTGCCCGTCGTGCAGCGCGCCGACACCGTGAGCGGCTCGGGCTCCGGCTTCCGGGTGGTCGACGACGCTGCAGCGGCCACAGCCTGCCTCGGCAGCGGTGACGGTGTGTTCTCGCTCATCGAGGTGCCGCGAGGTCAGGGCACGGTCGCGATCCTGGGTGCCACCGACGCACTGACCAACGAACAGGTCGTCGACAACGGCAATGCCGCCTTCGCGCTGGGACTGCTCGGCGGGGACGAGACCCTTGTCTGGTACCTGCCGAGCTTCGCCGACGTGGAGTCGACCGGCCCTGCCACCCTCGGCGAGCTCACACCGCTGTGGGTGACGCCCGCTCTCAGCCTGCTCGTCATCGCCGTCATCGCGGCGGCCGTGTGGCGCGGTCGGCGGCTCGGCCCCCTCGTCATCGAGAACCTTCCGGTGACCGTGCGGGCGAGCGAGACCATGCAGGGTCGCGCTCGGCTCTACGAACGCTCGAACGCACGGTTGCGCGCTCTGGATGCGCTGCGCGTCGGCTCGGTGCAGCGACTGGCCGCCACCTGCGGGCTGTCCCGTCTCGCCAGCGTCGATGACGTGATCGGTGCGGTAGCTGCGGCGACCGGGGGGCAGGTGGGTGCGATCCGTCGTCTGCTGGTGGACGACATCCCGAACACCGACCGTGACCTGCTCGCACTCTCGGATGCCCTGCTCACCCTCGAGCGCGATGTCACCCGAGCGCTGCGCCCCTGACCATCCCTGCCACCGAACCAACTGCTGACCCGAAAACCGCCGAACCGAACCGCCGAACCGAAAACCGCCCAACCGAATAGGACAGAATCGTTCCATGACTGACACTCAACTGCGCGACGCGTTCGCGAAGCTGCGCACCGAGGTGGGCAAGGCCGTCGTCGGACAGGATGCCGCAGTCACCGGCCTCACCATCGCCCTGCTCGCGGGCGGGCACGTGCTGCTCGAGGGCGTTCCCGGGGTCGCCAAGACGCTGCTCGTGCGCACCCTCAGCCACACCCTCAAGCTCGACACCAAGCGGGTGCAGTTCACCCCCGACCTGATGCCCGGTGACCTCACCGGCTCGCTGGTGTACGACTCCAAGGCGGGTGAGTTCGAGTTCCGCGAGGGACCGGTGTTCACCAACATCCTGCTCGCCGACGAGATCAACCGCACCCCACCGAAGACCCAGTCGGCACTGCTGGAGGCCATGGAGGAGCGCCAGGTCTCGGTGGATGGGGTCACCCGCAAGCTCCCCGTGCCCTTCATGGTCGCGGCAACGATGAACCCGATCGAGTACGAGGGCACGTACACGCTGCCCGAGGCGCAGCTCGACCGATTCCTGCTCAAGCTCGTTCTCGACCTGCCCGAGCGCGACAACGAGGTGGAGGTGCTCGCGAGGCACGCCGCTGGCTTCAACCCCCGCGACCTCGCCGCCGCCGGCGTGAAACCGGTGCTCGACGCCAAGCAGCTCGCCGCGGCGCAGGCGGCCGTCGCCAAGGTGGGTGCCAGTGCTGACGTGCTGGCGTACGCCGTCGACCTCGCCCGCGCCACCCGACAGAGCCCCTCGGTCAAGCTGGGGGTGAGCCCGCGCGGGTCAACGGCACTGCTGGCCGCATCGAAGGCGTGGGCCTGGCTCAACGGATTCGACGCGATCACCCCCGACCACGTGCAGGCGATGGTGCTGCCCGTCATGCGGCACCGAATCCAGCTGCGGCCGGAGGCCGAGCTCGAGGGCGTCTCGGCCGACACGATCCTGCGCGCGATCCTGCAGCAGGTGCAGGTGCCGATCTAACCCCATGGCCGTCTCGGGGTGGTTCGTTCTGCTGGTGGCGTTCGGCGTTGTGCCGATCGCCGTCTCGGGCGACCCCGCGATGTTCCTCTACTGGCTGGCGTTCTGCCTCGTTGTCGGGTTCATCGACCTCGCCATCGCGGCGTCTCCGCGCGCGGTGCGACTCGAACGCGACCTGCCGTCGCGCATGCGCCTCGGCGAGACGGTGCAGTCAACGCTGCTCGTCACCAACACCGGCAGGCGCGGGATGCACGGCCTCATCCGCGACGGCTGGCCCCCCTCGGCCGGCGCAACCCCGCGGCGCACCCGCCTGGCCGTTCCCGCCGGCGAGCGCCGCGCGATCACGACGACGCTCACGCCGTTCCGTCGAGGCGAGCGCCGCGCGGCCCACGTGACCATCCGATCGTTCGGCCCGCTTCGACTCTGGGCGCGGCAGGCGACGCTGTCGGTGCCCGGGGCGGTGCTCGTGCTGCCGCCGTTCAACTCCCGCAAGCACCTGCCCTCGCGGCTGGCCCGCCTGCGCGAGCTGGATGGCGCGACGAGCGTCATGGTGCGCGGCCAGGGCACCGAGTTCGACAGTCTGCGCGACTACGTGCGCGGCGACGACGTGCGCTCGATCGACTGGAGGGCGACCGCTCGGCGCGCCGCGGCATCCGGGCCGGGTCTCGTCGTGCGCACGTGGCGACCCGAGCGCGACCGCCGCGTCGTCATCATCGTCGACAGCGGGCGCACCTCGGCGGCCCGCATCGACAACGAGCCGCGCATCGACACGGCCTTCGAGTCGGCGTTGCTGCTCGGTGCTCTCGCGTCCAGCGCGGGTGACCGCGTCGACCTCGTGATCTTCGACCGCCGGGTTCGGGCGCGGGTGCAGGGGGCAACCGGCGCAGAGCTGCTGTCGCGCATGGTGTCGAGCATGGCTCCGGTCGAACCCGAACTCATCGAGATGGACTGGTCGGCGGTGCCGTCCCTCGTGCGCTCGGTGACCCCGCACCGGGCGCTCGTGGTGCTCGCCACCACGATCGACGCGCCCGGGGCGTCCCGCGGCCTGCTGTCGGTGCTTCCCCAGCTGACGCGCCGACACACTGTGGTCGTGTCATCCGTCACCGACCCCACGGTTCTGGATGCCACGCACTCCCGCACCACGCGCGACGAGGTCTACCTGGCCGCCGCCGCGGAGCGCGCGCTCCTCGACCAGGAGCGGGTGGCCACCGCCATCCGTCAGCTCGGCGGGGACGTCGTGACCGGCGCTCCCCAGGAGCTGCCGCCCGCCCTCGCGGATCGTTACATCGCGCTCAAGGCGGCCGGCCGGCTCTGACCCGGCTCGCCCGCCCGGCTCTGGCCCGGCTGGTTCTGGCCCGCCTGGTTCTGGCCCGCCTGGTTCTGGCCCGGCTGGTTGTGGCCCGACTGGTTCTGGCCCGGCTGGTTCTGGCCCGGCTCGCCCTGGCCCGCATGGCTCTGACCCGCCCCACTCTGACCTCTCACTGCCGCGCCGAGATCGGCATCCACCGACGTCCAGTAGGCGTCGAATCGCTCGACGATGCCGGGCACCGTGAGCAGACTGCGCTGACCGCGCAGGGTCGCGTGCAGCCTGTCGCGTGAGTCGTCGGTGAGCACGTCACGGTAGAGCGTGCCGGCCTGACCGAAGTCGGAATCCTCGGAGTGCAGGCTCGCCGCGGCGCGCATCAGCTCGCCATCAGACTCCCAGCGCGAATCGAGGCCTGATTCCGGCACAGCCACCGGGCCGCCGAAGGAGTTCGGCGCGTACACCGGCGAGCTCGCCGGGGCGAACCGCGCGCGGGCGGCGCCATCCTGGCTGTAGCTGTGCGTGTCAACGTGCGGCGAGTTGACCGGCACCTCGGCGAAGTTCGCCCCCACCCGGTATCGCTGGGAGTCGGGATAGGCGAACACGCGGGCCATGAGCATCTTGTCCGGGCTGATGCCGACCCCGCGCACGGTGTTGCCGGGCGAGAAGGCGGCCTGCTCGATCTCGGCGAAGAAGTTCTCCGGGTTGCGATTCAGGGTGTGAGTGCCGACCGGAATGAGCGGGAAGTCGGCATGCGGCCAGACCTTCGTCACATCGAACGGATTGAACCGGTAAGTCTTCGCCGACTCGAACGGCATGACCTGCACCTTCAGATCCCACGACGGGAAGTCCCCGCGGGCGATCGACTCGTGGAGGTCGCGGCGGTAGTGATCGGCGTCGGCACCGGCGATGAGCTCGGCCTCGGCGGCATCCAGAGTGTGATCGCCCTGGTTGGTGACGAAGTGGTACTTCACCCACGAACGCTCGCCGGACTCGGCGGTCCACTGGAAGGTGTGCGAGCCGAAGCCGTTCATCTCGCGCCACGACCGCGGCAGACCCCGGTCGCCCATCAGGTAGAGCACCTGGTGAGCCGACTCGGGCGAGAGGGTCCAGAAGTCCCACTGCATGTCGGCGTCGCGCAGACCCGAGCCGGGCATCCGCTTCTGGGAGTGGATGAAGTCGGGGAACTTCATCGCGTCGCGGATGAAGAACACCGGGGTGTTGTTGCCCACGATGTCGTAGTTGCCCTCGGTCGTGTAGAAGCGCACCGAGAAGCCGCGCACGTCGCGCCAGGTGTCGGGCGACCCCTGCTCGCCGGCGACGCTCGAGAAGCGCTGCAGGGTGGGCGTGACTGCGCCCGGCTGGAACACTGCCGCCGACGTGTACTCGGACACGTCACCGGTGACGACGAACTCGCCGTGCGCGCCGCCGCCCTTGGCGTGCACCACCCGCTCCGGGATGCGCTCCCGGTGGAACTGCGCGAGCTTCTCCAGCAGATAGCGGTCGTGCAGGACCGTTGCGCCGTCCGGTCCGACGGTGAGGGACTCGGAGTCGCTGGCTACCGGCGCTCCCGACTGGGTGGTCGTGGCATCCATGGGTTCGACCTTCGCTAGCGCCCGAAGCAAGGCGATGGGCCGATCGTGCTCCCCCTACCTGACCGACCTCACAGACTCGCGACGCGGCGGCCCACCCGGCGCGGGTCAGGAGCGATAGGGTCGAGTCGTTCCCAGCGAACTCAACAGAAAGGCTCCATCGTGGCCAAGACCGTCGCCAATGCCGATGTCGATCTCGACACCACCTCCTCGCTGCCGCAGCGAGTGACGGCCGAGTTGTTCGGCACCTTCCTGCTCGTCTCCGGAGTCGTCGGCACGGCACTCTTCGCGGGCAACTCCGTGGGCATCCTCGGCATCGCACTCGCCGTGGGCCTGACCGTTGTCGCCGGCGCGTACGCCGTCGGCCACATCTCGGGCGGCCACTTCAACCCCGCCGTCACCATCGGCGCCGCGGCCGCCGGCCGGTTCGCCTGGTCGGATGTCGGCTACTACGTGTTCGCGCAGATCATCGGTGGAGCTCTCGGCACCACCTTCATCTTCGTGCTCGCCGCCAACGGCCCCGCCGGCCTCCTCGACCAGGTCATGGGTTCCGGATTCGCAGCCAACGGCTTCGCCGAGCACTCCCCCGGCGGCTTCGGACTCGTCGCCGTGCTCGTCACCGAGGTGGTGCTGACCGCGGTCTTCCTCTACGTGATCCTCGGTGTGACCGACCGTCGCGCGGCGTCCGGCTTCGCGCCGCTGGCGATCGGCCTCACGCTGACCCTCATCCACCTGGTCGCCATCCCGGTGTCGGGCGCGTCGGTCAACCCGGCCCGCTCGATCGCGTCCGCCATCTACGGTGGGCCCGATGCGCTCATCCAACTCTGGGTGTTCATCGTCGCTCCCATCGTGGGCGCCCTGATCGCCGGCCTCACCTACGGCCGCCTCTTCGACCGCAAGGCCACCAAGGCCGAGTAGCCGCAGTGCTCAGGATGCCCGGGGTCGGTCGGCCCCGGGCATCCTCGCGTTAAGGCGCGGTCCCCAGCACCGCAAACCGCAGCACGGAGGCCACCATGTTCGGCGCTACTGCTCCACGAGCTCGGTCGGCAGAGTGCGCATGCGCGTGATCGGCGAGAACAGCACCCAGAACGAGCCGACGGCGGTGCCCACGACGCCGATCCACATGGTCGGCAGGATGCCGATCGTTGACCCGAGCGCCCCAGCTGCGAGCGCGCCGATCGGCATGACGCCCCAGACGACGAAGCGAATGGATGCGTTCATACGCCCCAGCAGGCGCGCGGGCGTCAGCCGCTGCCTCATGGTGACCTGTGTGATGTTGTAGACCAGCACGAGGAACGAGTTCACGAACGATCCGAGGATGAGTATCGGCAGGGCGACACCGGGGAACGTTCCGGCGAGCGGTATCGCAGCGGATGCCGCAGCCATCGCGAGGGCGGACAGCGACACCGCGGTGCCCTCCCCCACGCGCTTGGTCACCCACGGGGTAGCGAGCGCCCCGAGCAGGCCGCCGACGGAGCCGATCCCCATGATGAGGCCGAAGCTTGCGGGCGACAACTCGAGTTCGCGCAGGATGAGGATGGCCTCGAGGGTGCCGACGAGCATCCCGAACAGGTTGGAGGTGCCGGTGGTGAGGGTGATGCGCCACAGCACCGGGTGGCGGAACACGAACCGCAGCCCCTCGGCGATCTCGCGACGAAGGCTCTCTCGCTCAGCAGCCGGGCGCAGGGTCTCGGTGTCACGCACCCGCGACAGCGCGAACGCGGAGCCGAGGAAGGAGATCGCGTCGGCGATCAGCAGCACCGGTGCGGTGAGGATGGTCAAGAGCAGACCGGCCAGACCGGGGCCGCCGATGCGGCTGATCTGGCCAGTGGTCTCCAGCAGCGAGTTGCCGGCGCCCACGAGCGGCCCCGGGAGCAGAACGGGCACGAAGCTCTGATACGAGACATCGAAGAACACCGTTGCGACGCCGATCACCGTGGCGATGACGATCAGATGCCAGATCTCGAGCACGCCCGCGAACCACAGCACCGGAACCGCCGCGAGGAACAACGCACGAATGAGGTCGGCGGCGATCATCACGCGGCGCTTGCGCATGCGGTCGATCCACGCGCCGGCGGGCAGCCCCACGACGAGGAACGCCGCCGTCTCAGCCGCCGTCAGAACACCGACCTGGTACTCCGTGGCGTGCAGAAGCGTGACGGCGATGACGGGGATCGCGAGCTGCGTGAACTGGGTGCCGAGCTGACTGATCGCGTCCCCGCCCCAGAGCCAGAGGAAGTTGCGATTGCGCAGCAGGAGGCGGCGTGGGGCGTCGGCTGTGGCATCCGCGGTGGTCATGGGTGATCCGTCATGGGTGATCCGTCATGGACACTCGGCCAGGGCAGTCAGTCATGGGGGATCCGTCATGGATCATCCGGCGACCAGCTGCCGTGCCCCCGATTCGAACTCCTCGAGATCGCCGGTCTCGCCAGCGCGGGCCGCGCGACCGCCGACCACCCACTGGTAGACGAGGAACGCCGACAGTGCGATCGTGCCGATGCCGATCTTGATCACCCACGGCCAGTCCTGGCGGGTGACGAAGCCCTCGATGACGCCGGAGACCAGCAGAGCAAGCGCGAGCCCGATGACGATCGTGAACAGCGCGCGACCGGTGTGTGCGAGCGACTGCCCGCGCGTTCGCGTACCCGGGGCGATCCAGGCCCAGAAGATGCGAAGCCCGGCGGCGCCGGCGACGAAGATCGAGTACAGCTCCAGCTGGCCGTGCGGCGCGATGTAGAGGAAGAACTGGTCGAGGTGGCCGAACTCCGACATGATGGCGGCGCTCAGGCCGAGGTTCTGGGCGTTGCTGAGCAGCACCGCGGGCGTGAACACCCCGAGGATACCCAAGCCGATCGCCTGGGCGGCGACCCACGCGTTGTTGGTCCACACCTGCGCCGTGAACGAACTACCGGAGTAGTTCGAGTAGTAGGCGATGAAGTCCTCCTCGGCGAACTGACGGCGCTCCTCCGGGGTGAGCAGCCCGGCCAGCACGGCGGGGTTGGAGATGGCCCACCACGCATAGATGAACGCGACGACGAAGGTCGCGAGAGCCACAGCGAGTGTCAGCCAGCGGATGCTGTACAGCGCCGCGGGCAGCTGCGCCGCGAAGAACTTCGGAATCTGGCTGAGCACATTGGCGGATGCCCCGGTGAACCGCAACCGCGCCCTGCTCAGTGACAGCGACAACCTGTCGCCCTGGGCCGACTCTCCGACGGTGGTGCGGATGACGGAGAGCTGGCTCGCACCCGACTGGTAGTGGTCGATGAGCTCGTCGGCCTCGACCCCGCTGAAGCGACGCTTCGCCGCGAGCCGGGCAAGGCGATCCCACTCTTCGCGGTGTGCGGCGGAGTAGGCGTCGAGGTCCATCTGCTTAAATGATCGCATGGCACGCGCCGAGACGGTCGATTCCGATCCCTATGAGGACTACGCGCAGCAGCTCATGACCGGCGAGGCCGTAGCCCTCGACCTCAGGCCCACCAGCTTCTTCCTGAGGGCGGCCGGTTCGGCCATCGACTTCCTCGTGTACATGGGTGCCTACGTGGGCATCCTGATAACCCTCTTCTCGGTGTCCGGCAGCCTGGGGCTCGATGAGGCGCTCGTCGCAGCGATCTCCGTCACCGGTGCCGTGCTGTGCTTGCTCGCGATCCCGGTGGCGGTCGAGACCCTCAGCCACGGCAAGTCGCTGGGTCGCCTCGCCGTGGGGTCACGGATCGTGCGGGACGACGGTGGGGCCGCAGGTTTCCGGCACGCGGTCATCCGCGGTCTCGTCGGGGTGATGGAGCTGTTCATGACCTTCGGCGCCGTCGCCGGACTCGTGGGACTGCTCAACACGCGGGCTAGGCGACTCGGTGACATGGTCGCCGGCACCTACAGCCAGTACGAGCGGGTCAGCGCGGTGGTGACGCCGACCTACGGGGTTCCCGAGGTACTCACCGAGTGGTCTACGACGGCGGATGTCGCGAAGCTCCCCGACGCGCTGGCTCGCCGTGTGGCGCAGTTCCTGCGGTCGGCGCACGGTTTCACGCCCGCGACGCGGGAGCGTCTCGCCCGGTCACTCGCCAACGAGGTCGCCGTGTACGTGTCACCGGTGCCGATGGTGCACCCGGAGTTGTTCCTGGCGGCGGCCGCGGCGATGCGCCGGGAGCGCGAGTACACCGCCCTGGAACTGGAGCAGCAGCACCTCGCGCGCCTGTCGCCGGCTCTCGGTGGGCAGCCGCACGGGTTCCCGGAGCGCGGCTAGCGCGCGGGCCGGGTGATCGAGCTTGTCGAGCTCCGGTGATCAAGCCTGTCGAGATCTGTGCGTCGGTCTCGACACGCTCGACCGGCAGGATCAGTACCGGTAGTGGTCGACCTTGTACGGCCCGTCGACGCTCACGCCGATGTACGCCGCCTGCACGGGCGTCAGCTCGGTGAGCACGACTCCGAGGGCGTCGAGGTGCAGCCGCGCGACCTTCTCGTCGAGATGCTTCGGCAGCACGTACACCTGGTTCGCGTAGTGCCCGTCGCCGTTGTTCGCCCACAGCTCGATCTGCGCGAGCACCTGGTTGGCGAACGAGTTGCTCATCACGAACGACGGATGCCCGGTCGCGTTGCCGAGGTTCATGAGGCGACCCTCGCTCAGCACGAGCACGCTGCGACCGGAGGGCAGGCGCCACTCGTGCACCTGAGGCTTGATCTCGACCTTCTCGGCGCCGGCGAGCGACTCGAGGCCGGCCATGTCGATCTCGTTGTCGAAGTGCCCGACGTTGGCGACGATCGCGAGGTGCTTCATCCCGAGCAGGTGATCGACGGTGATGACGTTCTCGTTGCCGGTGCCGGTGACGAAAATGTCCACGTCGCCGAGAACGCTCTCGATGGTGGTGACCTGGTAGCCGTCCATGGCCGCCTGCAGGGCGCAGATCGGGTCGATCTCGCTCACGATCACGCGGGCGCCCTGACCGCGAAGGGCCTCCGCAGCACCCTTGCCGACGTCACCGTAGCCGGCGACGAAGGCGACCTTGCCGCCGATGAGCACATCGGTGGCCCGGTTGAGTCCGTCGGGCAGCGAGTGGCGGATTCCGTACTTGTTGTCGAACTTGCTCTTGGTGACCGAGTCGTTGACGTTGATCGCCGGGAACAGCAGGTCGCCGGTCTTCGCGAGTTCGTACAGGCGGTGCACGCCGGTCGTGGTCTCCTCGGTGACGCCCTTGATCTCGGCGGCGATCCGGGTCCAGCGGTCGGGGCTCGCGGCTAGCGAACGGCGGAGCACGTCGAGGATGACGCTCCACTCGTGGCTGGCGCCCGGCTCGGTGGCTGGGACGGCGCGCGCGAGCTCGAACTCGCGGCCCTTGTGCACGAGGAGAGTGGCATCCCCACCGTCGTCGAGGATCATGTTGGGGCCGACAGCGCCCTCGGCAGACCAGTCGAAGATCTGCTCCGTGCACCACCAGTACTCCTCGAGCGTCTCGCCCTTCCAGGCGAAGACCGGCACGCCGTCGGGAGCGTCGGGGGTGCCGTTGGGGCCGACCGCGATGGCGGCGGCGGCGTCATCCTGGGTGGAGAAGATGTTGCAGCTCGCCCAGCGCACCTGCGCCCCGAGGGCGGTGAGGGTCTCGATCAGCACGGCGGTCTGCACTGTCATGTGCAGCGAGCCGGCGATACGCGCGCCGGTGAGGGGCTTGGATGCTCCGAACTCGCCGCGGAGGGCCATGAGCCCGGGCATCTCGTTCTCGGCCAGGCGGATCTGGTGGCGTCCGGCTTCGGCCAGGGAGAGGTCGGCGACCTTGAACGGGAGGGCGGTGGTTGTCGCGGCTGCGGTCATGGTTCCATTCTCGCAGACGGGTGGGGCGAGGATGGCGCCTGGGCACGTGCCGTCTCGAGCATCCGGGTCAGCACGTCGCTCTTTGCGCGGGCGGGCACGGGTGTGCGGTGCGGGTCGATGTCGGACGGCGGGATGAAACTGGTCTGCCCGTGGGTGCGGGTGACCTCCCAGCCGTTGTTGTGCACCAGCCTGTGGTGATGCCTGCAGAGCAGGATGCCGCGATCGATGTTGGTGTGCCCCTCGTCTCGTTGCCAGTGATCGATGTGATGCATCTCGCACCAACTGGGCGGACGATCGCACACGCCGAACTGGCATCCGCCATCTCGCGCGGCCATGCCCACCCCTTGCCTGCCACTGAAGAATCGATTCTCGCGACCGAGATTCACAACTTCGCCGTCGTCGGTGAATCGGATGGGCAGAAGACCGGCCGTGCACGCGTGGCGTTCGATGGTCGCGATGGACACGCGTTCAGTCTGGCCCTCGATGAACCCGAGGCCACGGCGAGCCCGCAGGTCAGCGTCGGTGACCAGAAGCTTGATTCCGGGTCGCTTCGTGCCCAGCACGATCGTCGCATCGGCCGCAGTGCCGATGCGGATCAGCTCGACGAACGCATCCAGTGCGAGCTGCTCGGTGGTGCGATCATCGGCGATCACCTGTTCTGCCCGCGCAGCGAGCGTGGGATCGACGAACCTCGGTCCCCCACGCCGCGGCGAGGTGACCGCGTCGAAGGTGGCGGTCACGATCGCGGCACTCTCCGGATCGAGCAGGCCCGACAGTCGCGTCATGCCGTCAGCCTGCGGGTAGAGATGCAGGTAGCGCCGCGAGCGCAGGTATTCCTCGCGTTCGGCGACCCGATCGAGGTCCAGCGCTAGCCGCAGATCGCGCGCGCGAGCGGCTAGCTTCTCCACTGTCAGAGTGGATGCCTCGCGAATCAGCAATTCGGCCGTCTCACCGAGAGCCTGAGCCGAAACGACATCGTCAGGTTGCCCGAGACCCGCTCGGATCGCATCCGCCGCCTCCAACGACATCTCGCCGTCGGCGACGGCGGCCCCGACTGCCCCCAGCCACGGCCGCTCGTCGGGGATCTCCGGCGCGGGCGGCGTCAGCAGGATGCCCACGCGAACCATCGTGGATGCCTCCCGCGAGGTCGCCCCGGTGAGATGCTGCACCAGTCGCTCCGGGGTGCGCGCCCCGAGCCGCTGCGCCAACCCTCCGGAGCCGAGTTCGCGGCGGGAGCGGTGCTCGATCTCGGCGGCGAGGGCGGCGGCCGTGGCATCCACCCGGCGGCGAATCTGTGCGACCTGTCGTTGCGCAGACAACAGAGCCGCATCGTCGAGGGCGCCGGTGACCGGTGGCGCGAATGGCAGAGCCAGATCGGCCAGATGCGCGAAGCTCAGCCCAGCCGACCCAGCCGACCCGACCGACCCGACCGACCCGACCGACCCGACCGACACAACCGCCGTAGCGGGCGAAGTGTCGGTGAGGGTCATGCTCCTATTCTCCCAGAAATCGAACATATGTTCGAGTAGAAGATCTTTGGCGAAGTGCGCCTGTGGAGGAGAGGAAACTGCGAAGCAGGCTCAGGGACTGAGGACGCCATCGTGGCCGAACAGGCCGGTAACGATCGCGAACGCCCCTATAGCAACGCCGAACAAAGCCGGGATCATCAACGAAAGCGGTGACGATGCCTGCCTCTCCCGGAACGTCTTGGCATGAGGTTTGTTGCGTATTGCCCGCCACCCAACAATCGAGCGGTAGGTCATGAATACAGACACGCAGATCATCACCAGACCAATGCCGACTACCAGGATGTCGATCCCTGATCGCGGAGTCACATCGGCCTCGTCATGTCGCTTGCAAAGACGGCTCCAATTGCGATGAGGGTGACTCCCACTGCGAGAAGTGCGATCAGTACCCACATTCCGACAGCCCTCACCCGGCTCTCAAGCTGTGCGCTCTCACCGACGAACGTCGCCAAGAACTGGGCTGCCATCTTGGCCCAAGGCCGGAGGAGTAGCAACTGAACGAGCGCAGCCACCGCGACAATCGCTCCGAAAACCGCGAGCGGGCTACTCACGAGGCGCCACTCCGCTACCGCGCAACCAACGGCGGCAACGTCGCCACCGGGAACTCGCCGCCACCGGCATCCAGCCAATCGCACACTGCGGTGACGGCGGCCAGCGTGTCCGGCCAGCCGTGCACCGGCACCGACGCCACGCCCATCTCATAGACCGGGTAGTCGTTGCCCGCCTCGTCGAGGCGGTCGCCAATGAAGAGGAGGTTGTCGACGCCGACGCCGAGCTTTTCGAGAAGCTTGCCCACGCCGTAGGCCTTGTCGATGCCCTTGCGGGTCACGTCGATCGAGGTCGAGCCACCGCCGCGCACCTCGAGGTCGGGCAGGCGCTCGGATGCGTACGCGCCGAGTGCGCGCTTCTTGGCGCCGTCGGGGTCCCACGCCGTCTTCTCGGCGACGGGCGCCTGCTGGCCGAGCGCGGAGAACGTGATCTGGCTTCCGCGATCCTCGATGATGTCGCCCCAGGTGTCGTCTCGCCACAGTCCGAGCTCGCGGGCACCCTGCTCGAGCACCGCGATGGTGCGCGCCTTCTCGTCGTCGGTGAGGTCCTCGGCGTACTGCAGCCGCCAGTCGCCCTGCTGCCACAGGTAGTAGCGGGTGCCACAGGTGGGCATGAGATGCAGGCGCCCCATCTCCTCGTCAGGGGCCCGGAACCCGTCGAGCGCCTGCGCCTCGAACTGCTCGAAACGGCCGCCGGAGATGATGCACACCTGGGTGTGATCGAGCAGGCGGGCGAGGGCCGCAGACATCGCGGGGTCCATCGTCGACTTCGACGGGGCCAGCGTGTCATCGAGGTCGAAGACGACCGCCGTCAGGTCGGAGGCCCTACGAAAACTCATGCCCCAAGACTACGTGGCGCACGACCTGCCACCCTTGCGGGGCGCTGAGGCGGTCGGCGTGACGCTCGCACAGGTCGTAGCTGTGCGGTTCGGCGGACTGGCTGAGCGGGCCCAGCACCGCCATCGAGTCGGCGTAGACGTAGGTGAGCGTGGCGACGGCGTCGTCGTTACAGGCGACCTTGCTGCAGGGGCGACCATTCATCTCGCGGTCAGCCTACGACCGCGCGGGTCCCGTTCGGTCGCGGCACGCCACAGTAGAATCGGCGAGTGGCCCGAGCTTCGAGAAACCAGCCTGCGCCGTCGGCTCGGCCGGGCTGGCGGGATCGTCACGGCCGAGGCATCCGGGCCGCCGTCACAGGACCGCACCTGCCCCTGCTGCGCAGCCGCGCCGGCGACTTCGAGGTCACAGTCGCCTCGACCGCCGAGTACCTCAAAGACCTGTGGCCGGATGAGCTGGCCGGAGTCACCTTCGAGGTGGCGGGTCTCCCCGCCGAGCTGGGTTCATCCCCGTCGGTGGACCGCTGGCGCGTGATGCCGCGCGAGCGCCGCGTGATTCTCTACCGCCTGCCCATCGAACGTCTGTCGCGGCTACACCGCTACGACGACCTGCACCGGCGCATGATGGTGGAGAGCTGCGTGTTCCGTGCTGTCGCCGAGCTGCTCGGCAAAGACCCGTGGGATCTCGCGCCGGAGCGCTTCCGGCACCTCTGACCGGAACCTCTGACGCGACGCCGAGCGCAGCGCGCCGCACGCCGCCCGCGCGCTACCGGTACACGCGGATCGGGTCCGACCCGGCCCCGGAGGGCTGCGCCGAGTACCGTGCGATCATGCCGTCGCCGGCCAGGCTGACCGCCGCATACAGCGTGTCGTATCCGCTGAGCGTGTAGGTCTCGCCACCCTCGACGGGCAGGCTCGTGGATGCCCCGGCCGGCAGTTCGACGATGGTGCCCTCGCCGCCCGCAGCGGTGAGGGTCATGCTCACTGCGGCCGTCGTGGGGTTCGCGATGTGCAGCAGCGGCGACGGTCCGGTGGCGACGGTCAGTTGCGCCCTCGACGTGAGCGGCACGGCGGCGGTCAGCCACGCGAAGTCCGTGGCCGCGGGAGTGTCGGCGTTGGCGGCCGCGGCCGCGTTGCTCACACGAACCGCGGCGAGCGTCGGCGTATCCGCAACGATGCGCACCGTGTAGTTGCCGCTCTCGAGATCCGTGATCGGCACCTCGGCGACCCGACCGGCATCGAACTCGTAGGGGAAGGACGTGCCGGTGCCGACCCCGTCCTCCGGGATGACGCTGATGGTCGTCGACACCGTGCCCTCGCCCGGCGCGTACAGTCTCAGCACGGTCTGAAGGTCGGCGAAGCTCGCCCCTCCGACCAGCAGGGTCTGCACGGAGGCGAGGTCGTCGACTCGCAGGCCCGGGATCACCACGTCGGTCGCCGGGGCCACCGTCGCGCCGACGATGTCCAGGCCGCCCGGCTCGAGCCCGCGCACCGTGGACTGCTGCAGCTCGGCGGTGACCTGTCCCCCGGTACTCGTCACGTGAACCACCGGCGACACCACGTCGGGCGCGAAACCTGCCAGGGAGAGAACCCGCTGGCCGCTCGCTGGCACCACGATGCCGCTGGTGCCGGGGGCCGTGATGGCACCATTCTCGCCGAACAGTTCGAGGTCGACCGTCGCGGGAACCTCGGTCGGGTTGCTCAGGGTGAGAAGGGTGGTGCGGCCGACCGCTGTCGAGCCTCCGACCAGCCAACTGTCGGCGGAGACTGCCGAACAGGTCGCCGCCGCGAGTCCCACGAAGTCGCCCTCGTTCACCTGCTGCGACTGCGCGCCGCTGAGCAGGATCACTTCGGCGGGGTCAGCCGCGTTGGGTGGGGTGCTGATGACCACGGGCGCGGCGGCGGTGCCCCCGGTCGAGGCATCCGATTGCTGCAGCGGGGTGCGGGTCACCGAGCCCGAACTCGAGGCCGAGCTGGTGGTCGGCACCCCGAGCGCCGAGGAGGTCGTCGCACCCTGGCCGGTGTCATCCGCGAGCCTGAGTACCGCGCCGGGGCAGACCTGCTGCTGGGCTGTCGGCACCGGGGTCACGAGCGTGCTGGGCGGGGTCGAGCTGACGGTGGGCAGCGGCAGAAGAACGGATGCCCCGATCGTGACCGCCGCAACGCCGAGGCCCACGACTCCCGCCACGAGCCGCACGCCCACGATGGCGACGCGCCGTACTGTGAGTGGTTCGCGGGTGGCGACCACCTCGTCCTCCTGCTCCGGGAACAGGTCGCGTTCGGCCGCGGGCGGCAGTTCGGTGTCACTCACTGTCCGTCACCTCCTCCGCGTCGCTGGCACCGGTCGTGCGCACGCGTCGGCGCCGCGAGGTGGGGATCGCCAGTAAGAGGGTGAGGGCGACGATGATGCCCTGCCCGACGAGGATGCCCGTGCCGATGGATGTACCCGTCGCGCCCGGCCCGCTCGGCGCATCGCCGTCGGCGAGCCCCTCGTAGTGCCAGAGGAAGCCGTTGGCGGTCTCGCCGATCGGGTTGAGCAGGCGGTTTCCGTCGAGTGCCTGCACGAGGCGCACCCGGTCGGGCTCGTCGGCTCCGTCGGGCACGAGCACGAATCCGAGCTGCAGGGCGTCGAGCTCGGCGGCGATGTCGAACCCGCTGCGGGAGGCGAGGTTGCCGGCGAGGGTGGCGAGCCGGGCATCCGCATCGCTGACGGCGGTGTCGGTGGCATCGAGAGTGGACTGCTCGTCGAGGGTCGTGCCGAGGCCGCGGTGCACCGTCGTGGCGATGCCGCCCCCGGGCTCAGGGCTCAGTTGGAGGGTGCCGAGGCTGGGGTTGGTTGCCGCCTCGGCTGAGACGAAGGCGGGCAGCAGGCGGCCATTGCTCTCAGCGACCGCGGTCTGACCCGTCGCGGCGGCCGCGAACAGGGGCACGGCGAGCGCGACGACGCCGATGCTGACGAGGAACGCCGGCACGGTCGCGCGGGTGGCGAGCGATTCGAGTGCGGCCATCACCGCACCAGCAAGACCGAGCCAGTACAGGCTGAGGGCGGGAGCAACCCAGATCGAGGTCGTCTGCGATCCGACCAGTGTCACGTCGATGTGGGCGGCGATGACGGCCGTCACGAATCCGAGCAGCGCGACGAGCATTGCGGGAATCGACCGACTCGAGCCAGGCAGGAACAGCGAGAGCAGCGCGAGAACGGCGAGAGGCGCGAGGGCCACCACCACGACGACCGACCCGCCCGCCGGCACGCCCAGCCCGGCCAGGAAGGCATCCCAGCCGTGCAGGCCGCCGGACGGCGAGCCGATGGCCAGCTGCAGTCCGCTCGGAGTAGCCGAGATCACCGGATGCCCGGGCGTCGCGAACAGCGCGAGCCAGTTGCCGCGCCCGAGCTGCTGTACGACCAGTGGCGCGAACAGCGCGGCCGCGGGGATCACGATGCCCACGAGACGGTGGATGCTGGTCGGCCGTGCCGCCATCCAGACCAGAAGCAGCAGCACGAGGGCCGGAACGAGCACCGGCGCACTTGCAGCGACGACAGCGAACAGGAGCGCTGCTCCCGCCGCGGCAGCCCAGCTTCGCGCGGCGGAGACGACCGCCAGCACGAGCGCGGGCAGCAGGATGTGGGCAATGACCGCGCCGAGCTGACCCTCCCCCAGCGAGACGAGGAAGGGCGGGGCTGCGGTCCAGATGATCGCAGCGACGGCCGGTCCCCAACCCCGGGTGGAGAATCTGGCCGCGCACAACCATGCGGTGAGCGCTGCGAGCGGCAGCGCGAGCAGGTAGATCAGCACGACACTGAACGAAGGATTCCAGAATGTGACGGTGCCGAGCACGGCGAGCACGTACGCGAACGGATCGGCGGCCCCCGTGAAGCCCGCGCCGATGTCACGCCAGCCGTAGCCCACGTGTGACCACAACTCGCCGACTGTCGCGCTCAGAGGCACGAGTCCGCCCCCCGCCAACGCCTGGGCATTGATGAAGCGCCCGAACACGACGAACCCGGCAACCGCGGCGACCAGCACCACCCAAGCGCCGCCACCGGCGAAGAATCCGGGGCCCTCGCGCTGCGGGGCACCCGTGCCTTGGGCCACGGCTCGGTCGTGGGCTCGACGTTCGCGCAACTCGGCGGGGGGCATCCGCAGCGCTGCGATCGATGCCCAGCCGAGCACACGGGTGCGACGGATGCCACGGCGCGCCCGACCGACCGAGCCGTCGAACGCCGCCCCGAGCCCCGCCGCGAGCTCGCCGCCCACGCTGCCGGGGCGCTTGGCGATGAGTTGGGCGAGCGATCGCAGCACCGCGAGCGGCACGAGCGTCAGCCAGTGCAGGACGAGGGTGATGCCCGGGGCGTAGGTGATGCGCCGGTGCAGCTGCGCCGATCGACGGATGCGGTTCTGGGCGCCAGCAGACAGCGACTTGCGACCGAACAGTTCGATGGGTCCGGCGCTGGCAACCCGGGCCGAGGGCACCCCGATGACACGGTGGCCGGCCAGGCGGGCCCGCACGCAGAAGTCGAGCGCGGCATCCACGCTGGGAAGGCCGAGATCGAAGCCGCCGAGGGCAGTGAATACTGAGCGGCGCACGAGCATGCCCGATGCGGCGACACCGAGCAGATCGCTCTGCACATCGTGCTGGGCCTGGTCGAGCTCGTTCGCGACGACCGGCAGCGAGCGCCCCAGGCGGGTCATGGTCTCGCCGAAACCCACGATGAGGTCGGGCGAATCGAGGCTCATGAGCTTGGGTCCGGCGACGGCGACCGACGGGGCGACCTCGACGGCACCGAGCAGCGCCGAGAGCGCCCCGGGGGCCGGCGCGTTGTCGTGACCGAGCAGCCAGAGCCATTCGTCGTCGCCGGTCGAGGGAACGGAGGCGAGGGCGTGCGAGAGTGCCCCGCCGAAGGTGCTTCGACCCGGCGTGCGCACGAGTTCGCCGGGGTATGCCTTCAGCATCAACTCGGGCGACAGATCGGTCGAACTGACGTCGACGGGGATGACGCGGTCGGGTCGCCGAGTCTGCGCCGCCAGTGCGGCTAGCGTTTTCGGTAGGTACTGCGCCCCGTTTCGGGCGATGAGTACCGCAGTGACTCTCGGCTGCATAACGCTTTCGAGACTATGCGGCACTTCTCAAGTCGCAGGGGTGACCCGCCGTGCGCCGAAGGAGACGCAGCGCAATGGCTGATTGTGTGCCGAAGGAGCGGAAGCGCAACGGCTGATTGTGTGCCGAAGGAGCGGAAGCGCAACGACCCACTGTGCGCCGCAGAGGCGGCGGCGCACTAAATAAATTCATGCGCGCTTGCGCAGCTTGCGCCGCTCACGCTCCGAGAGACCGCCCCAGATGCCGAACCGCTCATCGTTCTCGAGCGCGTACTCGAGGCAGCGGCTGCGCACCTCGCACGACGCGCAGATCTTCTTGGCGTCGCGGGTCGAGCCGCCCTTCTCAGGGAAGAAGGCTTCGGGGTCGGTCTGCGCGCACAGGGAGTCGGATTGCCACGCGAGCGGGTTCTCGTCGTCGTCGGGCGTGATCTGGCGAACGCCGGGAACACCCAGCTTGATGGGGTCGACGAACCAGTCGTCAGGAACACCCGTGCGATACCCGTTGTTCGCCATGTGTCCGTCTCCCCTCCGCGAATGACAGAACCGCCAGCGCGTTAGTGATAATTACACCGGTGTAGTTCCGCTACGTCAAGTCGCGGATGATAAATGGCTCAAGTTCACTCTGAGGGTTGTGACGCGCCGCGTGTTGCTATCCATTGCGTCTCGACCATCTCGCGCAGGGTGTGGCGCATCCGCCAGTCCAGGTCGCGCGCCGCGAGATCGCCCGCGGCGACGATGCGGGCAGGATCGCCAGCACGTCGGGGAGCGATCTCGGGTGTGAACGGGATGCCGGTGACCTCGGCCACCGTCGCCATGATCTCGCCGACCGACACCCCGTCGCCGCTGCCGAGGTTGTAGGCGGGCTCGAGCGGTTGGCCAGCGTCCAGCCGCTGGGCCGCGGCGACGTGGGAGGCCGCGACGTCGACCACGTGGATGTAGTCGCGCACGTTCGTGCCGTCCGGAGTCGGGTAGTCGTTGCCGTTGATGCGCGGGGTTCGACCCTCGACGAGCGCCGTGAACACGAGCGGGAACAGGTTGTGCGGGCTCGAGTCGTAGAGGGAGGGGTCGCCGGAGCCCACTACGTTGAAGTAGCGCAGGCTCGTGTGGTGAAGGCCGCGCGCCACGCCCTGGTCGGCGAGCAGCCACTCCCCGATCAGCTTGGACTCCCCGTACGGTGACTGCGGGTTCTTGGGGGTCTCTTCTGTGACGAGGTCGGTGTCGGGTGTTCCGTAGACGGCCGCGCTCGAGGAGAACACGATGCGATCGACGTCGGCGGACTCCATCGCGGCGAGGAGTCGCGCGGTGCCCGTCACGTTCTGCTCGTAGGTGCGCAGGGGCTCCTGAACGGAGACGCCCGCGTACTTGAACCCCGCGACGTGGATGACGCCAGTCACCTCGTAGTCCTGCAGGGTCTGAAGCACCAGGCTGCCATCGAGGATCGTTCCGAGCACGAAGGGCACATCGCGCGGAACGAACTGCTCGTGACCCGACGACAGGTCGTCGATCACCACGCACTGCAGGTCCGCCGAACGCAGGGCCCGAACCACGTGGGATCCGATGTATCCGGCACCGCCGGTGACAAGCCAGGTCATGGCCTCAACGCTATCGCCGGTTGAGTGACACGACGTGCGTGTCGAAACAGTCGACCTCGTGGCAGTATTTACGTGCGCAGCCATAACCTGCCATGGAAGGCATCCATGCTGAAGAACGTCGTACTACTGGCAATACCCGGAGTCGCCCCGTTCGAGTTCGGAGTCGTCTGCGAGGTGTTCGGCATCGACCGCAGCGACACCGGCGGACCGCGATTCGACTTCACGATCGCCACGGCCACCCCGGGGCCGGTCGAGACGAGTCTCGGATACGACATGATGATCACCCACGATCTGAGCGTTGCGGCTGACGCCGACCTCATCGCGGTTCCCGCTCACCGCATTGAAGCCATCGACGAGCGATTCCTCGAGGTGATCCGCGCCGCCGAGGCTCGCGGTGCCTGGGTGCTCAGCGTCTGCAGCGGTGCGTTCACGCTCGCCCAGGCCGGCATCCTCGAGGGTCGGGGCGCGACCACCCACTGGATGCACGCGGATCGCCTCGCCCGCATGTACCCGGGCACCCGGGTGGACCCCGACGTGCTCTTCGTGGAGGATCGCAAGGTCGTCACCAGCGCCGGCACCGCCGCGGGAATCGACGCCGCCCTGCACATCGTGCGCAAGGAGCACGGAGCGGCAGCCACCAACGTCATCGCCCGCCGCATGGTCGTGCCACCCCAGCGCGACGGGGGTCAATCGCAGTACATCGAGAGCCCCGTGCCTGCGGTGCGCGGCGACTCATTCGCCCGAGTGACCGAATGGATGCTCGAACACCTCGACGAGGACCTCACGGTCGACCAGCTCGCCCGGAGGGCGCTCATGTCCGGGCGCACGTTCGCGAGGCGGTTCCGTGCGGACACCGGGGCGACCCCCGCGGCCTGGCTCAACCGGCAACGGCTCATCCGGGCGCAGCAATTGCTCGAGGAGAGCGACCTCGGCCTCGAGCAGATCGCCCAGCAGACCGGCTTCGGAACGGCGGCGGTGATGCGGCACCACTTCATCAAGGTGCTGCAGACCTCACCCCAGGCCTACCGGCGGGCTTTCGGGGTGCGGGAGGCGGGTTAGAGCGCGGAAGCCACGCCCCAAGGTCACGCAGATCAGCCGGCGGCGACGACCTCCGCGACGAACCCTTCGAACGTGGGCGTGAACGCCGAACCGTCGTACACATCGCCCGAGTAGAGAGATACCAGGCTGCCGCCGATGCTGAAGAAGGCGTAGCATCCGTCACCGCAGCCCCACGCGGCGGCGTCGGCACCGGCGACTTCGATCTGCTCGAGACTGCTCACGGAGTAGTTGGGTTGGCCGTTCGCAAGGATCGGGGCGAGAGCCCACGCACCGCCGGGCAGCACTGAGACGCTGTTCCCGCCGACAGTGCATTGCAGCATGCCCGAGCGGCCCGCGGCGATGGACCCGACGGTGGAGTTGTCCCCCAGGTTCTGCCCAGCGCAGATTCCCCCCGCGAGCACTCCGGAAGGCACGATCCAGCCCGGGCGGGGTGACCCCGCACCCGAGATGGCGGCGTTCACCGTATCCACGATGGCGCGGAGGCTGACCTCGACCGCCTCCCGAGTGAGCGACATGTCGGTGCCGCCGGTCTGCACGTAGACGTGGGCCCAGTAGCCGTCGACGAGCACGTTGGCGAAGCATCCCGCGTAGGTTGGCTCCACCGAGGCGCAGAGGTACTCCGACGTCGTCGAGCCGTCGGGGTAGACGATGGCGCCATCATCCACCTGCCACACGTTGGTGTCGAATGCCTGCGCGCCGTCGGGAAGCACCTCGAGCACGATGGTCTGGTCCCAGCCGTTGTCGGTCTTGTCGTCGGCGCCCCAGATGCACCGCGTGGCTCCGGCCTGAAGGGCGGCGGCGATGAAGGTGGAGCGCACGGCGGTCTCGGGGACCTTCAGGGTGACGGGCAGGAACAGCAGATCGGATGCAGCCTGATCGGAGAAGAAGTCACCACAGGTCAGTGGAAGCGTCGGCAGCGGGTCACCCTGCGCCGCGGCCGTCGGTGTCGGCGATGCTCCTTCAGACGCGGGCGACGACGGCGAGGGGGCGGACGGAACACCGCACCCGGACAGCGAGGCGACCACAACGCCCACGACAGCCACCACGGCCAACGAACGCGGAATCATGCTCACAATCTAGCCGTGGAGCACCGATGCCGCGAGGTAGAGATCGCCGTCACCCGCGAACGTGAGCACCTGCTCGTCGGCGGTGACGAGCACGGACTGGCCACGCCGCAGGGTTGTGCTGTTCAGTGCACCGGTCACCGTGGTGGTTCCGCCGACGCTGATGAGGATGGCGGGCCCATCCGGTCGCAGGGTGGCGGGGCCGGTGACATGCGCGAGCGCAAGCGGCACGCCGGCCGGCGCGTAGATCTGCGCGCCCTCGACCGACTCGGGGGGCAGGTACGGAACGGGCAGCGGCGCAAAGTCGAGCACGGTCATGAGCTCGGCAACGTCGACATGCTTGGGGGTCAGGCCGCCGCGCAGCACGTTGTCCGACGAGGCCATGAGCTCGATCCCCAGACCCGACAGATAGGCGTGGATGTTGCCGGCCGGCAGGAAGAGCGCCTCGCCGGCGCGCAGCGTGACGTAGTTGAGCAGCACGCTCACCGCGATGCCCGGGTCGCCCGGATACCGCGCAGCCAAGCGGCGCACCACAGCGAACTCGGGACGGTCGTGATCGGTGCCCTCCGCTTCGGTCGCGGCCGTGCACAGGTTGTCGAGCACCGCGAGCTCACCGTGCTCGGCGGCGGTGAACCATTCAAAGGCCGCCCGCATCGGGTCGGGACCCTTGAGCCGCTCAAGCAGCGGCTGGAACGCTGGTCCCTCGCCGCGGTGGGCGATGAGTTCGAAGACCTCGCGCGCGGCCGCCGGTTCGCGGAATCCGCACAGGGCCTCGAAACCGTCGGCCACGGCGACGATGAGCTCGGGCTTGGCTGAGGCGTCGCGGTAGTTGCGGGTCGGGGCATCCAGAGCGATGCCGGCCGCGTTCTCCCGGGCGAAACCCTCGCGCGCCTGCTCGGTGGTGGGGTGCGCCTGAAGTGAGAGGGGGGATGCCGCGGCAAGCACCTTCAGCAGAAACGGCAGGTCGATGAATCCCGCGAGTGCCTCGTGGCCGCCCGCACTCGCCGGGTCGAGGATTCGCGCGGGCGAACCCGGGTGCGAGCCCAACCACAGCTCGGCTTCGCGCCGCCCGGTCGGGGCCGTTCCGAGCAGCGTCGAGATGGCCGAGGCGGAGCCCCAGGCGTAGTCGCGCGGCGTATTGGTGATGCCTAGGAACACGGGGACACATCCTGAGGGGCCATGGCATCACCGTACCAACCGGGGCGGGGGCGGCCCGCGCCGTACCCGACCACCGCACGGGCTCAGCCGCAGTCGTCTAGCCTTGCCGCATGCGATTGATCGAGGACACGCGAGCACGGTCGGCGTACTTGCTGCTCCTGCTCGCCGTCCTCCTCGCCGGCGATGCCTGGCGCTACGCCTTCGGCTGGTGGGCGTGGGCGGTGCTCGCCAGCGTGCTGGTGGTGGCATCCGTCGGTGTGCTCATCGTGCACCGCGACCGCTGGGCTTTCGGGTCGCTGCCCTATGCGCTTCTCGTGTTCATGCTCCTGGCCACGGTGTCGATCGCGTGGTCGGCCTATCCCGCGGCCACCGCACTCGGCCTGGTCACCACGTGGGCGACGGTCATCGCGGGCGTCGCCGCCGCCACCGCATTCACGTGGGCGGAGCTGCTGAGAGGGCTGGGCCGAGTGCTCAAGGCGATCCTCGCGCTCTCGCTGGCCTTCGAACTGTTCGTCTCGCTGGTGGTGCGGGCGCCGGTGCTGCCCCTGTTCGTGCAGCCCGGGGTGGACTACTCGATCTACGACACGATTCCGAAGATGCTCTACTGGTCGCGCAACGAGCTCTTCCAGGTGCTCGACGAGGGCCGCATCCAGGGGATCGTGGGCAACGCCAACACGCTCGGCTTCCTGTCGCTGCTCGCCGTGATCGTGTTCGGCATCCAGCTGGCCGACCGCACGGTCAAGCGCGGTCGCGCGATCGCGTGGCTGGTTGTCGCGATCGTGGTCATGGCGTTCACGCGCTCGGCAACGGTGACCGTGGCCCTCGCGGTGGTGATCGCCGCCGCGGCGGCCGTGCTCCTCGTGCGCCGGGCCGAGAGCCCCCGCCGCAGGGCGCTGACGTACGGTGCACTCGGCGTCGGCGCCGTTGCGCTCGGCGTCGTGGTGGTTGCCCTGAGAACCCCGATCCTCGCACTGCTCGGCAAGAGCTCGGACCTCACCGGCCGCCTGGGCATCTGGCAATCCGTGATCGAGCTCGCCCAGCAGCGGCCTGTAACCGGGTGGGGGTGGGTGAGTTTCTGGGTGCCGTGGGCCGCGCCCTTCGACGATCTGGCCTTCCGCAACGGGGTGCGCCAGCTTCAGGCGCACAACACGTGGATCGATGTCTGGTTCCAGCTCGGGGTGATCGGCCTGGTCGTGTTCGTGGCTTTCGCGCTCACCGCCGTCCTGCGGTCGTGGTCGCTCGCGGTCGACCGCCCCCAGAGCGCACCGGGCCAGAGCCTGCCCTACTCGGCGACCGCGCTTCTGCCCGTGCTCATCCTCACCGCTCTGCTGGTGCAGAGCCTCACCGAGAGCAGGCTGCTCGATGAGTACGGCCTGGCGCTGCTGGTGCTCGTCGCCGTGAAGACCAAGCTCCCGGATGCCGCGCCCCGACCGGTCTCGAGCAGATGACCTTTCCCCGGCCCACCAGCGACACCGTCGCAGCGATTCGTGCCTTCCTCGCCGATCCGCGATTCGCGAGCGCGTCGACCCTCGCCGCAGTCGGCATGGCCGTGAGCGCCCAACTCATCCAGAACCTGATCGGATGGGCTGGCCTGGTCGCCATCCTCATCACGCTGGTTGTGCTGATGAGCGGGTCGCTGCTGGCCCGCCGCGACGACATCGAGTGGCAGGGCCTGCTGCCGGTGTCGCTGCTGATGTTCGTCGGGCTCGCCACGATCTCGCTGCTGTGGAGCGAGTACCAGTGGGCGAGCCTCGGCGGTGTCGCCTATCTGCTCGCGTTCACGATCCTCGGAATCTCCGTCGCACTCACCCGCGACACCATCCAGATCGTGCGGGCCTACGGCGACGTCTTCCGGCTCGTGCTCGGTGTCTCCATCGCCGTCGAGATCGTGTCGGGTCTGCTGATCGACACGCCCATCCACTTTCTGGGAGTCGAGGGCCGGCTCGCCGAACTCGGTCCGCTTCAGGGCATCATGGGCTCCCGCAACCAGTTCGGGCTCGTCGCGCTGCTTGCCCTGATCACGTTCGGCGTGGAGTTCGTCACCAGGTCAGTCAGTCGGCGTACCGCAGTCGCATCCCTCGTGCTGGCTTCGGCGAGTGTGCTGTTGTCGCGCTCGCCCGTGATGCTCGCGGTGGTCGTCGTTGTCGCGGCCGCTGCGGGCGCACTCGCACTGTTGCGCCGGGTGCAGCCCGAGCAGCGCCGCGTCTGGCAGCTCGTGGTGCTCGCAGCGGCGGTCGTCGCGGCGATCGTGGTCTGGTTCGCACGGGCCAGGGTCATCGAGCTCTTCAGCGCGAACAGCGAACTGGGCTACCGCCTCACGCTGTGGCGCGGAGTGCTCGACCTGATCTCGCGAAATCCGCTCGAGGGCTGGGGGTGGATCGGGTACTGGCGTCCCGATGTCCAGCCGTTCCCGGTCTTCGCCATCGCGGGCCAGCGCGAGCCGAACTCCGCCCTCAACGCCTACCTCGACGTGTGGTTCCAGCTCGGGCTGATCGGACTTCTGCTGTTCCTGGGCCTCGTGGTCCTCACCTTCACCCGCTCCTGGCTGCTCGCCGGCCAGCGGCGCAGCCTGATCTTCGCGTGGCCCGCACTTGTGCTCGTGGCCCTGCTCAGCGCATCCCTCGCCGAGAGCTCGCTGCTCGTCGAGTACGGGTGGATGACCTTCGTCGTCTGCTCGGTCAAGGCCGCCCGGGAGTTGAGCTGGCGACGAGCCTTCGCCCGCACAACCCTCGATACCGCCTAAGCTGCGTCGGCCGCGATCGCCAGGTCAGCATCGACCATGGCGTTGACGATCCCCTCAAAGCCGACGGTCGGAGCCCAGTCGAGACTCTCGCGAGCATGCGATGCATCACCGAGCTGCTGGGGTGCGTCACCGCTGCGCAGGAGCGAATCGTCGACCCGCACTCGTGACTGCCAATCGTCGATGCCGACGCGGCTGAAGGCCGCCCGCACGAAGTCCTCCACCGAGTGCGCGACACCGGTGGCGATGATGAAGTCGTCGGGATGCTCCGCTTCGGCGATCAGGCGCAGAGCCTCCACGTAGTCGGGTGCCCACCCCCAGTCCCTGCGCGCCCCGAGATTGCCGAGCTCCAGTGTCTCCTGAAGCCCCAGCGAGATGCGCGCGGCCGCTGCGGTGATCTTGCGCGTCACGAAGGTCTCGGGTCGGCGCGGCGATTCGTGGTTGTAGAGAACTGCTGAGGCGGCCCACACGCCCGACGATCGATACACGCCCACCAGCGCGTGGGCGTACGCCTTCGCGGCGCCGTAGGGGGACGTCGGACGGATCGGCGTCGACTCGGTCTGCGGCACCGTGGCCGGAATCCCGAAGATCTCGGCACTGGATGCCTGCACGAACCTGAGCTCGTGCCCCGCCGCCCCCAGGTCGCGCACCGCGGCGAGCATCTCGGCCACGGCGAGGCCGTTGATACTGGCGGTGAGCTCGGGCTGCTGCCACGAGCCGTAGACGGAGCTGATCGCCGCGAGATTGACGACGACGTCGGGACGAAGCTCGCGGATGAGATCCCCCACCCCGCGCGCCGAGAGATCGACCTGATGCGTGGTGACGCCGCCGGTCACGACCTCGTCGGCGCGTTGCACGGTGCCGTGCACCTCATCGCCGCGGGCGATGAGCGCCTCGGCGAGGTAGGAGCCGTCCTGCCCGGTGACTCCGGTGATGAGAACGCGTCTCATGCGAGGCCGGCGAGCCTCTTCTGCTCGGCGACATCCGACTCGACCATCATGGTGACGAGTTCCTCGAAGCCCACCTTGGGGGCCCACCCGAGCTTCTCACGAGCCTTGGTCGAGTCCCCGATGAGCAGGTCGACCTCGGCCGGCCGCATGAAGCGCGGGTCCTGGGTGACGAGGTGCGACCAGTCGCTGATTCCCACCGTGGCGAAGGCGGCGTCGAGGAGGGCTGAGATGGTGTGAGTCTCACCCGTCGAGATGACGTAGTCGTCGGCGACATCCTGCTGCAGCATCAGCCACATCGCTTCGACGTAGTCTCCGGCGAAGCCCCAGTCGCGGCGAGCGTCGAGGTTGCCCAGAGTGATGGAGTCCTGGAGCCCGAGGTGGATGCGCGCCACGGCCTGGCTCACCTTGCGAGTCACGAACTCCGGACCGCGCCGAGGCGATTCGTGATTGAAGAGCACTCCGGATGACGCGTGCATGCCGTACGACTCGCGGTAGTTGATCGTCATGTAGTGGCCGTAGACCTTCGCCACACCGTACGGCGAGCGCGGCCACAACAGGGTGTCCTCGTTCTGGGGAACCGCCTGAACCTTGCCGAACATCTCGGAACTCGACGCCTGGTAGAAACGCACCTGCTTACCGCTCGTGCCCTCGTAGAGACGCACTGCCTCGAGCGCATTGAGCACACCCATGCCGGTGACCTCACTCGTGAGGTGCGCGTTCTCCCACGAGTACGCGACGAAGGAGATCGCCCCGAGGTTGTAGAACTCGTCGGGTTGGGCCGCGTTCATCGCCCGCATGAGGCTGGAGAGATCGGTGAGATCACCCGTGAGAATCGTCACGTCGGGGATGAGTTCGTCGAGTAGGGCTTTCTTCGGGTTGTTCTGGCCACGCATGAGCCCGAACACCTCGTAGCCCTTGGAGAGCAGCAGCTCGGCGAGGTAGAGACCGTCCTGGCCGGTGATCCCGGTGATGAGTGCGCGCGCCATCTATGCAGTTCCGTTCCGTGCTGGTCCTCGCCGATTCAATCGAGCAACTCAACGGTACTGGATGCGCCGGGCCGCACCGCCACGATGAATCCGCCCGCTCGGCGGCGAAGTGTCAGCACCGAGATCGTCTGTGCCGTCACCGACACCATCTCGCCGATCGCCAGACCCCAGGCGCCGCCGGCCGCACCGAGGATCGACGACAGCAGGATGATCGCGGGAACACCCACCGACGCCGCCAGGAGGACGCTTGCCAGGAATGCCCGATTCGCGCCCATCCCGATGAGCGTGATCCTGCCGAGGCTGGTGCCCAGAGCGATGCCCAGCGTCGCCGTGCCCAGACCGAACGCCGTCATCTGGTCGATCGCGACGATGGGGCCGAAGAGCACCGCCGACAGCCACGGCCCGATCAGTGCGAACGCCGCGAAGCCCAGCACTCCCAGAGTGAGATGAAGCAGCAAGGATGTCCTGACCCGCCTGCCGAACTGGGCGGTGCCCTCCTCGACCACCCACCCCTGAAGCGCGTTGCCGAGGGCCGACACCGAGTACTGCCCGATGCGGTACAGCTTGTCACCGGACACATAGGAGGCCGCCTGGGCTGTCGTCGCCGCCCCGCCGACGAGGGTGACAGCGAGGGAGTTGTAGGCGCCGCCGGCCAGCTCGGTAGCCGCGGCCGCCCGGTTCGTTCGCAGGACCCCGCCGAAGTCACTCCAGCGCGTCGCCGCCCAGTCGCGGGCTCGCAGGGTGCGAGCCCCGTAGCCCCCGACGCTCACGATCAGCGCGACGATCAGCAGGATCGGGTACGAGAGCACCGGTCCGCCGGTGACGACGATGATGGCGGCCGCGACGGTGGCAACGATCCGCGGCGCGATCTCGTAGATGGCGATCGACGACGCCCGACCCAGCCCGATCATGAACCAGGCCGAGGAGAGGCCGGTCATGGTCATGGCCACGGCCATGAGCCCGGCATCCAGTCGGTGGGATGACGGTGCGATGACCACTGCGACGGCGGCGGCGAGCACCGCGCTGGGTATCCACACCAGCACCCGTGCCCGAAGGCTTCGCGCGAGCAGCATCGGACGCGCGTCTCGGTCGGAGACCGCGACCATCGGCGGACCCACGGTGTTGTATCCGAGAGCGACGATGAGGGCGAAGAATCCGCCGCTCGACTGGCCGACAGCGAAGGCGAGCCAGGCATCCGCCCCGGCAACGCGCGCGAGAATCGGTAGGAAGAGGAACGGGGTGATCAGCGAGAGGAACGGTAGACCTGCGAAGCCGATGATGCGCCTGGCGAATGAGCCGCGCGTGGCTGCGGTCATGCCGAAGCACATCCGGTCGGCTGCTGGCTGCGCATCTGACTAAGGTACCAACCGGCTAGAATCTCATACGTCCGCACGCCGCTTCTCGTCTTCGGAGATTTCCATGACTGTCTCGACTGGATACGTGCACGAGACGGCGGATGTCGCCGCAAGCGCGTCCATCGCCGCCGGCGCAAAGGTCTGGCACTACGCGCAGATCCGCGAGAACGCCCAGATCGGCGCGAACGTGATCGTGGGTCGCGGCGCCTATGTCGGCACTGGCGTCGAAGTCGGCGACAACTGCAAGATCCAGAATTACGCGCTCGTCTACGAGCCCGCGAAGCTCGGCCGCGGCGTCTTCATCGGCCCCGCAGTCGTGCTGACCAACGACCACTTCCCCCGCGCGATCAACGCGGATGGCACGCCGAAGTCGGCTGACGACTGGCACCCGGTGGGGGTCGACATCCGTGAGGGCGCATCGATCGGGGCGAGCAGCACGTGCGTGGCTCCAGTAACGATCGGGCGGTGGGCACTGGTCGGTGCCGGCTCTGTGGTCATCAAGGACGTTCCCGACTTCGCGCTCGTGGTGGGCAGCCCCGCGCGCCGCGTGGGCTGGGTCGGCACAGCGGGTCATCCGCTCACGAAGGATTCCGAGGGCATGTGGGTCTGCCCGGTTACAGCAGCGCGCTACCAGCAGGTCGGCGACGACGAATTGATTGAGGTGCAGTAGATGATTCCAGCAGCCCGCCCGGAGATCGGTGACGAGGAGCGCGCGGCCGTCGATCGCGTGATGCGATCGGGGATGCTCGCCCAGGGGCCCGAGGTCGCCGCGTTCGAATCGGAGTTCTCCGGGATCGTCAACGGAATGCACTCGATCGCGGTCAATTCCGGCACGTCGGCGCTCCACATGGCCTTCCTCGCCGCGGGTGTCGGAGCCGGTGACGAGGTCATCGTGCCGTCGTTCAGCTTCGCTGCGACCGCGAACTCCGTCGCACTAGCTGGTGCGACCCCGGTGTTCGTCGACATCGAGCTCGATCACTTCAACGCGGCGCCGGCCGCCATCGAGGCCGCGATCACCCCGCGCACCAAGGCGATCATGCCCGTGCATCTGTACGGGCATCCCGCTGACCTCGTCGCGATCAAGGCGATCGCCGACAAGCACGGACTGCTGCTCTTCGAAGACGCGGCCCAGGCCCACGCGGCCTCAGTCGACGGCGTACCGGTCGGCGCGTGGGGAATCGCCGCGAGCTTCTCGTTCTACCCCACCAAGAACATGACCTCGGGCGAGGGCGGAATGATCACCACGCCGTCAGACGAGGTCGCGCGCATGTCGCGCGTACTGCGCAACCAGGGCATGGAGCGCCGCTACGAGAACGAGGTCGTCGGGTTCAACACCCGCATGACCGACATCCACGCGGCGATCGGCCGGGTGCAGCTCACCAAGCTCGCGGGCTGGACGGCCAAGCGCCAGGCGAACGCCGCCTTCCTGAACGCCCACATCGAGGGTGTCGTCACACCGCCCACGGCTCCCGGTGCCGTGCACGTCTTCCACCAGTACACGATCCGGGTCGTTGACCATGACCGGGATGCCTTCGCCGAGCAGTTGAGCCAGCGTGGTGTCGCGAGCGGGGTCTACTACCCGACTCCGATCCACCGGTTGCCGTCGTTCCGCCTCGAGCTCGACCTGCCCGTCACCGAGGTCGCCGCGACCCAGGTGCTGTCGCTGCCGATCTTCCCCTCGCTGACCGACGGCGAGCTCGAGACCATCGTCGAGGCGGTCAACGAGGTCGCCAAGGCTGGTTCCTGATGGTGTTGCGCGCGGGCCTGCTCGGGCTCGGCGTCATGGGCAGCAACCACGCTCGGGTGCTCTCCTCGCTCGAGGGTGTTGAGTTCGTGGGCGTGTTCGACCCGTCGCCGACAGTGCCCGATCAGGTGTTCGAGCGCCCCGTCATCCGTGATCTCGATCAGTTCCTCGAGCTCGGACTCGACTACGCCGTGGTGGCGGCACCCACGATCTATCACTTCGACATGGGCACCCGTCTGGCCGAGGCCGGAGTTCATGCCCTCATCGAGAAGCCGGTCGCGTCGACACTCGAGGAGGCAGTCGCCCTGCGGGACCTCTTCGCTTCGCGCGGCCTCATCGGGGGCGTGGGGCACATCGAGCGCTACAACCCGGCACTGCAGGCGGCGCGCAAGCGCATCGAGTCGGGGATGATCGGCGAGGTCTACCAGATCGCCACCCGTCGCCAGGGACCCTTTCCCGGGCGCATCGCCGACGTCGGCGTCATCAAGGATCTTGCGTCGCACGATATCGACCTGACGGCCTGGGTCGCCCAGCAGGAGTTCGTCTCCGTGAACGCCCGCACGGCACACCGCAGCGGTCGGCCGCACGAGGACATGGTCGTGGCCATCGGCACACTGTCGGGCGGAACCATCACGTCGCACGTGGTGAACTGGCTGACACCCTCGAAGGAGCGAGTGACCGTCATCACGGGCGAGAACGGGGTGCTGGTCGCCGACACGCTCACAGCCGACCTCACCTATTTCGAGAACGGGCGCATCCAGGTCGATTGGGATCCGGGAGAGTTCCGTGGCGTGTCCGAGGGCGACGTGACTCGCTTCGCCCTCGATCGAAAGGAGCCCATGCTCACCGAGCACGAGTGCTTCCGCGACTCGGTGCTCGCCGGCGAGGCGCGCGGCATCGTCACCTTCGCCGAGGGCGCTCGGGTCGTGGAGATCGCGGAGAACCTGGTCGCCGACGGGTTGGATCGACGGCTGTAGGGCTGAGGGACACACTGCACCCTCCGGCGGGATCACCCGCTCATCTGAGGCATGACGACACTCCGAATGGCTGAATTCTCTGTCAGTGTTCATCAGGCGGGATAAACTCGGGCTCTGAGAGCGTCGGGGGATAGGTGCACGCCATGGCTGGAACACGGATTCGACTACTGCGCGGGCTGATCGGTTGCCTCGCGCTTGCGGGCCTGCTCGTGCAATCGGTGGTGGCCCCCACATCCTCGGCAGACGGTGCCCAGGCGATCGCCGGTGGCGACTTCCTGCCCGGCTACATCATCAGCGATGACGCGTTCTACGACAGTAGCGCTATGTCGGAGGCGGAAATCCAGACATTCCTCGACGGCAAGATCGGCACCTGCGGCAATTCAAACTGCCTTAACGTCAAGCGCCTCGACACCTACAACCGACCGGCGGACGGAAGCATCTGCGCTGCTGTCACCGGCGCCGCAGGCGAACTGGTGTCGAGCGTTATCTTCAAGGTGCAGCGCGCGTGCGGGATCAGCGCCAAGGCGCTGCTGGTACTGCTGCAGAAGGAGCAGTCGCTGGTCACAGCGACGGCGCCCAGCGACTTCAGGCTCTCCCGAGCCACCGGCTACGGCTGCCCTGACAGCGCCGGCGGCGGATGCGACGCGAAGTACTACGGGTTGTACAACCAGCTTTATGAGGCCGCTTGGCAACTCAAGCGCTACAGCACGCCCACCCCTTTCGGACGGTATCAGCCAGGAACCCTCGAGATCCTGTACAACCCCAACACCGACTGCGGTACCCAGACAGTCACTATCCGCAACAACGCGACCGCCGCTCTCTACAACTACACGCCGTACGTCCCCAACGCGGCAGCACTGGCGAATCTTCGCGGCACTGGTGACGATTGCTCCGCCTACGGCAACCGCAACTTCTGGGTTTACTACAACGACTGGTTCGGCGACCCCCTCGTCACCTATCCCCCCGGTGTCACGACTGATCGGATCGGCGGAAACGACCGTTACGACGTGTCTGTGGCCATCAGCCAGCAGAACTTCCCCAATCCAGTCTCCACGGTCTACGTAGCCACCGGCTCCAACTATCCGGATGCCCTCACCGCTGCACCGGCTGCCGCCAAGGCCGGCGCGCCTTTGCTCCTCGTGCCCTCCAACTCTGTGCCCGATTCGGTACGGACCGAGATCCAGCGACTGAGGCCGGCGGAAATCATCGTGGTGGGCGGACCGGCATCCGTGTCACCAGCAGTGTTCGATGCTCTCTCTGCACTGACGACGACGATCAGCCGCGACTCGGGGTCCGACCGCTACGAAGCGTCCCGCAACGTTGCGCTTCACGCTTTCAGCGCCGGCGCTGGCGTGGCATATATCGCGACCGGCGAGACGTTCCCGGATGCGCTCTCAGCAAGCGCTGCCGCTGGATCCATCGGCGCGCCGGTGATCCTCATCAACGGTCTGCTCACGACACTCGACTCGGCGACCATGGACCTGATCAGTCAACTCGGCGTGACGGACATCCGTATCGCGGGCGGGCCAGCGAGCGTGAGGCCTGAGCTTGAGGCCCAGATGTCGACGATCGCGGGAGTCACCAGCGTTCGGCGATTGAGCGGACCTGATCGTTTCTACGTGTCGGGGAATACCAACCGTGATGCTTTCGCGTCGAGCAGTCGCGTCTACCTGGCATCCGGCTGGAACTACCCGGACGCGTTGAGCGGCGCCGCCGTCGCCGGAGCGCAGCACGCCCCGCTCTACGTGATTCCGACGGACTGCATTCCGTCGTACGTCATCCAGGACATCATCTCGCTCGGCGCGACACGAATGACGGTTCTTGGCGGACCCGCCAGCGTCAGCCCTGGCGTGCTTCGTTTCGCTCAATGCCGGTAGTCCCGGCGGTACCGGCCTAGCGGTGGGCCGGGGGCCAGGGTTCGCAAGGGCTCCACCCGAGATCGCTGCTGATGGCCGTGATGTCGGCGCAACTGTAGCTGTCCACCTCGGAACCGATCACGACGGCCTCGCGGAGTACATGCGGCAGGGATTCCAGTAGATCCCGATTGCTCCTCGGGATGCCGCTGCCCACGTTGAGAACGCGGAATCCCACTGAGTCCGACTCTGCAGCGGACAGAATAGCTCGAGCCACGTCATCCACGTGCACGTAGTCGCGGACGAAGCCGTCCAGCCCTGTGAGGTGGGCGGGCGCATCCGTGGATGCGGTCTGCAAGCGGGTCACGAGCGAGTCGGGCATCTCGGGGCCGTAGACATTGAACACCCGCAGAACATCGACCGCGACGTCTCCTGCAGAGCCGGTGAGAACTTCCTCCGCTTGCAGCTTGGTCGTCGCGTAGACGCCTGTCGGGTCGACTGAGTCCATCTCCGAGACTGGCCTGCGGCGACGATCCCCGTAGACGGCAGCCGTGGAGATGAAGACGAGCCTCTCAACGCCGGCCGCCCGCGCGGCCGCGAGGATCGCGGCGGTGCCGCCGACGTTCACGCGTGCCGCGGTAGCCGGGTCGTTCTCGCATTCGCGCCCGACGATAGACGCCAAGTGCACGATGACGGCTGGCCTGATCGAGCCGATGGTCGCCAGCGTTGACTGCGGATCGGTCACGTCGAGACGCTTCTCGGGATCGCTGCCCCGGCGACCGGTCATGCCGATCAATGGTGTTCGGCTCGCCCCGAGGCGCTGCAGCGCCCGGCCCAGCCTGCCACCGGACCCGGTGACAAGGACCGGTCCGCGCGTCATCGGATCTCGAATCCCAGCTCTCGCAGCGCCTGTACGGCGTCGTCGTGAGAAATCGAATACGCGAGGGTGCGCTCGAGGAGCGATTCGATCGTGGCGATGAAGGCCGAGTGATCGAAATGCTTCTCGCCGCGAACGACGAAGATCTTCTGATTGGTCGTGCGATCGACCCGATCCGGCTCGTAGCTGAGCTCTTCGAACATCTTCTCTCCGGGTCGCAAGCCGGTGATCTCGATCGTGAGGGTCGGATCCACTGCACGGATCAGACTCTGCGCGAGGTCGAGGATGCGCACAGGCTCACCCATGTCGAGTACGAAGATCTCGCTGTCCTTGCCGAGGGCGGCCGACTGGATGATGAGCTGGCTGGCCTCATCGATGGTCATGAAGAACCGGGTCACTTCGGGATGGGTGACCGTGAGGGGCTCGCGCTTGGCGATCTGCGATCGGAAGATCTGCATGACACTGCCATTGCTCTCGATCACATTGCCGAACCGCACCGCCGTGAACCGCGTCGGCGAGGCGGGGTCCGCAAGCGACTCCATCAGCATCTCGCCGATCCGCTTGGTCGAACCCATGACATTGACCGGATTGACGGCCTTGTCCGTCGACACGTAGACGAAGTTGCTGACTCCGTGCTCGATCGCCAGGCGCATCACATTGAGACTGCCCCAGACGTTGTTGTTGATCGCTTCGAGCGCGTTGCTCTGCATGAGGGGCACATGCTTGTAGGCCGCGGCATGGAAGACGATGTCAGGAGCGAACTCGGAGAAGATCGCCTTCATGTGGGCCTGGTTCTTGATGTCGGCGATGCGCAGGGTGACGTTCTCGCGGCCCGTCAGCGTCTGGCCAAGGTAGAACATACCGTTCTCCCACCAGTCGACGCACAGCACCTCGGCGGCACCGGCGGCGACGATGTGCCTCGTCAGCCGAGACCCGATGGATCCAGCGCTTCCCGTGACCAGTACACGCTTGCCCGCGAGGAACTTCTGGGACACAACAACGTTGTGCTTGACCGGTTCGCGCCCGACGAGATCCAGAACGTCGACATCAGTGAGGTCGTTGATGTTGACTGTTTCCTTGGACAGGATGTCGTACGTTCGGGGCACGATCGCGATGTCCACGGCCGAGGAGTTGATCGAATTGATGAACTCTCGCACCTTCGCCGAGTTCGCCGTCGGAATGGCGAAGTACACCAAATCGATGGAGTGGGCCGCGACGACCTCGTTTACGTCGCCCAGGGACCCCAGCACTTCGCCGCTGGTCGACCGATCGTCGAGAAAGCCGACAACGTCGCCGCCACGGGATCGGATGTCCTCGGCCAGCGAGATCCCCGCTGTGCCATGCCCGACTATCAGTATTCGTTCGCTCAACAGCGCACCTCCGGAGCGGTGTAGGTGCCGCCCAATACGGCATCTAACTTAGGCAAGAGAATTGAAGTAGCACCGCTGCGCATGGCGTACTTCTCCGCCCATGCACGTCCCCGGCTCGCAATTGCGGCCATTTGGGAGGGATCGTCAAGCAAACGCTTGAGATTGCCGTAAACCTGATGGTGTTTAGTGACCACCCAGCATTCGTTGCTGCCTTTAGGGAGGTCGGTCTCAACGCTCTCGTCGGCGCTCATCATCACTACGCAACCCGCCGCGAGCGCCTCGACACCGAATACCGCTGGGGAAAACCCATAGAACTGGTTCATCGCGATGTGTGCGCGCGCGAGTTGCTCCTTCACCACTGCATTGGTCACCCCAATAAGCTCGATGTATTCGAAGTCATAACCTTCGGAGCGCAATTGAGCAACCGCGGCTCGCACCAATGGAGTTCCCTTGATCACCGGTGACGTGGTCGCGTGCACGACGACCGGCCGAGAAAGGTCATCGAACTTCCTTGGGTTGGGCAGCGGCTCGTCGGCGAGGAAGTAGAGGAAAGGTTCGGTACCCTTAGTGAGGTAGCTCAAGTGGTCGACTGTGTTGCTGAACATTGCAGTCGCGTACCTGCTCGCGACCGCCGCGATCGCCCGCTTCGAATCGTCCCAACCGACGGACTCAAAAATGGGTCCACGCTCTCCCATGTATGTGGAGATGTTGGGCATGCCCGTTTCCCGCTCAAGTTTGTGCATCAGCTTGATTGACCGGATGTCCGAGCCGCACCAGTAGCAGACGATTGGAACGCCCTTCTTGGCCAGATATGAGAACTCAAACTCTCGCTCGTCGAGGCCCGTCAATAGAAATCCTGTCGCGCCAACATAGATGAAGCCCGCTGCCTGATTCATAAGTCGCCCCAGAAGAAGCGGGCCAGCGATAATTCTTTCGGCCCATCTCCATCGCGAATCCACCCTGGTCCGGAATCGATAGTTGTAGTTGGTCGCGTACACGAACTCTTCGGTGAAGTTCACCGAGTAAGAGCCGGGAATCGCCCGCGACAGCTGGAGCACCATCGAGGCACATTCATCTGGCCCAACGACCCAGGAGATGGATTCACTTCTGAGCCGACGACGAATCAGAAGATTAGCGTTGTAGCTCGCGACCAGAAGGGCACGCTGGAATACCGCCACGATGTGGGGTCGCAAATTCATTGGTCTGTACTCCGTCGCTCATGGCTACTGCACTCCATCCTAGGACGGCCCCATTTGCGCCTAGCGGCGCGCAAGGTGGACACCTCCGCCGATCAGGCGAGTCCCGCGAGTGCCGCCTGGTGCGCGAAGTCGGGGAACGTGGCCACGAGTTCGTCGAACGTGCCGCTGCCGGCGACCTCACCCTCCTGCATGAAGAAGATGCGGTCGGCGTGCCGAATCGTTGCCAACCGATGCGCGACGATGATCTTCGTCACCCCTCCGCCGATCGCGTCGAGGCCCGCCATGACGAGTGCCTCAGTATTCGTGTCCAGTGCGCTCGTCGCTTCGTCGAGCACCAGAACGAGCGGGTCGCTGTAGAGGGCACGAGCGATTCCGAGCCGCTGACGCTGCCCACCGGAGAGCGAGAGGCCCCGCTCACCGACCCGCGCCTGGATGCCACCCTCACGCGCGGAGACCAGTTCCCAGAGCTGGGCCTGCTCCAGGGCCGCCCGAACTCGTTCGGCGTCGTAGCTGTCTCCCCAGGTCAGTGCGACGTTCTGTGCAATGGTCGCGTCGAAGAGCGCGACATCCTGGGGAACGTAACCGACCCGGGATCGCCAATCGCTTCGCACCTCGGTCAACGAAACCCCATCGACCGAGATGGTTCCCTCGGTCGGCTCCAGAAGGCTGATCAGGAGGTCGACCATGGTCGATTTGCCTGAACCGGATGCGCCGACGAAAGCCACAGTGGAACCGAACGGGATGCTCAGGGAGACACCCTTCAGGGCGGGCGCGGCATCCGCTGAGTATTGGAACACGACGTCATCGAGAACGATGCTCTTCGGGTTCTCGGGTACCGGACCCGACGGCCGGGCATTCACCTCGGCGGTCGATCGCTCAGTGTCGGCCAGTTCGGCCAGGACGCGCCGAGGATACTCGGAGATCGAGACCATCAGGGCGAGCACCGACTGAACACGGATCACCGACGGCGCCATCCGGAATCCCGCGAGAGCGAACAGCGCGACGGCCGCGATCGCCTGTTCGATTCCGCCGAGCAGGAACCCCACCCCACCGATGACGACGAACCCGACGATGAGACCCGACTCGAGCGCATACCGGGGCAGCTGCCCGAGGAAGTACATGTTGCCGCGCGCCCGGGCGCTGAGGGTGCGGGTCTGCGCAACGACATCGGCAACCTCGCTCTCCTTGTTGCGAAGCGACACCTCCTTCATGGCACCCACGATTTCGAGAACGAGGCGCGAGGCACCGATCGTGTTGTGCACATGTACCTCGCCGGCGGTACGCACCGGCCGGGCGATGCCGAAGAAGAGAACGGAACCGAGAAGAAGCAGGTAGGCGAGCGTAGTGACCGCGAGGATCGGTTGGACGATCGCCAGGGTTCCGATGATCACGACGAGGCTCACGAATTCACCGAGCAGCGTGGCCCCCGGCAGTACGAAGCTGTTGACCGTGGCATCGACGCCGGTGTCGGCGAAACGCATGATCTCGGCGGAATTCTTCTTCAGGCGGTCACGCCAGGGTGCGGTGATATACGCGCGAAACAGGCGATCGCCGATCGCGACCTCGTATCGAGGGATGCGTCGGGTCGCCCACCAGGTGACCAGAACCGCCAGCGCCCCCTTGGCCACCATCAGCACGCAGATCACCAGGATGACCCACACGACACCCACGGAGTCGAGAGTGCCGATCACCGGGAGCGTCACCGCGGTGCCCGACGCGACCGGACCGATGACGGCCGCCAGGAGCCCGAGCGCTCCAGCGTCGAAGATCGCAAGGGAAGCGAGCAGCCACGAGTAGAGGGTGAGGAACCGTGCCCCTCCGAGCGGGAAGACCGCGACGATGTCCCGGTACAGGGCCAGTACAGACCTCACTTGAGCCTCCATTCGGCGAACCACGTGAGTCTACCCGGGCGCACCGGTGTCCCAGCCGAGCGTGGCCATAGACTCGATGCCATGTGTCGACAAGCCCCGGGACGATCGTGGTGAGCCAGCCAATGGAGCCCCCACGGATACTCTGCGTCTCCTTCTCCCCCATCTACGCCGACTCCCGGGTACTGCGTCAGCTCGAGGTGCTGCGTCAGCACGGCGAGGTGACCACGGTGGGCTACGGGCCTGCCCCAGAGGGAGTGGCTCGGCACATCGAAGTGCCTGAGAACGCGTCATCCCTGCCGGAGACTCCGCTCGGCGTCGCGAGGCTGGCCCTTCACCTGCACAGCGCGGTCGAGCTGACCGCGCCGGGCGAGAAGGCCGTGCGCACGGCGGTTGTCGAGTCGGGCCCCTACGACCTCGTCGTCGCCAATGATGCCCGTGCCTTGCCGCTCGCCTTCGCCGCAGCGGGGGACGCACCGGTGCTCGCCGACATGCACGAATGGGCACCCGAGGAGCGCGCCACCGTGTTCATCTGGCGTCTGCTCGTGGGGCCGTACATGGAGCACCTCTGCAAGAAGTACCTCCCGCGCACCACCGCCGTGACCAGCGTCAGCTCCGGGCTGGCGGGCCTCTACGCCGAGCGATACAGGGTGGCCACGGAGATCGTGAGAAACGCAGCCGACTTCCAAAACCTCGCGCCGTCGCCGGTCGATCCGGCCGTGATAAAACTCGTGCACAGCGGCACGGCCGATGCCGAGCGCAACATCATGGAACTGATCGAGGCCGTCGATCGACTGGGCGAGCGCTTCAGCCTCGACCTCTACCTGCTTGAGGTGCCGGGCGGGCATCTCGAGGTCATCCGCAAGAAGGCCGCCGTGACGCCGCGTGTGACGGTGCACCCGCCGGTGCCGCCCGAGACCCTGCCCCGCGTTCTCAACCAGTACGACCTGGGCGTCTTCCTCTACCCTCTGCGCACGCTGAGCCACCTGTACCACCTGCCCAACAAGTTCTTCGACTTCGTGCAGGCACGGCTCGGACTGGTGTTCTCGCCCGCACCCGAGATCGATACCCACGTTGCGCAGTACGGGCTCGGGCTCATCACGGCCGACACGAGCGCTGACGCGCTGGTCGACGCCCTCAAGGACATCACCGTCGACGATGTCGTCGGTTTCAAGCAGGCGGCGGACCGCTCGGCTCGAGCACTCTCCAGCGAGCCGGACCGGGCGATCCAGGATGCCCTGGTCGCGCGACTGCTTGCTGGGCATTCATGAGGGTTGTGATCGCCAGCCGGATCTACGCACCCGAAGTCTCGGCGGCATCCGGCATTCTTCGCATCTGGGCCGAGGAGTTTCGGGATCGCGGCTGTGAGGTCACCATCCTCACCGCGAGGCCGCCGCGCGGCGCCGTCATCGACGACCCGCCCGGCATCGAGGTGCGCCGGGCGCCGGTGAAGCGCGACAAGCAGCAGTACGTGCGCGGCTACCTCAGCTACATGAGCTTCGACATCCCGCTGGCCTTCCGGATGCTGTTCTCGCGACGAGCCGATCTCTACATCGTCGAACCGCCCCCAACGACGGTGGCCGTGGTTCGGGTGGTCGCGGCAATTCGTCGCACCCCCTACGTCGTTCGCGCGGCGGACTACTGGACAGAGGCCGCCGAACTGGTGACGAAGTCTTCCCTGATCCTGGGCACGCTGAGGCGACTCGAGGCGTGGGGTCTTGGTGGCGCGAAGATACTGTTCGCCGCCCACCAGCCGCTCATCGATCGCTTCCGGGCGCTGGGCATTACCACACCCGCGGTGCCGATCGGATTCGGCGCCGACACCAAAGACTTCAGGTACGAGGGCCAGGCGCCCCCCGAGCCTCCGGTGTTCGTCTACGCGGGAACGCACTCGGAGTGGCACGGCGCTGGCATCTTCGTAGACGCCATGCCCCAGGTGCTCGAGCAGTACCCCGGTGCCCGGCTGCTCTACTACGGCAACGGTGAGGAACGCGACGGCATGCGCGACCGCGCACGCGAGCTCGGCCTCGAGCGCTCGGTCGAGTTCCACGGCCCCATCTCCCCCGCGACCCTCTCGCCGATCCTGTCGTCGGCCACGGCGACAGTGGCGAGCCTCACCCCGGTTCCCGCCAACGAATACGCGCTCGCCACCAAGGTCTACTCCTCGCTGGCCGCCGGATGCCCCGTGATCTTCGCCGGCGTCGGCCCCACCATGGAGTTCCTCAACGGTGCTGGCCACCCTCGCGCTGGCGTTGCAGTGCCGTATGACGTGACGGCGACCGCGTCCGCGATGCTCGCCGCGGCGGCCGCCCCGTTGCCCCCGGATGCCCGTGCCGAACTCGCCGAATGGTCGGCCCTGGAGTACTCGCTGCGCGCGATTGCCCAGCAGGTCGTCGAGGAGAGTCTCGGCTTGATCGGCCGGTAGAATTGATCAATCCGCCTCAATCTGGAGACATTCCGTGAAGATCGCCGTCATTGCCCTGGGAAAGATCGGGCTCCCGCTCGCCGTGCAGTTCGCCAGCAAGGGACACGACGTGATCGGCGTCGATGTCTCCCAGCGCACCGTTGACCTCATCAATGAGGGCATCGAGCCGTTCCCGGGTGAGGCACACCTGCAGGAGATGCTTTCCGAGCTCGTTCCAGCCGGCAAGCTTCGCGCCACCACTCAGTATTCCGAGGCGGTGCCGGGCGCTGACGCCGTCGTGCTCGTCGTGCCGCTGTTCGTCGACGAGGAGACCGCGGAGCCCGATTTCGGGTGGATGGATGCCGCAACCCGCTCCCTGGGCGAGGTCTTGACCCCGGGCACCCTCGTCTCGTACGAGACGACGCTGCCGGTCGGCACCACCCGTACGCGCTGGAAGCCCATGCTCGAGGCGACGTCCGGGCTTACTGAGGGTGTGGACTTCGACCTCGTCTTCTCCCCCGAGCGCGTTCTTACCGGACGGGTCTTCGCGGATCTGCGCAAGTACCCGAAACTCGTTGGCGGATTGTCCGAGCGGGGAGCCGCGAAGGCGGTTGACTTCTACCGCGCGGTGCTCGACTTCGATGAGCGAGCCGACCTGGTGCGGCCGAACGGCGTGTGGGACCTGGGCAGCGCCGAGGCCGCCGAGCTCGCGAAGCTCGCCGAGACAACGTACCGCGATGTCAACATCGGTCTCGCCAACCAGTTCGCCCGGTACGCGGCGACCGCGGGCATCGACGTCTACCAGGTGATCGAAGCCTCGAACTCCCAGCCCTACTCGCACATCCACCAGCCGGGCATCGCCGTCGGCGGTCACTGCATTCCCGTGTACCCGCGGCTGTACCTCTGGACAGACCCCGAGGCGACGGTCGTCTCCGCCGCGCGCGCTGCCAATGCCGGGATGCCCGACTACACGATCGGGCTCCTCGAGGGTGCCTACGGCGACCTCACCGGCGCCAAGGTTGCGGTGCTCGGTGCCGCCTACCGCGGCGGGGTAAAGGAGACGGCGTTCTCGGGCGTCTTCGGCGCTGTCGAGGCGCTCACGCAGCGCGGCGCCACCGCCGTCGTTCACGACCCGCTGTACTCCGACGAGGAGTTGGTCTCGCTCGGTTTCACGCCGTATCACCTCGGCGAGCAGGTCGATGCCGTCGTGGTACAGGCCGATCACGCCGAATACCGCACGCTCAAGCCCGCGGACCTGCCCGGCATCACGGCGTTCATCGACGGGCGACGAGTGTCGTCGGCCGAGCAATGGCCCGGCATCGCCTACCGCGTCATCGGCAAGGCCATCGCCTGACCGGGCTCCACTGACTCGACGGCGAACATTCGCCGTCGAGGGTGGCCGTCAGGCGTGAAGGACTACGCGTCAGGCGCCGACCTCGGCGAGGAAGCGGGGACCCTCGCCTCGCGTTGAGAAGTCCGACGCGGCGCGGTCGGCAGCCTGCTTCATGGCGGTGATCTGCTCGGGGGTGAGGGCATTCAGCGCGGCCGCGAGGTCGGCACCGGTCCAGCCGTCGACGACCAACCCGAACCCGTGCTCCCGCACGAAGCCCACGATCTCGGGGCTCTGGCCGATGACCACTCCCAGACGACCCTGAATAGCTTCGAAGAATTTATTCGGAAGCGCATAGATGTTATTGGCAAAGCGGGGCGGGAAGAAGATGAGCTCGAGGTCGTACTCGTTGAGCGCGCTCGCGACTTCGGTGACCCCGACCGGCTCACGGAAGGTCGCACGGCCTGCGGCGATCGCGGGATGCGCCCGCAGCGGAGCCAGCGACCGGTCGTCGCCGAGCACCATGAGCACGAGACTGAACCGCGGCTCGAGCAGCATCGATGCGTCGAGCATGATGTCAATGCCGCGTTCCACCGCCGCGTAGCCGTGGTGCACGAGCACGATGTTCTCGGGATCCACGGGCGAAGGGGTGAGTTCCTGATACGGCGCGATATTGCGGATGACGCCCGGCCGCGCAACCCCGTACTGGTCGCGGTACAGGTCGGCGATGCCCTCAGCCACCGTCAGGTGCTTGGTGAAGACCGGCGACGTGATGAAGGTCAGCAACCAGTCGTCGTACCGCGCGATCAGAAGCTTGTAGACGAGGCTCGTTCCGTTGCCCGAGTACACCTCGTGCAGGTCGAGCACGACAGGCCCGTTGGCCATCGCGGGCACAGCATCCACGACCCACGGCAGCAGGTGGTGGTCGTTGACGATGATGAGGTCGTATTTCTGGCCGGCCAGCTCCGCAGTCGGAATGTACTTCTCCACCACGCCGCGGAAGCGTGCCCGCGGGGGCAGGAAGGCGTTGAAGATCAGCTCGAGCCGACTCGACGGCTGGCCGATGCGAAACCCACGGCCCGTGGCATCCGGGTGCTCGGGGCCTTGGCTGAGAATGTCGACCCGATACCCGGCGGACTCCAGCCAGCGGATCTGGTTGGAGACGCGAGCATCGCTGCCCACCGCGGAATAACACATGACGAGGGCCCTCTTCGAGGGCTGAGATGGCTGGCCTGACACCCGGCTATCTTACCGGCATAGCCCCACGGCTCGAGTCTGACGGGGGGGCCGCACAGCCGCCCACAGGTGATCGACATGGCATGATAGATCGTTGTGCGTGCCCGCTGCTGTGTCGCGCGGCGAGCCCCAACGACTTTTCAGAATCGGAGAACTACACGTGTGCGGAATCTTTGGCTTCATCGGCCCGGATGACCTCGACTCCACCTCGGCCAAGACTCTGGTCAAGCACGCACAGCAGCGTGGCCGCGACTCCAGCGGCATGGTCATCCACGACACCACCTACCACGCCTACCGCGCCGACTACCCGATCGGGTGGCTGCTCAAGCGCATCCCGCCGCTCGGAAACCTGTTCTTCGGACACAGCCGACTCGTCACCAACGGCACCGGAGACAACCAGCCCGTGTCGCGCGAGCAGGTCATCGTTCTGCACAACGGCATCGTGGTCAACCACGAGGCGATCTGGCCCATCCTCGGCAAGACTCCCGAGCTCGAGATCGACACCGAGATCATCCCGGCGATCATCGCCTCGCACCTGGAGTCGGGCGGCAGCGTCGAGACGGCGGCCGAGCGCGTGCTCAGCCTGACCGAGGGTGTCGTAGCCTGCGCCGCGTTGATTCCGCGCCTGGGCAAGCTCCTGCTCTTCTCCAACAACGGAAGCCTGTACGTCGGCGACAAGAGCGGCGGCCTGGTCTTCTCCTCCGAGCGCTACCCGTTGCTGCAGATCGAGGCGGAGAACATCCGCCAGGTGCGCGGCGAGGGCGTCGTTGTGGATGTGCCGGTGCAGGAGGAGCAGATCCCCGTCACCGAGTGGGCGAACCGTTCGATCGACCTCGTGCCCGGGCTCGGGTACTCCTCGGTGGAGGAGAGCCTGCTCGTCTACCCGAAGCCGGACTTCCGTCGCTGCACCCGGTGCATCCTGCCGGAGACGATGCCGTACATCGCTTTCGACGAGAACGGCGTCTGCAACTACTGCCACAACTACAAGCCGCGCAACCACCCACGCCCCAAGGAGGAGCTGTTCGAGCTGATCGAGCCGTTCCGTCGCGCGACCGGCGACGAGGTGCTCGTTCCGTTCTCCGGAGGACGTGACAGCTCCTACGGGCTGCACCTCATCATCCACGAGCTCAAGCTGCGCCCCGTGACCTACACGTACGACTGGGGCATGGTCACCGACCTGGGCCGCCGCAACGTCAGTCGGATGTCGTCGAAGCTCGGTGTCGAGAACATCATCGTGGCCGCAGACATCACGAAGAAGCGCGACTACATCCGTCGCAACCTCAACGCGTGGATCAAGTCGCCGCACTTGGGCATGCTCAGCGTGCTCACCGCCGGTGACAAGCACTTCTTCCGCCACATCGAGACTCTCAAGCGCCAGACCGGTGTCACCCTCAACCTCTGGGGCATCAACCCGCTGGAGGTCACTCACTTCAAGTCCGGCTTCCTCGGTGTTCCGCCGGACTTCGCCGAGGAGCGGGTCTACAGCCACGGCGCGATGAAGCAGCTGCGCTACCAGTCGCTGCGCCTGAAGGCCATGCTCCAGAGCCCGGGCTACTTCAACCGCTCCATCCCCGACACGCTTCTGGGCGAGTACTACCGCAGCTTCACCACCAAGAGCGACTACTTCCACATCTTCGACTACTGGCGCTGGGACGAGAAGCAGATCGAGGACACCCTCGACAGCGAGTACGACTGGGAGCGCGCACCCGACACCCAGACCACCTGGCGCATCGGTGACGGCACGGCAGCGTTCTACAACTACGCCTACTACACGATCGCCGGCTTCACGGAGCACGATACGTTCCGCAGCAACCAGGTGCGCGAGGGCGACATCACCCGCGAGGAGGCCCTGCGTCTCGTCGAGGAGGAGAACACCCCTCGCTACCCGAACCTCAAGTGGTACCTCGACGTCGTGGGTGTCGACTTCACGGCCGCGATCACGGCGATCAACAACGCGCCGCGACTCTACAAGGAACTGGACCGGGACTGAGGAATCAGACCGGGACTGACGCGCTGACGCTGCGCCGCAACTGAGGCCACAGCACCACCAGCAGCGCCGAGTAGGCGAGAGCACCGATCACCCACACGGCAGTCGGCCCTACGGGCAAGTTCGGCCACCACCATTCGGCGCCGGCGTCGAGGCTGATGCCCTGCTGGTCGGCACCCGTGACGTAACGGCGGATGTTCACCTGCAGCGACACCAGGTTGGCGAGCGTGAGCGCACCCAGCACCGCGAACGTCTGGATGCGGGTGAACCGCATCTCGCGACCCGGTGGCATGGTCGCGAGCAGCAGCGAGAGCAGCAGGATCAACGGCAGCAGGTAGCGGGGCTGCAGTGCCTCGCCCACCTTCATACCGCCGACAGTCAGCACGTACACGGGCAGCACCACGAGCACCATCAGCACCCCGGCCACGCTGATGGCCTTGCGCCAATCGAGCCGTCCCAGCCCAGCGAACGCAACGACGATGAAGGCCGCCGCGGCCGCCCACGGCACGATCGCCGGCAGACCGGTGTCAAACCAGCCGAGGGCCCAGGTTCCCCACACCCCGGTCCAGAGGAACGGGAGCATGAGCAGGTTGTACGCGGCCAGCGCGAATCCGGTCATGGGTGCACCGGGCGCCACGGTGCCGTCACCGCTGCCGGCCTCAGGGCTCACTGCGGTGCCGCCACTGAAACCGATCGCGCCGACGCCCGACTGCCCGGCGTTGACGAAGAACAGGATCGCGATGACGATTCCCGCCAGCGGGAGCGCCGCGCGCAGCGCCCACTCCCGGGTACGAGCCGAGGCGATGATGGATGCCGTGACGCTGGCTCCCACGACGTAGACACCGGCATCCCCCCGCGCACCAGAGGCCATGACCACGCCGACCAGGTAGAGCGCACCGAGCGCCCACCGGCGGCGCCCCTGGGTCTCGAACCAGCTGAGCAGGGCAAGGAATGCCGTGCCGACGCCCGTGATGGCCCATCCGCTCGGATTGTTCGACGGGATCAGGAAGATGCCGAGCGGGATCACGGCGACCAGCCATCCCCACAGCAGAGTGCGGCGGCGCGTGAAGGGCAGAAGCACGAACAGGGCAGTCGTGAGGGCCACGAACAGGGCCGCGTTGACGAGCCGCATCGTCAGGGCGCTCACCTGGATGTCAGGCCCCGCGAACAGATGCATTGTCGCGTAGTAGACGGGCGGGTATTCGCCCACGAAGTTGCCGCGGTCGGTCTCGTAACGACCCTCGGCATCCAGGGCCACGGTCTGGCATTCGGCGCTGACATCCTTCTTGCCGGCGTAGCAGATGATGTCGCGGAAGCCGGCATCCATGCTGCGGGTACCGGGCTCGGAGCCCGGCTGGCACTCGGGGCTGCCGCCGGCCGCGCACCACGTGCTGATGAGGTGGTAATCATCGTCGGGACCGGCGCCGACCGGCGAGGCGAAGGCCCAGGCGGAGAGCGCGAGGAATGCGAGAGCGGGCGCGAGGTGAATCCAGCGCAACCGTCGAATCAGGCTGCGTACACCGTTCACTGGAGTGCCTCGGGGGCGGTCGCAGGCTCACGATTCCAGCGAAGCCAGGCCACACCGAGCACGACGACTGTCGCAGCGAACACGACGGATCCGAATACCCAGAGCGCGGTGGGCCCCACCGGGAAGCCGGACCACCACCATTCGGCGCCCGACTCGAGACGCAGGCCCTGCACGTCGAAACCAGTGATGTAGCGGCGCAGGTTCATGTAGAGAGCGATCAGGTTCGCGCCCGCGAGCAGGATGATCGCCGGGATCACATGCCAGCGCCCGGGCCGCAACTGCCGCTGCGACTGGGTGAGCAGCAGGAGCCCTGCGAGCATGACGACGAGGGGCAGCAGATAGCGGGGCTGCACGTTCTCGCTCACCACGCTGCCACCGCGCGTCAGGATGTAGATCGGCAGCACGTAGAGCGTGGCGACGAGGGCGACCGTCATGATCGCCTTGCGCGTGTGCATGAACCGGAGCCCGAGAGAGGCGAGGCCGAGGAAGACCGCGAGGGTCGCGAACTCGATCGTCGAGAAGCCGGGCCACACCTCCATGCGCCATCCGAGCCCCCACGAGCCGAACACGCCGGTCCACAACTGAGGAATCGAGACGATGTTGAAGGCCAGCGCCGTCGCCTGATCGCGGGTCGCCGCGTCAGGCACACCCCCGTTGAGTCCGCCCACGGCAACGCCCGCATAGCCCGAGGTGAAGAAGAAGATCACCGCCATGAGCACCAGACCCGCGGGCAGCAGGAGCTTCAGGAAGTATGTCCGCGTGCGCTCGAAGCCGAGGAACGAGGCGATCGCCAGCCCGATGATCGAGTAGATGGCGGCATCCGTTCGGGCACCGGCCGCCATTAGAACCGAGAGGGCGGTCAGGGCGCCGAGTGCCCAGGACCGCCGGCCGGTGGTCCTGAACCATCCCAGGGCGGCGAGCCATGCTCCCCCGACACCGATGACCGCCCATGCACCGGGGTTGTTCGACGCGATCAGGTAGCCACTGAGAGGCACCATCGTGATCATCCAGCCCGCGATCAGGGGCACTCGCAGTACGACGGGAAGCAGAATCGCGAGCGCCGTCGTGAGGGCGACGAAGATGAGTACATTCACCAGTCGCATCACCAGCGCCGAGGCCTGGATGTCGTGCGTCGCGAACACATTCATGGCCGCGTAGTAGAGGGGCGGATACGCGCCGATCCAGTTGCCGTGATCTGCCGCGACGGTGGGGGTCGGATCGCTGGGCCACTCCTGGCAGCCCGCGCTCTTGGTATCGTCGGCGACGTAGCACGGAGCCGTGGTGATGCCGGGAAGCACGAGGCGCCACCCATCGCCGTGCACCGGATCGGGAGCGCAGAGGTCGGTGCGCGCCTCGTTCGCGCACCAGATGCTCGCGAGATGGTAGTCGTCGTCTGGTGATGCGCCGATCGGCGAGGCGAAGGCCCAGGCCGAGAGCGCGAGCACCATGAGCACCGGGGCCAGGTAGATCCACCGGAATCGGCGGGTGAACCGCCTGATCCCGGTCAGGTGGGGCTCAGTCATCCGAGTCCTTGGACGACTTCTCGATGTCGAGGGCGAGTCGCTGGACGACCTTGCGCAGTTCATCGCGCGTGCGCGCGAGCTCGAGACTGATCTGCATGAGCAGCAGGAGTATGACGAAGAACGCCCCCACGAACAGCAGGTTGATCGGCTGTTCGATGCCGAAGAAGTCGCTGATGGTGTCGAGCAGGGCCGGCCAGGCCGAGAGCACGATGCCCGCGACCGAGGCGACCAGCCACAGCACCGCGTACTTCTCGGGCAGCACGTAGGAACGAAGCAGAAGGATCACTGCGACGAGAAGCACCACAGCCATGATGATGGCGAGCACCTGGGGCGTCATGCGGCGACCCCCTTCTGCTCTGCTCGGCGCGCTGCTTTGAGCTGGGGCGGCACGCTGCGGATGCTGGCGAGGCCGAGAATGAACAGGATCCGGCCGGTGTACAGCGTCGCGCGGAAGACCGACTGGGAAGGGGTGCCACCCGCGCGCTCATTCATGACGACGGGCAATTCGCGCACGGTCAGACCCTGACGCGTCGCGAGAACGATCGATTCCACCGTGTCGCCGAGCCACTCCACCGGGTAGTGCTCTGCGAACACCGCGACGGCACGCGGGCCGGCGATCCTGAACCCGCTGGTCGCGTCGGTCAGCCGGGTGCGCGCATACATCGACACCACGCGCGCGATGAACCGCTGCACTTCCCGGCGCGCGGCCGACGACTTGAAGCTGCCGCCGTCGGCGTACCGACTGCCGATCACGATGTCGGCCTGGTCGAGCGCGGCGATCAGGTCGGCGATGTTCTCGGGTCGATGCTGGCCGTCTCCGTCGAACTGGATGACCGCGTCGTAGCCGTTCTGCAGGGCGAACTTGAACGCGGTGCCCATGGCGGCGCCCACGCCCAGGTTGATCGCATGCGACACGACCCGCGCGCCCGCTGCCCGCGCGATGCTCGCCGTGGCGTCACGAGAACCGTCATCGACGAGCACGACATCACTGAGCGGATGAACCGTGGAGAGCGATGCCAGTACTTGACCGATGACCGCCGCCTCGTTGAGCGCCGGGACCGCGACAAGTACTCTCATAGCCGCCTAGCCTACCGGGAGCGACTGAATCGGGAGGTCACGCGCGCGAGCGCTCGCGACGGTCCCTCCGCTCGGAGGTAGTGCCAGAACATCCGAACATCGTGGGCCAGTCCGTAGGGCTTGCGGCGCTTCCCTGACGCCGAGCGATCGACTCGGCTTCCGACGCTGTCAGCGGCACGATGCGGATGCGCGACGAACTCCACGAGCGGTGCGAGGGTCTTCTCCCAGACGAATTCGGACCGAACCCGGTGGACGTTCTGGCGTGTACGGGTGATGAACTCCTCATCGAAGAGCACACGCTCGAGGGCCAGTTCGAGGGCCGTGACATCCCGTGCCGGCACAACGATCCCGAGCCCCTCCCGCTCGACCAGCTCGGCGAAGCTGTCGCCCTCGGTCACGACCATGGGCAGTCCAGCCCAGAGGTAGTCCAGGATGCGAGTGCGGAACGAGAACGTGGTCTCGACGTGGGACATGTGCGTGCTCACACCCGCGTCGGCCTCCATGAGCCAGCTCTCTCGTTCGGCGTACTGCACCCATGACTCGTTGAAGAACACCGAGGTGTCGAGCGCTCCGAGTTCCCGAGCGAGATCGAACGACTCACGCACGATGCCCATCTCATCGACGCCCGGATGCTTCGTTCCCAGGAACAGCAGCCTGACAGTCGGGCGCCGCTCGGCCAGCCGCGCGATCGCCTCGATCAGCGTCAGAGGATCGAACCAGTTGTACAGCCCACCGCCCCAGATGAGCAGCTTGTCGTCGACGGCGACCCCGCTGCGCACGCCCTTCACCACATCCGTGGTGTGGGCGGGCGGCGTGGAGCTGAGGCCGAACGGCACGACGGCGATCAACTGCTCGAGGTGGGGGTCGTTCTCGTAGGTCGCGGGGTTGACCCGCCCCAGGGTGGTGAGCTGTCCGAGGTAGAACAGGCGCTGGCGTTCGGAGGCGCACAGGAAGAAGTCGGCGAGCGCGAGTTGCTCGTTGAGCACCCGGGTGGCGGTCGTGACCCTGAGCTCCCAGGTCGCGCGACCGAGCTCGCGGCCCTGCTCCAGCATCTCCAGATGCATCGGGTCGTAGATGTCGGCGACGACGATCTTCTCCGTGGTGCGCAGCGCGTCGAACTGCGCCATGGCGTGGCCCTGGAAGACGATGACGTCGGCCCAGGCGAGAAGGCGCGCGAACGCGGCATCCTCACCGGGCTTGACGCGGTGGAGCTCGAATGATGCATCGACCGGCTCCAGGAGGGTCGTCGTCATCAACGCGACCTCGTTGTCGATGGCCAGCAGTTGCGCCATGTTCCAGGCCCGGATGGCCGGACCCGCCATCTTCGGCCCGATCGGGTCGCCCGTGATGACGAGAACTCGCGTCACCGTTGCTCCGCGAGCAGCCGCTCGAGGTATTCGCCGTAGCCGCTCTTGACCAGAGGCCGGGACAGGGCGACGAGCTGCACGTCGTCGATCCAGCCCGCTCGCCACGCGATCTCCTCGATGCAGCCGATCTTGTAGCCCTGACGGGCCTCGATGACCCGCACGAACTCACTCGCCTGCACCATCGACTCGAAGGTTCCCGTATCGAGCCACGCAGTACCCCGGTCGAGCACGTCGACGCGCAATGCGCCGGACGTGAGGTAATGCTCATTGACCGTCGAGATCTCGAGTTCGCCCCGGGCACTCGGGGTGATCGACCGCGCGATTCCCACGACCGAATTGTCGTAGAAGTACAGCCCGGGCACCGCGAAGTTGCTCTTCGGATGCTCCGGCTTCTCCTCGATCGACACAGCCCTGAGCTCGGAGTCGAACTCGACGACCCCGTAGGCTCGCGGGTTCGCCACGTGGTAGGCGAAGATCAAGGCTCCATCGACATCGGTGTGGCTGCGCAGGTTGGAGCCGAGCCCCGCCCCGTGAAAGATGTTGTCACCCAGAACAAGCGCGACCTTCTCGGAGCCGATGAACTCCTCGCCGATGATGAAGGCCTGCGCCAGACCGTCCGGCGACGGCTGCACAGCGTAGGAGATGGAGATCCCGAGCTCGCTGCCGTCACCCAGCAGCCGACGGAATGCCACCTGATCGTCAGGGGTGGTGATGATCAGGATCTCGCGAATTCCTGCGCTCATGAGCGTGGACAGCGGGTAGTAGATCATCGGCTTGTCGTAGACGGGCATCAGCTGCTTGGAGATGCCCTTGGTGATCGGCCACAGCCGAGTGCCGCTGCCACCGGCGAGGATGATGCCACGCACGTCAGACCGTGCCTCTCGCGTAGTGCGCCCGCAGCTCGGCGAAGTCGGGGAGTCCACCGGACGCGAGCAATTCAGCCAGCGACGGGGCCGCCAGATCCTTGGGGCTCAGAACGGGCTCGCCGAGCTCCGAGGGGAAGACGAGCCCGATGTCGGGGTCGAGAACGTTGAGGTCGTGTTCGGCGGCCGGGTTGTAGGTCGAGCTCACGAGGTAGGTGAGGGTGGCGTCATCCGTCAGCGCGGCGAATGCGTGGCCGAGCCCCTCGGAGATGAATACTGACCGCCTCGTGTCGGCATCGAGGAGGACAGAGTCCCAGGTGCCGAAGGTCGGCGAGCCGACCCGGATGTCGACGATGAAGTCGATGCCCGCTCCCCGAGCGACCGAGACGTACTTGGCCTGCCCGGGGGGAGTGTCGGCAAAGTGGATGCCGCGCACGACACCTCGGCGCGACACCGAGACGTTGGCCTGCTGCAGTTCAAAGGAGCGACCGGTCGCCTCCGCGAGCCGGTCATGCCGGAAGGACTCGAGAAACAGACCTCGATCGTCCTTCCACGGCACCGGGGTGATCTCCCATGCATCCGACACCGCGAGTTCTCGAATCTGCACGGGACGATCCTAACGTGCGCGCTCAGTCGGCAGGTTGGAGGAGGTCGCGCGCGGCATCCATCAGGCCACGACTGAATCTGCTGTAGCGCCCGGCCGCAAGGGCGACCGCGATTCGCGGGGCACGCATAGCGGGGTTGGAGGGCATAGCGAGTCGCCACTTCTCGTGCGCGAGTTTCGCCTTGGCGTGGGCGAGGCGGGATGGCTCTACGTGCGCGCCGAGCGATTCGAGTCGCTCCACGAGCGCGGTCGACCGAACAACCAGCCCCTGGTTGCGCTCCTGGCGCGGCTCACGCAACTTGTGCAGCTTGTAGCTCAGGGTGGGCTTGCTGGCCCCGATCTGGTTGCCCCCGTGCTGGCGGTAGTGGATGAGCCTCCCGTCGATCAGGAGAGTGCGACTGATCGCGGCCGCAACGATCGCGAGCCACTCGTCGTGCACCCACGACGGTGCGAATGGCACGGCGTGTTCGAGCAGCTCTCGACGGAACACCATCGTCGCGCCGGTCACGAGGTTGCGTCGGATAAGCGTGTAGTAGCTGCGTCCGTCCACGAGGTGCCGTCGTTCTGCCAGCGTGGCCTCGAGGCTGTCCAGAAGGGAGTCCGGCAGGGGTGTCCGATCGGCGCTCACGAGGGTCGCGTCACTGTGCGCGAGAAGCAGGTCGGGTTCGGCGGCGAAGCGCTCGGCGAACCGGGCGAGCTTGTCGGGCATCCAGACGTCGTCCTGATCGCAGAGCGCAATCAGGTCTCCCGTCGAAGCCAGCACCGCCTGCTCAAAGTTGGCAACAACCCCGAGGGCGGGCGCGTTGCGCAGCACCAGGAGCTCCGGTCTCGGCAGCGGCCACTCACTCACCGCACGCTCGACTATCGCCACGGTGTCGTCGGTGGACGCGTCATCCGAGAGCACGATCTGGGTCGCCGGCAGGCTCTGGGCCAGAATGCTGACGATCTGCTCGCGCACGAACGCCGCGCCGTTGTGGGTGCAGAGCGCGACAGAGATCGAGGGGCTGGTCACGCCTCCACCCTATTCGTCGCATCGGAAGGCCCCGGCGCTAAAGTTGGTGCTTATGCCGTCATCCGCTCCGACCGCCGCGCTGCCCGAGGTGGTTGTTCTTCTGGCGACCTACAACGGCATCCGGTGGCTGCCCGAGCAGCTCGACAGCATTCTGGGCCAGGAGGGTGTTCGGGTGCGCGTTGTCGCGCTCGACGATGAGTCCATCGACGGCACCCGGGACTGGCTCGTCGAGCGGGCGGCGCACGAGCCGCGCCTGACAGTCCTGCCCTCGATGGGCCCGTCGGGTCGGTCCGCTGCCAACTTTTATCGGCTCATCGCCCTGGTCGAGCCGCCCGCCGACGGCTATCTCGCCTTCAGCGACCAGGATGACGTGTGGCTTCCCGACAAGCTCGCCCGGCATGTCGAACTCCTGCGGTCGGGCGGGCACGACGGCATCTCCTCCTCGGTCACGGCGTTCTCGTCGAGCGGTGCGCGAACGCTGATCCGCAAGGACTACCCGCAGCGTCGCTTCGACTACCTGACCGAGAGTCCGGGGCCCGGATGCTCGTTCCTGTTGTCTCCGCGTCTTGCCGGCCTCGTGGCGGCGCAACTTGCCGACGATGAGTCTCCCGCCAGAACTGCTGAGTACCACGACTCACTCATCTACGCGCTCGCTCGCGGTCGGGGCTGGTCGTGGCACATCGACGGCGTTCCGAGCCTCGACTATCGGCAGCACGACTCCAACGTGATGGGCGCGAACACCGGCCTCAACTCGGCGTTGACGCGCCTGAGGCTCATTCGCGAGCACTGGCACCGCCACCAGGCCATCATCCACGCACGCTCCGCACTGCGCGTGGCCGCGCCGGAGACGCGCGCCGTGCTTGAGCAGATGCTGCCGTTGCTGGAGGGACGAGGCATCCGTGCCCGCTGGCGGCTGGCGTCCCACGCAGGGCAGATGCGACGTCGGCCCCGCGACCGCGCCATCATCAGACTGCTGATCGCGCTCGGGGTCTGGTAACTCAGCAGGGCAGCAGTGCCTCCACACGCGACGTCAGCGACGCGGGACCGCCCAGCAGCGTCACGCTCGTCAGCGCCCACCCGTCGAAGGCCGTCACGACCGCCGCAGGCACACAGTCGGTCGGAACCACGATCAGCGGCGCAGACCTCGCGCCGGCGAGTGCGGCCCCGGCGAGCGCATCGGGAAAGTTGTATCCCGTGGCGATGTAGGCGGCCGTGGGTGGCTGGGAGGCGAACGCGTCGACAGCGACATTCTTGGACGCCTCGAACCGGTCAGTGCCCGAGAGTCTCGTCGTGGGCTTGATCAGATTGAGGGCGGCCATGATTCCGGGTGAGACTGAACCTGGTCCACCCGCGATCTTGATCGAGTCGACTCGAAGGTCAAGAAGAAGCTGCCGGGTGGCCGGATCGAGAGTCGCATCGGTGCCGGAAACCAGGATGACCGGCATGTCGAATGCGCCTCCGGCCGCGCTGGCACTCAACGCGTCCGGGAAGTTCGCTCCCGTGGCGATGTACGCGCTCCGGGCTCCGGTGCCCCCGTGGGCCAACCACGCATCGCGAACGATCGCGCGAGAGGCCTCGTACCGATCGGCGCCGCCAAGTCGGCTGGTCGGAGCGATCCTCTGGAGTGCGTCGAAGACGGCCGGGTAGACCGAGCCCGGCCCCCCGACGACCACGATCCGCTGAGGGTTCAGCCGCACGATCTCCGCGAGCACCGCAGTGGGCAGCGCGTCCGGAGCAGTGAGAAGGAGCGGGCCACCGAACTTCGTCGCCGCGGGCGCCGCGGAGAGTGCATCGGGATAGTTGTACCCGGTGGTCACGTAGACGACCGGAACCCGTGCGGGGCTGGGAAATGCCTGCTCGGAGATTCCCACACCGACCGCGAATCGATCGATTCCCGAGATGCGGGTGACCGTCGGGGCGGGGCTGCCGCCGCTCCAGCCGCCTGTCGTGACAGTCACCGTCGCTGAGGTCGGGTTGGTCGTGGTCGTCGTCGGCGCCATGGACACCACCTCGATGTGCAGCCCCCCCGAGCGAGACGTGAAGTCATCGCCGGTACGCAGTGCGGCATAGGCGGCCGTGGGCTGCGACGACTTCGTCACCACGGATAGGACGGTGGACTGAGCACCCTTTCCCGGCAGGTTGGAGGTGTCGAGTTGCAGCACACGCACCCCGCTCCCAGTGCCGACAGCGCTCGAGTAGCCGGGTAGATCCCAGCGATTGCCCTCGGTATAGAACGCGCCGGCGTCCCCGCCGGAACCCGACCGGAGCTCCACGTAGTAGATGGATCCCGTCAGGGGATCAGTCACCCTGATGCCGCGCACTCCGCTCGAGTCAGAGATCGGCTTGAGTGTGTAGGTGGTTCTCTGCACCGGGTTGCCCGATGGCCCGGGCTGGAGAGCCAGGTCAGCCGAGGGAAACGCTCCCAACCAGTCGCGCTGTGACGCGGGCAGGGCGGGCAGCACTGCGCCTCGCCCCTCGATCGCGTAGCCCATGATGCTGTACATGTCGTTGTACTCGTACACCGAGCATCCCGAGCCCTCATCGTAGGCCGGGGTCGCGCAGTAGCTCAGGTTGCCGTGACCGAGGGTGAGATTGTGGCCGATCTCGTGGGCAAGGGTGGTCGGAGCGACGTCGAGGTAATTGGAGACGAACAGCACCCCGCCCTGATGAAGTGAGCTGCCGATCGAGCCGAGACCGATGGTAGAACCGCTGCAGGCGCTCGGGAGGATCACCACCAGGTGCTTGCCTGCGCCCGCTAGGTAGGTGTTCACGGTGTTTCCGAAGGTCGCCGCGGCCGCCGACCACAGGCTGTTTTGTGTCGACGGCGTCGGGCACGCCGCGGACAGGGCGGTGATTGTGGGGTTCTGAGTGAAGCTGCTGATCTGGTTGTTGCTCTGCGAGACCCAGTACGAGCCCACCTGCGAGGTCAACGCCGGCACAGAGCCGGCGGATGTCGCTCCCGACACGATCACGACGTCCATCGAGTGCGGTGCCGACGCCACCGCACTGTCGACCGGGATCTCGGTAACGTCGGAGGATTGCACGACCAACGGCTCCGCGACCGTCGTCACCGCGTCGACAACATCGGCCCCGAGGTCGGATCCCGCGTCGACGACCTCACCGGGCGCGACATCCAGATCCGTGGCAACTGCATCCGGAATCGCCACCGAGCCTTCGAAGTAGTCGCCGCTGGCGGCAGTCGCGGGAAAGTCACCATCGAGAGCGATCAGTTGGCCGTCGTCGGTCACCACGGAGTAGGTGCGAGCCTCGGGCAGTGGCGCATCGGGTGCGGCACCGGGCTCCACCGCGAGCTCAGCTCCGGTGTCAGTCACCACGAGAAGCTGGCCGGAGATCGTCAGAGTGGGGTCTGCGCTCTCGGCGTGCGCTGGTGCCACCAGGCCAAGGCTTGCGAGCATCGAGATCGCCACGGCAATCCCGACCCGCCCAGCACCGATTGTCATCACGATGTTCCCCCACGTCGTGTCGCCGATCACTCGTACCTAAGTCATCGTAGGTGCGGGGCGCCGTTGACCGCATTCCCCATTCCGGGGCCATTGGCGGCACACGACTACGATTGAAGGGCCATGAGAATACTCGTCACCGGCGGCGCCGGCTTCATCGGATCGAACTTCGTTCGACGAACCATCGAAGACGCCTACCCTGGCCTCGAAGGTGCTGACGTAGTCGTGCTCGACTCTCTCACCTACTCGGGCAACCTCGAGAACCTGGCGCCCGTTGCCGAGTCGCAGCGCTACGAGTTCGTGCACGGCGACATCCGGGATGCCGAACTGCTCGACCGCACTCTGCCGGGCGTGGATGCGATCGTGCACTTTGCTGCCGAATCGCACGTCGACCGCTCGGTGCGCGACTCGGGCATCTTCGTGGAGACCAATGTGCTGGGCACGCAGCGCCTGCTGGACGCGGCGCTGCGCAACGGCACCGAGCGTTTCGTGCACGTCTCCACCGATGAGGTCTACGGATCGATCTCCGAGGGCTCGTGGGACGAGACCCGGCCGCTCGAGCCCAACTCGCCGTACTCAGCTTCCAAGGCCGGCAGCGACCTACTCGCCCGCAGCTACTTTCGCACGCACGGTCTCAACCTCTCGATCACCCGATGCAGCAACAACTACGGGCCTTATCACTTCCCCGAGAAGGTCATCCCGTTGTTCGTCACCAACCTCATCGACGACAAGCATGTTCCGCTGTACGGCGAGGGCAACAACATCCGCGACTGGCTGCACGTCGATGACCACACCCGCGGCATCGCGATGGTGCTCACGCGGGGTCGCGCCGGCGAGATCTACAACATCGGCGGCGGCACCGAGCTCACCAACAAGGAGCTGACTCAGCTGCTTCTGGATGCCACGGGCAAAGACTGGTCGTACGTCGACCGGGTCGCCGACAGGCTCGGCCACGACCTGCGCTACAGCGTTGACATTTCCAAGATTCGGGCAGAGCTCGGCTACGAGCCGCTCGTGCCGTTCGAGCAGGGACTCGCCGACGTCGTGCAGTGGTACCGCGAGCACCGCGCTTGGTGGGAGCCCCTCAAGGTCAGGGCAGCGCTGTGACTCGCTACCTGGTGACGGGGGCCGGCGGCATGCTCGGCAGTGATCTGCGCGGGGCGCTCGCGGGCCGCGATGCCACATTCCTCACCCGCGCAGACCTCGACATCACCGACCCCGCCGCCGTGGACGCCCTGGTAGCTGCACAGTTGGGCGACGGTGACGTGGTCATCAACGCCGCTGCCTACACCGCGGTCGACGACGCCGAGTCGCACGAGGACGAGGCTCACGCAATCAATGCGGTCGGTGCCGGCGTGGTGGCCGCGGCCGCCGCACGATCCGGCGCTCGCGTAGTACAGATTTCGACGGACTACGTGTTCGACGGCACGGCGACGGCGCCCTACGCGGAGGGCGCGCCGCGGCATCCGGTGTCGGCCTACGGTCGCACGAAGGCCGAGGGCGAGGTGCGCGCGCTGGCTGCCCATGCGGACGGCGCCTACATCGTGCGCACGGCGTGGCTCTACGGCGAGCACGGGCCGAACTTCGTGAAGACGATGCTGAGGCTGGCTGCGGAGCGCCCGACAGTCGACGTGGTCAGCGACCAGATCGGTCAACCCACCTGGACTCGCGATCTCGCGGAGCAGATCGTGCGCCTCCTCGACTCGGATGCCCCAGCGGGCATCTACCACGGCACGAACGGCGGCACTGCGAGCTGGTTCGACTTCGCGCGCCTGATCTTCGAGCTCGGCGGCTACGACCCCGAGTCGGTTCGCCCCACCGACAGCGCCTCTTTCGTGCGCCCTGCCCCGCGCCCCGCGTATTCGGTGCTCGGTCACGACGCGTGGTTCGGTGCCGGCATAGATCCCCTGCGCGACTGGCGTTCCGCGCTTCGCGAAGCCTTTGCGACGGAAGCCCTGGCGCCCGCATGACCACACTGCGCGTGATTGTCGACGAGATGCTCTCGGGCGCTCCGGGGGGAGTCTCCCGCTACGCGGAGGAGTTGACCCGGGCCCTGGTCTCGACGGCACCCAAGGGTGTTGCCGTCGAGGGTCTGGTCGCGGCGTCCACCGAGCCGGAGTACGAGCGCATCCACGAGCGTCTGCCGGGGCTCGCCACACTGCACAAGAGTGCGCTTCAGCGTCGCGAACTCAGTTCGGCTTGGCAGCACGGTTTCACTCGGCTGCCGGGAACGGGCATGGTGCATGCTCCCAGCCTCTTCGCCCCCCTCGCCAGGCACGACCGCCTGAATGACGGCGACCAGATCATCGTGACGGTTCACGACACTCTCGCTTGGTCGGCTCCTGAAGTGCTCAGCCCCCGCCGAGTGTCGTGGCACAAGGCGATGCTCAAGCGAGCCGAGAGGTACGCCGACGCGATCGTCGTCCCCAGCCACACCGTCGCCGATGAGCTCATGGCGATCGCCTCGGTAGGCGACCGCATCCGTGTGATCGGCGGCGCTCCGAGTTCTGGGCTACGCGTGCCCACCAACGCGGATGTGCTCGCCAGCGAGCTGGAGCTCCCCGATCGCTATGTGCTCGCCATCGGCGATATCGGTACGCAGAACGGGCTCGACCACCTTGTCGCGGCGCTCGCCGCTCTCGACGACGACGTCGCGCTGCTGATCGTGGGAACCGAGGCCGACAGCCCAGCTCTGGGCACCGCGGCGGCGAACGTCGCGCCCGGTCGAGTGCGGGGTCTCGGAGCACTAGCCGATCCAGCATTGGCTGTCGCGCTGTCGCGGGCCGCGGTGTTCGCCTACCCCAACCTCGAGGAAGGGTTCGGCCTGCCGGTGCTCGACGCCTTCGCGCTGGGAACCCCGGTCATCCACTCGGATGCGCCCACGCTCATCGAACTCGGCGCGGATGCCGGCCTCACGGTGAAGCGCGAGGGCGACGGCTACCCCGAGCGTCTCGCCGAGGCCATCGGTTCCGTTCTCGCCGACTCGACTCTTGCCGATCGACTGCGTGTCGAGGGGATCGATCGCGCCGGCGTGTTCTCCTGGCGCGGGGCAGCCGACAAGGTCTGGCAACTGCACGCCGACCTGTAGAGCGTTGCTAAGGCGCCGGGGTCTCCTCGACGGTCGGCGCCAGCGCTTCGGCGACGAGCTGCCGAATGTAGTCGAAGTCGGGATACTCGGGGTCGACGCCGTTGTCGGGCACGAGGTCGAGCGTGTCGACGGGCAACTCGCGAGACTTGCCTGCCAGCTCGACGAAGTATCCGAGCATTGACTGTGGGATGTCGGTGCTCACGACCTGCGCACCCGCCTGCGCGACCGCCTGGAACTTGGTCAGCACGTTGGCCGGATCGAACTGCTGGAGGATCGCCTCCTGCACCTGGCGCTGCCGCCCCATCCGCTCGTAGTCGGTCGTACCGGCACGGATGCGCGCGTAGGCCAGCGCAGTTCCCCCACCCATGAGCTGCACGCCGGGCTCGATCCACGGCACATCGGTGTAGGGCTGGCCGTTCTCGTCGACCTCGTCGGTGATCGGCAGCCGGTGTGCGACATCGATCGTCACGCCCCCGAGGGCATCGATGAGGTCGGCGAACCCCTGCATGTCGATGAGGGCGTAGTACTGGATGGTGATCCCCAAGGTGCCTTCGACGGCATCCCTCATCGCCTCGATGCCGGGCTGGCTGCCGTTGGCGACCGCATCGGGGTAGAGGTCGGGTGAGTACAACTCGACCTCGGTGTAGATCGAGTTGATGAGGCACACGTCGACCTGGCAGTCGTTCACGCCGTAGCCGTCGGGGTACTCGGCCGCGAGCGGCGATCCTTCGACGAAGGGCACGTCCTCCATGTTGCGGGGCACGCCGATGATGGTCGCCTTGCCCGTCGAGGCCTCCACGCTCACCACCGAGATGCTGTCAGGGCGCAGGCCGTCGCGGTCCGGTCCGGCGTCGCCACCCAGAAGCAGGATGTTGTACCGCCCGTCGACGGGGGGCTCGATGGTTGTTCCTGCGAAGACCTCGCCCACCGTCGACCGGGTGGTCCCGGCGATCATGACCGCGTAGGCGCCCGTGCCCGCGACGACCACGAGTGCCGCCACGCTCAGCACCGCGACGAAGATGCGGGCGTTGCCCTCGACATTCACGAACCGCACCAGGCGCAGTGTGTCGAGGGTGAGCACCACCCAGAGCACCACGTAGAAGATGATCACGCCCTGCAGAACCCAGAGGGCGAACGAGTTGGTGGCGATCGTGATGAAAGCGGTGCGCCCGAGGAAGTACACGAGCGCGCCGATCGCGATGAGACCCCAGAGCACGAACGTCGACCCGACGCCGAATCGCCCCAGTCGTCGACTGCCGGCGAGCAGTTGCGCCGACCCGGGGATGAGGATGTTGAGCACGACCAACACCCAGGCGCGTCGCGTCATCACCTCCGGAGATCGCGTATTCGGATAGCGAACCGGGCTGGAAGCGTTAGTCATGCCGACGCCTCACAGCGACGCGATGAGGGCGGCATTCTTCTGCGCGACCTCCGCCTCGAGCGCAGCGGCGAACTCAGCGAGCTTCGCCGTGAGAACGGTGTCGCCCGAGGCGAGGATGCGCGCGGCCAGGATGCCCGCGTTCCTCGCTCCGCCAATCGACACGGTGGCAACCGGAATGCCCGCGGGCATCTGCACGATGGACAACAGGGAATCGAGACCATCGAGCGTCTTCAGGGGAACGGGAACGCCGATGACCGGAAGGGTGGTCACCGAGGCGAGCATGCCCGGCAGGTGCGCCGCACCGCCGGCACCAGCGATGATCACCCGGATGCCGCGCCCGGCAGCCGCCGAGCCGAAGGCGATCATCGCGGCTGGCGTGCGGTGTGCCGATACCACCTGCACCTCGTGAGCGATGTCGAACTCGGTGAGCACGGCGGCGGCAGCGGACATCACGCTCCAGTCGGAGTCGGAGCCCATGACGACGGCAACGAGGGGGGTGCTCACCCGTCAAGCGTAGGTGTCAATCCTCAAAGAATGCCGCTGCGGCACGCGCCCGGAAAACCACGTCGTCGAGGTCGGCACCGCCGGCCGTGACATGCCCGACCTTGCGCCCGGGTCGGGCCTGCTTGCCGTAGAAGTGGAGCTTGACGTCGGGCTGGTCGGCCATCGCCGCGGCGAGCCTCACATCGTGCGCGCTGTCCGCAACCCCGCCGAGCACGTTGACCATGACACTCCACGGGTCACGGCTCCCCGTTGCCCCGAGGGGAAGGTCGAGCACGGCGCGCAGATGCTGCTCGAACTGGCTCGTTGTGGAGCCGTCGATCGACCAGTGCCCGCTGTTGTGCGGTCGCATGGCCAGCTCGTTGACGAGGAGCCGATCATCGGTCGTCTCGAAGAGTTCGACGGCAAGCACTCCCGTGACATCCAGATTCTCGGCTATCGACGTGGCGATGTCGGCCGCGACGTCCGCGACCCGGCCCGCCGAATGCGGCGCTGGCGCGATCACTTCTGCGCAGACCCCGTCGCGCTGTACCGACTCCACAACCGGCCAGAGAGCGATCTCACCTGACGGGCGACGAGCGAGCACCTGCGAGAGCTCACGCCGGAACTCGACCAGTTCCTCGGCCAGCAGGGGTTGATCGTCGTCGAACCAGTCGGCCACGTCGCGCGCATCGGCGACGACCCGCACACCCTTGCCGTCGTAGCCGCCCCGCGGCGTCTTGACGATGGCACGCCCCCCGTGCGCGTCGATGAATCCGGTGAGGTCGTGAACGGATGCCACGGCCGCCCAATCCGGCACCGGCAGGCCCAGCTCGGCGAGCCTCGCCCGCATGAGCAACTTGTCCTGCGCGTAGAGCAGCGCCTGGGGACCGGGGTGCACTCGCACGCCGCGGTCGACTAGCTCGTGCAGGAGAACCTGCGGCACGTGCTCGTGATCGAAGGTGACGACATCCACTGTGTCGGCGAACGCGAGCACCGCCTCGCGGTCGCGGTAGTCGCCGATAGCTGATGCGGCGAGGCCCGCTGAACTGGCCTCGGTCTCGGCGAGCACCCGCAGACCGATGCCGAGCTCGACTGCCGGCGGGATCATCATCCGAGCCAGCTGGCCGCCCCCGATCACACCGACGGTCAGGCTCACGGTACTCCCCAGTTCGTTGTCAGAAATCCTTGGCATGGCGACAGATAGACTGCCGTCGCTCCCCCATTGTCGCTCACCTGAGGAGGCGCATGCGCGCCCTGTTCGGCCAGTTCGTACGCTTCGGCGTCGTGGGACTTGTCGGGGTCGTGGTCGACGTCGGGATCTTCAATCTGTTGCGCCTCACCGTGCTGGCACCAGAGCTCATCCACGAGGGACCGGTGATCGCCAAGGTCATCTCGACCTCGATCGCCATTGTCACGAACTGGATCGGCAACCGCTACTGGACGTTCGGCTCGATGCGCCGATCGCACGTGCTGCGCGAGGGTCTGGAATTCGCCCTGGTGAGCGTCGGGGGCATGGGTATCGCGCTGCTGTGCCTATGGGTGTCGCACTATCTCCTCGGCTTCACCTCGGCGCTTGCCGACAACATCGCCACCAATGTCGTGGGCCTCGGGCTGGGAACCGCGTTCCGTTTCACCTTCTACCGTATCTGGGTGTTCCGTCCGGAGCTCGAGGCGAAGGCGGCCGGTGAGGCGGAGAGCGTCAGTCCGGTCGGCTCGCCTCAATGAGGTCGTGAAGCACCTCCTGCACGAGCACCGCTCCTGGCACGTCCCTCAATACGACCTCTTGGTCCCCACCGAGGTCGGCTTCCAGATCTCCGCTGCGAAATAGGCTCTGCAGCCAGGTCGCCCGCATGGTGACCGAGCGCACCCGCGAGTGCAGCACCTCGCGGCGCAGGCGCACGAACACCCCGCTGCGCACGACGGTGCGACGGGTCGTGATCGTGTAGTTGCGCGCGAGCCACGCCAGCAGCGGGTACACCCATCCCACGAGTACAAGCACCCCGGCAGCGGCCGCGATGGCGATGGCCGGCCAGCCGTCGACATACCTGCCGCCGAAGTAGCCGTACGCGGCGCAAACAGCGAGCAGCAACACGGTCGGCCAGAACAGCACCCGCACGTGAGGCCGGAGCCTCGCGACGACCACCTCCCGCACTGGCGCCTCGGTCATGCTCTCATTCATACCTCAGGTGCGTCACGTCACCAGCGGCGACGGGCTGCACGCCCGAATCATCGCGCACCAGAAGGCGACCCACCGAGTCGATTCCCTCGGCCACCCCGCGCAGCATGCTGCCGTCGGGCAGTTCGACCCGCACCTGCTGTCCGATCGTGCCGCAGACCCTGACGACCTGATCGCGCAATCCCGCCTCGGGGTCGAAACCCGAGCCGCGATAGGCGTCGCTGAGCTGACGCAACTCGCCGAGATAGGCGGCGAGCGCGCGATCCACGATATCGGCCGCGTCCGCACCGACGAGTGTCAGCGAAGTGGCAGCCGTAGTGGGCAGCTCCTCTGCGGTCATCGTGAGGTTGAGGCCGGCGCCGATCACCACGGCTCGCGGGGAGACGAGCAGCTCGGTGAGCAAGCCCGAGACCTTCAGCCCGTCGACCTGCACGTCGTTGGGCCACTTGAGCGAGACCCGAGGTGGGTCGACGAGGGATGCCACGGCGCGGGTCATGGCGAGGCCCGCGAGCAGCGGCATCCACCCCACCTTCTCGAGGGGGAGGTCTGGCAGCGACAGCAGCACCGACACGGCGATCGTGCGCCCCGGCGGCGCGACCCACACCCGGTCGAGGCGGCCGCGGCCGGCCGTCTGGTTGGTGGTGACCACGACCGTGAAGTCCTGGGCTTCGCCTGAGGATGCCCGTGCGACGAGCTCGGCGTTGGTGGACCCCACCTCGTCGAGCAGGTGGAGGTGCGGGGCGATCGCGCGGCTGAGCGGCAGGTGCATGCCCACAGGCTAGCCGTCTTGACCCACTACGATGGGGCGGCAGGGTACTGGTCGGACTACCGAGGAAGAGAACGTGACAACAGACGTTTACCCCGAGCCCGTCCTCCCCACCGAGACCGCGCTCAGACCGAGACTCGCGAACTCGATCATGCAGTTCGCGACTCGCATCAACTGGGCCGAGGCCGAGCTGCGTGGTCTGCGGGCGATCGTGCGTCCCGGTGATTCGGTGATCGACATCGGCGCCGCGCACGGCATGTACACGCTGCCGCTGGCCCACCTCGTGGGACCGACCGGTCGGGTGGAATCCTTCGAACCCCACCCACGGCAGCAGCGCACCCTGCGCTTCCTCCGGGGGCTGGTCGGGGTGTCCCAGGTGAGCGTCAATGCCGCGGCGGTGGGCGCGACGACCGGCGAGCGCACCATGCGGCTGCCGCTCAAGCTCGGCTTTCCCATCTACGGCCACGCCCACATCACCGAGGGGGCGGCGGTTCACCCCACCGCGCGAGTGCGGCAGTGGAACACCATGATCACCTCGGTGGATGCGTGGGTGAAGGCCCAGGGAATCGACCGGGTCACCTTCATCAAGATCGACGTCGAGGGCTTCGAGCCCCAGGTGATCGAGGGCGCCGTCGCCACCATCACCAACGATCATCCCAGCCTGCTGCTCGAGATCGAGGACCGCCATCTGGCTCGCTACGGCAAGGACGGCAACTCGTTCGCCGAGTCGATTCTTGCCCGCTGGCCGGAGTACGGCATGTACGTCTGGCAGGACGATCGGTGGGTCGCCGCCGACGAGGTCGTGCTGGGCATCCGCAACTATCTGTTCGCCACCGAGGACGCATTCCAGACCAGCCGGGTCACTCGGTCGCAGTAGGTCGGCCCAAGAAAACCGCGACACTGCTGTAGCTCGTCACCAAAGCCGGTTCGTGCGCTCTCGGTAGAGTGTGAGCGTGAGCGAGAAGACGACCCCGACCCCAGCCGACCTGTCCACGACGGCCGGGCGCATCGCCGACCTCAAGGTGCGCTATCACGAGGCCGTGACCGCCAGCGGCGAGGCAGCCATCCAGAAGCAGCACGCGAAGGGCAAGAAGACCGCCCGCGAGCGCATCGAGCAGCTGCTCGACCACGGCTCGTTCGTCGAGCTCGACGAGTTCGTGCGCCACCGCACCCACGCGTTCGGCATGGAGAAGAACCGCCCGTACGGTGACGCGGTCGTCACCGGCCTCGGCACCATCCACGGCCGCCAGGTCGCGGTCTACTCGCAGGACTTCACCATCTTCGGCGGCTCGCTCGGCGAGGTGGCCGGCGAGAAGATCATCAAAGTGATGGATCACGCCCTCAAGACCGGCGTGCCGATCATCGGCATGCTCGACTCCGGTGGCGCCCGCATCCAGGAGGGCGTGGTCGCCCTCGGCAAGTACGGCGAGATCTTCCGCCGCAACACCGCGGCATCCGGAGTCATCCCGCAGATCTCGATCGTCATGGGCCCAGCGGCCGGTGGCGCTGTGTACTCGCCGGCTCTCACTGACTTCGTCATCATGGTCGACAAGACCAGCCAGATGTTCGTGACCGGACCCGACGTGATCAAGACCGTCACCGGCGAGGACGTCGGCATGGAGGAGCTGGGTGGCGCCCTCACCCACAACAAGATCTCCGGCGTTGCGCACTACCTCGCCAGCGACGAGGACGACGCGCTCGACTACGCGCGCACGCTCATCGGGTTCCTGCCCGACAACAACCTCGCCGAGCAGCCGGTCTACGAGAGCGAGGTGGAGCTCGAGATCACCGACGAGGACCGCAAGCTCAACTCGATCATCCCCGACAGCCCCAATCAGCCCTACGACGTGAAGGCCATCATCGAGCACATCGTCGACAACGGCGACTTCCTCGAGACCCAGCCGCTCTACGCGCCCAACATCGTCGTGGGCTTCGGACGGGTCGAGGGCCGCACGGTGGGCGTCATCGCCAACCAACCGCAGGCCATGGCAGGCACCCTCAACATCGAGGCTGGCGAGAAGGCTGCCAGATTCCTGCGCTTCTGCGATGCGTTCAGCATCCCGATCCTGACGCTCGTGGATGTGCCGGGGTATCTGCCGGGCACCGACCAGGAGTGGACGGGCGTCATCCGCCGTGGGGCCAAGCTGCTCTACGCCTACGCGGAAGCCACGGTGCCGTTGGTCACCGTGATCACGCGCAAGGCGTACGGCGGTGCCTACATCGTCATGGGTTCCAAGCAGATGGGCGCCGACCTCAACTACGCCTGGCCGACGGCCGAGATCGCCGTGATGGGTGGCCAAGGCGCCGTCAACATCCTCTACCGCGGCGAGATCAAGGCTGCAGAAGAGGCGGGCGAGGATGTCGCGGCGGTGCGCACGCGGCTCGCCAACGAGTACACCTACAACGTGGCATCCCCGTTCCTGGCGGCGGAGCGCGGCGAGCTCGACGGCGTCATCGAGCCGGCGGCAACCCGCGTGGCCGTGATCAAGGCGCTCCGAGCCCTGCGCACGAAGCGCGCGACCCTTCCCCCGAAGAAGCACGGGAACATCCCGCTGTGAGTGAGGACTCGGCCTTCAGGATCATCTCCAAGAACGCGACCGACGAGGAGATCGCTGCGGTCAGCGCCGTGCTCCAGGTCGCCCTCGACGAGCTCGCAGCCGCCCAGGGCCCGGATGACGGCCCCGTCGTCTCGGCGTGGAATCGCAGCCAGCGCGGCCTGCGCAGCCCACTCACGCCCGGCCCGGGGGCGTGGCGTTCGTTCTGACGCCGTAATCACCCCCAGAGGGGGGTCACTTGGTGCGGAAACCGGGTTACGAGTGGCTTGGAACAACGAAATCCGAAGCACTGACGGGCCATACAGACCGTTCTACCCTCTGCAGGCCGCTGATTCCGCCGAAAAGCGACGTTTGTACCCCTGATTTCGAAACCGGCTTCCGTGAAAAGCCAATGATTTCGGGCACAATTTCCTTCATTGAACCCCAAATTGTCCCCCTCTAGTCCCCCAAAGAGACGACTGTTCTCTATCCCGCCCTGCGACCAAACTTGATGGTGCTAGGTGAATCTCATTGAGATCACCACCAGCGATTGGCCGACTAGGGTAAGCGGGCCAATCGCTTGGGGGCGGGTCAGGGCGATATTCGGGTTATCGCCCTGACCCGGAAACGTGCAGAAGGGCCGGGAGCCACGCTCCCGGCCCTTCGTGCGTCACCGCCCCGGAATCTACACGACCCGCGGAATCTCCAGCCACAGGTCGACCTCGTCGTCCTCCAGCGAGTCCTGTCCGAGGGCTACAGCCTGGCCATCCCCTGCGCTTCGCAGTCCCACGACGGTGACGGCGACATCCGAGCCTTCGGGCACTGTTCGAGCGATCACCTTGTCGGCGTCGGTGTCGTGGATGGCCTGGGCGAGACGGTTGAGCACCCGATCCAGTTCCACCTCGGAGAGGTCGTCGATGCCGCCCTCGTCGAGAAGGGTGACCGTGGCTCCGCGGCGACGGGCGCTCATGACCTCTTCGCGTACGGCGTCGTTGAGCAGCTTCCGGCCGCGGATCTCGTCACGGATCGCGCCCTCGAGGTGCAGGCACTCCTGGCGCTGCTCGTCGGTCAGATCTCCGTCACGCTCCTGGATGATCCTGAGCATGGCCAGTGCCATGGCGCTGGTCTGACCCAGCCGGAACTGACGCTCGTAGACGTGGGCCTCCTGCGCGGCCTGCCAGTCTGTTGCCTCGCGCTCGGCGAGCGCGAACCGTTGGGCATCCTTGGAGGCCTTGGTCAGCGCGGTGCTCATGACGTGCGACACGGCGACCCACGAGGCGCTGCCCACGATTCCCAGGCTGAGGAGGCCTGCGGGTCCAGCGGGACCCACGATGGTGATCGTGTGCACGACGAGGAATCCGATACCGAGCCAGGCGAAGGTCGGGCGACCACGGGTGGAGGTGATGGTCAGCAGGATGCCGCTGGCCGCGACATACCAGCTCGCGTAGCCCGTGCCTCCGGGCCGGGCGAAGTCAAGTTCGTTGGCCACCAGCAGCGTGATGGCAATGACGATCGCGAAGTTGAAGGCCGCCATCCAGATCGGCATGCGCTTGGGGCCGAACGGGAGCAGCGAGACGACGGTCGCAAGCGCGAAGAGGGCCATCGCCACGAAGATCGGAGCCTGATGCCTCGGTTGGTCGATCGTGTAGACCGCGAGCACGAGCAGGTACGCGGAGAAGAGTCCGGCGAGGCCGACGACGAGGTAGCGGGGCACGCCGATGTTCATCAGCCGACCTCGGCTGTCTCGAGGCCGACCGGAGTGGGAGCACCGGCGGGGTTCGGCCAACGGAGGCTCACGAGTGTGCCTTCGTCAGGTGCGGACTGGATGACCGCACGACCGCCCGCGTTCGCGAGACGCTCGATGATCGAGATGCGCACGCCGATGCGCTCCTCGGGGATGTCCGCCACGCTGAATCCGCGCCCGGTATCACCGACGATGATCTCGATGCCGCCGGGCGCAACGCTGCGGAACGCGACCCACCGGGTCACGCCGGTGTCGCCCGCGTGCCGCGAACTGTTGACCATCGCCTGAGCAGCAGCGGAGTAGAGCGCCTCTGCGGCCTGAGCCGGGATCGAGCGGGTTCCCACGCTGCGCGCCCTGAGTTCGAAGACACCCGAGTAGCCGTTGACCGTCTCCGTGATGCGTTCGGCCAACGACGTGAGCCGCACCATGGATCCGTCGTCCGGGCTGGCGGCCGCGGCATCCCGAAGATAGCCGATCGTGTTGGTGGCCATCGTCGCGGCCAGGTGCTGGGCCTGCGGGGTGAACGCCCGTGCGGCCGAGATGAGGGTCGTCAGAACGCTGTCGTGCACGATCGAGTCGACCTGCACCCGCTCCACCTCGGTGGCGTGCTGGCGCACCGCGTGCGCGTACCGGTCGAGCGCCGTGGCCTGGGCGTTGTCAACGGAGCTGGCGGCCTGGCGCAGCATCGTCAGGATGATGATGATCGCGCCACCCAGGATCACCGCGTAGATGCCCTCGAACAGCGCCAGCAACGGGGGTGCCCCTCCGCCGATCGGCGTGGCCCGGAAGAGCACGTAGATGGTCGGGCACAGAAACAGGTAGATGGTTGCAATGAGCGGCCTGAACGCGATGGCCGCCATCGCCGTCGCCACGGTGATGAGGTAGTTGAGCCAGTGGATGCCCGAGAAGATCTCCGCCCCCGGCAGCACGGTCAAGGGCCACGTGATGAGCGCCGCGAGGTAGAGGATCGCGAACAGACCCTGAGCCGGCTTCACCCACACCTTCGCGAACGACGTGATGAGAACGACCACGAGCATGCCGAAGAGCGACGGGACAACGATCCACAGCCACAGCGGATACGCCTCGTCGAGCTGGCCGAGCATCCACGGGATGGTCTGGGCCCCGAACACGAGACCGAAGACGGCAACCGAGCGCGCGAAGACGTTCTCGACCTGCTTGCGGCTGATCGGATTCCGCGGCTGCTTGGACTGCGGCGGAGCGGCGACCGATGTCGCGCTAGCGGGCATCTCCGCCATCCGGATCGAGACCGGGCAGGATGCCGTCCTCGACCGCGCGCCTCAGCAGATCGACCTTGGTGGGCGCCGGTCGGCCGACCTCCACGTACTTGACGCGGATGCGGTCCAAGTACTCCCTGGCGGTCGAGTATCCGATGCCCAGCTGCTGGGCAGCGAGCTTGAGCGGCAGTCCCGAGGCGTAGAGGTGCAGGATCTCGCGCTCGCGCCGACCCAGCTGGGCTTTGGCGAAGTCGCGGTCGGCGTCGATTGCCGTCGCCCACTCGAGGTTGTTGAGCACCTCGCCGCGCGCGACTGTGGCGGCAGCGGCGAGAACGGTCTTGGTCGCCGACGACTTGGGGATGACGCCTGCCGCACCGGCCGCGAGCGCCTCGCGCACGTAGGCCACGCGGTCGGCGATGCTGTGCACGAGTACGGCCGCGCCGGTGGCGTGCACCCGCTTGACGTTGTCGGTGACGGTGGACCCATCGCCGAGCGAGAGGTCGAGCACGACGACGTCGACCTCGCGGCCGTCGAGACCTTCAACGAGTTCGGAGACGGTGGGTGCGGCGAGCACGAAATCGTAGCCCTCCGCGAGGAAGGCAGCCTTGAGACCGAGTCGCACTGACTCGTGGTCGTCGACGACGGCAACGCGCACCTGCGGTGCGGCGATATCGCTGCCGACTTCCGTAGTAGATGCCTGGGCCATGCACGTCCATTCTGCCGGGTGTACCCCATCGTACTGTCGTCAGAGCACTAACGCGGGGCCAACATTCCGCCCGTTCAGGTGCGAGTGAAGGTTCCCACGGCTTCAACATGGTGAGTGTGCGGGAACAGGTCGAACGCCCGCAACCCCCCGAGGTGGTACCCGAGATCGGCAAACAGGGCGGTATCCCTGGCAAAGGCCACCGGATCGCACGCGACGTAGACCACCTGGGCGGGCTTCAGCCGCGCGACCGCCTCGACGACATCTCGTCCGGCGCCCGCGCGGGGAGGGTCGAGAACGACAGTCGCCCGGGCGAGTCGCTCGCGCTCCGAGGGGCCAGCGGATGCCGCGAGCGCGGCCACCCAGCGCTCGACGCGACCCGTCTCGGCTCGCGCTCCGAGCCATTCCGACAGGTTCTCGGCGGCGAAGTCGGTCGCCGTTGCGTCGCTCTCCACGCTCGTGATGCGCGTGGACGGGCCGAAGCGATCGGCGACCGCCGCGGCGAGGAGTCCGACGCCGCCGTACAGGTCGAGGTTCGCGGCGTGTGGATCGAACAGCTCTGGATCGATGGCTGACTGCACCGCCTCGGTCAGGGTGGCCGCAGCCCCGCGGTGCACCTGCCAGAACCCGCTGTCGGCGAGGCGGAACTCGCGCTCGCCCACCCGCTCGGTGATCACGCTGGGCTTCTGATTTCCGACGATCAGACGCACGCCCCCCGTCGACGGGTTGAGCACGTCAACGCTCTCGTAGCCGTCGAACCGTTCCCCGAGCGGCGCTGATGCCTCGAGCTCGGCGGTCGCCAGCGGCAGGCTCGTGACAGGGATCACCCGGTGTGACCGGGCGGCGAACGGACCGGGCCGCCCCGTCTCGTCGACGTGCAGGCGCACCCGGGTGCGCCATCCGGTGCCGGCGCGGTCGTCATCGCCGGGCACCACCTCGACGGTGACGTCGCGTTCGATGCGCGCCATGCGGGCCAGCGAATCGGTGATCACCTGGCGCTTGAGCTCGCGCTGGTGGGCGAGCTCGATGTGCCCGAACTCGGCGCCGCCCGCACGGTCGACCGGATCGCGGTCGAGAGCCGCGGCATCCCACACGTGGGGCTGGCGGTGCGGGCTGGCCTCGAGCACCTCGACGGTCTCGGCGCGCCAGAAGCTCTTCTTGGAGTCGCTCGACACCCGCGCGAGCACTCGCTCCCCCGGGATCGCGTCGGCGACGAACACGACACGGCCGTCGTGCCGCGCGACCGAGACCCCACCGTGCGCGATGTTGGTAACGTCGAGTTCGATCGTCCTGCCCAGCCAGTCACCCATCCCCCCAGCCTAGGAGCCCTCAGTGCGTCTCTACCTCGCATCGACCTCCCCCGCACGGTTGGCGACCCTCCGCGCCGCGGGCATCGAGCCGATCGTGCTCGACCCGGCGGTTGACGAGGATGCGGTCGCGGCGGCGGCCGGGCCGCTGCCCGTGCACGAGGCGGTGCAGGTGCTCGCGCGCGCCAAGGCCGAGGCGATCGTGGGAAGCCTCGTGGGCGGCGAACCGATCGACGGCATCATCGTGGGCGGCGACTCGCTGTTCGAGTTCGACGGCGCCGTGTTCGGCAAGCCGCATCATCCGGAGGTCGCCATCGAGCGCTGGCGCAGCATGCGGGGGCGTTCGGGCACGCTGCACTCCGGTACCTGGATCATCGACCATCGCGGTGGAGTGGACTCCGGAGGCGCGGGCGGGGTGTCATCGGCCGGTGTCAGCTTCGCCGACCTCGGCGACGAGGAGATCGATGCCTACGTCGCCACCGGGGAACCCCTGCGGGTGGCCGGCGCCTTCACGATCGACAGCCTCGGCTCGGCCTTCATCACCGGTGTCGACGGCGACCCGCACGCGGTGGTGGGCATCTCCGTCGCACTGCTGCGGCAGCTGGTCGTCGAGCGGGGCATCCCGTGGCACACGCTGTGGAACCGCGCGAACTTGTAGCCTCACACAGGACTCTCGACCCGTTTTTGTCGGCATCGCCCAAAGGCGTGCCGCTCCGCCCCAATAGGCTAGGTGACTATGGCTCCCATCACGAAGGTTCTGATCGCCAACCGGGGTGAGATCGCGGTGCGTGTCATCCGCGCCGCCAAAGACAGCGGCATCGCCTCCGTCGCGGTCTACGCCGACCAGGATCGGGATGCCCGCCACGTCAAGCTCGCCGACGAGGCGTACTCGCTCGACGGCACCACGAGTGCCGACACCTACCTCGTGATCGACAAGTTGCTCTCCGTCGCCCGTCGCTCGGGAGCCGACGCGGTGCACCCGGGCTACGGTTTCCTCGCGGAGAACGCCGACTTCGCGCGCGCCGTCATCGACGCCGGGCTGACCTGGATCGGTCCGTCGCCTGACGCGATCGAGAAGCTCGGCGACAAGGTGAGTGCTCGCCACATCGCCGAGAAGGTCGGCGCCCCGCTCGCCCCCGGAACCCTCAACCCCGTGTCGGGCGCCGCCGAGGTGCTCGACTTCGTCGACCTGCACGGCCTACCGGTCGCGATCAAGGCGGCGTTCGGCGGCGGCGGTCGCGGCCTGAAGGTCGCCCGCACCCGCGAGGAGATCCCCGAGCTGTTCGACTCCGCGACCCGCGAGGCTGTGGCGGCCTTCGGTCGTGGGGAATGCTTCGTGGAGAAGTACCTCGACCAGCCGCGTCACGTCGAGACCCAGTGCCTGGCCGACAGCCACGGCAACGTCGTCGTCATCTCCACCCGCGACTGCTCGCTGCAGCGTCGCCACCAGAAGCTCGTGGAGGAGGCGCCGGCACCGTTCCTCACCGACGAGCAGAATGCGGCCCTCTACACGTCATCGAAGGCGATCCTGAAGGAGGTCGGCTACGTCGGCGCCGGCACCTGTGAGTTCCTGGTCGCCAAGGACGGCACGATCTCCTTCCTCGAGGTCAACACCCGCCTGCAGGTCGAGCACCCGGTCTCCGAGGAGGTCACCGGAATCGACCTCGTGCGCGAGCAGTTCCGCATCGCCGAGGGCGGCGTCATCGACTACGACGACCCGAAGCCGCAGGGGCACTCGTTCGAGTTCCGCATCAACGGCGAAGACCCGGGCAAGAACTTCCTGCCCTCCCCCGGGCCGGTCAACGCCCTGCGCTTCCCCGGCGGCCCCGGCGTGCGCGTCGACAGCGGTGTCACCACGGGCGACGTCATCTCGGGCGCGTTTGACTCCCTGCTGGCCAAGCTCATCGTCACCGGATCCAGCCGGGCGGATGCCCTCGAGCGCTCCCGCAGGGCCCTCGACGAATTCGAGGTGGCCGGCCTTCCGACCGTGCTCCCGTTCCACCGCAAGATCGTGCGCGACCCCGCCTTCACCGACAGCCCGTTCCGCGTGTACACCCGCTGGATCGAGACCGAGTTCGACAACGACATCGAGCCGTGGAGCGGATCGCTGCCCGACGGGTCGGCTCCGCCCGCCCGCCACAACGTGGTCGTCGAGGTCGGCGGCAAGCGGGTGGAGGTGTCGCTGCCCACGAAGCTGGTGCCCACGGCGGGCGGCGGAACGGCGCTGGCTGCTGCGCCTCGGCGCAGTGCCGCGGCATCCGTCAGCACCGTCACCGGTGACACCGTCAAGGCGCCCATGCAGGCGACAGTGGTGAAGATCGCCGTCGCCGAGGGCGACAAGGTCGTCAAGGGCGACCTGATCCTCGTGCTCGAGGCGATGAAGATGGAGCAGCCGCTCACCGCCCACAAGGACGGAACGGTCACCGGCATCAACGCGACCGTGGGCGCGACCGTGTCATCCGGTCACCTGCTGCTGAGCATCGCCGACTGAGGGACGCGAGCCGCCCTGCCAAAGGTTGCCTCCAGGAGTGAGGCAACCCGCTCGCGGGACTCTCACCCTCCGCACTCCAGTTGGGCAGGAAACCCAAAGAATCCTCGCGTCTCCTGCGCAACGGGAGCACTTGCGAGATCACACGGCTGGCGCGTGACCGCAGCCAGGGATCGTGCGACAGAGGCCGTAGCGACGGGCGGTCGCTAGTTGACGATGTGCATCGCCCGCGCAGCATCCGTGATGCTGCCGGTCAGCGACGGGTAGACCGGGAACGCGCGCGCCAACTGGTCGACCGTGAGCCGATGCTCGACTGCCAGCGACACGGGCAGGATCAGCTCGGATGCGTGCGGGGCGACGATCACCCCGCCGATCACCGTTCCGGACCGGGTACTCGTGAACAGCTTCACGAAGCCGTCCTTGATGCCCATCATCTTCGCCCGCGGGTTGGACGCCAGCGGCAGCTTGTAGATGATGCCGGTGGTGAGGCCTTCCTCGATCTGCTTCTGCGACCAGCCGACGGTGGCGATCTCCGGCTGGGTGAAGATGTTCGAGGTGACGTTGCGCAGCTCGGTCGGGTACACGGCATCACCCATCGCGTGATACACCGCCGTGCGACCCTGCATGGAGGCGACGGATGCCAGCGGCAGGAAGTCCGAGCAGTCACCGGCCGCGTAGATGGACGGCATCGACGTGCGCGCGACCCGGTTGACCCGGATGTGCCCGGAGTCGGTGAGCTGCACCCCCGCCTCCTTCAGACCGATGTCCTCTGTGTTCGGAAGCGATCCGACGGCCATCAGGCAGTGCGTCCCCTCGACGACCCGGCCGTCGGCGAGGGTCGCGATCACGCCGGTCTTGGTCGCCTTCACGGAGTCGGCGCGGGACTTCGAGAGCACGGTCATGCCGTTGCGCTTGAAGACGTCCTCGATGACGCGCGCGGCGTCGGCATCCTCACCGGGCAGCACCTGCTCGCGGGAGGAGATCAGGGTGACCTTCGAGCCGAGCGCGGTGTAGGCGGAGGCGAACTCGGCGCCGGTCACACCCGAACCCACCACGATGAGGTGCTCGGGAACCTGGTCGAGCGTGTACAGCTGGGTCCAGGTGAGGATGCGCTCGCCGTCCGGCATAGCGCTGTCGAGCATCCGCGGTCGGGCGCCCACGGAGACGACGAGGGTGTCGGCGTCGATCTCGTCGAAGTCGGTGCCCTTCTTGCCCTTGCCCGTTGAGACCACGAGACGCTGCGGGCCGTCAAGTCGACCTTCGCCCTGGATGATGCGCACACCCGCCTTGATGAGCTGCGACTTCATGTCCTCCGACTGCTGGCGAGCCAGCCGCAGCAGTCGGGCGTTGACCGCCGCGAGGTTGACCGTCACGTCCGGGCGAACCGCCCTGCCGGATTCGGAGCGCACGAAGAACTGAACGCCGAGGTCGGCCGCCTCACCGATGCTGTTGGTCGCCTCGGCGGTCGCGATCAGAGTCTTGGATGGCACCACGTCGGTGAGCACCGCCGAGCCGCCGACGCCCTCGCGCTCGACCAGGGTGACCTCGGCACCGAGCTGTGCCGCGGCGAGCGCCGCCTCGTATCCGCCGGGACCGCCACCGAGAACGGCTATTCGCTGGGTCCGCTCGAATTTGTAGGCCATGAGGTAATTGTCTCAGAAGTAGAGTGGTGGGATGTCGCTGAAGACCCCCACGAATCCCCTTGATGACCCCACCGCCGACCCCTTCGCCATCGCCGCAGCCGCGGCTGCGGAAATCGCGGAACGCACGGGAGTCGAGCGCCACGATATCGCCCTGACACTAGGCAGCGGCTGGGCGAAGGCCGCCGACCTGATCGGTGAGACCACCGCCACGATCCCCGCCTTCGAGATCACCGGCTTCTCCAAGCCGGCGCTCGAGGGCCACGTCGGCACCCTGCGCTCGGTGCTGCTGCCCAGCGGAAAGCGTGCGCTCGTGATCGGGGCACGCACTCACTACTACGAGCAGCACGGCGTGCGCCGTGTTGTCCACTCGGTGCGAACGGCGGCCGCCACGGGGGCAACGACCATGATCCTCACGAACGGGGCCGGGGGCATCCGGGAGACCTGGAAGCCCGGAACACCCGTGCTCATCAGCGACCACATCAACCTCACGGCCGACTCGCCGCTCGAGGGCGCCACCTTCATCGACCTCACCGACCTGTACTCGAAGCGCCTGCGCGACCTCGCTCGCTCGGTCGACTCGAGCCTCGATGAGGGCGTGTACTGCCAGTTCCGCGGGCCGCACTACGAGACGCCCGCCGAGGTGCAGATGGCGAAGATCATCGGCGGCCACATCGTGGGCATGTCCACCGCGCTCGAGGCGATCGCCGCACGGCAGGCCGGCATGGAGATTCTCGGGATGTCGCTCATCACGAACCTCGCTGCGGGCATCCAGAAGACACCCTTGAGCCACGCCGAAGTGATCGAGGCCGGGCGCGAGGCGGAGTCGCGGATCAGCGCGCTGCTCGCCACGATCGTCGGGGAGCTGTAGCCGTGAGCCTGATCGACGATGCCCGGGCCTGGCGCGACCAGGATCCGGATGACACCACCCGCGCCGAACTCGACGCACTGATCTCCTCCGCCGAGGCCGGGGACACCGAGCCACTGGCCGAGCGCTTCGCGAGCCGGCTGCAGTTCGGCACGGCGGGACTGCGCGGCGAGCTGGGCGCAGGCCCCGCCCGCATGAACCGAGTGCTCGTCACTCAGGCGGCCGCGGGCCTCGCCGCCTACCTCCTGTCGAAGTCCCCCAGCCCGAGCGTCGTGATCGGCTACGACGGGCGCACCAACTCCGAGGTCTTCGCGCGTGACTCGGCCGTCGTGATGGCCGGCGCAGGCGTGCGCACCACGTTGCTGCCGCGCCACCTGCCGACCCCGGTGCTGGCGTTCGCGGTGCGGCACCTCGAGGCGAGCGCGGGCATCATGGTGACGGCGAGCCACAACCCGGCCCGCGACAACGGCTACAAGGTCTACCTCGGCGATTTCGACCACGGCTCGCAGATCGTGCCGCCCGCCGATGCGGAGATCGCCTCAGACATCGCTCTGATCTCGACGGGCTCGATCACCGACCTCCCGCGCTCGACCGACTTCGTGGTGGCCGACGAGTCGATCCTCGAGGAGTACGTGCGCCGCACGGCCGAGCTGGGCTCGACGCCCGCGCCGATCTCGTTCGTCTACTCGGCGATGCACGGAGTGGGCTGGGAGACGGCCGGCAAGGTCTTCGCCGCTGCCGGATTCGCCGCCCCGGCCCTTGTCACCGAGCAGATCGAGCCGGATGCGGCGTTCCCCACGGTCGCGTTCCCCAACCCCGAAGAACCCGGCGCCATGGATCTCACGCTCGCGAAGGCGGCGGAGGTTGGCGCTGACGTCGCCATCGTCAACGATCCCGACGCCGACCGGCTCGCGGTGGCCATTCCGACCGCGAGCGGCTGGCGCGCGCTCTCGGGCAACGAGGTGGGGTATCTGCTGGGGTGGCGAGCCGCGCAGCGGTGCAATCCCGATCAGGTGCTCGCGGCATCCATCGTCTCGTCGCCGGCACTGCGGGAGGTGGCCCGCAGCTACAACCTCGACTACCGCGACACCCTGACGGGCTTCAAGTGGATCTCCCGCGTCGGCGGGCTCGCCTTCGGCTACGAGGAGGCGTTGGGCTACCTCGTCGATCCCGACAAGGTGCGCGACAAGGACGGCATCTCAGCCGCCGTCGACTTCCTCTCCCTGGTGTCGGAGCTGAAGTCGCAGGGCAAGACCGTCGTCGACCACCTCGCTGACTTCGCGGCCAAGTTCGGTGCGTTCGCCTCGGGCCAGATCTCGCTGCGCGTCGACGACCTGTCGCGCATCGGCGCGATGATGGCCCAGCTGCGCGCGCATCTGCCGGAACGGATCGGCACCCTCGAGGTCGACCGCATCGACGACTTCATCGATGGCTTCGGCGAGTTCCCGCCGGGCGACATCCTGCGCATCCACCTGGTCAACGGTGCACGCGTGATCGTGCGCCCCAGCGGTACGGAGCCCAAGCTCAAGGTCTACCTCGATGCGTCGAGCACCGACGGGGATGCCACGGCGCGCCAGAGTGCGGCAGCCGCCGTCATCGCCGAACTCGACGCCGGCATGCGCGAGTTGCTCGTGGGCTGAGGAAGCCTATTCGAGGGCCGACCTGAGCTTGGCGGTCAGCTCCTCCGTGTCGAAGTAGTTCTGGATCACGATCACGTCGGCGAAGGTCGAGCCGATCGCATCCACGAACTCCTGAGAGGTGAGGATGACCTGCGCGTCTGAGGCGACATCCTTGACCGTGGAGATGTCGGCGGCGACGACCGTCGCCTCGAGGTCGAGCTTGCGCAGCACTCGCTCCGCGTTGACCTTCAGGATGCCCGAGCTGCCGATTCCCGCACCGCAGATGGTCACGATCTTCACGCGGGAACCTGCATGATCCGCTGCACGTCGGCGGCGGTCGTGGCGGCCGCCAGATCGGCGATCGCCGTCGAGTCGTTGAAGATGTTGGCGACCGCGGCGACCACGGCAAGATGACGGTCGGCGGTGAGGATCGCGAGCCCCAGGATGACGCTCACCGGATCGTTGTACGGGTGGCCGAACGACACCGGCTCGGCCAGGGTCACGACCGAGAGTCCGTCGGCGAGCACCTCGGGGCCGGGCCGAGCGTGGGCAAGAGCAAGTCCTGGCGCGATCACCACATAGGGACCGTGCTCCTCGATCATGCGGATCATCTCGCGCGAGTACTCCGGCTTCGCCGCGCCTGAGGCGGCGAGCGCGTCGCCCGCGAGGGTGACCGCGGCTCGCCAATCGGCGGCGTGAGCCCCGATGACGATGGCGCTGGCGGGGAGCGGGGGCAGCGACATCCGTTAGGCCTCTTCGAAGCCGGCGGTGATGCGGTCGGCCAGATCCTCGCGGTCCTCCAAGGGGAGGAACGCCGATGCCGCAGCGTTGAGCTGGAACACCGCCAGATCCGTGAGGTCGTAGTCGAAGGTCTCCGCGAGCAGGGCGAGCTCGCGGCTGAGCGAGGTGGCGCTCATGAGTCGGTTGTCGGTGTTGACCGTCACGCGGAATCCGAGCTGGTAGAGCAGGTCGAAGGGGTGATCGATGAGCTCGTCGCCCCACTGCTCGATCGCGCCGGTCTGGAGGTTGGAGCTCGGTGACAGCTCGAGTGCGATCTCGCGGTCCTTCACCCACTGGGCGACCGGGCCGAGGGTGACGTAGGTGTTCTCGTCGTCCTCGCGGGCGGTGTGCACATCCTCGGCGAGGCGCACTCCGTGGCCGAGGCGCAGAGCACGGCCGTCGAACAGGGCACCGCGAATCGAGTCGAGACCGTCGGCCTCGCCCGCGTGGACTGTTGCGGGGAAGAAGTGGTGGGCGAGGTAGTCGAACGCATCGCGTAGGTTGCCGGCCGGGAAGCCCGCCTCGGCACCCGCAATATCGAATCCGACGACGCCGTTGTTGCGGTGCCGCACGGCGAGCTCGGCGATCTCGAGGCCGCGGTCGGCGTGCCGCATCGCGCTGACCAGCTGACCGACCCGGATGCTGCCACCCGCGTGACGGACCTCCTCGGCACCGGCCTCCAGACCCTCCTGCACGGCTTCGACAGTCTGGTCGAGGGTGAGTCCCCGGCTCAGGTGCTGCTCGGGTGCCCACCGGATCTCCCCGTAGATGACGCCGTCGGCGTGCAGATCGAGCACGAACTCCCGGGCCACGCGCGCCAATCCCTCGTGGGTCTGCATCACTCCGGTGGTGATGTCGAAGGTCTTCAGGTACTCCACCAGGGAACCCGAGTCGGACTTCTCGGCGAACCAGGTGGCGAGAGCCGCGGCATCCGATGCGGGAACGGCCATGCCGATCGCATCCGCCAGCTCGATGATCGTCTGCGGACGGAGCCCGCCATCGAGGTGGTCGTGGAGGGACACCTTGGGCAGCGCCGTGATACTCGCTCCACCCCCGGGCATGAGGAACTCGGTAACAGCGGCGTTCATGTGCCCCAATCTACCGGGGTTCACCCTGTAAGAGTCGTGAGATCTCCGACGCGGTGTCCTCCGCTGCGGCCACAACCTCGTCGACCGGGATGCCCGAGAAGGTGGTCGCGACGTACGGCACCGTCAGCGCGGCCCGCGTAACCCCGCGCGCGTCGACGATCGGGGCCACCACGTCGGTGATGCCCGCCTGCAGCGGGTCGGCCCGCGTGAGGGCGGCGGCGCCCTCCAGCACCTCACCCGTGGCGGTCTCCAGCGGGAAGACGGCGCCCACCCGCACCCGGTACCCGAAGTCTGCGGGGCTCTCCACCTGCGCGATCACGCGCACTCGCGCCGCGTCGAGCACGCTGAGGTTGCACGACTGGCGCACCCGGTCCGACAGCTCGCGCATGGGAGTCGTTGCCAGCATGATGAGCCCCCGCAGCGGCGGATGCCGATGCGCGAGGTCGAAGGTCATCATCGAGAACGAGTACAGCCCGCTCTGCCGGTCGCGCACCACATACCCACGGCGCTCGAGCACGCCCAGCACGCGGAAGATCTGCCCGACGCTGCGACCGGTCGCCTCGCCGATCTCGGTCTGGCCAAGACCGCCGGCGGTGTCCGCGAGCAGCTCGAGGATGTCGAGACCCTTCTCGAGGGCCGGCACGGCGTACGCGGTGTCGGGAGCTGGGGGCACCTCCGGGTCGCGCGGCATCAGCGAGCGGCGGACAGTGCGGCGAGCATCCGTCGGGCGATCTCGCGGTCGATGTCCTCGGGAACCGGCTGGGCGCCCAGGGTGAGGGTGTCGGCTGCGGTGGCGACCCGCTCGAGGGAGAGCGACTGGAGCAGGAAGCCGAGGTCCATCGACTCGAGCGAGTTGCCCTTCGGTTCGCGGCCGGCGAGGTTGAACATGCGTCCGTCGGCGATGAGGATGACGTGGCGCCCGCCCGGCAGGTCGAGACGCTCGATCGCGTCGTCGAGCACCGTGCTGCCGATCGCGTAGGCGCGCAGGGCGGGAACGTCGATCTCCCAGGGGAAGTGCCCGCAGTTGGCCAGCACGGCTCCGTCGGCGACCTTCTCGAAGAACGGCGCCGTGAGGACTCCCGGATGCCCGGTGGCCGTGATGAACACCTGGCCCCACTCGGCGAGCCCGTCTGCAGTGTCGACCCGGAAGCCGTCCATCGCCGCCTCGAACGCCTTGATCTCGTCGACCTCCACGACCGCGACCTTGCCGCCGAGCGCCCGGAGGTACTGCGCCACGCCCCGACCGCACCAGCCGTAGCCGAAGACGACGAACCGCTTGGAGTTGACCATCAGGTTGGTGATGCGCATGAACGACTCGACCACGGACTGGCCGACGGCGTGCTTGTTCTCGCCGATCGCCTTCAGCAGGGAGTCGTTGATGACGATCATGGGGAACGGGATGCGCCCCGCCAGCTCGCCGCGCAGCCGGAGGCCGCCCGAGGTGGTCTCCTCGGTGCCGCCGATGATGCCGGTCGGGTCCCCCGCGGCGAGCGCCGCGAGGTCGGCGCCGTTGTCGAGCAGGATCGTCGGCTTCGCCTCGGCGACGGATGCCACGTTCCGGTGGTGCTGGTCGAGGTCGTCGTCGCGCGAGCCGAACACGGTCATCCCCTGACCACGGAGGAAGGCCACGATGTCGTCCTGGGTGGAACCGTGGTTGCCGGTCGCCACGACCTCGGCGCCCCCGGCAGCCAGAGTCTCCAGCAGCACAGCGGTCTTGGGCTCGAGGTGCAGGCTCATGCCGATGCGGTGGCCGGCGAAGGGCAGCCGCTCGGCGAACTCGGCGCGGGCTCTCGCGAGCAGCGGCATCCGGGATCTGATCCATTCGACGCGGGCGGCGCCGCGGGCACTGAGATCGGTGGTGGAGGCACTGTGGTCGGTCATGCGAGCACTCTACACATATGAGGGTGGCTTTCATATATGCAAATCACGCTAGGATCGAGGTATGGCGACGAAGATCATCCTCGACTGCGACCCCGGCCACGACGACGCGATCGCGATGCTGCTCGCCTGGGGCAACCCCGACATCGACCTGGTCGGCGTCACCACGGTGATGGGCAACCAGTCGATCGAGAAAGTCACGCGCAATGCGCTGGCGGTCGCTCGTGTCGCGGGAATCACCGGGGTGCCGTTCGCGCGGGGTTCGCATCGGCCGCTCGTGCGCCCGGTCGAGTTCGCTGACACCATCCACGGGGAGTCAGGGCTCGATGGTCCCGTGCTGCCCGAGCCCACGTTGTCGCTCGATCCCCGGCACGCGGTGGACTTCATCATCGACACGGTTATGGCGTCCGAACCCGGCGAGATCACCCTGGTACCGACGGGGGCCCTCACCAACATCGCGCTGGCCGTGCGCAAAGAGCCTCGCATCGCATCCCGGGTCAAGCAGGTGGTGCTGATGGGCGGCGGGGTCAACGTCGGCAACTGGTCGGCGACGAGCGAGTTCAACATCGTGATCGACCCTGAGGCCGCGCACATCGTCTTCAACGAGTCGTGGCCGCTCACCATGGTCGGCCTCGACCTGACGCATGAGGCGCTCGCGACGCCCGAGGTCGCCGCGGCGATCGCGGCCGTCGACACCGCGCCGGCGAGATTCGTGGGCGAACTGCTCGAGTTCTTCGGTCACACCTACAAAGACGAGCAGGGCTTCGACTACCCGCCGGTGCACGACCCCTGCGCCGTGGCCTTCGTGATCGACCCGACCGTGATGCAGGCCGTGCGGGTTCCGCTCGACGTGGAACTCACCGGCACTCTCACCCTCGGGATGACCGTGGCCGACTTCCGCGCGCCCGCTCCCGACGACTGCACGACCCAGGTCGCGCGCAACCTCGACCACGCCAAGTTCTGGGCACTCGTCGTGGACGCGCTGGAGCGGATCGGCGACCCCGCCTAGTCACGCCCTCGGTGAGGTGCGGCAAACGCACGCACAGGCGCGCCGTTCCCGGTTGATTGCCGCACCTCACCCTGTGGATGACTCTCGGGTCGCGGGGCGGTCTTGGTGCACTGTGGTCAGCGTGACCGCGCGCATCCCTCTCCCCGATGCGCTGGGCACCGCATTCTCCGTCGCATCCGCGCGCCAACTGGGCATCGGGCCTCGTCGACTTGCCGGGGCTGACCTCGAGCGACCGTTCTGGGGCGTGCGTGCTGCCGCCGGGACCCTGGATGACCCGGCTTCAGTCGCCCGGGCCTACTCGGCAAGGATGCCCGGGCACGCCTTCTTCTCGCACGCCACGGCGGCCCAGCTGTGGTCGATCCCACTGCCCATCCATCTCGAGAATCCGCTGCCGGTCCACGTCTCTGTCCCCTCCGACCGCCGGGCCCTGGAAGGTCGGGGAGTTGCGGGCCATCGTGTCGAGATCCACCGCGCGGATATCGAAACGATCAACGGGCTCGCCGTTACCTCGCCGGAGCGCACCGTGATCGACCTGACTCCCCTCCTTGACGACGAACACCTGCTCGGAGCTCTGGACAACATCTTCTGGCGCCGACGGTCGAGTGCGTCACGCGCAACCCGGATTTCGTTTCGCGAGTGCGTAGACCGCCATCGGGGCCGCCGTGGCAGGTCCCGAATGGAGACTCTGCTGCCACTCACCACCGACAGATCGGACTCGATTCCGGAGTCGGCGTTCCGACTGCGATTCATTCGAGCGGGGTTCCCCGATCCGGTACCGAACCAGAGCGTCTTCGACACGAACGGGCGCTTCATCGCCATGCCCGACCTGCAATTCGCTGCCTACCGTATGGCGTTCGACTACGAGGGAGACCATCACCGCACGGATGCCCGCCAGTGGCGAAAGGACCTGCGACGGGTCCCCCTGCTCGAGGATGCCCACTGGCATCACACGCGTATGTCCGCCGACGACCTAGCAAACCCCCGCGAACTGCTGAAACGAACAGCACGCCGCCTGAGGGAGCGAGGCTGGCCGGGATGAGGTGCGGCAATCGCACGCTCCTGGCCTTCGCGAGAGCGCGTTTGCCGCACCTCATCGGGCGCGGCGAGCGCGGAGCGCGGGCGCGCGGAGCGCGGGCGCGCGCGCAGCGTCAGTCGACGCGACCCGCGATCAGCGGTCCCACGTCGTCAACCGTGTCGCCGATGCGGTAGGCACCCTCGAGAGCTTCGAGCGCGCGCTCAAATCGCGCGGGCTCGTCAGTGTGCATGGTGAAGAGCGGCTGGCCCTTGGTAACGCGGTCGCCCGGCTTGGCGTGCAGGTCGATGCCCGCAGCGTGGTGCACCGGGTCCTCCTTGCGGGCACGCCCGGCCCCGAGCCGCCAGGCGGCGATGCCGAACGGCAGCGCAGCCTGCGCGGCGAGAACCCCGTCGGCGTCGGCCGTGACCACTTGGCTCTCCCGTGGTGCTGGCAGCGCGGCATCCGGGTCGCCGCCTTGGGCTGCGATCATGGCGCGCCATGTGTCCATCGCGCGGCCATCCTTCAGCGCCGCCTCGACGTCGGCGTCGGGCTGGCCGGCGAGGGCGAGCATCTCTCGCGCGAGGGCAATCGTGAGCTCGACGACATCGGCCGGGCCGCCACCGGCGAGCACCTCCACCGATTCGCGCACCTCGTTGGCGTTGCCGATCGCCAGTCCCAGCGGAACGTTCATGTTGGTGAGCAACGCGACCGTCTTCGTGCCGGCATCCTTGCCCAACTGCACCATCGTCTCGGCCAGTTCGCGACTGCGCGCTTGGTCCTGCATGAACGCGCCCGAGCCGAACTTCACGTCGAGCACGAGGGCCGCGGTCCCCTCCGCGATCTTCTTCGACATGATGGATGACGCAATCAGAGGTATCGCTTCGACGGTGCCCGTGATGTCGCGCAAGGCGTAGAGCTTGCCGTCAGCGGGCGCCAGCCCGGACCCGGCCGCGCAAATCACCGCACCCACCGACTTCAGCTGCGCGTAGAACTCGTCGTTCGACAGCTTGGCGCGCCATCCGGGGATCGACTCGAGCTTGTCGAGCGTGCCGCCGGTGTGGCCGAGCCCCCGGCCGGAGAGCTGCGGCACAGCGACGCCGAACGACGCGACGAGCGGCGCGAGCGGCAGGGTGATCTTGTCACCGACACCACCGGTCGAATGCTTGTCGGTGGTCGGCTTGCCGAGTCCGTCGAAGGAGAGGGTCTCCCCGGTGGCGATCATCGCGAGGGTGAGGTCGCGGATCTCGGTGCGCTCCATGCCGTTGAGGAAGATCGCCATGGTCATGGCCGACATCTGCTCGTCGGCGACGTAGCCACGGGTGTACGCGTCGACGAGCCAGGTGATCTGCTCAGTCGTCAGCACGCCCTTGTCCCGCTTGGTGCGGATGAGGTCGACGACGTCGAATGGTTCTACGGCCATGATGGTTCCAATCGGTGATCGAACTTGTCGAGGTCAGTCCGTAGCGCGGTACGCCTCGAGGGTGCGCGGCCCGAACGCGTCGGGGATGACCTCGTCGATGGTCCTGATGCCGGAGACGGTCTCGAGCAACATCCCCTCGGCAGAGTGCTCGAAGAGCAGCTGGCGGCAGCGCCCGCAGGGCATGAGGGCATTGCCGTTGCCGTCGACGCACGTGAACGCGACGAGCTTTCCACCCCCGGTCATGTGGAGCGACGACACCAGCGCGCACTCCGCACAGAGGGTGAGCCCGTATGACGCATTCTCGACGTTGGCACCCGAGATCACGCGCCCGTCGTCGACGATCGCCGCAACCCCGACAGGGAAGTTGGAGTACGGAACATAGGCGTGACTGAGGGCCTCCTTGGCGACCCCGCGGAGGGCATCCCAGTCGGCGTCGGTCTTGGGCAGGTAGTCGGTCATGATTTGATGTACGGCTTTCCTGAGGCTGCGGGCCCGCGCACGTGTCCCACGAAGCCGGCGACCGCCAGGATCGTGACGACGTACGGAAGCATGAGCATGAACTCGCTCGGCACCGGCGAGCCGATCGCGCTCAGCACGCCCTGCAGGTTGGATGCGAAGCCGAACAGGAGCGCGGCCATGGTTGCTCTGATGGGGTCCCAGCGCCCGAAGATGACGGCGGCCAGGGCGATGAAGCCGGCGCCTGCGGTCATCTCCTTGTTGAAGGCTCCCACCGAACCGAGCGTGAAGTACGCACCACCGAGACCGGCGATGGCACCGGCGAGCGATACATTCCAGAACCGGGTGCTGTTGACGTTGATGCCCACGGTGTCGGCGGCCTGCGGGTGCTCACCGACCGAACGGAGGCGCAGCCCCCATCGGGTCTTGAACAGCGCGAACCAGACGACGGCCACAGCCACATACATGATGTAGACGATGATCGTCTGCCTGAACAGAACGGGCCCGAGGATCGGTATTTCACTGAGCAGCGGAATCGGCAGTCGGGGGAATCGCGGCGGGCTGTTGAGCAGTGCAGCGTTCGGTGCGAGCACCTTGGAGAACAGGAAGCTCGTGAGACCGACCACGAGCACGTTGAGCACCACGCCGACGATCACCTGATCGACGAAGTACTTGATCGAGAAGGCTGCGAGCACGAAGGCCACGAGCACGCCAGCCACGACAGCGGCCAGCAGCCCGAGCAGAGGTCCGAAGAACGAGTCCTTGATCACGGATGCCACGACCGCCGAGACGAACGCACCGGCGAGTAGCTGGCCCTCGATCGCCACGTTGACCACACCGACGCGCTCGGAGATGACGCCGCCGAGCGCACCGAAGATCAGCGGAACACTCAGGCCTACGGCCCCGACGAGCAGACCCGGGATCGGGATGAGCGCCCCGGCCGCAGCCCAGGTGAGGAACCCGATCACGAACAGCACCGCGAAGATGCTGACCAGCCACAGGGGCGTGGGGCGAGCGCGCCAGGTGAACCAGAACGCCACCGCGGTGATGGCAACCATCAGCACGGTGATGCCGATGCTCACCGCCTGCACGTCGGCAGGAATCACGGGCAGCTGGATGAGGTCGCTCTCGGTGGAGAGCCGGTAGGTCGTCGTTCCCGTGCGGCCGAACACGATGAGGAGCACGAAGGCGAGCACCGAGAAGATCCCGAACGCGACGGGTGCCTTCCAGTTGCGCACGACCGCTGTCTCGAGAGCGACCCTCGGGGTCGAGGGCACGGGCACCTGGGATGCTGTTGTCGAGGTCATTCGGCCACCGCCTTGGTCGCAGCGAGCTTCGCGGCACGCTTCGATGTGGTGCCCGGTACGGGCAGTCTGAAGATCGCGCGCACGAGAGGCGGCGCAGCGATGAAGAGCACGATAAGCGACTGGACGACGAGAACGATGTCGATCGGGATGCCCTGTGCCGCCTGCATCGAGTACCCGCCGGCTTTCAGCGCACCGAACAGCACCCCGGCGATGAACACTCCCACCGGCTTCGAGCGCCCGAGCAGGGCCACCGTGATCGCGTCGAATCCGATGCCCGCGTCGATGCCGCCGGTGAAGCCGGTGGTCACCGTGCCGAGCACCTGCGAGACGCCTGCGAGTCCGACGAGTGCGCCGGAGATCAGCATCGCGTAGAGGTAGACGTTCTTGACGCTGATTCCGGCGACGAGAGCCGCATTGGGGTTGGCCCCAACCGCCCGGAACTTGAATCCGAGGCTCGACCTGTTGATGAGGTACCACACGAACACCGTGGCGATGATCGCGAAGACGAAGCCCAGGTGCAGGTTGTACGACGGGCCGAGCAGCTTCGGGAAGATGGCCGTCTCCAGCATCGCGGGAGACTTCGGGTTGCTCGACCCCGGCGCCTGAAGCGCTCCGGGGGTGTGGAGCAGGAACGAGATCAGGTAGAACCCGACGTAGTTGAGCATGATCGTCACGATCACCTCGTGCGCGCCGGTGCGGGCCTTGAGCAGGCCGGCGATTCCACCCCAGATCGCGCCGGCGAGCATCCCGAGCACCACTGCGACGATCAGGTGGATGCCGAACGGCAGCGGCCAGGCGAAGCCCACGTAGCCAGCAGCTCCGGCCGCGACCAGCATCTGTCCACGCCCACCGATGTTGAACAGTCCGGCGCGGAAGCCGACGGCAACACCCAGACCGGCCGCGATCAGCGGGGTCGCGAAGGTCAGCGTCTCGGTGAAGGGCTTGATGCCCTTGGCGAAGCCGTCCACCCGGAAGTTGTAGATCGACCCCTGGAACAGTGCGCTGTAGGCACCGGCGACGGCATCCCAGATCGCTTTGAAGGTGTCACCGGGCCGCGAGAAGAAGTAGCCCGAGGCCTGCTGCACCGACTCGTCGGTGAGCACGATGAGGATGGCGCCGGCGAGCAGGGCGAGCACCACGGCCAGCACCGAGATGACGGCACTGCCACCCATGATGTCGCGGAGCACCTGCTGGGCGCGCGACGGCGGCTCCACCTCGTTGGGCAACTGGCCGGGGGCCAGGTCGGTTGTGGTCGTCATGCCGCAGCTCCTGCCTGGGCCGGGGTCTCCCCGGCCATCATGAGTCCAAGTACGTCGCGCGGAGTGTCGCCGGGAACGATCCCGACGATGCCTCCGCGGTACATCACCGCGATCCGGTCCGCGAGCGCGACGACCTCGTCGAGTTCGGTGGAGACCACGATCACCGGCACGCCGGCATCCCTGGCCTGGATGATCCTGGTGTGCACGAACTCGATGGATCCGACGTCGAGTCCGCGGGTCGGCTGGGCGGCGACGAACAGCTTGAGATCGCGGCTCAGCTCGCGCGCGAGCACGACCTTCTGCTGGTTGCCGCCCGACAACTTGCCGACCGGCGTGTTGATCGACTGCGTGCGAACGTCGAACTCGGCGACCTTGGCGGTCGCGAACTCGGCCAGGTACTTCAGCTGCAGAGTGCCCGCCTTGACGAACGGTGGCTGGGTCGCGCGGTCCAGCATGAGGTTCTCGGAGATGGTGAACTCCGCGATGAGGCCGTCCTCAGTGCGATCCTCGGGAACGAACCCGACGCCAGCATCGAGCGTCTTGCGTACCGAGAGCTCGCGCAGCGAGACGCCGTGCAGGTGCATGTTGCCGGTGATCCGGTGCTGCAGACCCATGATGGCCTCGGTGAGCTCGGTCTGGCCGTTGCCCTGAACCCCGGCAATGGCGAGAACCTCGCCCTCGTGCACCTCGAAGCTGACGTTGTTGACGACCAGCTGATTGCGCTGGTCGATGACCGACAGGTTCTCCACGACAAGAGCTGTCGCACCCGGATGCGCCGGACCCTTGTGGATCATCAGGTCGACCGCGCGGCCCACCATCAGCGACGCGAGCTCCTCGTTGGTCGCCGTCGGAGAGGCTTCACCGACGACCTTGCCCAGGCGGATGACCGTGATGCGGTCCGCGACCTCGCGCACCTCCCGCAGCTTGTGGGTGATGAACACGATGGAGGTTCCCGACTCCTTGAGCTGGCGCATGATGACCATGAGCTCGTCGGTCTCCTGGGGGGTGAGCACTGCGGTGGGCTCGTCGAACACGAGCACCTTCGCGTCGCGCGATAGCGACTTGATGATCTCGACCCGTTGCTGCACGCCGACGGGCAGATCCTCGACGAGGGCGTCGGGGTCGACGTCGAACCCGAACCGCGCGGAGATCTCGCGGACCTTCTGGCGCGCTCCGGCAAGGTCGAGACGGCCACCGAACTTCGTCTCCTCGTGGCCGAGCATGACGTTCTCGGCGACGGTGAACACGGGGATCAGCATGAAGTGCTGGTGCACCATTCCGATGCCCGCGTTCATCGCGTCGCCGGGGCCGGCGAAGTGCTGAACCTCGTCGTCCAGCAGGATCTGGCCCTCGTCGGCCTGGTACAGCCCGTAGAGCACATTCATCAGTGTGGACTTGCCGGCGCCGTTCTCGCCCAGCAATGCGTGGATCTCGCCCGGTTCGACCGTGAGGTCAATGTGGTCGTTTGCGACCAGGGAACCGAACCTCTTGGTGATCCCGCGAAGTTCTAGCTTCATGTCGTCCAATCTAACGCGGCGGCTCTGCCGATGGTGCTGTCAAGTTAAGAAGGTCGGGGAGACCAGCTGAGGCAGCTGGCCTCCCCGACCGGGGTACTACGAGTGACTAGCCGAGGTAGCTGGCCACCGGGATGCTGCCGTCGATGATGCCGGCCTTGATCTTGTCGAGCTCACCCTGCAGGTCAGGCGAAACCTTCGACTCGAAGTTGTGGAACGGCGCGATACCGACTCCATCGTTCTCGAGGGTTCCGACGTACGGGGCGTTGGAGAAGTCGCCACCGGCCGCACCGGTCACCACGTCGAACGTCGCCTGCTTGATGCCCTTGAGGATCGAGGTCAGGATGATGTCGGCGGTCGACGGGTCGGTCACGAACAGGTCAGCGTCAACACCGACGAGGGCGATGTCCTTGCCCGAGTCAGCGATGGCCGCGACGGCGCTCTGGTAGATCGGTCCACCGACCGGCAGCAGAACATCTGCACCCTGGTCGATGAAGTTCTGAGCGGTGCTCTTGGCGACGTCGTTGGCCTCGAAGCCACCGGTCATGGTGGCGGTGTCGGGGCTGGCCGGGTCGAAACCGAGGACGGTGACGGACTTGCCCATCGCCTGGTTGTAGTAGGCAACACCCTGAGCGAAGCCATCCATGAAGATCGTGACGGTGGGGAAGTTCATGCCACCCCAGGTCGCGACGATTCCGGACTTGGAGTAGCTCGCAGCGGCGTAGCCGGCGAGGAACGCGGCCTGAGCCGTGTTGAACACGATCGGCTTCGTGTTGTCGAAGTCGGGCGTGCCGTTGAAGTCGGCGTCTGCCGCGTCATCGATCAGCGCGAACTGGATGTCGGGGTTGGCCTCAGCCGCCGTCAGGGTCGCTGCGGAGAGCGCGAAGCCAACGGTGAAGATGAGCGTGCAGCCCTGCGACACGAGGCTGTCGATGTTCGGTGCGTAGTCGGTCTCGGAAGCGGACTCGACGGTGATCGGCGTGACGCCGAGCGAGTCGGCTGCCTCGGTGAGGCCCTCGTAGCCGAGCTGGTTGAACGACTTGTCGTCGAAACCGCCGGAGTCAGAGACCATGCAGGGAACGAAATCGCTGGGAGCGGCGGTCTCGCCGCCAGTTTCGGGTGCTGCTGCACAACCGGCGAGAACGAGCGCGCTCGTGCCGATCAGTGCGATACCGCTGAGTACGCGGCCGCGAGAGGTGATTCTCAAGGTGTCCTCCAAGATGCTGCCCGCCAGGAAGTGACGGGACATAGTGCAATACACGTTACCGAATGTTACGAATCGCGCATCAGCCAAACCGAGGCTGACGCACAAAGGTTACAAACTCGCGATGCTTGGGAAATCAGCGGGAAATGTTCAGTACATTTCGGGGCGGACTGCACCCGTTAGAGCACGTCGTCCCGGCCGGACACCTTGAGGGCATCCACGACTGACTTGACTCGTTGGGCGTTGGCCGTCGTGGTCACGAGCAGGGCATCCGGGGTGTCGACGACGACGATATCGGTCACTCCGATGAGCGAGATGAGCCGACCACTCTGACTGATCACGACGCCGGTGGACGAGTCGGCGAGCACGCGCGCGTTCTCCCCCAGGATCGCGAGGTCGCTCTTGCGACCGCCAGCGTGCAGCTTGGCGATCGAGGCGAAGTCGCCGACGTCATCCCAGTCGAAGTCGCCCGGGATGACCACGAGTTTGCCTGACGCCGCGGCGGGCTCCGCGACGGTGTAGTCGATCGCGATCTTGGGAAGTGCCGGCCACACCTTGTCGACGACCGCGCCACGTCGAGGCGTGTCCCAGGCGGCGGCGAGCTCCGTGAGTCCCTCGAGCAGCCGAGGGTTCGATTCACCCAACTGGGCCAACAGCACGTCGGCGCGGGCGATGAACATTCCGCCGTTCCAGAGGTGATTGCCGTCGGCGACATACTTCTCGGCTGTAGCGAGGTCGGGCTTCTCAACGAAGGACTCGACGGCGACAGCGTGCGGGGCGCCATCGATGGCCAGGGGTCCGGCGCAGTGGATGTACCCGAACCCGATCGCCGGCTCCGTGGGAGTGATGCCGATGGTCGCGATGTAACCAGCCCTGGCGGCCGCCACGCCCTCCTCGACCGCGCGACGGAAGCCTCTGACATCCGTGATCACGTGGTCGGCCGCGAATGAGCCGATGATGACGTCCGGCTCACGGGTGACCAGAATCGCTGCCGCGAGCCCGATCGCCGCGGAGGAGTCCTTCGGCTCGCTCTCGAGCACAACGTTGGGATCGGTGAGGTCGGGCAGCTGAGCCTCTACGGCGGCGCGGTGAGCGCGTCCGGTCACGACCATGATGCGGTCACTCCCTGACAGCGGTGCGAGCCGATCCCACGTGTCGCGCAGCAGGGTCTGCCCTGAGCCGGTGAGGTCGTGCAGGAACTTCGGTGCGTCGGCGCGCGAGAGCGGCCAGAGGCGTGATCCGATGCCACCCGCGGGGATGACGCTGTAGAACCCCGGCACGCTCGCTGCGGATCGACTCATGCCTCAAACATAGACTTAAGGGGACATTCACCTGCCGGTCACGTCGTTCTCGGCGGTCCCGTCACGTCACCTTGGCATCGTGACAGTCATGCGAGTTGTGGTTGTCAGTGAGAGTTTCCTCCCCACCACCAACGGCGTCACCACCAGCGTGCGGAAGGTGCTCGATCACCTCGCCGCCGAGGGACACGAGGCGATAGTCATCGTTCCCACCGCTGGCGCACCCGCGACCTACGCGGGATTCCGAGTGCACGAGGTGCCGGCGATCGCCTACCGTCAATTCCCGGTCGGCCTGCCTCACCCGATGGTGCAGAAGCTGATCGCCGACTTCAAACCTGAAGTGGTGCATGCGGCATCCCCCTTCCTGCTGGGGGCTCAGGCGATCGCCGCAGCGGGTCGACTCGGCATCGCGAGCGTCGCCATCTTCCAGACGGATGTCGCCGGCTACGCCCGCAGGAACCGGCTGGGCGCCGCGACCCGCTTCGCCTGGCGCATCGTGCGCTGGATCCACGAGGGTGCCGACCTGACTCTCGTGCCGTCGAGCGCGTCAATGGCCGATCTGGAGGGTGCCGGAGTGCAGCGACTCGCGCGCTGGGGCCGCGGCGTCGACCTCGATACCTACCACCCGCGCAATCGGACTGCTCCGGGAGTTCGTCGGCTGCGCGAACGGCTGGCTCCGCACGGCGAGACCATCGTGGGGTACGTGGGCCGGTTGGCCCCGGAGAAGCAGGTCGAGCGGATGAGCGCGCTGCGGGGGCTCAGCGGCATCCGTCTCGCCTTGGTCGGCAGCGGACCGTCGCTCGGCTCGATCAAGCGAGAACTGAGCGGCATGCCGGTGACCTACCTCGGGCCGCTGTCGGGCCCGGACCTGGCCGCGGCGTATGCCAGTTTCGACGTGTTCCTGCACACGGGGACGGAGGAGACCTTCGGTCAGACCGTGCAGGAGGCTCACGCGTCTGGGCTTCCGGTCGTCGCCCCTCGAGCGGGCGGGCCGATCGATCTCATCGATCACGGTGCGACCGGCTACCTCTATGACCCCGAGGATGCCGCGACCTTGCGTCCGTACGTCGAAGCCCTCACCATCGACCCCGAACTGCGCTCACGCATGGGCGAAGCCGGCCGGCGATCAGTGCTGGGCAAGACCTGGCACGGCGTGTGCAGCGACCTCGTCGGGTACTACGAGCAGGCCATCGCGTCGCGGGTTGTTGTTGCGGGCTGAGGCGCGTCTGCCGACCCCGTGGAGTCAGTAGTAGAACACCCACGTCGACCCGTCAGGGTTGAAAACGGTGCACGGGTAGTAGTCCGCCGGGATCGGTCCGGGAGGCCCCATTCCCGGGGGGAGGTTCCAGGGAAATCCGTGACAAAGCCAATAGGCCCATTCGTAGGATCCCTCCTGGTACCCCATGTAGGGAACGTAGCCACCTGCTAGGTCGACACCGCCACTGCCACTCCCGGCCGCAGCCGCGGCAATGGCCTCAGCGTGCGAGTCCTGCACCGCCTTCGCCGCGGCGAGGTAGGCGGTGAGATCGGCGGACGGGTCAGTGCCGTCCTCGATGTGACCGCCGACGTGGGCGATCGCCGAGGAGAGCGCTGCGCGAGTCTCGGTCGAGGCCGAGCCGGAGGCATCCAGCACCCCCGCGCCCCTGGGCGCGACGGAGCCCGCGACGGCCATGATTCCGGTGCGCAGCCGATGAAGGGCAGCATCGATCTCAGCGATCGTCGCGTCATGGTCCGCCCACTCGTCGCGCAGGTTGCCCGACCATTCGGTGAGCTCGGCGGTCGCGTCGGTGAGCACGGCCGGGTCCGAGTCGTGCACGACTGGCGGCCGAGCCTCGAGGGTGGGGCCCGGATCGGGCAGCGCCGCGGTCAGGGCGTCACGCAGGGGGCCGAGCGCGGCGGTGGCCGTGGCATCCAGCAGATCGGAACCGACGGCCTGCAGGTCGGCGCTGGTCGCAAGCGCCACCTTCGCCTCACCAGCGATCGCGATGTAGTGATCGAGCGAGAGACTGGCCGACGTGCGCACGTCAGCGGCGTCCGCGAGTGCGTGATCGTATTCGGCGGATGCGACGCGGTGAGCCTCGTAGTCGTCTGTAGTCGACGCCAGCGCCGCCACGCCTCCGCCCAGTACGAGCACCGGCACGAGCAGAGCACACACCGCGAGGGATGCCCGCATCGGCCCTCCTCGGTCCGTAGATCTGACGAATACACAGTATCGACGCGCGCTCAATCGGGGAACCGTCGATTTATCTTGAAATCGAGCGATCTTTCAGCGTGACTGGACAGTGCACCGCGAAACACAGTCATAGACTGAATGAGGTCCGGCCACGGACCGTTCGTCGGTCGCCTCGACGCGACCACTTCAGCCAAGCAAGGAGGGGTCGCTCGTGCCAGAGAAGTCGGCGAGTACCCTGGCGAGCGAACCGCCCGCCACACCCGTGATCAGAAACCCGAAACGGCCAGCGGGAACGCTGTACCGGGGTCGCGAAGGCATGTGGGGCTGGGTGCTGCACCGCATCACAGGCACCGCGATCTACTTCTTCCTCCTCGTGCACATTCTCGACACCTCGCTGGTGCGGCTGAGCCCCGAGGCCTACAACGCGGTGATCAACACGTACAAGACGCCCATCATGGGCCTCGGTGAGATCGCCCTCGTGGCGGCGATCGGCCTGCACGCGCTCAACGGACTGCGGATCATCCTGATCGACTTCTCCAGCTGGGGCACCAAGCACCAGCGCCTCATGTTCTGGATCGTCGTCGGCCTGTGGCTCGTGCTGCTGGCAGGCTTCGTTCCCCGCCAGCTGATGCACATCTTCGGAGGTGCCGCATGAGCGTGATCGACGCACCGCGCAGCAAGGCAGCCCCGAAGCGCCGCGGCATCAACTGGGAGAAGTGGGGCTGGATCTACATGCGCGCGAGCGGTGTCGTGCTCGTCGTGCTGATCTTCGGCCACCTGTTCGTCAACCTCGTCGCCGGCGAAGGCGTCAAGGCGATCGACTTCGCCTTCGTCGCCGGCAAGTGGGCCGATCCGTTCTGGGTCGTCTGGGACACCCTGCTGCTCTGGCTCGCGCTCATCCACGGCGGCAACGGCATGCGCACCCTCGTCAACGACTACGCCAACAACAAGACAGTGCGGAGGATCCTGCTCGCGGGAGTCTTCGCATCCACTGCAATCCTCATCATCTTGGGAACCCTTGTGATCTACACGTTCGACCCCTGTCCTGTCGGCGCAGCGCCAGAGCTGCTCCCGAGCTTCTGCCCGGTGCCCTAGTGGCCGACCAGATCGCAGACGGCACCGTCATCGACGGTGTGCACTACCACCAGCACGAGATCGTCATCGTCGGCGCCGGCGGCGCTGGGATGCGCGCGGCGATCGAGGCCGGACCTCACGCCTCGACCGCGGTGATCTCCAAGCTCTACCCCACCCGCTCCCACACCGGCGCGGCGCAGGGCGGCATGGCCGCGGCCCTCGCCAATGTGGAGGAGGACAACTGGGAGTGGCACACCTACGACACCGTCAAGGGTGGCGACTACCTCGTCGACCAGGATGCCGCGGAGATCCTCGCGAAGGAGGCCATCGACGCGGTCATCGACCTCGAGAACATGGGCCTGCCGTTCAACCGCACGCCCGACGGCAAGATCGATCAGCGCCGCTTCGGTGGCCACACCCGCGAGCACGGCAAGGCGCCAGTACGTCGTGCGTGTTACGCCGCCGACCGCACGGGTCACATGATCCTTCAGACGCTGTACCAGAACTGCGTCAAGTTGGGCATCAACTTCTTCAACGAGTTCTATGTGCTCGACCTCGTGATGACCAAGGTCGACGGCAAGGACCAGCCCTCGGGCGTCGTCGCCTACGAGCTCGCGACCGGCGAGCTGCACGTGTTCCAAGGCAAGGCGATCATCTTCGCCACCGGTGGCTTCGGCAAGATCTACAAGACCACGTCCAACGCCCACACCCTGACCGGTGACGGCGTGGGAATCATCTGGCGCAAGGGTCTGCCGCTCGAGGACATGGAGTTCTACCAGTTCCACCCGACCGGACTCGCGGGGCTCGGCATCCTGCTCTCAGAGGCGGCTCGAGGCGAGGGCGCGATCCTGCGCAACGCCTCCGGCGAGCGGTTCATGGAGCGCTACACCCCGACCCTGAAAGACCTCGCGCCGCGCGACATCGTCGCCCGCTCGATGGCCCTGGAGGTACGCGAGGGCCGCGGTGCCGGTCCCGATAAGGACTACCTCTACCTCGACATCACCCACCTCGAGCCCGCGGTCATCGACGAGAAGCTGCCGGACATCACCGAGTTCGCCCGCACCTACCTCGGTGTGGAGCCGTACACGGAGCCGGTGCCGGTGCTGCCGACGGCGCACTACGCGATGGGCGGCATCCCGACCAACGTCAGTGCCGAGGTACTGCGCACCAACACCGAGGTCGTGCCCGGCCTCTACGCGGCCGGCGAGTGCGCCTGCGTCTCGGTGCACGGGTCGAACCGCCTCGGCACCAACTCGCTTCTCGACATCAACGTCTTCGGCAAGCGCGCCGGCAAGAACGCCGTCGAATACGTGAAGAAGACGAAGCAGTTCACGCCCCTGCCGGAGAACCCGGCGGCGGGTGTGCAGAAGATCCTCGACATGGTGCGCAGCGGCGACGGCAGCGAGCGTGTCGCCGTCATCCGCAAGGAGCTGCAGGACTCCATGGACCGCAACGCGCAGATCTTCCGCACCGACGAGAGCCTCGAAGAGGTCACCAAGCTCATCGAGACCCTTCGCGGCCGGTACAAGAACATCCAGCTGCAGGACAAGGGCAAGCGCTTCAACACCGACCTGCTCGAGGCCGTGGAGCTCGGCTTCCTGCTCGACCTCGCGGAGGTGCTCGTCTACTCGGCGCGCAGCCGCAAGGAGAGCCGCGGCGGTCACATGCGCGAGGACTACCCGGACCGGGACGACAAGAACTTCCTCGTGCACACCATGGCCTACCTGGTCGGCGACCCCGAATCCAAGGAGGCGGGCGACCACATCAAGATCGACTGGAAGCCGGTCGTGATCACGAACTACCCACCGATGGAGCGCAAGTACTGACATGAGCACCGCAGCCGTTATGGAGAACCAGCCGCACGTGCCCGAGGTCATCCCGACCTTCACGGCGACCCTGATCATCCGTCGCTTCGATCCCGAGGTGGATGACGAACCGCGCTGGCAGGACTTCGACGTCGAGCTGCGCGGCACCGACCGCGTGCTCGACGCGCTTCACAAGATCAAGTGGGAGCAGGACGGGTCGCTCACGTTCCGCCGCTCGTGCGCGCACGGCGTCTGCGGATCGGATGCGATGCGCATCAACGGTCGCAACCGCCTGGCCTGCAAGACGCTCATCAAGGACCTCGACATCTCGAAGCCCATCTACGTGGAGGCCATCAAGGGCCTGCCGCTGGAGAAGGACCTCATCGTCGACATGGAGCCGTTCTTCGAGAGCTACCGGTCGATCAACCCGTTCCTCATGGCGTCGGGCTCGCCCGACAAGGAGCGCAAGCAGAGCCCGGTCGAGCGCGCGCGCTTCGACGACACGACCAAGTGCATCCTGTGCGCCGCGTGCACCTCGAGCTGCCCGGTGTTCTGGACTGACGGCCAGTACTTCGGCCCGGCCGCCATCGTCAACGCGCACCGCTTCATCTTCGACTCGCGCGACGAGGGTGCCCAGGTGCGCCTCGACATCCTCAACGACAAGGAGGGGGTGTGGCGCTGCCGCACGACCTTCAACTGCTCCGAGGCGTGCCCCCGCGGCATCCAGGTGACGCAGGCGATCGCCGAGGTCAAGATGGCCGTACTGCGGGGCAAGCCCTAACTGTATCCCCGGATTCTTCGAGGGGGACAGACAGATCGGTTGACCTCCTAAGGCAAAGCACGTAGTGTTGGCGAGTCGGCCAACCCACCGGCACCCCGAATCGCAGCACCTACACCCGTACGGTCGCTGATCCTCCGCATCCCCCTGCGGCCCCGAATGCAGCGCAGTGGAACTTCTGCGCGGAATCGCCCCCACCCGATGTTCCCCTTCATGGCGGCCGCCCTCGCGCTCGCCCTCAGCTTCGCCGCGCCCGTAGCAGCCCCCGCACCCGACGTCCCGACCACCAGTGTCGTGCTCGCGCCACGGATGGCGTCCCCGGTCGCCGAACGTCGGGCACCTGTCATCGAGTGGACGATCACCGTCGACACGATCGGGTACCAGGACGCGCTCGACGCCTGCCTCTGGACCCGCATGGACTTCGACGGGGTCGTGCCCATTGTCGGCGCCCACAACTTCTGCGGCGGCGACATCGTGCTCGACATGAACGTCGGGGAGATTGTGCATCTCGTCGGTGCAGGTGTCGACGGCACCTACGTCGTTACCGGCGATCGCCAGGTGTATCCGGGCGACGACGCGATCGAGGCCACAGCAGGCCTCGACTCCCCCGTGCTGCTGCAGACCTGCTACTGGGATGTCGACCAGGGGATGCGCCTCGTCGCGCTGAGTCAGCTGGGTTAGTCGACAGACTGTCAGCATGACGGCTTCGGGGGAAATCTTGGGGTTAGCTGCTTCCGGAATCCCGCGCGCCGGCGGCCGTCGTTGCCGCGAGAGCGCGCGCGGCTCGCGCCTGCGCCTCCTTCAGGGTGACGGTCTTGAGCTCCGCGCGCACGTCGGCGAGGGCCGCCGGTGTCATGGAGAGCGTCGTGCAGCCGAGGCCCACCAACACAACCGCGAGCTTCGGGTCGGCCGCGGCCTCACCGCAGACACCCACCGGCTTGCCTGCTGCTGCACCGGCATCCCCGAGCATCTTCACGAGCCTCAGCACGGCCGGATGCCACGGGTCCTGGTACGAGGCAACCGAGCCGAGCATGCGGTCCGCCGCCAACGTGTACTGGGTCAGGTCGTTGGTGCCGATGGACACGAAGTCGCTCACCTCGGCCACCTGGTCGGCCACCACAGCCAGCGACGGCACCTCGGCCATCACACCGACGGTCTTGAGACCGAGCTTCTTGCCGTAGTCGACGAACCACGTGGTCTCCTCGGCGTCGGAGACCATCGGCGCCATCACCCAGAGATCGGCCGTCGTGGCCGCTTGGGCGTTGACCAGTGCCTGCAGCTGGTCGGCGAGGATCTGCTGGCTCGCGCGCAGAGCGCGCAGGCCGCGGAGGCCGAGAGCCGGGTTCTCCTCGTGGGCGTCGTTGAGGAAGCTGAGTGGCTTGTCGGCTCCGGCATCCAGCGCGCGCACGACGACCTTCTTGCCGGGGAAGTGCTTGAGCAGGTCGATGTACTGGCGGTCCTGCTCGGCGACGGTCGGCGCGGTCGTCGAGTCGAGGAAGAGGAACTCGGTGCGGAACAGGCCGACTCCCTCGGCCCCCAGTGCGACGGCGGCCTCGGCATCCTTCGGCGAGCCGAGGTTGGCCAGCAGCGGGATTTTGGTCCCGTCGGCGAGCGCACCATCCGTGATCGGCGCAACGGCGAGCGCGGCGCGCTCGGCGATGCGAGCCTCGGCGGCGGCGATGGCCGTGGGGGTCGGATCGCTCACGATGACGCCGGTTGCGGCATCCGCGATCACGAGCGTGCCGTCCGTGAGGTCGAGCGCGCCGGTCACCCCGACGACCGCGACGATCGACTTCGACCGCGCGAGGATCGCGGTGTGACTCGTCGGGCCGCCGTCGCGCGTGATGAGGGCGAGCACCTTGTCGAGCTCGAGCAGCGCCGTATCGGCGGGCGCGAGGTCGGGGGCGACGAGGATGAACGGGGCGTCGCTGGTGGGCACGCCCGGCGCGGGCACGCCGCGCAGGTGGGCGATGATGCGCTGGCTGACGTCGGCGAGGTCGGACGTCCGCTCGGCCATGTACCCGCCCATGGCGGTCAGCTGGTCCTGGAACGAGGCGAACGCCTCGAACACGGCGCGCTCCCCCGACGTACCGGAGTCGATGCGCGCCTTGACGTCGTCGGTGAGCGTGGGGTCCTGCGCCATCATGGATGCCGCCTCCAGCACCGCCTGCGCCTCACCACCCGCCTTGGCGCCCTTCGCTGCCAACTCCTCGGCCACGGCGGCGAGGGACTTCTCCACGTGGGCGTACTCCGCGGCCGGGTCGCCCGCGTGCGGCCCGGCGACCGGCTCGGGCAGCGGATCGGGCATTCTCAGAATCGGGCCGACCGCGACCCCGCGCCCGACCCCAACACCGTGCAGCTCCATCGTTGTCAAGGTCCTCTCGAGAACTAAAGTTGCCCGTCGTCACTCTAGCTACGCTGGGGCCATGACGGTGAGGAAGCGGTTCGCTGCTGTGGTCGCGCGAGTGCAGGCTCTCAAACCGGTGCGCGTGTTCGATCGCTACGCGAGAAGCCGGGGTCCCCTGCTCTCGGCCGGGCTGTCGTATCAGGCGATCTTCGCCGTGTTCGGCGGAATCTGGGTGGTGTTCGCGATCGCCGGCGCCGTGATCGCATCGCGACCCACCCTGCAACGCGCCCTGTTCGATCTCATCGAGACGAGCATCCCGGGCCTCATCGATGACGGCAGCGGCACCGGCGCGATCGACGTCGAGAACCTGTTCTCTGCGGGCATCTTCGGCTGGACGGGCGTCATCGCCGCGGGCGTGCTGCTGTTCACCGCCCTCGGGTGGCTGGCGTCGGGTCGCGACGCCGTGCGCGCGATGTTCGCACTGCCCGCGGCGGGAACCAACCCGGTGCTGCTCAAGCTCAAAGACCTCGGGCTCGCTGTCGCCTTCGGCCTGGCGATCCTCGTCTCGGCCGTGCTGACCGTGCTTGCGACGTCGTTCCTGGGCAGCGTCTTCGTCTGGCTGGGTGTCGACCAGCGATCGGATGCCGCGGCCCTCGCCATCCGCGCCGCAGTTCTGCTCATCGTGCTCGGCCTCGACACGCTCGTGCTCGGCACCTTCTACCGGGTTGTCTCGGGCATCGACATCCCGTTCCGCCTGCTCGCGCAGGGCACCCTGCTGGCCGCGGTTGCCCTGGGCGTGCTCAAAGTGCTAGGCACGAGCCTGCTCGGCGGCGCGACCAGCAACCCCCTGCTGGCGTCGTTCGCGGTCATCATCGGTCTGCTGCTGTGGTTCAACCTGGTCTGCCAGGTGATCCTGGTCGGGGCAGCGTGGATCGCCGAGAGCGCGGACGACGCGGGGGTCGATCTGACCGGCAAGAAGAAGCGGGCGCAGGCGAAGACCACGGCCAAGCAGTCGGCCGCGAAGGCTGTCGTAACCCACCAGTAGGGTCGACGCATGGTTCTTCGCATCGCGTCCGTCAACACGAACGGCGTTCGCGCCGCCTACCGCAAGGGCATGGGCGACTGGCTTGCGGCGCGCAACGTCGACATTCTCGCCCTGCAGGAGGTGCGGGCATCCACCGAGGATCTCGAGCAGCTGCTCGGGCCGGAGTGGGACATCCTGCACGACGCCGCCACCGCGAAGGGGCGCGCGGGGGTCGCGCTGGCCTCGAGGCGCAAGGCGAGCATCCACAGGGTGACCCTCGGCGCCGACGACTTCGACAGCGCCGGCCGATGGATCGAGGCCGACTATGAAGTCGGCGACTCGATCGTGACCGTCGTGAGCACCTACGTGCACTCGGGCGAGGTCGACACCCCCAAGCAGGTCGAGAAGTACAAGTTCCTCGATGCGATGACCGAGCGGATGCCGCAGCTCGCCGCCCACAGCCCGCTGGCCGTGCTCATGGGCGATCTGAACGTCGGCCACCGCGAGCTCGACATCAAGAACTGGAAGGGCAACCGCAAGAACGCCGGGTTCCTGCCCCAGGAACGCGCGTACTTCGACCGTTTCTTCGGACCCGCTGGCGAGCCGGTCGAGGGCGTCGACGGTTCGGTCGCGCCGGGGCTCGGGTGGGTGGATGTCGGCCGCCGTTGGGCGGGCGAGGTCGACGGACCCTACACCTGGTGGTCGAACCGCGGCCAGGCCTTCGACACCGACACCGGCTGGCGCATCGACTACCACGTCGCCACCCCAGCGCTGGCCGACACCGTCACCGCCTACAGCGTGGACCGTGCGGCCGCCTACGACCAGCGCTGGAGCGACCACGCGCCCGTGGTGGTGGACTACGACGTGTGAGCCGGTTGAGTAGCGGCGCAGCCGCGTATCGAAACCTTGGTCTCGATACGGCCTGCGACCTACTCGACCGGCCCGGTCTGAAAGACTAGGGGCGTGACCACCAAGCCCCGTCTCTTCTCCGGTATGCAGCCCTCCGCCGAGTCCCTCCACCTCGGCAACTACATGGGTGCGCTGCTGCAGTGGCGGGACATGCAACTCACCCACGACGCCGTGTTCTGCGTCGTGGACCTCCACGCGATCACGGTGCCCCAGGATCCCGCGCTGCTGCGGCAGCAGACGCGGCGCACCGCCGCCCAGTACATCGCCGCGGGAATCGACCCGAGCGTCTCGACCCTGTTCGTGCAATCGCACGTGGCGGCGCATCCGCAGCTCGCCTGGGTGCTCAACACGATCACCGGATTCGGCGAGGCCGGGCGCATGATCCAGTTCAAGGACAAGTCAGCCAAGCAGGGTGCCGACTCGGCCTCGGTCGGGTTGTTCACCTACCCGATCCTGCAGGCCGCGGACATCCTGCTCTACGACGCGACCGTCGTGCCCGTCGGCGAGGACCAGCGCCAGCACATCGAACTCACCCGCGACCTCGCGATGCGTTTCAACTCGCGGTTCGGCGAGACGTTCGTCGTGCCGGAGGTGCAGATTCTCAAGGAGACCGCGAAGGTCTACGACCTGCAGGAGCCCGACTCCAAGATGAGTAAGTCGGCCGCCTCTGAGAACGGCGTGCTCTGGCTGCTCGACGAGCCGTCGAAGACCGCGAAGAAGATCAAGTCGGCGGTCACGGATGCCGAGCGCGAGATCCGCTTCGACCGGGCCGAGAAGGCGGGCGTCTCCAACCTCCTCACGATCCACTCCGTGCTCTCGGGACGCTCCGTCGCCGACCTCGAGGTCGAGTTCGAGGGTCGCGGTTATGGCGACCTCAAGACCGAGGTGGCCGACGTCGTCGTGTCGACGTTCGAGCCGATCCGTACGCGCGCACTCGAACTGCTGGATGACCCTGCCGAACTCGACCGCATCCTGGGCGCCAACGCCGACCGCGCCGCCGAGATCGCCGACGCCACCCTCGCGAAGGTGTACGACCGCGTGGGATTCCTGCCGCGCGCATGACCTCGGTAGTGCTCTTCGACCTGGATGACACGATCTTCGCCCATCGGCTGGCCGTCGACCGCGGCATCGCCTCGCACCTTGCGGCGTCCGGGGTCACGACGGTCGACGCCGCAGAGATCGCGCGCTGGACCGAGCTGGAGGAGCACCACTACCACCGCTACCTGACGGGCGAGCTCGACTACCTCGGCCAGCGGCGTGCCCGCGCGCGCGACTTCGCCGCGCCGTACGGGCTGCGGTTCACCCACGACAGCGAGGCCGAGGGCTGGTTCGAGGAGTACCTCGACCACTACCGCGCTGCGTGGTCGCTCTACGACGACACGCTGCCGTGCCTCAATGCCCTGGCGGACCGCGGTGTGCGCCTCGGTATCATCACCAACGGCGAGGAGCACTTCCAGCTGCCGAAGCTCGAGCGCATGGGCCTCGCAGACCGGTTCGAGCACGTCATCGCCAGCGGTGCCCTCGGCATCACCAAGCCGGACCGTCGCATCTTCGAGTTCGCGTGCGAGAAGTTCGGGGTGCCCGTGTCCGATGCGCTGTATGTCGGGGATCGCCTGGCGACCGACGCGGTGGGGGCTCGCGACGCGGGCCTGCGCGGGGTGTGGCTGGTGCGGGACGGGGCTGCTTCGGGCGGCGAGGTTGCTTCGGCGGAGGCATCCGGAGTCACGGTCATCACCTCGCTCGCGCAGCTGCCCGCCCTCGTCTGACGGCTCGACCTCGGCACGTCTCCTGTCGATAACTCCTGCAATCGTGTTCGGAGCGCCTGCGCCAACCGCCAACGCGAGCGTTCACCTAGTTCGGTGTCCCCGAACTGCAGGAGTTATCAACCGAGTGGAGGTGGCTACCTGCGGCTGTCACGGTCTCCTGGTGGAGTCCAGCAGGCGCCGGATCGCATCGACCACCTCGTTCGTGCGGTGCATGGTGCGGTTATAGGCGGGTCGGAGGGACATGTACCCCAGCCGGGCCGCGTCGATGTCACGATCGCGATCACGCACGTGCAACTCCCATCCGTCGTGGGCGAGTCTGCTGTCGGCCTCCCAGATGAGACGTCCCTCGACCACCCCGTCGACGCGCCCGACTCCGGGGATGAGCACCTGGATCTCGGAACGCAGTCCCGCGTCTTCGAGGGCGGTGCGCAGAACCGTCTCCTGGCCCGACTCGCTGCGAGGGTCGATGCGAGCTCGGAGGAATTGGTGCTCGGACCCCAGCCCGGCGAATAGGTCAGCGATGCCGGCCCCGTCGACCTTGCCGAGGAAGAGTGCGTTCTCGATCGAAGCGAGTGCCAGGTGGGGCGCACTGCACCTGACCGTCTGTGCGAGGGCGTCCACGACTCCCACGCTGACCTCGGAACCGGCCTCAGGCTCGAGAAGAGCCGACCAATGAAGTTCAGTACCTGCGCGATTGGCGCGAGTCAGGTGATGGCGGCGGTCGTGTGGGCTACGAGCTCGGGAAAGCTCACGTGGAAGGTGGATGTGCGTGACCTGGCCGTCGAAGCCGAAGATCCCGAAAGCCCGCAGAGCCGTCATACAGCCGAGCCGACCCCCAACCCGAACCGCCCGGAGGACGTGCAGGTCGGTCGACGGAAGGGCGTAGTGGTCGCGACGAACCCGCAGGAGAACTCCGGACCGCACACCGCCGGTGAGCATTCGCGACGTGGCCCCGATCGAGAACAATTGCTCCCGAGATGCAACGGTCAACCCGAGTTCGCCGAACGCAGCACTCCATGTCACCCTACGAGTCTCGGAGCCGACGCCCGCCCATGGTGGCGTGACGGGCGTGTCGGTGGAGAGCTGCCCCTGTCGATAACTCCTGCAATCGACAGTGAGCGGCGAGAGCTAGCACCGGTTCTCCGCGGCACCCTCTGGCCTCCGGGCCTGGTTCGCAGGAGTTATCGACAACGGTGGGTTGCGCGGCGGCGGCGCGGCAGCCCCGGGAATACTCGCGCAACACCCGCGTTGGTACACTCGTAAGCAAGTAGTACGTGCTCCGGGGTCGGTGAAAGTCCGAACCGGCGGTGATAGTCCGCGAGCCCGACCCGCAAGGGGAGGGTTGACCTGGTGGAACTCCGGGACCGACGGTAATGGTGTCGCAAGACACCTCAGTCCGGATGAGAGGCGCACGGGGTGTTCGGCGTTGCCGTGCACCGGGTCGTTCGACCACCCCCGGAGTTCGTCGTGAGCAGACGAGGACACCGGATGACCGCCCCAGGCGATGAGCGTTACGAGGCCGCCATGCGGCGCGCGCTCGAACTCGCCGCCCGCGGACCGCTCGTCGGTGGCAATCCCCAGGTCGGCTGCGTAGTGCTCGACCCGGAGGGAACAATCGTCTCGGAGGGCTGGCACCACGGTGCCGGCACCCCGCACGCCGAGATCGACGCGCTCTCGAAGATCGACAGTGCGCGCGGCCTGACGGCGGTCGTGACCCTGGAGCCGTGCAACCACACCGGCCGAACCGGTCCGTGCAGCGAGGCACTCATCGCGGCGGGCGTCGCGAAGGTGGTCTATGCCGTGGCCGACCCCGGGCCCGTCGAGGGCGGCGGCGCCGAGCGACTGCGGGCCGCGGGCGTAGAGGTCGAGCAGGGTGTGCTCGCCGACGAGGCGACCGAGTTCCTCCTCCCCTGGCTGACGGCAACCCGTCGCCGCACGCCCTGGGTCACCGTCAAGTGGGCGTCCACCCTCGACGGTCGGGCGGCGGCCGCCGACGGTTCCAGCCAGTGGATCACCGGCCCCGAGTCGCGCGAGCGAGTGCATGAGCAGCGCGCGGCATCCGATGCGATCCTCGTGGGCACCGGCACGGTGCTCGCCGACGACCCCACGCTCACCGCGCGCACCGAGTCCGGCGAGCTGCGCGAGCACCAGCCGTTGCCCGTCGTGATCGGCGAGCGCGCGATTCCCGGCGACGCCCGGCTGTGGGAGCACCCCCGCGGCGTGCTCGAGTCGGGCACTCGCGACCTGCGCGAGGTCATGTCGTGGCTGTTCGAGCAGGGCGTGCGCCGCGCCTACGTCGAGGGCGGACCCACCCTCGCCAGCGCGATCGTGACCTCGGGTCTCGCCGACGAGTACCTGATCTACCTCGCCCCGAAGCTGCTCGGTGGCCCCCTGCTCGCGCTCGGCGACATCGGGGTCGGCACGATCGCCGATGCGCGCGAGCTTCACATCACTGCGGTCGAGCGGCTCGGCGAGGACATCCTCGTCACGGCGCGGCCGACCGCGGCCGGGCTCGGGTCTCGGGTCTCGGGTCTCGGGTCTCGGGTCTCGACAAGCTCGACCACCGAAACTCGACCACCGAGACGAAAGGTAACCATGTTCACGGGAATCATTGAGGAGCTCGGCGAGGTCGTCGCCTGGGACGGGCTCGGGGATGCCGCGCGCATCACCGTGCGCGCACCGATCGCGGTCTCCGACGCGCGCCACGGGGACTCCATCTCCGTCAGCGGGGTGTGCCTGACAGTGATCGATCAGGGACCGGACTGGTTCACGGCCGACGTCATGGCCGAGACGATCGCGATGAGCACCCTCGCGGGCGTCGCGCCCGGCGACCGCGTCAACATCGAGCGCGCGGCTCAGGTCAATGACCGCCTCGGCGGCCACATCGTGCAGGGCCACATCGACGGCGCGTCGACGCTGCTCTCCATCGAGCAGGGCAGCGCCTGGCGCGTTCTGCGATTCAGCCTCTCGGCGGATGCCGCGCCCCTCGTCGTCCGCAAGGGCTCGATCGCCGTCGACGGGGTGTCGCTCACAGTGTCCGCGGTCGGGGACGACTGGTTCGAGGTGAGCCTCATCCCCGAAACGTTGGCTGTGACGACGCTCGGCAGCACAGACGTGGGCGACCGCGTGAACATCGAGACGGACATCCTGGCCCGTCATGTGGCACGACTGATGCAGTTCGAAAGGAGCCAGCCATGAGCCTGGCAGACATACCCGCGGCAATCGCCGCACTGGCTGAGGGTCGACCCGTGATCGTGGTCGACAACGAGAGCCGCGAGAACGAGGGCGACTTCATTATGGCGGCCCAGTTCGCGACTCAGGAACATCTAGCGTGGATGATTCGCCACTCATCGGGCTTCATCTGCGCACCCATGACCAATGAGTTGGCCGACCGGCTCGAGCTGCCCTACATGGTCATGGACAACCAGGACCCCCTGGGCACCGCGTACACCGTGACCGTGGATGCCGCCGACCGCCGCAGCACGGGCATCAGCGCGGGCGAGCGCGCCCACACGCTGCGCGTTCTCGCCGACGTGGACTCGACGCCCGCAAGTCTGAACCGGCCCGGGCACATCCTCCCCCTCCGGGCCGTGAACGGCGGTGTGCGGCAGCGACCCGGCCACACCGAGGCCGCCATCGACCTGCTCAAGCTTGCTGGACTCATCCCCGTGGGAGCGATCGGTGAGATCGTCGCCGACGACGGCGAGATGATGAGGCTTCCGGAGATGATCGAGTTCGGTGAACGTGAGGGCGTGCCGGTCGTCACGATCGAGGCGCTCATCGAGTACCTGCAGGAATGGCACTGCGACACCGACGTGCCCATGCCCGTTCACATCCCCGAGACATCCCGGGTGATCTTCGAGGTGGAGACGACGGTGCCGACCGAGCACGGGCCGTTCCGCTTCCGCGCCTACCGCGACCGCCAGACCGGCGCAGACCACCTGGCGATCATCTCCGGCAACCCGACCAACGGCACCCTCGTGCGCGTGCACTCCGAGTGCCTCACGGGTGAGGTGTTCGACTCCGAGAAGTGCGAGTGCGGCCCTCAGTTGGATGCCGCGCTCGAACTGATCCAGCGCGATGGCGGCATTGTCATCTACATGCGCGGCCACGAGGGTCGGGGCATCGGCCTCATCAACAAGCTGAAGGCCTACCGCCTGCAGGAGGACGGCCTCGACACCCTTGACGCGAACCTCGCGCTCGGCTTCCCCGCAGACGGGCGCGATTACGGCGCCGCGGTCGCGATCCTCGACGACTTGGGCATCTCCGAGGTGAAGGTCATCACCAACAACCCCGAGAAGCTGCGCCAGCTCGGCGACCGCGGCATCACGATCGTCGAGCGTGTGCCGCTCGTCGTCGGGGTCGGGGAGTTCAACGAGAAGTACCTCGAAGCCAAGCGTGACCGGATGGGCCATGTGCTGCCCACCGACGACGTGCTCGATGCGGCACTGACCGCCAACCGGAAGGGCAGCTGACATGAGCGGCGAAGGACATCCCGTACTCGACACCGACGGAACGGGGCTGAAGGTCACCATCGTCTCGGGACTGTGGCACCATGCGATCGCCGATGGGCTGCTGGCCGGCGCGCGGCGGGTGCTTGAGGCATCCGGAGCAGAAGTCACCGAGGTGCAGGTTCCGGGCAGCTTCGAGCTGCCGGTCGCGAGCAAGGTCGCCCTCGACGCCGGGGCCGACGCGGTCGTCGCGCTCGGCGTGATCGTGCGTGGGGGAACGCCTCACTTCGAGTACGTCAGCGCAGCCGCGACCGACGGTCTCACGCGCGTCGCCCTCGACACGGGCAAGGCCGTCGGCTTCGGGGTGCTCACGCTCGATGACGAGCAGCAGGGCCTCGACCGCGCCGGCCTTCCCGGGTCGAAGGAGGACAAGGGCGCTGAGGCGGCCGAAGCGGCGCTCGCCACCGCGATCGTGCTGAGGAAGATCCGCGGCTGAGCCCACGCGCGCTAGTCTCGTGCGCATGAAGGCACTCATCGCGCTCGCTGCGGCAGCCCTGCTGCTGACCGGATGCTCGGCGCGGCCGGTCGCGCCGAACTCCGACATCGCATCCCTGACCTTCCACCAGTACCAGGCCATCGAGAACTTCGACGACTCCGAGTACACCCAGGATGACCCCACCGAGGTCGCGCGCTTCGTGAGTCTGCTCGACGAGTTCGGCGTCGTGCCAGGTGTCACCGTCACTGCCGATCAGGACGAGTGCGCGGGCGGCCTGAGTTCGACGGTGCGAGTGGACTACAGCGGTGGCGAGAGCGCCGACATGTTCATCGCGAGCTGCGGCAAGCCCGACTACGACAGATTCAACCAGCAAGCCAACGAATTGTTCACCGAGTGGCGCATCGACGTGAGCGCCCAGTAGCGCGTAATCTGGCGCGGTGACCGCACCGACGCTTCCGCCCGCATTCACCCCGTTCGCCGAGCCCAAGCGCAAGGTGACGGCCGGGTGGATCGCCCTGTTCGCCACCGCCTGGTTCGGTATCTGGATGGCGCAGCTCACGCCCATCCAGCTGCTGCTGCCGCAGCAGATCGACGACCTGCTCAGCCCTGAGGACTGGACTCAGAGCGTCGTCGCCTTCGGAATCATCTCCGGAATCGCCGGCGCCTGCGCCCTGCTCGCCTATCCCATCACCGGCGCCCTGTCCGACCGCACCACCTCGCGGTTCGGGCGCCGCCGCCCGTGGATCTTCATCGGCACACTGGTGTTCGCCGCGGCGCTCTTCCTGCTCGGCATCCAGACCACGATCGTGGGGATCGGCGTCTTCTGGTCGCTCGCGCTCATCGGTTTCTGCATGCTCTCTGCGGCCCTCACGGCGACGATCTCCGACCAGGTTCCCGTCAACCAGCGCGGCTTCGTCTCCGGCTGGGTCTCGGCACCACAGGCGGTCGGCACCGTGCTCGGCCTCGCGCTTGTCATCGGTTTGGCCCTGAACGCGCTCACCGGCTACGCCCTCATGTCGGTTCTGTTGATCGTGCTCGTGCTGCCGTTCCTTCTGGTGGTGCCCGACGAGGTGCTGCCCAAGGTGCTGCGCCCCCCGTTCACCGTCTCGGCCCTCGTGAAGGGGTTCTGGATCAACCCGATCGCGTTCCCCGACTTCGGCTGGACGCTGCTCAGCCGCATCCTCGTCAACATCGGCAACGCGCTCGGTACCACCTTGCTGCTGTACTTCATCATGTTCGGTCTGGGTCGCGTCGATACCGCTCAGGATGACCTGCTGGCGCTCACCGGCGTCTACCTCATCACGTTCATCATCGCCGCCCTCGGATTCGGCAAGCTCAGCGACGTTATCGGCCAGCGCAAGCCTTTCGTCTACGCCGCGGCCTACCTGCAGGGGCTCGCTGCCCTGATCATCGCGTTCGTTCCCGAGTTGACGATCACCTTCGTCGCCGCGGGGCTCCTCGGTCTCGGTTACGGATGCTTCATGGCCGTCGACCAGGCCCTCGCGACCCAGGTGCTCCCGAACTCGCACACCCGCGGCAAGGACCTCGGCATCATGAACATCGCCACCACGGTGCCCCAGGCGCTCGCGCCGCTGCTCGGTGCGTGGCTGGTCGCCCTGTTCGCGGGCTTCATGGGACTGTTCATCGTGTCGGCCCTCGCGGCAGTGCTCGGTGGCTTCGCGATCATGCCCGTCAAGAAGGTGCGCTGAGTTCCGCTGGTTGAGTAGCGCCGAAGGCGCGTATCGAAACCAGACTGTCGGTTTCGATACGCCGCTTCGCGCCTACTCAACCGGCCTCTAGTCCAGGAACAGCGCCTTCAGGCGACGCGTCGTGAAGACCAGCCCCACGGCGATCATCACGAGGAAGTACAGCAGGTGCAGCAGCATCGCTGGCGTCAGCGCACCCGTCGTGAGTCCGCGCACCAGCTCGACGCCGTGCCAGAGCGGTAGCGCCTGAATGAACCACTGGATCGGCTCGGGATACACCGTCAGCGGGTAGAACGTCGCCGAGAACAGGAACATCGGCAGCATCACGAACTGCACCCACTCCATCTGCTGGAACGACTTCAGGTAGCTCGTGATCCCCATGCCGAGGCTGGCGAAACCGAACGCGATCACCAGGATCGCGGGCAACGCGAGGATGGCAGTCCACGACAGGTTCAGGCCGAGCGCCGTCATCACCAGCAGGAACGTCGTGCCGTAGGCCGCGCCGCGAAGCAGGGCGAGCGAGATCTCGCCGAGCGCGACATCCAATGGACCGAGACTGGTGGCGAGCATTCCCTGATAGAGCTTGCCGAAGTGCATCTTGAAGAAGACGTTCCACGTGGAGTCGTAGATCGCGCCGTTCATCGCCGAGACCGCGAGCAGCGCCGGCGCGATGAACGCGGCGTACGGGATGACGTTGCCCTGGGCATCCGTCACACCGGTGATGTAGCTGCCGAGACCGAGACCGAGCGCGAGCAGGTAGAAGATCGGCTCGAACACCCCGGTGAGGATGATCGCCCAGTTGGTGCTTCGGGTCGCGAGCAGACCGCGGCCCACGACCGCACGCGCGTTGCCCGCATACAGGGAACGGAGCCCGGCCTCGGACCGGGTGCTAGGGGTGATCGTGGATGTCACTTGTCGAGCCGCCGAGTCGCGATGCGTACGCAGAGCTGCCAGCCGAGCACGCCGAGCCCGATGAGGTAGACGATGTGCGCGACCGTCAGCCAGATCGGTTCGGTCGGGCCGTAGACGAACTGACGGCCCAGCTCGCTGGCGTGCCAGAGCGGGGAGAGCCAGCCGATCCACTGCAGGAAGATCGGCAGCTGGGTCAAGGGGAAGAGTGTTCCCGAGAACAGGGTCAGCGGCAGGATGATCACGCGCTGCAGAATGGCGAACTGGCCGCGATCCTCCTGAATCGTCGCGGCGTAGGCCGCGACCGGCGAGAAGGCGAAGCCGCAGAGCAGCCCCGCGACGATGGTCAGCGCGCTCCAGCCGGGCTCAACCGCGCCGAACAGCAGCATCATCAGGTAGTAGACGCTCGTCGTGACGAGCATGCGCAGGCCGACGAACAGCACGACGCCATTGATGATCTGCCGCCCGGAGATGGGGGCGGCGTTCATGCCGATGAAGATGGCGTTCCACTTGAAGCCGAGAAGGATGCCGAAGGTGTACTCCTCCATCGCCACCAGGAGCCCCGCGGTCGCGAGGAGTGCGGGGGCGACGAACTGCAGGTAGGTGACGCCGGGCACCGGGCCCACGTTGCCCGTGATGAGGGTCGCGAGTCCGACACCGAAGGCGAACAGGTAGAGGAACGGCGTGCCGATCGCCGTCGCGACGAGGGTGCCGATGTAGCCGCGCATCGAGCGGATCTTGTGCTCGGCGACGTACCACGCGCCCCATCGGCGTGCGCGGGCGCCCGTCTGCAGCGGGCTGATGTCGGCGCTCATTCGACGAGGGTCCGGCCCGTGAGCTTGAGGAAGACATCCTCCAGGCTGGAGCGCCGCACGAGGCTCGTGATCGGTTCGAGACCACGCCGGGTCAACTCGACCAGGGCCTCCTCGCCACTGGTCGCATAGATCAGGATGCGATCGGGCAGCACCTCGAGACGGTCGCCGATGCCCGCGAGCTCGTCGGCCGCCGTCGCGTTGCGCTCGGAGCCGAACCGCACCTCGAGCACCTCGCGACTCGAGTGCTCCCGGATCAGGGCGGCGGGTGCGCCCTCGGCCATGATGGTGCCCTTGTCGACGACGACGAGCCGGTCGCACAGCTGCTCGGCCTCATCCATGTAGTGGGTGGTGAGCACGAGCGTCGTGCCCTGCTCCTTCAGCCGGAACAACCGGTCCCACAGGATGTGCCGTGCCTGCGGGTCCAGCCCCGTCGTCGGTTCGTCGAGCAGCAGGATGCGCGGGTCGTTGATCAGCGCACGCGCGATGGTCAGGCGCCGCTTCATCCCGCCGCTGAGGTCATCGATCTTGGCCTTGGACCGATCGCTCAGCTGCGCGAACTCGAGAAGCTCGTCGGCGCGCGTGGCGATGTGGGAGCGCGAGAGTCCGAAGTAGCGGCCGTAGACCAGCAGGTTGTCGCGCACGCGCAGTTCGGTGTCGAGGTTGTCGGCCTGCGGCACGACACCCAATTGGGAGCGGATCGACGGCCCGTGCTGATTGGGGTCGAGACCCAGGATCGACAGGTCGCCGCTGGTGCGCGTCGACACCGCCCCGACCATGCGCATCGTGGTCGACTTGCCCGCACCGTTGGGCCCGAGCAGGCCGAACGACTCCCCCGGAGCCACCTCGAACGAGATGCCGTCGACGGCGACGAAGTCCTTGTACTTCTTGGTGAGCGAGGACGCGGTGATGACAGGTGCTGGCACAGTCATCGAGCCTAACCCGGGGGTGCGACACTGGCACCCGCGAATTACCCCGCACGGAGTACGAGGCGACCCACAACCTGAGCGAGACTTGAGGGACCATGACGACAGCGAACGACACCAGCCGCCGAAGCCCCTTCTCGCGCACGCCCGATGACGGTCCGCGCGCGAAGCTCAGCCAGCTCTGGCCGTACCTTGCCGAGCACCGCGGCATCCTCAGCGTCGTCGTTGCGCTGAGCATCCTCGCGGCGGCGGCCTCGCTGGCCCAGCCACTGCTCGTGAGCCAGGTCATCACGGTCGTGCAGGCGAACAAGCCCCTCGGGATGCTCGTCTGGGCGCTCGTGGGGCTGGTCGTGATCTCTGGCGTGCTGAGCGGATTCCAGCACTACCTGCTGCAGCGCACCGGAACCAGCGTCGTGCTGTCGGCCCGCCGGCAGCTGGTGCGCCGGATGCTGCGGCTGCCGATCAGCGAGTTCGACACGCGCCGCACGGGCGACCTGGTCAGCCGCGTCGGGTCGGACACCACGCTGCTCTACGCCGTCATCACCCAGGGGCTCGTCGACGCGATCGGCGGAACGCTCGTCTTCATCGGTGCGCTTGTTGCCATGCTCATCATCGATCCGCTGCTGCTCGGACTCACCCTGCTGGTGGTCGCCATCGCCGTGGTCACCGTCGTGAGCCTGTCCGGGCGCATCCGGGTGGCCAGCCGCAAGCAGCAGGAGAAGGTCGGCGACCTGGCGGCGTCGGTCGAGCGGTCCTTGAGCGCCGTGCGTACGGTGCGGGCATCCAATGCCACCGATCGTGAGATCGCCGCCGTCGAGAAGGATGCCGAGGGCGCCTGGCGCATGGGCATCCAGGTTGCGAAGATCTCCGCACTCGTCGTGCCGATCGCGGGCATCGCCCTGCAGGTCGCGCTGCTCGTGGTGCTCGGCGTCGGCGGCTTCCGGGTCGCCAGCGGTGCGATCACCGTCGCGAGCCTGGTGTCGTTCATCCTCTTCCTGTTCATGATGATCATGCCGCTCGGCCAGGCCTTCGGTGCGATCAATTCGGTCAACCAGGCGCTCGGCGCGCTGGGGCGCATCCAGGAGATCATCTCGCTGCCGAGCGAGACCGACGGCGACGCCGCGATCGTTCCCGCTGCAGCCATCGAGACGGATGCCGCGATCACCTTCGAGAACGTGGAGTTCAGCTACCCAGAGGGCACCGTCGTCGAGCAAGTCGAGAAGGAGGTTGTCGAGCTCGTCGAGACCGAGCACCTGGAGGGCCAGATCTCGACGAGCGCGATCGCCGACTCAGACCGCACCGTGCTGCGCGGCGTATCCTTCGCCGCCGAGCGCGGCAAGCGCACCGCGCTCGTCGGACCTTCGGGCGCGGGCAAGAGCACCATCCTCGCCCTCATCGAGCGCTTCTACGACCCGAACGCGGGCGTGGTGCGCCTCGGCGGCATCGACATCCGTGGCCTCGACCGCACGGATCTGCGGGCGCAGATCGGCTACGTCGAACAGGACGCCCCGGTTCTGGCGGGCACGATCCGCGAGAACCTGCGGCTCGCCACACCCGACGCGACCGACGAGCAGTGCATCGAGGTACTGCACGCCGTGAACCTCACCGAGGTGCTCGAGCGCAACGAACTCGGCCTCGACGCCCCGGTCGGCGAGGACGGCGTCATGCTCTCGGGCGGTGAGCGCCAGCGACTGGCGATCGCCCGCACCCTGCTGGCGGCCCCGCCCATCCTGTTGCTGGATGAGTCGACCTCGAGCCTCGACGGTCTCAACGAGCAGATGCTGCGCGAGGCCATCGATGCCGTAGCCCAGAACCGCACGCTCATCGTGATCGCGCACCGGCTGTCGACGGTCGTGGACTCCGACCAGATCGTCGTGCTCGACCACGGACAGGTCGTGGGCGTGGGTACCCACTCCGAGCTGGTGAAGTCGACGCCCCTCTACAAGGACCTCGCGAAGCACCAGCTGCTGGTTTAGGCGGGCGCGGTCTCGTCGATTTCGCCGCCGGCCAACCTCGCCTGTCGCCTGCGCTGGCCCCTTCTGTTGTGCAGGAGAAGCGACTATTGCTCGCGCCCCCTGCAGAACATGAGTCTGCGGAAGGAGGGAGTCGACATTTCGCGGCCGGCACCCGACAGACGCGGCGGCGGCACCCGAGACCCCACGGCCAGCACCCGACGCCCCGCGGCGGCACCTAGCCCGCGAGCGCATACATCGCGACGGCCGCTGTGGCCGCCACGTTGAGCGAATCGATGCCGTGGGCCATGGGGATCTGCACGACGCTGTCCGCGGCATCCAGCGCCTCGCGAGTGAGACCGTAGCCTTCCTCGCCGAGCACGAGGGCGACCCGCTCCGGGGCGGATGCCGCGAACTCCCGCAGGTCGACGGCGCCGGGCTCGAGCGCCAACGCGGCCACGTGGAACCCGGCTGCCGTCAAGACCTCCCGCGCGCTGCCCCAGTCGCCGAGGCGCGTCCACGGCACCTGCAGCACCGTTCCCATCGACACTCGGATGGCCCGCCGGTAGAACGGGTCCGAGCACCGCGGCGTGACCAGAACAGCGTCCGCCCCGATCCCCGCGACCGATCGGAAGATGGCGCCGACGTTGGTAGGGTCTGCCACGTTCTCGAGGATGACGATGCGGCGGGCATCCGCCAGCAGCGACTCGACGGCGGGCAACTCGGGGCGATGCATCGAGGCGATCAGCCCCCGGTGCAGCAGGTAGCCGGTCAGTTGCTCGAGCAGTTCGGGCGGGCCGTGGAAGACGGGCACGTCGTGCCCGGCGGTCAGTTCGAGCGCGTCGCTGACCGAGGAGCCGAGCGCGAGCACCGATCGCGGCCGGTGCCCGGCTCGCAGAGCGCGCCCGAGCACGAGCGCCGACTCAGCGATGTAGAGCCCGCGCTCGGTGCCCTGCGCCTTCTTGAGTGCGACATCAGTCTGGTGCGAGTAGTCGGCGAGGCGCGGGTCGTCGAGCGAGTCGATCTCGATGACGGTCATCGGTATCGACTTCGCTCGACCACCGCTGGCATCAGGCGAACGGGTTGGGCGTGAGCACGTACTTCGTCTCGAGGTACTCGTGGATGCCCTCGAAGCCGCCCTCGCGGCCGACGCCCGACTGCTTCATGCCGCCGAACGGTGCGGCCGCGTTGGAGACGACGCCGACGTTGAGGCCCATCATGCCGGTCTGCAGCGTCTCGATGAGTCGCTGGCCGCGCGCGAAGTCCTGCGTGTAGACGTAGCTCACGAGGCCGTACTCGGTGTCGTTGGCCTTGGCGACGGCATCCGCCTCGTCGGTGAACGTCGTGATCGACAGCACCGGCCCGAAGATCTCCTCGCGCAGAATCTCGCTGCCCGGGTTGACGCCGGTGATCACGGTCGGCTCGTAGAAGCTGCCGTCGCCCTCGACTCGCTTTCCCCCGGTGAGGATGCTGGCGCCCTTCGTCACCGCGTCCTGGACTAGCGCATCTGCCTTGTCGACGGCGTCGTCGTCGATGAGCGGGCCGATGATGACACCGGGCTCGGTGCCGCGGCCGATCGGGAACGCCGCGACGCGCTCGGTGACCCGGCGCGCGAACTCGTCGGCGACGGACTCGTGCACGATGAACCGGTTGGCGGCGGTGCAGGCCTGCCCGATGTTGCGGAACTTGGCGAGCATCGCGCCATCCACCGCCTTGTCGAGGTCGGCGTCCTCGAAGACGACGAAGGGGGCGTTGCCGCCGAGCTCCATCGAGGTGCGCAGCACACCCTCTGACGCCTGCTTCATGAGCTGCTGGCCGACACCGGTCGAGCCGGTGAAGCTGAGCTTGCGCAGGCGCGGGTCGGCGATGATCGGGTCGGAGATCGCCCGGCTCGTCGAGGTGGTGAGCACGTTCGCGACACCCTTGGGCAGGCCGGCGTCTTCGAGCAGCTTCGCGAAGTACAGGGTGGTCAGCGGCGTGAGCGCCGCCGGCTTGATGATGCTCGTGCAGCCGGCCGCGATCGCGGGAGCGATCTTGCGGGTCGCCATGGCGAGCGGGAAGTTCCACGGCGTGATGAGGAAGCTCGGACCTACCGGCAGGTGGGTGACGATCATGCGCCCGGTGCCCTCGGGGTTCGAGCCGTACCGGCCGGTGATACGCACCGCCTCCTCGCCGAACCAGCGCAGGAACTCGCCGCCGTAGGTGACCTCACCGCGGGCCTCGGCCAGGGGCTTGCCCATCTCCAGGGTCATGAGCAGGGCGAACTCGTCGGCACGCTCCTGCAGCAGGTCGAAGGCGCCGCGCAGGATCTCGCCGCGCACGCGAGGCGCGGTGGCCCCCCAGCTCGCCTGGGTGTCGGCCGCGGCATCCATGGCAGCGGCCGAGTCGGCCACCGAGGCATCCGCGATGGTCTTGATGACCTTGCCGGTCGCGGGGTCGTGCACGTCGATCGAACGGCCCGACGTGGACTCGACCCACTCGCCTCCGATGAACAGACGGTCCGGCACCTTTGCCAGCAGTTCGCTCTCCGAAATCATTTCGCTCCTTAGTTGTTGTACGTCAGTGGTTGGTCGTCACGACAGGATGACGCCTGCCGAAGCCATCGTCTCCAGGGCCGCCGCGCTGGAGACCGGAGCGACACCGGCAACCAGTTCGGTGAGCACCCGAACCCTCCTGCCAGCCTTGCGGGCGTCGAGCGCCGAGGCAAGCACGCAGTAGTCGGTGGCGATACCCACCACGTCGATGTCCGTGACATCCAGTCGATCAAGAAGCTCGGGCACCGTCTCGCCGGTGTCGGTGACCCCTTCGAAGATCGAGTACGCGGGCTTGCCCTGACCCTTGAGAACGTGCACGTCGATGAGCGCATCCTCCAGCGCCGGGTGGTACTCGGCGCCCTCAGTTCCGGACACACAGTGCTCAGGCCAGCTGTCGACATAGTCCGGTGTCGGGTGGAAGTGGCCGCCGTTGTCGTTGTCGCCGTCGTGCCAGTCGCGTGAGGCGATCACGGCGTCGTAGCGGTCCGGATGCCCGTGCAGCAGTTTCGTGATGCCCTCGGCAACGGCCGCCCCACCCTCGACCCCGAGGGCACCACCCTCGGTGAAGTCGTTCTGGACGTCGATGATGAACAGCGCGCGCGACATCAGTTGTTCGAGAGGTTGTCGCCGCAGCTGTACATGGCGGTCGCCAGGGTGTCCTGGGCCTCCTTGGCATCCTCGGTGATGCCCTCGCGGATCGAGTAGAAGGCGAACGCGAGAGTCGAGCCGTCGGCCGCCTTGATGATTCCCGCGAGCGAGTACTCGGTGTCGAGCCATCCGGTCTTGGCCATCACACTGCCGGCAGCGATCGCATTCGGTCCGTTGAATCGGGAGGCTAGCGACCCCGAGACACCTGCCACGGGCAGCGACGAGTACAGAACACCGAGGTCCTTCTCCCCGGCGTTCACCTTGGTCAGCAGTGCGGTGACGAACTGCGGCGAGACAGCGTTCAGATCGCTGAGCCCGGAGCCGTCGCGCACCGTGACCTTGGTGGTGTCGAGGCCGTAGGCGACCAGCGCGCCCGGTATCGCCTGAGCCAGCGAGGTGGATGACCCGTCGAAGCCCATCGCCTTGGAGACCACCCGCGCGAGCATCTCGGCGAGAACGTTGTCGCTGGAGAGCAGCATCTTGTCGATGAGGCTGCTCACCGGCTGCGATTTCACTTCGGCGAGCACCGTACTACCGACGGCCGCCCCCGAGGAGAACGTCACGCCGAACAGGCCCGCCGCGTCGGCGAAGGCGCGCCCGGCATCCCCGACCGGGTCGGTCGTGCGGTAGCTGACGTTGGCGCTCGGATCGGCCCGGCCGCCATCGACCATGAGCGCGGTGACCTGAGCCTGGTACCCGTCGTCCTGCTCCTTACGCAGCCAGGAGGAATCCCAGTTGTCGGCAGGGTCCCACATGGTGGAGTCCAAGACGATCTCGGTGATCGGCACCCCGGGGTGAACCTGTTCGTACTTCGCCATCGCCGCGTCCGCGAGGTCGGCAATCAGTGGCGCACCGTCATAGACGGTGTTGGAGGTGGTGGCCAGCGTGGGGTCACCTCCGCCCTTGAGCACGATCACCCCAGGGCTCGACCCGTCGATCACTTGGGTGGTCAGCTGCCCGCCGGGCCCGAGGATGTTGAGTGCCGCCGCCGCGGTCAGCACCTTGAGCACGCTTCCCGTGCGTTGCGGCAACGTGCCGCTGTGGTCGAAGAGCGTCTCACCGGTGGCGGTGTTGACGACGTATCCTGCGAAGTCGGCGAGGCGCGGATCCGCCATGACGCTCGCCACAGAGCAGGTACGCAGCCGGCTGGCGACCGGAACGGCCGACGGTTGCGGCCGAGGGTCCGCCGTCTCAGTGGGCAACGGTGCCGCTACCGTCGGCCCACCGCCGGCGGCCACACCTGCGAACACTGCTGACGTGCCGAGCAGCAGGAACACCACGGCGATCGCCGAGATGAGCCACGCGGTCGGATGCTTGCGGATGATCGCCGAGATGCGGCCCGGCGCCTTCGGTTCAGGAGTGCGCAGGGACCGCCTCGACAGCGCCTGCGTAGGCACCGAGTCGTTCGAATCCGTCACCCGGCAATGATACCCGGGCTGCCGATTGGTTCTCTGGGTGGACGCCTAGCAGTAGGTCCAGCGAGCAGCTGCCCGGGTGAACGAGTACGGCTCGTCGATTCCACCGTGGGTCATCGCGAAGGCGATGCAGACACCACCCGTGCCGGCACCCGGTCGGTAGAGCGACGCCTGGTGCGATGACGACTGCCACCACTTGCTCGCGACTGTCGCACCGCTGTTGCCCGAACCGCCGGCGAGGTTACCGTCGCAGCCCACGCTGGGCACGCCGTCGATGCGCACCGAGCCCATGTGGCCCCACGCGTCCATCGGGTCGGGGCTGGGCGACTCCGCCATCCAGAACAGACGGGCTTCCATGCAGGAGTCGTAGACGAAATAGCTCACGGGCTCCAGGCAGTTCTCCGCGCGGATCGCGTTGTACTGGTACGCGAACGACGCGAGGTCGTCGGAGGTGGTTCCGGGAACGCCGAGTGCCGAGACCGCGCCGGGGGCGCCGCTCGTGCCGCCCGCGCTGAATCCGGGGCAGGAGAGTCCCTGCGCCTCGAGCGCGGCGCGGCGCTCGTTGGTGCCGGATGCCGCACCCGCAGCATCCACGGGAGGAAGAGGCTTGGGTACCGGCTTCTGGGCCAAGTGCTCCCAGTCGCTGGTGAGGGACTTCGACTCTGCGACGATTCGCGCCTCGACGACCTGGTCGCTTCCGCTGTAGCGCAGCGCGGCCTGGTCGGCGGGCTGAGACTGTTCGGCAGCGATGACCGAAGCGAGCATGGGTGCCGCGGCAACCGATGGATCCGCGACGGCGAGGCCGGTGAGTCCGGGTCCGCCACCGCCCACGAACGGCAGCGCCACGATCACAGCGGTCGAGAAGACCGTCGCCAAAAATGCGTAACTCTTCATTTTCGTGCACCCCCACGCACTACGCCGAACACCCCCAATTGGTTACGACGTGGTGCCAACGTACGTCTGCGTCACCATCCCCGCAACCCCGCTGGTGCGGAAAACGAACATTCCACCCGCCTTTTGGGGGCACAGTGAGGAGGCTTTGTCCCGCATAAGGAGGACACGATGGGTAGTGGAGCCGCCTAAGAGAATCGAACTCTTGACCTTCTCATTACGAGTGAGATGCTCTACCGACTGAGCTAAGGCGGCCGGCCCGGGTCGCCCCGAGGCACAGCATGAAAGCTTAGCCGAGAATTGTCGGCCGCTTCGCACGGGTTGGGCTCAGACGAACAGAGTCTTCAGCTCGGCGAACGACCGGCGCAGCTGCACGCCGAGCTCGGTTCTCGGTTCGCTGGTTGCCCAGCTCGCCCAGGCGTGGCGAATGACGCCGAGCGACACATGGGTCATCAGCCGTGCGCGGCGCTCCAGCACTGATGCCTCAGCGTCGGGCTGGTCGTGACGAAGCCGTCGCACGATGACCGACGCCACCCGCTCCTCGAAGTCGCGCATCTTGGCCATGCGCAGGGCGAAGAGCTGCGGATACTCCTTCACCAGCGCATGACGTAGCTGCATCATCTCGGCGTCTTCGAGAGAGCTGTCCCCGACCTCGATGAGCACCGCGACGAGTCCGTCGAACACGCCGCTGTTGTCAGCGTTCGTGACGAAGCGCTCGACCGTATCAGTCTCGGCCAGAGTAGGCGGGTCGCCGAGGATCGCCTCCTCCTTCGACGCAAAGTAGTTGAAGAAGGTGCGCGGGGAGACATCCGCGATCCTGCTCACCTCGTCGATGGTGACGTTGTCGAGTCCCCGCTCCGCGACCAGCTGCAATGCGGCGAGCTGGATGGCACGGCGAGTCGCACGGCGCTTGCGCTCGCGCAGCCCCGGCTCGGCGGCATCCGTCGCGATGGTCATGACTCTATTCTTGCACACTGCGCAAAATTGCGCGGCGAGAGGTCAGCAGTTCGGATCGGATGCCGGAACGACGCCCTTGAGCAGATACTGATCGACAGTGGAGGTGATGCACTCGTTGCCCTGCCCGTAGGCGGTGTGCCCCTCGCCGTTGAACGTGATGAGCACGGCGCTCTCGAGCTGATCGGCCAGTGCCACGCCCCACTCGTAAGGCGTCGCGGGGTCACCCGTCGTCGAGACCACGAGCACGGGCGGAGCACCCTTGCCGGTCAGTGCGGCGATCGGCGGACCCTGGTACTGGTAGGGCCAGTTGATGCACGTCGTGTCTCCGATCGGCGGCAACGGCCGGTAGGTGGTCGGCGACGCCTGCTCGAGCAGCACCTCCTGCTCGGCGAGCACCGTCGGGTCGGTCTCGACCGGGTAATCCACGCAGTAGATAGCGAGGAACGCCTCGAGCGAGTTGTCGGCGTAGGTGCCGTCGGTGTCGCGGCTGTAGTAGTAATCGGCGAGGAAGAATGCCGTGTCGGTGACGCCGTCCTGCGCCTCCGAGAACAGGTCGTTGAGGAACGGCCACGAGTCCTGCGAGTAGAGGGCCATGCTCATGGCGATGTCGAGCACGCCGGCATCCATCATGCGTCCATCGGGAGCGGCCAGCGGGGATGCGTCGTACCGGTCGTACAGCCCGCGGATCGTCGCGAGGTCCGTCGTCAGGTCACCCGTGAACGGGCAGTCATCGAACAGGTCCGGGCAGGCCTTCAGGTAGTTCTCGAGCGCGCGCTGGAATCCCTTGGTCTGCACGCGGCCCACCTCGAACACCGAGATCGAGGAGTCCGTCGCCCCGTCGACGACCAAGCGGCCGACCTTGTCGGGGAAGTTCTCGACGTAGTACGAGCCGATGTCGCTGCCGTAGGAGTAGCCGAGGTAGTTGAGCTTCGGGTCGCCCACCACGGCCCGCAGCATGTCGAGGTCATGCACGGTGCTCTGGGTGTCGATGAACTGCAGCAGCTCGCCCGTGTTCTCGAGACACGCCTTGCCGAAGTCGATCGAGGACTGGGTCACCTCGTCGATCCACGCCTGGGTGCCGCGCGGCGCCTGGGGCAGGCCGAAGATGAACGCGTCGAGCTCGGGAGCCTCGTAGCACTTCACGGCCGACGACCGGCCGACCCCGCGGGGATCCCAGCCGACGACGTCGAACGCGGCCTGCAGGTCGGCACTGGCCGCGAAGTCGAGCGAGTCGTAGACGAAGTCGAAGCCGGATGCTCCGGGGCCGCCCGGGTTGGTGAAGAGCGAGCCCTGCTTGGTCCCGGTGGCGGGGTGGCGCACCAAAGCGAGTTCGATGTCGGTCTCCGGCGACGGGTTCGCCCAGTCCATGGGCGCCTTGGCCGTCGCGCACTCCATGCCGTTGTCGCAGTCCGCCCAGTCGAGAACCTGGGTGTAGTACGGAACCAACGCGGCCGGCACGTCCTCGCCGGTCGGTTTCGTGGTGTTGTCGGGCTGCAGGACGCCGAAGTTGAAGCAACCCGAGAGCAGGAGCAGCAGCGCCGAGCCAGTGGCGATGAGCGCGGTGGTGCGAAAGGATGCCGTGTTCACAGCCCGAGCCTATCGGTGAGCCCCTCGGGCGGTCAGCACTTCGGGTCGGCCGCCGGCACAGTTCCGTTGATCAGGAAGTCATCGACAGTGTCGTTCACGCAGGCGTTGGACTTGTTGTACGCCGTGTGACCCTCGCCTTCGTACGTGACGAGGTGCCCCTTCGACAGGGTGTTCGCAACAGTCACCGCCCACGAGTACGGGGTGGCCGGGTCATTGGTCGTGCCGATCACGAGGATGTCGCTCGACCCGTCTGCGACGATCGGCGCGCGGTCGCGCTTGGCCGGCACCGGCCAGTTGGGACATCCCGTTCCGCCCCACGACATCTGCGGACCGAAGACCGGGGCCAGTTGCTTCAGCTCGGCCGCCTCGGCGCGCATCGTCGCCACATCGCCATCGCCGTGAGCATCCAGGCAGTTGATACTGATGAACGCCTCGGTCTGGTTGTCACGATAGGTGCCGTCTTCGTTGCGACCGTTGTAGTTGTCGGCCAACTGGAAGGCGTAGGTCGCGTCACCCGCGAACACGTCGGTGAACAACTGCCGCAGGTACTGCCAGTTGTCCTTGTTGTAGAGCGGAAGGATGATCGCGGTGAACATCGCCGAGCTACCGAGCTGGCGACCGTCGGAGTTGCGCAGGGGGCTCGCGTCGAGGTTGTCGAGAAGGGCGCGGATCTCGGTGAGCGAGTCATCCACGCTGCCACTGAAAGGGCAGTCGGATGCGCCCGCGCAGTCGGCGAGGAAGGCCTTCAGCGCGCTCTCAAAACCTTTCGCCTGCGTCGCGGTGCCCTCGAAGTCGGTGGCGGCCGGGTCGACGGCCCCGTCGAGCACGAGACGGCCGGTCTTGTCGGGGAAGAGGTCAGCGTAGACCTGCCCGAGCAGGGTGCCGTAGGAGTAGCCGAGATAGTTGAGGGTGGTGTCGCCCAGGGCGGCGCGCAGCATGTCGAGGTCGCGCGCGGCGCTCGGGGTGTCGACGAGGCCCAGCAGCGGACCCGTCAGCTCGAGGCAGCGCTCACCGAACGCCTTCGAGTTCGCTCCCAGCTCGGCCAGCCACTCGTCGCTGCCCGGCTCGCCGGGCACGATGTCGTAGATGTAGGCGTCCAGCTCCGCCGGATCGGTGTAGCACGTCACCGGCGTCGAGCGGTTCACCCCGCGGGGATCGAAGCCCACCACGTCGAAGCTGGCCTGCAGGCGCTCGTCGGTCGCGTAGTCGACGCTGTCCTTCACGAAGTCGTAGCCCGAGCCGCCGGGGCCGCCGGGGTTGACCAGCAGCGACCCCACCCGGTTGCCGGATGTCGCGGGCTGGCGCACCAGCGCGAGCTCGATGTCGCCCGCGCTCGGGTCGCTCCAATCCATCGGGGCCTTGGCCGTCGCGCACTGCATCCCGCCGCCGCAGCTCGACCAGGTGAGCACCTGCCCGTAGTACGGCTTCAGTTCAGCCGCCACATCCTCGCCGGTGGGCGTCGACGTCGATGCGGCCGGTGGCAGGAACCACGACACGCACCCGCTCAGCGGCAGCGTTGCGGCCAGGGCGAGGGCGACCAATCCCAGACGGAGACTTCTCACTGAGCTGCGGCCTTTCTGACGGCGGTGACAAGCATGGCCTCGAGCGCGAGGGCCGGTGCGACGTTGCTGTCGATGCGACGCCGTGCGATGGCGATGGCATCCATGGTGGCAAGGGTTCCTGCTGCATCGCTGAGAGCGGCGGCGGCTTCGACCCGGCCGAGGATGCTGAGATTGATGGGGTCGCCGGGCACGCCGAGCTGGATCAGCAGGATGTCGCGGTACAACGACAGCAGGTCGACCATGATGCGGTCGATCCCGTCGCGCAGGCTGCGGGTCGCGCGCCGCTTCTGGTCCTCCTCGAGGGCCTTCAGCTGGCTGCGCAGGGCTGGCGGGATGGTGCCGCCCGGGTCGATTCCGAGCGAGCGCAGCGCGGCGTCACGTTCCTCGGAATCGCGCTCCTCGGTGATCGCCTCGGCGTCGGCCTTGGCCAGGTCGAGAAGCACCGTCGCGGCATTGGTCGCGTCAGACACCGAGCGGATGCCCAGCGCCACATCCAGTGTGCGTTCGCGCCGCTGGCGGGCCTGAGCATTGGTGGCGAGTCGGTGTGCCATGCCGATGTGCGACTGGGCTTCTCTCGCGGCGCGGGTCGCGGTCGCGGCATCCACCCCGTCCCGCCGTTCGAGCAGGCTCGCGACCTCGTCGACGCTCGGCACGCGCAAGCGCACGGTGCGCACCCGGGACCGGATCGTGGGGATGAGGTCGGCCTCGCTCGGCGCGCACAGGATCCACACGGTGCGCGGCGGCGGCTCCTCGAGTGCCTTGAGCAGCACGTTGGAGGTGCGCTCGGTCATGCGGTCAGCGTCTTCGATCACCATGACGCGGTAGCGCCCGACCGACGGCGAGAACTGCGAGGTGGCCACCAACTGGCGCACCTCCTCGATCGAGATGATGACGCGTTCGGTGGCGAGCACCCCGAGGTCGGGGTGGGTGCGGGCCTGCACCTGCCGGCGGGTCGCCTCGTCGTCACCGCCGAGCAGGGCCGTCGCGAAGGCGTAGGCGAGATTGGAGCGCCCCGACCCGGGCGGACCGGTGATGAGCCAGGAGTGCGTCATCGACGAGTCGTCGCTGCCACCGACCCGGGATGCCGCGGCCGCCGCCTCGACGACGGCGATGGCGTCGGCCTGGCCGGTGAGCTCATCCCAGATTGCCACGCGCTCAGCCTAGATCAGGCCGACGACGGCTCAAGCGCACAGTCCGCCGTCTCGCGGCGGGTGAGCGTGGATGCTGGGGGCACCGCCTGATCGCGGATCAGGATGCCGCGGCGACACGCCGCGCCTGCGCGCGGCAATACCGGCGTGTCGCCGCGGCATCCTGATCTGCGAAAGGGGGCGGGCACAGTGGCGCGTGCACACGGAGATCAGGCCGGCGACGGCAGCAGAGGCTCGACCCGCTCGCGGATCGCGAGAGCGATCGACTCGATGGGCTCACGCGCATCGATCACGACGAAGCGCCCGGGCTCGGCCGCGGCCAACTCGAGGTAGGCCTCGCGCACCCGGGCGTGGAAGTCGTCACCGGCGGCCTCGAGTCGGTCGTACTTGGTGCGGTCGGCCAGCCGGTCCTGACCCTCGTGCAGGTCGAGGAGGATGGTCAGATCGGGCAGCAGCGACTCGGTGGCCCAGAGCGAGACATCCCGAACCTCGTCTGCACCGAGCACTCGACCGGCGCCCTGGTAGGCGACCGAGGAGTCGAGGTAGCGATCCTGCACCACGATGTCGCCGCGCTCCAGTGCGGGACGCACCTTGGTGGCGATGTTGTGCGCGCGGTCGGCCGCGTAGATGAGAGCCTCGGCCCGCGGGGCGATCTCGCCGCGGCGGTGCAGCACGATCTCGCGCAGCTCGAGCCCGAGGTCGGTGCCGCCGGGCTCGCGCGAGACGACGACTGTGCGACCCTGCGCCTCGAGCCACTGCACCAGCAGCTCGGACTGGGTCGACTTGCCCGACCCGTCGCCGCCCTCGAAGGTGATGAACAGGCCGCGCATCAGGCCTTCTTCGCCGGAGCCTTCTTGGCGGCCGGCTTGCGGGTCGTGGCCTTCGCCTTCGGCTTGGCCGGACCCTTCGCCCGCTTGTCGGCGAGCAGTTGCACGGCGCGATCGAAGTCGATGTCCTCGAGCTGCTCGCCGCGCGGGATCGTCGCGTTCGTGGTGCCGTCGGTCACGTAGGCGCCGAAGCGGCCGTCCTTGATCTTGATCGGCTTCTCGCTCACCGGGTCGGGCAGCTCGAACTCCTTCAGAGCGCTGGATGCCGCCCGGCCGCCGTACTTGGGCTGCGAGTACAGCTCGAGCGCGCCCGGCAGGTCGATGTCGAAGATGAGTTCCTCGGTGGCCAGCGACCGCGTGTCGGTGCCGCGCTTGAGGTACGGACCGAAGCGGCCGTTCTGCGCGGTGATCTCCACGCCGGACTCCGGGTCGGTGCCCACCACGCGGGGCAGGTTGAGCAGCGCGAGGGCGGTATCGAGGTCGACGGTCGCCAGATCCATGGACTTGAAGATGGATGCCGTGCGCGGCTTGACGACCGCCACCTTCTTCGGCTTCTTGATCTTCACTTCGCCGGTCTTCGGATCGATGGTCTCGACAGGCTCGACCACCGGGGCCTCCGGCTCCAGCTCCGTGATGTACGGACCGAAACGACCGTCCTTGGCGACGATCTCCTTGCCGGTCTCCGGGTTGACCCCGATCACGCGGTCGCCGACGACGGGCGCGTCGATGAGCTCGCGTGCCTTTTCGGCGGTGAGCTCGTCGGGTGCGAGATCCTGCGGGATGTTGACTCGGCGCGGCGTCTCGGGGTCCTCCCCCGGTGCCTCGAGGTACGGACCGTACTTGCCGATGCGCAGGGTCACGTCGTCTGCGATCTTGATCGAGTTGATCTCGCGCGCATCGATGTCGCCGAGGTTGTCGATCACGGTGCGCAGGCCCCGGTGCTTGGGGCTGCCGAAGTAGAAGCCGGTGAGCCATTCGACCCGGTCGGCCTCGCCGTCGGCGATGCGGTCGAGGTCGTCCTCCATGCCCGCGGTGAAGTCGTACTGCACCAGGTCGGAGAAGTACTCCTCGAGCAGGCGCACGACGCTGAAGGCGATCCAGTTGGGTACGAGCGCCTGGCCGCGGGGCGTGACGTAGCCGCGATCGATGATCGTGGAGATGATGCTCGCGTAGGTGGAGGGGCGCCCGATGCCGAGCTCCTCGAGCTGCTTGACGAGGCTGGCCTCGGTGTAGCGCGGCGGCGGGCTGGTCTCGTGACCTTTCGCCTCGACATCCACGAGCACGAGCTTCTGGCCCTCGGTCAGCGGCGGCAGCTTCGCCTCGGCTGGCTCGGCGGCCTCGGCGGCGTTGCGCTCCTCGTCCTGGCTCTCCTCGTAGGCGTGCAGGAAGCCGCGGAACGTAATGACCGTACCGCTGGCCACGAACTCGGCGACGGTGCCGCTCGCCGTGGAGGCCGAGATGGTGACTGTCGCGGTCGAGCCCTTGGCGTCGGCCATCTGGGATGCGACGGTGCGCTTCCAGATCAGGTCGTACAGCTTGAAGTCGTTGCCGCGCAGCACCGAGGAGAGTTCACTCGGCGTCTTGAAGGTGTCACCCGACGGGCGGATCGCCTCGTGGGCCTCCTGCGCGTTCTTGCTCTTGCCGGTGTAGAGGCGGGGCGCATCCGGAACCGTCTCGGCCCCGTAGAGCTTGCGGGCCTGCGAGCGCGCCGCCTCGATCGCCTGCTGCGACAGCGTGGGCGAGTCGGTGCGCATGTAGGTGATGTGGCCGTTCTCGTAGAGCGACTGCGCGACGCTCATGGTCTGGCGGGCCGAGAAGCGCAGCTTGCGGCCGGCCTCCTGCTGCAGCGTCGAGGTGGTGAATGGGGCGGCCGGGCGGCGCGTGTACGGCTTCGACTCAACGCCGCTGACGACGACCGAGTCGTGCTCGCGCAGCGCACCGGCGAGCGTCGCGGCGGCGGTCTCGTCGAGGGCGACCGCGTCACCCTTCAGCTGACCCTTGTCGTCGAAGTCGCGGCCGGCGGCGATGCGCTTGCCGTCGATGCGCACGAGCTTCGACTCGAAGCGGTCTTTCTCCTCTTTCGGAGTCAGTCCCGCGATCAGGTCCCAGTAGCTGGCGGTGCGGAACGCGAGACGCTCCCGCTCGCGGTCGACGACCAGGCGGGTGGCTGCGGACTGCACGCGGCCGGCGGAGAGTCCGGGGCCCACCTTGCGCCACAGCACCGGCGACACCTCGTAGCCGTAGAGACGGTCGAGGATGCGCCGGGTCTCCTGCGCGTCGACGAGTGCCGTGTCGATCTGCCGCGTGTTGTCACGGGCGTACTGGATCGCGTCTTTGGTGATCTCGTGGAACACCATGCGGTGCACGGGAACCTTCGGCTTCAGCTCCTGCAGCAGGTGCCACGCGATGGCCTCACCCTCGCGGTCCTCATCAGTTGCGAGGTAGAGCTCGTCGGCGCCCTTGAGTGCGCGCTTCAGCTCGGCGACCGTCTTCTTCTTCGCGTCGGAGACCACGTAGTAGGGCTCGAACCCGTTCTCGACGTCGACGGAGAACTTGCCCAGCGACCCCTTCTTGAGCTCGGGCGGCAGGTTCTTGGGCTCGATGAGGTCACGGATGTGACCGACCGACGACAGCACTTCATAGCCCTCACCCAGGTACTGGGCGATCGTCTTCGCCTTGGTGGGCGACTCGACGATGACGAGCTTCATGGACACAGGTCTCCTTGGATAGAACGCCGGGCGGCTGTGGTGGAGGCGTCAGCGACACCATACACACACTCGTTGCGCTCTCACCTAATCCGGCTCGCCGGGCGGCGGACCGGCCGTTGCCGTGGAAACGACCGGAATACCCAGCAGAAAGCGGCTCGCACTGACCGTTGCGACGAGCCCGTCCACGCTGCAGGCGGTGACGGATGCCCCGTTGGCGGCGGCCACGCGGGTCGCGACCTCGCACGGGAACCCCGGCGCCCTGCCGACGGCCACGTCGGCGGCGGCGAGCGCTGCGGCATCCGCTGCGGCCGCCACGGACTGTTTCGTCGCCAGCGCGGAGTAGAGAGGTACGGCCAGTGACGTGAGTGCCGCGATGCCCGCCATCAGGCCGACGATGACGACGCTTGCCGACCCGCGGTCGCCGCGATGCTCGGTCATCGGCCGCCGCTCAACGCGCAACTGCTGGCCGTCACCGTGAGGCCCAGCGCGGCTGGCGCCGAGCCGGTCACGCAGGTGAGGTCGCCGTCGGTGCTCTGGGTGATGCTCGCGCCGGGCACCTCCCGCGCGGCGCGGGCGGCAGCGACGTCGGCCGACTCACCCCGGGCGAGGCTGCGGGCGGCGTGGGCCGCGGCATCCGCGAGGCGAAGCTGCTGGCCGACCGCCTGCATGCCCGTGAGGCACGCCGCGAGCACGAGGATCACGGCGGGCAGGGCGACCGCGAACTCGGCCGTGACGCTGCCGCGATCGTCAGCCCGGAATCTGCAGCGCATGACGCACGAGGTCGGTCAGCATGCCGCGCACCTCCTCGGAGCGCAGGATCACCACGAGCAGACCGGCGAACCCGACTGCGGCGAGCGTGGCGATCGCGTACTCGGCGGTGGCGGCGCCGGTGTCATCCCGAATCCAGTTCTTCATGGTGTCAGCCTGCAGCGGCGGCCACGGGGGTGTTGTCGGCCTCGAGGCATTCGGACACAGGATCAGAACGTGCCCACTGTTGACGAGACGACCGCGATCAGTAGCGGCAGCACGCCGAGCGCCATGAACGCCGGCAGCACGCACAACCCGAGCGGCAGCATGAGCCGCACCGACAGGGCGGCCGCACGCTCCTGCGCGTCGGCTCGGGCGGCCCGGCGCCGTTCCTCCGCCTCGCCGCGCAGGAGGTCACCCGCCGGCACGCCCGCGCGACGCGACAGGTCGAGAGTCGCATCCAGGTCCCCGACGGTGATGCCGTAGGTCGCGCCGGCCTCGTGCACCGCAGCCACCACGCGATCGAGGGCGCCTCCCCCGCTGACGGCGATGGCCGCGAGGTCATGGTCAAGACCCGGGGTGGTGTCGGCGGGCTGCGCCGACGCGAGTAGTCGGCGCGTCCAGTACCGCGCCAGCAGCATCAGTGCGGCACCCGCGGCCACACACATCCATCCGGGCGGCGTCGTGAACAGCACACCGAGGGTGTTGAAGCCGAGCGCGATACCGAACAGCACACCGATGGCGGGAAGCACCATCACGATGCGCGCTGTAGATCTGGGGCCCGCCAGCGCCACCCGCACGTCGCGCTGGGCATCGGCGAGGGCGCGGAGCGAGCTCGCATAGGAGGTGAGGCTGGGCGCGAGCGGAGCACCTGCATCAGTGGCGACCGCCCAAGCGGCGGCGAGACCACGCCACGCCTGGCGTGCGGACGCATCACCGCCCGTCGCGGCGGCGACGATCGCCCCCGGGATGCCCGCCGGCCCGGATGCCGCGGCCGCCGCCGGAACGGCCGACCTCGCCCCCACCGCCACATGCCGCCACGCCGACACTGGCGCGACGCCGGCTGCGAGCAGCACCGCCAGACGATGGGTGATGGCGGCGACCTCGCCGAGCGCCTCAGTCACGGCACCACGGTGAGGCGGCCTGCGCCATCGAGCGCGAACCGCGCGATGCCCGCGAGTCGTCGCAGCCCACCCGCGCGCTCGATGTGGAGCACGGCGCCAATCGCGCTCACGGCCTGACGCGCGATCGCCCACGGGTCGAGTCCGGCGAGCGCGCCGAGCGCCTCGAGCCGCGCCGGTACGTCCGCGAGCGAGTTGGCGTGCAGGGTTCCCGCGCCGCCGTCGTGCCCGGTGTTGAGCGCCGAGAGCAGCTCGCGGATCTCCTCGCCCCGACACTCCCCCAGCACGAGCCGATCGGGGCGCATCCGAAGCGACTCCCGCAGCAGTCGCGCCAGGCCGAGGCCACCCGCGCCCTCGAGGTTGGCCTGCCTGGCCTCCAGACAGACGAAGTGCGGATGCCCCGGCCGCAACTCCGCGACATCCTCGATGGCCACGATCCGCTCGCCGTCGGGAGCCGAGCCCAGCAGCGCAGACAGCAGCGTCGTCTTGCCGCTGCCGCTGGCACCCGTGATCAGCAGATTCACGCGGGCTGCGACGAGAGCACGCACTCGCTCGAGCGCCAATTCTCCGAAGAATCCCCGAGCCTCGAGGTCGGCGAGCCTGAGCGGGTGCGGCGAGGGCACGCGGATCGACAGGAGCGTTCCCGCCGGCGAGATCGGGGGCAGCACGGCGTGCACGCGAACGCCGCCGGGGAGCCGGGCATCCACCGCTGGAGAGGCCTCGTCGATGTGCCGACCGCCCGCCCAGACGAGTCGGGTCGCGAGCTCACGGAGCTCGGGCTCGTCGAGGGCGAACGGATGCCGCACCAGCCCGTCACCCCGATCGACCCACAACTGGCGCGGCCCGTTGACGAACACATCGGTCACGTGGGGCTCGGACATCACACCCTCGAGCGGCCCGTAGTCCACCCCGCGGTCGACCCGCTGCGCGGAGGTGGCGGGTGGCGCGCCGGGCGGCCGCGCAACAAAGGGGACCACCGCGCTATCGCTCACCCCGGCACGCTACGCGCGGTCGAAGCACCGAGTCGCGGCGCGGCTGCGGGAGGAGTAACCGTCGCCGGGGCCGGAGCCTGTGGCGGAGAGGAATCGGCACGGCAGGAGTGACCTGCGGGAGGCGGCCCGGTTTCGATACGCGCTGCGCGCTACTCAACCGCGGGAGTGACCTGCGGGAGGGGGGGCTGGTTTCGATACGCGCTGCGCGCTACTCAACCAGCGAGAGCGAACGCGACCACCCACGACGCGTCGATGGCAGGGACATCGACGCCTTAAATGGAGAGGGGCGGCGCCCATTGGGGGGAACGGGCGCCGCCACAGCAGTGCCGGATTGGGGGGAATCACTGGCACCACTTGCCGCACTTGCGTGCGACCGCCCCAGTGTATCGCAGTGCGTCTCAAACTCAATGGGAAGTTGCCGCGCGGCACTAGGATCGGACAGTTACCTGTTCAACAGTTCGCGGCATCCTGGCAGCCCCGCGAGATCGACGAGGATCTGCATGTCTACCAATTCGATTGACAGCCTGCTCCATGAGGACCGCCACTTTCCGCCGAGCGCCGATTTCGCGGCCAACTCGGTGGCCAGCGCGAGCCTCTACACGGATGCCAAGGCCGACCGCCTCGCCTTCTGGGCCGACCGCGCCCGGGAGTACGTGCACTGGCACAAGCCCTTCACCGAGGTGCTCGACTGGAGCAACGCACCCTTCGCGAAGTGGTTCGCCGACGGCGAGCTCAACGTCGCCTACAACTGCCTCGACCGGCACGTCGAGGCCGGCATCGGCGACCGGGTCGCCATCCACTGGGAGGGCGAGAACGGCGACGCCGTCAGCCTCACCTACGCGCAGCTGACCGCCGAGGTCAAGCGCGCCGCCAATGCGATCGCGTCGCTCGGCATCGGCAAGGGCGACCGGGTCGCGATCTACATGCCGGTTGTGCCGGAGGCGGTCATCGCCATGCTCGCCGTCGCCCGGCTCGGCGCGGTGCACTCGGTGGTGTTCGGCGGTTTCAGCGCCGAGAGCCTGCGCAGCCGCATCGACGACGCCGAAGCCAAGCTGGTCATCACCGCCGACGGCGGCTGGCGCAAGGGCAAGGTCTTCCCCCTCAAGAGCGCCGTGGATGCCGCACTCGCCAACGGCACGAGCACCGTGTCGAGCGTGCTGGTCGTCAAGCGTGGCGACAACGACGTCGAGTGGGTGGACGGCCGGGACCTGTGGTGGCACGACGCCGTCGAGGCGGCCGAGCCTGAGCACGTGGCTCAGGCCTTCGAGGCCGAGAACCCGCTGTTCATCCTCTACACCTCGGGCACGACGGGCAAGCCGAAGGGCATCCTGCACACCTCCGGCGGCTACCTCACGCAGGTGGCGTTCACCCACAAGAACGTCTTCGACCTGCACCCGGAGACCGACGTCTTCTGGTGCACCGCCGACGTCGGCTGGATCACCGGGCACAGCTACGTGGTCTATGGCCCGTTGGCGAATGGCGCCACGCAGCTGCTCTATGAGGGAACGCCTGACACGCCGCATCCGGGCCGCTGGTGGGAGCTCATCGAGAAGTACAAGGTCTCGATCTTCTACACGGCGCCGACGGCGATCCGCTCGTTCATGAAGCTGGGGCGGCAGATTCCGCAGGGCTTCGACCTGTCAAGCCTGCGGTTGCTCGGCTCGGTCGGCGAGCCGATCAACCCGGAGGCCTGGATCTGGTACCGCGAGGTCATCGGCGCCAATGTCGCACCGATCGTCGACACCTGGTGGCAGACGGAGACGGGAGCCATCATGATCTCCGCCCTGCCAGGGCTCACCACGCTCAAGCCGGGTGCTGCGCAGACGCCGATTCCGGGCATCCGCATCGACATCCTCGGTGAGGATGGCACGCGCGTCGATCCGCCGCAGGGCGGCCTGCTCGTGGTCAGCGAGCCGTGGCCGTCGATGCTGCGCGGCATCTGGGGCGACCCCGATCGCTACGTCGACACCTACTGGTCGAAGTTCTCCAAGCCCGAGGAGGGCGTCTACAAGTACTTCGCCGGCGACGGCGCGCACGTCGACACCGACGGCGACATCGTGCTGCTCGGCCGGGTCGACGACGTCATGAACGTGTCGGGGCATCGGCTGTCGACGCAGGAGATCGAGTCGGCGCTCGTGTCGCACCACATGGTCGCCGAGGCCGCGGTCGTCGGAGCCGCCGACGAGCAGACCGGTCAGGCCGTGGTTGCCTTCGTGATTCTGAAGGCCAACCAGACGGATGCCCACACCGCCGACGAGGCATCGACACTGCTGCGCTCCCACGTCGCATCGGCGATCGGCGCGATCGCGAGGCCCCGCCAGATCTTCATCGTGGCCGAGTTGCCGAAGACCCGCTCGGGCAAGATCATGCGTCGCCTGCTTCAGGATGTCGCTGAGGGCCGCCCCATCGGCGACACCACGACCCTGGCCGACGCCAGCGTGATGCAGATCATCGGCGACAAGCTCAAGTAGCCCACCGCCGAAGTTCGCCGAGCGCGAGCGAGGGCGACGGGTGTCGGATTTCTCGCGAGTTTCGGTGGATTCGATGACCCGCATGGGTCGTCGAATCCACCGATGTCTGAGCTGAAATCCGACACCCGTCGACCGAGCGCCGCCGCCCGACCGAGCGCTACATCAGGCGAACTCGAAGACGAACTCCACCTCGACCGGCGCATCCAGCGGCAGAACGGCCACGCCCACGGCGCTGCGCGCGTGCTGGCCGCTCTCACCGAAGATCTCCGCGAGCAGCTCCGACGCGCCGTTGATGACGCCCGGCTGTCCGGTGAACGAGGGGTCGGATGCCACGAATCCGACGACCTTGACGACGCGCGTGATCCTGTCCAGCGACCCGATCGCGCTGCGGGCGGCGGCCAGGCCGTTGAGCACGCAGGTGCGGGCAAGCTGCTTGGCGGCATCCGCGTCGACCTCGGCACCGACCTTGCCCGTCAGGGGCAGCGCGCCTTCCACCATCGGCAACTGGCCTGACGTGTAGACGAGGTTTCCGCTGGCGACGGCGGGGATGTAGGCTGCGACCGGCTTGGACGTGGTGGGCACGGTGAGGCCGAGTTCGGCGAGGCGGTCATCTAGTTTCGACATGTCAGGCATCCTTCTTCTCGCGCTTGAGGTAGGCCACGAGACCACCCTCGGGACCGGTGACAACCTGCACCAGTTCCCACCCCTCGGACCCCCAGTTGTTGAGGATCGCTGAGGTGTTGTGGATGATCAGCGGCGTGGTGAGGTACTCCCACTGGGTCATTGGCGGCATCCGTTCAGGTTCTGACGGGGTGGTGTCCCGTACGATTGATTCTATGTCTGCCCAAAATTCTCCGCGTCGGGGCGTGTTCGCCGGTATCGCCGGCCTCCTCGGATTCAGCGTCCTCAGCGGCCTCCTCGTGACAGTCATGGTCGCCCCCGCTCTCGCCGTGACAGGCATTACCGCCTCGAGCACCATCGGCATCTTCGACAGCCTCCCCGAGTACATCCAGATCGGCCAGCAGCCGGAGCGCAACACGATCTACGCGACCTACACGGGCTCCGGCAACACCGGCGGCTACTACCCGATCGCCACGATCTACGACCAGAACCGGCAGGAGGTGCGCTACGACCAGATCTCGCCGTACGCCCTGGATGCTGCCGTCGACGGCGAGGACAGGCGCTTCTTCGACCACGGTGGCGTGGATGTCCCGTCGGTGATCCGTGCCGCGCTGGGCAACGCAACCGGCACCTCCTCCAGCGGTGCCTCGACCCTGTCGATGCAGCTGGTCAAGAACATCTACGTGCAGCAGGCGCTTCAGGAACCCACTGAGGAGCTGCGTCAGAAGGCGTACGACGCTGCTACGTCGCCGTCCTTCGACCGCAAGCTCAAGGAGATGAAGCTGGCAATCGGTCTGGAGAAGACCTACACGAAGAAGGAGATCCTGGCCGCCTACCTCAATATCGCCTTCTTCGGCGACAACACCTACGGCATCCAGGCGGCCGCACAGCGCTACTACAGCGTCGACGCGAAGGATCTGACCCTCCCCCAGGCCGCCAGCCTCATCGGGATCGTGCAGTTCCCGAACCAGCGCGGCCTGTTCGACCCGGAGAACTACTCGGCCAACAAGGATCGCCGCGACGTCATCCTGTACGCGATGTTCGACTCGGGCGACATCACGCAGAAGGAGTACGACGAGGCGGTGGCCACTCCGGTCGACGACACGACCCTGAAGCCCCAGGAACCCCAGAATGGATGCATCGGCGCTTACGCCTATGCGAAGTGGTTCTGCGACTTCGTGGTCAAGAACGTCAAGAACTACGAGTTCCTCGGCGCCAACGAGCAGGAGCGTCTGGATAACTGGAAGCGTGGTGGCTACTCGCTCTACACGACCCTCGACCTCGACGTGCAGATCAACGCACAGGACCAGACGTGGGCGTACGCGCCCAACACCGAGACGGCGCTCGAGCTCGGAAGCTCTACGGTGACCGTGCAGCCGGGGACCGGTCGTGTGCTCATCATGACCGAGAACAAGGTGTTCGATGACACCCTCGAGGGCGGCGGCGCTGGCACGTCCGCGGTCAACTACAACACGAGCTTCGACTACGGCGGCTCGAGCGGCATCCAGCCGGGATCGACCTACAAGGTCTTCACCCTGCTCGACTGGCTCAAGAGTGGCAAGGGCCTCTATGAGAAGGTCAACGGCGATGCGCGCACCGAGGAGCAATCCAAGTTCAAGGACAGCTGCGCCGACGGCGGCGGTTGGGGTGGTCCGTACCAGTTCAAGAACGACAGCGGCGAGAGCGGCCCGTTCACTGTGTATGGGGCGACCACGGGATCGGTGAACGGCGCGTTCATCTCAATGGCGCTGCAGCTGGACCTGTGCGACATTCGCCACGTTGCGGAGTCGCTCGGTGTTGAGCGAGCCGACGGCACCCACCTGCAGACGAACCCGTCCTCCGTGCTCGGCACGAACGAAGTCACCCCTCTGAGTATGGCCGCGGCCTATGCGGGCATCGCGGCGGGCGGACTCTACTGCAAGCCGATCATCGTCGACCGGGTCATCGACCCGACCGGTAAGGAATTGCCCGGTCAGCCAACGGACTGCCGTCAGGCAATCGAACCCGAGGTTGCGGCCACCGCTGCGTACGCCATGGCCGGCGTCATGTCCGGTGGAACTGGAACGTCCTCAAACCCGGATGATGGTGTGCCGATCATCGGCAAGACCGGAACGACCGACTCCTCGGTGCAGACCTGGGTCATCACGGCCACAACCAAGGCCGCCACGGCCGTCTGGGTGGGCAACAGCATCGGCAAGTACCCGATTCGAAGCTACGAGACCGCGGGCATCAGCGGTGGTCTTCTGCGGCACGTGATCATGCGCTCCACCGTGGGAACGATCAATGCAAAGTACGGCGGTGGGGACTTCCCCGAGCCGTCAGCCGCCCTGCTCACAGGGGCGGGCCTCGAGGTTCCTGACGTGCGTGGCCTGACGCCGGAAGCCGCCAAGGCCCTTCTCGTCGGCCTTGGATTCGGCTACGAGGACGGCGGTCAGGTCGACTCCGAGGTGCCCGCGGGCAAGGTCGCCACGACCGATCCCGCTCCCGGCAGCCAGTCGGCACGCGCCAGCGTGATCAAGGTCTACATCAGCAAGGGCAACAAGGTTGCGTTCCCCGATGTGGTCGGCGATGGCAAGACCAACACCTTCGGAGATGCCCAGGGCGCTCTCAACGGCCAGGGTTACAACCAGGTCACCGAGACGTGTCTCGCCCTCCCGGTCGGCACCGCACCCGACGATCCGAGGATCGACAAGGTATCGGCATCCGACCCGGCACCCGGTGCCTACGTGCTGCCCAACACCAAGGTCAAACTCACGGTGACGAAGCTCGCGTGCCCGTAAGTTCGTCAAGGACCGCTGCTACCGCGCTCGGCGCGGTAGCAGCGGTCGGCGCGGCCGCATTCGTGTGGGGTGCCGTGGTGGAGCGCAACCGCTTCACCATCCGTCACGAGGTGTTGCCGGTGCTCGACCCGGGTGCTCGCCCGATCACGGTGCTCCACCTCGCCGACATCCACCTAGCGCCGTGGCAGCATCGCAAGCAGGAGTGGCTGCGGTCGTTGGCGCTCGTCGAGCCCGATCTCATCGTCAATACCGGTGACAATCTGGGCCACCCCGACGCGCTCGAAGCACTCGAGTTCGCGCTGGAGCCCTTGAGCGGAGTGCCGGGCGTCTACGTCAACGGGTCAAACGACTACTTCGGCCCGGAATTCAAGAACCCGTTCCGGTACTTCACGGGGCCCTCAGGCCGCGCCGAGCGTGCCACGACGCTGGATACCCCGGCGCTGGAGCGCTACTTCGAGAACACCCTCGGCTGGCTCTCGCTCAACAATGCGGCGCGAGCTCTCGAGCTGAAGGGATCGCGACTCGAGTTCTTCGGCGTAAACGATGCGCACCGCGGCTGGGATCGACTCGACCGGCTCCCCGGCCTCGTCGAGGAGATGCGCGAGAACGTCGGCTGGCAGGATGACCGCACCGGCAGCGAGCCCGTCGCGATCGGTGTAACGCACGCCCCGTACCGCCGGGTGCTCGACGCTTTCGTCACCAACGGTGCCGAAGTGATCTTCGCGGGGCACACGCACGGCGGCCAGGTGCGTGTTCCAGGGCTGCCCGCCCTCGTCACCAACTGCGACATCCCGCGCGAACAGGCGCAGGGCCTCAGCGTCTGGCACCACGCCCGGCGAGCCGCCCTGCTCAACGTGAGCGCGGGCATCGGAACGTCGATCTATGCACCGGTGAGGTTCGCCTGCCCACCCGAAGCTGTCGTTGTGACTCTCACCCCCGGAGATATCGGCTATTCTTGATGAGGTTCGGGTGCGGTGACAACCGTGAACGAATGATCGGGGTGTGGCGCAGCTTGGTAGCGCGCTTCGTTCGGGACGAAGAGGTCGTGGGTTCAAATCCCGCTACCCCGACAGAAGTGCAGAAGGCCGGGATCACCGTGAGGTGGTCCCGGCCTTCTGTCGTTGCGTCGGCAGCTCCGGATCAGGCGAAGTCCGCGTCGGGAGCGCTGCCGTAGCTGAACTCCGCCTTGGGGCGGTAGCCGTTGTTGAGCACCCCGTTGCTCTCCTCGAGGTAGCAGGCGCCGCAGAGCGACTCGTACGTCACATCCACCCCATCGATCGCCACCTGGTCGCCGTCGAAGATGTACCGATCGCCGACCTTGCGCGCGTTGAAGACGGCCTTGCGGCCACACCGGCAGATCGTCTTGAGTTCCTCGAGCGAGTGGGCGATCTCGAGAAGGCGTCGGCTGCCGGGGAAGGCGACGGTCTGGAAGTCGGTGCGGATGCCGTAGGCCAGAACCGGCACGCCCTCGAGTATCGCAATGCGCAGCAGGTCATCGACCTGCCCTTCGCTGAGGAACTGCGCCTCGTCGACGAGGAGGCAACTGACCGTGAGTCCGGTCTGCTCCAGAACTCGCGCGCTCTCGGCGAGGAACTTCTCGTAGATGTCCTCGGCGGGACCGACTGTGAAGTCGACGGGACGCGTGACCCCGAGCCGTGAGACGATCGCTGAGTCGCCCTTGGTGTCGACCTGCGGCTTGGCCAGAAGCACCTGCTGGTCGCGTTCCTCGTAGTTGTAGGCGGCCTGCAGCAGCGCCGTGCTCTTGCCACTGTTCATCGCCCCGTACCGGAAGTACAGCTTGCTCAACTCAGATACCCGTCCTCAGCGGCCCGGCGGATGAGCTCGGCTTTCTTGCTCGCGGGCCGATTCACTTTCGCATACTTTTCGCGTACGCGTCGAAGATAGGTCTTCGCAGTCTCGTATTGCACGCCCATCTGCTCGGCAACCTGGTTGGTGCTGAGACCTGATGCGTACAGACTGAGCGCCTCCGTCTCGCCCGCGCTCAACTTGGGTCGGGATTGGGCGACCGCCCCCGCGGGAAGCGGGCGCCAATCCCGCAGCAGTGAGTGACGGGGGTCGATGCCCATGACCTTGCGCGCGGCATCCATCACATCGCGCATCGGCAGCGTCTTCGAGAGGAAGTCGGCAACGCCTGCCTTCATCGCGCGTTCGCGCACCTCGGGTGAGTCGAGACTGGAGAGCACGATGACCTTCGCCCCTGCGGCGCGGCACGTGCGCACGCGCGCTTCGATAGACACCGGCTCCTTCAGCTGGAAGTCGAGGAATACGAGGTCGGTAGGAAAGTTGTCGCTGTGCACCAGCTGAAGCCAGGTGCTCGCACTGAGCACGAGGTCGAAGTCGGGCGCGTTCGCGCCGATCCAGCTGGAGAGGCTATCGAGCAGAACTTCGTGGTCATCGAGGATCGCCAAGCGCACGCGCGGAGCCGACCTGTCCTCCGATGAATCCAGACTCATTGGTGCCGCCCCCTCAGCGCAAGGGCCACAAAACGTGTGGGCCTCATTTCCCCGACTTCGATTATGTCACCCGAACCCCGTTCGGCTGTACCCCACGCAAGGGTGACACGATTCGGCTCAGAACAGAGTCGGCTGGCGTGCGGGTAGTTCCGCGGCAAGCAGGCCGCCACCAGTCACCGCCGCGCGCAGCTCTGCCGAGGGTCGCGTGCCAAGCCCGCGGGAGCGCAACAGGGGTCGCATCCGGGCCGCGAGCCACTCCCGATAGGCCTTGGGGGCGTATGAACCGCCCCGATACAGGTCACGGTAGCGCTGCACCAGTTCGGGATGCTCGCGCTCGAGCCAAGCGAAGTACCACTCGCGGGCTCCCGGACGCAGATGCAGAGCGGTGTAGGTCAGGGAGCTTGCCCCGGCCTCACTCGCCTGGGTGATCGCGCGCTCGAGGTGTTCGACGCTGTCGGTCAGATACGGCAACACCGGCATGAGGAAGACGGAGCAGTGCAGCCCATGCTCCCGTGCCGCGCGCACCGTATCGAGTCGCGCTCTGGTGCTCGGGGTGCCCGGCTCGATCGACTGCTGAAGTTCGTCGTCATAGACCGCGACCGACATGGCGAGATGCACGGGCACCACGCCGGCGGCTTCGACGATCAGCGGCAGGTCGCGTCGCAGCAGCGTGCCCTTGGTCAGGATGCTCAGCGGTGTGCCGCTCTCGGCGAGCGCGGCGATGATGCCGGGCATGAGGCGGTACCGGCCCTCGGCGCGCTGATAGGGATCGGTATTGGTGCCCAGCGCAACGGCCTCGTGCCTCCAGCTCGGCCTCGCCAGTTCCTTGGCCAGCACCTCGGCGACGTTGACCTTGACGATCACCTCGCTGTCGAAGTCCTTGCCCGCGTCGAGATCGAGGTAGGTGTGGGTGTTGCGGGCGAAGCAATTGTGACTAATCACGCCATTGGCGATGAAGTCGGCGGTGCCGGTCGTGATGTCGAACATGTCCTCGTCGAAGCCAGTTTCCTCGATGGAGACGACGCGGAGCCGGGCGTTGGATTTGACAGCACTGCCGACCACCGAGAGTTTTCTGGTGATCGCAGGCTCGACAAGACGAAAGAACTTCTGCCGGGCGGGGAGCCCGCCGAGGACCCGAACGGAACTAACCCCGATTGCGTTCGGCCCATCGGTCGCGTGTGCGATGCCCATCACGTCGAGCGCTTCACGCGTGGTCTCGAGCAAGATCGCATCCGAGTTCGAGATCCTTAGGATCCCCCGCGAGTGGCTCCCTTCAGCGTCGAAAATGCCCGAGAGAAACCCGCGGTGCCACGCCCTGCTTGGAGCGCCGGGGAGCTCGATAAGGGCGGTTATCCTGTCGTAGGACGCCTTCGATGCCGCGCGAATCCCGTCCATTCTTCGCCGAGTAGCGGAGGCGCCGGAGAACTCGAAGAGTCCGGTTGTCACTCCCTCGATCTCCAGGAACGTGCGTGTGCGCATCAATGCTTCGCTGTCGGCGAGCGCAAGCCGGAATTGAGTGATGCGGCCTGCGCGTCCGGATCTGCGAACGTAGTCGTGCGTCGCCAGATGGCCGTCGCCGCGGATCATCCCGGCGAGATACCCCCGGCGAAATTCCTCGTAGTGCAGGCCAGCGTTTTCCCGCTCATCCAAACCGCTGGTCCCGAACCCCACGAGCGAGTTATTGAGGGTGAGATGCGGACGCTGCCCCGCGTCGCCGGCTGAGACGTGTTTCCACCCTCGCTCGGTCAGGAACCGGTGCTCCCCGCTAGCCACGAGTGTCGTACCGTCCTCCAGCACGATCCGAAACGCCGGCTTCCTCGTGCTCCAGTGAGCGAGAACGTCCGTCGCAATGTATCGACGGTAGCGACCACGTTGCTCGGTGCCCACAACGCGGTCGCCAACCCGCACCGCCCACAGGGGTTTCTGGCGCCCGTCCGCCATAAGCACTTGCGTCTCACCGCTCAGACAATAGACACAAGCATGGCTGCACCCGCGGTACGGGTTGATGGTCCAGCCGAACGGCATCGCGCTCTCGCCGGGCACGCGGTTGAGTGCGCTCTTGGCGAGCACCTCGTGAAAGCGCACGCCGGCGAACTCGGGAGTCGTCACGGACCGCACCAGGTTCGACAGACGCGCCAGACCCGGGAGCGCATCAGTGCGCTCGGAGTCGAGCTGCTGACCGTTCCACCTCATCCAGACAGTCGAACATGTGTTCGAATGTCTGTCAACCGCTAGGGGTGGATGCCGAGCACCTTCGCCGTGCTCGCGAGCGTCTTCTCGGCCAGCTTCGGTTCGTCGGAGAGGTGCTTGCCGTAGCTGGGGATCATGCCCACCAGCGCCGGGCGCCAGGCTTCGATCCTGTCGGGGAAGCACTTCTCCACCAGGCTCACCATGATCGGCACCGCGGTGGATGCGCCGGGTGATGCTCCGAGCAGGCCCGCGATGCTGCCGTCGGCGGCGGCCACGACCTCGGTGCCGAACTGCAGCACACCGAGCTTCTTCTTGTCCTTCTTGATCACCTGCACGCGCTGGCCGGCAGTGATACGGTACCAGTCCTCGGGCTTGGCGTTGGGCACGAACTGCTGCAGTTCGGCGAACTTCGTGGACTGGCGGGCGGCCAGCTGTCCGATGAGGTACTTGACGAGGCCCAGATTCGACAGGCCGGCCGCAACCATGGGCACGATGTTGTGCCAGCGGATCGAGGCGAACAGATCGAGGACCGAGCCGGTCTTGAGGAACTTGGGGCTGAAGCCCGCATACGGCCCGAACATCAGGCTGCCCGTGCCATCGACGACGCGCAGGTCGAGGTGCGGCACCGACATCGGGGGTGAACCCACGGCAGCCTTGCCGTAGACCTTGGTGCGGTGCTGGGCGACGAGGTCGGGGTTGTCGGTGCGCAGGAATTCGCCGCTCACCGGGAACCCGCCATATCCGCGAATCTCCTTGATACCCGACTTCTGCAGCAGGCCGAGCGCGTACCCACCGGCACCGACGAACACGAACCGCGCGGTGACCGGGGCAAGCGGCGTTCCGCCGAGATCGCTACGCAGGCTCAACTTCCACAGGCCGTCGCGCTGCCGGCTGAGGTTGGTCACCTTGACCTCTGTGGTGAAACCCGCGCCGCCCGCGATGAGACTCGAGGTGAGGTGATGGGTGAGCGCGCCGAAATCCACGTCGGTGCCCGAAGCGATGCGCGTCGCAGCGATCGGCTGCGACTTCTTGCGCCCGGGGACCATGAGCGGGGTCCAGGAACGGATGGTGCGGGCATCCGTCGAGAATTCCATGCCGGCGAACAGCGGGTGGTCCTTGAGCGCCTCGTACCGCTTGCGCAGGTACTCGACGTTGGCCTCGCCCCACACGAAGCTCATGTGCGGCGTCGAGTTGATGAACTGAGACGGCTCGGGCAGCTGGCCGGAACCGACGAGGTGCGACCAGAACTGGCGGGACACCTGGAACTGCTCGTTGACCTTCACCGCGCTCGAGATGTCGATCGTGCCGTCGGCTCGCTCGGGCGTGTAGTTGAGCTCACACAGGGCCGAATGGCCGGTGCCGGCGTTGTTCCACGGGTTCGAACTCTCGAGGGCGACATCGCCGAGACGCTCGTAGATCTGAATGTCCCAGCTCGGCTCCAGCTGCTTGAGCAGCATTCCGAGGGTTGCACTCATGATGCCTCCGCCGATGAGGGCGACATCCACGGGTTTACTCACCACTACAGTTTAGTGCTGGTTTACAGACCCAGTTTCGTCAGCTCGGCATCCATGCGGGTGGCCATAGCGGCGTAACCGGCATCGTTGGGGTGCAGACCGTCGGAGGCCATCCACCCGGGGTGCCCCTCGATCCAGTGGGATGCTCCGGGGATGTAGTCGGCGCCGATCGCGGCGGCGGCATCCCGCACCCACCCGATGATGACCTCCACCGATTCGGGGCGCCGGTCGGTGTACCAGAACGGTTCGACGACGATGAAACGGGCATCCGGAAGCGCGGTCGCCAGCCGGGTGAAGTCCTCGGTGATGCGCAAGCGGATCTGGTTGGCAGCTCGGTCGTAGCTGAAGTTGTCGTTCAGACCCATGGTGATGAATACGATGCTGGGGTCGTTGGCGATGACGAGCGCCGGGAGATCGCCCTCACCGTCAGTCGCACGGTTGTTGACGAATCCGAGGCCATTGACGCTCGGGTTGAACTCCTGCCAGCCGCGCTCCGCGCAGATGATCGACGACCAGCGCAGTGACGGGTCGCTCGCGCCGGTCCCGAGGGTGTACGAGTCGCCGTAGAAGGCCACGCGCGTCGCGTTGTCGTCGTCAGCCGGCGGTGTCACAGCAGTGCACCCGGCGAGTGCGAGTACCAGCCCGAGGCCGAGCAGAAAGAGAGAGCGCATACCCGGTGTTCGGCGCCCGTCACCGTTCGGCTCGGTCTAGGCCGTCGCCGCGGCGAGGTCGGCAGCCACCAGCTCCGCGATCTGCACGGCGTTGAGGGCTGCGCCCTTGCGCAGGTTGTCGTTGCTGATGAACAGCGCAAGCCCGCGGCCCTCAGGCACGCCCTCATCCTGACGGATGCGACCCACGTAGCTCGGGTCATTGCCGGCGGCCTCCAGCGGGGTCGGGATGTCGCTGAGCACAACCCCGGCCGCACCATCCAGCAGCTCGCGCGCACGCTCCGGGCTCAACGGCCTCGCGAACTCCGCGTTGATGCTCAGGGAGTGCCCGGTGAAGACGGGAACACGCACGCAGGTGCCGCTGACCAACAGGTCGGGCAGCTCGAGGATCTTGCGGCTCTCGTTGCGCAGCTTCTTCTCCTCGTCGGTTTCGCCGAGGCCGTCGTCGACGAGGTTGCCCGCGAACGGCACCACGTTGAAGGCGATGTTCTTCGGGAACTTCGACGGGGTCGGCATGATGACGGCCGAGCCGTCGTGCACGAGCTCGATCGCGTCCTGCGCGACGGCGGCCTTGGCCTGCTCGAGCAGCTCCTCGCCGCCCGCGAGACCTGCGCCGGAGACTGCCTGGTAGGTGCTGACGATCAGACGCTGGAGTCCCGCCTCGGCGTCGAGGACCTTGAGCACGGGCATCGCGGCCATCGTCGTGCAGTTGGGGTTGGCGATGATGCCCTTGCGGGCATCCTTGATCGCGTGGGGGTTGACCTCGCTGACGACCAGGGGAACATCCGGGTCCATGCGCCAGCCGGACGAGTTGTCGATGACGAGCACGCCCGCCTCGGCGAACCGCGGCGCCTGCGCCTTGCTGGTGGTGGCTCCCGCGGAGAAGATCGCGATGTCGAGGCCGGCCGGGTCTGCGGTCGCCGCATCCTCGACGAGGATCTCCTCACCCTTGAAGGGCAGGGTCGTGCCGGCGCTGCGCTCTGACGCGAAGAATCGGATCTCCTCGACCGGGAAGTCCCGCTCCTCCAGGAGACGACGCACGACGGCGCCCACTTGACCGGTGGCGCCCACGACGCCGATTCTCACACCGTTACTCATGGGAACAATTGTGGCATGCTCACGGCGCAGGCTCGGCGGAGTGAGCCGTCAGCAGCCGTTGACATGCTGCCACACCGCGGTTTCGATACGCGGCTTCGCCGCTACTCAACCGGCGAAGGCGTCAGCGCCCGGTGCCGCCGTGCACGACCGCCTCGGTCTCACCATCGAGGCCGAACGCGGTGTGCACGACCCGCATCGCCTCGTTGAGCATGTCGGCGCGCGTCACAACCGAGATGCGGATCTCGCTCGTCGAGATCATCTCGATGTTGATGCCCGCATCGGAGAGTGCGCGGAACAGTTGCGCCGAAACACCGGCACTCGTGCGCATCCCGGCGCCCACCACGGCGAGCTTGCCGATCTGGTCGTCGTACTGCAGCGACTGGAACCCGGCCGACTCCTGACCCGCCCTTAGGGCGGTGAGCACCTTCTCGCCCTCGACCTTCGGCAGCGTGAACGAGATGTCGGTGAGCCCGGTGGATGCGGCAGACACGTTCTGCACGATCATGTCGATGTTGGCGCCGGTCGAGGCCACGACCGTGAAGATCTCCGCCGCCTTGCCTGGCACGTCGGGAACACCCACGACGGTGATCTTCGCTTCGTTCAGGTCGCCCGCAACGCCCGTGATGATCGGTTCTTCCACGGCTACTCCTTCGTCAGTGTCGTACGAGTCAACGACCCAGGTGCCTTCGTTGTTGTTGAAGGATGACCGCACGTGCAGCGTCACCCCGTGCCGGCGGGCGTACTCGACCGCGCGGATGTACAGCACCTTCGCACCCGCCGCCGCGAGCTCCAGCATCTCCTCGCTGGTGACGCGATCGATCTTGTGTGCGCGGGGAACCACGCGCGGGTCAGCAGTGAAGATGCCGTCGACGTCGGTGTAGATCTCGCAGACATCAGCACCGAGGGCGGCAGCCAGGGCGACGGCGGTCGTGTCCGATCCGCCGCGGCCGAGAGTCGTGATGTCCTTGGTGTCGCGGTTGAAACCCTGGAACCCTGCGACGATGACGATCGCGCCCTCATCGAGAGCCTCGCGCAGGCGAGTCGGGGTGACATCGACGATGCGGGCGGAGCCGTGGCGGGCATCCGTGATCATGCCGGCCTGGCTGCCGGTGTATGAGCGCGCGTCGACGCCCATGCTCTTGATCGCCATGGCCAGCAGAGCCATGGAGATGCGCTCGCCGGTGGTGAGCAGCATGTCCATCTCGCGGGGGTCGGGCATCGGGGTCACCTCGTGCGCGAGGTCGATGAGCTCATCGGTCGTGTCGCCCATCGCGCTGACCGCAACGACGACGTCGTTGCCCGCCTTGCGCGTCTCCACGATGCGCTTCGCGACACGCTTGATGCTCTCGGCGTCGGCGACCGACGAACCGCCGAACTTCTGGACGATCAAGCTCACGTGTGGCTCCTGGAACTGGGGAATTCGGGCTTGGCCCGACCACCAATTCTAGGTGCTCGCTGGCGCTACCCTGTTGTGCATGACGCTCGAGGCATGGACGGACTTCAACGTCGCCGTGGCCGGTGCCACCGCGGCCCTCGCGGGACTGCTCATTGTGGCCCTCTCGGTCAACGTGGGCGAGATCGTGAAGGCCCCCACCCTGACCGCCCGGGCCGCCAGCGCGATCTCGACCCTCCTGCTAGGCCTCGTCGCCACCGCGTCGGGACTGATCCCCAGTCAGCCGCTCTGGGTGCTCGGGCTGGAGATCGCGCTCGCGACGATCGTGGCCTGGGTGCTGCAGGTGCACGCGATGGTCGCGCTGGGTCGCGACGGCCGGACGACCTCTGAGCACCTCGCCAAGTCGCTCGTGGGAATTGTGCCACTGGCCGGCTTCAGCGTCGGCAGCGTGATGCTGCTGCTCGGGATGCCCGGAGGCCTCTACGCCGTGGCCGCCGGCTGCGTGCTGGCCATCGTGGCCGCCGTGATCTTCTCGTGGGTGGCCCTCGTCGAGGTGCTGCGCTAGTTCTCGACGAGCCGTCGGCCCTCGAAGGCGCGGCCCAGAGTAACCTCGTCGGCGTACTCGAGGTCGCCGCCCACTGGCAGGCCCGACGCGAGGCGGGTGACCCGGAGCCCGGGCTGCACGAGCAGTCGCGTGAGGTAGGTCGCTGTCGCCTCACCCTCGAGGTTCGGGTCGGTCGCGATGATCACCTCTGTGACCGTGCCGTCATTGAGGCGGGTCAGCAGCTGGCGGATGCGCAGGTCGTCGGGGCCGATGCCGTCGATCGGACTGATCGCGCCGCCGAGCACGTGGTACAGGCCCTTGAACTCGCGGGTGCGCTCGATGGCGACGACATCCTTCGCCTCCTCGACCACGCAGATGGTGGCCGCCGAACGCCGCGGGTCACGGCAGATCGAACAGGTCTGCTCCTCGGTCACGTTGCCGCAGATGTCGCAGAAGCGCACCTTGTCGCGCACATCGCGCAGCACTTCGGACAACCGGGTGACGTCGAAGCTCTCCGTCTGCAGGATGTGGAAGGCGATGCGCTGAGCCGACTTCGGGCCGATGCCGGGCAGGCGGCCGAGCTCGTCGATGAGCTCCTGGACGATTCCGTCGTACATCAGCCGTCCGCCGGCCGCGGCACGACGCGGGGAGCGACGTCCTGCTCCTCGATGAAGCTCGCACCGAGAAGCTCACGCACTACCGACTCACCGTAGCGAGCCTTGTCGGCAGGCTTCGCGGGCTCGGATGACGCCGCCGAAGCCTTCGCCGCGGGTGCGGGCGCTGGCGGCTCGGCGCCGGGGATCTCGGCAACCGCCCAGCCCTGCGCATCCTTCTCGGATACGGGCGGGGTCACACTCGTGGTCGGCGCCGCGGCGGGCGGTTCGGCCGACGCATCGGCCTTCGCGATGAACTTCACCCGCAGGCCGAGCACCTCGACGATCGCTCGACGCAGAACTTCGCTCACGCCCTCGCCGGAACCTTGCGGCTGCTTGAAACTATCCACGTCGGCCTGGCTCACGAAGCTCAGGGTCAGCACATCGCCGTCAAGGGCGCGGGCCGTTGCCGTGTAGACGACGGCCCACGCGCTCATCTTCGTCTTCTGCACGGACTCGAGCACCTCGGGCCAGGCGTTGCGCAGCTGCTCGAGGGTGACCTCGCCCGCGGCCTTCGCGGCGACGGGTGCGGTGGTCGGGCTGTCGGTGGTCGAGCTGTCGGTGGTCGAGCTTCCGGTGGTCGAGCTTGCGGTGGTCGAGCTTGTCGAGACCGTCGCCTCGGCGGCCGGACGTTCGGTGGTCGAGCTTGTCGAGACTTCAGGGATCGCTGCCTCGGGGGTCTTCCCGGGCGGAGCCTTCGCTGGCGGGGTCTCGACGAGCTCGACCGCCGGTCTCGCGGGCGTTACGCGGGCGGCGGGAGCCGCGGCATCCTGCTCGACACCGATGCGCCGCTCAAGACGCTCGACGCGGGCCAGAGCACCGCGTTCGGTGTCGTCGCTCGACGGCACGAGCATGCGCGCGACCATGAGCTCGAGGTGCAGCCGCGGCGAGGTCGCGCCCGTCATCTCGCTGAGCGCGGCGTTGACGACGTCGGCCGCTCGCGACAGCTCGGCGGTGCCGAAGGTGGTGGCTTGCTGGATCATGCGGTCGAGCTGATCCTGCGGCACGCCGCGCAGCACGGCCTGGGCGTTGCCCGAGGTGGCGGCCACGATGATGAGGTCGCGGAGGCGCTCGAGCAGGTCCTCGACGAAGCGACGGGGATCCTGGCCGGTCTGGATGACGCGATCGACCGAGCCGAACGCCGCAGCGGCATCCCGTGCACCGAGCGCGTCGACGACCTCGTCGAGCAGCGCGCCGTGGGTGTAGCCGAGCAAGGCGACTGCCCGCTCGTAGTCGACGACGTCACCCTCGGAGCCAGCCATCAGCTGGTCGAGCAGCGAGAGGGTGTCGCGAACCGAGCCGCCGCCGGCGCGCACGACGAGCGGCAGCACGCCGGGCTCCACGGTGACCTTCTCGCTGTCGCAGAGCGTCTGCACGTAGTCGAGCATCTGGGCGGGCGGCACCAGCCGGAACGGATAGTGGTGGGTGCGCGACCGGATCGTACCGATGACCTTCTCGGGCTCGGTCGTGGCGAAGATGAACTTCACATGCTCCGGCGGCTCCTCGACGATCTTTAGCAGCGCGTTGAAGCCCTGCGGCGTGACCATGTGCGCCTCGTCGAGGATGAAGATCTTGAAGCGATCGCGGGCGGGAGCGAAGACGGCGCGCTCACGCAGGTCGCGGGCGTCATCCACGCCGTTGTGGCTGGCGGCGTCGATCTCGACGACGTCGAGCGAGCCCCCGCCGTCGCGCGACAACTCGACGCAGCTCGGGCAGACCCCGCACGGGGTGTCAGTCGGACCCTCGGCGCAGTTCAGACAGCGGGCGAGGATGCGCGCGCTCGTGGTCTTGCCGCACCCGCGCGGACCGCTGAACAGATACGCGTGGTTGACGCGATCGGTGCGAAGCGCGGTGCGCAGCGGATCGGTCACCTGCGACTGGCCGATGAGCTCGGCGAACGTCTCTGGCCGATAACGGCGGTACAGGGCGGCAACCACGTGTCAAGAGTAGCTGCCGCCAGCGACGCTGGGGCCGGGTTTCGATACGCGCTGCGCGCCACTCAACCAGCCAGCGCGGCGAGCGACTGGCGGGCGATCTCCAGTTCCTCGTTGGTGGGCACGACGAGCAGTGCCACAGGCGAGTCGTCGGTGCTGATGCGGCGCGGCTCCGGCGAGCGCGATGCGTTGCGCGCGGCATCCAGGTGGATGCCCAGGCCCCCGAGCCCGGCGAGCGCCCCCGCCCGAACGTCGGGACTGTTCTCGCCGACCCCCGCGGTGAACACGATCGCATCGACGCCGCCGAGCTGGGCGAGGTAGGCGCCGAGGTAGTGGCGCAGCCGGTGCACGTAGACGTCGAAGGCGAGACGGGACGCGGCATCCCCCGCCTTCATGGTGTCGACCAGGTCGCGCATGTCTCCGTGCCCGCTGAGCCCGAGGATGCCGCTGCGCCGGTTGAGCAGGGTGTCGAGTTCGGGCGTGGTCAGTCCCGCCTCCCGCGCGAGGTGGAACAGCACGCCAGGGTCGAGATCGCCGGATCGGGTTCCCATGACGAGACCTTCGAGCGGCGTCATCCCCATGGAGGTGTCTACCGACCTGCCGCCGGCGATCGCGCACGCCGATGCACCGTTGCCGAGATGGAAGACGATGAGTCGCAGCTCATCGAGCGGTCGCCCGATCACCTCGGCCGCCCGCCGCGAGACGTACTGGTACGACGTGCCGTGGAAGCCGTAGCGCCGCACAGAGTGCTCGGCCGCGACCCGTGCGTCGATCGCGTAGGTGTAGGCCGCCGGCGCGAGGCTCTGGTGGAAGGCGGTGTCGAACACGGCGACATTGGGGATGCCGGGGAATGCCACCCGCGCGGCCCGGATGCCGGCGAGGTTGGGCGGGTTGTGCAGCGGCGCGAGGGCCGACAGTTTGTCGATCGCCGCCTCGACCTCGGGTGTCACGACGGTTGCCGCGGAGAACAAGTCGCCACCGTGCACCACGCGATGGCCGATGACGACCGGATGCTCGTCGCCCAGCATCCCGATGATGGAGGTCATCGCCTGCCGGTGGTCGGCCGCGTCGCCACCGGCTTCGCCGATGCGCTCGACGATTCCGCGGCGAACGGACTCACCGGACTCGACCTCGAGCAGCTCCCACTTGATCGACGACGAGCCCGAGTTGACGACGAAGGCGAGGGTCACGAGTTCTCCGCGGGGGTCTCGACGGGCTCGACCACCGCAGGCGGCTCGACCACCGACTGTGCCTGGATCGCCGTGATCGCAACGGTGTTCACGATGTCGCGCACGAGCGCTCCGCGCGACAGGTCGTTGACGGGCTTGCGGAGGCCCTGCAGCACCGGTCCGATCGCGACGGCACCCGAGCTGCGCTGCACGGCCTTGTAGGTGTTGTTGCCGGTGTTGAGGTCGGGGAAGATGAACACCGTCGCGCGGCCGGCGACCTGCGAGTCCGGCAGCTTCGCCTTGGCGACGGCCACGTCGGCTGCGGCGTCGTACTGGATCGGGCCGTCGAGGGGGAGGTCGGGCATCCGCTCGCGGACAATCGCAGTCGCCTCACGCACCTTGTCGACGTCAGCCCCCGTGCCGGACTCGCCCGTCGAGTACGACAGCATCGCGACGCGCGGCTCGATACCGAACTGGCGCGCGGTCTGCGACGCCGAGATGGCGATGTCGGCGAGCTGCGGGGCTGTCGGGTCGGGCACGACGGCGCAGTCCCCGTAGACGAGCACCCGGTCCTCGAGGGCCATGAAGAAGACGCTCGAGACGATGGAGACGCCGTCGGTGGTCTTGATGAACTCGAGCGCGGGCTTGATCGTGTGTGCGGTCGTGTGCGCCGCGCCGGAGACCATGCCGTCGGCCAGGCCGAAGTGCACCATCATCGTGCCGAAGTACGAGACGTCCGTGACGATGTCGCGCGCGGCCTCGATCGTCATGCCCTTGTGGGCGCGCAGCCTCGCGTACTCGGCGGCGAACTTCTCGTGAAGCTCGGGGTCGAACGGGCTCAGCACCTGGGCTGCGGAGACGTCGACCCCCAGACCGCTCGCTCGGGCACGGATCTCCTGCTCGTCGCCGAGGATCGTGATGTCGACGACAGCGCGGCTCAGCAGGGTGGCCGCCGCCTGGAGGATGCGGTCGTCGCCGCCCTCGGGAAGCACGATGCGCGTCGGCACCGAGCGCGCCCGCTCGAGCAGCCCGTACTCGAACATGAGCGGAGTGACGGCCGACGACTCCCCCGCGCCGAGTTCGCGCAGCAGCAGCTCGGCGTCGACGTGCTTGTCGAACAGGGCGAGAGCGGTGTCGATCTTGCGCTGGGCGGTGGCGGTGAGGCGGCCGCGGGTCTGCACGATCCGCTGCGCTGTCTCGTAGGTGCCGAAGTCGGTGGTCACGATCGGCAGGGTCTCGTCGAGCCCGGCGATGAGTCGGTCGATGATGGGCGAGAGTTCGAATCCGCCGTTGAGCACGATGCCCGCCAGCGACGGGAACGTGCCCGACGCGTGCGCGGTGAGGGCTGCGAGCAGCATCTCGCTGCGGTCACCCGCGATCACCACGAGGGCGCCCTCCATGATGCGCGGAAGCACGTTCTCCATCGACATTCCCGCGATCACGATCCCGAGCACTTCGCGCGCCAGAAGCGCCTCGTCACCCTTCAGCAGGCGACCGTCGACCGCGCCCATGACGGCGCTCATGGTGGGTGCGACCAGATACGGATCCTCGGGTATCGCCCACGCGGGCACCCCCGACACGGATGCCACGGCATCCGCCACCGCGTCGAGCAGCTCCGGCTCGACCCGATTCGCCACGATCGCGAGGAGGCTGGCGTGCGCGTCGGCGAGTTCGGGCAGCGCGAGTTCGGCGACCTGCTTGAGTTCGTCGGCCGTGCGCGCCCGGGACTCGTCGGGTTCGCGGCCGGCGAGCACCAGCAGCACCGGCGCGCCCAGGTTGGCCGCGACGCGGGCGTTGAAGGCGAGTTCGGTCGGGGTGGCCACATCCGTGTAGTCCGACCCGACGATGACGACGGCGTCGCACTTGCGCTCGACCGACTTGAAGCGATCGACGATGCGCGAGAGGGCGGCATCCGGATTCTCGTGCACCTCCTCGTAGGAGACCCCGACGCACTCGTCGTAGTCGAGAGTGACACCGTCTCGGGAGAGCAGCAGCTCGAGAACGAAGTCGGGCTCGGCCGTCGACCTCGTCACCGGGCGGAACACCCCGACCCGGGGCGTCGAGCGCAGGAGGGTGTCGAGCACACCGAGCGCGACTGACGACTTGCCGGAATGTCCCTCGGCCGACGCCAGGTAGATGCTCTTCGCCACGTTCCCACCCTAGGCGCGCGAACGTCACCCGCACGAAGGACTTAAGTCACGCGGGACGGGGGATTGAGGGGGGAGGGGGAATCTGAACAGATGTGGTGCACTCAGCCACCTCGGGAAGTCTCTTACACCGCCGAGCACCGCGAGGCATCGGGCGCAGCGACCCTCGTGATGCATCGCAGCCGCGGGTAACACGCTGCTTGCCCGAAAAGTAAAAAAGGAAGACCCCTCGCGCACCCGCCAGAGCCCGGTTACCCTTGCTACGTTTCCGTCCTGGGGGAGTTGGCCTGGATGGCGCCACGCGAGGAGCCATCAACGATTCTATCCCGCGACGGGCGGGAGCGCTTCGACCGGCTATGATTCCATGAGGCATTCCGCGAAGCTGCGGGGTGCTCGCCAGGAGAATTCGCCTAGTGGCCTATGGCGCACGCTTGGAAAGCGTGTTGGGTGAAAGCCCTCGGGGGTTCGAATCCCCCATTCTCCGCTGACGCACCAGATACTGATTCACGTTTCTTATACCGTGGGGGCACAGTGGTCGACGCAAGCCAGATGGCCAGCACGACCATCCGGGTCGCTGCGCGCGGCTCGGTGCTTCGAAACACGATCTACGCGGCCGTCGCCGCGGGTATCCCCCTGTTCGGCGTGCTGTACTGGCTGTCGATTGCTCAGGGCAACTGGCTGCGCGTCCTCGTCGTTCAGGCGATCTACATCGGTCTCTTCGCGCTCATCGCGGTGCGCCACTTCGGCGCCTACGTCGAGGTGACCTCGACCACGGTCACCAAGCAGGCGCTGTTCGTGCGCAGCACGCTCAACCGAGCGGATGTCGCATCCAGCTACCTTGTTGACACTCACACTTCGAACTCGGCCGAGTTGCTGCCGCAGCTTCTGGTGCTCGATGCGAAGGGCGGCCGGCTGATGCGGATGCGCGGCACCTTCTGGTCCCGCGATGACATGCTGCGCATCGCCGAGGCGATCGGGGCTCCGTTGACCGTGGAGACCCAGCCGATGACGTTGAAGGAGTTCTACGCCCTGCGTCCCGGCACCGCCTATTGGTACGAGGGCAAACTGTGGCTCGGCATCGTGGGCATCGTGCTCGCGTTCGGATTCGCCTATCTTGCTGTCACGTGGTTGATGGCGGCGATCGGCGTGCCGAGCGTCTGGAGCCTGTGACCGGCGTGAAGCGCTTGCGGCCGCACAGCCACCTCTTTCGGGAGGGAATCATTGCGGTGATCCTGTTCATGGCGCCGGTGTTCGTCGTGCTCTACGTGATCACTCTCAACAACGGGCACTGGCTTGCGGTGTTCGTGCTCCAGGTCATCGTCACCCTAATGGTGGTGCTGGCCGCGTGGGGCTACTTCGGGGTCGCGATCTGGGTGAGCCCCGAGGCGATCTCCGAACGCGGATTCTTCGGCAGGAAGACCACGTTCTCCCGCGAGCAACTCGGTTCGATCGTGATCGCCGAAACCCAGACCGCATCGAGCGCGGAGACCACGACACAACTCTTCGTGTGCGACGAGGACGGCAAGGGGCTGGTGAGGATGCGCGGTCAGTTCTGGAGCCGCGAGAACATGGAATTGGTGCGCACGACGCTCGACCTACCGGCAACCGAGTTCGATGACGCCGTCACGACCCGGGAGCTGCGCCGCGACTTCCCGCAACTGCTCTACGGCTTCGAACGGCACCCGGTGCTCGCCGCCCTCGTCTTCACCGCCGCGATCGTCGTCGTGGCGGGGCTGGTCATGGGATTCCTGTTCCTCGCGGGAGTGCGCTGACCCACGCTACTTGCGCTTGAGGGTGGAGAAGATCCCCCGCAGCACTTCCCGCACCACGGTCTGACCCCCGCGCGAACCGAGGAAGTCACCGATCGGGTTGTCGTCCTGACGGGTCGTGCGTGTGGTCGTGCGGGTGGTGGTCTTGGGCTTGGATGAGCGCTCCATCTCGCGCACTGCCCGATCGTAGTCCGCCTTGACCTTCGCCGCCTCGCGCGCCTGGGCAGCGGCCACCTTGTCGGCCTCGCGGCGGGCATCCGCTTCGGCCGCAGCGTTCATCTTGACCGCGAGGATCTCGCGCGCGGAGTCACGATCGACGACCGTGCCGTAGGTGCCGTAGAGCGGCGACGCGTCGACCGTCGCCTGCATCCGATCGGCGGGGGTCGGCGCCATCGACCCCTGCGGGGCTCGCAGACGCGTCCACGCCACGGGAGATGGCGCACCCTTCTCGTTCATCACCGTGATGATCGCCTCGCCGATCGCGAGTTCAGTGAGCACCTGCTTCAGGTCGTAGCCCGAGGTGGGGTAGGTCGATACCGTGGCCTTCAGTGCCTTCGCATCGTCGGGCGTGTGGGCGCGCAACTGGTGCTGCACGCGCGACCCGATCTGGGCGAGCACGTCGGCGGGCACATCCTTGGGCGTCTGGGTGACGAAGAAGATGCCGACACCCTTCGATCGGATCAGCCGAATCGTCTGGGTGATCGAGTCGATGAAGTCCTTGGATGCTCCGTTGAAGAGCAGGTGCGCCTCGTCGAAGAAGAACACCAGCTTCGGCTTGTCGATGTCGCCGACCTCGGGCAGGTCGTTGAACAGGTCGGCCAGCAGCCACATGAGGAAGGTCGAGAAGAGCGCGGGCTTGTCCTGAACTCCCGGGATCTCGAGCAGGCTCACGATGCCCTTGCCCTGATCGTTGGTGCGCAGGAACAGCGCCGTGTCGATCTCGGGTTCCCCGAAGAAGACGTCGGCACCCTGGTCCGCGAACGAGATCAGCTCTCTCAGGATGACGCCCGCCGTCGCACCGCTGAGGCCGCCGAGGCTCTTCAGCTCGGGTTTACCCTCGTCGCTGACCAGCCACTGGAGCACGGCGCGCAGGTCGCTGAGATCCACGAGCGGCAAGCCGGCCTGGTCGGCGTAGTGGAAGACCAGTCCGAGGCTGGACTCCTGCGTCGGGTTGAGTCCCAGCACCTTCGACAGCAGGAGCGGGCCGAAGCTCGACACGGTCGCGCGGATGGGAACCCCGATGCCCTCGCCGCCGAGCGTGTAGTACTCCGTAGGGCTCGCGATGGCCTTCCAGTCCTGACCGATCGACCTGGTGCGCTCGAGAAGCTTGTCGTTGGACTCCCCCGGGCTCGCGATGCCCGACAGGTCGCCCTTGATGTCGGCAGCGAAGACCGGCACTCCGTTGGCGGAGAGCTGCTCGGCGAGCACCTGCAGGGTCTTCGTCTTGCCGGTTCCGGTCGCGCCGGCGACCAGACCGTGGCGGTTGACCATGGCGATCGGGATGCGCACGGGCACGTCGGGAAGCGGACCGCCGTTGACCAGCGCTCCCATCTCCAGCGCGGGGCCGTCGAAGGCGTAGCCGGCGCGGATGCTCGCGACCTCGTCGGCGGTCAGGGGGCCGTCGGTCGAGCTGGTCTTGTCTGCTACGGAGGGGGTCTCGACAGGCTCGACCACCGCCGGCCTAGCTGCGGCCGCCGCCGCGGTTGCGGCCGCGAGGGCCGCCTCGGCCTCGGCCAGGGCCTTCTTGGCGGCCTCTACTTGTGCTGCGGCATCCGTCATGCAGCCAGTGTATTGATGCCGTCTCGTTGATAACTCCTGCTGCACGGCGTCGTCGGCCCGAGCGAGCGCCCAAGTCTCGGGTTACGACGCCCTGTCACCGGCAATCTGCAGGAGTTATCGACACGATGCGCAGATGGGCAAGCACCGCGGAGGGACTCAGGCGGTCGAGATGCCGAGGGCTCCCGAGGGTAGTTCGACGAAGCCCAGCCGGTCGTAGAACGCGCGGGCGGGGAGGTTGGCTGGGTCCATGGTCAGATGCAGGCCCGGGATGCCACGGCGCGCCAACTCGGCCCGCAGCGTGTCGATCAGCGCGCGTCCGCACCCCTGCCCCTGTAGCTCAGGGAGCAGGTCGATGTGCAGGTGCGCAGGGTATTCGTCGACCTCAGGCACGAGCATCCGCTCCGGATCGACCCCCATCGCGACGATCGGAGCGTCGGTGGGAGAAGGTTCGGGGTACTTGGATGCGAAAGTCGGCACCCACTCCTGGCGCACCCGCTCCACGAATGCGCGGGTATCGGCTGCCGCGATCACGTAGCCGGCGACCCGGTCGCCGACGTCGACCACGAACGCGAGATCGGGTTGGAACGCGAGGTAGGGGCCGGCGAACACGTCGGGCATGAGGTCATCGCTGGAGTAGATGCCCGTGGCATCCCCACCGGCAGCGGCCGTGCGCACGCACACGTTGTAGACGTCGGCTCGGTCAGCTGGGCGGTAGAGCCGGATCTCGACAGGCTCGATCACCGGTGCGACCCCTCGATCACCGGTGCACTCACCCCTCGCGCAGCCCCCAGGCCTGACCGTAGCCGCCCTCGGCGACCGGGAGGGCCATGAGGTCGAGGAACGGTTTCGCGTCGAACGCCTCCGGCCCGAGCACGCCGGTGCCGGTCCATGCGCCGGTGGACAGCAGCTCGAGCGCGATGACCGGGTTGAGCGCGGTCTGCCAGACGACGCACTGGCTCTCGTACACGGCCATCGTCCACTCGTTGTCGCTCACGTGGTACAGGTACACCTCACGTGCTTTTCCGTCGACGCCCGTGCCGGTGACCCAGAGGCCGGCGCAGGTCTTGCCGGTCATCCGCGGTCCGAGAGTTGCGGGGTCGGGCAGACCGGCTGCGACGACGTCACGCGGGGCGACCATCACGGGTCCGTTGGCCGAGCGCACCTTGAGCGGCTCCGTCTTGTCTAGGCCGAGCTGGTGCAGGGTCTTGAGGATTCCGATGAACTCGTTGCCCAACCCGTACTTGAAGGTGACGCGCTTGGCGTCGACCCAGCGGGGCATGAGCAGCACTTCCTCGTGCTCGACGTTGACGCACTCGACCGGGCCGATGCCCTCGGGAAACTCGAAGACCTCCGGCTCGCTGAACGGCGGCGTCGTATACCAGCCGCGGTCCTTCTCCCAGATCACGGGTGGGTTCAGGCACTCCTCGATTGTTGTCCAGATCGAGAAGCTCGGGGCGAAGATCTCGTTGCCCGCTTCGTCGCGCACCACAAGATTCGCGCCGTCGCGGGTGCCCAGCTCGTCGATCTCGCTGAACAGGTGATCAGCCGCGTAGCGCGCGAACACGTCGCTGAGTCCGGGTTCGACACCCATCCCCACGAGCGCGAGGCGACCGGCGGTCTCCCAGTCGGGCGCCTGAGCGAACTGGTCGTCGCCGAGCTTGACGCCGGTCTCCTCGTGAGGGTTGGTCGGATGCGGCTCCGACAGGCTCATGGCCATGTCGAGGTAGTCGGCCCCGGCGGCGAGCGCCCCCGCGAAGATGGTGGGCACGAACTTGGGCTCGACGGCGTTCATGACGTGGGTTGCGCCGTGCTCCCGGGCTACGGATGCCACGCTGTCGGGGTTCGACGCATCGATCTGCGCGGCGACGAATCTGCCGCCCTGAGTGCCGTGCTTCGCCTCGATCCACGCGATGGTGCGCTCGGCACGGGACAGGTCGTAGTCACTGACGATCATGGTCTCGAAGAAGTCGCGACGGGCCGCGATCTTCGCGATGGCGTCGCCGACGCCGCCGGCGCCAACAAGGAGGATTCTCATGGCTCGACGCTATCGGGACTCGACGCTCGCCGCCACGAATCATCCCCAAGACGCGGCGCGAAAGCGGCGAAGAGAAGCACCGAAACGGCAGCACCGAGAAGCGCGCCGCCCACCGTGTCGCTGACCCAGTGGGCGCCGAGGTAGGTGCGACTGAGCGCCATCACGAGCACGTACACGGCCCCCGCGACCCACACCCAGGCCCGTCCGACGATGAACGCGATGGCGACCGCGACGGTCGCGGCGTTGGCTACGTGGCCAGAGGGGAACGATCCCGGATCGACGTGCACCAGGATGTCGCTGGGCCGAGCTCGCCCGAAGGTCACTTTGAGCACCTGCACGAGAACCGCGCTCGTCGCCGAGGCGACCAGGAAGTACAGAGCCGACCAGGGCCGCCTCAACGCCATGAGCAGCACCGTCACGGCGATGGGAACCAGGAGCGTGCCGAACCAGCCGCCTCCGAGGAAGTTCATGACGAGCGAGGGAACCAGCCAGATTTCGCCGCGGTGCTCGATCACCTCCTCCATCCATTCGGTGTCGAACTCGAATGGACTGGCCCGCACCGTCACAATCACGCCGATCCCGATGACGAGGATCAGGGCGGCAATGCCCGCAAGCAAGGCGGGTCGACGGGGCGGTGGCGTCGGGGTTCTCGATTCGCTCACGTGCTCATCGTAGAGAGTGAGGCGGCGCGAGCGGCGGCGCAGCCCTGCCAGCCTCGCCCGGATGCGCCGACTAGCCGACGTGCCATTCCGGATGCAGCACCCGATCGAACCCGACGACGCGTGGCTCACCGGTCACGACCACGGTCGCCGTGATGGGGATGTCTGCACTCGAATGCCCGAACCCGAAGACCAGCTCCCCCGGCTCGACGATGCGATCGCCGGACCGACCGGTGAAGCTGGCCAGCTCGGCGCAGACCTCGACCCGGATGCGCGCCGTCTGGCCGGGCTCCAGCGCGAGCTTGGTGTATCCCACCAGACGCTGTACCGGACGCACCACGGACGCGACCGGATCGTGCACATAGAGCTGCACCACCTCGCATCCGGCCCGATCGCTCGTGTTGGTCACGGTCAACCCGATGGTGGCCGTCTCGCGGGTGGAGATCTCCGTGACCGCGTCGCCGTCCGGCTCCCAGCTGAAGCTCGAGTAGCCGATGCCGGCACCGAACGGGTAGGCGGCCGAGGGGTCGATGTTCGAGACGGTGCTCGCGCGGGCGAGCGGGGAGGCGAGGTAGGTGGATGGCTGGGCCCCGGGAGTTGCCGGGACGCTCACCGGAAGCCTGCCGCTGGGGTTGACCCGCCCGCTCAGGACTCCCGCGAGCGCCGCGGTGCCCTCCTCGCCCGGGAAGAAGGTCTGCACGATCGCGCCGGCCCGGTCGGGAGCAGAACCGAGCGCGTACGGTCGGCCGGCGAGAAGGGTCACGATCAGGGGCACTCCCGCATCGAGGAGCGCGTCCAGGAGGTCGCGCTGGGCGCCCGGCAGATCGAGGGATTCGACGTCGCATCCCTCGCCGCTGGTGCCGCGCCCGAACAGGCCGGCGCGGTCGCCGAGCGCGAGTACCGTGACGTCCGCTGAGCGGGCAGCAGCCACGGCAGCCTCGATTCCGTTGGTCTCGCCCCCGTCGATCGACGTGCCGAGTTCGTGCACGATCGTCGCGGAGGGGAACTCGCGGGTCACCGACTCGAGCAGTGTGGGCAGCTCGATGCCGATCTCCGTGCCCGGGTACTGCACGCCGATGTGCGCGGGGAACGAGTAGCAGCCGAGCACCGCATAGGGGTCGTCGCTGGTCGGTCCGATCACAGCGATGCGACCCACGGATGCCAGCGGCAGCAGCCCGTCGTTGCGCAGAAGCACCACGGACTCCTCCGCGATTTGCGCGGCCAGTGCGCGGTTGTCGGCGGGGTCGAGGTCGACGGTGCCGCGGAGACCCTCGATATCGCCAAGGTCCTTGCCCACCAGCACCGGGGGGATCGCCGACCACGACTGGTCAAGCAGGCCCAGCTCCGCCTTCTGCAGCAGCACCCGCCGCAGGCTGCGGTCGATCGTGCCCTCGGCGATGAGACCGGATGCCACGGCATCGAGCAGCGGCTGGCCGTAGGTGTGCACGGTCGGCAACTCCACGTCGATGCCGGCGGTGAGGGCAGCGACGGCGGCCTCGGACCACGTGCCCGACGTGGAGTGCAGCAGCTTGAGGAACGCGACTGCGAAGTAGTCGGCGACAACCGTGCCCTCGAAGCCCCACTCATCACGCAACAGTCCGGTGAGCAGGCTCTCGTCGGCGGCGGTGGGGACGCCGTCGGTGTCCGTGTAGGCGTTCATCACCGAACGCGGACCGGCCTCACGGATGACCATCTCGAACGGCGCGAGCATGACGTCGGCCCGCTCACGAACCCCCATGGAGACGGGCGCGAGGTTGCGCCCGGCGCGGGAGGCCGAGTAGCCGACGAAGTGCTTGAGCGTCGCCACGACACCGCTGGACTCCAGGCCGCGCACGTAGGCCGACGCGATGGTGCCGACCAGGTAGGGATCCTCGCCGATCGTCTCCTCGACCCGACCCCAGCGGGCATCCCGGACGACGTCGAGCACCGGGGCGAGCCCCTGGTGGATGCCGACCGACCGCATGTCGGAGCCGATGCGGGAGGCCATCGACCCGATGAGCGCCGGGTTGAAACTGGCTCCCCACGAGAGTGGCACCGGGTACGCGGTGGCGCCCCAGGCGGCGAATCCCGCGAGACACTCCTCGTGGGACATCGCCGGAATGCCGTGGCGTCCCGCGCGCACGATCCGCTCCTGGGCGCGAACCAGGGAGAGAGCGCCGAGGGCGGGGTCAACGGGTGCGGTGCCGAACGGGCGGGTGAGCTGTCCCAGCCCGTGCGGGAGCAGGGCATCCAGATCGACGTCGCCACTGAGGTCGTGCTGATGCGGGGCGACGTCTCCGCCCTCACCGCTCGCGCCGACCCACACGCCATAGAGCTGGGCGACCTTCTCCTCGACGCTCATCGAGGCGATGAGCTGCTCGACCCGCGCGACGTGCGCGGGCGACGAGGTGCTGGTGGTCGTGGTCATCCGGGTCATCCCTTCACTGCGCCCGTGAGGCCGCCCACGATCCGACGCTGGGCGAGCGTGAAGAACAGGAGCGCGGGAATCATCGCGACCGAGGTGAACGCGAGAACTCCGGCGGTGTCCTGCGAGTAGGCCGTGGAGAAGTACTGCACCCCGACGGGCAGCGTCGCCGTCGCCGGGTTGCCGAGCAGCAGCAACGGCAGCAGGTAGGCGTTCCAGCTGGCGACGAACGCCAGGACGCCGACTGTGACGAGTCCCGGCCAGGAGAGCGGCAGAAGCACGCGCCAGAAGAAGCCGAAGCGGCTGGCGCCGTCGATCATCGCCGCATCCTCGAGCTCCGCGGGGATGGCCCGGAGGAACGGCACGAGAATGATGATCGTGGTGGGGATCGCGAAGGCGATCTGCGGGGCGATCACCGCCGACAGGTTGCCGAGAAGCCCGAAGGTGCGCAGCATCGTGAAGAGGGGAAGCACCGCAACCGTCAGGGGGAAGAGCAGTCCGGCGGTGAACAGGGAGTACAGCACTGTGCGTCCCCAGAACTCGTAGCGCGCGATCACGAACGCCGCCATGACCCCGACCACCACCACGCCCGCCGTGGTCAGGCCGGCAACGATCGTGCTGTTGAGGATCTGGGTCCAGAAGTTGGGATTCTGGAACACCGCGAGGTACTTCTCGAAGACCCACGGGTCAGGGAGACCTCCCGGGTTGGCGTTGATCTGGGCGGTCGTTCGGAATCCGTTCAGGATGACGTAGATGACGGGTGCCACAGTCACGGCGACGACGACGAGCGCGATCAGGTAGACGAACGGCTGCGACCACGTGAACCGGCTGCCTCGGTGAGCGGTGAGTGCTGTCATGTCAGTTTCCTCGCGTGATGGCGCCGGACAGGTCGCGCCGCAGGACGAAGCGCTGGTAGGCGAGCGCGATGATGAGGGAGATCACGAACAGGATGACCGCCACAGCACTGCCGTATCCGACCTGCGATCGCTGGTTGCCGTAGTCGACCATGTAGGTGGCCATCGTGGTCGTCGAGTTGAGGGGTCCGCCGCCGGTGAGGATCCACACCATGTCGAACAACTGGAGCGACCCGATGATCGACAGGAACGCCCAGATGCGGATCGTCGGGGCGAGAAGGGGAAGCGTGACGTAGCGCTGGATCTGCCACCAGCTGGCACCGTCGATCGCCGCGGCCTCGCCCAGTTCCTCGGGAACACCCTGAAGCCCGGCGAGCATCAGGATGATCGCGAAGCCGAGGTACTTCCAGGTGAGCACGACGAACAGGGTCCAGAATGCGATCGCGGGGTCGGCCAGCCAGTTGGGTTTGTCCCCGGCCCAGCCCAGGGCGGTGAGGATGCCGTCGAAGGGTCCGTTGGGCGGAAGGATGAGCCTGAAGGCGAGGCCGGCGACGACCTCGCTGAGCACGTACGGCACGAAGATGAGGGTGCGGATGAGCGTGCGTCCGCGAAGGGGCCGGTTGAGCAGCAGCGCGATGAGAATCGCGAGCGGTCCCTGGATGACGAGGGAGAGGGCGACGATGCCCAGGTTGTGGCTGATCGCACTGAGGAACACGGGATCGCTCAGGGCTCTCGCGTAGTTGTCGAAGCCGATGAACCGCTCGAGCGCACCGAGTCCGTTCCAGTTGAAGAAGCTGTACACGGCCGCGAGCGCCACGGGCAGCAGCACGAGTGTCACATAGACGATGAGCGCGGGCGCGACGAAGGCCGCGATGAACAGGGGTCCCCGCCAACCGCGCGTGCGCTTGCGGGCGGGGGCTGGGCCCGCGGAAACCGCGGACCCAGCCGTAGTGGTACCGATCGACATGGTTAGAGGGTCGCCGCAGCGTCCTTCATGCCCTTGACGATGTCCTCCGGGGAGCCTGCGCCTCCGAAGAGGTTCACGATCCCCTCGTTCATCGCGCCACCGACGGTCGGACCGTATGCCGTGTCGAGCCAGAGCTGCACGTAGCTCGAGGCCTGCAGACCGGCGAGAACCTGCTTGAGGTTCACGTCGGCGAGCCCGGCCTCGGCACCGGGGGTGACGGGGATGCCGGCACCCTGCTCAGCGAACCGCGTCTGCACATCGACGCTCGAGATGTACTTGAGCAGTTCGACGCACTCCGGCGGAGCCCAGGCGGAGCAGGAGAAACCATCTCCACCGCCGAGGGCGGCAGTCGGGTCACCCTTGGCACCGTCGATACCCGGGAAGTTGAACCAGCCGAGGAAGTCCGGAGGGGTTGCCGCGGCATCCCCGGTCTCCTCCTGAAGGATTCCTCCCATCACGCCCGGGTTCCAGTGGCCCATGAGCTCCATGGCCGCGTTGCCGGTGGCGAGCATGCCCGCCGAGCTTCCGGCGCCCTGCTGAGCGGACGTTCCGAGGAAGCCCTCCTGGAAGGGGTTGGACGCGATGAACTCCTGAAGCAGGTTGCCCGCCTCGAGGAAGCAGGGGTCGTCGAAGGTGTACGAGACCTGGGCTTCCTGAAGCACTTCGGGGGAGCACGACTTGAGCGCGAAGTTGTACCAGTAGTGTGCTGCAGGCCATCCGTCGCCGGCACCCACAGCGATGGGCACGAGACCCGCGGCCTTCAGCTTGTCGATCGCGGCGTAGAGATCATCGAGCGTGGTGGGAACCTCGGTGATGCCCGCTTGGGCGAACATGTCCTTGTTGTACCAGAAGCCTTCGATCCCGAAGGTGAATGGCAGGCCGTAGGTCTTGCCGTCGTACTGCCACGGGGCGACGACGCCGCCGAGCGCGTCGACCTCTGCGGTCACGTCAGCGGTGATGTCCTTGACGTAGCCCGCGTTGACCTGGGCCGCCAGTTCGCCAGCGCCCCACTGCTGGTAGAGGTCGAGGCCGCTTCCGGTGCGCAGCTGGTTCGGGATGAGGGTGCGCTGGAGTTCCTCGTTCTGGTACGCGGTCACCTCGATGTTGACGTTGGGATGCGACGCCTCGAACTCTGAGGCGACGCCCTCCCAGAACGACAGGAGCGGTTCGCCGGTTCCGTTGTGCCACCACGTGATGGTGACCTTGTCGGAGTCCGAACTCGCCGGCGCACAACCGGCGAGCGCGGCGAACGTCAGCGTCGTTGCCGCTGTCACCGCCGCAATTCTCATGGTGCGTGTCTTGTTCTTCATTGAACACCTCTCGAAAGTTTCGACATCTACGTCGAAAGTGATTGGGATGCCTGATACTACGTCGAGATCACTTTTGGGGTCAAGCACAACAAATCCCGACCACGCGGGCGGGGTGATCAAGGCCCCGCCGATCGCGTGACTAAGGTGGGCGAATGGCCAGCCCGCTAGATCGAATCGACGGTGTGAGACAGCGCAATCTCGCGACCGTGCTCGAGCTCGTGCATCGGGGCAACTCGCCCTCGCGGGCCGACATGACGGCGCTGACCGGACTCAACCGCTCGACGATCGGAGCCCTGGTCTCCGAGCTGGCCGCGCTCGGACTCGTCGTGGAGACCGATCCGTCGGCGAGCAACCGTGTCGGTCGGCCCTCACCCCGAGTCGAACCAGCGCCCGGTGTCGGGGTGATCGCCATCAATCCCGAGGTCGACGCGATCACCGCAGCCGTCGTCGGCCTGGGAGCGCGCGTCGTGCAGCGGGTGCGGCGCGAAGTGGCCACGCCTCCGATCCCCGAACAGGCAGCGGCGATCATCGTCGACCTCGTCGCCGAGCTCCGCAGCGGTCCGGCCGCCGGCATGAGACTGGATGCCATCGGCCTGGCCATTCCCGGACTCGTGCGTTCCTCGGACGGCGAGGTGCGCTGGGCTCCCCACCTCGGCTGGCGCGAAGTACCGTTCACCCGCATCGTGCAGGACGCCGTGGGCCTGCCCACGTTCGCCGACAACGATGCGACCGTCGGCGCCCATGCCGAGTGGCTCTTCGGTGCCGGTCGGGGCGTCGATGAGCTGATCTACCTCAACGGTGGCGCCAGTGGCATCGGCGGCGGCGCGATCGTGCGCGGGCTGCCGCTCGGCGGAGCCCACGGCTACGCGGGCGAGTTCGGCCAGAACCGACCCGGACTTCGTGACGCCAGCGACCGCGCAACCCCGAACGGCACCCTCGAGGATGAGGTCAGCAGATCCCGACTGCTTGCTGCGGTCGGACTGGAATCGGCGGACGAGCCGACACTGCGGGACTCGCTCGCGGCATCCACGGATGTCGCTGTCGCCGCCGAGATCGACCGCCAGCAACGGATCCTCGCGGTGGCACTGGCCAACGCCATCAACGTCTTCAACCCCGCACTGGTAGTGCTCGGCGGATTTCTCGCGACGCTGCTCGAATGGGGGAATCCCGCGCTGGAGCTGGCGATTCAGTCGTCGACGGTGCCCGCAGCCTGGGAGGGCGTGAGCATTCGCCCGGCCGCCCTCGGCGAGGATCGCCTGCTGATCGGCGCTGCCGAGCTGGCGTTCGCGCCGCTGCTGCGCGACCCAGCGCGCGCCGCAGACTAGGCGGCAGGCGGGGCGGTGCTCTCGCGCACCACGAGGTTGGTGGCCAGATCCATGCGCGGGATGCTGTCCAGCGGTGTGCGACTCATGCGCAGTACCAGCCGGGTCGCCTCCTCCCCCATCCGCTTGAGCGGCTGCCGGATGGTCGTGAGCGCCGGGCTCACCCACTTCGCGAGCGGGATGTCGTCGTAGCCGACGAGCGACAGGTCCTCGGGCACCCGCAGCCCGAGGCCTCGGACCGCCTCGAGAACCCCGAGCGCCTGGAGGTCGCTCCCGGCGAAGATCGCGGTGGGACGGTCATCCCCCTGGAGCAGCTGGGTGCCGTGGAGTTGCCCGCCGGCCGTGTGGAAGTCACCGAAGCGCACCCAGTCGGGGCGCACTTCAAGGCCAGCAGCGCTCATGGCCGAGCGGAATCCGTCGATGCGCGCGTGCGAGCACATCATGTCGTCGGGGCCGGTGATGGCGGCGATCTTGCGATGACCCAACTCGATCAGGTGCCGCGTGGCCATGAGCCCGCCCGACCAGTTCGCCGACCCGATCGACGGCACGTCCGGTGAGGGATCGCCGGCCGGATCGATGATGACGAAGGGGATCGCTCGCAGCTTGAGTGCGCGGCGGTATTCCGCTGGCAGGTCGGAGAACACGAGCACGACGCCGACCGGGCGCCGACGCATCACCCCTTCGATCCACTCCGGCCCCGGCGCGTGACGGCTGCCACTCTGGGTGAGGACGACGCTCAGGCCGTGCTCCGCGGCGATGTTCTCGACGCCGCGGATGATCTCCATCGACCACGCCGCCTCGAGCTCGTGGAAGACCAGTTCGACCAGGCCGGTCGTGGACTCGCCGGTCTTGCGCCGGAGATAACCGTGCTCGGCGAGAAGTGCTTCGACGCGGGCCCGGGTGGGGGCCGAGACGTCGCTGCGGCCGTTGAGCACTTTGGAAATCGTCGACAGCGAGACGCTCGCCTGGCCGGCGATGTCTGCCAGGGTCACCCGGTTCACGGGGCTCGTGCGCGTATCCGTCATGCTGCGCTCCTCGAAATGAATCCTACTGCGCCACGAAAGTATCGGATGACGCGTTGCCAACTGAGAATGCATGGGATATGTTGGTGCCCGCAACATTCGTTCGATGACGAGCCTTCGGGAGACCCACCATGACCACCCCCACGAAATCCGACAAGTTCTCCTTCGGGCTCTGGACGATCGGCTACAACGGCGCCGACCCGTTCGGTGGCCCCACCCGCGCACCCCTCGACGTGGTGCACGCGGTCGAGAAGCTCGCCGAGCTGGGCGCATACGGCCTGACGTTCCACGACGACGACCTCTACGCCTTCGGCTCAACCGATGCCGAGCGCCAGAAGCAGATCGACCGCCTCACCAAGGCGCTCGCCGACACCGGCCTGATCATCCCCATGATCACCACCAACCTGTTCAGCCAGCCCGTCTTCAAGGACGGCGGCTTCACCAGCAACGACCGCGCCGTGCGTCGCTTCGCCCTGCGCAAGGTGCTGCGCAACATCGACCTCGCCGCCGAGCTCGGTGCGAAGACGTTCGTGATGTGGGGCGGCCGCGAGGGCGCCGAGTACGACGCCGCCAAGGACATCCGCCAGGCACTGGAGCGCTACCGCGAGGCCGTCAACCTGCTCGGCGACTACGTCACCGACAAGGGCTACGACCTGCGCTTCGCGATCGAGCCGAAGCCGAACGAGCCCCGCGGCGACATCCTGCTGCCGACCGTCGGCCACGCGCTCGCCTTCATCAACTCGCTCGAGCGCCCCGAGCTCGTCGGCCTCAACCCCGAGGTCGGCCATGAGCAGATGGCGGGCCTGAACTTCGCCGCCGGCATCGCGCAGGCGCTGTACCACGACAAGCTCTTCCACATCGACCTCAACGGCCAGCGCGGTATCAAGTACGACCAGGACCTCGTCTTCGGTCACGGCGACCTGCACAACGCGTTCGCGCTCGTCGACCTGCTCGAGAACGGTGGCCCCAACGGAGGCCAGGCCTACACCGGGCCGCGGCACTTCGACTACAAGCCCAGCCGCACCGAGGACGAGACCGGGGTCTGGGACTCCGCCGCCGCCAACATGCGCACCTACCTGCTGCTCAAGGAGCGCGCAGCGGCCTTCCGCGCCGACCCCGAGGTGCAGGCCGCACTCGCCGCGTCGCGGGTCGACGAACTGTCGCAGCCGACCGCCCCGGAGGGTTACGCGGCCCTGCTCGCCGATCGTTCGGCGTACGAGGACTTCGACTCGAGCGTCTACTTCAACGGCAAGGGCTTCGGCTTCGTGCGCCTGCAGCAGCTGGCGACCGAGCACCTCATGGGCGCGCGCTAGCCAATGATCGCCGTTTCGCACTCCCTCCCCCACCCGGTGTTCATAACTCCTGCACAATCCGACCTCGCGGTCGATTTCGCGGCGTGTCGGCCCTCCAGCCGGTCGCTCTGCAGGAGTTATGAACCGGCGGAAGGGGAGGGCGCGCGATGACGTTGGTAGCAGGGGTCGATTCGTCGACCCAGTCCTGCAAGGTCGTGATCGTGGATGCCGCCACCGGCGCCCTCGTGCGCGAGGGCCGCGCGGCTCACCCCGCCGGCACCGAGGTCGACCCCGAGGCCTGGTGGGATGCCCTCCAGACTGCGATCGCGGCGGCCGGGGGACTCGACGACGTGAGTGCTGTGTCCGTTGGCGGGCAGCAGCACGGCATGGTCGCCCTCGATGGACAGGGACGCGTCATCCGGCCCGCCCTGCTCTGGAACGACACCCGCTCGGCGCAGGCTGCGGCAGACCTGACGGCGGAGGTTCCCGACATCGCCGAGCGCACCGGATCGGTGCCGGTCGCAAGTTTCACGTCGACGAAGCTGCGCTGGCTGCGCGACGCCGAGCCGGAGAACGCCGAGCGGGTTGCGGCCGTTGCGCTCCCGCACGACTGGCTGACCTGGCGGCTGCGCGGTTTCGGGCCCGAGAACCCGCGGCTCGACGAGCTCACGACCGACCGATCCGACGCGAGCGGCACCGGCTACTTCAACTCCGTCACCGGTGAGTACGACCTGGAGCTGCTGGAGCGCGCCCTCGGCCACTCGGCGATCCTTCCCCGGGTGCTCGGCCCGCACGAGTCGGCGGGCACGGTCGGTGACCTCGTCGTCGGTCCCGGTGCCGGCGACAATGCCGGTGCCGCGCTGGGGCTCGGCGCGGTGGCCGGTGATGTGATCGTGTCGATCGGCACCAGCGGCACGGTATTCGCGGTCACCGGTTCGGCCGCCCGCGACGCGACAGGCGCCGTGGCGGGCTTCGCCGACGCCAGCGGACTGTTCCTTCCGCTGGTGGCGACGCTCAACGCCGCCCGCATCCTCGACTCGATTGCCGGGCTGCTGGGCGTCGACCACACCGGGCTGGGCGAGCTCGCGCTGGCTGCCGCGCCCGGCGCCGGCGGCCTCGTGCTCCAGCCCTACTTCGAGGGCGAGCGCACCCCCAACCTTCCGGATGCCACGGCCACACTCTTCGGGATGACCCTGGCCTCCACCACCCGCAACAACCTCGCCCGCGCCGCCATCGAGGGCCTGCTGTGCGGACTCGCCGACGGACTCGACGCGGTGCGGCGCACGGGCGTCGTCGCCGAGCGCATCCTGCTCATCGGGGGCGCTGCACAGAACCCGGCCGTCTCGGCGATCGCCGCCCAAGCGTTCGACTGCCCGATCGTAGTTCCGAATCCGGGGGAGTATGTCGCGCTCGGGGCCGCGGTGCAGGCCGCGTGGACGCTGACCGGCACGCGCCCGGCCTGGGAGATCCCGCTCGTCGCGGCGCCCGCTCCCGACTACCACCCGGTGATTCGCGAGCAGTACGCAGCCCACCTCTCCTAGGCTCTTCCCGGGTAAGAACCGAGGAGAAGCCATGCCGCGCACCGATCTCACGCTCGACGAGCTGAGGGCCTACCGATCAGCGGCCGAGGTGCCCGCCGACTTCGACGAGTTCTGGGATCGCACCCTCGCCGAGTCACGCGCGGCCGGTGACGACGTCATACTTGTGCCCGCCGAGTCCCCCGTGAGTGAACTCGTGGTCGAGGACCTCACGTTCGCGGGGTTCGGGGGTGAGCCCATCCGCGGCTGGGTGATCAGGCCACGGGATGCGACACCCCGAGCGACCGTGGTGCAGTACCTCGGCTATGGCGGGGGGCGCGGACTGGCGCACGAGCACCTGCAGTGGGCATCCAGCGGCTTCGTCCACGTGGTCATGGACACCCGCGGGCAGGGCAGCGCCTGGGGCACCGGCGGTGACACTCCCGACCCGCACGGTTCGGGGCCGGCGTTTCCCGGGTTCATGACCCGCGGCATCCAGTCTCGTGAGAGCTACTACTACCGCAGGGTGTTCACCGACGCGGTGCGCCTCATCGACGCGGTACGCGGGTTCGACTTCGTCGACCCGATCGCCGTGGCCGTGACCGGTGGCAGCCAAGGCGGCGCGATCAGCCTTGCCGTCGCCGGACTGGTTCCCGGCTTGCGAGCCGTGATGCCGGATGTCCCGTTCCTCTGCGATTTCCGCCGGTCGGTCGAACTGACCCCCGACGCCCCCTTCACGGAGTTGCGCAATTTCCTGGCCATCCACCGCGACGTCGTGGACGAGACGTTCACGACGCTGGCCTACTTCGACGGTGTCAACTTCGCGCGCCGCGCCACAGCACCCGCGCGGTTCTCGGTCGCCCTCATGGACCCGATCGTGCTGCCGTCGACGGTCTTCGCCGCCTACAACGACTATGCGGGCGACGACCGCGAGATCGACGTGTACCCGTACAACGGTCACGAGGGCGGGCAGGGCCATCAATGGGTCACACAAGCACGATGGCTGGCCGGGCGCTCGCGGTAGGCGAGACCCGGCCAGCCATGTGAGCTGACGCTGGGAGTTGACCGCTAGCGCAGCAGGGTCGCTCCCGAGCGCTTGCGCGAGATGGCATCCACGGTCGCGGCGAGAATCAGGACGCCGCCGGTCACGAGGAAGTTGACGCCGGCCGGGAGGCCGAGCAGGCCGAGCCCGTTCGAGATCACAGCGATCACGAGGGCGCCGATGGCCGCGTGGATGAGACGCCCACGGCCACCGAAGAGGCTCACGCCACCGACGACAGCAGCAGCGACGCCGCTCAGCACGATCTGGCTTCCCGAGGATGCCGTCACGACGCCGATGCGGCTCGCGTCGAAGAGACCGGCCACCACCGCGAGAGTCGAGCAGACGATGAACGCGGACATCTTGATTCCCGCGACCTTGATACCGGCGCGACGCGCGGCCTCGGGGTTTCCACCCACCGCATAGAGGTGTCGGCCGTACCTGGTGCGATCCAGGATGAACGTTCCTACCCACAACAGCCCGACAGCGATCGGAACCACGATCGGCACTCCCTCGATGGCGTCGTGCGCGATCGGCACGCCGTTGAGGGAGCCACGGCCCGCCGCGCGGTCCACGCTCATGAGAGCGACGAAGAGCGCGCCACCGACTGCCAGAGCCCCGATCCGCGCCCACATCAGAGTGAGCGGGCGATTGAGGACGCCGGCCCGCCGACGCCGCGCACGGTCCCACAGCGAGATCAGGATGTCGATCGCAATCGCGACTCCCAGCAGAACCCAGCCCGTGACGATGGGCAGGTTCTTGTTCATGATCGCCGAGATCTCGGGCGTCTCGATGCGGTACGCACCTCCGGTTCCGATGATCAGCAGCTGGAGACCGGGGATCGCCAGGAAGAGTCCCAGGGTCACCACGAACGACGGGATCCCGACGCGCGCCACGAAGAATCCGATGAAGGTTCCGATGAGCATTCCCACCGCGAAGGCGATGAGGAGCGCGAGAATCCAGTTCATCTGGATGTTGTGCACGAGCACGACGAACACGCTCGCCGTCACGCCCGAGGTCACACCCGCAGACAGGTCGATCTCACCGAGCAGGATCACGAAGACCAGCGCCATCGCCAGGGTCATGAGCGTCGCGGTCTGGGTGAGCAGGTTCGCGAGGTTGAGCGGAGTGAAGAAGTTCCCGCTCAAGAAGGAGAACAGGATGATGAGCACGACGAAACCGCCGAGGGCCGGAAGCGCGCCCATCTCACCCTGCCGCACGCGGCGGAAGTAGTTCACGACCTGATCGCCGATGCCGCCTTCATACCCACTGCCGATGACAGGGGGCGGGCTGACCGGTGTGCTCATGCGAGGGTTCCTTCGTAGGTCTTGCTGCCGGTGATGTATCCGACAACGTCGTCGTTGTTGGTGTTCTTGGTTTCGAGATCGGCCACCATCTGGCCGAGGTACAGCACACTGATGTAGTCAGCGACCGCGAAGACGTCGGCCAGGTTGTGGCTGATGATGATGACCGCGACACCCGAGTCGGCGAGGCGACGCACGAGGTGGAGCACCTGCTCCGTCTGCGCGACTCCGAGTGCGGCGGTGGGCTCGTCGAGGATGACCACCTTGGCGTTCTTGAGCACCGAGCGTGCGATCGCGACGGTCTGGCGCTGTCCGCCGGACAGCGACGACACCTTCTGGCGAACGGACTTGACCGTGCGCACCGACAGCGACTGGAGTGTCTCGGAGGCCTGGCGTTCCATGACGCCCTCGTCGAGGGTGCCGGCCGACGTCTCCTCGCGGCCGAGGAACATGTTCTGCACGATGTCGAGGTTCTCGCACAGCGCGAGATCCTGGTACACGACCTCGATGCCGAGTGCCGCAGCTTCGCGGGGGGTGTGCAGGTGAACGATCTCCCCCGCAAAGCGAACCTCACCCGAGTCGTAGGGCTGCACCCCGGCGAGGCCCTTCACGAGGGTGGACTTGCCAGCGCCGTTGTCGCCGACGAGAGCGGTGACCTTGCCGGCATAAGCGCGGAGGTTCACCCCCTTGAGCACTTCCACCGGGCCGAAGCTCTTCACCACGCCCGACAATTCGATAACTGGCACGTCCATGCCGATTCCTTCCATTGTCACGGGCCCCATCGCCCGCGACATCAGTGTGCCACTGTCGTGGCGAATTCTGGTCTACGGAATGAGGGACTCCGCGCCGACCCGCAGGTCGACACAGAGCCCCTCAGACGTGGGTGTTACTTGACGCCGTACTGCTCGCAGGCAGCCTTCACCGCGTCGGTGCAGATGTCAGCAGCGCTGGCATCTCCTGCATCGACAACGGACTGCACCTTGTCGGGTCCGACCAGGATCGGGACCACCGACTGGAACGGGGTGCCATCATCGAGCTTGTTGTTGACGGTCGGCTTCTCGCCCTTCAGCAGCGCGATGGCGAGGTCAGACGCCGCCGCAGCCTCGAGGGAGAACGGCTTGTAGACCGTAGCGGTCTGCTTGCCAAGGAGCACGTTCTGGAGACCGGCGATGGATGCGTCCTGGCCGGAGACCGGGACAACCTTGCCGTTCTTGTCCAGAACCGCGATCACTGCAGCAGCGTTCGAGTCGTTGGCGACCCAGACTGCGTCAATGTTGCCGTTGAGGGCGGTGTAGGCCTGCTCGAAGCCGGTACCGGCCGTGGGCGGGTCCCAGGTGCCGGGGGTCTCGAACGCGGGCTTGATGCCGGCGGCCTCCATGACGGAGACAGCTCCATCGTGGAAGAACGCGGCGTTGCCGTCCTTCGGGTCTCCACCGACGTACACGACCGAAGCGGTAGCGGGGTCCTTGCCTGCGGCAGCGAGACCGTCGAGGATCGACTGTCCCTCGAGCGCGCCAACCTGGAAGTTGTCGAAGGAGACGTAGTAGTCAGCTCCGGCGATCGGGCGGTCGTAGGCGATGACCGGGATGCCCTGAGCCTTGGCCTTCTCGGCAACCTGGACTCCGGCGCCGTTGTAGTCGACGAGGATCATCACGCCACAGCCCTGAGCGAGCTGCTGGTCGGCGATTGTCGCGTACTTGGACTCGTCGCCTCCCGCGTTCTGGATGTCGGACGTGAAGCCAGCATCGGTGAATGCCTTCTCGAGAGCAGGACGGTCACCGGACTCCCAGCGCGGCGACGAAGCCGTGTCGGGAAGGATGATGCAGGCGCGAGCTGCGGCGGTGTCGCCGCCGCCCGTGGCAGCGGAACAGCCCGACAGCAGCAACGCTGAGGCGGTCGCCGCGACGGCGATTGAGATCAATGAAGACTTCTTCACGTCACTCCCTTTCTGTGGTGTGAGGCGGAACTCCTCGAGTACCACTGTCGGCTTTGAGCAGTGGCAGGACGATTGTGCATGAGTTCAATGCTTGAAGATAGAAAATCGGGAAACTCGAAGGTAACGAATTGGTATCGGAAGCCGGATTGTCGCTGAATTCCGGGGTTTAGAGCGCTCCCAGTCGAAACTATCGGCATTCACTCACGTTCCATTGCTTGAACCCAAGGCTCGGTTTTCGCCAGGGCTGCCTTCCGGAAGGCAGAAGAGGATATTCTGTGGCGGTGAGTAGCGGAAACCCAACGCCGGGTTCTCAGACTTCACTACGCGAAGCCAACCGGGCCCGCATTGTGGCGTCCCTGAAGCGCCATGGCCACCTCACCCAGGTCGAACTCGCCGGTTCGACAGGGCTGTCTCCGGCGACGGTATCGAACATCGTCAAGGAGCTGGCGGCATCCGGAGTTCTGAATACCGCCGTCACCTCGCGGTCGGGTCGGCGCGCAACCGAAGTCACGCTCGCTCGGCAGCTTGGACTGGTCGCCGGGCTCCACTTCTCGAGCCGGCACCTTCGCGTCGCGATCAGCGACGTCGGGCGCACGATCGTGGTCGAGAACCACGTGCCGCTCGCGCTCGACCATCGGCACGATCGCGAACTCGACCGCGCTGCACTGCTGCTGAGCGACATGCTCGAGTCGGTCAACGCGTCGTTCGACGACCTGCTCGCGGTGGGCATGGCGGTGCCCGTACCCATCGACTCCCGCAACGGGATGGTGGCAACTCCCGGCCTGCTCCGTGGCTGGGAGAATGTGCCGATCGCCGAGTCCCTGCGCACGCGCATCGAGGTGCCGGTCTTCGTCGACAACGAAGCCAACCTGGGCGGACTCGCCGAGGTCAGGTTCGGGGCAGCCCGCGGCGCCGATGTCGCCGCCTACATCGAGGTCGGCCACAGCATCAGCGCTGGCCTGCTCATCGACGGGGCGCTGTTCCGCGGCGTCACCGGCAAGGCCGGCCAGATCGGGCACGTGACCATCGACGAGAACGGCCCGATCTGCCGCTGCGGCGGCCGGGGCTGCCTCGACACCCTCGCGAGCGGACCGGCCCTGCTGGAGCTCTTCCGGGATGACCCGGGGATGCAGCGCATGAGCGACCTGCTCGTCATGGCCGAAGCGGGCGATGCCAGCGCCAGGCGGGTGATCGCCGACGCCGGTCGCCACATCGGCACCGCCGCCGCGAGCCTCTGCAACCTGTTCGACCCGCAGCTGCTCGTTCTGGGCGGCGAACTCTCCCAGGCCGGCGAGACCCTGCTCGCGCCGTTGCGCCACGCTCTCGAACGATCGGCGCTCGCCGGCCGGGACGGCGTACCCGAAGTCGTTCAGGGCGAGCTCGGCGATCGAGCGGAACTTCTCGGCTGCCTGGCCCTGGCCATCGAGAACGTCGGCGTCGGCACCGACGTCGGCAATGCATACCGACCCTGACCACCACCAGCCCACCACCACCAGGAGCCGTTCAATGACGAACACCCGCCGCGGCACAGCACTGCTGGTCGCCGCCGCCCTCATCGGGACGGTTCTGACGGGATGTTCAGCGCCCGAGAGTTCAGCGCTGAAGATCGCGCTGCTGCTGCCCGAGTCGCGCACCGCGAGGTACGAGGCGTTCGATCGGCCGTTCTTCGAGGAGCGCATCCACGAACTCGGCGATTACACGGTGCTCTATTCGAACGCCGACCAGGATGCCGCGAAGCAGCAGTCCCAGGCCGAGGCGGCCCTGGCCTCGGGCGTCGCGGTGCTGGTACTCGACCCGGTCGACTCGGCGGCCGCCGTGAGCATCGTCGTCGCCGCCAACGCCCAGGGGGTTCCCGTGATCGCCTACGACCGGTACATCGAGGGGGGCGAACTCGCCTACTTCATCTCCTTCGACAACGAGCGCATCGGTGCGCTGCAGGCAGAGGCGCTGGTCGGGGAACTGCGTGCGCGCGGCCTGCGCGGCGGCATCCTCATGGTCAACGGCTCGCCCACCGACAGCAACTCACGTGAGTTCAAAGAGGGTGCGGAGGCGGTGCTCAGGGCGAGCGAATTCCCGATCCTCGCCGAGTTCGACACCCCCGACTGGAGTCCGAATCAGGCGCAGGACTGGGTCGCCGGCCAGATCACCGAGCACGTCAACGACCTGGTCGGCGTGTACGCGGCCAACGACGGAACCGCGGGCGGCGCGGTCGCCGCTCTCAAGGCGGCCAATGTCGATCCGCTGCCGGTGGTCACCGGTCAGGATGCCGAGCTGGCGGCGATCCAACGCATCGTCTCCGGCGACCAGTACATGACCGTCTACAAGGACGTGCGATCCGAGGCCAACCTCGCCGCCGAGATCGCCGTCAAGCTCGCCACCGGACAGCGGGTGGTCGGCGACATGACTCGTGACGGCACCCCCACAACCCTGCTCGACGTGCAGGTGGTGAGCGCCGACAGCGTGCTGCACACCGTCGTCGCCGACGGCATCTACACGCCAGCCCAGATCTGCACCGCCGAGTACGCCCGGGCGTGCAAGGTCTACGGAATCCTATGAACGAGGAGACGCCGATGAACTATCGAACGCCGATACCCGCGCGCACTCGCACTCGCACCACGGATCACGTGCTCGAACTGCGGGGCATCAGCAAGCGTTTCGGCGCCGTTCGCGCGTTGTCCGAGGTGGACCTCGACGTGTACGGCGGCGAGGTCGTGGCCATCGTGGGCGACAACGGTGCCGGCAAGTCCACCCTCGTGAAGATCCTCTCGGGCGTGCACCCGCAAGACAGCGGCACCATCAAGTTCGAGGGGACCGCCGTGTCGATCCCCACCCCCACCGCGGCCCGCGACCTCGGCATCGAGACCGTGTATCAGGACCTGTCGCTGTGCGACAACCTCGATGTCGTGAGCAACCTCTGGCTGGGCCGGGAGCTGCGCACCGGTGGCCGGCTCGACGAGGTCGAGATGGAGCAGAGGTCATGGATGCTCCTGCGCGAGCTGAGCGCACGCATCCCCTCGGTGCGCGTTCCGGTCGCCGCCCTCTCCGGCGGACAGCGCCAGACCGTCGCCATCGCGCGCTCTCTCATCGGCAATCCGCGGGTCGTGATCCTCGACGAGCCGACGGCGGCACTCGGAGTGGCTCAGACGGCTGAGGTGCTGAACCTGATCGAGCGGCTGCGCGAGCGCGGGCTCGGCGTCATCCTGATCAGTCACAACATCGCCGACGTGCTCGCCGTCGCCGACCGGGTCGTCGTACTGCGACTGGGGCGCAACGGTGGCGAGTTCCGCGTGGCAGACACCACGAGCGAGATGATCATCGCTGCGATCACCGGCGCGAGCGATCTCGCCGCCCGGCGCGGCCCGACCCCCCTGCGCAGCGCATGACCGTCGATCGTGCGCCTCTCGACGCCAGTGATGAGCGGGGCCTCCTCCCCGAGGGCATCCGCGCCGCCGCGGGCAACCTGGTGGCGCGGCTACGCGGCGGTGACCTCGGTGCCGCACCCGTCATCGCCGGGCTGCTGCTCATCTGGATCGTCTTCCAGCTGCTCAATCCGAACTTCCTGTCCAGTACCAACCTGGTGAACCTCACCATGCAGAGCGCCGCCCTCGGCACCTCGGCCATCGGTGTGGTGCTCGTGTTGCTGCTCGGCGAGATCGACATCTCGGTCGGTTCGGTGAGCGGTCTGGCCTCGGCGATTCTCGCTGTGGGCTACGTGCAGATGGGCCTGCCGATCGCCCTCGTGATCGTTGCAGCCCTGGCGACCGGCGCCCTGATCGGGCTGGCCTTCGGACTGCTGCGCACGCGATTCGGTGTGCCGAGCTTCATCATCACGCTGGCCGGACTGCTGGCGATCCTCGGCTTCCAATTGTTCGTACTGGGCAAGACCGGCTCGATCAACATCCCCTTCGACTCATGGATCGTGCAATTCGGCCAGCAGTGGTTCCTCCCCCCGTGGGCGTCGTATTCCCTGCTCGGGGTCTCGGTGCTGCTGTTCGCGGTGAGCCAGTACAGCAACTCGCGACGACGGGATGCGGCCGGGCTGAACTCCACCTCGACAATGCTCATCGTTGTGCGCAGCGTGGTCCTGCTCGTGGTGCTCGGCGTCGCCATCTGGTACCTGAACCTCACTCGCGGGGTCGGGGCCATGTTCGCGCTCTTCATCAGCCTCGCGGTGGTGATGCACTTCGTGCTGACTCGCACCCGCTGGGGCCGCTCGGTGTACGCCGTGGGAGGCAACGTCGAGGCGGCGAGGAGGGCGGGCATCCGAGTCAACCGGGTCTACATCTCGGTGTTCATGCTGTGCTCGATGTTCGCCGCACTGGGCGGCGTCTTCGCTGCCGCTCGGCTGGCAGCCGCCAATCAGGGAAGCGGCGGGGCTGACGCGAACCTCACTGCCATCGCCGCCGCGGTGATCGGCGGCACGAGCCTCTTCGGAGGGCGCGGCTCCGCCTTCTCGGCGGTGCTGGGCATCCTCGTGATCATGTCGATCACGTCGGGGCTGACTCTCATCAACCCCGACTCCAGCATTCGCTACGTGATCACCGGCGCGGTTCTGCTCTTCGCGGTTGTCATCGACTCGTTGTCGCGGCGCTCGCGCGCGGCAGCGGGTCGGGCCTGATGCGCCGAGATAACCCGAACGGCCCCTGCTCCCGAAGGAGAAGGGGCCGATCGGCCTAGCTCGGAGGTGTGACTAGCGGCCGCCCGCGCGACGCTTGTTGAAGACGTCGAAGGCGACTGCGAACAGGAGCACGAGACCCTTGACGGCCTGCTGCCACTCGATGCCGATACCGAGGATCGACATACCGTTGTTGAGCACACCGATGATCAGACCACCGATGATCGCTCCGCCGATGGTGCCGACGCCGCCCTGAACGGCCGCGCCACCGATGAATGCGGCAGAGATGGCCTCGAGCTCGAAGCCGTCACCGGCCTTCGGTCCCGCGAGGTTCAGTCGAGCAGTGAACACGAGGCCGGCGAGTGCCGCGAGGAATCCCATGTTGACGAAGATCAGGAAGTCGACGCGACGGGTCTTGACACCGCTGAGCTCCGCAGCGTGACGGTTGCCGCCGATGGCGTACACGTGGCGGCCGAAGACGCTGCGGTTGGTCACGATGCCGTAGATCATCACGAGCACGGCAAGGATGATCAGAGTGACCGGGATGCCCTTGAAGGTGGCGAGCGCGTAGGCGAAAGCCAGCACACCCACGGTCACCAGCACGAGCTTGGCGATGAACCAGGCGATCGGCTCGACGTCCTGGCCATAGCTCTGGCGACCGGCGCGCGAACGCACCTGCTGCACGACGAGGCCCACGATCGCGATCACCGCGATACCCATCGTCAACGGATCGACCGGGAACTCCCCGAAGACATTCGTCAGGAAGCCGTTACCGAGTGCTCGATACTCCTCGGGGAACGAGCCGATGTTCGAGTTGCCGAGTACGACCAGCGCAAGTCCGCGGAAGATGAGCATTCCCGCCAGGGTGACAATGAACGCGGGTATGCCCACATAGGCGATCCAGAACCCCTGCCACGCCCCGACCAGCGCACCGATGAGCAGCGACAGGATGATGGCGATCCACCACGGCAACTCCATCTTGACCGCGAAGACACCGGACACGGCTCCGATGAACGCGGCGACGGAGCCGACGGAGAGGTCGATGTGGCCGGCGACGATCACGATCACCATACCGATGGCCAGAATCAGGATGTACCCGTTCTGCACGATCAGGTTGGAGATGTTCTGCGGCCGCAGCAGGATGCCCTGGGTGAGGATCGAGAACAGCACCACCACGGCGATGAGGGCGATGAAGATGCCGTTCTTGCCCAGGTCGGTGATGACGTGGCTGATCGCGGAGGTGGCCCGGTTCTTGGGCGGACCCACCTGCTCGACGAGGGTGTCGTTGTCGCTCATTGCTATGTACTCCTAGTGCAATGCCCCTCGCTCAGCGAGGAGCCTCCATGGTCATGAGTTTGATGAGTGCTTCGGGTGAGGCCTTCTCGATGGGAAGCTCGCCGGTGATCCGGCCTTCGGAGATCGCGTAGATGCGGTCGCAAATTCCCAGAAGTTCGGGCAGCTCGGAGGAGATGACGATGATGCCCTTACCCTCCGAAGCCAGACGGTTGATGATCGTGTAGATCTCGTACTTCGCGCCGACGTCGATACCGCGGGTCGGTTCATCCAGGATCAGCACGTCGGGATTCGAGTAGATCCACTTCGACAGAACGACCTTCTGCTGGTTACCGCCGGAGAGCTTGCCCGTCTTCGAGAGCACCGAGGGCGCCTTGATGTTCATGCTCTTGCGGTACTCGTTGGCGACCTTGTACTCCTCGTTGTCATTGACGAGGCCGAGGCGGGAGAGCTTGCCGAGGGAGGCCATCGAGATGTTGCGCTTGATGTCCTCGATGAGGTTAAGACCGTAGACCTTGCGGTCCTCGGTCGCGTAGGCGATGCCGTTGTCAATCGCCTCGGCCACGGTGCGAGTCTGGATCTCCTCGCCGTCCTTGAAGACCTTGCCGGAGATGCGGCTGCCGTAGCTCTTGCCGAACAGGCTCATCGCGAACTCGGTGCGACCGGCTCCCATGAGGCCTGCGAGGCCGACGATCTCGCCGCGCTTGACGTTGAGGTTGATGTTGTCGACCATGACCCGGCTCGGGTCCTGCGGGTGATGCGCCGTCCAGTTCTCGACGCGCAGGATCTCGTCGCCGATGTGCGGGGTGTGGTCGGGGTAGCGGTGCTCGAGGTCGCGACCGACCATGTCCTTGATGATGCGCTCTTCGGTGACATCCTTCTTGGCGATCGTCTCGATCGTCTTGCCGTCGCGGATGACCGTGACCGAGTCCGAGATCTTCTTGATCTCGTTGAGCTTGTGGCTGATGATGATCGACGTGATGCCCTGCTCCTTGAGGTGCAGGATCAGGCTCAGCAGGTGATCGGAGTCATCGTCGTTGAGAGCGGCGGTCGGCTCGTCGAGGATCAAGAGCTTGACGCGCTTCGAGAGCGCCTTCGCGATCTCGACGAGCTGCTGCTTGCCGACACCCAGGTCGCGGATCTTGGTGGTCGGGTTCTCCCGCAGACCGACCCGGGCGAGAAGCTTCGCGGCCTCGCTGTTGGTCTTGTTCCAGTCGATCAGACCGAACGCGCCCTTGACCTCGTTGTTGAGGAAGATGTTCTCCGCAATGGAGAGGTAGGGGCTGAGAGCCAGCTCCTGGTGAATGATGACGATGCCCTTGGCTTCGCTGTGACGGATGTCGCTGAACTCAACGACCTCGTTCTCGAAGACGATATCGCCCTCATATGTGCCGTGGGGGTACACACCGGACAGCACCTTCATGAGGGTGGACTTGCCAGCACCGTTCTCGCCGCAGATGGCGTGGATCTCGCCGCGAGCGACCTCAAGCGTGACATCCTGCAGTGCCTTGACGCCGGGGAATGTCTTGGTGATGGACCGCATCTCCAGGATGTTCGTTGTCACTTCTGGCCCGACTTCCTTGTAGTGGCTGGATTTCAGAGTAGTGGAGGGGGTGCTGATGGTGGGGGAGAATTCTCTCCCCCACCATCAGTGGGTGGAACTAGCTGAGAGTGTCAGTCCTCGTTAGAGGCCGATCTCCGCAGCGGTCCAGTAACCGGTGTCGACCAGGGCTTCCTTGACGTTGTCCTTGGTGACCTGAACCGGCTGGAGCAGGTACGACGGCACAACGAGCTTGCCGTTGTCGTACGTGGTGGTGTCGTTGATCTCCGGCTCGTCACCGTTCAGAACGGCAACAGCCATACCGGCTGCAACCTTCGCGAGCTCGCGAGTGTCCTTGAAGATGGTGGCGTACTGCTCACCGGCGAGGATCGCCTTGACCGAGTCGACCTCAGCGTCCTGGCCCGAGATGATCGGCCATTCTGCACCCACGGTGTAGCCGGCGTCGGTCAGCGCGGAGATGATTCCACGCGACAGGCCGTCGTACGGGCTCAGAACAGCGTTGACCTTGCTGCCGTCGGAGTAGTTCGCCGTGAGGAGGTCCTCCATGCGGCTCTGCGCAACTTCGCCGTCCCAACGGAGGGTGGCTGCCTGCTCGATGTCGGTCTGACCCGACTTCACAACGAGCGTTCCGTCATCGATCAGCGGCTGGAGCACGTCCATGGCGCCGTTGAAGAAGAAGAACGCGTTGTTGTCGTCGAGCGAACCGGCGAACAGCTCGATGTTGAACGGGCCCTTGGGCGCGTCAGCGATCGGGGTGCCGTCGAGCTCCGTGAGGCCGAGGCCGTTCAGGAGGGTCCAGGCCTGCTGCTGTCCAACGAGGAAGTTGTCGAACGTGGCGTAGTAGTTCACGTTCTCCGAGTCGCGGATGAGGCGGTCGTAGGCGATGACCGGGATGCCACCGTCAGCGGCCTCCTGGAGAACGCTCGTGAGCGTGGTGCCGTCGATCGCGGCGATGATCAGGACCTTTGCGCCCTTGGTGATCATGTTCTCGACCTGGCTCACCTGGGTGGGGATGTCGTCCTCGGCGTACTGGAGGTCAACGGTGAATCCTTCGGCCTCAAGGGTGTCCTTGAGTGCGTTACCGTCGGCGATCCAACGCTCCGACGACTTGGTCGGCATTGCAACGCCGATGAGGCCGCTTTCGCCACCGCTGCCACTGTCAGCAGCCGGGGCGCAGGCCGCGAGGCCGGCAACCAGGGCACCGGCAGCAACGAGAGAGATGATGCTTCTCTTCTTCACTGTGTTTCCTTTCGATTGATGGACGTCGTTGTCGTTGTGGTGCATGCACCCGATCTCGTCCATGAAGATCGGGTCTCTGACCGGAACGAGTCCCGGGGAGTCTGGGGGGTCACGACAGGGCTCCCTGCGGAGCCTGGCCGTATACGTTCTGATAGCGCTCGAAGAGCGAGTCGATGGCATCCTGCGGGATGGAGATGAGTGCGCCGCCCGCGCGAGCGAGGTGCACTGTGCGCGCGACATCCTCGACCATGACGGCCGCCTTGACGGCGTCGCGAGCGGTGCTGCCGATTGTGAAGGGGCCGTGGTTCTGCATGAGTACGGCGCGCGAGCGATGCCCGGACAGGGTCTCGACGATCCCACGACCGATCGAGTCATCCCCGATGATCGCGAACGGACCGACCGGGATCGGCCCACCGAACTCGTCAGCCATCGCGGTGATCACGCATGGGATCTCCTCGCCACGAGCGGCCCAGGCCGTCGCGTAAGGGGAGTGAGTGTGAACGACGCCACCGACGTGCGCCATGTGACGATAGACGTAGGCGTGAGCGGCGGTGTCGCTCGACGGCTCACGCTCGCTGCCAGGAGTGCCCGGGATGACGACGCCATCGAGATCGCAGACGATCATGTTCTCCGGGCTCAGCTCGGCGTAGGAGACCCCGCTCGGCTTGATCACGAAGACGTCGGCGCCGGGCACGCGGCCGGAGACATTTCCCCCGGTCCAGGTCACCAGGCCGTTGCGAACCAGCTCGCCGTGAAGGGCGGCCACCTCGTCACGAGTCCGCGCGATGGCGACCTCGATCTCGGGGCTGAACGCGCTCATGTGACTCCATCGTCTGGTGCTCGACTGCGGTGGGACGGTCATGGAAACGAATGTGACCGTTTCGCATAACGTTGATCAGATTACACGCGAAACGGTCACATCTGTCAAGCGTGCAGGTCACCGATCGGTCACGATTGGCTGGGAGCGAGGCTCGCGGCGCCGCATGAACCTGCTGACCGGACTGCCGCGCTAGAGCGCCGCGGTCGAGCGACGCACCACGAGCTCGGGGGTGATCTGGGCCTGATCGACGCGGGTGCCCTGCAACTCCGCGAGCAGAAGCGAGACGGCGCGGCGTCCGATCTCGGCGAAGTTCTGCCTGATGGTCGTGAGCGGCGGGTAGAAATGGGCGGCCTCCGGGATGTCATCGAACCCGACGACGCTGATGTCGCCCGGCACCGACAACCCCGAGTCCCAGCACGCGTGCATGAACCCCAGCGCCATCTGATCGTTGCCCGCGAACAGCGCCGTGAAGTCCCGGAACCGCAGCAACTCGAGGCCCGCGTAGTAGCCGAAGTGCGCTGTCCAGTCGCCCAGGATCGGGGCACGGGTGCGCAGGTCAGCATCATTGACCGCGTTCAGGTAGCCCTGCATGCGGGCGTCGGCCTCGATCCAGTCCCGAGGACCCGAGATGTGCATGATCTCCGTGTGGCCGAGGTCGATGAGGTGCTGGGTCGCGAGTCGCGCACCGGCCACCTGGTCGATGGACATGGTGTGATCGGCCTCGCCCATGTCGGCGTTCTGCAGGGTCACGTAGGGCACGTCGATGTGCAGTTCCCGGATCGCCTCGAGCACGCGAACCTGCGGGGCAATGACGACGAGCGCCTCCACTGCCTGGGTCAGCAGCTGGTCGAGCGCGACCCGGATCGACGTGTACTCGCTCGACGCGATGCTGGTGACCGTGATGCGGTAGCCGGCCTCCCGCGCCGCGTGCTCGATCGCGGTGACACTGGTCGAGGGTCCGTAGTCCGCGGTCTGCGCCGTCAGAACCCCGATCGTGCGCGAGCGGCTCGTGACGAGCGCACGGGCGGCCTGGTTGGGGCGGTATCCGATCTCGGTGATGACATCGAGCACGCGCTGCTTCGTCGTCTCACGGATGCTCGGATGCTCGTTGAGCACGCGCGACACCGTCTGGTATGACACCCCGGCCAACCTCGCGACGTCGCGGATATTCGGCGCGCGAACCTTCTCTGGTTCCATGTGGTTCGTCCTGCGCTCCATTGCTTGTGTACGTTCACATTCTCAGACCCATTATGCACGGGGCGGGGTCAAGGCGTGGACGCGGACGGGGCTAGATCCCCTGGGCGAGGCGGTAGTACGCCGAGTTCCAGCGGACCTCCTTCTGGAAGTCCTTGAGGGTCGTGGCGTTGTCGATGACGAGCAGCTCGGCACCCGCCATCTCCGCGAAGTCGCGGAAGACATCCACGCTCACTGCCGTCGACATCACGGTGTGATGAGCCGCGCCCGCCGTGAGCCAGCACGCCGCACTCGTGGCGAAGTCGGGGGCCGGCTTCCAGACCGCGCGGCCCACAGGCAGCTTGGGCATCGGCTCGTCGAGCGGCACGTTCTCCACCACGTTGGCGACCAGCCGGAAGCGGTCGCGCATGTCGCTCATGGCGACGACGACGGCAGGGCCCGAGTCGGCCGTGAAGACCAGGCGCACCGGGTCCTCCTTGCCACCGATACCGAGGGGGTGGATCTCCAGACTGGGCTTCGCGGTCGTCAGCGACGGGCTCACCTCGAGCATGTGCGCGCCAAGGATCTTCTCCTCGCCGGGAGTGAGGTGGTAGGTGTAGTCCTCCATGAGGGATGCCCCACCCGGCAGCCCAGCGCCCATCACGTTCGCCACGCGCACGAGGATCGCCGTCTTCCAGTCGCCCTCGGCGCCGAAGCCGTAGCCGTCGGCCATGAGCCGCTGCACCGCGAGGCCCGGCAGCTGGCGCAGCGCCCCGAGGTCTTCGAAGCTCGTGGTGAAGGCGGAGAATCCGCCAGCTTCGAGGAACGACCGCAGGCCGAGCTCGATCGCCGCGCCGTAGCGCAGGGAGTCGTGGCGATCGCCATCCTTGAGGAGTTCGGGAACGACGTCGTAGGCGGCGAGGTACTCGTCGACCAGCGCATCGATGTCGGCCTCGGAGGCCGCGTGCACCGCATCCGCGAGCTCATTGACACCCCAGGTGTTGACCTGCACACCGAAACGGATCTCCGCCTCGGTCTTGTCGCCCTCGGTCACCGCGACGAAGCGCATGTTGTCACCGAAGCGGGCGAGCTTCATCGAGCGGGCTGCTGCCCAACCCGAGGCGGCACGCGACCAGGTGCCGATCGAGGCGGTGACGGCGGGGTTGCTCGCGTGACCGACGACGGTCTTGCGGGGCACCGACATCCGGCTCAGGATGTAGGCGTGCTCCCGGTCGCCGTGCGCGGCCTGGTTGAGGTTCATGAAGTCGAAGTCGATGTCGCTCCACGGCAGCGCGACGTTGGCCTGAGTGTGCAGGTGCAGCAGCGGCTTGTCGAGAGCGTTGAGGCCGTGGATCCACATCTTCGACGGGCTGAAGGTGTGAGCCCAGGTGATGACACCGATCACGCTGTCGTCGGCATTGGCGTCGAGCATCGCTCGGCGGATGGCATCGGAGCTCTTCAGCACCGGCTTCCACTCGATGGTGACCGGGATGTCGCTGGACGCGGCGAGCTGGGCGACGACCGCCTTGCTCTGCTCGGCGACCTGCTCGAGAGTCTCGGGGCCGTAGAGATCCTGGCTGCCGGTGAGGAACCAGACGACGTTCTTCTTCAGGTCGGGGATGATGCTGCGGCTCATGGGTGTGTCCTTGGGTTGTGGTTGATCAGAGTGACGCGGCGGCGGCCCGCTCGATGGCGAGCCCCGCGCGATAGCGGTCGAGATAGGAGGCGAACCCGGCGACGTCGTCGGGGTAGGGCTCGACGACCGTGAAGGTGGCGCCGCGGAACACGTGACCCTGCAGGTAGTCGGCGAGCGATTCTTCACCACCGGATGCCGCGAAGGACGCCAGCACGGCGATCCCCCACGCCCCGCCCTCCGATGCCGTCTCGGCGACGGACACGGGCGCGCCCAGCGCGGCGGCGAGGAATCGCTGGGCCACTCCTGCCGTGCGGAACACCCCGCCGTGGGCGAACATGCGGTCGAGCACGACGCCCTCCTCGTCGAGCACCGACATGCCGAGGCTGAGCGTGGCGAACACCCCGTACAGCTGCGCGCGCATGAGGTTGCCGAGGGTGAACCGGCTGTCGTTCGTGCGGACGACGAGAGGCCGCCCCTCGTCGAGACCGGCGATCGGCTCCCCGGCGAGTTGGTTATACGCGAGGATGCCACCGGCGTCCGCCTCGCCGTCCAGAGCCTCGGTGAAGAGAGCCGAGTAGGCGGCGTCGGCCGAGAGGGGCTGGCCCGCGGCATCCGCGAATCGGCGGAAGATCGAGACCCAGGCGGCCAGCTCGCTCGCACCGTTGTTGCAGTGCACCATGGCTACCGGGTCGCCAGCGGGGGTGGCGACGACGTCGAGCTCCTCGTGCACGGCGGCAAGTGGACGTTCGAGCACGACCATCGCGAAGATGCTCGTGCCGGCGCTCACGTTACCCGCGCGGGGAGCGACCGAATTGGTGGCGACCATGCCGGTGCCCGCGTCGCCCTCGGGCGGGCAGAACGGGATGCCCGGCGCAAGCACCCCGCTGGGGTCGAGCAGCGCCGCCCCCTGGGTGCTCAGGACTCCCGCAGCGCGCCCGGCGGGCAGCACCTCGGGTAGCAGGTCGGCGAGCTGCCACGGCGCGCGGTCGCCCACGAGGCGGTCGTAGGTCTGCACGAGGGCGGCGTCGTAGCCGCGGGTGGCGTCGTCGATGGGGAACATTCCGGAGGCGTCGCCGATGCCGAGAACTCGCTCTCCGGTGAGCGTCCAGTGCACGTAACCGGCGAGGGTGGTTATCGTCGTGATCGCGGCAACGTGGGGTTCGGCGTCGATCACCGCCTGGTGCAGGTGCGCGATCGACCAGCGCAGCGGGATGTTCACGGCGAACTGGGCCGTCAGTTCGGCGGCCGCCGGCCCGGTGGAGGTGTTGCGCCAGGTGCGGAACGGCACAAGCAGCTCGTCGTTGGCGTCGAAGGCGAGGTAGCCGTGCATCATCGCGGAAATGCCGATCGCGCCGAAGGTCGTCGGGCGTACACCGTGGCGCGTCTCGGCGTCGGCAGCGAGCGCGGCATAGGCGGCCGCGAGGCCGGCCCAGACGTCGTCGAGGGCGTAGCTCCAGCGGCCGTCGACGAGCTGGTTCTCCCACTCGAACTCCCCCACGGCGAGCACGACCGAGGGGTCCTCGCCCACGAGGCAGGCCTTGATGCGGGTCGATCCGAGCTCGATCCCCAGCGAGGTCCGTCCCTCGCGAATCTGCGCGGCAGCGCCGTCTGCGGTCATCGTCGTTCGTCCTCACCCTGGCCGTACACGTTCTGGTAGCGATCGAACAGCCGGTCGATCGAGTCCTGCGGGATCGGGATGAGCGGCCCAGCCTCGCGCGCGAGGTGCACGGTGCGCGCGACATCCTCGACCATGACGGCCGCCTTGACCGCGTCGCGGGCGCTCGTGCCGATCGTGAACGGGCCGTGGCCCTGCATGAGCACGGCCCGCGAGCGGTGGCCGGACAGCGTCTCGACGATGCCACGACCGATCGAGTCATCCCCGATGATCGCGAACGGACCGACCGGGATCGGCCCACCGAACTCGTCGGCCATCGCGGTGATCACGCACGGTATCTCCTCGCCACGGGCGGCCCACGCTGTCGCGTAGGTGGAGTGGGTGTGAACGACACCGCCAACCCAGGGCATGTTCCGGTAGACGTAGGCGTGGGCGGCCGTGTCGCTCGACGGCGAACGCTCGCTGCCGGGGGTGCCCGGGATGACGCTGCCATCGAGATCGCAGAGGATCATGTTGGCGGGCTCGAGGTCGTCGTAGTCGACGCCCGAGGGTTTGATGACGAAGAGGTCGGCACCGGGGACCCTGCCCGAGACATTGCCGCCGGTCCACACCACGAGGTTGTTGCGCACCAGCTCGTAGTGCAGGTGCGCCACCTCATCGCGCACCGCGGCGATGGATGCCTCGACAGCGAGGCTGAAGCTCTTCACGGTTGGCGATGTTACCGGTAACACTCCTTCGCCGTCAAGATGGCTCACCGGTCCGACCTTGGCGGCGCGGTCGACGCGCGCACCACCAACTCGGGCTCGATCAGGCGACGCTGCGGCACCTCGAGTCCCTCGAGCTCGCCGAGCAGGGTCTCGACGCTGAGTCGCCCGAGCGCGCGGAAGTCCTGGCGCACGGTCGTCAACGGCGGCAGGAAGTGGCGCGCATCCGGCACGTCATCGAAGCCGACGACGCTCACATCCTGCGGAACCCGGATGCCCGACTCGGCGAGCGCGTGGATGAGCCCGAGTGCCATGCGGTCGTTGGCCGCGAACACCGCAGTGACCTCGGTCGGCAGGGTGCGACCGACGTCGTATCCCGAGTCGGAGGTCCAGTCGCCGACGGCAACGGGGCGCGGCGAAGCGCCGGCGGCCACCAGCTGCTCGCGCCAGACCTGTTCTCGGGCGCGGGCATCCAGCCAGTCGAGGGGGCCGGCCAGGTGCAGGATGTCGCGGTGCCCGAGCTCGATCAGGTGCTGCATGGCGAGGCTCGCCCCGAGCCGCTGGTCGACCGACAGGGTGAGCAGGTCGGGTTCGGGCTCCGGCTTGACGATGAGGGTGGGGATGGCCGTAGAGCCCTCCCGCAGCAGGTCGATCGAGTCGGTGCGCGGGCTGATGAGGCAGAGCGCGTCGATGCCGATCGCGGCGAGGGACTCGAGGGCGTCGTACGGCGTGACGGCCCGGTCGACCGCGATCGAGGAGACGGTGTAACCGCGGTCGTGGGCCGCGTCCTCGATGGCGCGCAGAGTGCTGCCGGGGCCGAACTCGACGACGCTGTCGACGATGACCCCGATGCGACGGGTCGTTCGGCTGGCAAGGGCACGGGCCGCACTATTGGGGCGGTAGTTGAGTTGGCGCATCACCTCGAGCACCCGCTCACGGGTCGCGGGGGCGATGCTCGGGTGATCGTTGATCACCCGCGAGACCGTCATGTGCGAGACTCCGGCGAGCGTGGCGACCTGGCGGATGTTGGCCGCCTTCGGGGTGTTCGCCGCCGTGCTCATGTCGGCGACTCTAGTGGAGCATGCGCTCGCGCGTTCTACCCGAGCAGGGCGAAGGCGCGCACCGTGAAGGTGCCGAGGCCCTCCCAGGCCGGGGGCGCCGCGGTGAAGCGAGCGCCGCTTGGCGGGAGCTCGCCGAGGTTCGTGAGGTGCTCCACGACGTGCACGCCCGCAGCGAGCAGACCGGTGTGCACGGGTCGCTCCCCGCCGCTCTCGGTGTCGTCGATGTTGAGCGAGTCGATTCCGACGAGGAGCGCCCCGGAGTCGCGCAGGTAGTCGGCCGCGTCGTGCGTGAGGTACGGAGCCCCCGCGAGGTAGTCGGCGGTGCCGAAGTAGCGGTCCCATCCGGTGTGCACGAGCACCGCCGCCCCGGCCACGTCGCGGTCAAAGAACACGGACGCGGGGATGCCGCGGCTGGCGGCATCCGTACTGTGCCCATCGAAGACATGAAACACCTCGGCGGGCAGGTCGACAAGCGTGGCGAGGTCCAGCCCGGCCAGATCGGTGCCGCCCTCGTAGCGGTGGTACGGAGCGTCGAGGTAGGTGCCCGTGTTGCCGATCATCGTGATGATGTCCATCGCGAACTCGGTGCCCGGAGCGTACTTGGCCCGCGAATCGGCGTAGGTGAGGTGCGGCGTCACCACCGGTGCGGGCAACCCCGGGTACGTGATGAGCCCCGCCCGGATGACGTGGCTGAGATCCACAACCCGACGCGCGCCGCCGCCGACCCGGGTCTGCACCCCGCGCGAGCCTCGGTGCGTCTCCTCGACGACGGAGAACCCGGACAGCCGCACTTCACCGACCAGCGCCAGACCCAGGTGCTGCACGAACAGCCGACCGACCTCGGCCTCGGTCACGTCTGCTGAGGGCAGGTCGAGCCGGAAGCCCTCCGCGGTCAGCGAACCGCCGTTGACGAACTCGACGACGGCATCGAAGCGGGCACGGTAGTCAGGCACGGGTTCTCCTCTTGACGAGTGTCACGATCAGGGCCACAACGGCGAGCGCCGCAGGGAAGACGAGGTTGGCGCCGGCGAGCACGAGCAGCCCGGCGACGAGCACGACCGAGACGACGGCCATCCACCAGCCCGCCGAGAAGCGATCGAGCAGGCGCACCGCGGCCACCATGCCCAGTGCGTACACGGCGACCATGCTCGCGGTGTGGATGAGGATGAACGGCGTGAGCTCCGAGCCGCGCCACGTGAGCAGCGCGAAGTAGCTCAGCTCGATCACCGTGACGAGAGCGAGTCCCCGACGGGGCACGCGGCCCGGCTCGGCGCCCTTCGCGAACCAGCGCGGCAGGTGTCCGTCACGGCCGAGGGATGCCGCGAGCTTGCCGAACGCCGGAACGTACGCGTTCAGCACGCCGACGGCGACCACCGCGGCGATCACGGCGACCACCACGGGACCGACCCCGGGCGCTGTGACCGACACGAGGTCGATGAGCGGCACGCGGCCTCCGCGAGTCGAAGTGGTCGAGACCCCCACGGTCACGACTTGCAGCGACAGGTATGCCGCGCCGACGACGACGATCGCGACCGCGGTAGCTATCGGGATGGTGCGACGCGGCGATCGGAATTCGCCGGCGATGTGGGTGACCGCCTCCCACCCGGCGAAGGCCCAGACGAACAGGCTGATAGCCAGGGCGACGCCCGACCAGCCGTGCGGCAGAAACGGCTGGAAGTTCGCCGGCTGCACCGCGGGGGCGGTGACCGCAACCACTCCGACCACGACCACGACGAGCAGCCCGGTGAGGGCGAGCTGCACCGACCCGCTCACGCGTAGGCCGAAGAAGCTGATCGTGAGCGGCACGATGAGGAAAGCGAGCGCCGCGAACGGGACCACTGCCCGGTCGGCACCCAGGGCGGCGACGAGGTACTCCGCCCCCAGGGTGGCGACCACGGGCGCGCCGAACTGCACGCCGAAGAAGAACCAGTAGCCGGCCATGCGGGCGGCGGTCGGTCCGAGGGCGAGTCGTACGAACGTGGCCACGCCGCCCGCGTCGGGGAACCGTGCGGCAAGAGCCGCGAACGTGCCGGCGAGGGGGATGGAGAGCGCCAGTACGACGGCGACGGCAACGATCGAGGCGGGCCCCGCGGCATCCGCCGCCAGACCCGGCAGCACCAGGATGCCCGTGCCGAGCACCGCGGCGATGTAGAGGGCAGACGCCTGCACGACACCGAGTCGACCTTCGGGTGCGGTCGGCGCAGTCGTGCTGCTGGGTGCTGCTTCGGTGGTCACTCCCCCATCATGGCAGTGGCAGTAATGCTCTGTCTGGCGATAAAGCGACACCGCCCCCCAACATCACGCCAGCGGCTTGGTGAGGTCGTAGAAGCGGATGCCGCCCATCGTGATCGGTGTGTAATTGGTCGTCACCCAGTCGCTGATCTTGGCGGATGACGATGATCCACCATTCGAGTGATTGACCGGGCTCACCACGTACCAGTGGATCTCGCCCGCCCGCACGTACTTCTCAAACTGCGCCAGCGTCGGCGACGGGTCGCTTCCGTTGAAGCCGCCGATCGGCATCACGGGGTAGCCCGTGGCGAGCTGGAACCCCGCCGCAACGTTGGAGCCGGTCGCGGCTGCCATCCACGTGTACTTGTCGGCGCCGGTGGCGAGAGTCGCGGCGAGCGACGGGCTGATGTGGGCCGCGTCGAGCAGGTTGCCCGCGGCCGCTGCCGTGGGCCGCAGCGGCGAATTCGGCGGGCTACCGGGCTGCATCACCGTGACGGCGGTCGCCGACGCCGGCGTGCCGGGCAGCGTGACGCCGCTGCTGGTCATCGCACCCCCCGGGCCTGCGGTGACGATCGCCCCGCGGTGAGCGGTGACCATCGTGACGGCCGTGAAGCCCACCGGTGCCAGCAGGAGGCTCGCCAGCCCCACGGATGCCGCAACCGACCGAACCCGGCGGCCGCTGCGCGGCACGAGCAGCACGACCGCCGCCGCTGTCGCGACCCCGAGGACAACCCAGCGCACCCACGGCTCCCAGCTGCCGCTGCGCAGCAGCAGCTCGAACGCCCAGGCCGCACTCCCCACGAGAATGACGGCCGTGACGGCGCGAACCCAGGCGACGCTGCGACGGTGCCACAGCATCCCGACACCGATGGCGAAGCTGCCCGCGAGCGATGGTGCGAGCGCGACCGTGTAGTAGGCGTGGAAGATGCCGGCCATGAAGCTGAAGGCGAGCGCCGTGACGATGAGCGTTCCGCCGAGCAGCAGCACGGTCGCGCGGGTCGCCGAGGTGCGGGGCAGCCGGCGCATGAACCAGAGCGACAGGCCGATCATGACGAGGGCGGCGAACATGAGCCAGGTGATCTGCGCTCCGATATCTCCGCTGAACAGCCGGTCGATGCCGGTGTAGCCCCAGTGCATGACACCGCCGTGGGTCACGCTCCCGACCTCGTGTCCGGTAAGCCGTCCGAGCCCGTTGTAGCCGAAGGTCAGCTCGAGGAAGTCGTTGGTCTGCGAACCACCGATGTAGGGACGCATCGAGGCGGGCGTGAGTTCGACGATCGCCACCCACCAGCCGGCCGAGACGAGCACGGCGCCCAGCGCCGCGAACAGGTGGCCGAAGCGTTTGCGCAGGGCGATCGGCGCGGCGTAGAGGTAGACGGCCGCGAACACCGGGAGCACGAGGAAGGCCTGCAGCTGCTTGGTGAGGAAGGCGAAGCCGACCATGACGCCGGCCCAGATCACCCACCGGATGCGGTCGGACTCGACCCCCCGCAGCACGAAGTAGGTGCCGAGCGTCAGCAGCAGCACGAGGAGGGCGTCGGGATTGTTGTAGCGGAACATCAGTGCCGCCACCGGCGTGACGGCGAACGTGAACCCCGCGAGCAGCGCCACCTGTGCGGGGAATCGACGGCGCACTATCGCGTAGATGACCAGGGTCGTCGCGATGCCCATGAGCGCGTCGGGCAGCAGGATGGCGAACGGGCTGAGCCCGAACAGCCGCACCGAGATCGCCATGAGCCAGAGGCTCGCCGGCGGCTTGTCGACCGTGATCGAGTTCGCGGCGTCGGAGGAGCCGAAGAAGAACGACTCGAGGTTGGTCGACCCCGCCTGCACCGCTGCGGAATAGAAGGGGTTGGCCCAGCCGTCCACACCGAGGTCGACGAGGAAGATGATCGCGGCGACCCCGATGAGGCCCAGCAGGGCGGGGCGCTCCCAGCGCGGGGCATCCGCTCGTGCTGTCAGGCTCACGAGCCGAGGACCTGCTCGCGGGAGGTCAGCGGGCGACGCACCGGCTCGATGGGTGCATGAGTCGCCCGCGACCTGAAGACCCACAGTCTCAGCAGCACGAAGCGCATCACGGTCGCGCCGAGATTGGCGGTCGTGAGAACCGCGAGCTCGAGATGCGGCCCGGCGTCGGGACGGAACGTGTGCAGCAGAGCGAGCGAGCCCGCCGTCACCCCCCACGCCAGACCGAAGATGATGAGGCCCTGGGTGTGGTGCCACAGGGCGCCCGGCCGACCTCGAACACCGAACGTGAACCGCCGGTTCGCCCAGGTGTTGGCCACCGCCGTGATCAGCAGCGCAACGAAGTTGGCGACCTGCTCGATCATCACCCGCTCGAGGCCCAGATAGAGCAGCGCGTAGGCGACCGTCGAGAACCCGCCGATCACCCCGAATCGCAGCACCTGGGTGAGGAAGCTCGGCGGACGCGCCGGTTCGAACGGTTGGCGTCCCAGCTGGGCATAGATCTGCTCCAACGGGATGCGCCCGGCCACGATCGAGCGGGTGACGCGCACGAGGCCGCGCAGGTCGGCCATCGCGGTCGCAACGACATCGACCTTGCTGTCCTCGTCGTCGATCCAGTCGACCGGGACCTCGTGGATGCGCAACCCGGAGCGCTCGGCGACGATCAGGAGCTCGGTATCGAAGAACCACCCGGTGTCCTGCACGTGCGGGAGGATCGCGTGGGCGGCATCCCGGCGCATGGCCTTGAAGCCGCACTGGGCATCGCTGAAGTGCACGTTCATCGTGCGTCGCAGCAGCAGGTTGTAGGTGCGGGAGACGAACTCCCGCTTCGCGCCGCGCACGACCCGCGATCCGGAGCGCAGTCGGCTTCCGATCGCGACATCGGAATGACCTGATAGCAACGGTGCGATCAGCGGGGGCAACGCCCGAAGATCGGTGGAGAGATCGACATCGACATAGGCGACCACCTCGGCCGTGGACTCCAGCCACGCCTTCTTCAGCGCACGGCCCCGGCCCTTCTCGGCCAGGTGCAGCAACTCGACCTCGGGGAACTCGGCGCTCAGACGTCGCGCGATCTCGGCCGTGCGATCGGTGCTGGCGTTGTCGGCAATGGTGATGCGCCAGTCGATCGTGAACTGCGACCGCAGGGTCGAATGCAGCACCCGCACGCTGCGCTCGAGCGACCCCTCCTCGTTGTAGACGGGAACGACGACATCCAGGCCCAGCACGCGACTACTCACCTAGTGACTGTCACTCCATGCGCTGGACGCCAGCCCCGGATTGCCTATGGCTGGGCTGTGAGTGTGGGGCTACAGCCGGTCGAGAGCACCCAGGACATCGGCGGTCAGGTCGGCGGCGTCCTCGATGCCCACCGACAGCCGCACGACGTTGTCGGGAACCTCGAGTGCCGTGCCCTTCACCGAGGCGTGGGTCATCTCGGCCGGGTAGCCGATGAGCGACTCGACTCCACCCAGGGACTCGGCGAGCTGGAAGAGCTCGGTTCCCTCGGCGAACGCCTTGGCCTTCGCCGCCCCGCCGGAGACGGCGACCGAGATCATGCCGCCGAACGCCTTCATCTGGCGCGCGGCGAGTTCGTGGCCCGGGTGATCCGGCAGGCCCGGGTAGTAGACGGCATCCAGCTTCGGATGCCCGACCAGGGCCTCCGCGATCGTCTGCGCGTTGGAGGAGTGGCGGTCGACGCGCACCGCGAGCGTCTTGATTCCTCGCACGGTGAGCCAGGCATCCATCGGTGACGACACGGCACCGACACCGAACTGGAGGAAGCCGATCTTCTCAGCCAGCTCGGGGTTGTCGACGATGAGGGCGCCACCGAGGACATCGGAGTGGCCCCCCAGGTACTTCGTCGTGGAGTGCACGACGACGTCGGCGCCCAGCTCGAGCGGACGCTGCAGGTAGGGCGAGGCGAACGTGTTGTCGACGACGACGAGCGCTCCCGCCGCGTGCCCGATCTCGGCGAGCGCGGCGATGTCGCTGATCTTCATGAGCGGGTTGGACGGCGTCTCGACCCAGAGCACGTGGGTGGCATCGGGCCTGATCGCGTGACGCACGGCGTCAAGATCGCTCATGTCGACGGTCGAGATCGACACGCCCCACGGCACGAACACGCGACTCACGAGCCGGTGGGTTCCGCCGTACACGTCGTTGCCCATGATGATGTGGTCGCCGGGGTGCAGCACCGCGCGCAGCAGGGTGTCCTCGGCGGCGAGGCCCGACGCGAAGCTGTAGGCGTGGCTGCCGCCCTCGAGCGAGGCGAGCAGGGTCTGCAGGGAGTCGCGCGTGGGGTTGCCTCCGCGGGCGTACTCGTAGCCGCCGCGGAAGCCGCCGATGCCGTCCTGCACGAAGGTCGACGTCATGTAGATCGGGGGAACCACCGCACCGGTCGTGGGGTCGAACTCCTGGCCGGCGCGGATCGCGCGGGTGGGGAAGGCGTACTGCTCGTCGCTCATGATGGCTCTCGTTGCTGTGGTTGGATCAGGCGCAGTGGATCAGGCGCTGGTGGATCAGGTGCTCAGGAAGGCGAGCAGGTCGTGCCGGGTGACCACCGCGGCGGGCTTGCCGTCGCTGGTCACGAGCAGGGCGTCCGACTTGGCGAGCGCCTCGCGCGCCGTCTCGACCGAGTCCTGCATACCGATCAAACCGAGCGGGGGGCCCACGAATTCCGCGAGGGCGTCGGTGAGCTGGGCGCGTCCGCTGAACACGGCGTCGATCAGGGCGCGCTCGTCGATCGACCCGACCACCTCGCCCATCACGACGGGGGGTTCGGCCGTGAGCACCGGCATCTGGGAGATGTCGTACTGGCGCATCTTGTCGATGGTGTGACGCACGGTGTCGCTGGGGTGCACGTGCACGAGTCCGGCCAGGTCGGTGTTCTTCGTGCCCACCATGTCGGCGACCGTGCGATCGTCGCCGGCCGACAGGAATCCGTAGGAGCGCATCCACTTGTCGTTGAAGATCTTGCCGAGGTAGCCGCGGCCGCCGTCGGGCAGCAGGATCACCATGACGTCGTCGGGGCCGAGGTCCCGCGCCGCCTTGAGACCGGATGCCACGGCCAGCCCGCTCGAGCCGCCGACGAGCAGCCCCTCCTCGCGCGCCAGCCGCCGGGTGAACTCGAAGGACTCGGCATCGGACGACGCGATGATCTCGTCGACCACGCTCGGGTCGTAGGCGGTCGGCCAGAAGTCCTCGCCCACGCCCTCGACGAGGTAGGGGCGCCCGGTGCCGCCGGAGTAGACCGAACCCTCGGGGTCGGCCCCGATGATGCGCACCGCGCCGTTCGAGACCTCCTTGAGGTACTTACCGACGCCCGAGATCGTGCCGCCGGTGCCGACGCCGGCAACGAAGTGCGTGACCTTGCCCTCGGTGTCGCGCCACACCTCGGGACCCGTGGTCTCGTAGTGGCTGAGTGGCCCGTTGGGGTTGGAGTACTGGTTGGGCTTGAACGCACCCGGGATGTCACGGGCGAGGCGATCGCTCACGCTGTAGTACGACTCGGGACTCTCCGGCGCGACCGCCGTGGGCGTCACGACGATCTCGGCACCGTAGGCCGTGAGCACGTTGCGCTTGTCCTCACCGACCTTGTCGGGCAGCACGAAGATGCAGCGGTAGCCGCGCTGCTGCGCAACGAGGGCCAGCCCGATGCCGGTGTTTCCGCTCGTCGGCTCGACGATCGTGCCACCGGGCTTCAAGAGCCCCTTGGCCTCGGCGTCATCGATGATGCGCGTGGCGATGCGGTCTTTCGACGAGCCGCCGGGGTTGAGGTATTCCACCTTGACGAGCACAGTCGCGGCGATGCCGTCCGTCACGCGGTTCAGGCGCACGAGCGGGGTGTTGCCGACGAGGTCGGTGACTGTGTTGGCGTACTTCATGATGTCGCCAATCTACCAGTGGGGTGCGCGGCGTTACGGGGCCGCCCGCCGCTCGCCGCTCGCCGTTCAGGACATCACTGCAACACGCCGAGCGACGAGATGCAGACACAAGCGTGTCGCGCAGATCTCCTGATCCGCGAAGGGGGGGTAGGTGGGGCGACGGGATGCCAGGCTGGCGTTACGCGATCAGGCGCGAGCTGTCGAGGTCGACCTCGACACCGGCCGCAGCGAGCGCGGCCTTGGCCCGACTGAGGCGATTGTCGATCTCCAGGCCGATGTCCCGAGCAAGTCGGGGTCGGGAGGTCACGAGCGCATCGAGCACGGCGGTCGGCACGAACAGCACCGAGAGATCGGTCGTCGCCGTGATCCGCGCCGAGACGCCCTGGCGCGTCAGCGCCGTGAGTCCCATGACATCGCCAGCGGACAGGTTGGCGAAGACCACCTCGATCCCGGACTCCAGCGAGGCGTAGAGCGCCGCCGTGCCGGAGATGACGTAGCGCATCCCGTCGGGAACGACGAGCGGCCGCTCGACCGCCTCCCCCGCACCGTAACGTTCGAGTCGCACCTGGGGGGCAATGACCGCGAGGTCGCTCTCGGCGAGATACAGCGCGGGGCTGAATGCCTTCAGCTGGGCGAGCACGTTCTCGGAGGTGTTGAAGTTGTCGGTCAGGTCGCCGTCGAGGTGCAGATCGGCGCGTCGCGCCGCGTACCAGAGTCGGGTGCGGAACTGTCTCAGGGTCGCCGAGTTGTTGCCGGGGCTGACGATCGGAATGTCGACCTCGTACTTCGCCTTCTCGATCGGCGTGACCGTCGCCGGCTCGCCGGGAGCCGCGAACGGCAGGTCGGCTGCCACTCGGGTGCACACGTCGATGACGACATCGGGCGCGTCATCCGTCGCGAACTTCACGGTGAGGGATGCCTCGAACGGCGCGTCATTGCGGGTGAGGTTCATGAACGAGCTGCCCGCGAGCGACGCGTTCGGGATGATCTGCACGCCGCGCGAGGTCTTGAGGTGCACCGCCCGCCAGTTCACCTCGACGATGCGACCTCGCAGGCCGCCGGTCTCGATCCAGTCGCCCAGCTTGAAGGGCTGCTCGAACAGCAGCAGCAGACCGGACACAACCGACCCGACGGCGTTCTGCAGGGAGAGACCGATGACGATCGAGCCGACCCCGAGGGCGGTGAACAGTCCGCCGACATCCGCTCCCCACACCACCGAGAACAGCACGGCGAGACTGACGAGAATGAGGATGACGCGCACGATATCGACGAAGATGCTCGGCACCTTGCTGCGCCAGCTCGTCTCCTTCGCGGTGACGAACAGGGCGTAATTCAGCCCGTTGAGAAGCACCAGGATGAGCAGGAAGCCGAACACCGTGCCGGTGATCTGCGTCCAGTTCAGGTCGACCGACGCGTAGCGCGCCTGGCTGAGCAGCAGCAGCAGCGCACCGACCGGCGCGACGTAGTTGCGCAGGAGAAGCACTATGCGCGCGGCCCGGCTGCCACGCCGCTCCAGACTGCTCTGGATCTCGGTGAGCACGAGCAGCGTCACCGGCAGGCCGATGACCACCACGACCGCCGGCCAGAACCACGGCTGAACCCAGATGTCAGTCATCGGTTCTCACCCGTTCACGCGCGGGTGTCGTCCGGGTCGATGCGCCATACCCGCTGCGCACCTGTTGCGGTAGTCACATAGCCCCAGTCGCGCACGTGCACGGTGTCGGGCATCCGGTCGACCACCGCCTGGGTGAGGAAGATGCCGGCGTCGTTGTTGTTGCCCTGGATCTGGAAGGCGAGGTTCACCGCGTCGCCCCACAGGTCGTAGGCGATGTGGGTCTCACCGACGAGACCCGCCGTGACGGTTCCCGTGTCGATGCCGGCGCGCAGGTTGAGCGCGGTGCCGTGCTTGCCGCCGAATCGCTCGAGGATGCGCTGCAACTCGATCGCGAAGTCCACGGTTCGGCGGGCATTGTCCACCCGCGGAATGGACAACCCGCAGCTGGCAAGGTACCCCGAGCGAGTGGTGCGCACGCGCTCGATACCGAAGCGATCCGCCGCCTCGTCGAAGCTGCGCAGGATCTCATTGAGCAACTCGAGCGCCTTCTCCGACTCCATGTTGCGACTGAACGCCTCGAAGCCCACGATGTCACCGAACATGACGGTGACCTCCTGGTGATCCTGCGCGATGGTGCGCGCCCCCTCGCGGTACTTGCGCACCAACGGCTCGGGCATGAGCGAGAGCATGAGCCGCTCGTTCTCGTCCTGCTGCGACTTGAGCAGCGCCTCCTTCACCTGGAGACTGCGGCTCATGTCGTTGAACGCGGCGCCGACGTCGGCGAGCTCGTCGCTCGTGCCCGCGTCGACCTGCACGCCGGTCTCCCCGCTCGCGATGCGGCGTGCGGCATCCCGCAGGCGACGCAGCGGCCGCACGATGACGCCGGCGATCACCAGGGAGAGCAGCGACACCACGAGCACGATCACGGCCGACGACAGCAGCAGGTTGCGGGTGAACGCGTCGACCGGCGCGAAGGCCTCGGCGCTGTCGATCTCGGCGACGATCACCCAGTCCAGGCCGTCGATGTCGAGCGGGGCGTACGCGGCGATCGTCTCTCCGCCCAGGTAGCCGGCCGCGAGAGTCGTACCGGTGACGCCCGACGCAGCGGATGCCACAGCATCGGTCCGCACCGGTTGCAGCAACAGCGTGCTTCCGCCGTCGATCACCTGCTGAGCGACGCCGGGTGCCGTGCCCGCCGCGACTGCCTGCTCCTTGTACTGGTCGGGGTTCTCGATCAGGTCCCTCGACAGCGAGCGCATGAGCTTGTCGTCGGCGCCCACGATGTAGGTCTCGCCGGTGCGTCCGAGGCCGCTGCCCGCCCAGTCTCCCCCGCCGGTCATCACGGCATTGATCTCGTCGATGGGCATCTCGATCGCGAGCGTTCCGATGATCGTGCCGTTGACCGCGACGGGCACGACGGCCCACGCCGCGGGCACGCCGAGCGAGGGCGGGTACGACCCGAAGTCGGTGAGCACCACGGTGTCGGCGATGTTGCCGTTCATCGCCTCGGTGTATGCCTTGGCCAGGTTGGTGCGCTGAAGCGGACCCGAGTCCAGGTTGCTCCCGAGGTCGACCCCCTTGAAGGCCGAGTAGACGATGTTGCCGTTGGCGTCGACGAGCAGCACGTCCTCGTATTTGAAGAGCTGCGTCATCCGGCGGAAGAAGTCGTGGTACTGAGCGTGAGCTGCCGACCAGGTGCTGCCGTCACCGGCATCGTCGACTGCGATGGCGTCAGTGAAATTGTCGAACGGCACCGTGTAGTGCAGCGTGAGATAGCTCTGGGCGGCGCCCGTCGGAATGAACGTCGACGCGTCGATGGGCTCCCCGTCACCCGCCGCGCCGGAGGCGCTGAGCTGGGCTCCGAACTGGGTGGTGAAGTAGTCCTCCAGGCTCGCCTGTTCCTCGTCGGTGAGGGTCGTCGACTCGAGTTCCTGGAACCCGGCGGTGAACGCCTGCATCGCGTTGGCAACGCTCTGCCCGCGCGCGTTCAAGAGCAGTGTGTTCTCCATCGAGCTGAACAGACTCGTGATCTCACGTGCCCGGGAGTCGCGCACCTCGATGAGGCTGTTCACTGCGGCATCCCGCAGCGAGTCGCGACCGTTCACATAGCCGATGAGACCGACGACGACACTCGAGGCAACGCTGACCAGCAGAAGCATGATGAGCAGCAGCGAACGGATGCTCAGCCCCGGCTTCATCGTCGTGCTGGGCAGCACGATCGACCCTTCGGCAGGGGGCGGTGTCACGCCGGCGTTGGACATGGGGCTCCTGGAATGCGGTGCTGCGGTGCTGCGCGAATCAGTGCTGTGCTTGGTTCACTTTAGTCACAGCGGCCGCACCCGCGACAGTGCGCGACGGGCGCGACCGGCGCGAACCCACGCCGCCAGCGCCGACCGCACTCGCCCGTCAGTGCGTCCCGACCGACCGTAGGGCTCTTCGCCGGACTCCGCTAACTCAGGACGTTTGTTTGCAGTCTCTACAAACGTCCTGAGTTAGCGGAACAACGGGGAGGGAAGAAAGACGAGCCACCCACCGCGCGATGTCAGTGTTCCGGCGGCGAGCGTCAGGACAATCCCGGAGCCCAACGAACGCTAGGTGCCCTGCACCTGCTGTTCGTAGAGCGACGCGTACATGCCGCCGGCGGCGAGCAGCTCGGGGTGCGTTCCGCGCTCCACAACGCGACCCGCGACGACGACGAAGATGACGTCGGCGGCCACGATCGTGGAGAGCCGGTGCGCGACGGCGATCGTGGTGCGGCCACGGGACGCCGCATCCAGCGCGGTCTGCACGACGCGCTCGGAGAGCGAGTCGAGGGCGCTGGTCGCCTCGTCGAGAATCAGCACGGCCGGGTCTTTGAGCAGCACGCGCGCGATCGCGATGCGCTGCTTCTCACCGCCGGACAGACGGTAGCCGCGCTCGCCCACCACCGTGTCATAGCCATCGGGGAATGAAGCGATCGTGTCGTGGATGTTCGCTGCGCGGGCCGCGGCCGTGAGCTCCTCGTCGGTCGCACCCGGCTTGGCGTAGCGCAGGTTCTCGGCGATGGTCGCGTGGAAGAGGTAGGTCTCCTGGCTGACGATCCCGATGTTGCGCACCAGCGAATCCTGTTCGAGCGCGCGCACGTCGTCGCCCGCGAACAGCACCCGACCGCTCGTCACGTCGTGCAGGCGCGGGATGAGGTACGACACGGTCGTCTTGCCCGCTCCGGACGGTCCGACGAAGGCCGCGAACTGTCCCGGCTCGATCGTGAACGACACGCCCTTGAGGGTCGCGGGCGAGTCGGCGGGCGCATCCGGGTAGCGGAAGACCACGTCGTCGAACTGCACTTCGCCGAGCTTCTTCGGGCGCACCGGCCGCGCGTCCGGACGGTCCACGATCGCGGGCACGAGGTCGAGGTACTCGAAGATGCGGGCGAACAGCGCCGACGACATCTGCAGGTCGAGCGCGACCCGCAGCAGTCCGAGCAGCGGGAACATCAGCCGGGCCTGAACGGTGGTGAACGCCACGATCGTGCCGGCCGTGACATCCGTGCCACCGTTGATGAGCCACGCTGCGACCAGATAGATGACCGCGGGGATGATCGACAGGAAGATGTTGACCATCGCGAAGAACCACTGGCCGCTCATCTGCTGGCTCACCTGCAGACGGATCTGGTTCTCGTTCTCGCGGGTGTAGCGCCCCACCTCCGACTGCTGCTGGTTGAAGCTCTTCGCGAGCAGGATGCCCGACACACTCAGCGCCTCCTGCGTGATCGCCGTCATCTCGCTCAGCGACTCCTGTGTCTTGGTCGCGATGCGCGCGCGCACCTGACCGACCTTGCGCTGGGCGATCACCAGTAGCGGCAGCAGGATGACCGCCACGACCGTGAGCTGCCAGCTGAGCACGAGCATGCTCACGAACGCGGCGATCACGGTGACCGTGTTGCCGATGACGCTCGAGATGGTGTTGCTGAGAACGCCAGCCACACCGCCGACATCGTTCTGGAGTCGCGATTGGATGACTCCGGTCTTGGTGCGCGTGAAGAACGCGAGCTCCATCGCCTGCAGGTGACCGAACAGGCGGATGCGCAGGGCCCCCATCACCTTGTTGCCCACCGTGGCCGTGAGGTAGGTCTGCCACACGCCGAGTGCCGCTGACGAGATCCAGAGCGCCACCATCAGCAGCACCAGTTCGACCAGCACGGGGATGTTCGGCGTGCCCGACGGCGGGAACAGCCCGACGTCGAACGCCTGCTTGGTGAGCAGGGGCGGGAACACGCTGATCGCAGCGCTCACGAGCACGAGGACGATCGTGACGGTGATCGCCGCACGGTGGGGTGCGAACAGCTGCGAGATGCGCTTCAGGAGGTCCGGAATCTTCGGCGCCGTCGCATTGGCTGCGCGTTGAGCCTCGACGTCGCCGCCGCTGATGCGACCTCCGCGTCCGCCGCCGCGCATCCCGCTCATGGTTCAACCCTAAGCGGGTTGAGTAGCGCGGAGCGCGTATCGAAACCTCACCCGCGAGGTTTCGATACGCCGACTCCGTCGGCTACTCAACCGGCCTGGGCTCAGCCCTTGACGGATCCCGCCAGCAGGCCGCGAACAAAGTAGCGCTGCAGTGCGAAGAACACCGCGACCGGCACGATGATCGAGACGAATGCGCCAGCCGTCAGCAACTCCCAGTCGCCGCCTCGGGTTCCGGTCAGCTCCGCCAATCGCACCATCAGCGGTGCGATCTCACGTTTACCTCCACCGAAGGTCAGACCGACTAGCAGGTCGTTCCAGACCCAGAGGAACTGGAAGATCGCGAACGATGCGATCGCCGGAATGCTCAGCGGCAGCACCACCATGCGGAACGTCTTGAACGCGTCGGCGCCATCCACGCGCGCCGCCTCCATCAGTTCCCGGGGGATCTGCGAGAGGAAGTTGTGCAGCAGGAAGATCGCGATCGGCATGGCGAACATCGTGTGCGCGATCCAGATCGGGATGTAGGTGCCGGTGATGCCCAAGGGCGGGATGAGTGTGGCATCCCCGATCTTCAGTCCGTTGGCGAACAGCTGCAGCAGCGGGATGAGCGCCAGCTGCAGCGGAATCACCTGCATCGCGAAGATCGTGTAGAACAGCAGGTCGCGTCCCTTGAAGTCGAACCAGGCCAACGCGTAGGCCGCGAAGGTGGCGATGACGACCGGGAACACCGTCGCAGGGATGGTGATCGCGAACGAGTTCAGGAAGTACAGGCTCAGCGGTGGCGTGACCGAACTGCCCTCGAAGAGAACGGTGTTGTAGTTCTCCAGAGTGAAGCTCGGGTTGGTGAAGAACGTCCACCATCCGGTGTTGTTGATGTCGGCCGGCGTGCGGATGCTCGAGATGAACAGACCGAACGTGGGGATCGTCCACACCAGCGCGATGACTATCGCGAAGAACGAGGCGATGGGCGAGCCGAAGATGTTGTTCTGCTTACGGCTGGTGAGCCGCATGCCCTTCGTCTTGGTGCGCGCTGGGGTGAGGTTGACGGGCGCGATTTCCTCAATGGCGGTCATCAGTGAACCTCCCTCTCCTTGCGAACCTGTCGGACGTTGAAGATGATCAGCGGCAGCACTCCCAGGAACAGGATCATTGCCAGCGCGGATCCGGTGCCGTAGTTGAGCGCCCGGAAACTCTGCTGGTACATCTCATTTGCGATGACCGAGGTCTGGAAGTTTCCGCCGGTCATCGTGCGGATGATGTCGAAGACCTTGAGCGATGTCACGGTGATCGTCGTGAGAACCACGATCACGCTGCCCCAGATCATCGGGATCGTGATGCGCGTGAAGCGCGCCCATCCCTTGGCCCCATCGAGCATTGAGGCCTCGATGATGTCGTCAGGCACCGCCTTCATCGCCGCCGAGAGCACGACCATCGCGAATCCGGTCTGGATCCAGACCATGACGGCGATGAGCAGGAACGTGTTCAGCGGGGCCTCGAGCAGCCAGTTCGGCGGGGTCAAGCCGATTGCTTTGAAGATCGCACTCAGGAGGCCGATGTCCGCCTTGTTGGGGTCGGGCTGGTACGTGTAGACGAACTTCCAGATGATGGATGCCCCGACGAACGAGATCGCCATCGGCATGAAGATCAGCGACTTGACCAGGCCGGCGTACTTCATCCGGTCGGTGAGGTAGGCGATCGCGAGTCCGATGGTCGTGGATGCGATGGGCACCACGATCGTCCAGATCAGGGTGTTGCGCAGCACGATGAGAATCTCGGGCTGCGTGAACGCCCAGATGTAGTTCTGCAGCCCGATGAAGTTCTCACTGCGGGCGTCGAAGAACGACAGGTAGAGGGTGCGAATCGCCGGGTAGATCAACCCGATGATGAGCAGAAGAAGTGCGGGCCCGAGGAAGACGAAGTACTTCAGACGGTTCTGAGTCTTCTCCTTTGTGCGCTCGGAGAGCACGAAGATCAGGACGATGATGGCGACGAACACCACCAGACCCACCAGAAGCAGAACGATGTTGGGCAGTACTGTCGCAAACGGCGACCGGGCTGTCACAATCCACATTGATTGACTCATTCCGTAGGCAGTAGTGAGAAGAGGTGCGGGGTCCGCTTGCGCGAACCCCGCACCGACTTTCTTATTTAGTGCTTAGTAGGACAACCTACTACTTGGGCCAGCTCGCCTCGATGGCGTCGAGAACGGCCTTGTCCGACTTGTCCTCGGCGACCCAGGCGGTCATCTCCTTCCAGAACGAACCGGCACCCACAGCAGCGGGCATGAGGTCCGAACCGTCGAAGCGGAACGTGGTCGCGTTCTTGAGGATCTCGACCGCGTTCGCGTTCACCGGGTCAGCCACGTTGGCGGTGTCCAGGCCGAGGTTGGCCGAGAACCAGCCACCGAGGGCGGCCTTCTTGTTGTTCCACTCCGGCGTGGTCAGGTACAGCTGAACTGCCTGAACCTCGGGACGGTCTGCGAAGGCACCGATGAACTCGCCACCACCCAGGGCGGGCTTGTCGTCAGCGGTCGCACCCGGGAAGTAGAACGTGGTGATGCCACCCTCAGTCGTGGTGTCGTCCGGGGTGACGATGGTCGCACCCTGGTCGGCCACGAGGATGCCGCCGATGAAGGAGGCCTGGCGGTGCATGGCGCACGATCCGTCAACGATGCCAGCGCCACCGGTCTGGAAGCTCGTGGTCGCGATGGAAGGAACGTCACCGACGTACTCCGGGTTCTTCAGGATCTGACCGGCCTTGCCGATCGCCTCGACGATAGCCGGGTCGTTGAACGGGATCTCGTGAGAGACCCACTTGTCGTAGACCTCGGCGCCACCGAAGCGGAGGACGATGTCCTCCATCCAGTCGGTACCGACCCAACCGGTGGCGTCACCGGACTCGAAGCCCGCGCACCACGGCTGCACGTCAGACGTGGTCGCGATCTTGTCGGACAGAGCCAGCAGCTCGTCCCACGTCGTGGGGATGTCCCAGCCGTTGTCCTTGAAGGTCTTCGGCGAGTACCAGACGAACGACTTCACGTTGGCGCCCAGGGGCGACGCGTAGAAGGTTCCGTCGACGGTGCCGTAGTTCTTCCAGTCGGGGCTGTAGTTGGCCTCGACGCTGGCCGCAACCGCGTCAGACGCCGGCAGAAGCTTGCCGGTTGCCGCCATGGCAGCGAGCAGACCAGGCTGCGGGAAGACGGCGAGGTCGGGAGCAGTTCCACCCTCGACGCGCACGGGCAGCTGGGCTTCGAACTCCTTGGAGCCGTTCCAGTTGATCGTGATGCCGGTGCAGTCCTCGAACTCCGTGAAGGACTCCTGGAAGAGCTCGGCCTCGGGGCTCACGACGGTCGTGTAGATCTCGACCTCGGTACCCGAGTTGCCCTGGTAGTCCGCGTAAGCCTCACAGCCTGCGGGGATGTCGCCCGAACCGCTCGGTGCGGAGCATCCAGTGAGGATGAGAGCGAAAGCGGTTGCAGAGGTTGTCGCCAGAACGATTGAGCGGCGTTTGATTGCCCTCATGGTTAATCTCCTTTGATTGATAGGGGCGGATCCCGCGAACAAGAATGGCTGTTTCTCGCGGAAAACCAGCTTCAGACTATGCGTGCAGGTGCCCTCTGGGGAACCCCTCACGTCTCTTTTCCATAACGCTAATCAAACTTCTTCCCGGAGTTGGCCCGGAATCGCCTGTGGACTGAGAGCGCTCCCAACCTTCATTTGTGCAAACGCTTACATCCGATGACGTGCCCTGAGGCGCCGATATCGCCTGATCCGTCACGAAAGTGACGCTCGTCGCGGGCTCGACGGCGCGTGTCGCGGAGCTGAGATGGAGCCGGTAAGCGCCCGAAACGCCCACCGGCCCCATCGATCAATGGGGCGGTTGAACCGCCGGAGTGGCCACGATGCGAGCAGAATCGACCGACGAGACGCCAGCCAGCATCAATGGCGTTGCGGCCAGCATTGTGGTGATCTGCGCTCTCGGGTAGCGAGCGTTCGAGTAGTGGGCTGGGCGGAGGGTAAGGCCGTCCAGTCCGACGAACAGCTTCGGGTCGCTCTGTCGTTCGAATTGCACTGTCGTTCGAATTGCACTGTCGGGGTGTCACACAAATGGGGGACAAACGTGCGACGAGTCCCATTATGTGGGGCGAACGCTCACGGGTGCAAGACGTAGCTCGGAGCGAGTGTCAGAGCATACAAAAAGGGGCGCCGGCCGCGGCCGAAGCCACGGGCGACGCCCCTTGATGAAACGGGACTACTTGAGGGTGACGGTTGCGCCGGCCTCTTCGAGCAGTGCCTTGGCCTTCTCGGCGGTCTCCTTGTTCGCGCCCTCGAGCACGACACCGGGGGCGCCGTCAACGAGTGCCTTCGCCTCGCCGAGACCGAGGCTCGTGAGGGTGCGCACCTCCTTGATGACCTGGATCTTCTTCTCGCCAGCCGACTCGAGGACGACGTCGAACGTGTCCTTCTCCTCGACCTCTTCGGCTGCGCCACCGGCGCCACCGGCGGCCGGAGCGGCAGCCACGGCGACGGGTGCAGCGGCGGTGACCTCGAAGGTCTCCTCGAACTTCTTGACGAACTCGCTCAGCTCAATGAGCGTGAGCTCCTTGAACGCCTCGATCAGCTGGTCACTGGTCAGCTTTGCCATGATTTTCTCCTTGTTGTTTCTGAACGATCTGCCGCGACGGTGCGCGACTGAGTGTGTCGTCCGCGTGAACTACGCGGACTGCTTCTCGCGCAGCGCGTCGACCGTGCGAACGGCCTGCGACAGCGGTGCGTTGAACAAGTACGCCGCACCGAACAGCGAGGCCTTGGCGGCACCCGCGAACTTCGCGAGCAGCACCTCCCGGGACTCGAGGTCGGCAAGCTTCTTGACCTCGTCTGCGGTGAGAGGGTTACCGTCGAGGTAGCCGTTCTTCACGAGCAGAAGAGGGTTTGCCTTGGCAAAGTCACGCAGGGTCTTCGCGACGGCGACGGTGTCACCGTGCACGAAGGCGATTGCAGACGGCCCGACCAGGTCATCGTCGAAAGACGTGATCCCTGCCGCGTTGGCCGCAATCTTGGTCAGCGTGTTCTTCACCACGGCGTATGTAGCGTGCTCACTGATCGACTTGCGCAGGCTCTTGAGCTGCGCGACCGTGAGCCCGCGATACTCGGTGAGCAGTACAGCGTTCGAGGTGCGGAACTTGTCCGTCAACTCGGCGACTGATGCTTCCTTGTTCGCCATGGTGCTCCCTAGATTTCGTATGGTGTCTGCCGGAGGACACCCGGAGCAATGAAAAAAGCTCCGAGCCAGGGGCACGGAGCTGAACACGGCGCAAACCGATGAACTACTTCACACACCTGCGCTGGCCTCGCTGTGAAGCGAACTCAGTCGAGGTGCGATTGCGCGCACCACGAAACCTGCGGTCTTTGGCTTCTCCCAGAGTACGGGATGCCGCGACATGCCGCAAACGCGGCAGATCGTGAGGGCGGCAGACGAAAGGCACCGCACGGCATGATGGTCAGGTGGACAGTGCCTTTCCCGTCGTCTTCGTGCACGGCCTGTTCGGGTCGTTCGCTGAACCAGCGGCGACACGCCACCTCAGCCCGGCGGAGTTCTCGGCTCCCGACCTGCGTGGGTACGGGCATGAGACGGAGGTCGACGTGTCGTTGGAGGGGCAGGTCGCGGCCCTTCGCTCGCACGTGGAGTCGCGGCATCCGGAAACCCCAGTGCACCTGGTCGCGCACTCGATCGGTGCCGTGCATGCCTTCGCCCTCGCCGACGAATCGCCCGACCTGGTCGAGTCTGTGACGACCGTCGAGGGCAACTTCACTCTCGCTGACGCCTTCTGGTCACGGTCGATCGCGGCTCTGGATGAAGACCGAGCACGTTCGGAGATCGAGGGCCGGTTGCGTGATCCTCGCGCGTTCCTCGCGGGCGACGGAATTGAGGCCACTGACGAGCACCTCGCAAAGGCGGTCGACGCGCTCGCGTACCAGCCGTGGCGCACGGTGTGGATGTTGGCGTCGGCGATCGTCGAAGCCACATCGCAACCGGAGTACCAGGAGTTGCTGCGGCGCGTGTTCGCCCGCCACCGGGTGCATCTCGTGGCGGGTGAGCGCAGCGCGGGCGGCTGGGATGTGCCGGGCTGGGCTCGCGAGGCGGCCGCGTCATCCACGGTCATTCCCGGCGTGGGTCACATGATGATGCTCGAGAATCCGGATGCCGTGGGCCGGGTGCTCGGGCAACTGCTGTTCACCCCCGAGGGGCGTCGCACGCCCTAGGCTTCGGGCGGCGTCGCCGGGCGCCGCGGAGCGCGCGGCTTCTTCGGTGGAGCAGGGGTGGACTCCGCGTCGGCGGTGGGCTCGGCGGGAGCCTCGGCGGCCGACTCGGGCGCGGATTCGATGGGAGGCTTGGACTTGGCGGGGCTCCGCGGAGCACGCGGCTTCTTCGGCGCGGGTGGCGCGGGCTCCGGCTCGGGTTCGGGCGCGGGCTCCGGCTCGGGTTCGGGCTCCGGCTCGGGTTCGGGCGCGGGCTCCGGCTCGGGTTCGGGGGTGGGCTCCGGTGCCGGCTCCGGCTCGGCCGCGACGCCGCCGCGCCGATTGGCTCGGCGGGCGAGCAGTTGGGGAACCAGAAGGATGACGACGACACCCACGAACGCCACGATGATGACCGCGACCGGTGTGATCAGGCTGGAGTTCTCCGGCGCATCCACCGGTTCGCCCGTCCGGTCGATCATCATCCGCTGGAACTCGTCGAGCGGAACCGGCCCGCTCAGGCCGGAGGTGCCCGCGACGAGCGGGGTGAGCTCGTCCGCGCCGAGGGTGAACCAAGCGGCGCGCTGCTCGTCGCGAACCACGTAGGAGTCGGCAGGCACATCCGAGAGGGCCCTGGCCAGGTCGGGGTCGCGCACGAAATCGGCGAGCTCGGGTGCAACCGACGCGGGGTTGATCCAGATGATGGCGAGCCCGATGGTGTCGTCGTTGACGGTGATCGGTGCTGTCCACAGGTTCTGCCGCTCGACCGGGGTGTCGGTGGCGACCCCGGCCACGAACGCCTCGGTGAAGGTGAAGACCCGGTTGAGCTGGCCGACCGCCGTGGTCTCGTTGAAGTCGATGCCAGCGCCACCGGAGCCGATGCCGAACAGGTCATCGAGGCGGGACACCAGGCCGTTGGGGTCTGCGGCGTACGCGGAGACCTCGGCGGGCACCGATCCCTGCGACGCTGTGGCGGCCGGCGCGCCGACGAGCGCGAGTGCGAAAGCGGCGAGCAGAGTCAGGGCCGCGCCGATTCGGGCGCGAGAGTGACTGCGACGACGGGTGTGTTCGGGCACCCGCTCAGTCTCCCACGACACCGGCGAACGGGCCGGATGCCGATCAGGCGATTTCACCGATCGGCAGGATGATGCGAAACACCGTGCTGCCCGGCGCACTCTCCACCTCGGCACGCCCGCCGTGGGCCTCAACGACCGCCGTGACGATCGCGAGCCCCAGGCCGGTGCTGCCCGCGGCCCGTGAGCGCGAACCGTCGCCGCGCACGAACCGCTCGAAGATGGTCGGGGTGAGCGCCGGGTCGATGCCGGGGCCGGTGTCGCGCACCTCGATGGTGACCCAGTCATCGCCGCGGATCAGAGCCGCCGTGACGACCGTACCTGCCGGGGTGTGGGTGCGCGCGTTGGCGAGCAGGTTGGCGACGACCTGGTGGAGCCTCGGCTGGTCGCCGTGCACCTGCACCGCTTCATCCGGAAGTTCGAGTTGCCAGATGTGGTCCGGTCCGGCCGCGCGCGCGTCGCTGAGTGCGTCGATGACCAGCCGCGTGAGGTCGACCGTCGCGCCCTCGATTGCCGCGCCCTCGTCGAGACGGGCCAGCAGCAGCAGGTCTTCGACGAGCGCGGTCATGCGCACCGACTCCGACTCGACTCGGCCGATCGCATGCACCACATCGTCGGGCAGCTCGTGGCGGCCGCGCCGGGTGAGTTCGGCGTAGCCGCGGATCGACGCCAGCGGCGTGCGCAACTCGTGGCTCGCATCGGCGACGAAGGTGCGCACCTTGTTCTCGCTGGCTTGACGTGCCGTGAGGGCGGATGCCACGTGCTCAAGAAGCGTGTTGAGCGCGGCGCCGACCTGCCCGACCTCGGTGCCGGGGTCCGCGTCCTGGGCGGGCACGCGCTCGGCGAGCGCCACCTCACCGCGGTCGAGTGGGAGCTCGGCGACGCGGGTCGCTGTCGACGCGACCCGCTCGAGTGGACGCAGCGCGAGTCGCACGACGACGGCGCCGGCGATCGCTGCGGCGGCAACGCCCAGGACTCCGATCACCGCGATGAGGAGCGTGAGGCGCAGCACGATGGCTTGCACCTCGGAGAGGGGAAGACCGATGAGCAGCGAGACGCCGCTGGCGGAGGTCTTCTGCATGATGACCCGGTACTGGCCGAGTGTGCCCCCGAGATCGACGGTGACGGGTGCGGCACCGGGCTGCACGGTGCTGAGGGAGGCGAGTTGCGTGGCGTCGAGGCTGATGGGCACGCCGCTCTGGTCGAGCACTGCGGCCGTGGTCAGCTGATTGGATGCGACGAGCCCCGCTAGGGTGCCCGCACCCTGGCCGGGCAGCGCGAGCACCTCGCCTGCCGGCGGTCGGCCTCCGAAGTCGTCGTTGGGACGTCCCTCGAACGCCTCCTGAGACCGCCCGGTCGCGGCCGTCAACTGCGCGTCGAGCCGCCCGACGAGAAATCCCTGCAGCGCGAACACGCTGAAGACCCCGATCAGCACGGTGACCAGGGCGAGAAGGGCGACGATGCCGAAGACCAGGCGCCGACGCAGGGTGAGGCGACGCGTCATCCGGCCGGCTTCAGCACGTAGCCGAACCCTCGCACCGTGTGGATCATGGGTTCGCCGAGCGTGTCGATCTTCTTGCGCAGGTACGAGATGTAGATCTCGACGACGCTGGAACGACCGCCGAAGTCGTAGCTCCACACGCGGTCGAGGATCTGGGCCTTGCTGAGCACGCGCCGCGGATTGCGCATGAGGAAGCGCAGCAACTCGAACTCGGTTGCGGTGAGCTCGATGGCGGCGCCCGCGCGGCTCACCTCGTAGCTGTCCTCATCGAGTCGCAGGTCGCCCACCTCGAGCACCGAGTCGGCCGAGTCGGAAACGGCGAGCGCCGAGCGGCGGATGAGCCCCCGGAGCCGGGCGACGAGCTCCTCGAGGCTGAACGGCTTGGTGACGTAGTCGTCGCCGCCGACGGTGAGGCCGGCGACACGGTCATCCACGGAGTCCTTGGCGGTGAGGAAGAGGATGGGCACCTGGATGCCGTCGGCGCGCAGCCGCGACAGCACGGTGAGCCCGTCGATGTCGGGGAGCATGATGTCGAGCACGACCACGTCGGGCCGGAACTCGCGGATGACCGACAGCGCCTTCTGGCCGTCGCTGGCGAGCTTGACGTCCCACCCCTCATACCGCAGGGCCATCGAGAGCAGGTCGGTGAGCGAATCCTCGTCGTCGACCACGACGGCACGGATCGGGCTGCCGTCGGCGCGGCTGATGCGGGGCTGTGCCGCAATCGCGGGCGCGTGGTTGGAGGTCGTCATGTCTCCCAGTATTCGGAGATTCCTATGAGCCGCCTGTGAAGTAGCGTCCTTGGCTGTTTCTCAGGTTCGGCATAGGGCGCCGATAGCGACGATCCCTAGGTTTCGGATGTCCATTGCAGACACACAAGGAGACCCATGTTCGGCACCTACCTCTTCCGGGAGCTCACCAACCGGCGAAAGCAGACGGCGATCATCGCCATCGGCATGGCCCTGGCCATCGCCCTCGTCATCATCGTCAACGGCGTCTCGGCAGGCGTGAGCGCCGCCCAGGCGAAGGTACTGGAGTCCGTGTACGGCGTCGGCACCGACATCACGGTCTCGCAGCAGCCGACGGGACCCACCGAGGGCGGGGCCGCCGGCGGGCCGCCCTCGTTCGACTTCGGATCGGGCGACGGATCCACAGCAGACGGCTCGACTCAGCTCAGCCAGGCCCGACTGACGACCGGACCCGGTTCGGTGACCTTTGCTGACACCGCCCTGGCCACGGTGCAGGGCGTCGACAACGTGAGCTCCGCCACGGCCACGCTGAGCCTCACGAACATCAACTTCAGCGGGGAGATCCCCGACTTCCAGGCCGGCGGTGGTGGCCTGCCGACTGACGGCACCGCGCCGCCCACGGGTGGGGCTGACGGTGCTGGTGGCAGCTCGTTCGACATCGAGTCGATCACTGTGACGGGCATCGATGTCACAGGCGATGCGGTCGGCCCGCTCACCGCGGTGAGCCTCGCCGACGGCCGTTCGTTCGATGCCGGCGATGTCGGTACCAACGTCGTAGTGCTCGACAGTTCCTACGCGACCACCGCTGAACTCGGCGTGGGCGACACCCTGGGTCTCGGGGGCGAGGACTTCGAGGTCATCGGCATCGTGGCATCCACCTCGTCGGATGCCAGCTCGACCAACACCTACATCCCGCTCGACACCGCGCAGCGGCTCGCCGGCCTCGACGGGCTGATCTCCACGGTCTACGTGCAGGCAGCATCGTCGACCGACATCAGCCAGATCCAGTCCGACATCGAGACCGCCCTCCCGGATGCCGCGGTCAAGACCCAGGCGGACCTCGCCTCGAGCGTCTCCGGCTCGCTGTCCACCGCGTCGAGCCTCGTCTCGAGCCTCGGCACCTGGCTCTCGGTCATCGTGCTCGCCGCGGCGTTCCTGATCTCGATCCTGTTCACGATCGCCGGGGTGACTCGCCGTACACGCGAGTTCGGCACCCTCAAGGCCGTGGGCTGGAGCAACGGTGCTGTCGTGCGACAGGTCGCCGGTGAGTCGCTCGTGCAGGGCGCGATCGGCGGCGTGATCGGTGTGGCCGTGGGACTTCTGGGGATCCTCGTGATCAACATGATCGGACCGGTGCTCAGCGGGAGTGCCACGACCTCGACCTTCCCCGGCGGCGGTGCGGCGCCCGGCGGCGGCACGGGCGGCTTCCCCGGTGGGGGCGGCGGCGGACCGTTCGGTCAGCAGGCGGCCGCGGCGACCACCGACATCGTGCTGCAGATCCCCGTCACGGCGACGATCATCCTCGTCGCGGTCGGTCTCGCGATCCTCGGCGGCCTGCTGGCCGGAGCGATCGGCGGATGGCGGGCCGCGCGCCTGCGTCCCGCCGAGGCGCTGCGCAGCGTCGCCTGATCCCCCGAACCGAAGACCACAAGGAGACAACAATGTACGAATTGACCAACGTCACGAAGACCTACGACGCGAAGCGGGGGGCCATCACCGCGCTGAGCGAGGTGACCCTCATGATCCCGGATGGCCAGATGGTGGCCATTCAGGGACCCACGGGCGGCGGCAAGTCGACGCTCCTGCAGATGCTGGGCGCGCTCGAGCGGCCTACCTCCGGCACCGTGGCACTCGGGGCCGATGTGCTTTCGAGCATGCCGGATTCGAAGCTGGCGGGCATCCGCGCGAAGGAGATCGGGTTCGTCTTCCAGGGGTTCAACCTGATCCCGACGCTCACGGCGCAGGAGAACGTCGAGACGGCTCTTGCGCCGCTCGGCATTCCGTCGTCGGAGCGCCGGGCGCGCGCCAACGCGGCCCTCGTGAGCGTGGGACTCGGCGAACGCACGGGCCGCCGGCCCGCCGAGCTGTCGGGCGGCCAGCAGCAGCGCGTGGCGATCGCGCGGGCTCTGGTGAAGGAGCCCGACGTGCTGCTCGCCGATGAGCCCACCGGCAACCTCGACGAGCAGACCCGCGACGAGATCATGGACCTGCTCGAGGGGCTCTGGCGCGACCAGGGGCTCACCCTCATCGTCGTGACTCACGACTCCGCGGTCGCCAAGCGTGCTCAGCGGCGGTTGACGATCAAGCAGGGCAAGGTCACCGAGAAGAACTAGCGCTGGCGCGGGCGGTCAGAGAGTCGCTTCGCGGGGATCCCAGCCCTCGGGGAGCGACTTCGCCCGTTCGACGGTGCTCTGCACTGTCACCCACTGTCCCGTGTCTGCCGCCTCCAGCATCGACTCCATGATGTCGACCACGTGGAAAGCCTGTTCCCCGGATGCCCGTTCCGGCACTCCCGCGCGGATCGCCCGAGCCAGCTCGACCACCCCCGTGCCGCGCCCGGCATCGGCAACCGAGTGGACCGTGACCGGTTCGCTCGACTCGGTGTGAACCACGAGGTCGCCCTCGAAGTAGTTCGGGTCGGGGAAGACGATCGTGCCCGCGGTGCCCGCGATCTCCAGGAACCCTGTCCGGCGCAGAGCCGACTGGAAGCTGAAGACGCACTGCGCCGAGCCGCCGTCTTCGAACTCCAGCAGGGCGCTCACGTGGGTGGGAACCCGCACGGCGAACTCCTCCCCCGCACGCGGACCGGAACCGATCACCCGGGTCTGCCGCGACGTCGATCCCGTGGCCGAGACCCGCGCGACCGGTCCGAAGTTCTGCACCAGCGCGGTGAGATAGTACGGCCCCATGTCGAAGAGGGGTCCAGCGCCGGGCGCGTAGTAGAAGTCGGCGTTCGGATGCCACGCCTCGGGTCCCGCGTTCTGGAAGAGCACGAGTGCCGTGAGCGGGGTGCCGATCGCGCCGTCCTCGATGAGCCGCTTGCCGGTCTGCAGGCCGGGGCCGAGGAAGGTGTCGGGGGCGGTGGCCACCCGTACGCCGCGAGCCGCGGCATCCGCCAGCAGGGCACGGCCGGTCTCGCGATCGAGGGAGAACGGCTTCTCGGTGAAGGCGTGCTTGCCGGACGCGATGATGCTCCGGGCGACCTCGACGTGCGCCGCGGGGATCGTGAGGTTGACGACGATCTCGATCTCGGGTCGCGCCAGAAGCTCGTCGACGGTTCCGGAGGCCGGCACCGAGTAGCGCTCGGCCTGGCTTGCCGCCCTCGCGACGTCGAGGTCCGCCACAAAGTGCACCGTCACATCGGGGAAGGTGGTGAGGTTGTCGAGGTACTGCTCGCTGATCATGCCGGCGCCGATGACGCCGACCCCGACCGGGCGGGTCACAGACGCTCGCCGAGGCCCACCAGGTAGGCCGCGCTGTCGGCGACAGCGGTGAGCATGTCACCGTCGAAGTCGTCGAGTTCCACGACCCGGATCGCGTGAGGCGCCGCCGCGAGGATCGCGGGCACCGGCATGCTGCCGGACCCGACGGCGACCTGCTCAAGGTCGTTCGTCGAGAGCGGGCCGTCCTTGATGTGCAACAACTGCACCCTGCTACCGAGCCTCTCCAGCAGCGCTACCGGGTCGGCGCCGCCGACGGCCGCCCAGTAGGTGTCGAGCTCGAGTATGACGCCGGGACCGAGCAGGTCGGCGAGCACCTCGAGCCCGGTCGTGCCGTCGACACGAGACTGAAGCTCCCACGCGTGGTTGTGGTAGCCGACGGTGATTCCGATGTCGGCGGCGATCGCGGCGACGCGGTTGAGCTCGGCGGCAATGGCCGCGATGTCGTCACCGTTCGTCCACCGGCTGGGATCGGTGAACGATTGGATGACCGTGGTCACCCCGACCGCCCGGGCCGCCTCGAATACCGGCACGACGTCAGCGTCGACCAATGACGCGTGGGCCGACGAGGGCGCCAGGCCGAACGTCGACAGCTCGCTGTACGCCTCGGCAAACTCGACGAGCGCGAAGAGTTCGACGGTGCTGAACCCGATCGCGCTCAGGCGCTCGAACGTGCCTGCCGGGTCGGCCGCGAGTTCGCGACGCACGGTGTACAGCTGGACTGAGAGGGGTGCGGTGGTGGTCACCGCTCAACTCTAGGCCGCAGTCGTCGCGTCGTGCCGGGCAGGGTCGGCGGTGCGGGAGACAATGGGGACCGTGACCATGCAGCCGGAACTCGACCTCTGGGAGCTGCCGGCGCCCGACCATCGGCAGCGGGTCCTCGCCTATTCGGAGGACCGGGTGGCCTGGCTGCGCGCCCGCAGCCGCGGTGTGACCGCAACGGATGTCGCGCGCCTGTCGAGCGAGCGAGCCCTGCGAGCGGTCGCCCAGGACAAACTGCTCGGCACCGGCTTCGGCGGCAACGCCTACACCGACCACGGTCGGGCGAGGGAACCCGAGATCGCGCGCTGGGTGCGCGCCCGGCACGGCATCCTTCCGAGCTCCGCGCTGTACCACGCGCACGGCGAGCCGCTGCACCTGGCGACCCCCGACGGTGTGGCCGTGCTCGACGGCCGTCTGGTGCTCTCGGAGATCAAGACGACGGGGCATGCGTGGCGCAGCATCCCGAGAAGCTATTTGCGTCAGGTGTGGTGGCAGCAGTACGTGCTCGGTGCCGAGCGCACGCTGGTGGTGTGGGAGCAGCACGAGGACTTCGTGCCCGTCGGCGCCGAACCCCAGTGCCGCTGGGTGGAGCGCGACGACAACGAGATCCACGTGCTCGTGGGCCTAGCCAATCGGCTGCTGCACCTGCTGCGGCGGTAGGAGCCGGTCGGCCTCGGGCTCGTCGTCGGCAAGCGGCTGGGGAGTCAGCAGCACGGTCTCGCCCGGCGCGCGCGCGCGAACCGCCGTGACGACCCCGAACACGATCAGCCACCCGATCGCGATGGTTGTCGCCACGAACTCGAGCCGACTGCCGAACGCGGCCTGGAACCGGAACAGCGAGAACAGTCCCCCGGTGCCCGCGATCACCGCGACCAGGATGCCCGTGGCCAACGACAGCCCGGCCAGCAGCCGGTGCTCCCTCGCGAATGACGTCTGCAGCATCGCCCAGCACGCGGCCGCGAACGCGAGCACTGCCGCGAGCGTGTGCAGGAAGTCCTGCCAGGTGAAGGTGCTTCCGTAGGGCAGGGGACAACCCGAGGTGCACGTCACCTGCGAGGCGAAGAGGAAGAACGCGCATCCGATCCACAGCGAGATCGCGGGGGTCCACGCGCGCAGGACGGACACCGAGCTGCGCACCCGCCGACCCGCCCAGCCGATCGCGCTTCCCCCGGCGACTATGAGCAGCAGGGCGGCCTCGAACCACACCGCGGTCGGCTCGCCCTGGGCACCGAGTTCGCTGACGTAGAGGTCGCGAGTGACGGTGAGACGGGCGCCCCAGATGATGGCGAGCGCGGCGGCAACCAGCACGCAGCCGATGACGGCTGCCGCGAGCTCAAGCCTTCTGGCGTGCAAAGGGCCCTCTCAGAACGGACCACTGCAGCAGCATGATGGTCTTGGCATCGGCGATGCGTCCATCCTCGATCATTGCGAGCGCATCATCAATGCCCAGTTCGACGACGGTGATGTGTTCGCCCTCGTCGGCGAGACCGCCACCGGCGGTGGTGAGGGTGTGTGCGCTGTAGGGGGCCGCGAAGAAGTGCAGGCGCTCGGTCACCGAGCCCGGGCTCATGTAGACGTCGAAGACGTGGGTGACCTCGCCGACCTCGTGGCCAGTCTCCTCGATCGCCTCCCGCCGGATCGCTGTCTCGGGGTCGTCGTCATCGAGGAGCCCCGCCGCAGTCTCCAGGAGCATGCCGTCAGGATGCCCGTTGACGTACACCGGGTACCGGAACTGCGAGGTCAGCAGCACCGTGCGCCGCTCGAGGTCGTACAGCAGGATGGTCGCCCCGTTGCCCCGGTCGTAGGTCTCGCGCGACTGGCTCGTCCACACCCCGTCGTCCGAGAGGTAGTCGAAGGTGGTGGTGTGCAGGCGGTACCAGTTGTCGCTCAGTAGGCGCACATCCGTCACCCGCACACGCGGGTTGCTGGTGGGTGGGGTGTCGGCAGACATGGTGGGAGACTAGCGGCCCCGCGATAGTTTGCAGCGTAGTGACCTTGCCGTAACACTGCCGAATCATTGGGGCCCTTTACTGTGAATGAACCACGGCGGGGAGGCCAGCACATGAGCACGATGCGAGCGATCGCGATTGATGCGACGGGCGGGCCGGAGGTGCTCCACGTCGCCGAGATCCCGCGTCCCTTGCGCATCAGCGCCGAATTCATGGTGAAGGTCGTTGCGGCGGGTGTCAATCCGGTGGACTACAAGACCCGGTCGGGGCTGGGCGCCGCGGCCGCCATCAGCGCCTTCCCCGTCGTTCTCGGCAACGACTTCTCCGGCATCGTCGTCGAGTCACCGTACGAAGCCCACCCGATCAAAGTCGGTGACGAGGTCTACGGAATGACCATGGTGCCGCGCTTCGGCGGAACCTACGCCGAGTACGCCGCCGTGCCCGCGAACAGCCTCACCCGCAAGCCCCGGTCGCTCTCCCACGTCGAGGCCGCAGCGGTTCCGCTGGCCGCTCTCACCGCGTGGGGTGCCGTCGTCGACGTGGCGAAGGCCCACGAGGGTCAGCGGATTCTCATCCATGCCGGCGCAGGCGGGGTCGGCCACTTCGCCATCCAGTTCGCCGCGTTCTTCGGAGCCCACGTCACCACGACGGGCTCGACCCGCAACGTGGGCTGGTTGCGCGAACTGGGCGCGAGCGAGGTCATCGACTACACGACCACCCGCTTCGAAGACGTCGTGGGCGAGCTCGATGTCGTCATCGATCTGATCGGCAATGTGAAAGACAACACCGGCACCCGCTCGCTCGGCGTGCTCAAACCGGGCGGACTGCTCGTCAACCTGCCCACCGGCAGCTGGCCAACCATGGCCGAGGATGCCGCGGCAGCGGGAATTCGTGCCACCGGCTACCGCGTTCCGGCCGACGGCTCCACGCTGGCGGTCATCTCGCGGCTGCTCGAGTCGGGCGATGTGCGTGTCTTCGTCGACCAGGTCTTCGAACTGGACCAGGCCCGCGCGGCCCACGAAGCCCTTGAGACGGGGCACACCCGCGGCAAGGTCGTGCTCAAGGTGTCGGACGGCTGATCGGGTCTGTCGCAATTCTTGTTTGTCTTGGGTGTTAACACCTTCTGTTGTGCAGGACCGCCGAGAGATTCTCGCGACTCCTGCACAACAGAAGCAGGCAGGAGATCGCTCTATATAGCTGGCCGACCGTCGGGACCCGGTCGACCGTCGGGCCAGGGCGACCGTCGGGACCCGGTCGACCGTCGGGCCAGGCCGACCGTCGGGACCCGGTCGACCGTCGGGCCAGGCCGACCGTCGGGACCCGGTCGACCGTTCCCTAAAGCTCCAGCGAGCGCACGAAGTCGTCTTCGTAGCGCTCCCCGACCAGAAACCGCTTCGTGCCCACCTGCACGAACCCCTGCTTCTCGTAGAAGCGGTTCGCGCGGGCGTTCTGCTGGTTGACCCCCAGCCACACGCTGCGAGCGCCGCGGTCGCGCGCGGCCTGAACCGACGCGGTGACGAGGGCGGCGGCCAGTCCCGTGCCGTGCGCTGAGGGCAGGGCGTAGCACTTACTCAGCTCGGCGGTTGGGCGCGCGGTGACGGATGCCGCGACATCCGCATCACCGGGTTCACCGAACACGACCATCGTGTACCCACTCGCGACCCCGTCGACCTCGCCCACGAACAGCAGCCGTGCGGGGTCGGACAGGTAGGCCGTGAACGAGTCCACCGACAGGTTCGTGGCGATGAACGACTCGATCGACGCGGGCAGCGTGTCGGGCGGGCAGGCGAGCGGGAAGGTCGCGGCGGCGAGCTCGTGCAGGAGGGCTGCGTCATCCGGTGTCGCGGGGCGAATGTGCACGGCTCCAGCGTACGCAGAAAGGGGGCCGACCGAAGTCGACCCCCTTTCGTGTGATGCGTCTGGTTAGAGCGCGTTCACGTCGAGCGGAATGCCGGGACCGAAGGTCGTCGACACGGTGCCCTTGGTGATGTAGCGGCCCTTCGAGGAGCTCGGCTTGGAGCGAACGACCTCGTCGATGGCGGCCTTGATGTTCTCGCTGAGCTGCTCCTCGGTGAAGCCCGCCTTGCCGACCACGAAGTGGACGTTGGCGTGCTTGTCGACGCGGAACTCGATCTTGCCGCCCTTGATGTCGGACACGGCCTTGCCGGTGTCCTGCGTCACGGTGCCGGTCTTCGGGTTCGGCATGAGGCCACGGGGACCGAGCACCTTACCGAGACGACCGACCTGGCCCATGAGCTCAGGGGTGGAGACGGCGGCGTCGAACGCGGTGTAACCGGCCGCCACCTTGTCGATGAGCTCGGCGCCGCCGACCTCGTCAGCGCCGGCAGCGATGGCCGCCTCGGCCGCGGGGCCGGTGGCGAACACGATGACGCGCGCGGTCTTGCCCGTGCCGTGCGGCAGGATGACGGTGCCACGCACCATCTGGTCGGCCTTGCGCGGGTCGACGCCCAGCTTGAGGGCGACCTCGACGGTCGAGTCGAACTTCTTCGAGCCGGTGACCTTCGCGACAGCGACGGCCTCGGACGGGCTGTAGAACTTGCCCTCTTCGATCTTCTCCGCTGCGGCGCGGTATGCCTTGGACTTGGTTGCCATGATTACGCCTCCACCGTGATTCCCATGGAACGGGCGGTGCCCGCGATGATCTTCTCTGCGCCCTCGATGTCGTTGGCGTTGAGGTCAACCATCTTCTGCTCGGCGATCGAGCGCACCTGCTCCTTGGTGAGCTTCGCGACCTTGACCGTGTGCGGGGTCGACGACCCCTTCTGCACGCCGGCGGCCTTCTTGATGAGCTCGGCGGCAGGCGGGGTCTTGAGGATGAACGTGAACGAACGGTCCTCGTAGACGGTGATCTCCACCGGGATGACGTTGCCGCGCTGCGACTCGGTCGCGGCGTTGTACGCCTTGCAGAACTCCATGATGTTCACGCCGTGCTGACCCAGCGCAGGCCCGATGGGCGGTGCGGGGTTGGCGGCGCCGGCCTGGATCTGAAGCTTGATCAGACCCGTAACCTTCTTCTTCGGTGCCATTGTCTTCCTTTGTGTCGTGCGTCCGGATGGACGCGCTGCCACGAACCGGCCTGATGCCGGCAGTGGTGAGGTGACGTTGGTTGAGTAGCCGCGAAGCGGCGTATCGAAACCACGCAACCGTGTAACTTTACCCGAAAACGGGCTCGGTTTCGATACGCGACTTCGTCGCACTCAACCCAAGGGTTTCGATACGCACCCTTCGGGTGCTACTCAACCAGCGCTACAGCTTGGTGACCTGATCGAACGACAGCTCGACCGGGGTCTCGCGCTCGAAGAGCGAGACGAGCACGATGAGCTTGCCGCTCTCCGCCTTGATCTCGCTGATCGACCCGGGAAGACCCGCGAACGAGCCCTCCTTGATGGTGATGGTCTCGCCGATCTCGAAGTCGATCTCCGCCGGGATGACGCGCGCCGCAGCCTTGCCCTTGCCGCCGGCGCCCTTGGCGGCCGGAGCCTCGACGATCTGCACGAGGCTCTTCAGCATGTTGAAGGCCTCCTCGAACCGAAGGGGGCGCGGGTTGTGCGAGTTGCCCACGAAGCCCGTCACACCGGGGGTGTGACGAACGACCGACCAGCTGTCCTCGTTGAGGTCCATGCGCACGAGCACGTAGCCCGGGATGCGCACGCGGTTGACCAGCTTGCGCTGGCCGTTCTTGATCTCGACGACGTCCTCCATGGGAACCTCGACCTGGAAGACGTAGTCCTCCATGGCCATGGAGACCTTGCGGTTCTCGATGTTCTGCTTCACGCGCTTCTCGAAGCCCGCGTAGGAGTGGATGACGTACCACTTGCCCGGCTTGCCGCGCAGCTCAACGCGGAACGACTCGTAGGGGTCAGCGTCGGGTGCCTCGTCGTCGCCGAGTTCGGGTCCGTCGTAGGGGGTGACGTCGGGCTCCTCGAGAGCGGCCTCAGCCGCCTCGATCTCGGCCTCGTCCTCGGCGGCGGCGACTGCGGCATCCGCCTCGTCCAGGGAATCGACTTCGAGGGCATCGTCTACGAGCGCGTCGGCCTCAGGGTCGATGGCGGCATCGAGTGCCTCGAGCAGACCGGCCAGGTCACCCTCATCCTCGTCGTCGACCAGGTGCATGGCCTGGCTCTCGGCGGCGTCCTCCGACTTGTCGGCCTCGGCGAGCATGTTGCCCGTCTGTGCCTCGTCGTCCTCGGCGGACTGCTCGGCGGCCGTCGCGATCTCAAAATCGTCGCGGTGGTTCTCAGACACTGGATCTCTTTTCGTTGCGATACCTGGCGGTGATGACCGCCGCGTTCAGGGTTGGTTAGCCGTTGCCGAGCGTCGGGTCACCGAACAGGAAGTTGACGAGCAGGCTGAACACGAAGTCCAGACCGTAGACGAGGGCCATCATGATCACCACGAAGACCAGCACGACGCCCGTGTAGCTGAACAGCTCCTTGCGGGTGGGCGTGACGACCTTGCGCAGCTCGGCGACGACCTGGCGGATGAACAGCGCCACACGCCCGAACGGACCGCGCCGCTGGGCGCGCTCCTTCTTGGCGTTGGCGACGATGTCCTCGCTGGGCTCGTCGATCACTATTCTGGCCACGTTGTTACCTTCCGATGTTTCGGCTTGCTGCAGGGCGGACAGGACTCGAACCTGCAACCTGCGGTTTTGGAGACCGCTGCTCTACCAATTGAGCCACCGCCCTTCGGGCTGAAATCTCCTGCGGCCGCGGCGTCTGGGCGCGCGAAAGCATGGCAGATTTCAACTACCACGCGACAAGTGTACGGCATCCAACTGCACACACGAATTGAGCTGAACGCCGTCATAGGGGGCAGACAACCCTGTCTCTTTCACTGAGCGGGGTATCACCACCCCCTCACTCGTGAAAGCCAGATGGGGAGGCACCACCGTGTACACGTCACCAAGAAGTCCGGGCAGCGGCCCGGCACATCAGATTCGCCGCATCGGCGGGATGCTCGGCACAGCTGCACTCGCAGCGGGTCTCGCGCTCGTGCCGTCCCTACCTGCGGGCGCCGCCGAAGCCACCACGTCATACGCCCGCGGGCAGTTCCTGTCGGGCAGCCTCGCGGGCATGAGCCTCGATCAGGTGGTCGCCTTCGCGGCAGCCGAAGCCCGGAACAACGGCTCGCAGTCGCTTCAGACCTCGGACGATCCGCTCTCGGCGACAGTGCTGCAGTCGGTCACCGTCGAGTCGCCGGACGGCGTTCAGGCCGACCTCGGCCAGTTCCTCGACGCGGGCGCCGTGAACCAGTACGCGGAAGCCGACCGCAACGGCGTCTCGCTCGGTGCCAGTGGTGCTATCGGGGATGACGGTGCCGTGGGCGTGGGCAATACCGCATCGGGCCCCGCCGGCGACCTGGACGTGGATCTCGACACGCTGCTCGACGGCCGGTACGACTCGATCCTCACCGACCTGAGGCTCTCGTTGGATGCGGTGTCGGCGCAGGCGCGTGCCAACCTGGCCGTGGCATCCGGCGACTACCGAATCGAAGGAGCGACACTCACCTTCACCAGCCCGGCGATCGCCGATCTCACGGGCAAGGTGGCCAGCTCGCTCGGCGTCGTCGACGGTCAGCTGCTCGACCTGTCGTCGGACGACGGCGCGATCGCTCTCGCAGTGGGCCGCGTGCTCGATCCCGTACTGTCGGCGGTCGGCTCATCCGCGAACGTGGATGTCACCATCTCCAGCGACCTCGATGCCGCAGTGCAATCCCTGCTCACCAGCGCGTACGGCAACGGGGCCGTGCACTTCAACCTTCAGACCGGTGAGGTGACTGTCGACCTGGAGGCCCTGCTCGGCGGCGACCTCAACAACCTCGATCCTGGCACCGAGTTGCTATCGGCCGACGTGCTCGGGCCCGTGCTCGATGGCATCACACGTACCGTGTCGACCCTCGCCGACCAGATCGTCGATCGGGTGCGGGCCGCGCTGCACGATGCGACCGTCGAGGTGCACGCCGACCTCGACCTGCTGAGCCCGCAGGGCAGCACGGAGAGCACGGTGTGCCATGACATCGAGGTGCCGGTCATCGGCGACATCCTGGGGACCGGCGGACTGCTCGGCGGGCTGCTGGGTGGAAGCACCACCCAGGGCATCGTCGGCTACACGACGCAAACCCTGTGCGACGTGGTCGAGACGGTGCTGCCCGACCTGCGCAGCACCGTTAACGTCGACGTCGTGGGCACCGTAGACCAGCTGCTCGACGGCACGGCTGCCCGGGCGGACGCCACGGTGTCGCTGCTCGACGGAACTGTTCAGTCGTCCGTGAACGTCGACGCCCTCATCGAGGGGATCGGTACCGGGCTGCTCGATGGACTGTTCGACTCGGACGGCACGGTGAACGACCTCGCCGACGCCCTCGACGTCAACCTCGTCGACCCGGCCCTCAGCGGGCTCCTCGGCGACACCGGGGTCGGCGCGGCGATCACAAGCCTGGTATCGGTGAAGGCGAACGTTCAGGAGACCGACGGTGGCATGTTCACCCAGACTGCGGTGCGCATCGCCGCGCTCGACGGGCAGCTCGCAACGCTGAGTGTGGCGTCGGCCACCGTCGGCCCGAACGTGACCGTCGTCGTGCCTCCGGACTGCACGACGAACTGCAGCCCGGGCGGCGACCCCGACCCGTGCGTGAGCAACTGCGGCCCCGGCGGGGGCGACACCCCCGCCGGAACCTCGGGCGGAGGCAACCTCGCGATGACGGGGCTGGGAATCGCAACCCTCGTCGCGATCGTGCTTGCCCTGCTCGCCATCGGCGCCTACCTCGCTCGACAGGGCTACCGCCAGAACCACCCGGCACTCGCAGATTCGGGCCCTGACGAGTAACGGGTAACCCACGAGTGGCCGGAACGGCACCCAGACCCGCTCCGGCCACTCTTGGTGCGCGCATCTAGAATTGGTGTCGTGACTCTTCCCCGAATCTCCCGCCGGATCGCCGCCATCGCCGAGTCGGCGACCCTCAAGGTCGACGCGAAGGCCAAGGCCCTGCAAGCCGAGGGACGGCCCGTCATCAGCTACGCGGCGGGCGAGCCCGACTTTTCGACTCCGAGCAACATCGTCGACGCGGCATCCCGGGCCGTTCTCGACCCGAAGAACTACAAGTACACGCCCGCGGCGGGGCTGCCCGAACTGCGCGAGGCGATCGCGCAGAAGACCCTGCGCGACAGCGGACTCGAGGTCGCGCCCAGCCAGGTGATCGTCACCAACGGTGGCAAGCAGGCCGTGTACCAGGCCTTCGCCACCCTGCTCGACGACGGCGACGAGGTACTGCTGCCGACCCCGTACTGGACCACCTACCCGGAGGCGATCAAGCTGGCCGGCGGCGTACCCGTCGACGTCTTCGCCGGTGCCGACCAGAACTACCTCGTCACCGTCGAGCAGCTCGAAGCGGCGCGCACCGACAAGACCAAGGTGCTGCTGTTCGTCTCCCCCTCGAACCCGACCGGCGCCGTGTACTCGGCGGAGCAGACGAAGGCGATCGGCGAGTGGGCCGAGGCCAACGGACTGTGGGTGATCTCCGACGAGATCTACCAGAACCTGGTATATGACGACGTGCGGGCGGTCTCGATCGTGGAGGCGGTGCCGGCCCTCGCTGACCGCACCATTCTCGTCAACGGTGTCGCCAAGAGCTACGCCATGACCGGATGGCGCCTCGGCTGGATGGTCGGCCCCGCCGACGCGATCAAGGCCGCCGCCAACCTGCAGTCGCACCTGACCAGCAACGTGTCCAATATCTCGCAGCGCGCCGCCATCGAGGCCCTCACCGGACCGCAGGACGCCGTCGAGGCGATGCGCGTGTCATTCGAAAAGCGCCGCAACACGATCGTGGCCGAGCTGTCGAAGATCTCCGGGGTGATCTGCCCCGTCCCCGAGGGGGCCTTCTACGTCTACCCGGATGTCACGGGCCTGCTGAACCGCACCTGGGGTGGCATCACGCCCACCACGTCGCTCGAGCTCGCCGACCTCATCCTGGACCAGGCTGAGGTCGCCGTGGTACCTGGCGAGGCATTCGGACCCTCGGGATATCTCCGCCTCTCGTACGCCCTCGGCGACGCCCCTCTGCTCGAGGGCGTGCAGCGCCTGCAGCGCCTGTTCGCGTAGAGCGCGGCCCCGCGGCATCCACCGATCGGTGGATGGCAGGTTCATCCGGTGCACCGCTGCCGCGGCAGCGCGGCAGCCGCCACGATGGACTCATGACATCAGTGGTGAGTGTGCGCGACCTGCGCAAGAGCTACGGCAACTTCACGGCGCTCGACGGCGTGAGTTTCGACATCGAGGCCGGCGAGACGTTCGCGCTGCTCGGCCCGAACGGCGCCGGCAAGAGTACGACGATCGAGATTCTCGAGGGGTACCGCGACCGCACGAGCGGCGAGGCATCCGTGCTCGGGGTGGACCCCGGCAAGGGCGGCCTCGACTGGAAGGCGCAGCTCGGCATCGTGCTGCAGTCGACCGGCGAGAGCGGCAACATCACCGTGCGCGAGCAGTTGACGCACTTCGCGGGCTTCTACCCGAACGCCCGCGACGTCGACGAGGTGATCGCCGCGGTCGGGCTCGAGGCCAAGCAGAAGGCGATGATCCGCAAGCTGTCGGGCGGCCAGCGCCGCCGCGTGGATGTCGCGCTCGGCATCATCGGCCGCCCCGAACTGCTGTTCCTGGACGAGCCCACCACGGGCTTCGACCCCGAGGCACGCCGCCAGTTCTGGGAGCTGATCCGCTCACTCAAGGCGGAGGGCACCACCATCCTGCTCACCACGCACTACCTCGACGAGGCCGCCCAGCTGGGCGACCGCGCCGGAATCATCGCCGGCGGTCGCCTCATCGACATCGGGCGCATCGACGAGATCGGTGGCGCGGATGCCCGTGTGCCCGTCGTGCGCTGGCTTGAGAACGGGCAGCAGCGCGAGGAGCGCACAACCACCCCGGGGGCGCTCGTGGCGCGCCTCGGCGAACCCGAGGGACTCGAGGTCATCCGCCCGAGTCTCGAGGACATCTACCTGACGCTCGTGGGCGAGTACGAGGCCGGTGAGGTCTCGACAGGCTCGGCCACCGAGGGCTCGACCACCCGGGTCTCGACAAGCTCGACCACCGTCACCACCGAAGGAGCAGCACTGTGACCACCATCGACATCCCCCGCCTGCCCGCGGGTCGCACCCTGCGCCTGGGCGTCAGCCGCATCGGGTACGAGGTGAAGACCTACTTCCGCCAGGGCGACTCGGTGTTCTTCACGTTCCTGTTCCCGCTCGTGATGCTCACGATCTTCTCGGTCGCGTTCAGCGAGCAGAGCTTCGGCCCTCCCGGCGAGGAGATCAGCGCCGCCGCGTTCTACCTGCCAGGGATGCTCGCCGCCGGCCTTCTGCTCAGTGGCCTGCAGAACATGGCCATCGACATCGCCAACGAGAAGAGCGACGGCACGCTGAAACGCTTCGCCGGCACGCCCCTGCCGGTGGTGAGCTACTTCATCGGCAAGATCGGGCAGGTGCTGGTGACCGGCCTCATGCAGGCCACCCTGCTGCTGCTCGTGGCTGGCCTCGTCTTCCGCGTGGAGTTGCCGACCGAGCCCGAGAAGTGGCTCACCTTCGCCTGGGTGTTCGTGATCGGCGTCTCGACCTCGGCGGTGCTCGGCATCGCGCTGAGCGGACTCCCCCGCAGCGGCAAGAGCGCCACCGCCGTCATCATCCCGATCGCGCTCGTGCTGCAGTTCATCTCGGGCGTCTACCTCGGCTTCTCGCAGCTGCCGGAGTGGCTGCAGAACATCGCCAGCGTCTTTCCCCTGAAGTGGATGGCGCAGGGCATGCGTGAGGTGTTCCTGCCCGCGAGCTTCGAGGTGCTGGAGCAGGGCGAGAGCTGGAATCTGCCGGGCGTCGCGATCGTCTGCGCGATCTGGTTGGTCGTCGGGCTCATCGTGACTCGCTTCACTTTCCGCTGGATCCGCAAGGATAGCTAGATGGAGTCCAGCCGGTGGTGGCACGTCGCGGTACTGGGTATCGCCGCGGTGCTGTCCGGCCTCATCATCTGGGGTGACCCGTCGACGACCGAACTCGTCGGCGGGCTCACCGCGGTCGCCGTCTTCGTCGCCGCCTGGTTCGCAGTCGGGCGCCGCGCGACCCGCAGCCAGCGCGCGGGGATCGCGTTCGTCGTGATCACCATCGTCGTGGCGGCCGTGGGTACGGCATTCTCACCCAATCTCGCGACCATCCAGTGCATCGCATACCCCATCATCTGGGTGCTGATCGATCGCACGGAGGCCGCAATCCTCGCCAACATCGCCCTCTCCACGGGCGTGGCCGTCGGCCTGTACGTCAGCACCGGTTCGGTGTTGCAGGCCCTGCTCATCCAGGGAATCTCGCTGACCTTCAGCATTGCGCTCGGCCTCTGGATCACCACAATCGCCACCCGCAGCCACGAACGCCAGCGGCTGCTTGACGAACTGCGCGCCACCCAGGACGAGCTGGCGATGGTGAGCCGGGATGCCGGTGTGTCGAGCGAGCGGGAACGTCTCGCCCGTGAGATCCACGACACCATCGCGCAAGATCTCACCGGGCTGGTGCTGACCACCCAGCGCGCCCGCCGCGAACTCGCGGACGGGGCGCTGCCTGCCCTCGACGAACAGCTCGCGATCCTCGAGGAGAACGCCCGCAGCGCACTCGCCGAGACCCGCGCCCTCGTCGCGGCCACCGCCCCCATCGGTCTGGCCACGGGAGGCATCGGCGACGCGCTCGACCGGCTGGGTGCACGGTTCGCCCGCGAGACGGGACTCGCCGTGACCGTGAGCGCCACCGGGCTACCCGTGTTGGGGCGCGACACGGAAGTCGTACTTCTGCGGTGTGCACAGGAGGGACTCGCGAACGTGCGCAAACATGCTCGGGCCGGGACGGCATCCCTCACCGTCGCAGCCGACGATGACGAGGTGACCCTGGAAGTGCGTGACGACGGCAGCGGTTTCGATCCGGGCGCGGTGTCGGCGGGCTTCGGGCTCAGCGGCATGCGTGAGCGACTCGCGCTCGTCGACGGACGCCTGGCGGTCGCCTCCGGTGCTACGGGAACCACGTTGACCGTCACTCTGCCGAGAGGGGAGCAGGAATGATCCGGGTACTGGTCGCCGATGACCATCCGATCGTGCGGGGCGGAATCGTCGCGCTGCTCGAGTCGGCCGACGACTTGAGCGTGGTCGGCGAGGCGAGCACGGGGCTTCAGGCCGTCGAGCTCGCGTTCGAGCACGAACCCGACATCGTGCTCATGGACCTGCAGATGCCGGAACTCGGTGGGGCCGAGGCGACGGCACGCATCCTCGAGCAGCGTCCGGGTATCCGCGTGATCGTGCTGACGACCTACGAGAGCGACTCAGCGATCCTGCAGGCGATCGAGGCGGGCGCGAGCGGGTACCTGCTCAAGGCCGCACCGGCGGGGGAGATTCTGGCGGGCATCCGCTCGGTGGCGGCCGGGGATGTCGCGCTCGCTCCCTCGATCGCGGCCATGCTCGTCAATCGCGTGAAGGCCCCCGCGGGGCCGACGCTGAGCGCTCGCGAGACCGAGGTGCTCGCGCTGGTCGCGCAGGGCAAGAGCAACCCGGCGATCGCGCAGGCGCTGTTCGTGAGCGAGGCGACGGTCAAGACGCACCTGCTGCACGTGTTCGAGAAGCTGAACGTGAGCGACCGCACCCGCGCGGTGACGAAGGCGATGGAGCTGGGGCTGCTTTAGCGGCGAGTCGGAGCTCTTCTGCCGTGCGACCCTCGGGGCATCGACTCTCAGCCTTGTCCTAGGCGCTGGAGACTTCTGTTGTGCAGGAGTCACGACACATGCTCGCGACTCCTGCACAACAGAAGGTGCCACAAGGGCAAGGTCGAATCGCCGCATCCCCCACCGATACACCGAACCGGCCTGCACCGAACCGGCCGGCAGCGAGCCGGCCGGCAGCGAGCGCGCCGAGCCGGCCGAACGCACAGCCTAGAGCGCGACCCCGACCGCGATCGGCTCCGGCTGCAGCTCGACGCCGAAGCGGTTCGCGACCTGCGCGCGCACGTAGCGCGACAGCTCGGCGACCTGCTCCGCGCTCGCGCCGCCGCGATTGGTGATCGCCAGGGTGTGCTTCGACGAGATCGCCGCGCGCGAGCCAGGCAGCGCGAAACCGCGGCCGATTCCGGCCTGCTCAATCAGCCAGGCGGCGCTGAGCTTGACCGAAGTGTCGTCGTCCTGCAGCCAGCGCGGCGTCTCCGGCGGTAGCCCGTGCGCGAAGCGCTCGCTCACGATCGGGTTGGTGAAGAAAGACCCGCAACTGACGGTGTCGGGGTCTGCGGGGTCGAGCACCATCCCCTTGCTCGCGCGCAGTGACAGCACCTGTGAGCGGATGTCCGCGATCGGCACGCGCGCCCCGACCTCGACCCCGAGGGCACCAGCGAGCTGTTCGTAGCCGGCCGTGCCGACGGGCGAGTCGGCCAGCTCGAGGTCGATCGACAGCACGACCCCCTGCCGCCCGCGCTTGAGGGCCGAGGTGCGATAGCCGAGCTCCAGATCGTCGGCGTTGACACGCTCGACCTCCCCCGTGAGGTAGTCCAGAAACTGGATCGCAACCAGCGAGCCCGACAACTCCTGCCCGTAGGCGCCGATGTTCTGGATCGGCGCGGCACCCGCGCTGCCCGGGATACCACTCAACGCCTCGATCCCGCTCCAGCCGTGCGCCACCGCGTGGGCTACGAGACCATCCCAGGATTCGCCCGCCTGCACGCGCAGGCGCACCCGGCCGCCGGCATCCTCGAGTCGGTCGATTCCCGTCGTCGCGACATGGATGACGCTGCCCTCGAACCCCTGATCCGCAACCACCACGTTGCTGCCGCCGCCGAGCACAAGCCACTCGTTGCCGTCGGACCAGGCCGACAACGCCGCATCCCGCAGCTGCGACTCGGTGGTGACGTGCTCGTACCGGGCGGCGGGGCCGCCGACGTGCAGCGTGGTGATACGCGAGAGCTCCATCAGCTGAAGGTGACCTGCACCTGCGCCTTGCCCAGCACGGTCTCGTTGTTGTAGGTCACGGTGAGGTCGATGCGGGCGGTGCCCTCGCCAACCACACCCACCTTGGCGACGACCGTCACGCTCGCGCCCTCGAGCGGGTCGACAACGACCGGGCGCGTGAAGCGCACCCCGTAGTCGGCCACCCAGCCGCTCGTTCCGAGCCAGTCGACGACCGGCTGCACGGCGACGCCCATGGTCAGCATGCCGTGGGCGAGCACGCCCGGCAGGCCGACCGAGGCCGCCACGTCATCGCGGTAGTGGATCGGGTTGAAGTCACCCGAGGCACCCGCGTAGCGCACGAGCGAGTCGCGGGTGAGCAAGAAGGTGCGCTCGGCGACGATGTCGCCGACGGCGATCGAGCGGTGATCGAGCGCGCGGTGATCGAGCGCGCGGTGATCGAGCTTGTCGAGATCGTCGAGATTCACGCGTCATCCCCCCTCACGACGAGCGTCGAGATCGCGGTGACCACGTGCTCACCCTGCGGGTCGACGATCACCGACTCGGCGGTGACCATCGCGTTGCCGCCGAGGGTCTTCACGCTGGTCACGCTGAGGGTGGCGGTCAACTCGTCGCCGGCCACGATCGGGCGGGTGTAGCTGAAGCGCTGCTCGCCGTGCACGACCCTCGAGAAGTCGATGCCGGCATCCGGTTCGGCCAGCAGCTGCGCGAGGGTCGCCTCCTGCAGCACCACCGCGAACGTGGGTGGAGCGACCACGTCGGCATACCCGGCAGCGGATGCCGCGACCGGGTCGTAGTTGAGCGGGCTCGTGGCGAAGACGGCTCGCGCGAACTCGCGCACCTTCTCACGCCCCACGAGGTAGGGGGACACCGGCGCGAAGGCGCGTCCCACGAGGTCGGGGTTCACTGGCACGCTCCCAGCTTAACGGCCTACGAAACGGCGACGGATGTCTCGTCGAACTCCATGCCGTACTCAGCGGCTATCGGCAGCCGCACGATGGCTGTCGTGCCTGAGCTGCCGTCTGACTCGAGGCGGATGTCGCCACCGAGCGCCTCGACCAGCTTGACGACGATCGCCAGGCCGAGTCCCGTGCCCGCCACCGAACCGGACCGGCTTGAGCGGGTGAAGCGCTCGAGTACGCTCTGCAATTCCTCCGGAGGGATGCCCGTGCCGGTGTCGGACACGCGCAGCACGACAGTTCGCTTCTCAATGGAGGTATCGATGGTCACCGATCCCTGTTCCGGCGTGAACTTGATCGCGTTCGAGCACAGGTTGACGAGAATCTGTGACAGCTCGAATGGGTGGGTCGTGGTGAGCGTACCGAGCACCCAACTCTGTGCGCCGATGCTGACTCCCTTGGCGCGTGCAGTGGCCTCAAGATCCTGAATGGTCGCGGAGACGACATCGGGCAGAGGCGTCGGCGTGGATTCCTGCGCAGCTGACCCGCTGTCGAGCTCAGCCAGCTTGAGCAGGTTGTTGACCAGGTGCAGCAGTCGTTTGGCGTTGCGCTGGATCACCGCCAGGTATGTGCTCTGCTCTTCGCTGAGTTCGCCTTCCGCGAGTTCGGCCGGGGCTGGTCGATCCGAACACTCCCAGACGGCGCGAGTCGGCCGTGTCCCACTCGCCAGACCACGACCCGTTATCCATCGGCCAGATCTCAAGAAGTTTGTCGACCAGATCGCGAGGAAGGTCGTCGGCGAGCTGGCTCTCGTCGAGGCCAAGGAGGTCGACGAATGCTGGGTTCGTTTCGACGACCCGCACTCCGAGCGCAGTCCTTTCAACGACGAGAAGGCCGATCTGTGCGCTCGCGAGCGCACCCCGGAGCTGACGTTCGCTCGCCGCGATCCGTCGCACCAATACCTCACGCTCAGCCGTCAGGGCCCCGAGCACGAGCGTTGATCCTCCGTAGGTAACGAAGAAGATCTGTAGTGCCGTCGCCGTCTGGGTACCTTGCGCTACCAGCGCAAAGGGACCGCCGCCCGACACCGTGAACACGAATGCAAGGATGCCGATGGCGGCGATCTGCAGTGAAGCCACGCCCAGACCGAAGCGCTTTGCTCCCCAGATGAGAAAGGGGAAGGGAAGGAAACCGAGCGGTAGACCATGTCCGGGCCAGAAGACCAGGCAGATGACGGCGAACAGGATCAGCGTTTGGATCGCCAGCTCGCCAAGCTGGGAGCGATGGAGAGTCCACGTCACCAACACGATCGGCACGAGAAGGATGTCGGCAGAAAGATGCGACGGCGCTGCGGCTATGAAAGTGGCGAGAAAGTCCCCACCGACCATCAGCCAGACCACGATCGCCGCCATGAGGCCGAAGAGAATCCCACCTCCTAGAGCCACAAGGAGGAATCGACCGGCATCGCGCACAGTGGCAATGATCGGGCCGCGACCTAGCGAAAGTGCGGTGGCAACGGACCACACCTCGATCCCGTTGATCACTCCGCCGGCGATCGCGAAGTCGACTGGCTTGCCGCCCGCATGGGCAACGACCGACGTGACGATAGCAATGGCAAGGGCCACAATGAGCTTGCGCCTGCCTGCGAAGAGCGCCGCCGCGATTCCGAGGCCGGTTGCTGGCCACCACACGGCGATGTTGGACCCCGGCGTCGTCAGCTGAAGTGACAGCGTGCCTACGACACCGATGACCGCGACAAGGCTCGCGATGACGATTGCGCGGTGTACGCCACCCAATGCGTCGACGCGTTGCACAAGGTTGTGCTTCATCCCTGCTTCTCCCCCAGAGCTGGCGATCTTCGCCCCACCGCCTGTGACGACAGTATTACGTAACCGCTTGCAACTACTACGCCCCTGTAACCCCGCCTTGTGGGGGTACTTCGAGACCTCGATGCTGGAGTTCACACCGGAAACGGTGAAGCCCCGGTGACCTTCGTGGTCAGCCGGGGCTTCGAATCTTGAGGTACGAGCTACCTGCCTATAGGAACTGGCCTACTGGCAGCTGTCGCACTGCAGAAGATCCATCGGGTCGACGGGGACTGCGTATCCGCCAACGTTGTCGCTGTCGTTGTCCATGTGAACCTCCTCTACGTCTTCTTGGTTTCTCCGCTAACGGAGAACCGGCACCCTGCCGGTGGGTACTCACTATATAACCGGAATCACACGATTGTCATTCCACTACATCTAGTGTTTTCGGCGTGTCGGGAAACTTCTTTCAGCGTAGGGCCGACCACTGACATCCGGGGCCGATTCGCTCGCCTCAGCTAGGAGTTCGCTGCAAGGACTCGACAGGGTCGGCCGCGAGGGGTTAACTACGTGGCATGACAATGACGTCACACGCTCCACACTCTGCACCACCCTCCCCCATCGTCTGGACCTCGGTTCAATCCGGTCTCTGGGTCGGCAAGATCGACGGCGAATTCGCCGGCATGATCGAGGCCACCAAGGGCCGGGGATACGTCGCGACAACGCGGCTGGCGAAGTCGCTCGGCACCTTCGCCAGTGTCGCCGAAGCCAAAGCCAGCTTCTCGGGCTGACAACACCTCCCGCTGATATTCGGGGATGCCCGACGCGCCTTAGACTGGCGCAGTCCCGCAGCACATCCCCTCAGACCGGAGTACTTCGTTGTCATCTGACGCGCCCTCGACCACCCCACAGACGTTCATCAACCGGCACCTCGAGCTGATCATCGCGATCCTCCTAGGTCTCGTGTCGATCGTCACCGCATACGCGTCATTCCAGAGCGCGCTGTACGACGGACAGATGACGCAGAAATACACGATCGGCTCCAACCTGGCCACCGAGGCGGAGTCGCTCTACCTCGAAGGCAACCAGCAGTACGTGCAGGATGCCCAGCTCTACGACCGACTCACCGACCTGCAGCTCGACATCGCCAACCCCGACCCGGCGATCTCCGCCGCGGCGCAGGTCAAGTACGACACGATCTACTTCCAGTCGGTGTCCGACGAGTTCGATGCGGCGATCAAGTGGGCGGATGCCCAGAACGAGGCCGACCCCGAGCTCTGGTACAGCCCGCTCAACAACGAGGACTACCAGAACTTCCTCTTCAGCGGCTACCAGGACGCCAAGGACACCGCCGACACCACCATCGCCGAAGGCGACGTGGCGAACGGCCTCAGCGACCGCCTCACACTCAACACCGTGCTCATGGCGATCTCCCTCTTCCTCCTCGGTGTCGCCGCAGTCGTGCGCCAGACGAAGGTGAAGCTGATCCTCGGGGTGGTGGCCAGCGTCATCTTCCTGACGGCGGCCACGCTCACCGCGTTCATCCCGTTCATCGGGCTGTAGTCGCGAGGGCCGCGGCGCCAGGTGCGTCGCGGCCCGTCACGCCAGGCGGAGCGCGTCCAGCGCGCGCGTCAACTGCGGTGCCAAGGTGATCGAGAACGTGCTGCTGATGTGGTGGTAATCCCGGAAGACAACCACGCCGCCCACCGTGGACTTGCAGGTGCCGTCCCAGCACATGGTGTCAGTCAAGTCGATGAGGTGAACATGGGCCATGCCCCGAGCAGCTTCGGCCATCGCGTCGTACGGCAGCGACTCATCGATCGGGCGGTCGCAATGGCTGGGGCGTGTGAGATTGGCCTCGAGACACGTGTTTGTCTCGTCGGTCATCCTCGGCACATCCCGGATCACGACAATCTCCGCTCCACTCGCGATGAGCGGCGACCACGCGCCACGGAACCCGGCTATCGCCTCCTCGCGGGTAATCGACGCATCACCACCGACGGAATGCGAGACGACGACGATGTCATACTTCGCCGCGGCGATCATGGGTGCCACTGTGGCGATCCACGCGCGACACGACAACACTGATTCGCTCTCCGGCTTGACCGCCGTACTCAGTGTGCACGCGGACTTGAGGTAGGTCGTGACCTTCCACCCGAGTTGGGAGGCCGCGATGTCGAGCGCGGGGGTCATCGCGTTGATGTGGGAATCACCGACGATCGCGACTCGGGTGATGCCATTCGGGTCCCCCAGGTGGCAGAGAGGCACGCCCTCGTCGGCCGCAAGCACCAGACAACCGTTCAGATAGGTCGCGGGCCTGTCCTCGCGCACGACATCCGGACCAGGGGTCAGGCTCGCGAACTCGACACCAGAGCAGTCGTTCTCGGGATCGCGGAAACCCGCACCGAAGCATGCCTCCTGTTGAGCGGCCGCCTCTGCCGCCAGCCGCAGCTGGCGGGCGGCGTCCTCCCTGAGCGCCAACCAGCTCACCGCTACCGGCGTGACCACGAGAACCATGGCGAGGGCGCCAGCCCCGAAGGTGCGCCCGATCGTCATCCGCCGGCTGCGTCGCACCGGATTCTCGACGAGCGCGGTTGTGGCCCACGCAAGTAGCAACGTCACGCCGACCAGTGCCACTCGCAGTGGCGTCGACGGAGTCGAGCTCAGTACCGCGGCTGTGAACAGCAGCACCGGCCAATGCCAGAGATACACCGAGTAGGAGATATTGCCCACGAAGATCGACGCCCGATTGACCATGATGCGGTGCGGCGCCCACGGCACCGGCGAGCTCCCCGCCCAGATCACGGCCATCGTTGCTGCAACCGGAGCGAGCGCCGCGACCCCCGGGAAGGGCGTCTGGTTGTTGTAGGTGACAGCGACCACAAGAATTCCGACCCAACCCAGCCAACCTACGACGGCCCGCACGGCAGGGAAGAACCGTGACGCCCCGACAGGCACAAAGACGAGCAATCCGCCGAGCGCAAACTCCCACGCCCTGGTCGTCGTCTCGAAGTACGCGCTGGCGGGCGACTTCTGCGTGGCGTAGGCGGAGTAGGCCAGGGAGACGACCGTGATCGTGGCGAGCAGGATGACGAGAGCTGGCTTGCGTAGTCGTGCGCGGCTACGAACGACCAGAAGAGTGATCGCCATCAGCACCGGAATAGCGATGTAGAACTGCTCCTCCACCGACAGCGACCAGAAGTGCTGCACCGGCGATGCTGCGTTCTCGGATGCGAGATAGTCGACGCTGTCCGATGCGAGTACCCAGTTCTGCACGTACAAGGCGCTTGCGGTGATCTGCCGGAAGGTGTCGATCCAGGTATTGCGCGGAAGAAGCAATGCAGTGGCGATCGCAGTCGCGGCGAGCACGATCAGAGCCGACGGCAGCAGCCGCCGGATCCGTCGTGACCAGAACGCGCCGAGTGTGAGCCGGCCCGTCGAGAGCGATTCGCGAACCAGTCCCCCCGTGATGAGGAACCCCGAAATGACGAAGAACACATCGACACCGACGAATCCGCCTCGGAGGACTGTCGGCCAGAAGTGGTACACGACCACGATCGCGACGGCGAGCGCTCGGAGCGCCTGCACCTCGGGACGGTAGTTCGCGGCGCGGTCGGGGCTCGTCTCGATCGCAGACATGCCTTCTCGCCCCCCCGGTGCAGTCGGACTCAACACCGAAAGCTTAGATCGCACAACTGATTCAGGGCGGTCGATCTTTCCCGCGACCGTCGCGGCCCGTTCGCGGTCAGGCCAGCCAAGGCGCGCGACGCACCAGGTGCTTCCACGGTCGACCGAACCCGAAGGTGTCACCCGCCGCGAGGGTCGCGATCACGATCAGCGCCAGCGCGTAGATGATGTGGTAGTCCACCGCTGGGTTGGTGGATCCGGAGTCGGCGATGAACGGCCACTCGGCGAGATACATCAGCACGAGGATGACGGTGCCTGCCACCGCGGAGATGCGGAGCCCGATACCGAGCATCACCGCGACGCCGATGCCGAGCATCCCGGCCATGAAGAGAACGTCGGATGCCGGGCTCGCGATCGCCGCGAAGAACGGCTTGAGAGGGCCCACTACCGAGTCCCCCAGAAGGAACCCCTGGCTGGGTGTGCCGCCGTTGATCCACGCGCGGTCGATGGGCGTGGAGAAGCCCAGCCCGAACGTCTTGTCGAGGAAGGCCCAGAGGAAGATCCAGCCGGTGGCCAGCCGCAGCAGGGCGAGCGACGCTCGTGCAGCGCGGCTGTGTACGAGATCGGACTCGCGCGGAATGCGGTCGGCGCGCGTGTCGGCGACGGGTGCGGCATCGGTCGCGGCCGCCGGAAGAGTTGCAGTGCTCATGATGGTCCTTTGCTCAGCGAATGGAATCACTGCCGAGGACCAGAGCAGTCAGTTGGACTGTAGCACTCGGTAGTATCTGAGGTGCAGGGCCGGCTGCTTCCGAGACAGGGAGCACAGGTGGGCACCAGCAGGCGATATGCCGACAGCATCGATCGGCGCGTGCAGGAGCGCCAGCCCGGGATGCCCGCCGCGAGCCCGCGCGTCGCCCTCCGCGATTGGCAGCCCCCGTGGCCTCCGATCCGTATCGGCGAGGCCGAGTGGATCATCATGCGCGACAGCAAGACCGAGCCCGCGGGCGTCATCCGTACCGTGAAGCTGGGGCCGCGCAACGAGACCTTCTACCGCGTAGTGACGTGGGCGCCGACCTCGGATGGCCGCGAACTCGTGGGCTACTTCGACACCCTCGCGGACGCCGACCGCTCGGTGCTGTTCAGGCCCGCGAACCCGCAGATGCCGCGGTCAAATCCAGGATAGGGCTAGAAGATCAGGCCGAATGATCGACGAGCTCCCGACCCTCAAAATAGCGAGCGTGAGTGCGTCGGACAGTCTCAAGGGAATCGCTATTCAGGGAGACAATCTCCACATCATCGTCGAGCCTCGACTCTTCAAGTTCGATTCGCCGACGCATGGCGGCGCGATGACCGTCCGGACCCTCGAAGGAGGTCACTCGCCAGTCCCGCGACTTGCGGTTGTACTCCACAACGAAACCAGGCATCAGCGTCTCTCCCTGTTCATTGAGTCGAATATACGCTTCAAATCCTGCAGCGCGCCCCGAATAGTTCGTTCGTCCTCGGCAGCCTCACGCTGCAATTCCCCTACTCGAACATCCGCTTCCTGAGCGTTCACCAGATGGTGCGGAAGCGTGTCCTCATCGTCATACTCATCCAAAGTCTGCAACGTGTTCGCATATTCCGCCTTCAGCCTGGCCGCATCGTTTCGCCCCCCTTCCATCTCAGCGATGCGAACAAGTGACACGTCTTGGAGGGATCTGACAATCATCGCCTCTTGTGGATCTAGTGGGATGTATCCGTAGCGGATCTCCCTGCCGAAGGCGTCCGCCAGCGACTCGTATGCGTTCGCCCAAGCACCTTGAAGGTGCGTACGCACCTGAACTTCGACTCGGCCGGCCGGCAGCCTCAACCAGACGTGCACGGCCCTATAGCCACTGTGCGGACGGCTTCTCAGATCATGGACGCACACGGAGGGATCATGCGAGAAGAGCTCGGCAATGCGATGAGCGATCGCATCCTGCTCATCGAGCGACATCTCCGCTTCAAACCTGACACCGGCAATGTCTTGCACGCTGGCCAGCGGAGTTGCAGAGTCTCGGAGTAGCTTCTGTCGCAGAGTGTCCAGTGTCTTCGCACGCGACGTCAATTCGACTGTTCGTGCGCCAAGGATGGGGGTCCAGTCAGTCTCAGAAATCACCCCCTGCACCTCTGCCGCGAGATCGTTGTACCACTCAAGTACAGCCTCGTACGTCGGGCCCGAAGACTGCGGAGCGGCACCGGCACTGATGTGGCGACCCAGACGCTTTAGTTGATTCTGACTCCAGGAAGGTGCATCCACAGCCCGAATTTACCCCGTGCAGGTCGTTCCCCGTCCTGGCACACTCCCTCGACGCGCGGCCCGCGTTGTCGAAGACTGGGGAGGAGTGGCGGCGCAACCTGAGGCGGGGCACGATCCCCCTGCGCCGCCTCCACGGCCCTGAACGGGCCGCGACGGACTGCGCGGGCGTGGGCCCACGAGAGATCGAGACAACACCCCGGCACGCAAACCAAAAGCCCCCGCGATGCGAGGGCTTTCGTTTGCGTAGCTGAGGCGGGGCACGATCCCGCGACCTCACGATTATGAGTCGTGCGCTCTAACCAACTGAGCTACTCAGCCACGGCATCCGCAACTGACTACCAGAACGGATGACCGAGCCCCCTGTGGGAATCGGACCCACTACCTCTTCCTTACCAAGGAAGTGCTCTACCAATGAGCTAAGGGGGCGCACAGCAGGTTCGCCTCATACTGATGCGGCCCCTGAGGCACCGTAAGAGACTACCAGCATCCGAGGGTAGCTTTCGGCGCTGTTTCGGTGTCGTTGCGTGTGTGTGAAGCTCGGGCTTGCAAGCGCTTTCACAATGGGCCAAATGCCGTATCGTAATCGCATGACTCTCAAGAGTGCACAGGACTCTGCGCTGCCCGAATCCGCGCCGCTGCCCGCATCGACCGGATCTGAGTGGTGGCGCACTGCTGTGATCTACCAGGTGTACCCGCGGTCGTTCGCGGACTCCGACGGCGATGGCATCGGCGACCTCACGGGCATCGAGAGCCGGCTGCCCGCCCTCGCCGAGCTCGGCATCGACGCGATCTGGCTTTCTCCGTTCTTCCGCTCCCCCCAGAAGGACGCGGGCTACGACGTGTCCGACTACTGCGACGTCGATCCCCTGTTCGGTACCCTCGACGACTTCGACCGGATGCTCGCCACGGCCCACAGCCTCGGCCTCAAGGTCATCGCCGACATGGTTCCCAACCACACCTCCGACCAGCACGTGTGGTTCCAGGAGGCGCTCGCCGCTCCCGAGGGGTCGCCTGAGCGCGACCGGTACATGTTCCGCGACGGCAAGGGCACGACCGGCGACATCCCGCCGAACAACTGGGAGAGCGTGTTCGGCGGCCCCATGTGGGAGCGCGTCACGCGCCCCGACGGCACACCCGGCCAGTGGTACCTGCACATCTTCGACACCTCGCAGCCCGACCTCAACTGGGAGAACCCGTGGGTGCGCGAGCAGTTCTTCGGGATTCTGCGCTTCTGGCTCGACCGGGGCGTCGACGGTTTCCGGGTGGATGTCGCCCACGGCATGATCAAACAGGCGGGCCTGCCCGACTACACCCCGCCCGAGGCCGGCGCGAGCATGGGCGGTCTGGTGGTCGACGACACGGTTCTCGCCCCCGCCATTCAGGACCCGCCCCCGCCGATCCCGGACCCGCCCTACTGGGGTCAGGAGGGCGTGCACGACATCTGGCGCGGCTGGCACAAGGTGCTCGCCGAGTACGAGGGCGACCGCGTGCTCTGCGCCGAGGCGTGGGTCGACCCGCTCGAGAAGGTTGCGCTCTGGGTGCGCCCCGACGAGATGAGCCAGGCCTTCAACTTCGGCTACATGTTCACCGACTGGAAGGCGCCGGCGCTCAAGCGCATCATCACCGAATCGCTCAAGGCGTTCGGCGAGGTCGGCGCCCCGAGCACCTGGGTGCTCTCGAACCACGACGTGGTGCGGCACGCCTCGCGGCTCGCCCTCACGGCCGACAGTCCGCAGGGTGCCGGCATCGGACCGAAGTCCCCCGGCAAGCCCAACGAGGCCATCGGCCTGCGCCGGGCGCGCGCGGCGACATCCCTCATGCTGGCCCTGCCCGGCAGCAGTTACATCTACCAGGGCGAAGAGCTCGGGCTTCCGGAGGACATGGAGCTGCCCGACGCGGCCCGGCAAGATCCGACCTGGTTCCGCACCCACGGCGAGAAGTACGGTCGTGACGGATGCCGCGTGCCGATCCCCTGGGAGGCCGACCGCCCCGCATTCGGCTTCAACCACACCGGTGACAGCTGGTTGCCGCAGCCGACGGACTGGGGGCGCTTCGCGCGCGACGCCCAGGTCGGGGTGCCCGGTTCGACGCTCGAGCTCTACACGCTCGCCCTTCGTCTGCGGCGCGAGCACCTGCTCGCGAGCGGGGCCCTGCAGTGGCTCAAGGGCTACGGGCGCAGTGTGGTCGCGTTCCGCAACGGGGACATCACCGTGATCGCGAACCTCGGCAAGGTGGCCGTCGAGCTGCCGGTCGGCGAGGTGCTGCTCGCCAGCGAGACGATCACCGGCGGGGCGCTTCCCACCGACACGACGGTGTGGATTCGCAGCTGAGGTAGATCTCGCCGCGTGTCAGTTGACCGCGTTGGCGGTGAGCCAGGCGAACGGGTCGACGGGTACCTTGTCGACGTGGAGCTCGAAGTGCAGGTGGGAACCGTAGGAGGTCCCGGTGTCGCCCACGAGACCGATGAAGTCGCCGACCTTGATGGTCTCACCGACGACCAGCGGGCTGGAGTCCTCCTGCATGTGCGCGTAGACGCTGTCGATGTTCTGCCCGTTGATCACGTGGCTGATCATCACGTTGTTGCCGAGGCCGCCGTAGTCGTTGGCGTGCAGCGTGACGACGCCGTCGGCGATCGCGTAGATGGGCGTACCAGCACCCGGCGTGAAGTCGACGCCGTTGTGGAACGACCGGCCTGAGATGCTGATGTCACGGGGACCGAAGCCGTCGGTGGTCGGCACCGAGTAGGGGAAGGGCCACCGAATCGCACCCGTGGTAGCAGTGAAGGTGCCAGCGTTGCCGTACTTGAGACGAAGAAGTTGGGCGTAGGAGGTGACCGAGTACCCGTCACGCGTGAGGTCTGGCGCTGCCGCGTCTTCGGCGACGACGAGGCTCTGACCCTTCAGCGCCGTGGTTGCGACCGATGGCGCGAGCACCGAGGCATCGCTCATGAATGCGTTCGCGGGCACCGACACCGCGACGAGGAGGGTGCCAGCGAACAGGAGTGCCCCGAGCGACAGCAGCCGGGAACCCGGGTGGCGCTTCGTGGCCGGCGCCTTGCGAGGTGCCCCCGGAGCCTTCGGCGGGGGCGGCGCAGAGTTCTGCCGCCGCGCGCTGTGAAGCTCAGGAGCCTGGACTCGCGGCTGGACCGGCTCCTGCCGGGCGGGCGCGGCCGAACTGTAGATCGCCTTGGCCTGCGCGGATCGCGCAGCCTCCTCGCGCTCGCGCGCCTCGCGCCGAGTCAGCGGCGCTGGCGACGTGGTCGCCGGGCCGTCTAGCTCACGCAGGGACATCACGGACTCCTACACAACAGTCGTGGGTCGGGACTGTCGACGGGATTCTTGTTTCAGCGCGCTCGATGCGCGCGCTTATAACGGATAGGTAAAGGGTACCCGCTCTCCCTGTGAGACGCCAGCCGAGCGGGTCAGCGGGCGAGCTGCGCGAGGGCTCCCTCGAGGGCGGCGGCGACATCCGGGTGGCCCGCCAGGATCAGGTCGCGACTCGGCTGGGCGTCGCCGAGACCCTTGACAGTGGCCCCCGCCTCGCGAGCGATCAGCGCGCCCGCCGCATGATCCCACGGGCTGAGGGTTCGCTCGAAGTAGGCATTCGTGCGGCCCGATGCGACGAAGCACAGGTCTAGCGAGGCGGTACCGAGGCGGCGGATGTCACGCACCAGCGGCAGCAGGTCGGCCACGAGTCGCCCCTGATCCCCCCGCGTGGTGGCGTCGTACGCGAAGCCGGTGGCGACGAGCGCCTGGGAGAGGGGCACGGCATCCGCGACCCGGATGGGCGTCTCGCCGAGCCGGGCCCCGCCACCCGCGGTCGCCGTGTAGACCTCGCCCGACGCCGGGTTGACGACGCACCCGGCGAGCGCCGTCCAGGTCTGCGGATCGGGCTCGCCCTCGACCACGGCGATCGAGACGGCGTAGTGCGGTATCCCGTAGAGAAAGTTGACCGTGCCGTCGATCGGGTCGACGATCCAGGTGAGGCCCGTGGTGCCGCGCTCGGCCCCGCTCTCCTCGCCGAAGAAGCCGTCGCCTGGCCGCTCGTCGGCGAGCAGTCCGCGGATCAGCGCCTCGGTCTCCCGGTCGGCCTCGGTGACGATGTCGACGGGCGACGACTTGGATGCCGCAACCTCGACTCCCTCGCTGCGCCGAAGCCGCGCCAGCTCACCGGCCCTCAGCGCGATCGTTCGGGCGGTGGTGAGCAGCGACTCGTGGGGCACGGCTCAAGCGTAGTCAGTGGGTGACGACGGGCCCCGCGTCGGCATTGCTCGAGTGCAGGTGCGCGTTGGACAGCGACAGCCCGTGCCCGCGGCGACGGAACAGCAGCGCCGCAAGCACGGCCCCGAACGCGAAGAAGCCGGCACCCCACCAGTAGGCAGTCACATAGCTCGCGAGCGCCGCGTTCACCGCGACCTCCTGAGTGACCGGCGCGTTGGCGACGAGGTAGTCGGCCGCCGCGGTCGCGGCGAGCGTGTTCAGCAGAGCCGTGCCGATCGAGCCGCCGACCTGCTGGCTGGTGTTGACCATCGCCGAGGCGACGCCCGCGAACTGGCGGTCGACACCCAAGGTGGCGGTCTGCATCGACGCCGGCATGATCGTGCCCATTGCCGCGCCCATGATCATGAGCGGAGCGAGAACGTTCGCCGCGTACGTGCTGTTCTCGTCGAGGAAGGTGAAGCCGATCATGGCTGCCACGCCGAGCAGCATGCCCGCGGGCACCATGATCTTGGGGCCAAGGCGCGGCACCAGGAAGTTGGTGCCGAGCTGGGCGGCCACCACGAGCATCCCGATCATGGGAAGGAAGGCGAGACCGGTCTGGATCGGCGAGTACCCGAGGGTGGCCTGCAGGTAATAGGTCACGAACAGGAAGATGCCGAACATGCCGGCACCGGCGATGAGCACCGAGCTGTAGGCGGCACCCCGGTTGCGGTCGAGCACGATCGACAAGGGCAGCAGCGGATGCGCCGCGCGACGCTGCCAGAGCACGAAGGCCACCAACAGCACGGCACTGCCCGCGAGCATCCCCCAGGTGAGCGGTGCATCCCAGCCGTCGGTCTCGGCGTTGGAGAACCCGTAGACCAGGGCGAAGAGCGCGCCGGAGACGAGCACGGTGCCCGGCAGGTCGAGCTTCGGACGCGGTCCCGTGCGGGTGACGTGCGGAACGAACAGCGCAGCACCGACGACGGCGACCGCAGCAATGAAGACGTTGATGTAGAGGTTCCAGCGCCAGTCGAGCGTCTCGGTGAGGTAACCGCCCAGCAGGAGGCCGACCGCTCCGCCAGCACCCGCGATCGCACCGAAGACACCGAACGCGCGAGCGCGCTCCTTCGGGATGATGAAGGTCGTCGTCAGCACGGCCAGCGCCGTGGGAGCGAGGAGTGCACCGAACGCACCCTGCAACGCCCGCGCCGCCACCAGCAGCTCGAACGAGCCGGCGGCGCCACCGAGGGCGGAGGCAATCGGGCTCATCCCAATCGGGGGTGTAGGAGTTGGGGTCTGAAGCCGCCGGTCTCGAGCAGGCTTCGGGCGATGTAGTTGGTCAGGTTGCGGAACCCGAGTGCGGAGCCGCGCAGGTGTTCGAGCCGTCCGTTGAGCGCCTCGGTCGGCCCGTTGCTGGTGCCGGGTCGTTCGAAGTAGGCGAGCACGTCAGCGGCTCGCTTACTCAGGGTCCGGCCCAGGGTGGTGAGCTCGGTGAGCACCTTGGGGACGCCGGCGCTGAGGTCGGTGATCAGCTTCTCCATGAGCTCGCGGCCACGTTGCCGGTCCTCGTGGCGATAGGCGGCGATCATCCGCTGGTAGACACCCCAGGTCGCCTCGACCTCGACGTGAGCGTCATCAACGAACAGCGCGCGTAGCCTGTCGCTCTGCTTGTCGGTGAGCAGGTCCGCGCCGGTGTGCAGCGTGCGCCGCGACTTGTAGAGCGGGTCGTCCCTGAACCCACGGTGCCCGTGGATCTCGAGTTGGACCCGGCGCCGGCACCTGTCGAGGGCGTCACCGGCCAGGCGCACGACGTGGAAGGGATCCATCACCGTGACCGCGTCCGGGATCTCCTCTGCAGCGGCGGTCTTGAACCCGGTGAAGCCGTCCATCGCGACCACCTCGACCGCGTCACGGAAGGCGTCGTCGCGGTCGGCGAGCCAGGTCTTGAACGCCGCCTTCGACCGGCCCTCGACCATGTCCAGCAGCCTTGCTGGGCCGGCGCCATCGCGGACCGGGGTGAGGTCGATGATCACGGTGACGTACTTGTCGCCACGCCTGGTGTGGCGCCAGACGTGCTCATCGACGCCAATGACCTTCACACCCTCGAACCGCGTGGGGTCGTTGATCAGCAGCCGCTTGCCTTCAGCCAGGACCGCGTTGTTGGCGGTGTCCCACGCGACCCCGAGTCCCTCGGCGACACGTGCGACGGTGAGGTGTGCGACCACGATCCCTTCCAGCGCCCACCGCAGCCCGGTGCGCGAGAGCTTCGCGCGTGGCTCCGCCGCGGCGCTGGTGTCTTGGCGCCACACGTGTCCGCAGTCGGCACAGCGGTAGCGGCGCACTACAACTTCCAGCACGGTCGGTCGCCAGCCCAGCGGCTCGTGGGCCAACCGCCGGATCACGGTGTCACGAGCAACGCCTTCGCTGCCGCACCGCCGGCACCACTGATCTGGTTCCACCACGCGGCACGCGAGGACCGCACGATCCGGTTCAAGTCGTTGTCCGGTCACGCTCAGACCGAGGCCGTCGAGTCGAGCGAAGGCGGTCAGGTCAGGGCGGCCGAAGCCGGCCGGCGGGGTAGCGTCGGGCACGTCGAGGTCTTTCCGATGGATGGCGTAGGAACCTCCATCGTCGGGAGACCTCGACGTCTATCTGCGGACCGACGCGCCCGGCCGACCTACACCGTCATCTGAGAAGACCCCTGAAACGTCTTCGCCGACGACGGGACCGGCGAGGAGGAGGGCGCGGTGAGCTAAAAGAATGGAGCTTGCTCGGCTTCGACGCCGCCGCAAGCTCCGGTGAAACGGTCGGTACTGGTCGGTCGTCGTCGGTCACCACCGGATGGCGGCGTCCTCCACGCTCGGGGCGCTTGACCCCTGATCTTGGACCCGACCTGATCGGACGGGACTTCTCCGTCGGCGACCCCGGCCGCCGCTACGTGGGCGACATCACCTACCTGCCTATCGCCGACGGCACGAACCTCTACCTCGCGTCCTGCATCGATCTCGGCTCCCGGAAGCTCGCGGGCTGGCAAGTCGCCGACCACATGCGCACCGAACTCGTCGAAGACGCCCTCCGTGCCGCGCACCGCGACCGCGGGTCGCTGGTCGGCGCGATCTTCCACTCCGACCACGGCAGCGTCTACACCTCGAAGGCCTACGCCGCGCTCTGCGAGCAGCTGGGCGTGACCCAGTCCACGGGCGTGGTCGGCACGAGTGCCGACAACTCACTCGCGGAAAGCTTCAACGCCACGCTCAAGCGCGAACTCCTCGCCGGCCGGTCAGCGTTCCCGGACCAGGCCACCGCCTACCGGGCCGTGTTCCGGTGGGCGAACCGCTACAACACTCGCCGGCGCCACTCCGCGATCGGCAACATCAGCCCGAACGCCTACGAAGCCGCACGCTCCGCTAGGCTCGCGGAAGCGGCATAATCGAACCGACACCGTGTCCACGATCAAGGGCCAAGGCCCCACAGCCGACACCGCGTCGCAGCTCCCGCACTGAACGAGCGGCGCCGACCGACGCCGCTCCCTGAGAGAAAGAAGCACACAATGTCAAACTCGCTCGATGGCAAGGTCGCACTCGTCACCGGTGGTGGCGGAGGGATCGGGCGCGAGACCGCGAAGGTCCTCGTCGACCACGGCGCACGGGTCGTCGTCGCCGACCTGTCCGAGGATGCCGGCAACGGGACGCTCGAGTACATCGACGGCGGAGACGCCGTGGCGTTCGTCCGGGCGGACGTGACCGACCTCGCGTCGATGCAGCACGTGGTCCAGGCCGCGGTGGACCGCTACGGCCGACTCGACATCGCGCACAACAACGCCGGCATCGAGCTCACCGGCCCCGACCTCGCCGACGTCACGGTGGAGCAGTTCGACAAGGTGATCGCCGTCAACCTCACCGGAGTGTTCATCAGCATGAAGGCCGAGATCCCGCAGATGCTGGCGCAGGGCGGCGGATCCATCATCAACACCGCCTCGTCCCTCGGGCAGGTCGCCATCGCCCACCAGTCCGCCTACGTCACGTCGAAGCACGGCGTCATCGGCCTCACCCGAGCCGCCGCGGTGGAGTACTCCGACAAAGGCATCCGCGTGAACGCAGTGCTGCCCGGGGTGATCCAGACGCCAATGATAGACGCGCTGGAGGAGACCTACCCCGGCTTCAAGGACGCGCTGCTGACGAAGCACCCGATCGGCCGACTCGGCACGCCGCACGACGTCGCCGAGATGGTCGCGTGGCTCGGTTCCGACGCGGCCGCCTTCGCGACCGGCGCGCAGTTCGCCGTCGACGGCGGGTACCTCGCGATTTAGACGAGGTGGCCACGACGGACGGGAGGCACGGTGTCAGCTGGCACCGTGCCTCACGTCCGTCACCGGTCGCACCGCGACCGCGGGTCGCTGGTCGGCGCGATCTTCCACTCCGACCACGGCAGCGTCTACACCTCGAAGGCCTACGCCGCGCTCTGCGAGCAGCTGGGCGTGACCCAGTCCACGGGCGCGGTCGGCACGAGTGCCGACAACTCACTCGCGGAAAGCTTCAACGCCACGCTCAAGCGCGAACTCCTCGCCGGCCGGTCAGCGTTCCCGGACCAGGCCACCGCCTACCGGGCCGTGTTCCGGTGGGCGAACCGCTACAACACTCGCCGGCGCCACTCCGCGATCGGCAACATCAGCCCGAACGCCTACGAAGCCGCACGCTCCGCTACGCTCGCGGAAGCGGCATAGCCGAACCGACACCGTGTCCACGATCAAGGGCCAAGGCCCCGGCGTTTGCGCAGGTCAGCGGCTCGTTCGCCCAGTGGGCGCATCAAGCGATAGACGCAAAGCCGACGTGATTAGGTCGTCGGTTCGATTCCGACAGGCGGCTCCGGCGAACAGCCCTGACCTGCGGAAATGCAGGTCAGGGGCTGTTCGGTTCTGGTGGTCGCGCGATGCGCTGGCCTCACGGCTCTGCCCGACACCGACGTCGCTCTCCTCTGCGACAGACCCCTCGCCGACTGAGCGCTCGCGGCCGGCATCCTGTCCGTGTGCCGATAGGCCTCGCACCGCTCGGCAACGCAGCGTGGCGTTGCGTCGCGACCTGGCGACGGCTCGGCGGGGCGCGATCGTCTCGTGCGTTGGCGGACTACGGGAGCTTGGACGCGAGGACGTCGGCCGCCAGGATCTCGGGTGCTGCGCCGAGGAGGTGCTGGTTGGCCATCAGGGCTGCGACGATGGCGCCGTTGGCGTGGGCGTCGCGAGCGGCTTCGTCGGGGAATGCATCGAAGATCCAGAAGGTGTCGGCGTGGGTCCTGACCGCGAACCAGACAATCGTTCCTACTTCTTCGTTGGCGAGTGCGACAGCGCCGGCGAGCAGATCGGCGACCGCGTCGTGCTGTCCATCGGCCGCGACGATCTTGGCGACGAAGGCATACGGAAGTGATGCGGGTGTGGACATGAGGGGTTCTCCTTGACGTCGGGGTTCTTCGTGGGACGAGTTCAGCGTATGACGAGCGAGGGCCGGTGGGGAGTGGCGTATACGGCAGTATTGCTATTGTTTACGTCATGCGTATCGGACTGATCGCGATCGACGGCTGCTTCGGTTCGGCTATCGCGTCGATCATCGACATCGTGCGGGTGGCCGACGGAGCCCGCGGCGATGTCGACCCGCGGATCGACCCGATCGAACTCGCCATCCTCGGACCGAAACGGCGAGTGACCACGACGGCATCGATGACCCTGTCGGTGGACCACCCGCTGTCGGAGTCCGGAGAGTTCGACGTGGTCGTCGTCCCTGCGCTTGGAACCCTTACGGCAGCCGCTACCAACGACGTCCTCCAGAGCCGAGATGCTCGTTCGGTCATCGCCTCGCTCGGGCGCCTCGACGAGGCGACCACCCGGATCGCCGCGGCGTGCACCGGCGTGTTCGCTGTCGCCGAGACCGGACGGATGCATCATCGGAGGGCGACGACCAGCTGGTTCTTGGGGCCGGAGTTCCGGAAGCGCTATCCGACCGTCGCCCTCGATCTCGACACCATGGTCGTGGTCGACGGGAACCTCGTCACCGCCGGCGCCGCGTTCGCCCACATCGACCTCGCGCTCTCACTCGTGCGATCGATCAGCCCCGACCTGGCCCAACATGTCGCCAAGCTCCTCATCATCGACGAGCGTCCGTCGCAGGCGGCCTTCGTCGCCTACGAACATCTCCGGCACGAGGACCCGATCGTCGTCGAGTTCGAACGCTTCGTGCGCGCCCGCCTGGACGAACCGTTCAACGTCGCCTTCGTCGCGCAGTCGCTCGGCACCAGCCGGCGCACCCTCGAACGACGAGTCCGTGCGGCGCTCAACCTCACTCCGCTCGGCTTCGTCCAACGGCTTCGCATCGAACGAGCTCGGCACCTCTCAGCAACCACGGACTTCACCTCCGCCGAGATCGCGCTACGGGTCGGCTACGCAAACGCCGAGACTCTGCGCTCCCTCCTGCGCAGGGAGCGACGCCGTTCCTGACCTATCGCCATGCCTGTAGCCGGTGTCCTAGCGCTCGGTTGGAACCACCTCTCAGCACGTCGCGTCGACGCTCCTGCGTCGCCCCTGGACTACCCACTCGACACGCCCGCAGCACAGCCCATGTGACGTGTCCCGGCTTCCCGGACGGTCGGGGTTGGGTGGCTGTGATGTCGCTGCGTTCTCGTCGAGGGGGTCAGCAGACTCGATCAGGGTCGACTGGGATGAGCCGCGAAGGCGGTCAGGTCAGGGCGGCCGAAGCCGGCCGGCGGGGTAGCGTCGGTCACGTCGAGGTCTTTCGGATGGATGGCGTAGGAACCTCCGTCGTCGGGAGACCTCGACGTCTATCTGCGGACCGACGCTCCCGTCCGACCTACACCCTCATCTGGGAAGAGCCGGCAATCGCGAAGCCGATGAGGCCGATGATGAAGGTGCGCTTGCGCCCGATCAGGTCGGAGAGTCGCCCGCCGAGCAGCAGCAGGCTGCCGAAGGCGAGGGAGTAAGCGGTGATGATCCACTGGCGCTCACCGTCGGAGAATCCGAGGTCGGCCTGGGCCGACGGCAGCGCGATGTTCACGACGGTGCCGTCGAGCACGACCATGAGCTGGGCCAGGCCCACGACGACGAGAGTCAGCCAGCGGCGACGGCTGACGGGGGACGCGGGAACAGACGCTTCAGACATGACCGCTACTATATACGGTACCGAGGAGTTCCGGATATCAGTTGTTCAGTAATTAACTTGTTGGTAATCTGGACTGCGACGAAAGGGGTGGTGGCGCGATGACGCAGACCGACCTCGACGTCGCCCCCAAGCTCGGCCGCAAGCGCGACCCCAGCCTCGACGGCACGATTCTGGATGCCACCCTCGACGTCCTGGCCGAGACCGGCTACGACGGCATGACCATCGACATGGTCGCCGCCCGCGCGAAGGCCGGCAAGGCGACGGTGTACCGCCGCTGGCCGTCGAAGCCCGAGCTCGTGCTCGACGCCGTCGCGTGCATGAAGTACAAAGACGTCGATCTCTCCTCCCTGCCCGACACCGGAACGCTGCGCGGCGACCTCGTGGCGATGATCAAGCCGCCGAGCATCCGTGACAGCGAGCGCAAGCTCAAGGTGATGGCGGGCATCGTGTCGATGCTCACCCGCAGCCCCGAACTGGCGGACGCCGCCTACGACGCCCTCGTCGCTCCGCGCGCGGCAGCGAACCGGGTCTTCTTCCAGCGCGCGATCGACCGCGGCGAGATCCCCGTGGATGCCGACATCGAGCGGCTGTGCATGATCGGCCCGGCCATGGCGTCGTACCGCACACTCATGCTGCGCAAGGCGGTGGACCGGGAGTTCCTGATGTCAGTCATCGACGGCGTCATCCTGCCCGCGGCGGGAGTGACCGCAACCACATGAAGTACACCCAGCTCGGCGACCTGACGGTGTCGCGCATCGGTCTCGGCTGCATGGGGATGTCGCACCTCTACACGGGGCACAGCCGGGACGAGGCATCCTCGATCCGCACGATCCATCGGGCGCTCGAGCTCGGCGTCACGCACATCGACACCGCCGAGCTGTACGGCCCGTTCACCAACGAGGAGCTCGTCGGTCGCGCGCTGGTCGGCCGTCGCGACTCGGTCGTACTGGCCACCAAGTTCGGGCTGATGTCGCACGTCGGCAACGCCGGCCCGGTGGATAGCTCGGCTGCGAGCATCCGGATCGCCGTCGAGGGTTCGCTCACACGCCTGCAGACCGACCACATCGACCTCTACTACCAGCACCGCGTCGACCCGGCGGTGCCCATCGAGGATGTCATCGGCACGCTCAGTGAGCTGATCGCCGAGGGCAAGATTCGCCACATCGGACTCTCGGAGGCGGGGCGCGAGACGATCCGTCGTGCGCACGCCGTGCATCCGATCGCCGCGTTGCAGTCGGAGTACTCGCTCTGGAGCCGGGACGCCGACGACGGCACGCTCGATCTGCTGCGTGAGCTCGGCATCGGCTTCGTGCCATACTCGCCGCTCAACCGCGGCCTGCTCGCGGGCACCCTGCGCACCCGGGACCAGCTCGAGGAGACCGACTGGCGCCTGACGAATCCGCGATTCCTGCCGGGGGCCATCGAATCCAACGTCGCCATCGTGGAGGAGATCGCCGAGATCGGCGGCGAGGTCGGCGCGACGCCGGCGCAGGTCTCGCTCGCCTGGCTGCTCGCGCAGGGCGACGACTGGTCGCCCATCCCCGGAACGATCCGCGTCGACCACCTCGAGGAGGATCTCGGCGCGCTCGACGTGACGCTCAGCTCCGAGCAGGTGCAGCGCCTCACCGACATCACCCCCGCCGTCGGCGGGCACCACACCGAGGCGCAGGCGCGGCTGTTCGACCGCTGACCCTCCCGCCGCGGGAGAATGGGTGCATGAGCTCTCGTGTGCGAATCGGTGTCATCGGGCTGGGCGAAGCAGGGTCGCTGATCGCGGCCGGGCTGCAGGCGGCGGGTGCCGACGTCATCGGGTTCGACCCCGTCGTGCCCGCGACACCACCGGTACCCCTCGCACCGGATGTCGCCGCGGTCGTCACCGGTGCCGACATCGTCATCTCGATCAACTCGTCGACCGCCGCCAAGAAGGTGGCCGAGCAGGTCGCTCCCCTGCTCGGAGCCGGCACGGTCTACGCCGACCTCAACACCGGCACACCCGCCCTGAAGAAGGCACTCGCTGGGTTATTCGGCGACGGAGTCTTCGCCGATGTGGCCATCATGAAGCCGGTCCCCGGGCTCGCCGAGAAGGTGCCCATGGGGGTCGCGGGACCGGGAGCGCGACGTTTCGTGGACCTACTCGAGCCGTATGGCATGAACCTCGAGTATGTCTCGGACGTGCCGGGAGAGGCGGCGGCCCGCAAGCTGCTGCGGAGCATCCTGGCCAAGGGCATGGCAGCCGTGCTCATCGACACCCTCTGGGCCGCCGAGACGATGGGCCTGCAGAACTGGGCGTACGAGGAGATTCTGCGCGAGTTCGACTCGAGCTCACCCGACACGGCCAAGCGCTACCTCACCGGTACGGCCCAGCACGTCAAGCGCCGCCAGATCGAGATGATGGATGTCACCGAGATGCTCAACGAGGTCGGCTACCAGTCGACCATGGTCGACGGCGTCGCGCTCACCTACTCGCGCATCCTGCACAGCAAGAAGATCCCCTACAGCCGCTGATTGAGTAGCGCGAAGCGCGTATCGAAATCAGCCGCAATCCCGGTTTCGATACGCCGACTTCGTCGGCTACTCAACCAGCGCTGGTCAGTACTCCAGCTGCCGCTGCAGTTCGTCGAGCACCACGTAGCACGGCAGCACCTGGGCGACGCTCGAGTTGGGCTCGCGGCCCTCGACGATGGCGGCCACGAACTCGCGGTCCTGCAGCTCGATCCCGTTCATCGACACGTCTACGTGTGACACGTCGATCGGCTCCTCCTTGCCCGTGACGAGGTCGTCGTAGCGGGCGATGTAGGTGCCGGTGTCGCCGATGTAGCGGAAGAAGGTGCCGAGCGGCCCGTCGTTGTTGAACGAGAGACTCAGCGTGCAGATCTTGCCGGTCTCGGTCTTCAGCTGAATCGACATGTCCATGGCGATGCCGAGCTCGGGATGCTTCGGCCCCTGGATCGCGTTGGCTTTCACGATCCGCTCCCCCGTCTGGTACTGGAACAGGTCGACGGTGTGGGCGGCGTGGTGCCAGAGCAGGTGGTCGGTCCACGAGCGGGGTTGGCCGAGCGCGTTCATGTTGGTGCGACGGAAGAAGTAGGTCTGCACGTCCATCTGCTGGATGGCGAACTCGCCGGCGACGATCTTCTTGTGCAGGTACTGGTGCGACGGGTTGAACCGGCGGGTGTGGCCGGCCATCGCGATGCGGCCCGTCTCGGCCTGCACGTCGACGATCTCCTGCACGCCCGCGAGCGAGTCGGCCATCGGGATCTCGACCATCACGTGCTTGCCCGCCCGCAGTGCCTCGATGGTCTGCGCGTGGTGCATCTGGGTGGGGGTCGCCAGCAGCACGCCGTCGAGGTCGGGCTGCGCGAGCAGCGCCGTGTAGTCGGTGAAGGCGTGCGCGGCACCGTACTTCGCAGCGACCTCCTGCGCGACATCCATCTTCGAATGCGCAACCGAGTGGATGACCGCGTCCGGGATCTGCGTGAGGGCGTCGAGGTGCTTCTGGCCGAAGGCACCGAGACCCACGACCGCGAGGTTGACCGTCACGCTCAGATCTCCTTCGGGGTCAGGATCAGATGGCCGACCGACGTGTTGGAGGCCGGCACGTGGTTGAAACGGTAGACCTCATCCACCCGGTCACCGAGCGCGCCGCGCATGATGAGCCACATGATGAGCTCGACCCCCTCGGAGCCGGCCTCGATCATGTACTCGAGGTGCGGCTTGTACTGCAGCACCTCGGGCTGGTTGATGAGGTCGTCCATGAACTGGATGTCCCACGGCAGGTTGATGAGACCCGCCCGGGCCCCCTGGATCTGGTGGCTCATGCCGCCGGTACCCCAGATCTGCACGTCGAGGTCTTCGTCGAACTGCTGCACGGCACGGCGGATCGCCTTGCCGAGAGACAGGCAGCGCTCGCCCGACGGCTGCGGGTACATGACGACGTTGACCGGCAGCGGGATCACCTTGGTGGGCCACTTGTCGGGGGTGCCGAACATGAGCGACATCGGCACCGTGAGTCCGTGGTCGACCTCGAGCACGTTGAGCACTGTCATGTCGAAGTCGTCGAGGATCAGGGATGCCGCCAGGTGCGTGGCGAGCTCCGGCGCACCCTCGACCACGGGCACGGGCCGCGGGCCGTATCCCTCATCGCAGATCGCGAACGAGTCGGCGATGCCCATCGCGAAGGTCGGCATGATCTCCATGCCGAAGTACGACGCGTGGTCGTTGTAGACGATGATCGCGACATCCGGGGTGTGGTCTGCCATCCACTTCTTGGAGAACTCGTAGCCCTCGAACATCGGCTTCCAGTACGGTTCCTCGGTGCGACCCATGTCGACCGCCGCGCCGACGGCGGGAACGTGACTGGTGCTGACCCCAGCGGTGATGCGTGCCATCAGGCTTCTCCTCGCTCTTTCTTGCTGCGCCAGCCTTCGACGTTGCGGCCGCCGGCCAGCATCATCGCCTGGTACTGCTCGACGTTCATGTCGGTCATGGTGCTGACGGCCTGCACGTAGGACAGCCCCTCAGAGGCGAAGATCTTCGACAGGAAGTACACGTTGCCACCGTGGTCGAGCATCGCCTGGAAGTCGCGGTCGATCACGGCCTGCTTCTGCTCCTCGGTCATGTCCCACTCGTCGAGGTAGGCGCGGTTGTCGGCGAGGAAGCGCTCCCGGTTCTCCGCCTTGCGCAGGCTCATGCAGAACTGGTTGAGGGCGAAGCCCTCGCGGGCCTTCTCGATCGTGAAGATCGTCGTGCCGGGGATGTCGTCGAACTGGTGGAAATCCGGTTTCGTCATGGTCAGCTCCAGTAGAGGGTGGTGGGGTTGGTGACCAGGAGCTTCTCCTGGAGGGCGACCGTCGTCGCGATAGACGGCACGTAGTCGACGAGGATGCCGTCATCCGGCATCTCCTTCTTCATGTTCGGATGCGGCCAATCGGTGCCCCAGAGCACCCGGTCGCTGAACTCCTCCACGATCGCCCTCGCGAAGGGGACCACGTCTACGTAGTGGGGCGAGCCCGACACGGTGAGGCGGTCGGGGCAGCTGACCTTGGTCCAGACATCCGCCGTGCGGGCGAAGTCGAGGTACGCGGCGAACTCGGGTCCATCGACGGGTTTCGTCACGTCGGGGCGGCCCATGTGGTCGACGACGATCGGCACGCCGAGGCTCGCGAAGAAGTCGCGCTTCTCGGCGAGGTCGGCGGGTTCGAAGTACAGCACCACGTGCCAGCCGAGCGGGCGGATCTTGTCGACGATCGCACGGTAGTAGTCGTCGGGCTTCGGGTCGACCAGGCGCTTGACGTAGTTGAAGCGCACGCCGCGCACGCCGAGGTCGTCCATGCGGGCGAGCTCGCGAGCCTCGATGTCGGGCTTGACGGTGCCGACTCCGCGAGCGCGGTCATCGGAGTGCTCGAGCACGTCGAGCAGCGCCGAGTTGTCAGCGCCGTGGCAGGTGGCCTGCACGACGACGTTCTTGTCGAAGCCGAGGAAGTCACGCAGCGCGAACAGCTGCTCTCGGCTCGCATCGCACGGCGTGTACTTGCGCTCGGGCGCGAAGGGGAAGATGTCTCCCGGGCCGAACACGTGGCAGTGCGCGTCGACCGATCCCGGTGGCACGACCAAGGTGGGCTTGGTGGGATCGGGATCCCAGTCGAGCCAGTCAGCGTCCTTGACGAAGGCGGGGGCGGCGGCGCTCATCGGCCTCGCTCCGCGAGGATCGCATCGAGCCGCGGGAACACCGCACGCGCGTTGCTCTCGAAGATGCTCGCCTTCTGGGCGTCGCTGATCTGCGCCGCGTCGATGTAGCGCTTCGTGTCGTCGAAGTACTGGCCGGTCGTCGGGTCGATGCCGCGCACGGCGCCGATCATCTCCGAACCGAACAGGATGTTCTTGTTGTCGATGACCTTCACGAGCAGATCGATGCCCGGCTGGTGGTAGACGCAGGTGTCGAAGAAGACGTTGTTCATGACATGGGTGCTGAGATCGGGCTGCTTGAGCATGTCGGCCAGACCCCGGTAGCGACCCCAGTGGTACGGCACCGCGCCGCCGCCGTGCGGGATGATCAGGCGCAGCGTCGGAAAGTCAGCGAACAGGTCGCCCTGGATGAGCTGCATGAAGGCGGTGGTGTCGGCGTTCATGTAGTGCGCGCCGGTCGCGTGGAAGTTCGGGTTGCAACTCGCCGACACGTGAACCATCGCGGGCACGTCGAGCTCGACCATCTTCTCGTAGAGCGGGTACCAGAACTTGTCCGTCAGCGGCACGGTCTGCCAGAGACCACCGCTGGGGTCGGGGTTGAGGTTCACGCCGATGAAGCCGAGCTCGTTGACGACCCGCTCGAGCTCCGCGATGGTCGCGGTGAGGTCGGAGCCTGGCGACTGCGGCAACTGGCCGACGCCCACGAACGTGTCGGGGAAGAGGTCGACGACCCGCTTGATGAGGTTGTTGCAGGCCACCGTCCACTCGAGGCTGATGCGCTGGTCGCCCTCGTGGTGTCCCATGGCCGACGCGCGCGGAGAGAAGATGGTGAGGTCGCTGCCGCGCTCGGTGATCAGCTTCAGCTGGTTCTCCTCGATCGAGGCCCGGATCATGTCATCCGAGATCTCGGGGTAGGCGGGGCTCGGCTGGCCGGCGGCGTACGCGGCCAACTGGTCGATGCGCCACTGGTTGTGGGCCTCGGGCGCGGTCGTGTAGTGACCGTGGATGTCGATGATCATGCGGCTTCTCCGGAATCGATGACGTAGATGTCGCCCGACATGAGCATGCGGGCGGTGCGCAGCAGCGCGGACTTGGTGACGACGAGTTCGCCCGACGAGCGGTCGACCTCCATCTGCACCGTGAAGAAGCCGGTCGGATGCTCGACCTCGACCACGAGGTCGGTGGCAGCCGTCGCCAGCCCGGCGATGCGCGCCGCAACACTGCCGTCGATCATGCAGGCAGTCGCCACGGACACGGCGCCCAGCACCCCGATGGATTCGTGCACGCGGTGCGGGATGAACGTGCGGGTGGCGACCAGTCCGCCGTCCCGCGCAGGGGCGAGCAGGCTCATCTTCGGCACGGTCTTGTTCGTGACGTCGCCGAGGTTCATCATCGGGCCGACCGCGAGGCGGATGGCCTCGACGCGGGCCTTCAGCTCCTCGTTGGCCTCGAGCTCGGCCGGGGTCTCGTAGCCCGTGATGCCGAAGTCTGACGCTGCTAGGCAGACCACGGGCATCCCGTTGTCGATGCAGGTGACATCGACGCCGAGCACGGTGTCGACGGCGTTGCCTGTGGGCAGCAGGGCGCCGCAGCTGGAGCCGGCGACATCCTCGAAGTTGATCATGATCGGGGCGTGCGTGCCGGGCACGCCGTCGATGCGCGCGGTGCCCGCGTAGTTCACGACGCCGCCGGGAGTCTCGACGAACGCGGTCGCCTTCGAGTCGGTGTTCACCATGAAGATGGCGACCGGGGTGAGCTCCCCGTTGGGGGCGACGAGTCCGCGCTCGATCGCGAAGGGGCCGACGCCGGCGAGGATGTTGCCGCAGTTCTGCTGGTCGCTGACCTCGGCGCGGTCGGGCCACACCTGAAGGAACAGGTAGTCGACGTCGATGCCCTCGCGGTCTGAGCGGCTGACGACGGCCACCTTCGAGGTGAGCGGATGCCCGCCGCCGAGCCCATCGATCTCGCGCACGTCAGGCGAGCCCATCGCCGCGAGCAGAAACTGGTCACGCGCTGCGCGGTCGTGCGGCAGATCGTCGGCCAGGAAGTACAGCCCCTTGGACGTGCCGCCACGCATGAGGGCGCCGGGCACGGACCGCTGGGAGTTGGTCGGCGTCATCCGGCGTAGTCCTCGGGCCTGTAGTCAACGTAGACGAGGCCGGCGGCAGCGAGCTTGTCGCGCATGCCGTAGATGTCGAGGCCCAGCTCTCCGGCGCGCAGGCGCTCGCGCTTGGCGGTCTCGTTGGCTTCGCGCTCGCGCCCCTTGGCGAGCACGGCCTCCGCGTCTTCGCGGCGCACGACGACGACACCGTCGATGTCGGCCACGATGACGTCGCCCGGGTTCACGAGTTGCTCGGCGATCACGATCGGCGTCTGCACGTTGCCCGGGGTGAACTTCACGGTGCCCTGCGCCCCGATGTTCTTCGACCAGACTGGGAAGCCCATCTCGGTGAGGGTCGCCACGTCGCGCACTCCGGCGTCGATGACCAGCCCGCGCACGCCGTGGGCCAGGAGCGAGTCGGCGAGCAGGTCGCCGAGGTAGCCGTCCTCGCAGGGGCTCGTCGGCGTGACCACGAGGATGTCGCCGGGCTTCGCCTGCTCGACCGCGACGTGGATCGACCAGTTGTCACCGGGTGCGACCTCCGCGGTCAGCGCGGTGCCGGCGATCTTCGCGGGGAAGATCGGGCGCAGCCGCACATTCAGCAGACCGATGCGCCCCTGCGCCTCGTGCACTGTCGCAACCCCCAGCTCGGCGAGACCGTCGACGATCTCGAGCGGGGTGCGGGGGGTGCCTCGGACGACGCGCGCCATGGTTCTCCTTCGAAGTGGGCAGCAGGGTGCCCACCCAGACAACGGCATGACGCGCGACGAGGCTAGGGCATATTCCGCTCAGCGGAAGGTTGGTTCAGCGAAGCCGGGATGCCTCGCCCAGCCCCGACTGTGCGAGCTTCTTGCTCAGCGCCGCCGCCGTCACCTGCAGCACCGGCACCATGCGCGAGATCTCGGCGTTGTCGCTGGACGAGACAACCCCGAGGGCCGCGATCACCGTGCCGCCCTTACCGCGCAGCGGTACTGCCACCGACGTCGCGCCCGGCGCGAGTTCCTCCCGCGTGACCGCGAAGCCCTGGGAGCGGATCGTGAGCAACTGGGCCTTCAGCGTCGGTGCATCGGTGATCGTGCTGTCGGTGTAGCGGTCTAGAGAGCCGAGCACCGCATCCTGAAGCTCTTGGCCACCGAAGGCAAGCAGCACCTTGCCGACCCCGGTCGCATGCAGGGGCAGGCGCGAGCCGGGCTTCGAGAGCACCTCGATGCTGCGCGAGCCCGCGATGCGGTCGACGACGAGGATGCGCAGACCGTCGAGCACCGCGATCTGCACGGCGTCATTGGCCAGCTGGTAGACGTCCTCCATATAGGGCAGCGCCACTTCGCGCAGCTCCACGTGCACCGATGCCAGCGTGCCGAGGCGCCAGATCTTGCTGCCGATCTCGTAGTCGCCGTCAGCTCCCCGCGCGAGCGCGCCGTGCCGCTCGAGCTCGTGCACCAGGCGGTGCACCGTGGTGAGCGGCAGCCCGGTGCGGCGGGAGATGGCCGCGAGCGACTGGCGGCGGTGAGTCTGGTCGAACGAGTCGAGCACGGCAAGCGCGCGGCCGGTGACGCTCGGCCCGGCTGCATCCTGGGCTGCCACGCCCTTCTCGCTCATGCCCGGAGTGTACCCGGCGCTCACTGCAGGCGACCCAGTTCGGTGACGATCGTCGCCGCGGCGCGATTGAGGGTGCCGACCAGACGGTTCACGTCGAGGCGAGCGAGGTGCACGATCACGCCGACAGCCGCAACGCACTGGCCATCGACGAGAATCGGCACGGCGATGGATCCGCTACCGACGGTCATCTCCTGACGGGTGATCGAGTAGCCGCGCTCGCGCACCTCGGCGAGGTCACGTCGCAGACGGTCGGGCTGGTCGATCGAGTCGCGGGTCGGCCGGGCGAGCGGCTCGGAGAGATAGCGCTCGATGTACGCGGTCGACTGGTGGGCGAGCAGCACCTTGCCGACGCCCGTGGTGTGCAGGGGCAGGTGGCCTCCGGCCCGACTCACCGTCGGGATGCTGCGCTCGCCCATGAGCCGCTCGACGTACAGCGCCTGGCCGTTGTCGAGCACGGCCAGGGTGATGTTCTCCCCGGTCTCCTCGTACAGGCGCGCCAACGCGGGCAGAGCGCTCTCGCGCAGCCGGTCGCTGAGCGGCCCGTGCTGGGCGATGGTCCAGAGCGTGGTGCCGACGCGGTACTTGCGGTCGCCGCCGCGATCGAGGAAACCGCCGGCGACGAGGGATGCCACGATCCGATGGCAGGTCGAGAGCGCGAGCCCTGTGCGCTCGCTGATCTGGGTAAGGGTCAGCGCATTGGCCTCGGGGCCGAAGCATCCGAGAACCAACATGGCGCGATCAAGAACTTCCATCTCATGGAAGTTTCGCATTGCCACGGTTCGAGCGATAGCCCTGAATGGTGCCATGACCAACACCATTCGCACCCAGGTCGGCATTCTCGGGGCTGGCCCCGCCGGACTGCTGCTCGCCCACCTCCTCGGCAAGGCCGGCATCGACTCCGTCGTCATCGACGCGCGCAGCCGCGAAGATATCGAGGGCACAGTCAAGGCGGGCATCGTCGAGTCCCCAGCCGCCGAGGTGCTCGCCGAGTCGGGCGTCTCCGATCGCATCTACCGCGAGGGCATGAAGCACGATGGCGTCGAGTTCCACTTCGATGGCCGGGCGCACCGCTTCGACTTCCAGGAGCTCGTCGGCAAGTCGGTGTACCTCTACCCGCAGCACGAGGTGCTCAAGGACCTCATCGCCGCGCGCATTCGAGACGGCGTCACGCCGCTGTTCGAGCACACGGCGACCTCCGTCGAGGATGCCGAGAGCGACAAGCCGCGCATCGTCGTCACGACCGCCGCGGGCGAGCCGTTCGAGATCGTCGCGGATGTCGTGGTCGGCGCCGACGGGTCGGGCTCGATCGCGCGCATCCCCGTCGTCGGATCGCAGCAGGGCGGCTACTACCGCGAGTACCCGTTCGCCTGGTACGGCGTGCTGGTCGAGGCGCCGCCGAGCGCGCCCGAGCTGATCTACTCGCGTTCCGACGAGGGCTTCGTGCTCATCTCGACTCGCGACCAGCACATTCAGCGCATGTACTTCCAGTGCGACCCGCTGCTCGACCCGACGACCGTCAGCGACGCCGAGATCTGGGACAAGCTGCAGGCCGGCATCGAGGGCACCACGCTCAAGCAGGGGCCCATCTTCCGCAAGGACGTGCTGCGCTTCCGCAGCTTCGTGGCCCACGAGCTGCGCAAGGGCCGGGTCTTCCTCATGGGTGACGCCGCACACACCGTGCCGCCGACCGGCGCGAAGGGCATGAACCTCGCCTTCAGCGACGTGCTCTGGCTCAACCAGGCGCTGCGCTCGTTCTTCGCGACCGGCTCGGAGGAGCTCATGGCGGCGTATCCGGAGAACGCCCTCAAGCGCATCTGGAAGGCGCAGCACTTCTCCTACTGGATGACCACGATGCTTCACATCACCCCGGATGCCACGGAGTTCGACAAGCGCCGCGGGCTCGGCGAACTGGCGCTCCTCACCGACTCGCTGCACGCACAGCGCTACCTCGCGGAGAGCTACACCGGCTGGGACTACGGGGTCGACGACTGGCGGTAGCCGTCGCGGCCCCGCCGCCCCAGGAGTGAGGCCTAAGCGCCTCGCCCACGCGAGTGACCAGTCTGAATCGTTCCCGGAACTCAGGACATTAGTAAACACGCCGAACATTTGTCCTGAGTTTGGGGAGCCAGCATCGATCCGTGTGAGAACTCTCACGAGCGGACTCTGGTTTCACGCTCGATCCTCAGCCCCGAACCATCACGATATGGGGATGACGACGTTGCCCGAGCACGCCCGCACCATCCTCTTCAACCGCGTGCCCGAGGTAACGCTCGCGTTCTGGGTCATCAAGATCCTCTCCACGACCACGGGCGAGACCGCCGCTGACTATCTCAACGAGACTCTGGGCCTCGGCCTCACGATCACGTCGTGGATCATGACCGGTCTGCTGGTGGTGGCGCTGGTCTCCCAGTTCGCCACCAAGCGCTACACCTCCGGGGTCTACTGGACGGTTGTGGTGCTCATCAGCGTCGTCGGCACGCTGCTCACCGACAACATGACGGATGTGTTTGGCGTGCCCCTGTGGGTCAGCACTCTCGTCTTCTCTGTGCTGCTGGCTGTAACCTTCACGATCTGGTTCGTGCGAGAGCGCACCCTGTCCATCCACACAATCTTCACCCGGCGACGCGAGGCGTTCTACTGGGTCGCGATCCTCTTCACCTTCGCGTTGGGCACGGCGGCTGGCGACCTCATCACCGAGGGTTTCGGCCTGGGCTACCTGCTCGGCACGATCCTCTTCGCCGTTCTGATCGGACTGATCGTGATCGCGCGCTTCGCACTGCACGTGAATGTGGTGTTCTGCTTCTGGGCTGCGTATATCCTCACCCGCCCGCTCGGGGCCTCACTAGGCGACCTGTTGTCCCAGTCCCCGGATGACGGTGGCCTGGGGCTCGGCACCACCGGCACGAGCGTGGTGTTCCTTGCCGTGATCGTTGTTCTTGCCAGCTACCTGGGGATCAAGGTCGGGCGGCAACGCCGCGCCGTCGTACCGCAGCCCTAGCCACGGTCACCGCGCGACGTACACCGTGTTCGACGACATGCCACCGGTGAGGGGGTTGGCGAAGTCGACCACGTGCGCGTGGGCCTCGGAGAAGACGCTCGACAGGGTCGCCATGAAGTCATCATCAGGCGGGTCATCCGACCACAGGGCGAAGACTCCCCCGTCGGTGAGGTGGCGCGCGAGTGCGCGCAGACCCGACTCGGTGTACAGGTCGGCGTGGCTGGCATCCAGCTGATGACGGGGCGAGTGGTCGACGTCGAGCAGGATGGCGTCGTAGCGGGTGCCGCCCTCGGGCTCGCGGCGCATGACGGCGAAGAAGTCGTCGAGAACGAGGCGGGTGCGCGGGTCGCTGGTGAGCGCATCCGATACCGGCAGCAGGCCGCGCCGATGCCAGTCGATCACCGCGGGCATCGTGTCGATCACCGTCATGGCGCCCACCCGTGGGTCGCGCAGAGCCGCGATCGCGGTGTAGCCGAGACCCAGGCCGCCGACGAGCACCGTCAGGACGTCGCCGTCGGCCGAAGCCAGGCCGAGAGTCGCGAGCTCCTCTTCGGCGACGGTGAACAGGCTCGACATGAGGAACTCCTCGCCGAGCTTCACCTCGAAGATGTCCACGCCGAGTTGTGCGTCGGTGCGTCGCCGCAACATCAGGTCGCCCATCGGCGTCGGCTGGAAGTCGAGCTCCTCGAAGCGGGCGATCACCACCGTGCGCCCCTCTCCGGTGCCGTTCGAGATCATGCGTGCGCCGGCCGCCGTCGGCCGATCTCGCTGAAGCCACGGTACAGGGCCGTGCGGGGAGCGCATACGCTGAGCCCTATGCAGAGTCGCCGAATTGGGAACGTCACCGTCAGTGCCATCGGCCTCGGGGGGATGCCACTGTCGATCGACGGGCGACCGGATCGCGAACAGGCGCTCGCCACCATCCTCGCGGCCATCGACTCGGGCGTGACGCTCATCGACACCGCCGACTCCTACACGATGGAGATCGACGGCCAGGGGCACAACGAGCTGCTCATCGCCGAGGCACTGAAGCTGCGCCCGACTGAGGCCAAGAACATCCTCGTCGCCACCAAGGGCGGGCTCATCTACCGCACTGGCCGCCCGTGGGACCGCAACGGCAAGCCCGAATACCTGCGCCAGGCGGCGATCGACTCCGCCCGCCGGCTCGGAGTCGAATCGATCGGGCTCTACCAGTACCACCGTCAGGACTACACCGTGGCGTACACCGACTCACTCGGTGCGATGAAGGATCTGCTCGACGAGGGTCTCATCCAGATGGCCGGCATCTCCAACGCCATCACCGAGCAGATCGCGCTCTTCGACGAGATGCTTGACGGGCGGCTCATGTCGGTGCAGAACCGGTTCTCGCCGATCTTCCAGTCCAGCCGCCCCGAGCTCGACTACACCGTCGAGCACGGCATGGCGTTCCTGCCGTGGAGCCCGCTCGGTGGCATCGGCAACGGCTCCGAGGTGTTCGACTCGTCCGCCTTCGCGGCCGTCGGCGCCGAGCTCGGTGTCAGCGCACAGCAGGTCGCGTTGGCGTGGGAGCTGTCGCTCGGGGACTCCGTGATTCCTATCCCCGGAGCCTCGCGCCCCGCCTCCATCACCGACTCGGCCCTCGCGTCGGAGCTCGTGCTCACCCCCGAGCAGTTGGCGCGTCTGGGCGCGTAGAGCGACCGCATCGCTCATCACGCGAACGAGCCCCACAGGAGGTGCGGGTGCCTTGGCGGATGCCTGTGGCATCCGTGGTCAGGATCACATCGCCGTGCAGGTTCGGGTACGCCCACACCTGCCCACCCGCAGCCGGAATCGACAGCGACACCCCACCGGGCAGGGACAGTTCACGTTGGAGCACCTGGTTCGACCCGTCCAACACCGCGAACAAGGTACCGGCAGCGAACGAGTAGCGGATCGTGGAATCACTCGCGGTGCCGGGAGCGTCGGTGATGCGAGACACGACCCGACCGGTGGCATCCCGGGTGTAGGTGATCGTCGTACCATCAGCCAACGTCGTCGACATGTGCCGGTCTGCGACGTCATAGGCGAGGTTTTGGTCGGCGAGCTTGGTCGTGTTGCCGTGCGTGTCATACGCCAACGTCGCGGGAGCGCCGACGGTGGACAGGTCCGCTTTCAGCACCGGGTTACCGTCTGTGGTGGTTGCGTTCGTCGACGTCAGACGGTCGGCCCAGTCGTAGCAGTAATCCACATCCGTGACCACAGTGCCGTTCTTCGTGTCGGTGAAACCAGTGCGGTTACCCGAGCGGCCCGCAGCCGTGTTCACACCGCAGCCGCCGGTGGAGGCGAACTCGTAGGTCAGCACATGCTGCGGAATCACCGCCTGCGTCAGGCGACCCGCAGCGTCAAACGTGTACGTCGACGTCTCCGTCGTCGCCCCATCGGTGAGGGTGTTCTGCATGACCCGACCGGTCTGCGACCTGACAACCGAGTCGGTTGGAGCTGCGACAGTCAGTGGCGCTTGGGGGCTTTCAATAGCAGGGCTCTGCCGTCTCCCGGCCGTCAGGATGCAGCCAGAGCGACTCCGAGAGACCACTATTGCCCAGCGTGAAGGTCGCATTGATGTCCTGCTCGCTCGACCTGACCGAGAGGATTTGGAGGGTGAAGTTGTCCCGCGCTCCCATCGCTGGAGACGAATGTGTCGCCACGACTAGTCCGTCTGGAGGGTCACTGGTGGAGAATTCGGATCCAGCCGGTAAATGCAGGTTTCCCGTGGCCTCAAGAACGACCTGAGTCGGGGTGCCAAGCCCACTCGCCCATGTGTCCAAGGTCACTGAGGCAGCATCGATACTCCTACAGACAGCAACGATGAGATCGGAGCCGCGGCGCTGTATCGCCGCTGGCCCCAGCACCATGTTCTGGTCACACCCTGCGAGCACGACGGTCAGGAGGACGGCCGCCGCGCTGGCGGTCGCCAATCTCTTCATTACAGCAACCTCCACGTCTACCCGCGGTAAACTGCGTAGCCGCTGTCCTCGAACGAACCTGCCCACATCTCCAGCGGATTCAAGCAGCCCCCTCCCCCGAAGCGGCAACCCGAGCGAGCCGCGTGGATTTTCTCGCCTCTGGGCCACAACGTTGTTCCGAGACGACCTCACATTGTCGGCCAGAACAGGAGCGCACCACCCAGCAGGATCCAGGCAACCCCAACAGCACCTAGGAAATTCGGAGTGGGCCTGAGACCTTCATTGGTGTCGTCGGCTCTGGCTAGCCGCTCACGGCGCTGAAGCTGCATGGTCATCCTGCTCGACAGCGGCCCGCGAAATGTAGCAACCAAAGCTCCACTGACCATCAGGAGAACGGAGATACAGAGGCTCAGTCCGACCACCCTAGTGGCTCCCGAATATTCCCACGGTGATCATCACAACCCCGATAGCTATCCCCAAGATCGAGGGCGCTATGAGCCCGTTAGGGGTGGATCTCTTCGCGATGGGCTCCCCAAGAGGGCCGAAAGTCGCCCTCTGCAGGTTCGCGATCGTCCGGGCGATCCACGTTCGCGCCCGGAGAATCACAACACTGAAGGTTGTGATTACTGCGCCAACGATCACAGGTGGCCAATCGACCGTCATACAACTCCTCCACGAAGCCTCGATATCAGATGAGAGCCATTAGAAGTAGGCAGAGTAACCGCCTCCCGCATAGCAGCCACCCTTATCCCCGAAACTAATGCCACCCTCACCGTACGCAGATCCGTTCTGATTTGTGCCGCCCCCGAAGTAAATGCCGCCCCATGGAGTTGAAAATTCGCACGACCAACCCGAGGACCAGCCAGACTGTTTATTGAAGCCAAGGCCCACACCACCCCCGAAACCTATCGTGGGCCCCGCGGAGGCAGCGCCACTCCAGCCCGCCCCAACCGAGTCAACGGACAAGGCACCATCAGCGCAAACGTAAGCACATGCTGAAACTCGCGCTTCTAGCGAAACCGCAGAGCCCGCGCAGGCCTGACCGGTCGCCGACCCATATCCACCGCAGGGCTGAGGGCCTGGCGCTAGCGGCGTCTTAGGGGGGTTACCCAGTTGGGTTCTCGGAGCGTTGTTGAAGCCAGCGAAGCCCAAGCCCCAGAGAAGGGGATGGGAGATTACGTTCTTTGAAAAGCTCGGATTCGAGTACATGTGGTCCACCCCGGCCTTGAACTTCGCATCCCTTGCGTACCAAGTCTCAAAGGAGTCAGCCGTAAACGCACCCGATAGGTCGAGTCTGTTGACGGGGTCACTGGGGTAGTCGTAGCTATTCGTGACGCCGCCCTCGATCGGGTCGACGGACAGGAACCGCCCGAGCGCGGGGACGTATTGCCGCACCCCCATCTCGATCGTCGCCACGCTGCCTTGGTGTTCATACAGCTTGTCGTGCTGCCCGACATACCCGTAGTCGGCGTCCCCCGGGGAGGTGTCCGGGATGCTGTCATCCGCGACCGTCGAGCCGATGTCGCCGTTGGCGGCGATGGGTTGCCCGAACGGGTCATAGGAGGTGCGGGTGCCTTGGCGGATGCCCGCGGCATCCGTCGTCAGGATCGTGTCGCCGTGCAGGTTCGGGTACGCCCACACCTGCCCACCCGCCACCGGAATCGACAACGAGACCCCGCCGGGCAGGGACAGCTCGCGTTGGAGCACCTGGTTCGACCCGTCCAACACCGCAAACAAGGTGCCGCCGGCGAACGAGTAGCGGATCGTGGAATCATTCGCGGTGCCGGGAGCGTCGGTGATGCGAGACACCACCCGGCCCGTGGCATCCCGGGTGTAGGTGATCGTCGTACCATCAGCCAACGTCGTCTTCATGTGCCGGTCGGCGACGTCATACGCGAGGGTTTGATCGGCCAGCTTCGTCGTGTTGCCGTGCATGTCATACGCCAACGTCGCGGGAGCACCGACGGTGGACAGGTCCGTGTTCAACACCGGGTTACCACCCGTGGTGGTCGCGTTCGTGGACGTCAGACGATCGGCCCAGTCGTAGCAGTAATCCACATCCGTGACCACCGTGCCGTTCTTCGTGTCGGTGAAACCGGTGCGGTTACCGGAGCGACCCGCAGCCGTGTTGACACCGCAGCCGCCAGTGGAGGCGAACTCATAGGTCAGCACATGCTGCGGGATCACCGCCTGCGTCAGACGACCCGCAGCATCGAACGTGTATGTCGACGTCTCCGTCGTCGCCCCATCGGTGAGGGTGTTCTGCATGATCCGACCGGTCTGAGAACGGACCACCGAGTCCGTCACCGATGGTTGCGGGGTGGAGGTGGTGGTGCCAGGATCCGTCCAGGCATCCTGGGTCAGGGTCACATCGTCGACCAGGATGCTCGCGTCGTTGGTTGGCGCGTACGCGGTGATGTGGACGATGTGGCTGGTTGCGGTTGCGGTGAACTGGTAGGTGGTCTTCGCCCACGTCACCGCCCCGCTCACCGCCGGGGCCGCGGTGACCCCGGCGGTGTCGCCGATGCCGTCAACGCCGGCGCTGGTGGTGACCGTGACCGTGTCGTCGTCGGTGGTCGCCAACCATGCTTCGAACGTGTAGGCGCGACCCACGGTCAGACCGGTGAAGGTGTGGGTGAGTGCGGCTGGCGTGGAGCTGGTCTGTTCGAGCACTGCAGACAGGGCTCCGCCATGGGCGGTGCTGCTGGTGGCGGTGCCGGAACTCGTCGCCCACCCGTCTGCACCAGACTCGAACCCGGTGGTGTGAACTGTCACGGCCGGGTAGTTCGTCGGCACCGCTGGCGTGGTCACGTTCGGGAAAGCCCAGCTGATACCTGTGGTCGCACCCGTCGCGTTGCGGGTGATCGACGACAGACTCGTGCCATTCACGTAACTCACCGATTGCAGTAACTGGTTGCTGGCGTAGGTCGGATCCGCGATCACCGTGCCATCGAGGGCGACGGTCTCGACCTTGCCGTCGACGTCATAGGTGAACGCCTGCACTGAGGCGACACCGCCAGGCGCGGTCGTCGATACCGACAGCACACGGCCTGTCTTGGCCTCATAGGTGGGCACCGTCACGGTGCCCCACACGTCGATAGAAGAGACGCTTCGGCCGAGGAGATCACTGGTCGTGGCTAACGTGCCGGTCGGGTCGGTGACGGAGTTCACCAGCGGGTTGCCGCCGACCGCGTAGTTGTTGGTCACGGTGCGTGCCGCAGAGGTTCCGTACGCCGAGTAGACGGCGCTGACCACCCGTCCGCGGGTGTCGTAAGAAAGGCAGGTCCAAGTGGTGTCGCCGGTGCGTTTGGTGCCTACCGTGCGACCCTGAGCGTCGTACGCGTACTGGGTGACTACGGGCGCCCCAGTTGCTGGAGTGGGTGAGGTGAATTGTTTCAAGAACCCGGACTGTGGTGTGGTGGCTGCAAGCCCACAGATTGCGGAGCCAAGTTGTTCCTTGTCGCCCCAATAGGCAGATGTTGAGCCAGCAGTACCTGCCGGTTGGTTTTCGGCAACGGCGGCGGGCATCCGTTTGGTCAGGCGGCGCAGCCATCCGGGACCGTCCCCGTTGTACAACCGCAAGTCGCCGGCAGTGGTGATTGACAGCAGGTCGGCTTGACCGACACCGCTAAAAAGTCCGGGAGCGATGACCGTGCGCAGGGATGTCCATCCGCTGCCCAAGGTGGTGGCGGTGGTGCCGGTGAAGCCGCCCGTGCCGCTGCCGGGCCGCGCCGCCAGGGTGCCGTTGGCCTGCACACCGAGGACGTCTGCGCGCCCGTCGCCGGTGAAATCTCCCCCCGCGAGAAGCATCGTGTACGCAGAGAAACCGGTGCCGATGCTGGGATAGGTGCCGGTGAAACCGCTAGCCCCGTTTCCGGGATACAGATAGGCGGTGCCGTCGGTGGTGATAGCGATCAGGTCAGACGTGCTGTCGCCGTTGAAGTCACCGGGCGTAAGCACCGTCCTGAACGCGGCCCACCCAGAGCCGATCGCCGGATAGGGGGACACGAATCCACCCGCGCCGTTTCCAGCGAAGAGACTTAGCGTGCCGTCGGTCGATAGGGCGATGAGGTCGGCTTTCCCGTCGCCGCTGAAATCGCCGGGGGTAAGCACTTGCTTGAACGTCTGCCATCCCGAACCGATCACAACGCCTGCACCGACCCCACCGGAGCTATCTCCAGGAAACAGTTTCAAGGTGCCGTCCACAAGGATCGCCATCAGATCCGGTCGACCATCCCCATTGAAGTCCCCCGGTGCGAGTACGGACTTGTAGGTCGCCCACCCGGTGCCGATCGTGGTGGCGCTGGTGGCTTGGAAGGCGTTCTCGCCGGGCAGTTCGTAGGTGGTTGCCGTGGTGAGGTTCAGTCCCCCGGGATCGATGGTTGACTGGGTGGCTGCGCCCAGCCACGGTTGGCTTCCGTACCCCGTCGCGGTCGTGATCGGCGTGAGCAGACCAGCTGGCAGGTCGTTGGGGCCTGAGTCGTCTGTGAGCGTCGAGGTCGATAGACCGTAGTCGGGAGTCAGGGCCGAGTCAGGCACGTTCACCCAGGCGCCGCCGTTGATCGACCACTGAAGGGTATAGGACGCGCTGCCGGTGAGTTCAAGGAACTCGGCCCGAATGCGTCGACGTTCCTGAGCAGTGATGCCTGTGATAACTGGGCTGGACAGCGTGGAGGTGGTGCCGTCGTTGGCCATGTCGTTGATCAGCAGATCCTCGTTGACGTACAGCCGACCGCCGTCGTCGAGGGTTGTGCGGAATTGGTAGCTGCCAGCGGTAGGGAATGTAATCACGCCGGTCATCCGCAGCGAAAAGTTGTCAGACGGGACCGTGCCGATAGGTGACCCAGCTATCCAATTGCGCGAGGCAAGATTGCCCGTGCCGCCAGTCAGGCCGAGGCTGAAGTCCACGGGGCGGCCCGAGAGGTTGTTGGTGCTGAAGTAGGCCACATGCAGGCCCTGCATGCCTTGGTCGTAGCTGGTGCTGGAATGGGCAACCGCAACCGGGCAGGAGGCCAGGGGGAGCAGATCACTACCGAAACACGCCGCCGGTGCCGGCCCATAGCTGTTGGTGGGCAGGTTCGTGAACGAGTCGTAGATCGTGGTAGTCATCAGTCCTTGGGCGTCGATGCTCGACTTCACCTGATCCTTGTCAGTCCACTCCTGCGCGGCTGTCATGCCCAATGGCGACTTCGTGCTCTTTGTTCTCCACCGGTCATCGAAGGTCACCGTATTGGCGTGGGCCCCACTGGGTGCCCCAGAGAGGTCGAGGTCCGTTACATCGACGGTGGTAGATCCGGTCTTGTAGTCGTAGGTCTTCTCGGGACGAAGGCTCGCGGTGGCACCGTCGGGCGCGGGGAGCTTGACCGAGGCGATCTTTCCGTCGGTTGTGTAATTGAACTCGCTCGCCACGAGAAGTGTCCGAGGGTGATCGGCAGGGTTAGCGGCCACCCAGTCGTTCACGAGCGGATCCCACAGCGCGGTGAGTACACCGCCGGTGTAGGCGAACTCGACCCGCTCGTCACCAGGGTCGATGATCGAAGCCAGTTGGCCTTTGTTGTTGTACAGCAGTCGTGTTGTGTCTGCGGTTCCGGCGACGTGACCGGGGTAGACTATGCGGCACAGGAATCCGACGGGTGCGGCGACATAGCCGGCGTCGACTGGGCCGCACGCACTGCTGGAGGGGCCCGCGTCCGGGGCGGTGAGGCCCAGGGCTGTGTTAGAGGTGAGGTCACCGCCGTACACAAACTGGACCTTTCGGGAGGTTCCGCCAGCTACTGGATCCCCAATGAGATCGGGGGTGCCATTCGCGCGGTATTGCACGACCGGTGTGGCCGGTTTCTTCGCGTCCTGGGGCGTGGTCACGGATGCCACACGCCCGGCGGCGTCGAACTGGTAGACCGTTCCGCCATCATCGAGGGTAATCTGGCCTGTGGCGTCGATGGAGAGAATGCCGTACTCGCCGGGCGGAGGCGTGTAGCCGCCCTCGCTCTTCTTCGAGTAGGTGTGCACTGAGCCGGTGACGTCGGTCAGCGTCACCGAGGTGCTGGTCTTGGTGGCAAGCGAGTAGAAGCCACCAGTGCCGTTGATGGGGCCCGAGTTCGTCCAGCCTCCGGGCAGATATTGCACTGTCTTGGTGAACCAGTTCGCGGGAACCGGTATGCCGTTGGGGTCGGTGATGCCTGGACCCTTGACCCTCAGCTCCAGCTGGGCGTTCCCGCCCGAGTCAAAGTAGTCGACGCCGATCGCCGTGGGCACACCCGCAGTATGCGATGACGCCGTCCCCCATTGCACAGTTGACGACGACCCAGACCATTGGTCGAGGACCGTGGTTACGCCGATCACAACACGGGCTCCGTCGTCGCGAATGACTCCGAAGGTGTAGCTGCCCGTGGATGGCGTGGTGACGAATCCCTTCCACTGCGCCATCCAGTAGTCGGCGGGCACCGCCGGTGCCACCCTGCCCCCCTGGACGAAGGAGATCATCGTCTCTGTCTGGGTCAGTACCGGCTGTCGGCCGGTGAAATCGAATGTCGTTGTGGTTGTCTGGCCCTGGTTCAGTGCGTCGTAGTAGGACGCGACCAGTCCAGCGTTCGCGAGCGGATCGGCCTGGGAGTTGTAGGAAAAGCTCAAGCCCATCGGCCCGCCCACGGTAGTGACCGTCGGGGAGGCAAAGTTCAGGGACAGGTTTCCGTTGGCCAGATTCACCGTGGCGGGCCCAGCAGTGTCGAAGGGCGAGGGCCCTGAGTTACCTAGCCTCAGGTTCGTCGTGAACCGCCCCATCCAGGCGGACTCGTACTCATCGACGCCGTCGTCCGTCCACACACGCCACGTGTACTTGACGCCATCCTGCAGGGCTCCTTGAACAGGTTGCCAACTCACAGCGGCACCCGGGGTGGTATTGGTCGGAGTGATCCACCCCGAAGTGACTACTGCGCCAGTCCGACCGTCGGCCCCCGTAGTCACGACGAACTTGTACTTCACAGCAACAGAATCGTCAGGATCGGCCGCGTAGCCCACACTGAACGGCGGTCGCAGCGTCGTGACCGTCTGCTCGTCCACGGGCACCGCCGAAGATTGCGCGACATCCGCTGTGCGGTTCGTCGTGAAGTACCACGCCGCGTTCGTCGCCGAGCGTTGCGTGTTGTTGCCCAGATGGCCGTCGTAGCCGTCCCGCACCCAGACGCGATAGCGGTACTCGACGTTCGCCGCCAGGATGTTCGAAGGGACCTGAAAGTCACCCGAGTTCACCCACCCCGAGTTGTAGGCGATGTTGGTGAACGGTCCCGAGCCTGTGTGAGAGCCGCCCGTGGGTTCGAACTCATACCGGTACTGAAGGGCCGTGCCGGAACCTGTGCTGCCGGTTGCCTGCATCTTCGGGGCACGCGGGCCGGTTTGGCCATTCCTCGGAGTCGTGCCGGCCACACCAGTGACCGAAGGGAAGGACTGGTACTGGATGTACAACGACGTGCTGGCGCCCTTGTACGAGTAGAGGGTGTTCGCCTCGTATTCGCTCCGGATGCCCAACCAGTTGTAGTAGGTGCCGTTACGAACCCACGCCGCGATGGTGGCATCCAGGCCGTCATAGTAGCCATCGCTTGCTGAGGCGTAACCATTGCACATCCCGAAGTATGAAATGTCCGAGCCGTAGTGCGACACCGTGTAGGGATCCGCGGAACCCGACCCTATATACCCGTATTGGCACGACGCTGTGCCGGTGGTGTAGTTCATCTCGAGAACCGCAGCCGTCACGTAATAGCCCGCAAGAGCGCTCATCTGCGTGTACCGCGTGAACCCCCTCCAATAGAGGGACTGGTTCGACTGCCACGGGTTACCGAACCAGGTCGACCCTGACTGGCCCGTACCGTCGGACTTGAACGAGTATTGGGTGTTCGCGCCGTAGCTCGTCGTCGGATCTACCGTGACCGGGTACACGCGATCGGTCGAGGTCAACCACGTGTAGTCCGGGCGCAACGTCAACAGCCACTCGCCGCCAAAGGGCTCGACCGTCGCTGCGACCGGCGCCGATTCCGGCTCCCGTTCACCCTCGACGCCCGACGAGTCCCACATCACGGGGGTCGGGATCGTGAACCGAACAACACCGTTAGCATCGACAATCTCGAAACCGCCCGCGACATCGGGCTGCACAGTCAGCCCCGGCGCCGTCAGCACCCACCGGTACTCGGGCGCCTCCTCCGGCGCCGCCCCGAGCACCATCGACTCCTTCACCCCGGCAGGTTCGACCTTGTATGACAGGTCGACCCCGTCGAGCACATCCCGATACCACAAAGGCTTTTGACCGCCGTTGACCTGACCTGTCGCACCCGACACGTCATCTGCGCCGAGCAGACGCCACGACAGGCTCACATCGTCATCGTGAACCGTGAGCACATCCCCGTCGGCACGCAACGCAAACTCAGGCGTCAGAGGGTTCTTCTCGCCCACCCACCCTTCGGCGACACTCTCCAACGCGCCATCGACGGCGACCCACTCACCGTCGACCATCACATTCTGAGGGTGCTCCCCCAGCTCCAAGACCTTGTTGCCGTTGGGCAGCTGATAGGTCGTCGAATACAGTTCACGATCGGTCACCGGCAACTCATCGAAGTCCACCTTCGACGGATCAAACTGCGCCGACGACGGCCTCTTGCCCCGCAACTCCGGAACGACTACCGGGACGACCGTGGATAGATCCCCTGCATCAACCGAAAAGTCCCCCGCTGGAATTGTCGGCAACACCGGATCGGCGGCCGTGGACTCCACCACAGGCAACGGCGCCGGAACGTCAGAACCATCCGCGGCCAAAGCCGGAGTCGCCGGCACCAACGGAGCAACCAGAGTGAATGCCGCAAACATCGCGACGACGACAAAATACCGTCTGGCCAAGCACGTCCCCTGATCTACCGACCGAAGACACATCCCCGGCACACCACCCCCACCGCTGCGCGAGGTTGGCTCACGTTACTGGGTAGACAGAACAGTCCGCTAGACCTGACGACAAGAATTCAGCTGAGCGGCGCGCGGAAAGTGCCAAGCAGGAAGCGGGAGCTCCCTCGTGTGGCGAGTGAGGGATTCGACGCCCAACCGGTGCCGCCAGCCCACCGCGCGCAAGTACTTCGCGTTGTGGATTCGACTCCCCTACTGAGCCGCCTCCACATTGCTGCGCAATGCGCCGGACTGCTCAGCGGGGGCCCACCAAGGGGTTCTCATTCCGCATCGCTCATCACGCGAAAGAGCCCCGCATGAAGCGGGGCTCTTTCGCGTGGCAAGTGAGGGATTCGAACCCTATTCGGAGGCGCGGAGTGGTGCGGGAGTCGGCTGGGATGCCCGGAATTCCGCGGTATTTCGGTTGTCTGGGATTCACAGAGCCACGTTGGATTGTGGGGAGTTGTGGGGTTTCTGTGGGGAGAGCAGAAACGCTCGCGTGCTATCGCCCCCAACAGTTCGCATCCTAGGCCTGCGTGCTAACGCAACCGGCAGGGAAACTGCCTAGCTCTGAGGGCGCGGAGCGTCCCTCGAGTCGCGCTCGGCTTGCGCCCGGTCTATTGACTCTCGAAGGTCTCGGTCAGGGTTCATAGACCGCAGAGTTGAAAAGTACGAGTTCCGAGCGTCCTGCCGCTGAGCGTTGCGGCGTGCGCTCGGCTGTGGCGTAGCACTGGTCATCTCGAGACCCCCTCTCTTTTCCAGAGACTATCTGTTACGGAGGACATCCGATAGCACAGCCGCACAACTTTCGGCAATCTCGCGGACGGCTTGCGGATTGAGGCAAGTTCCGAGGCCTGAATGCTCCACCGTCATGGGCACGTCGATTGCAAGCACGCCGACGCACTTCTCGCCAACGAAGATAGGCACGGCAAGTATCTCTGCGTACTTGTCGACGATGCTTCGAAACTCATCGAACGCAAGTCCCGCCCGCGTGGCAGCGGGGAGCGCGTCGAACGCCTTCTCGCTGATCTCGCCCGAGTGCCGCTGCGCTATCCGCGTCCAGTCGACGTGCACGGTTCGCCGTTCTTTGAGTGCTCGCCCGATTGCTCCCTTGCCAGTCGTCCATTTCACTGCACTTTGCTGCGGCGAATCGGAGATCCGTTCCCTGGCAATCCGACGAAGCTTCGTCTCGGATCTGGGCCTCGTTCGCTTCGTCAGGAAGACGCTTCCACCTATCAGGGCGAGATCGACACCCGTCTCCTTTGAGATTGTCCACTGGGCTGCGGTTACCGCCTTCTTGACACGCAAATCGTTGGACTCGATGGAGCGCCTTCGAAGGTCACGCGCAAGCCCGATGACGCTGTCGACGAAGACGATTGCGCCGGCGACAATGAGTGTCCATGCCTCAAGAATCGGGTTGGGTGGGATCCACGTTTGTTCCACAGCCACTTTGCCGATGATCGCGGCGAGCGCGAGCAAGGCCAGCAGTAGGCGCACTGCGACTCGGAACCACATGAGGCCTGATCATATCTGTGGGTGACACAGCGACACCCGCACGCAACGGCCTCGGCGAGCGACAGGCACTGAATCCGATCTAGATGGTTCCTTGCCGGTCAACACTTGACGTCCCCGAGTTAGCGCCGGCCGCGGGACGCCATCCCTGCGCCCACCAATCCGAGTACGGCCAATCCCACGTTGCCGGGTCTTCATCGGTGATGTCGAGCCCGTTTGACCACACTCGCAACGTCCGGTCAGAGGGCGCCAGCGCTTCGTAAGGCGCGCGGCGACTGTGCCGCCGACTACCTCTTGAGATGTTTGACAAGGGTCGAGAAGAACGATGAAAGTGATTCCTCGTTGGCATCCGTCGCTTCGCCGGGGAGCGAAACCTGAATGTCCGAGAACGTGATCTCGACCAAGAGTCGGTTGAATCCATAGCTTTGGGGTGATTGCAGCACGTTGGGCGTTTCCTTGACCTTCACGCTGTCAAGCTCGAACGGAAAGACGCGAACGCTGGAACGCTCCGAGTCTGCATTCGCAAGATACAAGAATTCCCCTGCGGCGAGAAAAACGGTCACGGCACTTTCGTCGAACGTCACCGACAAATAGTCGGGCTCGGCACCTCCGAGAGCGAAGGCAAGCTTGGAAACAAACTGCCCCAGAGAGTCGCTCTTCGAAGCGAATGGCGCTGCTCGCGGGCCCCACAGGTTGTGGGACTTGGTCAACCTCGATTGAAGGTTCTTCGCGGCGTCAAAGTCGATCTCGGGCATCCTAATTCTCCAAGTCACTCTGAGTGGGGATCGAATTCGGCATATAGGCCTCGTCGAGCGCCAGCAGCGCCTCGGTCGCACCAGGGTAATCACTTTGTTCCGCAAGAACTCGTTCAAAGTCCTTGCGCGCCATCGCCTTCTTGCCCTCGGCGACATAGGTGAGCGCACGTTCGACGAGGGCCGGCAGTCGCAGTTCGGCACTCCGCGAGCGCACTCGCAAGGCTTCCTTGAGGGTCTCCCGAGCGGCCGTGTAGAGGCCTTGCTCCCGGAATGCGTGGCCGCGTTGGACAAGTAGGTATGTGGTGGCGTCGTCCTCATTAGTGACACCCTCGGTTAGTTGGAGGATGTCCGCCCAGCGTGTCTGGTCGGCGTAGAGCTCCGCGAGGGATACGGCGGCGATGGAGGTCGGTTCGAGATTCTCGACGACGCTCACGGCCCGGTCGAGCTGGCCGGTCTTCTGGAGGAGCTCGGCGAGCGCGAGTCCGAGCGCGTTCTTGTCCGTCGGCAGGGTGACGGCGACTCCATCAGCTATCTCGAGCGACATTGTCGCGCGGGGGGTGTACTTGAGGAAGAAGGCGTCAGCTTGGGGGTCGAAGCCGGATCCCACCATGTCGTCGAGGAGCTCTATGGCGCGGGGGTCGTCGCCGGCCGGTCCTGCGACGACCATCAGTTCGTAGAGGGCGGCTGTTCTCCGAGTCTCGGGGAATGACGCTGCTATTTGAGCGAATGTCTGACCGTTCGCGCTGCTCATGATCGCCCTGTAGAGAGCTTTGTCGGCTTTGGGCGCGAACATCCCGGGGGACGGGGCTGCGGGAGCGGGGCGAACTGGTGCCGGCGCTGAGCGGGTCGAGGTAGTCCGGCCGCCTGTCGAACTGGTGGTGACGTGACTTACGCCGGTCCCAGGGATTCCGACGGTTTTCGTGACCCTTCCGCTGGAGTGGACCGCGACTCGGGCGCCGCGAACGCCAGCGCTCAGCCCGACACCTCGTGGAGTGACAGTCATCCGCACCCCGGGCATGACTTTGAATGACTTGCGTGCCCTGAAACCCATCTTGTGCCCCTTCGCCAGTTGGCCCACAATCTACCGCGCAATCGGGTACCGGCACGAGGAATCTTCGACAAGCTAGGAGGCGAGGCGAGCCCTCAAGCGACGAGAGGCGTGGAACATCTGGTCAGCCAGGGGAATGCCTCGCTCGGGGATGATCGGGAAGCTGACCTGATAGTTGGTTTGGGATCCGCCCGCGGCAGACAGGCCGCTCAGGTCGATACCCCCGACGAGGTCGACGGGGTTGAGGATGTTCTTGAGCGAGTCAGCGACTTGCACCACTCCCACCTTGTGGCCCGTGTCTAGACCGGCCATATTGAGCCGGCCGATCTTCTCGAATTTCTTCGATGGAGAGTGCTGGTCGAAGACTTGCCGTGTGCGCGTGAGTACCTGATTCCCGATGTTCGAGATCGTCGAGCGCAGGGAGCCGATCATCGAAGTGACGCCGTTGATCAGTCCCTGGATGATGTTCTTCCCGGCGTCATAGAGCCACTCTCGCGAGTCCCCGAAGAACGTCGTTATGGTGTCGCCGATGGTCCTTATCGCGCCGGCGACGAAGACAATCGTGTCGTTCCATCCCTTCGCGAAAGTGTCGAAGATGCCTGCCGCTGTCGAGCTGGCTGCGGCGACGAGTTCGTTGAAGTTTCGGATTGCGCCTGTGACCATGGTGAAGAGTCCCTGCCCGATCTCCATCCACAGAACGCCGTACTTGCCTTGCAGAATGTTGATGGCGATGTTCTGGCCATCGAAGAGGTCTTGGATGTTGAGGGTCGCGGCCAGATTGGCTCGAACGAGTTCTCCGAGGGCGCTCTCCCAGGTGCCGATTCTCTCGGCGGGCTTATCGGTGTTGAATCCATCTAGGAACTTCCCCAGCGAGTCGGTGAGGGCCGGCAGTATCGTGACGGCGAGATCGGACAACGCACCGACCAATGGCGACAGAGTTTCGACCAGAGTCGCGAGCTTGGGCACAAGCTGCTCGATCGCTTCCCTGAGAGCCGGCCCGAGGGTTGGGAGCACCTCGGTGCGGAAGTAGTCGAGCAGGGGCGTCAGGACCTGAGCGAGGCCAGCGAGGGTGGCACCGAGCACCGGGCCAAGCTGTCGGGCTAGTTCGCCGGCGAACTCGGCGAGCGCAGCGAGTCCCGTGGAGACCTGTGGCAGGTATTCGCCGAACGATGCGAACCCGGCGCTCAGGCCGTCGATGAATGCTGTGAGTCCCTTCGCGATCGCGGGGGTGTTCAGCGCGTTGGCGATGTCCCGGATGAAAAGTCCGAGGATGATGCCTGTTCGGCCGAGGAAGTACTCGATCGCGGCGCGCTGGTCCTCGAGGAGGTGACCGAGCGCCCGGAGGCCGATGTTCAGGCCGCCCGTGGCCTTCTGGGCGCCCTGGAAGATGGCGATGAGGGTGCGCTGGAACGCGGGGCCGTTGACTGCCGCGGCGATGCGCTCCATGTTGTCGGCGAAACCCTTGAGGCCGCCGCCGCCGGCAGCTTCCGCGGCCTTCCAGATGCCGCTCAACAGGCGACCAGTGGCCTTGGTTGCCCGCCACAGGTCATCCATTGCGACGATGGCGCCGTCGATCCATCCCGCCAGGCGCCCGTCCTCAGCGGTGGTCTTGAGCCACGCGTCGAATCGGTTGGCGATGTCGACGAACCACTGAGAGAGGCGCGGAACGTAGTTTGCTGCAACGAGGAACAACGAAACGAGCGCGCCTGCGAATCCATCTGTGCCGGTAGTGAGGATCGCGAACGATGACTTCATCCCCGCGAAGATCTGCTCGAAACGACCGTTCGCAAACTCCTTCTCGAACGATGACGCGAGTCCGCCGATGAACCCACCGATCGCAGTGGACGTATCGCGGAACGAGTTCCGAAGCTGCGGCATCAGGTTGTTGACCAGGTCGAGGATCGGCTGTCGCGCCTGCGACCAGAAGCCTTCCCGGATGATGTCGCGCAACTCCGTCATCGACGGGCCGAGATCTGCGAGCTGAGTCTTCGCATCGGCCAGGGCGACTACGAGGATCGCGGCGGACGTGACAAGACCGGCGAACAAGCCAGGGAGAACGAGCAGGGCAGGCAGAATCGCTGTGAGCCCAGCACCGATGCCGACCAAGCCAGATACGGACGCGAGCAGCACGGACACGAGACTCGAGATCGACGACGTGACCAAACCGATCTTCGGCAGGTTCTTGTCGATGTTGCCGATCGAGCGGCTCAGGTCCTCCACCCAGTTGGCCGCGACTCGTGCGCCTGAGAGAGATGCGATCAGCGTCGCCGCACGGGCCAGCGAAGCCTTGGACACGCTCACCCGTAGCGGTACGACCCGGGCTCTGGAGACGTATCGAAGCTGTGCCGTCGCGGCCGCGGTCGACGCTGCCACCCCGATCCTGACCTTGTTGCCGCTGGCGTCCTGCACCATCTTGCGGACGTCGTGCGCGAACTTCGCGCGACCCTTGCTGTCGAGTTCGGGCTTGATGCTCAGGAACTCGGTCTTCTCGATCCGGTTGAGTGCCTTGCGAAGGTCCTCCCGGAATCGCGAGCTGTCCGGCACGACGCGGATAGATACGCGCCCGACACTCTTGCCGCCCGGTGCACGTGCCATGATCGGCTCGCCTTCTGAATGGCTGCGGACCTCGACCCTCAGTGGGCCGTCAGAAGATGACTAGTTCGACTCGATGCCTGCCGTGACGGCAGTTCTTTCGAGGTTTCGCGTTGACGCGCGTGCGGTTGTGACTCCGGGGAATGTCTCACCCGGCGGTGGCGCCGTGTCGGCCCGTTCCAAGCGTAGGACTGTCGTCCGTCATGATCTCGAACCCACGGAGGGAGCTTCGTTCGAGAGCGACCCGCTGCCACGGGATCGGCAGGGATGCGGCGCGGATCGCTCCCGCGGTCGTGAGCAACACATCGGGCCAGGTCGGCTCGGCCGTGTCGTTCACGAAGATCGTATCGGCGAAACCGACGAGCTCCTCCCCTGGCTTCCAGAGTGTCCAACGGCGAGCGACCATCGGCCCGAGCGCAATGCCCCCGGAGTGCCAACCGAGGGCTGGCCAGAATGAGGGCAGGCCGATGATCTCGGCGAGGGGCAACTCGGCGGCATCGATCCACTCGCCAGCATCGAGCCTGGCGAGCCACCCTGCGTGCTCACGGAGCTTCTCGACGAGCACCTTCATCGTGACCGCCTTGCTCATCGCTCGTCGCTCCGCTTTCGGCGCTCCCACACCCGCGCTCTGGACTCGCCGTGCTGAGACCGGTAGCCGCGCTCGTACTCCCGATTCCGTGCACGGTTGTACTGCTCCCGGCAACCCGGCTTCGAGCACGACGGCATCGCTGAGGATAGCCCGGAGCGATGCCGCTGGACGAAGGGTGACGAGCAGAAAGTGCAGACGAGCACACGGATGGCGCATCGCGGTGCCTCTCGCCGAGACTTCCACGCTCCACGCCTGCAGGAGTCAGAGCAGTAGCGAACTCCCGCACGAGGCGCCTCGAATGAACCGCCGCAGTGCTGGCAAACAAGCCGAGTTGTAGTGATCAGGGCCCCCATAAGGTACCCCCCAGACCCCTGCGCACCGCGCCGTGCAGAACGCGAAGCGGACTGGGAGATCGACGGGGGCAGGAGGGGGTCGCCCCCCACCCCATTCGCGTCCAGCCGCGGAGTGATCGGGCCGGGACTCGTCCGGCTGCGCGCGGGCCGCGGGAGGCCTCCTCCGGGGATGAGCGGCGGCCCGCGCGCATGGGTCGGCAGGGCGACGCGCCATCGACAGCACGTCGCCCCACCGAAGACGGCGAGGATGTCCCGCGCCGCCGGTGCTCACGCGATAGGGCCGCGCGAGCATGGCCGGTGTCTGGGGCCACTGCGGCCCGAGGCACCGGGGTCTGAGAATTCACGGCCACGTCAACCGGCTCGATACGCGCCGAGAGTGCCGTAGGAAGCCGTGGGGACGCCTCGGGAGTGCTGATCGCGAGCCTCGGTGGCTTCGGCTTCTCGGTTCGTGGCCTGCACCTGCTCGAGGCGGCGGGCCTCACGTTCAATCTCAGTCGCGGTCGGGGCGCACGGGGTGAACCGTCCGATGGCCCGGATGCGATCGAGCAGCACCGGCGACTCCCACGGGCTCGCCATGCCACGCGAGCCCGGTATCGGGTGACCGACGTCGATGGTGTACTCCTCACGGCGGTAGAACTCGGGCCACGCGACATCGATGTTGTGGACCCAATCGATGCCGGGGAACCTCCGCAAGGCGTCGCCAATCTCACGCCGGCCGCTGTCGATAATGCGACGGTGGGTGAGCGTGATCCTGTCCCAACGAGCGAGCAGCTCGACCGCTGCCGAGTACGCTGCGGCGAGGGTGGGGTGCTTCGCGAGGTCGTCGGTGGTGGCGAGGGGCTCGAGGTCGCGGGCGAGGGTCTTGAGTTCCTCGTGGATGTCGTTGCGCTCGGCGGCGATGTGGGCGCAGAGGGCGGGCATGTTCTCGTGGATCCAGCTCCGGGCGCGGGTCTGGACGTTCTGGGAGGCTTGGAGTCGCATGACGCTGCCGAGGCGAGCGGCCTCGTTGGTGATGGCAGCTTGGGCGCGGGCCATCAGGGCGGCGTGCACGTCGAAGTCGGGGTCGGTGAATCGGGATGCGATCTCGGCGTCCGAGGCGACCTGTGCGGGCTGCGGGAGGGGCACGGCTGCGATGGCGTTCGCCTCTGCGACCAAGGCCAGCCACCCGTCGTCGAGAGCTTCGGCCATCGCATGAAACATCTCGTCGCCGTCGAGCTCGCGGACATACGGGTCGTGGGTCAGCGGATCGGCGACCAGGAGGCTCTTGGCCGGTCTGGCGGCGAACGCGGGGGTGTTGTTGGTCATGGTGTTCCTTTCGGGGTCTGAGCGAGATGGCGGCGTTCGGTGGCCCGTGCGTAGTCGGCGAGGGCGGCGGCACGGCGGGCGGTGATCGGCGAGCGGGTCGGTTCCGCTGGCGTCGGCGTACCGAGGAGGGCATCGCGGGACTGAGCACGAAGGTCCGCGATCGACGGGCCGCGGTCGAGGAGCTCGCGGATGCGTGCTATCGACCCCGCGACGTTGATCGACGGGTCGGCCTCGGCGAGCGCTGTGAGGCCGTCGTGGTCGAGAGTCCGTAGAACGCTGTCGGGCGGGATGGTCATGCCTTGCGTCCTCCGGTGCCCGGCGTGCGCGGCAGGAGACCGTTCGTGAGCGCGGGCGAGGCCGCTTGGATGTCCTGCTTGGGCGGGAGGGCGGGCTGGGATGTGAACGTGTACGGCACCGCGCGACGGTTCGGCGGGGTCGGCAGTGCTCCGGGCGTGTTGGTCATGGTGTATTTCCTTCGTTGGGGTTGTGGTCCGTGTCCGGGTCGCGGAGCAGGCTCTCAGCCGCCGCGACCACATCCTCCGGCGTCTCCCCCGCGAAGACCGTGAGGTCGTTTTCCTCCATCTCGTAGGCGTCCACGAGATGACTGAGCAACGTGCCGTTCTCGGGATGGTGTCTCACGAGTGCGCGGAGGACGTCGACAACATCGCTGGCGAGCTGCGCGGTCGCGCGTGCGAGCCACTCGGCCCCGATCTCGTCGCGCAGCGGATGCAGTGACTCCCCCATGCGGTTGAGGATGTCCGACACCATCACCGCGGCATCGGCATCGCTGTTGGTCGCGAGCGCGGTGGCGATCATCTCCCGGCGAGTCCTTCGCACGATGCTACGGGCCTGAGGTGGCAGCGGGACGGGCTCGGTCGTCGGGTATCCATCCGGGCGTTCGTCGGTCATGAGCCTTCCCTCGTTCGAGTCGTGGTCTTCGGTCGGGACGGACGCCGGCGAACGGGCTTGCCGAATCCGGGGATGTCGCCCAGGCGCTCAGCGAGGACCGCTTCCTCGGGTGTCGGGGTTGGGGCGATCGGTTCGCCGAACCCGGGAAACTGGGCGCGGAGTCGGGCGTCGAGGGTGTCGGGCTCGGACATCTCGTCGCTCACGTCCGCACCCGTCCTGCGGCCTTCGCGAGCGAGCGCACCGGGCGACGGGCATCAGCGATGGGCATACTCGGCGACAAAGGCGCGGGTGCTGCGGCGGTCGCCGCACGCTCCTCGGCCTCTTCCCGCGCGGCATCCTGGCAGGCGTAGCAGCGCGGCGGGTAGATCTCGGACGCGTGCTGGTCGCAGCGGATGCCGAGGTCAATCTCGGGGTCAAGCAGCACGGGTAGTCTCCTTCTCGAGCTCGTTGTCCACAGGGTCAAGTGAGGTGCTCGCGGTGTCGAGGTTGTCCTTCTTGTTATTCCTGTGGTTCCTGTTGATCCTTGGGGGGCCGGATTCCGTACCTCCCGCGTACGGAATCCGACCGTTGGAGATATTGGAATCCGTACCGACGAGGAGTCTGGATTCCGTACCGAGCCTCAGCACGAATTCGGCCCTCTGGCCGGTGCGACCGGAGCGCACTCGCTCAATGGCTTTGGCCTTGATGAGCCCCGCCGTCGCCTCCTTGACACGCTGGAAGGCAGCAGCTCGTTCGGCGTTGATCTCCTCCGCGCGCGGGTCGTCTGGTTCGGGCGCGTCGGGCACGAGACGGCCGAGAGCCAGGGCAGAAGACTCACGCGCGGCGAAGTAGCGCGGCGCCTGATCGGTGTCGAGCGCCGTGAGCGCCATGAAGATCAGCAGCAGCTTCTCGTTCGGCTTCAACCTGTGCTGGGCGCCGAACGCGTAGGCGGCGGCGACAAGCTGGGCGCCCATGTCAGCATCCTCCGATGGGGTCGTGTGCAGCGCGAGGCGATGCGGCGACTCGAGCAACACGATCACCGCCCACGTTCCCGCGCCATGTCGAGGATCACGGCCCGGCCTGCGGCACCCGTGGCCGAATGCTCCTCCGGGTCCTTCTCAGGCAGCGAGCGCACGTAGGCGTCGAGGTCTTCGCGCCGGAACTTCGTGTACTTGGAACCGTCATCGACCGGGCGGATCGCGTTCTTTCGAACAAGCTCACTGATTCCGGTTTCGCTAGTCGAGAGATACCAGGCGGACTGCCGTTTCGTGAGCAGGGCAGGTACGAAGCCGAACGATTCGCCCATCATGATGCAGCCGCCTCACGCTCGAGCGCCTCGTTGAGCTCGGTCGCTGTACCCCCGGCCTGGTTCAACGCCTTGCCCAGTGCGGCAGCGTCGCTCGGTTCGAGTTCTTCCGCGTCGCAGTTGACCATCCACCGACCGGCGGTATCCGGTGCGAGGTAGATGTATACGCCGAACGAACCGCCGCCAGCGATCACCTGCCGGTGGATTGGCGCCTCTTCGTCGTCGAGGAGGGAATGGTGGCGCGTGTTGTCGTCGCAGCCCGCAGTTGTGCACGGCACGATTCGGTCACTCGCCTTCGAGGAGGGTGTGCCGAGGATCGTGCTGAACACCGTCTTCTCCGGGTCCTCGTGGCCCCACATGGTCCACGGGATCGCTCGGAACTCTCCTGAGCGAAGCGCCCGGATCGTCTCGTCCGCGGCCAGCAAGTCAGTCACGGTCGCGCCATCGAAGAGCTCAACCTCGATCACCTTGCGGTGCGGTCGAATGATGATGCGATGAGTCATGGCGAATAGCTCGCCATCGGCGACCTGCTCGATTGTGACTGGGCGGGCGACGTATGACCATGCTTCCGCAAACTCGCCCAAGTCGAACGGCGACGGCGCGACATCGTCGTTCAGGTTGAACCGGACCGGATCGCAATTCTGCCCGACCTTGTCGACGGTCGCGGGTGGTAGAATCGGGGTGATCATTTGGGTTCCTCTCGAGGTATCCGGGCGCTCGAGAGCTGGCAGGCTCCCGGGCGCTCTTGTCTTGGTGGTGAGCGCGGTCATGCGGAAACCGCGACACCGGTCTGGGTGCGCGAGGAGCTCTCGATCCAGTCGATGACGTCCTGGCGCTTGTAGAGGATCCGCTTCGGCGTGGGAGCTCTATACGCGGGCCCCTTTCCAGTGAAACGAAGCTGCGCAAGGGCTGACTTCGTCATCCCTGGGAGAAGATCACAGACCTGTTCCGGCGAGAGATATTCGTTCACCGCTTTTTCCTTTCTTCTGACTTAGTTCTGACGTGCATGGCTCATGGTAGCTTTTTGAATCATTTGAGTCAAGACTGGTTCACGTCAAGAGTCGCTCAATCTGGCAGGATGGAGGTATGGGCACCTTCGAGATCACGTGGAGTGAGAAACTCCATGTCGGAGTTATTCCCGGTCTGTCGGTAGTTGAGAGAGCGACAATCGAAACCCATGAGCAAGGCGTTGGCACAATTCGTGTCGAAGTTGTCTATGACGAATTCTTGGAACGCTTGGTCGCACAGAGTGTCACCGTGTCTGCCATGCCGGGCGAAGAGGTGACTGGCACCCAGCTTCGCGCTGTCCGGGTTCAGGAACTCATCCAGGAGGCCGCTGAAACGATGGTGTACCGATACTCAGAGGTTGATGGGTGGACGAACGAGTTTCCGCTCTTCACCGATTCGGACTTTGAGGAAGCGAGAGCAAACGTCGACGCGAGGGTCAGGCTCGCAGCTCGGCTCTATGCCGTGGCGAAGCTCCTGAACCAACCTCCACTGAAGGCCGTGGCAGCCGATCTTGAGGTCAGCCACAGCACGGCGACAAGGTTGATTTCGCGAGCGCGCAGGGAAGGTCAGCTGAATCCCGATGGGTAGCGTCGAACCATACAAGACCACCGCCGGCGACCGCCGCTACAAGGTCCGGTACCGTGACCCCGACCAACGCTCTCGCGAAAAGGGCGGCTTTCTCAGGAAGCGGGATGCAGAGGAATACCTCGCGAACGTCACCGTCTCGACGAGTCGCGGCGAGTTCGTCGACCCGAAGACAGCGAAGGCCACGATCGCGGAACTCGGGGCAGAGTGGATCGCGAACCAGAGCCACCTCAAGCCCTCCGCCCTCCGCTCGGTAGAGTCCGCGTGGCGCGTGCACGTCGAACCGGAGTGGGGCCGACGCCGGCTCGCGGACATTCGCTTCTCCGAGGTACAGGCATGGGTGACCAGGTTCGCAGCCGGCCGCGAGCGCCCACGGTCGGCGACGGTTGTCATTCGTGCGTATGGTGTGCTGGCGGCGATTCTCGATGTGGCTGTGCGTGATCGCCGAATCTCGACGAATCCGGCGCGTGGGGTGAAGTTGCCGCGGAAGGCGAGGAAGAAGCGCGCGTACCTCACGCCGGCGCAGGTCGAGCTGTTGGCCAGCAATGCGGGCGAGCATGCGTCGCTCGTCTACGTGCTGGCGTATACGGGGATCCGGTGGGGTGAGGCGATCGGCCTTCGGGTGAGCTCGCTGGACACGTTGAGGCGGCGGATGCTGATCGAGGAGAACGCGGTGAACATCGGCAGTGAGGTCGTCGTGGGCACACCGAAGACGCACGAGAAGCGCAGCGTCTCGTATCCGGCGTTCCTGTCCGAGCCGCTCGCTCGAGCGTGCGAAGGGAAGTCCCGCGACCAGCTGGTTTTCGGCAAGGGCCTCGCCCACCTGCCGCGTGCTGGGTCCGGGCAGGGGTGGTTCTGGAATGCTGTGCAGGCATCTCGGCGGGATGATCGTGACTTCCCAGAGGTCACCCCGCACGATCTGCGGCACACGGCCGCGAGCATCGCGATCAGCGCCGGCGCGAACCCCAAAGCGGTCCAGCGGATGCTCGGCCACGCATCCGCGGCCATGACACTCGATACCTACGCGGACCTGTTCGAAGACGACCTTGACGCGGTTTCGGAGCGGATGGATGCGGTACGCGCTCAGGCAGTTGTGGGGTTTTCGTGGGGCAAGCACGCCTGAGAGCATGAAAAAGCCCCGAAATCATTGAGATTCCGGGGCTGTTCTCGGTGGCAAGTGAGGGATTCGAACCCCCGAAGTTGAAAACGGCTGATTTACAGTCAGCTCCCTTTGGCCGCTTGGGTAACTTGCCGGGGCGCCTCCGACCACATGTGATCATCTGTCCGAACGCGCTGAACAAGAATACAAGGTCTGCGAGCGATGTGTGACCAGCCGCGAGCGCGGATAGGATCGGGGAGACCCAAGGAAGGTTCACTCGATGCCGGGAATCAACGAGGTCGCGCGCCTTGCCGGAGTGTCGACTGCCACGGTGTCCCGCGCGCTCAGCGGCAACGGCCATGTCGCACAGGAGACCAAGGAGCGGGTGCTCGCCGCCGCCCTCGAACTCGAGTACGTGGTGTCCTCCAATGCGTCGAGCCTGGCCACCGGCCGCATGAAGAACGTGGGCGTGGTCATCCCGTTCCTCAACCGCTGGTACTACGGCGCGGTCATCGAGGGCGCCGAGAGCGCACTGCTCAGCCACGGCTACGACCTCACCCTCTACAACCTGGCCGGTGGTGGCGAGGAACGCACGAGCGTGTTCGAGCACTTCCTGCTGCGTAAACGGGTGGATGCCGTCATCGCCATCGCCCTCGAACTCACCGAGGGCGAGGTGGGCAGGCTGCACGATCTCGCCAAACCGATGGTGGTGGTGGGCGGTTCCATCGACGGCGTGCGCACGCTCAGCATCGACGACATCGGCGTTGCCCGGCTGGCCACCGATCACCTGATCTCGCTCGGGCACCGCGCCATCGCGCACATCGGCGGAAACCGTGCGTCTGAGATGGACTTCCACGTGCCCAGCAAGCGACGGGTCGGCTACGAGCAGGCACTCGTCGCTGCGGGCATCCCGGTCGACACCGCGCTGTTCCAGGCCGCCGACTTCACCCTGCAGGGCGGATACGCGGCGGCGAAGCAACTGCTGGGTGACCCGCGGTCACGGCCGACGGCAGTGTTCGTGGCATCCGATGAGATGGCCATCGGCACCATTCTCGCGGCCCGCGACCTGGGGCTCACCGTGCCCGACGACATCTCGGTGATCGGCGTCGACGACCACGAGCTGAGCGAGTTCTTCGGGCTCTCGACGATCGCGCAGTTCCCTGCCCTCCAGGGACGCATGGCCGTCGACATCGTCATGGACCAGCTGCACCCCGGCCACCGCGACCTCGCGCTCACCAACACACCGCTGCCGTACGAGCTCATCGTGCGCTCGAGTACCGCGCGGCCCACGAGCCGCAAGCCCAACTGATATCATTTCTGTCGCGGTGATATCATCGCCGGATGAAGCAACTGCTCCTGCGGGTTCCCGACGAGTTGCACGCTCGGCTCACCGCTCAGGCGCGCGCCAAAGGCACGTCGGTGAACGCGCTCGCGAACGACATCCTCGGGCTCGGAATCGACCCGACCAACCTGTCGCGCACCGACCGGATGCGGCTCAGACTGATGGAGATCGGCGAGATCCGGGGTTCGGGTTCGCTCCCTCCATCGCCGTCGCCGCAACTCTTGTCCGACCTTGAGGCGATTCGCGCGACGCCACCGGAACTGGACGAGATCGACGAACTCATTGCCTGGCAGCGGGGCAAGGATCGCTGGCCGTGATCGTGTACCTCGACTCATCGGCCGTGGTGCGGAGATACCTGACGGATGAGGCTGGCGGTGCATCCCCCAGCGATCTGATCCGCAACCCTGACATCACCACCGTGACCGGCTCGTGGACCCGGATCGAAGCCACGAGCGCATTCGTTCGTGCGGAGCGCACCGGCCGTTTCGTCTTCGCCGAACTCGAGGCGGCCTTCCTGCGTGACACGCATCCTGTCGACGGCACCCTGCTCGTCGTTGACGTCAGCCAGGCCGAAGTCGAATTGATCGCCCTTCGAACGGTGCGTGAGTACGGGCTGCGGGCGATGGATGCCTGGCAGCTCGCGTGCGCTCACCTCACGTTCGAGGCTCTCGCAGAACCACACGAACAGGCCGCATTCGTCACACGCGACGCCGAGCAAGCGCGGGTCGCACGCGAGTGGGGCTACCTCCTGATTTAGCCGGTGACGGATGCCGCGGCATCCGCATACCGCTGGGCGGCCTCCGCGACGTCCCGCAGGTATACGTCGCCCGCGTTGTACGAGGCAATCGCACTCAGCCAGCCTTCGTCGGTGGACATGCCGCCGCTGGCGTGGCACAGGTAGTCGCCGGCAGCGACGGCGGCGTCGTAGAAGTTCTGCGGGTCGGTGGTCCCGTCGCCCTCAGCATCGAACACCCAGCTTCGCCAGGTCTGCGGGATGATCTGCATCGGCCCGACCGCTCGGTCGTGTTCGGCGTCACCGTCGAGCTCTCCACCGTCGGTGTCGGGGATGAGCACAACACCGTCACCGTTGAGCGCCACTCCGTAGATGGGCGGGCGAACGACACCGTCGTCGCCGACCGCGGACCCGTCGTGGCGACCGTGGTCGCTCTCGACGAGTCCGATCGCCGCGAGGGTGTTCCAGGAGATTCCGCACTCGGGGAAGTTCCACTCGGCGCCCAGCGCGCCGCCCGCGTAGGCGACCACCGCGGTGACGGGGATGCCCGTCGCATCGGAGATCGTCTGGGCCCACTCGCGGTCGACGAGGCCGGGCAGCCCGGGGCCGGGCTCCGCGGCGAGGGCCGGCGCGGGTGCTGCCTGCGGCACGACGACGGGCGCGGCATCCTGTCGATCGCCTACCCGCGGAGTCGCGAGCACGACGAACGCGACGACGGCGCCGACGATGAGCGCGGCTGCCCCGGCGGTCAGAAGCACCCATCGACGATTCACCCTGCCGTTCTATCACGCGGGCCTGAACGCCCCCGTGGACCCCGTCGCCGATACCATGGGCGCATGGCAGATTCCACATTCGACATCGTCAGCAAGGTCGACAAGATGGAGGCGGACAACGCCGTCAACCAGGCCCAGAAGGAGATCGCCACCCGCTACGACTTCAAGGGCGTCGGCGCCTCGGTCGAGTGGAGCGGCGAGAAGCTGCTGCTCAAGGCGAGCGCCGAGGAGCGCGTGAAGGCCGTGCTCGAGGTGCTCGAGCAGAAGTTCATCAAGCGCGGCATCTCGCTGCGCAGCCTCGACTCGGGCGAACCGTACGCCAGCGGCAAGGAGTACCGCATCGAGGTGAACCTCAAGAACGGCATCTCCTCGGAGGACGCGAAGAAGGTCGCCAAGATCATCCGCGACGAGGGCCCCAAGTCGGTGAAGGCGCAGATCCAGGGCGACGAACTGCGTGTGCAGTCCAAGAGCCGCGACGACCTGCAGGCCACCATGGCGCTGCTCAAGGACAAAGACCTCGACGTCGACCTGCAGTTCGTCAACTTCCGGTAGCCCCGCGTGGATGACTCGAACGGCATAACGCTCGACTTCAACCTCTCGCTGGCCACGATCCTCGTGATCGTGGACTTCGTCGTGCGCGTGCTCGCGATCATCTACGTACCGCGCAACCGCCGGCCGCAGACGGCCCTGGCGTGGCTGCTGGCGATCTTCTTCATTCCCTACATCGGCATCCTGCTGTTCCTGCTGGTCGGCAACTCGAAGCTGCCCCGGGGGCGCCGCCGCAAACAGCAGGAGATCAACCAGTACATCCTCGAGGGCACCGAGGGCATGGAGGACGTCAAGCGCGACCCACCGTGGCCCGACTGGCTCGAGCCGATCGTCGAACTCAACCGCAACCTCGGCGCGATGCCGCTGGTCGGCGGCAACAACGCCGAGCTGCTGCCCGACTACGAGAAGTCGCTTCAAGCGATGACGGATGCCGTCGGCGAAGCCACGAAGTCGGTGCACGTCGAGTTCTACATCCTGTCGCTCGACCACACGACCGCCCCCTTCTTCGATGCGCTCGAGGCGGCCGTGAAGCGCGGCGTCGACGTGCGCGTGCTGCTCGACCACATCGCATCCATTCGCTCGGTCGGCCACCGCAAGACCGCCAGGCGGCTCACGAAGATGGGCGCGCAGTGGCACTACATGCTGCCCGTGCGCCCGCTGCGCGGACAGTGGCAGCGCCCCGACCTGCGCAACCACCGCAAGCTGCTCATCATCGACGGAAAGGTCGGCTTCACGGGATCGCAGAACTTCATCGACTCGAGCTACAACAAGAAGGGCAACATCCGTCGGGGTCTGCATTGGAAGGACCTCATGGTGCGCTTCGAGGGACCGATCGTCGCCGGTATCGACGCGCTGTTCGCGACCGACTGGTACTGCGAGACCGACGAGCTGATCCTGCGCGAGCACGATGTTCCCCGCCCGGTGAAGGAGAGCCCGATCGACGCGCAGGTCGTGCCGAGCGGCCCGGGCTTCGAGGGCGAGAACAACCTCAGGCTGTTCAACGCCCTCGTGTACGCCGCCACCAAGCAGGTCATCATCACGAGTCCCTACTTCGTGCCCGATGGGTCGATGCTCTACGCCATCACGACGGCCGCCCAGAGCGGGCTCGACGTGCAGCTGTTCGCCTCGGAGATCGGCGACCAGGCCGTCGTCTACCACGCCCAGCGCAGCTACTACGAGGAGCTGCTGCGCGCGGGCGTGCGCATCTGGCTGTACAAGGCGCCCACCGTGCTGCACGCCAAGTTCTTCACCATCGATGACGAGGTCGCGGTGGTCGGGTCGAGCAACATGGACATGCGCTCGTTCGCACTCGACCTCGAGATCTCGGTGATGGTGCGCGGCCGCACGATCATGGACGACCTGCACGAGCTCCAGGAGCAGTACCGCGAGAACAGTCGCGAGCTGACCCTCGACGAGTGGATGACGCGCTCGCGCGTCGCGGCGACGTTCGACAACGTGGCGCGCCTCGCCGCCACGCTGCAGTAACGCGGCCGCGCGCTACTCCTTCAGCGCCTCGAGCTCCTCGGTCACGTACTCGTCGTCGGGGCGCAGCACCGCGAGCCGCTCCTGGATGGCGCGGGCCTCGTCCCGTCGCCCCAGCGATCGCAGCGCGCGGGCGATGGCCCACTGGGCGATCTGCTGCTGGTCCTCGCTGCCGTGGGCGCGCGCCGCGGCATCCGCCGCCTCGAACTCGGCGAGAGCCTCGGGGTAGCGACCGGCGTCGTGGTGAAGCCAGCCGAGGTTGTTGTGCAGTGCGATGAGCCAGCGGTGGGTGCGGGGGTCAGCGGATGCCTCGGCGAGCGCCACGCCCTGAGCAGCCCACTCGGCCGATCCTGCCTGGTCGGCGATCGCGAGCATGTGCAGGGCATCGACGGCGAGAAAGTCGTCGTGCGCAGACTGCGCGAGTTCTAGCGCCTGCTCGAAGAACGGAATGGCCTCGTCGGGATGCCCTGACGAGTTGCGCCGACGCCCCCGCTCGAGTGCGACTCGGGCCTGCACGACGAGGTCGTCGGATGCGATCGAGTCGAGCAGCGCGTCGGCGTCATCACCCTGGCCCGCGAGACCCAGCGCGCGGGCCAGCTGCGTGCGCAGGTCGTCGACCGCGACGGGTGGGGCGGACGCGATCTCGGTGCGGAAACGGTCGGCGCTGGCGGCGGCATCCGCGAAGTCCCAGAGCTCGTCGAGGCGTGCGGGGTCGAGACGTGCAGGGTCGAGGCGATCGGTCACGCGACCAGCGTAGCGACGGCGCCCGCGCCGGTCACGCCGTGCGGGCGCGCTCGTGCCAAAAATGCAGGAGAAATCCCGCCGTCGGGTGTCAACAGTGGGATGCGCGGGCCTTGCAACAGAAATCTCCTGCATTTGGCGCGGGCAGGGGATGCCACGCCGCGCCGCGCCGGTCACACCGTGCGGGCGCGCACCCGTCGTCCGCGCAGGTCGTCGATGCCGCCGACCGCGTCGATCAGCCCGGCGAGCGCAGCCTTGGCGGTCGCAATCACATCGTCGCCGAGCGCCTCGACGAGCTTCGCCTCGAGGTGGGCTCGCGCTGCGCGCCCGGACTCGACGACCTCGCGGCCGGCGTCGGTGAGCGTGACCCGGCGCACCCGCTGGTCTCCCACCTCGCCCTCGCGCTGCACCAACCCGAGGGTCTCGAGTTCGACCACCGACTTCGACGCGGCCTGCTGGGTGACACCCATGCGCGAGGCGAGCTCGGTGACGGTCGGTGAGCCGGCGACGAGATGCTGGATCAGGTAGCCGTGAGCGGTACGCACGAAGGGATGCCCGCGCTCGCGAACCCTCTGCAGCAGGTACTCCGAACTCAGGTCGCCCGCGAGCGTGGCGAGCGTCGCCAGGTCGATGGACTCCGGTTCGATGTTCTGCGCTGTCTTCGCCATGACTCGATGGTAGCTTGACAACCTTGGTTGTACAACTTATGTTGTGTTTCCATGACCGATACGACCACCGCCCTGACCGCCCTGCACACCGCGCTGACCGCAGGCCGGCACGGCGACGACCTGCGTGAACTCTTCACCCTGGATGCCACCACCACCGAGCACCCCAACGCCCTCAACCCGCGCGGCCGCACCAGCACCCTCGCCGAGATGCTCGCCGCCTCAGAGGCCGGCGCTGGACTGCTCGCCTGGCAGCGCTATGACGTGCATTCCCTCACGGCGCACGGCACGACCGTCGTGGCGCGGCTGACCTGGACCGGCGAGGTGGCCCGCGACGCGGGTCCGTTCCACGAGGGGCAACGGCTCACCGCGCACATCGCCCAGTTCGTCGAGGTCGAGGGCGGGCGCATCCGGTCGATCGAGACGTACGACTGCTATGAGGCGTTCTAGAGGGTCTCGATACGCGGCTGCGCCGCTACTCGACCGGCGGCTCCTGGCGACCGTTCGACACTGCGACCATCTCGTCGCGCGGAACGACCTTCACCCGCGTGCGACCCTGCGGCGCCCCCAGAGCGAGTTCGTGCGCGTCGAGGTTGTGCCAGCCGTCCAGGTTGGTGAACTCCACGCCGCGGCTCGCGAGCAGATCGACGATCGCCGACTCCTCGGGATGCGCCGGGCTCCACCAGCTCGCCTGCCCGTTGATCACGTGCTTGATGGTCTCCATGGCGTCGCTCTTGGTGTGACCGATGAGTCCCACCGGCCCGCGCTTGATCCATCCGGTCGCGTAGACCCCGGGCACCGGACGGTCCTCGTCATCGAGCACCTGTCCTTCGCGGTTCGGGATGACGCCGCGCTTCTCGTCGAACGGAATGCCGTCCAACGGCGACCCGAAGTACCCCACCGCGCGGTACACCGCCTGCACCGGGACCTCCCGGAACTCGCCCGTGCCGCGCACGCCACCGGCGCCGTCCGGCTCGGTGCGCTCGTAGCGGAAGCCCTCGACCGAGTCAGTGCCGAGCACCTCCACCGGCCGCGCGAAGAAGTGCAGGTGCAGCCGACGCGATGACCCGGTCTGCGGCTCGTCGCGCCACTTGCGGAAGATGCGGTCGATAACCATGATCTGCTTGTTGGTCTCGATGGCCGTCTTGGAGGCCTCGTCGTAGTCGAAGTCCTCCTCGTAGACGACCAGGTCGACGTCGTCGAGTTCGCCGAGCTCGCGCAGCTCGAGCGGCGTGAACTTCACCTGCATGGGTCCGCGACGGCCGAAGACGTGCACGTCGGTGACCGGCGAGGCCTTGAGCCCCTCGTAGACGTTGGCCGGGATCTCGGTCGGCAGCAGGTCGTCGGCGTGCTTCGCGAGGATGCGCGCGACGTCGAGCGCGACGTTGCCGTTGCCGATGACGGCGACCTCACGGGCATCCAGCGGCCACTCTCGGGGGAAGTCGGGGTGACCGTCGTACCAGCTCACGAAGTCGGCGGCACCGTAGCTCTCGGGCAGGTCGATGCCCGGGATCTGAAGCGGGGCATCCCTGATTGCGCCCGTCGAGAAGATCACGGCGTTGTAGTGCTGCTTGAGGTCGTCGAGGGTGATGTCGCGACCGAAGTAGACGTTGCCGAACAGGCGGATGTCGCCCGTGTCGAGCACCTCGCGCAGCGCCGTGATGATGCCCTTGATGCGCGGGTGATCGGGCGCGACACCGTAGCGCACGAGACCGTACGGGGCGGGCAGTTGCTCGAACAGGTCGATCGAGACGTCGAACGCCCGCTCGGTCTTCAGCAAGATGTCGGCAGCGTAGATTCCGGCCGGCCCCGCTCCGACGATGGCCAGCCTGAGCTTCGGTGTCATTACTTCGAGCGCTCCACAATCGTTTCAGCGAATCGGGTGAGGGCCTTCTTGACCGGTCCCTGCGGCAGAGGCGCGAGCGCCTCCACGGCTTCGCGGGACCAGCGATGTGCCTCCGCGAGAGTCTGCTGGGTGACGGCATGGCCGCGCAACTCGGCGATCGCCGCCGTGAGGTCGGCCTCGGCAGCGCTTTCCGAAGCGGCATCGCCGTAGTACACCGTCGTCACGTCGCGCTCGATGCGGCGCAGGAGGTCGTCCGCGTCCTGGTCGGTCTGAGCGAGCCGACGCAGGTAGAGGAGGGGGAGGGTTGCGACGCCGGCACGGAGGTCGGTGCCGGGGGTCTTGCCCGTGTCATCCGTCTCGCCGGCGAGATCGATGACGTCGTCGATGAGCTGGAAGGCGATACCGATCTTCTCGCCGAACTCGGCGACCGCCGGCCGGTACTGCTCGGGAGCGTTGGAGAAGATGACGCCCACCTGGGCGGCCGCGGAGATGAGCGAGCCGGTCTTGTCGGCGAGCACCTGGATGTAGTGCTCGATCGGATCCTCGTCGGCCCGCGGGCCAATGGTCTCGTGCAGCTGGCCGAGGCACAGTCGCTCGAACGTCTCGGCCTGCAGCACCAGGATACGCTCCCCCAGGCTCGCACCGATGCGGCTGGCGCGGGCGAACAGCAGGTCACCGGTGAGGATCGCCACCGAGTTGCCCCAGACGTTCTGGGCGCTCGGCACCCCACGCCGCGATGGCGCGTCGTCCATCACGTCATCGTGGTACAGGGATGCCACGTGCGTGATCTCGATCGCCTGTGCGGCCCGGATCACCTCGTCGTTGTTGCCCTCGCCGAGCTGTGCGGTGAGCAGCGTGAGCACGGGGCGCACGCGCTTGCCGCCGGCTTCGAGCAGGTAGCGGCCCGTGACATCCGCGATCTCGTCGGCGAAGACCATGGCGGCGAGGAGGCCCTCCTCGACCTGGGCGAGACCCTGCTCCAGCGCGTCGACGAACTTGCGTTCGTCGCTCGACGCGAAGAGCTTCTCACCGAGCCCGAGCGAGGAGCTCAGGGTGTTGCTGCGACGAGCAAGGGGAACGCTCGGGTTCACGTGAGACAAGCGATTCTCTGTCTGTTCTGCGCGGCCGCTAAGGGCGCGGGACCGTTGTGATGGGCTGGGTGGCATTGAGCTTGCGCTTGGCGACGGATGCGAGCACGGCCTCATCGACCGGCTTGCGTCCGCGGTGCAGGGCGACAATGCCCGCCGTGAGATTGCGGTAGGCGACCCGCGTGAAGCCAGCGGCGCGGATCCACTGGCTGAGCTCGCCCTGATCGGGCCAGGCCTTGATCGACTCCGCGAGATAGCCGTAGGCCTCCGGGTTGGAGCTCGCGCGGTCGGCGACGATCGGCATGACCTTGGAGAGGTACGTGTTGTAGGCGGCACGAAAGATTGCCACAGGCGGGCGCGAGAACTCGCAGATCACGAGGCGGCCCCCGGGCTTCAGCACCCGGTACATCTCGGCGAGCGCGAGCTTCGGGTTGGCCACATTGCGCAGGCCGAAGCTGATGGTGACGACGTCGAACTCGTTGTCGCCGAACGGCAGCTTCTCGGCATCGCCCTCGACGAACTCGATGTTCTTGTGGCGCTTGCGACCCTCGGCGACCATCCCCGCGGAGAAGTCGAGTGCCACCACGGTCGCGCCGTTGCGCTGCAGTGCCGCCGAGCTGGTGCCCGTGCCTGCCGCGACGTCGAGGATGCGCTCCCCCGGCTGCGGATCGACGGCGCGCACTGTGGCGACCCGCCAGAGGATCGCGTTGCCGCCCGAGAGAACGTTGTTGGTGCGGTCGTACCGCTTGGCGACACCGTCGAACATGCCGGCGACGTCTTCCGGTCGCTTGTTCATATCCGCCTTGGCCACGAGGTCAAGTCTAGGCTCTCGAATCCGACTCACCCTGAGTGTTCGTAGCCGACGGGTACGCTGAGGGGTGTGAACCCCAAGGTGCTGCGCGTGCGCACCGAGCGTCTCGACTACGACGGCCCGCTTCTCGACTGGGCCGAGCCGGAGCATCCGCTGGCCTTCCTCCGCGGCGGCGAGGGCATCGTCGGCTTCGGTGAGCGAACGTCGTTCCGGCACGAGGGCGAGAACCGCATCGCCGATCTGGCCCGCTGGTGGCGCGAGTTGTGTGACGCGGCCGACGTGCACGACGAGGTCAAGCTGCCCGGAACTGGTCTCACGGCGTTCGGCAGTTTCGCGTTCAGCGACACGTCGGCATCGGCCAGCGTGCTGACGGTTCCGAGCGTGATCGTGGGCAGGCGCGGCGGCGTGACCTGGATCACGCGGTTCGAGGGCGGCTTTCCGGTCGAGCCGAGCACGCCGTGGGCGACCCGCCCGGCCTCACTCGTGCCGGGCGCGATGACCCCGGGGCGGTACGAGGCCGCCGTGCTGGCCGCGCGGCAGCACATCCGTGCCGGCGAGCTCGGCAAGGTCGTGCTCGCCCGCGACCTCGTCGCCGACATCGGCTGGGTCGCCGACAAGCGCGGCTGGCTGGCCCGGCTGGCCGCCGCCTACCCGGACACCTTCACGTTCGCGCATTCCGGGCTCATGGGGTCCAGCCCCGAGACACTCGTGCGGGTGAGCGGCGGCGACGTCAGTGCGCGAGTTCTTGCGGGCACGGCACGTCGATGGCCGGATGACGCGACCGATGTGCACGCGGCATCCACTCTCGCCAACTCGGCGAAAGACCGCGGGGAGCACGATCACGCGGTGCGCAGCGTGCTCGACTCGCTCGCGCCGCACGCCACGGACGTGACCACGAGCCACCCCTACCCGCTGCGTCTGCCGAACCTCTGGCACCTGGCGTCCGACGTGCACGGCACCCTCGTGCCCGGACGCACCGCACTCGAACTGGTGGGAGCGCTGCACCCGACGGCGGCCGTCGCGGGCACCCCCACCGACGTCGCGCTCGAACTGATCACCGAACTCGAGCCCTTCGACCGCGGTCGCTACGCCGGCCCGGTCGGCTGGGTGGATGCCGCGGGTGACGGCGAATGGGCGATCGCGCTCCGCTGCGCACTCATCGATGACGACGGGCACATCACCGCGTGGGCGGGTGCCGGCATCGTCGCCGACTCGGAGCCCGCGAAGGAGCTCGCGGAGACCGAGCTGAAGTTCCGGCCCATCGTGGAGGCCTTTGGCCAGGCTGGTTGAGTAGCGCGCAGCGCGTATCGAAACCACCGGCGGAGTCAGGTTTCGATACGCGGGCTCGCGCCCGCTACTCAACCGGCCGGGTCAGGTCGCAGCGAGCCGCGCCTTCTCGGCTTCGACGTCGTAGTCGACGCTCGGCCACTGGGGGTCGAGTTTCTGCAGAGCCTCGAGCAGCAGACCTTGCACGGCCCAGCGCGCGTACCACTTGTTGTCGGCGGGCACGACGTACCACGGCGCATCCGGAGTCGACGTGCGGGTCAGGGCGATCTGATACGCCTCCTGATAGGCGGGCCAGAGCTTGCGCTCGTCGACGTCGCCGGGGTTGTACTTCCAGTTCTTGTCGGCCCGGTCGAGGCGCTGGCTGAGCCGCGCCTTCTGCTCGGCCGACGAGATGTGCAACATGACCTTGATGATCGCGGTGCCGGCCGCCGCCACCTCGCTCTCGAAATCGGTGATGATGCCGTAGCGCTCCTCGATCGCCTCGGGCGTCGAGAACCCCCGCACCCGGTGAATGAGCACGTCTTCGTAGTGGGAGCGGTCGAACACCCCGATGATGCCGGGCGTCGGTAGCTGCGGGCGCACCCGCCACAGGAAGTCGTGCTTGCGCTCCTCCTCGGTGGGCGCCTTGAACGCGTGAATGTGCACACCCTGCGGATCGATACCGCCGACCACATGCCGGATGATGCCGCCCTTGCCTGCCGTGTCCATCGCCTGCAGCACGAGCAGCACACTGCGGGTGCCGCCAAACTTGCTCTCGGCGAACAGACGCTCCTGCAGGTCGGCGAGAGTGTCGTGGTTGCTGAGCAACTCCTTCTCGGCCGACTTCTTGTCGACGCCCGGGTGCGAGGAGGTGTCGACGTCAGCCAGGACGAAATCGGCGGTGACCGGCTTGAGGGGAACAGTGCTCATGCGCCCCAACCTACTCGCGCGGCAGCGGCACTTCCACGATGACCGGGCGAAGGGACGCCGTCAGCGCCTGATCCAGGGCGCCCCGGGTCTCGACGCGCAGGTAGTCCCACCCGTAGGCCTCGGCGAGCTTCGGGATGTCCACCACCTGCGGGGTGAGCAGCACGCGGTCGTACCCGGGACCAGCCGACTGCGCCACCTCGAGACCGTCGAAGATCGTACCGCCGTTGTCGTTGCCCACGATCACTTGGATGCGCGGCCGCACCTCGCCGACCCCGAACAACAGCGCGCCGACATCGTGCAGGAACGTGAGATCGCCGACCAGTACGCGAGTCGTGCCCTCGGCACCCTCCGCCTGGCTCGCGAGCGCCATGCCCAGAGCCGTCGAGATCGTGCCGTCGATACCCGCCAGACCGCGGTTCGCGTGCACGGGAACGCGCTTGCCAGGCAGCACCTTGTCGGCCTCGCGGATGAGCCGCGAAGCCCCGAGCACCAGCCGATCCTTCGGCCACGTCGCGCGCCAGACCGCCTCAACCAGCGCCCGTCGGGTGACGGGAGCGCGCACGGCGGCAAGCTCGGCTTTGGCATGAGCTCCCAGGTCGGCTGTGATGTCCGGTGCCACGTCGATGTCCTCGATCAGTGCCCGGGATGCCGCGACCCACCGGCCCGACCAGGAACGGGCATCCGGCTCACCCACGACGCTCACGGAATCGGCGAACGTGCCCACCCGGCGCCCCGGGTTGTAGTCCTCCGCGCTCGCGCCGCGCACGACGATGGTCTCGACCCCCTGGCGCTGGATGAGCGCCGGAACCTCGCGGCTGAGGGTGGGATGTCCGAACACGATGACGCGCTGCACCCGGTCGCCGAAGTTGGCGGTGTTCAGCAGCTCGCGGTAGGCGACGACGAGCTGCGGACCGAAGTGCGCACCGCTGGCGATCTCCGCGAGCAGCGGCGCGCCGAGCTCGCGGGCGACCTCCTCGGCGCGGGGGCCAGCGCCCGTGCCAGCGACGACTACGGTGCCGGGAACCGCTGACAGCTGAAGGCCGACGGTCCCTGAGGCACTCGAAGGGGCCGCTTCGAGAGCCTCAGCGACCGGCAGCTCGACTACCGACACGGGCTCGGGCAGCGGGCGTTCCGCCAGCGTGAACGGCGAGGAGAGGGGCTCGGCGAACGCGAGGTTGAGATGCACGGGGCCGGATGCCGCTGCCAGGGCATCGCGCGCGAGGGCGGCCGCGGCATCCGTCTCGCCCGCGGAGCCGTTCGGAGGAGCGACGTCCCACGAACGACGCACCGCGGAGCTGAAGATCCCCGGCTGCTCGGTCGTCTGGTTCGACCCGACACCGCGCAACGACTCGGGGCGGTCAGCGGTGATGACGATGAGCGGCACGCCCGAGTGATGCGCCTCGAGCACGGCCGGGTGCAGGTTGCCGACCGCCGTGCCGGAAGTGGTGATCAGGATGACCGGCCTGCCGGTCTCCACGGCGATACCGAGGGCGAGGAATCCGCCGACCCGCTCGTCGATGCGCACCCGCAGTCGGATCATTCCCAGGCGTTCGAACTCGGCGGCGGCCAGCGCCAGTGCCTGCGATCGCGAGCCCGGTCCGAGCACGATGTCGCGCACGCCGAGCCGATGGAACTCCTCGAGCAACGCCACAGCGAACGCCGTGGCGGGCGACTCAGGTGGTCGGGGGGTCATCGTCGAGGTCGGCGAGTTCCTGCTCCAGGCGGCGGATGCGCTCGTCCTGGTCCTCATCGCGTCGGAGGTTCTTCAGAAAACTGGGGTCGTCATCGGGGGCGATCGTACGGCGCTCGCCGCCGCGACTGCCCCACCCGTGACCGACGAAGAACCACAGCAGCGCGCCGACGAACGGCACCAGCACGATGATGATTCCCCAGACGATCTTGGGGAACGCCCGCACCCGACGGCGATCGATGAGGATCAGGTCGATGAGGGCGAAGACGTCGAGGATGAATGCCGCAACGAAGAAGATCAGCAGCCGTCCCATGTGCCAATTCTAGGCGCGCACGCTGAGCTCCAGCGCGCTGCCTACACTGGCAGAGTGAAACCTTGGGTGCTCTACAGTCTCGTGCGGGTCGGCGTGTTCGCGATCGCGCTGGCGGTGCTGCTGATCGTGGGTGTGCCGTGGTGGCTGGCCGCCATCGTCGCCGCCGTCATCGGGCTGTGCGTGGCGTACATCTTCTTCGGCAAGCTGCGCGATGCCGTCGCACTCGACATCGCGGACCGCCGGTCGCGCACCACCAAGGATGCCGACCAGATCGCCGAAGACGCGGAACTCTAGAAGGCGATCGCCCAGCCGAGTCCGAGACCGTAGAGCAGGGCCGTCAGCGCAGTGAGACGCAGAGCGAGCACCAGCTCAGGTGCGGTCTTGGCGCTCAACGTGATGCCCGCGGCGGGCACCGCGGCCAGCAGCGCGAAGTAGACCAGGTAGGCGTTGGCGTAGAAGAGCGTGAAGAACACGAGGATGACGAACGGCAGCAGCAACAGCACCGCGTAGGCGATTCGGGCCGGACGGTCGCCCAGACGCACAGCGAGGGTGCGCTTGCCCGCCAGCTTGTCCTGTGCGAGATCGCGGATGTTGTTGACCATGAGCACCGCGCAGGCGATGAAGCCCGCCGCCGCACCGGCCAGCCAGCTCTCGACGGTCACCGTTCCCGCGAGCACGAAGGTGGTGCCGGCGGTCGCCACGATGCCGAAGAACACGAAGACGAAGAGCTCGCCCAGGCCCGCATAGCCGTACGGCCGCTTGCCGCCGGTGTAGAACCAGGCGGCGAGGATGCACACCGCACCGACTGCGATCAGCCACCAGTAGCCGGTGCGCCAGACGATCACGAGCCCCGCGGCCGCGGCGAGCGCGAAGAAGACGAGCGCGACGGTCAGCACCGTGCGCGGCTTGGCCGCGCCAGAGGCCGTCAACCGCTTCGGGCCGGAACGGAACTTGTCGGTGCCGCGCACCCCGTCGGAGTAGTCGTTGGCGAAGTTCACGCCGATCTGCAGGAACACCGCGACGGCCAGACACGCGAGGGCTCGCAGCCAGTGCCAGCCGTCGCCGGTCTCCTCGTGCGGGAGCACGTACGCGGTGGCGGTACCGAGGGCGACGGGCGCGATGGCGAGCGGCAGTGTCTGCAGCCGCATCCCGCCGATCCAGTCGCCCAGCGTCGCCTTGCGCACCGACGCGACCCCGGGCGGGAGTCCGGGCCGTCCTGACTTCTTCTTGCCCTTCTGGGCCGCCTGCTGCCGGGCCTTCTCGGCCTTCAGCTGGGATGCCACGCTGGGAGCGGGTACGGACTTCGGGTTGATGCGCTGCTGCCGGGGATTCGCCACGACAGGAAGACTACTGCGTCAGGCCCGGCTGTTTCAGTGCGAGCGCCGCGATGGCGAGGCGGTCCGGTTTGCCCGACGGCAGCAGCGGAAGCTCGTCGACCAGCAGCATTCGGTCGGGCGACGCGGCGGGGCCCAGGCGCAGCGCCACCTCGCGGCGCAGTTCCTTCAGCCCCATGCTGGTCGTGCCGACCACGACAGGCACCTCGCCCCACTCGGGATGCGGCGCGGCCACTACCACGGATTCGGCAAGCCCCAGCTGATCCCGCACCACCGACTCGACCTCGGCCAGCGAGACCTTGATGCCGCCGGAGATGATGACGTCGTCGATGCGGCCGGTGACCGCGAGGCGGCCGTGGTGCATCGCGCCCGTGTCATCCGTGCGGTACCAACGGCGGCCGTCGTGCTCGGGAAAGGAGAAGGCCGTGCGCCGGGGGTCGTCGAGGTAGCCCTCGGCGATGACGCTGCCCGACAGTTCGATGCGACCGTCGACGATCGCGATCTCGGTGTTGCCGATGGGTACGCCGTTGTAGACGCAGCCGCCGCAGGTCTCCGATGCGCCGTAGGTGCGGGTCAGCCGCAGGCCCTTGTCCACTGCGGCCGCCGCCAGGGCGACGGGAGTGGATTGGCCGCCGACGAGAATGCCCTCGAATCCGCGCAGGGCGTCGACCGCGGCATCCGACGCCATCAGGCGGGCGAATTGGGCCGGCACGAGCGAGACGAACCTCGTGGGGTGATCGAGGCGGGCCGCGGCGGCGACGAACGCCTCCGGGGTGAACCCGCGGGGATCGAGCACGACCGGGTCCGTGCCCGCTGCGAGCGATCGCACCAGAACCGCCAGCCCGGCGATGTAGTGGGTGGGCAGCGCGAGCAGCCACTGACCCGAGGCGCCCAGTGCGGTTTCGGATGCCGCTGCGCTCGCCAACAGCGCATCGGCGCTGAGCATCACACGCTTGGGTCGCGCGGTGGAGCCGCTCGTCTCGACGACGACGGCCACGCGCTGCTCGATGGTGCGGTCATCGAGCGAAGTCGAGATGTCGTCCGGTCTCGACGGGCTCGACCACCGGGGCAGGATGGCCGGTCCGTCCCCGGCGAGCGCGTCCCGGAGTGCGTCGAACACTTCGGTCACGTCTGCCGAGTCGACGACTCGCAATCCCCGCATGGAGCCCCCGCTTCCTGCCGCCCTCGGCGTCCGTACAACGGTACAGCCGGGGGCGGCGGTGTGGCTTCAGGCGTGGGCGGCGAGCCACTCCCGGGCGGTCTCGAGCTCTGCTGCCGAGATGCCGTGCCCGCCGGCTCGCTCCTCGCGAGTCGACTCGGCCCCGAGGCCGGTGAGCACGGTGTGCAGGCGGTCGACGCTCGCGCGGGGCGCCATCGGGTCGTGGTGGCCGTTGAGCAACAGCACCTCGAGGCCGGCCAGCGAGTCGCTCGGGGTGCGGTCCGCGAACGGGTACATCCCCGAGAATCCGATGGCCCTCGTCAGTAACTGAGGATGGCGGATCGCGGTGGCGAGCGCCATGTTCGCTCCGTTGGAGAAGCCGGCCACCACGAGCATCCGGCCCGACAGGTCGTACTCGGCCGCCGCTTCGGCCACGAAGGCGGCCAACTCGTCGGCGCGGGCTTCGACGTCGTCGACATCGAACACCCCCTCAACGAGCCGGCGGAACCAGCGATTCATGCCCTGCTCGCTCACCCGACCCCTGGGCGCCAGCACGGCGAAGCCCGGCGCGATCTCCCGCGCCAGCGCGACGCCGTCATTCTCGGTGCCGCCCGTGCCGTGGAGGGCGACGATCACCGGAGAACCGGGGTCGCCCGCCACGAACAGGTGCGGCCAGTCGGCCAGGCTCATGCCGCACCCAGCGCGGGGTTGTTCTCCTCGGGCAGGGTGATCTGCGCCACGGAGTGCTCGATCTGCTCGCGGCTCGGCTCGAGCCACGGCGGCAGCTTGAGGGAGCGACCCAGCTCGAGCAGCGGCTCGTCGATGTCGAATCCGGGGGTGTCGGTTGCGATCTCGAACAGCACGCCACCCGGCTCGCGGAAGTAGATCGAGGTGAAGTACTGGCGATCGAGGATGCCCGTCACCTGGTGGCCCTTACCGACGAGCTCCTCGCGCCACGCGGCCTGCGTCGCGTGGTCGGGCACCCTGAATGCGATGTGGTGCACGGTTCCGCCAGCCCCGAGCCCATCGGGCGCGAGCGAGGACCCGATCACGTCGACGATCGTCCCAGCGGAGCCGTCACCCGCGGCGAGGCGAGTGCGACTGGCCGACTCGTCGACGATCGTGAGCCCCAGGTCGTTGGTGAGCAGCGCGATGGTCTGCTCGGGGTGGCGCACCGTCAGCACCGAGGAGTGCTGTCCGCGGATCGCGTACTCGGCGGGCACGCTGGCCGAGTCCCACGGGTCGCGGGGGTCGGTGACGGATGACGCGACCAGCTCGATCTGCAGACCGTCCGGGTCGCTCACCAGCAGCCGCTCCTCCGAACTGGACTCGGACGTGATGCGGGATTCGGCGCCGATCTTCGCGAAGTGCTCGGTCCACCAGCCGAGGCTGCCGGCGGGAACGGAGAAGGCGGTCGAGGTCGACTGCCCTGCCCCGACGCGACCCTGCTGGATGCCGCGCCACGGGAAGAACGTGATGAGCGAGCCGGGGCGGCCCGCCTCGTCGCCGTAGTACAGGTGGTAGGTGCCGGGGTCGTCGAAGTTGACGGTCTTCTTCACGAGCCGCAGCCCGAGGCCGGTGATGTAGAAGTCGATGTTGCGCTGCGGGGCGCCCGCGATCGCGGTCACGTGGTGCAGACCCTGTGTCATGACGGTCATGATCAAAGTTCCTTTCCGGAATTCGTTATCCATGCAAACGCATAGAAACGGAATCTATTCCCGTCAGGTCGTCAGGGTGCCAAACAGTTGGAAGAGGATCAGCAGAACGAAGGGATTCGCCAGCACCCCCAGCGCCACAGCGGCGATACCCAGCCTCCGCCCGCGATCGAGGATGATCGCCACCACGCCGCCCACGACCGCGAGAACCGCCAACCCGATGCTCAGGTAGCCGAGCACGGTTGCGGCGAAGTAATCCCCACCCGTCGCCGCGGCAATCGCCACGCCCTGCAGAACCCCCGCGATGACGGCGGCTGCGAGGGCGGTTGCGCCCAGCAGTGCGGTCTTGCGGCGCGGGGCTGGAGGCGGGGCATCCGGTGTCTCGATGGGCTCGGGCACCACAGGCTCATCGATGAAGATCGGCACGACCTTGAGCGGAACTCTCTCCACTTCACCCGGATCGGCCACGAGAATCACCCTAACCGACCCGCACCTTGCCAGACTGGGGCAATGCGCCCCACCGTGACCGACCTGCTCGCCACCGCTCACGTCGTGAGCCTGCCGCTGACCTCGCGGTTCCGGGGAATCGATGTGCGCGAGGCCATGCTCATCGAAGGCCCCGAGGGGTGGACCGAGTTCTCGCCCTTCACCGAGTACGGCGACGCCGAGGCATCCGCCTGGCTGGCCGCCGCCATCGACTTCGGCTGGAACCCGACGCCCCCTGCGCTGCGCGACACGATCCGCGTGAACGCGACCATGCCGGCTGTGACCGCCGACGAGGTGCCGGCCGTGCTGGCCAGGTTCCCCGGGTGCCGCACGGTCAAGATCAAGGTGGCCGAGCCGGGCCAGAGCCTCGCGGATGACACGGCACGCGTCGCCGCGGTGCGGGCAGCGCTGGGTGCCGAGGGTCGCATCCGCGTCGACGCCAACGGCGGCTGGAACATGGACGAGGCGGAGCACGCCATCCACGCCTTCGCTGAGTTCGACCTGGAGTACGTCGAGCAGCCGTGCGCGACGGTCGACGAGCTCGCCCAGGTGCGACGGCGGGTGAAGTACATGGGGATCCCGATCGCGGCCGACGAGAGCGTGCGCAAGGCGGAGGATCCGCTGGCGGTCGCGCGCGCCGGGGCTGCGGACATCCTCGTGGTCAAGGCCCAGCCGCTCGGCGGTATCTCGGCTGCCCTCGCGCTCATCGCCGAGGCCGGGCTGCCGGTCGTCGTCTCGAGCGCCCTCGACACGTCGGTGGGCATCTCGATGGGGCTGCACCTCGCCGCCGCGATCCCCGAGCTGGAGTTCGACTGCGGGCTCGCCACCGCGGCCCTGCTGGCCGCCGACGTGACGGATGCCCCGCTCACCCCGCGCGACGGCGAGCTGCCCGTGCGCCGCGTGGTGCCCACGGCCGAGCTACTGGCCCGCCACGCCGCCACTCAGGATCGCACGCTGTGGTGGCGCGCCCGCCTCGAGCGCTGCCACGCGCTCCTAGCGCCCCAGGCGGGTTGAGTAGCGGCACAGCCGCGTATCGAAACCGCCCCAGGCGGGTTGAGTAGCGGCAAGGCCGCGTATCGAAACCGCCCCAGGCGGGTTGAGTAGCGGCAAGGCCGCGTATCGAAACCCTTACCTACTGAAGTCCTTCCGGCTCAGCTCCGGCAGCCAGCCGTACGCCCCAGCGATCAGCGCCTCCCGTTTCTTGCGCGACCATCCTTGAATCTGCTTCTCCCGCTCGTACGCGTCATCGATTCGGTCGTACTCCTGGGCGAAGACGAGCTCGATGGGCAGTCGCGTACTGGTGTATCTGCAACCCGCTCCGGTCGAGTGCTGCCACATCCGATTGTCGAGATCGCGGGTACTGCCCACGTAGTACGAGCCGTCGGAGCAGCGCAAAATGTAGACGTAGGACATGCAGGGAGTGTGCGTTAGGGCAGTCATCGATGGTTCGGCCCGGGACAGAGTTGTGGATGTGGGTTTCGATACGTCCGCTGCGCGGACTACTCAACCAGCCAAGCGTGTGGGTTTCGATACGTCCGCTGCGCGGACTACTCAACCGGCCAACGCGGGTGGGTTTCGATACGCGCCTTCGGCGCTACTCAACCAGCCAACGCGGGTGGGTTTCGATACGCGCCTTCGGCGCTACTCAACCGGCCAACGCGGGTGGGTTTCGATACGCGCCTCCGGCGCTACTCAACCGGCCTGGGGCACTACAGCCCGCTGTACGCGTGCAGCCCCTTGAAGAACAGGTTCACGATCGTGAAGTTGAAGAGCACGGCGCTGAAGCCGATGATCGCGAGCCAGGCGCTGCGCGAGCCGCGCCATCCGCGGGTCGCCCTCGCGTGGATGTAGCCGGCGAAGATCGTCCAGATGATGAAGGTCCAGACCTCCTTCGTGTCCCAGCCCCAGTAGCGGCCCCACGCCCGTGAGGCCCAGATGGCGCCGGCGATGAGCGTGAAGGTCCACAGCACGAACCCGACGACGATGAGCCGGTAGGCCATGTTCTCGAGCTTCTCGGGTTCGGGCAACGTATCGAGGAACCTCGCCTTCTGTAGCTTGCCGACCGCGCGACGCTCCTTGAGCAGCTGCACGATCGACAGCCCGGCGCCGAGAGCGAAGAACCCGGTACCCAGGGTCGCGACGAACACGTGGATGACCAGCCACGCCGACTGCAGTGCCGGCGGAAGCGGCACGACGTCGACGTAGAAGTTGACCGTCGCAACTCCCAGAGCGATCAGCACGAAGCCGGAGATGAACGCGCCGAGGAAGCGCAGATCCTGCCAGAACTGCACCGCGAGGAACACCCCGACGATGATCGCCGTCGCCGTGAGCGTGAACTCGAACATGTTGGCCCACGGCACGCGGCCGGCGGCGAGTCCGCGCAGGATCGCAGCCGTGACGTGCAGAACCCAGGCGATGACGGTGAGCGCCATGGCCGCGCGCAGGTAGCGGGGGGTGCTGCGCCCGACGGATGCCGGGGCATCCGTCTTCTCCAGAAGGGCGGTGGTTCCGGATGCCGCAACCGCCTTGCTCCCGACGGTCGCCGCCACCGGGGCCGCGGCCGACCGGCGCGCAAGATCGACGGTGAAGAGGATGAAGGCCAGCGTGTAGACCGCCATGGCCGAGTACAGGGCCAGACGCATGTACATCACGAGAGTCTCGGTCACGGTTCCACCCTAAGCCTTGAGTTGTTCGATGTGCCGGTCGGCCAGGTCGGCCACCGCAGCGGTGAGTGTGGGGTCGTCGCCCCGGGCGAGTCCGGCGTACTCCAGCGTGACACCGTCTTTGGTGGTTACGGCCTTCACCCACATGCGACGACGCGGAATGAACAGGCTGGTGACCAGTCCTGCGACAACGAGCGCCGAGAAGATCAGCACCCACAGCTGCGACGGGTCGTGGTGCACGTCGAGCGACACGAAACGCGGAATCGACTCGAGTTCGATGCTTCCCAGGTCCCCCGGGAGGTCGACCTTGTCTCCGGGGCTGAGTTCGATCGTGGGCGCGTCCGACTTGCGCCCGGCGATCTGGGTGAGCGAATCGGTGTTGAGCGAGTACGCGTTCACGCCCTGCCCGTTGTCGAGCCCCAGATCGCCCTGGTACACCTCGAGGGTGAGGATCGGGTTGAGCAGGTCGGGGTAGTTCGAGGTGAGCGCCCCCGATGGCAGTGCCACCGCGGTCGGGTAGAGGAAGCCCCGCATACCCAGCTGCTCGCTCAGGCCGTCGGGCACCTTGATGATGCCGAGGCTGGTCAGGTTGGCATCCTGGGGCAGGAAAGCGACGGGCTGCGAGAAGACGACGGCGCCCTCGGGATCGCGCACCGTCACCACCGGCGCGTATCCGTTGCCGAGAAGGTAGACCTGCGTGCCGCCGATCGAGAGGGGCTCGTTGACCTTGATGGTCGCCGGCGCCGGTTCCTGCCCGCGCAGGGTTGTCGTCACGTTGGCGGTGAAGTCGACGGCCTGCCCGAGGGCCTTGAGGTTCTGCTCCTCGTAGCTGACATCGAAGCTGTCGAGCACGATGGTGAACGGCTCCAGCTCGGATTCGCTGAAGAAGCGCCCCGGGTTGAACGAGTCGTAGCTGGCGAGGGAGTTGACGAAGGCCTGACCTTCCACCACGACGCGCTGGCCGGTGAAGCCGAACCCACCGCCGATGCCGACACTCACCAGCACTCCGATGAGCGCGGTGTGGAACACCAGGTTGCCGGTCTCGCGCAGGTATCCGCGCTCTGCGCTGACCGAGGTGGCCGCCTGCCCTGAGCCTGCCGGGTACAGCTCGGTGCGGTAACCCTGCTTGCGCAGTACCGCCTCAGCGGCCGCTACGGCAGTCGCGGCATCCACCGTCGTATCGCGGGTGGTGAAGCCCTCGAGGCGAGCGAGTCGGGCCGGCGTGGCCGGCGGCTTCGCGCGCAGCGCATTGAGGTGGTGCCTGGTGCGCGGGATGACGCAGCCGATGAGCGAGACGAACAGCAGCAGGTAGATCGCCGAGAACCACACCGAGGTGTAGGTGTTGAAGATGCCCAGAGCGTCGAGCACGGGGGCGAGAGTCGGGTTCGCCGCCTTGTACTGGATCACGCCGTTGGGGTCTGAACTGACCTGCGGCACGAGCGACCCCGGGATGGCGGCGATCGCGAGCAGCAACAGCAGGAACAGCGCCGTGCGCATGCTCGTGAGCTGCCGCCAGAAGAAGCGCAGATAGCCGACCACGCCCAGGCGCGGCTGCACGATGCCGTCGCCGCTCGATTCGACGGCCGGGGCATCCTGATCGATGTGATCAGAGGGCCGCGCGGGGTCGTTCGACGCCGCACCGTTCGAATCAGAGGGCCGGGACGTAGCCATTGATCACCGATCCCAAGTTGGAGATGAAGACGCGCCAGAGGCCCGAGACCATGAGCACTCCGATCGCGATGAGCAGCGAACCGCCGATGATGTTGATCACCCGGATGTGCCGCTTCAGCCAGGCGACCGACCCAGTGACCCAGCCGAGGCCGAGGGCCACCAGCAGGAACGGGATGCCCAAGCCGATGCAGTACGCGATCGCGAGCAGCGCACCTCGCCACGGATCGCCGCCGTCGAGCGCGATGGCGTAGACCGCGGTGAGGGTCGGACCGATGCAGGGCGCCCAGCCGAGCGCGAAGACGATGCCGAGCAGGGGGGCGCCGGCCAGCCCGGTCGCGACCTTCCACTGCGGGCGGATGGTGCGCTGCAGGAACGTGACCTGGCCGATGAACACCAGGCCCATGATGATCACCAGCACGCCGGCTATCCGAAGGATCAGGTCGAGCCAAGGACGCAGCAGCAACCCGGCGGTGCCGAACAGCACTCCGAGGGTCACGAAGACGACGCTGAATCCGAGTATGAAGAGGGCGACGCCCGTGAGCAGCCGCGCGCGATCCTGCTTCTCGCCGTCGCCCGTGAACCCGCCCACATAGGCGAGGTAGCTCGGAACCAGCGGCAGCACGCACGGCGACGCGAAAGACACGAGTCCGGCCAGCACCGCCACCGGCAGAGCAAGGGCGAGGCTGCCGCCGAAGACGAGTTGGCCGATCGGGTCCACGGGGGTGCCGCTACTGCTTCTCGGCGACGACGGTGTCGATCATCGCGGCGAGGATGCTCTTGTCGCGGATGAGCCCGCTGATGCGTGCGGCGACCCGTCCCTCGCGGTCCACCACGAGCGTCGTGGGAACGGCGTTGGGCGCGACGGCACCCGCGAAGGCCAGCTGCACGGTCGCGGTATTGGCGTCGATGATCGAGGGGTAGCCGAGCCCGTTCTTGGTCGTGAAGGTGGCCGCGACATCCGGGGAGTCGGAGACGTTGACACCGAGGAACGGCACGTCCGCGTACTGCTCGCTCAGCGCCTTGAGGTCGGGCGCCTCAGCGCGGCAAGGACCGCACGCGGCGTACCAGAAGTTCACGACGTAGACCGAGCCGGCGAAGTCGTCGCTGCTGACGGTGGCGCCGGTCTCGTCGACCCCCGAGAACACGATGGGCGCATCACGCTGGCTGGCCGGGATCTCGGTGATCGCTCCATCTCCGGAGATGTACCCCTGCCCGGAACCGCTGGCGTACTGCTCGGCGAGCGGATCGTTGGTGCACCCCGAGAGGACGAGCACGAGAGCTCCGGCCGCCGCAAGAAGTCGGAACCTCACACTGCTCCCAAGTCGATTGCTGCTTGCCCTAAGTCTTTCGCAGGTTCCTGATAGTTGACCTCGACGAAGGCATCGCCCCGACGCTCGAGCGTCGTGATGCTGGAGAGCGCGCAGCGCCGATCGCGCGGGTCGTGCGGCAGGCGCAGATCCTTGACGGCGCGGGCCACCATGACGATCGGCATCTGGTGGCTGACGAGCACGGCCTCGCCACTGTCGGTGTCGCGCCACGCGTCGGTGACGACCGCGAGCATGCGGTCGCGCACGCTGATGAACGGCTCGCCCCAACTTGGCTTCATGGGATTGCGCAGCTGGATCCAGCCGGAGGGGCGCTTCAACGCCTCGCGCATCTTCTTGCCCTCGAACCAGTTGTGCGGCTCGATGAGGCGATCGTCGGTCGTGATCGGTAGCCCGAAACGCTCCGACCAGGGGGCGGCGGACTCCTGTGCACGCTGGAGTGGGCTGGCGTAGAGACGGGTGACCGGATGCCCCGCCAGACTCGCCGCCGCGGCATCCGCCATGCGGTGGCCCAGTTCGCTCAGGTGGTAGCCCGGGATGCGACCGTAGAGAACGCCCTCGGGGTTGTGAACCTCACCGTGGCGCACGAGATGGATGAGGTCGGCGGGCACCCCTCGATTCTACGGCTCGCCATCGAGCCCGCTGGCGCCGTAATGTACATTCGACAACATCACATGTACATTGGAGAAGTGTCGAAGATCAGCGTGACGGACGCCCGCGGCCGCCTCCCCGAATTGATCGATCGGGCGCGCACCGAGGCGGTCTTTCTTGAGCGCCGTGGAAAACTCGAGGCAGTGGTGCTGAGCCCCGAGCAGTATGAGCGCATGATGGACGCGCTGGAAGAAGTGGAAGACGTCGCCGCATTTGACGAGGCAATGGCGGAGGAAGGCGACAGCATTCCCTGGGCTCAGGTCAAGGCAGACCTCGGCTGGACGTGAGCGGCTACCGCATCGAGCTGCGTCCGGCGGCGATCAAGGCTCTGCGCGCCATCGAGCGCAAGGATCGCGCCAGAATCCAGGGGGCGATCGCCCTGCTGGGAGAGAACCCCCGTCCGCCCGGCGCACGAGCACTTCAAGGCCGTGATGGCCTCCGCGTTCGGGTGGGCGACTATCGGATCATCTACACGATCCGCGACGACGTACTGCTTGTTGTGGTGGTTACTCTCGGACATCGCAAAGATGTCTACTCGCCACGCAACTAAACTCTGGGGGTGACCGAACGCACCCTGATCAAGAACCTGCTCGCCGCAACCGACGGACCCGTCTCCGTGTCGGGGTGGGTCGATACGGTGCGCGACCAGAAGAAGGTGCAGTTCGTCGTGCTCCGCGACGAGTCCGGTGCTGTGCAGTTGGTGAACCCTCGTGCATCCGACGCCGACGGCAACACCATCGCCGACGAACTCAGTGACACCATCTCGGGTCTCGCCCAGGGCACCTTCCTCACCGCGACGGGTGAGCTCAAGCACGATGAGCGCGTGAAGCTCGGCGGGGTGGAGATCAAGCTCGAGGCACTCGAGATCGCCGCCGCAGCCAACCCCGAGACGCCCATCGCCGACGACACCGGCGTCGACAAGCGCATGGACTGGCGCTTCCTCGACCTGCGCCAGCCGAAGAACAACCTGATCTTCCGCATCCAGACCACCCTCGAGCACGCCTGGCGCACCTACTGGGTCGAGCACGACTTCATCGAGCTGCACACTCCCAAACTCATGGCCAGCGCGAGCGAATCCAAGGCCGAGCTGTTCGAGGTCGAGTACTTCGACACCAAGGCCTACCTGTCGCAGAGCCCGCAGTTCTTCAAGCAGATGGCCCAGCCGGCCGGCTTCGGCAAGATCTTCGAGGTCGGCCCCGCGTTCCGCGCCGACCCGAGCTTCACGAGCCGCCACGCCACCGAGTTCACCAGCGTCGACAGCGAGATCAGCTGGATCGACTCCCACGAAGACGTCATGAAGCTGCACGAGGAGCTGCTGGTGGCTGGCTTCGCGGCAGTCAAGGCGAAGCACGGCGACGAGATCCAGGCCCTGTTCGGGGTCGAGGTGACCGTACCCACGGTGCCGTTCCCGCGCATCCCGCTCGCCGAAGCGAAGCGCATCGTGGCCGAGCGCGGCTACGAGGTGCCCCGCCACGACGACGACATGGACCCGGAGGGCGAGCGCCAGATCGCCGCCTACGTCAAGGAGACGTTCGACCACGAGTTCGTGTTCCTCACGGACTACGCCTCCAGCATCCGGCCGTTCTACCACATGAGGCACGCGGATGACGCGTCGCTGACCAACAGCTACGACCTCATCTTCAACGGCGTCGAGATCTCCACCGGAGCACAGCGCGAGCACCGCATCGAGATCTTGGAGGCACAGGCTCGCGACAAGGGGCTCGACCCCGAGGAGCTCGGCTTCTACCTCGACTTCTTCCGCTACGGTGTTCCCCCGCACGGTGGCTTCGGCATGGGGCTCAGCCGGGTGCTGATGCTCATGCTGCACCTGCCGAACCTGCGCGAGACCACGTATCTGTTCCGTGGACCTACCCGCCTGCTGCCCTAGCGCCCTAGGCTGACCCTCAAGCAACCGCAACTGCGAAAGGGGCCATCCATGGCTGGAAAGTTCGTTATCTCCAAGGACAAGAAGGGCGAGTTCCGCTTCGTCCTCAAGGCTGGAAATGGGGAGATCATCGCGATGTCCGAGGGGTACGCCAGCAAGTCGGGCGCTCAGAACGGAATCGAGTCGGTGCGCAAGAACGCTCCCGACGCCGCCGTCGTCGACGAGAGCTGACCTCACTTCCGGACGTTCATCTGGATGGGGCATGATGTCCCCATGTCCAAGAAGATCGATGCAGCACTCAAGGACCTGAAGAAGGCCCTGAACAAGCACGCCGAGGCCGTGGGCGGCCGCACTGTGTCACTGAAGAAATCGCAGCGCGCAAGCGCTCGGGTGGCCGCAGCTGCGACCGCCTACGCCGAGGCCGTTCACGCGAAGAGCGGTCTGGGCAACCCCTTCGCCGATGTGCTCGAGCCTGGCCTCGAAGCGACCACCCTCGCCTCGCTCAGCGCCGAGCGCGACAAGCTCGCCAAGAGCCTCACCGGTCCGATCGAGACCCAGAAGGCCGCGGGCTAAACCTCGAAGTCCACCGTCACGCGCGATGCCGCGTGCGACCTCGGCACCGCAGCAGCCTCGACATGCGCCGGGTGCACCTGATACTGCTCGAGCGCCTCGACGGAGTCGAAGTCGCTGACGAGAATCGCGTCGTAGTTGGTCTCCAGATAGGCGACGTTCGGCCGCACCATGAGGCTCTGCAACCCAGGGACGACGCCGACAAGCGGCTCAAGGGCACCGGCGATCGCCGCGATCGCCGCGGCTTTGGCGGGCGCGTCGGTCGCGCTGAGCTTCCACATCACCACGTGTCGGATCATTGAATTGCCTCCTCGAGGGCTCGGGTCAGGCGCGCCGGGTCGACGCGCCAGATGGTGTGCACGCGCCCGTTGACCAGCACCACGGGAATCTCGTCCCAGTAGCGCTCGTTCAGCTCCGGGTCATCGAGGATCGACAGCTCCTCGACGGTGACTGCGGATGCCACAGCGCCGAGCTGCGCGATGACCTCGGTCACGGCATCCCGCGCCGTATCGCACAGGTGACACCCCGGCTTGGACAGCAGGGTGAGGCGTACGTCGGGCACGACCATAGACTAATCGCGATGTCTGATGCAGCGCGGCGCACCCCGACCCCGGGGCCCATCGTGGCCTTCTTCGACGTCGACAACACGCTCATGCGTGGCGCGAGCGTCTTCTATGTGGGTCGCGAGGCGTGGCGTCGCCGGCTGATCTCGTTCCGCGACATTGCGGTGTTCGCCTGGCACCAGTTCCGATTCCTTGCCGTCGGCGAGAACCGGCAGCACCTGGCGCACGCCAAGGAGCGAGCGCTCGGCCTGGTCGGCGGTCACACCGAAGAGGCCCTCGTCATGCTCGCCAACGACATCTACGAGAAGGACATCCTGCCCAACCTCTGGCCGGAGACCGTCGCGCTCACGCGTGAGCACCTCGCCCAGGGCCACGAGGTGTGGCTGATCACGGCGACTCCCGAGATCGTCGCTCAGGTGATCGCCGAGCGGCTCGGCCTCACCGGCGCCCTGGGCACCAAGGTGCAGGCGCTCGAGGGCGTGTTCACAGGCGAACTCGACGGCCCAGTGCTGCACGGCGACGAGAAGGCCACAGTGGCGCGACTGTTCGCCGAGCAGAAGCGGGCCGATCTGGCTCAGTGCTGGGCCTACTCCGATTCGAGCAACGACATCCCGCTACTGACGATGGTCGGCAACCGGGTCGTGGTGAACCCCGACGCGAAGTTGCTCGCCCACGCGAACACTCACGGCTGGCGAGTGCTGCCGCTGAAGCGGTCAAGCATCACGGATGCCCGCAAGCAGGTCAAGCGGGACCGCAAGGCGGGTTGAGTAGCGACGAAGTCGCGTATCGAAACCCTGCGTATCGCAACCAGATCTCGATACGCCCTTCGGGCTACTCGATCAGCGCTCTACTTCTTGTTGCGACGCTGGTGACGCGTCTTACGCAGCAGCTTGCGGTGCTTCTTCTTCGCCATGCGCTTGCGACGCTTCTTGATGACTGAACCCATGAGAACCTTTTCTGTTTCCGAATGGACCGACCCGGTCCGATTCAGAACCGCGGAAAGACATACCCCGCGATCTTACATCAGTGCGGAGTGAGGCCTCAGCCGACGTCAGCGATCGGGGTCTGGATGGCCGCGACGACCGCGGACTCGGGGATGCGGAACGAACGACCGAATCGCACAGCAGGCAGATCGCCGGAGTGCACGAGACGGTAGACGGTCATGTTCGAGACGCGCATCATCTCCGCCACCTCAGCGACGGTGAGGAATCGAACGTCTGACAGTGACATCGGCTGCGGGCTCCCAGGATTGCGCACTCGAGGGAATGTGACTGGAGTGCTAATCGGTAACACTAGGGGCTGATGTGAGTCGGTGTCCAGCCCCTGAACTGGTCTCAGGTGTCGGTCTCGACGCGCTCGAGCACCGGTCCCGATACGCTCGACCACCGGAAACTAGGGGCGGTGCGGCCTGCGGCGGAACGACTTGGGCAGGCGCTTGGTGACCTGCTCCGCGGCATCCTGAATCACGACTCTTGCCTGGTGAGTGCCCTCGGCGACTCGACGACCGATCGTCTCGCCTACATCGGTGCCCGACCAGGCCGCGAAGGCGTTGGGACCGCCGTCGGCAGGCTCGAAGGAGTCGTCGAAGTCGGCGCTGAGGTAGGGCTGCAGCCAGTCCTCGAGTTCCTCGAGCGGCGTCGCCTCGAGCCGGTAGTAGCGGTGCTGGCCGTCCTCCCGCACGCTCACGAGGCCGTGGTCGCGCAGCACGCGAAGGTGCTTCGACACCGTCGGCTGGCTGAGACCCAGCCGCTCGACGAGGTCACCGACGCTGATCTCCCCGGTCTCGGAGTCAGCAGCGACGTAGCGCTCCAGAAGCACCCGAAGCAGGTCTCGCCTCGTCGGGTCAGCGATCACGTCGAAGATGTCAGCCATGACTTCAGGCTACCGGCGCACACGTGAGGCGCGATACTGGTCGGGTGAGCATGCGCGCCAGACCCATCTCGCGCAGAACGGTGTTCGGTCGTCTGCAAGACGTGGTGGATGCGTTCGTGGCCTCGAGCCCCGCGCGCTTCGCCATCGTGATCTTCGCGTCTCTCATCCTCGTCTTCACGGCGCTCTTCTCGCTGCCGATCGCCACGAGCTCGGGTAAGCAGGCACCGCTGGTTGACGCTCTCTTCACCGCGGTGTCAGTCATTTGCGTCACCGGCCTGTCCACCGTCGACATGGCAACCTACTGGTCGCCGTTCGGCCACGTGCTGGTGTTCCTCGGCGTCGAGATCGGCGGGGTCGGCGTGCTCACGGTCGCCTCGATCCTCGGCCTCGTGATCAGCAGGCGTCTGGGGCTGCGGCAGAAGCTGCTCGCGGCCGGCGACGCCAACCCGCTGCGCATCCGCAAGGGGCCGATCGCGGAGGGCCAGGCGATCCGCCTCGGCGAGACCGGCAACCTGCTGCGCACCGTGGCCATCAGCGCTCTCGTGATCGAGGCCGGGGTCGCGATCCTGCTCTTCCCCCGCATGCTCATCCAGGGCGTGCCGGTATGGGATGCCGCGTGGCAATCCGTCTACATCTCGGCGATGGCCTTCACCAACACGGGGTTCCTGCCGACGTCGACCGGCCTGGCACCCTACGCGGGCGACGTCTGGTTCCTCAGCGTCATCATGCTCGGCGTGGTGGCGGGGGCGATCGGCTTCCCCGTGATCTACGCCCTGTCGCGCAACCTCAGGAATCCGCGGCGCTGGTCGCTGCACGTCAAGCTCACCCTCATCACATTCGCCCTGCTGCTCGTGATGGGGGCTCTGGCCTACTTCGTGCTTGAGTTCGACCACGCGTTCCGCGGGCTCGATGGCGGGCAGCGGGTGCTGCAGAGCTTCTTCCTGTCGTCGATGGCCCGCTCGGGCGGATTCTCGACGATCGACATCTCCCAGCTCGACGGCTCGAGCCTTCTCGTCACCGACATGCTCATGTTCATCGGCGGCGGCTCCGCATCGACTGCGGGCGGCATCAAGGTCACGACCCTGTCGATCCTGTTCCTCGCCGCCTTCGCCGAGGCCCGCGGTCGCGACGACATGGAGGCCTACGAGCGGCGCATCCCGCAGGACGTGCTGCGACTCGGCGTGAGCGTCGTACTGTGGGGCGCGACCACGGTGGCCGTCTCGTGCATCGTGATCATGATGATGACGGATGCCGCGCTCGACCACGTGCTGTTCGACGTGATCAGCGCCTTCGCGACCTGCGGCCTGTCCACCGGCTTCACCGCCAACACCACGGATGCCGCGCAGTACGTACTGGCAGCGACCATGTTCTTCGGCCGCATCGGCACAGTCACGCTGGCGGCGGCGCTCGCCGCAAGCCAGCACCCCAAGCTGTTCAGACAACCGGAAGAGAGGCCCATCGTTGGTTGAGAAGATTGCCCACGACGCCCCCGTGCTCGTGATCGGCCTCGGCCGGTTCGGAGCGGCCACGGCGGGCCAGCTGCAGCGACTCGATCGGGAGGTGCTCGCGATCGACGAGGATGCCGGTCTCGTTCAGAAGTGGTCGGAGCGGGTCACCCACGCGGTACAGGCCGACGCCCGAAGCATCGATGCCCTGCGGCAGATCGGCGCGCAGGACTTCTCGATCGCGGTGGTCGCGGTCGGGTCATCCATCGAATCGAGCGTGCTGATCACGGCCAACCTGGTCGACCTGAAGATCCCGCAGATCTGGGCGAAGGCGATCAGCAAGTCGCACGGCACGATCCTGACTCGCATTGGCGCGAACCACGTGATCTACCCCGAGGCCGAGGCGGGCGAACGGGTCGCCCACCTCGTCTCCGGGCGCATGCTGGACTTCATCGAGTTCGATGACGACTTCGCGATCGTCAAGATGTACCCGCCCAAGCCGATCCGCGGCATCCCGCTGTCACAGTCGTTGGTGCGCAAGAAGTACGGTGTGACCGTCGTCGGGGTGAAGTCGCCGGGGGCCGACTTCACCTACGCGACGCCGGAGACGATCGTGTCGAATCACGACCTGATCATCGTGAGCGGCAACTCCACGGACATCGAGAAGTTCGCGGCCCTGTCGAGTTGATTCTCGGCTCGATCTGACCTCGGTTAGTTGGAGTCGGTGTCGCCGTCATTCTGACCGGGCTGCGCCGGTCCGGGCCCGCCGCCCGGGAACGGCGGACGACCGTCGTTGTCGCCGTCACCCGGGCCGAATCCGGGCCCGAACTGGCTCTGGGTCATGCCCGACGGCAGGTGGCTGCCGACGAGCACTCCGCCACCGAACAGGGCGCCGGCGACGACGAGCGATCCGACGACGATGCCGGCAATGGCTCCGCCGCCGAGACCACGACGTGGCGCGACGAGCGGCTGTGCCGGGGCTGACTGAGCGAGCACGGGCTCACTCGGGGTGCTGGCGGAAGCGGCTGGGGCCGACTCTTCCTTCTTGGTTGCCACGAGGACTCCTTCGCATGTGAGGCGCTTGAACGCGCTCATCACACGGTGCCCGGGCTTCCTATGGACCGGCTATGACTGGGCGGTGAATCCGCTTACCTGCCCTCGGCCATCTCCTTTGCCCGTGCCAGAGCGGATGCCGTGGCCCGGTCGAACAAACCCGTCAGGTCGGCCTTCTCCAGCTCTGCGATCGCGCGCTGGGTCGTGCCGTTCGGGCTCGTCACCTGGCGGCGAAGCTCCTCCGGCTCTGTGCCGGAGGCGACGAGCAGTTCTACCGAGCCGAGGAACGTGCCGGTGACGAGCTCGGCTGCCTGTGCTGGGGTGAAGCCGAGATTCACCGCGGTGCGAGTCAACTGCTCAATGAGGTAGAAGACATACGCAGGCCCAGATCCCGAGATCGTGCTGAGGGCGTCGATCTGCGACTCCGGCACCTCGACCACTGTGCCGACGGTCTCGAAGACGGCGCGGCCGAGGGCGATCTGCTGAGCGGTCGCCCTACTGCCGGCCGCGAGCCCCGTCACACCCTTGCCGATGAGGGAGGGGGTGTTGGGCATGGCGCGCAGCACCGGTTGGCTCACTAGCGCCTCCATTGTCGCGGTGGTGACGCCGGCCGCCACGCTGATCACCAGCGCGCCGGGAGCGAGCTCGCCGGCGAGCGCAGCCAGCGTCTCGGGCACCATCGCGGGCTTGACTCCGATGATGACGACGGAGGCGCCGCGCACCGCGAGGGCGTTGCCGTCGGGCGTCGTCTCGAGGGCGACGGAACTCACTCCCGGGCGCCGCACAAGCGCCGCCTTGGCCTCGGTGCGGTTGGTCACCCTGATGTCGCCGTCGACGGTGACACCCGGAGCGAGAAGCCCGCCGAGGATGGCCCCGCCCATAGCCCCTGCACCGATGATCGCGATCGAACCGAGTGTGCTCATGCGTTCATCCTAGGATTGGGCGCATGAGCACAACGGGTGGAACCAGGGCGATCATTGCGGCACTACTGGCCAATCTGGGGATCGCCATCACCAAGTTCATCGCGTTCCTGTTCTCCGGTTCGAGTTCGATGCTCGCGGAGAGCGTCCACTCGCTTGCCGATACCGGCAACCAGGGCCTGCTGCTGCTCGGCGGTCGCAAGTCTCGCAAGCGGGCCGATGCGGCGCATCCGTTCGGCTACGGGCGCGAGCGCTACGTGTACGCGTTCGTCGTGTCGATCATCCTGTTCTCGGTCGGCGGCGTGTTCTCGATCTACGAGGGCATCGACAAGCTGCAGCACCCGCACGAGCTCGAGGTGCCCTGGCTGCCGATCCTCGTGCTGTCGGTCGCGATCGTGCTCGAGTCGTTCTCGCTGCGCACCGCGATCAAGGAGTCGAACCACGTTCGCGGCAAGCAGGGCTGGATCTCATTCATCCGCCACGCCAAGGCGCCCGAGCTTCCCGTCGTGCTGCTCGAGGACGTCGCAGCACTCACCGGTCTGGTCTTCGCCATGTTCGGCGTGGGGCTCACGATCCTCACCGGCAACAGCGCCTGGGATGCGATCGGCACTCTCGCCATCGGTGTGCTGCTCATCGTGGTGGCCGTGGTTCTCGGAATCGAGACCAAGAGTCTGCTCGTGGGCGAAGGAGCGGGCTCGCGCGACGCGGACAAGATCCGCGACGTGATCAACGCCAACACCGACGTCGAGGCGCTCATCCACATCAAGACGCTCTATCTCGGCCCCGACGAACTGCTCGTCGCCGCCAAGGTCGCGTTCGCGGCCAAGTCCCGACTCTCGGATGTCGCGACCAGCATCAACACGCTCGAAGCCGCCATCCGGGCCGCCGTGCCCGTCGCGCGAGTGATCTATATCGAGCCTGACGTGTACCAGGCGCCCGGAGCATCCAACCCGACCACCGATTCAATCGTCATCAAGGGCGCCGACTAGGCGCGATAAGGAGACTGACCCATGGAGATCCTCAAGCTCGTTCTCGTTGCAGCACATTTTCTCGGGATGGCGGCCATCGTCGGCTCCTTCTTCGTGCAGATGCGGCGCAAAAGCGATTTCGTACTGACGCCGCTGCTGGCCGGCGCGATCACTCAGGTCGTGACTGGGCTCGCCCTCGTCGGACTCGCCGAAGCGACCGGCGACGACCTCATCTACGCGAAGATCGCCGTGAAGCTGACCATTGCCGTGGTTGTGCTCGTCGCCGCTATCCTCGCTGTCGTCACCCAGCGCAAGGGCGGACGTGTGCAGCCCTGGTTCCACGCCGCGGGCGGGCTCGCGGTGATCAACGTGCTCGTGGCGGTGTTCTGGGGCTGATCTCGACAAGCTCGATCACCGGAGCAGCTCCTCGGCGGTGACCACCGTCGCGAAGTTCTCGCCCAGCGCCGCGAGGAAGGCGGCGTGAACCTGGGCTGCCGGAACGATCGTTCCGTCGAACTCGAGATCGGGCGCCGCACAGGCATCCCCCACAACCGTGACGTCGAAGCCGAGGTCGGCCGCCGCCCGCACCGACGAGTCGATGCAGACGCAGGTCATCATGCCCACGACGACGACCTCGTCGGCGCCGAGCGCACGCAGGTCAGCCTCGAGGCTCGTGTCAAGGAAGGCATTGGCGTTGCTCTTCTGCACGACGCGCTCACCGGCCCGCGGCGCGACGGCGGGGTGAATCTCGACCCCGGGCGTGCCCGGGCGGAAGAAGGTCGCCTCCGGATCGTCCCAGATCTCGAAGACGTGGATGACCGGCTCGCCACTCGCGCGGAACTGCTCCAGCACGGCCGCGGCATTGGCGACCGCGGCATCCGGGCCGACCAACGGATGGGCCCCACCGTCGAAGTAGTCGAGCTGGAGATCGATGAGCACGAGGGCGCGGGTCATGGGGTCAGCCTAGATCTCGATCGGCGGGATCTCGACAAGCTCGATCACCGGGGTTTCGATACGCGCTTCGCGCTACTCAACCCGCTTGTCGGCGAAGAAGTCGCGCAGCAGGGTCGCACACTCCGCCTCGCGAATTCCCGCAATGACCTCGACCCGGTGCGGCAGGCGCCGGTCCCGCAGCACGTCGAAGACGCTGCCGACCGCGCCGGCCTTCTCGTCCCACGCGCCGAACACGACCCGGGGGATGCGCGCCTGAAGAATCGCCCCCGCGCACATCGTGCACGGCTCGAGAGTCACGACCAGAGTCGTGTTCTCGAGGTGCCACGAACCGGTCGTCTTCGCCGCCGCGCGGATCGCGACGATCTCCGCGTGGGCGGTGGGGTCACCGGTGAGCTCGCGTTCGTTGTGTCCAATGCCGATCGGGGTGCCCGCCGCGTCGAGAACGAGCGCCGCGACGGGAACGTCACCACTGGCCAGCGCGAGCCGGGCCTCGACGAGGGCGGCGCGCATCCACTCGTCTGTCGTGCTCATCGGCAAGGCGTCCACAGTAGATTGAGCCTATGCGAGTACACGTTGCCGATCACCCGCTCATCACCCACAAGCTCACCGTGCTGCGCGACAAGACCACCCCGTCGCCCACGTTCCGCGCCCTCGCGGAGGAGCTCGTGACCCTGCTCGCCTACGAGGCGACGCGCAACGTGCGCACCCACGCCGTGACCATCACGACACCCGTGGCCGAGACGCAGGGGCTCGCGATCAGCGACCCCAAGCCGCTCGTCGTGCCGATCCTGCGTGCGGGACTCGGGATGCTCGAGGGCATGGTGAAACTCGTGCCCACCGCCGAGGTCGGCTTCCTCGGAATGGTGCGCAATGAGGAGACCCTCCAGCCTGACATCTACGCCGAGCGCCTGCCCGACGACCTCTCCAACCGGCAGTGCTTCGTGCTCGACCCGATGCTGGCGACCGGCGGGTCGCTGATCGCCGCGATCGAGTACCTGTTCGCCCGCGGCGCCGTGGATGTCACGGCCGTCTGCCTGCTCGGAGCCCCCGAAGGTCTGGCTGCCGTCGAGAAGGCCACCGAAGGTCGCGACGTCACGATCGTGCTCGGCGCTCTCGACGAGAAGCTCAACGAGGTCGGCTACATCGTGCCCGGCCTCGGTGACGCCGGCGATCGGCTCTACGGCACCGTGTAGCGTTCGGGCGGGTCGCGCCCGGCGAGATCTCCCCTGCGCGACGGCAAGAGCGAGTACGGCCTCGGCCACGGGCACGCCAACGCGATCGTCGCCTATGTGCGAGCGGCGATCTCCGCGTAGCGCTGCAGGAAGGCGCGCTCGTCGCGCTTGGTGCGGCGCAGCCACGAGGTGACCTCGTCGTTGCTCTTGCTCGCGTTGCAGGTGCGGCACGCGGGAACGACGTTCGAGACCGTGTAGCGTCCGCCGCGCGAGAGCGGCTGCACGCAGTCGCGCTGCAACGGCATCCCGGTCCCTCCACAGTAGGCACACCCGCCCCAGGCGGTCAGGATGTCCGCCCACTCGGCGGCGGTCAGGTCGTTGTCGGCGGCCTTCATGCGGCGCTGACGCCGGCGAGCGGCTCGCACTCGACGACTCACGGCGACCATGGATCACAGGCTATCCTCGGGCCCCGGAAGGCCCGCGGAACGGCTCGAAGCGAACTCCCAGAAAAATAGCGGATGGGTAACTAGACAGCGTTACCGTTCCGTCGCTCGATTACCGCAGTTGCATTCCGCGGGCAATTGCCCGATAGTTGCATGCATGACTGTTCGCGCGCACTCCCTGACCACCCTTGAGGTGATGGGTTCTCGCGCGTCCATGTGTTGTCGAATGTGTGCCTAATCGGCTTCTCCCGCCGAGTCACCATCGACCGTGACTCCCGGATCACCGCCCTCATAACGGCCTGATCCGCACGCACCACCCGCAGTACCCCGAAGGATCACACCCTCATCATCAGAGGCCCTTCACCCCAGTCAAGGAACACAGGACACATGTCTCTCGCAACCATCGATCGCGCACCCATTTCCACTCCGGCCCCGGCCGCGGCTCCCGCCGCGCCGCGCCGGCTGCACGCAGTGCCCCAGGGCACCGAGGCGCGCGGCTTCGCCCTGTACGTCGGCCTCGACGAGTTCAGTGCCATCGAAGCCGGCACCGATCTCAGCTACGTCGTCGACCAGCTCAAGAAGCGCCTGGCCGAACTCGTGCCGAGCGCCGAGACCTACGCATCGGTCGCTCTCGCCCCCGTCGGCTCCGGTGGCCGTGACGTGGATGTCGTTCGTCTCGCCCTGCAGGACCCGGCCGCTCTCGCCAAGCACCGCCAGGTCGAGGAGCCCGCCCCCAAGCCGCGCGGTGGCGTCGTCATCGACATCTCACGCAAGCGCGTTCAGTTGGATGGCAACGCGGCGCCGCTCACCTACAAGGAGTTCGAGCTGCTGCAGTACCTCGTGCTGCGGGAGGGACGCACGGTCGGTCGTGACGAACTGATCGGCTCATTGTGGAACGCCGGCGACGACGAGATTCCGAACGAGCGCACCATCGACGTGCACGTGCGCCGCCTGCGCGCCAAGCTCGGCGACTACGAGGACATCGTGCGCACCGTGCGCGGCGTCGGCTACCGCTTCGACCGTCACGCCGACGTGTCGATCCGCCAGGCCTCCACGCCCAGCCCCGACTTCTTCTGAGTTGGCCGGGTTGCAACGCCGCTACTTCGGGCGCTTGTCGCGCGGGAGGGTCGCCACGACTAGCTCGTACGAGTCGCGGATGAGCTCGTCGAGTGGCGCTCCGGCCGACGGCAGGTCGATGCTCACCCAGTGCTTCTTGTTCATGTGGTAGCCGGGGGTGACCTCGGGGAACGTGGCGACGAGCGCACGGGCATCCTCGGGATCGGCCTTGAGTGTGATGCGCGCGCGCCCGGCCTCGTCGCCCATGATCGCGAAGACCTTGCCCACGACCTTGTAGACGTGCACACCCTCGCCGAACGGGTAGCCGAGTTCTGTCGCGGGATGCCCGGCGCAGGCGTCCATGGCCTCGTCGAAGTTCATGGCACGCAGCCTACGATCAACCCATGACGATCTTCCACATCGCGCACGCCGTCGACTGGCACGACGCCGAACGCACCGGCGAGTACCGCGTGTCGACCCGGGGACGCACCCTCGACGAAGTGGGCTTCATCCACGCGTCGTCCGAAGCGCAGGTGGTGGGTGTGGCAAATGCGTTCTACTCGGATGATCCGCTCACGCTCATCGTGCTCGAACTCGACGAGGCGCGAATCGAGGCGGCGGGCATCCGGGTGCTCTGGGAGGATGTGGCCGGCGAGCTGTTCCCCCACGTCTACGGGCCCATCCGGCCCGAGTTCGTGGTGTCGGTGACCCCACTCGCGCTCGGCTAGGCGCCCGTTCGAACAATCGCGACGGCGCCCGCGGCCAGGGCTGCACCCTCGGCCACCTCGCTCTGGCCGACGAGGTCGAACCCCGAGACGGGCACGGATGCGACGGTGTCGCCATGGTTGATCACGGTCACGTAGTCGTGGGCCTCGCCGCGCCGGCGCACCACCTCCAGTCCGGCCGGAAGATCGGCTGCGGTGATTCCCGCGTCGGCGTACACCGCCGCCATCACCCTGGCGAGACCGGCTGCGTCGAGCCGCGTGCTCACGTACCACCCGACTCCGGCGCCGTGCCGATTGCGGGTGATCGCGGGCATCCCCGCGCCGGGGCCGTCGAGGTAGGTGCCCATGACCTCGGCGCCCGCGAGCGCCAGGTGCTCCTGCCAGACGTCGGCCGCCAGTGTGGATCCGTCGAAGGCGACCGAGGCCGTGGCGTTCTCGCGCAGCGGCAGGAACTCCTCGACGGTCACCCCGAGGGCGTCGCGCAGGGGCGCCAGGTATCCGCCCTCATGCACCGTGTCGTACTCGTCGACGATGGCTGAGAAGAACGACACGAGCAGAGTGCCGCCGTGCTCGACGTAGTGGGTGAGGTTCGCGGCATCCGCTGTCGTGAGAAGGTACTGCGCCGGGGCGATGACCAGTCGGTAGCGGGACAGGTCATGGCCCGGGAGCGCGAAGTCGACGGTGATTCCGGCACGCCAGCACTGCTCGTAGAAGGCGCGGATGCGCTCGGCATGACTGACGTCGACCGAGGGTCGCCACTCCAGATCCTGGGCCCAGAACGACTCGAAGTCCCACAGGATGGCGACGTCGGCCTGCACGCGAGAGCCTTGCACCTCGGCCAGACGGCCGAGCGTCGCGCCGAGCTCCACGACCTCCCGCCAGACCCGAGACTGGGTTCCGGCGTGCGGGATCATCGCCGAGTGGAACTTCTCGGCCCCCGACCGCGACGCGCGCCACTGGAAGAACAGGATCGCATCTGCCCCGCGGCCGAGGTGGGAGAGCGAGTTGCGAGCCATCTCCCCCGCGCGCTTCGCGACGTTGCGCGGCTGCCAGTTGACGGCCGAGGTGGAGTGCTCCATGAGGATCCACGGCTTGCCGCCAGCGACCGACCGCGACAGGTCGGCGGCGATCGCCAGACCGATCTCCCCCTCAGGGTCGGCTGCCCAGAGGTAGTGGTCATCCGAGACGATGTCGACCTCGCGGCCCCACGCCCACAGGTCGGTGACCCAGCTCGAGTTCGCCATGAAATTGGTGGTGATCGGCTGCGCGGCGTGAGCCCGGATCGCATCACGCTCGGCGATGTAGCACTCCCGAAGCTGGTGGTCGGTGAAGCGCGCAAAGTCGAGGCGCTGCGCGGGGTTGACCACCGACAGCGCCGCAGCCGGCACGCCCACCTCGTGCCAGTCGGAGTACCGCTGACCCCAGAAGGCGGTGCCCCAGACGTGGTTGAGCTCGGCGATCGTGCCGTAGCGCGCCTGCAACCACTGGCGGAACGCCAGCACCGCATGGGCCGAGTAGTCCTCGCCGACCGGTTGGCCGTACTCGTTGTGCACGTGCCACATGACGACGGCCGGATGCCCGCCATACCGTTCGGCGAGGCGCCCCGCAACGCGCACCGACGCCTCGCGGTACTCGGGTGACGACGGCGACGCCATGCCGCGAGCGCCGAAGCCCATGGGTACTCCGTCGCGACTGACGGGACGGGCATCCGGATGCTGCGTGAAGAACCACGCCGGCGGCGAGGCTGTCGGTGTGCCGAGGTCGACGGCGATGCCGTTCTCGTGCAGCAGGTCGATCACGTCATCCAGCCACCCGAAGTCGAAGACGCCCTCGCTGGTCTCGAGGAGCGCCCAGGCGAAGATGCCCACGCTGACCAGGGTGACGCCAGCCTCGCGCATGAGCGCGACATCGTCGTGCCAGGTCTCGCCTGGCCACTGTTCGGGCGTGTAATCGCCGCCGTAGGCGATGCCCTGCACCGCTGGCCAGACTCCGTCGACTGTCATGAACCCCAGTCTCGCAGCTTGGCCGGCGCGCTCGCTCGGGAGTGTTTTGGGGCTCCAAGGAAACTCGCAGAAAAAATAACGGTTAGGTAACTAGACAGCGTTACCGTTCCGTTATACATTCATAGAGCAGAAGTTGTTTGCTGTGGCAGCTGATGCGGAATGTGATTGCAGGACACTCTTGGTGCAAGGGAGAGGGTCGGTTCCTAGCCTCTGGAACCGACCCTCAATCCTGTTTAACGGGGGTCTCGGGGTTTCGATACGCGCTTCGCGCTACTCAACCGGCGGTAGTTTTACTAGGTGAGCGATCGAGCGGCAGCGGTCAACGCCTGGGAGGCACTGTTCCGCGCGCAGGTCACCGTGCTGAGGGCGCTTCAGGCCGAATTCCCCACCGATGAGATCTCCCTCAACGAGTACGACGTGCTCTTCAACCTGTCCCGCCAGCCCGAACACCAGCTGCGCATCCGCGACCTGAACAAGCACCTGCTGCTCACCCAGCCGAGCGTGAGCCGCTTGGTCGATCGTCTCGCGGCGCGCGGCCTGCTGCGCAAGGAGGCCGACCCGGGTGACGGGCGCGGCACCATCGTGTGCCTCACCGAGGCCGGTTACGAGCTGTTCCGCTCGGTGGCCGTGCCGCACTCGACCTCGATCGCGAAGGAGATGGCCGCGCTCACTCCCGACGAGCTGGCCGCCCTGACCGCACTCACCGACAAGCTGCGGCGCAGCATCGAGGGTTGATGTCGGGCACCACGATTGTCTGGCTGCGCGACGACCTGCGTCTGGCCGACAACCCCGCGCTGACGGCGGCGGCGGAGCGCGGCGAGCCGGTCGTGCTCGTGTACCTGCTCGATGAGGTGAGTCCGGGCATCCGGCGGCTGGGGGCGGCGAGCCGCTGGTGGCTGCACCACTCGCTGGCCGCACTCTCGGCCTCGGTCGGCGGCCGGCTCGTACTGAGACGCGGTGCTGCCGAGCAGGTCATCCCCGCGCTGGTCGCCGAGACGGATGCCGCGGCCGTGCACTGGAACCGCCGGTACTCGGCCTCCCGCGACATCGATGCGCGGCTCAAGGCTTCGCTGCGGGAGTCGGGCATCGACGCGCAGAGCCACCAGGCGAACCTGCTGCACGAGCCGTGGACGGTCACCACCGGCGACGGCAACCCCTACCGCGTGTTCACGCCGTTCTGGCGCGCGAGCCTGGAGCTTCCGGTGCGTTCGCCGCTGCCCGCCCCCGAGGTGACCTACGCGGATGCCGCGTCAGACAACCTCGACGGCTGGAACCTGCTGCCCACCCGCCCCGACTGGGCCGGCGGTCTGCGCGAGGCGTGGACACCGGGCGAGGCGGGAGCTCACGCCCGACTCGACGCCTTCGTCACCGACGGTCTGCCGCTGTACCACCGGCGCGACGAACCCGCCGTGGCGGCGACCAGCCGGCTCAGCCCGCACTTGCGGTTCGGCGAGGTCAGTCCGTTCCAACTGTGGGAGGCCGCGCACGGGCGCGACAAGAACTCGGCGAAGTTCCTCAGCGAGGTGGGGTGGCGGGAGTTCAGCTGGAATATCCTGTTCCACTCGCCGAGGCTTGCGACGGAGAACTTCAGGCCCGCGTTCGACGGCTTTCCCTGGGGGCAGGCCGACCCCGCCGAGCTTGCGGCGTGGCGCGAGGGGCGCACGGGCATCCCGCTGGTGGATGCCGGCATGCGCGAGCTCTGGCACACCGGCTACATGCACAACCGGGTGCGGATGGTCGTGGCGAGCTTTCTCGTGAAGAACCTGCTGGTCGACTGGCGGGTGGGCGAGCAGTGGTTCTGGGACACCCTCGTCGACGCCGACGAGGCCAACAACCCGGCGAGCTGGCAGTGGGTCGCAGGCAGCGGGGCGGATGCCGCGCCCTACTTCCGCGTGTTCAACCCCGAACTGCAGGCGGCCAAGTTCGATCCCGACGCCGAGTACATCCGGCACTGGGTGCCGGAGTACGGCACGCCCGCCTACCCCGACCCGATCGTCGACCTGGGCGAGACCCGGCGCCAGGCGCTCGAGGCCTATGAGGCGGTCAAGGCAAGTGCTGGCGGCTCGGGTCGCGAGTCGGCTGGCGATTGACGGCGAACTGACGGTGCCATCCGCCAACTACTCCTGTTATGCAGGAAACGCGCGCAATCATCGACACTCGCACCTCCTGCGGCTCTGGAAAGGTGCGCAATCGCCCCCTGGGTGCACGACTTCTGTTGTGCAGGAAAGTCGACGGATCGTCCCATCTCCTGCATAACAGAAGTGCACAGCAGAAGTGACCGCAGTTCGCGCGAAGGGCAGCACGAGACCGGTCGCGGCCGCCGGTCGGGCCAGCCTGATCACGCCCGGCAGGCGGCCCGCCGAAAGCCCAACCGACCTACGGCCGCCCGCCGATAGTCTCGACGGCTCGCGCGCCGACGAGCACCCCGCACATGGCGGAGGCGATCGGGTCGTTCGTGCGCACCCATTCCGCGAGGAAGCCGGCCGCGAACGCGTCGCCTGCACCCGTCGGGTCGACGACCTCGGCGTGCGAGGCGACAACGTGTTCGACGGTGTCGCCGAAGGCCATGATGACCCCGTCCATGCCCATCGTCAGGGCCACGACGTCGAACGTCTCCGCGAGCGCCGCCGCGATCGCCTCGGGGGCGGCGAGCCCGGTCAGCAGGCTGCCCTCCTCCAGGCTCGGCAGCAGAATCGATGCCCCGGCGAACGCCTCCAGGAAGGCCTCCACCCCGTAGTCGGCGATGAAACCCGCGGAGCCCGGGTCGACACTCACGGTGACCCCTGCGGCCGTCGCGCGGGCGATGAGCTGCCGGATTCCTGCGGAACCGACGTCATTCAGGAGCACGTGGCCCGTGAGGTGAAGTACGGCGGCGTCCGCGAGCAGCTCGTCCGTGACATCCGCGGGATCGAGCGTTCGGTTCGCGCCGCGCTGGGTCAGCATCGTGCGGCTCTGACCCTGGACCACGACGACGATGGTGCCGGTCGGTTCGGTGGTGTGGCCGCGCAGGTGCGCTCGTACGCCCGGCAGCGAAGCCTCGTGGCGCGCGACATCAGCCGAGCCCACTATCCCGACGAGGTCGACGTCGGCGCCGAGCGAACCCAGCCACGCGGCGGTGTTGGCCGCCGAGCCGCCGGGCAGGATGCGGATGGATGCCTCGGTGTCGGTGTCATCCCGGATCGGACCCTGGGGCACCGCGACCACATCGTCGATGAGGTCACCGAAGCAGACGATGCGCTGGCCGGCCTCAGGCATTCAGCGCACACCACGCGGTAGCGATCTCGCCGGCGACCCGCACGTTGTTGCGGGCGAGGTCGAGATTGACCTCGAGGCTGCGGCCGCCGGAGAGCTCGACGATCTTGAGCAGCAGGAACGGCGTCACCGCCTTGCCGGTCACGCCGGCCTCGTCGGCAAGCGCGAGCGCCTCGGTGAGCACGCGGTCGTGCTCGGTAGGGTCCCACTGCTGCTCAAGCGGGATCGGGTTGGCGACCACGATGCCCTGCCCGTGGCCCAGCTGATCCTGCGAGCGCATGATCGCCGCCACCTCGGCGGCGGTGTCGACCGACCAGTCGAGCGTGAACGCCGACTCCCGCAGCCAGAAGCTCGGGAAGATGCGGGTGCCGTAGCCGACGACGGGAACGCTCAACGTCTCGAGGCGCTCCAGCGTGGCCGCGATGTCGAGCACCGACTTCACGCCCGCGCTGACCACGGTGATCGGTGTCACGGCGAGAGTCGACAGGTCGGCCGACTCGTCGAAGGTGTCGCTCGCCCCGCGATGCACGCCGCCGAGACCGCCGGTCGCGAAGACGCGCACGCCGGCGAGCGCGGCCAGGTGCGAGGTGGCCGCGACGGTGGTCGCCGCGCTCGCCCCGGTCGCCGCGATGATGGGGATGTCGCGCACGCTCGCCTTGGCGAGCTCCTCCTCCGCGATCCGCCGCACGCCCTCCGCGTCGAGACCGATCTGGGGCACGCCGTCGAGGATGGCGATCGTCGCGGGGGTGACGCCGGCATCCCGCAGGATCGTCTCGAACTCGATCGCGGCCTCGTGGTTGCGAGGCCGCGGCAGACCGTGGGAGATGATCGTGGACTCGAGGGCGACGACCGGTCGGTTGGCGGCGAGCGCGTCGGCGACTTCGGCGGAGACAGTGAATGGAACGGGCATCCGTCTAACTTACGCTGGTCGCGTCGCCAGCCCGAGTTCGCGCTCGCCGAGCGGCTCGAAGTAGTGCAGCACGTCGGCGTGGTCGACCTGCTCCAGGGTGGGCGGTCGCCAGAGCGGCGTGCGGTCCTTGTCGATCACCTGCGCGCGGATGCCCTCGCGCATGTCGGCGCCCGCGAGCATCCGCAGCCCCACCCGGTACTCCTGGTCGAGCACCTGCTCGAGGGTTGCGAGCCCGGCAGCCCGGCGCAGGGCCTCGAGCGCCACGGCGACGCTCGTCGGCGACTTGCTCCGAATCACGGATGCCGCGGCGCGAGCCTCGGCAACCCCCGAGTTCTTCAGCCGCTCCACGATCGCCACGGGGTCGTCGCCCGCGTACGCCTCGTCCACCCACGCGCGCTGCGTGAGCAGGTCGGAGGCGGGCACCGCTGCCGCGTGCCGGGCGATCGCGTCGGCGGCGGGCATCCGCTCGAGGTCATCGAGCAGCGCGGGTAGCGCTACCGACGGCACATACCAGTCGGCGAAGCCGAGCGCGATCGCGTCGGCGCCCGTCATGGTGCCGCCGGTGAGCGCGAGGTGCATGCCGAGCTCTCCGGGGGCGCGGGCGAGAAGGCGGGTGCCGCCGACGTCGGGCACGAAGCCGATCGTGACCTCGGGCATCCCGAGTTTCGTCGTCTCGGTGACGACGCGGTGCGAGCCGTGTGCCGAAACACCGACCCCGCCGCCGAGCACGACGCCGGTCATCAGGGCGACGTAAGGCTTGGGGTAGTGCGCGATCGTGGAGTTGAGCGCGTATTCGTCGGCCCAGAACGCGGCGGCCTCGACGCCGGCGTCAGCACCCTCGGCGACCGCCGAACGGTACATCGCGGTGACGTCGCCGCCGGCGCACAGGCCGCGTTCGCCAGCCCCGGAGATGGCGACCGTCTCGACCGAGTCGTCGGTCGCCCAGGCGTCGAGCGCCGCGGCGATCTCGACCACCATCTCGTGGGTGAGCGCGTTGATCGCCTGCGGGCGGTTCAGCAGCACGTGCCCGAGGCAGCCCCGCTGGGTGATCACAACGTCGGACACAGCCGCAACACTAGGCTGGTTTCGTGACCACGTCGACCCGCTGGGAGCGAGCCCGGGCAAGCCGTTGGTTCGCACTGGTGTGGGTCGTTCCGGCGCTGCTGGTGCTCGCCCTGGTCGTAGTTCTCGGCGCGAGGGCCCTGCGCGATCTGCCGGGCGTGCAGGCGTGGCTGGTCGAATTTCCGGGCACGGTGCCGCTACCGGATGACGCGCCCGTCGGTTTCCCCACCTGGCTGAACTGGCAGCACTTCCTCAACGCCTTCTTCCTGCTGTTCATCTTCCGCACCGGATGGCAGCTGCACCAGGCCAAGCGGCCCGCCGCCTTCTGGACCCGCACGACCGGCCCGTTCCTGCGCCGCAATCCGCCGGTGCGCATCGGCATCCCGCTGTGGTTCCACCTCAGCCTCGACGCGGTCTGGGTGCTCAACGGCGTGGTCTACATCGTGCTGCTGTTCGCGACCGGCCAGTGGGTGCGGCTGGTGCCGCGCACCTGGGACATCGTGCCCAACGCGATCTCGGCCGGTCTGCAGTACGCGTCCCTGAACTGGCCGACCGAGAACGGCTGGGTCAACTACAACGCGCTGCAGCTGCTGGCGTATTTCGCCACGGTGTTCATCGCGGCGCCGCTGGCTCTGGCCACGGGCATCCGGTTGGCGCCGGGTTTGGCAGCACGGCTGCGGCCCCTCGACCGCGTCGTGCCGCTGAAGGTGACGCGGCTCGTGCACTACCTCGTGCTGCTCTACTTCGTGGCGTTCACGATCGTGCACGTGACTCTTGTGCTCGCGACCGGTGTACTGCGCAACCTCAACCACATGTACGCGGGTCGAGACGACGAGACCTGGTGGGGGTTCGGCATCTTCGCGCTGTCGATCGTGGTGATGGCCGTCGGCTGGATGCTCGCCCGCCCGGCACTGCTGGCCCGGGTCGCTGAGCTCACGGGGGCGGTGCGGCGGTAGGCCACGTCATTAGGCTGGGCACATGGCATTCATCTCCGACCTGTTCGACGCGGACGCCTGGCGTGAGGTGCACGGCTTCGAGTCGTTCGACGACATCACGTACCACCACGATGTCACCGGGCGCATCGCCCGCATCGCCTTCAACCGGCCCGAGGTTCGTAACGCCTTTCGCCCGCGCACTGTCGACCAGCTCTACAGCGCCCTCGACGACGCCCGGCAGAACACCAAGATCGGCGTCGTGCTCATCACGGGCAACGGACCCAGTCCCAAGGACGGCGGGTGGGCCTTCTGCTCGGGAGGCGACCAGCGCATCCGGGGTCGCGAAGGCTACGAGTACCACGAGGGCGAGAGCAAGGGCCTGAACCGAGCGGGGGCGGCACGGCTCCACATCCTCGAGGTGCAGCGGCTCATCCGCATCATGCCCAAAGTCGTCATCGCTGTGGTGCCCGGCTGGGCGGCCGGCGGCGGGCACTCGCTGCACGTGGTGTGCGATCTCACGATCGCCAGCGCCGAGCACGGCCGGTTCAAGCAGACGGATGCCGACGTCGGCTCCTTCGACGGCGGCTACGGCAGCGCGTACCTCGCGCGCCAGGTCGGCCAGAAGGTCGCGCGCGAGATCTTCTTCCTCGCAGAGGAGTACTCGGCGCAACGGGCATACGAGATGGGAGCCATCAACGCCGTGGTTCCCCACGTGGAGCTCGAGAAGACCGCCCTGGGGTGGGCCCACACGATCCTCCGCAAGTCGCCGACGTCGATCCGCATGCTCAAGTTCTCGTTCAACGCGATCGACGACGGACTCTCCGGCCAGCAGGTGCTCATGGGCGAGGCGACCCGCCTGGCCTACGGAACCGATGAGGCCGTCGAGGGGCGCGACTCGTTCCTCGAGAAGCGCGAACCCGACTGGTCGCCGTACCCGTGGCAGTACTGACGGTCGTCGACCCGATACTGGAGCCATGACCCGCTTCGGTATCGACGCCCTGACCGCGATCCGCATCGCCCGCGAGAGTCTCGTGGTGCCCGAGTCGCACAAGCTGGTCGCGCCGAACCGGTTGCCGTCCGACGCGATGTCCGTGCTCTATCGCGCGGTGCGGGAGGGGAACGAGACCGCGGCAGAGGCCCGCCGCATCCTCGATGGCATCACGACCATGGGCATCCGTCTGCTCGGCGACCGGGTCTCGCGGGCGACGGCCTGGCGCGTTGCCGAGAACCTGGGGTGGGATGACACGACCCGCGCCGAGTACGTCGCCGTCGCGCAACTGCAGGCCGATGCCTTCGTGACCCTCGATCCCGAGCTGGCGGTGGCTGCCGACGGGGTCGTACCGCTGGCCGACTTCGACGCGATCTCGCAGACCGCGCCGTAGCCTGCCGCGCCCTAGCTCGCCCGGTAGTGCTCGACCGTCGCCGCGATCGCGACGTCGCTGGCCGTTGGCGCCCCACCGAACGTCGACTCGAACCGGGACGAGTCGACGACGAACGGCTTCTCGTACTGGTAGCTCATCTCCGCGAACTCCCGCACGACGGGCACCACCAGACCGACCAACCGGATCGCGCCCTCGCCGGTGACGCGCACCTTCGGCCGGCCGGGGTTGCCTGCGGCCGCCCACACGTGCTCGGCGAGCTCCTGCTGCGTCATCGGCGGCTGCACGGGCGGGATCCACACCGAGCCCCAGCCGACCTCGGTCGTGCCGAGCACAGCCATGCCCGCTGCGGCATCGGGCAGGTAGCTCAGCGTGTGCGGCATGTCCATGCGTCCGAAGAACTGCATGGCCCGCCCGCGCACTGCGTTGCCGAAGATCGCCTTGCTCGACTGGTCGTGCCCCGGCCCGAAGTAGTCGGCGGGACGTGAGATCGCCACACGCAGCCGACCCTCGCGGTGGGCCTGCACCGCGGCATCCGCCATCGTCTTGCGCAACCGGCCCTTGTTGGTGGTCGGGTTCTCGGGCGACGTCTCGGTGATCACGGCGCCGTTCGGGTCGCCGTACATGTAGAGGTTGTCGGCGATGACGAAGTCGGCGCGGGCCCGCACGGCCGCGTCGAGAATGCCGGTCTGCAACTGCGGAAACTCCTGCGCCCACCGCGTGTAGGCCGGCTGCGCGCACTGATAGACGACGGATGCCCCGGCCAACGCCACATCGAGGTCGGCCGGGTTCGTGGCGTCCGCCCCCACCGACTCCGCTCCCGTAACTCGCGCATCCCCCGTTCGGCTCACCAGCCGCACCCGCTCACCACCCGAGACAAGGTGTGCAGCCAGAGAACGGCCGAGGCCGCCCGCACCGATGACGACATGCAATCCACTCACGACAACACTCAACTTTCCACTGGAAACATTATGACCAGTGGCAATTTATGGGAGAATGTAACCAATGTCAACTTCCACTTCGCGCACGGGCTACCACCACGGCGACCTGCGCAATGCGCTGCTCGCCGCAGGTAGCGAGGTCGCCCGCGAAGTCGGGTCGGAAGAGCTGTCGCTGCGCGAGGTAGCGCGGCGCGCGGGTGTCAGCCACACCGCCGCGTACAACCACTTCGCCGACAAGAAGGACCTGCTGCGCGGGCTCGCGATCGTGGCGTTCGAGCAGCTCGCTGTCGAGCTTCGAGAGGCGGCCGAACGCGACGACGGTCTGGAGGAGTTGGCGGTCGCCTACCTCCGGTTCGCCATGGCTCACCCGGCGGAGTTCGGGTTCATGTTCCAGCGCAGCCTGTGCATGCCAGACGGTGTGCCCGACCCGCTGGAGGAGGCGTCACGGGGATCTCAGGCAGTTCTCGCGGAACGGGTCATCCAGCTTCAGGCGACGGGGGTGCTGCGTGCCGAGAACCCGGAGATCATCGGCCTGGCGCTGTGGAGCCAGATCCACGGCATCACCACCATCGTGCTCGACACGCCGGTGTTCAAGTCGGTTCCTGCCGAGCAGGCGGAAGGTCTTGCGCGGGCGTGCGTCGAGGCCATCATCGTGGGCCTGCGCGCCTAGCCGCGACAACGAAGAACGGGGCGACCCCGAAGGGCCGCCCCGTTCTCGTGGGTGGAACTACGCTCGACGCGAGCCGCGCGTTGCGAGGCCGTAGATCAGCAGCACGACGATGGCGCCACCGATGGCCAGCAGCCAGGTCTGGATGGAGAAGAACCCCTCCAGGCCGATGCCGAACACGGCACTGCCGATGAAGCCACCGAGGAGCGCGCCGACGACGCCGAGCAGCAGCGTGATGAGCCAGCCGCCTCCCTGGTTGCCGGGAAGGATCGCCTTCGCGATAGCGCCGGCCGCCAAGCCCAGAATGATCCAGCCGATGATGCCCATGACGTATCTCCAGTCGTTTGGTTGGCCCCGGGTGTCGAGGCGCCTCACACTCAATCACAGCGCGACGGATGCGGCTCTACCCCTTGTACTGCGCGACTCCGGCATGGTATTGACCGTCTGTCGCCATTACAGACCCCTGCCCTAGCTTGTCGCCGCGGCACAATCAAGCCCCATCTGCGACCTTCGGAGCCTGCATAGGATTGCGGGGTTTGACATATTGGAGGCACTCGTGAACGTACCCGCAGTCTCAGAACGAGACATCCGCCTCGACCTCATCTCCAGCACGGAGTGGCGCGTCTGCGATCGGCGCTTTGCCGAGAACGATCATCGAGCAGTGTTGGGAGTGATCGCACGCAACAGCGAGGGATACGAGGCGGTACCCCTCGACAACCCCCGCGACACCCGCGTGCATGTCTCATTGGCTGCCGCGACCGCGTCCTTCTGGGATCCTCAGTTCTTCGGACCCACCGATGGAAGCTGAGTTCGACGCTGACGAGCTCCCCGTTCCCGCTCAGGTCGAACGCGGAGGGCTCGTCTGGAACCTGATCAGCCGGGGAGACGGAGTGTGGGGCATCCAGCAGGGCCTTTCGCACCAGGGTGTTCTCGAGCAGACGATGAATCCCGAAGACGTGTCGTGGCGTGTGACTACATCGACAATCTCCTACACGGCGCCGGATGACGGCTTCAGCACCTGGTCGGAGGCAATGAGCGACTTCCTCGCGAAGGCGGGCTCGGATGCGGTGGACCGTGACGATTAGGCTCAGGGGGTATCCAGTAGTCCAGTCTGGGAGAACATTGTGGGAAAGCTGATCTACGGGTCGCAGGATGCCGAGTTCGAGTTCGAGGACCGCCTGCTCGCCCACCTTCGCGTCGTCATCGTCACCAAGCTGCGTCGAGGCGAGAACTTCACATTCACGTGGGACTACCCCACCTCGAACGGCAGCGGTCGCATGTCGCTGTGGATGGATCCGGCGATCCCCCTGCAGTTCCGCTTCTACGGCGGTCGCGAGCCTTCACTTAACCGCGCATGGATCGAGGCGCTCTCGGGTGTAGCGGCGAGCACCATGGGCTTGGTGCCCCTGCCCGAACCGCAGGGCGGCGACGCGCCCCAGACCTAGTCCGCGGCGACGCGGACGGTGTTGCGGCCCGAGGCCTTTGCGTCGTACAACTGGCGATCTGCGCGACTCATCAGCTCTTCGAGGTGCAACTCAGCACCCGACGACTGAAGCGCGCCTCCCACGCTTGTAGTGATTCGGGGCTCGACAGCGAGATCTTCGACGGCGGCCCGGAGGCGGTCGGCGACGAGTGTGAGCTCCTTGATGTTTCTCACGACGGTGAACACGGCGAACTCCTCACCGCCCATCCGCACGAAGAGATCGCCCTGACGCGCGACCTCCTGAATGCGACGCGCCACCGCGACCAGCACTGTGTCCCCCGCCTCGTGTCCGAAGTTGTCGTTGACGGCCTTGAAGTGGTCCAGGTCGAGAATCAGGCAGCCCAGTCTCTGGCCGGTACGATCCGCGAGGGCACCGAGAAGGGATGTGCCCAGCGCCAAACCGCGCCGGTTCGTGATTCCCGTGAGCGGGTCCTTGAGCGAGTCAGCGATTGCCTCCGCCGTCGCGCTGGCGGCCACTCGCCTGAATCCGAAGACCGCAAAGAGCGATGCTGCCGCCACGGCGACGAACACTCCGAGCGCCGGCGCGGGCACAGTGGATCGCAGGGCGATCGAGACGATGCCGAAGCCGACGGAGACCAGCGACATCACGATCGCAGCGCCGAGTTTCTCGTACGACGCAATGCCGACCGCGATACCCAAGAAAACGAAGCCGCTGAGCGTTCCGAGTGGTGCCGGCTGGATGGTCAGACCCAGCAAGAACACCGTCGCCATGATCACCGAGAGGAAAGACCGCACCACGAGATCGCGCCGCCCGTGGAACCACGTCAGAGCCGCGGTGAACAGAACACAGATCACCGCCGCGGCAATTGCCACCGAACGGAGCCACATCGACTCGAATTCTCCCCAGATGCCCGCAAGCGCGAAGCCGATCGCGAGTCCGCCCGAGATCAGTCGGAGGACCGCGAGCTGGAATTCGCTCTGCTGGGCGGTCGGAGAGGGCACGTCATACTCCTGGTCGTCGGGTCCGGGACGAAGGTAGGGCTCTATTGTCGCTGACGGGCACGTACCCCGTCCGGGGGCTTGACGGGCAGATCACCTGTCGAGAATGGAGGGCACACTGGACGCCGGTACAGGGCGAGAGAACAGGTAGCCCTGCCCGTAGGTGCACCCTGCCGCAAGGAGCACCTCGAGTTGTGACGTGCGTTCGATGCCCTCGGCCACGACCTCCAACCCGGCGAGCCTGGCGGCTGAAGCGACCGCGGAGATGATCTCGGCCCGCTCCGGCGCCGTCTCGATGTCAGCAATCAGGCTGCGGTCGAGCTTGAGGGCGTCGGCATCCACTTCGATGAACCGCTCGACAGTCGAGGCACCGGTGCCGAAGTCGTCGATGACAACCTTGATCTGCTCGCGACGCAGGGTGGCGAGGTTTGCTTTGACGTCGTCGCCGCCCAGATCGAACTCGCTCTCGATCACCTCCACGCGCAGATCCTGACAGCGGTGCTGGAAGTCGTCGCACATGGTGACGAGTGAGACGCTGTAGGCGAGTTGCTGCAGCTCGTACCCCGAGACGTTGACACTCAAGTAGAGGTCGCGGCCGCGCTCGCGTGCCGCGCGATGCCACTCTGCCGCCTCAGTCATCGCGCGCTTGGTGACCCACACCCCCAGGTCTTCGATGGCTCCGCTGCGCTCGAAGTCCTGGATGAAGTTCACCGGGCCGACCTCGCCCAACTCCGGATGAGCCCATCTCACGAGTGCCTCGAGCCCCACCGTTTTACCCGACGACAGTTCGACGATCGGTTGGTACACCAGTCGGAACTCGTCACGGTGAAGTGCCGCCGCGACGGCCTCACGGGTGGTCAGCATCGTTTCACCTTCCGCGGGATGGACATGAGCGACGGGGATAGTTTCAGGGATGCCCACCCAGCGCAAGCCCCCCCGGAGGACTCACCCCGCGCGCCTACTGTGGGAAGCGTACGACGAAATGTGTCTGAGGTGATGAAATGCAACGCATCCACTACTCGGGGGTCAGCCTTCTGACGGGGGACGAGATCGCGCGAGGAGTCGTTCAGTACGCGCAAGCGCTCGCGCATGCGGGCGGGTCTGCAGAGATCAAGCTGCCGGTGCGTCTCGGGGATGGCGGCACGGCGAGCGCCACACTGCTGATCGGCCCGTCAAGTCAGCTCGTGACCGTAGACGAGGCCAGCCCGTTCGACGAACTCACTGCCCCGGAGGTCATCGATCAGTGGCACACGGCGATGTCGCACATCGCCTGATCAGCGGCGATAGGCATCCACGACCATCGACACGGTCGCATCGAACGAGAGCGACTCGCCGATGTCCACCGTGTGCAGAATGTCGTCCCCGAGCAAGCCTACGAACACGTTGCCGCGCTTCTGCACGAAACCGATCGTGCTGGTCGGAGCCAGGAGGCAATAGGTATCCTGCCCGATGAGCGAGATGTCGAGGGAGTCGGTGACGAAGCGCGACCCCAGCCGTCTCGTTGTGGCGTCGATCGTTCGGTTCAGTGTCATGTCGCACTCCTGTCTGTTCTGCAATCCAATCCCGATGGCACAGGATGCCGCCCCCCATTGACACGGGCGCTGCGCGTGTGGCAGTGCAGGCACCCGCGGTCTCTGAGATCGCAGGCGGCCTCGGATGTCAACCCCCAGGCAGTCTCGGCGCGGAGGTGACAGCGTTGAAGAAGCACAGCCACCCTGTGCGGAAATGGAGTCACATCATGGGTATGGACGACAAGATCAAGAACGCCGCTGATGAGGCCGTGGGCCGCGTCAAGGAGGGCGTCGGTGCCGCGACGGACAACCGCGACCTCGAGAACGAGGGCAAGGTCGACCGCGCCAAGGCCGACCTCCACCAGGCCGGCGAGAAGGTCAAGGACACCGTGCGGGACGCCACAAACTGATCCCACGGACGTAGCGAAGGGGCGGAGCCATCACGGCTCCGCCCCTTCCGTCTCTCTGTGGCCAGTCGCCACGCAGCGCTAACTGGTCAGCTGCTCCTCGCGGTGCGGGAGCTTCCAGCCCGGGCGCACGAAGTGGCAGGTGTAGCCGTTGGGGTACTTCTCCAGGTAGTCCTGGTGCTCGTCCTCGGCCTCCCAGAAGTCACCGGCCGGCTCGACCTCGGTGACAACCTTGCCCGGCCAGAGGCCCGAGGCATCCACGTCGGCGATCGTGTCGAGGGCTACCCGCTTCTGCTCGTCGGTGGTGAAGTAGATCGCCGAGCGGTAGCTACGACCGATGTCGTTGCCCTGGCGGTTCTTGGTCGACGGGTCGTGGATCTGGAAGAAGAACTCCAGGAGGTCACGGTAGGAGATCAGAGACGGGTCGAAGACGATCTCGACCGCCTCGGCGTGGTCACCGTGGTTGCGGTAGGTCGCGTTGGGCGTGTCCCCGCCGGAGTAGCCGACGCGGGTGGAGATCACTCCCGGGCGACGCCGCAGAAGCTGCTGGGCGCCCCAGAAACATCCACCGGCAAGAATCGCGGTCTCGGTGTTGGCCATGGTCAGGCTCCCTTCGTGGTGGTGAACAGGCTGCGGTAGTCACCGTAGCCCGCGGCTTCGAGCTGGTCCACCGGGATGAACCTCAGCGCGGCCGAGTTGATGCAGTAGCGCATGCCGCCCTCGGCGATCGGCCCGTCGTCGAACAGGTGACCCAGGTGGCTGTCACCGTTGGTCGAGCGCACCTCGGTGCGAAGCATGCCCCAGCTCTTGTCGTCGTGGCGCACGATGTAGGCGGAGTTGATCGGCCTGGTGAAACTCGGCCAACCCGATCCGCTGTCGAACTTGTCGGTCGACGAGAACAGCGGCTCGCCCGAGACGATGTCGACGTAGATGCCGTCGGCGTGGTTGTCCCAGAACTCGTTGCGGAAGGCTGGCTCCGTGGCGTTCTTCTGAGTGACCGCGAACTGCTCAGCGTTCAACTGAGCGACGGCGGTCGGGTCCTTGCGGTACACGGTGGTCATGTGGATCTGCTCCTTGTCGGGTCGCTGGCTGCGGCCCTCACCTAGTGGAACAGCGGGAGCACCGATAAAGTTCCCGCAGTCAGCGGCGCGTGAAGATCTGGTGCACGACCCCGGATGGCGATGCCGCGCTCTCGATGGAGAATCGCTCCTCGAGACCCTCCAGCCCGTCCCACAGTCGCACCCCGCGGCCGAGGACTATCGGCACCACGACGATGTGCAGGTGGTCCACCAGGTCTGCCGCGAGAAACTCGCGCACGACGGTCGGCCCCCCGCCGAGTCGCACGTCGAGGCCCCCGGCTAGCTCGGAGGCGAGCTCGAGCGCGGCCTGCGGCGAGGCATCCCGGAACAGGAAGGTGGTCTCGCCGAGGGTGAGGTCCTCGCGCTCGTGATGGGTCAGCACGACGACGGGGGTGTGGAACGGGGGCTCGTCGCCCCACCAGCCCTGCCAGCCGTCGTCCTGCCAGGGCCCCTGCTGCGGACCGAACTTGCGGCGGCCCATGATCTCGGCGCCGATGTCGACCCACCCGGCGGCGGCGAAGGTGTCGTCGACACCCGTCGTTCCCTGCCCGATCACCTCGGCGTCGTGGCCGGTCATGCTCACGAAGGTGCGCGTGGGAAAGAACCAGCTCATCAGGCGGCTGCCCGCATGGCCGAACGGGGCGTCGAACGCCTGCCCCTCGCCGGTCGCGAACCCGTCGAGTGAGACGGCGAGGCTGTGCACCCTGAGTTTCGTCACGGCCTCGACGGTAGCAGCGTCGGTGCCGGATCGGCAGCCCCGGTGAACCCGCCCTGTGGACGGGTGATTGACCATGTCATCGGCATCAGCTTGACTCACTGAAGTACATTCAGCGAAGGAGACCCGCTCGTGAGCATGATCACCCGCCGACGTCGCTGGCGCAGGTTCACCGCGGCAATTGCGGCCGCGGTGTTCGTCGCGCTCTCCGCGAGCGCGGTTGCACCCGCTGTCGCCGCTCCCGCGGCAACCGCCGTGGTCGAGATGACGCCCGCGCTGAAGGCGAAGATCCAGGCGTTGATCGACGATTTCCGCACGAGCCATTCCATCTCCGGCATCTCTGCTGCGGTCGTCACGCCCGACCCTCACGGGCCCAACCCCGTGATCACCACCTTCGCCTCCGGCGAGCCGTCGTTCGGTTCCGGAACCCAGGTCGACGCGTCGACCCAGTTCGAACTCGGATCGGAGACGAAGGCCTTCACCGCCGACCTGCTGGCCTACCTCGTCGCCTCCAACGTGGTGTCACTCGACGACCCGGTGCAGATGTATGCGCCGGTCGGGATAACGGTGCCGGAGTGGATCGACCCCGACTCGGGTATTCACACGCCGATCACCCTGCGCGACCTCGCCACCCACCAGGCGGGACTGCCCGACCCACCGTGGAATTTCAACGAGGGCTGCGGCGGACCTCCGAGCTGCGAGAACCCGCGCCCCGGCTACACGCAGACGATGCTGTGGAGTGGGCTGGAGAGTCAGCTTCTGCTGTGGCAGCCGGGCACCCGATGGCTCTACTCGAACTGGGGCTTCGGCCTGCTCGGCACCATTCTGTCGAACGTCGTCAATTCGGTGGCGATCACGGATCCTCCCGCGTACCAACTGACCATCGAACAGGCCTTCCTCGACGACCTCGGCATGTCGTCGACGGAGCTCGAACCGCCGAGCCCGCCCATCGCCACCCCCTACTACTCCACCGGAGCGCCGGCGTTCTACTGGGACAACACCAACGCCATCAGCGGGGCCGGCGGCCTCATCTCCAACGCGAACGACATGGGCAAGTGGGTGGCAGCACACCTCGGCTACAACACCGCGGGCGCAGCCCTCGGCGTGCGGTCGATGGCGAACACCCTGCTGCCGGTCAGCACCATCACCACCGAGTGCTCCTCGGATTCGCAGTGTGGGCCCGCCGACTTCCAGATGGGGCTCGCCTGGCAGCTCTACTCCGCGACGCATGCCGACATGGGGGCGCCCTGGGCGTTCAAGAACGGCGGCACGGCGGGCTCAAGTACCGACACGGTCATGGCGTCGAGCCTGGGGCTCGGTGTGACGACGATGTTCAACCAGGAGCGGAAGGACAACGATGAGGTCGCGGCGGTCATCCTGAGATTGCTCATCGCTCAGACGAAGCTTGCTGACACCGGGTCTTCGACCTCTGGGCTGGGCGCCACGGCGCTCGGCGCTGCGGCGCTTCTGGCGCTCGGCATCGCGCTCGCGACCGATCGGCGAAGGCGCATCGGACGCACTGGCCGCTAGGACGTCAGGCAGCCAGATGGAACGTGTTCGCGAAACGCGCGAGCAACTCGCCACGCCCGTGCAGCACCTCGACCACGCCTGACGAGATCGCACGGTCCGGGGCGAGTTCACCCGAGATCAGGCGCCGGATGCCCGGCCCGGCGGCAAAGGCCAGGTCGGCCGGCCCGTCGCCTCGGGTCACGTCGAGGGCTGCGCCATCCACGCGGATGAGCAGTTCGGCGGCCCCCACCCTCGCCGCGTACGCCGTCGCAGGGAGAGTGGCGGCGACGTTCTGCCGGAACGCCGTGCGCAGGGTCATCGTCATCGAGTCCGGCGTGATGATCTGCTCCTCACGGGGATCGTCCATCGTCTTGAATCCCCAGGCGCCCAGCCCGAGCACGACTGGCTCCAGTTCGCGGCCGTAGGGGGTCAGCTCGTAGACGACCACGCGGGAGTGCGGCGCGCGACGCAGCACTCCCGCCTCCTGAAGCTCCTTGAGACGAGCGGCCAGGATGTTGCTCGGGATGCGCGGCAGCCCGGCCGCGAGCTCGCTGTATCTGCGGGGTCCGACCAGCAGGTCGCGCACGATGAGCAGCGCCCAGCGCTCGCCGATCAGCTCGAGCGCGCGGGTGATGCCGTCGTGCTGCCCGTACTCGCGTGCCGCCATGGACCTCAGGCCTGCTGTTCCGCTGCAGCCTCGGGCTCCGCGGCTGCCGCGGTCGGATCCATCCACCCGAACTCGAGGTGGTTGCCGTCGGGGTCGGTGATCGGGCGCTGGTACATGAATCCGTAGTCCTCGACGGGGCCGGGCTCTGCTCCGCCAGCGGCGAGCCCCGCAGCGATGGTGCGGTCCACGGCCTCGCGGCTGTCGAGGAAGATGATCGTCGCCGACACCGGGCTGACCTTGGGGTCGCCGATGGGCAGATCGGTGAGGGTCTGGAAAAACTCCCGCGTCATGATCATGAAGTAGCTGTGGTCCTCCTCGACCACGAAGCATGCCCCGTTGTGATCCGACATCGCGGGGTTGAAGGTGAAGCCGACCGCCGTGTAGAACGCCTTCGCGCGATCCAGGTCGGTGACCGGCAGGCTGACGAACATCGAGGTCATGGGGTTTTCTCCTCATCTGTGGTGGATGGCGTTAACACTTGTAAAAAACAAGTGCAGCGTCAAGATGCCCCTAGCTCGCGACGTCGATGAGCACCTTGCCGACGGCTCCACCCTCGACGGCATCGTGCGCGGCTGCGGTGTCGGCCAGTGCGAATCGCGTCAACGGCAGGCCGTGCTCCTCGCCCACCTCGAGAGCGCCCGCGGCGGCGGCCGCGGTGACGTCGGCTGCCGCTGCCGCTAGCTCCGCCTGCCCCACGGTGTACAAGAGCACGTACTGCAGCCGGGCGTTGAGGCCCATGAATGCGCGCATGGGGATCGTGGCGGCATCCCCGCTGTTGGCGTAGATCGCGACCGAACCCCGCGTCGCAAGTACGGCGCCGACCAGCTCAACGTTGCGAATGATGTCGACGTCGACCACGATGTCCACGCCGTCGGGAGCCAGGCTCCGGATGCCCGCCGCCGGGTCACCCGTCGTGTAGTCGATCACGTGGTCGGCGCCGGCGGCTCTCGCCAGTGCGCCCTTGCCCTCGCTCGATACCGTCGCGATCACCGTCGCCCCGGCCCACTTCGCGAGCTGGATCGCGGCGTGGCCCACGGCACCGGCGCCGCCCGTGACGAGCACCATACGCCCGACCAGGGCGCCCGGGGCGAGGCGGGCCGGGCCATCCTCATGCACGGTAAGTGCTCGGTGGGCCGTCATCGCGGGCACCCCGAGGCTCGCCCCGACGTCGAAGCTCACTGAGTCCGGCAGGGGCACCGCCTTCGCCGCGTCGACGACCGTGAACTCTTGCGCTGTGCCCTCGGGCGATCCGTGCTGGGCGAGGTAGATCCACACCCGGTCCCCGACCGCGAGCCCGGTGATCCCGCCACCGAGTGCATCGACGACTCCCGCGCCGTCCTGGTTGGGCACGACATCGCCGGCGAGGTCGCTCGGGCCCGTCTGAGCCACGCGCCGCTTCCAGTCCGTCGGGTTGACGCCGCTCACGAGCATCCGCACCCGCACCTGGCCGGGACCCGGCTCAGGGATGGCGCGCTCGACCAGCCTGAGTACGTCGGACGTTCCGGTGCTGCTGTAGACGATCGATCTCATGGATTCGATGGTACGACTCAGGGTTGGACGCACCGTCGAGCGTCGGATGTCCATCTCTCATCGCTCCCCGAACTCAGGACATTAGTTGGGGAGGCTTACTAATGTCCTGAGTTCGGGGAGTCCGTCGGGGAGACCGGCGCAGGCGCGTTTCGGGCAGACCCGCGCAGAGGCAATTCGGGCAGACCCGCGCAGGAGCAGGTCCGCGGGCCCGCCCGCACGGTGTCGCCGTCGCGGATCTCGCCGGCGACCAGTGCCCGAGCGAGCTGGTCGCCGCACCCCGGGTCTTGCGCTCTCCCGATCGACGTTGTAACGTACAACCAAATGGTTGTAGATGAACTCACCGATGACGACGTGAACCGGATCTTCCGGGCTCTCGCCGACACCACGCGACGCGACATCGTGCGCCGAACGCTCGTCGAGGAGATCTCGGTGTCGCAACTGGCAGACCTGTACGCGATGTCATTCGCGGCCGTTCAGAAGCACGTCGCAGTACTGGAGGAGGCGAGGCTGGTGACAAAGAAGCCACGCGGTCGCGAGCGCCTGGTGCGCGGTAACCCGGAGCGCATCAACCAGGCTCAGCGCCTGCTCGACCAGTTCGAACAACTCTGGCGTTCGAGGATCGACCGCCTCGACATCCTGCTCGAAGAAGAATCCCACTAGGAAGGGCGCACCATGCCGATCACCTCAGTCGAGAAGAACCTCGACGACCTCACCATCACGATCGTCGCGGACTTCGCGGCGCCCCTCGCCCGACTCTGGGATGCCTACGCCGACCCCCGCCAGATCGAGCGGTTCTGGGGTCCGCCGACCTATCCCGCGACCTTCGTGCGGCACGACGTCGCGGTCGGTGGTCGCAGCGTCTACCGCATGACCGGCCCCGAGGGCGACGAGCACTACGGGTGCTGGGAGTGGACGGGCGTCAACGCCCCGCACTCCTTCGAGGTCGTCGACTGGTTCGCGGATGCCACGGGCGCACCCAACACCGACCTGCCCGGCACCCACGTGACCTTCGCCTTCGAGCCCACCGACAGCGGATCCCGCCTCACCACGACATCGCGCTTCGACTCGCTGGAGCAGCTCGAGCAGCTGCTCGCCATGCAGATGCTCGAGGGAACGAAAGAGGCGATGTCGCAGATCGATTCCGTGCTCGCCGACCTGGCTGCGTTCGCGAGCGATCGGGCGGCGGAGGCGCAGATCCTCAGCGACACGCAGGTGCGGGTGGGCCGCGTCATCCGCGGCTCGCTCGACCAGGTCTGGCGCGCACACAACGATGCCGACCTCATGAAGCAGTGGCTGCTCGGCCCCGACGGCTGGACGATGCCGGTGTGCGAGATCGCGGCGAACGTCGGCGACAGCTACCGCTACGTATGGGAGCGGGACGGCGGCGGTGACAGTTTCGGGTTCACCGGCGAGCTGCTCGAGAGCGAGCCGCCGTATCGCGCGGTCACCACCGAGGCGATGATCGGACTCGATGCGCCGGCGACGCTCAACGAGCTGACCCTGACCCCGGTCGAAGGCGGCACGCTGCTGTCGCTGATGATCACCTATGCGAACGCCGAGCAACGCGACGCGATCCTCGCCACCGGAATGACCGGCGGCATGGAGACGAGCTACGCCCGACTCGAGGGTCTGCTGGAGACCGTCACCGCGTAGTGGCCACCGAGACGGCTGCGCGGTACCGATTCGGTAGCCGCGCAGCCGTCCGTCACATCACCGAAGCCTCGTTCTTCCACGCCGGCTGGACGGTGTCATCCAGTACCACCTCGAACGGGCGCCGATCCGACAGGGTCCACTCCGGGAGCGGGATGCGCTCACCCCCCGCCATGGCCGACGCGTGGGACAGGATCCCGGCAACGGTGATGTTGGCCGCCTGGACCGCGTCGGGGCTCGCCTCAGCCTCGCCGAGCACTGCCATGAGGAGCTGGTGCGCCAGGTGGGGATGCGATCCGCCGTGCCCACCGCCCTGAACGAAGGAGCGATGGCTCTCGGCGTCCTCCCCCTCGCCGTACACGCCAGCGCGGGTGAAGGCCTGGATCTCGGGCGGCAGTCGATCCGCGAAATCGGGCACCTCGATCGGGTGGACATCCTCGCCGACGTAAATGAGGTGGGAACCGGCTTCGGTCTGAGACCACTCGAATGAGCGCACAGCGCCATAGACGTCGAAGCTCTCGCGGTATTCGCGTGCCACCGCCCACAGGTGGCGGGTTACCTCGGCACCGACATCACTACCGAGGAAGCGGATGTGCGTCGACTCGATCGCGTAGGGCGAGCCGTACTGCGCTTTCATGCTCTCGAAGACGCTGCCTGATCCGAGCGCTTGCACTGACTCGGCCTGATGGCCCCCGACGCCCAAGGTCGGCCCTATCGCGTGGGTCGCGTTGTACATCGGGGGCATCCCGTCCCAGTACGACGGCCACCCGCTCATGTCCTGGTGGTGGGAGGAGCGCAGGAACTGGAGCCGTCCCAGTCGGCCCGCCCGGTAGAGGTCCTGCACGAAGAGGAACTCCCTTGTGTAGAGGGTGGTCTCCATCATCATGTAGACCAGCCCCGTTCGGCGTTGCGCATCGACGATCCTCTTGCAGTCCTCCACCGAGGTCGCCATCGGGATGGTGCACCCTACGTGCTTGCCAGCCTCGAGCGCCGCGACGACCTGATCGGCGTGGAGCTGCAACGGGGTGTTGATGTGGATGACGTCGATGTTCGGATCGGCGAGCATCGCGTCGTAGTCGGTGTACCGAACCTCGATGCCGTACTTGTCCCCGACCTCGTCGAGCTTCGACGGCGTTCGCTGGCAGATCGCGTACATCTCGGCGTTCGCATGCCGCTGGTAGATCGGGATGAACTCCGCCCCGAACTCGAGTCCGACGATGCCGACTCTCAGAACCTTCGCGCTGGTCAATTCTCTGGCCTTTCCTGTTGGTAGATGACGGTCAGGCCGCCGTCCCGCCGAATCGTTCGATCAGGCGATCGGCGCTCAAGTAGGCGAGTGCTTGGATCGTCTGGTTGGGGTTGTAGCCGCCGTAGCTCACGAAGCTCCCGCCACCGACTGCGTAGAGACCGTCGATCCCGTGCACGGCGCCGAACGGATCGGTGACCGAGGTCTGGGGGTCGTAGCCCATCCGGTGAACCCCGACGTCGTGGGTCGAGAGGTGGTACGGCGGCCGCGGGGAATCCATCCAGGTCTCTTTCGCGCCCATCTCCGCGGCGATCCGGCGCTTGATCCCTCCGAACAGTTCCACCGAGTGGGCGTCGTGATCGTCCCACTCGTGGGTGATCCGGATGGCGGGCACCCCCCAGCGGTCCTTGATCACCGGATCCAGGTCGACGTAGTGCTTGCGATACGGGAAGTTGGTGGTCTGCGAGTACATGCGATGCATGTGGGTGTAGTTGTCCCGCATCCAGTGCTTGAACTCCAGCCCGAACTTGCGAACGCCCGGATTCATGAGGTGGTAGGCCTCGATCGGCTGAAGGTCTCCCGTCACGCTGATGACCGGTGAACCCCAGAGCACCCCGAGATCGTTGTCCGGCACCAGCTCGGACGTGAAGTCGTCGACCGCGCTGGATGCATTGAAGGTCCCCAGGAACGGGTTGGTCGGCTCGGGGAGGATCGACGCGAACCACCCGAAGTTGTGGGTCATGAAGTTGGCACCGACCTGCCCGTTGCCGTCGATGCCCGAGACGAGCATGAGGCGCACATTCTCCAGCGCGTACGCGGTGAGGATGACGATGGGAGCCTCGACCTCGTGCACGACGTCGGCATTGTCGACGTACGTGACCCCGATGACCCGCTTGCCGTCGGCCGTGCGGTTGACCCGCAGCACCCGCGAGTGGGTGCGCAGGTCGAGGTTGCCCGTGAGCTTGGCCGCGGGCACGCTCGTGACGTGGGTGGTCGACTTCGCGCCGACGTGGCACGGATACCCGTGGCAGAACCCGCAGTTGAGGCACGCCGAGCGCCCGCGGTACTCCGTCGAGTTCAGCGCGAGCGGCTGACGGAAAGGGTGCATCCCGAGTCGCTCGGTGGCGGCCACCCAAGGGATGTCGCCTGGACCCTGCGGCACGGGCGGCATCGGGTAGTCACGATTGCGTGGCGGCTCGAAGGGATTCGTCCCCGGGGCGAACTCGCCCTTGATGTTGCCTGCGCGGCCCGAGTAGCCCTGCTCCCACTCGACCTTCTCGTAGTAGGGCTCGAGGTCGGCATAGCTGATCGGCCAGTCCGCCACAGTGGACCCTTCGGGGAGGGCCGCCTCGCCGAAGCGGTCGGCGATGGCCGACCGCATGCGGAAGTCGGCCTCGCGGAAGCGATAGGCAGCGCAGCCCCAGTGCAGCGTGCCTCCTCCGATGCCGATCGACGGCATCCCGTACAGCGGCTCGTCCGAGCCGAGCGCGCCAGCCGACCAGGGCAAGATGCGGGCCGTGGTGTTCTCGTCCGGGCGCCACGTGACCGGGTCCACGGACACGCCGGACACGATGGCCCCGCGCTGGTAGTACCGCAATTCGTCCTGTTTGACCGCGAAGTCGTCCTCGCTGTAGTCGGCACCCTTGTCGAGGCCGAGCACTCGGGCTCCCGCCTTCGTGAGCTGCTCCGCGAGGATTCCGCCCGCCGAGCCGAGACCGACGATGATCGCGTCGAACTTCTCGGTCACGAGCGACCCTCCCCGATCCGGGCGTACAGGTCGCCGACCGTGAGGATCGGGATGCTGCGCGCATCCACCCCGGGCTTCATCTGCTCCGCTGTGTACCCCCACTGCGCCCCCGGGAAGCCCACGAGCTTCCATCCGACGACGTCGCGGTTGCCTCCGTAGGCCGGATCTCCGAAGAAGCCCTGCACGGTGTGCTCACGCACGATGCGGTAAAACTGCCCGGCGAAGTCGTCCGGCTCGGCCGCAGCGCGAGCATCCAGAGCTTCGACGAGCTGTCGCTGTTGATGGGGCTCGAGGGCGGAGAATCCCGCCCCGAACGCGTCCGACGAGAGGCCGTCGAGCACGTGCAATCCGCGACGGTAGAGGGATTGGAGATCTCTCATGAAACCCGCGAGGGCGCGATCGATGTAGTAGACCACCCCGGCCTCGTGCGCTCCTGGCGAGCCCTCCTCCGAGGGGATTATCTGCGCCGCGAACGCGTCGATGGTTCGCGCCTCGGCGGAGTTGAAGTACAACAACGCCTCCGTGGGGACTTCTTCGGACACCGGTACTCCTATTTGGTCGTGCGTTCGGCGAGCTTGCGCTCGACCAGCGGTCGCAGATACTCGATCCCCTCACGCGCGTCCTGATCGGGCTCGATGCCTCGCCGATGGAACCCCGTCTCCATGGTTAGGTAGCCGTCGAACTCGATGTCGATCATCGCGTCGATGATCGCCGGGAAGTCGACGACACCCTTGCCCGGAGGCAGGCGGTCGTTGTCGGAGATGTGGATGTGCTTGAGATCCGCGCCCATCTTGTAGACGTAGTCGGTGTTGACCTCACGGCTGAAGTTCACGTGGAACGTGTCGAACATCAGCTTGACGTTCGGGCGGTTGACATCCTGCATGAGCTCGATCGCGTCATCCGCGTTGACGCAGAGATTGGTGTCGTGCGAGGTCGGCTCGATCACCAGCGTGACGCCCGTATGGGCGATGGCGTCGGCGACCTCGGTCAGCACCTCACGGCTCCATGCCCAGGCCTGCCGACGGCTCGTGCCGAAGATGATCCACCCGGGCAGGTAGATGAGTGTCTTGCCGCCCCAGAAGGCGGTGAGCTCGGCGAGCTCCTTGTAGTGCTCGACAGTGGCCCGGCGCTCCTCGATGTAGGGCGAGGCGGGATTATTGCCCGGGCCGCCGGAGGGCGCCGGGAGCATGCTCGACAGGGCAATGCCGTGCTCCTGAAGGAGGTCGCGAACCTGCGCGCGACGATCCGCTCCGAGGTGCGGCGGGTAGGCGTGCGGAGCAGCGGCCCCGATCTCGATCCCGTCGTAGCCGAGCGAGGCGATGCGTTTGATGGTCTCGTCCAGCGTGTACGAGGGCACCCAGACGAAGAAACTGGAATACGACCAGGTGTTATAGGAGATCTTCATGTACTTTGTCCTTTGTTAGTGGGAAAGGAGGGGTTGGGCCGGAATCCCAACCCCTCCTGCTGCATCGTCGATGCCGATCCGAGCGCTACTCCGTCTGCGGGCTCTTGCCGACGTAGTCCGCAACGTTCGTCGAGTCGATGAGCGTCGAGTCGAGCACGATCCGCTCGTCGATCGGCTCACCGCTGCAGAGCTTGGCGGCGGCGATGACCGACTCCTTGGTCACCAGCGGGTAGCCGACGGTGGACTGCATCTCGCCGCTCTGGATGTACTCCAGCGCCTTGTCTTCACCGTCGATGCTGAAGACCTGGATCTCGCCCTCGCGGCCGGCCTCCTTGATCGCCTGGATCGCTCCGAACGCCATCTGGTCGTTGTGCGTGTACACACCGTCGATCGTGCCCGCGGGGTACTTCTGAAGCAGGTCCTGCATGACGGTCAGTCCCTTGGCCTGGTCGTAGTCGGCTGTCTGGCTGTCGACGATAGTCACGCCGGAACCCTCGAGGCCGGTGCGAAGACCGTCGCCGCGGGCGATCGTCGGCGAGGCGCCGAGGCTTCCCGCCAGCTCGATGAGCTGACCGCCGTCGCCGAGCACGGCAGCGATGTTCTTGCCGCTCACGACGCCAGCCTCGACGTTGTCCGACCCGATGTAGGTGTCGACCGTCGTGTTGACGTCGCGGTCTGCCGCGATGACCTTGACCCCGGCCGCGACGGCGCGATCAACGGCACCGGCGAGTGCGTCGGAGTCACGAGGGGAGATGATCAGCACGTCGATTCCCTGCGCGACCATCTCGTCGACTTGGCCCGACTGGATGGCGGCGTCGCCCTGACCGTCGGTCACAGTGACCGACATGCCGGGGAACCACTTCTTCGCGAGATCCGGGATCTGCTGCGATGAGACCGCGCCGTACGGGAACGACGTGGCGCTCCAGCTGACTCCGACGTCGCAGGTGACGCTTGCGGGATCGGCCGCGAGCTCGAGCTGCGCCGTGCAGTCGTCGCCGCAGTAGATGCTCGGCGTCGGCGTCTCCGACGCGATGCTAGTCGACTGAGGAGTCGAGGTTGCAGTCGTGCAACCTGCGGTGCCCAGGGCGACCGCGGCCGCGAGGGCGAGCATCGCTGCCAGCCCCTTGAGCCTCGATGATGTGACGGACATTCTGTACCTCCGTGTTAGTGGGTTGGTGGTTCTGCCGACGGCCTACTGTGAAGGCGAGTCGCCGGCGCTCCCCGACCGCCCGAGCTTGCCTCGACGGTCGGAGATTCTCTTGCGGGTGGCCTGCATCGCAAGCAGGACCGCCAGCACGATGACGACGCCCTTGACGATCTGCTGATCGAAGGGCGAGATTCCAATGAGGTTCATGAGGTTCGACAGCACTGCCAGCAGCAGCGCGCCGAAGACGGTTCCAGCCGCGCCTCCCGTGCCGCCCATGAGACTCGTCCCGCCGATGACGACGGCGGTGATGGCATCCAGGTTCGCGAGGCCACCCGCGGTCGGCGCACCGACACCGAGGCGCGACGCCGTCATGACGCCTGCGAGTGCGGCGGTCAAGCCGCTGACGGCATAGGCCATCACGAGTGTCCGACGGGTCGGTACGCCGGTCAAGCGGGCGGCCTCAGGGCTGCCCCCGATCGCGTAGAGGAATCGGCCGAAGGGCAGGTACCGCAGCACGAGGATGCCGATGACGGCAACGATGAGGAAAACGAGGAACGGGCCCGGCAGACCGAAGACGTTGCCGCTCCCGAGGAAGTTGAAGACATCCCCGATGTTGTTGAACGGCTGGGGTCCGCCGTTCGTGAGCCTCAATGCTAGGCCCGTGATCGCGACCATGCTGGCGAGAGTCGCGATGAAGGGCTGGATCTTCAGCACCGCGACGACGATGCCGTTGACGATGCCGGTGGCCACGCCGACCAGGAGCGCGATGAGGATCGCGACCCCCGGCACCATGCCTTGGTTGATAAGCATCGCCATCGCGACTCCGGAGAGGGCGAGGATCGAGCCGACCGACAGGTCGATGCCGCCGGTGAGGATGACGAAGGTCATCCCGATCGCGACGACCCCGACGATCGAGGACTGCCGGGCCACGTTGAGCAGGTTCGCCGGCTGATAGAACGCTGGCACGAAGATCGCGAGCGCCACGAGGAGCACGATGAAGATCACGATGGTGATCCAGTTGGTGCGGATGCCCTTCACGAGCCAGTTGGACCCGCCGGGCAGTCTGACGTCAGACATTGTTCTTTCCTCCTACGGCGTGGATCATGATCTGCTCCTCGGTGGCGGTCTCGCCGTCCAGTTCCGCGACGGCGCTTCCGTGATGCATGACTAGGATGCGGTGGCTTAGGGAGAGCACCTCCGGGAGCTCCGACGAGATCACGATGATGGCGAGGCCCTGCTCGCAGAGCTGGCGGATCAGCTGGTAGATCTCCTGCTTCGCCCCGATGTCTATGCCGCGCGTCGGCTCGTCGAGGATGAGCACATCGACCCCCGCGTCGAGCCACTTCGCGAGGACGACCTTCTGCTGGTTGCCCCCGGAGAGCGACGCGACGGCGGCCGCGACATCCGCGACCTTGATACGCAGCTTCTCCTTGTAGAACAGGGCGAGCGCGCGCTCGGCGGCCGGGCGCACGAAGTGAGCGCCGCGCTTGAGCATCTTGACAATCGGGATGTTCGCCGCCGTGGACAGCGCGATGAAGATGCCCTGACTCTTGCGCTCCTCGGGAACGAGGCCGATCCCCGCCCGGATCGATCGGAGCGGGCTGCCATTCGTCACGACCTCGCCACGCACGCGCACTACTCCCGAGCTAACGGGATCGACGCCGTAGATGGCCCGTGCGAGTTCGGTGCGTCCTGCGCCTCGAAGGCCGGCGATCCCGAGGACTTCGCCGGCGCGCACCGTGAGGGAGATGTCATCGAGCACGCCGTCCTGGCTGAGATGCTCGACCTCTAGGACCACCTGGCCGACGGTCTCGTTCACCGAGCGCTGCGAGCGAGCGAACTCGCGACCGACCATCTTCGAGACGAGGTCGTCGTGGTTGGTGTCAGCGATTCGTCCGGCTCCGGTCAGTCGGCCGTCCTTGAGAACGATGTAGTGGTCGGCGAGTCCGAAGACCTCCTCGAGGCGATGGGAGACGAAGATGACGCTCACGCCGTGCTTCGTGAGGCCATTGACTAGGGCGAGCAGGTGATCCACGTCCTCACCACCGAGCACCGCGGTCGGTTCGTCGAGGATCACTATCTGCGCCCGGCGGTGCAGGGCTTTGGCGATCTCGAGCATCTGCTTCTCCGCAATGCTGAGATCCCGGACGCGGCGCGTGACATCGAGGTGCACGTTGAGGCCGGCGAGGAACTCGGCGGCCTCGCGGCGTGCGGCGCGCCAGTCGATGACGCCCCGCCCGGGGAATGCTCCGAAGACTAGGTTCTCGGCCACGGAGAGATCGGGGAAGAGGCTCAGCTCCTGATAGACGGTGGCGATGCCCAGGTCCTCGGCCGCACGGGGGCCGGCGATCTCGACCCGCTCCCCATTGATGAGGACCTCGCCCGCATCCGGGCGGTGCGCCCCGGAGAGGATCCGGATGAGCGTGGACTTGCCGGCGCCGTTCTCGCCGATCAGGGCGAGCACCTCACCGGGTTCGACCCGGAAGGTCACCTCGTCGAGCGCATTCGCCCCGAGAAAGCTCTTGGAGAGACCGATGACCTCGAGCCGGGGGGCGAGCACCGTGGCCGTGCGGGCGGGCACGTCATCCGGGATGAATCGACTCTGGTTCATACCCTGACTATATGGACGGAAGAAATAGGGTGATAGTGCCTGATTTATTTTCTTTTCGACATATATACTTCGGGAAATCGTATGTATCATCGGGGCATGGGAACCCTGTGGACAGAAGTTCAGCTTCTGGAGCCCGATCACCAACTTTCCCCGAGCGCACACGCCGCCCGGAGCACCATCGCGCGCATCATCGCCAATGGCGGCGAAGTCAGTCGGCGCGAGATCATCGCCTCCACGGGACTCGCCCGGTCGACGATTGACGGGCACCTGCAGGTCCTCCTGACGGCAGGACTCATCCAGGATGCTGGCACCGGAGCTCAACCGTCGCGAGGTCGCCCAGCGCAGTCGTTCAGGATCAGCCCGGACCGCGGCGTTGTGCTCGTCGCCGACATCGCGATCGACCACTTTGTCATTGCGATCACCACCCCGGACAAGCAGATGCTCGGCCGGCGAACCGTCAGCGTCGACGTGAGTCGGGGCCCGGACGAGGTCGTCGAACTCATGGCCAGCGCATTCGATGAACTGCTCGAGGAGCTCGGGATCCCCGACGCCGAAGCCCTCGCCATCTCGGTCGGAATCCCGGGTCCCGTCGACTCCCGGCGCGGTGTCGTCGTGCGGCCCCCGCTCATGCCCGGCTGGGACGGCTTCGAGGCCTGCAAGTTCATGGCCGACCGGTTCAACTGCGACGCGGTCGTGGACAACGACGTCAACCTCAAGTCCTTGGGTGAGGCACGCGCCCTCGGAGGTGCGACACTGCCGCTCCTGCTCGTGAACATCGACAGCGGGATCGGTGGCGGGTTCGTCAGCGAAAGCGGTCTCCTCCTCCACGGCGCGGACGGGTCGGCCGGGGACATCGGCCACGTTCGGGCCAGCGGAGACTCCGATGTGCTCTGCAGCTGCGGAAACCGCGGGTGCCTCTCGGCTGTTGCCTCCGTCGGGGCGATGGCCTCGCGCGTCGGTGAAGCCCTCGGCCGCGCGGTCACGCCCCGTGAGCTCATCGACCAGCTCTCGCGCGGCGACGCCACCACCGTCAACATCGTCAAGGAGATCGCCGCCGTTCTGGGTAATGCGATCGCCGACCTCGTGAACTTCTGCAATCCGGCCCGGGTGGTCATCGGCGGGGAAATTACGCTGTGTACCGACGACGTGCTGTCCCAGATCCGCAGCGTCGTCTACCAGCAGGCGCAGCCTCTCGCCACGCGCAACCTCTCCATCGTGCACACCGAACTCGGAGACGAGGCGGGGCTCATCGGCGGGATGGTCTCGGCGATCGAGCAGGTGCTCTCACCTCGGGGCATCCAGTACCACACGCGCCCCGCGGGATCTGACATGAAGCCGCTGGGCAAGCTCTGACTAAGTTCCCTTGAGGTCGGTGAATCTATTACCGGCTGCAGTCAGTTATCGAACTCGCGCCTCAGGTACCGTGGCGCCTGGCTGTACCAGCCGTCGGTTATCAACTCGACGAGCAGGTCGGGCGCCACGGCCGCGAGACGGAAGGCGATCTTCGGTTCACTCCATCCCGTGGTCTGACGGAGGAACACCTCGGGCCAGCCCTCCCGGTAGGCGAGCTTGTCCTCCTCGGTGGAAACCTTGACCACGAAGACCGGCTCACGCTCGATGACGGCTCGGATGTCCGCGGGCACGCTCGGCCACGGATGGGCTTCCCACGCGTAGAGCTTGTTCCGCACGAACCAGGCGGCCCCACCGGTCGTCGCGCGCTCCTCGCTGCCGGGCAGCGTCGCGGCGATGGCGCGGACATCCTCAAGCGACGGCACGAACCCACGGTACCGTTTGGCTGTGACAGGGCCAGCTCAGTCGGTCGCGTCGCCCGCCCGCCGCGCCTCCGCCTCGCCGGCGAGCAGCAGGTAACTGCTGGCCGTCCAGGAGTATGCGCGGTCGCGCAGGCCGGCACCGGTGACGGCGTCGAAGTTCTCCGCGAAGCCGGACTTCTCGCACAGCACCCGGAACCGCTCGCTCACTGTGTCCGCGAGCTCGACGAATCCGCTTGCCCGCAGCCCCGACTCGATGAGCACCGTCGACGGTGCCCAGATCGGTCCGCGCCAGTAGCCGTCAGGTTCGTAGTGCGAGGTCCCCGGAATCTCGGTGGCCGGGCCGAACTCGGTGAGGTGCCGCTCGATACTCGCCGCGAGCTTCTCGCGCACATCCAGCGGCAGACGCTCACCGGCCACGACCGGCAGCAGGTTGAGCAGGCTCGTCGCCGTGCTCGTGCGACCGGATGTCGCGCCCACAGCCACGAAGTTCTCGCCGTCCCACAGTTGGCTCAGCAGCGCCTCCCGGATGCGCGCCGACTCGGCCTCCCACCGCGGCTCCGTGAGCCCCAGCTCCGCGGCGAGCCCGGCCAGCACATCGAGCTGCACCACGAGGAACGCGGCGAGATCGGGCGACTCGATCACCCGATCCAGGTCGAACGTGGTCGAGTTGTCCCAGCCCGAGTCGTTGCCGTGCTGGTAGTACGGCAGGTCGCGACCGGACACCCGCCGATAGTCGAGCCAGAAGAGGCTCCACCTGCTCAGTCGGTCATAGACCTCGCGCAATTCGGCCGGGTCGAGATCGCGCTGCAGTCGCTCCCGCAGCTTCAGTAGTGCCCAGCCGTGGATCGGCGGCTTGACGTAGTTGTACAGGATCTCGGAGTGGGTGATCGAGTCGGGTGGCGCCCCCGCGGCATCCTGGTGGTCGAAGGGCGCGAGGAACTGATCGAGCGCGCTGTCGGCCAGCCCGGGTGCCAGGGCGAGGGCGTTGAACGCGTGATCCCAACTCCACACCTTGTCCATCCAGTGCTTCGACATCAGGATCGACTCCCGGCCGAGGTACCCGAGCGGACGAACCGTCGCCGACCACAGCACGTAGGCGGCGAGGCCCGCGCCGGGCGTGCGCTCGCTGCGCCAGGGAGCGACCGCGGTCAGGTACTCCTCGAAGTCGCGAGCATTGCGTTCGACCAGTTCGTCGAACGCAGCGGATGCCCGGAACGGGCCCACGGCGGCGGTGAACTCCTCGACCGCCACCTCCCACTCCGAGCCGTCGCCACCGGCAAGCACGGAGCGCGCGGCGACACCGAGCGCGCCATCACCCTCGACCAGCAGCGTTCCGGCGAGCGGCGTGATGCGGTACCGGCGCCCGGTCTCGTACGACGTGAAGACGGCGCTCGAGGTGCCCGGCTCGGTGAAGAGGTACGTGCCGGTGAACGGGGTGAGGCCGGCCGCGGCATCCGTGAATCGCAGCCTACGCCGGTTCCGCGCAGGCGCACCGTCTCGGTGCCATCGAAGGTCGCATCGATGCGCGCAGCACCGTCGACCCACGAGAGAACTGACGGGCTGGCCTCGACCCGTGTGCCGACGCGCACGCCATCACGTTCCGGGATGAGTCCGAGCACGGCGTGCATGCCGTTCTGGTGTGACACGAGGTGGAGGTCGTCGCGCCTGGTGTGGAGGGCGACCACCGGCGAGATGTCGAACCACGATCCGCGCACCGAGAAGGGGATCTCGGTGACGTCGAACTGGTGGGCGCTGTGCCCGCGCGGTCGGTAGGTCACCTTAGCCCCGCCGTTCAAGGATGCGTCGCGCCTGCCTTAGCACGGGCTCGTCAACCATGCGTCCCTCGAACGCGAACACGCCAGCGGAGATCGCCGCCGCCGCGAGCACGCGCTCAGCCCACGCGACGGCCTCGACGGACGAGCGGTAAGCCTCCCGCACGGTCTCGACCTGGGAGGGGTGGATGCACGCCGTGCCGACGAAACCCGACGCGGCGCCGTCCTCCGCTTCGTCGCGCAACCCGGCCAGGTCGGCGATATCGAGGTGGACTGCGTCGTACGCCTGTTTACCGGCAGCGGCAGCGGCGACGAGCACCCGCGCCCTGGCGTAGCGGGCGACGTCCCGATACCGTCCGCCGACTGTTCGGCTCGAACGGCCCCCGAGTGCGGCGACGAGGTCTTCAGCCCCCCACATGAGAGCAATCACGGGTGTCTGCTCGGCGAGCGCGAACGCGTTCTCGACGCCGATCGGTGTCTCGCAGAGGGGAATGACGCTGTAGCCCGCGAGGGCCTCAAGGTCGGCAACGCGCTCTGCCTTCGAGAGCATGATCGTGCGGAAACCGCTCGACGCGACTGCTGTGAGATCGCGCGCGAACTCCTCGGTGCTCGCCGCATTCACACGCACGACCGTGCGGTCCGGGTCGAGGTCGGATGCCGCGACCGCCGCCCGCGCAGCCTGCTTGTCGCTCGGCGCAACACCATCCTCGAGGTCGAGGATCACGGCATCCGCGGCCATCGCGGCCTTGCCGAACCGATCCGGGCGGTCCCCGGGGCAGAAGAGCATGGCGGGCCCGAGCACCACCTCAGCGCTCCTCGGGCGCGCAGAGCATCAAGACGTTCCTGGTCGCCACGGCGACGACCTCGCCGTTCTGATTGCGAGCGGTGTGCTCGAGGGTCACGATTCCCTGGCCGGGTCGGCTCTCCGACAGCCGCTTGGCGATCACCACCGACTCGGAAGTCATCGTGTCCCCGTGCCGCATCGGGTGGGGGAACCGCGCGTTGTCGATGCCGAGGTTTGCCACGATCGTGCCCTGGGTCAGCTGCGCCACGGACGTTCCGACGAGAGTCGACAGAGTGAACATGCTGTTGACGAGTCGCTCCCCGAACTCCGTTGTGCGAGCCCATTCCGCGTCGAGATGGAGCGACTGAGTGTTCATCGTGAGGGTGGTGAACAGCACATTGTCGGCTTCGGTCACGGTGCGCGACGGGCTGTGCACGTAGGTGACGCCGAGCTCGAACTCCTCGTAGTACAGGCCGCGCTGCACGATGCGTTTCTCCGTCATGGCCTCTCCTCCGGCAGCACCCGCGCTTCTTCCACCGGCACGATCGTTGCCACAATCTGGTCGCCGGCGACCTGCGAGCCGAGCGCAACCCGCAGCGATACGCTACCGGCGACCGGCGCGCGCAACACGTGCTCCATCTTCATCGCCTCGACGATCGCGATCGGTGCGCCCGCCTCGACCACCTGCCCATCCGTAACGGAGATCGCCACCACGGCGCCCGGCAGTGGCGACCGCAGCTCTGGATCGGCGTCACCATCATGCGACTCCCCCCGCGCGCCACGAGTCTCGAGAAGGGTCCAGCTCACACCCTTGGACGAGAGATGGAGCTCATCACCGCCCGACTCCGCGAAGACCCAGGTGGCGGATACCTCGCCAATCGTCACGCGCGCCTGACACCCGCGCAGCACAACAGAGCCCTCCCGCAGATCCCCGTCGTCGACGCGCACCTGCAGGTGCGACGGCGATCCCCACACGCGAACCGTCGCGGACACCTCGCCCGGCACCGAACGCATCCGGTAGACGCTGGGTGCGGCTGCGCCCATCCGCCACCCGTTGGGCGTCGCCCACGGCCCGGCCTCGCTGGCCCGCCATCCGTCAGCGTGGCGAATCAGGGCCGCGGTCGCGAACACATCGGGTCCCGGCTCGGCGAAGGCCATATCGGGCAGGATGCGGCCGATCAGCTCGGTGTCGAGGTCGCCGCTCTCGACCGCGGGTGCGCTCAACAGCAGCCCGAGAAACTCGACGTTGGTGCCGACGCCGAGCACTACCGTGTCGCGCAGGGCAGCCCGCAGTCTCTGAAGAGCGGATGCCCGGTCCGGCGCCCACGCGATGACCTTCGCCAGCATCGGGTCGTAGTCGGACGAGACCACAAGCCCCGGGACGAGAGCGCTGTCGACCCGGATGCCCGCGCCAGTCGGCTCCTGCAGCTCGAGCACCGTGCCGCCCGTGGGGAGGAACCCTCGCGTCGGGTCCTCCGCGTAGACGCGGGCCTCAACCGCGTGGCCGGTCAGCTCGACGTCGCGCTGCGCGAAGTCGAGCGGCTCGCCGGCGGCAATGCGCAGTTGCCACTCCACTAGGTCGATCCCCGTCACCAACTCGGTCACGGGATGCTCGACCTGCAGGCGCGTATTCATCTCGATGAAGAAGAACTCATCGGGAGCATCGGCCGAGACGATGAATTCCACTGTGCCCGCGCCGAGGTAGCCCACGCTGCGCGCGCTCTCGCACGCGGCCTCCCCGATTCGTTCTCTCGTTGTCTCGTCGATAAGCGGCGATGGGGCTTCTTCGATGACCTTCTGGTGCCGCCGCTGTAGCGAGCACTCACGCTCGCCCAGATGTACGACGTTGCCGTGGCCATCGGCGAGAACTTGCACCTCAATGTGGCGCGGTCGGGCGAGGAAGCGCTCGATGAAGAGGGTGTCGTCACCGAACGATGACGTCGCCTCGCGTCGGGCTGCGGCAAGCGCGTCCGCAAGCTCGTCGGGGCCCCACACGACGTGCATGCCCTTGCCGCCGCCGCCAGCTGACGGCTTGATGAGCGCGGGGAATCCGACCTCGTGCGCGGCCTGCGTGAGCTCGCCATCGGTGAGGCCGGGCCGCGCGACGCCTGGAACGACCGGCACACCGCGCGCGGTCACCTGGGCCTTGGCGCGGATCTTGTCGCCCATGATCTCGAGGGCGTCGATGTTCGGGCCGATGAAGACGATCCCCGCGGCCGCACAGGCGGCCGCGAACTGCGCATTCTCGGCGAGGAACCCGTACCCGGGATGGATGGCTTGTGCTCCGCTCTCCACGGCGGCACCAACGATCCGCTCGACGTTGAGGTAACTGTCGGCCGCGCTCGCGCGACCGATGCGCACGGCTACGTCGGCCAGCGAGACGTGGCGAGCCCCGGCATCCGCGTCACTGTAGACGGCGACGGAACGAACGCCGAGAGTGCGAAGGGTCGCGATGATGCGACAGGCGATCTCGCCGCGGTTGGCTATCAGTACGGTGTCGAACACGGTCACATCCTGAAGACGCCGTAGGAGATGTCCGCCAGCGGGGCGCGCGAGCAGACCTCAAGCGACAGCCCGAGAACGGTGCGGGTGTCGGCCGGGTCGATGATGCCGTCGTCCCAGAGTCGGGCGGTCGAGTAGTAGGGGTTGCCCTGGCGCTCGTACTGGTCGCGCAGGGTTTGGGTGAAGGCCGCCTCGTCTTCGGCGCTCCACGTGTCGCCCTTGGCGTCCAACTGGTCGCGGCGGATGGTCGACAGCACGGCCGCCGCCTGAGGACCACCCATGACCGAGATGCGGCTCGCCGGCCACATCCAGAGGAATCGCGGGGAGTACGACCGGCCGCTCATCGAGTAGTTGCCGGCACCGAAAGAGCCGCCGATGACGACAGTGAGTTTGGGTACGCGCGCCGAGGCGACAGCGTTGACCATCTTCGCGCCGTGCTTCGCGATACCGCCCGCTTCGTACTCGCGACCGACCATGAAGCCGGTGATGTTCTGCAGGAAGACCAGTGGAATCCTGCGCTGATCGCACAGCTCGATGAAGTGTGCACCCTTGAGGGCGGACTCGCTGAAGAGCACACCATTGTTCGCGATGATCCCGACCGGATGCCCGTGGATACGGGCGAACCCGGTGACGAGGGTCTGGCCGTACTCGGCTTTGAACTCGTGGAACTGGCTGCCGTCAACGATGCGCGCAATCACTTCGCGCACGTCGTAGGCCACGTGCAGTTCAGGAGGGACAACTCCGTACAGCTCGGCAGGATTGACCGTCGGCTCGGTCACGGGGCTGAGTTCGTAGGGCCGCGACTCGGGCGGCGGCAGCTGCGCGATGATGTCGCGCACGATGTCGAGAGCGTGCTCGTCATTCTCGGCCAGATGGTCGGTGACGCCAGACAGGCGCGAGTGGGTGACGCCGCCACCGAGGTCCTCGGCGGACACGACCTCACCGGTTGCCGCCTTCACGAGCGGAGGGCCGCCGAGGAAGATCGTTCCCTGGTTGCGAACGATCACGGTCTCGTCGCTCATTGCGGGCATATAGGCTCCGCCGGCCGTGCTCGACCCGAGAACCGCCGAGATCTGCGCGACGCCGCGGGCCGACATCCGCGACTGGTTGTAGAAGATGCGGCCGAAGTGCTCCCGGTCCGGAAATACGTCGTCCTGCAAGGGCAAGTAGGCGCCACCGGAGTCAACAAGGTAGATGCAGGGCAGCAGGTTCTCGCTGGCGATCTCCTGCGCGCGCAGGTGCTTCTTGACGGTCATCGGATAGTACGAGCCGCCCTTCACGGTGGCGTCGTTGCACACGATCATGCACAGCCGACCGCTCACGCGCCCGATGCCGGTGACGATGCCCGCGCCGGGGCTCTCGTCGTCGTACATGCCGTACGCCGCGAGCGCACCCACCTCGAGGAAAGGGCTGCCGCGGTCGAGCAGGTAGTCAATCCGGTCACGGGGAAGGAGCTTTCCCCGCGCGCTGTGCCGGTTGCGGGATGCTTGGGAGCCTCCGCGTCCGACGCGCTCAAGCCGCTCCCGGAGCTCACTGACCAGGGCACGCTGAGAGGCATCGTTCGCGACGAAATCGTCGCTGTGCGGGCGGGCGCCCGTCGCAAGCGTCTCCATCGCGCCTCGTCTCAGTTAGTGTGCGCTAATCCAGTTTAGGTTAGCGATCGTTAACTGAATTGTCCAGAATCGGTACCATGGGGGCATGGCAGAGACGTGGCGGGCGACGGCCAAGGCGCACCGTCGCCAACAGCTGCTCGACGCTGCAGCACATCTGTTCGCCGAGCGAGGATTCAACGGGGTCTCGATCGAGGAGCTCGGGGCAGCGGCCGGTGTGAGCGGTCCCGCGTTGTATCGGCACTTCCCGAGCAAGGAGGCGATGCTCGGCGAGCTCCTGATCGGCGCGAGCCGGCGCCTCCTGGAAGGGTGCACGCGCATCATTGCCGAAGATGCCGAAAACCAGCAGGCGTTGCGAGACCTTGTCGACTTCCACGTGGATTTTGCGCTGAGCGAGCGTGACATCATCCGGATTCAAGACCGCGAGCTCGCCAGCCTCCCGCCCGAGGTGAATCGAGAAGTGAGGATGCTCCAGCGCCGCTACGTGCAGGAATGGGTCGCCCTGGTCGCCCGGCTCAGCCCGACCACCCCCACCGCGGAAATCGAAGTGCGAGTGCACGCGATCTTCGGGCTCCTGAACTCAACGCCTCACAACGCGCGGCTCGTCGACGTCGATGACGCGCGCGGAGTGCTCGCCGAGATGGCGATCACCGGGATGCTCGGCGCGCGTACGGCGGTCGACACCGCTTCGCTCGACACCACCTAGCTCGGTGCCCGCTCGAGCAGCGGCCGCAGCCGGAACGGGATGAGCTCCCCCATCGACAGGGATGTCTCGGTGCGCTCGACGCCCGCGATCGACAGGATCGAGTCATCCACTCGGAACAGGTCGGCTGTGTCGCGGCACACCACGCTCACGAAGAGATCGACCGGGCCGCTGAGCCCGTGGGCCTGCACGACCTCAGGAATCCTGGCGAGCTCGTGAACCACGCTTGCGAGAATCTTCTGCTGCAGGTGCACCGCGATGAAGGCGTGGATCGGGTATCCCAGGGGCACGGGATTGATGGTGCGCTCGAATGACAGGAACGCTGCGTCGCGCTCGAGCCGTGTCATCCGCGCCTGAACCGTGTTGCGAGCGAGCCCCAACCGGTCGGCCAGGGCGACAACAGTCGCACGAGGATCGTCGGCGAGCGCGAGGAGAAGGTTGTGATCGATCTGGTCGTAACCTGCCATAGTGCGCAATAGTAGCACCGACCATCTGCTGATAGTGAGCACAATGCTCAGTATGAGCGCGCACTCTTGAGCTTAGTGTCGACGCAACCTAGTGTTGCGAGCACTCGACCAATGACGGGGGGCGCGGTGTGAACACATCTGACGAGCCCGATCCCGTGCAACTCCTGACACCCGCCGGTGAGCGCGTCGCCTCGCCGGAGTACGACCCGTGGGTGGCCGATGTCGACGACGCTCAGCTGCGCGACCTCTACCGAGACATGGTCGTCGTTCGTCGCATCGATACCGAGGCGACGGCGCTTCAGCGGCAGGGCGAGCTTGCGCTCTGGCCCCCGCTGCTCGGCCAGGAGGCGGCACAGGTCGCCTCCGCACGTGCGCTGCGCAGCGACGACTTCGTGTTCACGAGCTACCGCGAGAACGCCGTTGCCTACTGCCGGGGTGCGGCGCCCGTCGAGCTCGTGAGCGTGTGGCGCGCGGTCACGGCGACAGGGTGGAACCCGTACTCGATCAACATGGCGACACCTCAGGTGGTCATCGGAGCCCAGACCCTTCACGCAACCGGTTACGCCTTGGGCATCCAGGCAGACGGTGCCGACGCGGTGGCGGTCGCGTACTTCGGAGACGGCGCGACGAGCGAAGGCGATGTCAGCGAAGCGCTTGTCTTCGCGGCCGCATACAGCGCGCCCGTCGTCTTCTTCTGCCAGAACAACCACTGGGCCATCTCCGAGCCGGTCACGCTTCAGACCCGGGGAAGCCTGGCCGCCCGCGGTCTCGGGTTCGGCATCCCCTCGATGCGAATCGACGGCAACGACGTGCTCGCGGTCACCGCCGCGACGCGGATCGCCCTCGATCGCGCGCGGTCCGGGGGCGGGCCGACCTTCATCGAGGCCGTCACCTACCGAATGGGCCCGCACACGACTGCCGACGACCCCACGCGATACCGACCGCCCGCGGAGCTGGATGAGTGGCGCGGGCGCGATCCGATTGCCAGGCTCGAGGCCTACTTGACGAGCCGAGACCAACTCTCCGACGACTTCCGCGCCGAGGTGCAGGCCGTGGCCGACAGCACGGCGGCTGAGCTGCGGGCCGGATGCATCGCCCTCCCCGACCCCGATCCACTGAGTATCTTCGACCACGTCTACGCCGAACCTCACCCCGCGCTCGAACAACGCCGTGAGTGGTACGCGCGCTATCTCGACGGATTCGAGGCCGCGCCGTGAGCACGTTGACCCTGAGCAAGGCCATCGGAGCGGGGCTTCGACGCGCAATGGAGACCGATCCCAAGGTGGTTCTGCTCGGCGAGGACATCGGCAAGCTCGGCGGCGTGTACCGCATCACCGATGGCCTGCAGGCCGCCTTTGGTGAGCGTCGGGTTGTCGACACTCCGCTGGCCGAGTCCGCGATCATCGGTGCGGCGGTGGGGCTCGCCTATCGCGGCTATCGACCTGTGTGCGAAATCCAGTTCGATGGGTTCATCTACCCGGCCTTCGACCAGATCGTCAGCCAGGTCTCGCGCATGCACTACCGCACCAAGGGCGCGGTGCGCATGCCGATCACCATCCGGGTGCCGTGGGGCGGCGGCATCGGCGCGGCCGAGCACCACTCCGACTCGCCCGAGGCGTACTTCACCCACACCGCCGGCTTGCGAGTCGTGGCCTGCTCGAACCCCCAGAACGCGTACACGATGATTCGCGAGGCCATCGCATCGGATGACCCTGTGCTCTACTTCGAGCCGAAGCGCCGCTACCACCTCAAGGGCGAAGTCGACCTGGACGCACCCTTGTCCAGCCAGTCACCGGGCCGTTCCCAGGTGCTCGTGGCCGGAACCGACGTCACTGTCGTCGCGTACGGGGCGTTGGTGCAGACCGCTCTGGATGCCGCGGCTGCGGCCGAGCAGGAGGGCACCTCCGTCGAGGTCATCGACCTGCTCTCACTCTCGCCGATCGACTACGCGCCGATCGCGGAGTCGGTTCGGCGCACCGGACGACTGGTTGTCGCACACGAGGCCGCGCTCACCGGCGGCGTCGGCGCCGAGGTCTGCGCGAGCATCACCGAGCGCTGTTTCGAGTACCTCGAGGCTGCGCCCGTGCGGGTCACCGGCCACGACATCCCCTATCCGCCAGCCAAGGCCGAGGGTCACCACATCCCCGACCTCGACCGCCTCCTCGACGGCATCGACTGCGCGATGGGCCGGCCGAACTCGCGCAGTGGCATGGGGGCTGGGTCATGAGGAAGGTCTTCAGCCTGCCCGACCTGGGCGAGGGACTCACCGAATCCGAGGTCGTCGGATGGCGCGTGTCAGTCGGCGACAACGTTGAACTCAACCAGATCATCGCCGACGTCGAGACCGCCAAGGCCGCCGTCGAACTGCCGTCGCCCGTCGCGGGCGTCGTCGCGGTGTTGCATGCCGAAGCCGGCCAGACCGTCGCGGTGGGTGCGCCCCTCGTCACCTTCGAGACGACGGCGGATGACGCGGCTTCCTCTCTGGGTGATGACCCTGACACCGCCCGCACCGACAGCCCCGAAGCCCACCTCGTGGGGTACGGCGCCCGCGCCGAGACCGCCGTTCCGCGCCGCCGCGCTGCTGGGGGAGCACCCGCGGCGCCCACGCCTGCTCCGCCCGCGCCTGCTCCGCCCGCGTTGGCTCCGGATGCACGCCCCGACGGTCCACGTTCGACCCCTCCGGTGCGCACGCTTGCCGCTTCGCTCGGGGTGGACTTGCGCACGGTCACGGGCACCGGTGACCGCGGGCTCATCACCCGCGCAGACATTGAGCTCGCGGCATCCCGAGCGGGGTCGGGCAGGGCGTCCAGGGCCCGAGAGACGAGAACCGCCATTCGGGGCGTGCGGAAACACACCGCGGAGGCGATGGTCGCGAGCGCCTTCACGGCTCCACAGGTGACCGTGTTTCTCACCGTGGACGTCTCGGCCACGACTGAGTTGCTCGCTCAACTGCGAGCCGACCCGCGCTTCGACGGTCGTCGTCTCACGATTCTCACGGTGGTGGCCAAGGCTGTATGCCTCGCCCTCGCGCGCCACGAGACGCTCAACAGCCGATGGGATGGCGCGGCCCAAGAGATCATCACGTTCGGCTACGTCAACCTCGGCATCGCCACCGCGACCGATCGCGGCCTGATGGTGCCGAACATCAAGGACGCTGAGACGCTGAGCCTGCTCGAACTCGCCGACGCGATCGGCGCGTTGGTCGACACCGCACGAGCCGGACACACGGCGCCCGCGGACTTCGCGCACGGAACGATCACCCTCACGAACATCGGGGTGTTCGGCGTCGACGCCGGAACGCCGATACTCAACCTGGGCGAAGCAGCGATACTCGGGATCGGGGCGGTTCGGCACACTCCGTGGGGCTACCGCGGTGAGGTCGTCCTTCGCGACGTGCTCACCCTCAGCCTGTCGTTCGACCATCGCCTCGTCGACGGCGAGCAGGGTGCGCGGTTCCTCACTGACGTTGCGGCAATCCTGCACAACCCTCTGCCGCTACTGACCCTTCTCTGATTGCCGCCCGCCACCCATTGGAGCCCACATGAGCACGATCCCAGCAGGACTCGACTTCGCGCTCGGCGAAGCCGCCGACACCATCCGAGAAGTCGCCTCCGGGTTCGCCGCCCGGCGCATTGCGCCACTCGCGGCGCAGATCGACGAGACGAACACCTTCCCGCGCGAGCTGTGGACCGAGTTCGGCGACCTGGGGCTCCACGGCGTGACCGTCGAGGAGGAGTGGGGTGGCCTCGGCCTCGGCTATCTCGAGCAGGTCGTCGTGATGGAGGAGATCTCACGGGCATCCGCTTCTGTTGGCCTCTCGTACGGTGCGCACTCCAACCTGTGTGTCAATCAGATACGTCGCTGGGGCACTGACGAGCAGAAGCGCACGTATCTGCCGAAGCTCATCTCCGGGGAGCACGTGGGGTCACTCGCAATGTCAGAGGCGGAGGCGGGATCCGATGTCGTCTCCATGAAGCTCAAGGCGCAACCGTCCGCCGGCGGGTATGTGCTCACGGGCACCAAGTTCTGGATCACCAATGCGCCCCAGGCCGACACTTTGGTGGTCTACGCGAAGACCGAGCCGACAGCCGGCGCTCGAGGGATCACCGCCTTCATAGTCGAGAAGGGGATGCCCAGCTTCACGGTCGGCGCGAAGCTCAACAAGATGGGCATGCGCGGCTCCGACACCGCAGAACTCGTCTTTGACCGCTGCGAGATACCGGCCGAGAATGTGCTCGGAACGGTCAATGAGGGCGCCGCGGTGCTCATGTCGGGCCTGGACTACGAGCGGGCAGTGCTCGCCGCGGGGCCGCTCGGCATCATGCAGGCGGCGCTGGATGTCGTGCTGCCGTACGTGCGGCAACGCGAACAGTTCGGCGCGGCTATCGGCTCATTCCAGTTGATGCAGGCCAAAGTTGCCGACATGTACGTGGCGCTGAGCACCTCACGCGCCTACGTGTACGCGGTGGCGCGAGCGTGCGACGCCGATCTGACGTCGCGGGCGGATGCTGCGGGCGCGATCCTGTACGCATCCGAGAGTGCCGTGAAGACCTCGCTCGACGCGATCCAAGCTCTCGGCGGGGCCGGCTACACCAAGGAGTGGCCGGTGGAACGGTTGCTGCGCGACGCCAAGCTCTACGACATCGGTGCGGGGACGAACGAAATCCGCCGGTACCTGATCGGGCGGGAACTCATCGGGCTCTAGCGAGTAGTTTGGTGTTCTTATGGCTCTCCCACCTGAGGCACTGCCCCTCACCGGGATCGTGGTCGCCGACTTCTCGCGGGTGCTTGCCGGTCCGCTGGCGACGATGACGCTTGCCGATCTCGGTGCTCGCGTCATCAAGATCGAGCGACCCGGTGAGGGTGACGACACGCGTCACTGGGGTCCTCCGTTCTCCCCGACCGGCTCCACCTATTTCGAGAGCGTCAATCGCAACAAGGAGTCGATCGAGCTCGATCTCACCACTGACGCCGATCGTTCACTCGCCATTGCGATCGCGAGCAACGCAGACATAGTCGTCGAGAATTTCAAGCCCGGGGGCGCGACCTCGCTCGGCCTGGGATACGACGAGCTCAGCGTGCTGAACCCGGGCCTCATCTACGCGTCCATCTCCGGCTTCGGCAGCGGAAGAGGTGCGGAGCTACCGGGCTACGACTTCATCGTGCAGGCCGTCGGTGGACTCATGAGCATTACCGGCGACCCCGAGGGACCGCCCATGAAGGTAGGCGTTGCCGTCGTGGACATCCTCACCGCGAAGGATGCGACTATCGGAATCCTGGCGGCGTTGCAGGCGAGAAACGAAACAGGCCTGGGTCGTCGTCTCGAGGTCAATCTGTTGTCGAGCCTGCAAGGAGCTCTGGCCAATCAGGGCCAGTCGCACCTCGGTGCCGGGCTCACGCCTCGTCAGATGGGCAACGCGCATCCGTCGATCGCTCCTTACGAGTTGCTGAATTGCCGAGACAAACCCTTGGCCCTCGCATGCGGCAACGACCGGCAATTCGTGGCGACACTTCGCGTGCTCGGCCTCGAGTCACTGCTGAGCGATGAACGGTTTCTCACCAACAGTGCCCGGGTCGAACACCGAGCGGAATTGGTCACCGCCCTGGAGGGCCGACTCGCCACCCGAACCGCTTCGTACTGGCAGACCGCCCTCACTTCGGTGGGTGTGCCAGCGGGCCAAGTGGGGTCAATCGCCGACGGCCTCGAGCTCGCCCGCGCGCTCGATCTCGCCCCCACCATCGAGGTTCAGGGTGCCTCGGGTAACCCTTCGGGCACGCAGTTCCGCAGCCCGATCAGTTGGACGCCCGCGGTCACCCCCCGCACGGCTGCCCCGCCAGCCCTCGGTGAGCACAATGACTCTGTGCGTCGCTGGCTCGCCTCGCTACCGGGAGGCGTCACGCCAAAAATCTCGAGCGATTGAGCACCCATGAATGAGCCGATGAGGTGCACACTCTACTTATCGCACCTCACCTGACCGGCGCCCCCGCCTTTCGCTGAACCCTCTTAGGAGCATCCATGAGCGACTACATCGTGACCAACCCCGCGACGGGAGAGACGGGCTTCAACCCGGCTTCGACTACCGACGCTGAAGTCAGCGCATCCCTCGCAAGCGCAGACAGCGCGTACCGCACCTGGTCTCGCTCGACCTCCGTCGCCGAACGCGCTGGTCTGATGCAGCGGGTCGCCGAGTTGCACACTGAGCGCCGTGAACTGCTGGCAGACATCATCGTGCGCGAGATGGGCAAGCCCGTCGAGCAGGCCCTCGGCGAGGTCGATTTCAGCGCCGCGATCTACTCCTACTACGCCGAGAACGGCGAGAAGTTTCTCGCCGACGAGCCGATTGAGCTGCTCGATGGCGAGGGCTCGGCGTTCATCCGTCGATCATCCCTCGGCGTGCTTCTCGGCATCATGCCCTGGAATTTTCCCTACTACCAGGTCGCCCGGTTTGCCGGCCCCAACCTCGTGCTCGGCAACACGATTCTGCTCAAGCACGCGAGCCAGTGCCCCGAGTCAGCCGCAGCCATCGAGACGATCTTCCGCGACGCGGGCTTCCCTGACGGCGCTTACCGCAACCTCTTCATCACGAGCGAACAGGTCGCCGACCTCATCGCCGACCCCCGCGTCGTCGGGGTGTCACTCACGGGCTCGGAGCGCGCGGGTGCCGCGGTGGCCGAGGTCGCCGGGCGCAACCTCAAGAAGGTCGTGCTCGAGCTGGGTGGCTCCGATCCGTTCATCCTTCTCAGCACGGATGACATGGATGCCACGGTTGCAGCGGCGGTCGCGGGTCGACTCGACAACAGCGGTCAGTCCTGCAACGCGGCCAAGCGCTTCATCGTTGCCGACGCACTCTACGAGGAGTTCCTTGCCAAGTTCACCGACGCGATGGTCGGAACTGTGGCGGGCGACCCGACCCAGTCAGCGACAGAACTAGGGCCGCTTTCCTCGGCTATCGCTGCCGAGCGCCTGTCAGAGCAGCTCTCGCGTGCCGTTGCGAGCGGGGCCAAGGCTGCTGGCTCGGGGGCTCAAGACGGGGCGTGGTTCTCGCCCGCTGTGCTCACCGAGGTGACCCCGGACAATCCCGCCCACTCGGAGGAGTTCTTCGGTCCGGTCGCGATCGTGTATCGCGCCGCGGATGAAGCACACGCCCTTGAGCTTGCCAACGACACCCCGTTCGGACTCGGCTCCTACGTCTTCACGACCGATCCCGAGCAGGCCCTGCGGGTTGCCGACCAGATCGAGGCAGGCATGGTCTTCGTCAATGGCGTCGGCCTCGACAGCCCGGAACTGCCTTTCGGCGGAATCAAGAGGTCTGGATTCGGTCGAGAGCTCGGCCGGTACGGCATCGAAGAGTTCGTGAACCGCAAGATGATCCGCGTGCTGCGTTAGAGACCCCAACAGAAAGGCAACACCCGGGGTGCACACAAGGATGTGTGCACCTGTCTAAACCCACAGAAGGGCTGAAATGTCTACACCATCCCGCAACTCAGAAGATCTGACCGATCAAGAGCACCTGAAGGTGCTCGGGTACGACGACTCCTTCCGGCGTTCGATGTCGCTCTGGTCGAACTTCGCGCTCGGCTTCACCTACCTCTCGCCCCTTGTCGGCGTGTATTCGCTTTTCGCGGTGGTGCTCACCATCGGCGGTCCTCCGTCCATCTGGTGGATCGTCATCGTCGGAGCCGGCCAGTTGCTCGTTGCATTCGTGTTCGGTGAGGTCGTGTCGCAGTACCCGATTCACGGTGGCATCTATCCATGGACGCGACGGCTGTGGGGTCGCCGATACGCGTGGCTGGCAGCGTGGGTGTACATCTGGGCGATGATCGTCACGATCACGGCCGTCGCTGAATACGGATCCGGATTCGCCGCGAGCCTGTTCGGAATCGAACTGAACAGCACGTCAGGCTTCCTCATCACTCTGGCATTCCTGCTGGTTGCACTCGTGATCAACTTCACGGGCACGAAGTCTCTGGCTCGGGTGGCGCGCATCGGCCTTGCCGCGGAATTGATCGGCGTCATCGGGGTCGGGCTCTATCTGCTGATCTTCCAGCGCCAGCAGGGTTTCGACGTGTTCTTCAACTCGATGGGCACCGAGGGTGACGGCACCTACGGCATGGCCTTCCTCGGCGCGGCGCTCGCCGGCCTGTTCCTCTTCTACGGCTTCGAGGCCTGCGGAGATGTCGCCGAAGAGGTTGAGAGTCCCGCACGTCGCATCCCGCTGGCGATGATCATGACGATTCTGGTCGGCGGGGTATCTGCACTCTTCGCGTTCGCGGGGTACGTGCTGGCAGCTCCCAACCTGGCGGCGATCGTGTCTGGCGAGGACGCCGACCCCATCCCCGGCATCCTGAACGCGACCCTCGGTGAGGTTGGCGGGAAGATATTCCTCGTCGTCGCGATCACGGCGTTCCTCTCGTGCGTGCTGAGTCTCCAGGCGGCTGCGAGCCGCTTGCTGTTCTCCTTCGGACGCGATCAGATGCTGCCGGGCCACCGTTGGCTGGCAAAGGTGTCGCCCAGAACCAAGGTCCCGACCAACGCGCTCATCGTGGCGAGCACCGTGCCGGCGCTCATCGCGTTCGTGGTCTTCCTGAACAGCACCCTGCTTGTTCCCATCACCGCGTTCGCAATCATCGGTATCTACATCGCATTCCAGATGGTCGTGCTCGCCGCGCTGCGCCAGCGCATCAAGGGGTGGCGACCTGCCGGTCCGTTCAGCTTGGGGACCCTGGGGTACGTCATCAATGTCGCAGCGCTCGCATGGGGGGTCTTCGCGATCATCCTGCTCGCGGTGCCGGGCTCGTCGGGAAACTTCGCCACCGACTGGGTCGTGCTGCTGGGGCTCGGTGTCGTTCTTGTGACCGGACTTCTCTACTTGCTGATCGCGCGTCCCGACCGCAAGTCGGATGCGCCGGCCGGTGACGCTATCGAGGTGGCGGAGAAACTGCGGTCGGGGAGCGCGGCTTCGTCCGATTAGTCGACCGTCGTTGTAGCCACATGGGACAGGACGTCACGAAGTCTTCTGCGTGACGCCCTGCCCCACCCAACCACCTCAAGCCTCGTGTGCTCGACGGGTACTACCTGTCCTGACGAAGGCGGCTAGCCGCACGCGCTCCACGGCAGTGGTCGCCGGATCTGCGAGACGCGCCCTAGCCGCCGCAGGGAGTGCGGTTCGGACCCTGGCCTCGTCGATGCCGTCGAGGAACCCCTCCAGCAGGCGTGCGCGCATCGTCGTGTTACCCATGGCCCCCGCTTCATCCATCCCCATGCAGGCGAGGATGAGCCAGGTCGTTGCAACGTCACGCTCGCGGCGACCGGGTGCTGCATTGGTCCAATCGAACAGCACCGGGCCGGATGGTGTCATCATGACGTTGCCGGGATGCAGATCCAGATGCAGTAGGCGCTGATGCACGTCCGAAGGCTTCATGGCGGGAACGCGGTCGAGCAGACCGTGCAGGCCGGCGAGCGTGCGGCCGTGTCGCGCGGCGTGTTCCGGATGCTGAGTGAGGTCCTGCAGCATGGTCACCCCGTGCAGCCGCTCCATACGCATGTCTCTCCCGTCGGCGGCGAATACGCGAGGAGTCGGCACTCCATGTGCGTGCGCGTGTTCCATGACCTCCGCCTCGTATGCCACGTCGGCCTCGGCATCAAGACACCGTCGCAGGACTGTGCCATCACCGAGGTCGTAGACAACCGATGCGCGCCCTCGCGCGATTTCGGTTCGACCGTCCGGCACCGTCACCCGCTCTCCAGAAGCGCGATCTCGCATTCATACCCCACTATCCGGCTCAGCCTCACCAGCGCGCATCCGGGAGCGTGCCCGATAGACGCGAGTGATGATGTAGGAGATCGGGACCGCGGCCGCCCAGGTGAACTCCGCAGCCGTCGCACCGGCGAACGCAGCGACCGGAATCGACAACAGGAAGATGCCAGGGATCGGGAAGGACTGCACGAGTACATACCGAAAGACGTCAACTGACACGTGCTGATCGATGAGCTTCGCATGCCAGGCGTACATCCACATGGCCGTGAGCAAGAGTCCGATCAGGCAGATGGATGACGCATAGATGTACACGCTGAGTGGCACGTCGCCGTAGCGGCCGAGCACCGCGGTCGAGAACGGTACGGATGCGACGATCAGCAACATGACCAGGTTGATCCGCAGGAGTGGCTGCGTGTACTTGATGATCGCCCGGAACTTCCTGTGATGCGACATCCACACCGCACCGATGACGGCGAAGCTCAGGACGAACGAGAGGTACTCGGGCGCGAGTTCTGCCAGTGCCGGACCCAGGTCGTCGGCTGCGACGGTCGGCACGTGGAGCTCCACTACGAGCAAGGTCATCGCGATCGCGAACACGGCGTCACTGAAGAACACGAGACGTTCGATCGCCGAACCCTCGGCGATCGAACGGAGGTATCGCTGATAGGTGGTCACAGACATCATGCTGCCGAAGCAGCGCCTGTCGTTCGTCGGCGCTCGGGTGGAATCTCCCCTCCACCCGCGGGTGGAGTCAGGGCTGTGCGAGCCCGTGGCGGAAGGCGTAGGCGACCAGCTGCGCCCGGTCGCGCGCCGCGGTCTTCGCCAGAATGTGGTTCACGTGGGTCTTGACCGTCGCATCCGAGACATAGAGCTCGTTGGCGATCTCCGAGTTGGATCGTCCAGCCGCGATCAACTGAAGCACGCCCACCTCACGCGGGGTCAAGTTGTCCGGAATTGATGCCGGCAGGGCGGATACCCCGCCGTGGCTGAGTGCCTCGAGCAATCGTCGCTGCACCGTGGGGTCGAGTTGGGCGTCACCGCGGGCCACGGTGGTCAGGGCCGTCCGGATCTCATCGGCGCTGGCATCCTTGGTCAGAAATCCCCGAGCTCCGGCCCTCAGCGCCGCGAAGACCCAGTCATCATCGGAGTAGGTGGTGAGCACAACGACGCGACAACGCGCGCCCGCCGCGGCGAGCTGCTCCGTTGCTTCCACCCCTGAGCAATTGGGCATGTGGAGGTCCATCAGCACAACGTCGGGATCGAGCTGAAGCGCCTGCCGTACGGCATCGTCACCATCGACTGCGGTGCCGACGACAGTGATGCCATCCAGGAGGCCAAGGAGCGTCGCGAGCCCGTCGCGCACGACCTTCTGGTCGTCAGCAATCAGCACCCGCACCTCAGACACAGTGCCCTCCCTCGCGTTGTGATTCAAGGGTGCCATGTACGGCGGCCGCAATCGTCATCCCCGGCGGTGATTGTCGGTGGCGACTCATCCACCCCAGGGTTGACTCGCGTTGAACCCGGTGAGGCGGCCGTGGCACAGTGTTCGCATGGAGCGTGTTCGGGGACAGTTCGTGGCGCTGGGCCTGGGGATGATTGTGCTCGTCGTCATCGCGACGCTGATCAATCGAGGACCGATCGTCCTCCCCATGCTGATCGTCTTCGCCGCAGCCGGGGCGGCACTCCTTCTCTGGGCCCGGATGCCCCGTGCGATCGTCGTTGTCGACTTCGCGATCATGGCGGCTTCGGTTGTGCTGCTCTACTGGCTCGTGTCCGCAACTCCGCTCGCTCTGTTCCTGCTGGCCGCCTTCGCGACCGCGCGCGAGCCGCGGCGCTGGCTGGCTGTGGTGCTCGCCCTGGCCACGGGTGCTCACCTGGCCGTACAACTCTCGCTTGGCCAGGACACGATTGTGACCGCGCTTGCGACTATTGCCGGAGTCGCATTCCTCTTCGCGGTCAGTCGTCTCCTCGTCTCCGAGCGCACCCAGCGGGTGCAGATCGCAGAGCTGCTCGCGGAGGTGGAGGAACGCCGACAGCAGGAGAAGGCCTCCGACATGCTGGCCGAGCGCGGCCGAATGGCGCGCGAGTTGCACGACGTGCTGGCTCACACGCTGTCGGGTCTCGCGATTCAGTTGGAGGGTGCGCGGATACTGTCAACACAGCACGCAGTGCCAGCGGCCCTGCGCGACTCGGTGGAGCGTGCGCACCAGCTCTCCCGGGCGGGCATCCTTGAGGCGAAACGTGCGGTCGCCGCGCTGCGCGGCGACCAGCTCCCGGGCCCTGAGCTGCTTCAGGAACTCGTCGACGAACACCGACTCTCGGCCGGCAGCCCGATCCGATTGATCATCACTGGTGAACCTGCTCCATTGGATGCGGACGCAAGCCTGGCGATCTACCGAACCGCGCAGGAGGCGCTGTCGAACGTGCGCAAGCATGCGCCCGGCGCTGCTGTCGAGATCATGCTCAGCTGGACGCCTTCGGCGGTGATCCTCGAGGTGATCGATCATGGTGGGCAGATCAGCGGGGACCCGATTGCCGACCACGGCTCCGGCTACGGGCTGACGGGCATGGCGGAGCGCGCGGAGTTGCTCGGAGCCTCGATCGAAACCGGCCCGTTTGACGATGGGTTCCGCGTCCGACTGACGGTCCCCATCGATGCTGTCGGCCCCGCCTCGTAGGCCACGGTCTCAATCCCAGGGTGGATGAACGGTCTCCATCTGTGCGCTGACGATTCGAGGCGACGCGAACGCCAACATCAATGGTGCGCGGACCGCCGTGGGCCGCCATCCGAGATTGGAGACCCTCAATGTCACGTACCGCCCTCGATGCCCGCCTCTCGCCCGCCTGGCGCGCGGTGCTCCTTGCTTCAGCAACGAGCGCCGCAACCGTCATTGCGGCCGTGGTGCTCAGTTTGGCAGCCCCACAGCTGGACACCCTGACGGCCCGACTGATCGTCGTGATTGCCCTGGCAGTGGCTGCGGTGATCGTCGTGGCGACGTCGAGACACCGCGACCTGCTCTGGTCTGGCGGTGTCTGGGTTCCGCTCCTCATCGTGCCAACCCTGATTGTGCTCGCGCCGTTCGCGGGCGGCCTGAAGGATCTCGGGGCGCAGACGACGCTCATCCTCGTAGTCGGCTACATCGCTACGGGTGTCTTCGAGGAGTTCTGGTTTCGCGGCGTGATCCTTCGGACTTTGCGCACCTGGACGCCGCTGCGGGCGGCTCTGTTCTCATCCGCCCTCTTCGGTCTCGCGCACCTATCCAATCTGGTGTTCGGTGCCAACCTCTGGGTCACCATCGCCCAGGTCGTTGGCGCCGCCTGCTACGGAGTGGGATTCGCGGCACTACGCCTCCGCGGGACCTCGATCTGGGCGCTCGTCGTACTCCACGCGATCACCGACATTGCGCTCCAGCTCGGCGACGTCTCAAGCGCGTGGCGATGGGGGATCATGATCGGAGGCGACACAGCGCTCCTGATCTTCGGTCTGATCATTCTCCGAAAGGCACCGAAGAGCGCCCCGCAGGAGGTCCTGCCTGTTCCCTTCGCGACGGGAAGTGCGAGGCAGTAGGTTGAGCACGGGTTCAGGCACCGACAGGCTCTCCGGAGCGAAAGGGGCATCCTTGTGGCAACCGGATTTGTTCACACGTACGGGCCGTACGCCCTGGTCGCTGGGGGTTCGTACGGTCTGGGCGCGGCCTTCGCGGAGGCGATAGCCCGGCGCGGCGTGAACCTCGTGATCATCGCCCGCAACGAGAACCAGCTGACGGCGACGGCAGACCGCCTGAGAGCGACGTACGGCGTCGATGTCATCGCGGTCGTGGCCGACATGGCTGACTTCGAGGATGTGAGAACCCAGCTCAGCAGACTCGAGGTCGCCATTGGCCTCCTGGTCTACGACGCGGCCCACGCACCGATCGGTCGCTTCGAAGACGTTCCCGAGATCCAGCTCGCCCAAGCCGTGTCGGTCAATGTGCGCACGCCTCTGCTCCTCGCGAAGCTGCTCTCCGGGCCCATGATCGAGCGCGGGCGGGGAGGCATCGTGCTGATGTCGTCGCTCGCCGGGGGTCAGGGCAGTCCGAACATTGCGGCGTATGCGGCGACCAAGGCCTTCAACGCCATCCTGGCCGAGGGCCTCTGGAAGGAACTGAAGCCTCGCGGGATCGACGTGCTCGCCTGCCTCGCCGGCGCGATTCTCACGCCGGGTTATCGGGAGGCCGAGGGCGGCAGACCAGCGCCGGGAACACTGGAGGCCGCCGAAGTCGCCGAACAGACGCTGCGGGCTCTCGGGAAGGGACCGATGGTGGTTCCCGGGGTCGTCAACAAGGTGGGCCGATTCGTGCTCACGCGCCTCCTGAGCAGGCGAGCCGCGATCGATATCATGGCGAAGAACACGGGAGGCTTGTCGTGACGATTTTCCTGGGTCTCATCACGCCCTTGATCGCCTACGTGGTGATCACGCTTCTGCACGTCGCGATCCCCGCGAGACGCGTGAACGGCTACGTGAAGGACGACGCCACGGGCGAGGTGCGCAAGTATCGGCTCAACGGGCGTTACGTTCTCGCGGCCAGCGTCATCCTGTGGTTTCTGCTCGGATACTTCAACATCGTCCCGTACGTCTGGCTCTACGAGACCCGCTGGCTCGGACTGATCGGCGCCTGCGTCATCGGCTTGGCGTACTCGTTCTTCGTCGTTCTCCGAGTGCCGCCCAACCGCGGGTCATTCTTCGCCGACCTGTGGTTCGGCAGATCCAAAGACCCGCAACTCAAAGACGGTTTCGTGGATGCCAAGGTCTGGCTGTACCTCGTCGGTGCGGTCATGCTTCAGCTCAACGTGCTCTCGTTCGCGGCCTTCCACCTGCAGAACGTCGAGAGCATCAACCCCGGGTTCCTCCTCGGCTGCGCGATGCTCACGTGGTTCTGCGTCGAGTACCTGATCTTCGAACGCATCCACCTGTGGACCTACGACTTCATCGCCGAACGCGTCGGATTCAAGCTGGGTTTCGGATGCCTCGCCTTCTACCCCTACTTCTACTCGGTCGCCCTGTGGTTCACTGCCGACCTCCCCAACCCCGGGATTCCGGTCTGGGTCACGGTGCTGTTCGGTGCGCTGTTCCTCTGCGGCTGGGTGCTGACCCGGGGCGCGAACATGCAGAAGTTCTACTTCAAGACGAAGCCCGGTCAGAAATTCCTGTGGATCGAACCCCAGGCGATAAGCGACGGCAACAACCGGCTTCTCGTCAACGGCTTCTGGGGCGCCAGCCGTCACATCAACTACCTCGGCGAGATCATCCAGGCGGTCGCCATCGCCCTGGCCCCCGGCTACTTCGCAATCTGGATGGTGTGGCTGTACCCGATCTACTACATCGGCCTGTTCCTCAGCCGCCAGATCGATGACGACGCCATCTGCCAGGCGAAGTACGGCGACCTCTGGGATGAGTACACGTCGAAGGTCAAGTACCGGATCGTGCCGGGGGTGTACTGACTGAGGAGAGACCCCCACGCTGAGGTGGAGTTGCGCCCGCCCTCCGCCGGACGAGCAACTCCGCCGCGACGCTGTTGATCACGAAGCCCACGGCGACGAGCCAGGTCTCAGCGGATGCGTCGACCTCGCCGGCGGGAATGGACCACAGGGCGACGACGAGCGCCTGGGTTCCTCCGGAGACGGCGATCGCGTAGGCGCGCGTCATCCACTCTCCGTGCGTAGCGAAATCTCGACGCTGGATCGCGATCGCTCCCCGGGCGAGAAAGAGGACCATCGCGACAGCGAAGACGACGCGAACGACTGCAAGGGGGAACTCGTCAGGGGGTCCAGCGAAGAAGACTCCGAGCGGAACGCTCGACACTGCCGCGAGGAACCCGACCGGGATCAGCGCGCGGCCGGCGGTCCGGTGCCAACCGCGCCGAGCCCGCAGGGCCGGAGAGAACTGGAATGCCCCGAGCAGGCAGAACACGGTCATCGCGACGATGTGCGCGACCACCGCCACGGTGATCAGTGCCGCCCGAGTGCCGTCGCGGTCGGTGCTCAGCTCTCCCAGACGGAGAACGCCGCCCACCACGGGCAGGGCGCTCAGCAGAAGAAGTCCGGTGATCGACAGCCATCCGGTCCTGAGTCGCTCCCCTGCGCTCACACGCTTCCTCCGAAGAACGCCGCGAGTGCGGGAGCGGTATCGGCCACCGTGGAGAGGTTGACGACCATGATGAACAGCAGCAGGACGGCAAACGTCGGCAGCACGGCAGCGATGGTCGCCGTTACTCTGCGGAGTCGGACATCCTGCCGTGGCATCCGAGACCATCGGGTCCAGAGCACGATGTCGGCGGCCACGACGATGACGGCGGCAACCGCCGCGATCACGACCAGCGCCAGATGGTAGGCGCGGAAGTCGCCGATCAGGGTCTCGAGCACCGGCGAGATCGTTCCTGCGGCGAACTGCTCTCGAACCTGAGCGACCTCCGGCACGGATCCATCCATCGGCAGGAGTCCCATGACGGAAGAAAGTGGAGCGAGCGCTCCTTGGATGTTTGCCATGACGATCAGCAGCACGAAGGCGGCAATCGGCGCGCCCGCGATGCCGACGAGTGCGATCGCTGCTCGTGCTGCTGGAGCGTTGACTGGGGCATAGGCCCTCCAGACCTGATGCCCGGTCAGGAGAAGGCCGATCAGGAGCGCGAGAGCGACCACTGCCTTGGTGACGTGAAACATGCCCCAGAACGACACGACTGCACGCATGTCCGTGGTTAGCGGCGCCGCCGCCCCTGACCACCATTGAGAGAAGGCGGCCCCGAGCGTCTCGGCGAGAACTCCGGTCGTGATTCCGGCCGGCGACAGGGCGGCTGCAACGGTGCCTGGCAGGAAGAAGTACGCGCCAACGAGCAGCATCGTACTTGCGATGATGATCGTGGGCCGCGGGTGCACACGCGCACGAAGAGGCGGCGTCGAGTAGGTCACCATCAGGCCACTGCCGTCACAGTCGAGCGCCGAGGCCACGTCCATGCGGTACGGAGGATGAAGGCAAGAATCAGCACTTCGACTCCGATGGTGACGACATAGTAGAAGGCCCAGTCCGAGGTCGCCCCCGCCGCGTTGAACACGCAGATCGGGATGTAGAGCGATGCGACGACGAGGTTTACGGCCCGGTTCACCCGAGGTCGCAGCGTCATGGAGAGCATGACCATCAGGGCCGGGATTGCGATGATCGCGAAGAAGATCGTCAGCAGCGTGCCGCTGATGTCGAACGCGAAGATGACGCCGCCCCGGATGTCGTCGATCTCGCCGGGCTGGTAGAGGTGGAAGTAGTCGATGTAGATGATGAGGAACATCAAGCTGGTCCACGCGGCGGCGAGCTTGGCCTGCACGGCGATCACGGAGGTCTCGAACTGTCGTGGCGTAGGGGTTGGGGTGCTGATAGGACTCGTTGGCGAGGTCATGTCGTACTCCTGTGATGCGGTCGGATAACCGACGGGTTGTCGGACGGGTTGTCGGACGGCGCTTTTCGTACACCGTACGTCGTACGCTGTACTATGACACGTACGCTGTACGATCGTCAAACTGACCGAGATCGCGAGGGGACCGATGGCTGCGAGGGAGCAAGGCCCGGTCGACTCAGACGAGGGTCTGAGCAAGCAGCGGGTGGTGGCAGAGGCGGTCCGGCTCGCCGACCGCGAAGGGGTCGAGGGGCTGAGCATGCGCCGGCTCGCCGACGCGCTCGGCGCGGGAGCGATGTCGCTGTACCACTACGTGGCGAACAAGGACGAGCTGCTCGACGCCATGGTCGACGTCGTGTTCTCGGAGATCGAACCCCCGCCCGAAGGTTCCGACTGGCAGTCTGCGATGCGACGGGAGTCGGAATCCGCCCGACAGGTACTCGCACGTCACCCGTGGGCGATTTCTTTGATGGAGTCACGAACGACGCCGGGTCCCGCCAACCTCCGGCATCGCGAAGCGGTCACCGGTTGCCTCAGGCGGGCCGGATTCTCGGTTCCGATGGCGACGCACGCGAACTGGTTGCTCAACGGCTATGTGTACGGCTACGCCCTGCAGGTCGCGAGCCTGCCGTTCGACACCGCGGACGAGCTCGCAGAGATGACCGAGAACGTCTACCTCCCTCAGCTTCGCCCAGACGAGTTTCCCTACCTCAACGAGTCCGCCGCTGCGCTCGTCGCGGCTGGGTACGACCCGGCGGAGGAGTTCACATTCGGCCTCGACCTCATCCTCGCCGCGCTCGAGGACCTGAGATCCTCTCCATAGCTACGCCGATCCTGGACATCGACGGCCCCTTGAGGCGGTGAAGGCGCCGCTCGGCCCCTGTTCGAGCTGCGCTACTACTCGTCGGCTTCTGTCATTGCATCGTCCTTTTGGGTGAGACTTTTCACCCTCTTCTTCACGATGACCAGAAGGTGGAGCTGCTGGTGAAGTAGATGTCATGGCAGATTCCGCTCAGCGTTCGCACTTCTCCGACAGCTTGACCTCACGCCGAGGCGCATGGCTCTCTCTCGGGATTGTTCTTGTTCTCATGGTGCTGTTGTTCGGCGCGTTCGGGTCCGCGAAGGCCCCCGGCGGCAACGCGCAGGCACCTGCAGACTCGGAGTCCGCACGCACGAGTGAGTTGATGGCGAAGTTCCCGAACGCGGATCGTCAGTCGGTGCTCGTTGTGGCATCGCACACGGATGGCTCGACGCTTTCCGACTCTGATGTCAGCGCTCTCGCGGGGCTGCTTCCTGTTCTCGACGAGTATGCGGACGCCGACACGACTGGTCCGCTGCTCAGTGAAGACCAGAAGGCGGCTTTGCTGGTCACCCCGATCAAGGTGGGCGAGACCAACGCTCAGACGGCAGAGGAGATCAAGGCGATCCGTGCTGCGCTGACAGACGCGGCTCCCGATGGCATCACGTTGCAGGTGACCGGTGGCCCCGCTTTCGCTGCAGACGTAGCGTCATCGCTCGAGGGCGCGGACTTCACGTTGCTACTGGTGACCATCCTTATCGTTGCAATCCTCCTGATCATCACCTACCGGTCGCCCGTGCTGTGGCTGCTTCCTCTGGTCGTCGTTGCCCTGGCCGACGGACTTGCCGGGCGGATGACGGCCGCGGCCGGCTCGGCATGGGATCTGCAGTTCGACGCTGGCATCATCAGCGTGTTGGTGTTCGGCGCGGGCACCAACTATGCGCTGCTCCTGATCTCCCGTTACCGGGAGGAACTGCAGACCGTCGAAGACCATCGGAAGGCATTGAGTACCGCGTGGCGCAAGACTGCCCCCGCAATCATCGCCTCGAACGTGACCGTGGTGCTTGCCCTTCTGACCTTGGTGCTCGCCGTCATCCCGGGCACGAATGGTCTGGGCGTCACTTCCGCCATCGGGCTTCTCATCGCTCTCGGTACTGTGCTGTTTCTGCTGCCACCGGTGCTGGCAGTATGCGGTCGCAGGGTGTTCTGGCCGTTCGTCCCCCGTCCCGGCGAGGCTCCTCGGCAGGGTCGCGGATGGCGCCGGTTGGCCTCAGCGGTTGTGCGCCGCCCCGTCGTGAGCCTTGTCGGCGGAACAGCACTGCTGGCCGTCATGGCTGTGGGCCTGTTCGGTACGTCGATCGGGCTCGACCAGGTCGAGAAGTTCCGGGTGCAGTCCGAATCGGCCGCCGGTCTCGAGGTCCTCTCGGACCACTTCCCGCCGGGAGAGGCACAGCCGATCTTCATCGTCGCCGACGCTGCCGAATCGGATGCCGTGGTTGCCGCGGTCGAGGATGTCGAGGGCGTGGTGCGCGTGCACCCGGTTGGGACCACCGACGATGGCTCCCTGACGAAGCTCATGGTGACCAGCGCGTATGCGCCCAGCACCGAGCAGAGCCTGAACCAGATCGCAGAGCTGCGCGAGGCCGCACACGCGGTTCCGAACGCGGATGCCCTGGTCGGTGGAGCGGTCGCAACCGATCTCGACGCGCGCGCCGGGAACGAGAGGGACCTGATGCTGATAGCACCCTTGGTGCTCGCGGTCAGCTTCCTCGTGCTGCTTGTCCTGCTGCGCTCGATCATCGCACCCGTGCTTCTGCTTCTGGTCAACCTCGCCAGCGCGGTCGCCGCGATCGGCGCCGGCGCATGGCTGAGCCGAGTGCTGTTTGGTCAGCACGCCCTGGACCTGCAGGTTCCGCTGCTTGCGTTCCTCTTCCTGGTGGCGCTCGGCATCGACTACACGATCTTTCTCGTGCACCGCGCCCGCGGTGAGGCCATGGTCTTGGGCACCCGCGCGGGAATGGTCGAGGCCATTGCCCACACCGGTGGAGTGATCACGAGCGCCGGTATCGTGCTTGCTGCCGTGTTCGCCGCGCTCGGCGTATTGCCGTTGGTCACGCTGGGGCAGCTCGGGCTGATTGTTGGTGTTGGCGTGGTCGTTGACACCCTGGTCGTACGCACCGTGATCGTTCCGGCGATCTTCGCACTGGTCGGCGACCGCATCTGGTGGCCCAGCTCAGTCACGGCGCGGTGAGGAGAATGGGGGCATGAGTCTCGTGAGCACACCATTGACCCGCACTGAACCCGTGGGGTCGGCCTCGCCCGGCCTCACCATGAGGGCGATGGAGATCGGGCAGCATGTCATGGCCGCGGGTTTGACGGGCGTCGGCGCGATTCGGGCGATCGGCAACGGCACCCCCGTCGCTGCTGCAGTGATCTCCGGGCTCGCGATCCTTGCCTGGCACACCGCCGGCACCATCCTCCCATCCCGCGCGCCGTCCCGGCGGGTCGTCGTGTGGTGGCTCATCGGGTTCGGTGTGATCTGGATCGCCGCGGTCGCCGTATCACCCGAATTCATCTGGGTCGCATTCCTGCTCTGGCTCCTCGCCGGACATCTGCTTCCGGTCCCGTGGGGCCTGGCCTTCTCCGGACTCGTGCTTGCGGTGGTGATCGTCGCGCCGATCCTTCATCACGGCACCACGAGCTACGCGAACGTGTTCGGGCCGCTCATCGGAGGAGTGTTCGCGTTCGGGATCTCTCGTGGCTACCTTCAGCTTCTGCGGGACGCAGCTGAACGAGAACGGCTGGTTTCGTCCCTGATGCTTGCGCAGCAGGAGATGGCGGAACTTCAGGATGAACTCGCCCTCGCCCAGCGTCTGTCCGGGGCGGTCGCCGAACGCACTCGCATCTCGCGGGACATTCACGACACCATTGCACAAGCGCTCTCATCGATCCGACTCCTCGCCCACGCCGGCGCCGGGCGCAGTCAGGACCCTGCCGCCGCACGCGTCCTCTCACAGGTGGAGACGCTGGCTGGCGACAGTCTGGCTGACGTCCGCAGGATCGTGGCCGCACTGACTCCTGCGGAGTTGGACGAGGATGCGCTCGCGGCAGCATTGCGACGGATGCTTGACCGTGCGCACGAGGAGACAGGCCTGCAGGTTGAGCTGCACGTGGACGACTCCGTTCCCCTGCTGCCCACTGAAGTCGAGGTCGCGCTATTGCGCAGTGCCCAGTCCGCACTTGCTAACGTCCGCCTTCACGCGAACGCAACGCGCGTCGTGATGACCCTTGTCGACGCCGACCGTAGCGTCCGGCTCGACATCATGGATGACGGTCAAGGATTCGATGTTCCTTCCTGGGAGCAGAGGTCTGAGGCCGGGTCTCCCAGCTACGGTCTCCGTTTCATGCGAGATCGACTTCGTGAACTCGGCGGCGGGCTCGATATTGAGAGCACCCCAGGCGAAGGCACCGCGATCTCGGTGAGCCTCCCGGTCCATCGCGATCGCTCCCCATTGAACAAAGGGGAGAAGGCATGACTACCACCGTTTTGCTCGTCGATGACCATCCTGTCGTGCGCAGCGGGTTGCGTGCCGTCCTCGAATCAGACTCCGTGCACGTCGTGGGCGAGGCGGCGACGGGTGAAGAAGCCGTCGCTCTCGCCGCTCACCTGCACCCCGACGTGGTGCTGTGCGACCTGCGTCTCGGGGCCGGGATCGACGGTGTGCAGACGACCGCCGCACTTCGAGCGCTTGAGCCCGCACCCGCGGTTCTGATCCTCACCACGTTCGATCGCGATGCGGAAATCCTCGGCGCGATCGAAGCCGGTGCCGCCGGATACCTTCTCAAAGATGTCGCACCGGACGTGATCATCGAAGGCATCCTTCGAGCAGCGGGAGGTGACATGTTCCTTGCTCCAGACCTCGCCGACAGAGTGCTCAAGGGGATGCGCAACCCGCTCCCGAAGCTCACTGAGCGCGAGGTCGAGGTGCTCCGCCTTCTTGCGACAGGAGCCTCGAACAAGGAGATGGCCCGCACCCTCTTCGTCACCGAAGCAACCGTGAAGAGCCACATCGCGCACATCTTCACAAAACTCAACGTCGACAGCCGCTCCCGCGCGATCCACCTCGCCCAGGAGACCGGACTTATCTAATCCCACCTCGAAAGGAAACACCCCGTGACGAAGATCTTCAACGCCGCTTTCATCTACATGATTGCCGGCGTCGCATCCGGACTGTTCTACCGGGAGTTCACCAAGCTCAACGGCTTCCCTGAGGGGAGGGTCACGCAGCTCGGCCTAGTGCACACCCACCTGCTCACTCTGGGATTCATCGTCCTGCTCATCGCGCTCGTCATCGAGAAGGTCTTCACGATCTCCCGAAGCCCCAAGCTGTTCGCCTGGTTCTTCTGGCTCTACAACGCTGGCGTGATCCTCACCTCGGGCATGCTCATCTGGCACGGAAGCCTCACCGTGCTCGGCCAGGAGTCCAGCAAGATGATCGCCGGTATCGCGGGCCTTGGCCACATGCTCCTCACCGCGGGCATGGTCGTGTTCTTCGTCGCACTGCGCCGAGCTGTTCTTAACCGCGCCGCACCAACTGAGATGGCGGAAGTCTAGGGTTCTCCATCGCTCTAGGGGTCGTCATGAATCTCGCCGTAATCGCTGTGGACGTCGCGCTGATGCTCGTCGCCACGGTCGTGCTGATGCTTCTGCTCGGTGCCCTGTCGCGACGGCTGCTTGGGGTGCGCATGAGTGCCGGCAGGATCATCCTCGCCGGCGTTCTCGGACTCGCTGCGGGCGTCGGATTCGAATCCCAGTTCATCTGGCGTGCCACCGAGTACACGCCGGCGATGGTCCCGGTCCTGTTCGGGATCATCGTCCTGGTCGCAATCACAGTCCTCGTTGTCGCGGAACTCCTCATTCCGCAGGGAACGCTGCCGAGGCCAGACCAGTGGGCACACCTGGTCCGAGCGGCGTTCGACCGCAACACCAGGTACCTCGAGCTGCTCCGCATCGCCGCACGACACAGACTGTTCACGATCAGGTTGGGGCCCGGCAGCACTGCTGCGGCCGCTGACCGCAGAGCGCAGGCCGAGGCATTGAAGCGAGCTCTTGAGGAGGCTGGCGGGGCGTTCGTGAAACTCGGACAGCTGCTCTCGACGCGTCCGGACGTTCTGCCCGCAGAGTTCCTCGAAGCCCTCGCAACGCTCCAGCAGCATGTCCCGCCGGTCCCCTGGGACGATATTCGTCCTGAGCTCGAGCGATCCCTCGGCAGGCCGCCAGGCGAGGTCTTCAGCGCGTTCAGCGAGGAGCCCTTCGCGGCGGCGTCGATCGGCCAGGTGCACGCCGCGGTCCTGCAATCCGGTGAACGCGTCGCAGTGAAGGTGCGTCGGCCGGGCATCGTGCCGCTGATAGAACGCGATATGGACATCGCCGCGCGTCTCGCCCGCCGACTCGCCAGGTCCGCCGACTGGGCAGCGAGATTCGGTGTCGAACAACTCGTAGACAGCCTCATCGCGAGCCTCCGCGACGAACTCGACTACACGCAGGAAGCCACCAACATCCTCGCCCTTGCCGAAGCACAGGATCAGGTGCCTGCCGAAGCGCGGGTCCGTATCCCGCGCTTCATCGCGGAGCTCAGCAGCGACCGGGTGCTCGTCATGGAATACATCACCGGGGAAACACTCAGCAGCGTGACGTCGCTCAGTTCGGTCGACGACGCGGCACGTCATCGGCTCGCACAGCGGCTGCTTGCGGCGACGCTCGCGCAGATCATGGAAGCCGGGGTCTTCCACTCGGACCTGCATCCCGGCAACATCGTCATCGCTGACGGAGCTCTGGTGCTGCTCGACTTCGGCTCGATCGGCCGCATCGACTCGGAGACGCGAAGCCGCCTCGGTGAGCTGTTGTTCGCCTTTTCTCGTCGGGATGCCACCGCCTTCACTGAGGCGCTCTTCATGTTCGTAGACCTCAGCGATGTGCAGGATGAGCTTGGCCTTCGTCGCGCGGTCGCCGCCTTCATGTCCCGACGTCTCGGCCCCGGCGCCAGACTCGACGCAAGCATGTTCAGTCAAGTCATGGCTATCCTGGCCGACTACGGTCTCACCATCCCTGCCGAGCTGGCCGTCCCGTTCCGCGCGATCGCAACCGTGGAAGGATTCCTCCAGCACCTCGATCCCGACTTCGATTTCGTCGCCGAAGCCAAGAAGTATGCCCAGCAGCGATTGACCGAGGCGACCCGCCCCTCCTCCATCACGAAAGTCATCACAGACGAGCTCCTGTCCGCTCTGCCGATCGTGAAGCGCCTACCGCAGCGGATCGACCGCGTCACTGGCAACCTTGCGGACGGCCGCTTCGGGATGAACGTGCGCCTGTTCGCGGATGCCCGGGACCGGTCGTTCGTGCGCGAGATCATCAGCCTCGCGGTGGTGTCATTCCTCGCCGGCATCTTCGGGATCATGGCTGCGATGCTGCTCACCAGCGACACCGGGCCCCAGCTGACCGAGACCCTTACCCTCTTCCAGATCTTCGGATACCTCTTCCTCGTCGTCGCTGGCGTTCTCACGCTCCGCGCACTCTTCGATGTGCTGCGGCGCCGGCCGCGAGGAGCACGGTGAAAGGACGCGGCATGTCTACAGACTCCGCAACAGAAGCACCCAGCCGCCGGGATTGGCTCGCACTGGCTGTGCTTTCGGTGGGCCTGGGTTGATCGTGCGATTCCGGCGTAAGCAAGAAGTGGGCAGAAACCACAACGGGCCCGACAGCAGTCCAGAAGGAATGCAGTTCAGACCCGTTATTTTGGTGCGCCCGGAGGGATTTGAACTCTCCCTGAGAGCGTGATCTCCCGCAGTTTTCCACCAAGTTCCTCGAAAACTCAACGGACTCAGATACCTGCTGATCACTTCAGACCCTATCGATCCTGCTGAGTTGTAGGGACTTTGTAGGGAGTGGGCACCGGTCGGCGGCTAAGACCGGGCCGGCGCTAGGTCAAGTGGGCGATGAGACCGACGAGACTCTCGCGCTCCTTGGGGATTCCGTGCGACAGCCGGTAGACGGCGACCGGAAGCATCCATTTGTCGACTTCCGTTTTGTCGAGTGGACGCCGTATCGATTGACTGGCAGTCCTCGTCCCAGCCAGTGCAGCTTGCGCACCGCCCATGGGCTGGTCCAGGCCGGTTCACCAAGTTGAAGAAGGAGCACGGCGGCGGCATCCGCCGCTGCCTCACCTGCCGTGACACGACGCATCGACTCAGGGCGAGCGATCACCGTGGCTGTAAGGGTTTCGTAGGGGTGCTCGTGATGCTCAGCCGGATTTGAAATCTCTCCAGCGTCCGCTTGTAGTGCGGAAAGCCGGTCGGCGGCAACAGGGAGTATCCACTCTTCGACCTCAGAGCGCTCGCGTGGGCGCCGCTGTCGATAGCCCGCCGGGTAGTGACTGATCAGCAACTCTCGACCCAGACGGTAGAGCATTCGGACCGCCCACTCGCCCGTCTCAGTGGGCTCGACAAGCTGGGGGACAGCACGGTGACGGCGACATCGCGCGGCAACCACCCGTGGCATTGGTCAAATCGAGAACGCGAGCTAATCCGGACTCGCTCAGCAGATTGCCGAGAGCTTCGGCACCCCGCTCGAATCGAGTTCGAAGATCTCGGCTACCCGGCCCTCGGTTCACCTGGACGAGCCCTAGCCCCCAATCGCGTTCATGCCGCGGGTCGGTTGTAGGAACGTGGGGTCGTCGATCGCATGGCCGGGCAACTTCGACCAGACACATTGGCGAAGCATCTTCTCGATCCCCGCGGAATCCAGTTCGGCGCCTCGAAGTGCGGCGGTCAGGTCGTACTCGGCGTTCGAGAACAGACAGTTGAGCAACTGGCCGTCGGCCGTCAGCCTCAATCGATCGCAATCACCGCAGAACGGCGCCGTGACCGATGCAATGACTCCGACCGTTGCCGGTCCGCCGTCGATCAGAAATCGTTCTGCGGGCGCACCGCCACGCATGGGAACCGCTTCGAGGTGCCACCGAGTGGAGAGTGTGTTCAAGATCTCATCCCGAGTCACCATCTCTTGTCGATTCCAGAGGTGGTTGGCGTCGAGTGGCATCTGCTCGATGAACCGCATCTCTGCGTCGTGCGCAACGGCAAAGTCAACGAGGTCGATCAGTTCGTCATCGTTGACCCCTCGCATGGCGACAGCATTCAGTTTGAGTGGTCGCAAGTCCGACCTGGCGGCCGCGGCGATTCCCGCGCGCACGTCGTCGAGTCGATCTCGGCGCGTCAGTTCGTGAAACCGCTGTCGATCGAGGGTGTCGATTGAGACGTTGAGACGGGTCAACCCTGCGTCGACCAAGTCGGGAAGCATGTTCACCAGCCGGATGCCGTTCGTCGTCATCGCGACGTCAACAGCTCCGCTCGGCCCACGCAATTGAGCGAGACGCCGGACGACGTCAACGACGTCGGTCCTCAGAAGGGGCTCGCCCCCCGTGAGTCGGAACGTCGAGATCCCCGCCGCAACGGCGACTGTAGCGACCTGGATGATCTCATCCGCGGTGAGAACGCTCGACTTGGCCAGCCAGTCGTTGCCCTGCTCCGGCATGCAGTAAGTGCATCGCAATGAGCATCGGTCGGTGAGGGAGATGCGAAGGTCGCGATGAACACGGCCGAAACGATCTACGAGAGCTCCGTCCGATGATTCTGAGCCCGCACGGTGCGCCTTTGTGGTGATGTTGAGGTTGACCGTGGGCATAGTGCGAGGCTACTCGTGCATGATGTGCGATCGAACAATCGGCGACAAGGCGGGATCACCTGGACGCCGTGCACACCCTTGCTCGATCACGGGGGCGTGGATCTCGGGAATACTCACTGTCCATGATCGATCGGGTTTGCGGAGTGCGGGCTAGCCTGTCGATTGTGTCCGTTCCCCCACTAGTCGAGCTCGTCCTCGCGCTGAGTGATGGTGAGCGGGGGCGAACGGCGCGCATTGCCAGCCTTGCGGGTTCCGACGAACTCGGGCAACGTCGCCTCGCTGGCGCCAACGTGGCCATCGTCGGTGCGGGAGGGCTCGGTTCGGCCGCCATCGCAGCCCCCGACGCCGTCGTTCTGACCTGTGCCCTCACGGCGTGGGTAGAGGCGTGAGCGCGATGCGCACGGTCGCGGAACATCGCGCGGTTATCCTCAACCTCGTTCGCCCGCTCCCGGCCGAGTGGTACCCGGCGAGCGATGCTGAGGGGCTCACGTTGCGTGAGGATGTGCACGCCGCAGTAGACATCCCCGTCTTCGACAACTCGGCAATGGACGGCTTTGCCGTCCGGTTTGCTGACGTCCGGGGGGCTACTGCCACCGAGCCTGTCGAGCTCAACGTCGTCGGAGACGTTGCGGCGGGCTCCACTGACGACCCCGCGATGCGGCGTGGCGAGTGCGTGCGCATCATGACGGGCGCACCCCTGCCGACCGATGCCGACACGGTCGTGCCCTTTGAAAGCACCAAGGGCGGGCTCGCGGACTCTCTGAGGACGACCTTGATCATGCTGCCTCCTCGAGAGCTCGGCGCGCACGTGCGACGGGCTGCTGAGGATGTTCGTGCGGGCGAGCGGCTGCTCTCAGCTGGGACTCGACTTGGACCCTTCCAACTCGCCGCGATCGCGGCGTCCGGGGTGCGCGGCGTCGTGGTCTCGCGCCGACCGCGTGTGGCCGTCATCGCAACGGGAAGCGAGTTGGTGGAGCCCGGAGCGCCCCTGCGGCGAGGTCAGATTCCCGAATCGAACGGCACCCTCTTGGCCGGGATGGTGCGTGCGGCCGACGCGGATCTCATCGGACGCGAGACTGTCGATGATGATGGCCCTGGCCTGCGTCACGCTCTCGGCCGCTTCGTCGATCGGCATGATCCTGCCGATGTCCTCGTCTTTTCCGGCGGCGTCAGTGCGGGCGCGTTCGAGGTGGTTCGGGCCGAACTCGGCGAAACGATGGCTTTCGTCAATGTCGCCATGCAACCCGGCAAGCCTCAGGGCTTCGGTGTCTTGCCCGGTGGCACATTGCTCTTCGGCCTTCCGGGTAATCCTGTGAGTGCCGCCGTCTCATGCGAGGTCTTCGTACGCCCGGCGCTTTTGGCGCTCCAGGGGCGCACCACGTTGGAGCGGCCCCGCATCTGGGTGCCGGCAGCGATTGGGTGGCGGTCCCCCTCCGGGCGGTGTCAGTATGTGCCGGCGGTGCTTCACGACGATTCTGGCTCTCAGTGGAGGGTACGCCCAGCGACCCAAGGTGGATCGGGCTCTCATCTGGCGGGTGGCCTCGGGCGTGCGCACGCCTTGGCCGTCGTGCCCGCCAGCGTGGAGTGGATCGCACCAGGGGATCTGGTTGAGGTCATCCTGCTGGAAGGATGGGGCACGTGACGACCTCGACCGTCGGCATGGATACGGGCCAAGTCGTGTCAGCATCGATTCGCAGGATTCGTCGGACGAGGAGGACTGGCCGCGTGGCTGTCCTCCGGGATCGACCGAGATGACTGCGGCGATCCTGTTGTCGGGCGGGCGAGCATCCCGACTCGGGGGTGCCCCTAAGCCACTATTGGAAGTAGGCGGATCGACGCTGCTCGAACGCGCCGTGAACGCGGTCAGTGGGTGCTCGCCGATCATCGTGGTCGGCGATCGTGTCGACAGCGTCTCTGGAGTGGTCTGGATGCGCGAAGAACCTCGGTTCGCCGGTCCTGCTGCAGCCTTGATCTGGGCACTCGAGAATTGGCCCGACACCGGTTGGCCGCTCGAGAATCCGGAGTGGACCTACCTTCTTGGCTGCGATTTACCTGCTGCCGTCGATGCCGTTCGGCGGCTCGAGCGTCATCGCCCGGTCGCGCCCGACTCAACCGACGGGCTGTGCCTCGCCGACCGCGACGGTCGCGCGCAGTGGTTGATCGGGGTCTACCGCACGGCGGCTCTCCAGCGCGCCCGAGAGCGATTCGGGCAAGAACGACACGGTTCTTCGATGAAGACGCTCCTCGATGGACTCGCGATCACCCCGGTCAGTGCGCCGGAGGCGGAGACTGCGGACATTGACACGTGGGAAGATCTTGCGAAGGCACGACGTCGACTCGAGAGGCAACAAGGATGAGCGATCGCACCCTCCCACCTGAGGCTCTCGACGATTGGGCCGCGGCCCTGCGCGAGGTGCTCGATCTGGTCGACGAACTGCCGATTGCGTTGATCCTCGATCTGGCCCGCGATGTCGCGACTGGGGTCGCTCGACCGGCCGCGCCAGTTAGCGCGTTTGCCGTTGGTCTGGCCGCGGGACGCGCCGGTGGATCGATCCACGATATCGAGGCCGCACTGAACGCGGTGACGGTCCGAGCCGAGTCTTGGAAGGCAGCGAGCTGACGGTTCGCGTTCGCTTCTTTGCCGCCGCGGAAGAGTTCGCCGGTCGGGCCGAAGCTGTGCGCAGTGAAGCCGACCTCTGCGATCGGCGCTTTCGTCCGAGTAACCCTCGCTCGGGCAGACTCTGCCGAGCTGCGCTGTCCTCATCGGCGGCCAAATCACCCACGTCGAGGCGCCCGACCCGGTGGCTCACGGCCACCCGCGCGAACCTTCTCACATTTCATGCACGCGCCCGACGATGCGTGGCCGATAATCAAGGTGTGCCCCGCTCGACACGCGCCTACCGCGGCCTCGCCCAAGCGAGCAGGTTGATGATCACCGACATCGTCATGCGCCGACCGGGCATCGCCCTAGCCGAGCTCGGAACCTTGACTGGATTGCACGACAATACCCTGCGTGATCACCTCAAGGTGCTCAGCGCGGAGGGCATGGTGCACAGCAAGACCGAGCACCGCGCTGGCCGCGGGCGACCACGCTTGGTCTACTACGCGGTCGACGCCGGCACCGAGAGCACGATTGCGCAGGCGCGGGTCGATGAGGCGAAACGTCGCGGTGACCTTCTGCGCCGGGTGATGCCCGTTGAACCGGTCGATCTCGACGGTGAGGCCGTGCACCAGCTTGATGCCCTCTACGAGCACCTCGATGCCGTTGGCCTCGCACCTCAATTAGATGAAGAACGGCTGAGCGTCCAGTTGACGCCCTGCCCATTCCACAAACTCATCGCCGAGCATCCCGACACGATCTGCCACGTCCATGAAGAGCTGGTTCGCGATGTGCTCCTCCGGGCGGGCGGCCCCGTGCAGGTCGAGAAGCTCTTGCCTTTCGTCACCCCGCACGCGTGCGTCCTGCGGCTCCGTGTCGCAGTCGAGGAATAAGCACGGCGATCACCCTTCCCCTCACATCCATTCTGGGTCATTGTTGTCGCAGAGCGCCGCATTGCCGTCGCGGCCCTGTCGAGGAGACGCGCATGAGCACTGAAGCCCGTTCACAACGACCGATTACCGACGGCCCTCTGGCGGATGCGCTCCTCAATATGGGGCGGTTTCTGCGCCGAGGCGAAACAAGCGAAGACCTTCGATCCCTGTTCCTCGAAGGCGGTCGCTCCGGTGATGTCTTCTATCGCGATCGCTGGGCACACGACAAAGTGGTGCGCTCGACGCATGGAGTCAACTGCACAGGGTCGTGCTCGTGGAAGGTGTACGTCAAGGACGGCATCATCACGTGGGAGACACAACAGACCGACTACCCGTCGGTCGGGCCAGATTCTCCCGAATACGAGCCGCGCGGGTGCCCGCGCGGTGCTGCGTTCAGCTGGTACACCTACTCGCCCACGCGCGTGCGATACCCCTACATTCGAGACACACTGCAGACCCTCTACCGCGAGGCGAAGGCCGCGCATCCCGACCCCGTTGACGCCTGGGCGTCGATCGTCAACGACCCTGAGAAGTCTCGCGCCTACAAGAGTTCGCGAGGCAAGGGCGGCTTGGTGCGTACCACGTGGGATGAGGCGCTGGAGATCGCGGCCGCCGCGCACGTTCACACCATCAAGGCCTTCGGGCCCGACCGCATTGCTGGCTTCTCACCCATCCCCGCAATGTCAATGGTCAGCCACGGCGCAGGCGCTCGATTCCTGAACCTAGTAGGCGGCACCCTTCTGTCGTTCTACGACTGGTACGCCGACCTTCCGGTCGCGAGCCCCCAGGTCTTCGGCGACCAGACCGATGTACCCGAATCGGCGGACTGGTGGAACGCCGGTTATCTGATCATGTGGGGCTCCAACGTTCCGGTGACGCGCACGCCCGACGCCCACTTCATGACCGAAGCCCGTTACCGCGGGCAGAAGGTCATCACGGTCTCACCCGACTACACCGACAACACGAAGTTCGCCGATGAGTGGGTCGCTCCCCACCCGGGTACAGACGCCGCGTTGGCAATGGCGATGGGTCATGTCATCCTCACCGAGCATTTCGTGCAGAAACGCACCGAACGGTTCCAGGACTACATGCTCCGTTTCACCGATGCACCCTTTCTCGTCACTCTTGAGACGCACGGCGACGACCTCGTTCCCGGCAAGTTCCTCACAGCCAGTGACTTGGGCGGCGCGGAGGCCTCGGCCGCGCGGGCCGAGTTCAAGACCGTGCTTCTCGACCAAGCGGGCAACCCTGTCGTACCCGGGGGGTCGCTCGGTTACCGCTTCACGCCCGAAGACGAGGGCAATTGGAACCTCGACCTCGGTGACGTGGTGCCACCTCTTTCGCTCGCCGATCTGGCCGACACCACAGAGTCGGCCGAAGTCGCGCTCCCTCGTTTCGACCTGGCGCCCGACGCGACGTCCGAGCATGTCGGAGGAACTGGCGTAGTCCGACGAGGCGTGCCGGTGCGACGCGTGGCTGGAAAGCTCGTCACTACAGTCTTCGACCTGATGCTCGCCCAGTACGGCGTCGCGCGAGAGGGACTGCCCGGGCAGTGGCCGACCGGCTACGACGACCCGTCGACGCCGGGCACACCGGCGTGGCAAGAAGAGCTCACTTCGGTGCCCTCTGAGCAGGCGATCCGCATCGGTCGCGAGTTCGCCGACAACGCCGACCGGTCAGGTGGGCGCTCGATGATCCTCATGGGGGCGGGCACGAACCACTGGTTCCATTCCGACACGATCTACCGCACATTTCTCGCCCTGACCACGATGACGGGCTGCCAAGGCATCAACGGTGGTGGCTGGGCCCACTACGTGGGCCAAGAGAAGGTGCGGCCGATCACCGGCTATGCGCAGTACGCGACGGCCGGCGACTGGAACCGGCCTCCCCGGCAGATGATCGGTACGGCATTCTGGTACCTCTCGACCAGCCAGTGGCGGTACGACGGGCTGCCAGCCGATCAACTCGCGTCGCCCCTCGCGCGCGGCCTGTTCGCAGACCGCACGACTGCGGACTGCCTTGTCGAGTCGGTCAAGCGCGGTTGGATGCCGAGTTATCCGACGTTCTCGCGCAACCCACTCGATCTCTGTGATGAGGCAGAGGCAGCGGGCAAAGAGCCCGCGCAGCACATCGTTGACAGCCTCACAGACGGCTCGTTGCACTACGCGTGCGAAGATCCGGATGCGCCCGAGAACTTCCCCCGCGTTATCTCTGTGTGGCGAGCGAACATTCTCGGTTCGTCAGGCAAGGGCAACGAATACTTCTTGAAGCACCTGCTCGGTGCCGACTCGGCGATTCGCACCACCGAGAGCCCCGAGGGTGCTCGACCTCGCGACATTGTGTGGCGCGACGAAGCCGCTGTCGGAAAAGTGGATCTGCTCATGACGGCCGACTTCCGCATGACCTCGACCACACTATTTAGCGATCTCGTCTTCCCCGCGGCGACCTGGTACGAGAAGTACGACCTGTCATCAACCGACATGCACCCGTTTATCCACGCCTTCACGCCGGCCATCAATCCGCCATGGCAGACGCGCACGGACTACGACCTGTTCGGCTCGCTCGCAGAACGCGTCAGCGAATACTCGCGCACGCATCTCGGCACTCGCCGCGACGTTGTAGCTTCGCCGCTCCAGCACGACTCGGTCGATGCGATGGCGACCCCTCACGGTCACGTGCGTGACGGGTTGCCGCTGGTCCCCGGTCAGACGATGGCGAAGCTCATTGTCATCGAGCGCGACTACGCGAACTTGTACGAACGATGGAAGACCCTTGGCCCGCTCACGTCGACGCTGGGGATGACCACGAAGGGCATCACCTATACGCCTGATCAGGAAATCGAGTACCTGAAGCACATGAACGGCACGGTCACCTCGGGGCCCTATGCCGGATCTGTGCGACTGGATACCGACAAGCGGGTATGCGAGATGATCCTCGCCTTCTCGGGTACCAGTAACGGCCGCTTGGCGGTGCAAGGTTTCCGGCAACTCGAGAAGCGCACCGGTCAGCGTATCGCGCAGCTCGCCGAAGACCACGAAGGTTCGCACATCACCTTTCAGGATGTGCAGGTGCAGCCGAGGAGTGTCATCACCTCACCCGAATGGTCAGGCTCGGAGCATGGCGGCCGTCGCTATACGGCCTTCGCCATCAACGTCGATCACCTCAAGCCTTGGCACACCCTCACCGGCCGCCAGCATTTTTACCTCGATCATGACTGGATGGAGGAGCTCGGCGAGAACTTGCCCGTCTACCGACCTCCGCTCGACATGCATCGGTTGTACGGCGACGACCAGGTCGGAAGCACGCGCACCGCGAGTGGTCCGGGCGCCAACGGGCAGACCGAAGTGACCGTTCGATACCTCACCCCGCACTCGAAATGGTCGATTCACTCCGAGTACCAAGACAACTTGTTCATGCTCTCGCTCAGTCGTGGCGGACCCACAATCTGGATGAGCCCGCAGGACGCCGACAAGATCGGCGTTCGAGACAACGAGTGGATCGAGTCGTACAACCGCAACGGGGTGGTCGTCGCCCGGGCCATCGTGTCGCACCGCATGCCCGAAGGGACGGTGTACATGTACCACGCGAAGGATCGCACGATCGATGTGCCCATCGCGGAGACGAGCGGAATGCGGGGCGGCATCCACAATTCGCTGACCCGCATCCTGCTCAAGCCGAGCCACATCATTGGCGGTTACGCCCAGCTGACCTGGGCGTTCAACTATCTCGGCCCGACCGGGAACCAGCGCGACGAGATCACCTCGATTCGTCGCCGCAACCAGGAGGTCGAGTACTAATGAAAGTCATGGCCCAGATGTCGATGATCATGAATCTCGACAAGTGCATCGGCTGCCACACATGCTCAGTCACGTGCAAGCAGGCCTGGACGAACCGGACCGGCGTCGAGTACGTGTGGTTCAACAACGTGGAAACGCGTCCCGGCGTCGGCTATCCCCGTGGATATGAGGACCAGGAAAAGTGGGGTGGGGGCTGGGTGCGCACCAAGCGCGGCCGACTGAAGCTGCGCAGTGGTGGGCGTCTCGCGAAGCTCGCGCGCATTTTCTCCAATCCCACGCTCCCGGAGATCAAGGATTACTACGAGCCGTGGACCTACGACTACGACATGCTGCTCAACGCGCCCAAGGGCCCGCAAGTTCCCGTCGCTCGGCCCAAGAGCTTGCTGACCGGCAAAAACATGAAGATCTCGTGGTCAGCGAACTGGGACGACAACCTCGGTGGCTCCCTCGAGACGATGCAGGATGACCCGATCCTGAAAAAGATGAGCGAAGAAGTGAAGGCCGAGTTCGAGAAAGCCTTCATGTTCTACCTTCCGCGCATCTGCGAGCACTGCCTAAACCCCTCGTGCGTGGCCTCGTGCCCATCGGGGGCGATGTACAAGCGTGCCGAAGATGGCATCGTTCTTGTCGATCAGGACCAGTGCCGCGGGTGGCGGATGTGCGTGTCGGGCTGCCCCTACAAGAAGGTCTACTTCAACCACCGCACCGGCAAGGCTGAGAAGTGCACGATGTGCTACCCGCGCATCGAGGTCGGGCTCCCGACGGTCTGCTCTGAGACCTGTGTGGGGCGTCTGCGCTATCTGGGCCTAGTGCTGTACGACGCGGATCGCGTGGCATCGGCGGCGGCCGTTGAAGACGACAAGGCTCTGCTGCAGGCACAACGCGACATCATCCTCGATCCACACGACCCTGCGGTCATCGAGGCTGCCCGCCAGGAGGGGATTCCGAGCGATTGGATCGAGGCAGCCCAGCGCAGCCCGATCTGGAAGCTCATGCAGTACGAAGTCGCATTGCCATTGCACCCCGAATACCGAACGATGCCGATGGTCTGGTACATCCCGCCGCTCTCTCCAGTCGTCGATGTGGTCACGGGTTCGGGGAATGACGGTGAGGATGCCCGCACGCTATTCGCGGCCATCGACAAGCTGCGCATCCCCATCGCATACCTCGCCGAGTTGTTCACTGCTGGCGACATCGCACCGGTCGATGCGGCGCTCCGACGGCTTGCCGCCATGCGCTCGTACATGAGAGGGATCAGCATCGACAACGAGCGCGACGAACGAATTGCGACCGCTGTCGGCATGACCGGAACCGAGATGGAAGAGATGTACCGGCTGCTCGCCATTGCCAAATACGAAGAACGCTACGTGATTCCCTCTGCACACAACGAGCAGGCCCACGAACTCGAAGAGATGGCGTGCTCGCTCGACTTCGATGGCGGACCGGGGATGGGCGGTGCAGGGCCATTCGGCTCATCGAGCGGACCGGCGGTTCCCGTCGCTGTCGAGAATTTCCACATCCTCTCCGACCGGCAGACGGCGGATCGACCGTCGACTCCCGGTCGCGTGAATCTCATGAACTGGGATGGCAACGGTTCGGCCGAGGGGTTGTTCCCGCCGGTGACAGGAGCTGTACGCAAGACCGAGAAGCGCAAGGACTCGTCGTGAGCCAACCTGTCGCCCGCGTGACGCCCAAACGCCCCGTCTCTCCCGAGCTCGTGTCGCTGAAGATGTCGGCGGTGCAGCGCGCGCGGGTACACATGCTCGCGTCTCTTCTGCTCGACTATCCCGACGCCGACTGGTTCGCCCGGCTCGGCGAGTTGCGCGGATACTTCGCCGACCTGCCTAGCGCCGTTAGATCGGCCCTCGAAGAGTTCGTCTCCCTCGCACTGGAGGATGGAGAGGTCGCCTGGCAGCGTAGATACGTAGCGACGTTCGACCTCAAGCGAAAGTGCAGTCTGTACCTGAGCTACTACGCGACTGGTGACACGCGTCGGCGCGGTGTCGCTCTGGTGACCTTTCTCGAGGCATACCGGGCTGCCGGCTGGGAATTCGACAGCGATGACCTGCCCGACTACCTTCCTGCTGTGCTGGAGTTCTCGGCGCTGGGCGATCCAGAGATCGCAGGCGCTCTCATCGCGTCGCACCGTGAAGGCGTCGAAGTTCTACGGACTGCTCTAGAGGACCTCGATAGCCCCTGGGCGCTGGTCGTGCGCACGGTGACTCTGTCGCTACCCCCGATCGATGACCGCACTCGAGAACGGTTTCTCGATCTCGTGAACGAGGGCCCTCCGACTGAAACGGTCGGTCTGAGCTTTCTCGGCCATCTGCCGCCCTTCAGCCCGTCAACTCAGGAGTCCTTGTGAACACGCTGCCGATCATCCTGTGGGTCGCGATTCCTTACGCGACCATCGCCGTTTTCATCGTCGGGCACATCTGGCGGTATCGGTACGACAAGTTCGGATGGACAACTCGGTCGAGTCAGACCTACGAGAGTCGTCTGCTCCGCTGGGGTTCACCGATGTTCCACCTCGGCATTCTCATGGTCCTCGCTGGGCACGTGGTCGGTCTGCTAATACCGCGCGAGTGGTTGTATGCTATCGGGATCTCGGAGGAGATGTACCACTTCGGTGCCACCAGCCTGGGCACCATGGCGGCAGCCCTCACGTTGGCGGGCTTCGCAATTCTCGTCTACCGTCGTCGCACCGTCGGCCCCGTTTTCCTCGCCACCACGAGGATGGACAAGGTGATGTACGTCTTCCTTGGCGCGACAATGGCGTTTGGCACGCTCGCCACTGTCATCTTTCAGGTTTTCAGTTCGGGCTTTCACTACCGCGAGACGATCTCGCCGTGGATCCGCAGCATTCTCTTCTTCCAGCCCCAGCCGGAACTGATGGCCGAGGTGCCGCTCCTGTTCCAGTTGCACGTCATCACGGCATTCGCTCTCTTCGCGTTGTGGCCGTTTACCCGCCTCGTGCACGTCTTTTCCGCGCCTGTCGGGTATCTCTTTCGGCCATACATTGTCTACCGGTCGCGCGACGACGGCCGCGGCGCCCAAGCGCCACGGCGAGGGTGGGAGTCGATCAAGACACCCGATGCGGAGCGGCTACACAAGCTCTGATTGGTGGTGGCGGTGTGACGCAAACAACGGGGAGGCCGGTAGCCGAGCGCCGTCACGAATTTCTCCCGGTGAATCGACCTCGTGGGAGGTCAGTGGCTGGATACGCTGTTTTCACCTCGGGCCCGATCGAGCTCGCAGTGCGATGAGGGAGAGACTGTGACCACAATGACTACCCCGCCTGCGGTGGCGGGGCTCAGCGGTGGGCTGGGACAAGTGATCCTCGCAACGATCGCGTCGACAGCCGGGTTCTGGGCTTGGATGTCGATCGCGCCACTGCAGAATATCTACGCGACGCAGATGGGCCTTGACCAGGGTCGAATATCACTAATGCTCGCGACGCCGGTGCTAGTCGGTGCACTCGGTCGAATCGTCACAGGGGCCCTCACGGACCGATTCGGAGGGCGCATCATGTTCACCGTCGTGCTCCTGGCCTCCGTCCCCGCGGTGCTCTTGGTTGCACTAGCGGGCAGTATCAACAGCTACCCGTTGCTTCTCGTCGCGGGTTTCGCGCTCGGCATCGCCGGCACGGTCTTCGCCGTCGGCATCCCCTTTTCTAGCGCCTGGTTCTCGCCCGCACGGCGTGGGTTCGCCAACGGAATCTTCGGTATGGGCATGATCGGTACGGCCGTTTCGGCGTTCGCCACGCCCCGGCTCGCTGAGTCCATCGGCTACGTGCAGACCCACTTCGTTATCGCGGGCACCCTCGTAGCAGTGGCGATCCTGACGTGGACTTTCCTCCGCAACTCGCCCGAGTGGAAGTCGAGTTCTCAACCGCTCATCCCCAAAGTTAGGGGGGCGTTGAGCCTCGCCATTACCTGGCAGATGTCGTTTCTCTATGCAATCGTGTTTGGGGGATTCGTCGCATTCGCCACCTACTTGCCCAAGTACCTCACGACTCTCTACGGTGACGTCGTTGACCCGGTGGGTGCAGGCACCCGAACAGCGCTATTCGTCGCGGCAGCCGTGATCGCCCGCCCCATCGGCGGTGTGCTTGCCGATCGTTTCGGCCCGAAGGTCATCTCGCTTATCTCACTCGCCGGCATCGTCGGCACGGCCTACATCGTCGGCCAGCAACCGCCCGAAGGCGTACTGACAGGTGCAACGTTCCTGCTCATGGCAGCGGCGATGGGCCTCGGGATGGGAGCCGTGTTCGCATGGATCGGACCCCTTACACCCCCCGACAAGGTAGGAGCAGTCTCCGGAGTGGTCGCGGCCGCGGGAGGGCTCGGAGGCTACTTCCCGCCGCTCGTGATGGGCGCCACGTATCAGGCGGAAACCAACTCGTACGCGCTCGGGCTCTGGTTGCTCGTGCTCGTCGGGGCGGGCGCACTTGTGGTTGCGGGCATGTTGCGCGACGCACGCAGTGGTGGGCGCGGCGCCAATGCAGACCCGTCGCCATCCCCCACAACTTCGCCGTCACCATCACCTTCCCCCTCACGTCAGGGGTAGCCAGGTGAGCACCGCAAATGCCGAAGTCGTTACGGCACCGGTGCGCGGACCCGCCCAGCTGACGCCGGGATATTTTGCCGGTGTGATGGGCACAGGCATCGTGTCGATCGGCGCACAGCTCACGGGCCACGTCGCGCTGGCTTCCGTCCTGTTCGTGCTTGCTCTCGCGTTCTACGCGGTGTTGATCGCGCTGAATATCTGGCGCATTGCGTCATATCGCAAGCGCGTGGTCGATGATCTGCACGATCCCACTCGAGCCTTCGGGTTCTTCACCTTCATCGCCGCGACCAACGTTGTTTCTGCAATGTTTGTAGGCATAGGCCTCGAACTTCCCGCTGCAGTTCTTCTTGCCGCTGCGATAGCTGCTTGGGTTGTGATGGGATACTCCATTCCTTGGCTGGCTGTGCTCAGCAACCCCCGGCGACCAATTCTCGAAGCCGCGAACGGCACGTGGTTCATCTGGGTCGTTGCAAGCCAGTCAATCGCGGTCGTCGCCGCCGGAATCGAACCGCTGTATCCGGAGGCTCGCCAGTGGCTCGCCATCATCGCCGTTACGACCTGGTCGATGGGGGTCATGCTTTACGCAATGTGCGGCCTACTGCTGTTGTTCCGGCTGATCATGTACCGTCTCGAGCCGCAGCAGCTCGATCCGCCGTACTGGATCACGATGGGAGCAATGGCCATCACTGTGGTGGCTGGAGCCCGCATCGTCGAGATGGACGATGGGCCAATGATCGATGTCACGCGTGCCCTAATCGCCGGGCTATCCGTCATCTTTTGGGCATTCGCTACGTGGCTGATTCCCGCGCTTCTCGCCGCAGGGGTATGGCGACACGTTGTGAAGCGCGTGCCGTTTCGGTACCAACCGACGCTGTGGAGCTTCGTGTTCCCCATGGGGATGTACGCCGCAGCGAGTATCTACCTCGGCCGGGCAAATCGGCTCCCCGTCGTCGAAGCCGTCGGGGAGATCTGGTTCTGGGCGGCGCTTTTAGCCTGGAGCATCACTGCCGTTGGGATGGTGTTCGACATTGGTGGTCGACTTTCGGCTTGGAGGAACACTAAAGAGACAGTCTGACCCGCAACGCACGGAATCCACTCGCAGGATAGCTCGCGAAGTCGGGTGTGCTGCCGGGAACCGCCTCAATCAAGCGGGTTTGTGCTAGCAGCTCCTCCATCACCACACGAAGTTCCAACCGCGCAAGTGGTGCCCCCGGGCAGTCGTGGATGCCACGGCCGTAAAGCAGATTGTCTGGCGCGTTCCGATGAGGCTGATACTCGTCCGGGTCGCCGAAGTGGCTCTCGTCACGGTTCCCTGAGGCCCAGATGACCGTGACCTGATCTCCGGCGGAGATCGTCCGGCCGCCGAGCGAAACGTCGCGCGTAGCCACCCTACGGTTCGCCACGAGAGGAGAATGTATTCGCAGGATCTCATCGATCGCGCCAGCTAGTCGATGCGGAGCGCCTCGCAACTCCTCTTGCAGCCCCGGGTGCCGCGCCATGTAGTCGATGAGGATCCCTAGGCTCGCGGACATCGTGCCGAGCTCTCCGACGGTCCAGTTCCGCAGGATGGCGACGAGTTCCTGATCATTGAGGGGAACTCCGTCGACCTGCTCCCGCATGAGTTGCGACGTTATGTCGTTCTCGGTGGCTGCGGCCCCGAGCGCGCGCCGGTCGTCGAGCACGCGCCGCACTGTGCTGTCGAAAACAGCAGCGACGGCATCCAGAGCTTCACGATCGCGAGCGAGCGTGGCTCGGTGATTCTGCGCGGTCCAGTGACGCAGAGCGCTGATCGTGTAGGCGGGCCAACCCAGCCATGCGCGTTGCGCTTCGAGGGCGAACTCGAGAGCGAACATACTGATGATCTCCACGGGAACACCCAGGGACAATCGCGCAATCAGGTCCCGTGCGACTTGACGGCAGACTGGCTCGAACGCGAGCATGTGCTCCGGAGTGAAATAGTGGTCGACGACTGTCCGATAGGGCCCATGTTTCGGTGGGTCAAACCCGTTGGGCACCGCTGGGTGGCTCGACACCGCGCTCGAGAACGTTTCGTGGTCTCCCACGACGGCGACGATGTCATCGTGCCGAAACACCGACCAGCCGAGATAGTCGCTGTAGGCAACCGGACAACGGGCGCGCATCTGGTCGTAGGCGCGAATCTGGTCACTCAGGACAGCCGGGTCGCGCGGGTCCCAGTCAGCTGCAGCCACTCGTGCTTCCGCAACTCTCGCACACGAAGCAGGAGCCGGTGGCCCGCATCTTCACGCCGCAGGTAAGGCATAGTGGGGCGTCTGCCTTCATTCCTTGCTGCGATTCGAACAGTTCGGTTGTTGAGTGGATCGCGAACTGAGCAGGGACGGGCTGGGCGGTGGCGCTATCGTCGATTCCACTAGCCTCCCCGTACCCGCCCGCGTCTAGCTGCGCCGTGCGCTCAGTTGTTGTGAAGATCCCCCGGGCGGCCCTGGTCTCGTACGGGAGATAGTCAAGGGCGAGCCGGCGGAAGATGTAGTCCATGATCGACTGGGCCAGGCGGATGTCCGGGTCGTCGGTCATCCCGGCCGGCTCGAAGCGCAAGTTGGTGAACTTCTCGACGTAGGTTGTGAGGGGCACGCCGTGCTGCAGTCCGATGGACACGGCAATCGAGAAGGCGTCCATGACCCCGGCCAAGGTGGAGCCCTGCTTGCCGAGCCGGAGGAAGATCTCGCCCAGCCCGTTATCGGGGTAGGAGCCGGCGGTCAGGTATCCTTGGGCTCCGGCGACAGTGAAAGATGTAGTCATGGAGGGCCGCGTCTTCGGAAGTCGGCGACGGATGGGTCCCGAGTGGGCAGGCACTTCTGCTGCACCGGTCTGCTTTTTTCCATCGGAGAGCGGCTGGCCGACTTTGCAGTTGTCCCGATAGATGGCGAGTGCCTTCAGTCCCAGCTTCCAACCTCGATAGTAAACCTCCTCCACTTCGTCGATCGTGGCGTCCGACGGAAGGTTTACTGTCTTGGAGATCGCGCCGGACAAGAACGGCTGTACCGCCGCCATCATGCGTAGGTGACCTAGGGGGGCGATCGATCGCCGACCCATGGCCGTGTCGAAGATCTCGTAGTGCTCCGGCTGGAGTCCTGGGGCGTCGACGACATGCCCGTTCTGGGCAACGTATCCGACGATCGCCTCGACGGTCTCCGCTGGATAGCCGAGCTGCCGGAGGGAACGGGGAATCGCCTGGTTGACGATCTGCATCGAGCCGCCACCCACGAGTTTCTTGAACTTGACGAGTGTGAAGTCGGGTTCGATGCCAGTGGTGTCACAGTCCATCATGAAACCGATTGTCCCGGTCGGTGCGAGCACGCTGGCCTGGGCGTTGCGCCAACCGTTGGCCACACCGAGTTCGATTCCGCGCCTCCACTCTCGCGCGGCGCGATCGTGGACGGCAGCATCCATTGCCCCGAGCGTGTCGAGCCCTTCATTGGCTGCGGAGTGCTTGCGCATGACCCGTTCGTGGGCGAACGCGTTACGTGCAAGCCCTGCGTACGGGCCGACCACGCCGGCGAGCTCTGCAGATCTGCGATAGGCGACCGCAGTCATGAGCGAGGTAATGGTTGCGGCAAGAGTGCGGCCACCGTCGGAGTCGTAGCCATGACCGGTGGCCATGAGAAGCGCACCAAGGTTGGCGTAACCGATGCCAAGCTGGCGGTAATCTCTGGTGTTTTTCGCGATCGGTTCGGTCGGGAAATCGGCAAAGCAAATCGAAATGTCCATCGCGGTGACAACGAGCTCGACCGCCGCGGTGAAGGCGTCGACGTCGAAGGTGTCGTCGTCGCGCAGGAACGCGAGTAGGTTAAGCGAGGCAAGATTGCACGATGAGTTGTCAAGCGACATGTACTCCGAGCATGGGTTCGAGCCATTGATCCTTCCGGACTCCGGGTTCGTGTGCCAATCGTTGATGGTGTCGTCGTATTGGAGGCCGGGGTCGGCGCAGGCCCAGGCCGCCTCGGCGATCTCGCGGAACAGCTTCTTGGCACGCACGGTCTCCACTACGTGGCCGTCGGCGCGAGCGGTCAAGTCGAAACTGTCGTCTTCTTCCACCGCCCTCATGAAGGTATCGCTCACGCGCACGGAGTTATTCGCGTTCTGGTATTGCACGGACGTAATGTCCCGACCGCCAAGATCCATGTCGAATCCGGCGTCCCGGAGTGCGCGGATCTTGCTCTCTTCCCTCGCCTTAGTCTCGACGAACTCCCAGATGTCCGGGTGATCTACGTTGAGCACGACCATTTTTGCGGCCCTGCGGGTGGCCCCACCCGATTTGATTGTTCCCGCGCTCGCGTCCGCTCCGCGCATGAACGATACGGGCCCACTCGCTGTACCGCCCGAAGACAGCAGTTCGGCTGCAGACCGGATTCGCGAGAGATTCACCCCCGAGCCGGAGCCACCTTTGAATATCATCCCCTCCTCGCGATACCAGTTCAGGATCGAGTCCATGGTGTCGTCCACGGAGAGGATGAAGCACGCGCTCACCTGCTGGGGGGAATCGGTGCCAACGTTGAACCACACTGGCGAGTTGAACGAGAACGCTTGGTGCAGTAACAGCCAGGTCAATTCGTCGCCGAAGAGCGCACCGTTTTCAGGTGTCGCGAAGTAGCCGTTCTCTAGTCCGGAAGCAACGTAGCGGGCGACCACGCGATCGATGAGTTGCCGCAGGCTGGATTCTCGAGCCGGTGAGCCCACCGCCCCTCGGAAGTACTTGGTGGTGACGATGGTCGAGGCATTGAGCGACCAGAAATCCGGGAACTCCACCGCACTCTGCGTGAAGATCGTCTCTCCGGTCCTCCAGTTGGTCTGTTCGATGTCCCGACGCTGCCAGGAGACTTCGTCATAAGGATGGACACCTGCAGCGCTGAACCAGCGTTGGACGGTGATTTCGCTCGCCTTTTGGGATTCAGATTCCGTTTGACCGGCCTGTTGCTGTGCGCCCACTGACATCACTCTCCCCGATTGTCCGAATCCTGTTCCGACTAGTTCTTGCGGTCGTGGGATAAGCCAACCACTACATATTGTGTTTTTCGGGAGTTTCGACCGTTTTTATTCCCTCGCGTGTCGGGGGGTGGAAGGCTAAGGGGATGAATAGTGTATATACCCGAACCGGAGACGACGGCATGACAGGACTGCTATACGGCGGCCGGGTATCCAAGGGCGGCGAACTTATAGACGCGCTCGGCGATATCGACGAGACCGTTGCGGCGCTCGGTGTCGCCAGATCCGGATGTCCGGACGCGGATCGCGCTGCCCTGCTACTGCGCATCCAACGTGAACTGTTCGTCGTCGCTGCAGATCTCGGCGTCGACCCAGGTCATCGCAATCTCCTGAAGCCGGGAGTCTCGCTTGTGGAGCCGACCATGACGGCCGAGCTGGAGAGGACGATCGATGAGCTGACAGCCAGGCAGCCGCTCAGGCCCGTTTTTGTAGTTCCCGGCTCAACCCCACTGGAGGCCGCGATCGACCTGGCTAGAACGGTTGCGCGCCGGGCGGAGCGGCACACCGTGCAGATAAAGGTTGCGGGCCATCCGGTCAGCGAGGATGCTCTCGGCTACCTCAACCGACTCTCAGATCTTCTTTACGTGCTGGCGAGGCAGGCGGCGGAAGGCACCGACGAGCCAGCCAGTCATGACTAGTCTGCGGAGACAGCCCGCAAAGCCAGACGGGCACCCAGCGGCGGGTCAGCCCGCCGCTACCCGACAGTGAAAATGCCCCGCGCGCCCTTCTCGGCATCACTCATTCGATGAGTGACGAAGGGATAGTTGCCCGGCTCGGCAAACTCGATTTCAACGAACCCGCCTTGGGCCGGCTGCAGACCAAGGGCTTGTGACCCTCCCCCGTTTCCCGGGAGGAGGGTGTACGCGCCCTCAAGGTACACCGTGTCGAACTGGCCACCGACAACGTGGAACGACGAGGGCGAGTTGGGTCCAGCGTCCAGCACCCAGACGCGCACACGGTCTCCCGCGTCGACTTCAAGCGGTTGATGCACGTATTGGTCGGCATAGCCGTTAAACGTCACGAGGTCAGGCGTCATTGCGGCGATCTTGTCGGCATCCGCAGTCTCGTCGGTTGCGCCAAGGTACAGCTCCCCCTGCACCAGCAGGTACTCCTTGGCGACCGGCGCGAGATCTGGCGGGTCAATAATCACAGCACCGAACATGCCGTTGGCGATGTGCATCGACATCGGCATTGTCGAACAGTGGTACATCCAAATGCCCGCCTTGGTCGCAGTGAAGGTGTACGTCAGACTCTCGCCCGGCTGAATCGTGCGCATTGGTCGATCGGGCGCCAGGGCGCCCGCGTGGAAGTCGATCGAGTGGCCGATCGTGCCGTCGTTGACGAGGGTTATCTCGAACGTGTCGCCAATACTCCCGCGTAGTACGGGGCCGGGGGCGGTGCCTCCGAAGGTCCACCGGGCTTGCGAGACGCCCGCCGCGACGTCGACGATGGTCTCCTCGACACGCAGGGTGACGCGGTGAACTGTCTCGGTCGGCGCGGGCAACAGGGCCGCGGGCCATGCGACGAAGCCCGCACTCGGTTGGCGCTGTAGATCGACTTCGGCGGCTGCATCGCCTGAAGCTCCACTGGGCTGGTGCTCGGTATGCTCTGACGGCTCCGCCGGAGAGGCGACGGACGAATCTTCCTCCGGTGCCCCGGTGACTCGCACCGTGAGCTCCATCCCCATCTGCCGGTGCCCGGCGATTGAGCACCAGCCGGCCAAATCGGAACCGATGACACCCACGTCGATGGTGTGAGTCGCGCCCGGAGCAAGCCGGTCAGTGCGCACACCATTCGCAAAGGTCAAGTCATGCACGTCCGCTCCCGTGTTCTCGAAGGTCACCCGGAGAGCGTCTCCGTAGGGGACTTCGATAAGTGCGGGTGTAAAGCGCATTCCATCAACTCGAATGGTGACCTCGGTCGTCTCGCCCGTCGCGGCTATCCCGGCCGTGGAGGCAGCGGTCGATATCCCTACGGCGGCCGGGTCGGCAGCGACGCCCGCCGCAACACACAGCGCGAGTACCGCGAAGCCGGCGACGAGGGATCCCGCGCGTCGAGTAGGAGGGCGCGGTGCTCGCTCCGGCGCTAACCCCAGAGAGACAATGCCGCTTCGGTCGGGTGTGTCGCCCTCCGAGCGACGAATCCTGCGGCCAACGATGACAGCTCGAGCCGCCAAGATCAGAAATGATGTGACGACCCCCGCGACGACGAGCGAAAGAAGAACACGAGCGAGACTGGGCATCGGCGTCAGGTACAGCGCGATCGCGCCATTGAACGCGACGACACGGAAGGCGGCTCCGCGATCGAGAATCTCTGCGCCAGCCTTGGCTGCGGATGGGCTCCCGAGGGCCACGACCGGCAACAAGTAGCTCAATGCGCCGATGACAATCTGAGTCCCGAATCCAACAACGAGGGGGCCGAGTACGGCAAGATACTGGCTACGCAAGCTCTCCCAATCGGGCGCAATTGCCGCGAGGACCCCGAGAATGATGGCCCCCACGAGAACCCAGACGAATGCCGCAGCGAGGCTCCATCCTGCGAACGTGGCAGGGGGCATAGAGCGTGATTCTCGCCAACCCTCGATTGCGAGGAGACCGGCGCCGGCGACCCAGGTTGCCATCCCGAGAGTGACCAGCACAGGCAGGTCGAGCACTGGTCCAGCAGATGCCACAGCAAGACCAGCGAGGAGCACTACTACGGCTCGACGGGCCGCCGAATCGACACTGTCGGGTACTCGGGCGTGTAGAACAGTCGGCCAGAGCAACACTAGGGTGCCGAGAACGGTGACGCCGAGCCATCCGAACACATTAAGAACTAGGTGGCTCATGACCAGCCGGTCAGCAGTACCAGGCTCGCCAGTGAGCACGATCACGATTCCCGCCGCAATGCCGCCCAAGAATACTGCGCTCGCGGCGATGTAATACCGCACGAGGGGCGCGAACCGAGCAGGCAGGGCGTGACGAAGCTGGAGTGTGAGGACAATCCCGTGGGCCAGAGCGACGGCGGCCACGCCGATCGCACCGGTTACGGCAAGTGGAGGGACGCCCGCCAAGATTCCAACGACAATCAGGGCGGCCCCGACGGTGTGCCCGAGCAGGCGGATGCCCAGCCCGACACGTCCGCCTAGTGCTGGTCGGCGCAGCAGTGTGTCGGCGAAGTGCTGTGACCAAATCAGGATCGCGGCGGTAGCGGCGCCGAGAAGTGGCACATGCACCATGAGCCAGAGCGGTTGATCGACGAACCGGTGCACACCGACGGCCATCAAGCCGGCGGTGATCCAGACCAGAACCACACTGTTCGTCAGCAGATACCAATTACGTCGAGACACGGGCACCCTTCTTCCGAGACGCCCGGGGGCCGACGATCAGGGCGACGCAAACCACGGTCACGGGGAAAAGGAGCATGGCAATCGCGCCGACGATACCGCCGGCCTGCAGCGCAGGGGTCAGTCCCCACGCATCCCCCCCTACCACCCGAACCACGAGCGACACCTGGAGCAGCGTTATCGGGGCGTACAGCGCCGGGTGGTAGGGGATAGCCACGCGGAGAACCGCGGGGAGGATCAGCGGAGCGTGAACCAGGATCATGGTGATCACGAATCCGAGAAAGATCGCATGCGTGACGGCGTCGTAGACGGGGCCCTCCGTGCGCGCGCCACCGAGAATCCACCCTGCACCGGCCACGGCGAGCCAAGCGAATCCCACGAGGAGGCCCACCGCGACGAAGCGAGGCAGGCCGGTCTGACGGACCGTCATCCGAGCGATGTCATAGCGCGCCAACCAGACCACGATGCCCAGAAGCGCTACGCCCGCAACGGGGACGGCAATCACGGGCACGGTCAATGTCAGCACTGTGGCCGCCGCCAGTACGAACGCGAACCCCAGTAGCGCGCCTTCGGCACGCTCACCAGGGGACCCGACGCGGGCAAGCTCCAGTCGCTCACCCACGATGGTGAGAATCAGGAAGGTCGCAAGAAGCGGCACCAGGTATGCGGGTCGCACGCCGCCGCTCCACGCAAGACCCGCGGTGATTGCGGCCACTGCACCCAGCGCCTGCACCGCCGTTGCTGTCATCGGCTGCCTCCGCCAGATCGCAAAATACTGAAGGAGGTGAACGAGAAGTCCAGCGGTGACAACCACCTTGCCCACGAGTATCGGGAGCGACGTCAGCGCGAGAAGCATTCCTCCCGCTATCAGCGCTGGTGCGAGGTATGCCCACCCAGCACGGAGCGCTACCGCTCGCTCGAGGCTGATAAGCGTTCCGACGAAACCAAAGACGAGTAGGGGTGCATGAAGTTCTGGAAGCCGATCTAGGGCGACAGGTATCGGGAGTCCCATGATCACTAGCCCAGCACTCAGCCCGAGAAGCAGCATTACGGCTGCCGGTAGCACAATCAGAATGCGAAACCCGGGTCCGCGGTTTGACGAGGAGCCCACTCCGTCATGATACGAGGGTCCATTAATGCAGCGGCCTGGATCAACCGTGACTATTCGAGTCACAACTGCTGCGCGCAGGTGATCATCAACGGCGTCGCTAGCCTGCGCCCGTGGCCGAGACCAACGCCTAGTGCTCGACTTCAACTTCTCGGGGGCTACCTCCTCGCCCTCGTCATGGACGCCCCCTACCAAGCGGCAACGACGTCCTACGCGCTCGGGCGCTGGCTGCCCGTCTCGTAGGAGCGGTAGCCCTTGTCGTGGGCGGAAGGCTGTGTGACGCGCGGAGTGGTGCGAGCGTGGGCGCTGAGTCTCCGACAATCTCGGGCACCTCCGCGCCCCCGCGGCAGCAGTTCGGCATGAGACAACAAATGCCGCGATTCCGCCGGTCAACTTCTCTTCACCACCGTCAGGCGTACCTGATTGTCCAAGCTCCACCGCGCTGCTCAGCGGGGGCCCGCCCTAGAAGGGCTTCGCGTCTTCCCCAACGAACAAATCGCCCTCTGCTGATCACATCAGGCCCCTATAGATCCTGCTGAGTTGTAGCAATTCGGTACCGGGTTGGAGAGTGTGACCTGACCGACGCGCGCAACGGTGCAAGCGCGGCTGGCGCTGTGCGCTCGTGAACAACGTGCGGACGGCCGACGGACCGATTGCACGTTGCTCTGATGGCATCAGCCCCTGATGCACGCGGAAGTGTAGGTCTGTAGGGTACTGACCCCTATCCGGGCGACCGAATAGGGGTCTGACCAGCATTTTTCGACGTGCGCCCGGAGGGATTTGACGCCCAACCGGTGCCGCCGGCAGATCGTGCGGTCACTCGCCGGTGCGCGCATCCCGCATGGCACAATCCGCCGGACTGCGCCGGTCGGGGCCCCGGTGATCAAAGTGCCACCCGCACGAACAAATCGAGAAGACCCCGCCAGAAACTGACGGGGTCTTCTCGAGTGGTGCGCCCGGAGGGATTTGAACCCCCGGCCTATTGATCCGTAGTCAATTGCTCTATCCGCTGAGCTACGGGCGCATCTGCTGGCCCGACGAGCAGCCAACCTGAAAACTATACCAGCGTCGGGCGCGACTCAGAACTGCGATAACGCCCCGCTAGCATCGAGCCATGCCAGCCACCCTGCCCATCGGCACCGTCGTCGAGTCGGGCGACATCGCAGAACTGAACGCTCAGCGTTTCAACCGCCACACCTTCTGGTGCGGCCAGAGCGGATCGGGCAAGACTTACGCGCTCGGCGTCGTGCTCGAGCAGATGCTCGCGCACACGAGTCTGCCGCTGGTGATCCTCGACCCCAACGCCGACTTCGTGCGGCTCGGCGAAGTGCGGCCTGAGGCCGCGAGTACGGGCACCGCTGCGGCGCTGGCGGGCCGCGACATCCGGGTGCTGCGACCGGGCGACCGCGACGACTCGTTGCGGGTGAGGTTCTCGGCATTGCCGTTCCCCATCAAGGCGGCCCTGTTGCGGCTCGACCCTCTCGATGACCGCGCCGAATACAACGCCCTGTTGCACCTGCAGGAGCGCTACCCCATCAACGACGAGCGCAGCATCGTCGAGCGCCTGCGGGAGTCCGGCGACCCGGTGCACCATGCCCTCGCCGAGCGCGTCGAGAACCTCGCCCTCGACGACTGGGGCCTCTGGGCCGGCGAGCGGGCGGCCGCCACCGAGATCATCGAGACCCGACCGGATGCCACGGTGCTCGACCTCGGCGGATTCCGCTACGCCGAGGAGCCTCTCGTCGTCGCGCTCTCGGTACTCGACGACCTGTGGACCCGCCGCGAGCAACGCCGACCCGTGCTCATCGTCATTGACGAGGCCCACAACCTCTGCTCCCCCGACCTTGACAGCCCGCTCGGTCGCGCGGTGCGCGAGCAGATCATCCGCATCGCCGCCGAGGGTCGCAAGTACGGCCTGTGGCTGCTGCTGTCGACCCAGCGTCCGTCGAAGGTGCACCAGGGCATCATCTCCCAGTGCGACAACCTCGCCCTCATGAAGATGACCTCGCCGATCGACCTCGCCGAGCTCGCCTCGATCTTCGGCTTCGTGCCCGAGTCCCTGATCGGGCAGTCGCCGCTGTTCACCCAGGGCATGGCGCTGTTCGCGGGCGGATTCATCGGCGCTCCGACGATCGTGCAGATGGGCGACCGCGTCACCTTCGAGGGCGGCAGCGACGTGGGCGTGCCGCTGCGGTGAGCACACGCATCCTGTTCGTGCGTGCGGTGAACGTCGGAGGTGCGACCCTGCCCATGGCGGAATTCCGTACGCTGCTGGCCGAGCTCGGCGGCGGCAGCGTGCGCACCTACATCGCGTCGGGCAATGCCGTGGTCGATGTCCCGGGCGACGCCGCACGATTCGATCGCGCCGTCGAGGCGGCGATCACGGAGAGGTACGGCTTCGTGCGCGAGGTGATCTCCCGCACACCGGCGGAGGTGTCGGCGGCTCTCGCGGCGCATCCGTTCGAGGTCGTCGACCCGAAGTTCTCGTACATCACCTTCCTCACTGCGACGCCAGCGGCCGACGCTCTGGATGCCGCGGCGAACGTCCCCACCGGCGACGACGAGTGGCAGCTCGCCGGGCGCGAGCTCCACCTGAGGTTCGCCGGCGGCATGGGCCGCGCAGTGCTGAACCTCGATCGCCTGCTCAGATCGCTGGGAGTGGCCGGCACCGCGCGCAACCTGCGCACCACGCGGGCGCTCGTGGAGCTCGCCGACTAAGCGGCCGTCAGCCCCCGAGCACAGCCGAGATCGCGACGAACGACCCGATCAGCAGCATTGCGAGTCCCGCTCGGATTGCGATCGACTTCTGCAGGTGCGCGGTCGACACGCTGCCCCAGTAGATCGGGCAGCCCGCGTAGCCGATCGCGGAGAGCCCGACGATGCCCACGAAGGCGCCGGCCCACCAGAAGGCGGCCGCGACGGGCGTGAGGTCGGAGGGGCGCCATCCGGAGATCAGGAGACCCGTGAGCGGTAGTGCGACTGCGATGAGGGCGGAAGCGAACCAGATGGTCGCCGTGCGATCGATGCGGTGCAGTTCGGCCTCGTTCGACATGAGGTCACTGGGATCATCCTGCGGATGCATGTGCACAGGCTAACCCCGGCGGGCAAGCTTCACCGCCTGACGAGTGCCGAGTCGATCTCGGCGCGACGCGCCAGCACGATGCCGTCGAACGCCTCGTCGGGAAGTGGCTGCGCGTCAGTGAACTTGATGCCGCCCTTGGTGGACGCGAAGCCGTGAAGCCCGCCGATCGCCCCAGCCACGACGTCCGCACTGAAGGGGAACAGCGAATAACCGGCCTTCGTCACCATCACGCTGACCAGCGGGCGACCTCGATATCGCAGCGCCGGCATCCCGTAGCTCGTCCCCTCGTCGGCGTCGGGCACAAGACGCAGGGCGCGGTCGCGCAGTGCGGTCAGCACCGAGCGCGCCGGTTCGCTGGCACCGGCGACGTAGTCGGAAACCTCGTTCATTCAGCCATCATCGAGCGGCTCACCGCGTCGATCAAGCCTGAGTCAGTACTCGCCCTTGATGACGAAGAACGAGCCGCGGATGACGCCCGCGAGCTTCGACTTCTGTCGCGCGAACTTGAAACGGGTCTCGAGCTCCTCAGGTACATCCATGCCCTCGGACAGCTTGAAGCCGACAGCACGCTTGCCGCCGGGTTCGAGGCCGTACATCACGTTGATCGCCAGCCCCGACTGGTAGAACACGTAGGCCATGCGCAGGCCCTCGACCTCGAACATCGTGACCTCGAGGGGCGGTGAGGCGATCACGATGTCGCGCTCCTCGGCCAGAACGCGCGTGACGTAGGCGAGGGTCTCGGGCTCGTCGGCTGCTGGCGCGACGGCGAAGTCGTGGTCGTACTTGTTCTTGTAGTACCGAGCCTCGTTGGCCCGCAGGCCGGCGAGCGCGTCGGCGTACGGGCTCGACTCGAGACCTTCTGTCGAGACGTCGACGAAATCGATGACCTTGCGCATGGGAACTCCTTCGAAGCAACTGGCACGAGTGTAGGTCGTCGCGCGCCGGCGGGGCTTCTCCGATCCTGCTCGGCTGCGGACCGTCGTCGATTGGGTCTACGGCTCCACGATGTTGAACGCCGGATTGCCCGGTTCCAGCACTCCGAGCAGCGACTGCAGCACCGCCGGGTCGCCGCCGATCTCCACTCCGGGGCTGGCGAGATCCCCGCCGAGGAGGGCGAGCATCCGCAGCTTGGTCAGGGTGAGGGATGCCGTGGCCGTGTCGTCGGCCGACTGCCTCCGGCTGATCAGCACACCGTTGCGCAGGGTGACCCGGTAGTTGACGTCGAGGTCGGTGAACGTGACATCCAGAGCCAGGTCGAGGTCCCACGCGCGCGGACCGTTCACGCTGAGCGCGAGCGAGGCGAACAGCTGCTGCGGTGAGAGCTGCGCCACGACGGCGGGAGCATTCGGGCTGGCCGGCGTGCCGAAGTTGCCGTCGCGCAGCTCGGTCGCGCCGGACAGGAAGAAGTTGCGCCAGACCCCGTTCTCGCTGCCGTAGGCCAGCTGCTCGAGGGTGTCGGCGTGGAGGTCGCGCGCGGCCTGGTGGGTGGCATCCGTGAAGATGACGTGGTCGAGCAGGGTGGCCGCCCAGCGGTAGTCGCCCTCATCGAAGGCGGCCTGCGCGAGCTCGACGACACGGTCGACCCCGCCGATCGCGGCGACGTAGCGCTGCGCCTGCTCGGCCGGCGGGTGCGGCCAGAGGCGAGCCGGGTTGCCGTCGAACCAGCCCATGTAGCGCTGGTAGATCGCCTTCACGTTGTGGCTCACCGAACCGTAGTAGCCGCGGGCATTCCACGCGTTCTCGAGCGCGGGGGGCAGCTGGATTGTCTCGGCGATCTCGGGTCCGGTGAAGCCCTGGTTGAGCATCCGGAGCGTCTGGTCGTGGAGGTAGGCGTAGATGTCGCGCTGCTCCTGCAGGTAGCGGATGCCGCGTTCGGTGCCCCAGGTGGGCCAGTGGTGCGAGGCGAAGACCACGTCGGACTTCGCTCCGTAGCGCGCGATCGCCTCGGTCAGATACGCCGACCACATGTTCGGGTCGCGCACGAGCGCGCCGCGGAGGGTGAGGATGTTGTGCAGCGTGTGGCTCGCGTTCTCGGCCATGCACAGCGCGCGGAACTTCGGGAAGTAGAAGTGCATCTCGGCGGGAGCCTCCGAGCCGGGCGCCATCTGGAACTCGATCTCGATGCCGTCGACGACGTGGGTCTCCCCGGTGGCGCGGATGTCGAGGGTCGGCACGATCAGGCCGACCTCACCCGTCGAGGTGGTCTGGCCGAGACCGGCGCCGACCTGGCCCAGCGGACCGCGGGCGAGCGCCGCCCCGTACATGTACCCGGCCCGGCGACCCATCGCGGTTCCGGCGAACACGTTCTCCGAGACCGCGTGCTCGACGAAGCCCTCGGGAGCGATGACCTGGATGCGCCCGGCATCCACGTCGGCCTGGCTGGCGACGCCAAAGACGCCGCCGAAGTGGTCGGCATGGCTGTGCGTGTAGATCACGGCGACGACCTTGCGGTCGCCGCGGTGCTCCCGGTAGAGCGCGAGCGCGGCCGCCGCCGTCTCGGTCGAGATGAGCGGGTCGATGACGATGATGCCGGTGTCACTCTCCACGAACGTGATGTGCGAAAGGTCCAGACCGCGCACCTGGTAGATGCCCTCGACTATCTCGAAGAGTCCCTGCTTGTTGACGAGAAGGGACTGCCGCCACAGGCTCGGGTTGACCGACGCGGGGGCGTCACCGGTGAGGAAGGAGTACGACTCGCCGTCCCAGACGGTGCCGCCCGCGGCATCCTTCACAATGGCGGGCTCGAGGGCGGCGATGAAGCCGCGCTGGGCGTCTTCGAAGTCCTGCACATCGTGGAACGGCAGGGTCGCCAGCAGACGACGGTTCGCTTCTTCGATGTGGACTGTGGGCGGTTTCTGCGGCATAGGATGCTCCTTCTGAGTGCATTCTTCAGGCAAAGTCGCCCGGGGCCAAGGGTCTTTGTTCCCTAGCGAACGCCCGGCGTCCTCGTGGCGTCAACGGGAGCGAACCCCGGCTGACACCCCGGGTCATCAGACAGCGACACCGGGGCCACAAATGCAAAATGACCGCCCCTGGTGGGCGGTCATTTTCCAATGGCGGAACCGGTGGGATTTGAACCCAAATCCAATGCCGGAGCATTCGGGGGGCTCCCCTCAAAATCCACGGGAATTCAAGGATTCTGAGTGAATAGGGCGATCGGTGATCTGTGATGTTTGCCCACAAGTGTGGGCAAACGGTGGGCACGGCTTTGAGGTTGAACGGTCCTCGAGCTGTGATGTATCAAGACATCCCTGACGAAACTGCATCAGGACATCTCTGACAGTTGATGTATCAGGACATGCCTGACACTCATCGGATTCGGCGTGGTCCTTGGGGTCCGCGGGGTCGGCCGCTGCCGACGTATTTGGTGCCCGGTGCCGGCCAGGGATGCTCGATGAGCAAGGTGCCTTGGTCGTCGAAGACGAGCAGCGAGGTGTCGGTTTCGACGAGGTAGGCGAGGTTGCCGGCCAGAGTTCGGCTGACGTGGAATCGGGTGCCGCGGCGGAAGACGGTGCCAGTGTCGCGGATGCGCGTCATCCGGATCCCGTCGGGCGTGACCACGGTCGCTGGACGTGGGGTCGGCCGTGGTGGGGCAACGACCGGTGTCGCGTCCCATGCCTGCTGCGGGGTGATCCTCCCGGGCAGGCTCTGGTGCGGGCGCTCGGCGTTGTAGATGGTGTCGAACGCATCAACCTGACCCTGCAACTCCTCGAGGGTGGAGGCCAGCGGTTGCTTGTCGAGGAACCGGAACAGGGTCTGATGGAACCGCTCGTTCTTGCCCTGCGTGGTCGGCTTGTAGGGTTTGCCGGTGATCGCCTCGACCCCGAGCGAGGTGACATAGGACACGAGCTGGCCCAGCACTCCGCGCCGGGACGGGTTCAACGCCGCCCCGTTATCGGAGAGCAAACGCTGCGGAACACCGTGGGCGGCGATGCCCTTGCTGACGACGGTAATCGCCCCTTCGGAGGTCTCGCCCCAAGTCACGTGGGAGGCGATCGCGAGCCGAGAGTGGTCGTCGATGAGCTGGAAGATCACGCATTTGCGACCGCCGGTGAGGATGTATTCGGTCGCGTCCAGCTGCCAGCAGGCGTTCGGCGCCGGATAGACGAACCGGCGATACGAAGCCCGAGGCTTCTTGCGCGGCTCGACCTTGGCCACTCCCTGATCTCGGAAGATCCGAGACAGCGACGCCGTCGACGGCGTAGCCATCCCGAGCGAAAGCATCTTCTCGTGGACGCTGATCGGCCCGTGATCCAGGCCGGAGCGTTCCAGCGCGGCTCGAACCCCGACCGCCTGCTCGACGACGTCGTCCGTGATCTGCGACGGGCTTCGCCTAGGCCGCCGGGACCTCGGCTCGAGCGCCGCCGCCGGCCCATCGATCAGCGCGCGTTTGCGGATCGCATAGAAGCTTTCCCGCGAGATGTTGTGCTCCGCGCAGAACGTCGTCACTGCACCCCGCGGCGCATCGGGAGGCCACTGCACGATCGCAAGACGGACACGGGGATCAACAGGCTCAACACGGCTCATCCCTCAAAGATCCAGTCCGAAGTGTCAGGACCAAACAACTCCGAAACGTCAGAGATGTGGTGAGGCAGAACTGTCAGGGATGTCTTGATACATCACAGAACGGTCCTCGAGCTGCTCGACATTCCTTCGAAGTCGGCGTCAGTCCAACGGCTGCTCAGTCTGAACCGGAAGAAGCACTTTGACCTCAAGACCGGTGCCGACGGTGTTCACGAGGGTCAGTTTCCCGCCGGCGACCTCAACGAGCGCTGACACGATTGCGAGCCCAAGCCCGGAACCACCCGCAACTCGAGCCGAGTCGGCTTGGGAGAAGCGGTTCAGTGCGTAGGGGAGAAATGTCTCGTCCATCCCGCCAGCATCATCCTTCACCGTGAGCACCACGTCCCCAGAATGCTGGGCCAGTTCGAGGACTACCGTGCCGCGAGATCCCATCGCCGCCAGTGCGTTCTCGACGAGATTGCTGCACAGCCGACCGAAGTCTTTGGCGTTGATCTGGACCCGACTCTCTCCTGTCGCCAGTGCAGAGTCGTATTCGATTTGGATGTCTCTGGCTCCAACGTGGCGCCTGCCACGATCGGCAGCATCCGCCAACTCCCTGCTCAACTCTTCGAGAGTCGCCGATCCGGGAACCGTCTGCGCTTCAATGCGCGACAGCTCAAGCATCGACGTCGCGAGTGCGGCTAGGCGCGCAACGGTTGCTTGAGCTGCCCTGACGTCGCCTTTCATTTGGGAGAGCGATGAGGCATCCGCCTGAGCGAGCTCAAGCTGGGTCTGCAGGATAGAGATCGGGGTTCGGATTTCATGGCTTGCGTCCGACACAATTTGGCGCTCTCTGTCGTTCGACTCGCGCATGTGCTCGATGAGTTCGTTGAGAGTTTCTGCGAGTTCGGCAATCTCGTCGTGGGCCGGCCCGACTGGAAGCAGTTCCCTAGTTGGAGATCGAACTAGCTTCTCGGCGCTCCGCCGAAGTCGAGTCACCGGGCTGAGCACAGCGCTACCGATCAACCAGGACGCACCCCCGAAGGCCAGATTTATTGCGGCGATACTGGCGACTAGAAGTATCGCCACCTGATTGAGCACGGATTGTTGAATAGCGTTGGCGCTCGCTGCGATCACCGCCCACGTACCTTGCGCAGTCCGAACCTCCGTTACGCGCACAAGATAAGAGGTTGAACCCACGGAGACGGTCCGAGTACCCGGTGACTTCGCTAGGTCGGTCGTCGTGCTTGCCAAGTCGGCGGGCAGAGTGTTGACCTGAGGGATGCCGAATGGATCGACGACGGCAACCAGCTGACTTGCCCCTGGCGGATCAAACGTCTCCGCGGGTTCAAGCGCAAGGGCCGTGAGGTAGGGCGCTTCCACGTTCTTGAGCACCGCGACTTGTCCGTCGGAGACGATGCGGTGAACCTGGCTATAGATGAGGATGCCCGCGACAACGGAAATCAGCGCCGCGATGAGCAGGCTTCCGCCGGTGATCCGGGTTCGGATGCCAAGGCGCGACCACCTCATGTTTGCGTTGCCGAGAGCTGGAAGCCAATGCCGCGAGAGTTCACGATGCGCAGGGGCGCACCAACTGCTTCCAGTTTCTTGCGCACGTACCGGACGTATTGATCCACGATGTTCGCATCGATGTTCGCCGAGGATCCCCACAGCGAGTCGAGGATCTCTGCTCGTGGAATCATCCTGCCCATGTTTTCGGCGAGCAGACGAAGGAGATCGAACTCGGTGCGGCTGAGTCGAAGTTCGTTACCATCGCAGGTGATTTCGTGTCGTGTCAGATCGATGCGAAGGCGGCCGATGTCAATTCGGCTGGCACCGATGGCATCACGTCGCCTCAATGCCCGGAGTCTGGCGGCGAGCTCAGCGAACATGAAGGGCTTTGTGAGGTAGTCGTCGGCTCCGGCGTCAAGTCCTCGGATCCGATCGTCGACAGCGTCGCGGGCTGTGAGGATAAGTATCGCGATCCCCAGGGTCTGATCGCGTAGTCGCCGGCAGAGCTCGAACCCGGACATCCCCGGCAGCATTACATCGAGCACCGCAAGATCGTAGGGGTTGTCGTTGCTGAGTGTGATGGCGTCGATGCCGTTGTCAGCAAGGTCGACCGCATAGCCCTCCGCGCGTAACCCGCGGCCTAGGAGAGCAGCCATTTCTGGCTCGTCCTCTACCACGAGTATGCGCAAGGCCACGCGGTCAACCTTCCTTGCTTGGTGTACTGAATCCTACGGCTATGCCGCGACCGGAACCCGCTCGGCCTCGACGAGCGCCTCCCGGCGCTGCCGTCCGACCTTGATACCGAGGTAGGTCGCAACGCCGACGATGACTGCTAGGAAGATGATGCTCGTGACGGTGGTGCCCAACCCCAGCCCCCCGTCGGCGGGAGCCTGGGACAAGAGGTCGCCCATGGATGCTCCGAGCGGACGGGTGAGGACGTATGCGGCCCAGAAGCAGAACACCACATTCACCCGGAAGGCGAAGCGCGCGATCGCAATGATGCCGATGAGCGCCGCGAAGAGGATGGTCCCGACGAGGTAGCCCAGACCGAAGCCTTCGGTGATGAGGTCGCCCGCAGCCGTGCCCAGCGCGAAGGTGAAGAGGATCGCGACCCAGTAGAACGCCTCGCGGCGACGGGTGAAGATCGTGTGAATCGAGAGGGTACGTTCGCGGACAAACCAGATCCCGAACGTGATCGCCAAGAGGGTGGAGAACGCGACGGTACTGAGCCAGAGGGGCACCCCAAACACGTCGGTTAGGTTGTCCGTGAGGAGGGTGCCGACAACGCTGATCAGCACGACGACCGTCCAATAGATGCCAGACGTGTATCGCTTGGTGAGAAACTGGGCGACGAGTGCGACGACGAGAAGTGCCGTCATCACCCACGACGTGATCGTCAGGCCTAGGCCGAGGGTCGTGTTCAGGTAGTCGGCCGCTGTTTCACCGGAGGTGGTCGACAGAATCTTGATCACCCAGAATGCGAAGGTGACTTCGGGCACCCTGTTGAACAGGATGGTGCGGACATGGTCAGGAAGTGTATTGGTCATAAGGACAGAGTCTCGGTGCTCGCTCGTTCGTTGCCGAGAAATGAAGGGTCCACGAGTGAGGGTTTTTTCAGTGAGTCTCGCGACTGAGAGCGATCCTGGAACACGGCGGTAAGGATAGCGGCCACGAGCAGCGCCACCGACGCTCCCAAAACTGCGGCGGCGAGCACATCCGACGACCAGTGGACAAGCAAATATGTGCGGCTCAGGGCCATGCTCGACACCCACACCCCGGCGAGCGCCCACGTCCAGATCTGAGGGAAAGCGAGAGCGATCGCGAAGGTGAGCGCCGCGGCCGTTGTCGTATGGCCGGAGGGAAACGAGTCCAAGCCGACATCGACCACCCCATCCAACGGCCGTGGCCGCGCAATCACGATCTTGAGAACGGTGCAGATGCCGGATGCCAAGGCGACGGTGAGTCCGATAGTGATTGCCTGCCGCCACTTTCCTGCGACCAGGAGCATTGCCACGATGGCGGCTGTCACCAAGGTCATCGAGAGGGTTCCCCCGAATGTGTTGAGAAACTGTGCAACCCAGTCCGCCACACCGTTGCGTTGCGACGCCATGAGGTCGTGCCACCAGACGTCGATCGGGGTCGGTCGGTTCTGCCACGCGAAGCGGATGAGCGACCCGGTCAGAACGACGAGTGTGATCCCGAGTACTCCAAAGAATGCCCCCTTGGGGGAAACTCCGGGCGTTTGCACTTTGTTCATGGTGTTTTTCCTGTCGACGTGTGGGCAGGCTAGTCGGCGGATACCCGCCCCTTCCTTGGGATCCGGTGCTCGTGGGTGAGAGTTATCTCAGGCAGCGAGCCCGCGGGGAGCCGCGTTGTGGGGCGGGTTTCCGCTAGCCGCGGGCGGCGTGAGTTCGGGTGCGCCAACTGCGGCGCAGAAAGCTGCGACGGCTTCGGATTGATAACGGCTGGGGTTGAACTTTGCCGTTGGGACGCGCCCTGCAAGATAGGACTCCATGCCGGCGGCGAGGGCGGCGTCGTCCTGCTCCACCACCAGGCCCGCACCCGGCGGCAGTGCACCGGTGACCGACGCGAAGTCGACGGTAACGATCGGTATACCGATGACCCGCGCCTCGAGGAGGACCATCGGTTGACCTTCGTAGTCGCTGGAGAGCACGAAGCAGCTTGCCGCGGCCATAAGAGCGTAGGGGTTTTCTGAGTGGCCCGACAGGAGCACTGCGCCGCCGAGCCGAAGGTCGTTGGCGAGGTCGCGGAGGTCGGAGGCGAGAGGCCCGTCGCCGACGATGAGCAACTGGGTCGCGGGGTTGCGGGCATTCACTTGGGCGAATGCCCGAATGAGTCGCGCGTGATTCTTCTCCGGCGATAGTCGGCCTACGCTCACGAAGGTCGTCATCTTGGGTCGAGCAAGAAAATCGGCTGCAGGGCCATCGATGGGTTGCCGCGCCTTCCACCCGATGAGAGCTGAGTCAATGGCGTTCGGTGCCGAGGTGAACTTTGCAGCGGTGCCGTACTCAGCGAGGGACTTGTAGTTAATCTCGGAGAGTTCGGCCGAGACGGAGACGAGATGGTCGAATTGGTCGTAGAGCGTGAAGATCTGAGTGAGGCTGTGCCTCATACGTTTGCGACCGCGAATGACGCGATGGGCGTCGGCCGCGAGATCGTTGTGAAGCCAGATCGACCTGATCGCACCGGGCGCATGCAGGAGCAAAGCGGCCCAGAACGGGCCGTACCCACTGAAGTCGACCACATGATCGAATCGTGTGTCGGGTCCGAAGCAGCGTGTCCACTCGTCATCCCAGAGCTGTTGTCGCCGAGCGTCCCGATTATGGCTGCGGATGCGGCCGCGACGATAGTCCAGGTACCGCACGAACTGGTCGACCTTCGACCCGTTCATCCCGCCCACCCGAGGGAACTGACGCACCCGCGCGTCGATCGCCAACTGGTTGCTGAGCGAGTCAGCGGTTGCGGTAGCGGGGTAGAAGACCGACACGTCGAACCGGTCGTGGTCCAGTGAGGTGAGAAGGTTCAGTGCGGACGAGGTTATTCCGTTGGAGCGCATTCCACCCAGGTAGATCAGCATCGAGGTTCGTCCATCGTCGGCGCCCTTGTGCAGCCGGGCACCGCCGCGGATACCCCGAAAAATGATGTCGACGATTCTGCGGGTGCTGTGTCCGTCTTCGTACGGAACTATCCTGTGAGTCGTCGCCCGGTACCGTTGTTGGTCGGTGGTGGAGGGGGATGAAACGCTCGAGATTGCGTTCGCCAGGTCCTGCACTGATGTGCAGATCGGACCGGGCCAGTCATCGGGATCGGCATACAGCCCGCGGGTTCCGTCATATTCGGCAAAGTCCGGGATGAAATAAAGAATTGGCCTGCCGGTCGCAAGAAAGTCACCGGCGATGCTTGAGTAATCGGTGACGAGGATCGTTGTCAGCCCCAGCACCACGTTGGTTGGAATGTTGTTTGGCACGAGCGTGTCGCGCACATCGGGACGGTCTCGTCCCAGCGAGTAGATCGACTGGTGAGTCTTGAGGAGCACGACGTATTCATCGGAGTTGATCAGGCCGGCGAGCTCGGCGACGTTGTCGGCCAGCGCATCGAGATCATCGGTGGGGCGAGCGAAGGTGGCACCCTTCCACGTCGGCGCGTAAAGGATGATCTTTCGGTCGCCAATCGGCAAGCCCGCTTCGATCAGCTTCTTGCGCTCGGCGGTGATCGCCGTGGAGGTGAGCACCTGGCGATCAATGCGGGGATACCCCTCCTCGATGATGGTGCCTCGATAGATGCCCTTGAGGCGGTACGCGCGCCAGTACATGTCTGTCATGAGCGGATTGGCGGAAATGAGGAAGTCGGCCGCCACGAAGTTCCGGATTACGTTCGCGGACTCCTTCGCGCCTCCCGGCATGTCGTATCCCATCTTCTTGAGAGGGGTTCCGTGCCAGGTGTTGATGTACTGCTGCCCGGGCCGTTTAGCGAAGTCCGGCGGGAACGTGGCGTTGTTGATGAGGTACTGGCTGGTCGCGAGCGCCCGCAGGTAAGCGGCTGATCCGTATCGAACGACGGTCACTCGAGGGTCACGCGCGAATTCTGACTGCACTGAACGATTGAGATGCGGTTCGGAGATCGCCCAGATGTGGTGGAGGTGGGCCATGTCGGGGGCGTCGAGAAGTTCGCGAAAGATCGCTTCGGGATTGCACAGCATCCCGTTGCCGGCAAAGGATTCGTAGAGCACGGTGCTCGCCCGGATCGACTGGCGGCGCCAGTAGGCGTGGACTTCGAAGCGGGCGATCCTTCGGAGGCGGGTCAGAAAGCGCGTGAGCGGCTGAATTGTCATGACGGGTGAGACTGCGGGCCGGCCAGCGACTGCTCGCCGGCCCGCTGCACTACTTAGTCCTGGGTGCCGTCTTCAACAGCGACACCGTTGATGTCGTCGCTGGTGTCCTCGGCTCCTTCGGTCTCGGTACCGCTGTCGGCGGTGCCGTCTTCGACCTCCTCCTGGACGTTGTCGGTGTCGGTGGCGTCGACGGGTTCGACGATCGAGACGGACTTGCCGGCGGGGGCCGCCTGGGCGGGCAGCGCGATTGCGAGCCCTCCGGCGACGAGGATCGCGAGCGCAGCTGCGGAGCCTGCGGCGACCTTTGCTTTCTTCTGCATGGTCATGTCCTTTCATGTAGCTGCGCCATGCGAGGTGCATGACGTTGGTTCCACGTTAGAAAGGTGACCGTGAGATGAACGTGAGAGTGACGGACAACTGGGTCCAGTTCACGGTTGCCGCTCATGCAAGCTCGGCGGCGACTTAGTCAGTTGTGCCGAAAAGTCCTTGCCCATATTCGGTGAGCGCTTCGAAGGCGTCCTCGTAGCTGTCGGGTACGGGAGCCGTCGGATCGCCGAATTCGGCAATCAGCAGTCCCAGAAGTCCTTTGGCGGGGTTGCTGAGTTTCTTCGCCTTGTTGGGCTCCGCGTTCGGCGCGAACTCACCGTCGGTGTCAGTTGGGACGTAGGCGGGAGTCGTGGTCGGCCATTGGGCAGGGGGCCGTGCGGTTGCAAGGTTCAGCGCGTCGAAGAGGTCGGGAGCATCCTTGTCTCGGTGGGTCAAGGGCGACAATCCGTGTTGACGTGTCAGGGTCGCAATCAGTGAGCCGTGATGCTTCGTTTCGTTGATGATGGTGTTCTTGGCCGTGTATGCGGAGATGAGGATTGCGGGCACCCGGCACCCGAGACGATCGAACGCGAAGTCCATTTCGCCGCGTTTGCCGTCGCCTGGAGGAGTCGCCGCTGGTGGGGCGACGTGGTCGTAGGTCCCGCCATGTTCGTCGAAGGTAACCAGGAGTGCAGTGTTCAGGGCGTTGGAACCCACTGTCACGGCCGAGGTTCGAATGGCGGTGTAGAGCTCGTGGAGCAGAAGTTCGCCGGCGCGAACGTCTGAGACCGCAGAGTTGGTGACGGTTACTCCCTCGCCGTTGTCACCGATGCGGAGGTCGCCGTAGGGGGGATGCATGTCGTTGTGGTTAAAGATCATCCGAGGTTCCACAAAGGAGTACGCTGGCAGGTTTCCCGTCTTGACGTCGCGATAGAACTGCTCCATCGTGCGGAAGTTGGTTTTCCAGTACTTCCGGGTAGTAGAGGCATGGAGCACACCGGTGAGCGAGATCAGTTGGTCGGCGTCGTAATAGACGCGCCACGGGATTCCGTCGTCTTCAAGCCGGTTGAAGATCGTCACCGCATTGGATTGACCTGCGTCAAACCACTTCCCATACCCTCCGTTGCCTCGGTTGGTGACGAAGCCATTCGACGTAGATGCATGGAAGAATGATCGATTGCAGAATGTCTGTGACGGCACGCCGGCATGCCAGTGATCGAACACAGCGAATTCTTTCGCGAGCGTCGAGAACACCGGCAGCATAGCGGGCGAGAATCCTCCCATCGCGACGGAGTACTCCTCACTCGTCGGCGCGATGCCCTTCGACAGTCGTTCAAAGTTAATGATGTAGTCCTCGACGAACCCTGCCATCGTGGGGTCCTGGCCCAGCGCAGGCGCGTTGAATGACGAGTTCACGGTTCCGAAAACCTGAGTATTCACATGGGGGTATGCCTCGCCCGGATCGGGGATCGGGCTCGACATTATGTAGTCCGTGGCTCCTGTGTAGACATGAGCGGGCACGGTCTGGGTAGTTCCGGGAGCCGGGTTCGAGTAAGTGCCTTGGTGGAGCCCATCGAAGGAGCTACCAACCGGAACTTCCTCAGGCCGGTACAGCCACCCCAGCACGTTGTCGAAGGAACGATTCTCGAACATCACGACCACCACGTGGTCGAAAGCCCCAGTGGGTCGCTCAGGTCGATCGTCGAAACGCAGTGACGGCTGCTGGTTCACCGCTGACCCGACTGCGACCGCGCCAATGGCGGCAGCAGCCGTGCCGGCCGCCACAATCCCCACCGTCCTGAGAAATGTGCGACGGGACGCCGATCGGTTGCCCTCGGTTTCAGGATCTGGTGGCGTCTCCGCGCTCGTCATGGTGGTCTCGATTCAGGTTTGGTGCTCGGGGAGCGTCAGGGTGACGGTTGTTCCGGATCCTGGCGCCGAGGTGATGTTCACTTTGCCGTTGTGGGCGGAAATAATCTGTTTCACTAGCGGCAACCCGAGGCCGAAGCCGGGTGTTGTTCTCGCGTCGTGCGCCCGCCAGAAGCGGTCGAAAGCGTGAGCAGATTCAGCGTCGCTCATTCCGATCCCGTCGTCGGCAACCTGGATGGCGGCAATCCGGCCGGTACCCGAAATGATGATGTCGATGGTGCCAGAATCGTCGGTGAACTTTGCGGCATTGTCAACGAGGTTCGTGAGCGCTCGGGTCAGGAGCTCGGAAGTGGCATCGACCACAACGGCACGCGACTCGGTCACAGTAATTCTGGCTGAGGCTCCGTGGCTGCTGGCGACTTTGTGAGCGATTTCGTTCAGAGAGATGGGTTCGAACGTTGCTTCCAGCTCGTCGGCGTCCTCTCGGGTAAGAAGGAGCAAGTCGTTCGTCAACCTCGTCAGACCCTCGACCGATACAAGAGCGGCCGTCATCGCAGCCCGGTACTGGGCTGGCGTTCGTGACCTCGAGAGGGCGAGTTCGAGTTCGCCTTGGATGACGCTCAATGGACTGCGGAACTCGTGCGACGCTCCGTCGACGAAGCGCTGCTGCAGCTCGTAGCTGCGGCGCACCGGCGCCAGCGCACTACGAGCCATGAGGTAGCTCGATAAAGGGAGCACAACAACAAGTACCGCGTATCCCACTAGAAGACCGTTACGCAGCAGCGCGAAACCTTGCTCTGCGCTGGCGATGAAGGCCTCGCCAGCCAGTTCAGGAACGTCGAAATCGAACGTTCCGGTGACGAAGGCGTAGATGCCGAGCGCGAATGCACCGAACAGCAGCAGCTGTACCACCGTGTAGGTCACGGTGAGTCTGAGAATCGCGCGGCGGAAGATCATCGGTCGGCGGCGATCACGTAGCCGGCACCGCGGCGGGTCTCGATGATCTCGATCTCGCCAGGCAGGGTCAGCTTCTGACGGAGGTAGCGGATGTAGGTCTGCACGACATTGCTGTACCCCTCGTAGTTGCTGTCCCAGGCGTGGGTGATCAACTCCGAGGCGCTGATGATCTGGCCGGGGTTTCGCATGAGGTATTCCAGCACGGCGAACTCCTTCGCGGTCAACACGATGGTTCGACCGTTCCGGGTTGCGGTGCGCGTCGCGGGATCGAGTGCGACGCCTTGGGCCGTGAGGATGGGCGCGTGCGCCCGCGGGGCACGCCGCAGCAGGGCGCGAACGCGGGCGACGAGCTCGACGAGGTGGAAGGGTTTGACGAGATAGTCGTCGGCCCCGGCATCCAGGCCCTCCACTCGTTTGCGGGTGGAGTCCAGCGCGGTCAGCATGAGCACCGGGACGTCGTGGTTGAGTTCACGGATGCGGGCGCAGACATCCATGCCCCCTCTCGGCAGCCCGGGGAGCATCAGGTCGAGGACGACCAGATCGTAGGTCTCGATCTCGAATGCCTCGACCCCGGCCGGGGCCGTGTGGACGACGTCGACGGCGTAGCCGGCTTCGGAGAGCGTGCGTCGGACGACGTCCGCGATGCGGACGTCGTCCTCCACAACAAGCAGCTTCACTGGAAGGCTCTCAGGCCCGGATCAGTCTGCGGCATCCCCTGCTCCTGATCCCTTCGTGGCGGTGGCGTTGGCCACCTGGACTCCGCCAGCACTGACCTCGATGGTGAAGTCCACCTGGTTTTTGGAGCTGCGGTAGAGGCTGAAGGTGTTCTCCGGGAAGTGGCCCGGTCCGGTCTCGCCGTCGAACGACAGCGTACCCGTCGCGCCCGCGGCCAGCGTGAAGCCGGTCAGCGCTTGGTAGTAGGCCTCGCTCTGCTTGGTCGTGACGTCCGTCATCACGTAGTAGATCTCGAACGAGGACAGTTCGCTGGTGGTGTCGTTGCGCACCGTCACCTGAAGCCGGTCGGTGATCGCGGCGTTCGTGACCGGGTCGACGTTGTCCTCCGCCGCGGCGGACACGATCGTGAGCCCCGGTGCGGTGCTGGTGTTGGCGATCGGGTTCGAGTTCACCGGAAGCACCGCCGTGGTCGTCGAGCCGGAGGCGGCGGACGAGCTGGCCGGAGCCGGGCTCGACGCCTGGCAGCCTGCTAGCGCGACGACGGAGAGGGATGCCACTAGGGCGACGGGAACGAGCAGTCGTAGTTTCATGAGATCTTCCTTTGCAGATTGCGTCGAGTCGTAGCCCCGACGGCGAAGGTCACGGAGGCGAGGGTCGCCGCCGCGAGTGTGATGGCGTAGCCCCACATGTCGGCCCAAACGAGCCCCAGGGGCAGCTGGTTGTACTTGTCCTTGATTCCCAGGAATGCGAACGACAGGCGCTCGAAGTGCTTGGTGATCGAGGAGACCTCCAGACCGTTTCGGATGCCGTCGAAGGCCGCGAAGTTCGCCAGCACCTTCAGCTCGTCCGGCTTCTGGATCTGCAGGGTGGCGAACAGTCCACCGGGAACCTGATTGTCGGGGTCCATCGTGTCGCCGATCTGCGGGATGATCAGCACGAACGCCAACCACACGACGATCGACACGATCAGACCCGTGCTCAACCGCGGCGAGAGGGCGGTGATCCCGATCGCCAGCGAGCTCCAGAACACGAGATACACCCACGCAACGACCGCAGCGATGAGGATCCTCACGAGGTCGATCCCCTGCAAGGGCGCATTGCCGATCACCAGGATGGCGAGGGTCGTGAGCACGGTCAGCGCCGCGACCACGACGAGCCACACCACGGCGAGACCCAGCACCTTGCCGGCCGGGATCGCGAAGCGACCGACCGGGCGGCTCAACAGCAGCTGCAGGGTGCCCCGATACTTCTCCTTGGCGACCGTGCCGTAGCCGAGAACGATCGCGAACAGCGCCCCGAGGATCTCGAGGTACTCCACCCCGCCCCTCAATAGCTGCAACGGGAAGAGCTGCGGAGCCGCAGGGGCAGTCGTGCTGCCGCTGGCGGTGAGCTGCTGCACGTACAGGTTGTACGCATCCAGCTCGGTGCGGAAGGCTGCAGCCGCGACTCCGACAGAGATCAGCGTTGCGATCGCGAGGAACCCAATGAGCACGGCGAACAGCCGATCTCGGCGCAGGTCGAGCAGCTCCTTGCTAGCGATGACCCAGGTGCTACTCATTGAGACCACTCCTCATTCGATTGCGCGGAGTCACCACGACGACGACCGTCATGACGACCAGAAAAGCAAGGAGGATGAGGATGCTCGAGGTAGCCTCACCGGTGACGTTCGGGTCCTGCAGGATGATGCTGGACGCCCGCTTGAACTGCTCGGTCAGCGACAGGGGACCGGTGAAGGCGGACACGACGTCGAAGTAGCCGCCTGTCGATGCCACGGCCGGTACGGGATTGAGCAGTGCGACCGGGCGGGCCGCCGTGCCGATCTGCGGGAGCACGAATGCGACGGCGCTCCAGATCACGAACGGCACCAGCAGCGCTGTGGTCTCCTGCTTGCTCCGCAGACCGGTGAGCATCCCGAGAAGGGCGAAGCTCGTCAGGAGAACCCACGACAGCAAGCCGAACGCGATGACCCGCCCCGTGTCATCCCAGCCCAGCGGAGCGCCGTTGATGATGCTGATGATCAGCCAGCTCACCGAGAAGCTGATGCCGATCACGGCCGCGAGCACCACCGCGAGTCCGGCGAGCTGACCCAGCAGCCGGGCGGGGGTGGCGACCGGTCGGCTGAGCACCAGGTCGACGGTGGAGGCCTTGCGGTCACGCAGGGTGGCGTGCACCCCGAGCACAATTGCCATCAGTGAGCCGATCAGCAGCACGTAGATGACGGCATTGCGGGCGTAATACAGCGGACTCACACCGGCGAACGGGTTGGGCGCCGTCGTCAAGCCGTCGGCGACGACCTTGTTGTACACGCCGGTTACCGTCTGGTTCGTGACCCATCCGATCACGGATGAGGCGATCACCATCCCGATGAAAACGATAAGAAGGATGTGGGCGGTCCGAGCACGTCGCGTGTTGAGCATCTCGTGCCGAGCGCTCACCAGGAACGTGTTCACGAGACTCGCTCCGACTCCAGCTGGAAGTAGATCTCCTCCAAGGAGTCCTCGCCCGGGAAATCAGCGAGGGTCTTCGCCAGGGTGTCATGGTGAACGAGCGTCCCTCCCCGGAGGATCCCGATGCTCGTGCACGTCTTGGTCACCTCGGAGAGCAAGTGCGTGTTCATGAAGATCGTCATGCCGAACTCGGAATTCAGGCGCACGATCGTCTCGCGAAGGGTACGAACGCCTTCCGGATCCAGGCCCGAGGTCGGCTCATCGAGGAACAGCACCGACGGTGCATGCAGGATCGCTTGCGCGATCCCGACGCGCTGGCGCATCCCCTTGCTGAAGGTACCCAGCCTCTGACGGTCGCGACCCTCGAAGTCGAGGATGCGCAGCACATCGCGGATGCGCTGGTCCGGCCGGCGCAGGCCCGATAGCTCGGCGAAGAACCGCAGGTTCTCCATGAGAGTGAGGTTGTCGTAGAACTGCACGTTCTCGGGCAGGTATCCGATCGACCGACGGACACCCGTGGCATCCAAGGTGACACTGTGGCCAGCCACCTCTGCATCGCCCTGTGTTGGCTCAAGCAGAGTTGTGAGCACGTTCACGGTCGTTGTCTTGCCGGCGCCGTTGTGGCCGAGAAGGCCGAACACTTCACCGGCGGCGACTTCCAGGGACAGCGCATCCAGCGCCAACGTGGATCCATACGACTTCGACAGGTTGTCAGTCGCAATTGCTGATTTCGTCATAGTGCCGACCGTATTCAGGGCATCGTGAGAGCACGATGAGAGACCTACCTGATCGGTATCTTGACGACCTCGCTGCCGAGCGGCGCTTGGCTGATGGCAGTCTGCGCTGTTTTCGGGCCGCTACTTGGCTTGGCGGCCTTGACCTTCGTGCTCTACGAGGCCTTCTGGCTCATCGATGAGTACGGGCTCCACCGCGACTTCCGCGCTCGGCCCTCGACCTTCGCGATAGGGGGAGGATTCCGGTTCCGGGTGCCTGCGGGCCTGAACAAGGAGTAGCGCGATACCCAAGGCGATCGCCACGAACGATGCCCAGATATTGGCAGGGATGCCAAATAGTGAGTCGCTGGTGGGGTCGATGCGAATCGCCTCGAGCCAGCTGCGTCCGATTCCGTACCAGATGAGGTAGAGACCGAAGACGCGACCCCATTGCAGGCGGAAGCGACGCTCTAGGACGAGGATTATCGCCACCCCAATTAGATTCCAGACGATCTCATACAGAAACAGGGGATGAAAGAGCGTGCCAGGGGGCAAATCCTTGGGGAACATCGTGTCAGTGGGGAGGATCTCCAAACCCCAAGGCAGGGTCGTCGGAAGTCCGAACAGTTCGTGGTTGAAGTAGTTGCCGAAGCGTCCCAATGACTGCGCAACCAGCATCGCCGGGGCCAATGCGTCAGCAAACGACCAGAATCGGATCCCCGCGCGCCTGCAGCCGATGTAGGCACCGACCGCGCCACCCAGCAGCGAGCCATAGAGGGCGTTGCCCCCATCCCAGATTGCAACTACATTCCACAGGTTCGCGCCCGGGTAGAAGTAGTCACCGACGTGGGTGAACACGTGATAGAACCGTGCGCCCACGATCCCGATGGGAACGGCCCAGATGATGATGTCGAGGACAACTCCGTTCTCGGCCCCGCGACGCGAGAGCCGGCGCTGGGTTATGATCACCGCCGCAATGATCCCAGCGAGGATACACAGCGCATAAGTGTGAATCGTGAGCGGGCCAAGCTGAAAGCTCGCCCAAGCGGGGTCGGGACTGGGGATGCTGGTGAGAGGCATACCGACAATGTTGCCCTTCCAGAGTCCGATGCGCGAGTTCGCAGCGGGCGGTCACGGCAGTTGTTCAGGGATGCGAGGGCCCGTCAACTGCGCAGGAATATTCTGGCGAAGAACCCCTTGGCGGCGGACTCGTCCTTCGGATGGCCCGGGCAGCGTTGGGATGTATGGGCTCCATTCTGCGCTGTGGAACGCTCCGCGTCTGGCGATTTGGCTGCCCGTCGTCGCATCAGGGGTGAGTCTCGTGCTCGTGCTCGATGTGCTGGGCACGCTCGAGCTGGAAGGTTGAGTGCTCGATCGACACGGCGAAGTGTTCGGCAACGCACTTCTGAAGGTCATCGACCATCTGCGGCGCGTGCCCGTCGTAGAAGCACTCGTCATCGACGACAACGTGAGCTGTCAGAACGGGCAGGCCGGTTGCGATCTGTGTGGCGTGAAGATCGTGAACCGCCTGCACATGCGGGACCTCCAGGATGTGGCTCCGCACGGAATCCAAGTCGAGGCCGCGCGGGGTGGATTCGAGCAGCACGTCAATCGTCTCTCCGACGAGCTTGAACGTTCGCGGCAGGATGAGGACGCCGATGAGCATCGCGGCAACGGCATCCGCCCTCGTCCAGCCAGTGGTGAAGATGATGATAGCTGCCACGATCACAGCGACCGACCCGAGGGCATCGTTGATGACCTCGAGGAACGCAGCCCGCAAGTTGAAGTTGGAATTCCGTCCACCGGCAAGCACCACGATCGATGCAATGTTTCCGAGGAGCCCGATGATTCCGAAGATGATCAGTTCACCCGACGCGATCTCGGGTGGACTGATCAGGCGCTGAACGCCTTCAACAAACACAAAGATCCCGACGGCCAAGAGCACAGCGGCTTGAACGGTTGCCGCAAGCACCTCTGCCCGTGCGAATCCCCAGGTGCGTTTCGACGTCGCTGCTCGGGTCGTGAGGTTTGCAGCTACGAGCGCCAGCAGCAGGCCGCCGGCGTCGACGAGCATATGTGCCGCGTCGATGAGCAGCGCGAGGCTTCCGGTGATGATCGCGCCGACGACTTCTGCCCCGAGAATCGTTGCGGTGATCGAGAACGCGACCGCGAGGCGCTTCCGATTGGATGCGACGGGGCCGTGCTTGTGCTCAGCCAATAGCCGGACCTCTCTTCTGCATGGACGTGATTGACTCGAATCAATTATGCAATAATCTGCGTATGCATGCAGATAAGGAAGTTGGCGGTCTTGATCCTGACAGCCAATTCGTTGAACTCGCGGTGGAAGTGTTCGCGATGCTCGCCGACGCGACCAGGGTGCGCCTGATCCTCGCGCTCAGCGACGGCGAGATGTCGGTGAACCATCTGGCGGACATCGTCGACAAGTCGCCGGCCTCCGTGTCACAGCACCTAGCGAAGCTGCGCCTGGCACGATTCGTATCCAGCCGCCAGGAGGGCACTCGAGTGTTCTATCGCCTCGAGTACGAGCACGCAAGCCGGCTTGTCGCCGACGCGATCTTCCAAGCCGAGCACTCCGTGGGCGGTACTCCGCGTCACCACCACCAAGATCCGGAGGACAGCAAGTGAGCACGCCACACGATCACCCTCACGACGAGCACGAGCACGAGCACGAGCACGAGCACGAGCACGAGCACGAGCACGACAGTCACACCCATGGCGAGCATGCGCATAAGGGTCACGATCATGGTCCCGGCGGACACTCGCATCCGACCGGAATCAGGGGCTTCTTCTACGGCTTGTTCGTTCCGCACTCGCACGACGCGGCGGACTCGATCGACAACGCACTCGAGGCCAGCAAGGAAGGAGTCCGCGCGCTGAAGATCAGTCTCGTGATCCTGCTGGTGACCACTGTTCTTCAGCTCGCCGTTGTGATGATCAGTGGATCGGTCGCGCTCCTCGCGGACACGATTCACAACTTCTCGGATGCCCTCACCGCCGTGCCGCTGTGGATCGCGTTCGTCCTCGGCAGGCGCGCGGCAACTCGCCGCTACACCTACGGCTTTGGTCGCGCCGAAGATCTCGCCGGTCTCTTCATTGTTCTCGTAGTCGCGGCATCCGCGATCGTCGCAGCATGGCAGTCCATCGATCGACTCATCAATCCGCAACCGCTGCACAACCTGTGGTGGGTCCTTGCCGCCGGGGTCATTGGCTTCCTCGGCAACGAGATCGTCGCCGTCTACCGAATCCGAGTCGGGCAGAAGATCGGCTCGGCAGCCCTAGTTGCAGACGGGGTGCACGCGCGCACTGACGGCTTCACATCCCTCGCCGTGGTCGTGGGCGCAATTGGCGTCATGCTCGGGTTCCCACTGGCCGACCCCATCGTCGGTCTCGTTATCTCCGCCGCAATCATCGTGCTGCTCTGGGGAACCGTCCGAAGCATCGGCCGCCGACTCATGGATGGCATTGAACCCGAACTGGTCGACAAAGCCCGCGCCGCACTCGTGACCACTCCGGGAGTTATCAACGTGCCCCGTCTGCAACTGCGCTGGGTCGGACACAGGCTTCAGGGGACCGCGACCCTCGTCGTGGCCGACACTTCCTTGTCAGAAGTCGAAGCGATCACCCACGAAGCAGACCACCAACTTGCGCACGCCCTTCCGAACCTCGATGACATGGTTCTGCGCACTGTAACCGTCGATACGGATGCCGCCCCACACTCACACGACCATTAGCCGTGGGATTAATGGGCGGTCACGGGCGGTCGCCACGATTCATTCAGGGCTGTATAGTCAGCGTGTGCTGACTATTGCAAACCGTCTTGACGTGATGAACCGACTCGGTCGCGCGATGGCCGACCCGACTCGCGCCCGCATATTGATGAGCCTGCTCGAGAAGCCCGGATACCCCGCACAGCTTGCCCGAGACCTCGAGCTCACGCGCTCCAACGTGTCCAATCACCTCACCTGTCTGCGAGGCTGCGGCATCCTCGCCGCGGCGCCGGAAGGTCGCCAAACCCGGTACGAAATCGCCGACCCACATCTCACCCGTGCCCTCAGCTCTCTGATGGATGTTGTTCTCGCCGTCGATGACGGAACCACTTGTTCCGATGACAACTGCACCGACCTGTTGTGCTGCGTGAGCGCCTCATGACGGCGACCACGAACGGCCCCGTTCGCATCCTGGGGCCGATTCGCAAGCGCGTCCTGCAACGCCGCATCCGCATCATCGTCGCGATCACGATCACCTACAACGTCATCGAGGCCATCATCGCCCTCGCCGCCGGCACCGTCGCATCGTCCGCCGCCCTGATCGGCTTCGGGCTCGACTCGATCGTCGAAGTGCTCTCCGCGGCTGCGATCGCGTGGCAGTTCGCGGCCCCTGACCCAGAGAAGCGCGAGAAGGTAGCGCTACGGGTGATCGCATTCTCGTTCTTCGGCCTCGCCGTTTACGTGATCGTTGATGCAGGCCTGTCGCTGCTTGGTCTTCGTGAGGCCGCGCACAGCCCTGTCGGTATCGCCCTTGCCGCGGTGAGCCTCGCCGTGATGCCCTTCCTCAGTTGGTTCGAACGTCGTACCGGGCACGAACTCGGCTCGGCATCCGCCATTGCCGACTCGAAACAGACACTGATTTGCAGCTACCTCTCCGCGGCCCTCCTCGTCGGCTTGCTTTTGAACAGCCTCCTCGGGTGGGCTTGGGCTGACTCGATCGCGGCCCTCGTCATCGCGGGCTTCGCGATCAAGGAAGGGCTCGAAGCGTGGAAGGGCGACACCTGTGCGGTCCCGGTCTCGGCACTGACGGGTGAACGCGAAGTCGAAGCCTGCGACTGCTGCTAGGAACGCCACAGCCATCTACTTTGTCGGCGTCAGGACCGCCCAGGTAGCCCCGTTGTCGTCGGTGAACGCTAAACCTCGATCATCCGCTACGTAGATGCGTCCGTCGTGGCTGGTGAATGCTTGCACGACGCCTGAGGCTGCGCCTCCGCGGACCCACGTTCCCTCGATGCGACTCCACAGGTTCCCGCTGGTGTCGATCCCGACGAGCTGCAGCTTCGTTGCGTCGATGCCTATCAGGTAAAGGGCCGGTGCCGTCGTGTCGACGCGGAAGGTGGCCGCGTCATCCTCGCTCACGACGAGACCGGCTTCGGTGGTCGCATAGATCTTGCCCGGCGTCGTGGGGTCAGCGAGGATGTCACGGGCCACCAGCTCGGCACCATCGGTCCAACTCACTCCGCCGTCGGAGCTGCGTTGAATCGCTGCCTTGCTCGTGTCGATGCCATAGATGTGCCCTTCGCCGCCCGCGCCGGATGGCGGACCGACAGCCAACGCGTGAAAGTCCGTCTGTCCCGTCAGCGAGATGTTGCTCCAGGTCATCCCGTTGTCGGTGCTGGTGATCAGCCCAAGGTTCGGCGTCCCGAACGAGTCTGGCGTTGTCGGACCGGGATGTCCGGATGCGTACGTGGTGTCGCCACCGACGACGAAACCCATGGGGTCGAAATCGAGACCGGCTCTCGGGCCGGCAAATGTTGCGACTCCGTCGGACGCGATAGACACGTCGTAGATACCTTCGTGCGTAGCAGCGACAAGTACGCCGCTGCCGGCATCGACAGTCAGCGCATGGATGTGCTAGACCGGGGCCGATCGCGCGGGCTGGGTGGCTTGTTGAGGGGCCGAGCATCCGACCAGCACCGCCGCGGACCCGAGGAAGGCGATGGCGGCAAGAACGCCAGACCGGCGATAGTCGGTTGTCATGGCTGGTGTCCTCAATTGTGGCTGCGCGACTGCGCGTTGGGTCGCAGTTGTGGTGCCGGGGCGGACTAGCGGTGTGCTCCTGTCCACCCGGGAGGTATGAGCGACTTCTACTCTAGGTTGCGCAGGATGTCGGCCATCTCAGTGATCTCGGCCGTCTGGCTCGTGACGATTCCATTAAGCAAGAGTGATCGCATCAGGGTTCTTCCCGTCGCTGATGTCTGTCTTCGCCATCGTGATCGCACCCTGGTGATGGGTCGTCATCTGCTCCAGGAAAATCTTTGACGCCTCGGCTCCAGTGGCCGCATCGAGGGCAGCCATGTCGTCGTCGGACATCATCCCTTCGCCCATGCCGCCCATTCCCGACATCGAATCCATGGGGCTGCCCCCCGTCCCGTGGGAGCCTCAGAGGCTTTAGTCCCGAGTCATGGCGACCTGGATCAAGCGATTGATCCCAAAGCCTCCCATATTCGCGAGTGATCGTAAATCGATGTCCGGCAAGCGAGCGCCAAAACCGCTCCGTGTCACCGTCATCAGAAGATGTGGGCACGCTGTTGTGATGAGAACGGTGAAGGATACCCAGGGGCTCGACAGTCGCTCCAGTTCGCCACGGATGCCTCGGATGGGGTAACGATGGCGGACCAAGCTGGCACACGCACTCGACTGACTCCACGTCTCATGATCGGGCAGATCCGGAGGCAGCACTTCGCGGTGCTCTCCACATCCGGACGAGACGGCGCACCTCACTCGGCAGGCGTGAGCTACGGATGCACCGAGCCCGGTGACACCTTTGTTATCTACATCATGACCAGGCGTCACCTGCTGAAGGCGCGCAACATCGAATCGGATCCACGCGTCTCTCTCGTGATCCCCGTTCCGCGACCTGTCCTGACATTCCTCCCACCTGCGACCATTCAGCTGCACGGCCAAGCCGAACTGCTGAATTGGGACGATCCGATCTGAACCGCCGTGTTCGAGGAGTTCTGGCTGGGCCGCAGAATCCTCAGCGAATATAGGGAGGCGCGCGAAGGAGGCGAAAACCGGGTGTGCTTCGTGAGGATCGTGTCGGATACATCCGTGCGCTCCTACCTGGTCGGAACGCGGCTCTGGGAGATGGGGCGCAAGATGGAGGCCGCGTCCGCGAAGGTCACCCTCACCCCGGGCATCTAAAGCGCGTGGGGCCATCTATACCCCTAGGGGGTATAGTTGCACTAGATCCTCGATCAACGGTTGAGGAGGCGAAGGGACCTGAACGTGAACGTCATTGTTGTTGTGGCAGCCGTTGTACTCACCGCCCTGCTCGCGTGGTATTTCTTCGCTCCGCGCACAGCCCGGCGCGCAGTCGTAGACGGAAATGTGCAAGTCCAGACAATAAAGGTCAGTGGTGGCTACTCGCCGAGCGTGATCGAACTGGCTCAGGGAGTCCCCACTCGGTTGCTTTTCGACCGCCAGGAGACTGGGGATTGTTCCTCTCGCGTGGTCTTCCCTGACTTCAAGGTCAACCAGAGTCTCCCCGCATATGAGACGACTGCTGTGGAGTTCACTCCTGAGCATCTCGGAGACTTCGACTTCGCATGTGGGATGAACATGCTTCACGGAACGGTGCGGGTGGTAGCTGTAGCCGAAAGCCAGCGAACGCCTACCGCCGTTCTCGAGGCGCCGATTGCTATCCAAACTGCTCGCGGCGCGGACCAGCTCCCGTCTGAGGACGACGGCGACCGGGAGGCCGAGGAGCACGGCAAAGAGATCAGAGATCTACTTCGCAGGGTGATCGTCGGAGCCGCATTGACCCTGCCGGTCTTCTTTTCCGTTATGGCGCATGACCTCTTCGGGGCGATGTGGGTGCCGGCGTTGCTGATGGCGCCCTGGTTCCAGTTCCTGCTGATTACGCCGGTCATGATCTACACCGGCTGGCCAATTCACCGCACGGGCTGGCTGGCGTTGACCCATAGGGCAGCCGAGATGAACTCGCTCATCACCCTGGGAACGATCGCCGCGTACGGGTTCAGCCTCGTCGCCACGTTCCTCCCCGCGGCGCTGCCTGCTGAAGCGCGCGGGGTGTACTTCGAGGCCGTCGGAGTCATCCTTACGCTGATTCTCATCGGCCGGCTGTTGGAGACTCGCGCCAAGGCGGGTACCGGGCAGGCGATCCGTACGTTGATCGGTTTGCAGCCGCGCACGGCCCGGGTGGTTCGTGGAGACAGTGAGTTGGAGATCCCTGTCGGCGAGGTCGTGGCTGGCGACATTCTGGTCATCCGGCCGGGTGAGAAGCTTCCGGTAGATGGACAGGTCGTTGACGGCAGTTCCGCGGTGGACGAGTCGATGATCACCGGCGAACCGCTGCCGGTCGTCAAGTCAATCGGCGACACGGTGATTGGGGCGACGATCAACCAGACCGGCTCGTTCCGCTATGCCGCTACCAAAGTAGGCGCGGATACGATGCTCGCTCAGATCATCAGGCTGGTGCGAGAAGCCCAGGGTTCGAAGGCGCCAATCCAGCGCTTGGCCGACAAGGTTTCGGGCTACTTCGTACCCGCGGTCATCGCCATCGCCATCTGGACGTTCGCCGCGTGGTGGGTCTTCGGTCCTCCTCCGGCCGGTGTATTCGCTCTGGTTGCGGCGGTCGCGGTCCTCATCATCGCCTGCCCCTGCGCGCTTGGTCTCGCTACCCCGCTTTCCATCACGGTCGCCACCGGGAAGGCGGCGAGCAACGGCATCCTCATACGTTCCGCCGAGGCGCTCGAGAGCGCCCACAAGATCAATACTGTTGTGCTCGACAAGACCGGGACCATCACCAACGGCACCCCCATCCTCACCGACGTGCTGCCTGCTGCCGGTTTCGACGCGAACGAGCTGCTTGCCCTCGTTGCGGCCGCCGAACGCGACTCCGAACATCCCCTGGCCGCGGCGATCGTCGCGGGCGCCGAGGGGCGCAGCATCACGTTTGGCCACTCGTCGAGCTTCGAGTCGATCACCGGCCAAGGCGTTCGCGCCACGGTCGATGGGAGGACCGTCCTCGTCGGAAACGCTCGTCTACTGGCAACGGCAGGCATCGACGGCTCTGTGCTCACCGCCGATCTAGAAGCGCTGGCCGCGGACGGCAAGACTCCGATGCTCGCAGCCGTTGACGGCCGCCCGGCCGGGGTTGTGGGTGTCGCCGACACAATCAAAGATGGCTCTGCGGCCGCGATCGCCGGGCTGATGGCCCGCGGAATCGACGTCGTAATGATGACCGGCGACAACCGGGCCACTGCGGCGGCCATCGCCCGACAGGTCGGCATCGGCAGGGTCGTGGCGGAGGTCATGCCCGAGCACAAGGCACGGGAGGTTCGCCGACTGCAGGAGGAGGGCCGCGTTGTCGGCATGGTCGGGGATGGAATCAACGACGCCCCGGCCCTCGCCCAGGCCGACGTGGGCTCGGCGATCGGTACGGGCACTGATGTTGCGATCGAAGCGTCCGACATCACCCTGATCTCCGGAAACCTGTCCGGCCTTGTCACTGCGATCGACCTATCCCGCGCCACCATGCGCAACATCAAGCAGAACCTCGGGTTCGCCTTCGGTTACAACATCATCGGCATCCCCCTCGCCGCGGGGGTGCTGTACCCGGCATTCGGGCTGCTGCTCAGTCCCATGATCGCGGCGCTGGCGATGGCGCTCTCGTCGCTGTCTGTCGTCACCAACTCGAGCCGGCTCCGCCGGTTCACCCCCAAGCCCGCGGCCATCCCGGCCACGGCCTCAACCACCAATCCGGTGGTTGAGATCGGCACCCAACACGAAAGCAAGGACACTGAAATGACACACGACCACGACACCGCACCCGCAAGCGCAACGGCGCTCGTCACCGACCCCGTCTGCGGCATGAACATCGACCCGAAGACCGCGGCAGCAACGCGAGAGCACGACGGAACGACGTTCTACTTCTGCTCCACTGGCTGCGCTGCCAGCTTCGACGCCGACCCGCACAAGTACGGCCACCCCCACGCCCACTGAGTCACCGGAACAGGAGAACAATCAGTGCACGGCTATGTCGGAAACAAGGATGCCCTGCTGGCCCGTCTGCGGCGAGTAGAAGGACAGGTGCGCGGACTTGCCCGAATGGTCGAAGACGACACCTACTGCATCGACGTTCTCACCCAGGTGTCCGCCACGACCAAAGCCCTCGAAGCGGTCGCTCTCGCACTACTAGACGACCACTTGATGCACTGCGTCGCTGAAGCCACCGAACAGGGCGGCCCCGTAGCAGAAGAGAAACTCCGTGAGGCAAGCGCGGCGATCGCGCGCCTCGTCCGCTCGTGACTACGACCGCCGACCCGGGATTGCAGATGCCGTCTTCGCCCGCTCGACTCGGTATCCGCGAACGTGAAGCCTGGGTAGTGGTCGTAGCGGGCGGCGCGGGACTTGCCTCGGCCTATTGGGATGATTCGTGGCACACCACGTTGGGTCGGGACAGCGCGCTCATTCCCCCGCACCTTCTTCTCTACGTCTCGATTATCTCGGTCGGGCTCGTTCTCGCCGTCTGGATGGTGAGGATGTTTGGGAGCACGCGGTCCATCCCCGCCGTGCTCCGTGCACCCGGGTTTCTTCTCGCCGCTGCCGCTGCCGCTGCTACGGCCGCGGCAGCGCCGGCGGACGCAGTCTGGCACGCGGCCTTCGGTCGGGATGCGGTTCTCTGGTCGCCGCCACATCTGCTTTCCGTGGTAGCTACCACGATTCTCCTAGCGGCGCTACTGATCGGACTCGACCAGCGCAGCAGCCGTGCACTTCGTGTCGCACTCTCCGCAGCCCTACTCGGAGCCACGCAGATCAGTCTGATGGAGTACGACACCGACGTTCCGCAGTTCTCCGAAGTCCTCTACCTACCCCTGCTGCTCATGACGAGCCTCGGGGCCGCCTGGGTGATCATCAAAACGGCCGGGTTCCGGTATGCGGTCTCGTTCGCAGTGGTGGCCTATGTCGTCTTCCGGATACTGATTCTGATCGTCCTCGGGGTTCCCGGATGGATTGCACCTGACATCCCTCTGGCGCTGTTCGGGCTGGTGCTATTGGACCTACCGCGCTCGGCTAACCACTGGCGGTGGCCGCTCGCCATCGGTGCCGTCTCGTCTTTCCAGGTGGCCGCGAGCCTCACGGGAGTGAGTAGCGTGGATCCGGCCTCGGTCTTGCGTTCAGCGTTCGTGCCGGCAGTGATCGTGGCGCTGATCTCTCTGGCCATTCTCATTCGTCGCCCAACGGCTCGTGCTGCCCTTATCCTCCTCTTCGCGCTGGGCGCAGCCGTGTCCACTCCGAGCCCGGCCTTCGCCCACGACCCCGGTCAGGGTCCATCGTTTGGGACTGCGACCATGGTTCTGTCCGGGAACGGATCGGGACGAATCGAGGTGAGCGTTTCGAAGATCGAAACGACGGCGAGCGTTGACCTGCAACCAGACCGTGTCATCGCCCGGCGGGCCGGCCAAACAGTCTCCGGAACGCTGGGATCGAGCGGCGAAGCCGGAGCCTTCAGCGGTTCTATTCAGCTCCCGAGTCCCGGCTTGTGGTTCATCTACGCGGACTTCACGGACGGGACACAGTCGCTGGAGATCTGGCTGCCCGTGCAGCATGACTTGGAGTCCACCCGCGCTGAACAGCGCGCCCTCTACGAACCGGTCGGCACCGACGAACACAAGCCCCTCGTGGAGTACCTCGCAGGCGGTCTACTTCTTGCCGTCAGCGCGGCCCTCGTCGGGTGGTTGATCGCGGCCGTGCAAAGATCGAGACGGACCGTCCGTACCGCGACTCGGTAGCCACCAATTGCGATCCATGAGCTCGCGACCAGCACCAGCACCAGCACCAGCACCAGCAATCGAAACCCTCCACAGCACCGACCGAACCCTTGGCGCAACCCACCCTGATGCGGACATTAGGCTTAGAAAGATCACCAATCGCGAAGGAGGTGCGGATATGAAAGCGATCCTTGTTGCGCTCCGCGCCTCCCCGCGTGGCCGCTTGGCGCTTGCTCTGTTCGCGGTGCCTGCGATCCTTATTGGGCTTCTGGCCATGCACGTCCTCACCACCGGGAACATGGCCGACACCGCCGATCACCACTCCAGCGTCTCACTCGCGGCGGCTGCGGTAGACGAAATGGCGATAGCTCCGAGCCCTGACCCTAGCCCTGTCTCGGATGACTGCGGCGGGGTGTGCATGCCCAGCCATGACATGCTCGGGATCTTGTGTGTTCTCGCTCTCCTCGCGGGAGTGATTCTGTTCGCCCTGCATCCGGCACTTACCGGCTGGCCGACTCTCACGCGAATACTCAGACCACTCCGCCTGACGGTTGCTGCGTTAGCTCCCCCTAATCCCCCATCACTGCACGTTCTCTCGATCAGCCGGACCTGATTCGTGCGATCTGGCCCGCCCAGACCGTATTCACCCCACCGGGTGCCCGAATTCTGTTATTCCACTGAAAGAGATAGGACTCTGATGAACTTCCGAACCGCCGCGCTGGCTGCGAGCGCCCTCACTATTGCACTCGTCCTCGCGGGCTGCAGCGCAACCACAACCACAACCATGCCCTCAGACATGCCGGGGATGCCGGGCATGGATTCGCCTTCAAATGCCGCCCCCCAATTCAACGACTCAGACATAGCCTTTGTCATGCAGATGATTCCGCACCATCAGCAGGCGGTCGAGATGGCCGACATTCTGCTTGACAAGACAGATGTCGACTCCCGTGTTGTTGAAATAGCCACACAAGTCAAAGCAGCCCAAGGACCCGAGATCACCACAATGACCTCTTGGCTAGAGACCTGGGGTCTGGCCGCGCCGGAGCCAATGGAAGGGATGGTGATGAACGGAATGATGTCGCCCGACGAGATGGACGCGCTCACCAACGCCTCCGGCCCTGACTCGTCGAAGCTATTCCTTCAGCAGATGATCCAGCACCACCAGGGTGCAATCGATATGGCCAACGAGGAGCTGTCGGCGGGCATGAACGCACCCGCTCTCACCCTAGCCAAGGCGATTCTCGATGCCCAGACGGCGGAGATCGCAACGATGCAGAGCATTCTCGACACGCTCTAGCGAGCTGGGCGGGCAGATGCCACTTGGCTTCGGCCCGCCCACCCCCGTTCTCGACAATTCTCCGTGGATTGGGTAGGTGTAATGAACTCTCCGTCAATTGCAATTTTCCTTGTGTGCTTGGTGCTCCTTGCAGTCGTACTCGGCTCAGCTCTAATTGCTACGGCCACTATGTGACCAGCATGAACCGCACAAAAGTGACGACGTTCGCTTCCGCCGTCGGGGCTGTCGCCAGCGCGATGATGCTCCTCACCGGCTGCTCCTCGGACGACAACAACACTGGCAACCTCACGGAGCCGACCGGGCATTCTAGTTTCCATCGTTTCGATGTCGCCGTCGCTGTGATCCTGACCCCGTCGTCGATTTCGCGGCTATCGCTGCCTCACCGATGATTGACGGCCGAGACGCTCGGGCACAGCCATCGGGCGATCCGCTGCGCAATAAGCGCGTGCATGTCTTGGGAACAGGCATGGTCGCGGCAGCGATGGGCATCGCACTCGCGAACACTGGCCTTATCGAAGGACTGGACTTCGTGATCATCGACCCCGATGAAATCGAGACGACCGGCGAAGGCGATCTCAGTCCTGCGGCGACGCCGCGCGTGGTGTCGATCAGCTACGGGCCCAAGGGCGGAGGTCTGACACTTGTCACATCGGCCGGGACCATCGCGGCGCGCAACATTGTAGTCGCTAACGACGCGATCTGGCATAACAGTGGGCTCGCATCCGGGTTGTCTGTGCGTCGTGCCGACAAGTCCGAGCGAGCTGGCCCAGCCTTCACCGGCCGGCCGGTGCCGGGCTTGTTCACTGTTGGATATCCGGATGCCGCAACACGATCCGAGCAGTTCACACTCGACGCTGCGGCGGCACTTATTGCCGCGCTCATCGAGCAACGTAGGTGAGTAGAAAAGTCTCGCGTCTGCCGCGGTCGGCTGATTTACAGGTTCGGCGAACGCTTTAGCAAGTAACCTAGGGGGATGGCGGAGTGGAAGGCGGGCGAGATGAATGCCATCATGGCGCTTTCGTCACGTCCACATTCCAGCTGGCGGCGTGTGGTGATAGCCCTGTTCGCAGTGCCCGCGATTCTCATCGGTCTTCTCGCCATGCACTTCCTCGCGTCGGAGTCTCTAGCCCCAGAGGCTCATTCCATGAGCGCTTCAGTCGCGGATTACCCGACTCTCGTGAACATGCACAACGACGAGCCGGCGCCCGAAGGGTGCGCCGAGACGTGCGGACCAACACACGACATGCTCGGCATGGCATGCCTGCTTGCACTGCTAGTTTCAGCGATCCTCATCATCTTCCGCGTCTTCTTTTTCCGGTTCCGCGCTGCTGCCGTAGTTCTACAGGCGATCGGTGCCCGACTTTCCGCGTTAACCCCCCTGTCGCCCCCCTCGTTACACATCCTTTCTATTAGTCGAACCTGATTCGCTGCCCGGTCAAGCCGGGCCAACGCCGCACGCGGCGAGCGACTCAAATCATTCGACTAGTAGAAAGAATCACAGTGAAAATCCGCACAATCGCCCTCATTTCCGGTGTTCTCGCAACGACTTTAGCCCTTACCGGATGCTCGATGGAGGGCATGGACATGGGGGGCGGCTCCTTGCCTTCGACCTCCAGCTCATCCGGCTCCTCCAAAGCTAACAACGCCGACATTGCCTTCGCCATGCAAATGGTTGCCCACCATGAGCAGGCTGTCGAGATGGCTCAGATGATCCTTGACAAGGACGGTGTAGATGCGCGCGTCACCGAGCTCGCGCAGACAATCAAGGACGCCCAAGGCCCAGAGATCGACACAATGAACGGCTGGCTCACCAGCTGGGGAACCAGTGGCTCAATGGACGGTATGGACATGGGCGGAACCATGTCCGATGCGGACATGACTGCTCTGGAGGCTGCCTCCGGCTCGGAAGCCAACAAGCTGTTCCTCGAGCAGATGACCGTGCACCATCAGGGTGCCATCGACATGGCCAAGACAGAACTGCAGGACGGCCAGAACGCTGATGCGCTTGCCCTCGCGCAAAAGATTGTCAACGACCAGACGGCTGAGATCGCCCGCATGAAGGACCTCCTCGGCACCCTGCAGTAGCTGCCAGGCACTAGTCCGGGCCGCGGTGGCCTGTGCTCCACCGCGGCCCTCCATCCGCTCCTCGTTCAGTCGTTAGGACAACCATGAATCCCCCCTCCTACCCAGGCAACTCCGACAAAGCCGCATGCCTGCATGAAAGCGAAGATCGGGTTGCGAGAAGGCCGCGGCAATCCGTTCGAGCGAAAGCAATCCTGCGAACGGCCGCAATATCAGCAGTAGTTCTGCTCGGCCTGAGTGGGTGCATGGAAACCCCCTCTCTCGCAGGCAGTGCCGGTTCGGGCTACTCCTCGGTCAGCCCGGTGACGGAGATCCGCGCAGCTGAGCGCGGTGAGCCGATCCCCTTCTCGGGGACATTTGACACCGGCACCAGCGGGTCGTCCGAAGACTGGCTAGGCGGCGTTGTCGTAGTCAACTTCTGGTACGCCGGGTGCGGCCCGTGTCGCGCTGAAGCACCCGATCTTGAGGCTCTCAACATCAAGTACCAGCCTTACGGCGTGCAGTTTGTCGGAGTAAACGTAAGGGATCAAGCCGGGACCGCGCGGTCTTTCGCTGACAAGTTCGGGATCACGTATCCGTCCTTCTTGGACGCTGACGGCGGCGAGATTCAGTTGGCCTTCGCTGGCGAGATTGCTCCTGATGCGGTGCCGACCACCCTGGTGGTTGACCGGCAGGGGCGTGTCGCCGCGCGCATCGTCGGAAGGCTGGACAGGTCCATTTTGAACACGCTGATAAGCGATGCGGTCGCCGAGCAATGACACCTGCGCCCGGACTACGCACGGCAGCCATCCGAGAGGCGGGAACCGTTCCATGCTCCCGATAGCCATCCCCAGTCCCGACATTAGCTTCATTGACATTGGGCCGTTGCGGATCCACTTCTACGCGCTCTTTATGCTTGCCGCGATCGCCGCGGCAACGGCCATCACCGGACAGCGCATGCGCCGATTGGATTTTCCCAGCGGCGCTGCCCTGGACATCGCAATCTGGGCCGTGCCGATCGGAATACTTGGCGGACGCCTGTACCACGTGTTCACGCACCCTAATGACTATTTCTACGCGGGCGCGGATCTCTGGAGGGTGCTCTACGTATGGGAAGGCGGGCTGGCCATCTTCGGATCGATCACCTTCGGCGCGTTAGGGGCATGGATTGGCGCGAGGCGCCGCGGAGTGCCGTTCGTTGTATTCGCCGATGCTCTCGCGCCCGGTCTCCTCTTGGCTCAGGCCATCGGGCGTATCGGCAATTATTTCAACCAGGAGCTGTACGGAACCCCGACAACCCTCCCGTGGGGCCTGGAGATCAACCCGAACAGCCCAGCCTTCCCGGACGGGTTGCCGACAGGCACCCTTTTCCACCCCCTGTTTCTCTACGAGATGCTGTGGAACCTCGCGGGCATTCTTGTGATCCTCGGAATAGAACGGCTCACCCGACGTCGTCGCGGATTCGCCATCGGCACCTATTTCATCTGGTACGGCATCGGCCGGGCCTGGTTCGAATCCTTCCGCCTGGACCCCACCGAGCTGGAGCTTCTCGGCGTGAAGATCAACATCATCACCGCAGGCGGGGCCGCTGTTGTCGGTGCCTGCATCCTCGCCATCTACATGAATCGCAGCAACAGCCCGTCCGATACGGTCAAGGATCAGACCCTCGACATACCCTCGAAGGTCAACCAACAATGATGCTCCGCACGAGCAGGGTCGATGAGGAAGCAGGCGAGACGAGTGGCCGGCCCGACGACCACTTCGATCGCGGCGCAACGTCGACGGTCGTATCCTCGCCGCTGGGCGTCCTCGGGTGGGCTCGCTGGTCGTGGCGCCAACTCACGAGTATGCGAACCGCGCTGCTTCTGCTTCTGCTTCTCGCACTAGCGGCGGTCCCTGGATCGCTGTTCCCCCAGCGTTCGTCAGACCCGAACGGTGTAATTCAATACTTCAAATCCAACCCATCAGGCGCGAAGACGATAGATGCATTGCAGCTCTTCAACGTCTACACCTCAGTGTGGTTCTCGGCGATCTACCTCCTGCTGTTCATCTCCTTGATCGGGTGCGTCATACCCCGCACTCGGCATCATTGGATCGCTTTGCGGCAGTCCCCTCCACGAACCCCCAGAAACATGGCGCGGCTTCCCGTTTACGAGCGTCGCATCTTCGCGCTCGCCGAGAACGCAGTCGAGCCGATCACAGCCATTCGCGCGGCTGAGGGCGTCCTCCGAGCCCAGCGGTACCGAACCCGTCTGTATGAAAACGACAACCCGGTCGACGAGGTTGACACAGCATCCGTCTCAGCAGAGCGCGGGTATCTGCGGGAGACCGGAAATCTGGTCTTTCACTTGGCTCTTATAGGAATCCTGCTGACCGTCGCCATCGGGGGCGGATTCACCTATACCGGGCAACGCGTGGTCGTCGAGGGCCAAACCTTCGTCAACACCCGGTCCGCCTACGACTCCTTCACTCCGGGACGATTCTTCAGCGACTCTCAGCTCGAGCCGTACTCCCTGACCCTGAACGCGTTCTCCGTCACCTACGTTGAGAACAACCCTTCGACCCTCGGATTCATCACCGACTACACGGCGTCCGTCAGCACACAAGAACAGAACGCACCGCAGGCCGTGCGCTCAAAAATTCAGGTTAACGAGCCGCTCACGATCGATTCAACCGAGGTGTATCTCTTGGGCAACGGATATGCCCCCGAGATAGTCGTGAAGAACCCCGCAGGCGACGTCGTGTTCACGGACACCGTCCCCTTCCTCCCTCAGGATGCAAACCTCACAAGCCTCGGCGTCATCAAAGTGCCCGACGGCCTCGCCGAGCAGGTGGGAATGATCGGCTTCTTCTACCCGACAAAGGCCGCCTCGACGAACGGAGCGTTCGCTTCTATCTATCCGGACTTGCAAAACCCGGTGCTCACCCTCAACGTCTATACGGGCGATCTTGGGCTCAGTACGGGAAATCCCAAGTCAGTGTACGCACTCGATACCTCCATGATGACTCAGATCGCGGGGCGCGGTACCGCAAATTCTGCCATCGAGATTCGACCCGGCGAATCAGCACAGCTTCCCGATGGACTCGGCAGCGTGGAATTCCTAGACACGAAGCGGTTCGCGTCGCTTGACATCTCACACGATCCGACGAAGGGTTTCATGTTGTTCTTCGCGATCACGGTCATTGCTGGTCTCGGAGCCGCCTTCTTCGTTCCCCGCCGTCGCATCTGGGTGCGCGCTAGCAAGAATCCCCAGTGCCTCACTGTCGAATACGGAGGTCTATCGCGCGGAGACGACCCTGCCCTCGAGGCGGCCATTGGGTCTTTCACAATCCAGCATGAGAACTCACTTCACCAACAGTCCCGTTCGCTCCAAAAGAAAGGTACCGCTGCATCATGAACCCCCCGAACAAGAACACTCCTGCGCCGTACGACCCAGAGAAGAGTTGGCGCCTGCACCGTCGGTTGGTGCGAGTCGGTCAGGCTCTCATGCTGGCCGGGGCCGTCGTCGCAATTACGCACTGGCTGGCGCATCTCGAGGCTTTTGGCCCGGGACAGCCTCCCGGCTGGATGGACCTCGCGGCGGGCTACCCCATGGGCGGCGTTCTGCTGATCTTCGGTGCGATCCTCGCAGGACGCAAGCGCCCCACATCGAACACTCGAACATGATCGAAGAATTCTGGCCCAACGCATTGTGGTCACTCGCTCCGAGCGGCGCTCCTCGGACTGACCGTCTGGTTCGTCATCGGTCGATCATCCATAGCGACCACAACGAATGCCACTCTTTGGAGGTCTGCTTCACGTCGCCCTGCATCCTTTCCTGGATGCCAGGCTACCGCCCCCTCGTCTAACTCCGACCTGGATTGGATTTACCCCTTTGGAAACACGCACCATCGCCATCTTTCTTACTTGCCTAGTGCTCCTCGCGGTCGCGCTGGGGGCAGCACTCATTGGTTTCGGCTCGATGGGAACACGATGAATGCCACACGAGTCATCGCCCTCAGTTCCGCCGTCGGAGCAGTCATTGCGGCGACGCTGTTCCTCACTGGCTGCTCCCCAGCTGCCACTCCGACTGCGGGTCCGAGCGAAGCGCCAACCTCGGCCTTTCAGCACATCCACGAGCTCGTTCCGGACGCAAGCGACGGGACCCTGCTGATCGCCACCCACGAAGGCCTGTACCGGCTCACCATCGGCTCCGGCGGCGCAACTGCAGCAGCCGGGCCGATCGGCGGCCTCGACTTCGACCCCATGGGGTTCACCCTCGCCAACGGGATCGCCTACGCATCAGGTCACCCCGGACCCACAACCCCGGCAACCTTCGGTAGCCCGAATCTCGGGCTGATCACCAGCACTGACGTTGGGGAGACTTGGAGCAATGTCTCGCTCACAGGCCAGGTCGACTTCCATGGCCTAACTGTGACCAGCTCGGGCGAAGGTGATCCTCGCGTGTTCGGGTACGACGCATCCGAGGGGCGAGTAAAGCGCAGCCTCGACGGTGGTGTCACTTGGAGCGCAGGTGCCGCATTGAGCGCCCGCGACATGCTCGCGGTTAATGATCAGCTCTATGCCACCACCGCGGAGGGGCTCGCGATCAGCGATGATGACGGTGACACGTTCACGATCGACCTGGACGCACCCGGCCTCTATCTGATCGCGGGCGACGGCGACGGCACGCTTGCCGGCATCGACACCAGCGGCACGATCTGGACCCGTCCGGCGGGCCAGGACTGGGTTCACGGCCACACCGTCGAGGGGACACCGCAGGCGCTCGCCGTCGCCGGTGCCCGCCTCTACGTTGCTGACGATCGCGGCATCGCCTATACCGACGACAGCGGCGCGACCTGGGTTGTGCTCAAGGTGCACAAATGATCCGCCAGCGCACTGCCACCTCGGTTGCGGCAGCCGCTCTGCTCGCGGTTCTTTTAGCCGGCTGCACGGCGGCATCGAACATTGGGCCGGCGGGCTCGACCTCGAGCGCGGATGACACAATCACCGAGATCGCGGCCGCTGATCGGGGCGACCCGATCGTGTTCGCTGGGAAGTTGGAAGACGGCACCTCTGCGGACTCGACCGACTGGTTGGGGTCGGTGGTCGTGGTCAACTTCTGGTACGCCGCCTGCCCGCCCTGCCGGGCCGAGGCCCCGGATCTTGAGGCACTGTATGAGCAGTTCGCGCCTGACGGTGTGGTCTTCATCGGCGTCAACGTCCGCGACAGCGCCGCTACCGCGACCGCATTTGCGAACAAGTTCGGCATCACCTACCCCTCGATCATCGACGCAAACGGGAGCAGCGTGCAGCTCGCCTTCGCCGGGCAGATCGCACCCAACGCCGTTCCAACCACAATCGTCCTCGACAGGGAGGGGCGTGCCACTGCGCGGATCGTTGGCCGGATCCCCTCAAGCATCACCCTGGCGACTCTCATCGAGGACGCTCTAGCCGAAGGCACCAAGTAGATGGGTGGGGTGATCGCTGACGGGCAACTGTGGATTGCCATCCCGCTCGCGTTTCTCGCCGGGCTGGTGTCCTTCGCCTCCCCGTGCGTGCTCCCCTTGGTGCCCGGCTATCTGGGCTATGTCACCGGGTCGTCAGCCGCCACCTCGCGGTGGCGGCCCATGATCGGCGTCGCGCTGTTCATCCTCGGCTTCACCTTAGTGTTCGTCGCCTACGGGGCCGCGTTCGGATCGTTGGGAGGCTGGCTGTTCCGCTGGCAAGACCTCCTTACCCGAATCCTCGGAGTCGTCGTCATCCTCATGGGTCTGGTATTCATCGGCATGTTCAGGGTTTTCCAGCGCACCGCGAAACTCTCCGTCACTCCGCGAACTGGTATCGCTGGCGCACCACTTCTCGGGATCGTGTTCGGGCTCGGCTGGACCCCCTGCCTTGGCCCCACTCTCGCAGCAATCTCCGCCTTGAGCATCGGAACCGGCTCGGCTGCCCGCGGTGCTCTCCTCACCGCCGTCTACTGTGTCGGGCTCGGTGTACCGTTCCTTGTGCTCGCCGCCGGACTCGGGTGGGCCACCACCGCGGTCGCCTTCCTCCGTCGCCATATTCGCGCGATCAACGTCGCGGGTGGTGTGACAATGATCGCGATTGGAGCCCTCATGGTCACCGGCGTGTGGACCGAGATCATCTACTCCATGCAAAACCTCATCGGCGGGACGGTGCTGCCGATATGAGCTCACCCGCCGGACTGCCGAAAGGACCCCAATGGCCGCTGACACTCGCCCTCGCTAACCCCCCAATCCTGTTCAGCGCTCTCCAGACCGTGACGCTCGCCGGTCCGCGCAGCACTGAGACCGATCGTGAGTTCGCACCAACGACTACTGACCCAGCAGCGAGGCGCCAGCGAGTGCAGTCCAAGTCTTCCGCGACGAACGGCACGACATCGGCGCGCAATGCCTCGTGTTCTCCCAGCGCAACCCTCTCGGGCGATGCCCCATCGACGTCGAGAGCCCTACGGCCTCATCGTTCCTCACGTCACCAGACCGGCGTTCGCGGGCGACAGGGAGTGAATCTTGAGTAATTCCAAACTCCACAGTAACGCCGCTCGCCGTCGCCGCGATCTCCGCCGAGCCGGGCCGCGGAAGCAGAGGGCTCGAGTGGGCGTTCGTGAGTTCGCCAGCATGCTGCGCAGCACCACTGCCGCGGTCTCTGCTGCTCTTTTGGTGCTCACCTTCGGGATCCCCGCGTATGGCCTTAGCGCCGGCGACCAATCAGCACCATCGGCACTGGCGGGCGGGACGCCTCAAACATTCACGGCCGGCTCGGATATTTCGAGTGTCACCGTCGACCGGGACAACTACATGGTGACTAGGGTTCTCCAGGGAGGACTTCAGCCCTATTCGACAACTGCCGACACTTTCATCAACGATCCCAGTTCGCCCGTTCAGTGGCCATTCATTTTGGGAGTGCCGATAAGTAGCGGGTTTGGGTATCGAACTGATCCGTGGCCAGGGTTCCACACCGGGCTCGACATGAACCCTGGCGTTGGGACGCCGGTTCAGGCTATGGCCGACGGCGTCGTCTCCGAGGCCAGCGACGGGGGCACTTCCTACGGGGTTTACGTGGTGATCGACCATGTCATCGGCGGGCAGAAGGTCAGCAGTCTGTACGCGCACATGCTCGCCGGCTCACGGACGCTCAATGTGGGGGATAGGGTGACGGTTGCCCAGACGGTCGGTCTCGTCGGAAGCACCGGGCTCAGTACAGGCGCTCACCTTCACTTCGAAGTCCGGCTCAACGGAACGGATGCCGTTGACCCTTACGCCTGGCTAAAGGAGGCGGTCGGATCGTGAATTCGGCGTACCCTCCTCACGGGCGGACGGCAGGCACGGCCGCGAACCCTCCTCTTGGCCACGACTTCCCTTCCTGGGGCGGCAGAATCACGGAAATCCCCTCGAGCGACCGAGGCGCTCCCGTCCCGTTCTCCGGGGAGCTCGACACCGGCGACATGGCCAACTCGGATGAATGGCTCAGGGCGCTCAATGTAACCACCAACCCGTCGATTCTCGACACTCCAGGCTGGGTGCCGCGGCTTGCCCGCGCTGCGCAGATGTCCCCCGGCGCGACCTTCATGTCGTTGGTGACTTTCGCCGCATCCCTTCGCCCCAAAGCTGCCCCGCGAATGGCACGGCACATGGGCAGCTTGGCTGGCCGTAGTCAAGTTCACGGATGCCGATTTGAACAGCGCCACTGGTCACCACGCGCGCTCACACTAGCCGATGATCGAGTCAATACTCGATGCGGCGAGTATCGACTCGGTCTTGGCGAAAATGTGGGGACTTTCGACCCTCCCGCAACCGCGCCGACTAGACGAGCATTGATTAACAAACGATGGGACACTCATGGACTCAGCATTCTCCAACGCTAGCCTCACCCGCCGCGGCTTCCTCGCCGTCGGCACCGGCGCACTCGCTGCCATGACGCTGGCGTCGTGCGCAGCCCCGCCGCGCTACCTCACCCCGGCCGGCGCGCCCGTGCGCAGCGCCGAAGCAGCTCGTGGCGGCACCGGTCGGATCACCACCCTTGACCTGACTGCTGCCCCTTCTCAGATCGATCTTGCCGGAACCACCGCGAACACCTGGAGCTACGGCGCCATCCCGGGGCCCACAATCCGGCTGGGCGCCGGCGACACCCTCCGGGCGACACTGCACAACAAACTTCCGACCGACACTTCCGTGCACTGGCACGGCCTCCAGTTGCGCAATGACATGGATGGGGTGCCCGGAGCAACCCAAGACCCCGTCGCGGCCGGCAGCGACTTTGTCTACGACTTCATCGCGGACCAGCCGGGCACCTACTGGTTCCACCCCCACGTCGGACCGCAGCTGGATCGGGGCCTTTACGGCGTCCTGATCGTCGAGGACCCCCACGAACCACTCAAGTACGACGACGAGTGGGTAATCGTGCTTGATGACTGGCTCGACGGCGTCACCGGCACCCCTGACGACGTGCTCAAAGAACTCAGCGGCGGCATGGGTGGGATGATGAGCGGCTCGAGCACCCACATGATGATGGGAACCCGCTCCGACCTGCTCGGCGGAGACGCCGGCGATGTCGCCTACCCCTACTTCCTCATCAACGGGCGCCCCTCCGCTGACCCAGAGACCTTCATCAGCACGCCGGGAAAGCGGATCCGCCTGCGCATCATCAACGCCGGCAGCGACACCGCATACCGGGTGGCGCTTGGCGGCCACCGCCTCACCGTCACCCACAGCGACGGGTACCCGGTGAACCCCGTCGATACCGACGCCATCCTCCTCGGGATGGGCGAACGGTACGACGCGCTCGTCACTCTTGGCGATGGCGCGTTCCCGCTGATTGCCTCCGCAGAAGGCAAGAGCGCCAATGCCCTGGCGATCGTCCGCACCGGTGCCGGCGCGAAACCGGTGTCGGCAGCGTCGATCCCAGAGCTGACTCGCACGGTCCTGACCGCGGCCATGCTGTCCGCGCCCACCGAGGTTTCCTTGGCCAAGAAGAGCGTTGATCGCGAGCTGACCGCCGCGCTGACCGGTTCGATGATGGCCTACGACTGGGGAATCAACGGTCACCGCTTCGACGCGAGCAACCCCATGGCCGGTGCCCTGGGCGTTCAGCAAGGGGAGCGTGTGCGTCTGCGGATCGACAACACGACCACGATGTGGCACCCGTTCCACCTGCATGGGCACACTTACCAGCACCTCGGCGGCGGTCCCCGCAAGGACACCTCGATCGTGCTGCCCGGCAAGAGTCTCACGGTCGAGTTCGACGCGGACAACCCGGGCCTGTGGGCGGCACACTGCCACAACATCTACCACGCCGAGTCCGGGATGATGACCATCCTCGGCTACCTGGCGTCCTAATCCAGGCCGCGAGAAAGAAGACACACATGAGTACCGTCAATCGCACTGTGGTCCTGGAAGTTTCCGGTGTCCAGTGGGCCTCCTCTAAAGCTGTCGTCGAGGCGACCCTGCGCCGCCAACCCGGGGTCATCTCGGTGGACGCCAACCCGGTCGCCCAGACGGCCAACGTCACCTACGACCCCGAAACGACCTCGCAAGCCCACCTGCGCAAATGGATCCTGGAGTGCGGCTACCACTGCGCCGGGCAATCGGTACCCCAACACATCTGCGACCCCGCTTTCGACCAAGCAATGACGTCGGCCGCCACCGAACCCGGCGCGGACGCAGCCGCGACTCCGGGATCCGCCACCCAACCGACGAACGTGGAACACGCGCACATGGACCCCAAGGCGCACGCTGCCATGCAGCATTCGGGCACGATGACTGCGGCAGGCGAGCAGGCGACCGACGACTCCCACGCGGGACACCCAACACCCTCCCGGACTAGCCAAGACGTGATGGGCCACGGCGGCGGCCACGCCGGAATGTCGATGGCCTCCATGATTCGCGACATGCGTAACCGCTTCCTCGTGGCAGCGATCCTCTCCGTCGCGATCATCCTGTGGTCGCCCATCGGCCGGCAGGTATTCGGGTTCACCGTGCCCGCCCCCTTCGGGCTGCGTGACGACGTCTTCTCACTTATCCTGTCGCTCCCGGTGATCTTCTACTCAGCCTGGATCTTCTTCGACGGTGCGTTCCGGGCTTTGCGCGCACGCACCCTGGACATGATGGTGCTGGTCGCCGTCGGTGTCGGGGCCGGCTGGATCTACAGCCTCGTCGTGACCCTCACCGGCGGCGGCGAAGTGTTCTATGAAGCCGCCACCGTGCTGACCTCGTTCGTTCTGTTGGGGCACTGGGTTGAGATGCGTGCCCGCGGCGGTGCCAACGATGCCATCCGCACCCTGCTCGAGCTAGCCCCCGCTCGCGCGATCGTCCTGCGCGGTGGGGAGCCGGTCGAAATCCCCACCGCCGAGGTGGTGCCCGGCGATCTGCTACTCGTTCGCCCCGGCGCGAAGATCCCCACCGATGGGACCGTGGAGGAGGGCGACTCGGACGTCGACGAATCAATGGTCACCGGTGAGAGCCTGCCGGTGGCGAAGTCGACCGGTTCTGCGGTCATCGGCGCGACAGTGAACACCACCGGAACCCTGCGGGTGCGCGCAACTAAGGTCGGAGCCGACACCGCTCTGGCGCAGATCGTCGCCCTGGTCCAGGAAGCACAGAACTCGAAGGCACCCGGACAACGCCTGGCCGACCGGGCCGCGTTCTGGCTGGTCCTCGTCGCGCTCATCGGTGGCAGTGTGACCTTCGCCGTATGGCTGCTCCTCGGCGCGACACCCCAGGCTGCACTCCTGTTCGCCATCACCGTGGTGGTCATCACCTGCCCCGACGCCCTCGGTCTGGCAACACCGACCGCGATTATGGTGGGAACAGGTCTCGGCGCCAAACGTGGCGTGCTGTTCAAGAATGCCGCAGCGCTGGAAACTGCGGCCCACATCGACACGGTCGTCATGGACAAGACCGGAACCCTCACCAAAGGCGAGCCGGAGGTGACGGACTTCATCGAGGTGGGCATCCCCCGCTTAGAACTGCTGGCACTCGTGGCGGCCGTGGAGAGGGAATCCGAGCATCCCCTCGCGGCGGCTGTCGTCACCTACGCCGAAGCTCAGGGCGCCGAGAAGGTTGCAGCCACTGAGTTCCGCAACGTCCCCGGGCATGGCGCCGGCGCCACCGTCCGCGGGCGCCGTGTGCTCGTGGGTAACCGGAAGCTCATGGCCACTGAGAACGTCGACATCAGCGCAGTCCTCGACCAGCGCGAACAGTTGGCGTCAACCGGACGCACTGCGGTACTCGTCGCCGTCGACGGCAAGGCCGCAGGTGTGATCGCGCTAGCCGATGCCGCCCGCGACACCGCCCAAGCCGCCATCACCGCCCTCCACGACGCCGGCATCGAGGTAGCGATGTTGACCGGCGACAACGAGGCGACAGCTCAACGGATCGCGACGATGCTGGGCATCGACACCGTCATCGCCGAAGTTCTCCCGCAGGACAAGTCCGCCAAAGTTGCCGAGCTTCAAGCCGCTGGCAAGAAGGTGGCAATGGTCGGGGACGGGGTCAACGATGCGCCCGCCCTCGCACAAGCAGACCTCGGAATTGCGATCGGTGCAGGAACCGACGTCGCGATCGAAACCGCCGATGTCGTCCTAATGCGCTCGGATCCGTTGGATGTTGCGATCGCCTTGCGCATCGGCAAGGGAACGGTTCGCAAGATGCGGCAGAACCTCGGTTGGGCGATCGGCTACAACGCCGTCGCGCTACCGATCGCCGCCGGAGTGTTCGTCGGCGTCGGCGTCATGCTGAGCCCCGAGATTGCGGCCATATCGATGTCCGGCTCCAGCGCGATCGTGGCCATCAACGCCCTCCTCCTCAAGCGACTCCGGCTGCCGGCAGCGGCGAAAGTGACGAAGCCGTCGGTGCCCGCGAGCAGCGGGGGCGAAGTAAATGCAACTCCCGCTCTCGATCAGTCCAGAATCCCGTGAGCGGGATGAGAACCGCGGTTCAGGTCAAGAATGGTGTCATCGACCGACGCTCACCGCAACGATCAATCGACTAGGGTTTGCCGCCCAGAGTCTCGATACGCTCGCGGTACTCCTCTGTGGTCAACTCGCCGCGGGCATACCGCTTATCGAGTATCTGCCGCGGCGTCGAGGTCGCGGCCGGAGCGCCAGCAACTGCCTTTGTCGGTGCCGTCGAATTGCGGATCAGAACCACTACAAGAACAACGACCCCGACGACGACAAGACCGCCGACTACCCACATCCAGCCCCAGCCGTTGTATCCGTATCCCCACATCATGATTGAGCCTTCCCAGCATGGACGCCTACGCGCGGCGGTGCGATTGCACTCGTTCACGCCAGCCTTCCGCAAGCCAGACACTGGCGTCAGGGCCTTTGGTCCCGCGGTTCGATCGAGTCGTCCACTGTACGAAATCGAAAAACAGGCAGTGGCGGGCAAAGACGAGCACCGAGGGAGTCTTCACCACGCCCCATCTCCACTTCGAAGTGCGTATCGACGGGTTTTGCAACAGACCCGCAGATATGTGGATAGCGCGACGTGTCCACCTTTGCCAGCGCAGCTCTCGAAGTTCATCGAAGTCAGGTACGAGATGCGTACGTCCACCCCAGCAGCGAATCGACTTGATCCACCGAAATCTCGGCAAGTACGGGCGTAGTACAACATTCTCGCTGCGGTGCGAGACGTCCACGGAAACCTGGCCTCGCTGGCACGACGGCTTTCCTAGCGGTTTGGCAAACTCGACGCCATGAAGTCGCTGCGGTGTCAGGATCTCCACGCGTTCTCCACACCGCCTCCGCGTCGTCACCACCTGGCCCGATCACAATCAATGCTGGCTGGGAGGACCAGCAACAGGACAGATAACAGGAGGATTCGATGTCAAGGCAACGAAACATTGTCATCGGCGCAGTCGTTGGTGCGCTACTAGCTGGAACAGGGATCGGCGTCGCCGCCGCGAACGTGGGCCGACTGGCGAACGGCGCGGTCGAAACGACTCAGTTCAGCGGGATGCCTGCGGGCATGAACGGGACCGACGGGATGACTGGAGGCATGAGTTCGACCGGCGGAATGTCGGGGATGTCGGACATGAAGGTCACTGACGAGTTCAGCTACCTCACGATGATGATTCCGCACCACGAAGAGGCGATCAAGGCCGCTGAGGTGCTGAAGGCTGGAACCGATCGCCCAGAGATGCGCGAATTCGCCCAGAAGATCATCGATACGCAAACCCGGGAAGTCAACCAGATGCGCTCGTGGCTGACCGCGTGGTATCCGGGCCGTGATACCACAGTCGACTATACGCCGATGATGCGCGACCTCACCGGACTACGGGGCGACGCACTTGATCGGGCGTTCCTCGAAGACATGATCCCGCACCACATGGCCGCGGTGATGATGTCGCAGCAGCTCCTGAGTGCGGGTTTGGCCGACCACGCGGAGGTGGTGCCCTTCGCTCAGACCATCCGTGACTCCCAGCGCACGGAGATCATGACGATGCGCGGCTGGCTCTCCGACTGGTTCGGGGCCTCCGGGATGAATTCCGGCATGAATCACTGATCGCTATAGATGGCCGTCGAGCCCCCGGGTGTGAACCCAATTCGCCCGGGGCCGACGGTTGCTAGACGGGTTCGAGACATCGGCAGGGAGTGACTTCAGATCGGGAGTGAAGATTGTCCAATGCATCTAGCGGCTTAGGCTGGGGCATGCCTACGGTGCTGATCGTCGAAGATGAGCGTGACATTCGCGAGGTACTGCGCCGCTATCTGGAGCGGGCCGGGCTTTCCGTGCTGACCACGGCGTCAGGCGCAGAGGCACTGCGACTTCTTGCCTCAGCCGACCTCGTGCTTCTCGATCTTGGCCTGCCGGACATCGACGGGACCGACCTTCTTCGAGAAATCCATCTGCTCGAGACACTCCCGGTAATCGTGCTGACTGCCCGCAGCACGACCGAAGACCGCATTCGGGGACTCGAACTGGGCGCAGATGACTACGTGACCAAACCTTTCAGCCCTCATGAAGTTGTTCTTCGCGTGCAGGCCGTCTTGCACCGTCTCAGTGAGAAGACCCTCGATAGCGGCCCCGCGAGCTATGGGCAAGACCGTTTGCGGATCGATGAGACCTCCCACCGCGCTTGGCTCGACGAAAAGCTGCTCGACCTGACACCCACCGAATGGGGCCTGCTGTCAACGATCGCCGCCGCACCCGGACGGGTCTACTCACGGTACGAACTGGTAAATCGGGTGCGCGGGTATGAGTACGAAGGCTACGAACGCACGATCGACTCGCATATCAAGAACCTTCGCCGGAAGCTTGGTTCGGCCGGCGCAGACGTAATCGAAACGGTGCTGGGCGTCGGCTATCGCTTGGGCCTCCAGCGAGACGAGGTTCAATGATGACTGGTCCCTCGAGAATGACGGTTTTCGGTCTGGGGCGCTTGGGGACACGGCTCCTCCTCGCGTTCGCGTTAGTTGCCGTATCGTCCGTGCTCGTTCTGACCGGAGCGTCGCTCATCGGCGTCGACCGGGGAGTGCAAGCCGGCCAGCAAGCCGACCAGCAACGAGTCGCGGACACCACGGCAGTTGCGGCAGCCGCCGCCTTCGAAGCGGCAGGAGGGTGGATGGGGGCCGACCTCAGCCGGGTAATAAGCATCGGCGACGCAGCGTCCGCGCGGGTGACCATCCTCGACGCCACAGGCTCGACGGTGGCATCCACTGGCCCCGGTATGGGGTCCGCAAATGGCATGGGCATGGCGATGAACTCCGAAGCCGTCGTCGCGCCGATAGTCGTTCGCGGCGAACAGGTCGGGTCGGTGAAAGCCGTGTTCCCGGCGATGGCCGCATCCCACGTACTCGATATTGCGTGGACATGGATCGGTCTCGCTGCAATCGTCGCGCTAGTTGTCGCCTTCGTGGTCAGCTGGGTGGTCACGCGGCTGCTGATAGGCCCGATCCGCACGATGACGGAGGCGGCTCATCAATTCACAGCGGGGGATCGCCAATCGCGAGCACGAGTGCAAGCTCCGGGAGAACTCGGGGACCTTGCCGTAGCGTTCAACGGCATGGCCGACGAAGTCGTTCGATCCGACCGGGATCGCAGGAACCTGACGGCGGATGTTGCCCACGAACTGAGGACGCCACTTGCCGCACTTCAGGCTGGCCTCGAAGAACTCCGTGACGGGCTAGCGGAACCAACACCGAAAACCCTCGCCGGTCTTCACGACCAATCGCTCCGACTCGGACGGGTGGTGGCAGACCTCGCGGAACTCTCGGCCGTAGAAACCGCTGGCCCCTCGCTGGAAGTCGCTACCGTTGATCTCGCGCAAGTCGCCTTGGATGAACTGTCGTTACACGAGCCGCAACTGCGCGCAGCAGGGTTGCACACCGCCGTGAACATCGCTGGCCCCATGATCGTACGCGCTGACTCCGATCGCCTTCACCAGGCGATCGGCAACCTTCTGGCAAATGCAGCACGCTACTGCAGCCCAGGCGATACCCTGACCGTCACACTGACCGAAGAGTACGACCGAACGGTGCTTGAAATCGCAGACAACGGGGCGGGCATTCCCGCGAGTGAACTGCCGCACATTTTCGAGAGGCTTTGGCGGGGACGGGCCGCCCGACAAATCCCCGGATCCGGCATCGGCCTTGCACTCGTGCGAGAAATCATCACCAGACACGGCGGCACCGTCGAGGCCACCTCGTCCGAAGGAACAGGCACAAGACTGACAATTAGGCTGCCGATCGCCGAAGTCACCGGGACGGAGGAGTCCGAGTCTCGGGCTACACCTCACAGAAGTACTAATCCAGTCGATCTTCGACCTTGAATTTTCACAAACTGTCGGTATAGCGTGCGCAGAGCAGTATTCCGGGCGCTGGTCATCGACTCTTGTGTGCGCTCCAGGTCCAAGAAACCGGATCCCATTGCGTGCCGAGACGTAGCTCGCCCGCGAATATCGGGTCGAGGAATTGGGACACTTCGACCAGCTGATCACTCAGGACTGCCAGCGTGATGTCTTCGACGTCCGTCTTCTTGCGCCACGCTGCCCACTTCTGCTGCGCAAGCTCATCATGTCCCTTGAGCGATGCTGACGGCGCGGAGAGTTCGACCTTCCGGTGCTTCGCGACTTCCTCGATCGCCCTACGCAATGTTCCCGCGCTGAAGTCCCGGCTGAAGGCGAGTGATCGCAAGTCCATGTAGTCGCGCCATCGCGTGCTTGTTGCACCTCGTTGAAGGATTGTCACAGCCTTCTCTGCGATGACCGTTTCGGGAGGATGCCCCATCACCGTGAACTCTCCGCCAAGGATGCGCGGCATCGTCACGACCTGTGCGTTCGGCGAGATGGGATCACCCGTGCTGATGTCGAGCTTGAGCGCAATCTGCGCTCGGTATAGCTGCGCCCTGACATGCACCCGCAACCCCGAATACTCCTCCTCATCCCGAATCTGTTCGATGCGAGTCGGGATCGCCTCGAACGCCACACCATCGTCCGCGCCTGCAGCGGCTACCGCTGCGATCACCCGTCGGCAGTGCTCTTCGTCGAGAACGAAGTCGATGGCTTGCATATCGACATCTCTTGTCGGGCGGCGGAGGCCGTATCCGGCGAGCAGGACTCCACCCTTCAGCACGAACGAGTCCGCGTAGGTGGACTCGACCAGGCGTGCCAAGAATCGCTCCAGCACGTAGAGGGTGAGAAGCTCCTGGACGGCGCGCTTTTGCTGTCGCGCGATCCGTTGCAGTGCAGTGAAGGTCTGCTCAGGGGTCATGTCAGGATCTCCAGCGCTGTTCGCAACGGGCCGGTCGCTCGTGGTAGCTGCTGTGCGATCTCAAACAACTTGGCCGGCTGGGATCCTGGACGCTTCAACCAATTGCGCAGCGCCTCGATGCCAGTCTCGTAGCCAGCCGAGTGGCGCAACCTAAACGCATCGACTATCGAACGCTCCGCCGAGTAGAGGCCGATACTCGGGCCCGCGTCTTCCATCTCGAGGAGCGTGCGGCCTATCTCGAACGTTGCGCGGTCGAACAGGTGCCAGTCAACGGCAGCCTGGGTCTTCGCGGGCTTCTGGCCTCGCGGAATCGCGATGTCAGTCAGCGTCGGAATAGCATCGATCAGCTCGTGACGCGAAAGAGCCGATTCCAAACAGATAGTGGCATCAGGACGACGGCCCGCGATCTCGGTCAGGTCGAGATCGGCAACCGGAAGGTCTGTGCGCCGATACAACCCGCGACTAATGCGCTCAATCTGCTGCTTCTCCAGCAACCGGTAGAGCTGCCTTGAGTCGATTCCCGCACGGCTCGCCTCGGACTGCGAGAACGCGTGGGCTGGCAAGCTCGCCGTTGACATGCGCCTATTTTAGCATACAGATCGAGCTATCTGCAACCATTTATAGGCGATCCATAGAAGAGTATGAGGGGGTGCGATCGCTGACATGGTGATTCAAATACAGCTCGGCGCAGAATCAACGTGCAGCGCAACGCGGTCATGGTCGGCGGAGCGATCATCGTCGGTACACCGAAGTCGCATGAGTCTCGAAGCGTGCCCTATCCAAGCTTCCTTGCAGATCGGCTCGCCGACGAGTCAAAGAACAAGTCAAAGGTCGACCTTCTCTTCGGCGACGGCACCAACTTCCTGCGTCCGCCCGACCCACGAAACGGATGGTGGGTGAGAGCAATTGCTGCATCGCGCGAACTCGACCCCGATTTCCCCGAGAGCCTCACGCGCCATGACCTTCGGCATACAGCGGCGAGCCTTGCTGTATCCGCTGGCGCGAACGTCAAAGCAGTTCAGAGAATGCTCGGCCACGCTTCCGCTGCGATGACTCTCGACGTCTATGCCGACCTGTTCGACGACGACCTTGACAACGTCGCTGACGCCCTGAATAGCGCACGTCTCGCTTCAAATGTGGGCAAAGTGTGGGCAACCGACACAGAAGCCGACGCCTAAAGATGTGATGTATCAAGACATCCCTGACGAAACTGCATCAGGACATCTCTGACAGTTGATGTATCAGGACATGCCTGACACTCATCGGATTCGGCGTGGTCCTTGGGGTCCGCGGGGTCGGCCGCTGCCGACGTATTTGGTGCCCGGTGCCGGCCAGGGATGCTCGATGAGCAAGGTGCCTTGGTCGTCGAAGACGAGCAGCGAGGTGTCGGTTTCGACGAGGTAGGCGAGGTTGCCGGCCAGAGTTCGGCTGACGTGGAATCGGGTGCCGCGGCGGAAGACGGTGCCAGTGTCGCGGATGCGCGTCATCCGGATCCCGTCGGGCGTGACCACGGTCGCTGGACGTGGGGTCGGCCGTGGTGGGGCAACGACCGGTGTCGCGTCCCAGGCCTGCTGCGGGGTGATCCTCCCGGGAAGACTCTGGTGGGGGCGCTCGGCGTTGTAGATGGTATCGAACGCATCAACCTGACCCTGCAACTCCTCGAGAGTGGAGGCCAGCGGTTGCTTGTCGAGGAACCGGAACAGGGTCTGATGGAACCGCTCGTTCTTGCCCTGCGTCGTCGGCTTGTAGGGCTTGCCGGTGATCGCCTCGACGCCCAGCGAGGTGACATAAGAGACGAGCTGGCCCAGCACTCCGCGGCGGGACGGGTTCAACGCCGCCCCGTTATCGGAGAGCAAACGCTGCGGAACACCGTGAGCGGCGATGCCTTTGCTGACGACAGCGATGGCTCCCTCGGAGGTCTCTCCCCAGGTCACGTGGGAGGCGATCGCCAGCCTGGAGTGGTCGTCGATGAGCTGGAAGATGACACACTTGCGACCGCCGGTCAGAACGTATTCGGTCGCGTCCAGCTGCCAGCAGGCGTTCGGCGCCGGATAGACGAACCGGCGATACGAAGCCCGAGGCTTCTTGCGCGGCTCGACCTTTGCCACTCCCTGATCTCGGAAGATCCGAGACAGCGACGCCGTCGACGGCGTAGCCATCCCGAGCGAAAGCATCTTCTCGTGGACGCTGATCGGCCCGTGATCCAGGCCGGAGCGCTCCAACGCCGCTCGAACCCCGACCGCCTGCTCGACGACGTCGTCCGTGATCTGCGACGGGCTTCGCCTCGGCCGCCTGGACCGAGGCTCCAATGCCGCCGCCGGCCCATCAATCAGGGCGCGTTTGCGGATCGCATAGAAGCTCTCCCTCGAGATGTTGTGCTCCGCGCAAAACGTCGTCACCGCACCCCGCGGCGCATCGGAAGGCCACTGCACGATCGCAAGACGGACACGGGGATCAACAGGCTCAACACGGCTCATCCCTCAAACATCGAGCCTGAAGTGTCAAGACCAAACAGCCCCGAAGCGTCAGGGATGTGGTGAGGCAGAACTGTCAGGGATGTCCTGATAGATCACACCGACGCCTAAAGAGCGGAAAAGCCCCGTAATCACTGGGATTTACGGGGCATTCGCTTGGCGGAACCGGTGGGATTTGAACCCACGGTGGGCTCAACACCCACACAACTTTTCGAGAGTTGCACCTTCGGCCGCTCGGACACGGTTCCGGGGAAGAGTTTAGTACACCCGGCGGCGCCAGCGCGCGGCGGCGTAGATCAGGGCGATCGGCACGAGCACGATGCCGAATCCGATGAGGGTGAAGGCCGGCCCCGGCAGGTACGGCTCGTACATGGCCAGGTTGCCGGCGGCATCCCGAAACACCGGCAGCCCAGCGAAGCTGGAGATGGCCATCGGATGCCCGAACCAGTCCGCCACGTCGGCCACGAGCCACGCGGCTCCCGTGCCCAGGGCAACGACCGCACCGGCAAGCAGGGCCAGGGTCACTCTCACTGAGCCTCCGGGCGCCACCGGATCGCATTGAGCACCAGAGCCGCCACACCCGCGAACAGCCCGGTGACGGTGAACCACGGGGCCAGCTGCGACACCGTCAGGGGCAGCACGTAGTAGTCGATCGCCGAGCTGGTGTTCGCGCCCTGCATCATGGCTTGGGACATGTACGCCGCCAGCAGCCCGGCGACTGTGAAGACCGCGGCGACCACCCACAGTGCGCGCAGCCACGGGTTGCCGCGAGTTTCGTAGCGGAGGGGTTCGGCAGAGGTCTCGACAAGCTCGACCGGCGGGGGCGGGGTCTCGACAGGCTCGACCACCGAACCGACTCGCTCGACCACCGGGCGGACAGGCTCGACCACCGGCCCGGGCGTGCGCCCGTCGTACCCTCGCTGGAACGCGGGGTCGAACCGGGGATCGAAGTCGGCTGCCATGCCTCATGCTAACCCGCCCCCTCCTTGCGGATACCCCCGGGGGTATATAGACTGGCAGCATGACAGCCCAGCGCATCATCATCATCGGCGGGGTTGCGGGCGGAATGTCCGCAGCTACCCGCCTTCGCCGCCTCAGTGAAGACGCCGACATCGTCGTGCTCGAACGCGGCGGTCACGTCTCGTTCGCCAACTGCGGCCTTCCCTACTACCTCGGCGGAGTGATCGGCGAGCGCAACAATCTCCTGCTGCAAACTCCCGCCTCACTCGGTGCCCGCTTCGCCCTCGACGTGCGCGTGCACACGGAGGTGACTGGCATCGACCGTGCCGCAAAGACCGTGCACGTGCGCAACCTCATCACGGGCGTCGACAGCGTCGAGCCATACGACGCCCTGGTGCTCTCACCGGGGGCCACACCCGTACGTCCGCCGATCCCGGGGGGCGAGCGGATGCTCACTCTGCGCGACATCGAAGACGTGGATGCCGCCATGGCACAGCTGGAGTCAGCGCCGCAGAGCGCACTGGTGATCGGTGCAGGGTTCATCGGCGTAGAGATGGTCGAGAATCTCGTTCACCGCGGCCTCGACGTCACCCTCGTCGAACTCGGCGATCAGGTACTCCCTCCGCTCGATCTCGAGATGGCTGGGCCGGTCGCCGAGCGACTGCGCGAGGCCGGGGTCGACGTCAGGCTCGGCACGCAGGTGACCGAGCTCGGGACTGACAACGCCGTGCTGAGCGACGGCAGCGTTGTCGGGGCTGACTTCGTGATCGCCTCGATCGGCGTGAGGCCCGAGACATCCCTCGCCGTGGGAGCCGGCCTTGAGCTCGGCGAGCGCGGCGGCATCCGGGTGGATGACCAGCTGCGCACCAGCGACCCCTCGATCTACGCGATCGGCGACGCGGTCGAGAAGACCGATGCCATCTCCGGTGAGCAGCGTCTGGTCGCACTCGCGGGTCTCGCCAACCGGCACGGACGCTTGGTCGCCGACGCCATCTCCGGAAAGACGATCATCGTGCGCGACGCGCTCGGCACCGCCGTCGTCGGCATGATGGGTCTCACGATCGCCGCCACCGGCTGGAACGAGAAGCTGCTGCGGGCGCGAGGCCGCGAGATCCGGGTGTTCCACACCCACCCGGCCTCGCACGCCGGGTACTACCCGGGCGCCGAGACGATGTCACTCAAGCTCATCGCTGACGCGGCGACCGACGAGATTCTCGGCGCACAGGGCGTGGGAGGTGATGGCGTCGACAAGCGAATCGACATCGTCGCGACCGCAATGGCCGGTGGCATCACCGCCTCCGAGCTCGCTGACCTCGAACTGGCCTATGCGCCGCAGTTCTCGTCGGCCAAGGATCCGGTGAACATGCTCGGTTACGTCGCTCTCAACGCGCTCGATGGTCTGACTGGGTCGATCCAGTGGCACGAACTTGAGGCTGCCATCGACGCCGGCGCAACCCTTGTTGATGTGCGCACCCCTGCCGAGTACGCCGACGGGGCGATCCCCGGTTCGATCAATGTGCCCCTCGACGACCTTCGTGAGCGATTCGGCGAGCTCCCCGCCGGACGCCTGATCGTGCACTGCAAGGTGGGCCAACGCGGCCACACGGCGGTGCGCCTGCTCGCCCAACTCGGGCGGGACGCCGTCAACCTCGACGGCGGATATCTCACCTGGAGCGCGGGCACGTCCGCCCGCTCCGACACTAGAAAGCCGGCGTTCGCATGACGAACCGTACTGTCATCATCTCGGTCGCAGCAGGAGTACTGGTGGTGGGGGGCGCGCTGACCGCGGTCGCTCTGATGAACCCTCCCGCATCGACTCCCGTCGAGTCGCTGCCCTCAGCCTCGGCTCCCGTGGCCGAGCCCAGCACGCCGACCGCCCCGAGCACGCCGACGGCGGAGCCATACGACACGGCCGCGTCGTTGCTGTTCATCATCGAGGAGGAGAAGCTCGCTCACGACGTCTACGTCACCCTCGAATCAACTTGGGGTGCAAATATCTTCGCGAACATCTCGGACAGCGAGACTACCCATCAGGGGCTCCTGGTGCCGTTGCTCGATGCTCACGGAATTGCCGACCCGAGGTCGTCGGAGGTGGGGGTCTTCGTCGATCCCGACCTGCAGTCCCTCTACAACGACCTGATCGCCCGAGGCACTACGAGCCTCGCCGAGGCGATGCAGGTGGGCATCCTCATTGAGGAGAAGGACATCGCCGACCTCACCGTCGCTATGGCGGCCGAAGACGAGGCGGATGTCATCAGCGTCTATGACCGGTTGTTGTCGGGCTCCGAGAACCACCTCGCGTCGTTCCAGCGCCAGGCGTGACGCGACCGGGCGGCCGCGTCGTATAGTGCGGTTCTATACCCCGCAGGGTATGACTCGATAGGGGTATTATGAAAGCTCGAATCCGACCTGGAGGAACGATGGATCTCAACCCCGACGACATGAAGCCGGTACTCAACCGTCTGAAGCGCGCGCAGGGCCAATTGGCCGCCGTCATCCGCATGATCGACGAGGGCAAGGACTGCACGAGCGTCGTCACCCAGCTCGCGGCCGTCTCGAGCGCGCTCGACCGGGCCGGCTTCGCGATCATCGCCAGCACCCTCGAGCAGTGCGTGCGACAGGATGACCCCGAGCTGGACAAGGCCAAGCTGGAGAAGCTCTTCCTCTCCCTCGCCTGATTCGTGTTTAAATACCCCCCGGGGTATACTGGAGGTAGTCATTCAGACCACCTCAGGAGGAATCATGTGTTCGGCAGTAACGTGTCGCAAGTGCGGTAAGACGACCTGGACGGGCTGCGGTCAGCACGTCGACCAGGTGATGAAGGGCGTGCCCCAGTCGCAGCGCTGCCAGGGCCACGAGAACGAGCCCAGCACCGGTTTCTTCTCGCGCCTGTTCGGAAAGTAGCGGCTGCAGCTCCAGCACGCGGCATCCGCCCGGTCAGGCGCGAACCACCACCACCGGGCAGGGCAGCGACAGCACGAGATCCTCACTGACGGAGCCGAGCAGGGCCTTCGAGAAACCGTGCTTGCCGTGGGTGCCGACCACGAGCATCCGTGCCCCAACACTGGCGGCGTAGAGAGCGGGCAACGGCCGGCCTCCCACCACCTCGGCCGTCACACGCAGGTCGGGGTACTGGTCGGCGAGACCCGCGACCGCTTCGGCGAGGATGCGACGATCCTCCTCCACAGGCGACGTCGGCCAGGCGCTCTCCCCCATGCCCCACGGCTCGGGGGCGCTCCACGCGTAGATCGCCGTGAGGGGTTCGCCGTACCTGTCAGCCTCGGCGGCCGCGAATGCGACGGCCGCGGCCGAGGCCTCGGATCCGTCGACGCCGACGACGATTCCCGTGCCCTCTTGGCCTGCAGCCGGGATCACCGCGACGGGGCACCTCGCGGCCGCCGCGATGCGCGTGGCCTGACTGCCCAGAAGAATCTCACTGGCGGCCCGTCGCGAGTGCGTTCCGACGACGAGCAGGTCGGCGCTGGCCGCGTGCTCGGCCAGCAGGCGAGTCGGGGAGCCGATCAGCACGACCGAGTGCACGGCAACGCTCGGGTCGATGAGGCTGGCCCGCTGTGCTTCCCCACGCACGGCCTCCTCGGCTGCAAGGAGGGCGGACTCCGCCCAGTCGACCGGGATGGTGGTCCACGTGATGTCGACGACGTGCACCAGCTCCACGGTGTCGCCGCGGCGCCTCGCGTGGCGGATCGCCCACCCGATCGCAGGATGCCCCGACGTGCTTTCGCTGACTCCGACCATGATCGTGCCCATGAGAATCTCCTCCGCAGACGGCGCTGTACTTGCCACCAGCGTGCGCCGAGCGCGCGACACGGGTTAGGGCCGAAGGTCCTTCGGGACAGTGTCGCAACCCCACCGTAGGCTTGCCGCATGGCACGCCCCACCACCCAGTTCCGCTGCACCGAGTGCGGCTGGACGAGCCTCAAGTGGGTGGGCCAGTGCGGCGAGTGCCAGCAGTGGAACACGGTCGTGGATGCCACGGCGCCCACCCAGCGCGTCAGCGCCGTCGCCCCGCGCAGCCAAGCACGCTCGATCACCGAGATCGGCGCAGAGTCCGTCGCACATTGGCCGAGCGGAATCGCCGAGTTCGACCGGGTGCTCGGGGGTGGCGTGGTCCCGGGGGCGGCGATATTGCTCAGCGGCGAACCGGGGGTCGGCAAGTCGACGCTGCTGCTCGAAGTCGCGTCGCGAGCCGCGGCATCCGGTCAGCGGGTTCTCTACGTCAGCGCGGAGGAGAGCGTGAGCCAAGTGCGGCTGCGGGCGGAGCGCACGCACGCCCTGCAGCCCTCGCTGTTTCTCGCTGCTGAGACCGATCTCGCCACGATCCTCGGCCAGATCGACCAGGTGCAGCCCCAGCTCGTGATCGTCGACAGCGTGCAGACCGTGTCATCCGGGTTGACGGATGGGCTGGCCGGTGGCCCATCGCAGGTGCGCGAAGTGGCATCGACGTTGATTCGCGTGAGCAAGGATCGCAACCTGCCCGTGTTGCTCGTCGGCCACGTCACCAAAGACGGCACGATCGCCGGACCCCGCCTGCTCGAACACCTCGTGGATGTCGTGCTCCAGTTCGAGGGCGACCGTCAGACGGCCCTGCGGTTCGTGCGCGCCCACAAGAACCGGTTCGGACCGACCGACGAGGTCGGTTGCTTCGAGATGACCGGAGACGGCATCGCCGAGGTCGCCGACCCGAGCGGGCTGTTCCTGTCCCGCGCCCGCACGCCGGTGAGCGGCACCTGCGTGACGATCGCCGTCGAGGGCCGGCGTGCGCTGCCGGTAGAGGTGCAGGCACTCATCGTGAAGACTCAGGCGCCCCAGCCGCGGCGCGTGGTCAACGGCGTCGACTCCTCGCGCGTGGCCATGCTGCTCGCCGTGCTCGAGCGGCGCGCGAACCTCGCGCTGTCGAGCTTCGACGTGTACGTGTCCACGGTCGGCGGCATCCGCCTCACCGAGCCGGGCGCCGATCTCGCCATCGCCCTCGCGATCGCGAGCGCCTACCGCGATAAGGCCTACCCCGTGACACTTGCGGCTGTCGGGGAGATCAGCCTCGCCGGGGAGATCCGGCCCGCGTCATCCGCCAAGCAGCGGTCGTCAGAAGCGAAACGACTGGGCTTCAGCCAGGTGCTCGACAGCGAGACCGTGCACCTGCGGGAGGCGCTGCGGCTCGCGTTCGCGGGCTCGACGGTGGAACGGGTCGACGTACCCGACTTCTAGTTGCCCACCATGATCGCGGGGCCCCAGTCCTCGACGCGCCAGTCGATCCATCCGGACTGGCGGGTGAGGCGCACCGAGATCGAGTCCCAGGTGCCGTCCGCCTTGGTGCCGATGCAGGCGAAGGTGTCGCCGATGACCAGAGGCGGGGCGGGGCACTCGACGGTGAAGGTGGCACCGAGAGCCGCAGCATCCAACTCAACAGAGCGGGCCGCCTCTTCGGCGAAGGCGCCGGGGATGGCGGCGATCACGAGACCGGGCAGCACGAGCACGCCAGCCAGTACTGCGGTGGCAGAGCCGACGAATGCGGCCAGCGGCGCGAACCCCCTGCCGGTCTGACGGTAGGTGCGGATCGCACGCATGACCAGATACACCGGCTCGGTGAGCACGGCCCACCACGCGCTGGCCGGCCGTTCGTGACCCCAGAGGGTCAGCACCAGCCGGTCGAATGCGGCGAAACCGATCACGAGCAGGTACGGCGCGAACCACACCACCAAGTAGAGCGGGTAGTTGTTGCCGAGGCCGCCGACGATCATGAGCACGCTCACCGCGAGCTGAATCGCGGGCATCAGGGCGATGAACCAGACGGCCGCCGTGTAGGTGCCCATGCGCTTGGGTGCGCGGGCGGGCGCTTCCTCCTCCTCGGCGAGCGCCGAAAGAGTGGATGCCGCGGGCGCAGCATTGGTGTGAGTGCTCGCGCGGCGCGGTCCGGGCGTCTCCTCATCGACGGTGTCGGTGAGCGGCGGCTCGAGTTCCTTGAGCGTCATCGCGAGCAGCGGCTGGGCGCTGAGTTCGTCGTCGACCGTGTCGGGCTGGTACTCCAGAACATCGGACTCGTAGTCGAGCTGGATGGCTCCCGAATCCTGGCGCTCGCGTTCACGCTGCTCACGGCGCGACGGAAGGTCGTCCCAGGGGCGGGACTCCTCGGCGATCAGATCGTCGTCGGCGTAGCCCAGACGAGTTGCGGGCTGGATGATGATGGGTGCACGCGCCTCGGAAGTGTGCTCGGTCCACGCCTGAGCGTCCCACCAGCGCAGCTGGGGAAGACCGAGGGGGTCGGGATACCACCCGGCCGGCACCCCGAAGTTGTTGTCATCCACTCACATAGCGTAACCGGCAAACCTATTCGACAGAAAGTATTGTCTACCCCGCTTGACACCCCCAGTTCTGGTAACCCCCAGCAGAAGCCTCACCGCTACCATCAACGCATGACGATCGACACCGCACTGACCGCGCTCGCGATCGTGCTGAGCGTGGTGAGCGTCGCCCTCTCGGGATGGTTCTCGATACGCACCGCGCGTCTCAACCGTCAGCTCGAAGACGAGCGCGATGAGCGTATCGAGGCACAGTCCGCCCTCAAAGCCGCCGAGCGCGTGTATGAGCCGCTCGCCCAGGCTGCGGCCGAACTGCAGTCGCGCATCTTCAACATCGTGGAGACGGGATGGGTGCCGCTCATGAAGCGGTACGAGAGCCACGGCGACTATGCCCTGGTGAGCACTGCGTTCCTGTTCGCCCACTACTTCGGCTGGATCGAGGCCCGCCGTCAGGCCGTGCTGTCGTCGAGCGGCGAGGGCGGTCGCGACATCTCGGTGCAGAAGCTCATCGACGGAGTGCTGAAGACTCTGCGCCGCAGCGAGGACAGCGAGGGCTTCCTCTTCTTCACCACCGAGCAGCGTGCGATCGGCGAACTCATGTGCGAGTGGGAAGTGGTCAACAAGCAGCGCATCCCCAAGGTCAAGGGCTACGCAACGTTCGTGCGGATGTACCGCGACGACGAGAACTTCCGGGCTTGGTTCACTCCCGTGAACGAGGGCATGAGCCTGGTGTCGAAGGGCGACGTGCGCAGGCTCGCCGACATCCAGCGCGCCCTCGTAGCACTCATCGACGAACTCGACCCGAAGCGCAAGTACACGGCGGGCTACGACCTGCAGCCCATCCACCTCGAGGGACTCTAGGCCTCCCGCTCCGGGGCTCTACTCGCCGCTGAGCTCGAGAGCGTCGAGCACATCCTGCGGCTCGGCCTGCATGGCGTGCGGACCGGCCACGTCGAACCAGACCGACTCGAGCACGCCGATGTTCTGACTGAGGAAGTCCCGCAGGGCGTCCGCGTCGTAGGCGGCGACGGTCAGATCCGACTCCTCCGGAAGCATGGTCTGGTAGCTGTCGAGCGATGAGAACAGCAGCAGCATGTAGCGGTCCACCTCGCCGCGGCGGAAGACGCGCACCTGCGGCGGGCCGTCACCCGGGATCAGCGGCACCGCCACGCGGTCGTTGCGCAGAGCGAATGCTACGGCCGCGACATCCTGAGCGGCGAGCGCGCTCTCGAGCGGCTCGGAACGGAAGGTGGGCATCAGTTGAGCAGGAACTGGGTGTCGTTCTTGGACTTCAGGTCACCGACGACAACCTCGAGGTGGTAGCTCGCACCCCCGGCGATGACCTCCTCGCGGGTGGTGTCGCAGGTGTCCGTCGACGAACGGGTGCGATCCCAGGTGACCGATGGTCCCTGCAGCGGGATGCCCGGCTTCAGCACGGCGTTGGCCGCGACCGCTCCGGTCTGGCAGTCCTTCGAGCTCCAGATCAGCTCATCGCCGCTGGTGATGCGGAATTCCTGCAGATCGGACCCGGCGGCGATCGTGCACGGCTCGGTCATGAGGCTCTTGAGGCTGAAGGTCAGCACCGGGTTCACGCCCGGGTCGTAGCTGTTCGAGTCCGTCGTCGCCTCGAGCGTGACCTTGGTGAGATCGCACTCGACCTGACCTGCGGCGTTGGTCGGCGCGGGGCTCGCCGAGTTGGACCCGGTGGGCTTCGGCGTTGGGGCGGGTGCACCCGAACCTGGCCTCACCACGATCAGCACGATGATGATGATGACGGCGAGCAAGCCGAGCCCCAGTACCAGGCGGCGGCGCCAGTAGACGCTGGGCGGCTGCGGGCCGACCGGATTGCGGAACGTCGACATGCCCTCAGGGTAAGCGCCGCCGCTGGGGATGACCCGGCGATTCCCCGGCGTGCCCCTAGGCCGGGCGGCCCGACCGTGCCGCTCGGTGCCTAGAGGCGCTTGAGCATGCGCGTGTTGCCGAGGGTGTTCTGCTTCACCCGCGACAGATCGAGGAACTCGGCCACGCCCTCGTCGGGGGAGAGTGCGAGCTGCGTGTAGACGTCGGCCGCGACCACGTCCTCCGCGATCGGCTCGAATCCGTGTCGCCCGAAGAAGTCGGTCTCGAACGTGAGGCAGAACAGCCGCGAGAGACCGTAGCCCCGGGCATCCGTCTCGACCTGCTCGAGGAGGGCGTGGCCCACACCCTTACCCAGCCACGACTCGGTGACGGCGAGGGTGCGCACCTCGCCGAGGTCCTCCCACATCACGTGCAGTGCGCCGCACCCGATGAGGGCGCCGTTCTCGTCCTCGGCGACACGGAACTCGGGCACTGCCTCGTAGAGCACGACGCGATCCTTGCCGAGCAGGATGCGCCGCTGCACGAGCGGTTCGACCAGACCCTGGATCGCGGGGATGTCGCTGGTGCGGGCGGGGCGCACGCGGAAGGAACTCACGGAGAAAAGACTAAGGCCGGTTGAGTAGCGCGGAGCGCGTATCGAAACCCGACGGGGTTTCGATACGCCGACTCCGTCGGCTACTCAACCGGCCTTGTGGATTACGCCTCGACGGCCTCCGGCGCCTTCTCCTCGAGTCCGGCCTGACGACCGGTCGTGAAGATGAACTCGCCATCGGTGAAGTCGACGTGCACGTGGTCGCCCGCGTTCAGCTCGCCGTGGAGGATCTTCTCGCTCAGGGCATCCTCGATCTCGTGCTGCACTGCGCGGCGCAACGGCCGGGCACCCAGCGACGGGTCGAAGCCCACCTTGATGAGCTGCTCCTTGGCGGGAACCGTCAGCTCGACAGTGAGGTCGCGGTCCATCAGGCGCTCACCGAGCCGCTTGATGAAGAGGTCCACGATCTGCAGCAGCTCGTCCTTGCTCAGCTGCGGGAAGACGATGGTCTCGTCGACGCGGTTGAGGAACTCGGGCTTGAAGTGCTTCTTCAGCTCCTCGACGACCTTGCCGCGCATCCGCTCGTAGCCGGTGGCGGTGTCGCTCGACGACGTGAAGCCGATGGGCGTGCCCGAGATGTCCCGGGTACCGAGGTTGGTGGTCATGATGATCACGGTGTTCTTGAAGTCGACGACGCGACCCTGACCATCGGTCAACCGGCCCTCCTCCAGAATCTGGAGCAGCGAGTTGAAGATGTCGGGGTGGGCCTTCTCGATCTCGTCGAACAGCACCACGCTGAACGGCTTGCGGCGCACCTTCTCGGTGAGCTGGCCGCCCTCCTCGAAGCCGACGAACCCGGGAGGGGCACCGAACAGCCGCGAGACGGTGTGCTTCTCGCCGTACTCGCTCATGTCGAGCGAGATGAGCGCGTTCTCGTCATCGAAGAGGAACTCGGCGAGCGCCTTGGCGAGCTCGGTCTTTCCGACCCCCGTGGGGCCGGCGAAGATGAACGAGCCCGAGGGGCGCTTCGGGTCCTTGAGTCCGGCGCGGGTGCGGCGGATCGTCTTGGCGAGAACCGAGATGGCCTCCTCCTGGCCGATGACACGCATGTGCAGCGCCTTCTCCATGAAGATGAGCCTCGACGACTCCTCCTCGGTCAGCTTGAAGACCGGGATGCCCGTGGCCGCAGCCAGCACTTCGGCGATGAGTCCCTCATCCACCGTGCCCGTGGTTCCGGCGTCGCCGGACTTCCACTGCTTCTCGAGGCGCAGGCGCTCGCCGAGGAGCTTCTTCTCCTCGTCGCGCAGGCTCGCGGCCTTCTCGAAGTCCTGGTCCTCGATGGCGCCTTCCTTCTGGCCACGCACCTCGGCGATCTTCTCGTCGAACTCGCGCAGCTCCGGCGGGGCGGACAGGATCGACAGGCGCAGGCGTGCGCCGGCCTCGTCGATCAGGTCGATCGCCTTGTCGGGCAGGAAGCGGTCCTGCACGTAGCGGTCGGCGAGGTTCGCGGCGGCGACGATCGCGCCATCCGTGATCGACACCTTGTGGAACGACTCGTACTTGTCGCGCAGTCCCTTGAGGATGTTGATGGTGTGCGGCAGCGACGGCTCGTGCACCTGCACGGGCTGGAAGCGGCGCTCGAGCGCGGCGTCCTTCTCGAAGTGCTTGCGGTACTCGTCGAGGGTGGTCGCACCGATCGTCTGCAGCTCACCGCGGGCGAGCAGGGGCTTCAGGATCGACGCGGCGTCGATCGCGCCCTCGGCGGCACCAGCACCCACGAGGGTGTGGATCTCGTCGATGAACGTGATGATGTCACCGCGCGTGCGGATCTCCTTGGTGACCTTCTTCAGGCGCTCCTCGAAGTCACCGCGGTAGCGACTGCCGGCGATGAGGCTGCCGAGGTCGAGCGTGTAGAGCTGCTTGTCCTTGAGGGTCTCGGGAACGTCGCCGCGCACGATCGCGAGCGCGAGCCCCTCGACGACGGCGGTCTTGCCGACGCCGGGCTCACCGATCAGCACGGGGTTGTTCTTGGAGCGGCGGGAGAGGATCTGCATGACCCGCTCCATCTCCTTCTCGCGGCCGATCACGGGGTCGAGCTTGCCGTCACGAGCGGCCTGCGTCAGGTTGCGACCGAACTGGTCGAGAATCTGGCTGCCCTTGTCGGGAGTGGCGTCGTTGCCGCCGACGGCGACCGCCTCCTTACCCTGGTAGCCGGAGAGCAGCTGGATGACCTGCTGGCGCACGCGGTTGAGGTCGGCGCCCAGCTTCACGAGCACCTGGGCTGCGACGCCCTCGCCCTCGCGGATGAGCCCGAGCAGGATGTGCTCGGTACCGATGTAGTTGTGGCCGAGCTGCAGCGCCTCGCGCAGGCTCAGCTCGAGCACCTTCTTGGCGCGCGGCGTGAACGGGATGTGCCCGGTCGGCTGCTGCTGGCCCTGGCCGATGATGTCCTGCACCTGGTCGCGCACGGCATCCAGAGAGATGCCGAGGGACTCCAGTGCCTTCGCGGCAACGCCCTCACCCTCGTGGATGAGCCCGAGCAGGATGTGCTCGGTACCGATGTAGTTGTGGTTGAGCATCTTGGCCTCTTCCTGGGCCAGGACGACAACGCGACGGGCGCGGTCCGTGAATCTCTCGAACATCTTCTACTCCTTGGCCGGCGCCGTTCGTGGTCGGTACCGATGTAAAGAGACTAACCACGGGCAGGCGCGAATAGTCCGGTGTTCGCCGTAGGCGTGACGGGCGATCGCGCCCTCCGGCGCCATCCCCTAGGCTCGCTGACATGAGCGACGACTACGACTCCCGCCCGGTCGGTTTCCTGGGCAAGCTGCGCAACCGCAAGGCGATCACCTGGGTGGTCATCATCGCCCTCATCGTGCTGACCGTCGGCGCCGGAACGATCGTCGCGATCATCCAGTTCGTGCTACCCGGCGGCAACTGACCCTCCACCGCGCGCGACCCCCTGCCTAAGCTGGGGTGATGGATCCGGTACTGGAGCAGCTGGTCGAACCCTTCGAGCGGATGCCGCCCGCCGAGGCATCCCGCATTCTGACCGAGCGCTACGGGCTGCCCGCCGCCGAGCTCGAGTCGCTGCCCACCGAACGTGACGACAGCTTCCTGGTCTCGGCGGGCGGACAGCAGTTCTCGCTCAAGGTCGCCCACCCCTCCGACGACCCTGCGGTCATCGAGATGCAGCTCGCGGCGATGACGTTCGCGGCGACGGCCGACCCGGGCATCCCGCTGCAGAGGATCGTGCTCGGGCTCGACGGCAGACCGGTGCAGCTCATCAAGGGGCGCGCCGCGCGCCTGCTCACCTGGCTGCCGGGCGAGCTCGCGCGGGGACAGGAACCGACGCCGTCGCAGCTGCACGCGTCGGGCGTGATGCTGGGTCGCCTCAACCACGCGCTCAGCACCTTCGAGCATCCGGCCGCCCACCGCGCCCTGGCCTGGGACTTGCGTCACCTCGGGATGCTGCGCGAACTCGCCACCGACGCGACCGCCCACGTGATCGACCGGTTCGAGGTCAGCGTTGCGCCATTGCTCGACACGCTGCCGCAGCAAGTGATCCACAACGACTTCCACCCCTCGAACATCCTCGTGGACGAGCGCGACCCGCGGTACGTCGTCGGCGTGCTGGACTTCGGCGATGTGGTGCACGCGGCCCGCGTGAGCGACTTGGGGGTGGCGCTGGCCTATCTCGCGCCGCAGGGTGACCTGCTCACGGGTGTGCAGCCGTTCATCGACGGATTCGAGACGGTTGTTCCCCTGCTCCCGGAGGAGAAGGCGATTCTTCCCGACCTCGTGTCGGCGCGGCTGGTGCAGCGCATCGTGATGTCAGGATTGCTGGCACGGGAGCAGCACACCACGGGGGAGAACTGATGCCGGGACCATCGACCTACTTCGATCCGAGCCGCATCGGCGAGCTGGACCCGGGCGAGCGCGACCTCGTCGCCCGCCGTGCTCGGGTGCTGGGCTCCGCCTACCGACTCTTCTACCGTGAGCCGGTGCAGCTCGTGCGCGGCCTCGGCACGAGAGTATGGGATGCCGCGGGCACCGAATACCTCGACGCCTACAACAACGTGCCGTCCGTCGGCCACTCCCACCCGCGGGTCGCGGAGGCCATCGCCAAGCAGGCCGCCACCCTCACCACTCACACCCGCTACCTGTCGGCCGGGGTCGTGCGGTACTCGGAGCAGTTGCTGGCGACGCTTCATCCCGACATCGACAACATCATGTACACGTGCACGGGCTCCGAGGCCAACGATCTCGCGCTGCGCATCGCCAAGCTCGTGACCGGCGGCACCGGAGTCATCGTCACCAGCAACGCGTACCACGGAGTCACCACCGAGGTGGCCGCCATCTCGCCGTCACTCGGCGGCGTCGAGTCCATTGCCGGCTGGGTGCGGCTGGTCGACCCTGCGGACCTCGGCCGCCAGGTGCCCGCGGCGCTCGCGGAGTTCTCGGCTGCGGGCATCCGGCCGGCCGCCCTGATCGCGGACACGATCTTCGCCTCTGACGGCGTGCTCCCGGATGTCGCCGACCTCGGCACTGCGGTGGCTGCGGTTCGCGCGGCAGGGGGCCTGTTCATCGCCGACGAGGTGCAGCCCGGTTTCGGTCGACTGGGTCAGGGCATGTGGGGTTTCGACCGCTACGGCATCGTGCCCGACATGGTGACAGTCGGAAAGCCCATGGGCAACGGACAGCCGATCGCCGCCGTGATGACCCGCCACGACCTGGTCGACGAGTTCAACCGGCACTCGCGCTACTTCAACACGTTCGGCGGCAGTTCGGTGTCGATCGCCGCGGCCCAGGCCACCTTCGATGTGCTGCGCGACGAGGAGCTGATCGAGTCTGCGCAGCTGATGGGCCAGTACCTGAAGGCGGCGCTGACGAACATGGGCAAGTTCGTCGAGGTGCGCGGAGTCGGCCTGTTCATCGGCGCCCAGTTGGAGAGCGAGAGTCGTGCGCTCGACGTCGTGAACGCACTGCGCGACCGGCACGTGCTCGTCTCAGCCTCGGGCCCCGCGAACGACACCCTGAAGATCCGCCCGCCCCTACCCTTCAGCACCGCGGATGCGACGCTGCTCCTGACCGAACTGGATGCGGTTCTGCGGTGAGCAACCTCGAGGTCGAACCGGATGAGCTGTCACTGCGGGAACCACCGCTCCCTGAGGCTCTCGAAGGGAGCGGTTCCGAGGGCCCTTCGAGAGCCTCAGGGACCGGCGTCGAGATCCTCGAGCCGCGCGAGGTGCCGCTCGGTGGTCCGCGAGCGCGTCCGGTGCGGCGCACCCTGCCGCAGAAGCAGCGGTCCCTGATCGGTGCGTGGTGCTTCGTCGATCACTACGGGCCCGACCCGGTTGAGGAGGGTGCCGGCATGGATGTGCCGCCGCATCCGCACACCGGACTGCAGACGGTGAGCTGGCTGTTCGCCGGGGAGATCGACCACCGCGACAGTGTGGGAACCTTCGCGCCCATCCATCCCGGCCAGCTCAACCTGATGACCGCAGGCAACGGAATCGCCCACTCCGAGGTGGCGACGGATGCGACCGACGTTCTCCACGGCGCCCAGCTCTGGATCGCCCTCCCCGAACCCGACCGGCACGTCGCCCCGTTCTTCGAGAGCTACGTGCCCGTGCCGGTCGTCGTGGAGGGCGCGACGCTGCGGGTGTTCCTCGGCTCGCTGGCCGGCTCCACGTCGTCGGCGCGCGTGTTCACCGAGCTGCTCGGCGCCCAGCTCGACGTTCCGGCGAGCACCACCGTCACGCTCGACGTGCGCCCCGACTTCGAGCACGGCGTGCTGCTCGACTCGGGCGAGATCGCTCTGAACGGGCATCCGGTGCCGCTGTCGCATCTCGCCTATGTCGCGCCGGGCAGCGACACGATGACCCTCACCGCCGGGCCGACGGGCGCGACCCTGCTGCTGATCGGCGGCGTGCCCCTCGGCGAGCAGATCGTGATGTGGTGGAACTTCATCGGGCGCAGCCACGAGGAGATCGTGCAGTTCCGCACCGACTGGCAGTCCGACGTGATCGCAGGCGGCAACGACAACGGCCGGTTCGGTGTAGTGCGCGGCTACGACGGCCGGGCGCTGCCAGCGCCGGAGTTGCCGGCGGTGCGACTCAAGCCGAGAGGGTAGAGGCCTCAATACGGGCTACGCCCTACTCGACCGGCCTACGCGGCAGGCTTCGGCGGCAGACCGCGCTTGGCACGTTCCTCGGCCTCGATCTTCGCCTTCGCCGAGCGCTCGGAGCGATCGGAACGGATGATCGCCGCCATGATGAACCAGAAGACCAGACCGACCAGCACGGTCGGCGCTAGCGCGAAGAGCGCGTTCGACCAGACTTCCTGAGGCACCTAACCAGCGTAGCTGGTGATGAGGAACGCGATGGCGATCACGATGAGGATGCCCCCGAGCGCGATGCCCATCACGAGCCGCGAGGTGCGACGGTCCACTACTGGCCCTTGACGATGATGCCGACGACGCCGGAGATCACCAGGTAGAGCCCCACCCCGCCGACGATCACCCAGATGGCGATGCGGGCGAACGAGATCTCGCCCTTCTTCTTGTTCTCCTCGCCGGGCAGCTTCAGGTCACTCATGGTCAGTCCTCACTTCACGGCGCTCACTTCACCAACGGGAACAGGATCGTCTCGCGGATGCCGAGTCCCGTGACCGTCATGAGCAGGCGGTCGATGCCCATCCCCATGCCGCCGGTCGGTGGCATCCCGTGCTCGAGGGCACGCAGGAACTCCTCGTCGAGGCGCATGGCCTCGGGGTCGCCCTTGCTCGCCAGCAGTGCCTGCGCGACGAAGCGCTCGCGCTGGATGACCGGGTCGACGAGCTCGGAGTAGCCGGTGGCCAGCTCGAAGCCGCGCACGTAGAGGTCCCACTTCTCGACGACGCCCGGGATCGAGCGGTGGTCGCGCACGAGCGGGCTGGTGTCGACGGGGAAGTCCATGACGAACGTGGGGCGCGTGAGCCCCGGCTTGACGTAGTGCTCCCAGAGCTCCTCGACGAGCTTGCCGTGGGTGGGCAGCGCAACCTCGATGTCGAGCGTGGCCGCGTGAGTGAGAAGCTCCTCGACGGGAGTCTGCGGCGTGACGCTGAGACCGGATGCCGCGTTGAGCGACTCGTACATCGAGATGCGGTCCCACTGCCCGCCGAGGTCGTACTCGGTGCCGTCGGCCCAGGTGACGACGAGTCCGCCGGACACGGCGCGGGCCGCGTTCTGCACGAGCTCCTGGGTAAGGTCGGCCATCTGGTTGTAGTCGCCGTACGCCTCGTAGGCCTCGAGCATCGCGAACTCGGGCGAGTGCGTGGAGTCGGCACCCTCGTTGCGGAAGTTGCGGTTGATCTCGTACACCCGGTCGATGCCGCCGACCACCGCGCGCTTGAGGAACAGCTCGGGCGCGATGCGCAGGTACAGCTCGGTGTCGAAGGCGTTGCTGTGGGTGATGAAGGGCCTCGCGGATGCCCCGCCGTGCTGCACCTGCAGCATCGGGGTCTCGACCTCGAGGTACTCGTGCGCGGAGAACGTCGAGCGTAGGCTCGCGTTCACCGCGGCCCGGGCGCGCACGGTGAAGCGCGCCTGCTCCCGCACGATCAGGTCGAGGTAGCGGCTGCGCACGCGCTGCTCATCGCTGAGCTCGGAGTGCAGGTTCGGCAGCGGCAGGATCGCCTTCGCGGCGATCGCCCAGTCGCGCGCGAGCACCGACAGCTCGCCACGGCGACTCGAGATGACCTCACCCGAGACGAATACGTGGTCACCGAGGTCGACGAGATCCTTCCAGCGCTCGAGGGACTCCTCGCCGACCTCGGCGAGCGAGATCATGGCCTGGATGCGCTGTCCGTCACCCGACTGAAGGCTCGCGAAACACAGCTTGCCCGTGTTGCGCAGGTGCACCACACGGCCGGCGATGCCGACGATGTCGCCGGTGGTGGCATCCGCTTCGAGCTCGGGGTACTTGGCCCGCAGGGCGGGAATGGTCGTGGTGACGCCCACGCCGACCGGGTAGGCGCCGGCGCCCGAGTCGATGAGCCGCTGACGCTTCTCCAGCCGCACGGCCTTCTGCTCGGAGACTTCAGCCTCGGTCAGTTCGGCGGCGGGTGCGGTGTCGTCGGTCACGAGGGTCAATCGTACCGGGGCGGCGTCACAGCTCCTCCCTGCGTCGAGTCGGGGCATGTGGTTGTCCGCACGGAGGGTGAAACAACCACATGCCCCGACTCGTGCCCTATTGCTCTCGAACAAGTGCTTTCCTGACGCGATTGGCGAGGTTGGCGCGCTCCCGCGAAGTGCTGAGGTGCTCGGAGATGACCCGCACGACGGCCCAGCGTTCATCTTCGATGAGTTCTCGACGCCGGATGTCGTACGCGAACTGCTCTGCCTCGCGGTGGACGGCACCCTCGTACTCGATTGCAACGCGTTGCTCGGGGTAGGCAAGATCGGGGGTGGCGACCAGCACACCCCGCGAATTGAGAATTCTGTAGCCGATGACCGGTTCGGGAAGTCCTGCGTCGAGGAGCGCCAGGCGAGTGTCCGTCTCCCGCGGGGAATCGGTACCGGCACGAACGGCCTCGACTGCCCGGCGAAACGCGCGGATGCCACGCGCCCCCGCCGCGGCATCCGCAAGGCAAAGCAGCTCACCCAAGTCGCACAGCGGTTGTTCCCGACGCACGAGAAAGTCACCGGCGCGAACCAGCTCGCGGTGGCTCAGGACCGTGGCTAGTTGGAGGAGCGCAACACCGGGCCCGACCACCGGAAGCCCGTGGATTGTCCGAGAGCCGTCGGCGAGCGCAGTCGCATGGCCGCGAATCCCTCGGCCCTGAGGAGGAAAGTCATCAGCGGGCACGGAGACGTGGAGGGTCAGCGACAGCTCCATGGTGCGGGGCAGCGGCATACCGTACAGCGCAGCGGCGGTGGCATGACTGAAGACATGACCCTCGGGCATCCTCAGTCGATAGGAGGAGCAAAGATCCATGAGACTTAGGGCCCGCGCAGGGGTGCGCACGCCGTGGAAAGGTGCCGCCAGGTCAGCCGCCCGAGTGCGTTGTCTGCTGATTCCATGCAGGCGAGAGTCGGCAACGGTGAACGGTCGCCTCTGGAGCGGCTCGGGGAGGGGCGCTGCGCGTGACACCTCGGGAGTCTGGCAACGCCGGCGCCGGGGTATGCGCCGAGGGGGCGACTCGGCGGCATCCCTAGATGACTTGCATGAAGTGGAGGAGGAGTCTCCCTGCGCGAGTCGGGGCAAATGGTTGCCGCGGAGACCGTCTAAGCCACCTTTTGCCCCGACTCGGGAGCGGGGCGGGGTGGGAGCGGGGCGGGGTAGGCGGCACCGCTAGAGGCGGATGCGCTCGTTGTCGATGAGGCGGGTCGAGCCCACGCGCGCGGCGATCAGCACGCGGGCGGGGCCGCGGTAGTCGTCATCGACGGGCAGGAACGTGGCCGGGTTGACCACGGCGAGGTAGTCGAGCTCCACGAGGTTCTCCCCCATGAGCACCGACTGCGCTGCGGCGATCACGGCATCGATGCCCCGGTCGGCGGATGACGCTGCCGCCTCCAACGCGGTCGACAGCGCCCGCGCTGCCCGGTGCTCCTTCGCGTCGAGGAACCGGTTGCGGCTGGACAACGCGAGCCCCGACTCCTCCCGCACGGTCTCGACGATCTCCACCCGCACGGGCATGCTGAGGTCGCGAACCATGCGCTGCACGAGGAACGCCTGCTGGGCATCCTTCTGACCGAACAGCACGGCGGAGGCGCCGGCGATGTTCAGGAGCTTGTTGACCACGGTGAGCACGCCGTCGAAGTGCCCGGGCCGCGAGCGCCCCTCGAACATCGACCCGACGGCGCCGGCCGTGACCTTCGTCTCGAGCGGTCCGTTCGGGTACATCTCCTCGACGGTCGGGGCGAAGACGAAGTCGACTCCCGCGGCGTCGAGCTTCGCGACGTCCTCGTCGAACGTGCGCGGGTATTTCTCGAGGTCTTCGTTCGGCCCGAACTGCAGGGGGTTCACGAAGATGGATGCCGCGACAACATCCACGACGCCCTGGCTCACGAGTTCGACGGCTCGCGCGGCCAGCGCCAGATGCCCGTCGTGAAGCGCGCCCATGGTGGGGACCAGCGCAACCCTCCGCCCACCGATCAGGCTTCGAAGCTCGACGACGGTGGCTGCTACGGTGACGGGCACCTGTCGATAGTACCGGGGGTCGATCAGCCCGCCGCGCGCACGTGCTCCACGAGGGCGGTGACGAACTTGTCGGGGTACTCGAGGTGCGGCGAGTGGCCGCAGTTCTCGAAGACAAGCTCGCTGTAGCTGCCTCCGTTGGCCGCGTACTTCTCGAACACTGCGCGGGTCTGGGAGATCATCGGCTGCGCTGGGGCGACATCCTCGCCGGGCCAGCCGGGGATGACTCCGGCCTGACCGAGGTAGTTGATGTCGAAGAAGGTGGCGTCGGCGACGATCGCGTCGGAGTCGCCGCGGATCCACAGCACGGGCGGCTTGACTGCGAGGTCGACGATGCCCGACACGTTGAAGTACTTCGGCGCCATGGTGTTGAGCACGCCCTGGTCGCCGGCCGCGAAGCCGGGCCAGTTCTCGGATGCCGCGGCCGTGCCCGGGTAGTTGGCGTCGCCGGTCTTCGTGGTGAGCATGGACTCGACCCAGGTGTCCTCGTGGTCGCTCGTGTACCCGGCGGCGACGTAGGCGCTGCGGAACACGGCCCGCGAGGCCATCGGGTTGTCGGCGCCCGCGTCCTGTTCGGTGATGCTGGCGACGAACGCGGGGTTGGCACCACCGCCGCCGACACCCGCATCGTCGTCGGTGATACGGGTGCCGTCGAGGCGGGTGCCCCCGAAGCCGTAGGGCGAGACGGGCGCCTGAAGCGTGAGGCTGAGCACGGGGTGGTCGAGCGCGTACTGCATCGCCACGCCGCCGCCCATCGACCATCCGACGAGGTGCACGGCGCCGAGGCCGAGTTCGTCGATGGTCGCGGCGACGTCGTCGCTGAAGTCGCGCAGCCCGCGGGTCGCGTCGACGGGAGCCGTCTCGCTGTCACCGAAGCCGCGCAGGTCGATCGCGTAGACGGGCAGGTCGGCGGGCAGCTGGAGCATGATCTCCTGCCAGAACAGCGATGACGAGACGTTGCCGTGCACGAGCACGATCGCGGGACCGTCGGTCGCCTGTCCTGCCCGCTCGAGCACGTTGACCTTCAGCCGTGATGTCGGCACGGTGCGTGCGATGATTCCTTCGAAGAGCGACATTGCTGGTTCTTCCTTTCACGACGGTGTGACGGTGATACTGTAACTGTAACCTGAATCGTCTCTCAGGTTGGAGGAGATCTTCATGAATTTCCCCGCGAATCGTGACTTCGACGCACCGGTCGTCGGAGGTCTCCTCCACGGCGGCATCTGGGGCGCGGATGCCTCGCCCCCCGTTCTCGCGATCCACGGCATCACGGCCTCCCACCTCGCCTGGGCCACCGTCGCCCGCGCGCTGCCCGAACATCGCTTGATCGCGCCGGACCTCCGTGGACGCGGCGCAAGCGCGACCCTCCCGGGGCCGTGGGGCATGGCCCGGCACGCCGACGACGTCGTCGCCGCGCTCGACCACCTCGGTGTGGAGAAGGCGCAGATCGTGGGGCACTCGATGGGGGCGTTCGTCGCCGCGGTCGTGGCCCGCCGGCATCCGGATCGCGTCTCCAGCCTGCTGCTCGTGGATGGCGGCCTGCCGCTCGAGCTGCCGCCGGGAGTGACCCTCGACGACCTCGACCGCACTCTCGGCCCGGCGGCGGAGCGCCTCGGAATGACCTTCGAGAGCCCCGAGGCGTACCGCGCGTTCTGGCGCAGCCACCCGGCGTTCGCCGAGCACGCCCCGGCTGAACTCGACGCGTACGTGGACTACGACCTGGCCAGCGTCGCGGGCGAGCTGAAGTCGCGCACCTCGGCCGACGCGATGCGCTACGACTCCCGCGAACTGTACGGCGGCGACGTCGTCGTCGATGCGCTGGAGGCGCTCGGTGGGGCGATCCTTCTCACGGCGCCGCGCGGACTCCAGAACGAGAAGCCCGGGCTCTACCCGCCCGAGGCGCTCGCGCGCTGGCAGCAGCGGGTGCCGGAGCTGACGATCCTTGAGGTTGAGCACGTCAACCACTACACGATCGTGATGGGTGAGCGCGGGGCAGCGACTGTGGCCGGCGTCATCCGCTCGCAGTGGGCGGCGCTACAGGTGGAGGACGGGCACTGAGGCCGGTTGAGTAGCGGCGAGGCCGCGTAGGCCGGTTGAGTAGCGGCGAAGCCGCGTAGGCCGGTTGAGTAGCGGCGAAGCCGCGTATCGAAACCGCTGCTTCCCAACGAGGTGGTTTCGATACGCGGCTTCGCCGCTACTCAACCAGCCCGAGCCCGGGGTCGACGGCGTTCTGCAGCGCCGTCTCGACGGATGACCGCACCAAAGGTCCCAGCACCGAGCCGGGTGACTCGATGCCGATGCCGCCGAGCAGCCCCACAGCCTGGCCGACGATCGCGCTCGAGAAGCTCGTCGCCGTGGACACCGCCTCGGCCCACGCCGGTCGGTCGGCTTCGGCGATGAGGATCGGCTCCGCGCCCATCTCGACGACGAGGGCCTGGCCGATCGGCTGCACCGGCGTCGGCGCGGTGACCGCGCAGAAGCTCTCTCGCAGGCGCACGAGGTCGATGCTCGTTCCGGTGAACACCATGGCCGGGTTGATCGCGAGCGGGATAGCACCAGCCGCCATCGCAGGTGCCAGTACCGACGTTCCGACCCCGGGCGCGGTATGCAGCACCAGCTGACCAGGCTGCCAAGCGCCCGTCGCGGCGAGGCCGGCGACCAGCGACTGGAGCTCCGACTCCGGCACCGCCAGAATCACCAGTTCGCTGCGTTCGATCAGGTCGGGCACCTCGAGCACGGGAACGCCCGGCAGCATCGCCTCGGCCCGATCCCGACTCGCCTCCGAGACTGCACTGATGCCGACGATCGCGTGCCCCGCGCCAGCGAGCGCGGCACCGAGCACGGGGCCGACGCGACCGGCACCCACGATCCCCACCCCGAGGCGGCCCGAGGGGGTGCTCACGTGGTGGCCGAGCCGGGGCGGGACTCGCGCCAGCGGTGACTCGTGTCGTTGGTGGCGCTCCGGATGGCGGCATCCGCGACGTCACCGAACAGGCCCACCGCGCTCTCGGCATCGATGGCACCGAGCCGAGCCGAGACGGGGCCGGTGACGGTCTGCACCGTGAGCGCGGCCAGACGCAGTCGACGGGCCAGCGGTCCCTGATTCAGGGTGATGCTCTGGATGCGGGCCTGCGGAACGATGACGAGTTCGCGCCAGATCGCGCCGCAGCGCAGCAGCACCGCAGACGGCGCCAGCGCGAAGCCGTTGCGCCGCCACGAGAACCAGCGCACCACCGCGGCGCGACGGGGCGAGTTCACGAAGCCGTCGTCGCCGCCCTTCGACACCATGCCGCGCTCGACGAGCTCGATGAGCGCGGGGTCGACGAGCACCAGTTCGAGCACCCGGCGCACATCGGTGAGATTGCCGACCGGCAGCAGCGTGGTGTTCGCCTGCCCGGCGGCACCGCGCGCCGAGCTGTTGGCGGCGCGATTGATGCGGATCTCCCACCAGCCCGACGCTCGCCAGAGCAGCGGCTGGCTCACCGAGACGGCATGGATGCGCCCCGGCGGCAGGGTCTCGTTGCTGATCGACAGCAGGCCGAAGCCCACCCGCACACCGTCGGGCGTCGCCGCGATGCTGTACCGCAGCGACCGCGTGAACCGGGTGAAGTAGAAGCTCGCAACACCGATCAGACCCGGCACGACGGCGAACAGGATGAAGAACTCGCCGGTCAGCGTGATGATCGTCGCGACCACGGCCGCGCCCACCAGCAGGAACACGGTCGTTCCGCTGAGCAGGAGCGAGCCCAGCAGGCGACCGAGGTGCATCTGCACGACGGATTCGGGAGCCGCGGCATCCGGATCGAGTTCGGGCGCAAGCAGCTCGTTGACCCGCTGCTCGACGAAGCCGGATGTCGACCGCCGCTGGTCGAGCGTGTCGAGACCCGACCCGCCTCTAGCAGCGGATGCCTCGGCCCGCACCCCCGACGCGAGCGCGAGTATCTCCCGCCGAAGTTCGTCAGCGGCCGCCGAACCGAGATAGGCGAGTTGCACGTTGGCGTCCTGCCCGGCCACGTTGATCTCCAGCTTCGCGGCTCCCACGAGCCTCGCCAGGAACGGGCGGGCGATGTTGATGCCCTGGATGCGGTCGAGCCGCCCTCGACGGTTGGTGCGGAACAGGATGCCGCTGCGCACCTCCACGAGTTCGTCGGTGATGCGGAACGTGTGCATGCGCCACGACACGTAGAAACCGAGGATGAAGAGGATGAGACCGGCGGCGATCGCCGCGAGCACGGGCAGTGCGTAGTCGTGTTCGAGGATCCAGACGAGAGGGTCGGGCGGGCCGCCGTCGGGGCCGCCGATGATGAGGTCAATCCAGACGTCGCGCAGGTTCACGAGGATCACGCCGAGGATCGCCACGAGCGCGAAGCCGCCGCGCAGCAGCGGGGTCGCGGGGTGCAGTCGGTGCCACTCGCCGTCGGCGAGCCGCCCGGCAGCGCCGACCGCCGGGGTCACAGGCGCCGGCGTCACGGGTGGCGGGGTCGCGCCAGCCGCCTCGCTCATAGTCCGGCCCGGCGGCTCTCGGCCAGCGCCACGAGCTCGTCGCGAAGCGTCTCGGCGTCGGCCTCGGGCAGCCCCGGGATCACCACTCCTGTCGCGGCCGCAGCGGTGACGAACTTGAGTTCGCTGAGTCCCAGCGCCCGGTCGAGCGGACCGCGGTTGATGTCGACCAGCTGCATGCGCCCGTACGGCACCGACACGAAGCGCTGGAACATCAGCCCCTTGCGGAAGAGCAGGTCGTCGGAGCGCAGCTGGTAGCCGATCGCTCGCACCCGGCGGGGCGTGAGCGCGAGGGCGATGATGAAGATGATGGCGAGCGACGCGGGGATCGTGAACAGGTACACGTTGTGGGTGAAGACGGCGGGCAGGCTCGTCGCGCCCACCACGATGATGGCGGCGATGAGCATGCCGACGAGGTCGACCCACACGTACTTGGGCGAGACCCGTCGCCACTCGGTGACGTCGAGTTCGAGTCGGCTCACGAGATTCCTCTGGGGTCGGGACGACCGTCGTTCTTCGGGTCGTCGTCCGGCGGGATGGTGCACATGTGCTCGGCGATCAGGCCCGCCACGAGCAGCAGGATCGCTCCGGCGGCGCAGGCGAACGCCATCGTGATGGAGCCTAGCCCGGGCAGCACCGCGCGCCCGAGAAGGTAGAAGGCGATGCCCAGGCCCGCGCCGCCGAGCAGCGCCCCGCTGAGGCTCGACGCCTTGGCGAGCATCACGACCCTCGTCGCGTAGAACGGGTCGACCTTCGCACCCTCCACGCGCCGCGAGACGCGCCGCACCGGTAGCGCCATGATCACAACGATCGCGCCGATGAGCACGAGCGCGATCGCGAGGGTCACCGGGGGCAGCAGAACCGCCCGACCGGATGCCGCGAGCACAGTCTCGAGCAACCATGCGGCCACCGCTCCGAACGCAGCCAACAGCACCAGGTGCAACGGCTTGGTGCGGCTCACAGCAGCGGCTCCGCGGGATAGACCGACGCCGACTCACCGGTGGCGTCGAGCAGCACGCGCACGCTACCGCGGCCGGGAACCGTCGCAGCGGGTTCGACCTCGAGCCAGGGTGCGAGCACGAACGCGCGTTCGTGCGCCCGGGGGTGGGGCAGCGCGAGGTCGGCGCTGTCCATGCTCTGGCCGCCGAAGCTCACGAGGTCGAGGTCGAGGGTGCGATCCCCCCAGCGCACGTCGCGCACCCGGCCGTGGGCGTTCTCGATGCCGTGGAGCGCGGCGAGCAGCGCGTGGGGGTCGAGGGCCGAGCGCACGGCGACGACCGCGTTGAGGTAGGCCGGGGCATCCGTGTCGATGCCCTCGGGCTTGAGAGCGGGGGTCTCGTAGAGGCTCGATGCTCGCAGCAGCACGACGCCGTCGATCGCCGCGATGTCGGCGACGGCGGCGCGCAGGGTGGCCTCGCGGTCGCCGAGATTGCTGCCGAGAGCGATGACCGCGGGAAACTCCACGCGCAGACGTTGGGCTCGAATCACAGCGAGAACCCCGTGGGGGCGAGCCGCTCGGGGCGTCCGCGGGTGATCGTGACCGACACGTCGTCGAACGGCACGGTGATCGGCGCCTGGGGCTTGTGCACCGTCACCCTCGTGAACATGGCGCGCTCGTGTGCGAGCACGACCGTGGCGATGCGCTCGGCGACGGTTTCGATGAGGTCGACCGGGTTGCTCTCCACGGCCGCCACGACCTCCTCGGCGAGTTCGCCGTAGTGGATGGTGCGGGCGAGGTCGTCGGTCGTCGCGGCATCCCCGAGCGGCAGCATCACCGTCACGTCGATCACGAAGACCTGCCCGTCGCGGCGCTCATGGTCGAGCACACCGTGGAACGCGGTCGCACGCAGCCCGGTGAGGGTGATCTCGTCGAGGGGGTTCATGAGTCGGTTCGTCCGTTCTGCCAAGCCTCGGTGATCTCGAGCGCCGCCCTGGTGCTCGCGACGTCGTGCACGCGCACTCCCCACACGCCGGCGTTCGCCGCCAGGGCGCTCACGATCGCGCTCGCCTCGTCACGCTCGGCCGGCTCGGCACCCCACGGCGACAGGAATCGCTTGCGCGAGGCGCCCACGAGCAGCGGATGCCCGAGGCTGCCCAACTCGTCGAGCCGACCCAGCAGCTGCCAGTTGTGCTCGGGTCGCTTCGCGAAGCCCAGCCCCGGGTCGAGGATCACGCGGCGCAGGTCGACGCCCGACACGATCATCTCGCTCAGCCGCGCCTTGAGCTCCTCGCGCACATCGATGACGACGTCATCGTAGGTGGCGAGTGCATCCATGTCGGTGGAATGGCCACGCCAGTGCATGGCGATGTAGGTGAGCCCGGTCTCGGCGACGGCGCGGTACATTCCGGGGTCGGCCAGGCCGCCCGAGACGTCGTTGATGACGGATGCCCCCGCCCCCGCCGCGGCGAGAGCCGTCTCCGCGTTCATGGTGTCGACGCTCACGCTCACGCCCGCCGCCACGAGCCCGCGCACCACGGGGATCACCCGACGCTGCTCCTCGGCGGGATCGATGCGCTCGGCGCCGGGCCGGGTGGACTCGCCACCGACGTCGACGAGGGTCGCCCCTTCGTCGCGCATAGCGATGCCGCGCTCGACCGCGGCCGACTGCTCCGCGTAGAGACCGCCGTCGCTGAACGAATCGGGCGTGACGTTGAGGATGCCGAGCAGCTGCACGCTCATGAGGCACCCCCGATGAGCGAGAGCACGCCGGCCCGAGCGGTCGGCTCCGCGAGGGCGCCCCGGGATGCGACGGTCACTGTAGAACTCGTGGCCTGCCTCGGTCCCCTCGCCGACACGCACCCGTGCACCGCGTCGAGCACCACGACAACACCCTCAGGGGCGAGGGCGGTGGTCAGGGCATCCGCGATCTCGTCGGTCAGGCGTTCCTGGAGCTGGGGGCGCGAGGCCAGCAGTGTCACCAGCTCGGCCAGCCGACCGAGGCCGACGATGCGCGCACCCGGCGCGTAGGCGACGTGCGCAACACCGAGGAACGGCAGAAAGTGATGCTCGCAGATCGAACGGAACTGGATGTCACGCACGATCACGAGCTCGCCCGACTCCCCCTCGAGCGCATCGGAGAGAACCGCCAGCGGGTCGGCCCCGACCCCCGAGAAGAAGTCGGCGTACGCCTCCGCGACCCGTCGCGGGGTATCGACGAGGCCCGGTCGGCTCGGATCCTCACCGATTGCGGCGAGGATCTCGGCCACGGCCGCCTCGATGCGCCCGGAGTCGATGGCCATCGGCACCTCAGGCGGTGGCGATGCCGGGAGTCTTGCGCGGACGGGTGGTGCGCTTCGGCTTCGTCGGCTCCGACTCGATGCCACCCTCGGACAGGCCGGCGTCGATCGGTGCCTTGAGCGGCACCTTCACGGGCGGGCGGTCCGACAGGGGACGGCTGTCGCTCGACAGCCACACCGGACGCTCGGGCAGCTTCTCGACGCCCTCGAAGATCTTCGCCAACTGCACGTGGTCGAGGGTCTCCTTGGTGAGCAGCTCGGTCGCCAGCTTGTCAAGCACGTCGCGGTTGGCGTTGAGCACCTGCCACGCCTCGTCGTGGGCCTGCTCGATGAGCTTGCGCACCTCCTCGTCGATGGTCTCGGCCATCGTGTCGGAGAAGTCGCGGGTGTAACCCATGTCGCGGCCGAGGAACGGCTCGCCGGCCGCCTGGCCGAGCTTGACCGACCCGACCTTCGTGCTCATGCCGTACTCGGTGACCATGCGGCGAGCGATCGCCGTGGCCTTCTCGATGTCATTGGATGCCCCGGTCGTCGGGTCGTGGAACACGATCTCCTCGGCGACTCGCCCACCCATCGCGTAGGTCAGCTGGTCGAGCAGCTCGTTGCGGGTGACCGAGTACTTGTCCTCGAGCGGCAGCACCATCGTGTAGCCGAGGGCGCGGCCGCGCGGCAGGATCGTGACCTTGGTCACCGGGTCGGTGTTGCGCATGCTCGCCGCGGCGAGGGCGTGGCCGCCCTCGTGGTACGCCGTGATGAGCTTCTCCTTGTCGTTCATCAGGCGGGTGCGACGCTGCGGGCCGGCCATGACGCGGTCGATGGCCTCGTCGAGCGCACGGTTGTCGATGAGCTGCGCGTTGCTGCGGGCGGTGAGCAGCGCGGCCTCGTTGAGCACGTTGGCGAGGTCGGCACCCGTGAAGCCGGGCGTCTTGCGGGCGACCACTTCGAGGTCGACGCCATCCGCCATCGGCTTGCCCTTGGCGTGCACCTCGAGAATCTGCTTGCGACCCTGGAGGTCGGGGGAGTCCACGCCGATCTGGCGGTCGAAGCGACCCGGGCGCAGCAGCGCGGGGTCGAGCACGTCGGGGCGGTTCGTCGCGGCGATGAGGATCACGTTGGTCTTGACGTCGAAGCCATCCATCTCGACCAGCAGCTGGTTGAGGGTCTGCTCGCGCTCGTCATTGCCGCCGCCGATGCCGGCGCCGCGGTGACGACCGACAGCGTCGATCTCGTCGATGAAGATGATGGCCGGCGAGTTCTGCTTGGCCTGGTCGAACAGGTCGCGCACGCGGCTCGCGCCGACACCCACGAACATCTCGACGAAGTCCGAACCCGAGATCGTGTAGAACGGAACGCCCGCCTCGCCGGCGGTCGCACGGGCGAGCAGGGTCTTACCGGTTCCGGGAGGGCCGTACAGCAGCACACCCTTCGGGATGCGCGCACCGACCGCGAGGAACTTCGCGGGCTCCTTGAGGAAGTCCTTGATCTCCTCGAGCTCCTCGATGGCCTCGTCGGCACCGGCGACGTCGGCGAAGGTCACGCGGGGCGACTCCTTGCCCACGAGCTTGGCCTTCGACTTGCCGAACTGCATCACCCGGTTGCCGCCGCCCTGCATGCGACTGACCAGGAAGTAGAAGATCACGCCGATGATGAGGAACGGCACGACGAGCCCGAGCAGGCTCGTGAAGAAGTTGGTCTGCGGCACCTCGTCGTCGAACTTCACGTCGGCGTCGGTGATCGCCTTGACGACCTCGGCGCCACGGGGGGCGACGTAGTAGAACTGCACCTTCGTGCCGTTGTCACCGTCGGCCTTGGTCAGCGTCAGGTCGACCCGCTGCTCGCCGTCCACGATCTTGGCCGACTGCACCGTCGAACCCTTGAGCAGGTCGAGGCCCTCCTGCGTGGAGATGACGCGGAATCCAGCCGCACTGGTGATCCACGTGATGCCGATCGCGATGACTGCGAATGCGACCACGATCCAAACGATCGGCCCGCGAAGTGTGCGCCTGAGATCCATGATGTTGCGGGCTGGAAGCCCGGCACCTTCCTATCGAAGAAACGTCCTGTAAGGCTACAGTCACGCGCCTTGGGAGTATCTGCGTGTTCGCCGCAGGCGGACCTACGAGTAGACGTGCGGCGCCAGCACCGCCACGCCGCGCAGGTTGCGGTAGCGCTCCGCGTAATCGAGGCCGTACCCGACCACGAAGGCGTTCGGGATGTCGAAACCGAAGTACTTGACGTCGACGTCGACCTTCGCCGCATCCGGCTTACGCAGCAGCGCAAGAATCTCGAGACTCGCCGGACCCCGGCTCTCAAGGTTCGCCCGCAGCCAGGCCAGCGTGAGGCCCGAGTCGATGATGTCCTCGACGATGATCACGTGGCGGCCCTCGAGGTCGGCATCGAGGTCTTTGAGGATGCGCACGACACCCGACGACTCGGTGCTCGCGCCGTAGGACGAGACGGCCATGAAGTCCATGTCGACGTGCATCTTCAGCTCGCGCGCGACATCCGCCATGACCATGACGGCACCCTTCAGGACGCCGACCAGGAGCGGTCGTTCGCCCGCGTAGTCCTGCTCGACGCGGCGAGCGAGCTCGGCGATCTTGTCGTGGATCTGCGTCTCGGTGAGCAGCACCTCGGTGAGGTCGTCGGCAACGTCAGCGAGTTCCATCTGGTGCTACTCCTTGGGCTGTCTGAGCTTGCGCTGTCTGGGCGCGGCTCGGAAGGTGAGCAGGCCGCCCTGCCGTTCCACCCTAATGCCGGGCAGGTCGAGCGGCCCCTGCCCGTGCCAGTCGGTGACGAGGCGTGCGACCTCAAGGGTGTGCGCGCGGCTCAGACTCACCGCGAACTCGCTCGCGACCGCCAGGCGGATGAGCCTCTGCCGCAGCGCGGGCGGGTTGGCGGCGAGCGCGGCCACCGGCAATGAGATGCCCGCCTCGGAGTGCTCGGCGAGGTCTTCCGCGAGCTCCTCGGCGAATTGGTCGAGCGCGTCGGAGTCCTCACGCAACTGCTCGGCGGTGCGCGCGAGGGCCTCGGCGATGCCGGGCCCGAGCTCGGCCTCCAGCACCGGGAGCACCCGCTGGCGCACTCGCACCCGCGTGTAGGCCGGGTCGTCGTTCTGCGGATCGAGCCACGGGTCGAGCCCCGAGTCGGCGCAGAACTGCACGGTCGTCGACCGACGGATGCCCAGCAGCGGCCGCCGATACAGTCCCGCGACCGGCGCCATGCCCTGCACACTCGTCGCGCCGCTTCCGCGCGCCAACCCCAGCAGCACGGTCTCAGCCTGGTCGTCGAGGGTGTGACCGAGCAGCACGGCGTGAGCGCCGGTCTCGGCGGCGACGTCGTTCAGGGCCGCGTAGCGGGCGGTGCGGGCGGCGGCCTCCGGTCCGCCGTCTGTGCCGACGGTGACGGTGCGGATGATGACGGGGCTGAGGCCCAGAGTCTCGGCCTGGCGGGCGGCGTGCGCCGCGGCATCCGCCGACCCGGGTTGGAGGCCGTGGTCGACGATGACGGCGCCCGCGCGCAGCCCGGCCCGCGGTGCCTCGAACGCGGTGGCCACGGCGAGCCCGAGAGAGTCGGGGCCGCCGCTGAGGGCCACGAGAACGAGGGGGGCATTGCCGGTTGGCTTGCCAAATGCAGGAGATTCCTGCGGGGCCGGGGTGCTGTGTTGGGATGCGAGGGGCCCAGTCGAGGAATCTCCTGCATTTGGTACAGCGACGGTCCGGGCCAAGTCGACCAGCGCTGAGCGCGCCGCACGCCGCACGTCCGCGATGGCGGGGGTGAGTCGCGGGCGAGTTGGCGGCATCCGCTAACGTTATTGCAGCATCCCCCGCACCACCTCAAGGAGCATTGCCATGGCCGCGTACGACGTCATCATCGAGATCCCGCAGGGTTCGCGCAACAAGTACGAGGTCGATCACGAGTCGGGTCGCGTGCGCCTCGACCGGGTGCTCTTCACGGGCTTCGTCTACCCGACCGACTACGGCTTCTTCGAGAACACCCTCGGCCTCGACGGCGACCCCGTCGACGCGCTCGTGCTGCTCGACTACCCGACGTTCCCCGGCGTGACCATCTCGGTTCGCCCGGTCGCCGTCTTCAACATGACGGATGACGCCGGCATCGACTCCAAGGTGATCTGCGTGCAGGCGAAGGACCCGCGCTGGTCGCACATCCAGGACCTCGACGACGTGCCCGAGTACACCCGCAAGGAGATCGAGCACTTCTTCGAGCACTACAAGGACCTCGAGCCCGGCAAGTGGGTCAAGGTCGAGGGCTGGGAGGGCGCCGCGCGCGCCGAGGAGATCGTGCTCGCGGGCTTCGAGAAGCTGAAGGCCGAAGGCCACTGAGCCCGACCGGTTGAGTAGGCGCGCAGCGTCGTATCGAAACCAGCACAACCGAGGGTTTCGATACGCGCTACGCGCTACTCAACCAGCCTCAGGGCGTCGGGCGACCCGCGTAGGGCACGATGTCGTAGTACCGCACGTTGACCACGCGCACCGGAACGCCGTCGTAGGGCGCCTCGATCATCTGCCCGCCGCCCACGTACATGGTCACGTGGTACGCGCTGTTGCTGATGTCACCGTTGTCGGCGTAGAAGATCAGGTCACCCGCAACCATGTCGCTGAGCGGAACGAGCCGGCCGGCGTAGGCCATCGTCCAGTACTGGTTGGTCGCGCTGTGGGTGCCGATGTAGACCCCCACCGAGGCGTAGGCGCCGCGGGTGAGTCCCGAGCAGTCCCACACGTCGGGGCCGGAGCCCGCGAACTGGTACATGTCACCGAGCTGCGCGTAGGCGAACGAGAGCGCACCGGCCACGGCCGAGCCGTTCGGGGCGGGCGGCGGCGGGTTGGGCGCAGGACCCGGGTCGGGCGGGGGCGGCTGGTTCTGCCCCTCCTGCTCCGCGGTCAGTCCCTCGAGGTAGCCCTGCTCGACCGACGAGGTCGTGCCCTTGAGTGAGGCGAGCTGCGCGTACAGCTGGTCGGACGCGGCCTGCTTCTCCGCGAGGCGCGCGAGCGCGGCATCCGATGCGGACTGGGCCTCGGTGTAGGCGGACTTGGCAGTCGCTGCCAACTCGGCGCGCTTGGTCTGCGCGACCTTGGCCTGCTCGGCGAGTGAGCCGGCGAGATTCTTGTCGATGACGGCCTGGCGGTAGATCTCGCCCGCCTGCGCGCTGACCTTCGTGAGCGTGCCGAGCGAGCCGAGCAGATCGTCGGCGTTCGAGCTCATGAGCAGCTCCAGCGTGAGGCTTCCGCCTCCGGTGCGCGCGAGTTGGGCGATGAGCTGGCCGGCACGCTGGCTGGATTCGGTGGCCTTGGCCGCGGCATCCTTCGACTGACGCGCGAGCGCGTCGGCCGCCGCGGTGGCGTCTTCGAGCGCGGAGTTGGCGGCGTTGTAGGCCTCAGCCTTGACCTGCGCGGTGCGGCCAGATCGGCGGCCTCGGTCTCGAGACCGACGAGAAGCCCCTCGATCTCGTCGATCGCCGCCTGTGTGTCGGCCTCGTTCTGGCGGGCGGCCTGCACGTCGTCCCACGAGGGGTAGTCCTCCGCCGCCACGGGGCCCACGATGCCGACGGCAACGAGAACCGCGCCGACAACGACGGTAGCGAGCGCCCCCATGGGGCGGAAGTGCCTGGACACTACCGCTCCGAACTCTCACACCGCGTATCAGCCAATAGTGATTCCCTGGCCAGCCATGAACGGAACAGAGTCGGTGGAGTAGCCGTTGATGCGCACCTCGAAGTGCAGGTGGCATCCGGTCGACAGACCGGTCGAGCCGACAGAGGCGATCTGCTGGCCGACGACGACCTCCTGGCCATAGGAGACGAGGATGCCGCCGCTGACGATGTGCGCGTAGCCGGTGGTGATGCCGCCGCCGTGGTCGATCATCACGAAGTTGCCGTAGGTGCCGTTCCAGCCGGCGTAGACGACGGTGCCGCTGGATGCCGCGTAGATGCCCTGGCCGCACGAGGCCGCGATGTCGGTGCCCTGATGGAACGAGGAGGCGCCGGGCAGCGGAGAGACGCGGGGACCGTAGCCGTCGGTGATGCGGCCGGCCGTCGGACGGGCCCAGCCGCTGAGGCTGATCTCGCCGGCGTCGAGGCTCGCGCCGCTGCCGATGCGCTCGCGCACCCCGGCCAGGTAGTCGGCCTCGGTCGCGGCACGCTTCTCCTTGAGCACGATGAGCTGCTGCTGCAGGCGCGCCTGGTTGTCCTGCTGCTCGGCGAGTGCCTTGCCCGCGGCGTCGGCGGATGCCTGCGCTTCGTTGAACGCCTTCTCCGCGACCAGCTTGAGCGCCTCGAGCTCGTTCTTGGCGACGTCGGCCTGGTCGGTCAGCGCCTGCGCGGTGTTGCGGTCGAGCAGCGCACGCTCGTAGATGGAGTACGCCTGGTCGGAGATCTTGCTCGACATGCCCAGCCCGTAGAGCAGGTTGTCGGCGTCGCCGGTGTTCGCGAAGAGGTCGGTGGTGATGTCCCCGCCGCCGGAGCGCGCGAGTTGGGCGGCCCACTGGCCGGCACGCTGCCCGGATGCGAGCGCGGTTGCGGCTGCGGCATCCGCCTGCTTCTTCAGGTTGTCGGCGCGGTAGGCGGCCTCCTGGAACTTCGCGTCGGCGATGCCCCAGATCACACCCTTGGCTTCGGCGTCTTTCTGGGTGCGCTCGGCTTCGGCCTGAAGGCCGGCGAGCATGCCCTCGATCTCGGCGATCTTGTTGGCCGTCGCGGACTCGTCGTTGCGCACCGCAGCGACGTCGCTCCAGGTCGGGTAGTCGGTGGCGTAGGCGGGTGCGCTGGCAATGATGGTGCCGGTGGCGAATGTCGCGAGCACAGCGAGAATCGCCGCGAGACGTCTGCCCCGCATACCGCTGGGCAGTGCCGCCGTGCGGCTCGTCATCCCCCGATGAATGCGCGTGATTCTCATTGCTCCCCGAATCGTGTAGTCACCGTGCCCGAGTCACGTTGATAACACTAATAACAGTGTTAACAGTAACAACAGGTCGCTGGAAAACCCAGCAAGCTTCAACTCCGACTTGAAACTACCTTTCAGACCCCCGGATGCCGCGGACATTCGCCCCCGTTGCGCAAACAAGCGCATCCCGTCACCCGTTTGGCAATTCCCCCGCGGCCCCTTATGCTTGACCCTCGGTAGCTGAGACGTTCTGTGACGTCGAGGCCCCATCGTTTAGTGGCCTAGGACGGCGCCCTTTCACGGCGTTAACACGGGTTCGAATCCCGTTGGGGTCACCAAACACAGAACGAAAAAGCTAGGCCCTGTAGCGCAGTTGGTTAGCGCGCCGCCCTGTCACGGCGGAGGTCGCCGGTTCAAGTCCGGTCAGGGTCGCAAGGCACGGCATATCTCTCGCCAGATTGCCGTGCCTTATCTTGTACCTCTGCGGAGGTGCAGGGCTCTGTAGCTCAGTTGGTAGAGCGCACGACTGAAAATCGTGAGGTCACGGGATCGACGCCCGTCGGAGCCACCACATACACCCCAGTAAGGGTCCGAGGGGCTTTCTCGCCAAGTTCGTTGTCCGCTTCTCGACTTCGCAGCCACGCCATCTTCGCGGTAGGCATGGAACAGCCAAGATGCAGTGAACGGCCGTAAGACCTCACTGTGGACAGCTGTGATGCTGATGGCGGAATCTCACGCGCGCGAGCACTATGAGTCAGCCGCGCGGGGCAACGAACGGATCGGGTGCGTGCTGACCGCTGGCTCAACAGCGATAACGTCGAGTGTGCGCAACGAGCTTGCGTGGCATCACAGCACCCCCGATTGGAGAACGTCCTTTGCCGCAACTGCATGATCATCTCGTCCCCGTGTTCGACGAGGTCATTGCCCGCAACCCCGGCGAGATCGAGTTTCACCAGGCAGTAAGGGAGGTACTTGAGAGCCTCGGCCCGGTCGTCGCCAAGCATCCCGAGTACGCAGATAGCGAAGTGATTCGTCGGCTGTGCGAGCCCGAACGCCAGATTATCTTTCGCGTGCCCTGGACTGACGATCGGGCTCGCGTTCAGCTGAATCGTGGGTTCCGTGTCGAGTTCAACTCCGCGCTTGGACCCTACAAGGGCGGTTTGCGGTTCCATCCATCGGTGTACCTCGGAATCGTCAAGTTCTTGGGATTCGAGCAGATCTTCAAGAACTCGCTCAGCGGGCTTCCTATCGGTGGAGCGAAGGGCGGGAGCGATTTTGATCCCAAGGGCCGCAGCGAAGCGGAGGTCATGCGGTTCTGCCAGTCATTCATGACGGAGCTCTACAGGCATCTCGGGGAGTACACCGACGTGCCAGCAGGCGATATCGGTGTCGGTGGGCGAGAGATCGGCTATATGTTCGGGCAGTACAAGCGCATCACAAATAGATACGAATCCGGAACCTTCACCGGCAAAGGGCTGTCGTGGGGTGGCTCGCAGGTTCGCACGGAGGCCACCGGCTACGGGACCGCGTTCTTCGTGAAGGAGATGCTGAAGGCCAGTGCAGAGTCATTCGACGGCAAGAGGGTGGTGGTATCGGGATCGGGCAACGTGGCAATATACGCCATTGAGAAGGTGCATCAATTCGGTGCCCGTGTGGTGGCGTGCTCAGACTCAAGCGGATACGTGGTCGACGAGGCCGGGATCGACCTCGATCTACTCAAGGAGATCAAGATTGAACGACGAGGCCGGATTGACGAATACGCGGACCGCCGCGCATCCGCATCCTTCATTTCTGACGGTTCGATCTGGGACGTGCCCTGCGATGTCGCCTTGCCGTGCGCCACGCAGAACGAGCTAGATGACGAAAATGCGATTCGCCTAATCAAGAACGGATGCCGCGTGGTCGCCGAGGGCGCGAACATGCCAACGACCCCACGTGCCATCCACTCGCTCCGCGATGCTGGTGTGCGATTTGGACCCGGCAAGGCCGTTAACGCGGGCGGGGTCGCAACAAGCGCTCTTGAGATGCAGCAGAATGCGTCCCGTGATTCATGGACCTTCGACTACACGGAAGAGCGTTTGTCAGAGATCATGACGTCGGTGCATCATCGCTGCCTCGAAACTGCCGACGAGTACGGAGCCCCGAACGACTACGTGGTAGGGGCGAATATCGCTGGCTTCACCAGGGTGGCGGACGCCATGCTGGCGTTGGGGGTCATCTAATTCGAGCTCGCAGGTGCAGCGGGCACCGATTCCTTGAAAGGAGTTGCGGAGACGACCGTGCCCCGAACGTGCGATCCGGTGGGCGTTTCATAGTGAAAGGAATCACCGGGATACTTATTGGCAATCGCAGAACCGAGGGGTGATTCGGGGGAGTAGATGTCGATCTCTATGGTCGAGTCGGTTACGGTCACACCTCGATGCGCGAGCAGAAAGGGAGTGGCGTCCCTGTCGCCCTCGAACTGCACCGTGACGACCATGCCGGCTTCGACAAGTCCGTCGTCGGGCTTGTCCCCCACCTCGGTGCGGCGGAGCAGGGCAAGAAGCTCGCGAATTCGACCCTCGACAGCAGGGCTCGGAGCGGCGCCATGCGACAGCTCGGCCAATTCGGCTTCCAACCGATCGCGCGCACCGCGCGTCAGCCAGATGGTGTTGGACGCTGGATGGGTCATGACGGCCCTCTTGTCAATCAGAGCTGCCGGAGCAGCAAGCGGAAGGGTAAAATTTCACCCTATGACGGAACCGGTGGTTCCGCCAGCGTTATCTGGCGAAGAATGCCGAGCTCCGTGGCTTTGGCCACGGCCGTGGTTCTAGGTAGAGGCCCCACAGGCCGACCTGGCCGTGCTGAGGATCAGGCCAGGACACGATCGAGAGTGTCGACGAAGAAGTCCGCGGCATCCTCGTCGAAACTCAACGGTGGCTTGATCTTGAGCACATTCATGAAGTTGCCGGTCGGCTGGACGATCACGCCGAGCTGACGCAGTCGATCGCAGATCGCCGAGGTCTCCGCGGTGGCCGGCTCGAGTGAGACGCGATCGCGCACGAACTCCACGCCGAGGTACAGGCCCTCCCCGTGCACGGTGCCGATGAGGTTGTGCCGAAGCGCGAGCTCCTGCAGGCGCCCCTTCAGGTACCCGCCCACGCGGTGCGCATTGCCAGCGAGGTCCTCCTCGGCGATGACGTCGAGAACCGTTGCACCGACGATGGATGACACCGGGCTGCCACCGGTCGACGAGAAGAAGTAGCCCTCCGCGGCATAGCTCGCGGCGATCGCCTTGCTGGTGACCACGGCGCCGAGCGGGTGCCCATCGCCCAAGGACTTGGCGATGGTGACGATGTCGGGGACGACATCCTGCTGCTCGAAGCCCCAGAACCAGCTGCCGAGCCGACCGAGACCGACCTGCACTTCGTCGGCGATCGTCACGCCGCCCGATCGCCGCACCTCGGAGTACACGGCCTCCAGATAGCCCGCGGGCAATGTCACACCGCCCGCGCTGCCGTAAACGGGCTCGCAGATGAAGGCCGCCGGTGGCCGCCCAGACGCGACGAGCTCTCTGACGGCGGCCGTGGCATCCTGCGCATAGCGGTGCGCCTCGTCCTCGCGGTAGCGCCCCCGGAAGGTGTTCGGAACGTCGAGAGTGTGCACCCACTCGGGCCGCGAGGCGAGGGCGTTCGGATTGTCCGCGGCCGAGGTGGAGACGGCATCGGCGAGATACGTCCACCCGTGGTAGCTCTCCCGCACGGCGAGCAGGTCGTCACGCTTGGTGTGGATGCGCGCCAGACGCAGCGCGAGCTCGACCGCTTCCGAACCGGAGTTGACGAGGAACACGGTGTCGAGACTCTCCGGAAGCAGGGCGGTCAGCTTCTCGGCGAGCGCGACGATCGACCCGTAGTGGAACCGGGAATTCGAGTTGAAGGTGCGCCATTGGTCTGCGACCACACGCGCCACCCTCGGATGACTGTGCCCGAGCACCGTGACATTGTTCACCATGTCGAGATACACCCGGCCGTCGTCGCCCATGAGGTGGTGCTTCCATCCCCGCTCGATACGTGGCGGCTGGGCGTAGTAGTGCTCCTGAACGTCGGCAAGCACCGCTTCCCGACGCTCCATGAGCTCACCGCTGCCCCCTGTGGATGGCGCGGCGGCGTCCCCGATACCCAGGATGGCCCCCGGGTCAAGGAGATACGCCATCCAGCCGGCTGCGTACGCTGGCGGCGCGAAGGCGGGCACGTCGGACTCGAGATCGTTCGTCACGACGGTGACGCGATACGACGTGCCCGGGCGCAGCACTCCGAGCGGGGCTCCGAGGGATACCGACGTCGGCTCCGAGCCGGGCATCCCCTCGTCCGCGGTGATGCGGAGGGTTGCGTCTTCGCCCGTCAGCACCAGGCCCGAGGGCGCGACCGTCAGCTCTCCAGCCCAGGGCGCCACGAGGGGAACCTCGGTGGCGACCCACACGTCGGCCCCGGTGCGCCAGGTCGACGCCGGATCGACCGACAGGGGTCGACTGCGGCTGGCATCGATGGCGCCGAACGGCGCGATCACCAGGTCGTTCCCGCGTGCGAAGAGGCTGTCGACCGCGTCGGCGACCGCGCGTCGTGCGCTCGAGTCGGTGACCCAAGCTCCTTCGTCCAGGATGCGGCTGCCCACCCCGAGATCGAGGAGGGCTACGGAATGGTCGCCCGCGATGAGGCGGGAGGCCGCCGGTTTCGGCGCCAACTCCGAGGACGTGAGCCCGAGGTGCTGCGCGATGATCCGGGTCATCACTGGGGACGGCACCGAGGATGCGCTGTGGAAGATGGACTCCTCGCGGACCAGGCCCTCTCGGGCGTAGTCATTGGACTCGTCATTGCGCACCTGCTGGGATCCGCTCGCCACGAGCACGGCGCCGCGAATGACGACGAGCGGCCACAGGGCCTCGATCTCGGGCATGCTGAGCGGTCGGATCCGATGGAACGACGCGATAGCGGGGAGAACCGACAGGGGCGAGGCACCCTCGTGGTGCAGGATCGACGAGATCGTGCACGCGAGCTCGGCCACCCGCCAGGAGAGCATCACGTCGCCGAAGTCGATCACCCCGTCGAGGAGTCTCTCGGCGTGCGCCGTCGCGGATCGCATCAGGTTGTCGTCCGTGAGATCGCCGTGCACCACCTGCACGGGAAGGAGCGACGCGACGTGGTCGACCCGGCGGGCTTCGATGCCCGTGACCCGCTCCACCTTCTCGCGCAGTTGCGGGTCGCCGATGTGGTGCGCCAGCGCCTCGACCACGCGGCGGCCGTGCCGCAGGTCCCACTGCAGCACCCGGCTCCCGGGAGGGGTGGGCAGACCCGCGAGCGCGGCACTGACCTCCCCCGAGAGCCGACCCATCTCCGCGATGACCTCGGTGGACAGGAACCCGCTGCCGTGCAGCGTTCCACCATCGAGAAAACGGAGAAGCCGCACGATGTGCGAGCCGCTCGGTGCCTCAAGCAACGCGATGTCGCCTACCCGCGTCGACGCCCGCAGGCCCGCAGGGGAGTTCGCAATCCACTCGGCCGCGCGATCCTGATCCTCCACCACATCGCGCCCGAAGGCGGCGTTGGAGATCTTCATGACGGCGACCGGCACCCCCTCGCCGGTGCCTGATGTATCGAGGAGAAGGAAGTTGGCATCCTGCTGGCTGCCGAGATCGACCGCCCGCACGGTCAGGCCGAAGACGTCTTCGGCCCACCGCTCCGCCAGCTCACGTGACACGCTCGGGGCCGGGAGCTCCCCCGTCGCGAAGAAATCGAACCCAGGGTTGCTGTCGTCGATGGTCATCGTGGACTCCATTCGCCGTAGGGCACTAACGACCACGCTCCTCACTGATGGAGTTGCCTCCGTCGATGACGATGAGCTGGCCGGTGATGTATGACGCGCTCTCCGAGGCGAGGTAGGCGATCGCGCCCGCGACCTCGTCGGGGGTGCCGGGCCGGCCGACCGGCGTGGCCTCGCCCATGGCGCGCTCGTGATCCGACGCCGATGCCGTGTCGATCCACCCCGGCGCGACGGCATTCGCGGTGATCCCGGCGGAAGCCGTTTCGATCGCGACCGCGCGAGTCAGCCCGACGACTCCGGCCTTTGCCGCGTGGTACGCCACGTCACCCACGTAGGCCGCAACCGGCCCCGACACGGATGCGACGGTGACGATACGGCCGTAGCCGGCGGCGCGCATCCCGGGGACGACCGCACGAATCATCAGGAACGATGTGGTGAGGTTGCGCTCCAGCGACGCGTGCCAGTCCGAGATCGACAGTTCGTCGATCGCCCCGGGGGCGTCCGGGGCGGACATCGACGTCATCCCGGCGTTGTTGACGAGCACGTCGGCACCACCGAAGGCGCGCTCCGCGCACGAGAGCACCTCCTCGACCCCGCTGTGAAGAGTGAGGTCAGCGGTCACCCCCTCAGCCATCACCCCGGCTGCTCGCAGTTCGTCGACCCGCGCGAAGATCCGGTCGGTCGTCGACGTGAGGACGATCCGCATACCCTGGGCGCCGAGCTCCCGCGCCGCCGCGAAACCGATTCCGCGTTCGCTACCCGCGCCGGTGACGATGGCGACTCGCTGAGGGCGCTGGGTCACGCGGAGGTCCCGCCGTGGTGGTGCGATGGAACGTCGAGTGCCTTCATGCTTCCTTCGGGATCGGTGCGTGGTAGCCCACCTCAACGATAACGCGGCCGCGAACGCGCTAGTCAGACCTGCGTGCCAAGTCGATCCCGTCGAGGATGAGCTCAAGCCCGAACTCGAACTCATTTGCGTAGGCATAGCCCGGCTGCAGGATCAGCGATGTCGCCATCTCGCCAAGATGGGGGAATGAGTCGGCCATCGATTCCTGCTGAGCGATGATGTCCTCCGTCGCCGCACTGATATCACCGGAGTAATCCAAGGGCAGAGACGCCTCCTGTTGAGCGAAGCCCTGTACATAGCTGTCCAGGACTGACAGTGCGTGACCAACCATCGGCATCATGAACCCGGCGGCGATCAAGCACCCGATCGTTGAGTCCAAGTGACTGAGGGTCGCGGGCCCCGGTGAGGTGCGCGCCTTGATGCTGATGGCCCACGGATGCCGCGCCAGCACCTCCCGCGTCGACTCCGCCCGCGCACGCATCGCCGTGCGCCACTCCTCACCGGCTCGAGGAGTCGAGAACTCCGAGTGCACGAGGTCGAGCATCCCGTCGAGAATGTCCTCCTTGCTCTTCACGTGGTAGTAGAGCGACATCGCCTCGACACCGAGCTCCGTCGCAAGTTTGCGCATGCTGAGCGATTGGATGCCGCCCGCATCGGCGAGCGCCACCGCCGCTCGGATGGCCCGCTCGCGGGTGACCGGTTTTCTGACTTGTGCTGGGGGCATAGACACACCTTACACCGTATGGTAACTTCGCTCTGTCAACCTTACGCCGTATGGTTGGCCCTCACTTCGAGAAAGGAAACTCATGTTTACTCCCCGGACCACCGCCCGCACCGTCGGCATCCTTCTGCTTGCCGCCTTCGTGCTCTACGGCGTCGGCAACTCCCTCGCGACAACCTCGTCCGGCATCCCGTCGACCGTCGGCTTGGTGATGATGCTTCTCAATTCCGCCGCAGTCATCGCGATCGGTGTGCTCATGCTGCCGATTCTTCGACCCCATGCCCCGGCGATCGCGATCGGCTATCTGGCGACGCGGATCTTCGAGGGGACGTTCCTCGCCGTCGGCACGATCGCGCTGATCCTCGGAGCAGCCAGCACCAACGTCGTCGCCTACAACATCGCGATGGCCGGCCTCGGCATCGGCAGCTTGTTCTTCTGCTTTGCCCTCTACCGCTTCGGGATCGCGCCGCGGTTCCTGGCGATCTGGGGCTTCGTCGGATACGCATCGTTCGCGGCCGGCTCACTGCTCGAGCTCGTCGGCGTTGCCGGCGCAGGGCTCGTCTCGGCCATCCCCGGTGGACTGTTCGAGATCGCCTTCGGGATCTGGCTCATCGTGCGCGGCTTCGGCGCGACCGCCCAGGTCGCGGCAGCGGGCCGCGCGTGAGCTCGCTCCTCACTCCCACGAGGTTCCGGTCACTTGGATAGGGCATCTGCAACGAGCGCCAGGCGCGCTGCAATCGACGCGTTGCTCTCGCGCACCTCATCCGTGCCGAGCCGGACGATCACCACGTCGGAAGCTGGGGACACGACCATCACCTGGCCGAAATTGCCCATCGCGACGAGGTCGGCGCCTCCTGAAGGACCCGGGAGGCGCCACCACCCGTTCTCGTAGCCCATCGGGATTCCGCCAAAGTCGACGACCGGATCAGCGTGCGAGCCGCTCAATCCGGTGGTGATGTAGGCCGACGGCGCGACGAGGTCTCCGCTCACCAGCCCCTCGTCCAGGTAGAGCTGACCTATCCGTGCAAGGTCGCGAGCAGTTGAGACCAACCCGCTCTCATGCCAGGCGAACCCGTGGTCGTCGACGCACCACCACGCGTCATCCTGTGTGCCCCCGCCGATTCTTAACTCAGACACTAGAGTATGCGATCAGTGCTGGGTGGGACGCTGGTGAGTTCACTGGATCGATCCTGAGTAGCACTTTCTCGCGGCTGGGTGAGTCCAGCCCCACCTCGCCCGCAATGCCACGGGCGAGGTGGGAAACTCCGTGCCGTTAGCCGGCGCTGACGATGTCCATCTGCGGCTGGCCATCGACGAGATCGCCGACAGCGGCCATGAACGTGATCGTATGGTCGTGCGTCATGTGCTCGTCAAGTGCTTTCTGGTCACGCCAGACTTCAACATTGCGGATCATTTCAGCGTCAAGGAGGTCGACGGAGGACTCGTAGACCATGCACCCGTCGTCGTGCTCGGCTGCCGCGGCGACCGCGAGCACGGCGTCGGCGAGAGCTTGTCGCATCCCCGAGCGGGCCCGGGCTGATCCACGCACGATGATCACGCTGCGGAACTCGCTTCCTCTCCGCGGAACGCGGTCTCGGCGTGGTCGATCTCGTCGAGCTGGGCGATGATCTCGCCGGGTGTCGCATCGCCGATGACTTTCTGGAGCATCCCCGTGTGATCGAAGACCAGATCGCGGAGAGGGCGAAGGGGTGCCGGAGCATGGTGGAAGACCCGTCCAAGGTTGAAGGCGAGGTTGGACTGCAGCTTGGTGTGGGGCTTGCGCGGCTCCTCGTAGGCCTTCAGAGCAGACTCAACCGCCGCTTGGTCTGACAGATCCACGCCAGCGAGGCGGCGGCCGAGGAAGTATCCATCCTCGATGGCCATGCCTGCCCCGTAGGCGGCATAGGGCGACGTCGAGTGCGCTGCGTCGCCGACGAGGGTGACCCGACCTTGAGACCACTGCTTCATCGGAACGCGGTCGCGGATGTCCCAGCGCTGCACGTCCGCCGGATCGGTGGCCGCGATGAGCTCGGGTAGCGGAAAGGCGAACTCGGAGCCGAGCTTCGCCGCGCGAGCGTGAAGGTCGTCACCCGAGTCCTCCTCGCCGTGCGTGGCCTCGAGCACCCACCACTGATAGCCGTTGCGGTCGCCGTTGCGGTCGCCGTCGCGGATCGAGGTCCAACTGCCCTGGACGGTCTTGGTGTGGGAGACGACGCAGCGTCCGCGTTCGATTCCCGGCACGTCCTGGAAGGTGAAGCCGCCGAAGATGTGAAGCCTGTGATCGCGCTTCGGGCTGTCATCCCAGAGGGTCTTGCGCACCAGCGAGTCGATGCCGTCGGCGCCAACGAGCACGTCGAACTTCTCGATACTGCCATCGGAGAGGCGGAGAGTCACTCCGGTCTCATCCTGGTCGAAGCTGTCGATCTGCTGGTTCAGGCGGAGCACTCCGTCGGGCAGGGCTGCGAGCATCCGACGATAGAGCTGCGGACGCAGCATGCCGATGAAGCCGCCACGGTACTCGTCGATCACCGCCTGCGGAAGGTGGATGACCGCGCGCACCTTGCCGTCGGCGCGACGGAACTCAGACTGGCAGGGAGCCCCGAGCTCCTTGGTGTCGACGCCCATGAGTCCGAGTGCCTTGATGGGCGGCGGCCAGAGGTTGAGGATGTTGCCGGCCGGGCGGGCCTCCTTGTAGCGCTCGAAGAGCACGACCTCGTGCTCGGTCTGCGAGAGGGAGAGGGCCGCGGCCATGCCCGCGGGGCCGGCGCCGATGATGGCGACGCGCTGGCCGGATGAGGATTTCGACATTGAATCTCCAGAAGTGAATGCCCGCAACGCTGCGGTATCGCTCACTCTGTTCCCGGACTAGACAGAAAGCAATACAAGAATTCTTATTCTGGTTATCACCCGTGCTGATGGTCAGGAGACCGGGGCGAGAAGATAGCTTGCTGCGAGTTCCCGGATCTCGCGCACGAGGGCAGCGTCGCTCATCTCGCGCCCTGACTCGAACCCCGCGCCATAACTCACGTGAATCGCCAGTGTCGAGAAGACCATCCGGAAGCACGCGTCCACCGCTTCGACGGGGTTCTCACGGGCGATCTCGGCCTCCCGCCGAAGCACGAGCGATGAGAATCGATCGCCGAGAGCCTGAGAGTTCATCGCGCCGCGGCGGCGGAGTTCCGCATGGGTTCCGGAGAGCAGGATCACGGAACCGAGGAATCGAGAGTGCAAGAGGAACCGGTCCGCAACCGTCGACACCGCTTCGCGGATCAGTTCTGGCGTCGGGAGGGCATCCCACCGCGAGGAGTCTTCCAGAACCAATTCCTCGCCCGTGATGTCGGCGAGCACGTGTTCGTACACCGCCAGAAACAGGGCATCCTTGCTCGCCGCTCGAGCGTAGATCGTTGCGACGGAGACTCCCGCCCGCTCGCACACGGCCGCAATGGTGAACCCCTCGTAGCCTTCCTCTTCGATGAGCCGGGCACCGGCATCCAAGACCCTCGCCCATGCCAGACGTGACCGCTCCTGCCGAGGCGGCCGGATCGAGAGGTCATCCGTCGTCATGCCCTCCACCCTAGATGCGGGCGGCCGGCCTCACGTCTCCAGGCCACCCACGACTAAGTCGGTGAGATCGCGCGCATACTGCTCGCTCGGTTCGGCCCGGGTGACGAGTCGATAGAGCAGCACGCCGAAGAGCATGTCGACAGCGACCGAGAGGTCTACGTCGGAGCCCAGGCGTCCCGAGTCAACCTCCTTCTGGAGCCGGTCGATCAACGCCTGGCGATCCCGCCCGGTGAAGCGTTCGTACAGCGCCTCTCCCGTACGCACGTCTCCGGTGGTCGCGGCGGTCATGGCGAGGGCCAGCGCTGCAACCTCCGGCGGGGTCGCGAGGCCGACCGCCGGCATCAGCCAGGCGTGCAGATCCGCTCGCAGGTCGCCGGTGTCCGGGAAGGAGAACGGGGCGATCGTGATAACCCCCTCGATGACCGCATCCGCGACGATCGCCGACTTCGACGACCACCACCGGTAGATCGTCATCTTGCCGACGCCAGCCTTGGCGGCGATGGCGTCGATGGTCATCCGCTCGTATCCGACCTCGGCGAGCAGATCGCGGGTGGCGCTGAGCACCGCATCCGTCGACCGCGAGCTCCGGGGCCGCCCGCCCCGGTTCGGTTCACTCATCCCGGAAGCCTATTCGCCGGTCACCGTGATCAGGAACGCGACCGCTTGAACTCCTGGCCCGCGGCCGTGCCGCCATCGACCTGAATGTCGGCACCGGTCAAGTAGCCGGCAGCTGGGCTCGCACAGAACGCCAGCACTGCGGCGATCTCCTCGGGCTTTCCGAATCGTTTCAGCGCGGCGACCTTGAGCAGCGCGCCGGCGCCGTGGTCCTCTTCAAGGCGGCCCATGGGGGTGTCGAAGCTTCCGGGTGAGACCGAGACGATGCGGGCACCCTTGACGCCGAACGCCTGCGCGAGCCAGCGCGTGTACCAGATCACGAAGGACTTGCTGAAGGCGTAGGCGAGGCCCGAATGGAGCTTCTTCCCCAAGACCCGTGCGCGGCTGACGATGATCTTCTCGAACTTGTCGGGATTCGACTCCGCAAGCCTGAAGGCGCGGAACGGGATGAGCGCCTTGGGCATGGAGTGCCCCGCCGCAGAGGCGACGTTGACGAGAACGTCACCCTCGCCCGCGCGCTGCAGGAACGCCTGCGCCACCGTGACCGTGCCCGTGCCGTTGATGTGGGCGACCTGGGCGGCGGTCCCCATCTGCGGACTGATTCCGGCGGTGTGGATGACTGCGCGCACGTGATGGTCGCCAGCCGAGGCGAAGTCGAAGAGCGCGTCGACGGATGCGCGATCGGTGATGTCGCAGACCGTGCCCGAGGCGTCGATGCCCAGTGCCGTCAGGTCGTTCACCACCGAGTCGATGCGCTCCTGGCTGAGATCGGCGAGCACGATGCGGTGGTCTCGTCCGAGGAGCTTCGCGGTAGCGACCCCCATGCCGCCTGTGCCTCCGGTGATGACAGCGGTCTGAGTCATTGGTTCTCCTCTGAATGCGTTTCGATACCATTCGTATCGAATAAGGCCTATGATCCCTATACTCGGGATGCAACGCAAGCCTCAGCCCGAACCCGGATACGGATCACCTCGTCAACGCCGACTAGAAGGACCTTCGCATGGCAGTGAATACCGATCGCATCTACCTCGGACTCGTGCCGACGATCCGCCCCCTGGTCGCTGCAGCTGCACGCCGACGTCTGCGGGCCTTCGAAGCCGAGGAACGCGCCGATGGCCGCGTTCTGTTCCTCGGGGACAGCATCACCCATTGGGGCCAATGGGACGTGCTGTTCCCCGAGCTGGCAACCCTGAATCGCGGCACCAATGGCGACACCACGCAGGACGTGCTGGCCCGGCTGGACGAAGCCCTGCAGAATCCCGTGGCCGTCTCGCTGCTGATCGGAACCAACGACCTGCACACCAACCGTCGGTTGAAAGAGCCGCAGGGAATCGTGTCGCGTCTCGAGCAAATCATCGTTCGCATCCGCATGAAGGCCCCTGGTGTGCCGATCTTCATCAACAGCATCACGCCGCGCACACCGTGGTTCGCTCCACGCATCCGCTCGCTCAACGAGCAATACGCCGACGTGGCTCGTCGCACAGGGTGCACCTATGTCGACCTCTGGCCGGCGCTCGCCGACGACGCGGGCGGCCTGCGCACGGAGCTCACAAAGGACAACCTTCACCTGATCGAGCCCGGTTATCAGGCCTGGCGGGACGTGCTGCGTCCGCTGCTTCGGCCCTTCGCACTCGAGCGCTAGTCACGCGGCGAACACGCCACATTTGGTCCCAACAAGGAGGAAGCAATGTCGCTTCGAGGACGTGCAGTACACACCATGCTCACCAGGTTCAGCCCGGGCGCCCGCCTGCAGTCGCGGCTCCTGCCCAGCTCACCGAGCGATCTCGTGTTCATCGGCGACGGGCTCAGCCTTCACGGGGAGTGGGAGGAATGGTTCCCCGCCAGCTCCGTGCGCACCCTCGGTGACGAGCTGCTGCTCATTGACGATGCTCGTGAGTTCGTAGCATCCATCGACTCTCCCCGGGCGCTCGTGATCCTGGTCGGCACCGCCGACCTGCTCGGGATGGGCGGAAGCGCCAGCCCGCGACGCGCGGCGGAACGACTGGATGCACTGGTCGCCCTCGCCACGTCCCGGGTCGAGCCGGCATCCGTCGTCATCGTCGGGGTACCCCTTCGACCGGCCCTCGGGGAGCGAGCATTCGACTTCAACGCGCGGGCGGCGACACTGGTGGCCCAGCGTGGCGCGGTCTTCATCCCGGCCCCGCCCTTCGCCGGAGACGACGCCGACGGCTACATGGTCTCCCCGCTCCGATGGGATGCTGCGGTCTACTCCCACCTCGCCCAGGCGATCGCGAGTGCGACAGGACTGCCCGGCGCGACCGGCCGCCCAGTGCCGGCTCTCTCGGATGTCGGCAAGGGCTTCGTCGAGAAGATGGAGTTCAAGCGCGCGCAGCTCTTCAAGGCGCTTCCGGCGCCGACCGGCAAGGTCGTGCTGTTCGGCGACAGCATCACCGAAGGCGGATTCTGGAGTGGGTGGCTACCGGGGATGCCCACGGCCAACCGCGGGATCGGCGGAGACACCGTCGCGCAGCTCACCGCGCGCGTGGACAGCGCCATCGACTCGCCCCGCGCCGTGTCAGTACTGGCGGGAACCAACGACCTCGTGCGCAGTGATTCCAAGGATGCCGACTCCATCGGGTCTCGCTTCCGCGAGCTCATCGCGCAGATCCGCCAGCGGGATGCCGACGTGCCGCTGCTGATCAACAGCGTGATGCCCCGCGGCGCCAAGTACATCGACACGATCACGACGATCAATGGCCATTACCGCGAGATCGCCCGGGATTTCGACGCCGAGTACCTCGACCTCGGGCCCGCCCTGGCGACGCCGTCGCACACGCTCCGGAAGGAATTCACCCCCGACGGCCTGCACCTGAACGGTGAGGGGTATCGCGCGTGGGCGGCTGTGCTGCGTCCTGCGCTGGAGGGGATGCTTGCTTCGCCTCGGGCGTAGACTTCCGCGAGCTGCGGGTTCTGACCATACGATGAGCGCGTGAGACGTATCCTCCCGCAGGTCGCCGTAATCGCCGCAGCCTTCCTGCTGGCCGGATGCACTCCGGTCGCCCCCGCCGCAACGTCGGACCCGGCCTCGTCGAGTGTGCCGAGCGCCACACCGAGCGCGACCGCTGCGCCGTCGCCGGAGGCAGTCGACCCGGCAAGCTTCCTGCTCGAGGGTAACCCAGGGATTCCGGACGCTGACGGCATGTGGAGCGGTCACTACGGCTTCTTCACTGACGCCTCCAAGTCGGTTCGCTGTGACCTGTACATCTTCAGCGGCGACAGCGGTGGCGTGAACTGCGCCATCACCCTCGGCAACGAGTCGCTTCGCACCTACGCCGTGCCGGCCGACGTCCCCGCTGAATGCGATCCGAGCGCGTCGAACGCGACGGACGGGTACTCGGTCGGCATCAACTTCAAGGTCTTCGACACCGGCGCGGCCGGATTCACCGGATGCCGGTCATGGCTGGAGCAGACGGATCCGGCTATCGTCGCCGCCACCAAGGTGCTCTCCGAGTCCCAGACACTCACCGTGGAGTCGGCGAGCGAGACGTTCACGTGCACGGTCGCTGCCGGCGTTGCGGATTGCAGCGAGGCGAACAGCGGAGCCAGCATCGGTTTCGGAACCGGAGTCGCTACGTTCCAGGGTTGAGGCGGAGGCGTAGGGCTCGGCGTCTGCACAACCTAGGCAAAGAGCATCCCTCATGAAATGCTTGCCTGTGACAGGGGAGGGGTCACGGAATGCGGTGCGAGATTTGCGGCGAGGGCACGATCACGGATGGCCTGCCGGACTGGTTGTGCTGGGACTCGACCGCGAGTCCCGAACAAGTGCACGACTGGGTTCGCAGGCTTGAGAGGAATAACTTCCACCCGTTTGACGAAACCCGACGCTTCCTCGCCTCGATTGGTTCGCCCGAGGCCGCGGACGCCCTCAGGAGCTATCTCACGGTCGAGGACCCGCGCATCCTCGAACCCATCGTGTCATCGCTGGGGTGGAGCGGGGACGCGACCGACGGGTCGGCACTGATCGAGCTCATCACCCACCCGGACCCGCGGGTGCGAGTGCGAGTGATGGAGTCACTCGCCGAGCTCGAAATCACCGCCGCCGCTGAACCACTCGCTGCGAGGTTGGGTGATCCCGAGGTCGACGGGAAAGAGCGACTGAGGCTCTTGGGGTGCCTCGCCTGGTTGCGCTACCCCGGCGTGCTGCCCGAGCTTCGGGAACTGCTGCGACGGGAAGGCGTGAGCGCTGTCGCACACCGTCTGGTGCTGGTGGGCGACGCCGATGACAGAGCGGAGATGGCCCGAATCGCGATCGATAGTCTCGAGCGCAGCGCCGCCGAAGGCTACGTCGAGCCCTGGTTCACCAGGAACAAGCAGTGGGAGGCATACACGCGTGCCGTCGGCGCGGTCGCTCCCGACGAGGTCGCACTGGCCGAAGCTGGGCTATCGGAGGCGGCGCGTCTCGCGTTGACGCCGTACCCGATCATCCTCTCCGGAACGGATGACAAGGGTGCCGAGTGGGGGCCGCTGACCATCCCTCGACGCACGATTGCGGGGTACACCGACGTCGCGCCTGAGACCGACGATGAACCACACGCGAAATTCTTCGGGCAACCCGACTGGCGTGAGTCGCCGACCTGGCCCGTCGGCGGCGACGGTCGGTTGCTGATGTTCTACGGCCAGCTTCCGCTCGGCGACGGCCGAACCGCGTACCTGTTCACCGCTGGCCCCGACGAGTTCACCGCGCTCGGCCCGGGCAGCGCAATGGTCATCCAACCGGGGGGCGAATGCCACCTGCCGACTGTCGAACGGTTCGAGGGCCCGCGCAGCTACGACTGGGTGGTCGACCAGACACGGTTCGTGCAGCGGATGCGACGGCTGCCGCAGCGCGAGCGCTACGTCGTGTGGTCAGAAGGCATGGATCCCGTCGCCTTCCCCGGGATCACGTCGGCGCCGGCCGAGAACTGGAACAAGGTCGGTGGCACCCCGCTGTGGCTTCAGGGCGACGACACGCCCGGGCCCGAGTGGACCTACGCCTTGCAGCTCACCGCCGACACCGCCGGGAGTGAAAGAGGTGACGGCGCGATCTTCTACGGATGGGTGAACTCGTCGGGCCAGGGCGCCCTCGGGTGGCAGTGCAGCTGAGGCGACCTGCCGCTAGCGCGAGTTCGCGAAGGTCGCGAGCAGCTCGCCGATGCGGTGGTCGCGGTCGAGCGGATGGCGTAGCGGCATCTCGGGCTTGAGTCGGTAGACGTTGCGTCGACCGTCGCGCTCGCGCTCGAGGTAGCCCGCCTCTTCCAGCTCCGAGACGATGCGCTGCGCCGCGCGCTCGGTGATGCCGACCAGGTTCGCCACCTCACGCAACCGCACATTGGGGTTCTCGGCGACGCACAGGAGCACGTGTGCGTGATTGGTGAGGAAGGTCCACTGGGCCATGCCTCCATTGTGCACCGGCGTCATCCGATTCCGCCGAGTTGATTCACGACACTTAAAATGTGCTATACATTTCGTGTATTGATTGTCGGCCATAAGGAGAGCGGATGGACGCGGTAGTCGTAGCGGTACTGGTCGGTTCGCCGTGGGTGGCCGCCGCCCTCGCGGCCGTTCTGCGCCGCCGGGACGGGATGGCAACCGCAGCACGCGGTGCCTGCTGGGTCACCGCGGCGGGCTTCGTGGCATCCGTCATCGCGACCGTCCGGGTACTGGGCGACGGCCCGATCTGGATCGGCATCATCCCGACGGGCCTCAGCATCGACACCCTCTCCGTCTTCCTCGGGATGCTCGTGCTCGGCCTGAGCGCACTGATCCAGTCGTTCGCCGTGCGCTACCTGCGCGGCGACACCCGCCAGGGCTGGTTCGTGGTCTGGGCGAACGTGCTCACCGGCTGCACGGTGGCGCTCGTCTGCGCCGGCTCCCTACTGGCCTTCGCGGTGTCGTGGGTGGCCGCCGGAGCAGCACTCGTCGCCCTGCTCGCGACCTATCGCAGCCCGCAGGCGGGTGACGGGGTGCGCCGGCTGGCGATCCGCCTCGGCATTGCCGACTCCCTGTTCCTCGTCGGGGTCGCTGTGCTTCTCGTAGCGAACGGCGGCGACGCGCGGCTGAGCGAGCTCGGCGCCGTGAGCGACGGCCTGAGCCAGCCGATGCAGCTCGCGGTGGCGGCGCTACTGGTGACCGGTGCGCTGGCGCGCTCCAGCCAAATCCCGTTCCAGGGGTGGCTGCCCTTCACCCTCGCGGCGCCCACCCCGGTCTCGGCGCTGCTGCACGCCGGCGTAGTGAACGCGGGCGCAATTCTGCTGCTGCGGTTCGCTCCGGTCATCGCCCAGCACCAGGTCATCATGCTGGGGATATTCGTGCTCGGCGCGGCCACCCTTCTCTACGCCACCGCGGTGCGCCTGGCGCGACCCGACGTGAAGGGCCGACTCGTGTTCTCGACCATGGCCCAGATGGGCTTCATGATCATGGCCTGCGGTCTGGGCGCGTTCCCGGCAGCGATCTTCCACCTGATCGCCCACTCGCTCTACAAGTCGTCACTCTTCCTCGGCGCGGGCACGGGCGTGCGGTCGCATGCCGTACTGCGTGACCTGCCCGCACGCCAGCCGGTCACGCGCTCGCGACGCGCCGCCGCCACGGTGATCGCCATCGCCCTGCCCGTCACAGCCATCGCCGCCGTCGAACTCATCGTCGTGCACCAGACGTCACCGGCGAGCCTCGGTCTTCTGGTCTTCCTTGCCGTCACCGCGATCGTGACTCTGTCCACCGCTCTGACCACGAGATTCAGCCCGGGCACCGTGCTCATCGCGGCCGGCTCGATCAGCGCGGTCATCATCGGGTACACGATCTTCCTCGCCGCCTTCTCGGGCGCGCTCGACCCGGTCGGAGCGAGCGCGCCGGCCCCCGCCTGGTTGCTGGTGGTGCCGGCACTCGGCCTAGCCGCGCTGGAGCTGCTCAGTCGCGGGGCCGCACCGCTGAGCGCACGCGCCCGCACCTACACCCGAAGCCTCACCGCCTCGATCCCCCGACTGCACCTCGACCTGAACACCTCGAAAGGACTGCACGCATGAGTCTCCTGCTTCGCGCCCAGGTGGCCACCGCCGCGCACGACGTCGTTCCCGCCTGGCCGCTCGACTCCTTCATCGCGGTGAACCCGCTCGCCGGGGCCGAGTCACGGCCGTTCGGATCGAGTGCGGGAGTCAGCCACACCCGGCCCACCGCCGACTATCTGGCGGACCTGAAGCGCGGACGAATCACTCTCGACGACCTCACCACCGCACTCGAGCGGCGCGTTCCCGCCCTCGCGCGCAGCCTCACCATCGACGGCCGACCCACCGCCGCGAGCCACATCGCCGCCCTCGACCTGACGATGCGAGCGGATGCCGCGGCGCCAGCACCCCGGCCGGCCCACGAGCTCGCCCCCGACCCCGCCGCCGATCCGCTCGACGACTACCTCTCGGCGTGGCTGTCGGCCTACCTCAGCCCGGACCCGCTGTGGGAGATGCCCCATCGCGACCGCGGCTTCTACGGAGCGTGGAGAGCGCTAGCCCCCGGCGACCGTTCCCTGCCCCGGCGGGTTCGGCGCCGGATCCGCGAGCTACCCGCGGAGCCGGACCTCGCCCTCGCCGACGCCCTCGCCGCGCTCGGTGTCAGCGGCTCGTCGTCCACCGAGGTGCTGCGCACACACCTGCGGTCACTGCCGGGCTGGGTCGGGCACATCAAGTGGCGTGCCGAGAAGGTCGGCGACGTTGATCTGACCTCCTACCTCGCGGTGCGTCTGACCCTGATCGCTGAGCTCGGGCGCGGCACGTCGCCGAGTGAAGCCACGCGTCCCAAGCCCTCAGCGCTCGAGGAGACGCTGGCGAGGGCCAAGCGCGTAGCCCGCGAGATCGTCGGAGGTGACCCGCGGCATGAGGTGGTGGCGCTGATCGCGCGGGTGCTTGCCGAGCATCCGCCGGCCGAACACCCACTGACCTGGCAGCTCGCCTACGAGGAGGCCTACCGGCGACCGCTGCTCGCTGGCCTGCGGCCGAGCGACGCGCCCGAGGACCGGCCTCGCGTGCAACTGGTGATGTGCATCGACCCCCGGTCCGAAGGCATGCGTCGGCAGCTCGAGCGCGACGACGACGTCGAGACCTTCGGGTTCGCCGGCTTCTTCGGGGTGCCCATCCGCTTCTCCCGCTACGCCGCCAGGGGCGCGGTTGACGCCCTGCCCGCCCTGCTGGCTCCACGACACCACGTGAGCGAACGGCCCGTCGACGAGGCGCGCGCCGACCGCTCGGTGTCGGCGGGGCGTCGGTGGGATGCCCTGGCCAGCGCGACGCGAGTCGCCGATGAGGCGACGGCCACCCCGTTCGCGCTCGCCGAGACCGCCGGCTGGTTCTACGGAGCACGCAGTGCCCTGCGCACCCTTGCGCCCGGCCTCGACGGGCGACTTGCTCGGCTTCTGTCGCCCGGCCGCCACGCCCCCGCGACCGAGGTGACCGTTGCGGATTCCTTCACTCCGGAGGAGCGGGTCTCGCTCGCGGAGACCGCCGTACGCATGATGGGCCTGGACCGGTTCGCCCCTCTGATCGTGCTCGCTGGGCATGGCTCCCTCTCCACCAACAACCTCTACGAGTCGGCGCTGGACTGCGGCGCCTGCGGCGGCAACCCCGGGGCGGCGAATGCGCGCGCCGCGGCATCTATCTTCAATGACCCGCTCGTGCGCTCGTCGCTGCGTGAGCGGGGGATCGACATCCCCGACGACACGCACTTCGTCGCGGCCGAGCACAACACAGTGACTGACGAGCTGCGAATGCTCGACCCGCACCTGATCTCGGCGACGCACGCCGCCCGGGTGCAGGAGTTCCTGTCGCAGCAATGGGATGCCGGCGACCGTCTCACAGTCGAGCGGGCCAGCCTGCTGCCGGGCTTCCACTCCCGCACGACCCCGGCGCAAGTACGGCGACGGGCCCACGACTGGGCCGAGGTCTACCCCGAGCTCGGCCTTCTCGGCAACGCGGCGATGATCATCGGTCCACGGGAGATCAGTCGCGGCTGCGACCTCGAGCGCCGAGTATTCCTGCACTCGTATCGGGCGGACATGGATCCGGACGGCACCGCGCTGGAGACGATCATGACGGCACCCCTGATCGTGGCGCAGTGGATCAACCACCAGTACTACTTCTCGGCGCTGAACCCGGCGACCCTCGGCGCGGGGACCAAGACCGTGCACAACGCGATCGGAACGATCGGCGTGCTCTCCGGCCACGGCGGGGATCTGCGGCGCGGCCTCCCCTGGCAGTCGGTCGGTCTGGGGAGCGACCTGCTGCACGAACCTCTGCGGCTGTCGGTGGTCGTGCAGGCACCGATCGACCGCATCGGGCGCATCATCTCGGGCAACCAGGTGCTGCGCAACCTCCTCGACAACGAGTGGATCTCCCTGACGGCGCGCAGCACCAGCGACTCGCCCTGGCTGCGCTACACCGCTTACGGCTGGGACAGCCTCGACCACACCCCGCACACGGAAGGACAGCAGCAATGAAGAACCTCACACGGATGACCCGGCTCGAGGTCATCGTTCCCGCCCGCGACGCGCCCGCCATTCGCGAGCTCATCTCGTCCGCGGGTGCGACCGGATACACGTCGGTGTCGGGAGTCTCCGGAATCGGACACCACGGGCCGCACTCCGGCGCGCTGCTGTTCAACGAGTACGACACGCTCACCATGCTCATCACCGTGCTGCCGGAGGATCGCGCCGAGGCGCTCATCGACGCGGTGCGCGAGCTGCTCAGCATGTCGAGCGGCGTGATGTTCGTGGCCGACACCTACGTGAGTCGGCCCGAGTACTTCCAGTGACGGCGCGACGCTCACCGTACGACGGCAGCGCGATCGTCTTCGCGACGATGCACGACAAGCAGCGTCTTGCCGACGACAGTTTCGCCGAACTGCTCGGTGCAACGGTCGTGGCGCCGGAGCATCTGGACACTGACCAGTTCGGCACGTTCGCAGGTGACATCCCCCGCACCCTCAGCCCGTACCACGCGGCGCTGGTGAAAGCCCGGCTGGCCATGCAGATCTCCGGCGTGCCCTTCGCGCTCGCCTCGGAGGGCAGCTTCACCTCGCTGCTCGGTCTGGGAGTCGAGAACACCGAGCTGCTTCTGTTCATCGACTCCGAGCGCGGGTTGGAACTCGTCGAGTCATCGACGATGGACTGGCCGCTGCCCCCGGGAGGCACTGTCCACAGCGCCGCCGAGGCAGTCGCCTTCGCCGACGCCATCGGGTTTCCCGCCCAAGGTCTGACGCTTCGGGCCGCCGGCGACGGCGACCTCGCGATCGTCAAGGACATCCCCACGCTCGGCGACCTGACCCAGCAGGTGGACCGGGCCCTCGGCGAGGGCAGCACGGTGACGCTGATCGCCGACTACCGGGCGCACCGTTCCCCGCTGCGAGCGCACCGCATCCGTGCCCTCTGTGAACGGATGGCGCTGCGCCTCGCGACACCCTGCCCGCGCTGCGCCTCACCCGGCTTCGGCCGGGTCGCGCCGGAGCGGGGCGTGCCGTGCGCGCAGTGCGGGCGCGCGACAGACCTGATCGCCGCCGACATCGACGGATGCGGTGGCTGCGGGCACCAGGAACGTCGCCCTCGCGCCGTCACCGTTGCCGACCCGGGGTACTGCGATCACTGCAATCCATGAGTGCTGGGCACACAATTCGGAAAAAGTTTGGGTCAGCTGCATCCGAAACCACCTCTCAGCGAGAAGTACTTCATGACAGGCGAAGTCCGCCTGCCCCAAGGAGGACATCATGCGGTACAAGATTCTCTCCGGCCTCGCGGTCGGACTTCTCGCCACGGTCGGCGTTGCCGCGCCCGCCCAGGCGATCTCATCGTCGAGCTCCGACGTCTACGTCGTGCACGGCATCCCCGGACTCGTCGTCGATGTCTACGTGGACGACGCGCTCACGCTCGAGGACTTCACCTTCGGCGCTACGGGCATCGCCGGTCCGCTCGACCTCGCAGCTGGCGACTACAAGATCCAGGTCTTCGCCGCCAATGCCGACCCCGCGACCGACACCCCGGCCATCGACGTGCCTGCGGCGGCGGTGCCCGCGAACAAGAGCGTGTCGCTGGTCGCGCAGTACGACGCCTCGGGTACTCCGACGCTCGGCGTGTACGTGAACGACATCTCGACCATCGCCGCAGGCCAGGGCCGCGTGACCGTGCGTCACGCAGCAGAAGCCGGTGCGGTCGCGGTCGTGGTCAACGGGGCGAACCCGTTCGGCGCTGACTTCGAGAATGGCGAGGAGTTCAAGGCCGACCTCCCGGTGGGCGACTACACCGCTGGTGTCGCTGGTCCCGGAACCACGACGCCGATCATCATTCCGACGTCGGGCACCGCTGCCGACATCAGCGTGGCCGAGGGCGTCAACCTCATCGTCTACGCAGTCGGCACGGGCGACGACCTGCAGCTCATCACCCAGTCGATCTCGGGTCTGCACTCCAACCCGGGTGGCGTCAACACCGGAAGCGCCGGCCTTGCTGCCGACAACAACCCGACGGTCATCGGCCTGAGCATCGCCGCGGCGCTCGCGCTGCTGCTGGTCGCCGGCTTCGCGGGAGCACGCGTTCGCTCCGCTCGCGAAACCGACTGACGGCCGTTTAGCACCCCAGGAAGGAGCACCACGATGAAGCGACTGATCTGCGCCGCCGCCGCGGTGCTCCTTCTCGCGGGCTGCACGACCACTTCGGCCGTGCAGCCCGCACCACAGCCGACCAGCACGGCCCCCAGCGTTGCCGTGCCTGACATCCCGCGGTCGAGTGCGTTGCTCCAGGCGCCCCGCGAGGCACAGCCTCCGGTCTCCGTCGACATTCCGGATGCGGGCATCTCGGTTCCCGTGGTACCCGTCGGCGTTCGGCCCGACGGGCTCATGGACATCCCCGCCAACGTGGATGTCGCGGGCTGGTACAGCTACGGATCCGACCCGTTCAGCGACACCGGCACGACCGTGATCGCGGCGCACGTCGACTCGCTCGAGTACGGCCTCGGTCCGTTCGCCGACCTGAGGAACCTCGGCAGCGGTGCTCAGATCATCGTGACGGTCTCGGACGGGTCATCCGTGACCTACCAGGTCGAATCGATCACGAGCATCCCCAAGGCCCAGCTTCCCGTCAACGACATCTTCGACAGAGCCGGCGCCCAGCGCCTCGCCCTGATCACCTGCGGAGGTCAGTTCGACTATGACACTCTCACCTACAGCGACAACGTGGTCGTCATCGCGGTTCCCGTGGGATCCTGAGTCAGGGATCATGACCGAACTCGATGACGATCGAATCGCCCGCGACTTCGCGGCGGGTGGCGACCGCGCGCTCGAGGACGCCTACCGTCGCTGGTCGCCCCTCGTCTACACCCTCGCCGTGCGGTCGCTCGGCGACATCGGCGACGCCGAGGATGTCACCCAGAAGACCTTCGTCGCGGCGTGGACCTCGCGCTCCCGCTTCGACCCCGCGCGCTCCCGGCTCTCGGCCTGGCTGGTGGGAATCGCCAAGAACAAGATCGCCGACACGCACGAAGCTCGCGCGCGCATCCGCCGCCTGCAGGAACAGCTGGCGGCCGTCTCGACACCGAGCGAGTGGATGACCGAGCCGGTCGATCTCGCTGACACTCTGCTCGTCGCCGACGAGATCGCCCAACTCGAGCCCGACGCCCAGAACGTCATGAGACTCGCGTTCTACGACGACCTCACGCACAACGAGATCTCGACCCGCCTGGGGATACCCTTGGGCACGGTCAAGAGCCACATCCGTCGCAGCCTGCAGCGGATGCGAACCCGACTGGAGGTGACTCATGCGACACATCGATCCTGACGTACTCGCCCTGCTGGCCCTCGGCGAGAATGCGGGCACCGAGTCGGATCGCGGTCACCTCGCCGCCTGCGCCGACTGCCGGTCCGAGTTGGAGAACCTCGCCCACGCGGCCGCGGTTGGGCGCTCCACTCTCGATGCGGGAGAACTTCTGCAGCCCGACGAGCGTGTGTGGAGGTCGATCCAGGCCGAGGTAGCGGCGCCCGCACCGGTCATTCCGCTGCGGCCGCGGCTCGCCCGTCGTCTTCTCGCGGTTGCCGCCGCCGTGGTCGTACTCGTGGGTGGAGTGGGTGTGACCCTGTGGGCGCTGCAACCCGCGCCCGTGACGCTGCTGGCCTCCGCAACACTGGACGCCTTCCCTGCCTGGGTCGGGTCGACGGGCTCCGCGGTCGTCGAGCAGACGGCCGCCGGTGCGCGGTTCGTGGATGTCACATTCCAGGCGCCTGCCACCGAGGGGGGCTTCCGGGAGGTCTGGCTGATCAGTTCGGACACCTCGCAGCTGGTGAGTCTCGGAGTCGTGCGCGGCGACACTGGCCGGTTCACCATCCCCGACGGCCTCGACCTGACCCGCTACGACCTCGTGGACATCTCGGAGGAGCCGATCGACGGCAACCCCGAGCACTCGGGCGACTCGATACTTCGGGGCCAGCTGCGGTCGGCGGCCTAGGTCTCCCCGGCCAACCTGCGCACGCGTCGCGCGTTGACGACGGTCAGGGCGAATACCAGTCCGACAATCGCAGCGGATGCTACGACCACCACCTCCGCGGTCACCTGCACCGCGAGCGGCACGACCACCCACGGCAACAGGATGCCCGCCGGCCCCCACACCATGACTCGGCGCCAGGGGGCTCCGAACCGCACCGACTCCGCTGCGCTGGCCACGAAGAACAGGCTGATGCCCGCGCTGAGGCATACTGCGGCGCCCGTCGGCAGCTCGTGCCCCGCCTCGGCCACGGCCGTTCCGAGGCCGGCGGCGAACAGCGTGACGCCGGCCACGAGGAGGAACGGCAGGTACATCACGGCGTCGCGCAGACCGCTGACGCTTCCCTGCAGCTGGAGCCGTCGAAGCCCGCGCTCGACCGCCGGGGTGGCGTAGCCGAAGTAGATGCCCGCGAGCATCGAGACTCCCGCGAATCCGATGACGGCGATCAGCCCCGACACGATGGTCCAGTGGCCGTCCAGCTCCGTGATGACGGTCAGGATCGACTCCCCGAAGACGATCACGACGAGCAGGCCCACCCTCTCGACCAGATGATCCACGTCGAGCGCCTCTCTCAGCCACGCCCGCTGTCCGCCCATGAAACTCAGCAGCACGATCTCGATCGCCACGGCGAACGCCCACAGCAGGTACTGCCAGGGCGGCGCGATCCAGATCGACACCAGCCACAGCACGGCGGGAACGACGCTGTAGAGCACGGGCCGCCACCACGGCACCCCCACGAGTCGGCGCTTCGTGAACCAGGGCAGGGCCCACACGAGTCGGATCACGGCATTGCCAACCGCGAATGCAGCAGCCCGATCGCCCAGAGCCTCCGGAACGGCAGCAGCCATGACACCGATCGCGATCATGGCGATCGTGACGCCCAGCACCAGTGACGGGGTGATCCGCGCACCGAACAGGTTCATGGTGACCATGGCGTTCACCCAGGCCCACCATGCTGCGGCCAGGAACGCGGTGAACGCGACCGCATCGATCAAGGATGGATCGCCGTGCATCGTGTGGGCGATCTGCCCGATGTAGGCGACCATCACCAGGTCGAAGAAGAGCTCGAGCCAGTGCACGCGGCGACCCGAGCGAGTTCCGGGCTGTGTCATGGAAATGGCGGGAACCTCCAGAGCGAGCGGCGGCGGGCAGGCACGATCAGGATGAGCCTAGGCGCTCGGCGTCACCGATAGCAGATGGCGAAGTCAAGCGTCGGTGGTCAGGCGAACGGTCATCCCGTCGAGGCGTGCTCGGGAAGGATCCAGGCCGCGCCCGAGCAGTCGAAGAGAACCCGTGGCGCCGACGACGGAACCCCGTCGACCAGGGTGAGGGCGACAACCTGCGAGCTCCCCCGTCCCGCCACGACGAGGTCGTCCTCCACGACCGCGAGATGCTGCGGCCAGGTGACGCCGGAGTCGATCTCGGAGACGAGCGCCGCAGCAGTGTCGACGACGCGAAACGTCGCGATCGTGTCGTTGCCGCGGTTGGCGAGGTAGACCAGGTGCCCGTCGCGCGAGGCGCGGATGTCACCGGGGTAGTTGCGCACCCCGTCCGCAGTGTCGACCGTGGTGCTCGGGTACACGCTCCACCCGCCGACCGAAGCGAGATCACCGACGAGCAGTGTCGATGTCAGCTCGCCGGAGACGGCGGTCGCGCCATCCGCCAGCTGCACCATGTGGCGAGGGCCGGTACCCGCCGGCACCGGGCTGCCGCCCGTGAGCCGCAACTCGGCAGAGCCGGTCCAGTCGAAGGTGCGCACCGCGTCAGTGCCGAGATCCACCACCCGAAGCTCGCCCGACTCGAACACCGCCTGATGCGGATGGGCGGCCTCCTGACGCTCGGGGTCCCTCCCCGAGCCGGCGAGGTGCAGCGCGACGGCGTTGACGAGCGAACCGTCGGCCGCGACATCCCACACCATGAGGTTGCTCGAGGAATAGTTGGTGACAACCACCCGGCGACCATCAGGCGAGACCGCAACGTGGCACGGCTCCAAGCCGCCCGACTCCGCGTCGGTCAGGGTCGAGGCCGTGCTGCCCGACACGTTCCAGGCGTGAACACGGCCGACTTCCGATCCCGAAACGCCGTAGATGACCGGCAGGGTCGGATGCCACGCCAGCGCCGACAGCCGGTCGACCACCGAGAGCAGGCTCCCCTGCCATCCGCGCTCCCCGTGCGCGAACCGGTAGAGCCCGTGCGTCGGGTCGGACCCGTATGCGGCGACGTACAGACCGCGAGGGTTCTCCCCCACGACCTAGTCTGCTTCGGGGATGAACAGGATGGCGTCGATCTCCACGTCGAAGCCCCGCAGGGCGACGGGGATCGTGGTGCGCACCGGGTACGGGTCGCTCACGTACTCGGCCATGACGCGGTTGAACTCGTCGAAGTAGGGCCCGCCCGATGTGGGAACCGTCGCGGGCTGGTGTTGATTGATCACGGTGTTGTCCTTTGCTGGGAGAGGGCGGGAGTTGTGCCGCGGCGAAGTCCGCGCCCGGCGAACTCACCGGAGCGCTCCAGTTGCTCAGAAGAATGTCTCAACGAGATCGATGACCTCAGGATCGGATGCATCCGCGCTATCGATCACGGGCACCAGCCGCCACTTGTCCATCGCTGTACACGGATGCGAGAGGTCGAGTCGAAGGACATCCCCCACACTCACGTCGGCCGTCGGGGCGAGCGGAAGAAACCCGTGCTGATCATTCATCTTCGATAGCGGGCCGTGTACGGATCGCGGCATGTCGAGGTCGTAGGGAAAGTCGCGCTTTCCCCCGTCCAGCAGGGCGAGCTCTGGCTCCGGCCGGGACAGCACGCGGGACCAGCCGTGTATCGCTGATCGCAGACCGGGCAGCGGAGTGATGCCCCGGTAGAAGCCGGCATCGTGCAGTTGATATGCCCCGGATCGCACGATCACGGTGGCCGCACCCACGAGAGGCGTCAGCGCCTCGGCGACGAGGTCGAAGAACGCGCTACCACCGGCGGTCACGATGGGTTGCTGTCGCCAGTGAATGGCTGCGCTCAGTTCCACGAGGTCGGAGAGGTACTGCTGCACAGCCGCAAGGTCCTTCGCTGACCGTGACCCGCCCATCGCACCCTCGTAGCCGCCGACGCCGACCAACCTGAGTTCGGGTGCGGCCTCTGCGGCGGCGGCAACGGCGAGTGCTTCGCGAATGCTGCGCGCCCCGGTGCGCACTCCGCCCAGTTCCACGACGACGTCGACGGGACGCGCGGCGCGACGGAGGCCAGCTCGCATTGCATCAACGGCCTCGATGCTGTCCACCCAGCAGAGGAACTCGAAGTCAGGATCGGCGAGTTCGGCGCCCAACCAACCCAGTGCTACGGGATCCACGAACTCGTTCGCCAGTAGCACTCGCTTGACACCCACTGAACGCGCCACCTGCACCTGCCACGGCGTGGCGAGAGTGATCCCCCACGCGCCGGCGTCGAGCACCTGCTGCCACAGCTTGGGAGCCATAGTCGTCTTGCCGTGGGGGGCGAGTTCGAATCCGCGCTCGCTCATCCACCCTGCCATCAGTGCGACGTTCGACGTGGCAGCGGCGGAGTCGATCGACAGCACGGGCGTGGAGAAGTGCGAGAGGCGAGGGGAGGTGCTCAGAAACTCTTCGTGGCTCAGCCCCCAGCTCGCCGCCGGAAATGATTTGGCCCAGGGTCCAAGATTCGCGTTCACTCCGCTCACGATAGTCTGTGGCATAATTTCGAATAGTAGTACTGCGTTCAAACAGATGGAATATCGCGTGAACCCGCGTCGTACAGGACAGGACCATGGCTGAATTCGACTCCCTCGTTGCCATCGTGACGGGCGGTGCATCCGGAATCGGGGCTGCCGTCGCGCGCCGACTCGCCGAGGGGGGCGCCACCGTGGCCGTCTTCGACCTGAAGCCCGGCGGTGCCGACCGGCACTTCGCCGTCGACGTGGCGGACGACGCGTCGGTGGTCAGCGCGGTGGCGGCGGTCGTCGAGACATTCGGGCGAATCGACATCGTCGTCAACAACGCGGGCGTCGGGGCTCAGGGCGACCTCACTGCGAACGACGACAGCGAGTGGCACCGGGTGTGGGACATCAATGTCGTCGGCATGGCCCGCGTCACTCGCGCAGCACTGCCCCACCTTCGTGTCTCGCCGAGCGCGGCGGTGGTGAACGTGGCCTCGATCGTCGCCACCGCTGGAGTGCCGCAGCGAGTGCTCTACTCGGCGACAAAGGGGGCCGTGCTGTCGATGACACGGGCCATGGCCGCTGACCATGTGCGGGAAGGCATCCGCTTCAACGCCGTCAACCCCGGAACCGCTGACACCCCCTGGATCAATGCCCTGCTGGCCACTGCCGAGCATCCCGCGGCTGAACGTGCGGCCCTCGAAGCGCGTCAGCCCCACGGGCGACTTGTTGCTCCCGAGGAGATCGCCGACGCTGTTGCCTACCTGGCGAGCCCACGCTCCGGTTCGACGACCGGAACATCCATTGCCGTCGACGGGGGAATGCAGGAACTGCGCCTGCGTCCGGCATGACGTCATCCTCTACGAGCCACTAGCACCACTAGCCACCAGAAGGAGCACGTCATGAGACTTGTCCGCATCGGCGCCGCCGGTTCAGAGAGCCCCGGAGTGCTCGTCGACGACGACACGGTCGTCGACCTGTCCGATGTCGTGGGGGACTACGACGAGAACTTCTTCGCCTCCGGAGCCCTCGCGAACCTCGGTGACGTCGTCGCCGACCGCGTGCGCGCCGGACGCACCGAGCCCGTCGCGGGTCGACGATACGGCGCCCCGATCGCCCGGCCGCACCAGATTCTCTGCATCGGACTCAACTACAGCGACCACGCCGCCGAGACCGGCCAGGCTGTACCGACCGAACCCATCCTGTTCACCAAGTCGCCGAACACCCTGATCGGGCCCGACGACGACGTGCTCATCCCGCGCGGGTCCACCAAGACCGACTGGGAAGTCGAGCTGGGCATCGTCATCGGCCGGCACAGCTCGTACCTTGCCGATGAGGCGGAGGCCTCTGCATCCATCGCCGGCTACGTTCTCGTCAACGACGTGAGCGAACGCGCGTGGCAGATGGAGCGCAACGGACAGTGGTCGAAGGGCAAGTCGGCGCCCACATTCAACCCCGCCGGACCCTACCTCGTCACTCCTGAGGAAGTGGGTGATGTTCTCAACCTCAGGATGACACTCGACGTCGATGGCAGGCGGCGGCAGGACGGGTCGACCGCGACGATGATCTTCAGTCCGGCGTTCATCGTGCACTACCTCAGCCAGTTCATGGCTCTCGAGCCCGGCGACCTCATCAACACCGGCACTCCCCCCGGTGTGGGCATGGGTCAGAAGCCGCCCACCTACCTGCGCGGCGGCGAGGTCATGACTCTCAGCATCACGCGACTGGGCACGCAGACCCAGCGCGTCATCGCTGCCTCGGCGAGCTGATGTCGGGCGCCCTCAGGGAGGGCTAGCGACCGTCGCGCTTCGCCTGACGCTTCGCGCCCTGCGCGCGACTCGAGGCGTCGCGCTTCACGCCGCCGGTCGTCTTGCTGTGCGAGCGGACGCGTCCGGCACCCACCGTGCCATCCTGGGTGCCCGCCGATTCCGGGCCGGTCGACTTGCCGGCCCGGGCCCGCGCAAGCCGCTCATCCTTGAGGGCCTCTGCGGCGTCGTGCGCCACTCGAGCCAGTTCGCCACTGACGATGGACAGCGCCTCCTCGAACACGTACGCGCGCGCCCGTGACTTGTCGGACTTGGATGCGGCAGTACCGCGCGCGCCGACCTCGGCGACACCGGATGCTGCGCCCCGTCGGTAGTTCTTCGAGTGCTTGTTGCGCGCCCGCCGCACGCGCTTGTGGAGTTCCATGAGACCGTCTTCGTCGAGCAGGGCAAGGCGCTCGGGCTCAAGCTCGCGGATGAGGTCGCGCTCGGTGCTCTTCAGCACCCACAAGTACTGTTCCATGAGGCAATCCTGCCCACAGACCTCGGATGCGGTCTAGCCCAAACGGTAGACGCGTGCCGCGGTCCCACCGAGGATCGCGGCGCGAACCTCGGCGGGTTGCGAGTCGAGGATGCCGGTGACCGCATCCCACGTGCGCGCGTAGCCGCCGGCGAGCTCGGAGATCGGCCAGTCGCCCCCGTACAGGAGGCGGTCCGCGCCGAAGAGGTCGAGCGCGTCCTCGACGAAGGGGCGCACGGCATCCACGGTCCAGGAGTCGAGCGGGCCGACCGAGGCGTACAGACCTGAGACCTTCGCGACCGTGCGAGGGTTGGCGGCGCACTCGGCGAGCAAGGCGCGCCACTCGACGTGCGCTGCCTCGTCACGGCCGATGGGCGGCTTGCCCAGGTGATCGATCACGATGGTGAGCGACGGATGCCGTTCACCGAGCGTCGCGATGTCGGCGAGCGCCGCGTAATCCGCCGTGGGGAAGTCGAGCGGCACGCCGGCGGCGGCCAGCAGCTCGAGGCTGTCACCCACGGCGGGCCGCAGCACCCATTCACGGTCGCGCTCGTGCACCAGATTGCGCACACCGACCACGATCGCCCCGAGGCGCTGAAGGTCGAGTGCCACCTGCCCCGGCCGGTCGAGCGGAGTCCAGGCCACCACCCCGAGGACCGCGGGCTGCCGGGCGGCAACCGCCAGCATCACGTCGGTGTCCTCGGCGTTGTCTGACGCCTGCACGAGCACCGCTCCGCCGATGTCCCGCTCGGCGAGCGCCGGCGCGATCTCGTCGAACGAGATGGTGCGGTTCACGGATCCCAACCCGTCGTCGAGCCAGGGGTAGTTCGCTCGGGACGGGTCCCAGACGTGCAGGTGCGAATCGATGATCATGGCGGGCTCCCCGTTCACGCCAGCGACGGGATGAATCCGGCGGCCTCGAGGTCGCTCCAAAGGGCATCCGGAATCGGTGCCGAGTCCCGGTCGAGTCCACCTTGCATCTGCTCTCCGTTGCGCGCGCCCAGAACGGCAGACACGACCGCCGGATGACGCAGCGGAAACTGCACGGCGGCATCCGGAAGTGTGACGCCGTGAGCCCCGCAGAGCTCGGCGATAGCGCGGGCGCGCGCGAGCAGCTCGGCGGGGGCGGCCTGGTACTCGTAGTGCGCGTCATCCGGAACGGCGGCCCGCCCGAGCAGCCCCGAGTTGTAGACGCCCGCGGCGACGACGCCGACGCCGCGCTCGAGGGCGATCGGAAGCAGGTCGTCGAGCGCGCCCTGATCCAGAAGGGTGAAGCGCCCGGCCAGCATCACCAGGTCGACGTCGCACTCGCGCACGAACCGGGCGAGCATCGCCGACTGGTTCATGCCGGCGCCGATCGCCCGCACGACGCCCTGGTCGCGCAGTTCGATGAGGGTCGCGATGCCCTCGGTGGATGCCTGCTCCCAGTGATGGTCGGGATCGTGCAGGTACAGCACATCCACCCGATCCATCCCGAGGCGGGTCAGGCTCTGCTCGAGCGAGCGCAGGATGCCGTCGCGGCTGAAGTCCCATTCGCGACGGTACTCGGCGGGCACGTGGAATCCGTCATCGTCGAGCTGATGCGCGTTCTCCGGTGTTGGCACGAGGGCGCGACCGACCTTGGTGGAGACGACGAACTCGTCGCGCGGTCGGCCGGCGAGCGCGGCACCGAGTCGGCGTTCGGCCAGTCCCAGCCCGTAGTGCGGTGCGGTGTCGAAGTAGCGAACGCCGCCCGCCCACGCGACATCGACGGCGTCGACCGTCTCGGCGTCGGTGGTCTCGCGGTAGAGGTTGCCGAAGGTGGAGGTGCCGAGGCCGATCTCACTCAGCGCGGGCGCTCTGCCCAGTGTGGTGCTGCGAATGTCACGACCTCCTCGTCACGTCGGTTTCATCGTACAATCTGATTGATGCTACGTCGAACGTGTGATGTATGCTGTTTGAAGCGACTGAATGCCGCAACTGTCTAAACGTCAAGGGCGATGATGAAGATCACCGGGTACCGCTGCCTTCGCAGCTTCCACGATTGGGGACGTCCCGTCGGTGATGTCAACGGATTCATCGAGTCCGGTGTCACCGAGGTGCCGATCGTCATTCTCGAAACCGACGAGGGCGTCACTGGAGTCGCGACCGGCTCGCACCATGACCTCGAGCGACTCTTCCCGGCCATCGAGGGCCAAGACCCTCGCGCCGTCTCCGCCCTGTACGACCGGATGCTCGCCCGCGTCTTCAAGACCGGTCACGGTGGCGCCACCTACAGTGGCATCGGAACTCTCGACACCGCCCTCTGGGACATCAAGGCCAAGCTCGCCGGCGAACCGCTCTGGCGCCTGCTCGGCGGCGGCGACCGCTTCGTCGCGGGCTACGCCTCGGGACTGGACATCGCACTCGACGACGACCAACTCGCCAGCTTCTACCGCACGATGGCCGAACGGGGCTTCACCGCCGGCAAACTGAAGGGCGGCCGGGTGGTCGCCGACGACATCCGTCGGCTGCACATCATCGCCGACGAGTTGCGCGGCAACGCCGACCACCCCGCCCTCATGCTCGACGCCAACGAATCGTGGAATCTCAAGCAGGCCGTGCGTCACGTGACCGCCGTCGAGGCGGTGCACGACCTCACCTGGATCGAGGAGCCGCTGCGGCGCTGGGATGCGGCGGGGCACGCCCGCCTCTCCCGCTCGATCAAGGCTGCCGTCGCCACCGGCGAGAACCTGACCGGACTCGACCAGTACCTTCCGCTCTTCGAGGCAGGAGCGGTCGACGTTGCTCAAGCGGGAAGCCCGGCCGGTGTTACCCACTTCCTGCGGGTCGCCTACGCCGCCCACAGCCGTGACCTTCCCATCAGTCCGGTGGGCCTCACAGCCAACGCGTCGGTCGCCCACGCTGCCGCAGCGGTGCCCAACCACCTCTCCGCCGAGGTGCAGGACCTGGGCGGCCCTTTCGGTATCGACATCGACATGGAGTACGCCGACGGCGGCATCGTTCTTGGGGATCGGCCCGGAGCCGGGCTCACGATCGACGAAGACGCGATCGCTGCCCGCGGTACCGCCGGTGGCGCGTGGCTCGTGCAGGGTGGACCCCACGTTCGCCCCAAGCGCGCTGGCCTGCGCATGGTCGCAGAGGACCCGTCGTCCCTGCCCGGCTGAGCGGGGACCGGGCCTTACACTGGGACGCATGACCGACCACGCTGCTGACGTTCCCGTGCGGAACTCGGTTCTCGGAGGTTCGGCGACTCGCACTCCGCCCGCCCGGCTGGGCGTCGCGGTGGTGTCCGACCTGGTGGCCGCGATCGTGACCGGCGAGCTCGCCCCGGGCGATGCGCTTCCGCCCGAGAGCACCCTCAGCCAGCGCTTCGGCGTGAGTCGCACCGTCATCCGCGAGTCGGTCAAGCGGGTCGAGGAGAAGGGTCTCGTCACGGTCGCCCAGGGCCGCGGAACGACAGTCAACGCGCCCACCGCCTGGAACGTGCTCGACCCGATCGTGCTGTCGGCCCTCGTCGATCACGACGACACCCTGGGCGTGCTCGACGAGCTCTCGATCGTGCGCGGAAGCCTCGAGTCATCGATGGCGGCCGCCGCCGCCGCTCGTCAGAACCCGCAGCGCAGCGCCGACCTCACTCGCGCGTTCGAGGAGACCGAGCGCACGATGAACGACATCGAGGCCTACGCCGATGCGGACGCCCGCTTCCACTACCTGGTGATGGAGCAGTCGGGCAACCGGTTGGCTGCGAACATCACGCAGATCCTGTTCCAGCGCGCCCGAGTGAGCCGACGGTTCACCGGCACCGCGAGCCCCGAGGCGGTGCAGCTCACCCTCGAAGAGCACCGAGCGATTCTGGATGCGATCACCGCCGGAGACTCAGAGGCCGCGTCGAGTGCCATGCACGACCACATCGCGCGAGCCTGGGAGCGGCGCCGACCCACCGACCGCCGCCCGACCGACTAGACCACCGGGGCGCAGTCCGCTGCCCGGGCTCAGTCCTGGTGCCAGATCTCGTCCAGCTCCTGCCAGCGCGCGCCTTCGGGCGCGTCATCGTCGAAGCCGAACTGGCAGGGATCCGTGCGAGACCACCACTGCTGCGACACCGGGTCGGCCGCCATGCGGGCCTGGTCGGCCTCGTAGTCGTCGCCGACGTACTCGTAGTAGCCGAACAGCACGTCGCGGCGCACGAAGATCGTGAAGTTGCGGATGCCGCACTCCGTGATCATCGCCTCGACCCCCGGCCACACCGCCGAATGCAGCTCGAGGTACTCGGCCCGCTTGTCGGGATGGAGGCGGCACACCATTCCGAACCGCCGGGTCACTCCTTGGTACCGCCGGCGGTCATCCCCGAGACGAGGAAGCGCTGGGAGAACAGGAAGATCAGCAGCACCGGGGCGACGCTCACCACCGTGGCCAGGGCTAGCGTCGGCAGGTCGATCGTGGTGGATGCGGCGTTCGTCGGGTTGAACTGGGGCACGTTCGACAGCAGCTCGGCCAGACCCACCTGCACGGGCGCCTTACGGCCCGGCACCATCACGTAGGGCAGGAAGTAGTTGTTCCAGTTGCCCACGAAGCTGAAGAAGCCGACGAGTGCGATGACGGGGGTTGCCAGCGGCATCGCGATCTGACCAAACACCCGCAGCTCCGTCGCCCCGTCGATGCGCGCGGCATCCAGGAGGTCGCGCGACACGGTCGTCGAGAAGTAGATGTAGGTCAGGTAGACGCCGAACGGGAAGAAGGAGAACGGCAGGATCACCGACAGGGGCGAACCGATCAGCTTCACGGCGCTCAGCTCGAGGAAGATCGGCAGCACGAGCGCCGTGCTCGGGATGAGCATCACGATCAGCGTCGTCGCCAGCAGAAGTCGCCGACCGGGGAACTCGGTCAGCGCCATGGCGTAGCCGGCTGGGATGCTGATGAGCAGCGTGAGCACCAGCGCGCCTAGCGAGTAGAGAGCCGAGTTGCCCAACCAGGTCCAGATGATGCCGTCCTGGTAGGTGATCAGGCTGTGCCAGTTCTCGCCCAGCTGGGTGAGTCCACCCACGGAGAACGGGGCGCCGAGCAGCAGCTCGCGGCCGTTCTTCGTGGGCGCCAGCAGCAGCCAGACGATCGGCACGATGAAGAACAGGGTGAAGACGACAACCACGAGTCCGGCGATCCCGCGCCCGAACCACTGCTGGGGCTTCGAGGATCCGGTGCGCGCGCCGGTATCAATCGCGCTCAAAGAGGCCCCCTCGGAAGACGAAGAACACTGACAGGCCGAGTGCCACGACCAGCAGCACCAGCGAGATCGCCGCCGAGCCGTTGAAGTCGTTCTGCTTGAAGGCGTAGAGGAAGGCCAGCTGGTTCAGCGAGTAGTCCGGTGGAACCACACCCTTGCTGGCCTGGGAGAGCACGCGGGGCTCGACGAAGAGTTGGGTGCCCGCCGCGAGCGAGAGGATCGCCATGTACGAGATCCACTTGCGCAGCAGCGGAATCTGGATGTACCACGCCGTCGCGAGCGGACCAGCACCGTCGATCCGAGCCGCTTCCATGACGTCGTGGCTGATGTTGTTGAGCGCCCCGTACATGATGACGATCCACCCGCCGGCGCCAGTCCAGAAGGCGATGATCGCGAGCACGAACGGCAGCTGATTGACCTGCACCGTGTCGACGAAGGAGTCGTTGCCAAGCGCCTTCAGCAGGAAGGCGACCGGGCTGACACTGGGGTCGAGGATGAACAGCCAGAGCATCACGCTCGAGGCACCGGCCAGTGCACCGGGAATGTAGAAGATGAACCGGGATGTCGTCGACAGCCAGCGCACGCGGATCGCGTGCACGATGAGGGCGAGCAGTACGACGAGCACGATGAGGCTCGCGACCCACACGGCGACGTACAGGGCGACGTGGCCGACCGCCGGCAGGAAGCGGTAGTCGGTGAAGACCTTGACGAAGTTGTCGACGCCCGCGAAGGCGTTGGCCTTGGTGAAGGCGAGGTAGATCGCGTAGAGAGTCGGGAGGACTCCGAAGACCAGAAGGAAGAGGGTGTAGCCGCTGGAGAAGGCCACCCCCACCCGGGCCTGTGAACTGGTGGGCTTGCTGCGACGCGGTGAAGCGCCGGCCGGCTGCCGGCCCCTGGTGGGACCGGCAGCCAGCTGTGCGTTGGAGCTCATGTGATCAGTTTCGTGGAGAAAGAGGGTTCGTGACGAGGAACGGACTATCCGACGGTGTAGCCGGCGACCTGAGCCTCGTTCTCCATCTCCTTCTGCCACTCGTCAGCGAGTTCGGCGACCGTCTTGCCGGCAGCGAGCCCGGGCACGATGACCTTGGCGTAGGCCGTCTCGACGCTGAAGTTGGGGTAGCCCCATCCGCTCCAGACGCTCGAGGCCGCCGTGCTCATGGCCGTCTTGAAGTCGCCATCGAAGAAGCCGCTCGCGGCCTGGTCGGCGAGCCAGGTGTCAGCCGCGGCCTGGTAGGCCGGAAGGCCACCGGTTCCTGCGGTCGACGGGTCGCTCACGATGAACTCGAGGAAGGTCTTGACCGCGTCGAGGTTCTTCGAGTGGCTGGATGCGTACCAGACGCCACCACCGACGTTGCCGGTGACCTTGTCCTCGCCATCCCAGTACAGCGGGTCAGCCGCGCCCCACTGGCCGGCGGTCGCGTTCACGTTGTCCGGGTTCTGGAACAGAGCGCCGGCGTACCAGGCGGCTCCGGGCATCCCGACCAGGTGGTCGGCCTTGGCGACGAACTCGGCGCTGAACAGGCTGTCCTGGATCAGGGTGCCGTTGGCGACCATGTGGTCGATGAGGTCGGTGACCTTCTTCGAGTTGGGGTCGTTCACGTCCGAGTGGAACGTGGTTCCGTCGAGCGTGAAGATCGGCGCAGCACCCGAGAAGTAGTACACGTAGGTGCCCACGAACGAGTCGCCGACCGAACCGAGGAAGTAACCGGGGTGCTCAGCGGCGAGCTTGTCGCTCAGGGCCGAGTAGTCCTCCCAGGTGGTGGGAACGTCGTAGCCGAACTGGTCGAGCAGCGCCTTGTTGTACCAGAACAGCACGGGGGCGAGGTCGTTGCGCAGGCCGTAGACGGTGCCGTCAACGGTCACCGGGTCGAGCGCGCTCGGGGTGAAGCCAGAGAGGAAGCTGTCTTCGAGGTAGCCCTTGTTGAGCGGAGCCGCGAACGCCTGCACGCCGTTGGTCTCCTTGGATGCCCACGACGCGTCGTTGTTCTGCGTGGAGAACACCACATCGGGCCAGCCATCGCCGGCCTGGTCGGCCAGGGCGATCTTGGTCTGGAAGGTGGCGGAGCCACCGGCGGAGCCGTCGTCGACGACGAGGTCGACCTTGATCTCCGGGTGAGCGGCCTGGAAGGCCTCGACCGCCGGCTGGCGCGTCGCGTCAGCCCAGATCGTGATGGTGGAGTCGGGTACCTGCTCCGCGGTGGCGAACCCGTAGTCCGAGTTCACTGTTGCTGAGCCACCCGAGCAGGCCGCCAGCAGACCGGCGACCGCGAGGGATGCAGTGGCGGCAAGGATGCGGGTGCTTCGGGTGAACGGTCGGCGATGCTGTGATGACATGTCGCGTGCCTTTCTGGTCGACGTCGTTGACGACTTTCCGCCGGTGGTGACGGTATACGTAGTAGATCATACATGTGACGTCTAAGCAATGACGTCTCGCCACTAATCCGGGCCCATCAACCCTCCCCCGCTTTAGTCGATTTCACACCATAAACTGTCTGATTGTGACAGTGAGGCCGCTGTCGCTCGAGGAGAGGTTCGCAACCATGGCACAAACGACAGTACGCTGGGCGATCGTCGGCACCGGAGGTATCGCACTGCGAACCCTGGGAGACCTCACGCTGTGCGAGAACGCCGAGGTCGTCGCTGTGTGCTCGAGGAGTTCCGACTCAGCCGCCCGGTTCGCAACGGAACACGGCATCCCGCGCCACTACGGGGACTTCGCCGCCCTCTGCGCGGATCCGGAGGTGGACGCGATCTACCTGGGCACACCGCACGGAACGCACTTCGCCTACGCCAGCGAGGCGATCACGGCAGGCAAGAACGTGCTCAGCGAGAAGCCCCTCACGATGACGGCCGACGAGGCACGCGAGCTCCAGCGCCTGTCGCGGGAGCACGGTGTGCTGGTCATGGAAGCCATGTGGATGAAGTTCAGCCCGAGCATCCGCAGGGCGCAGGAGCTCGTCGCGGCCGGCGCCATCGGAACTCCGATGATCGTGCAGGCGGGGCTCGGCTACCCGGTGCCGACGAACGGACCGAAGCGATTCTGGGTGCCCGAACTCGGCGGCGGTGCGCTGTACGACATGGGCGTCTACACGATCGCGCTCGCACAACTCTTCCTCGGCATCCCGGAGTCGATCAGCTGCGTCGGCCACACCCGTGCCGATGGCGTCGACTACTTCGAGGGCATCACGCTGACGTTCGCGAACGGCGCGATCGCCCAGCTGACGACATCCATCACCTACTCGATCCCTCCGCGCGGATACCTCGGCGGTACGACCGGCAGTATCGACTTCGCCGAGCCGCTGTTCTCGCCACCCGCGTTCCGACACATGGCGGCCGACCCGCCCCGGCCGCCCGTGATCGAGGAGTACACCTTCGAGAAGGAGGGCGCCGGGTACGTGCCCATGTTCCGGGCCGCCGGGGAGGCGATCCTGGCTGGCGAGGTGGAGCATGCGATCCATCCCATGTCGGCGACGATCGCCGTGCTGGAGACCATGGAGACGGTCCGCGCCCAGTTGCTCGCGCAACGGGACCACAACCTCCCCTGGACCGGACCGGTGGGTCCCGCCGAATAGGACGCGTCAGTAGGTCGCGCGACCGCCGCTGATGTCGTAGACCGCTCCGGTCGAGAAGCTGACCTCGTCGGAGCACAGCCAGCTCACGAGGGCGGCAACCTCCTCCGCCCTGCCGACCCTGCCCATCGGAATGAGCGAGGTGATGTGTGCGAGCACCTCGGGTGAGGTCGTCGCGTTCATGGGCGTCTCGATCACGGCTGGTGCGATCGCGTTGGCGATGACTCCGGTCTTGGCCAGCTCCTTGCCGAGCGACTTCGTGAGCCCGATCACGGCGGCCTTGCTCGCGGAGTAGGCCGACAGGTTGGGGTTGCCGTCCTTGCCTGCCATGCTCGCCATGCTGACGATGCGACCCCACCCCCGCTCGATCATCCCGGGAACCACGGCCTTGGTCACCGCGAAGAGGCCTACGACGTTGACGTCGAACGTGCGCTTCCAGTCGTCGACGTCGACCTCCCACAGGGGCTTGTTGGGGCCCACTATGCCGGCGCTGTTGACGAGGATGTCGATGGGTCCGGCCGCCGAGACGGCCTGCTGCACCGCGACCGTGTCGGTGATATCGACCCGGATGTCCGCCTCGGGCGAGACGTCCAGCGTGAGCACCTCGATGCCGTCGGCACGCAGTCGCGTCACGCACGCGGCGCCGAGGCCGCTGCATCCGCCCGTCACGATCGCCCGCCGGAGCTGGCCCTCAGTGGGATTCACGGCTCACCCGATCTCCGCTGCCGCCCACGAGGAAGTCGAGGTCGGCACCGGTGTCGGCCTGCATCACGTGATCTACGTAGAGCTTGGCCCAACCCCGCGTGGGAGCGGCGTAGGCGGCCCGCGTCGCCGCCGACTCCTGGCGGGCGGCGAGCTCGTCGTCGGGCACAGCCATGGACAGGGTGCGGTTCTCGAGATCGACCGTGATCAGGTCGCCGGTGCGCACCACCCCGAGCGGTCCGCCCGCGGCGGCCTCGGGGGAGACGTGGAGGATCACCGTTCCGTAGGCGGTGCCGCTCATGCGGGCGTCACTGATGCGCACCATGTCGCGCACCCCGGCCTCCAGCAGCTTGCGCGGCAGCGGCATGTTGCCCACCTCGGGCATGCCGGGGTAGCCCTTCGGGCCGCAGCCCCGCAGCACGAGTACGGAGTCGGCCGTGACCTCCAGGTCGGGCTCATCGATGCGGGCTCGCATGTCTTCGATCGAATCGAAGACGACGGCGGGACCGGTGTGCTGCAGCAGCTCGGCGGTGGCGGCGGCGGGCTTCACGAGAGCGCCGCGCGGGGCGAGGTTGCCGCGCAGCACCGCGATGCCGGCGTTGGCCATGAGGGGGGCATCGCGGGGCATGATCACGGTGTCGTCGTACACGGGTCGGTCGGCGAGGTAGTCGACCAGGGGCGACCCCGTGACGGTGATCGGTTCGGGATGCAGCAGCTCCCCCACCTGCGCGAGCACCGCCAGCACCCCGCCGGCCCGGAACAGGTCGTCCATCAGGTACGTGCCGCTCGGCTGCAGATTGGCCATCACGGGAACACCCGCGCCCGCGGCATCGAAGTCATCGAGACTGAGGTCGATGCCGAGCCGACCGGCGATGGCCAGCAGATGCACGACCGAGTTGGTCGAGCCGCCGACGGCCGCGACCGCGATGATCGCGTTGAGGAACGAGTCGCGGGTCATGATGTCGCTGGGTTTGCGATCGGCCGCGACCATGTCGACGATCAGGCGTCCGGTCTCGTGTGAGAGCGAGAGCAAGCGCGCGTCGGGGGCGGGCGTTCCCGCGAAGCCGGGGATGGTCATCCCGAGTGCCTCGGCGACGACGGCCATGGTCGAGGCTGTGCCCATGGTGTTGCAATGCCCCTTGGAGCGGATCATCGACTGCTCGGATGCCAGGAACTGCCCGTTGGTGATGGTGCCCGCCCTCGCCTCCTCGCTGAGACGCCACACGTCGGTGCCGCAGCCCAGTGCCTCGCCACGGAAGTGGCCGGTGAGCATCGGCCCGCCGGGCACGACGACGGCCGGCAGGTCCACGGATGCCGCGGCCATCAGCAGCGCGGGAATCGTCTTGTCACAGCCGCCCAACAACACCAGCCCATCGATCGGGTTGGCGCGGAACATCTCCTCCATGGCCATCGCGGCCATGTTGCGCCACAGCATCGCGGTGGGCTTGACCTGGGTCTCGCCGAGCGAGACCACGGGCAGGTTATAGGGCACCCCGCCGGCCTCCCAGATGCCGGCCTTGACCGACTCGGCGACCTCGTTGAGGTGCTTGTTGCAGGGGGTCAGATCGGACGCGGTGTTCGCGATGGCGATCTGGGGTTTCGAGCCGTCGAGGGAGTCCTCGGGATTGCCGCGGCGCATCCAGGCCCGGTGGATGTAGGCATTGCGATCGGATCCGGCGTACCACTCGGCGCTTCTCAGGGTCATCCTTGACCTTTTCCATTAGTTTGAATACTGAGCTAACATGCTGAATTATCGCATACGCGTCCTGACGGCATCGAGGCACGGGAGCCATGACCGAGTACCCCGCACAAGCAGCGACTCCGCCCACCTACGAGCTCGCCGAGGGCATCATCTGGGACGACCGGGCGGGCCTCGTGCGCTGGGTCGATCTCTGGGAGGGGCGAGTGCTCGCTGGCACCCTCACGGATGACACGTTCACCGTGACCGAGACGATCGTGCTGGGTCAGGCGGCCGCCGCCGTCGGGCTCGCCCACGACGGGGGTCTGGTGGTCGCCGCCGCACGGGGACTTGCGGTCATCTCCCCCGACGGGGCTGTCTCATTCGGGCCCGACCTCATCGGCGAACGCAGCGGGGTGAGGCTCAACGACGGGCGCGTCGACCCGCAGGGGCGGTTCCTCACCGGCACACTCACGTTCGAGGGCAAGGGCGCTCGCGACGTCGGCAACGAGGTGCTCCTCCGGGTCTCGCCCGACGGCGCCACCGAGGTGTTGCGCGAGAGCGTGCGGCTGTCGAACGGCATCGGCTTCTCGCCCGACGGCGGCACGATCTACCACGCCGACACGTTCGCGAAGACGGTGTCCACCCACTCCTACGGGCCGGGGGCGTTCGACCACACTGAGCCGTGGGTGCCGCTGATCACCGCGTTCGACGGGCATCCCGACGGCCTCACGGTCGATGCCGCAGGAACCCTGTGGATCGCCGAGTGGGGCGGCCATCGGGTGGGCCGATACTCCCCCACCGGTGAGCTCCTCGCGACGGTGAGCGTGGATGCCGCGCAGGTGTCGTGCCCGGGCTTCGTGCGACCCGGCCTCACCACTCTCGCGATCACGACCGCCCAGGAGGGGCTCACCGAGTTCGACGACCAGGCCGGCGCCATCTTCGTCGCCGACGTCGACGCGGTGGGCCAGTCGGCGTACCGCTGGGCCGGGAGCACCAGCGAGCCGTACTGGGCGGGGATCTGATGCGCGCGCTCGTCGTCACGGCCCCCCGTCAAGCCGCGGTCGTGGAGGTCGACGATCCGGTCGCCTCCCCCGGCGAGCTGTTGGTGGAGGTCGAGCGGGTGGGCATCTGCGGCACCGACGTGGAGCTGTACACCGGCGAGATGGCGTACCACGACCAGGGCGTGACGCACTTCCCGCTCCAGTTGGGCCACGAGTGGACGGGACGGGTCGTCGCTGTCGGTTCGGCGGAGGATGAGTCGTGGCTGGGTCGTCGAGTGACCGGCGACACGATGCTCGGGTGCGGCCACTGCGACTACTGCCTGTCGGGACATCACCATGTGTGCCCGGATCGGTTCGAGGTGGGAATCCGCGACGGATGGCCGGGCGCACTTGCCGAGCGCGTGCTCATCCCGACACGCTACGCCTACGCGATACCCGAGTCAGTGAGCCTGGCGGCGGCCGCACTCGTGGAACCGGGCGGCAACTCGCTGCGCGCCGCCCGGGCCGCGGCAATCGAACCCGGACACCGCGTGCTCGTGCTGGGGTCGGGCACGATCGGACTGCTCGCGGCGCTGTTCGCGCGCGCCGAGGGGGCGGAGGTGCACATCGCCGGCGTGCGCGAGGGATCGCTCGAGCTCGCCCGATCGCTCGGCGTGCACAGCACCCTGCGACTCGACGAGATCGGCGATCGTGAGAACGAGTACGACTCGGTGATCGAGGCGACCTCGGTCGAAACCATGCCGAGTCTGGCGGTGCGTCTGGCCAAGCCGGCCGGGCGCGTGGTCTACATCGGGCTGTCATCGACACCGAGCCTCGTCGACTCCCGGCACATCGCCCTCAAGGACATCACCGCTGTGGGAATCCTGTCGGCGTCACCCGGGCTCGCCGGCGCCATCCAGAGCTTCGCCGCCGGTGCCGTGACACCGGATGCCCTGGTCAGCGAGGTCATCCCGCTCGAGGATGTGCCCAGCCGCCTCGAAGGCCGCCGCGGGGCCACCGCCGGACCCGGCCCCAAAGTGCATGTCGACCCCCGGATGCGATCGTGAACGACAACGAGGAACGCCTGGTCGGAGCCGACCGCGTGATAGCCGTGCTAACCGAACTCGCGGAGCACCCGCTCGGGGTGACGCTCGACGAGCTGGCGGGCATCCTGAACAGTTCGAAGCCGACGGTGCACCGCGCGCTGGCCACGCTGCGACGTGCCGGGCTTGCCGACCTCATGGGTCGCGGCGTCTACGTGTTGGGGGACGAGTTCGTGCGATTGGCGCTGCGCAACCTCGACGGTCGGCCCGAGACCATCCGCATCCAGCCGTTGTTGGAAGAGCTCGCCGAGGTGACCGGCGAGACGTCGCACTACGCGATCCTCGCCGGCACCGAGATCGTCTACCGGGCGAAGGCCGATCCGCCCCGCGGCGCGGTGCGGCTGACCTCGGTCGTCGGCGGTCGCAATCCCGCGCACAGCACGTCGGTGGGCAAGGCCCTCCTCAGCCAGCGACCGCATTCGGTGAGCGAGCTCACCGACTACTTCGGCCCCGACCCGCTTGAGGCGCGCACGCCGAACACGCTCACGAGCATCCCCGACCTCGCGGCCGACCTCGAAGCAATCGCGCGCCGGGGGTACGCGATCGACGACGAGGAGAACGAGCTCGGCATCACCTGCGTCGCCGTTCCCGTGTTCACGGATTCCTCCCCCACCCCCGTGGGCGCGATCAGCATCAGCGCGGTCACGTTCCGCTGCCCGAAGGAGCAACTCGTCGGCTTGGTACCCACGCTTCGCGCGACGATCCAGCGCCACTTGGGGCCGGGGTCACTCGGGCCCGGAGTTGCCGGGCCCGAGACGAACTAGCCCAGAAGCGACTTCATCTGGTCGGCGATCAGGAGGGTCGCGCGACGCGGGTTGAGCCGCGCGAAGCGGTCCATGAACTTCGCGTCACCGCCGATGACGACACGGAAGCTGCCCTTCTCGACGCCCTCGATGATCTGGCGCGCGGCATCCGGTGCGCTCGTGGTCTTGGGCGCCTTGGCGTCACCCATCGCGGCCATCATCTTCGACGTGTCGACACCCGAGTTCTCGGTGATGTGCGTGGCAACACCGCCGGGGAACACGACGGTCACCGCGAGGCCGGTGCCCTGCGACTCCGCGTAGAGCGCCTCGGTGAACAGCTTGACGGCCGCCTTGCTCGCACCGTAGGCCGCCTGGCCGGGAACCGGCAGGAATCCGCCCATGCTGGAGACGTTGAGCAGCGCTGCGGACGGGCGTTCGAGCAGCAACGGCAGGAATGCCTTCGACGTGTTGACGACGCCCCAGAAGTTGACGTTCATCACCCGCTCGATCACCTCGAAGTCAAGGTCCTTGATCTTGACGAAGGGCTGGATGATTCCCGCCACGTTCAGCAGGCCGTCCACCTGACCGTGCGCCTTGACGACAGCCGCCGGAAGCGCGAGAACCGCCTTGCGGTCGGTGACATTGAGCGGATGCGTCGTGAGGTGCCCCTCGGGCGCGTTCGCCAACTGCGCGGTCTCGGCAAGCCCCGCCTCGTTGAGGTCGACGGCGGCGACGCGGGCGCCGCGCTTGATCAGTCCGAGCACGACCTCACGGCCCATGCCGTTTCCTCCGCCGGTGACGACGAATACTTTGCCGGTGATCTCCATGGTGAATCCTTTCGATTGCTGGTGCGCTGGTCGTGAGTCGAGGAGAGCAGCGAGCCTGTATGGGGCCCAAGCTACGCCGGGTCGCATCCTCGAGTCAGGGCCGAAAGGCCCACGACCCGGCGGCGCTCGACACTGGGCGCCACTTGCGACACGATAGTCACTAAATCGAATTAGTAACAGGAGGGTCCGTGGTCGTGCGCATCACCCTCAAGGACGTCGCTCGCGCCAGCGGGGTCTCGCCCACCACGGTGAGTTTCGTGCTCAACAACACCCCGGGTCAGACCATCCCGGAGCTCACGCGCCAGCGGGTGCGCCAATCGGCGACCGAGCTCGGCTACCTGCCCCACAGCATCGCGAGGGCCCTCAGGGAGGGGAGGTCGAGAGTGGTCCTCCTGACCACAGGCCGGTGGCGAGGCGGGCAGAGCCTCGACAGCTTCATCGCGGGCGTGAGCGGCGAGCTGCGTGCCCGGGGCCACAATCTCGTCGTGCACTACGGGGAGCAGAGCGAAGAATCCCTGGCCGAGCTCCTCGAGGCGGTCTCGCCCCGCGCCGTTCTCGACCTCGCCGGCGCCGACCTCGGCCAGGAGGGGTCCGACTGGACCGACGGGCTCGCCCCGGCGACGGCGGCCCAGCTGCGGCACCTCGTCGACCGCGGACACACCGCGATAGCCCTGGCCCTGCCGAGCGGCGACTACGGTGCGCTCGTGGAGATCAGACTCTCCCAGTCGCAGCGGGCAGCAGAGGCGCTCGGCATCGCGCCGGTCACCCCGGTCACGGTGGGGCAGTCGCGCGCCGAGGCCCGCGAGGCCATGCGGTGGTTGCGGCACGAGCATCCGGGCATCACGGCCGTCGCGGGCTTCGACGACGACACTGCGCTTCTCGCCATGGGCGCCCTGGCCGATGCCGGCGTCGCGATTCCGGAGACGATGGCCGTGATCGGCTTCGACGACGCCCGGCACGGCGCGATCTGGACGCCTGCGCTGACGAGCGTGCACATCGACGCCGAGGCGTACGGTCGGCGCGCAGCCTGCGCGGCGCTGGGCATCGAGCCCGAGGACTGGACGGGCGACCCCTCCTACATCGTGCTGCGCGAGTCGACCTAGGCTGGCCTCATGATGCCCCGCTGTCCGCACTGCCAGAGCTTCGCGTTCCTGGACTGGACGGCGTGCGGCAGCTGCGGCGTCGAGCTGGGTTACCGGTACACGACGCTGAGCGTTCTGCAGGTGCATCCGGAGGGCACCGTGGCCGACGGCGACACCTGGCGCACTTGCTCCAACCGCGACTGGGGGTGCAACTGGCTGGTCGCCGACAGCGAGGAGTCGGGCCGCTGCTTCTCGTGCCGCCTCAGTCGCCGACTGCCCGACCGCGATGACACGATCGCCTGGGAGAAACTCAAGGACACGGGCATCGCCAAGCGCCGCCTGCTCGTGCAGCTGTTCGAGCTGGGACTGCCCGTCACCCCGTACTACGAGAAGGAGGGCGGACTCGGCTTCGACCTGCTCTCGAGCCTCAGCGGCGAGCGCGTCACCATCGGGCACGCGAACGGCATCATCACGCTCGACCTCGCGGAGACCCTCGACGCCTACCGGGAGAACCTGCGGGTGCGGCTCGGCGAGCCGTACCGCACGATGCTCGGGCACTTTCGGCACGAGATCGGGCACTACTACCAGTGGGTGCTCGTCACCTCAGACGAGCAGTGGGCCGCCTGCCGCGCGCTGTTCGGTGACGAGCGCGCCAGCTACCAGGAGGCGATCCAGCGCCACTATCGCGAGGGCGCCCCGGCGGACTGGGCCGACTCGTTCATCTCCGAGTACGCGACGATGCATCCGTGGGAGGACTTCGCGGAGAGCTTCGCGCACTACCTTCACATCACTGGCACCCTCGGCACGGCGGCAGCCGCCGGCGTGATCCTCAGCGTCGACCGGGTGCAGGGCATCATCGACCACGACGTCGTGCCCGAGAGCGACTACAGAGCGCTCGGCATCGATCGGATGCTCGACGACTGGCATTGGCTCAGCCTCATGTTCAACCGGGTGAACCGGTCGATGGGCCAGAGCGACCTGTACCCGTTCACTCTCACGGAGCCGGTCATCGCGAAGCTGCGGTACGTGCACGAGCTCGTCGCGGAATGAGGACGTATCTCGTAACCGGGTCTGCAGGTTTCATCGGCAGCCACGTCGCCCGCAAGCTGCTTACCGACGGCGATCGCGTGATCGGAGTCGATGGGCTGCGCACCGAGCTCTATCCGGCTCGTGACAAGCGGCGTCGTCACAACGAGCTCGCGTCGTTCGAACACTTCGAGTCACATCTCCTCGATCTGCGCGGCACCTCGATTCGCCCCCATCTAGCGGGCGTCGATGCGGTCATCCACCTCGGCGCTCTCGCGGGCATCGACGGGCCGCGCCGATCGGCCGCGGCGTACCAGCAGCACAACGTCGATGCCACGGCCCTCGTGCTGGATGCCGTGCGCACGTCCGGTGCACACTTCGTGCATGCCTCGACGTCGAGCGTCTACGGTGCATCGGCCGTCGGCGACGAGAACCAACCGCTGCTGCCAGTGTCGGCCTACGGCGAGAGCAAGGTGCGCGCTGAGGATCTCGTCCAGTCCTATGTCAGTCAGTCGTCGGGCACCGCCACCGTGCTGCGACTGTTCTCGGCCTACGGGCCCGAGCAGCGGCCGGACATGGCCTACGCCGCCGCCTGTCGAGCGCTGATCAGGGGGCTGCCGATGTCCATCACCGGTGACGGCACTCAGAGCCGGTCCAATACCTTCGTCACGGATGTCGCCAACGCCGTGGTGCTCGCGGCGCGCTCGAGGATCTCCGCAACCCTCAACATCGCCGGCCCGGACTCGGTGCGTCTCATAGACGCTATCGATATCATCGCAGGGGAGCTCGGCGTCACTCCCCGTCTCGAGTTCGTGCCGGCCCGCGGAGGAGATCAAGTGCAGACCCGCGGAGACAGCACCCTCGCCCACGAGCTGCTGGGCTGGGAACCCACCGTCTCGATCCGCGAGGGGCTGGCCGCACAGGTCGCCTGGGCCGTCGACCAGTTCGAGGCGAGCGGATCACGCCGATGAGCGCCCGTCGAGCCGTCTTCACCTCCATCACGGGCGGCTACGAGACACTGAACGAAACGCCCGTCGAGGTGGATACCGGCGTCGATTTCCTCTGCTTCACAGATGATCCGGGTGTTGTCAGCGACCGGTGGACGGTGATCGTGGTTCCCCGCTGGTTCCCCAGCGACCCGATGCGCAGCCAGCGCGTGACCAAGATCGTCGGGCATCCCGCACTCGATAGCTACGACGAGACCCTCTACATCGACAACACGGTGCGGCTGAAGGTGGACCCCGGGGTGATCCTCGACGAATGGCTCGAGCACCACGACCTCGCCATCCCACTGCACAGCTTCCGAAGCAGTGTGCTGGCGGAGTTCGAGGCGGTGCGGGGCGTGCGACTCGACACCTCGGAACGGCTTGATGAGCAGCTCGACCACTACAGCAGGGACTACCCCGACGTTCTGAAGCAACCACCGCACTGGAACGGAATGATCGCACGCCGAAGCACCGGTGCGGTACGCCACGCGATGGAGATCTGGCTGACGCACGTGCTGCGGTATGCACGACGCGATCAGCTCTCCCTCAACGTGGCCCTGGCCGTCGCCGGACTACCTCACGAAAGTGTGGTGCTCGACAATCGCGCCTCGGCGATCCACGACTGGCCCATCGATGTGGGCCGCACCTCGGGCCCCGCCTTCGTGTGGCCCGACAGGGCGGCCGAGTTGAGTGCGCAGCTGGACGAGGAGATCGTGAGGTTTGCCGCCCTCGAGAAGCAGGTGAGCAGTCACCACGCGGTGGATCAGCAGCATGTCGCCGATCTGAGCGCGCAACTCGCTCTGCTGCAGCACGAGATCGCCGAGCTGCGGTCGAGTACGTCGTGGCGGGCCACGGCGCCGCTGCGTGCGGTGATGAGCGCACGCAGGCGTCTCACCCGCGAGCATCCGAAGGGATGACCGGCCTCGGCCGCACCCCTACCGGCCGACGCGCGCCCGCACCTCGCCGGCGACCGTGCGCAGGGCGGCGGTGAACTGCTCGAGCTCTGCCGGTGAGAGCGCAGAGGTGGATGCCGCGATCATCTCGTTGAAGTCGCGGTGAATCTGAGCCATCTGCTCATGGCCGTGGGGCGAGAGCTCCAGGTAGAGACTGCGCCGATCACCGGGATGGTCGACTCGGGTGAGCAGGTCGGCATCCACCAGCGAGCGCGCAATAGCGGTGACGGCACCGGTGGTCATGCCGAGGTAGGCGGCAAGATCTTTCGGCGTGATGCTGACCACCTGCGCCACGTGGAAGATCGCGCGAAGCTCGGTGGCGGTGAGGCCAGCGTCTTCGGCGATCTTGCGACGGTTGCTGTCGAGGGCGCTCACGAATTCGGTTGCCGCCGCGGGGAAACCGCTGAGCATGTGCGAGGCGGCATCCGGGGTCATGGAAGACAACTGTACAGAAGCCGATCGATAGGTTACTGAGAAACTCATTTACTTATTCATTGACTTAGCGAGTAAGTTAAGTAGCAGCCGCCGAACCGGGGGCACCCACTCAGCCGTTGGAGAACTTCAGTGATTCCAGACACCCTGTCCGCCGGACAGTACAACACCGTGTACAACTTCCTCTCGCTGGTGATCGCATCGCAGCTGTTCGCAGCCCTGTTCATGCTGATCGCCCTGCCGCGCATCCTGCCCCGCTACCGGCAGGCGATCACGATCGCGATCATCGTGTGTGGCATCGCCGCGTATCACTACTTCCGCATCTTCGACTCGTTCAAGGCCGCGTTCGTCACCGACTCCGTCGGCGGCACCGGCACCTACACGCAGGCCGTCGGCGAAGGGTTCAACGAGGGCTACCGCTACGTCGACTGGTTCCTCACTGTGCCGCTACTTCTGGTTGAGCTCATCGCCGTGCTGGCGCTGGCCCGATCGGTATCGCGCCGGCTGATGATGCAGCTCGTACCCGCAGCGGCACTGATGATCGCCCTCGGCTACCCGGGTGAGATCAGTGGCGACAACGGCATCCGTGCCATCTTCGGCCTCCTGTCGACCATCCCGTTCCTGTTCATCCTGTACGTGCTCTTCGTGCAGCTGGGCAAGTCGCTCGAGCGCCAGCCGGTGAGCGTGCGCAAGACGCTGTCGCGCCTGCGCTTCCTGCTGCTGCTGAGCTGGGGTGTGTACCCGATCGCCTACCTGCTGCCGCTGCTCAACATCGCGGGATCGGATGCCTGGGTCTTCAAGCAGGTCGGCTACTCGGTTGCCGACATCCTGGCGAAGGCCGTCTACGGTCTCATCATCTTCTACGTCGCTCGCAGGAAGTCGTTCGAAGACGACGCCGCCTTCGCCGCGATCGAGGAGTCGAAGGACGAAGCTCCCGCTCTGCGCTAGCAGTGCGGGTTGGAGGGCGGGAACCAATGAAATCGGCTCCCGGTTCCCGCCCTCATCTCTGTTGCGTTGCGGGGGCGCGTCGCAGCCGGGAGATCGCAGCCTACGGCCGGGGGGCCGGGCTGCGGGACGGGGTGTGGCCGCGTCCTTCGGGGGCCGCGGCTACGGCCGGATCGGTCCCCGCCGCAGTGAGTTCTCGTGGCTGAACAAGTGCAGCCCGTACTCGCGGGAGAGCGACTCGAGCATGACCAGTCCGCGGATGCTGTTGCCCCGGGCATCCAATCGTGGTGCGAATGTGCCGATGCCGAAGCGCCCCGGATCAACGGCGACGATGCCGCCCGCGACACCGCTCTTCGCCGGTAGCCCCACCCGGGCAAGCCACTCGCCGGAGCCCTCGTACATGCCGCACGAGGCCATGACCGACATCACCCAGCGGGCGATGGGTGGGCCGACCACCTGCCGGCCGGTCAGCGGGTTGACCCCGAAGTTGGCGAGGGTCGCGGCCATCACGGCGATGTCGAAGGCGGTCACCGACGCCGCACACTGCCGGAAGTAGGCTTCGGTCGCGACGTCCTCGCTCGAGCCGAGCACACCGTGAGAGAGACCCGCGAGTTCGCGATTGCGGTCACCCGTGGCCAGCTCGGAGCGGAAGACCGCGTCATCCACAGCGAGTGTGCGGCCGGCGAAGGCGCCGAGGCCGTCGAGAATTGTTTGGGCCTTCTGCTGCGCGGTGGCGCCGTCGATGAGGGATGCCACGACGATCGCACCCGCGTTGATCATCGGGTTCATCGGCCGCCCGCCGTCGAAGCTCGCCTCGTTGAAAGCCTCGCCGCTCGGCTCGACTCCGACATGCGTGGACAGGTCGGCGACCCCTCGTGCCTCGAGAGCCAGCGCATAGACGAAGGGCTTCGAGACCGACTGGATCGTGAACTCGCGGCGGGAGTCGCCCGCCTCGTACGTGCGACCCTTCACGCCGACCAGGGCGATGCCGAGTCCGTCGGGGTCGGCGAGAGCGAGCTGCGGGATGTAGTCGGCGACAGCACCCTCGACCCGCGGACGCGCCTCGGCCAGCACGGTGTCGAGCGCGCGGCGCACTCGGGCGTTCGGGGCTGCCATTCCGCCAGCCTAGGGGTGGAGGCGGCGCTCTTGGCCTTTTCCCGGGGGTACTCGCCCTCACTCTTGGGCCTTCCCCGGCGGTACGCACCCTTCGCTCCTGGCCCACTCCAGGACGCTCAACCCTGCCCTCTTCTCCTCCCCAGGCTGCCCTGCGGAAAGATCTTCTACTCGAACATGTGTTCGATCTCTGGGAGAATAGGGGCATGACCCTCACCGACACGATGTCCGCCCCGGCGGTCGTGTCGTTCGCGCATCTGGCCGATCTGTCGCTGCCGTTCGCACCACCAGCGACCTCGACACTGGATGACGCAGCGCTGCTGTCTGCGCAGCGGTCGGTGGCGCAGATTCGCCGACGAGTGGATGCCACGGCCGCCGCCCTGGCAGCGGAGATCGAGCACCGCTCCCGCCGCGAACTCGGCCATGCCGGATTGGCCCAGCGACTCGGGGCGCGCACCCCGGAACGACTGGTGCAGCACCTGACCGGGTCGACGTCGCGGGAGGCGTCGACGATGGTGCGTGTCGGCGGGATGATGGCCGCGGCAGCTGAGGCACAGCTGCAAGCACAACCGTCGGGCTCGGACTCCGCAGCCGAGCCCGACCCCCACCCCTGGCTGCACGAAATCGGGGTTGCGGTCGCTGCAGGGCAGCTGTCGCTCGAGGCCGCTGAGGCGATCCGCGGCGGGTTGGGGATACCCGACGACGAAGTATCGGCCGAGTCTCTGGCACACGCTGCGGCAACCCTGCTGGCCGAGGCCACAACCCTCACCGTCGAGAAGCTCGCCGCCCGCGCCCGCGACCTCAGGGTCGGGTTGGACCTGGATCGGGTCGCCGAACGTGAACAGTTCCTGCGCTCCAAACGATACCTGCACCTGTTCCTGCAACCCGACGGCATGACCCGCCTGACAGGGCTGCTGGATCCGGAGTCCGCAGCGATCGTCACCGCCACCTTCGACGCCGTCACCTCACCACGCCGCGGCGGACCCCGCTTCGTCGACCCCACCCTCGCCGCCCGTGCCGAACAGATCGCCACCGACGAGCGCACCACCGAACAGTTAGTGCTGGATGCGTTCGTCGAACTGATCCGCATCGGCACCGCCGCCGACACCAACGTGGTCCTCGGTGCCAAACGTCCCGGAATCAAACTCCTCGTCACCGACAACGACCTGCGTCAACGGCACGGGGTCGGGTTCATCGAAGGTCACACCGAACCGGTCTCCATCGCCACCATCGAACGACACACCTGCACCACCGGGGTCATCCCCATCAAGTTCGACACCGAGGGCGAGATCCTCAACCTCGGCCGGGAACACCGACTATTCAGCAGCCGACAAGGCATCGGCATCGCCGCCCGCGACGGCGGCTGCCAACTCGGCGACTGCGACCGACCACCCAGCTGGTGCGAAACCCACCACATCGACCACTGGACCCGCGACCACGGCACAACCAACACCGACCGCGGAATCCTGCTCTGCAGACACCACCACATGCTCGTACACAACAACGGCTGGGAAATCACCCGCACCCACGGGACCACCCACTTCATCCCCCCACCCGACATCGACCCCCACCAGAAACCCATCCGCGCACGAACCAAAAGCCCCGCACTCGCGCGACTACTTTCAACCTGAAATCGTGAGGGCATAAGGCGTCGGGGCCGGTCCCCCGTGGCTGCGGCTGAGTAGTGGCGGTGGTCCCGCGGCTGGTCGGCTACGGCCGGCGGTCTATAGTTGGCCGGCTACGGCTGGTCGCGTACAGATGGTCGGTATAGCTGGTCGGCTACAGCTGGTCGCCGCTCACCGAGAAGGTGTCGCACGCGTTCGGTCCGCCGTTGTAGCCGGCGGTGAACCAGCGCTGACGCATCTCGCTCGAGCCGTGAGTCCACGTCTCCGGAGTGACCTGCCCCTGGGTGGCCTCCTGGATGCGATCGTCACCCACCGCCGAAGCCGCACTGAGCGCATCCGCCACCTGGGTGTCGGTGACCGGCTGCAGGAAGGTGACCCCGTTGCTGTCCTTGATCGTGGATGCCGCCCCCACCCAGGCACCCGCGAAGCAGTCGGCCTGCACCTCGAGCCGCACACCGTCGGAGGTCGGGCCGGTGTTCTGCAGGTCGAGGCCGTTCATGATGCCCACGATGTTCTGGATGTGGTGGCCCCACTCGTGCGCTACGACATACATCTGCGCGAGCGAGCCGCCCGACGCCCCGAACCGCGACGTGAGCTCGTCGTAGAAGGCGGTGTCCAGGTAGATGGTCTGGTCGTTGGGGCAGTAGAAGGGACCGACAGCGCTGGTCGCACCGCCGCAGCCCGTGTTCGTGGCATCCGTGAACAGCACGATGTTCGTCGACGTGTAACCGTCGACCTGACCCGCCCAATAGGTGTCCAGCGAGTCGGCCGCACCGGCCATGCGGCAGTCGATGCTGTCATTCGCGGCGGCACCGGTGGTGCACTCGGTGAGCGGCGCTCCCTGCTCCTGCGTCGTCGGCTGCCCGGCACCCGCGAGCCCGGTGAGGTCCACCCCGAGCACCTGCGACAGCACGAACAGACCGATGAGCAGGAGGCCACCACCACCACCGACCGCGATGCCCGTATTGCGCCCGCGGCGACTGATGTGGCTGGGGTCGATGTTGGCGTTGTCGTTGAACGTCATGCCACGAAACTACGCCAGTTACGGGCATCCCAGTCAACCCCAGCGGCCGTCTCAGCCGGGCAGGGTAGGTTGCCCCCATGATCAGGGATGCCTTCAGGAGGGCGCGGGCCGAGGCATCCTGGCAGCAGTGGGCGCTGCTCGCCGTCGGACTGGCGTGTGCCATCGCTGTGCGTTTCAGTCTCGGACCGCTCAGCACCGGCGACTACACCCACTTCATGAAAGGCTGGATCGAAGTACTGCGCGAGCAGGGGTTCGCCGCCTTCGGCACCTCGTTCGCCAACTACAACCCGCCGTTCCTGTACCTGCTGTACCTGTTCGGCCTGCTGCCGATCGGCGGCCTCGCGGTCGTGAAGGTGATCGCTGCGCTGTTCGACTTCGCCCTCGCGGCGGGGGTGGCCGCGATCGCCTACCGACTGCGCGGCAGCATGATCGTGGCTGCATTCGCGGGAGTGGGCGCGCTGTTCATCCCCGAGGTACTCATCAACTCCGGCATGTGGGGCCAGGTCGACGCGACCTACACGGCGTTCCTGGTCTGGAGCGTCTACTTCGTTCTCGCCCGCCGCGACATCCCCGCGTGGGTGCTTTTCGCCCTCGCACTCTCATTCAAGCTGCAGGCGATCTTCCTGCTCCCCTGGCTGGCAATCGCCTTCGTGCTCCAGAAACAGCGACGGCGTGCCGTGGCCATCGGTGCCGCCGTGCTCCTGCTGACCTACGTGCCCGCCCTGCTCGCCGGCCGCTCCCCGGGCAGCCTCGCCGGCATCTATCTGGCGCAGGCCCAGGGCTACAAGCACCTCACCGACCGCGCCGCCAACCTGTACCAGTGGATCCCGGACTCCCTGTACGAGCCGGTCGCGGCCGCGGGCGTGATCCTCGCCGTGGGGATCGTCGCCATGCTGTGCGCGCTCTACCTCCACCGCGCCCGCGGCGTCGACCGCCCCGAGGTGTGGCTCGTGCAGATCGCTGCGGCGTTCGCCGTACTCGTGCCCTTCGTGCTGCCCGCGATCCACGAGCGCTACTTCTACGCCGGCGGGGTCCTTGCGATCGTGTGCCTGATGATCGATCGCCGCTACCTCGTCCCGGCGATCGCGCTGCAACTCACGGCCGTGTTGAGCTACGCGCCGTTCCTGTTCCGCACGACGATCGTGCCGCTGCCCTACGTCGCTGTGCTGCAGCTCGCGGCGGTCGTCGCCGTCGTCGTGCTGTCGCTGTCGCATCCGCGTCAGGATGCCCAGCCGCTCTTTGCTCGCCGGGACTAGTCCCAGCGACCCTCCGAGGCCCGGTGGATGATCTCCAGCAGCTTCGCGCGCAACTCCGGGCTGTCGCTGTGCGCCGGGAAGACTTCACTTTCGACGCTACGAATGGATGCCCATGCCTCGTCGCCCGCGGGGGTGCGGGTCACGAGCATCCGGCGCCGGTCGCTCTCGTCGGCCCGGCGCTCGATGAAGCCGGCGCGCTCGAGCCGCTCGACGGTGCGCGACATCGTCTGCGTCTCGACCTTGGCGAGGCGCGCCATGTCGGTCTGGCTGAGCGGCCCGGCGTCGAGGAAGTGCAGTGCGATCATTCCCGCGTGGGTGAGTCCGCGCTTCTCGAGCGCCTCCGTCCAGGCGTGCTCGACCAGACGAGCCGCCGTCGAGAGCAGGCGACCCGTCGGCCACTTCTGCATCGGGTCGGGCGGGTCTGTCACGGTTTCCACTGTAGTGATAGCGTAAATTAGTAAGCCAGCTTATCAATTCGGCGTGGTCGGTCGTGGGCCGGTCGGGCGAGGGTCGGTCGACGGGTTCTCGGTCGACGGGTTGTCGGTCGACGGCCCGGGCGGTCCGCGAGAGTCGGTAGACGAAGAGAAGTCGGGAGCAACATGCGTGAAACGAAGGACATCGTCCGCCAGATCACCGTCGCCGCGAGCGCCGTCTTCGCGCTGATCGGCGCGTTCGTGGGCTCCGGCGCCGCGGGCGGCACCCCGATCCAGAACGCCGCAGGCGGAGCTCTCGCCGCCGACGCCACCCTCATCGCGCCGGCAACGCCCGCCTTCTCGGTGTGGTCCGTCATCTACCTGGGACTCATCGTCTACGCCGTGTGGCAGCTTCTGCCCGGCCAGTCGAGCGCCGAGCGTCACCGACGGCTCGGCTACTGGATCGCGGCATCCCTCGTGCTGAACGCGTTCTGGATTCTCAGCATCCAGTTCGATCTGCTGCCGCTGAGCGTGCCCATCATCGTGGTGCTGCTCGCGGTGCTCGTGCAGGCGTTCCTGCAGGCAATCGCCTACCCGCCGACCTCCGTCGCCGACGGCATCATCACGGATGCCACGATCGGCCTCTACCTCGGCTGGGTCTGCGTCGCGACCGCCGCCAACGTGACCGCCCTTCTCGTCGCTAGCGGATTCACCGGCTGGGGTCTCGCGCCCGAGCTCTGGTCGGTCGTGGTCGTCGCCGTGGCCGCCGCCGTGGGCATCGCGCTCGCGGTCGTCAGCAGCGGACGCATCTCGCCCGCCCTCACCCTGGCCTGGGGTCTCACCTGGGTCGCCGTCGGCCGCCTCGCGGGTGAGCCCGCGTCGCTGGCCACCGGAATCGCCGCTGCGGTCGCGGCCGGCGCCGTTCTCACCATCACCATCGTCATCCGTCTCACCCGTCGAAAGGCACTCCCCGCGTGACATCCGCCGACTCATCTGGCGCCGCTGGCGCATCCGGCTCATCCGGCTCATCCGGCTCGACCGACGCCGCCGACTCCGACCTGACCAACACCCGCATGCACCGGCGTCGGTGGGCGGGGCTGGTCTTCATCAGCGTCGCGGTCGCGCTCATCATCGTCGACTCGACGATCGTCAACGTCGCCATCCCATCGATCGTCGCCGATCTCGGAATCTCGTCCACCCAGGTGCAGTGGGTGCAGGAGAGCTACACCCTCGTCTTCGCGGCGCTGCTGCTGGTGTTCGGAACCCTCGCGGACCGCTACGGGCGGCGGCTCATGGTGCTGCTCGGCGTTGTGCTGTTCGCCGCGGCATCCGTCTTCGCGGCGCTGGCGAGCACGGGTGACCTGCTGATCCTGTCGCGACTGATTCAGGGCGTGGGCGGGGCGATGATTCTGACGTCGTCACTGTCGATCATCAACGCGGCGTTCCGTGGCCGGGAGCGCGCCATCGCGTTCGCCGTCTGGGGCTCCACCATCGGAGGCATGGCGGCCGTCGGCCCGCTGCTCGGTGGCTGGCTGACCACCTACTTCTCGTGGCGCTGGGCGTTCGGCATCAACGTGCCGCTCGGCGTGATCATCATCATCGGAATCCTGTACGCGGTGGTCGAGTCGAAGGAGGCGGGAGTTCCCCGCCGGGTCGATGTCGTCGGCGCCCTGCTCTCGGTCGTGCTGTTCGGCTCGCTCGTGTTCGGGCTCATCGAGGGCCGCACCTACGGCTGGTGGCTGAGCAACAAGCCGCCGTCGTTCTGGACGTGGGACATCTCCCCCATCCCGTTCGTCTTCGGCATCACCCTCGTCGCCCTCGCCGCGTTCATCGCCTGGGGTGTGCACCGCGAGCGCCAGGGCAAGTCGACGATGCTCGCGTTCGGTCTGCTGCGCATCCCGTCGTTCCGCAACGGGAACATCGCGGCACTCATCGTCTCGCTCGGCGAGTTCGGGCTCATCCTGTCACTGCCGCTGTGGCTGCAGAACGTGCTCGGCTACGACGCCCTGCAGGCCGGGCTCATCATCCTCGCCCTCGCGATCGGCTCGTTCGTCTCGAGCGGATTCGCCGGCGCATTCGGCAACCGGGTCTCGCCCGTCACGATCGTGCGCGTCGGTATCCTCGCGGAGATCGTGGGCATCATCATCGTGGCCTTCAACATCACGCCGACCGCGCAGTGGTGGCAGATTGTGCCCGGCATCTTCATCTACGGCTTCGGTGTGGGGCTCGCGACCGCGCAGCTCACCAGCGTCGTGCTCAAGGATGTGCCGCTCGACCAGAGCGGTCAGGGCTCGGGCACGCAGAGCACCGCGCGGCAGATCGGCTCGGCCCTCGGCATCGCCATCCTCGGTACCGTGCTGTTCACGAACCTCGGCGCGGGGCTCCAGGCCAAGCTCGACGAGCGGCCCGAGATCCCGGCGGCGGCGGCCACGCAGATCGTCGACGCCGTCGTCGATTCGGCGGGTGGCGCCATCCCGGGCCTCGATGCCCAGTCGGCGGATGTCGCAGCCGACGCCCGTCAGGCCTTCAGCGACGCGACCCGGCTCGGTGCATTCACGGCGGCGGGATTCCTCGCGCTCGGCTTCGTGGCGACGCTGCGCCTCACCGGCAGCGGCCGCCGCGAGGAGCACCTGGAGAAGTAGCGCGTCGCTGATCGAGCCGGGCCGGTGATCGAGCCTGTCGAGATCCGGCCTGCCGGTGATCGAGCCTGTCGAGATCCGGCCTGCCGGTGATCGAGCCTGTCGAGATCCGCGCACGGCGAGCACGGGTGGAGAGATCTCGACAAGCTCGATCACCACAGGAGAGATCTCGACAAGCTCGATCACCACAGGAGAGATCTCGACAAGCTCGATCACCACAGGAGAGATCTCGACAAGCTCGATCACCACAGGAGAGATCTCGACAAGCTCGATCACCACAGGAGAGATCTCGACAAGCTCGATCACCACAGGAGAGATCTCGACAAGCTCGATCACCACAGGTCATCCCTTGCGGTGCACCGACTTCAGGCGCAGGTACGCGTTCAGGCCCTCGGGGCCGTACTCGACACCGAGGCCCGAGTCCTTCCAGCCACCGAACGGGGCGGCGTGGTTGGAGCCGAAGAAGTTGACGCCGATGCTCCCGGTCTCGATCGTGCGCGCGAGGGCAGCAGCGCGCGATTCGTCGGCGGAGAAGATCGAGCCGCCGAGACCGAACTGGCTGTCGTTGGCGATGCGGGCGGCATCCGAGTCATCGTCGAACGGGATGACCACGAGCACCGGCCCGAAGATCTCCTCCTGAGCGATGCGCATGCGGTTGTCGACGTCGCTGAACACCGTCGGCTGCACGAAGAAGCCGCGGTCGAACGCCGGCCGCCCGCCACCGGTAGCAACGGTGGCGCCCTCCGCGCGGCCGAGCGCGATGTAGCCCTCGACCCTGTCGCGCTGCCGCGCCGAGACAGTCGGCCCGTAGACCGTGTCGAGCTCGAGCGGGTCACCCTGTTTGGTCGACGCCACGACGCCAGCCACGAGCTCAACTATCTCGCCGTACCGCGAGCGCGGCGCGAGGATGCGCGTCGAGTTGTAACAGGTCTGGCCCGTGTTGCGCAGGCAGGTGCGGTTGAGCATCGTGCCGAAGTAGTCGAGATCGACGTCATCCAGCAGGATCGCCGCCGACTTGCCGCCCAGCTCGAGGGTCACCGGCCGCAGCAGCGAGCCGCACTGCTGCGCGATGATGCGCCCTGCCTCGGTCGAACCGGTGAACGCGACCTTGTCGACCAGGGGATGCTGCACGAGCAGGCTCCCCGTCTCGCGACCGCCCGTGATCACGTTGATGGCTCCCGCCGGGATGCCCGCGGCGACCGCCGCCTCCAGCAGCACCCTGAGGTCGAGCGGCGTCTCGGCCGCGGGCTTGATCACGACGGTGCATCCGGCGATCAGGGCCGGCGCGAGCTTGACCATGACGAGGCCGAGCGGGAAGTTCCACGGCGCGATGAGCGCGCACACGCCGACCGCCTCGCGGCTGACCTCCGTGTACGAGCCGGGGGCGTTCGGGAACGGCCGCACGTCGACGGCGTCGACGAGGTCGGCGAGTGTCGCGAAGTATCTGAGGATGCCCGCCGAGTGGGATGCCGCAGCCGACGTCTCGGCGATGGGCGTGCCATTCTCCGCGGTGATGACCCGTGCCATCCCCTCGCCGCGCGCCGCGAGCTCGTCAGCGAAGCGCAGCACCACCTCAGCGCGCGCCGCGGCACCGATGCCCCGCCAGTCGGGCAGTGCGGCGCGGGCGGCACGCACGGCGGCATCCACATCGGCTGCATCAGCGTCGGGCACTGACGCCCAGACCTCCTCGGTGGCGGGATTCACGACGTCGATGCGGCCGGCCGCCGAGGCCGCGCGCCACTGACCACCGATGAACAGGTCGGTGTGCTCGCCTCCCAGGCTCACGGAGGTCACCTCAGATCACATCGAGCTTGAGCAGCTCAACCGACCGCGCGAGTTCTGCGGCCGCAATCTCCCGCGCCGAATCCGTGATCAGCTCACGGAAGGTGCCCGTCTTCAGCTGCTCGTGATACTGGCTCGGGGTCTTTCCGAACCAGCCGGAGGCGAGTCCGATGCCGGTCGGTGTGAACCGCCACAGTCGGTCGGCGTCGCGTACCAGGGCATCCTCGATGGAGTGGTGCTGCAGCCTCGTGTCGTGACCGTCGATGATGTCTGTAACGCGTGTGATGAACGCTTCCTCGTAGCCGAGACCCGGCAGGATCTCGCGGGCGATGTTGCACCCCTCAAGCTCATGAAGGTACCGCACATCACTCGTGCGCCAGTCGCCACGGAAGCCTTCGGAGATGATCTTCGATTCATCCACCCGCGACCAGCCCGAATCGTGCAGGAGGATCGCAACCCGGACCACGAGCGGGTCAGCCTCCGGGTGGGCTTCCAGCAGCAGTTCGGCGAACGCGAACGACAGCGGGGTGTGGATGTCGTTGGAGCGGGCACGAAGGGCGGGCTCGGCGGCACGCCAGACATCGTCGAGCGAGGGCCAGTCACCGTCGGGGGAAAACCCCGAAGCGAGCGTTCGGATGGTCGGTGAGGGGGACTGCGATGGCATGGGGGACCTTTTCTACGCCGGGCTGGGGACGACGAGGGACTTGAGGGGAGTGCTGGTGTCGGCGGCGAGATCAGCAGGGATGGTCGCGTTCTGACCGAGCGCACGACGCACGGTCATGTAGTCGGGTGCGTCGTTGACGGAGTCGATCGCGATGAGGTGCCCGTCGCGGTAGTAGAGCACCGAGAAGTGCTCGTCATCGGGGTTGCCGCGAAGCACAGCTTCATCGAAGCCGGTGGAGAGACCCGCGATCTGTAGCTTCAGGTCCGCCTGGTCTGACCAGAACCACGGCACAGCTCGATAGGGCTCAAGCTTGCCGATGAGCGTCGCCGCGGCGACCTTCGCTTGGTCGACGGCATTCTGCACGGACTCGAGACGTACCCGCCCTTCACCGCCAAGGGGGTGCGGAAGCAGCACGGCATCGCCCGCAGCGACGACGCGAGGGTCGCTGGTGCGAGCGAACTCATCAACGACTATCGCGCCGCCCGAGAGCTCGAGTCCCAGTTGCTCAGCCAGACCGGAGCGAGGAACCACGCCGATACCAATCAGCACCAGGTCGGAGGGGATGAGCTCGCCATCCTCGAGTTCGACGCCAGCGACTGCCGTCTCCCCGACGAGGCGAGCGATCCGCGCGTCGAGACGCACGTCGGTTCCGCGGCGACTGTGGGCCTGCCGGTAGAACTCGCTCGTGATCGGCGAGACCGCGCGGGCGATGAGCCGGTCCGCCGCCTCAAGTACTGTCACAGTCTTCCCCGCCTTGCGTGCGGCAGCAGCGACCTCGAGGCCGATGAACCCGCCTCCGATGACGACGACGTTGGCCGCGGCATCCCACCGCCCCTTGAGTTCGTCGGCGTCACTGAGATCACGGAGGTAGAGCACGCCGTCGAGATCGCCGCCCTCGATCTGCAACCGGCGAGGTTCGGAACCGGGCGTGAGTGCGAGATGGGCGAATTCGATGCGAGCGCCGGATGCGGTGGTGGCGACCCCGCGCTCGCCCGTGAACTCGACGGCGACGACGGCGTCATCGCAGCGCAGGGTGATGTGCTTGTCGTCGTAGAAGGAAGGGGCACGCAGCTCGAGTGTCTCGACATCGGCTTCGCCGGAGAGGTATGCCTTGGACAGCGGCGGTCGCTGATACGGTCCGGATGCCTCGCTCCCACTGAGCGTGATGGGTCCCGTGAACCCGAGGTCGCGAAGGCTGACCGCGAGCTGCATCCCCGCCTGGCCGGCCCCGATGATCAGGATGTCGTCCATGGTTACAACTGCTCGGGGGCGATGCGCACGAGGAGTCCGTCGAGTTCGTCGCGCATCTTGATCTGGCAGGACAGGCGACTGTTGGGTAAGCGTTCGGCCGCGGCGCCGTCGAGCATGTCATCCTCGAGGTCGCCCGCGCCGCCGACCCGATCGGTGAAGGCCTCGTCGACGTAGACGTGGCAGGTCGCACACGAGCACGCCCCGCCGCACTCCGCGACGATTCCCTCGACGCCGTGCTTCACGGCGACCTCCATCACGGAGTCCCCGAGACGCGCCTCGAGCGTCGTCGAGGTCCCGTCGGGGGAGATGTAGGTGATGTCGGGCATTCTGGGCTCCTTGAGTTGGCTGGTCGGTCAGAGGAACTGCTTGCCACCGTCTACGACGATGGTCTGGCCGGTGAGGTATCCCGCCTGGTCGGAGGCGAGGAAGAGTGCAGTGCCGACGATGTCGTCGGGCTGGCCGGCACGTTTGATGGCTCCGCGATCGACACCGTAGGTCTCGGCGTCCTCGAGCAGGCCGAGACTGGCTTCGGTCAAGGTGAAGCCGGGGGCGATCGCGTTCACGGTCACTCCCGCCGCGCCGACCTCGCGCGCCATGACGCGCGTCATCCCAATCACGGCCGCTTTCGAGGCGACATAGTGCATCCAGAGCGGCGACCCGCTCATCACGGTCGCCGAGGCGATGTTGATGATGCGCCCGCCGGGACTGGTCAGGTGTGGGAAGGCCGCCGCGGAAACCAGCCACGTGCCTTTGGCGTTGACACCCATCACCCGATCCCACTCGGTCGGATCGATGTCTGTGAACGGCGTGCGGGTCAGCGTCGCGTAGATCGCGGCGTTGTTGACAACCACATCGAGCCGACCGAAGCGCGCGATGAGCGAGTCGACCATCGCTCGCACCGATTCGGCGGATGTCACATCCACCGTCACTGCGAGCGCCTCCGCACCGCGGCCCACGAGTACCTCGACCGTGCGCTCGGCGCCGGGACCATCGATGTCGGCGACGACCACACGATCCCCCTGGGCCGCGAAGCCCTCGGCGAAAGCACGCCCCAGGCCACCCCCGGCACCGGTGATGAGAACCACACGTGACTCGGTCATGACTGCTCCCGCTGATGTACTAGTGCCAGCTGCGAACTGTTCTGCATCGAACCGACCGCCACGAGCGCCCGGGACATCGCCCGGGCGGGCTCGGTGAAGAGCTCCGAGTAGGCGCGATAGGCGCAGAGCCTCAGTGATTCGTCATCGTCGATGCCGAACCAGTCGCAGACGACGGAGCGGCCGTGGGGAGTGACTCTCCAGAGCTTGTCGGCATCCTTGACGATCGAGTCCTCCAGGCTCATCGAGTTGGGTCGGCTGTCATGGCCGTCGATGATCTCGGTGATTCGCTCGATGTCTCCGGCGGGCAGCCCGACAGTGTGGAGGATCTCACGCGCGATACGAGCGCCCTCCTTCTCGTGCTTCAGCACAAGCTCGGGGACACCCCCGCCGGGCGCGATCGCCTCCAACGCCTCGCGCTCGTCGACGGTCGACCATCCGGTGTCGTGAAGCAGGATGGCCGGCAACACGATCGCCTCGTTTGCCTCCGGCAGTTGCGACAGCAACGCCGCCGCCAGCCCATAGGAGAACAGCGAGTGTGCGTCATTGTCACGTACCGTCAGATAGGGGGCCGCGAGAGCCCAGATCGCCTCATCCCGCTCGCCGAGCGCGACCAGGCCGGGCACGGCATCCCACGCGGGGATCCGCGAGGAGACATCGCGACCGAGGTGGTTCACTCGGGGGCGGGATGAGGTGGTCATGGTGATCTGCCGCTCTCTACTCGAGGATGGTGACGATGCCCTGCGAGCCGTCCACCCGCAGTCGCATACCCGTTTTGATCTTCGTCGATGCACTGCCGGTGCCGGTGACGGCCGGCAGCCCGTACTCGCGGCAGACGATGGCCGCGTGGCTCATCATGCCGCCGATGTCGGTGACCGTCGCCGTGATCTTGCCGAAGACGGGACCCCAACTCGGTGCGGTGACGGGAGCGACGAGGATCTCGCCCTGTTGCAACTCGCCGAGCTGTTCCGGTCCGGTGATGACGCGGGCGAAACCTTCGACCACTCCCGGGGAAGCAGCCATCCCTTTGAGCCCCGGGTTCTCCTCGTCGTCGCCGGCGAGCCACTGCTGCACCTGCTCCGTCGTGATACCCCACAGCATGATCGTGAACGGCTCGTTGATCGTCTCCGGCGGCGTGTTGAAGGCCGGCTCGGGACGGGCCGTCGCAAGGGCCGCAACGATGCCGCGACGACGCTCGATCTCCGCTGGCCAATAGGTCGGACCGATCGGGTCCGCACCCACGCCCCAGCCGGTGGCGAGGTCGAAGATCACCGGGCGTACCTCGTCGCGCGTGAGGTACAGCATGTCGTCGGTGTTCTCCCAGAAACCGTAGCTGTGGAACAGCGCCGAGAGCTGGCGTACTTTGCGCCAGAACACGCCCATCGTCCAGTGCTCGATGTAGAAGTTGTGGTCCTCAACGTAGGGGTAGACCGTGCGAGCGAGCCCCAGCTTGCCCTGGAAGGTGGCCAGCGCGTCGCCGGACAGGAAGTCCGAGTATTCGCCGACGATGCGGTCGCGTTCGGCGATGAGGTCGTCGGTCGGGCGGCGCAGGACGTCGCCGCGGGCAGCGCGCGCGACATAGTCCTTGATGTACCCGATCGGTAGATCGAGGTTGTCGCGCCAGTAGACGTCGGACCCATAGAAGCCGTTGCCCGAGGTGTAGTTGAACCACGGCTCCTGCGCCTTCTCCCAGGCGGCGAGCCACTCGGCACCACCATCGGATGCCGCAATGGCGGCGAGCGTCTGCTCAGCACCTTCATGCACCGCGAAGATCTCCGCGAGGTTCAGCTTCACCCCCAGTTCGGCGAGGCCCTTGAGCTCGTCGTCGGGGCGGAACAGCACCGAGTCGACACCCTGCACCATGCGGGCGATCGCGAGGTCAGGGATGCCCGGGAACGACTCCTTGCAGAAGCCGAAGAAGTCGAGGTAAGCAACGTAGCCGAGGTTGAGGAACTCGAAGTGGTACTCCCAGTTCTGGTAGGCGAGCTGGATGAGGCGGTCGTAGTCGGCCATCATCTTCGCGCTCGGGTCGATGCCCGCGCCGCTCGTGATCACCTCGAGGTCCACCATCTCGGGCAGGGCCTCGAAGTTGATGGCATCCATCTCCTCGATCGTGCCGAGCACCTTCTTCTTCCAGTTCTCCAGAAGCGAATCCCAGTTGGCGAAGTAGTAACCCGCGCGCTCCATGAAGTGGGGCACGCGGTCGCCGATGAGCTCGGGCGCGACGGCAACCGGGCTCATGTAGCAGAAGCCGTTGTGGATGCGGAACTCGATGCCGTTGGCCGGCGGAATGATGTAGTGCCGCGTGTTGAACGCACCGAGGCAGCGCACGGCGAACTCGACGCCGACTGTCTCGAACGGCTTGAACACGTTGGGCCAGTGCTGGCTGTCGCAGAACCAGAACTTGGCGTTCTCCTTGTCGCGCAGGTTCTCCTGGAAGACGAGGTTGTAGGGGTAGAGCTCCTTCCAGCCCTCTGCGCCGGGAGGTGCCTCCAGGTCGTAGGGGGAGTCGAAGCTCTTGCGAGCGACGGTCTGCGTCATTGCGTTCGTCATTGCGTTGGGCCTTTCTCGGTTCGTCGGGACTGGTGGTGATGACAGCACGGTTCACGGATCGCTCGTGGCGACCCGAACGGCGGTCAGGGGGTGGCTAGGTGCGGGTGCCCATCTGAGCCAGGAGGGATCGGGTGATCGCCTCGATTCCGGATCCGCCGGAGGTGTAGTTCACCGGAGTCTCCTTCTGCGACCAGACCGTCTCCGGTCGCGATTGCAGGAGCAGTACGTTCTGACCGGGCGGGAGATCGGCGTCGATCGCCCACTCGACGTCCTGCACACTGCCGTAGTGCTTCTCAGCGCTCTTTGCCAGCCGCGCGACGGCGATGAGTTCCTCGTCACTGAGGCTCGGCGAGTTGCGCCGCTCCGCCTCGACTTCGCGTCGGGCGACGGTGCCGTGACCTGTCGGCACGAGCTCCTCGTGCTTGTCGCTGATGATGCGATCGATCACGTGAAGCAGAACCTTGTCGATGAGGAAGTTGTCGGGCGTCACCTCGCCTGAGACCACCAATTCGCCAAGGCCCCAACTGGAGTCGATGACGATCTTGGAGCGATCGCCATTCTTCGGGTCGATCGTCATGGCTACTCCGGATGTGCGGGAGTTGACCATCTTTTGGACAGCCACCGCCATCGACAATCCTTCGTCAGAGATGCCGTTGGCAGCGCGGTACGTGATGGCTCGAGCCGTGTATAGGCTCGCCCAGCACTCGCGCACCCGCTGGAGCACGTTCTGCTGTCCAGTGATCCACAGGTAGGTGTCTTGTTGGCCTGCGAAGCTCGCATCCGGCAGGTCCTCGGCGGTCGCGCTCGACCGCACCGCGACGGGAACCTCACCGCCGCATACCGCCATGAGCGCGTCGTAGGCGGCGATAGTGTCGTCGCGCACATCATCCGGAACCGCCTGCGTGAGGATGAGCTCGCGGATGTGGGCGGCGCGCGTATCGACCTCAGCGACATCGTCGTGGTCGAGTCCGTCGAGCACCCGCGCGATGTGCTCGCGAAGGGTGGTCTGGTTCATCACGGCGTCGAACGCGTCGGTCGTGATCGCGAACCCGGGCGGTACGGGGGCACCGGCCGACGTCATGATCGCGAGGCTTGTGCACTTGCCACCGAGGCGCTCGTGCTCGGGAGTCTCGGAGCTGTCGAAGGGGAAGGTGTAGATACTCATGAGCGGCCTCCTTCGCCCCAGGTGACGGCCACAGCGGTCGGCGCGCGGAACGACAGGTTGTCGCCAAAGGCGATCTCCTGACCTGGTACGAGAGCGAGATCAGGAATCTTCGCGGTGATCTCCTCGAGCACGACACGCACCTGCAGCTTGGCCAGCAGGTTGCCCAGGCAGTAGTGGATCCCGAAGCCGAAGGAGAGGTGGCTGCGGGCATTCTTGCGGGCGATATCGAACAGGTCCGGCTCAGCGAACACCGACTCGTCGCGGTTCGCCGACCCCATGACCAGGAGCACATTCGACCCCGCCGGAATCGGCACTCCGCCAATCTCGGTATCGATGACGGCCTTGCGCCGCCAGGCGACAATGCTCGGGCTGAAGCGAAGCACCTCGTCTATTGCGGCCGGGATGACCGAATTGTCCTCGCCAAGCTGGCGGTACTGCTCAGGATGAGCGAGGAGCACCCGGAGGGCGTTCGAGATCAGGGTAGTCGTGGTCTCGTGACCAGCGAAGAGCAGGCTGTAGAGGAAGGACGCGATCTCGTGATCGTTGATCTCGTTGCCCTCGGCCTGAAGGCGCACCATGTCTCCGACGAGATCGTCACCGGGGTTCGCCTTCGCCTCGGAGACGAGTTGCTGACAGTAGTTCCAGTACTCGACGAGGTTGATGGCGTGGGGGATCTGGTCCTCGTCGCTGAGGTCTCCCCACGTCATTGCCGCGCGGCTGCCCGCCCACTCCTTGACCTGGGGGATCATGTCGATCGGAACGCCGAGCAGGGTGAGGATCGTGATGGTGGGAACATCCCACGCGAGAGACGCGACGATGTCTGCGGGCGCGCCCTCCGCGAGCATCCGGTCGATCAGGCGGTCGACGTTCTCGCGGATCAGAGGCTCGAGCACCTTGTAGCGACGCGGCGTGAATGCCTTGGTTGCGACATCCCGGATGCGCGTGTGCTCGGGGGGTACGCGAGCGGACAGTCCGGAATATGCCGTGAAGCCGCCCTCGGTCATGATGCGCTTGGCCGGTTCGCCAGCTGGTCGCACGGGAGCCTGGGCGTTCTCGGAGGAGAACTGCTCCCAGTTGGCGAAAGTCGCCTTGATGTCGTCGTAGCGGGTCACAACGTAGTAGCCGATGCGTTCGTCGAACATCACCGGCTCCTCGCGACGGAGTTCGGCATAGATCGGGAATGGGTCCGCCATGGCGAACGGCTCGAACCCGTGGTGCTCGTGCACCGCTACGTCAACGCTCATCACGTTCCTCCTTGAACCGAAGTGATGCTTCATGGTGCGCTTCCTGTGGGCGTGCACCTAGCACCACTTCTCACTCAGTGAGAATCGATACGTCGAGCGGGATGACGCGGCCACGCCGACGGCACCGCAAGCGCCCGCTCCACCCGCTCGGCGGTCGACTGCAGTAGCGGGAGGAACCGCCGCGCCTCCCCGGACCGCGCGGCTTCGATCACTACTCCGATCGCGGCGACTACCTCCTCCGCGACGACGATCGGCACCGCGATGGAGCACGAGCCCACCCGCATCTGATTGATCGTGATCGAGTAGTGGTCATGGGCGGCGGCGGCGACTGCAGCGCGAAGCCCGTCGGGATCGACAAGGGTGCGCTCGGTCGGCGCCTCGAGCTCGCGCTCGACGTACGCCTCAACGAACCACTGCGGTTCGGCTGCGAGCAGCACGCGACCAACTGCGGTCGTGTGCAGTGGCAGCCGCCCGCCGACTCGCGAGACCATCGGCACCTTGCGGGACCCGTAGATCTTGTCGATGTAGAGCACTTGCGTGCCCTCCCGAACGGCGAGATGTACGTTCTCGTGGGTTAGGTCGAACAGATCCTGGAGGAACGGATGCGCGCGGTCGCGCAGCCGGCGCCCCGCGAGCTGGCCGAGCTCCCAGATGCGCATCCCGACCTGGTAGTGGCCGTCGGCGGTGCGGTCGAGCCCACCCCACGCCTCGAGCTCGTGCACGAGACGATACGTCGTAGAAAGTGGGAGGCGAGCCCGCTGCGCGATCCGGGCGACCGTGAGCGCGCCTGTCGTCGACTCGAACGCGGCCAGCACAGCCAGAGACCGCGACGTCACGCTGGTGCTGCGCGCAGTGACGGCGCCCGCTCCGGCATCCATGTCGGCCATTCTGCCTCCTCGCGTGCTCATTGTGAACGCCAGAAGGCGATCGACGCCACCCGGACCGCTCCGACGCTCGCGAGGTGCGCGGCCCGTCCTAGCGGAGCCTGCCACCGGGCAGGACAGCTGACGTCAGAGTCAGCGGGACCGGACGGCCTTGGCGGGTGCCTTCTCCGCGATGGGTGCGGTGCCCGACTCCCGCTGCGCGCGGTAGTACTCCATGGCCTCGTCCTGCCGCTCCTTCTCCGCACCGAGCGCGATCGGCGCACCGATGTGCTCCGGTGTGAACTCGAAGGCGGCGACCAGAGGCAGCGCGTGCTCGCGCAGTCGCGGCAGCAGACGATCGTCGATGTAGCTCGTGATCGCCTGCGCGCGCTGGGTCGAGATTCGGCCGTGGATGAGGTACCACGCCGCGTTCTTCTCGATCAGGCCGAGTCCGAACAGGTCGCGCAACCAGGTGAGCACCTGACGGGTGCCGTCGTCTTCGATGCGCTCCACGGCATCCGTGAAGGCCTCCCACTGCAGCAGCTCGCCGTGCGCGCGAGCGGCCTCGATGAGCGCGTTCTGGTTGCTGTTGAACAGCTGCGCGGCCTCCATCTTCGGCAGTTTGCTCGCCGGGCGCAGGCGTGCCGCGATCTCCGCGATCATGGTCTGCACGCGGTCGGTGAGCAGCTGGCGCTGCGAGTCGGTGTCGCGGATGTATCCCACGCTGCGCGCGGTGGATCCCCAGTCGACGATGGACTGGCCGAGTCGACGCAGGCCGGTGCGGTTGATCGCGGCATCCCCGACCTGCTCGGCCACGAAGGCGGCCATCGCCCCGGCGTCTGCTCCCGCGAACTTGCGCGAGTAGTCGGTGAGCAGGCGCTTGGCCACGAGCTGCAGCAGCACGTTGTTGTCGCCCTCGAAGGTCGCGTAGATGTCCATGTCGGCGCGCAGGCTGGTGAGTCGGTTCTCAACGAGGAAGCCGTTGCCGCCACAGGCCTCGCGAGCCTCCTGAAGGATGTCGAGCGCCGCCCAGGTGCTCAGCGGCTTGAGGGCCGCGGCGAGGGTTTCGAGATCCTGGCGGTCGGCGTCGGTGTCGTGAGCGCCCGAGAAGACGTCGTCGAACTTGTCGAGGAAGACGTCGTGAGCGAACGACATGGCGTAGGTCTCGGCCAGGCGCGGCAGCAGCCGGCGCTGGTGGCGCTGGTAGTCGAGGATGACCTCCTCCTCGGTGTCGCTCGCCGCCGTGAACTGGCGGCGCTGCGATCCGTAGGAGATTGCGATCGTCAGGGCGAGCTTGCTCACGACGGTCGCTGCACCGTCGAGGGATACGCGACCCTGCACGAGCGTGCCGAGCATCGTGAAGAAGCGACGGCCCGGGCTCGCGATCGGCGAGCTGTAGGTGCCGTCCTCAGCGACATCGCCGTACTTGTTGAGCAGGTTGGTGCGGGGAACGCGCACACCGGTGAAGTGCAGACGCCCGTTGTCGATTCCGTTGAGACCGCCCTTGAGGCCGTCATCCTCGCCGCCGACGCCCGGCAGGAAGTTCTTCTTCTTGTCGCGGATCGGCACGTAGAACGCGTGCACGCCGTGGTTGACACCCTTCGTGATCAGCTGCGCGAAGACGACCGCCGCCTCGCCGTGCAGGGCGGCGTTGCCGAGGTAGTCCTTCCAGGCCGCGCGGAACGGGGTGTCGATGACGAACTCGTGGGTCGCCTCGTCGTAGGTGGCCGTGGTGCCGACTGCCGAGACATCCGAACCGTGGCCCGTCTCGGTCATCGCGAACGCGCCGGGGATCTCCAGGCTCATGATGCCGGGAAGCCACTTCGTGTGGTGCTCCTCGGTGCCCAGGTGCATGACGGCCGAGCCGAACAGACCCCACTGGACGCCTGCCTTGATCTGCAGCGACGGGTCGGCGAGCACGAGCTCCTCGAACTGGGCGATGTTGCCGCCCGCGTCTTCGAGGCCGCCGACGCTCTTCGGGAACGCCTTGTGCACGGCGCCCTCGTTGACGAGGATGCCCAGCTGCTCAAGCACGCGGGCGCGGTGGTCTGCCATCGAGAGGCCCTCGACCCGCTTCATCTCGGGGCGGGCGGCCACGGCCCGGGAGACCCGGCGGATGTCGGCCCAGCGGCCCATGAGGTGCTGGCCGAGCGCGGCGACGTCAACGACGGGCGGCGCGGGCTGGGTTGCGGGGGTACGCGGTGCGCGATCGACAGTCTGGCTCATGAAATCAACGGTACGTCCGGGATTCTGCGGGGTCGAGTTGTCCGTCGGTAGGCGCTAAAGGTCGCCGCGCGCCGCCGATCCGAGCTTGGTGGTTTCGTGCAACCAGCCGGACTTCGCTTGTCGGAATCGCGCGGGTTTCGGAGCCCCGCCCGGTGCCTCGTATCGGCTTCGCTGTGTCGATAACTCCTGCAATAGCTGTCCAGTCGAGTCGAGACCGGCATGTTTCCAGGGGTCACGGCTGGCCCGGCAGCAAGTTTGCAGGAGTTATGGACATCGGGGGTCGGTCACCGTCGCGACGCAGGAGGCTACGGCTGGCGGGTGGGGAGGCTACTACGGTCGGGCACGGTAGAGCACGTGCCGACGCAGCGGATGCCCGGGCTCGACACTCGGGTGGTCGAAGTCCTCAGCGGGGTCGCGCGTCATGCCGAGACGCTCCATCACCGCACGCGAGCGGACATTGGCGACCGTCGTGAACGACACCACCTCGGGCAGCCCCAGCTCGCTGAACGCGCGCTCGAGCACCGCGCGGGCCGCCTCCGTCGCGTAGCCGTGACCCCAGGCCTCGCGGGCGAACCGCCAGCCGATCTCGGTGGCCGGCATGAAGGGTGCCTCGAAGTGCGGCACCGACAGTCCGGTGAATCCGACGAAGCGACCGTCGAGGTCGACGGCCCAGAGGCCCCAGCCCCGCTCGGCCAGCCGCGACGAGAAGCGGTCGAAGGCGGCATCCGCCTGCTCACGATCGAGGGTCGAGGGGAAGAACTCCATGACTGCGGGGTCGGCGTTGAGCGCGGCCCAGGGTTCGCGATCCTCCTCCCGCCACTCCCGCAGCAGGAGGCGTTCGGTGCGGATCACTGAGCCGACACGACCTCGAGCAACGATTCGCCGTACTGCTCGAGCTTCTTCTCACCGACGCCGGAGATGCCACCGAGTTCGGCGAGCGTCGCGGGTCGAGTGACCGCGATGCCGCGCAGCGTGGCATCCCCGAAGACGATGTAGGCCGGCACTCCCTGGTCGCGGGCCTGCTCGGCGCGCCACGACCGCAGGCGTTCGAACAGCGGCAGTGCTTCGCCGGGCAGGTCCGCGGCGATCGCGCGCTTGGCGGCCTTGGACGGGCGGGGCGCCTCGCGGCGCAGCATCACTTTGCGCGACCCCGACAGCACCGTCGCCGACGCCTCGGTGAGCACGAGAATGCCGTACTCCCCCTGCACCGCGAGCAGCCCCTGCGCGAGAAGCTGCCGCACGACCCCCCGCCACTCCTGCTCGCTGAGTTCCTGCCCGAGACCGTACGTGCTCAGCTCGTCGTGACTGTGCTGACGCACCCGGTCGTTGGATTTGCCGAGCAGGATGTCGATGAGGTGACCGGCGCCGAAGCTCTGGTTGCGCTCGCGCTTGAGCCGCACCACCGTGGACAGCAGCTTCTGGGCCGGCACCGTGCCGTCCCAGGTCTCCGGTGGCGACAGGCAGGTGTCACAGTTGCCACACGCCGTGGAGGCCTGCCCGAAATAGGCCAGCAGCTGCACCCGCCGACACTCGATCGTCTCGCACAGGGCGAGCATGGCGTCGAGGTGGGCGGTCAGGTTGCGGCGGTGGGCGAGATCGCCCTCGCTCTGATCGATCATGCGCCGCTGCTGCACGACGTCTTGCAGCCCGTAGGCGAGCCAGGCCGTCGCGGGCAGGCCGTCGCGCCCGGCACGACCCGTCTCCTGGTAGTACCCCTCGACCGACTTCGGCAGGTCGAGGTGGGCGACGAACCGCACGTCGGGCTTGTCGATGCCCATGCCGAACGCGATGGTGGCGACCATCACGAGGCCCTCCTCGCGCAGGAACCGGCTCTGGTTGCTGGCGCGCACCCGGGCGTCGAGACCCGCGTGGTAGGGCAGCGCGGGAATGCCGTTCTCCACGAGGAACTCGGCTGCCTTCTCCACGGATGCCCGCGACAGGCAGTACACGATGCCCGCGTCTCCGGCGTGCTCGGTGCGCAGCAGAGAGAGCAGTTGCTGCAGCGGCTGCTGCTTGGCCTCGATGCGGTACTGGATATTGGGCCGGTCGAAGCTCGACACGAACTGTTTCGCCTGCGTGAGGTCGAGGCGCTGGGCGATCTCCTTGCGCGTGGCGTCGGTCGCCGTCGCCGTGAGCGCGATGCGCGGAACGCTGGGCCAGCGCTCGTGCAGCATCGACAGCTGCAGGTAGTCGGGCCTGAAGTCGTGACCCCACTGCGAGACGCAGTGCGCCTCGTCGATCGCGAACAGCGCGACCGTGCCGCGGTCGAGCAGGTCGGCGGTGGATGACACGCGCAGCCGCTCCGGCGCGAGGTAGAGCAGGTCCAGCTCGCCGGCGACGAACGCCGCTTCGACGCGAGCCCGTTCCTCGGGCCCCTGGGTCGAGTTGAGGAACGCCGCACGTGCCCCGACGGCGGCCAGGGCATCCACCTGATCCTGCATCAGGGCGATGAGTGGCGAGATGACGACGCCCGTGCCCTGACGCACGAGCGCGGGAATCTGGTAGCACAGCGACTTGCCGCCGCCGGTCGGCATGAGCACGAGGGCGTCGCCGCCATCGATGACGGTCTGGATGATCTCCGCCTGCTGCCCGCGAAAGCTCGAGTACCCGAAGGTCTTCTCGAGTACTGAGAGTGCGGGGGGCATGCCGCGAGTTTAGGCGAGACGGGTGACGGCCACCTCCCCTTGTCCCCCAAAGGGGGAGTCCCCCCGACTGGGGCCTCGAACTGGGGTACAGACCCCGGTACTTTCGGGAGGACCTCGTAAGTTTTGGGGGACGGTCTCACACTCATTCGGGTGAGTGGGAAACCATGGCCAGGGTAAGGGCCGAGCGTGCGGGTGGGGGTGACCGGGGGGTCGCTGACCCACCCGCACTGCGTTAACGGCTAGAGCTCGCGGCCGCGGTTGCGGCGCCGGGTAGATTTCGGTGCGCGACCCCCGACGAACGAGCGAGCGGATGACACGTCGAAGCCGTGACGCAGCGCCTCACGGCCGATCAGCATCCGAAAGCCCATCTGGTCGCGGTTGCTCAGGGTGACCTCAGCGAGCACCTCGTGACCGACCAGCAGCACTCGCATCAGCACGACGTACCGCTCCTGCACGTGCCCGGACGAGCTGCGCACCCGGCGCCGATCGTGCACCGGGCACTCGATGACGACCTCGTCTTCGACCGACTCCTGCCACGGCCGCACCCGGAATCTCACCCAGTCGACGCCATCGCGCTCGAACACCGTCGTCGCGTAGGCGTGGATCGACGACGTGCGCGCCCCGGTGTCGAGCTTCGCCTTGATCCAGGGGATGCCCACATCCGGCAGCTGCACCCATTCCCGCCACCCCGCAAGGGTGTTTGAATGGGGGAGCTTGCTCACCGCTCCATCATGACAGGGCCCTCACCATGAAACTCGCGATCCTGTCGCGCGCGCCGCGCTCGTACTCCACCCAGCGTCTGCGCGCGGCCGCAGCCCAACGGGGCCACGAGGTGCGGGTTCTCAACACCCTGCGCTTCGCGATCGACCTCTCCGGGGATGACCCCGACCTGCAGTACCGCGGCAAGCCGCTCAGCGACTACGACGCGATCCTGCCGCGCATCGGCAACTCGATTACCTACTTCGGCACGGCCGTGGTGCGCCAGTTCGAGCAGATGGATGTCTACACGCCGAACACCGCGAACGGCATCTCGAGCGCCCGCGACAAGCTGCGGGCGACGCAGATCCTGTCCCGGCACAACATCGCCATGCCGGAGACCGCCTTCGTGCGCAACCGGGCCGACGTGCGGCCGGCGATCGAGCGGGTGGGCGGCGCCCCGGTCGTGATCAAGCTGCTCGAGGGCACTCAGGGCATCGGCGTCATCCTCGCCCCCGAGGTGAAGGTGGCCGAGGCGATCATCGAGACGCTGCACTCCACCAACCAGAACGTGCTGATCCAGCGGTTCGTGAGCGAGAGTCGCGGGCGGGACATCCGTGCCCTCGTCGTCGGCGACCGCGTGGTGGCGGCGATGCGGCGCACGGCGCAGGGCGACGAGTTCCGGTCCAACGTGCACCGCGGCGGCAGCGTGGAGCCGGTCGAGCTCTCCGCCGACTACGAGCAGGTGGCGGTGCGCTCGGCCCAGATCATGGGGCTGCGGGTCGCCGGTGTCGACATGCTCGAGGGCCCGGACGGGCCTCTGGTCATGGAGGTCAACTCGTCGCCGGGGCTAGAGGGCATCGAGTCGGCCACGCAGCTGGATGTCGCGGGCGCGATAATCGACTACATCGCGAACCAGGTGGCGTTCCCCGAGATCGATGTGCGGCAGCGGCTCAGCGTGTCTACGGGCTACGGCGTGGCCGAGCTGCTCGTGCACAACAACGGGGAGTTCGTCGGGCAGAAGCTCGGCGACCTCGACCTGTGGGAGCGCGACATCACTGTGCTCACAGTGCATCGCGGCACGACCGTCATCCCGAACCCGCGCAAGGGCGTCGTACTCGAGGCGGGCGACCGGTTGCTGTGCTTCGGCAAGCTCGAGGAGATGCGCTCGATGATCCCGGAGCGTCGTCGACGCCGTGCAAAGGTGCGCAAGCTGCCGCCCGAGGCGCTGCCCACCGACCCGCGGTAGGGCAGGCTCAGAGAGCGCCGGAACGCACGAAGGCCCCGCGGCTCGGGTGAGCGGCGGGGCCTTCGCGGCGGTTCTCTACAGGGCGGCGAGCGTGACCAGCAGCTCGTCGCCGGGGGCGACGTGGCTCATGGTGGCCTCGATCTCGGCGCGGCCGAGCAGCTCATCCATCTTGCGACGGCGGTTCTTGTTCACCAGAGTGACGACGGTGCCGACCTTGCCGGCGCGTCCGGTACGTCCCGAGCGGTGCAGGTAGGTCTTGTACTCCTCCGGCGCGTCGGCCTGGATCACGAGCGAGATGTCATCGACGTGGATGCCGCGGGCAGCGACATCCGTCGCCACCAGCACGTTGACACGGCCGCTGGTCAGCAGCTGCAGGTTGCGCGTGCGGCGGCTCTGGTTCAGGTCACCGTGCAGGCTCGTCGCGGGGATGCCGGCGTCTTCGAGGTAGTCGCTCATCTCTTCGGCGAACGCACGCGTGCGGGTGAAGATGAGGGTCTTGCCGTCGCCCGACGCGAGCTGCTCGATGATCTCGCGCTTGTCGCGCTGCTCGATGAGCAGCACGCGGTGGTCGATCGTGGATGACGCCTGGTCCTCACCGGCGACCTCGTGCACGGCCGGGTCGACGAGGAACTCCTTGACGAGGGTGGCAACACCCTTGTCGAGAGTCGCGGAGAAGAGCAGTTTCTGGCCGCCCTCCTTGGTCTCGTGCAGGATGCGCTGCACCGGCTCGAGGAAGCCCAGGTCGCACATGTGGTCGGCCTCGTCGAGCACCGTGACGAACACGTTGGACAGGTCGAGTCGACCCTGCTCAACGAGATCCTCAACGCGGCCGGGCGTGGCGATCACGATGTCAACGCCGCGCTGCAGAGCCGAGACCTGCTTGTACTGGGGCACGCCACCGACGATGGTCGTGGTGAACAGGCCGACGCTGCGCGCGATGGGCTGCACGGTGCGGTCGATCTGCTGGGCGAGCTCACGGGTGGGGGCGAGGATCAGCGCGCGGGGCTTGCGGCCCATCTGGCGATCCTTGCCACCGTTGTTCTCCATGAGGCGCTCGACGAGCGGCGCACCGAAGGCGATGGTCTTGCCGGAGCCGGTCTTGCCGCGGCCGAGCACGTCCTTGCCGGCGAGCACGTCGGGGATGGTCGCTGCCTGGATCGCGAAGGGCGCCTCGGCACCCATGCTCGCGAGCTGGCGCACGATGTTGTTGCCGAGACCGAGGTCACCGAAGGTCACGCCCTCGACCTCACCGGCAGTGATGACGGCGGCCTCGAGGCGCTCGAGCACGACGTCCTCCTGCGGCTGGAAGGAGCTCTTCGCGTCACGGTCGGGGTAGTAGCTGCTCTCGCGGCGAACGGGACGCTCGTCGAAGTCGCGGCGGGGTGCGCGCTCGGCGCGGTCGTAGCTGGGGCGCTCGGTGCGGGCCGGGCGGTCTGCACGGTCGTAGCTGGGGCGGGCCGGACGGTCGCTGCGGTCGTACGACGGGCGGGCGGGACGCTCGGTGCGCTCGGCACGGTCGTAGGCCGGACGGGCCGGACGGTCGCTGTTGTAGGCGGGACGCTCCGTGCGAGCCGGGCGGTCGTTGTACGCCGGACGCTCGGTACGGTCGTAGGCCGGGCGCGCGGGGCGGTCGCTGTTGTAGGCGGGGCGCTCGGTGCGCGCCGGGCGATCGTTGTACGCCGGACGGGCCGGGCGCTCAGTGCGGTCGGCACGGTCGTTGTACGCGGGGCGGGCAGGACGGTCGCCGTAGGCGGGACGCTCGGGGCGGTCGGTGCGGTCGCTGTACGACGGACGCTCGGTGCGGTCTCCGTACGACGGGCGGGCGGGACGGTCGCCGTAGCTCGGACGCTCCGTGCGGTCGCCGTAGGCGGGACGCGCAGTGCGGTCACCGTAGGCAGGACGCTCGCCGCGGTTGGCGGCAGGCTTCTCGCGAGGGGTCCAGTCGGGGCGGCGGTCGGCGGCGGGGCGAGCCGAACCGGTGGGGCGGTCGCCGGTGCGGGCGGCACGGTCATCCTGGGTCCAGCGCTTCTTGGGCGCGGCGGAGGCCTGGTCGGCGCGGTAGCCGCGGTGACCCTCGCGCTGTGCACCCTTCGGGGCTGCGCCCTTGGGGGCTGCACCCTTCGAGTAGGGCTTCTTGTTGTCGCGGCCAGCGGCCGGCTTGGAGCCGTGTGAATTGGAATACGTGGGCATGATTCTTCCTGGGTTGCTTTCTAACGCATGGCAGAACGCAGGGAATCTGTTCTTCCCTCGCACCACTAGAACCCGGGCAGTCTTTGACCGAGGCCGTCACATACATTCGTGATTGTCACCAGCAGGATTAGCTGGCAAACCGGCCCGCAAGACTTACAAACCCATGCGGAAATCTCCGCTGTCTTGAGCCGACCTTGCAACGTTACTCCATTCGGGCTCCGAGCGCACTAGATTGGCGGGAATCATGAGCGTGTCGATCCGGGCCTTCGTCGCGGTGGGCCTGACGCTCGCGCTGGCCGGCTGCACGCCCACCCCGAGCGCAGGCGTCGAGAGCGAGCTCGTGACCACCACGGCGACCGAGCTGCATCCCTCACTGCCGATCGACCCCGGCGTCACGGTCATCCCCGACGTGCAGTACGGCACCGCGGACGGCACTCCTCTGCTCCTCGACGTCTGCCTGCCACCGGATGCCACGACCGCCGCACTCGAGGCCTCCCCCCGCGCGGCCATCGTCGCCATCCACGGCGGAAGCTGGCGGCGCGGCGACAAGGCGGACCTCGACTTCGGTCCAGCGTGCCGGTGGCTCGCGTCCGCGGGCTTCGTCGTGATCTCGGTCAACTACCGACTGGCTCCGGAGTGGAGCTTCCCCGCGCCGCTCGACGATGTGCGGGCGGCCGTGCGCTGGTTGCGGGCGCCCGAGCAGGTGAGCCGGCTCGACATCGACCCGGCGCGGATCGGGGCGTTCGGGGCATCCGCCGGGGGGAATCTCGCGGCGCTACTCGCGCTCGACGGCACGGGCGACTGGGGCGCTGGCACGCGGGTCGCGGCGGTCGTGAACATGAGCGGGCTGTCCGACCTGCGCGAGCCGATCGAGGCGAGCTCGCTCTACCGCGGCGACTTCGTGCGGGCGCAGCTCGACTACCTGGGCTGCGCGGCGCTGACCGAGTGCGCGACGGCGGCTGAGGCATCCCCGGTGACGCACGTGGATGCGACTGACCCGCCGTTCCTCGTCACCCACTCGCTCGACGAGTTCTTGCCCGTCGCCCAGTCAGACGCGCTGGTGACCGCGCTGCGCGGGGCGGGCATCGCTACGACGTACCTCACGGTGGAGGGCGACCTGCACGGCGTGAGCATTCTGGACGACGCGATGGCGGCGCGCGTGGTCGAGTTCTTCAGGGCGACGCTCGCGCTGGTTGAGTAGGCCGCAGGCCGTATCGAAACCGCAGCGCGTATCGAAGCCAGCACAATAGTCACGTGAGTGTGACCATCGCCATCGAACCCCCGCGCCAGCCCGATGTGGAGACGCTACTCGCCGGAAGCGAGGCCTTCGCGGCCGAGCTCTACCCGCCCGACAGCTGCTACCTGATGAACGTCTCTGAGCTCGAGGCTCCCGGCGTCGAGGTGTTCGTAGCGCGCATCGACGGGGTCGCCCTCGGCATGGCGGCGTTGGTGAGCCGGGGTGACGGGTCTGCCGAGCTGAAACGCCTATTCGTGGATGACCGCGCCCGAGGGCAGCGTCTCGCCGGCGGCCTGCTCGACGCGATCGAGGCGCATGCCCGGGATGCGGGGGTGGGCGTCATCCAGCTCGAGACCGGACCGCAGTCTTTCGCGGCCCTCGCCCTCTATGACCGGCACGGCTACAAGCGCATCCCGAACTTCGGGCCCTACGTGGGCGACGAGTTCAGCGTGTGCATGGAGAAGGCGCTCTAGCACGCCGCCACGCCGCCACGCGTCCGCGCGGATGCTGCGGACTCGAGCGGACGCTATTCCGCGACCGTTGGTCCGCAACCACCGCGCGAGCGGGTTAGGCCGCGGCCTTCGCCGCCCGCTTCGCGTCGCGCCGCTCCTTGCGACCCTCCACCAGGTAGTACAGCGTCGGCAGCACGATCAGCGTGAGGATCGTGGACGACACGAGCCCGCCGATCACGATGATGGCCAGCGGCTGGGAGATGAAACCCCCATTGCCGGTTATGCCGATTCCGAGCGGGAGCAGTGCGAAGATCGTCGCCGCCGCGGTCATGAGAATCGGGCGGAGTCGTCGCGCCGCACCGTGCTCGATCGCGTCGCGCGCCGACATCCCGCGTTCTCGGTACTGGTTGATGAGGTCGACGAGCACGATGGCGTTCGTCACGACGATACCGATGAGCATGAGCACACCGATGAGCGAGGCGGTACCGAGCGGGATGCCCGAGATCACCTGCAGCGCGATCGCACCGGTCGCCGCGAACGGCACAGACACGAGCAGCAGCAGCGGCTGGCGGAGGCTCTTGAAGGTCGCCACCATCACGACGTAGACGATGAGGATCGCGACGAGCAGCGCGAGCCCGAGCTGGCTGAACGCGTCGGCCTGCTGGGCGGTCACGCCGCCGATGGTCGCGGATGCCCCGGCCGGCAGGTTCACGTCGGCCAGGGCCGCGGCGACCGCAGCCGAGGCCGTGCCGACGTCGTCGCTGTTCGGCGTGACCGCCACGGTCGCGCTGCGCACGCCCTTGATGGTCGTGATGCTCGACGGCCCGTTGGTCTGCTCGACCGTGGCGAGATCGCTGAGCGGCACGATGCCCCGCGCCGTGGGGATGTCGAAGTTCTTGAGCTCCTCGATGGTCGTCGGCGCCGAGTCGTTGAGGATGTAGATCGACAGCGTCTTCTCGTCGATCACCACGGAACCGACAGCGCTCGGGTTCATCGCCGCGGTCACGATTCCGCCGACCTGGATCTCGCTGAGACCCGCCTCGGCGGCCTTGTCGCGGTCTACGGTGATGCCGATGAACGGCTGCTCGTTCGACAGGTTGCTGGTCGCCTCGGCCGTCACCGAAAGGTCCTTCACTGCGGCGAGTACGGCATCCGAGGCATCCCGGAGCTCCTTCTCGCTTGTCGCCGTGATGTTGACGTTGATCGTGGATGACCCGAACCCACCCTGCGACGCCGCCAGCGTGATCTCGCCCGCGCCATCGATCTTCGCAACCTCATCGCGAATGGTCGCCTGCAGCTTGACCTGGTCGACATCCGGATCGGTCGTCAGCGAGAAGGTGGTCGCCCCCGAGCCGGTGAACGCGGCGCGCAGCGAGCTGCCGCTCGATCCGATCGACAACTGCACGGTCTCCACCCCTGCGGTGTCGACGAGCACGCTCTCGACCTTCTTGGCGGCGGTGTCGCGCGCCTCGAGGCTGGTGCCGAGCGGCATGGTCTGGCGCACCGTCACGGTGTTCTGGCCGGAGTCGCCGATGAAGTTGGTCTTCATGAAGGGAACGAGTGCGACGGTTCCGCCGAGCAGAAGCACGGCGATGAGGATCGTGGCGATCGGGCGCTTCAGGGTCCAGCGGATGATCGGCAGGTAGCCCTTCTGCAGACGCGTGGGGGTGTCGAGCTCATCGGCGGCGCTCTCGACAGCCACCCCCTCGTGCTTGTGCACCTTGTTGCCGAGGAACCAGTACGCGAGCACCGGCACGATCGTCAGCGAGACGAAGAGGGATGCCGCGAGCGCGATCGTCACCGTGAGGGCGAACGGCCTGAACAACTCACCGGTGATGTCGCCGACCAGCGCGAGGGGCAGGAACACTGCCACCGTCGTGATCGTGGACGCCGTCACAGCGCCGGCCACCTCGCGCACGGCGCTGAGGATCGCGGTGCGTTTCTCTTCGCCGAGGCCGATGTGACGTTTGATGTTCTCGATGACGACGATCGAGTCATCCACCACGCGGCCGATCGCGATCGTCAACGCACCGAGCGTGATGATGTTGAGGGTGTAGCCGGCCGCGAGCATCCCGATGAAGGTGATGAGCACCGAGACGGGGATCGAGATCGCCGCCACGACCGTCGAACGGAACGAGAACAGGAAGAGGAAGATCACGACCACCGCGAAGGCCAGGCCGAGCAGGCCCTCGGTCGCGAGCGAGTTGATCGACTCCTCGATGAACGGGGCCTGGTCGAAGACCGGGGTGAGTTTGGTGTTCGAGCCGAGGGCAGCCTCGAGGTCGGGGATCGCGGCCATCACGGCGCGCGACACGGCGACCGTGTTGCCGGCCGGGGTCTTGGTGATGGCGATCGTGACCGACGGCTCCCCGTTGACGCGGGAGATGCCGGTGACCGGGTCGTCGACGACCTCGACGGTCGCGACATCCGCGATGGTGGTCAGGTCGAGCGAGTTGCCGCCCAACAGAGGCAGGGCGGCCACCTCGTCGGCGGTCGTGACCCGGGCGCCGGCCTGCACAGTGAGCGTCAGGTCGTTCTCGGTGATCTGACCGGCGGGCAGCAGCACGCCGTTGTCGTCGAGGGCGTCACGGATCGACTGGTTCGACAGGCCGCGTGCGAACAGCTCGTCGGGGTCGGGGGTGATGACCACGCGCTGGGTGGTCGAGCCCAGCAGGCTCGCGTCGCTCACGTCGTTGATCTTCTTGAGCTCGACGATCGTCGACGCGTTGAGCTTGGCGGTGAGCTCGAGGGGGTCCAGGTCGCTGGTGACGGCGAGCTGGATGACCGGCAGGTCGGAGAAGTTGAAGGTGAGCACCTGGGTGTCTGCGCCATCCGGAAGGTTCTGCAGACGGTTGATCGCCAGCTGCACCTTCTGCTCCGCGGTGGCGATGTTGGTGCCGTAGTCGAACGAGGCCGTGACCTGGGAGACGTTCGCGCTCGAGGTCGCGGTGGTCGAGTCGAGCCCGGCGACAGTCTGAATCGCCGCCTCGATGGGCGTCGAGACATCCTTGTCGACAACCGCAGGGCTGGCGCCCGGGTAGCTCGTGATGATGAAGATCTGCGGCAGCGAGAGGCTGGGGATCAGCTCCTGCTTGAGCGAGGTGAGCGCGACACCGCCAAAGAGACCGACAACGATCGTGACGAGAGCGATGAGCGCGCGGTTGCGCAGGCTGAAGACTGAGAGAAGATGCACACCCTATTGTGGCCCGACTGCAAGGGCGGCGGTGTACTCCCTCAGGAGTAACCCGCTGGTTGAGTAGCCGCGCAGCGGCGTATCGAAACCCGTGAGCGAACCGGTTTCGATACGGCCTGCGGCCTACTCAACCGGCCCTAGACGACCCCTGCGAAGTCGTTCGCCGATTCTGCCACCGGATGCCGCCCCACATTCGCCCACGCGGCCGCCAGCGCAGCCACTGCTCGCGCCGTCTCCTCCGCCGGGTACGAGAAGGGGATGCGGATGAAGCGCTCGAACGCGCCATCGACGCCGAAGCGTGGGCCAGCCGCAATCACGAGTCCCTCGTTTCGGGCCGCGAGAGCGAGCTGCGAACTGACCGGGGCACCGAGGTTCGCCCAGACCGTGAGCCCACCGGCGGCATGGGGTACCTGCCAGTCGGGCAGGCTCTCGCCGAGCATCCGCACCAGACGGTCGCGGCCGGTGCGCAGGGTCGCGCGACGGGCCTCGAGGATGGCGTCGAAGTCGGTGAGCAGGTTGGTGACGATGAGCTGCTCGACGAGCGGCGTGCCCAGGTCGCCCGACATTCGCGCGCGAGCGAGGCGCTGGATGATCGTGCGGTCGGCGCGGATCCACCCGATGCGCAGACCGCCCCACACCGTCTTGCCCACGGAACCGATCAGGATCGCCGGCCCGTGCACGGCGAATGGCACCGGCTCGGGTAACCCATCGAGGCCGAGCTCACCCATCGTCTCGTCGGCGATCAGCGTCGTGCCCTGGCGTGCCGCGAGTTCGATCACCCGCACCCGCTGCTCGGTCGGCATCGTGCGGCCGGTCGGGTTGTGGTTGTCGGGCATGAGGTAGCCGAGCGACGGGCTGGTGCGCTGGATGCCCTGCTCGAGCCCCACGTCATCCCACCCCTCATCGCTCGTGACACTCACGGGCACCAGCCGCGCCCCCGCGACCTTCAGCGCCTCGATCGCGTGCGGGTAACTCGGATTCTCGACGAGCGCCCGATCACCGCGCGCCATGATCGTGCGGGCGATCAGTGCGATGGCGTGCTGGGCTCCGACGGTGACCATGATCTGGTCGGCCGTGGTGGGGAGCCCGCGAGCGGTGTACCGGGCGGCGAGCGCCTCGCGCAGCACCGGCAGGCCCACCGGATCGAAGCCGGACTCGCCGATGTGCTGCGGCAGCTGCTGCGCCGCGAGCTGAGCTGCCGCGAGCACCTGCGGGATTGCGGGCAGCGCCGCCTTGCTGAAGTCCAGCATGTCGCCCCGCACCGGGTCGGGCAGAAGGGGCGAGCGGATCGGAAGCTGCGCGAGGCTGCCGGAACCGCGCACGCTCGACAGGTAGCCGGCATCCCGCAGCTCGGCGTAGGCGGCGGTCACCGTGGTGCGACTCACACCAAGCTGCGCGGCGAGCTCACGCTCGGCGGGCAGGCGGGTCGACGGCGCGATGCGCCCGTCGAGGATCAGCAGACGGATGCGATCGGCGAGCGCCGCGTACGCGACCCCGGCATCGCGCCAGCCATCCAATAGCGATGCCAATACTCGCGCAGACAGAGAACCCATGGTGCCACTTTAGGCAGATTGGCCTCTAGATACCAAGCCAATTCGGGGATTGGATTGCTCCATGGTTCTTACACGACGAATTGGCCAGCTGGTGGTCGGACTGTTCCTCTACGGGTTCGGCATCGCTCTGATGGTGCGCGGCGCCATCGGAGTACCGCCGTGGGATGTGCTCTCGCAGGGCATCTCGCTGCGCACCGGTCTGCCGTTCGGGCTCGTGACCAACATCATCGGTGCGGCCGTGCTGCTGCTGTGGATTCCGATTCGCCAGAAGCCCGGCATCGGAACCGTGGCCAACGTGCTGCTGATCGGCCCGAGCGCACAGTTCGGACTGTGGGTGCTGCCGGTGCTCACCGACCTTGTGCCGCGCATCCTCGTGTTCGCGCTCGGGCTGGCCGTCGTCGCCCTCGCGACGGGCCTCTACATCGGTGCGCGCATGGGGCCCGGCCCGCGCGATGGCCTCATGACGGGCATCCACCGCCGCTACGGCTGGAAGCTGTGGATCGCGCGCACCACCATCGAGGTGAGCGTGCTCATCATCGGCTGGATTCTCGGCGGCAACGTCGGCATCGGAACTCTCGCCTTCGCGCTGCTCATCGGCCCGATGGTCAACGTGACGATCCCGTGGCTGATGGTGCCGGCCGCCGTGCGCGACCCCGAACTCGAGGAGGTGGCGACATGATCGCATTCTGGATGCTCGGTGCGCTCGCCGCGGTCGCGATCGTTGCCACCGTGCGCAGCGTCGTCACCGACGGCTACCGGAGGGTGCCGACCCGCTACCGGTGATCGAGCGGGCCGGTGATCGAGCGCGGCCGGTGATCGAGCTTGTCGAGATCCGGTGATCGAGCTTGTCGAGATCCGGCCGAGACCTCGACCCCGCTCGATCACCGGTCGCCCTTACAGGTTGCGCTCCGCGTACACCGCAAGCGCATCGCGCACGAAGCTCGCGCCCGCGGCGCCGCCGTAGTTCGCGCCGAAGCGGTCATCCGCGACATACATCTCGCCGAGTCCGACGAGGTACTGCTTGGCCGGCCGACCGTTCACCTGGGGCGTTCCCGGGATGCCCGCCAGCCAGTCAGCGTGTCGGGTCGCCAGGGCCTGTGCCTCGGCTCCGTCCGGCGCAAGCCCTGCGGCCGCCGCAGCGGACCAGTCCGCCGCCAGCTGCTTCTGCCTCTGCTGCCATTCGGCCTTCTCGGCCGCCGACTTGGAGCGCCACCAGCGATCGCCGTCGGCGTACGCGGCGGCACCCCAACGCTCCTCGACCTCCTCGCGGTACTCGGTGTGGTCGAATCCATCGAACATGTTCTCTGCCATGAGTTGTTCACCTCCTTCCAGTGTGAGCATCGTCATCTCGACCGACGCGATCTGCCGATCGAGCCGGTCCTTCTCCTGATGGAGCCAGCGCAGATGCACAGCGAGCGCATCGGCGCCGTCGGTCTGGCCCGCGAGCACGTCGGCGATCGCCGGTATGCCCAGCCCCAGGTCACGCAGCATCAGGATGCGCTGCAGCCGCACGAGCGCGAGCTCGTCGTAGTAGCGGTACCCGTTGTCGCCGACGCGGGACGCGGGCAGCAACCCGACGTGGCCGTAGTGCCGCAGCGTGCGGGACGTGGTGCCCGCCAGCCGCGCGATGTCCTGAATCGACCAGTCCATGTGTCTGCCTCCTTCTGCAACCACGCTAGAGGTTGACGCTACGTCAATGTCAAGGCGCGGCATCCGCACCCCTCATCGTCCAGGTGGCGTGCGAAATGCAGGAGATTTCTGCAATTCCGGGCCACGGATGCGGCAGCACGGCCTATCGCGCCGAGATCTCCTGCATTCGGCGGAAGCGCCGACAACGCGCAAGGCAGAACTCGCGATATAGCTTGACTTGCGGCAGAACGCGATATAACGTGAGTCGCAACAGACGCGATATAACGCGAGAGGAGGGCCTCATGGCTCAGGAGAAGTGGCTGGTCGACGGTCCCAAGGTGATCGACATCGACGGCATCAACAAGCTCAAGGTCGGCCTCATCGGCGGACAGGTCAACATCGTCGGCCACGACGAGCCCGGCGTGCGCATCGAGGTCAACTCTGTGCAGGGTCGCGAGCTCAAGATCACCGTCGACGGCGACACGCTCGGCATCGACCACGTGCAGCTGAGCTGGGACAACTTCATCGACGTGTTCAAGAGCTTCCGCGGCAGCGCCCGCGTCGACGTGAGCATCCAGGTGCCCCGCGACATCGCGCTCACCTTCGGCGTCGTCTCGGCCAGCGCCCTCATCACCGGCATCTCAGCGGATGCCTCGATCAGCACGGTCAACGGCGACGTCGTCGTCGACAGCGTGACCGGCGACATCCAGCTCAACTCCGTCAGTGGTGAGCTGTCGGTGCTCGGACACAACGGAAGCATCTTCGCCCACACCATCAGCGGCGACATAACCGCGGCCGGCGAGATCACCAAGTTCACCGGCGACACCGTCTCCGGCGACGTCTTCCTCGACATTGCGGGGATGCCCGACCAGGTACGGGTCAACACCGTCGCCGGCTCGGTCACCACTCGCCTCGCCTCGGACGTCGCGGCGAAGTACTCCATCAACACCGTGAGCGGGCGTCTGCAGCTCGACGATTCCGAGATTCGCGGCGTGCGCGGCGCCTACACCGGCAAGTACGGCACGCTCGAGAAGCACTGGCTCGACTTCAAGGCCAACACGGTCTCGGGCAACATCTCGGTGCTGCACGCCGCGGTGACGGTATGACCCCGCCCGTCTTCGCCCACGGCCACCTGCGTCTCTACCTGCTGAGCCTGCTCGCCGAGTCGGACCACCCCATGCACGGCTACGAGCTGATCCAGGCGCTCGGCGACCGCTTCGGCGGCACCTACGTGCCAAGCGCCGGCACCATCTACCCGCGTCTCGCCAAGCTCGAGGACGAGGGAATGGTCACCAAGGTCGCCGACGGCCGCAAGACCGTCTACGAGATCACGGATGCCGGACGCGCCGAGCTTGCCGCCCGCGAGTCGGAGCTCGACAGCATCGAGAGCGACGTCACCGACTCGGTGCGACGGCTCGCCGACGAGGTGCGCACCTCTGTCACCGACGCGATGCGCACCCTGCGCGCCGACCTCGCCGCCGCCGCGCGCGACGCTCGGGCCGGAGCGAACGAGTTCAACAAGAGCTACACCTCGGGCTCCCCCACGACGACGACCAGCGGCAGTCAGCTGCAGGAGGCGGAGTCCGCGCTCGCGAGCTTCCGGGCATCCGTGCGCACCGACCTGCGCACCCAACAGACCAAGGGTGGAATCAGCGACGAGACGATCGCCGTGCTCACCCAGGGTCTGGAGCAGGTGCGGGCAGCCGTGAAGGCGTCGCTGGGTCGCTAGACCGTTACCCCTTCTCGGCACCACCCGTGTTGTTCATGATCCGCTTCTGGAAGATGAAGAAGATGATCGCCACCGGAATCGTCATGAGGGTCGCGGCAGCGAGCTGAAGCGGATACTGGTTGCCCGATCCGAGCTGGCCCGAGACGAGGGATGCCACGCCCGTCGTCAACGTGTTCAGGTCGGCACTCTGGCGCGAGACGATGAAGTGGCCGAACTCGTTCCACGAGCCCTGGAAGCTCAGGATGAACAGGGTGATGAGGGCGGGCCGCGCCATCGGCAGCACGATCGTGCGGTAGGTGCGGAAGATGCTCGCGCCGTCGATGCGCGCGGCCTCCTCCACGCTCACCGGTATCGAGTCGAAGAACTGCTTCATGATGAAGATGCCGGCCGCGCTCGTGAGCAGCGGGATGATCATCCCGCCGTAGGTGTCGTACAGCCCCAGCTGCTGGAGGATCAGGAATCGCGGGATCAGCAGCACCACGCCGGGCACCGACATGACACCGATGAAGACGGCGAAGATCACCGTGCGACCGCGGAACTGCAGGCGAGACAGCGCGTACCCCGCGAGCGAATCGAAGAACACCCGACCGCAGGTGACGATCACGGTGATGAACGCGGTGTTGAAGGTCCAGAGCGGCAGGGGCACGTCGGTGAACAGGCGGTTGTAGGCCGCCAGGCTCCACACCTCGGGAATCAGCTGCAGCGGGTTGGCCGTGGCGTCGGCATCCGTCTTGAAGCTCGATGAGACGGCGACGAGGAACGGGTAGATGTAAATCATCGCGAGGGCGATGAGCATCAGGTAGCTGAACACCGCGATCGTGCGCACTCGGGGCGACAGTCGCTTCTTACGCTGGGGCGGGGGCGCTTGCAGCCGAGTGGTCACCTCGGCATCGGTCAGGCTGGTCATCGCACGTCCCCTTCGCTCACTGCTGCGGTCACCCGTGCGGCTTTCGCCGGCTTCGGCGTTCTGACTTTCGGGTCCCGGTCACGCAGGATGAAGCGCTGCAGCAGCGTCAGAGCCACGATGATCGCGAAGAGGATGAACGCGATGGCCGCGCCCTGCCCCCACTGCAGATCCTTGAAGGAGGTCTGGTACGCGAGGTAGGCGGGCGTCAGCAGGGTCTTGCCCGGGGCGCCACCACCGGTCAGGTAGATCTGGTCGAACACCTGCCAGGTGCCGATCAGACCCAGCGTGAGCACGGTGAACAGTGTGGGCTTGAGCATCGGCAGGGTCACGGAGAAGAACTTGCGGAACGCGCCGGCACCATCCATGAGGGCGGCCTCGTCGATCTCGGCTCCGATGTTCTGAAGTGCCGCGAGGAAGAGGAGCATGAACGTGCCGGAGGTGGTGAACACGGCCAGCGTGATGAGCGCGCACATCGCGACGGAGGGTCCGGAGAGCCACTCCCACCACGTGATGCCGAGGGGACCGATCACGTCGAGAGCCGGCGGTGCCGAGGTGACCCCGACTCCAGCGAACAGATTGTGGATGACGCCGCTCGGGTCGGCGAACCAGTTCGGCCCGTTGATGCCGAGCCAGGCGAGGATGCTGTTGATGGTTCCGGATGCCGTGAACAGGAAGATGAAGACCGTCGTGATGGCGATCGAGCTGGTGACCGACGGGAAGTAGAAGGCGGTGCGGAAGAAGCCACGTCCCCGAAGGATGGCCCGGTTCATCTGCACGGCGAGGAAGAGCGCGAGCGCGGTCTGCAACGGCACCACGAGCAGCACGTAGTACAGGTTGTTTCGGATCGAGGTGCCGAAGTCCTTCTGGGCGAGCCCGGGGTCGGTGAGCACCGAAGCGTAGTTCTCGGCTCCGATGAACTGGGCCCGACCGCCGAGCGGGGAGCCCAGGCCGTTCCAGTTGCTCACGCTGACCCAGGCGGCGAGCGCGATGGGCAGAATGAGGAAGACCCCGATGATCACTATGGATGGCGCGGTGAACAGCCACCCATAGCGGGTCTCGCCGCGGCGGATTCCTCCGCGGCGAGACCGCGCCATGGTTGCCATTCTGTTAGCCGTTCGCCTTGGTGTACGCGGCTTCGAGGTTGCCCTGCAGCGCATCGAGGAGGGTCGCGGCATCCGCTGTCGCCAACCCCTCGAGGCTCGCGTTGAAGTCACCGAGCACTGCCGAGGCGCCCGCGAAGGCGACCGGGCTCACCGCGTAGTCGTTGCCGGCCACGAACGATGCGTTCTCGGGGAACTTCTCCGCGTAGGCCGCGGCTCCGCTCTCGGTCGACGGGATGACGCCGAACGCCTCGGAGAACGCGAGCTGCTGCTCGTCCGTCGTGAGGTACTCCACGAGCGACTTGGTGACATCAAGCGTCGGAGAACCGACCGGGATGCCCCAGCAGTTGCTGAACGTGAACGTGGAGCTGCCACCGGGACCGGCCGGCAGTTCCGCCGCGACGTACTTCACGTCGGGGTAGTCGTTCTTCAGCGCACCGTTGATCCAGGGACCCTCGATGACCATGGCCGCCTTGCCGAGACCGAAGGCCTCGCCACCCCAGCCCGCTTCGAGCTGCGGCGGGAACTTCAGCACGCCCGCGGAGATGAGGGACTGCACGTACTTCAGGCCGTCGACATTGCCCTGACTGGATGCCGTGATCGAGTCGCCGTCGACGAGCTTGCCCCCAGCCTGGTTCATGAACACGCCGATGCGGGCGTACTCCTGTCCGAAGGAGAGACCAACGGTGTCAGCCGTGGTCAGCTTGGTGGCTGCCGCCGTGAGGCCGTCCCAGTCGGTCGGGATGTCGGCATCCGTAAGCCCTGCCGCAGCCCACATGTCGGTGTTGATGATCAGACCGAGGGTCGAGAAGTCCTTCGGGGCGCAGTAGAACTTGCCGTCGTAGGTGAATGCATCCTTGAGGGCCGGGTAGAACTGGTCGGCGTTGCTCAGGCTGTCTGCGTAGGGCTCGAGGTAGCCGTTGGACGCGTAGGTCTGGAACTGGTCCCAGCCCATGTAGAACAGGTCGGGCGGGTTGTTGCCCGAGAAGCCCTGGCCGAGCTGCTGGTTGAGGTCGCTCGCGGCGATGACCTCGACGCTGTTGCCGGTCTCGGCACCCCAGGCGTCGGCGGCGGCCTGAACGGCCGACGTCTCGGCGTCACCACTGGATCCGATGAGCATGGTGAGCTTCTGGCCCTCTGAACCTCCACCATCGCCCCCGGAACTGCAGGCCACTAGGCTAACGGCGAGGCCAGCGGCGACAGCCACTGACATCCATTGTGTTGATCTCACAGTGTTCCCTTTCGATATGTGATTGCCGGCGCTACAAGCCGGTGTTCTCGTCAAGTGCCAGATGGGTTGATCTGCGCTCGACAAGTCGTGGGGCGAGGAGCCGACTCGTCGGCTCCTCGTTAAACTCCCCGCGCTTTCGCACGGAGTTGCCGGTCGGCCCCAGGAGCAGCTCCAGCACGCCAGCGGCGACGCCTTCGAGGGGTTGACTGATGCTGGACAGGCCCACGGCCTCGGCGACGGGCGTGTTGTCGAAGCCGATGATGGGCAGGTCGTCGAGACCGGCGGCCGACGCGGCGAGCCGCGCACCGAGAGCCAGAGTGTCGCTCGCGCACACGATCGCATCGGGTCGGCGTGCGCCGGAGAGCAGCTGCTCAGCGGCCGCCCGTCCGTTGGCAACCGAGTCTTCGACTGCGACGTGAAGGTCGCCGGATGCGAGCCCTCGCTCCTCGAGAGCCTCACGCCAGCCGCGGTGCCGGTCGTCGCCAGCGCCGGAGCCGCTGGGCCAGCCGATGTAGGCCACGGCCTGTGCCCCGCCATCGAGAAGGTGGCGAGTGGCCTCGCTCACTCCGGCCCGACCGTCGACGTCGACCCAGAGATGCCGCGGGTCGGGGTTGTCCTCTGTGCCCCACGGCCGGCCGAAGGTGGCGAATGGCACGTCGTTCTCGATCAGCCATTCGACCCGCGCGTCCTGGTACGACGTGGAGGTGAGGACGAAGGCATCAACGTCGGCGCCGTCGCGCAGTCGGCGGATCTGTTCGATCTCGGCGGCCGCATCGTCGGCGGTGAACAGCAGCACCCGCATCCCACGGCGGTCGGCCTGCTCGGTGAGCGCGTGCAGGAAGGTGTCGAGCACCGAGCCGGAGATTCCGTTGCGCACCGGCTCCAGTCGGATTCCGATCGTCGAGGACTTCTGCGTGCGCAGCCTGCGGGCGGATGCGTGCGGACGGTAGCCCAGCTCACCGATCGCCGCGAGTACCCGGGTGCGTGTCGCCTCTTTGACGATCTCGGGGGAGTTCAGCACATTCGACACGGTCTGGCGCGACACATTGGCAACGCGCGCAACGTCTTCGACGGTGGGCAGCTGTGCCATCGGTGCCTCCCTTGGCCACGATCGTGGGTGCTGTTTGATCGATCAAGTCGCCGCCCGAGTTCACGCCGATGGTGGCTCCGGGAAAAGTTTGATCGATCAAATTCTGAGTGTTATGTTACCTGCACAGCCCGGCATGTCAATGGGTCGAGCCGCACCGAAGTCAACGAGGAGTCGTGAGCGCACCATGAGCACGCCACTGCAGCCGCTGCTGCACAACGAGATCGTGGTCATGCGAGCGCCCACCCAGGTGTGGTGTGACCGATCGGGGGAGCTGGGCTCGAACCCCATCCACGGCGTGTACTTCTCCGACGTGCGCGTGCTGTCCACCCTGGCGCTGACCGTCGGTGGTGACCTGCCTGAGGCGATCGCCGTTCTTCCCTCCGGCGCCGATGCCGCGGTGTTCGTGTCGCTGGTGCGCAGCCACGACGAGGGCAACCCCGACCCCGGAGTGCGGGTCGAGCAGAGCAGGGTTGTGACCGGTCAGGGCATGAGCGAGACGCTCACGGTGCGCAGCCGTCACGGCGTGCCGCTCGCGCTCGACCTGGCAGTGCGGTTCACGCCAGACCTGAGCGACCTCGACCGCATCAAGGCGGGAATCGGCTCTGCGGGCATCCCGCGAGTTGTCGCGACCGCCACCGAAGTTCGCTGGGCGGGCGATGGAGTCGGCGTCACTGTCACGGCAGCGGATGCCGACATCCTCACGGTCGGCGCATCGATCGAACTTCGGTGGTCACTTCATGTTCCCGCACGGGGCGAGACGCAGGTCTCCTGGTCGTTGGCGGCGGTTGATAGCTCCGCAGTCGCGGCCGCGGATCCGCGCCCGGTGCCCTGGTCGACCCCGGTGATCGAAGGAGACGAACGACTCGCGCGCTGGGTATCGACGGCCCTGGGCGACCTCGACGGGCTGCGCATGACCACGACCGCTCGGCCCGATCTCGGCTTCCTCGCCGCCGGCGCCCCCTGGTTCTTCACCCTCTTCGGCCGGGATTCGCTGTGGGCCGCTCGCTTCATGTTGCCGCTCGGCACCGAGCTCGCCGCCCAGACCCTCCGGGTGCTCGCGCACTTCCAAGGCACCGAGGTCGTGGTCGACAGGGCCGAGGAGCCCGGCAAGATCCTGCACGAACTGCGGCGGGGCGTCGTGCACCTCGAGGGTGACGACGTCTACCTGCCGCCGCTGTACTTCGGCACAGTGGATGCGACGCCCCTGTGGATCCTGCTGCTTCACGACGCGTGGCGCTGGGGCCTCGACGACACCGAGGTGCGGGAGTTGCTGCCCAACCTCCGTGCGGCCCTGGGCTGGCTGCGCGACCACGCCGACGCCGACGGTGACGGCCTGCTCGAGTACGTCGACCGATCGGGACACGGTCTGGCCAATCAAGGCTGGAAGGACTCCGGCGACTCGGTGCAGTGGCGCGACGGCACTCTCGCCGAGGGTCCCATCGCTTTGTGCGAGGTGCAGGCCTACGCCTACGAAGCCGCACTCGCCGGTGCCGCGCTGCTGGAGCACTTCGGTGAGGACGGTGACTCGTGGCGCGCTTGGGCCGCGCGGTTGAAGTCCGAGTTCGCTCTGCGGTTCTGGCTCGAGGACGAACACGGCCCGTACCCGGCGATCGCCCTCGACTCGCGCAAGCGGGCGGTTGACGCCGTCACGAGCAACATCGGCCACCTTCTGGGCACCGGCATTCTCGAACCCGAGCAGGAGGCCCTGGTGGCGGCGAGGCTGATCTCGCCCGAGCTCAACAGCGGCTACGGCCTGCGCACGATGTCGACGACGGCGGCGGGGTACTGGCCGCTCAGCTACCACGGCGGCAGCGTCTGGACCCACGACACGGCCATCGCGATCGCGGGCCTCAGCCGGGCGGGATTCGCCGCAGAGGCGGCGGTGCTCACCGAGGGGCTTCTCGCCGCAGCATCGTGGTTCGACTACCGGATGCCCGAACTCCACTCGGGCGATGCCGCCTCAGTCTCGAGTCGGCCGGTTCCGTACCCTGCCGCCTGCCGCCCCCAGGCGTGGTCAGCGGCAGCCGCCGTGTCGGTGCTCGCGAGCACCTTGGGCCTGTCGGCCGACGCACAGAGTGACGAACTGGCCGCGACCAACGCCGGCTCGGGCATCACCGCGCGGGGGCTGCGCTTCAACTCGCGCGAGGTGTCGGCCGATCAGCTGCGGTGATCGAGCCTGTGGAGATCTCGACTCGCTCGATCACCGGTGTCGCGAGATCTCGACTTCGCTCGATCACCGGTGTCGCGAGATCTCGACTCGCTCGATCAGCCGAACGCGACGGGCACGTAGAGGTCCTGCACCCGGTCGCTGAGCGCGGTGTGGTCGTTCCTCGTGAAGATGCCGCAGGCATCCACTCGGCAGTCGAAGTCCTTGCCCATCGGCTCGCCGACCTCGACGTAGGCGGTGAAGGTGCCTTTAGCGATGTCGTCGTAGCTGCGAGCGCCGAACAGCTTCCAGGCCCAGTCGTCGTTGATCCAGTTGCTCGGCGCGTACTGCACGGTGCCGGCGTCCACTGCGGTCGGCGTCTGCTCGGGGACCCCGCCGATGCAGGGCCCCGGCTTCACGCTCGGGTCCGACGGGATGACGCAGATCGCCACATAGATGCCTCGCGCCCCGTCGAACCCGCTTCCCCTCACGACGAGGTGCTGGCCGACGGTGAGCGCGGAGGTGTCGACTGCTGCGCCGTCCTCGCCGCTGACCGTGAAGGTGCGGGTGCGACCGTCAGCGCCATTGCCCGTGACAGTGAGCGGCCAGGGCTCGGTGGCATCCACCTGCCCTGAGGCTCCCTGGTTCTGGTGCAGCAGAATCGGCACGCCGAGTACCGCCACGGGAACGAGCAGGAGCACGACGACACCCGCGACGATCCACGGCCACCGCCTGCGCCGGGAATCAGTTGAGGCCATGGGGGAATTCTAAGCGGCCTGATCGAGTTGACTGCCTTTCTCATAGGAGTAAGCTCGCCCCTCGTGACAGACGAAGCCCGGTCTCCTAAACGGTGGTTGATCGGAGACCCACTGCCGTCCGAGAAATTGGAAGGCCAGCTACTCCCCAAGCACCTCGCGCTACCCATTTTCGCGAGCGACCCGCTCTCCTCCGTGGCCTACGCGCCGCAGGAACTGCTCATGATCCTGCTCATCGGCGGGCTCGCCTTCCTCTCCTTCGCCCCGTGGGTGGCGATGGCCGTCGTGATCCTCATGATCGTCGTCGTGCTGTCGTACCGTCAGCTGGTGCGGGCCTACCCGAGTGGTGGCGGCGACTACGAGGTCGCGTCCAAGAACCTGGGCGAGAAGGCCGGCCTGATCGTCGCATCCGCGCTGCTCGTCGACTACGTGATGACCGTCGCGGTGTCGGTGGCCTCCGGCGTCGACAACATCATCTCCGCGATCCCCGCGCTCAACCCGTTCCGCGTCGAGATCGCCGTCGGATTCATCATTCTGCTCGCCGCGGTCAACCTGCGCGGCGTTCGCGAGTCGAGCAAGGCGTTCGCCGTGCCGACCTACCTGTTCATCGGCAGCATCGGCGTCATGATCGTCGTCGGTCTGGTGCGCACGATCGGTGGCGATGCCCCGATCGCCGAGAGCGCCGGGCTCGACGTGAGGGCGGAGTCCCTCACCCAGGCGGCGATCATCCTGCTGCTGCTGCGATCATTCGCGAGCGGATGCGCCGCACTCACCGGTGTCGAGGCGATCGCCAACGGCGTGCCGGCCTTCCGCAAGCCGAAGATCCAGAATGCCCAGAAGACGCTCGTGGCGATGGGCCTCATCGCCATCACGCTGTTCTCGGGACTGGTGATCCTCGCTCTCGTCTCCGGCGTGCACTACGCGGAGGACGCCTGCCACCTCATCGGCTTCGACAACTGCGAGACGGTGCCGCAGCGCAGCCTGATCGCGCAGATCGCGTCGGCGACGTTCGGCAACAACTCGATCCCGTTCTTCATCATCCAGACCGCCACCGCCGCCGTGCTGCTGCTGGCGGCCAACACGGCGTTCAACGGGTTCCCACTGCTCGGTTCGATCCTCGCCGCCGACCACTACGCGCCCAAGTCTCTGTCGACCCGCGGTGACCGCCTGATCTTCTCCAACGGCGTGATCGCACTCGCGATCGTAGCCGGCGTGATCCTCGTGATCTTCCGGGCGGATGTCACGAGCCTCATCCAGCTCTACATCATCGGCGTCTTCGTGTCGTTCACGCTCGGACAGTCCGGCATGGTGCGGCACTGGATCAGGCTGCTGAAGGAGGGCGCGACGAATCGCGGCCAGATCATCCGGAGTCTGGCGACCAACGCTGTCGGCGCGACGATGACCGCGAGCGTGCTGATCGTGGTGACGATCACCAAGTTCACCCACGGTGCGTGGGTGGTCTTCGTGATCATGCCGATCCTGTTCCTGCTGATGCTCGGCGTGAACCGCTACTACCGCGACGTGGACAAGGAGATCGAGGCCGACCCCACCACGCGATTCGGCGCGAAGGGCGACCACGCCATCGTGCTCGTCGGTCGCATGCAGAAGCCCGTACTCAAGGCTCTCGACTACGCGATCGCCGCGCGCCACGGCTCAATCGAGGCCGTGCACGTGTCGATCGACGATGCGGCTACCGAGGAACTCGAGCGGGACTGGGTCGAGCAGAACATCAAGGTTCCGCTCAACGTGCTCGAGTCGCCGTACCGCGACATTAGCGCTCCGTTGGCGAAGTACATCAAGTCGCGGCGCCAGACGCATGGCTCCGAGGTCGTCACGGTCTACACACCCCAGTACATCGTCGGCCACTGGTGGGAGAACATCCTGCACAACCACAAGGCCCGTCGCATCCGTCAGAAGCTCTCGCTGGTGCACGGCGTGGTCATCGCCCTCGTGCCGTGGCTGCTCGACTCCTCGACCCTCATCTACGGCCGCCGCTCCCGCCCGCTTCCGGGTGAGGATCGGCGTGGTGAGCCGCGACGTCCCGTGGTGCGCAAGCCCATGCCGCCGGCCGACCCGACGGCCGCTGCCGCGGTGAAGACCGTCGTGCGCCCGAAGACCCAGGCCGAGAAGAAGAAGTAGCGTGCCCTGGCGTGACCTGCTGGCCGTGCTCGTGGGCGGCGCGGTGGGCACGGCCCTCAGGCTCGGCATCGACACCGTGATCCCGCACGGCGATGCGGACTTCCCGGTCTCGACGCTCGCGATCAACACCCTCGGTGCCTTCGTGCTGGGGGTGCTCGTCGGGCGAGTATGGTCCACGGCACCCGGCTGGCTGCGTGCCGGCCTCGGGGCGGGGCTGCTCGGGTCGTTCACGACGTTCTCCGCGCTGGCCGTGTCGCTCGTCTCGCTCACCGCCGCCGGGTTCGGGATGCTCGCCCTCGCCTACCTCGTAGCGACCCTGGTGCTCGGCCTCGCCGCCGCCGCGCTCGGGCTGCGACTGGGCTCGCCGCGCGTCACCGACGTGGACCTGGTGGACGAGTGATCGCCGCCGCCGTCATCGTCGCGGGTGCCCTCGGGGCGGTCGTGCGGTATCTGGTATCCCGCTGGTTGAGTAGCGCCGAAGGCGCGTATCGAAACCTCCCGCTCGCTGTCCTCATCGTCAACGTGGTGGGCTCGGCGATCGGGGGCGCGGTGTTGGGACTCGCGACCGCCGGGGGCGTCGACGCGGGCATCCGTCTGGTGCTGCTGACCGGCCTGTGCGGGGGCCTGACGACCTTCAGCACGTTCAGCGTCGAGACCGTTCAGTACGTCACCGAGGGCAAGTGGCGCATCGCCCTCGCGAGCGTCGCGGCCAACCTCGTGCTCGGCATCGGGGCGGCCGCAGCGGCCTACGCGCTCACCGTCGGCTAGCGCGAGGCCTGGATCTTGCTCAGGGTCGCGACGACCTGACGGGCGATCATGCGGCCCGCGCGGTTGGCCCCGATCGTGGATGCCTGCGGCCCGTACCCGGCGAAGAAGATGCGGGGGTCCTTCCACGACGCGCCCTGTGCAACCACGACGCCGCCCTCCTTCTCCCGGAGCTTCAGCGGTGCGAGATGTCTCAGCTCCGGGCGGAATCCCGTGGACCAGATGATCGCATCCGCCTTCTTGAAGGCTCCGTCTTTCCACCGCACGCCGTGCGGTTCGATCGAGTCGAAGATCGGGCGGGGCGTGAGCACCCCGCGCTCGATGCCGGCCTGGATGCGCCGGGTGCGCGGCACCCCCGTGCCCGACACGATGCTCGGCAGGGCTCGACCGGCTCGCGCCGCCTCGTCCTGCATACGCACGGCCTCGATGCGGGCCTCGAGGTTGAGGTCGCCGTCCTCGAGGAAGTCGATCGGGCGTCGGCTCACCCAGGTGGTGTCGCTGGCGATGCCCTCCAGTTCGAGGAGGAAGCCGATCGCGCTCGTGCCGCCACCCACGACGATCACGCTCTGGTCGCGATAGTCCTCGGCACTCTTGTAGTCGTTGGTGTGGACGTGGCGGCCCTCGAAGCTCTTCATGCCGGGGTACCAGGGGATGAAGGGCGCTCCCCAGGTGCCCGTCGCGTTGACGACAGTGACGGTCGACACCTCCTTCTCCTCGTCGTCGAGGGTGAAGTTGACCATCAGATCCATGCCGAAGTTCTCCACGCTGACCACGTCGGCGGGGCGCACGACCTGCAGGCCGTAGTGATCCTCGTACCGGCGGTAGTAGTCGGCGACGACGTCCTTGGCCGGAGCGTGACGGTCGGCGGTCTCGAAGCTCAGGCCGAGCGCATCCAGGCCCGGAAGATCGTTGATCTTGTGGGCCGAACCGATGCGCAGCGCCTCCCACCGGAACTGCCAGGCACCGCCCGTGCCCGGGCCGCGATCGAGCACGACGAAGTCGTTTCCCGCGTCGAGACCGAGCCTCTGCAAGTAGTACGAGACGGACAGCCCGGCCTGCCCCGCGCCGATCACCACTACTGAGGTATCGGTGCCTGCTGACGTCACCCGACAACGTTACCCGTCAGCGGGATGAGCGTGGAGAACCGCCCCGGCTGGCTGGGTGCCGCGTGCTAAACTGAGCGCTAGTTTTTCCACCATCCCTATTCGCACAATCCCTGCGTGGTAGCAGCGCATCGGGACTGATCCAGAGGGGGTCTCGCATGGGGCGTGGCCGTCAGAAGGCAAAGCACACCAAGGTGGCGCGGGACCTGAAGTACTTCAGTCCTGACACCAACTACAACGCGCTTGCCCAAGAGCTCTCCGGAGCGCCCAGCGACCCTCGCCTCGCCGAGGACCTCGAGAAGTGGCCGGAGTACGTTGCCGGCAGCTACGAGGAAGACGAGTTCGACACCGACGACGAGTCGAAGACCGCCTGACGGCTGGTTGAGTAGGCCGCAGGCCGTATCGAAACCTGCTCGCCGAACGACTGGTTTCGATACACCGCTTCGCGGTTACTCAACCAACTGGTTTCGATACACCGCTTCGCGGTTACTCAACCAACTATGCGTAGCTTCCGGTCAGCCGCACCGCTCCACCCTTGACGCCCTTGGCTTCGCTCTCGAAGCCGCTGAGGTCGCGGGCGCTCATCGACACTTCGCCGAGCTTCCACGACGGGATGCCGCTGCGCTCCAACGAGGCAATGACCCCGTCGGCCGCCGCCGGGGTGACCACCGCGATCATCCCCACCCCGAGGTTCCAGGTTCCCTCGGCGCTCACGAGCGTGCTGCCGGCCATGTCGCTGAGCACCCGGAACACGGCGGGGGGCGACCAGCTGCCGCGATCGAGTTCGACCCACGAACCCACCGGGAGCACGCGCGCGAGGTTGGCCGCGATGCCTCCGCCGGTCACGTGGCTGAGCGCGTGCACCGCGCCGGGATGCCCCGCCAGCACGTCCAGCAGCGGGGTCGTGTAGAGCCGGGTCGGCTCGAGCAGGATCTCGCCGACGGTTCCGCCTAGTTCTGCCGAGGCATCCGTGTAGCCGATTGCCCGCTGCGCGAGGATGTGGCGCACCAGCGAGAACCCGTTGGAGTGCAGGCCGCTCGATGCCATGCCGATCACGATGTCGCCGTCGGCGACCCGGTCGGGTCCGAGTAGGTCGGCAGCCTCGACCGCGCCCACGGCAGCGCCGGCGACGTCGTAGTCATCAGGGCCGAGCAGCCCCGGGTGCTCGGCGGTCTCGCCGCCGACGAGCGCCGTTCCGGTCGCCTCGCACGCGCGGGCGATTCCCGCGACGATGTCGGCGATGCGCTGCGGGATGACGCGCCCGCACGCGATGTAGTCGGTCATGAACATCGGCCGCGCCCCGACCACCACGATGTCGTCGACGACCATGCCCACCAGGTCCTGCCCGATGGTGTCGTGCTTGTCGATCGCCTGGGCTATCGCGACCTTCGTGCCGACCCCGTCGGTGGAGCTCGCCAAGAGCGGGCGGTCGAATGCCTTCAGGAAGCTGACGTCGAACATTCCGGCGAAGCCGCCGACGCCACCGAGCACCTGCGGCCCGTGCGTGCGCGAGACCGCGGACTTCATGAGTTCGACGGCCAGATCGCCTGCCGCGGTGTCGACTCCGGCGTCACGGTAGCTGCGGGAGGAGTCCTCGGTCACCCGACCAGCGTACCGGGGTGTCGCGCCATGACGACGATCGGCCGCCCGGCCCCACCGGTATGGGAGACTTGACCGTACCCGCTTCGGGTGCGCGCCCTTCGAACACCAGGGAGCAACCGGCCAGTATGTGCGGCATCGTCGGAATCGTCTCGTCCCACCCGGTCAATCAGCAGGTGTATGACGCACTCGCGCTCCTGCAGCACCGGGGGCAGGACTCGACCGGCATTGCGACGGCCGAGGGCAGCATCATCCACATGTTCAAGGCCAAGGGCCAGGTGCGCGAGGCGTACCGCACCCGCGACATGCGCACCCTGCTCGGCAACGTCGGCCTCGGCCACGTGCGGTACGCCACCAAAGGCAGCGCGTCGAGCGAGGAGGAGGCGCAGCCCTTCTACGTGAATGCACCCTACGGAATCGTTCTGGTGCACAACGGCAACCTCACCAACACGCGCGAGCTCACCCAGGAGCTCTTCCACATCGACCGTCGGCACCTCAACACATCGAGCGACACCGAACTGCTGGTCAACGTGCTCGCCAACGAGCTGCAGGAGCAGATCACCGGAACCGACCTCGACCCCGACCAGGTCTTCGCCGCGATCTCGCGGCTGCATGAACGGGTCGAGGGCTCCTACGCGGCGATCGCGCTGATCGCCGGTCACGGCCTGCTGGCGTTCCGCGATCCGTTCGGCATCCGGCCGCTGGTGCTGGGGCGCCGCAATGCTGACTTCGTCGGGGCCGAGTGGGTCGTGGCATCCGAATCGCTGGTGCTGGAGAGCGCGGGCTACGAAGTGGTTCGGGATGTCGCGCCCGGCGAGGCCATCTTCATCACCCCCAACGGCGAGATGCACTCACGCCAGTGCGCCGCCAACCCGCGACTGCTGCCCTGCTCGTTCGAGTACGTCTACCTCGCCCGACCCGACTCGGTGATGAACGGCATCAGCGTGTACGAGGCGCGCTTGCGGCTCGGCGACCGCCTCGCCGACACGATCGCGCGCTACACCCCGCAGGGCGACATCGACGTGGTCATGCCGATTCCGGACTCCTCGCGCCCCGCCGCGATGCAGGTCGCCCAGAAGCTCGGCGTCGAGTACCGCGAGGGCTTCTACAAGAACCGCTACGTCGGGCGCACGTTCATCATGCCCGGGCAGGCGGAGCGCAAGAAGAGCGTCAAGCAGAAGCTCAACGCGATGTCGAGCGAGTTCAAGGGCAAGAACATCCTGATCGTCGACGACTCGATCGTGCGCGGCACCACCTCGCGCGAGATCGTGCAGATGGCGCGCGAGGCGGGCGCCAACAAGGTGACCTTCACGTCGGCCGCGCCGCCGGTGCGCTTTCCGCACGTCTACGGCATCAACATGCCGTCGCGGCACGAGCTCGTGGCCCACGGCCGCAAGATTCCCGAGATCGCCACCGAGCTGGGCGCCGACTACCTGATCTACCAGGAGGTCGCAGACATGCAGGCCGCCATCATCGAGGGCTCGGATGTCACGGCCCTCGACATGAGCTGCTTCACGGGCGACTACGTGACCGGCACCGTCACCGCCGAGTACCTCGACTGGGTGGAACGCACGCAGCTGAGCTGAGCGAGTTCAACGGGCCGCTTCCTGTGTCGGGGAATCCACCTCCAGGCCGTGTCCACGCGCCACCGCTCGACGCGCCACCGCTCGACGCTCGCCGCTCGCCGCTCGCCGCCCGCCCGCGGCTGCTCCTTCCCAGCGCGCTTGCCCATACCTCCGGTGAATCGTTCCCCGAACTCAGGACATTCGTAGAGGTGCCCAACAATTGTCCTGAGTTCGGAGAACGAATGGGAGGGGTCGTTCACAACCCACGGAGGCGCCACCGTTCGGTGCCAGCCCGCCACGGCCAGCACATCGGTACCGTTGAGCCATGAGCAACCAGTGGCGCCGGGTGGCCGCGGCCCTCGACAATCCCGACCGACGGCGGGTGTACGCCGAGGCCGTGCTGGGACTCGCGGGCGAACCGTCGACGCGTCGCAAGAAGTCGCTCGCGGCACTGCGTGAGGCCGGACTCCTGGATGCTGCGGGCGCGCCCATCGCCGACGCCTTCGCCCGACTGCTCGCCGAGACCGCGCCAGTCACCCGTCAGGGGCTGGAGCGCTGGGTCACCGCTGGCGTGATCACGGAGTGGCCATCACGGCCAGCCGACCGCGACGAGCTTCTTGCCTGGGTGCTCGAGCGCGCGACGGAACCGGGCGAGAGTCTCGGCGAGCGCGAACTCACCGAGCGGCTTGCGGCCCTCGGGCACGACCCGGTCGCATTGCGGCGGGCACTGGTCGACGCGGAGCTCGTGACCCGCACCGTTGACGGCTCCACATACCGGCGAAGCTAGGACTCGTCGGCGACACCCTCGTCGGCGACGCTCTCGCCGCCCACGCTCTCGCGCTCGGCGACCACCTCGCGGGCCCGTCTGCGTGAGATGCGGTCAAGAAGCAGGGCCAGTAGCGCACCCAGCAGCACGCCCGCCGGAATACCGAACAGGCAGAAGTAGCCGAACAGGGCGATGAACCCGACATTCGGGTCGACCGGGAACTGCGCGGTCAGCACGAGCGTCACCAGCGCGCCGATCAGGCCGCCCACCACGAGGAATGCACCGATCTTGGGTGCTCGGCGGATCTTCACGGTGCTTTCCGGTTCGCTCACCCCTCCATTGTCTCCCACGCGAGTGGGAGGTAGGGCGACAGGTCGGCCCTGGCCCCCGAGGCCGACACGGTGCCGGATGCCACGGCCAGCGCCCACGTCGTGCCCCCGGTCGCCAGCGCGAGCCAGGTCGGCGCATCCATCTCGATCACATTGGGAGGGGTGCCGCGGGTGTGGCGCGGTCCCTCGACGGCCTGCACCGCGCCGAACGGCGGCACCCGCACCTCGACGGTGTTGCCCTCAGCGTGCTCCGCGAGCACCTGCAGCAGGTACCGGGTCGCCATGGCCAGCTCGGGCTTCGAGCCCGCGAGCGCACCGGTGACAGCGGCGCGCCCAACGTCGGCGGGGATGCGCTTGGGAGGCATGCTCCTACGTTAGGGGCTTCTTCGCGCCGCCCATCGCCTCTCGGTACTCGGAGAAGCCCGACGCGAGAACTGCGAGGATGGAGATGGAGCCGACGGTGCTGGCGAACCCGCCCGACCAGTCGACCTCGCTCGACTCGAGGTTCGCAAGCACCGCCACGATCGTGCCGGACACGATGGCCAGCTCGATGAGGATCCAGGCGACTGCAATTGCTCGCACGGTAGTCGTGCCCTTGATGAATGCCGTCGTGGTCACCCCGGCCCGCACGATTCGGGTCGCGAAGATGGCGCCGATGAGTGTGGACGCCGTCGCGAGCGTCACGGCCACCAGTGAGGTGAAGGCGAACTCGGATGCGTTGAGCAGCGCCTCCAGGAACAGCAGAAGGTTGATGCCGACGGCGATCCAATAGACGATGAACCAACCCCGTTGCGTGCGGGGAACAACTGCCTTGTCGGCCATGTGATCAACTCCCTGATGCGGAACAGGTTGCGACCATTGTGCTGGGTGAGCACGGCTCATCCGTGACCACCACGCCGGGGCGTCGGTAGGGTTGACCCGTGCGAATCCTCGTCCTCGGCTCCGGTGCGCGCGAGCACGCCATCATCACGTCCCTGCTTAGCGAGCCGACCGCCCACGAGATAACTGCAGCCCCCGGCAATGCCGGCATCGCGGCGGTTGTGCCTGTCGTCGCACTCGACCCCACCCGCGGTGATGTCGTGAGCGCCTACGCCCTCGACAACGACATCGAACTCGTGGTGATCGGACCCGAGGCGCCCCTTGTGGCCGGTGTCGCCGACGCGCTGCGCCAGCGCGGCATCGCCGTCTTCGGCCCCGGCAAGGCCGCCGCAGCCCTCGAGGGCAGCAAGACCTTCGCCAAGCGCATCATGGATGACGCGGGCATACCCACAGGCAAGGCCACCCGAGCGGGCACCATCGACGAGGCCGTGGCAGCCATCGACGAGTACGGAGCGCCCTACGTCGTGAAGGCCGACGGACTCGCCGCCGGAAAGGGCGTGCTCGTCACCGAGGACAGGGACGCCGCCGTCGCGCACGCCGACTTCTGGCTTGCCCACGGCGCCGTGCTGGTCGAGGAGTTCCTCTCCGGGCAGGAGGTCTCGCTGTTCCTGCTCAGCGACGGCCACACAGTGCTGCCGCTCTCCCCGGCTCAGGACTACAAGCGGGTGTTCGACGGCGACGAGGGCCCCAACACCGGCGGCATGGGTGCGTACTCGCCCCTGCCGTGGCTGCCCGAGGGTTTCGTCGACGAGGTGATCAACACCGTCGCCATCCCCACCGTGCGCCAGCTGGCCAGCGAGCGCACCCCGTTCATCGGTCTCCTCTACTGCGGCCTGATCGTCACACCGAAGGGTGTGAAGGTCATCGAGTTCAACGCGCGCTTCGGCGACCCCGAGACGCAGGTCGTGCTGCCTCGACTGAAGACTCCACTCAGCCAGTTGCTGTTCGCCGCGGCGAGCGGCGAACTCGCGTCGCAGCCGCGACCCGAGTTCAGCGATGACGTCGCCGTCACGGTCGTACTGGCGAGCGAAGGCTATCCCGAGGAGCCCGTGACCGGTAGACCGATCACGGGACTCTCGGATGTGCACGACGTGACCATCGCACACGCGGCCACCGCCCTGGTCGACGGTACCTATGTCGCCACCGGCGGCCGGGTGCTCAGCGTCGTCGCCACCGGGCGCACCTTCTCCGAAGCCCGCGCCCGCGTGTATCTCGCGCTCGACGCGATCCACCTCGAAGGTGGCCACTACCGTCGCGACATCGGTCTGCGGGTCAGCGAATGACGCTGCCCGGCTGGCACCACGTCTACTCCGGCAAGGTGCGCGACCTCTACGAGAATCCCGACGAGCCGGGGCGGATGCTCGTGGTGGCGAGCGACCGCGTGAGTGCGTTCGACCACGTGCTGGAGCCGGGCATCCCGGGCAAGGGCGCACTGCTGACCCGGCTGAGCCTCTGGTGGTTCGCCCAGCTCGACGTTCCCAACCACCTGGTGCCCGCGCCTGTCGAGACCCCGGTGGTCGAGCCCGTCGAGACCCCGGCGGCACGCGGGATCTCGACAAGCTCGATCACCGAAGGGGCTCTCCCCGCCAACGCAATGCTCGTGAAGAAGCTCGACATGTACCCGATCGAGTGCGTGGTGCGCGGCTACCTGTCGGGCAGCGGCTGGATCGAGTACCAGAGCTCGCAGAGCGTGTGCGGCATCGCCCTGCCCCCCGGACTGAGCGACGGCGACCGCCTGCCCGAACCGATCTACACCCCGGCGTGGAAGGCCCCGATGGGCGAGCACGACGAGAACATCACCTACGAGCGCACCGTGGAGTTGGTCGGCTCCGCGGCGGCGGCTGCGCTGCGCGAGACGTCGCTCAAGGTGTTCGCGGCGGCATCCGCCATCGCGGAAGCGAAGGGCGTCATACTCGCCGACACCAAGTTCGAGTTCGGTGCCGACCCGGTCACCGGCGAGCTGACCCTCGCCGACGAGGTGCTCACCTCCGACAGCAGCCGGTACTGGGATGCCGCGGTCTACGCTTCGAGAGCCTCAGCGACCGCGGGCGAGCGCACCGCGAGCTTCGACAAGCAGATCGTGCGCAACTGGCTCTCCGCCCACTGGGACAAGCGGGGCACGCCGCCCGCGCTTCCGCAGGAGATCGTCGAGCAGACCGCCGCCCGGTACCGCGAGCTCATCGAGCGTCTCACGGGTTCCGCGGAATAGTTGAGAGTTCAACTATGTTGGGGATGACATGAACGACATCCTCGCCGCTGACACCGCCATGGGTCCGGTCACCCTGCGCGTCGGCAACCTCGACGCCATGACCGCCTATTACCGGGATGGCGTCGCCCTCCAGGTGCTCGAGCAGGCGGGGCCGCGCGTCACCCTCGGCCGCGGCACGACGCCCGTCGTCATCCTCGAACACGCGCCGGAGCTCGTGCACGTGAGCCCGCGCGACGCTGGACTGTTCCACACGGCGATCCTCTTCGACAGCGAGGAGGCGCTCGCGGCGGCGGTCTACTCCGTTGCTCGCAAGTATCCGAACACGTTCACTGGCAGCAGCGACCACCTGGTGAGCAAGGCGTTCTACTTCTCCGACCCCGAGGGCAACGGCGTCGAGTTGTACTGGGACCGCGACCGCTCGGCGTGGAGCTGGGCGCACGGCGCCATCGAGATGTCGACCCTCTACCTCGACCCCAATGCGTTCCTGCAGGAAAACCTCACCGAGGCCGCGGCGGAGGAGCCGCTGATCGGCGGGGCGAAGGTCGGTCACGTGCATCTGCAGGTTGGCGACATCCCGAGCGCCCGCGACTTCTATGTGACGACCCTCGGATTCGAGGAGACCGCGGCATACGGGCCTCAAGCACTCTTCGTCAGCGCGGGCGGGTACCACCACCACATGGCGATGAACACCTGGAACAGCGCCGGCGCCGGCCGTCGCGGCGTGGGCCTCGGGCTCGCGCAGGTCGACATCGAGGTGCCGGGAGCCGACGATCTCGGGCAGCTCATCGAGCGCGCCAAGCACCACGGAATCGAGACCCGCGACGATGGACGCACGGTGAGCGTGGATGACCCGTGGGGCAACCTGATCCGCGTGGCCGCCCCGCAGTAGCCGCGGTCCAGCAGGTCAGGCGCCGGGCGGCGGCGTGGACAGCGCGTCCACCAGACGCTGCTCGGCGCGACCGAGATGCTCGGCGAGCACCGCGACCGCGGCCTCGCCATTACCCGCGGCGATCAGCTCGAGGATCCGCGAATGCTCGGCGAAGATCAGATCGACGGGGATGAGGCTGCGCCCCTGCACCTGTGCCATGCACAGCCGCACCTCCGCAACCAGCGCGTCGTAGGCCCGGCTGGTGCGCTCACTCCCGATGCCGTCGACGAGCGACGCGTGGAACCGCATGTCAGGGTCGACCACGTCGATGGATGATCCGCCCGAGAAGGTCGCGATCTGCGCGTTGGCGGCGGCCGCGGCATCCGGAACCGAGCGATCGGCCGCCAACTCGCGGATGACCTCGCTCTCGATCCGCCGACGGGTGCGGTAGATGTCGCGCACGGCTGACGCCTGCAGCACACGCACCCGGGCACTGCGATGCACCGTGCGCTGGAGCAGCCCTTCGGCGACGAGCTTCTCGATGGCCGCCTTGGCGCTGGCGCGGGCCACACCGTAGCGCTCGGCCGCCCAAGCCTCGGTCACCAATTGACCCTGGGTGAGCTCCCCCTCGAACACGGCGGCCCGAAGCTCGGATGCCACGGCATCGACCACACCGGTGACCTGCAGCACACCCGACATTTCCACCTCGCTCCTGCTCTCGAGGATAGTGTGGCGGGAGAAACCGGACTAGTAGACTTGTCGAACAATCTCTCGACGATGCGGAGTCAGTCATGGGCACAGTCGCCCTCGCGCCGGTGCTCGATGCCGCCATCCTGGGTGCCGGCACTGCCCAGTCGCAGCGCTCGATCGACCGCTTCGCCGCGGCTCATGACGCATCGCACTATCTGCTGATCCCCGATGCGGTGGTGACTCCGCACACGGCCGAGGACGTCGCCCGGGTATTCGCCGCCTCACACGCGAGCGGCCGCGGCATCACGTTCCGCTCGGGCGGAACGAGCCTGTCGGGTCAGGCCGTGTCGTCTGAGGTGCTCGTCGACACCCGCACCCACTTCCGACGCATCGACGTGCTCGACGCCGGGGACCGCGTGCACGTGCAGCCCGGCGCGACCGTGCGCCAGACCAACCAGCGACTCTCCCGCCACGGACGCAAGCTGGGGCCCGATCCGGCGAGCGAGATCGCGTGCACGATCGGCGGGGTCATCGCGAACAACTCGAGCGGCATGGCGTGCGGCATCGAGCGGAACAGCTATCGCACGCTCGAGTCGATGGTCGTCGTGCTGCCGAGCGGCGTCATCCTCGACACCAGCGATCCCGAGGCGGATCGCCTGCTCAGCGAGAGCGAACCCGACCTTCACGCGGGATTGGCCTCGCTGCGATCGCGACTGGTCGCATCCCCCGAGGCCGTGCGCGAGGTCAGGCGGCAGTTCTCCATGAAGAACACCATGGGCTACGGCCTGAACGCGCTGCTCGACTTCGAGACGCCCGCAGAGATCCTCGCCCACCTCGTCGTGGGCAGCGAGGGAACGCTCGCCTTCGTCGCCGAGGCGACGTTCCGCACTGTCGAGGTGCTGCCGCACGTGTCGACGGGATTGCTGGTGTTCTCCAGCCTTCGCGACGCCGTTCAGGCGCTGCCCGCACTGATCGATGAGGGCTTCGCGACGATCGAGCTCATGGATGCCCGCTCCCTCCTCGTGGCGCAGCAGGCTGCCGACGCACCAGCGGCCATCGCCGCCGTCGAGGTGCTCGATCACGCGGCGCTGCTCGTGGAGCTCCACGCCGGGACGCAGGAGCAGCTGGCCGACCGACAGCGGTCCGCCGATCACCGCCTCGCCATGCTGCCGCTGGCCGCGGCACCGACGATGACGACCGCGGCGGCCGCGCGGGCGGCGATGTGGCACGTGCGCAAGGGTCTGTACACGGCGATCGCGGGTGCGCGGCCGTCGGGCACGACCGCGCTGCTCGAAGACATCGTGGTGCCGATCGATCGGCTGCTGGTCACCTGCGAGCGCCTCACGGCCCTGTTCGACGCCCACGGCTACGAGGGTTCGGTCATCTTCGGCCACGCCAAGGACGGCAACCTGCACTTCATGCTCAACGAGCGTTTCGACGACCCGGCGAGTCTGATCCGGTACCGGGCGTTCACCGAAGATCTTGTCGAGCTGGTGCTCGACCAGGGCGGGTCGCTCAAGGCCGAGCACGGCACCGGCCGCATCATGGCACCCTTCGTACGGCGACAGTACGGCGACGAGCTGTACGCGATGATGGTCGAGATCAAGCGCCTGTTCGACCCGCGCGGGCTGCTCAACGCCGGCGTGCTGCTCACCGAGGACCCCGACTCGTACCTGCACAACCTCAAGGTGGTGCCGCGCGTCGAGTCCGAGGTCGACCGCTGCGTCGAGTGCGGCTACTGCGAGCCGAGCTGTCCGAGTAAGGACATCACCCTCACCCCGCGGCAGCGCATAGCCCTCAGACGCGACATCGCGAACGCGGAGCAGGCCGGGCAGACCGGCCTCGTGGCCGAGCTCAGCAGCGCATACGAGTACGACGGCGTACAGACCTGCGCGGTCGACGGCCTCTGCGCGATCGCGTGCCCCGTCGATATCAACACGGGAGACCTCGTGCGCCGACTGCGTGCCGAGACCCGGCCGTCGGCCGCCAACGCGGCCTGGGGTTCCGCGGCCCGGGCTTGGGGTGCGGCGACGACTGTCGGTGGCGCTGCCCTGACTGTCGCCAAGGCGCTGCCCTCGGCCCTTCCGATCGCGGCCACGAAGGTCGGTCGTGCGATCCTCGGCGCCGATACCGTGCCGCTCTACAGCGGGTCACTGCCCGGCGGCGGACCCCGGCGACCGGCTCCCGGCGGCGATCCGGTCGCCTCGAGCGCGGTCTTCTTCGCGGCCTGCATCGGGTCGATGTTCGGTCCCGAGTCGGGCCAGCTCGGTGCCACTCAGGCATTCCTGCGACTGGCGGAGAGGGCCGGGGTCACGGTGGTGATTCCCGAGCAATCGGGAAGCCTGTGCTGCGGCACCCCCTGGAAGTCGAAGGGCTTCTCCGACGGCTACGCGACGATGACCGACGCGGTGCTTCCTGTCCTGCTCGAGGCGAGTGACGGGGGTCGTCTGCCGATCGTGTGCGACGCGGCATCCTGCACCGAGGGCCTGGAGACGATGCAGGCGCTCGCGGCGAACGCCGCAGGCCAGTACTCGGCGCTGAAGTTCGTCGACGCCACCGAGTTCGCGCGCGAGCACTTCCTGCCCCGGCTGAGCGTCACCGAGCCCGTCGAGTCGGTCGCGATCCACCACACCTGCTCGACCACCGTGCTCGGGGCCAACGACTCGATCGACGCGATTGCGCGCTTCGTGTCGGGCGACGTGTACCTGCCCGACGACTGGGGATGCTGCGCCTACGCCGGTGACCGAGGGCTGCTGCATCCCGAACTCACGGCGTCGGCCACGGCACGGGAGGCCGCGGAGATCACGTCGCGCGACTTCGCCGCCTACGCCTCCGCGAACCGCACCTGCGAACTCGGGATGACGCAGGCCACCGGTCGGCCGTACGTGCACATCCTCGAGCTGCTCGAGTCCGCCACCCGTTAGCCGCGCGGGCCTGCGGCGGCTCTCGTCACTCCGAGGAGTGCGGATCCCAGATCGTCCAGAGCGCGGTCGCGATCGGGAAGCGGTTGGACAGGTGCCCGTTGCACATCACGGCAATCGTGGTGTGCCGGTCGGCGGAGACCGTGAAGTCGGTGATGAAACCGCCCATGCGGCCGGTGTGCTTGAGGTCGCCGTTCGGCTCGATGTTGATGCCGGCGGCGTAGAGCTCGCCCGGACCCTCCTCACCCTCATCGACCGCGCCCACCGAGAAGTCGTCCTGGATGATGTCGCCCGCGCGGTACTGGTCGCCCCAGCGCGCCAGCTCCGACGCCGTCGTGATGATGCCGGTGTGGCCGTACGAGGTCCAGCCGGCCTCCTGCAGCTGGATGTCGTCGTCGTAGCTGAGCGCGATATCCGCGGCGTGCAGGGTGGGTGCGAGCACCATCTCGAGGTCGAGCGGGGTGAAGATGCGCTCCGCGAGGAAGTCGGGCAGCGCCTGGCCGCTCACCCGCGCGACCACCTCGGCCAGCAGCACGTAGTTCGAGTTCGAGTACAGGAACCCGGTGCCGGGCTCCAGCTCGGTCTCGCGGCGGATCGCGTCCACGGTCATGGCCTGGTCGGCGAAGTCGGAGAAGCCGATGTCGATGTCGTCGAGCTCGACCCAGTAATCGGGGATGCGGCTGGTCTGGTGCATGAGCTGATCGAGCGTCACCGACGCACCCCAGTCCGGCAACCCGTCGACGTAGTTCGCGATCGGGTCGGCGAGTGTGAGCTTGCCCTCGCGCTGCAGTATGAGGATCGCGGTCGCCGTGAACTGCTTCGACACCGAGGCGATGTCGAAGCGGGTCTCGGTGGTCACCGGGATGCCCGCATTCAGGTCAGCGAGTCCGCCAGCGCCCGCCCACAGGACGGTGCCGTCCACCGCAACTGCGGCGGAGCATCCGGGCTGGTCGGCCGGCGCGAGGGCGGTGACCACCCGGTCGCTGGCCCGTGACTGCTGGAGCAGCCGGTCGCGTGCGGCGGTCGGGCTGGCGCGGAGATCGACGGGGGTGGTGTCCGGTGCCGGGGCGGCGCATCCGGCGACTGCCACGAGAGCGGCACCGACCAGCAGCGCCAGCACGACCCGCGGCGTTCTCATCTCAGCCGCCGAGCCTCTCGTCGAGCTCCTGGATGACCGGCCAAGCCCCCTCCTCGGTATTGGAGAGCACGACGATGTCGAGACCCTCCTCGAGGTAGTGGCGCACGATCCCGGAGGCCCCGGGGTTGATGCCGTCCTTGTAGTACGAGCGCACCGTGCCGTCCTCGTTCATGTCGAACTCGAGCCCGAAGCCGTACCAGGTCGCCTCGTCGTGCTCGACCTGCGGCAGCAGGAACTCGGTCGTGAACTCCGCGTTGAGCAGCTCGCCGCCGCGCACCGCCTGAATGAAGCGCACGAGGTCGGCCGCAGTGACGTGCGCGCCGCCGTCCGGGGATCCGATCGGCGGGTAGCTGTAGATGTTGGAGCGCCAGACGCCGTCGATGAGATCCCACCCCTCCGCGACGCGCGGAGCCGCTTCTCGACGGTCGTAGAAGCCGGAGTCGAGCATCCCGGCCCGAATGAAGACCTCGTCGAACACGTACTGCCGATACGACTGGCCGGTCACCCGCTCGATGGCGAGCCCGGCGAGCGCGTAGCCGACGTTGCAGTACCGGCACTCGACGCCGGGCGCGGCGAGCGGCTCCTTGTGGGCGAACTGGGGCAGGAAGTCGGCCGTCTCGATGATCGCGTAGTTGGGCTTCTCGAGGAACAGGTCCTCGTACTTCTCGCCCGCCTCCTCGTCAGCGTCATCGGCGATGCCACTCGTGTGCGTGAGCAGATGCAGCAGAGTGACGTCGGGGCTGATCGTCGTGCCCTCGAGGTCGACGTAGTGGTGGATCGAGGTCTCGAGGTCGAGTTCGCCCTTGCCCACCAGGTGCAGCACCGCCGCGCTCGTGAAGAGCTTCGTGATCGAGGCGGTGTCGAACCGGGTGTCGAGGGTGTTCGGGATGCCCCACCGCGGCGTCGCGAGGCCGGTCGCCGCCTCGTACACGGTCGTCGGACCGCGGCGCACGAGCACGACCCCCGAGAACTGCTGCTCGGCCAGGAACTCGTCGAGTCCGGAAGTCTCCATCCCCCGAGCCTACCGATCGGGTCGGCGGCGGGCGCTAGAGGCGACGGCTTCGCCCTACGATGGGCGCGTGAGCACCCTGCACCGCCTCAGCCGCGTGGCCATGATCCCGGTCGCGCCCGTGCTGGTCGCGCAGGGTCGCCGGCTGCGGCGCGACACCCCCCGACTGCCGGATGCCGCCTCCCCCTGGCACGCCACCGTCGCCGGTCCCCGGCCGCTGAGCCTCCTCGTGCTGGGGGATTCGACGGCCGCCGGCGTGGGCGCCGACACCCAGGATGACGCGCTGCCCGGCCACCTCGGCCGCGAGCTCGCGGCCCGAACCGGCCGAGGCGTCACGTGGCGCGCGATCGGCGAGAACGGCGCCGATGCCCGGGAACTCATCGAGCGCTACCTGGATGACGCGACGAGCGCGACCTACGACGTGGTGTTCCTGAGCGTGGGGGCCAACGACGCGCTCGGAATCCGGTCTCGGAGTGCTTTCGCGCGCGACATCCGCCAGCTGCTGAGCCGGCTGCGCGCCGCGAGCCCGGACGCCGTGATTCTGGTGAGCTCGCTGCCCGCGTTCTTCCGGTTCGAGCTGCTGCCGCAGCCGCTCAAATGGAACCTCTACCTGCACTCCACGAGCCTGGAGAATGGTGCCCGCGCGGTCGTCGCCACCTTGGCCGACGTGCACATGTCGCCGCCCCCTCCGCCGTACACCGACGGCTTCTTCGCCAGCGACCTGTTCCACCCGAGCGCTGCCGGCTATCGGGACTGGGCGCGCTTCGCGATCGAGGATGCCGCTTCAGCCGGGGCCCTGCGTCGCCTGATGGCTACGTCAGGCTAGGGCCGCAGGCAACTCAGCGACGCTCGCGAGCACGAGGTCGGCGCCGGCCTCGCGCAATCGCTCTTCGTCACGCCCGCCGGTGAGGACCCCGACCACCAGACCGGCACCGGCTGCCCGGCCGCTCGCGGCGTCGGACTCGGTGTCGCCGACAACCACCATGGCGGCCACCGAGCTGGTACCGGTGCGCAGCAGCGCCGTGAGCGGAAGGTCGGGAGCGGGCCGACCGCGACCGGCGTCGTCGGGGGTGAGCACGGCATCCGCGAGCCCCACCCAGCCGAGCGACTCGATGATCGCGTCAGCGGTGTCGTGTGAGAACCCGGTCGTGAAGGCGATCGCCAGTCCGGTGGCCTTGAGCGCACGAATCGCGTCCTCCGCCCCCGGGATCGGCTCGCACCGCCCCTCCTCGATGAGCGCGCGGAAAGCGCCCTCGAACGCCGCGTTCATGGCCTGCGCCGTCTCCTCGTCACCGAGCCCGCGGAAGACGTCGATCTTGGACTGCCCCATGGTCGCGCGAACGTGCTCCATGGCGGCCTCGCGCCCCTCGTTGGTGGCGACGACGGCGTCCCACGCGCGGCCGAAGGCTGCCTCGACGAGGCCGTCATCGACGACTGTCGTGCCGGCCATGTCGAACACGACGAGTTCGAACGGGGTGGTCATGGTGCTCCTCTGGTTGATGAGAACAGGTCGCTGATCACGGATTCGCCCAGCCCCAGGCCGGTGGTCATGCCGATGCCGGTGGTGACGGCGACGACGCGCACCCCGTCGGCAGGTGCCTCGATCAGGAACTCGGCCGGCGCCGACGCGTAGACCCCCTGCCAGCGTTCGCGCACGGAGATCGGGCGGCCGAAGAGGTCGACGGTCAACTGCTCCAGCACCGAGAACGATGCCTCGGACTGGAACGGCGACACCGCAATGTCGCGCACGTGGGTGTCTCCGATCACGAGTGTTCCGTCCGGACGCTCGGTGTACATCTGGTTGATGTCCAGGTCAAGCAGTTCGGGATGCTCGCGCTCGAACCTCGCCCGAACCGCCGCTGCCGAGGGTGCCGACGCGAACGCCGAGTAGCGCAGCATGGTCGACCCGGTCAGCAGGGGCAGCCCCAGTCCGACCCCGTCGGCGAGAAGCATGTCGAGTGCGCAGCGCACGACGCCGTAGCGTTCGGCGAGTTCCGGATAGAGCTGGTCGACATCAAAGTTGACCGCGACAACGATCGCCTGAGCCCGGATCGGGCCGCGACTGGTGTGGAGCACCCCGGTCTCCGCCCCCAGCGCCGTCGTGCGCCAGCGGAATTCGACACCGCGCTCGGCGAGATGCCGCGCAAGGGCCGGTGCGGCCTCGCGCGGGTCGACCTGCAGATCGAGGGGGCTGCGCATGCCGCCGAGCGCGCCCACGACAGGCGCGGCGTCGGCCACCTGCCGGGCCGTGAACAGCTCGCCGACGCCCGACTCCTCGAGCACGGCCAGCTCGTCGTCGGCCCGAGCGACCATGAGCGAGCCGCTCTCGCGCAGCCAGAATCCCGCGGCCTCGGCCAGGCGCATCCAGATGCCCCGGGAGAGGTCGGCGTAGTGGCGGGCATCCCCGACGTGCATCCCGACGCCCACATGGCCGAAGTTGCGCACGCTCGACCCGGTGATCTGGGTTGATCGCTCGACCACCACGACGCGCAGGCCTCGCTGCGCCGCGGCCTCCGCGTGGGCGAGGCCGACGATTCCCGCGCCCACGACCGCGAGATCGAAGCTGTCGTCGTCAGGCATCGAAGCTCCCCTCGCAGTACGGCGCAGTCACTAGCGCACCGTCGCCACGCGTCGGCCCATCACGCCAGAGGCGAGCAGGATCACCAGCACCAGCGCACCCGCCGCCCACGCGACACCGGCGTAGCCGAGGAGAGCCAGCACCGGTCCGGCACTGGCGCCACCGACCGCGCCCGCAAGACTCATGATCGTGTCGGTGCGACCCTGCACCCGCACGCGCGCCTCACCCGTGACGAGGTCGGAGACCAGCGCGGAGCCGGACACCGTCGAGGCGCTCCACCCCAGACCCAACAGCACGAGAGCGACGGTCACGGCGGCCGTGTTCTCCGGGGAGGTGCCGATCAGCAGCACCGAGACAGCGAACATCCCCTGACCCGCCAGGATCACCGTGAGTCTGCCGAACCGGTCGCTGGCCCACCCGAACAGCGGCGACAGCGCGTACATACCCGCGATGTGCAGGCTGATCGTGAAGCCGACGATCGTCAGGCTCGCGCCGTGGCTCGTCATGTGCACCGGGGTCATCGCCATGATCGAGACCATGACCGCGTGGCTGAGAGCGATCGTGCCGATCGCGAAGACCAGCGCCGACCGACCGCGCACGATGCCAGCATCCGCCGCCGGGGCGAGCGCGACCTCGCGACCGCGGGCCAGGACGAGCGGGTCGGGGCGCAGGGCCACGAGGTAGAGACAGGCGGCGGCGAGCTGCGCGACGATCGCGATGACGAACGACCCGGTGTGCTCGGGCAGGCCGAGGGCGTTCTGGATGACGGTGCCCGGTCCCCACAGGTTGGGTCCGACCACCGCACCGATGGTGGTCGACCACACCACGAGCGACAGGTCACGTCCGCGCCGCTCGGGGGAGGCGACATCCGTGGCCGCGAAGCGTGCCTGCAGGCCCACCGAGGTGCCGACACCCAGCAGCGCGAACGCGACCAGCAGCAGCGGGAAGGCGGAGAGTCCGGTCGCGACCACGGTGAGCACCGAGCCGAGCGCGGCGATCACCGCACCGAGCGCGAGAGCGGGCCGACGCCCGAGCCGAAGCGCGAAGCGCGCGAGCGGTATGGATGCCGCTGCCGCACCGAGAGTGCTGGCCACCGCCGCGGCACCCGCGAACGCCTCCCCCGCCATCTCGGCGGCGATGACGGCACCGATGGCGAGGGTCGCACCCTGCCCGAGTCCCGCAAGCACCTGACCGGTGACGAGCACGCGCACGGTTCGGGTCTGCACTGCGGTATCACTCACCCGCCCAGTCTGCTCTAGCGTGAGGGCGTGAGCACGCTGCGTTCGATCGAGTCGTTGGCGCAGTTCGTCGAATCCCTGCCAGCTTCGCCCCGACGCATCATCGGGATCGCCGGCAGCCCCGGCGCCGGCAAGTCGACGATCGCCGACGCACTGGTCGCCCGACTGCGCTCGGCGGTGGTGCTGCCGATGGACGGGTACCACCTGCCTCAGGCGCGTCTCGTCGAACTGGGCCGCCGCGACCGCATGGGCGCGCCCGACACGTTCGACGTCGACGGGTTCCTCGCGACCCTGTCCGCCCTCCGCGCTGTCGATAACTCCGGCAATCCGGTGCTCGCGCCCGGGTTCGACCGCGGAATCGAGGAGCCCGTGCCCGATGCCATCAGAATTTTGCAGGAGTTATCGACAGTGGTGGTGGAGGGCAACTACCTGCTGCTCGAGTCCGGCGGGTGGGGGCGCGTTGCGCCGCTGCTGGATGCCACGGTCTTCGTGCGGGTCGACCGTGGCGTCCGCCTCGACCGCCTGATCGAGCGCCACGAGCGCTTCGGCAAGAGCCCCGCGGATGCCCGGGCCTGGGCCCTCGGCCCCGACGAGCGCAATGCGCAGCTCATCGAGGCGACCGCCACCCGCGCAGACCGCGTGATCGAGCTCCCGTGAGCCCGACGCGCCGCCGGTAGACTGGTGCACAAATCCACCACCGACTCACGAGCGGGAGCCACGCATGCCCACCATCGTCGTCGAGGTCATGCCGAAGGCTGAACTTCTCGACCCAGCAGGCAAGGCCGTCGCCGGGGCACTCCACCGGCTCGGCAAGGGTCACTTCACTTCGGTGCGCATCGGCAAGCGCTTCGAGCTCACCGTCGACGGCCCGGTGGATGATGCGGTGCTCGCCGAGGTGCGCGAGTTGGCCGAGGAGATGCTCGCCAACACGGTGATCGAAGACGTTCTCAGCGTGCACACCCTCGACACCGAGACGGTCACCGCAGGGGAGACGCACTGAGCATGCGCATCGGCGTCATCACCTTCCCCGGCTCCCTCGACGACCACGATGCCCGTCGCGCGGTGCGCCTCGGCGGCGCGGAGGCTGTGAGCCTCTGGCACGGCGAGCACGACCTCAAGGGCGTCGACGCGATCGTGCTGCCCGGCGGCTTCAGCTACGGCGACTACCTGCGCTGCGGCGCGATCGCCGCGCGTTCGCCGATCATGAGTGAGGTCATCGACGCCGCCAATGCCGGGATGCCCGTGCTCGGCATCTGCAACGGCTTCCAGATTCTCGTGGAATCCCACCTGCTACCCGGCGGTCTGGTGCGCAACGACCACGGCGACTTCATCTGCCGGGACCAGCGCCTGCGCGTGGAGAGCACCTCGACCGCGTGGACCAACGGGTTCACCGAAGGCCAGGAGATCACCGTTCCGCTGAAGAACGGCGAGGGCGGCTTCATCGCAGACGCCGACACGATCGCCCGGCTCGAGGGCGAGGGTCTGGTCGTGTTCCGCTACCTCGACGTGAACCCCAACGGGTCGATGAACGACATCGCGGGCATCGCCAACGAGCGCGGCAACGTCGTGGGCCTCATGCCCCACCCGGAGCACGCCACCGAGCCCGGCTTCGGCCCCGACACTGCCCTGGCCATGCGTTCGGGCACCGACGGACTCACCTTCTTCACGAGCGTCGTGTCGTCGTTCGCCGCTCAGGTTGGTTGAGTAGCGGCGAAGCCGCGTATCGAAGCCACCCCACCCCACCCACCCCAACCCGCAGGATCGCCATGCCCCCCAAGTCCCTCTTCCGTCTCGCCGCCTTCGCCGAAGCCGTCACCTGGACTCTCCTGATCGCCGCGCTCATCATTCGCGCGGTGACCGGGTTCGCGCCCGCCGTGACGATCGCGGGAGGCATCCACGGTTTCGTCTTCCTCGCCTACGGCGCCACCGCGGTGCTGCTCGCGGTGAACCAGCGCTGGCACCCGGGTGTCGCGGCCATCGCGATCGTGAGCGCGATCGTGCCCTACGCGACGATCCCGGTCGAACTCTGGCTCGCCCGCACCGGCCGTCTCGACGGCGAGTGGCGTCGCGAGGCGACGGATGACCCGCGCGACAAGGTCTGGATCGACCGGCTCGCGAGGTGGTTCATCCGCCATCCCGTGCTGCTGATCCTCGCGATCGCCGCGGCCGTGGTCGTGCTGTTCGTGGTGCTGCTGAGCCTCGGCCCGCCCCAGCTGCCCGGGCAGGGCTAGGGGCGCTCCCAGGCCTGTCGCACGAGGCGCTCGAGCACGCTCGGGTCGACGGCGTCGAGTCGCTTAACGTAGAGGCATCCCTTGCCTGTGGTGTGCGGCCCGAGCTGGTCCATGAGTGGATCGGGCGTGCCGTGGTACACGCCGTAGATCGACAGGGCGGCCTTGCGAGGGGAGAACCCCACGGTGAACCACTCCGACGTGCCGCTGCTGCCTGGATAGGGTCGCGTACCGAATCCGACGAGCGAGCTCCCCCACAGGGTCGCCGGGGCTCCGGTGACGCGCTCCATGAGCCGCCGCAGTGCGTGACCCTCGGAACGACGCTGCTCGCTCTCGATGGAATCGAGGAAGGCCGTGACATCCGCGTCGGTGGGCTTGGTCTTGTTCTCTGCCATGGCGGGATGCTAGCGCCGACCTGTCACAACAGGAAGATCGGCAAGGCCCCCGGGTTGCGCGCGTGCACGATCACGAGGAACACGATCGCGTCGAACAGCAGGTGCACGGTCAGCACGTAGGGCAGCGACTTCGTCTTGGAGTAGATCCAACCCTGAAGCAGCGCGAACGGGATCGTCAGCAGCGGACCCCAGGACTGGTAGCCGAGCTCCCACAGGAACGAGACGAAGATCGTCGCCTGCAGCAGGTTCGCCTGCCAGACGGGGAAGTGTCGCTTGAACAGCACGAACACCGTGAGGATGAAGAACAGCTCGTCCCACGTGCCGACTGCGTTGACGCCGATGAACAGTCGCAGTATCTCGTGCCACTCGGTGACTGCCGGCCAGTTGAGGTAGACACCCGAGGAGATGAAGTAGAAGGGCAGGATGAGCCATCCGAGCCCCAGCACGAGTGCGATGTAACCCCATTGCACTCGCGACCACGGCCACCCGCCACGCCACGGAAACCGGATGACGCGGTCGCGGAACACGAACCGCGAGATCAGGTACGGCACCGCGACAGCGGCCGCGAGCACGAAGCCCAGAAGGAAGAAGTTGCCCCACGAGATGTCCGCCTCGACGGAGACCGTGCTGACGATGAGCATGCCCACCGCGATGAGCAGCAGGTCGCGGAAGAGGCCGTCGGTGCGGCGAGCGCGGTCAAGCAGCCAGGCGGCGATGAGGGCGGCCACGAGCATCCCGTAGGCGGCGAGGGTCTGCGCGACCGAGCTGCCGCGGAACGCGAACATGAGCGGCGCCGACCCCGCCAGCAGGATGCCCGGCAGCAGCGCCCAGCTCCAGGCGGGGCGCGGGGTGTCGAGCGTGTCGGCGGCGGGCACGGCACCAGCTTCGCACAGCCGCGACCGCACCCGCAGCCGATGAAGATGCGTACAATCCCCACTTCCTCTCGCACCGTTCTCGGTAAGACTGGTTTCATGACGACTCCAGCCGCACGTGCCGTTCTTGCCGCCGCCATCATCGCGACCTTCGCCCTCGCTGGCTGCGCCCCCACCGTCCCCGCTACGACCACGGGTGACAGCGACGCGCCCGACGCCTCTGCGGGCGGCGCGAGCGCCGACTGCAGCATCTTCGCCGGGGCGACCGATCCCGAGCTCATGCTGTTCACCTCGTCAGCGATCGCTGCTGGTCCCACCGAGGGCCAGACCTACGGTGACGGCACCGAGCTGTCGGTCACTCTCTCGCAGGAGGCGATTGACGCAGGGCTGCTGCCGCAGGTCGAGCTGTTGACCGCCAGCGACACCGGCGGCCCCGTTACGGTGGCGAGCCTGGCCTTCGACCCGACGACCGGTGGCGATGGCACCTACTCGACCGCCTTGAAGGAGTTCGGCAACGATGAACTCGTCGGCACGGCCGTCGTCGCCGAGATCTTCGCGATCAGCGGTGCGACCGTGGGCGACGCCAAGCCCTACGGAGACAAGCTGCTGCTCGGCAACTACTGCATGACGTACGCGAACGACGGCTCCTAGCCGGGTGCCGCGAGCGCGGCGAGCGGCGCTGGATAGAATTGGGCCGTGAATCCGGTTGCTGACACTGTCCAGAACGCCGCAGCGACCCCGGAGCGCGAGCAGCCCTACGCTGCCCTCGGCCTGAAGCCCGACGAGTACGAGCAGATCAAGCAGATCCTCGGGCGACGCCCCACGAGCGGCGAGCTCGCCATGTACTCGGTCATGTGGAGCGAGCACTGCTCCTACAAGAGCAGCAAGATCTACCTGCGGCAGTTCGGCCAGAAGGTCAGCCCCGCCATGAAGAAGGACCTCATGGTGGGCATGGGCGAGAACGCCGGCGTCGTGGATGTCGGTGAGGGCTGGGCGGTCACCTTCAAGATCGAGAGCCACAACCACCCGAGCTACATCGAGCCGTTCCAGGGCGCCGCCACCGGCGTGGGCGGCATCGTGCGCGACATCATCTCCATGGGGGCTCGCCCGGTCGCCGTCATGGATGCGTTGCGCTTCGGCGCGATCGACGACCCCGACACGGCCCGCGTCGTGCACGGCGTAGTCTTCGGAATCTCGTTCTACGGCAACTGTCTCGGCTTGCCCAACATCGGCGGCGAGACCTGGTTCGACCCGGTGTACCAGGCCAATCCTCTCGTGAACGCTCTGGCCGTCGGCGTGCTGCGCCACGAGGACCTGCACCTGGCCAATGCCCGTGGCGTGGGCAACAAGGTCGTGCTGTTCGGGGCTCGCACCGGCGGGGATGGCATCGGCGGGGCATCCATTCTCGCCTCGGACTCGTTCTCAGAGGGCGGGCCGACCAAGCGTCCCGCCGTGCAGGTGGGCGACCCGTTCGCTGAGAAGGTGCTCATCGAGTGCTGCCTCGAGCTGTTCGCGCAGGACCTCGTGGAGGGCATCCAGGACCTGGGCGCAGCGGGAATCAGCTGCGCGACGAGCGAGCTGGCCAGCAACGGTGACGGCGGAATGTTCATCGAGCTCGACAAGGTGCTGCTGCGCGACCCCACTCTCACGGCCGAGGAGATCCTCATGTCGGAGAGCCAGGAGCGCATGATGGCGATCGTCACGCCGGACAAGCTCGAGGGCTTCCTCGCGGTGACCGCCAAGTGGGATGTCGAGACGAGCGTGCTCGGCGAGGTCACCGATACCGGTCGCCTCATCATCAACTGGCACGGCGAGGAGATCGTCAACGTCGAGCCGCGCACCGTCGCCGTCGATGGTCCGGTCTACGAGCGCCCGGTCGCCTACCCCGCCTGGATCGATGCCCTGCAGGCCGACACGACCGCGCGTCTGCCCCGCTCGACCGACCTCAAGGCCGACTTCCTCACGCTGCTGGGCTCGCCCAACCTCAGCGACAAGTCGTGGCTGACCAACCAGTACGACCGCTACGTGATGGGCAACACCGCCCTGAGCTTCCCCGACGACGGCGGCATGGTGCGCGTCGACGAGGAGAGCGGGCTCGGCTTCGCCGTCGCGACCGATGCGAACGGCCGCTACTGCCAGCTCGACCCCTACCGCGGCGCGCAGCTCGCGCTCGCCGAGGCGTACCGCAACGTCGCCGCCACCGGCGCGCGCCCCGTGGCGGTCAGCGACTGCCTCAACTTCGGCTCTCCGGAGAACCCCGAGGTGATGTGGCAGTTCTCCCGCGCCGTCGAGGGCCTGGCCGACGGATGCCTCGAGCTCGAGATTCCCGTGACCGGCGGCAACGTCAGCTTCTACAACCAGACCGGCGATGTGCCCATCCACCCGACGCCGGTGGTCGCCGTGCTCGGTGTCATCGACGACGTGGCCGCGCGCATCCCGAGCGGCTGGCAGGACGAGGGCAACAACATCTACCTGCTCGGCGTCACGCGCAACGAGCTCGACGGCTCGGCGTGGGCGGGAACGATCCACGGGCACCTGGGCGGCCTGCCACCCGCGGTCGACCTCGCCGCGGAGAAGACGCTTGCGACGCTGATCTCTGCCGGCGGGAGCGAGAGCCTGCTGGCATCCGCTCACGACCTGGCCGACGGCGGGCTGGGGCAGGCACTCGCGGAGGCCGTGCTGCGGTTCGGTGTCGGCGCGCGGGTGTGGATCAGCGAGATCCTCGAGCGCGACGGTGTCGATGCGACGGCGGCCCTGTTCAGCGAGTCGACCGGCAGGATGCTGGTGAGCGTTCCGCGCGAGGACGACGTGAAGTTCAAGGGCCTGTGCGAGGGTCGCGGCTACCCGGTGCTGCGCATCGGCGTCACCGAGGACTCGGGCGCCCTCGAGCTGCAGGACCTGTTCACCGTCGAGATCGACGAGCTGCGCGCGGTGCACCGGGGAACCCTCGCCGCTGCATTCGGACCGGTTGTCGGCGGCTGAGCGTGGCCCTCACCGCGACCGAACTCGCCGCCTCCGCTGGCGCGCCGGTCGTGCCCGTGATCGTGATCGATGACGCCGAGCATGCGGTTGCGCTCGGCGAGGCGCTCGTCGCTGGCGGCATCCGTACCGCCGAGGTCACGTTCCGCACCCCGGCCGGCCTCGAGTCGATCCGCCGAATGGCGCAGGTCGACGGCATCATCGTGGGCGCCGGAACCGTCATCGATCCCGAGGGCGTCGATCGAGCGGTGGATGCCGGCGCGCGCTTCATCGTGTCGCCGGGACTCGACGAGGCGGTCGTGAACCGCTGCCGCGACCTGGACGTGCTCGCCCTGCCCGGTGTCGCAACGGCCAGCGAGGTGCAGCACGCGATGCGGCTGGGACTTCAGGCGGTCAAGCTCTTCCCCGCGGGGGTGATCGGGGGTGCGACGCTCATCAGCGCGCTCGGCGGACCCTTCCCCGACATGCAGTTCATGCCCTCGGGCGGGGTGTCACTCGCCTCGGCGCCGGAGTACCTGGCTTTGGCGTCGGTGTCTCTGGTCAGCGGCAGTTGGATGGTGTCGCGCGAGCTGATCGCGAGCCAGCAGTTCGGGGAGATCGAACGGATCTCCCGGCAGACGACTGAGGCGCTGACAGCATGAGCGGCATCCTCACCATGGGCGAAAGCCTCGGGCTCCTGCGGGCGCACGGCATCGGCACGCTCGAGCACCTCGCGTCGATGGATGTCGCGATCGGTGGCGCCGAGGGCAACGTCGCCATCGGCCTCGCCCGACTCGGCACACCGGCCACCTGGGTGGGAGTCGTGGGCGACGACGGGCTAGGCCAGAGGGTCGTCCGGGAACTGCGCGGGCAGGGAGTTCGAGTGATCGCCCGCGTGAATCCCACCGCGCCCACCGCCGTCATGCTCAAGGAGAACCCCACCGCGGGTCTGACCCGGGTCACCTACTTCCGCTCGGCGGGCGCGGGACGCACGCTGGAGCCCTCCGATGTCGAGGCGCTGGAGCGCGATGGCGAACTGACGGGCATCCAGCTCGTGCACGTCACGGGAATCACCCCCGCCCTGTCGGAGTCGGCGGCGGCCGCGGTGCGCGCCCTCGTCGACGCGGCGCACAGACACGGCATCCCGGTCTCGTTCGACGTGAACCACCGCTCGCGACTCTGGACCGACCGCGACCCGGTGCCCGTGTACCGCGACCTCGTCGCGAGCTCTGACATCGTGTTCGCCGGTGAGGATGAGGCCGCGCTCGTGGTGGGCGGCACCGACAGCACCGTCGCGCTCAGCGACGACGAGCTGATCGCCGGGCTCGCCGCCCTCGGCCCGCGCGAGGTCGTACTCAAGCGGGGCGCGGCCGGCGCGACTGCACAGGACGGCGACGAGACGCTCTCGGTGCCGGCGGTGCCGGTGTCGGTCGTGGATTCCGTCGGTGCCGGCGACGCGTTCGTGGCGGGCTACCTCGCCGAGCGGGTAGCGGGCGAGCCCCTCGCCGTGCGACTGCAGACCGCTGTGCGAGCCGGGGCCTTCGCGTGCACCGGCAGCGGCGACTGGGAGAGCGCCCCGCGACGACGCGACCTCGACCTGCTGGGCGCGTCGGGCGATCCGGTCATCCGCTGACATGGACGCGACCGGCGGCAATCTTCCCGAGGTGGATGACGCGCGCCTGGCCACCACCGGCCTGACGGCCGCCGAGGTGCAGGCACGCATCGCCGCGGGACTCACGAACGACTTCGACGAGGGGACCAGCCGCACGCTCGGCACGATCCTCCGCGCCAACCTGTTCTCGCTGTTCAACGCGATCGCGTTCGGCAGCTTCGCTCTGCTGGTCATCCTCGGCGCGTGGTCTGACGCGTTGTTCGGCTTCTTCGTCGTGGCGAACGTGGCGATCGGGGTCGTGCAGGAGTTCACGGCGAAGCGCACCCTCGACAAGCTCGCCCTTCTCAACGCCCCGACCACCCGGGTGCTGCGCGACGGCGAGCTGGTGGAGATCTCCCGCGACCACGTCGTGATGGATGACCTCATCGTGCTGCGCGCCGGCGACCAGCTCACCGCAGATACCGCCGTCGTGGAGGCGCAGAACCTCGAGATCGACGAGTCGATCATCACTGGCGAGGCCGACCCGGTGCTGGTGGAGCCCGGCCGCGAGGTGCTCGCAGGCTCGAGCGTGGTCGGTGGCTCGGGCACGGCCCGGGTGGTGCGGGTCGGTGCCGACTCCTTTGCCAACCAGATCACCTCGGATGCCCGGCGCTTCTCGCTCGTCGATTCCGAGCTGCGCAGCGGCATCGCCAAGGTCATCCGACTGATCAGCTGGGTGCTGCTTCCGGTCGCCGCCCTGATCGTGAACGGACAGATGCAGGCGGTCGGTGGTTGGGCGGTCGCAATCGAGACGGGATCGTGGCGTCAGGCATCCATCGCGGCGATCGCGAGCATTGTCGCGCTCGTGCCCCAGGGGCTCGTCTTCATGACGAGCGTGGCCTTCGCGGTCGGCGCGATCACGCTGAGCCGCCACCAGGTGCTCGTGCAGGAGCTTCCCGCCGTCGAGGGCCTGGCCCGCGTCGACATGCTGTGCCTCGACAAGACCGGCACGCTCACCGAAGGCGATGTCACGCTCGACGCGGTGCTGCTGGCCGACGACGCCGACCCGGCGACCGTCTCTGCAGTACTCAACTGGTTCGCCGCCGACCGCAACGCCAACGCGACAGCCCGCGCGCTGCGTCCGGCGTACGGCGACACCGACGCCACCGAGTGCGTCGACGACGTGCCGTTCTCCTCCCGGCGCAAGTGGAGCGCTGTCGCCTTCGACGTTGCTCGCATCGCCGGCAGTTGGGTGCTGGGCGCACCCGAGATGGTGGTGGGCTCGCACGAGCATGATGAAGCGCTGCCGCGCAAGGCCAGCGAACTGGCATCCAGTGGTCTGCGCACCCTCGTGCTGGCGTACTCGACCGACATGCTCGTGGTGCGCGACGGCGATGACCAGCGGCTGCCCGAGGCCCTGCGGGTGGTGGCAGTGATCACGTTCCGCGAGCGGGTGCGAGCCGACGCGGCGCAGACTCTCGCGTATTTCAGGGAGCAGGGGGTGGGCATCCGGGTCATCTCGGGCGACAGCCCCCGCACGGTGGCGGCGGTGGCCCGGGATGCCGGCCTCGAGATCGTGGGCGAACCGTACGATGCCCGGCAGCTGCCCGATGACCCCGATGAACTCGCGGCGGTGCTCGAGAACCACACGGTCTTCGGTCGCGTGACGCCCGCGCAGAAGAAGAACCTGGTGATCGGCCTCCAGCGGGCGGGTCACACGGTGGCGATGACCGGCGACGGCGTCAACGACGCCATGGCGCTCAAGCAGGCCGACATGGGCATCGCGATGGGTTCGGGGGCCGCGGCCACGCGCGCGGTCGCACGACTGGTGCTGCTCGACGGCCAGTTCTCGCACCTGCCCACCGTGATCGACGAGGGCCGCCGCGTGATCGCGAACGTGGAGCGGCTGTCGAAGCTCTTCCTCACCAAGACCGTGTTCGCGATGATGCTCGCGATCTTCTTCGGAGCGGTGCTGTGGCCGTTCCCGTTCCTGCCGCGGCAGTTCTCGGCGGTCGACGGGCTCACGATCGGACTGCCCGCCCTGGTACTCGCGCTGCTGCCCAAAGCGCCGCGCTACGTGCCCGGGTTCCTGAAGCGCGCGGCGGCGTTCTGCATCCCGTCGGGTATCACGGTCGGCACGTCGATGATCGCGCTCAACATCTACGCGCACACGTCGAGCTTCGAGATCGCCGACATTCGCTCGGCCTCGGTCATCACCCTCACCGTGCTCGGGCTCGGGGTGCTCGGCGTTCTGGCTCGGCCCCTGACGCCGGTGCGCATCGCGCTCATCATCGCCATGTACCTGGGAGGGGTCGCCCTGTTCACGGTCGGCTTCGTGAGCAACTTCTTCGGAGTGGGAGTTCCACCCGCCCCGCTGCTGCTTGCCGCGTTCATCGTGGGGGGCGCCGGCTGGCTGGTCGTGGAGGTGCTGCACGTCGTGCAGACGCGGCTGCTGCCGACGGCGCCCGTGCAGCCGAAGCCGCCCGCCGCACCCGCCGCGCCTGGCCAGCCCTAGAAGCCTCCGGCCACCCACCCGCAGACCTGACGTCCGCAACGGATGCCCCGCTCACGCCGCCCCCGCAACCGGTGATGGCGCCTCACGGTGCACCCTCGCCCGGCATCGGGTGGGTGGCTCGGAGGTGCGAGGGAGGACGACGAGCGACCACCCTCACCGTTGAGACACCGAACGCCGCAGAACATGACGCGAACTCGCGAGGTCAGACGGTGAACGTGACCCCCGTTGCCTCCTCGGCGAGCCGCCAGAACTCGGCGCCGAAAGCCGCGTCGGCGCTCTGAGCCACGGGCGTGGTGAGCACGGGGCGGCCGGTGACGTTGCGGCGGGGTCCGTAGAACTCGCCGCCCGTGGCATCCGGATCGGTGGCGGCGCGCACGACCGGCCAGGCACCGCGGTCCTTGCCGTGGGCCATCGGGCGCAGCAGTTGTTCGCCGAAGCGCTGGGCGGGGGACGCCAGGTCGGTGACCCCGGGCCGACGGGAGGCGCTGCCGTCGAGGGCGAATCCGGGGTGGGCGAGCAGCGACATCCGGTGACTGCCGCTGGCCCGCAGGCGCCGGTCGAGCTCGAAGGAGAACGCGTGCATGAGGTGCTTCGACAGGGCGTACGCGCGCGAGAGGGAGTAGCGGCGCTCGCCCTGGAGATCGGTCAGGTCTGCCTTGGCCAGCCGGGTCGAGAGGCTGCCCAGGTTGATGATGCGGGCGTCATCGGCGAGCGCGGGCCACAGCAGCGCGGTCAGGGCGAACGGCCCGAGCGCGTTGGTGCCGACCATGATCTCGAGGCCGTCGACCGTGACCTCGCGCTGCTTCGATCCCGAGGTCTTGCCCGCGTTGTTGATGAGCACGTCGATCGGACCGAGTGCGGCCAGCTGTGGCGCTGCGGCCCTGATCGAGGCGAGGGATGCCACATCCAGAGTCACCGCCGACACATCGGCACCGGGTGCCGCCCGCCGCAGGCACTCGAGTGCTCTGGTCGCGTCGCCGCGCGTGGTGATGATCACGCGGGCTCCGGCCACCGCCAGCTGCTCGGCCGTGAAGTAGCCCACACCGCGTCCCGCACCGGTGACGACAATCGTTCGACCCGCCTGTGAGGGGAGGGTCGTCGGATCCCAGCCGCTCACGGCTGGGTCTCGATGGTGCCCGTATTGGCGATCTGCTCGTGGTGGTGGATGACTTCGGCGACGATGAAGTTCAGGAACTTCTCCGCGAAGGCGGGGTCGAGGTGCGATTCCTCGGCGAGGGCCCGCAGCCGGGCGATCTGCACGCGCTCGCGCTCGGCATCGGAGGGCGGCATCCCGGTGGCGGCCTTCAGCCTGCCGACCTGCTGCGTGAACTTGAAGCGCTCGGCCAGAAGGTGCACGAGGGCCGCGTCGATGTTGTCGATGCTCTGGCGCAGGCTCGTGAGTTGGGCCTCGGGCTGCGTGTCGCTCATGCCGACAATCTACCGGTGGTGCGCTGTGCTATTTCCGCAGCGACGGGGTCTCGTCGCCGAAGGCCGCGAGCCGCTCCTCGAGCCCCACCCGCACGGCGGGCCATTCGTCGATGAGGATCGAGTACACGGCGGTGTCGCGCCAGGTGCCATCGGCGCGAAGGCGGTCGCGCCGCACGATCCCCTCGAACTTCGCGCCGAGCTTGAGGATGGCCGCGCGGGAGCGATCGTTGAGTGCGTCGGCCTGCAGCTTCACGCGCCCGAACCCGTGATCGAAGGCCTCACCGAGCATGAGCAGTTTCGCCTCCGGGTTCACCGCGGTGGCCCACACCTGCGGTGAGTACGCCGTCCAGCCGATGTGCGCGTGCTCGTTGGCCTCGTCGAAGTCGCCGAGAGTCGACGTGCCGACGAGAGCCGCGGCATCCGGCCCGCTGGCGAGCCTGACGGCGTAGACGTTGTTCCTGCCCCAGGCGAAGTAGCCGCGGGCGAACTCGACGAAGTCGGCCTCGCTCGCCTGATGTCCGGCGGGGCCACCACCCCAGCCCCCGGCGAAGACCTCGGGGGCGCCGATGGCGGCATACAGCTCGGGCAGGTGCTCGTCGAGAAGCGGTTCCAGACGGATGACACGCCCCTCGATCACGCGGGGTTCGGGTCGCTTCGCCGGCACCCGTCCACACTACAGTTGCACCATGACCGGATCGTGGCGCGATTCCCCGCTCGTGCGTATCGTCGGCTCCGCCGCCTCCTGGTTCCTCTTCTCGCTGAGCTTCACCCTGCTGTACCTGGTCACGTTCGTGGTGATGGCCCTCGGCGGTTCGTGCGCGAGCGGCGGTCCCTACGACATCGCGGTGCAGTGTCCCGACAACGTGACCCTGTTCGCGCCGCTCAGCATCTTCGGAGGCCTCATCGCGGTAGGCATCTCGATCGCTCTCGCGCAGGGCTTCGGCACTCCGCTCACCACCTGGGCGTGGCCGGTGCTGTTCGTCGGCCTCGGTACGGCGTTCCTCGCAGCTTTCATCTTCGGTCAGGACATTGTCGGCCTGATCATCGGAGCGTTCTTCGTGCTGATGGGCCTCACGCCCCTGGTGCTGGAGTTGCGCGGCAGCCCGCAGCGCGTCTTCCTCGGTCAGTTCGCGCCGAACGGGGCTCAGTACTACGAGGGCGAGAACGCGCGGCGCTCTCTCATGTCGCCGCGAGCGCCGAACCCGGACACGGCGATCCTGCCGAGCGCCGGAAGTTGGATCCTGTCGCTCGGCATCGCGGTGATCGCCGTCTTCGCCGGCTACCTGACCGCGCTGGCCTGGTTCAGCTAGCCGTTCACCAGATCGTGGCGCACCACGATCGCCTCGCGGTCGGGCCCCACGCCGATCGCTGAGATGCGCGAACCCGACATCGCCTCGATGGCGAGCACGTACTCCTGCGCGGTCTTCGGCAAGTCCTCGAAGCGGCGCACGCCCGAGATGTCCTCGTCCCAGCCCGGGAACTCCTGGTAGATCGGCACGGCGTGGTGGAAGTCCGACTGCGACACCGGAACCTCCTCGACGCGCACGCCGTCGATGTCGTACGCGACGCACACCGGAATCGCCTTCAACCCGGTGAGCACGTCGAGCTTGGTCATCACGAAGTCGGTCACCCCGTTGATGCGGGCCGAGTAGCGGGCGATTGGGGCGTCGTACCAGCCGGTCCGGCGCGGACGACCCGTGGTGGTGCCGAACTCGAAGCCCTTCGAGCGCAGCCACTCGCCCGACTCGTCGTGCAGCTCAGTGGGGAACGGGCCGGCGCCGACGCGCGTCGTGTATGCCTTCACGATTCCGATGACGCGGTCGAGGCGGTTGGGGGCTACGCCGGATCCCGTGGCGGCACCGCCACTGGTGGAGTTCGAGGAGGTGACGAACGGATACGTGCCGTGGTCGACATCCAGCATCGTGGCCTGCCCACCCTCGAAGACGACGGTCTTGCCGGCGTCGAGGGCCTGGTTCAGGAGCAGGCCGGTGTCGGCCACCATGGGCCGCAGGCGGTCTGCGTAGCTGAGCAGGTCATCCACGATCTCGTCCACCGAGATGGCACGACGGTTGTAGATCTTCACCAGCAGGTGGTTCTTCTGGTGCAGTGCACCCTCCACCTTCTGGCGCAGGATGTTCTCGTCGAACAGGTCCTGGATGCGGATGCCCACCCGGTTGATCTTGTCGGCGTAGGCCGGACCGATGCCGCGACCCGTCGTGCCGATCTGACGCTTGCCGAGGAAACGCTCCGTCACCTTGTCGAGCGTGCGGTGGTACTGCGTGATCACGTGGGCGTTGGCGCTCACGACGAGCTTCGAGACATCCACGCCGCGGCTGGCGAGGGCGGTCAGCTCGTCGAACAGCACCTCGATGTCGATGACGACGCCGTTGGCGATCACCGGGATGACGCCGTCGGTGAGAATTCCGGAGGGCAGAAGGTGCAGCGCGTACTTCTGGTCGCCGATCACGACGGTGTGTCCGGCGTTGTTGCCACCGTTGAACTTGACCACGTAGTCGATGCGGTCGGCGAGCAGGTCGGTGGCCTTGCCCTTGCCCTCGTCACCCCACTGGGCGCCGATGATCACGATGGCTGGCATGGGCTATCTCCCTGATAGAGGTGGTGGGTGGGGCCACGCCGCCGGTTCTGGACCGACGCATCGCGGCGGGCCAGCCGTGCGGTGGGGATTACGCCCCAGTCTATCGGTGGCGCCTCGGTGGTCGAGCCTGTCGAGACCTATCGGTGGTCGAGCTTGTCGAGACCGTGCTGCGTCACCCACACGTGCATCACGATCGCGGCGGCGGCCGAGGCATTGATGCTGCGTGTCGACCCGAACTGCGAGATCTCGACCGACAGGTCGGCGGCGGCGAGTGCCTCGTCGCTGAGTCCGGGGCCCTCCTGGCCGAAGAGCAGCACGCAGCGCTCCGGCAGAGTGGTCGACTCGATCCGCACGCTGCCGGGCAGATTGTCGACGGCGACGATGGGCAGGTCGTGCTCGCGCGCCCAGGTGACGAAAGTCGCGACATCCGGATGATTCAGCACGTGCTGATAGCGGTCGGTGACCATGGCGCCCCGCTTGTTCCACCGCCGCCGACCGATGATGTGCACGGTGTCGGCGAGGAACGCGTTGGCGCTGCGCACGATCGAGCCGATGTTCATGTCGTGCTGCCAGTTCTCGATGGCGACGTGGAACGGATGCCGCCGGGTGTCCAGGTCGGCGACGATCGCCTCCATGCTCCAGTAGCGGTAGCGGTCGATCACGTTGCGGGTGTCGCCCTTGGCCAGCAACTCCGGGTCGTAGTGCGCCTCGGTGGGCCATTCCCCCCGCCACGGGCCGACGCCGTGCGTCGTGAGCTCGTGGCTCGGGTTCGGCTCGTCGGTCACGGGTACGAGCGTACGGCTTCGGCGCCCCCCAACCCCCGATGTTCGTAACTCCTGCACGGTTCCCGCGGTGCCGCGGCAGTGCGGCGGTATTCCGCGAGAGGGGATCGCGTCGACCGGAGGATTGCAGGAGTTATCGACACAGGGTGACGGTGGGCTCGGGCGGCACGGGGCTCGGGGCGCCGAGCGAGCGCGTCGAGTCCGCTGCGGCCACGTGCGGCTGTTAATCTCGCCCCATGCCCTGGACGCCCGACGGACCCAACCTGGTGATCGCCGGCGACAACCTCACGGTGACGGCGACCCTGCCCGACGAGAGCTTCCGGCTGGTCTACCTCGATCCTCCGTTCAACACCGGGCGCACCCAGCGGCGTCAGACGATCACCACCAAGCAGAGCGCGGATGGCGCGCGCTCGGGTTTCAAGGGCCGCAGCTACGAGACCATCAAGGGCACCCTCACCCAGTACGACGACCGGTTCGCGGACTACTGGGAGTTCCTCGAGCCCCGCCTCATGGAGGCGTGGCGGCTGCTCGACGACCGCGGCACGCTCTACCTGCACCTCGACTACCGCGAGGCGCACTACGCGAAGGTCGTGCTCGACGCCCTGTTCGGCCGCGACAACTTCCTCAACGAGCTCATCTGGGCCTACGACTACGGCGCCCGCGCGACTCGCAAGTGGCCGGCCAAGCACGACACGATCCTTGTCTACGTCAAGAACCCGAAGAGCTACCACTTCGACAACGCGGCCGTCGATCGCGAGCCGTACATGGCGCCCGGGCTCGTCACACCGGAGAAGGTCGAGCGCGGCAAGCTGCCCACCGACGTGTGGTGGCACACCATCGTGTCACCCACCGGCAGGGAGAAGACGGGGTACGCGACGCAGAAGCCCGAGGGAATCCTGCGCCGCATCATCCAGGCATCGAGCGCACCGGATGACTGGGTACTCGACTTCTTCGCCGGCAGCGGCACGACCGGCGCAGTCGCGGCGAGCCTCGGCCGTCGATTCGTGCTCGTCGACGAGAATCCGGATGCGCTGGCAACCATGCGCGCGCGACTCGGTGAGGGGGTGGTGTTCGAGTGATGCACCTCAGGGTGATCAGCCCCTCCGAGACGACCGAGGAAGTGCTCTCGTACCTGGTCGCTGAGCCAGCCGTCGCGAACCTCGTCGTGCATCGCGGTGCCGCCGTCGACCCGGCCGGCGACGTCGTGATCGCGGATGTCGCCCGCGAGTCAGCCAACGAGGTGCTGCGCGAGCTCAAGGCAAAGGGCCTCGACAAGAACGGGTCGATCGCCCTCGACGCAGTGGGCGTCGCCCTCTCCAGCCGAGGCAGCGAGGCGGAGAAGGCGGCACCGGGCGCCGGCGACGACGCCGTCGTCTGGGAGGAGATCGAGCAGCGCACCGGCGAGGAGTCACGGCTCTCGGTCACGTTCCTGCTGTTCCTGTCGATCGCGACCGTCATCGCTGGCATCGGCGTGCTGCTCGATCAGCCGATTCTGATCGTCGGGGCCATGGTGGTCGGCCCCGAGTTCGGGCCACTCGCGGCCCTGTCGGTCGGCGTGATCCGGCGCCGTCCGCGGGTGATCGGGCGCTCGCTGCTCGCACTCACCGTCGGCTTCGCTGTGGCCATCGTCGTGACCGTGCTGTCAACCCTCGCACTCAACGCGGGCGGGCTCGTCACACGCGAGATGCTCCTCGGTGCGCGCCCGCTCACCGACTTCATCTGGCGACCGGATGCCCTGTCCTGGGTCATCGCGTTCCTCGCGGGTATCGCGGGCATCCTGTCGCTGACGACCGCCAAGTCGGGCGCGCTGATCGGTGTGCTCATCTCCGTGACCACTGTCCCGGCCGCCGGTAACGTCGCGGTCGCGATCGCCTACGGCGTGCCCGATGAGGCGTGGGGATCAGCACTTCAGCTGGGGATCAATCTCGGCGCGATCGCGACGGCGGGCATCCTGACGCTGGCGGTGCAGCGGTGGTTGTCGCGCAGGCGGCGCCCGGCCGCACGCGCCTAGGTCTCGACTCGCTCGACCACCGGGGCCGGTACCATGGCGGCATGAGCAAGCGAGCGGATGTCGAGTGCTGGCTGACCGACATGGACGGAGTTCTCGTCCACGAGAACCGGCCGATCCCCGGGGCGAGCGCCCTGCTGCAGCAGTGGCGCGACCAGGACCAGCCCTTCCTCGTGCTCACCAACAACTCGATCTTCACGCCACGCGACCTGAGCGCCCGACTCAAGGCATCGGGCCTCGAGGTGCCGGAGGAGAGCCTGTGGACATCGGCGCTGGCCACCGCGGACTTCCTGCACTCGCAGATTCCCGGCGGTTCGGCGTTCGTGATCGGAGAGGCTGGCATCACGACGGCGCTGCACGAGGTCGGCTTCATCATGACCGAGCGCGACCCCGACTACGTGGTCGTCGGCGAGACCCGCAACTACTCGTTCGAGGCGATCACCAAGGCCATCCGTCTCATCGGTGACGGGTCGCGCTTCATCGTGACCAACCCGGATGCCACGGGCCCGAGCCCCGAGGGCCCGATGCCCGCAACGGGCGCCGTCGCCGCCCTCATCACCAAGGCCACCGGCAAGGAGCCCTATGTCGTGGGCAAGCCGAACCCCATGATGTTCCGCTCGGCCATGAACAAGATCGGTGCGCACTCCGAGAACACCGGTATGATCGGCGACCGCATGGACACCGACATCGTCGCCGGCATCGAGGCGGGCCTGCACACCATCCTCGTGCTCACCGGCATCAGCGACCAGGCCGAGATCGAGCGCTACCCGTTCCGGCCCGACGAGATCATCAATTCGGTCGCCGACCTGCTCGACGCAGAGCCGGTTGAGAGCGAGAGCTAGGTTTCGATACGCGCGTTTGGGCTGCTCAACCCGGGTTTCGATACGCGCCTGTGGCACTACTCAACCGGCCGGTAGCGGCGTCGGCGTCGGCGCGACCTGCGGAATTGCGATCGACTGCGTCAGATCCTCCCCGCCGGAGCGGTTGACGAAGCAGTAGAACGTGCGGTTGCCGGTGTCCCAGTCCTCGGCATCCGCTGCGAAGCTCGCCTGCACCTGGATGTCGGTAGCCGCACCCGCCTTGCTGTAGTCGATGACCGTGGGTGCCGTGCAGAGCAGGTTGATGCGCTTCTGCAGCTCCTCCACGCCCGGGTAGGGCGCGGTGGCCTCGTCGGCGAATTCGCCGCGGTAGATCATCTGGGCCGGATGAGGCACGGTGCAGTCGACGACCGTGTAGCGATCCTGCCAGGCCGATTCGAAGGGCTTCAGGCACTCGCCGCCCAGCAGTTCGTCCCACTGGTAGTCGCCGGGAGCGACCGGGCCGATCGGCAGCACGATGAAACTCGGGCTGGGGCTCGGGCTGGGCGTGCTGACCGCGGGCGCGGGGCCGAGCACTGCGGAGAGCTTGGTGCCGACGAGGAACAGTGCGAACAGCGCGAGCACGGCGAGCAGGCCGCCGGCCACGCTCAGCAGGATCTTCTGGTTGCGCGGCAGGGCGCCACGCGGCCCTGCGGGCGGCTTCGTCGCACCGCCTCCGCCCCCGGCGGCGTTCGCGCGCGGCGGCGGGGCGGGGATGAACTCGTCCGCATACTCCTTGAACTGCGTCTCGCCGAACAGTGAATCGATCGCGGATGCCTCGACCCCTTCGCCCTCGGGCGTCGCGAGCCCCACGATCTCAGCCTCGATCACCTCCGTCATCCCGTCGAGCGCGGGATCGACCGGAGCCGCCATCCACCGCATCGGGTCGGGCGCCTGCGGCTCGAGTTCCTGGCCCTGCACGGGCATCGCCTGGGTTGCGCCCGGGTCGAACGGCGCAGTGAAGGCCTGGGTCGGCGGCAGGGTGGGGGGTGCGTCGGCGGCGGGTGGCTGAATGGGTGGAGCGGTGGGCGGCACGTACGGCTGGGTGGGAGGCTGCGGCGGAAGCTGCGGGAACGCCTGCGTCGCGAACGGGTCGACGACCGGCTGCGGCTGCGCCGGCGGGAACGTCTGCCCCGACGGGAACGTCTGGACCGACGGCAGCGGCTGCGCCGGTGGCTCGGGCTGCTGCGCCGCCGAGGTCGCCGGGTCGGAAGCGCCCGACGGGCTCAGTCCCCACTGGAATGGCGCGCCGGACGAGGGCGGCGGCGCAGCGGGGGCGGCGAACGGCGGCACGGCGGGAGCGGGCGCCGCTGGGGGTGCGGCGGGAGTCGGCGGCGCGGCGGTCAGCGGCACGACAGGCTGCAGCGGTGTCACGGGCGGGCGGGCATCCGCGGGTGCCACGACCTCGGGCTCGGGAGCGCCGAACTGACTCGCCAGCCAGTCGCTGGGGTCGAGCTCGTCGTCCGGAGTGCGGTCGTCCGTCATCCGGGAAGCCCCAGGTCGGCCAATCCGATCGCGGCGAAGTACGGATAACCGGCCTCCTCGATGCGCTCGCGCGCGCCGGTGTTGCGGTCGACGACCACGGCGACGCCGGCGATCTCGGCGCCGACCTTCTTGAGGGCTTCGATGGCGGCGAGCGGCGAACCCCCGGTCGTCGAGGTGTCTTCGAGCACGATGACGCGCTTGCCCGCGAGATCCGGGCCCTCGATCTGACGGCCGCGGCCGTGGTCCTTCGGCTCCTTGCGCACGACGAATGCGTCGTAGCTGAGGCCGCGCGCGGCGCCCTGGTGCAGCACGGCAGCAGCGATCGGGTCGGCACCCATGGTGAGGCCGCCCACGGCAAAGACATCGGGCACATCGGCGATGAGGTCGATCATGACCTGGCCGATGAGGGGAGCGACGCGGTGGTCGAGGCTGACCTTGCGCAGGTCGACGTAGTAGGTCGCCTTCTTGCCGCTGGTGAGCGTGAAGTCACCGTGGAACACCGCTTCTGCCGCGATGAAATCGATGAGCTGCTGCCTGGCGTCGGTCACCCGACCAGCCTAGCGACTCGATCCGAGGCCGGATTCAGACGTGGATGGTACTGGCGACCAGCAGCAGGCTGGCCAGCACGACGAGCGCGAGCGAGATGGTGGTGATGACTACGATGCGTCGCAGGTCGCGGCGATCGGCCGCCGCGGCATCCGCGTCAAGAAGCTCGTCATGGTCCACCACACTCGCACTCTAGGGCTGAGGATGTCTCGTTGTCGCGTCCCAGTACGGGGGCGAACCGATCGTGGTTCGAGCGTCGGTTGAAGCTTGTAGCGTGGAGTCATGCGCGTCGCCACCTGGAATGTGAACTCGATCAGAAGCCGGGTCGGCCGGGTCGTCGACTGGGCGATGCGTGAAGACGTCGACGTGCTCGCCATGCAGGAGATCAAGTGCACCGAGGCGCAGTTCCCGTTCGAGGCGTTCTCCGAGGCGGGCTACGAGGTCGAGCTGCACGGCCTCAGCCAGTGGAACGGTGTGGCCATCGCGAGCCGCCTTCCCCTGACGGATGTCTCCATCGGCTTCCCGTCGGCCCCCGGCTTCGGCAAGCCCTTCGACGACGGCACGCTGCCGCAGGAGGCCCGAGCGATCGGTGCGACCGTCGAGGGCGTGCGGCTGTGGAGCCTCTACGTGCCCAACGGCCGTGAGCTCGACAACCCGCACTACTCGTACAAGCTCGAGTGGCTCGCCAACCTCGCGACCGAGACGCGCGCGTGGCTCGCCGCCGAGCCCGACCTGCCCCTCGCGCTCATGGGCGACTTCAACATCGCGCCCTTCGATCACGACGTGTGGGACATCGCCGCCTTTGCCGGCAAGACCCACGTCAGCCAGCCCGAGCGCGACGCCTTCGCAGCACTCGAGGCCGCCGGCCTCACGGATGCCCTGCGCTCCCGCGGCGTCGAGGGCTACACCTACTGGGACTACCAGCAGCTGCGCTTCCCCCGCAACGAGGGCATGCGCATCGACTTCATCCTCGGCTCGCGAGCGTTCGATGCCCTGGTGACGGATGCCCGCATCATCCGCGAAGAGCGCAAGGGCGACGCCCCCAGCGACCACGTGCCCGTCGTGGTCGACCTCGCGCTCGACGTCGAAGACGACGACGATCGGCCGATGTTCCTCTAGGGCTGCCGCCCGGCGCTCGGCCCGCGGCTCCGTTGACCTCCCGCGTTCGCCGTTCAGGAGATCTGTGCGACACGCCGTGCCGCGGGCATCCCTTAGGCGGCGTGTCGTGCATTTCTCCTGAAGTGCGAGTCTGGGGCGGCCCGGGTGTCCAGCCGCGCCGCGCGCCGCTCAGCCCGCAGGGGCGAGCAGCGCCGCGATCACCAGCAGCACCGGCAGTGAGAGGGCTGTCGTGATGAGCACGACGTCTCGGGCGAGGATCACGCCGCGGTCGTAGCGCTGGGCGTAGTTGAAGACGTTCTGAGCGGCGGGCAGCGCGGCGAGCACCACCACCGCGAACAGGCGGTGCCCGCTGAGGCCGAAGACGAAGCTGCCGACCAGCCACGCCACGAGCGGCATGAGGGTGAGCTTGAGGGTGCTGGCGAGAATCACGTCGCAGCGGGATGACCCGGGTGCCAGCGGGCGGGTGCCGTGCAGTGACATCCCGAAGCTGATGAGCACGACGGGAACCGCGGCCGCACCGATCAGGTGGAAGGGCTCCATGACGGCGTCGGGCAGCCGCACCTGGAAGATCGAGAGCAGCACGCCCAGTAGCGACCCGAGGATGATCGGGTTGGTCACCGGCCCGAGCAGGATGCGCCGGATCGAGGCGTGGCCGCGCGCCTGCACGTCGAGGATCGTGAGCGCGATGGGCGCGAAGAGCAGCAACTGCAGGAGTATCACGGGCGCGGAGGTCGCGGCATCCCCCAGCACGTAGACGGCGACCGGGATGCCGATGTTGTTGGCGTTGACGTAGCCGGAGCCGAGGGCGCCGACGACGGTCTCCGAGACGGGGCGCTTCCAGAAGGCCCGCGCGATCACGACGAACACTCCTGCTGACACGACGGCCGCGGTGAGCGACACGAAGAGCAGCGACGAGAACAGTACGTGCACATCGGCATCGGCCAGCGTGGTGAACAGCAGGCAGGGCGCGAGCACGTAGAAGGCGAGTCGGCCCAACACGAATCCACCGCGCTCGCCGAGCACGCCCGACCGGCCCACGATGTAGCCCACGAGGATGACCGCGGCGATGATCGCGAACCCCACGAGCACACCCAGCATGGGTCAAGTCTGGGGCATCACGCCGGATGCGGCGTCGAGACCGCGTTTCACGCACGTTTCTCTCGTCAATCGCAACCAAACGCCACGACCGTGCGAATACGCTGGAAATGATGCACGTTTCCTGAATCTCGGATCGGAGGTGAACCATGTCCCGAGTCACTGTTACCCCCACACGCGACGCGATCATAGGAGAGCCCGAGGTCGTCGAGGACATCGTCGGCCTCCCCGCCTGGCGTCGCCTCAAGTCGGCTGTCAGCTCGCTGCGCACGCATCAGGTCAAGGACGGCAGCATCCCCGACGCCACCATGCACGGCGACTGCCGGGCCCTGATCGCGACCATCCGCGCCGATATCCGCGAGCTGGCCGGGCACTTCCCGCACGATGCCGATTACCTCACCGCGCTCGACGCCGACTTCGCCCGCTGGGCCGAGGGCGGGTTCGGCGAGCCCGACTTCCTCGACTCGCTCGTCGCCTTCCAGCCGCAGCGCGACCGCGTCGACGGGATGCGCCACCTGGTCGTCTTCCCGATGTACACCCAGAACGGCTCCAGTGACCGTCGCGTCGAGGCGGTGCTCATCGAGGTGATCTGGCCCGAGTTCATCGCCGACCTCGAGGCGGGCGAGTACTCGAACGCGCTGTTCGTGCCGATCCGGTTCCTGGACTTCACCGAGGGCTACGACACCAACTCGGCCGTGCTGTTCCCCGAGACGGTCGCGATGCGCGAGATCCCGCACTTCACGTGGGGGGCGATCTTCGCCGACCGCGAGGCCGCACGGTTCCGTCGGGTGGTGCGCGCGGCATCCGAGATCACGAAGCTGGACCTGCCCGAGGATGCCGCGGCTCTTCTCGACGACCAGGCGCTCACGGAGGAGACCTTCGTGATGTGGGACCTCATCCACGACCGCACCCACATGCGCGGCGACCTGCCGTTCGACCCGTTCATGATCAAGCAGCGCATGCCGTACTTCCTGTACTCGCTGGAGGAGCTGCGGTGCGACCTCACGGCGTTCCGTGAGGCGGTGCGGTTGGAGCGCGCGCCCGAGACCGACGAGAACACGCGGTCGCACGCCAAGCTCGTGCAGTACGCCGTGATCTTCGACCGCATCTTCCGGTTCGCGATCACCGGTTCACGTGTGCGCAACTACGACGGGCTCGGCGGCCAGCTGCTGTTCGCCTGGCTGCACCAGCACCACGTGCTGCACTGGACAGACACCCAGCTCACGATCGACTGGGCCGAGGTGCCCGACGTCGTGGTGGAGCTCTCCGACGCGATCAACGACCTGTACTGGAAGTCGATCGACCGACCCAAGATCGCCCACTGGCTCGCCGCCTACGACCTCGTCGCGGGCACGCTCACGCCGCACCCCGCGTCGAAGTGGGCGGTGCGCGATCTGGCGCTCGAGGGACTGCCGCGCGAGCTCACCGACGCTGTCATGGACGACGAGTTTCCGCTGTCGATGTTCTACGAGGCGCTCTCGAAGAAGATGACCGACGTGATCGAGTCGACGTCGGGGATCACCGGAGCGCTGGTTGAGTAGCGGCGCAGCCGCGTATCGAAACCAACCCGACGAGGGTTTCGATACGGCCTCCGGCCTACTCAACCGGCTCGTGCTCGTGGCCGGCGCCTCCAACGACTCCGGCCGCGCCGTCGCCACCCGGTTGACGGATGCCGGTGCCCGGGTGCTCGCCGTCGGCTCCGACCTGCGCCGCCTCGCCGAGGTCCCCGCCGTATCCCGCTACGAGTGCGACCTCGCAAGCCCCCGCGGCGTGGACAGTCTCGCGTCCCGCATCCACGCCGAGCACGGGCCGATCGATGGCGTCGTGCACCTGGTGGGCGGCTGGCGCGCGGGCCGCGCCGATGACGACTGGGCGTGGCTGGAGTCGCGGGTGGTTGAGACGTTCCGCAACACGAGCCGCGCCTTCTTCGAGGACCTCAAGGCCTCGCCCGCAGGGCGGCTGGTGATGGTGTCGTCGACCTCCGTGGAGGCGCCGACCTGGTCCAATGCGAACTACGTCGCGGCGAAGTCCGCAGCGGAGGCGTGGGCGCGCAGCGCGGCGTCGGGGTTCGCGAAGGGGGGCACCGCGGCATCCGTGATTCTGGCCGTGGGGTCACTCGGGCCCGACGGCACGCCCGTCGAGGTGCTCGCCGACCGCATCGTCACCCTCTGGGACGAGCCGGCTGCCGAGCTCAACGGGGCGCGCTTCACGCTGTAGTCGGGCTCAGTGGATGAGCACCTTCATCAGCATGATGACGACACCCAGTAGGGCGGTTACGGCCGCGCCAACCGCTCGTGCCCAGGGCTTCGGGGTCATGCGCGCGACGGCGAGGTAGCCGATCACGCCCAGCAGCACAGCGTCGATCCACAGTGCAGCCCAGACGGCTGTGTCATCCGAGAGCACCCCGACGGCGCCGAGAAGGATCACCAGCAACGGAATCAGCGCACCGAGCAGCAGCCCGCTCGAGTGCCGCACGCCGTAGAGCAGGAGCGCCCCGAACGACTTGTCACCACCGACCGCAAGTCCGAGGTTCGAGACGACCACCGCGAACACGTGCGCGACCCAGAAGACGAGGATCGTGCCGAGCACCTTCAGGAAGGTGTCCCACGAGGTGTCGGACTTCTGGCCCGTGACGATGATCAGCGCCGAGACGAGAATCACGCCGTAGATCGCCGACTCGGAGAGCACGGTCCGGATGCGCGCGGCAAGTCCGGGCTCCGTCGCAGCGTGCGGGTCGGCCGCGTGCGGGTCACTGGCAGCGATGTCGTCCTCCGTTCTCGATCCCCCACCACACATCCTGCACCTGACAGACTGGTGCAGTGACGCAACTCCACGATCCCCAGCTGCGCGGTTTCGCCAGCGACAACTACGCCGGCGTGCACCCGGAGGTGCTCGCGGCGATCGCCGAGGCCAACGGCGGCCACCAGATCGCCTACGGCGAGGACGTGTACACCGCCAGGCTCCAGGAGGTCATGCGCGAGCACTTCGGCGAGACGGCCGAGGCGTTCCCCGTGTTCAACGGCACCGGCGCTAACGTCACGGCCCTGACCAGCGTGCTGCCCCGCTGGGGCGCGGTGGTATCGACCTCCACCGCGCACATCCACACCGACGAGGGTGGAGCCCCCGAGCGCATCAGCGGCCTCAAGCTGCTGCCCGTGCCCACCCCGGATGGCAAGCTCACCCCCGACCTCATCGGCGAGGAGGCGTGGGGCTGGGGCGACGAGCATCGTGCGCAACCGCTCGCCGTGAGCATCACCCAGACCACCGAACTCGGAACGTTGTACAGCGTCGACGAGGTGCGAGCCATCGCCGACTACGCCCACGAGCGCGGCATGGTGCTTCACATGGATGGCGCGCGCATCTCCAACGCGGCCGCCGCACTGGGCGTCGGCTTCCGGGAGTTCACCACGGATGCCGGGGTCGACATCCTGAGCTTCGGCGGCACCAAGAACGGTTTGCTGTACGGCGAGGCGATCGTGGTGCTGAACCCGGCGGCATCCGACGGACTGATCTATCTGCGCAAGCTCAACATGCAGCTCGCGTCGAAGATGCGCTTTGTCTCCGCTCAGCTGATCGCGCTTCTCTCCGACGGGCTGTGGCTGCGTAGCGCGTCGCACGCGAATGCGATGGCGGCCCGGCTGCGTGCGGGGCTTGAGGAAGAGATCTCGACGGGCTCGATCTCCGGAGTGAGTTTTACGCAGGAGACCCGGGCCAACGCGGTGTTCGCGACCCTTCCTCCCGGCGTGGCCGATAGGCTTCGCGAGAGCTTCCGGTTCTACGACTGGAACCCGGCCACCGGTGAGGTGCGCTGGATGACGGCGTTCGACACGACCGAGCACGACATCGACGCGTTCCTCGCGGCGCTGAGAACCGAACTGGCACCGAGAACGGAGCTATCAGCATGAGCAACGAAGGTTTTGTCGAGTACACCCCGGAGGGTCGCCCTCCACGCAGTTGGGACTTCTTCCTCACGATCTTCCTGCTGCTGCTTCTGCTGATTCTCACGGGTGTCTTCGTGATCGTCAGCTTCGGGCTGAGCGTCTCGGCGCTCGGCTGCGCGGATTCGTCGTCGTGCAATTACATGGTGATCAGCTTGGGAACTCTCATCGTGATGATTGGCACGCCGGTCGTCGCGCTCGCGGGAATCATCGTGTCGGTCGTGTGGATCGCGCGCCGCAAACGCTCGTGGCTCGTAGCCCTCATCGCCTGCCTGCTGTCGGTCGGGGTGTTCTTCCTGGGCACCACCCTGGTGCGCCTGGCAGTTCCGGCGTAACACCTAGGGGCGCAGCAGCACCTTGATCGCGCGGCGCTCGTCCATGGCCGCGTAGGCCTCGGCGACCTCGGTCATCGGCAGCTCGAGGTCGAAGACGCGACCCGGGTTGAGTCTGCCGTCGAGCACCTCGGGCAGCAGCTCGTCGATGTAGTTGCGCACCGGCGCGACGCCGCCGTTGGCTCCGACATTGGTGCCGAACATCAGCCCGATCGGCAGCTCGGCGCCGCCGTTGGGCACGCCGACATAGCCGACCATCCCGCCCGGACGCGCCGACCGCAGCGCCTGGTCCATCGACTCCTTCGTGCCGACGCACTCGAGCACGCAGTCGGGGCCAACTCCGTCGAACAGTTCCTTGATGCGCGCGATACCCTCGGTGCCGCGCTCCTCCACGATGTCGGTCGCGCCGAACTCACGGGCGACGGCTTGCCGGTCGGCGTGCCGTGACATGGCCACGATGCGGGATGCCCCGAGCCGCTTCGCGGCCAGCACAGCGCAGAGCCCGACCGCACCGTCGCCGACCACCACAACGGTGGAGCCGTGCGTAACGCCAGCGGACACCGCGGCGTGGTGGCCAGTGCCCATAACGTCCGCGAGCGTGAGCAGGCTCGGCACGAGGTGCTCGGCCGGCGCTCCGGGGGTCGCCACGAGTGATCCGTCGGCGTGGGGCACACGCACACGCTCGCCCTGCGCGCCGTCCGCGAAGCCGCCGAGGCGGTCATCCGAGCCCCACCAGCCGCCGTGCAGACACGAGGTGCTCACGCCGTTGAGGCAGTTGATGCAGGTCATGTCGCAGTCGTAGAAGGGCGCGATCACGAAGTCGCCGACGGAGATGGTGAGCACGTCGTGACCGATCGCCTCGACGATTCCCACGAACTCGTGCCCGATGCGCTTGGGGCGCGGGGTCGGGGTGATGCCGCGGTACGGCCACAGGTCGGACCCGCACACGCACGCCGCGACGACCCGCACGATCGCGTCGCCGCCGGTGCTCAGAGTCGGGTCAGCGACCTCCTCGAAGCGGATGTCTCGTTCCCCGTGAATCACCGTTGCGCGCATGCTCCCAGCCTACGCGCGCGCCTCAGCGGCGGTGTCGGACTGACTGCATCCGCCCCGCCCAGGTGTCCCCTTCCAACCGTTCCCTGAACTCAGGACATTTGTTATTGCGGCTAACTAATGTCCTGAGTTCGCGGAGTCGTTCGAAGGACACACTCCGTCCTACGTGGGAGAGGCCCCACTGCGGCCTACGTGGGAATCGGACTCCTGGCGTGAGGGCGCGGGCTCGCGACGCCGGGACCACTCCGGCCGCGCGCGCCTCAGCCCTCGAGCCGCGCGACCGTCAGCCCGTCACCGTTCTCCGCCACACCCACGAGCACGGTGTCGCCGTCGCGGATCTCGCCGGACAGCAGCGCGCGAGCGAGCTTGTCGTCGATCTCGCGCTGCATGAGCCGCCGCAGCGGGCGCGCACCGTACACCGGGTCGTAGCCGCGCTCGGCGAGCCAGGTGCGGGCATCCGGGGTCACCGCCAGCTCGAGGCGACGATCACCCAGGCGACGGGCGAGGCGGTCGATGTACAGCTCGACGATCTGGCTGAGGTCATCGGTCGACAGCGGCGCGAACACCACGATGTCGTCGAGACGGTTGATGAACTCGGGCTTGAACGACTGGCGCACGAGCTCGTTGACAACGCGCTTGCGCTCCTCCCAGGGGAGGTTCTGGTCGGTGATGAACTGACTGCCGAGGTTCGACGTGAGAATCAGGATCACGTTGCGGAAGTCGACGGTGCGCCCCTGCCCGTCGGTGAGGCGACCGTCATCCAGCACCTGGAGCAGGATGTCGAAGACCTCCGGATGCGCCTTCTCGACCTCGTCGAGCAGGATCACTGAGTACGGCCGACGCCGCACCGCTTCAGTCAGCTGGCCGCCCTGCTCGTAGCCGATGTACCCGGGAGGGGCACCGACGAGCCGGGACACGGAGAACTTCTCCCCGTACTCGCTCATGTCGATGCGCACGAGGGCCTTCTCGTCGTCGAACAGGTACTCGGCGAGCGCCTTCGCGAGTTCCGTCTTGCCCACACCAGTCGGGCCGAGGAACAGGAACGAGCCCGTCGGCCGGTCGGGGTCGGAGATGCCAGCGCGCGTGCGGCGCACCGCCTCGGAGACGGCGGCGACGGCATCCTTCTGGCCGATCAGGCGCTTGCCCAGTTCGGCCTCGAGGTGCAGCAGCTTCTCGGTCTCACCCTGGGTCAAGCGATCGACCGGGATGCCCGTCCACGCCGCCACCACGCTGGCGATGTCCTCCTCGGTGACCTGATCGTTGACCATGCGCGGGCCGACCGGCTCGGAGGACTCCGCGGTCACCAGCGCGGCCTCGATCTTGGGGATCGTCTCGTAGTTGAGCTTCGACGCCTTCTGGTAGTCGCCCTCGCGCATCGCGCGGTCGAGATCGATGCGTGCGTCGTTGAGCTGGGTCTTCAGGTCGCCGACACCGGTGAGGGATGCCTTCTCCGCCTTCCAGCGTGCCTCCAGTGCGTCGAGCTCCTTCTGGCGTTCGCCGAGGTCCTCCCGCAGCTTCTCGAGGCGAGCCTTCGACGCGTCGTCCTTCTCCTTCTTGAGCGCGAGCTCCTCGATGCGCAGCCGGTCGACGGCGCGCTTGAGCTGGTCGATCTCGGTCGGGCTGGAGTCGATCTCCATCTTCAGCCGTGACGCGGCCTCATCGATCAGGTCGATGGCCTTGTCCGGCAGCTTGCGTCCGGTGATGTACCGGTTGCTGAGCGTCGCCGCCGCGACCAGCGCGGAGTCGGCGATCGTCACCTTGTGGTGCGCCTCGTAGCGCTCCTTGAGTCCGCGCAGGATCGCGACAGTGTCTTCGACGCTCGGCTCCCCCACGAACACCTGCTGGAACCGGCGCTCCAGCGCGGCATCCTTCTCGATGTACTGGCGGTACTCGTCGAGCGTGGTCGCACCGATGAGGCGCAGCTCGCCGCGCGCGAGCATGGGCTTCAGCATGTTCGCTGCCGCGACCGAGCCCTCGCCGCCGCCCGCGCCCATGAGGGTGTGCAGCTCGTCGATGAAGGTGATGATCTGCCCGTCGGAGTCGTTGATCTCCTTGAGCACGGCCTTGAGTCGCTCCTCGAACTCGCCGCGGTACTTCGCGCCGGCCACGAGTGCGGCAAGGTCGAGCGACACGAGCTGCTTGTCCTTGAGCGAGTCGGCGACGTCGCCGGCGACAATGCGCTGGGCGAGTCCCTCGACGACGGCGGTCTTGCCGACGCCGGGCTCGCCGATGAGCACGGGGTTGTTCTTGGTGCGGCGAGTCAGCACCTGGCTCACGCGGCGGATCTCGGCGTCACGCCCGATCACCGGGTCGAGCTTGCCGCTGCGCGCGATGTCGGTGAGATTCACGCCGTACTGCTGAAGCGCGGTCTTCTGCTCTTCGTCGGTGCCGGGGGCACCCTGCATGTTGGCCATCAGTTCTTCCTTGATCGTGTGACGGTGAATTTGGAGGTGCGGGAGAGTTCGTCGGTCGGCCCGACGACTCTGGTCAGCTCGGCTCGGTAGCCGAGGTGCGAGTTGTAGACGGTGACGAGTTCGCCGCCCTGCTTCAGCACGCGAGCCGCGGCGGCGAACAGCTTCGAGGCGGCACCGGTGTGCACGGTCGCCCCGAGGTGGAACGGCGGGTTCAGCACCACCAGGTCGAGGCTCGCGTCGGGCTGGTCACCGAGGGCATCGTCCCGGGTCACCGTCACGTTCGTGAGCGCGTTGGCTTCGGCCGTCGCCCGAGCGGATGCCACGGCGCCCGCCGAGACGTCGCTGGCCAGCACAGCCAGCTCGGGCCGTGCCTGCGCAAGAACGGCGGCGACCACGCCGGAGCCGCAGCCGAGGTCTGCTGCGGTTGTGGCATCCGGAGCCACAGTGGGCAGCACCGCGAGCAGGGCGCGCGTCCCGATGTCGATGCGCGTGCCGGCGAAGGTCGCGCCGGTGGCGCACACCCATATGCCGAGATCGGTATGGAACTCCCGCGCGATAGTCGGCGGCTCACTCGGCAGTGCCTGCGATGCGATCAGCACGCGCGACTTCTGACGCGCGTGAGTCACGTCGACCCGCCCGAAGTACCGTGCCAACACCTCGTTCATGGCCGTAGTCATGTGCTTGATGCGTCCGCCGGCATATACCCGCACAGCGGGGTCGGCTGCCGATGCGATCCACGCGGCCAGCTCGTCGAGCTCGGCCAGCGAGCGCGGCAGCTGCATCAGCACGACGCGTGCGCCGCGCAGCAGGTCGGCGCCAAGCGGCAGGCTCACGTAGTCGACGGCACCGGCGGCGTTGGCCGCGAGTGCCCGCTCTCCCACGATCGAGTCCTGGAACGCCCGGATGCCCGTCGCGCCGATAGCGGCGGCACCGATGGTCAGCGCACCATACGCGTCCCCGATCACGACGACTTCGCCGGGCCCGGACTCGGCGATCGCCGCGGCCGCCTCATCGAGAATGAGTCGGTCGCTCGCGTCGACCGCGTGCAGGTTCGGCGCCTCGACGTCCGGCCAGCGGCGCAGCCCCGAGAGCACCCGGTCGTCGATCGTGTCGAGCTGCTCCCCGGTCATGTCGCTCAGCCTCGGCGCAGCGGTCGCCACACGACGACCTGGTTGGACTTCGCCACTCGCGAACCGGCCTTGATCGACACGACCTCGCCCGATCCGCCGGCCGCGAAGACGCGTCGTCCCGGTCGGGCGAGTAGCTCGTCCGCGAGGGCGTGCTCGAGTTCTCGCACGCGGCCCGACAGTGCTGCCACCTGGTTCTCCAGCTCGAGGATGCGCTTGATGCCCTCGAGGTTGAGCCCCTGAGCGCTCAGGGACGCGATCTCGCGCAGCTGTGCGACATCCCGCATCGAGTAGCGGCGTGACTGCCCCGCCGTGCGGGTGGGGCTGACGAGTCCGAGGCGGTCGTACTGACGCAGGGTCTGCGGATGCATGCCCGCGAGCTCGGCGGCAACCGCGATCGCGAAGACCGGCGAGAACTCATCGAGCGGCGCTGACATCAGTGGTCACTCCTCGCTTTGGCGAGCAACTCGGCCCGCGGGTTCTCCTGCGGCATGGCCGCCTCGAACGCGCGAAGGTGAGCGGCAGCGTCATCCGGAACCCTGCCCGGAACCGCCACCTGCACCTCGGCGAGCAGGTCGCCGGTGCCCTTGGCTGTCGTGACCCCTCGGCCCTTGACCCGAAGGATGCGCCCGCCGGGCGTTCCCGCGGCGACCCGCAGTTTCACCGGCTCGCCGCCCAGCGTCGGCACCTCGATGGTCGCGCCGAGCGCGGCCTCGGCGAAGGTCACCGGAACCTCGACTCGAAGGTTCAGGCCGTCGCGCTCGAACACCGGATGCTTGCGCACCGTGACCGTGAGCACCAGGTCGCCGGGCGCACCGCCGTCGTGGCTCGGCTCGCCCTTGCCCTTCAGCTTGATCTTCTGGCCGTCGCTGACCCCCGCAGGGATCTTGACGTTGATCGGGGCGCCGCCGGCGGGCTGGAGCTTGATCGTCTCGCCCTTGATGGCCGTCACGAAGTCCAGGGTCGTCGACGCGGTCACATCCCGACCGGCCGTGGGACCGGTGCGGAAGCCCTGATTCGAGCCGCCGAACATGCCGCCCAGGAGGTCCTCGAAGCTCGTGCCCTGGTAGGTGCCGCGGTTTCCGAACATGCCACCGAAGACATCCTCGAAGCCGCCGTTGGCACCGCTACTGGGCGCGAATCGCGCGCCGGAGCCCATCGCCCGGATCTGGTCGTACTCACGACGCATCTCCGGGTCGGAGAGCACCGAGTGGGCCTCGCTGATCTCCTTGAACTTGGCCTCGGCCTTCGCATCCCCCGGGTTGGAGTCCGGGTGATACTGGCGCGCGAGCTTGCGGTAGGTCTTCTTGAGGTCCGCCTCGGAGACATCCTTCGATACTCCGAGCACGGCGTAGAAGTCCTTGTCGAACCAGTCCTGACTGGCCATGGTGACTCCTCTTACTCGGCCGGAACCGACACGGCCACCTTCGCGGGCCGCACGAGGCGGTCCCCCAAAACATAGCCGGGCTCGATGACGTCCGCGATGGTGTTGACCGTGACATCCGGGCTGGGCAACTGCACGACTGCTTCGTGGAAGGCGGGGTCGAAGGTTTCGCCCTTCTCGCCGATCTGACGCAATCCGTACTTCTCGAAAGCGCCCCGCAACTTCTGGGCGATGATCGTGAGCGGAGCGCCCTCGATGAGATCACCGTGCGCCTCGGCCCGGGCCAGATCGTCGAGTGCGGGCAGCAGCGAGCGGATGACCTCGGCGATCACTGCTTCGCGGTTGGCCGCCCGGTCACGTTCCACACGGGTGCGGAAGTTCACCAGCTCGGCCTGTGCGCGCAGCATGTCGGAGCGCATCTCGGCGACGAGGTCCTGTGCGGCCTGGTCGAGCAGCGCCTGGTCGGCGTCGCTCAGCTCCTCGGCAGCGTCGGCACCATCGGCGTCGACCGCCTCGGCGGCGGGGGTGTCATCCCCCACCGCCGCAGCGTCAGGCTCGCGAACATCGCCGGTCTCGGGATCGATCCTCCGCTTGTCGCGGATGACCGGCTCCTCGTTCTCGTGTCGTTCGTCGTTGTTGTCAGACATGGGCTACTTCTTGCCGTCCTCGGGCTCGTCGTCGACAACCTCGGCATCGACGATGTCCTCGTCGCTGCTCTCGGTCGCGGGCTCGGCGGTCTCGCCGTCGGCAGGCGCGGCCTGTCCGGATGCGTAGATCGCCTCGCCGAGCTTCTGCTGGCTCGCGGTGAGGGTGTCGAACGCGGACTTCACCGCGGCCTCGTCGTCACCGGCGAGAGCGGACTTGAGGGCATCCACATCGGCCTGCACGTCGGTCTTGACGTCGGCGGGCAGCTTGTCCTCGTTGTCCTTGATCAGCTTCTCGGTCGAGTAGGCGAGCTGCTCAGCCGTGTTGCGGGTCTCGGCGGCCTCGCGGCGTGCCTTGTCCTCGGCGGCGTGCTCCTCACCCTCGCGCACCATGCGCTCGATGTCCTCCTTCGACAGCGAGCTGCCTCCGGTGATCGTCATCGACTGCTCCTTGCCGGTGCCCTTGTCCTTGGCAGACACGTGCACGATGCCGTTCGCGTCGATGTCGAAGGTGACCTCGACCTGCGGGATGCCGCGGGGCGCGGGTGCGATGCCGGTGAGCTCGAACGTGCCCAGGTTCTTGTTGTCCCGGGTGAACTCCCGCTCGCCCTGGAAGACCTGGATCGCCACGGACGGCTGGTTGTCGTCGGCCGTGGTGAACGTCTCACTGCGCTTGGTGGGGATGGCGGTGTTGCGCTCGATGAGCTTCGTCATGATGCCGCCCTTGGTCTCGATACCGAGGCTCAGGGGGGTCACGTCGATGAGCAGAACGTCCTTGCGCTCGCCCTTCAGCACGCCGGCCTGCAGGGCAGCGCCCACGGCCACGACCTCGTCGGGGTTGACGCCCTTGTTGGGCTCCTGACCACCGGTGAGCTTCTTCACGAGATCCACGACGGCGGGCATGCGGGTGGAACCACCCACGAGCACGACGTGTGCGACATCCGACAGCTTGACTCCGGCTTCCTTGATGACGTCGTTGAACGGCTTCTTGGTGCGCTCGAGCAGGTCTGCGGTCAGTTCCTCGAACTTGGCGCGCGTGAGCGTCTCGTCGAGGTTGGCGGGGCCGTTCTCCGTGAGGGAGAGGTAGGGCAGCTGGATGGTGGTCGAGGTCTGGCTCGACAGCTCCTTCTTCGCCTGCTCCGCGGCCTCCTTCAGACGCTGCTTGGCGATCTTGTCGCCCGAGACGTCAACGCCGGTCGTGGCCTTGAACTGCTTGATCAGGTAGTCGACGACGCGGGAGTCCCAGTCGTCGCCACCCAGGCGGTTGTCACCGGCAGTGGCCTTGACCTGGATGGTCGAGAAGTCGTCGTCCTTGCCCACCTCGAGGAGGGAGACGTCGAAGGTTCCACCACCGAGGTCGAAGACGAGGATGAGCTCGTCCTCCTTGCCCTTGTCGAGGCCGTAGGCGAGCGCAGCCGCGGTCGGCTCGTTGATGATGCGCAGCACGTTGAGGCCCGCGATCTCGCCGGCCTCCTTGGTGGCCTGGCGCTCGGCGTCGTTGAAGTACGCGGGAACCGTGATGACCGCGTCGGTCACCGGCTCGCCGAGGTACTGCTCAGCGTCGCGCTTGAGCTTGGCCAGGATGCGCGCGGAGATCTCCTGCGCGGTGTACTTCTTGCTGTCGACGTCCTGCTTCCAGTCCGTGCCCATGTGGCGCTTCACGGAGGCGATGGTGCGGTCGACGTTGGTGACGGCCTGGCGCTTGGCGGTCTCACCGACGAGCGTCTCACCGTCCTTGGTGAAGGCCACCACCGAGGGGGTGGTGCGGAAGCCTTCGGCGTTGGCGATGACGGTGGGTTCTCCACCTTCGAGAACTGCGACCACCGAGTTGGTGGTTCCCAGGTCGATTCCTACTGCTCGAGCCATGTGCTCTATCTCCTTGCTTGTGGTGCTTGTGGTCTGCTCGCGCTCCCAAACCTGAGCCGCGATGTATCAAGTTTGCAACCTGTGGATAACTTCTGTCAAGTCGAAGTTGAGTCGACTCGGCTCAAGGTGACGTAGCATCCGTTCGGGGCCTACAGTGCACACGTGACCTCGACCTCTGAGAACCCCGTCTGGTGGCAGCGGCTCGGCTCGCTGCCCTTCGCCGTCGCCGTGCTGGTGGCGTGCAATGCGCTCTACATCTTCCTGGTGGCGCTCGGCAACATCACCGACTACGGCACCAACTTCGAGTTCGTCAAGCACGTGCTCTCGATGGACACCACCAACTTCGGGGCGGCCGACGGCACCGGGCTCGACCCGGATGTCATGTGGCGCGCGATCACCGATCCCGTGGTGTGGAACGTGGCGTACATCGGGCTGATCATCTGGGAGAGCCTCGCAGCGATCGTGCTCATCGGGGCCTGTGTGCTGTGGCTGCGAGCCCTCATCACCCGGGGAACGTTCGACTCCGCACGCATCTGGTCGAGCATCGGCCTGCTCATGATCATCGTGCTGTTCTTCGGCGGATTCATCACCGTCGGCGGGGAATGGTTCCAGATGTGGCGCTCCACCGCGTGGAACGGTCTCGACCCGGCATTCCGCAACTCGGTGCTGGCCGCGATCACGCTCGTGCTCATTCACACCACCGCTCAGGGTTGGGTCAGAAAAGTTCACGTGGAGAACACCTCCAGCCACTAGCGTGTGAGCATGACGGACGAGCTACCCGACGCTGTGAAGCCCACCGAATCGAAGATCCCGGTCGCCGCCGACACCCTTGCGGTGGGCGCGGTCGGCAGGGTCGCCGATGACGACAAGGTGGTTCCGCGCAAGCAGGTGATCTCCTGGGCGATGTGGGACTGGGCGACTCAGCCGTTCAACTCGGTGATCCTCACCTTCGTCTTCGCCTCGCTGTACCTCGTCTCCGACAACTTCCTGCCGGCGGACATCGCCGCCCTCCCCGACGGTGATGCCGTCAAGGAGCAGGCGCTCGCGGGTCTCACGGCCGGTTACGGACTCGCCACCACGCTGGCCGGTGTGCTGATCTTCCTGCTCGCCCCGGTGCTCGGCCAGCGAGCGGATGCCTCGGGCATGCAGAAGCGCCTCCTGCTGCTGTTCACCGGCATCCTCGCGCTGATCCAGTTCGGGCTGTTCTTCGTCTTCGCCCAGCCCGCCTACTTCTGGCTCGGCGCCAGCCTCCTCGCGCTCGGTGCCGTCGTCTCCGAGATCGCCGGGGTCAACTACAACGCGATGCTCGTGCAGGTGTCGACACGCAAGACGATCGGCAAGGTCAGCGGTCTCGGCTGGGGCCTTGGCTACATCGGCGGAATCGTCGCTCTGGTCATCGTCGTCATCCTGACCTTCGCGGACTGGTTCGGTCTGGACACCTCCAACGGGCTCGCGTACCGCCTCATCGCCGTCGGCGCGGGTGTCTGGACGATCCTGTTCTCGCTGCCGCTCTTCTTCAACGTTCCCGAGGCTCCGGCCGCGCGGCCCGACATCGCGAAGATCGGCTTCTTCCAGAGCTACGTCGTGCTGGTCAAGGACATCGGCAAGCTCTTCAAGGAGTCGGCGTCGACCGGGTGGTTCCTCATCGCCAGCGCGATCTACCGCGACGGGCTCGCCGGAGTCTTCGCCTTCGGCGGCATCCTCGCCGCCGTGGCGTTCGGCTTCACTGCCAACGAAGTCATGATCTTCGGCATCGCGGCCAACATCGTCGCCGGAATCTCCACGATCATCGCGGGCCGCATCGACGACATGGTCGGCCCGAAGGCGGTCATCCTGTTCGCCCTGTTCGGCCTGGTTGCCATGGCCGTGGTGATCTTCGCGCTTCATGACACCGGCACTGCCGTCTTCTGGGCGGGCGGACTCATCCTCTCCGCGTTCGTCGGCCCCGCCCAGGCGGCCAGCCGCTCGCTCCTGGCCCGCGTGACGCCCGAGGGTCGACAGGGCGAGGTGTTCGGCCTGTACGCGACGACCGGCCGGGTGGCCAGCTTCATCTCCCCCGCGCTCTGGACGCTGTTCATCGTCGCCTTCGGCGCGACGATCTACGGTGTGCTGGGTATCGCGCTCGTGCTGCTGGTCGGTGCCGTCGCGCTGCTCTTCGTGAAGATCCCCAAGCACGTGCGGGTGCGCTGACGCTGCTGTCCGAAAGTCGCTGGCGGTGGCAGCATCCACCCGTCAGGCTGAGGGCATGACCCAACTGGAGAAGGCCCGACTGCTCAACTCACTGCACGTTCCCGGCGACCCGCTCATCGTCACCAATGTCTGGGATGCCGTGACGGCCCGCATCGTGGCTGCCGCCCCCGGCGTGCGCGCGATCGCCACCGCCAGCCACGCCGTCAGCTATGCGCACGGGGTCGACGACGGCGAGGGGCTCACCCTCGATGAGGCCCTGGATGCGGCCCGCCGGGTCGTCGCCGCAGTCGAGCTGCCGGTCTCCGTCGACTTCGAGCGCGGCTATGCGACGGATGCCGCGACCGTGCAGCACCACGTCGAGCAGCTCATCGCGACCGGCACCGTGGGGCTCAACCTCGAGGACAGCAGCGGACCCGACGCGCTGTTCCCGCACGAGCTGGCGGTGGAGCGCGTGGCGGCGGTGCGGCGCGCGGGGGAGGCCACGGGCATCCCGATCGTGCTCAACGCCCGGGTCGATGCGCTCGTGCGCGGCGGAACCCGGGACGACGCAATCGCTCGTGCCAACGCCTACCTCGCCGCGGGGGCCGACGTGATCTTCATGCTCGGCGTGCGCGACGAGGAGTCGATCTCGTGGGCCATCGAGCACATCGACGGGCGCGTGTCGGTGATCGCCAACCCCAGTGCTCCGCCGCTCGCGACCCTCGCCGAGCTGGGGGTGTCGCGGGTGAGCTTCGGGCCGGGCACTCTCGGGTTGACGCTGGCGCACCTGCAGGCCGCGGCCACGCAGCTCACCGCCCTCGGCGAGTACCCCGCCGAGCTCGGCTTCTCGTACTGAGCGGGCGCGCGGCTAGCGCGGCGCCTGCGGCCAGGCCGCAGCGAGACGCGTGAGCAGCGCGGCGAGCGCCTGCGTCTCGTCGTCGGTGAAGTCGGCGAGCGCCTCCGTGACCGCACTGCGACGGGATGCCCGTGCCGAGTCCAGGAGCGCCCGGCCGGCGTCGGTCAACGCGATGACGCTGCGGCGGGCATCCCGCGGGTCGGCGGAACGCAGCACCAGGCCGCGCTCGGCCGCATCGTTGACCAGCCGGCTGGCGCGGGGCTGATCGACGCCGATCGCGGCCGCCACCTCGGAGATGCCCATGCGCGTCTCGGGAGCCGCTGACTCGAGCACCTCGAGCATGCGGAACCGGGCCGCGCCCGCGAGTCCGGGGGGTCCGTGGTGACCACCGGCCCAGGGGGGTGGGCCGTCACCCCACGGCGGGCGGCCAGCACCCCAAGGCCCGCGGCCGTGCGAGTGGTCGTGCCCGGCATCCGCGTGTTCGTGGCTATCCCCGTGCCCGTCTCCGTGGTCGTGCCCGGCACCCCACGGTCCACGGCCGGCGCCGCGCGGTCCGCCGTGGCGTCGACCGCCCGTGCGCAGGGCCAGAAGGGCGTGCTCGATCTGGCGAATCGCATCCGCGAACACCCCCAACGAAACAACTGCCCCCCGCCCCAGCCACTGGCTCCGCGCGATCGAGTTCCGCAAGCACCAGCTGGGTCGCGAGTACCGCGACACGCTGAACGACAAGGCCCGCGAGGGCATCTCCGACGAGGACTACGCCACCACCATGGCCACCCTCGAGAAGATGGCGCTCAACCTCGGCTGGAGCGAGGACGACAACTTCGGCCCCGCCGGTCGCGGCTTCGGACCCGGCTTCGGACGCGGCGCCAAGCGCGGCTTCGGTCGCGGCTTCGGCCCTGGCTTCGGACCCGGCCACGGTCACGGTCACCACGACCACCCGCACCACCGTCCTGAGAATGCACAGGACTCCTCGCCCGCCGCGGAGCCCGAGGCGTAACCTCGAAGCATGGACACTCCTCGACCCATAGGTTTCTGGCTCAAGCTCGTTGACCGACTGATCGACGAGCAGTTCGCCTCGACACTCGAGGAACACGGCGTCACCCGACGCCAGTGGCAACTCCTGAACGTGCTCACACAAGGGCCCGCGACGGTGGAGCAACTGGATGCCGCGGTGGCGCCGTTCCTGTCGGGTGCGACCGACGACGACCCCGCCGAGACCTCCGCCGACCACCTCGCCGAGCTCATGGACAGCGCCTGGCTGGAGGACACCGCGCAGGGCTACGCGCTCACCGACCGCGGACGCGGCGCGTTCGAGCGGCTCGAGCTCGTGGTCGCCGCTCAGCGCACCCAGGTCGCGGAGGGCATCACTGCCGACCAGTACGGGCAGGCCGTCGCCGTGCTCGAGCGCATGGCGCGCAACCTCGGCTACGCCGGCTGAACCAACCCGGCTAGCGCGACCCGCGCCCGCGCGTAGGGCTCCACGCTGTCGGTGAGCCGCGAGGCCGAGTTCGCGCCTTCGAGGATCGCCGTGACCTCGAAGGCGAGTTGGGCGGCGTCCGCGCCTGGCGCCAACTCCCCCGCATCGATGGCTCGCTGGGCGATGCGGCGCACGGTCTCGTACCAGTCGGCCATGGCATCGGCGACGGCATCGCGCACGGGCCCCGGCTGGGCCCCGACCTCGATGGCGGCTGCGGCGAAGAAGCATCCGCCGGCGAACACCCGGCCCTGGCTGTAGTCGAGCCAGTTGTCGAGCAGCGCGCGCAGCCGGTCGAGCCCGCCGGGCACCGTGAGCGCCGGCGCGATCACGCGCTCGATGAAGATCTCGCGCGCGGCTTCGACTGTCGCGAGCTGCAACTGCTCCTTCGTACCGAAGAGGGCGACGACACCGCCCTTGCTCCGGTCGGTCTCGGTTGCCAGGGCGCCGATGGTGAGCCCGTCCAGTCCGCCGACCGACGCGAGGTTGACGGCGCGCTCCATCACCTGGCGGCGCGACTCGTCCCCGCGCGCCCGTCGTCCATCGGCGGCCGTCGTCATGGCATCCATTGTTGCGTTCCTCCCGCCTTTCGATACTATACGAACGATCGTATTTAAACACGAAAGGACTCCGGATGCCCGCCGCCCGCGTCGCCCTCGCCACCCTCAGCCGCGTCGCCCCCGCACTGGGAGCCGAGGTGGGGTGGCGGCTGTGGCGCCACGTCGGCGCGCCACAAGCCGTGCACGAGCGCGACTCGCTGGTGCACAAGTGGGCGTACCGCGAGGTCGTGGATGTGGGCGGCCGCGAGATCATGACCTACCGCTGGGGGTCGGGAGAGCGCGTGATACTTCTCGTGCACGGGTGGCGGAGCCGGGCATCCCGATTCTCGGCTCTTGTCGCGGCCCTGCAGTCTGCCGACGTGACTGTCATCGCCTTCGACGCGCCAGCGAACGGTGACTCACCCGGGCGGCTCGTGACGATCCTCGACTACGCCGCCGCGATCGAAGCACTGTCGCAGCGGCACGGCCCGATCGACACAATCGTCGCCCACTCCTTCGGGGTGCTGGCGACATTCGTCGCCGTGCGCGAGGGAGTGACCGTCAACCGCATCGTCGGGATCTCGGGGATGGCGAACGCCGACCAACTCGTCGACAAGTTCTGTGCCCTCGCCGGTCTGGGCGCCCGAGCCGTGCGGGGCATGCGGCGCCGGATCGAACGCCGCACGTTCCCCGAGGTCGCCGACCCCTGGAGCCGGTTCGTCGCCGAGCTGGACCCGTCGGCCACTCACGTGCCCGTGCTCCTGGTGCACGACACGGATGACGCGACCGTCGATCCCGGCCAGGCACTGCTCATCGCCGACGCGCACACCGGGCCGGTGCACTCCGTGATCACCTCGGGACTCGGCCACCTGCGCATCCTCAGCGACCCCGCGGTCGTGGAGGAGGTGCGGCGGTTCGTCGTCAGCGAGCGGTGAGCGCCCACCAGATCATGAGCATCGTCACGAAGAACCCGGTGATGAAGTTGAGGAGCAGGAATCGCCGCCACCCGCGGTTGGCGGTGTCGGCCGCGGCATCCGTCACGTTCCAGAACGGTGCGCAGACCGCGGCGTACGGCAGCACGAGGATCGCTGCCAGAGGCCCGGGCCACGCGCTGAACAGCAGCAGCACCCCGCCGAGGAGGTAGGCGATCACGGCGAAGCGCACGGTCCAGCGCGCACCGATCACCGTCGCGATCGAGGCGATGCCGCCCTCGCGGTCGGCGATGACGTCCTGCACCGCACCGAACGCGTGTGACGCCATTCCCCACAGGAAGAACGCGCCGAGCACCGCCCACAGTTGCGGCGTGAAGACCGCCCCCGCGAGCACGAGGCCGTAGACCGCGGGCGAGACGAAGTGAGTGCTCGAGGTGATCGAGTCGAGGAAGGGCTTCTCCTTGAAGCGCAGCCCCTTCGCCGAGTAGGCGGCCACGGCGAACAGCGAGATGGCCAGCACCAGCCACGACAGGGGCGAGCCCACGATCACGAGGTAGACGGCGAACGGCACGGTCGTCACGACCGAGGCGATCAAGGTCGGCCGGTGCATCCGGGTGTCGAGAAGGGCACCCTCGACACCGCCCTTGCGCGGGTTGCGCAGATCGGACTCGTAGTCGAAGACGTCGTTGATGCCGTACATCGCGAGGTTGTATGGGATGAGGAAGAAGATCGTGCCCACGATCAGGGTCACGTCGACCTGGCCGGTGGTCAGCAGGTAGGCGGCCGCGAACGGGAACGCGGTGTTCACCCAGCTCAGTGGCCGGGATGACACGAACAGCGCCTTAAGCATCGGTGGGCTCCTCCTCGGGGGCGGGTCTCGATACGCCCTTCGGGCTACTCGACCGGCGGCCGCCGAGCAGTGCCCACAGCGCGGGCAGACCCACGACCGCCGCCACCGCGTAGGCGAAATCTTCGAGCGGCGCGACCCCCACGAACGCCCCGGAGATCGCGGCGGGGTTGTAGGCGACAAGCCCGACGGAGATCATCGCGTTATCGAAGATCGCCGTCATCACCAGCACCACGGCCGCCGTCAACGCGACCGCCGGCCAGCGCGGGGTACGGCGCACGATGAGTCCCGCGATCACGAGCACCGCGACCGGCACGAGGAACACGACGTTGAGCGCCCAGTAGGTCATGCGCGACCGCCCGCGCGGTCGTTTCGGACATCTCGCCCGTCCTCAGCGCCCGCGTGTGTCCGTAGCGACCGCGCGTGCAGCAGGCGGGATGCCGCGGCGTAGGCATTCATCGTCAGGTAGCACAGCAGCGTGAGGAAGAAGACCTCCTCCAGCGGCACCTCGGGGGCGACCTGCAGGCCTGTCATGAACGAGGTCTCCCCGCGGAAGAACACGCCGAGTCCCACCCCGGCGAGGTCCCAGGCGAGGAAGAACGCGAGGCCGACCACCAGCACCACCGCCGCCCGCCACGGCGCGGCCCAGAAGAACAGGCGGAACCTGCGGTCGAGCATCACCATGCCGGTGAGGGCGACCGCGAGGGCGGCGAGGTAGAGGAGGCTCATGGGGCCGGCGGGGTCGCTTCGGTGTTCGAGCCTGCTTCGGTGATCGAGCGCGCTTCGGTGATCGAGCCTGTCGAGATCGTCGCCGGGGTCTCGACAAGCTCGACCACCGGAGGCTCGACCGCCGACGGCACCAGCGGCTCGGCCATCGGCTCGGTCGACGTGTCGCCACGCAGTCGCTTGATCAGGATCTCAGCGCTGATCAGGCACATCGGCAGCCCGATGCCCGGGATCGTCGAGCCGCCCACGTAGTAGAGCCCGTCGACCTTCTTCGACACGTTGCCCGCCCGGAAGAACGCGCTCTGCTTGAGCGTGTGCGCAGGCCCTAGGGCCGTGCCGCGCCAGGCGTGCAGCTCGTCGGCGAAGTTGCCGGGGCCCACGGTGCGGCGCACGGTGATGCGCGAGGCCAGATCCGGGATGCCCGTCCAGTCGGCGATCTGCGCGATGACCCGGTCGGCCAGCACCTCGATGCGGGTGTCCCCGTCACCGTCGACGTCGCCGCGCCCGATCGTGGGATCGGCGGGGATCGGCACGAGCACGAACAGGTTCTCGTAACCTTCGGGCGCGACATCCGGATCGACACCACCGGGCTTGCAGATGTAGAGAGAGGCGGGCTCGGGCACCGACGAGGGGGTTCCGAAGATGGCGTCGAAGCCACGCTCCCACTCGCGCGTGAAGAGCAGCGTGTGGTGCTCCAGCTGCGGCAGCTCGCCCTCGACACCCAGGTAGAGCAGCAGTGCGCTGGGGCCGGGGGTCTTGGTGTCCCAGTACTCCTGCGGGTAGGTCTGCTCCTCGGGCTTGAGCAGCTCGGTCTCGCTGTGGTGCAGGTCGGCGGCCGACACCACGATGTCGGCGTCGGCGAACTGAATATCGCGGTTGCCGTCGAGGTACTCGACGCCGGTCGCCTTGCCGTTCTCCACGACGATGCGCGTGGCCTCGGCGCGGGTGATGATCGTCGCGCCCTCGGCACGCGCGAGGTCGGCGATCGACTCGATCACGCGGGTGAAGCCGCCGATCGGGTACAGCACTCCGTCGGCCAGGTCGAGGTGGCTCATGAGGTGGTACATGCTCGGGGTCAGGTACGGCGACGAGCCGAGGAACACGGCCGGGTAGCCGAGCACCTGGCGCAAACGCTGGTCGTGGAACTTGCGCCCCACGAGGCTCGACAGGGGCTCGAGCAGCAGGCGCAGGAACTTGCCGGTCTTCGAGAGCACATCCCGGCGAAGCAGGGTGCGGATGTCCGCGAAGGTCGTGTACAGAAAACGCAGCTTCGCGAGTTCGTACGTTTCCCGCGCGGAGTCCAGGTACTTCTCAAGCCGATCGCCGGCGCCGGGCTCGATGGCCTCGAACAGCTCGAGGTTGTCCTCGAGTTCGGCTGAGACATCCAGCGGCTCGGCGACGCCCTCGAAGTAGACGCGGTAGCCGGGGTCGAGGGTGACGAGCTTGAGCTGCTCGTCGGCCGAGGTTCCCAGCAGCTTGTAGAAGTGGTCGAAGACCTCGGGCATGAGGTACCAGCTCGGGCCGGTGTCGAAGCGGAAGCCATCCTGCTCCCAGCTGCCGGCGCGCCCGCCGACCTCGGGGCGTCCCTCGAGCAGGGTCACCTTGTGGCCCTCGCGAGCGAGCAGGGCGGCACTCGCGAGTCCCGCGATGCCACCCCCGATGACGACGACGCGACTCATGATCGACCTTTCGAACGGGGCAGTGATCCGGCGCTCGCGGCGAGCGCGAGCCTGACCTTGACGGGGTTGGGCACGCGCACCCGGGAGCGCACGAGCTGGTCGGCGGGCGTCTTGCGCAGCCGACGCGAGAGCTCGGCGAACAGGGACTGTGCGAGCGCCACCGCGCGACGGCTGCTGGAGGGCAGTTCGGGTAGAACCGCGGCGGAGACGGCGAGGTCGGCGTCGATGTCGTCGAGCAGGCGCACCTTCTCCTCCTCGGTGAAGGTCTCGACGTTCACGTCGGGAAAGTAGCTGCGGCCGAGGGTCTCGAAGTCCGCGGCGAGGTCGCGCAGGAAGTTGACCTTCTGGAATGCGGCCCCGAGGGCGCGCGCGCCCGTCTCGAGCCGGCGCAGGTCATCCACGTTCTCGCCGAGCACGAATGCGCGCAGGCACATGAGACCCACCACCTCGGCGGAGCCGTAGACGTAGCGCTCGAAGCTCGCCTGATCGTGCTGCTTCGCGCTGAGGTCCATGCGCATCGACTCGAAGAACGGAGCCGTCAGTTCGGCGCCAAAGCTCGTCTCGCGCGCGGTCAACGCGAAGGCGTGCACCACGAGGTTGGAGCTGAAGCCGGTGTCCATCGCGTTCTCGGTCTCGCACTCGAGTTCGTTGAGTGCACGGCCGGCACCGATGGTGTCGACCCCCGCCTCTTCTGCACCGCCGTCGACGATCTCATCGGCCACCCGCACGAGGGCGTAGATGTTCTCCACGTGCTGACGCACACCCGGCCCGAGCAGCCGCGACGCGAGGCCGAACGAGGTCGAGTACCGCCGGATGACAATGCTCGCCGTCTCCTCCGCGACCCGATCGTAGAGGGCGAGCCGCCCGCTCACTTGACCCGCCCGAGCACGTCGTCGGCGAGCGGGTGCAGTTCGAGCCGCAATGCTGGAGGGATGTGCGGCTCAGCCAGACGCGCCAGGGCACGGTTCGTGTAGTAGCGCGCCAGCCCCTCCGTGAAGTTCTTCGCGCCGCAGCCGACGAGCATGTCGCGGATGCGGGCGGCATCCGTCTCAGTGAGGTCCTCGGTTCCGAAGACCTGCTCGACGCTCGCCCACTCGCGCGTGCTGGTCGCGTAGGCGATCATCACCGTGCGCTTGCCCTCCCGCAGGTCACCGATCGTCGTCTTGCCGGTCTCCGACTCGAGTCCGAACACTCCCAGCAGGTCATCGACGATCTGGTAGGCGATGCCGATCTCGCGACCGAAGTCGCCCAGCGTCGCCACCACCTCATCGGAGGCTCCCGCGAGGATCGCGCCCGCCTGCAGCGGGCACTCGAACGAGTACACGGCCGTCTTGAGGCGCTCCATGGTGAGGATGTCGTCGACGCGGGGAACCTCCGGCAGCATCGAGAAGTCCACGTCGATCAGCTCGCCGGCGGCGGAGGCGAAGAGCGCGTCATCCATGACCTCGATCAGGCGAGTGCGGATCTCGCCGCTGACCCCGCTGCGGTCGATGAGTCGGTAGGAGTTGAACAGCGCGAGGTCGCCAGCGATCACGGCCGCCGAGATGCCGCTGTGGTCGGCCGCGCGCTGGGTGGCACCCGCGGCGAGCGCACGGTCGCGGTAGGTGCCCGAGATGTTGGGCGATCCGCGGCGCACGAAGTCGTTGTCGATCACGTCGTCGTGCACGATCAGGGCGGTGTGCAGCAGCTCGAATGCCGCACCCACGTAGGCGGCGGCCTCCAGATCGGTGCCGCCGAGCGCGTCATAGGCGCACATGACCATGCGCGGGCGGAACCGCTTTCCGCCGATGGTGTTGTTCTCGAGGGTCTCCCACAGCGCCACATACTGCGGACCGAAGGCTGCTGCGCGGTTCTTGGCTAGGCTGAAGAAGCGCGCCAGCACGGCGTCGACCTGCGATTGCCTCTCCTGCGAGAGAGCGAGCAGCCCCGAACTATCCACATAGGCAGACTACCTCGATGACTGAATCAGAACAGGTTGTGCTTCTGGATGACGCTGGCGCCCCGATCGGCGTTGCGGACAAGTACGGCGTGCACACCGCCGACACCGCCCTGCACCTCGCCTTCAGTTGCCACGTCTACAACGAGGACGGCCTGGTGCTGGTCACCCGGCGCGCCCTCACGAAACTCACCTGGCCGGGAGTGTGGACGAACTCGTTCTGCGGGCACCCGGCCCCGGGTGAGTCGTTCGATGACGCGATCGCGCGCCGGGCATCCGTCGAACTGGGCATCACGATCGGGCAGCTCACGCTGATCCTGCCCGACTTCCGCTACCGCGCGGTCGACGCTTCGGGCATCGTCGAGAACGAGGTCTGCCCCGTCTATCGGGCCGTTACGACGGATGCCGTGGTTCCGAACCCCGACGAGGTCGCGGAGTTCGCGTGGGTCACCCCCGAGTCGCTGACGGCGGCAGCCCTCGCCGCCCCCTACGCCTTCAGCCCGTGGCTGGGCTGGCAGCTGGAGCAGCTCTCCTAGTCGCTGGTTGAGTAGCCGCGCAGCGGCGTATCGAAACCGCTCGTGCCCAGGGTTTCGATACGGCCTCCGGCCTACTCAACCCGCGTCAGCCCCCCGCCGCGCCCGCATCCGTCGACCGCACGTCGGTGCGGTGGAAGTTCTGGAAGCTGCGGCTCGCGGTCGGACCGCGCTGCCCCTGGTAGCGGTTGAGGTACGCGCCCGATCCGTAGGGGTTCTCGACCGGCGAGCTCGTGCGGATGAAGCACAGCTGCCCGATCTTCATGCCCGGCCACAGCTTGATCGGCAGGGTCGCGACGTTGCTGAGCTCGAGGGTGACGTGCCCCGAGAAGCCGGGATCGACGAATCCGGCGGTCGAATGCGTGAGCAGCCCGAGGCGGCCGAGCGAGCTCTTGCCTTCGAGCCGAGCGGCGACGTCGTCGGGCAGCGTGACCAGTTCGAAGGTCGAGCCGAGCACGAACTCACCGGGGTGCAGGATGAATGGCTCGCCCGCATCCACCTCGACCAGGTGGGTCAGGTCGGGCTGATCCTCGGCCGGGTCGATGAACGGGTACTTGTGGTTGTCGAACAGCCGGAAGAAGCGATCGAGGCGCACGTCGATACTCGAGGGCTGCACCATCTCGAGGTCGAGGGGCTCGAGTCCGATGCGGCCCGACGCCAGTTCTGACCGGATGTCGCGATCACTGAGAAGCATGCGGCAAGACTAGCCAAGCCAGCGCCAACGCGGGCGCTACGGACTCGCGCGGGCGCTATGGCGGGCCTGATCGTCCGTACCGTACGCGCGACGTACCACTCCTCCCGATGATGACGGGGGCGCCTGGCCTCACCGGGGCGGCGGCCAGGGCGCTCATGGATGGCCGGACGCTCCATGATGCGAACGTGACTAACTGGCCCGCGCGGATGTTCTTGGCCCACGAGCTAGCCGCGTTGGACGTTCACCCACGTTCCGTTTCCCGCGCAATCGAGCGTGGCGAGTTGATTCGGGTGAAACGCGGCGCGTACTGTCCGCGCGGCGTATGGGATGCCGCCACCGATCCAGAACGCCACCGGTTTCGGGTGAGTGCGGCCGCTGCCGCGCATCCCGACGTCGTCTTCTCGCATTGGTCGGCAGCCGTTCTGCATGGCCTGCCGCTGATCGGGCCGTGGCCGTCGACCGTTCATGTTGCTGCCGACCGCGCGAGCGGCGGCCGCTCGGAGGTGGGGTTGACCCGGCACTGCCGAGGCCTTCGCGCCGAGGAGATCGTCGACCTTGGCACGCTGCGAGCAACGGCGGTCGAGCGAACCCTCGCCGACCTCGCGGTGGTTCAGCCGTTCCGCTTCGCCGCATCCCCTGCTGATCACGCGCTTCGCGCCGGACTGACATCGCGCGATGCGCTCATCGCTCATCTCGAGCAACCGTTCCGTGGTCGATCTCGCGCGCTGCAGATTGCGGAGTTCGCCGATGGTCGAGCTGAGACGCCAGGCGAGTCCCTCAGCCGGGCAACCATACACATCCTGGGGTTTCCGATCCCGCTCCTGCAGGTACGGCACATCAACGGCAGGCACGTCGAGTTCACTGACTTCGAATGGCCGGACTACGGGGTGATCGGGGAGTTCGACGGTCTAGGCAAGTACCTACGGGAGGAGCTCCGGGGGAACCGGAGCGTCGCGCATGTCGTGATCGACGAGAAGCAGCGCGAGGACCGGCTGCGTCTTTCGTCCGGCAGTAGATTCGCGCGGTGGGGGTGGGACGACGCACTGCGGATGACGCCGCTCCGCGACATCCTTATGGAATCGGGCCTGCCAATCGTTCGCGCGGGCCTTACGGACTCGCGCGGTCGATACGGCGGGCCCGATCGTCCGTACCGTACGCGCGAGCGCGGTCTAGCCTAGAATTGGCGCTGCACGTTCGCGGATGTAGTTCAATGGCAGAACTTCAGCTTCCCAAGCTGATAGCGCGGGTTCGATTCCCGTCATCCGCTCAGAGAATGACCCCCTACGAGTCGAACCCGAGCCCCAGCGCATCGAGCGTCTTCAGCAGCAGGTTGCGGCGGCCCTGGTTGTGGTCGGCGCGGTTGAGTGACCAGCGAGTGAGATTGATGCCGATGGATGCCGCGGGCTCGGGCGGGAACGGAAGCGGACGTTCGCGCACCATCCGTAGGGTCGTGCGTTCGGTGGACTCACCAGCCAGCAGGTCGAGCATGACGTCGCCCGCGAAGCGGGTCGCGCCGACACCGAGGCCGGTGAAGCCGGCCGCGTAGGAGACCCGGCCACTGCGGGCCGTTCCGAAGAACGCGCAGAACCGCGTGCTGGTGTCGATCGCTCCCGCCCAGCGGTGGGTGAACTCGACGTCGGCGAGTTGCGGGAACGTCGTGAAGAAGTGACTCGCGAGTCTGGTGAAGCTCTGCTGCCGCTCCTCGTACCACGAACGCACCCTGCCGCCGGCGTAGTAGACGGCGTCGTATCCGCCGAACAGGATCCGGTTGTCCGCCGACAGGCGGTAGTAGTGGAACTGGTTTGCGACATCGGCGAGTCCCTGGCGGTTTGTCCAACCGATCGACGCCAGCTCGCCGTCGGTCAGCGGCCGGGTCATCAGCACGTAGTCGTACACCGGCACCGTCATGAGCCGGTTGCGCTTGAGCAGCGACGGGAACACATTGGTCGCCAGCGCCACCTGCGTGGCCCGGATGCTGCCGCCGTCGGTCACCACGTCGACGCCATCACTACCGCCACCGCTGCCGGTATCGAGCCGTCGCACCGGGGTCGACTCGTAGATCTCGACGCCCAGCTCCTGCGCGACGCGCGCGAGCTCGTTCGCGAGCCGGGCGGGATGCACGAGCGCGGTGGAGCGGCGGTCCCAGTGGGCTGCGAGGTAAGTGGGGGAGTTGACCTCGGCTTGAGCGGCAGCGGCATCCATTCGCCCGTCGGCATCCAGCCACTCGATCTGGTGAGGCTCGACGGCAACCGTGAGGGTTCCGGTGCGCTCGAAGTCGCACTGCATCGAATACCTCGCGACGGTTGCCTCGATCGCGTCGAGGTTCTCGTGGCCGAGTCGGTCGAGCTCGTGAAGCTCCTCGGGCCAGCGACGCTGGCCGTTCTCCTCACCGTGCGTGAGGCTCGCCTCGACGAAACCACCGTTGCGACCGGATGCCGCCCAGCCGACGCGCTTCGCCTCAACCACCACAACGGACCGGCCCGGGTTCCGCTCCTTGGCACGCACGGCGGTCCACAGTCCGGTGTATCCGGCGCCGACGATCACGAGGTCGGCGGAGCGGGAGCCGGTCAGGGTTTCGTGCGGCGCTGGCGGTGCGTCATCCGTCCAGAACGGGCGGGCCACCGACGACGCCAGCGACCGCGCGATGACTTTCTGGGCTGGCAGATCTCGCTCGAAGGCTGTCGTGTGCACTGCAAGGCTCCCTATTGTTGAGCGTGATCCGATGCTATCCCCCGCCTCGGGCAGGAAGTGAGCCGATGAGTGACGCGCCCCTCGATCTGACCGCCCTCGAGGTGCCGACCGAGCCCGTCGCGGCATCCCGCACTGTCGCCGGCGCGCCGCGCGATGGTGCCACCGAGCTGACCATCTTCGAGGGATGCGAGATCGGGATCTGGGAGATGACCCCCGGCACGGCCACCGACGTCGAGGTGGACGAGGTCTTCGTCGTGCTCGCGGGCGCCGCGACGATCACGTTCGACGACGGCACTGTCGTCGAACTGAAGCCCGGGTCGTTCTGCCGTCTGCATACCGGGCAGCGCACTCGCTGGGACGTGACCGCGACGCTGCGCAAGATGTACGTCGTGGCGGCGGAGGGCGCGTCATGACCGAGCTCGTGCCGATTCCGTCGCCGGGCATCCCGCTGTTGTACGGCGACCCGGGCAAACCGGTGGTCATCGTGCTGCACGACTGGTACGGGCGCCTGCCCGGCCTCGAGTCCTTCGCCGAGGCGCTGGCCTCCCGCGGGCTGCGGGTCGCGGTGCCCGACCTGTACCAGGGCGTCTGCACGACGGATGCCGCGACCGCCGAAGCGCTCATGACCAGCCTCGACCTCTCCACGGCCCTCGCCGAGGTCGACGACGCGATCGCGCAGGCTCAGGACACCGGCGACGAGCGGGTCGCGATCGTCGGATTCTCGATGGGCGGCTGGTTGGGGCTGCTCCACGCGCAGGGGGGTTCGGTCGACGCCGTGGTGGCGTACTACGCGAGTCTCAGCGAGGCGGAGCACGGCGTCATCCCGTGCCCGGTGCTCTTCCAGTGGGCCGAGGTCGACGAGTGGGAGACGGGCGACGGCCCGGAGGAGTTCGTCGCGCGCCTCAAGGATCACGGCACGCCCGTCACCGAGCACCGCTACATCGGCACCGAGCACGGGTTCGCCAACGCGAGCATCCCGTCGAAGATCAACGCGCAGGCCGCCGCGCTGGCGTTCGCGCGCACGGCCGTGTTCCTGGAGAAGCACCTGGTCGGGTGACGCGGTATCGGTTTCGATACGCGCCTTCGGCGCTACTCAACCGGCCTTCGTCACGTCCCACAGGTGGTGGATAGGGTCGTGGATGAAGTACTTCGCGAACGTCTCGATCGTGAACGAGACCCCGTCGCTGCGGCGGCCGGGGCGGCTCCAGTCCGCGACCGTGTCGAATGCGTCGGCGAGCGCCGCGGCATCCGCCACCAATTCGGCCGACACCACCTCCGGCGACTGCTCGTTGTAGCGCTCCTCGACGGCGGTCGCGTCCTGGTCCCAGTTGGGGAACAGCGGGTCGTCTTCGGCGAGCATGAGCCCCAGCCGGTACAGGTAGATGCGGAAGACATCGCGCACATGAGCGGCGTATTCGAGCTTCGACCAGGTGCTCTCGTCGGGTCGCTCGCGCACATCGTCGCGCTCGAGCACGGCCGGCCACGCCGCCGCGTTGGCGCGGATCATGTCGGCCACGTCGGTCGCCTCGAAGGTGCTCGCGTCGAATGCGCACTCGGGGCAGGGCTTCTCGAGCACCCAGGTCCAGTTCTTGGTGTCAGGGGTTATCGCCATGACACCATCGTGCCGTGTCGCGCCGACCGGCTACCGTAGATATCGTGCCAACCTTCACCGACGACATCGTTACCGCCGTGCTTCGCCACATGAACGAGGACCACCCCGAGGACAACATCCTCATCGTCACCGCCTTCGGTCACAAGGATGCCTGGGCCGCAACCATGATCGGCCTCGACGGCGACGGCGGCTCCTGGGCCTACCTGCTCGGCGACGACGAGCGGGTACTCACCGTGCCGTGGTCTGGACCCATCACCGAGCGCCCCGAGATCCGCCGCGAGATCGTCAAGGTTTACGACGCGGCGTGCGCGAAGCTCGGCGTGGAGCCCCGCCCGCACGACTAGTCGCCCCAGCGGCGCTCGGCTAAACTTTAGGCTTACCTTACCTACCGTTCTCAGGAGCTCCGGATGAGCGTCATCCCCTTCTCGCAAGCCCTTCGCGAGCGCACGCGCTCGAGTCACGGCGACAGCGCCGGCGCCACCTTCATGAGCGACCTCATGACCGGTCAGGGTTCGCGCGACGACTACATCGCGCTCGTCGCCCAGCATTACTACATCTACGAGGCCCTCGAGGCCGCCGCCCTCCGGTTCGCGGATGACGCGGTCGCATCCCCCTTCATCAGCCCGCAACTGACGCGGCTGCCCGCCTTGGAGCTCGACCTCGACTACCTCGTGGGACCGGACTGGCGCGACGCCCACCCGCCCGTACCTGCGACCACCCGCTACGTCGACCGCATCACCGAGGTCGCCGACGAGGGCTGGGCCGGCGGATTCGTCGCCCACCACTACACGCGCTACCTCGGGGACCTCTCCGGCGGCCAGGCGATCGCGAAGATCATGCAGCGCCAGTTCGGCTTCGAGACCCACGGTGTCGCGTTCTATATCTTCGACCAGATCGCCTCCCCGAAGGAGTTCAAGGAGACCTACCGCGACCAGCTCGACTCGGTCGAGTGGGATGCCGCGGAGCGCGAGCGGGTCATCGACGAGGTGCTACTCGCCTACACGTTCAACACGGATCTGTTCATCGACCTCGCCGCAGCGAAGGCTGCTGCCTAACGCGGGTTGAGTAGGCCGAAGGCCGTATCGAAACCCCCAGGCGGGTTGAGTAGGCCGAAGGCCGTATCGAAACCCCCGCACGAGAGGTTTCGATACGCGCTTCGCGCTACTCAACCTGCCTAAGCGCGGATCGCCGGAATCGCGGTCGTGCGGGACATGAACCGCACCACGTTCTCGTCGACGATGATGTCGCTCGGGCGCAACGGACGGGTCAGGTAGAGACCCTCCAACTCGCTGATGCGGCTGAGCGCCACGTAGGTCTGGCCTGGCGCGAATGAGCGTTGGCCGAGGTCGACGATCGCGCGGTCGTAGGTCTTGCCCTGCGACTTGTGGATGGTGACCGCCCACGCCAACCGCAGCGGGAATTGCGTGAACTCGGCCACCACATCCTTGCGCAGCGACTTGGTCAGCGGCGAGTAGTTGTACTTGAACTTCTCCCAGACCGCGGGCTTGACCTCGTGCCGCTCACCGTCGATCTCGACCCACACGGTCGTGTCGATCTTCAGAACAGTGCCCACACTGCCGTTCACCCAGCGCTGCGACTCGCCGCCGACGTCGTTGCGCAGGAACATCACCCGCGCGCCCACCTTGAGTTCAAGCGCCTCGTCGGCCGGGTACGCGCGCCCACCGAACTCGCCGTTGATCTCGGCCCGCGCGGTGAGCACCCGACCGGGCAGGCGGGCGAGCTCGGTGGCGTTGATGCGCGTGACGGTGCCGTTCGTGGTGGCCAGGGTGATCGCGCCATCCGTCGGGGCGGGCCTGGCGCCCACCTCGTTGAGGCGACCGGCGATCTCGGCGGTCACGTATCCGTGCCGCACCGCGTTGAGCATGCGCTTGAACTCGTCCTCGTGCTGGCGGTGGATGGTCGACAGCTCGTAGATCGTGAGGTCGGTCTCGTCCCAGACCTTTGCGTCGAAGAACCACATCGAGTCGTACCGGTCGGCGAAGTAGGCGCGCTCGTCGCCCTCCCCCGGCACTGGGGCGAGCTGGTACGGGTCGCCGAACAGCACCACCTGCACCCCGCCGAATGCCTCGTTCTTGCGCTGGCGGGCCTGCCGCAGCGACCGGTCGATCGCATCGAGCAGGTCGGCGTTGACCATCGACACCTCGTCGATCACGAGGGTGTCGATCGTGTTGAGGAGCTTCTTGAGTTCCGCGCTCTGGTCGATGTCGTGGTCGGCAATGACGCCGATCGGCAGACGGAACAGCGAGTGGATGGTCTGCCCGCCCACGTTGAGAGCGGCCACGCCGGTCGGAGCGCTGATCACGAGCTGCTTCGAGGTGTTCCACGACAGGTAGTTGAGGAGGGTCGACTTGCCGGTGCCGGCACGGCCGGTGACGAAGATGTTGTCGCGAGTGGTCTCGATGCGGTCGTAGACGGCCTGCTGCTCAGGGGACAGGCTCACCTCGCTCACGGATTCACTGTACCTGCGGCGATGGTCGGGTCTCGGCAAGCTCGACCACCGGTGCACAGCCCGGCGAGCGGTGGGCAGGGCGGGCGGGTCTCGGCAAGCTCGACCACCGGTGTGCAACTTAGGATGATGGAATGCGCCGGGAGATCATCACGTGGTCGATCGTGGTGGCCGCCGTCATCGGCGGATTCGTGGGGACCGTGCTGATCCTCAACGCCTCCCTCTACAGCGCGAGCGGTTTTGTGCACAGCTACCTCGACGCGCTGGCGCGACACGACGCACCGGGGGCGCTTGAGCTCGCCGGCCCGAGCGTCGCCGGCGACGCGTCGACCCAGTTGCTCTCGCGCGACGCGATGGGGGAGCTGGGCGACATCCGGCTGATCAGCGACTCGGCACAGCCCGACGGCACCCACACGGTCGTCTACGCCTACAGCGCCGGAACGGTCGTGGGCCAGTCGTCGTTCACCGTGCGTCCGACCGGATCACTTCTCGGCCTGTTCACCACGTGGTCGTTCGACACCACGCCGCTGGGGGTCGTGCAGCTCACCGTGCTCCACGAGGACGAGTTCACGGCCAACGGGGTCGCGCTCACCACACCTCGGCAGAACGAGTCGGCGCCGTACCTCGTCTTCACGCCCGGCCTCTACGAGTTCGATCACCAGTCGACGTTCCTCACCGCCGAGCCCGTGCGCATCGCCGTGACCGAGCCGAGCTCAGCGGTGCCGGCCGAGCTCGACGTGCAGGCCAACGACGCCTTCGCCGAGGAGGTGTCGCGCGAGGTCAACGAGTTCCTTGACGCGTGCGCCACCCAGCAGGTGCTGTTGCCGACCGGATGCCCGTTCGGCCAGACGATCACCAACCGCGTGGTCACGAGCCCGGCGTGGTCGATCATCGACTACCCGAAGGTGACCATCATCCCCGGCGGCGAGCCGAGTCAGTGGCGGATGTCGCAGGCCTCCGCCACGGCCCACCTCATCGTCGACGTCAAGAGCCTCTTCGACGGCACAGTGTCAAGCCTCGACGACGACGTTCCGTTCACCGTGCGCGCAACCATCGCGATGCTGCCCGAGGACGACCTCATCATCACTGTCGACTGACGGGCTTGCTGGCCGCGCGCTCCGCGAGCATGCGGTTGTACTCCTCCAGCTCGGCATCGCCGTCGCGATCCGCCTTGCGGTCGTAGCGCTTCTGCTCGCGGTCGTCACTGCGAGACCAGAGCACGACGATCGCGATCGCGATGATCGCGTTGGGGATCTCGCCGACGCTCCAGGCGATCGCGCCGCCGGACTGCTGGTCGAGAATCGCCTTCGTGCCCCAGCCCATCGCGCCGTACCAGTCCACGAGGAGCAACCCCGTGCCGGTGACGAGCGCGAGCCCGAAGAACGCGTGGAAGGCCATCGTCGCAAACAGGGTGACGAGTCGGATCGGGAACGGCGCGCGGTTGGGCGCCGGGTCGATGCCGATGAGCGAGAACACGAACAGATAGCCGGTCAGCAGGAAGTGGATGACCATCCACTCGTGTCCGATGTGATTGGTCGTCGCCCAGTCGAACAGCGGCGTGTAGTAGAACAGCCAGAGCGAGCCGGTGAACAGCCCAGCCGCGACCAGCGGATTGCTCAGCACCCCGAAGTACTTCGAGTGCACGAGCAGCATGATCCACTCCCGCGGCCCCCGGCTGCCATCGCTGCGCTTCTCGATCGTGCGCAGGGCGAGCGTGATCGGTGCCCCGGGCACCAGCAGCACGGGAATCACCATGCCCAGCACCATGTGCGCGAGCATGTGCGACGAGAACAGGTAGCGCTCGTACACGTTCACGCCGCCGTTGGTGATGTAGGCGAGCGCCAGCAGCCCCGCGACCCAGAGCACGGTGCGGTGCCAGGGCCACGAGTCGCCCCGCCGACGCAGACGGATGACCCCCCACACGTAGAACAGAATTCCGAACCCGCACACCAGCAGCCAGATCAAGTCGATGTTCCACATCGTGAACAGGTTCTGCAGCGACACCGGCGGCGGAAGCGGGCTGCCCGTGAGCAGTTCGGCGGGTGTCGGGTCCGTCAACTCGGAGGCGGGCACCTGCGGCACGGGAGTCGGCGTTCGTGCCAGTGCCGCGGCCACGCCCGACGCGATGCCCATGAACGCGAGCTCTGCGGCGGCCACCACCCAGAACAGTCGGGCTGCGGCGGAGTCGATTGAGCGCGTCATCCGGCGGATGAAGTACCGGCGCTGGGCGGCACCGAACACGCCGAGCGCCAGCAGGGCCGCCACCTTCACGAGCACGAGGATGCCGTACGGGCTCAGCAGGTTCGGCAGGTTCTCGACGCGGATCGCCGCACTCACGTACCCGCTCGCCGCAACCACCACGAAACTGACGAGCGCGACGGTGGAGTACCGGCGCAGCACGACCTCGAGGCGACCCCGATCGAGCAGCGGCCTGATGATCGCGATGGTGAGCAGGCCGCCGAGCCAGATGGCGGCGAACAGCACGTGCAGGAAGAGTGCGCTGGTGGCCGCGTCGTGGTTGGCCGTTCCGCCGCGGTGGCCCTGCAGCGCCATGGGTACGAGACCCGCCACCGCGATCACAGCCACGAAGACGAGCATCGTGACGTTTCGCACGGCGAAGCAGAGCACTGTGACGACCGCCGCGAACAGGGTCGTCGCGAGCCACGCCTGGCCGAGCTCGGTGCTGGTGAGGAAGACACCGAGCACCTGGCCGAAGGTGTCGTCGATTCTGATCGGCTGGTTGTAGACGAGCAGGAACGTGAAGAACCCGGTGGCGCCGGATGCGACGGTCCAGAGGGCGGCGCTCGCCGCCGCGACGTCGAGGGCCCTGCCGAACTCGGGCTTGGCCGAGTCGAGGGCGAACAGCACGAGAATCAGCGCGCCGACGCTGCCCGCGCCGGCCAGATTGACCAGCAGCTTGGAGACCGGCAGGCCGTAGCGCACGACCTCGCCGGGATCGACCAGCAGCAGCGGGTCGGCTCCACCACCGAAGGCGAGCGCCGCGAAGACTGCGACGAGTGCCGCGAGCACGAGAGTCGCGGGGGCGACGATCTTCGCTAAGCGGGGCACCCTATGAGCCTATTCGTCGCGGGCTGGGCATCCACCCGATCAGCCCGCAGGAACGACGAAGGGCGACGACCATTACGGTCGCCGCCCTATCGAACGTGCGCTGAATTACTTAGCGGCAGCCTTGAGCTTGCTTCCGGCCGAAACCTTCACGCCGTAGCTCGCCTTGATCTGGATTGCCTCGCCGGTCTGCGGGTTGCGACCGGTGCGTGCCGAGCGGTGCGTACGCTCGACTGCGAGCCACCCCGGGATCGACACCTTGGTGCCTTCACCGACCGACGTGGCCAGAACGGCGAAGATAGCGTCGACGACGCCGTTGACGGCAGCCTGGCTCTGGCCAGACTCGGCGGCAACAGCCGCGACGAACTCAGTACGGTTTAGTGACTTGTCAGCCATGGGATGTCCTCCTCGGACCTCATGCAGTTATGGGTGGTGCCTGTGTAGCGCCTGAAATCTACCAGCTTGACTTGGTAATTCCGGGCAACTCACCCCGGTGAGCCATATCGCGGAAGCGAACACGGGAAACACCGAACTGCGAGAGGAAACCACGCGGACGGCCATCGATCGAGTCGCGGCCGCGCACGCGCACGGGCGAGGCGTTGCGGGGAAGCTTCTGCAGGCCGAGGCGCGCGGCCTCGCGGGACTCGTCGGTACCGTTCGGGTCGACGAGCGCCTTCTTCAGCTCCAGGCGCTTGGCGGAGTAGCGGGCCACGATGACCTTGCGCTGCTCGTTCTTGGCGATCTTGCTCTTCTTGGCCATGTGTTAGCGCTCCTCGCGGAATTCGACGTGCTGGCGGATCACCGGGTCGTACTTCTTGAGCACGAGGCGATCGGGGTTGTTGCGACGGTTCTTCTTCGTCACGTAGGTGTAGCCCGTTCCTGCGGTCGAACGGAGCTTGATGATGGGGCGGATGTCCTGCTGCTTGGCCATTAGATCTTCTCCCCACGGGCAAGAAGGTCCTTGACCACGGACTCGATGCCACGAGCGTCGATCACCTTGATGCCCTTGGCGGACAGCGTGAGCGTGACGCTACGGCGCAGCGAAGGCACGAAGTAGGTCTTCTTCTGGATGTTCGGGTCGAAACGACGCTTGGTGCGTCGGTGCGAGTGCGAGATGTTGTGCCCAAAGCCGGGAACGGCTCCGGTCACCTGGCAGACTGCTGCCATGGGTGTACTCCTGTTCTGGTTACCGTGACCCATCCGCTTCCGGATGGATCACCCAAGATCACTTGTCGGCACGCCTTGATCCCTGCCTGCGTTTTCAAGCACAGCTCTGGGGAGGCATACGTGCGGGCGGAAATGCCCAACCTGTAGATACTACGTGGGCGGCCCCGGCACGTGCAACCTGGCGCGTGTCTGCGAGAATCGCCCCATGCCTCCCGTGTTGCAGGACATCGTGATCACCCCGACCGTGGATGGCGCGAGCCGCCACCTCAAGGGACTGCTGGGCATCCCCGACTCACCAGGCCCGTGGCCGGCGGTCGTCGTGGTGCACGAGGCGTTCGGCATCGAGGCGGAGATGCGCAAGCAGGTCACCCATCTGGCGAGTCTGGGATACCTCGCGCTCATGCCCGACCTGTACACGGAGGGCGGCTTCCGCAAGTGCATCGGCGCCACGGCACGCGCCCTGCGCAGCGGCACCGGGCGCGCCTGGGCCGACATCGAGTCGGCACGACTCTGGTTGACCGGGCGTGACGACTTCACCGGGGCTCTCGGCATCATCGGCTTCTGCATGGGTGGCGGATTCGCACTGCTGGCCGCTGCGAGTGGGTATGACAGCGAAGAGACCGCCTATCAGGCGGCCGCCGTGAACTACGGGATCCTGCCCGCCGACCTCGACGTGATCGAGCACTCCTGCCCCGTGGTCGCGAGCTACGGCTCGAAGGACCGCGCCGTCAAGGATGCCCCCGCCCGCCTCGAGGCGCTGTACACGCGCCTGGGCGTCGCGCACGACGTGAAGGAGTACCCGGGTGCAGCGCACGCGTTCCTCAACGAGAAACCGACCGGCCCGCTCCTGATCCGCCCCTTCCTTAAGATCTCCGGCATCGCACCCGACCCGGTGGCCGCCGTCGACGCGTGGAAGCGCATCGACGCGTTCTTCGGCGAGCATCTGGTGCCGGCCCGACCATGAGGATCGGGTATGCCGTCGGCTACTGGAAGCAGGGGCCGCCGAAGGGCGCGCTGAAGGCGATCCGCACCGCCGAGCGTCTCGGCTACGAGTCGGTCTGGACGGCCGAGGCTTACGGCTCCGACGCGTTCACACCGCTCGCCTGGTGGGGTTCGCGCACGACGCGCATCAAGCTCGGCACCGGAATCGCTCAGCTCTCGGCGCGCACTCCCACCGCCGCGGCGATGGCGGCGCTCACCCTGGATCACCTGTCGGGCGGCCGGGTGATACTCGGGCTCGGGGCATCCGGACCCCAGGTCGTCGAGGGTTGGTACGGAGCGCCCTACCCGAAGCCGCTCGCGCGCAGTCGCGAATACATCGACGTCGTGCGCCAGGTGCTCGCCCGGCAGAGCGAAGTCACGTCTGCCGGCCCGCACTACCCGCTGCCCTACACCGGCCCGGATGCCACGGGCCTCGGCAAACCGCTGCGCTCCACCGTGCACCCCCTGCGCGCCGACCTGCCGATCTACCTCGCCGCCGAGGGACCCAAGAATGTCGCCCTCGCCGCGGAGATCGCCGACGGCTGGCTGCCGTTCCTATTCTCGCCGAAGGCCGACGCCGAGGCGCGCGCCCAGCTCGAGGAGGGCTTTGCCCTGCGCTCACCCGAGCGGTCGCCGCGGGAGAACTTCGAGATCGCGTTGCAGCTCGCCGTGATCCCGCACCCCGACGTGGAGAAGGCGGCCGACATGGTGCGCCCGACGATCGCGCTGTACGTCGGCGGCATGGGCGCGAAGGGCGCGAACTACCACCGGAACGTGATCGACCGTTTGGGGTACTCCGACGCGGCCGACCGCATCCAGGAGCTCTATCTTGCGGGCAAGAAGGCCGAGGCCATCGCCGCCGTGCCGACGAAGCTCGTGGAGGAGATCGCGCTCATCGGTCCGCCGGAGAAGATCCGCGACGAACTGGCCGCGTGGGAGGAGTCGGTCGTCACGACCATGCTGGTGCAGGGGCCGGCGTTCGCGCTGCGGACTATCCGCGATGTGGTGCAGGGCGGGTCGCTGACCCGCGCGAAGCTGGGGGCGCTGGCGTTCGCCTACGCGACCCGTCGCCAGGCAGGTTGAGTAGCGCCGAAGGCGCGTATCGAAACCACCGCTGACGGGTTTCGATACGCCGCTTCGCGGCTACTCAACCAGCCAGGGCCGAGCACTCCGCACACAGCCCGAACACGTCCACGACGTGGTTCGGCTGGGTGAACCCGTGCTCGGAGGCGACCTGGCGCGCCCACTGCTCGACGGCATCCGCTTCGATCTCGACGGTGAGCCCGCAGTTGCGGCAGATCAGGTGGTGGTGATGAGTGCCCGGGGTGCAGGCGCGATACAGGCTCTCGCCCTCCTGCTGCAGTGAGTCGGCCTCGCCCTCAACGGCGAGGTCGGCGAGCGCCCGATAGACCGTGGCCAGGCCAATGGATGACCCGCCGTCACGCAACGCCGAGTGCAGGCTCTGCGCGCTCACGAAGCCCTCGCGCGTGCCCAGTGCCTCGCGCACGGCCTCCCGCTGCCAGGTGTTGCGCTTCATGCAGCCACCTTAACCCTCGCCTGGGAGCGCTGTCTGCGCCATTCGATCAGTCGGCAGACCACGTAGATCAGGAACGAGATGCTCGTGATGTACGGGCTGATCGGCAGCGATCCGCCGAGGGCGATCAGGATGCCGCCGACCGCTGAGACGAGCCCGAAGATCATCGCGAGCACCGGCACGAGCACCGGTGATGCGCTGACTCGGAGCGCGGATGCCGCGGGCGTGACCAACAGCGCGAGCACGAGCAGCGCGCCGATCACCTGCACCGAGACGGCCACCGTGAGTCCCAGCAGCACCATGAACACGAGGGCGAGCGCACGGCTCGGTACACCCTTGGCAACGGCGACCTCCGTGTCGAGGCTGTCGAAGCTCAGCGGGCGCCAGATCACGAGCAGGGCGGCGAGCACGACGACGCTGATGCCGACGAGCAACCCGAGCTGTTCGAAATCCACCGACACGATCTGCCCGGTGAGCAGGCCGAACTTGTTGCCGCTGCGGCCGGGGTAGAGGGCGAGGAACAGGATGCCGAGCCCCAGCCCGAAGGGCATGAGCACGCCGATGATGGAGTTGCGGTCCCGGGCACGCGCGCCGAGCAGTCCGATGATCGCGGCCGCGATGAGGGACCCGAGAATCGACCCGGCCACGACGTTGACGCCGAGCAGCAAGGCAGCAGCGGCACCCGCGAAGGAGAGCTCGCTGATGCCGTGCACCGCGAAGGCCATGTCGCGCTGCATCACGAAGACGCCGATGAGACCTCCGACGACGCCGAGCACCGCTCCGGCGAGAACGGATGCCTGCACCAGCTGGAGCAGTTCGAAGTAGGTGGCGAGGTCCATCAGAGGGCCTCCCCCTGGTGGTGGGCGTGGTCAGGGGCACCCGCAACAAAGATCCTGCCGCCACTGCGCAGCACCTCCACCGGGGTGCCGTACAGCGCGGTGAGCACCTCGCTGCGCAGCACCTCGTCGGGAGTTCCCACGGTGAAGTGGCCCTCGGCCAGGTAGAGGATGCGGTCGACCATCCCCAGCACCGGGTTGATGTCGTGAGTGACGAAGACCACTGCGGTGTCGTGCTCGCGGCGCCGCTCATCGATGAGCCCCGCGACCTCCGCCTGACGGTTGAGGTCGAGGCTGGCCAGTGGCTCGTCGCACAGCAGCAGCACCGGGTCGGCGGCAATCGCCTGTGCGACGCGCAGCCGTTGCTGCTCGCCGCCGGAGAGGGTGCCGATCGGGCGGTCGGCGTACGCGGTGGCACCGACTGACTCGAGCAGCGCAGCCACCTGAGCCCTCTCAGCGCGGCTCGTGATCGGCACACCGAAGCGATGTCCGTTCACGCCGAGGGTCACGAGGTCGCGACCGCGCAACGGTGTGCCTGGCTGCACGAGCTTCTGCTGCGGGATGTACCCGACGGCGCGATTGCCGCGGCGGGCGGGCATCCCGTCGATCTGGATCGTGCCGGCGTCGAGCGGCTGCAGGCCGAGGATGGCGCGCAACAGGCTCGTCTTGCCCGACCCGTTCGAGCCGAGCACCGCGAGAAACTCCCCCGGGCGCACGCTCAGGTCGAGCTCACGCCAGAGGGTGCGCCCGCCGAAGCCGAGCGCACCCTGAGTGATCTGGAGAGCGGGGGTCACAGCACCGCTGCGAGTGCGTCGATGTTCGCCGTCATCCATGAGAGGTAAGTCTGCCCGTCGGGCAGGGTTTCCGTGAAGTCGACGACCGGGATGCCCGCCGCCTCTGCCGCGGCCCGCACCCTCTCGGTCTCGGGGCTCGCGGTCTGGTCGTTGTAGGCGAGGAGCACGACCGCGCCGTCGCCGAACAGCGCGAGGGTCTCCTGGAGTGCCGCGGGCGGCACGTCGCTGCCCTCCTCGATCGCCTCGGTGAAGTCGGCGGGGGTGCGGTTGACGAGACCCGCCGCCTCCAGCAGGTACAACGGCACCGGCTCGGTCACGGCGACGCCCTGGCCGTCAGCGAGGCCCGTGACCTTCTGAGTGAGACCGTCGAGTCGCCCCGAGAGGGTCTCGTAGTTGCTCGCGTACTCGGCGGCGTTCTCGGGGTCGAGAGCAGCGAGGGTGTCCGCCAGCTTCTTGGCGAAGGAGTCCATCGCACCGAAGTCGTACCAGAGATGCTCGTTCGTGCCCTCGGGGAGGTTCACCAGGTCCGCTACGGAGATCACGGTCGCCGCCGATCCGGATGCCGCGAGCAGGGTATCGACGAAGGGGTCGTATCCCCCGCCGTTCTCGATCACCACGTCGGCCTTGTTCACTGCGAGCTGGTCCTGGGCCGAAGCCTCGAAGCTGTGGGGATCGCGCGACGCTCCGGCAATCAGGCTGGTGACCGTGACGGTGTCACCTCCGATGGTCTGCGCGAGGTCGCCGTAGACGTCGGTGGACGCGACGATGCGGATCGTGTCATCCGCGGCCGGAGTGGTGGCTGCGCAGCCGGTGAGGAGGAGCGCTGCAGCGGCGAGGAGTGTGAGGGGTTTCACGTGCGACCTTCTGATAACCGTAATGAGATTCGTTATCAATAGAGTGCCACAGGGCAAAGTCTCCGCGCAAGTATCGGGGCAAGCCTCGCAGCGCTCGCCTGACGCCGATGTTCATAACTCCTGCAAATTCGGGGGTCGCGGCAGGTGTAGGCCAGCAGCTACCGGGGGTAGGTACCCGGTCACCCCCGATGTGCAGGAGTTATGAACATCGGTGCGGGGCGGGCGGGACGGGCGGTGCGGGCGACCGTGGACCGCGCCGGCTCAGTCCAGGAGCAGGGCGGGTTCCTCGAGCACGCTCGCGAGGTCGGCGACGAAGCGGCTCGCGACGTCGCCGTCGACGATGCGGTGGTCGAAGCTTGCGCCGACCGTCGTGACGAAGCGCGGCCGCACCTCGCCATCGACGACCCAGGGCTTCTGCTTGATCGTGCCAAGCGCAACGATCGTCGCCTCGCCCGGGTTGATGATCGGCGTTCCGGTGTCCATGCCGTACGAGCCGATGTTGGTGATCGTGATCGTGCCGTTGGCCATGTCGGCTGGTTGGGTCTTGCCGTCGCGGGCCGTGATGGTCAGCTGCTCGAGCGCGGTCGCGAGGTCGATGAGCGAGAGGGAGTGCGCGTCCTTGACGTTGGGCACGATGAGTCCGCGGGGCGTGGCCGCCGCGATCCCGAGGTTCACGTAGTGGTGGACGATGATCTCCTTGTCCGTCCACGACGAGTTGACGTTCGGGTTGCGACGCACGGCCCAGATCAGCGCCTTCGCCATGATGAGCAGCGGGCTCACTCGCACCCCAGCGAAGTCGGGCGAGTTCTTGAGGCGCTTGACGAACTCCATGGTGCGGGTCGCGTCGACGTCGGTGAAGATCGACACGTGTGGCGCCGAGAAGGCACTCTGCACCATCGCTGTGGCGATCGCCTTGCGCACGCCCTTGACGGGGATGCGCTCCTCGCGCTGGTCGCCCCACTCGGGAGTCTCGATGTTGCGGAACACGCTCGCCTGCGACGCCTGGCGAATTACGTCGTCCCGGGTGATCTCGCCTGCGAGACCGGTCGCGAGCACCGTCGAGAGGTCGACGCCGAGATCCTTGGCGAGCTTGCGAATGGGGGGCTTCGCGATGATCGGGGATGCCGCGGCCGCCGGCACGCTCGCGGGTCGCGCCGCGGGCGCGACAGTCGCATCGGCCGGCGCCGCGGGTCCGGCGCCGCGCCGCCGCCGGGACGACCCGTGGCCGCTGCTGCCGTAGCCGACGAGCACAGCACCCGGCTTCTCCTCGGCGGGCTTCTCGGGTGCCGCCACGGTTGCGGCGGTGTCGGCGACCGCCTCGACGACCGGGGTGGCAGGCGCTGCGGGGGCCGGGGCATCCCCCGAAGAGGACACGGTGATGATCGGGGTACCGACCTCGACGGTCTGACCCTCCTCGACGAGCAGGGCCGCTACGGTGCCCTCGAACGGCGACGGCAACTCGACCAGGCTCTTGGCGGTCTCGATCTCGACGAGCACCTGATTGAGCGTGACGGTGTCGCCGGCCTTGACCTTCCACGAGACGATCTCCGCCTCGGTCAGACCTTCGCCGACGTCGGGAAGCGTGAAGTCCGAGTTCGCCATGATGCTCTCCTAGTAGGCCAGGGCCCGGTCGACGGCATCGAGGATGCGGTCGGGGTCGGGCAGGTAGGCGGCTTCGAGTTTCGCCGGCGGGAAGGGGGTGTCGAATCCGGCAACCCGGATGACGGGGGCCTCAAGCGAGTAGAACGCACGCTCGGTGACGGTCGCCGCGATCTCCGAGCCGACCGAGACGAACCCGGGAGCTTCGTGCGCGACGACCAGGCGGCCGGTCTTCTGCACGCTGGCGACCAGCGGGCCGTAGTCGATGGGGGAGATCGACCGCAGGTCGACGACCTCGATCGAAGTGCCCTCCTCGGCCGCGATCTCCGCGGCCTGCAGCAGCATCGGCACCATCGGTCCGTAGCCGACGAGGGTGACCTCGGTGCCCACGCGCACCACCCGGCTGGCATGCAACGGGATGCCCGGGGCCGAGGTATCCACGTCGCCCTTCGGCCAGTACCGGCTCTTCGGCTCGAAGAACAGAATCGGGTCGTTGGATGCGATCGCTTCCTGGATCATCCAGTACGCATCGTGAGGTGTGGACGGACTGACCACCCGCAGGCCGGGAGTGTGAGCGAAGTACGCCTCGGGGCTCTCCTGGTGGTGCTCGACGGCGCCGATGTGCCCGCCGAACGGCACCCGGATGACGACCGGCATGCTCAGCGAACCCTCGTGCCGTGCGGTGAGCTTCGCGAGCTGCGAGGTGATCTGGTCGAAGCCCGGGAAGATGAACCCGTCGAACTGGATCTCGCACACGGGGCGGTAGCCGCGCATGGCGAGGCCGATCGCCGTACCGACGATGCCGGACTCGGCCAGCGGGGTGTCGATGACGCGGTTCGCGCCGAACTCCGCCTGTAGTCCCTCGGTCACACGGAACACGCCGCCGAGCGGGCCGATGTCCTCGCCCATGAGCAGCACCTTGGGGTCGTCGGCGAGCGCCTTGCGCAGCCCGTTGTTGAGGGCCTTCGCCATGCTTAGGGTTTCGATGCTCACGAGGCACCCCCCTCGAACGACGCCTCGTAGGCCTCGAGCCAGGCCTGCTGTTCCTGCATGAGCGAGTGGGGCTCGGTGTAGACGTGGGTGAACATCGACGACGCGTCCGGCACGCCGAGGGCGAGGGTGCGCAGCCGGATGTCGTTGGCCGCGTCGTGCGCCTCCTCCGCGAGTTCCGCGAAGAACGCGTCATCGGCCCCGCGAGAGCGGAGGTAGGCCTCGAAGCGCACGATCGGGTCGTGCCTGACCCAGAAGTCGAGCTCGGCGTCATCCCGATACTTGGTGGGGTCGTCGCTGGTGGTGTGCGCACCCATGCGGTAGGTGAGCGCCTCGATGAACTGCGGGCCACCTCCGCTGCGCGCCGCGTCGAGACTCGCGGTCGTGACCGCGTAGCTGGCGAGCACGTCGTTGCCGTCGATCTGCACGCCGGGAATGCCGAAGCCGCTCGGCCGAAGGTAGAGCGGTGTGCGCGACTGGCGTGTCACCGGCACGGAGATCGCCCAGTGATTGTTCTGCAGGAAGAAGACCTCGGGAGTCTGGAAGCTCGCCGCGAAGACGAGAGCCTCGCTGACATCCCCCTGACTGGATGCCCCGTCACCGAAGTAGACGATGACGGCCTCGTCTTTATCGGGGTCGCCCGTTGCCGCCCGCCCGTCGAGCGTGATGCCCATCGCGTAGCCGGTCGCGTGCAGGGTCTGGGACCCGATGACGAGCGTGTACAGGTGGAAGTTGCCGTGCTCGGCCGGGTCCCATCCACCGTGGCTGAGCCCGCGCAGGATCTCGATGATCTTGATGGTGTCGACCCCGCGGATGCGCCCCACTACGTGTTCGCGGTACGCCGGGAAGATGTGGTCCTGCGGTTTGGCCGCGAAGCCGGAACCGACCTGAGCTGCTTCCTGACCGAGGCTGGGGATCCAGAGCGCGAGCTGGCCCTGACGCTGCAGGTTGGCCGCCTCGACGTCGATGGCGCGGAACACGACCATCTGCCGGTGGAACTCCCGCAACTGATCGTCGCTGAGTTTCTCGATGATCGGAAGGTACGGTTCGGAGAGGGCGCTCGACACCAGCTCGCCGGTCTCCGAGAGCAGCTGGACGGTCGCTGCGGTGTAGGCCATTCGTCTAATCTAACGTGGCCGTCGAGGGCGCCGTTCGTCGCATCTTCACAACCTCCGCGGACGCCCTTAGGAGTTTGTCCACAGACTCCGACTCGCCGACGCTCACCCGAAGGCCCTCGCCGAGGGCTCGAACGACGATGCCGTGCGCCTCGAAAATGCCCGCGGCGATCGGGGTATCGTCGCCTGTCGGCAGCCAGACGAAATTGCCGTGCGGCTTCGGGGTGTCCCAGCCCTGCTCGACGAGGCCCTCCCAGATGTGGTCGCGCAGCGTTGCGAGGTGAGCGACGCGCTGCAGGAGCTCCGGCTCGTGAGCCAGTGACACGATGGCGGCGCGCTGGGCGGGCTCGGTGACCGACAGCGGAATGGCGACGGCGCGGGCGGCATCCATCACGTACTCCTCGCCCACCGCGTAGCCGATGCGCAGGCCGGCGAGGCCGTACGCCTTCGAGAAGGTGCGCAACACCACGAGGTTGGGGTAGTCGTGGATGACGCTCTCCCCCCGAACCGCCTCTGCATCGGTCACGAACTCGGCGTACGCCTCATCGAGCACCACGAGCACGGTGGACGGCACCTCAGCCATGAACGCCCGGAACTCGTCATCCGTGACCACTGTGCTCGTCGGGTTGTTGGGGCTGCACACGATCACAAGGCGGGTGCGATCGGTGATCGCGGCGAGCATGGCCGGCAGATCGTGCCGGTGGTCGGCGGTGTTGGGAACCTGCACGCTGGTGGCGCCGGCTGTGGCGACGAGCAGCGGGTAGGCCTCGAAGCTGCGCCACGAGTACACGATCTCGTCGCCCGCGGCACTGGCGGCAGAGATGATCTGCGACAGCACCGACACCGAACCCGCGCCGACCTGGATGCGCTCGGGCGAGACGCCGTAGCGAGCGCCGAGACGGTCGCGCAGAGCAGCGGCCGAGCCCTCGGGGTAGCGGTTGATGCTGCTCTCGGCGATGGCCTCAAGCACCGACTCGAGCGGCTCGAACGGATTCTCGTTGCTCGAGAGCTTGAACGCATCGTCGGCTGCCGCCCGTCCCTGTCGGTAGGGCACCATCTGCTCGACCTCAGGCCGCAGCTTCACTCGGGGCTTCGTCACGGTCCCCAGCCTAATTGCGCGACGGGGAGGCGGTCAGCGGCGGCGGCGATTGCGGCCGGTGAACGCGTGCGGGCATAGTGGGCTCATGCGTCTCTTTGTGAAGCTCCTGATCAACTCCCTCGCGCTGTGGCTCACCACCCTCATCGTCGCCGGAGTGCACGTCGTGCCCTTCGCCCCGGGCGGCACGCTCGAGATCGTTCTCACCTACCTGCTCGTGGCCGCGATCTTCGGAATCGTGAACGCGATCGTCGGCAACTTCATCCGCATCGTCGCCTTCCCGATCTACATCCTCACGCTCGGCCTGATCTCGCTCATCGTCAACGGCCTGCTCCTGCTGCTCGCCGCGTGGCTGTCCAGCCTCTTCGGGTTCGGCCTGTCCGTCGACAGCTTCTGGTGGGGGGTGCTCGGCGCTCTGGTGCTGGGCCTCATCAGCTGGCTCATCGGCATCCTGCTGCGTCCGATCATCGGGTCTAAGAACGGCCGCTGACGCTCGCTGATCCGGTTATCCGCTCGAACTCATAGTTCGTGCTCGTGACCCGGGTCGCGCCCTGGGTGAGCGAGTCGAGCGCGTCGATGGTCGAGCGCAGTTCGCCGGTCGAGGCATCCATCATGCGGGCAGTCTCGGCGTAGTTGGAGCGCAGGTGCGCGGGCACCGGCTGGTCGGCCGGCACCTGCCAGTCGTCGTAGACGCGACGATTCACCAGCAGCGCCGACTGGTTGTCCTGACGGCCACCCGTCGCAGGCACCAGGTCATCGTCGTGCTCGACGAGGATCGCCGTGATGTCGGTCGGCAGCTCGATCTGCCCGGTCGGACTGCCGAAGGTCAGGATGCCCTGCACATCGAAGTCTCCCGACTCGGCCACGCGCGCATCGGCCGCTCCACCCTGCGAGTACCCCACGAGCTGAACCTGACTCGAGGCATCGGCGCCCGCAGCGGCGAGCGCCTGCCGCAGGGCTTCCGCCGACGCGCTCGACCCGTCGACCATGTTGAGCACGTTGCTTTCCATGTCGAGAGGCTCGTCGGTCACGAACGGGTCGAAGGTTGCCGTGCCTGCGACATAGGCGATGAACGCATCGGGCTTGCCCTCGTACTCGTATCGCTCGATCGTGATCTGCGCACCGTCGCTGTCGGTCGGCGTCGGGACCCGATCTAGCCGCCCCTCTGCGCCCTCCACCGGACGCACCTCGGTCGGCACCGACTCAGCCGTCAGCCTGACGGGCGTGTGCCGCACCAGACCGACCGCGCCCCCCACGCCCGCAAGAACTGACGCGGTCGTGCTCGCTCCGGTCAGACCGAGCCCCTCATCGCCCAGCGCGCGCGACACGACGCGCGGGACTCCGAGGTAACCGAGCAGCGCGTCATCCGATGACATCACCGACTCGCGCACCGTGTTCACGAAGAACGGGTGGCCCCGCAGTTGAGGGTTGGATGCCGCGGCCGCAGCGCCGCCCGCGAGGATGAGGCCGAGCGGCCCGAGCCTGCTCAGCGCCCCTCCCGCCGAGGCGAGGTCGCCCATTCCCGACCCGAACATCACCCGAACGAACTGCTCGACGGTCGTGTAGCCGTCCGCCGCGAACTGCAGGGCCTGTCCGTGCAGGTCGGCGATGACGGTGACCTCGCCCAGCACGATCGTGGCCTGGTCGATGTCGTTCTCGGCCTCCAGCGCGCTTGTCGGGGCACCCATCTCCCGCAGCGTCGCCCGGGTGGCGATGCGGTCGATCGAGGCCAGCTCCATCGCGATCGATGAGGCCTCAGCGGAGAGCCGGCGCAGGAGCACCCCGGCGCGCTCGAGTTCCTCGGGCGCGACTGCTGTCGTCGCACCACCGCTGACGACGAGGTCACCCACGAGCGCTCACCTCCGCCACGGCGCTCGCAGCGAACTGAATCGCCGACCTCATCGCGAGCACGGCACCGTCGACGGTGCCCGCCATCGCATCGATCCCGGAGTCGTAGGCCAGGCGGGCCGCCCCGATCCAGAAGGTCGCTGGGGGAGGCACGAGCGTCGCACGCGCGTACTCGAGGCGCTGCAGAAGCTCGGTGAGGCGTCGGTACTGGGTCTCGAGCGCGGCGAGCAGGGTGGCATCCGTCGGAAGAGTCATGGAACGAGGATCGTCCCCGAGCCAGCGCCCGCCCGCTGCAGTCGCTCGACCCGTGGGCACGTGCCGTCAGACGGGTCGTGGTGAGGAGGAGTTTCTGCGGGACAATGAAGCATGAGCTTCGAGCGCACCTTCGATGAGTCGGCGCTCTTTCGCATCTGCTTCGTCTGCACGGGCAACATCTGCCGGTCGCCCATGGCCGAGACCATCTTCAAGTCGATGGTCAAGAAGGCCGGCTACGAGAACCGCATCGCCGTGATCTCCGCCGGCACGGGGGATTGGCACGTCGGTGAGCCATCGGATGAGCGCACACTCGCGGCCCTCGCCGCCCAGGGCTACAACGGCTCGGGCCACCGCGGCCGACAGTTCGACCCCGACTGGTTCGACAAGCTCGACCTGGTCGTTGCCTTCGACCGAAGCCAGGAGCGCATCCTCAAGGCCTGGGCCCCGACCGACCAGGACAGGGCGAAGGTGCAGCTGCTGCTGAGCTTCGACAGCGATCAGGCGCACCTCGTCGACGTGCCCGACCCCTACTATTCGGATGCCGCCCTCTTCGATCAGGTGCTCGTCATGATCCAGAAGGCGTGCGCCGCACTCTTCCGCCAGATCACCCCAGGAATCCGACAGGGAGCCCCATGAGCCTGCCCGAACAACCGCTGAGCCCGCTCGACGGACGCTACCGACCCGCGGTGTCTGCTCTTGGTGAGCACCTCTCCGAGGCGGGGCTGAACCGGGCGCGCGTGCGCGTCGAGGTCGAGTGGCTGCTCTACCTCACCGACCACGAGCTGTTCGGCTCGGTCAAGCTGGATCACGAGCAGGCTCGCCAGCTGCGCGAGTTCGCTGCCGAGTTCGGCCAGGCCGAGATCGACGAGCTCGCTGAACTCGAGGCGACGACGCGCCACGACGTGAAAGCAGTCGAGTACCTCGTACGCCGCAAGCTCAGCGACCTCGGCCTCACCGGCATCTCAGAGCTCACCCACTTCGCGTGCACGAGCGAGGACATCAACAACCTCTCCTACGCGCTGACCATCAGCGCGGCGGTGCGCGAGGTCTGGCTGCCGAAGTTCCGCTCGGTGATCGCCGCCCTGCGCGAGCGGGCCATCGAGCTTCGGGATGACGCGATGCTCGCCCACACGCACGGCCAACCGGCCACCCCCACGACCATGGGCAAGGAGCTCGCGGTCTTCGTCTACCGCCTGGACCGCATCCTCGCCCAGATCGAGGCCACGGAGTACCTCGGCAAGTTCAGCGGCGCGACGGGAACGTTCGCCGCGCACCTGGCGGCGGATGCCACGCAGGACTGGCCCGCGATCTCGAGCGAGTTCGTGACATCCCTCGGTCTGACCTGGAACCCGCTCACCACTCAGATCGAGTCGCACGACTGGCAGGCGGAGCTCTACTCACGCATCAGCCACGCCAACCGCGTGCTGCACAACCTCTGCACAGACGTGTGGACGTACATCTCGATGGGCTACTTCCGGCAGATCCCGCAGCCGGGGGCGACCGGGTCGTCGACGATGCCCCACAAGATCAATCCGATCCGCTTCGAGAACGCCGAGGCCAACCTCGAGCTGTCGAGTGCACTGCTCGATTCGCTCGCCGCGACGCTCGTGACCTCGCGCCTTCAGCGCGACCTCACCGACTCCACCACGCAACGAAACATCGGAGTCGCGCTGGGACACTCGCTGCTGGCGCTCGACAACATCGAGCGCGGCCTCAAGGAGATCGACCTGAACCGCGATGCCCTGGCCGCCGACCTCGACGCCAACTGGGAGATTCTCGGCGAGGCGATCCAGACCGTCATTCGCGCGGAGGTGACCGCGGGCCGCAGTTCGATCGCCGACCCGTACGCGATCCTGAAGGAACTCACCCGCGGCAAGCGGGTCGGCCAGGCCGAGCTGGTCGAGTTCATCGACGGACTCGACATCGGCGCCGACGCCAAGGCGCGGCTGCGCGAACTCACGCCGGCGACCTACGCGGGGCTGGCGAGCGAGCTGGTGGAGTACCTCGCGGGCTAGGTTTCGATACGCCGGGTCGGGCCTCCTCAGCCAGCCAGACTCAGTGGCCCCTGCGCCCGCCCTGGTCGCGGTCCTGCTCGTCGATGTCGAGCTGCTCGTCGCCCGTCGGACGCACGGCGAGCGCCAGCATCGCCAGAACGACGAGCGCGACGATGAACGCGACGCCGAGGAAGATCAGCGCCAGCACGACCTGGCGCGTCGACATGAGCACGACCAGCCCGATGAAGATCGCGAGCACTCCCGAGATGAGGAGCAGTTCCACTGGGCGCGTGCGATCGCGGCGGCTCGGCGGGGTGGGGGGCGTTGACATGTCAGGCTGCTTTCGGGGTTGCCGTGTCATCCGGCGCCCACTTGAGCGAGAGCGCCGCGATCACGAGATAGATGCCGAGGATCGCCCAGTAGGCGCCCAGTGTTCCGACGACGATGACGGATGCCGTGAGCTCGCGAACCACGCCGTCGGGCCCCTCGAACGTCTGCACGAAGCCCGGCGGCACGAGCAGCACGATGATCGCAAGCAGCACGGTGAGGCCGCCGGTGAAGATCCAGTCCCGGGCGGACCTGTCGGTGCGACGGCTGCGCAGGCCGAGGTAGAGCTCGAGGAACCCGGTGACTACCGCGAAAGCGGTCAGCACCAGGACGAAGAACGGCAGGCCGCCCGCGATCATGGCCAGCGACACGATGCCGGTGACGAGCGTGACGATGCCCTGGGTGAGCTGCAGCACGCGCGCGGTGCCTGTTGGAGACCGGATCGCAAAGGCCGTGATGACGGCGCCTGTGGCAACGGCGAAGATGCCGAACGTGATCAGGCCCAGCGCGGGGGAGTGGTCGGCGCTGAAGGTCACGACCGCCGCGAGCACGAGTGCGGGGATCGCGCGCGCCAGCGGCACGTACCAGGAAGTCACGGACTCCAGTCTAAGTTCCCGGGCGAGTGGTCGACGAACGACCGCGACCCAGCAGTCGGTTGCCCTGGGTCACCACAACAACGCCGACGATCACGACCAGACCGCCAACGAGTTCGATGCTCAGCGGCACCTCGCCCAGCCACACCCAGGCGATGAGCACCGCGAACGGCGGCACCAGATAGAGCAGCGATGTGGATGCCGCTACCGGCAGCCGAGAGACCGCGAAGCCCCACAGCACGAACCCGAGGGCCGACGGCAGCAGTCCGAGATAGAGAGCAGCCAGCCAGCCTCCTGCGGAAGCGTTGACGAGGGCATCCCAGCCGAACGGCACCAGCGGAATGGTCATCACCGTTCCGGCGACCATCGTGTAGGTGGCCACCTCGAGTCCGCTGTAGGTGCGCAGCAGTGGGCGCTGCAGGGGGTGGTAGATGCCCTGAACGATCATGGCTGCAACGGTGATCACCACCGCAGCCGACAGCGAAAGCCCGGCGCGGGACAGGCACACGATCGCGACCCCGCCGAGCGCGATGGCGCTGCCGACGATGGTGACGGGCGTGACCGGCTCCCTGAACAACAGCCACGCCACAGCGACCGAAACAAGGGGTGCGGCGGACACGATGATACTCGCGGTGCCCGCCGGCACCTGGAGCTCGCTGGTGTTGAGTAGCAGCTGATAGGCGAACATGCCGAAGAATCCAGCGGCAGCGATCCACCCCAGATCTCTGACCCGCGGGAGCCGAATCCCCCGTAGGACGCCGACAACCACGAGCGCCACCGTCGCAACCGCCAGCCGCACGAATGACAGTCCGATCACGCCCAGGTCGGGCGCCGCAACCTGGATCGCCGGAAACGCGCTGGCCCAGAGCAGCACGACACCGAGTCCAGCGAGAATGCCGCGATTGACAACCATCGTCCCAGACTCCGCCTTCTGTTAGATAAACACAAGTGACTTGTTCTTGGTGTATACGTAAACTCTCTTTATGATCGATGCTCGCAAGCTTCGTATGGTCGCAGCTCTGGATCGACTCGGGACGATCGCTGAGGTTGCGCGTGAACTGCGCTTGACCGCGCCCGGGGTATCGATGCAGCTCGGCTCGCTCGAGCGGGAGCTCGGTATTGCGTTGACGGAACGGCGTGGCCGCCGACTCGCGCTCACGCCCGCTGGCAAGGTGCTCGCCGCGCACGGTCGCGACATCGTCGACCGTCTCTCGCTCGCTGAGCTTGAGGTCGAGTCCCTCCGACGGGGCGCGGTGGGGCACTACCGGCTTGCCGCATTCCCGTCCGCCGCCCGCACGTTCGTCGCCGATACCTGGGCGCTGATCTCGGCCGAGTCAGCTGGCCTCACCCTGACCTTGACGACGCCGGAGCCCGAGGACGCCCTCGCCGCCGTGACCGCCGGACGCTCCGACCTGGCCGTCATCCACTCGTACTCGAATGTCGCCCGAACACTCCCCGAAGGCATCGAGGCAGAGCCGTTGGTCAGCGAGCCGGTGTGGCTCGCCATTCGCGCCGACGATCCGGCAGCTGCGGACGTGGTCGATCTGGCCGTGCTCGCCGATCACACCTGGATCACCCCGCCGAGCACTCTCACCTGCTTCGACATGGTCGAACGGTCCTGCGGACTCTCCGGCTTCCGCCCGCGGGTAGTCGCTGAGACAGCCGACTTCGCCGTGCAACTGGAACTGGTCGCCGCTGGTGTCGGTGTGGCGCTGGTTCCGGACCTCACGGTGGCCTTGCTCCCGCCCGGCGTGCGGCTGGTGTCGCCAGCGGTGGAAATAGCCCGGCGCATCGCGGCTGCCCGGCGGTCGACGATGCTCTCTGACCCTGCGCTCGACACCATCACCGGTCTGCTTCGCGAACGCGCCAGTGACCGCGTACGCACGCGCCAGCCGCAGTAATGGCCTGCGCTGGAGAACTACGAACCCGGCGGCAGGTCCACGAACCGGGAGAAGTGACCGTGGAAGCCGACTGTGATCGTGCGGGTGGGGCCGTTGCGGTGCTTCGCGACGATGAAGTCGGCCGTGCCGGCGCTCGGGTTCTCCGCCTCGTACGCGCTCTCGCGGTGCAGCAGGATGACCATGTCGGCGTCCTGCTCGAGGGAGCCGGATTCACGGAGGTCGGATAGAGCAGGCTTCTTGTCGGCACGCTGCTCGGGGCCACGGTTGAGCTGGGAGATCGCGATCACCGGAACGTTGAGCTCCTTGGCGAGCAGCTTCAGTGCGCGCGAGAACTCACTGACCTCCTGCTGGCGGGATTCGACCTTCTTTCCGCTCGTCATGAGCTGCAGATAGTCGATGATCACCATCTTCAGACCCACGCGCTGCTTGAGGCGCCGGCACTTCGCGCGGATCTCGACGAGTGTCATGTTGGGACTGTCGTCGATGTACAGGGGTGCATCGTTGATGCGGCCGCGGGTCGACGCGATAGTCGTCCAGTCGTTGGTGTGCACTGTGCCCTTGCGCATGTGCTGCAGGGGAACGGATGCCTCGGCTGACAGCAGGCGCATGGCGATCTCACTGCGCCCCATCTCGAGCGAGAAGATGATCGTGGGCATGTCGTTCTTGATGGCCGCGGAGCGGGCGAAGTCGAGGCCGAGGGTCGACTTACCGAGCGCGGGGCGAGCCGCGAGGATGATCAGCTGGCCGGGGTGCAGACCATTCGTGAGGTCGTCGAGCTCGGCGAAGCCGGTGGGAACGCCGACCATCTTGCCGTCACGGCCCATGGCCGTCTCGATCTCATCGATGGCCGTGGTCACGGCCTCGGTGAGCGGAACGAAGTCCTCGCTCTCGACGCCGCCCGTGACGGCGTAGATCTCGGCCTGGGCGTTGTTGACGAGGTCGACGACCTCGCCCTCGCTGGCGTATCCCATCTGCACGATGCGAGTGCCCGCCTCGACCAGGCGACGCAGCACGGCCTTCTCGGCGACGATCGACGCGTAGAACCCGGCGTTGGCCGCGGTGGGCACGAGCGCGGTCAGCGTGTGGAGGTACTCGGCGCCGCCGGCTCGTGTGAGTTCGCCGGTCTTCGTCAGTTCATCGGTGACGGCGATGACGTCTGTCGGCTCCCCGTGGGAGTAGAGGTTCATCACCGCTTCGAAGATGGTCTCGTGCTTGGGGATGTAGAAATCCATGCCGCGCACGGTCTCGATGACGTCCGCGACGGCATCCTTGCTCAGAAGCATGCCGCCGATGGCGCTCTGCTCTGCCAGCAGATCGTGCGGGGGTACGCGATCGCCACGGGAGTCGCTCGACTGGCGCTGGTCGCCAGCGAGTCCCAGGTGAGCAATGGACATTCGACCCCTCCCAATGGATCACGCTACGCCTCAGTTGTAGCGGCGTCCGCCGACACTCCGGCCACCAGCTTCTCCCCCAGTCCCGTCGAGGCAGCGGGACTGGTCAACCATAGGGAGGCGCCGTCAGGCCCGACAACACCCCCTGTGGATGAAGGTGTGGGAAAAGTGCGAGAAACGCCGGGCGTCGTGTGAGCAAGCTGTGCACTTTGCTGTGGAGAACTAGCCAATTTCGCACCGTTGCACCGCTCTGACCAGCACTTTTGCGTTTCACACGGTGTGTGTAGAAACATGTTTAGACTGCCGCTTGAGGGTTGTCGAGAAAAGTCAATTCCTGTGCATAAACCGCTTGACTTTTGCTCGTTAAACACGGATAGCGACGAGCGTTCAACTCGTCGCTATCCGTCGTTAATGCTCTACTTCGCGGCAACGACCTTCAGAGTGATGGTCGCGACGAGGTCGTCACGAAGGCGAACCGTCGCCTCGTGCTCACCCGTTGCCTTGATCGGGCTGGTGATCTCGATCTTGCGCTTGTCGATCGAGCCGAGACCCGCCGCAGCAACCGCATCCGCGATGTCCGAGGTCTTGACCGAGCCGAACAGACGCCCGCCTTCGCCGGCCTTGACGGTCAGCGACACGGTGGCGGCCTGAAGACGAGCCTTCAGGTCCTGCGCCTCTTCGAGGGTGGCGTGCTCGCGCGCAGCGCGGGCGGCCTTGATGGATTCGATCTGCTTCTCGCCACCGCGGGTCCACGCCACGGCGAAGCCCTGGGGGATGAGGTAGTTGCGAGCGAAACCGTTCTTGACGTCAACGACGTCGCCGGGGGCACCGAGACCGGTGACCTCGTGCGTGAGGATCAGCTTGGACATTGTCGATACTCCTTAACGGCCCGAGCCGGCGTAGGGCAGCAGTGCCATCTCACGGGCGTTCTTGACGGCCGTGGCGATGAGACGCTGCTCCTGCACGGAGACACCGGTGATGCGGCGAGCGCGGATCTTTCCCCGCTCGGAGATGAACTTGCGAAGCGTCGCGACATCCTTGTAGTCGATGACGCCCACGCGGATCGCCTTGGCCGGGGCGGCGTTCTTGCCGTCCTTGCCCTTGCGGATGGGCTTGCGGCGATCGCCGCTGCTCTTTCCTGCCATGAGTTATTGATTCCTTAGTAAGTAGTGATCGGTGATCGAGTAGCGGCGAAGCCGCGTATCGAGATCCGAAGAGTTAGAACGGCGTCTCGTCGGTGTAGTTGCCGGGCGTGTTCCAGACGTCGCCGCCGGCGTCGGGGGCGGATGCCGCCCACGGCTCCTCGGTGACCTGGCCGCCGCCCCGGGGGGCACCGCCTGACGAATCGCGGGATGACGCTGCACGGGTGACCTGGGCGGTCGCGTAGCGCAGGCTCGGGCCGATCTCGTCGACCTCGAGCTCGATGCTCGTGCGCTTCTCGCCTTCCTTCGTCTCGTACGAACGCTGCTTCAGACGACCGGTCGCGATGACGCGCGACCCCTTCGTGAGCGAACCGGCGACGTGCTCGGCGAACTCGCGCCATACGCTCGCGCGCAGGAAGAGTGCCTCACCGTCCTTCCAGTCGTTGCTCGCGCGGTCGAAGTTGCGCGGCGTCGATGCGATGGTGAAGTTCGCCACCGCGAGCCCGTTCTGCGTGTAGCGCAGCTCCGGGTCGCTCGTGAGGTTACCCACGACGGTGATGACGGTCTCGCCGGCCATGACCTACTCCGCGTCCTGGGCGGGCGCAGCCTTCGGCTTCGCGGCCGCGGCGGGCTTGGCGGGGGCATCCTCGGTCTCGACCTTGGCGGCGGGCGCAGCAGCCGGAGCGGCGGCAGCAGCCGGAGCCTTGGCGGGAGCGGCAGCCTTGCGGGCGGCCTTCTCGTCCGAGAGCTTCTTGGCGGCAGCGACCTGCGCGAAGCCCTGCTCGGCACGCAGCACCTTGGTGCGCATGACGGCTTCGCTGAGCTTCAGCTGGCGGTCGAGTTCGACGGTAGCGGTCGAGGTCGCCGTGAAGTTGACGACGGCGTAGATGCCCTCGGTCTTCTTGTTGATCTCGTAGGCCAGCCGGCGACGGCCCCAGATGTCGACGTTGTCGATGGTTCCCCCATCGGTACGAATGACATTGAGGAACTTGTCTAGGCTGGGTGCCACGGTGCGCTCATCGATCTCTGGATCGAGGATCACCATGAGTTCATACTGGTGCGTCACAAACCCACCTCCTTCGGACTAGAACGGTTGCAGACGATCTGCAACAGGAGGGTGTTGACGATTGTCGTGGTTCCGCGAACGGTTCCAGACAACCTGCCCAGTGTAGTCATTTCCCGTCAGGAGCACCATCCCATGTCTGTGCGCGTAGCCCTTGCGGGTGTTGGCAACTGTGCCAACTCGCTTGTTCAGGGCGTGACCTTCTACGCGGATGCCGCGGCCGACGCCACTATCCCCGGTCTCATGCACAATCGGCTCGGGCCGTACGCCGTTGGTGACGTCGAGTTCGTCGCCGCGTTCGACGTGGACGCCCTGAAGGTCGGCGAGGACCTGGCCGACGCCATCTGGGCGAGCCAGAACTCGACCTTCCGCTTTGCCGAGGTCGCACCCACCGGTGTGACCGTGCAGCGCGGACCCACCCTCGACGGGCTGGGCGAGTACTACCGCGAGGTGGTCATCGAGTCGGATGCCCCCGCCGTCGACATCGCGCAGGCCCTCCGCGACAGCGGCGCCGATGTGCTCGTGGCCTACCTTCCCGTCGGGTCGGACCTCGCGGCGAAGCACTACGCACAGGCCGCCCTCGACGCCGGCGTCGCCTTCGTCAATGCGCTCCCGGTGTTCATCGCGAGCGACCCGGAGTGGGCGGCGAAGTTCACCGCGGCGGGCATCCCGATCGTCGGCGACGACGTGAAGAGCCAGCTCGGCGCAACTATCACCCACCGGGTGCTCGCCCGACTGTTCGAGGAGCGCGGGCTCGTGCTCGACCGCACCTACCAGCTCAACGTCGGCGGCAACATGGACTTCAAGAACATGCTGGAGCGGTCACGACTCGAGTCGAAGAAGGTGTCGAAGACGCAGGCGGTCACCAGCAATGTGGAGGCCGAGCTGAACGCCCGCGACGTGCACATCGGGCCGAGCGACCACATCCCGTGGCTCGACGACCGCAAACTCGCGTTCGTGCGCCTCGAGGGGCACGGCTTCGGCAACGCGCCCACGAGCCTCGAGTACAAGCTCGAGGTGTGGGACTCGCCGAACTCCGCCGGCGTCGTGATCGACGCGATCCGGGCGGCGAAGGTGGCGCTCGACGCCGGCCTCGGGGGACCGGTGGAGGCTGCATCCGCCTACCTGATGAAGTCACCGCCGGTGCAACTGCCCGACCCGGTCGCCCGCGCCCGCTTCGACGAGTGGATCAGCGCGAACTCCCGTTGATCTGACGGCTCTCGCCCGTTCGCGGATCAGGAGTTCGCGCAGACACACCGTGCCTGTGCCGCGTTCTAGCGGCGAGCCGCGCAGATCTCCTGATCCGCGAACAGTTCAGGCGAGACGGGAGTCCGAGCTTCCCGCGCCCTCAGCGCGCAGACCACCACGCCCGGAGGCGCACTTCGGCCTCCTCGGGCCCGAGCGGACCCTCGTCGAGGCGCAGGTCGAGCAGGAAGCGGTACGCCTCGCCCACCTCGCGCCCGGGCGCAAGCCCGAGGATCGCCATGATCTGCTCACCGTCGAGATCGGGCCGCACGGCCGCGATGCCCTCGGCCTCGGCGATCGCGGCGATGCGCTCCTCGAGGTCGTCGTAGGCGAACCCGAGCCGGTCGGCCTTGCGCCGATTGCGGGTCGTCACGTCGGCCCGGGTCAGGATGTGCAACCTCTCGAGCTGGTCGCCCGCGTCGCGCACGTAGCGGCGCACCGCCGAGTCGGTCCACGCGCCATCCGTGTAGCCGAAGAATCGCAGGTGCAGCTCGATCAGTCGGGCGACGGATGCCACGGTGTCGTTGTCGAAGCGCAGCGCCTTGAGTCGCTTGGCCGCGAGCTTGGCGCCGACGACGTCGTGGTGGTGGAAGGTGACCACACCACCCCCCTCGATTCGTCGGGTGGAGGGCTTGCCGATGTCGTGCAGCAGGGCCGCGAGGCGCAGCACGAGGTCGACCGAATGTCCGCGTGACTTCTCCAGGTCGATCGCCTGGCGCAGCACGGTGAGGCTGTGCTCGTAGACGTCCTTGTGGTGAGCGTGCTCATCGACCTCGAGTCGCAACGCCGGGATCTCGGGGAGCACCAACTGCGCAATGCCCGTGTCGACGAGCAGACGGATGCCCGGCACCGGGTCATCAGTGCGCAGCAGCTTCGACAGCTCATCGCTGATGCGCTCAACGCTCACGATCTCCAACCGCGGCGCGAGCTCGGCCATCGCGCGGACGGTGTCGTCGGCCACGGTGAACCCCAGCTGGCTCGTGAACCGGGCGGCTCGTAGCATCCTCAACGGGTCATCGCCGAAGGAGACCTCCGGTGCTCCGGGGGTCGAGATGCGGCGGGCGAGCAGGTCATCGAGACCACCCCAGGGGTCGACGAGCTGCCGTTCGGGCAGCCGGAGGGCCATCGCGTTGATGGTGAAGTCGCGCCGCACGAGGTCGTCCTCGAGTGTGTCGCCGAACTGCACGATCGGCTTGCGGGTCTCGCCGTCGTAGGCGTCGGCCCGGTAGGTCGTGATCTCTACCGTCAGCCCGTTGATGCGGGCGGCGATCGTGCCGAAGTCGCGGCCGACGTCCCACTGCACATCGGAGATCGGCGTGACCAGGGCGAGGATGTCGTCGGGGCGGGCGCTGGTGGTGAAGTCGAGATCGGTGAGGTCGCGGTTCAGGAATGCGTCGCGTACCGATCCGCCGACGAGAGCGAGCTCGTGTCCCGCCGCGGAGAAGGCGGCAGCGAGTCGGGAGACGGCAGCAGAATCGGCGAGTTCGCCGAGTCGTTCGACTGCCCTTGCGACGCTCTCCATGAGACCCAAGCTTGTCACAGGGCCATTCGTGTGACCGGACTCCCAGAAGCGAGTGAATAGACTTTGGGCATGCTGGCCGAGCGATTCACGCCGCTGCGTGCTGCACTGGCGCTGCTCCTCGGGCTAGCGGGAGCCGTGACCGGTGTTGCCATCGCGGCCCCCGCGGCGACCTCGGTCGGACCCGACGGCACCGTCGCCCTCACCGTGGTCGTGCCGCTGGCCGTGCCCGAGAGCGACGCCGGATTCATCCCGGCTGATGCACTCGACCAGTACACGCGACCCACGGGACTTCTGACCCGCGAGCTCGACGCGATCATCGACCGTCCCGTGGTGATCGCGATCGATCCGCGTATCATCGCGTCGATCCGGATCCTGGGCTCGTCGGCGCCGGCGTCGGCCATCGAATGGCTGAGCCGCCTCGAATCGGCGAGCAATGAGACCTTCGCGCTGACCTACGCCGACTCGGACATCACTCTCGGTCTTCAGGCGGGTAGCCCTCGAGTGCTGCAGCCCGAGTCCTTCGACTTCGCCATCGATCCCTCGCTGTTCGCCGAGGCCGCCGCTCAAACCCCCGCCCCGACTCCGAGTCCGGATGCCACGGCGCCCGGTCTGCCGACCAGCGAGTCACTGCTGGCCTGGCCCTACACCCTCGAGTCGATCGCCTGGCCGCGGGACGGCACCGTCGTCACCGCCGACCTCTCGGCGATCACGGCCAGCGGCTACACGACGACGATCCTGTCGTCGGCCAACGTCTCCCGTGACGAGGGGTCCGCGCTGGTGAGGGTGGACGGCGGCACCGCGGCGATCTCCGACGATGCGGTGTCGGGCGCGCTTCGCACGGCCGTGGCATCCGTGTCTCCAGAGGACTGGGTGTCGGCGATGGCCACCGTGGGCAGCGCTCTGGATGCCGCGCCCGCGACGGTGCTCGCCACGCTCGACCGCACCGTTCCGATCACCGGAACGCACCTCGCCGAGACGCTCAGCACCCTGCAGGCCGACCCGCGCGTGAGGCTCACCGGCCTGTCGCAGCTCCTGGCCGGCTCCGCTGACGAGGCGACCCTCGTCGACTCGCCCCAGCCCGCCGCGAGCGTTGGGCGGATGGCCATGCTGCTCGACGCCGAGTCGGCGGAGATCAGGTTCGCGACCGTCGCGGAGTCGCCGAGCGCCATCACGTCACCTCGCCGCCTCCACCTCCTCGCCCTGCTATCGAGCGCCTGGCTGCGCAATCCCGAGGGCTGGCTCACGGCGACCGATGCGTTCCTCACAGACTCGGACGACCTGAGAGCGTCGGTGCAGGTCGTCGCCTACAGCAGCTTCAATCTGCTCGCCGACAGCGCCTCACTGCCCATCTCGGTGAGCAACTCCCTCGACCAGGCCGTGACGGTGTACATCACCGTGCGGCCCGAAACAGCACTGCTGGCAGTCACCGACTCGCGCGTGGAGCTCGTGGTGGAGCCCGACTCGCAGGCCAAGGGTCAGATTCCCGTGCAGGCCGTGTCCAACGGAACGGTTCAGGTGCTCATCACCCTCGCCAGCGGAGCCGGCGTGCCGATCGGCGCTCCCGCGACCGCGGAAATCAACGTGCAGGCGGGCTGGGAGACGCCCATCGTGCTGGTGGTCGGCATCATCGTGGTGCTGGTGTTCGGCGGGGGAATCGTGCGCAACATCCTGCGCAGGAGGAAGCCGGCGCGACCGGTCGAGCCGGCGGATGACTGACCGCCCGAGCGACGAGGTCGATGGGGCCTCCGCGATCGGGCGTGCCAGCGCGGCGCTGGCCTCGGGCACGATCGTGTCGCGCATCCTCGGGTTCGTCAACGCCGCGGTGCTCGCCGCAGCGATCGGTTACATCGGCGGCGCAGCTGACGCCTTCACGCTGGCAACCCAGATTCCGAACAGCATCTACGCGCTCATCGCGGGAGGACTGCTGAGTGCGGTCCTCGTTCCCCAGATCGTGCGGGCGGGCATCCAGGCCGATGGCGGCGCTGCCTTCATCAACAAGCTGGTGACACTCGGCACCGTGGTCTTCGTGATCGTCGCCGCCGCCGCGACCCTCGCTGCGCCGTGGTTGGTGAGCCTGTACGCGCAGTCCGGCACGAAGGGATTCGGCCCCGACGAACTCGCGCTCGCGACGGCGTTCGCCTACTGGTGCCTGCCGCAGGTGCTCTTCTACGCCCTGTACAGCCTGCTGGGGCAGGTGCTCAATGCGCGCCGGGTGTTCGGGCCGTTCACCTGGGCACCCGCGCTCAACAACGTGATCGCCATCACGGGTGTGTCGATCTTCATCGCCCTGTTCGGTGCCTTCCCCGCCAATCAGGATGCCTCGGTCTGGACGCCCACGATGATCGCCGTGCTCGGCGGCACCGCCACCCTCGGCATTGCAGCCCAGGCGTTCATCCTCCTGTTCTTCTGGCGACGCGCGGGACTGACCTACCGGCCCGACTTCCGCTGGCGGGGCGTGGGCCTGGGAAGCACCGGGCGAGCCGCGGCCTGGGTGTTCGGCATGATCCTCATCACGCAGCTCGCGGCGATCGTCGAGACCCGGGTGGCCACCGGCGCCTCCGGTGACGCGTCGATCGGTGCGCTGAAGTACGCGTGGCTGATCTTCATGCTGCCGCACTCCATCGTGACCGTCTCGATCGCCACCGCCTACTTCACGCGGATGAGCACCCACGCCCGCGGCGGTGACCTCGCCTCTATTCGGGAGGACGTGGCGTCCTCGCTCAAGTCGATCCTGTTGATCATGGTGTTCTCGGCCGTCGGCCTCATCGTGCTTGCCTATCCGTTCAGCGCGGTGTTCGGCGGCGGATTCGCGGAGATTAGCGCGCTCGGCAACGTGCTGATCGCCTATCTCGTGGGTCTCATCCCCTTCACCGTGCTGTTCGTGCTGCAACGGGTGTTCTATGCGCTGGATGACACGCGCACGGCCTTCTTCCTCCAGCTCTTCCAGTCCGCCGTGTTCATGACCGGAATTCTCGGCGTCGCCATGCTCCCGAGCACCTGGGTCGCGGTGGGCGTGGCCGGCATGATGAGCGTCTCGGGCACCCTCGGCACCGTCGCGGCGGCGATCGTGCTGCGTCGCCGGCTCGGAGGTCTCGGCGCTCGCTCGATCCTCGGCTCGACTGTCTGGTACCTCGCGGCCGCCCTGGTCGCTGGTGCGCTCGGCGCGCTCGCCGTCTGGGGCCTCGGTGGCTTCGTCGAGGGCGGATTCGCCGTCGCGACCCGCATCGGCGGCGGCGTGACCCTCGCCGTCGTGGGAACGGGAATGGCCCTGATCTACCTCGGCCTGCTCGCCCTCACGCGCAACCCGCAACTGGCGGCCCTCGCAGCCCCGGTTCTCGGCCGAATCCGGCGGCGCGGTTAGCCAGATCAAGCCGATTGTGCGCCCGCTCCGAACCCCAGTGGTACAGGAATAGCCTCGACATAGTATGTGTTGTACCTGGCAGTGATAACCCTGAGGGAGACGCGTCAAGTGCGGCAAGTAATCATCATCGGATCCGGCCCGGCCGGCTACACGGCGGCCATCTACGCGGCTCGTGCGAGCCTCGCGCCGCTGCTCATCGCGAGCTCCGTCGAGGCCGGCGGTGAACTCATGAAGACCACTGAGGTCGAGAACTACCCGGGATTCGCCGAGGGCATCCAAGGTCCCGAGCTCATGATGGCCATGCAGGCGCAGGCCGAGCGCTTCGGCACGGAGATCGTCCTCGACGACGTCGTGAGCCTGGAGCTCGAGGGCGACATCAAGCGCGTGACTCTCGGCAACGGAGACGTGCACGAGGCGCTCGCGGTGATCTTCGCGACGGGCTCTGCCTACCGCAAGCTCGGTCTCGAGGACGAGACGCGCCTGAGCGGTCACGGCGTCTCGTGGTGTGCCACCTGTGACGGATTCTTCTTCCGCCAGAAGACCATCGCGGTCGTCGGTGGCGGCGACTCGGCGATGGAGGAGGCAACCTTCCTCACGAAGTTCGCCGACAAGGTCTACGTGATCCACCGCAAGGACAGCCTGCGGGCCTCCAAGGCGATGCAGGAGCGTGCGTTCAGCGACGCGAAGATCGAGTTCCTGTTCAACAAGGAGGTCGCTCACATCTACGGTGACGAGCTCGTGACGGGCATCGGCATCGTCGATACCGTGGATGGCACGGAGACCACCCTCGACCTGAGTGGCCTGTTCGTGGCGATCGGCGCCGACCCGCGCACGCACCTCGTGCACGGCCAGCTCGACCTCAACCCGGACGGCACCATCCACGTCGACGGCCGCTCCAGCCGCACCAACATCGCCGGCGTTTTCGCCGCTGGTGATGTCATCGACCCCACGTACCGCCAGGCAGTGACGGCCGCGGGGTCGGGCACCGTGGCGGCGCTCGACACCGAGCACTACCTCGCTTCGCTTCCGAAGAACATCGTCGACGCGGCACACCAGCCGGCCGTCGCATCCGCCTGATTCACGAAAGAAGGAAACCCATGTCAACAGCACACGACGTCACCGACGCCACGTTCGCCGATGAGGTGCTCAACTCGAAGGACACCATCATGGTGGACTTCTGGGCCGAGTGGTGCGGCCCGTGTCGCGCCGTCTCCCCGATCCTCGACCAGATCGCGGCTGAGCACGCCGACAAGATCAAGATCGTCAAGCTCAACGTCGACGACAACCCGCAGATGGCGATGAAGTACCAGATCACGTCGATCCCCGCGATGAAGGTCTTCCGCGGCGGCGAGGTCGTCAAGACGGTCATCGGTGCGAAGCCGAAGCCGGCCATCGAGGCCGACCTGGCCGAGTTCCTGGCCTGATCCGATCCACGCGAAGCCCCGGCCGCCCTCGCGGTTGCCGGGGCTTCGTGCTGTCAGGATGCCGCGCGGTGTCTCGTTCACGTAGTCTCGGCCCATGAAACGGTCGCTTCCGTGGGTGCTCGTGGTCGCCCAATTCGCCCTTCTCGCGGCTTTGGCCTTCGTGCCCCAGAGCTCGTTGTGGCCGGTGGGGACTCCCGCGCTGATCGCGGCCATCGTGCTCGTGGTCGGCGGCGGGGTCATCGCGCTGCTCGGCGCCCGCGGTCTCGGACCGGCTCTCACCGCGACGCCGGTGCCCAAGGAGCGCTCGGCGCTGGTCACCACGGGCCTGTACTCGCGGGTGCGGCATCCCATCTACACCGGGCTTCTGATCGTCGGGCTGGGGCTGGTAGTGCTCGGCTCCTCGGTGGTGCACATCGTGCTGTGGCTGGCGCTGCTCGTGCTGCTCGCGGTCAAGGCCCGCTGGGAGGAGCGGATGCTCGCGGCGACCTACCCCGACTACGACGCCTATGCCGCGACCACTGGCCGCTTCATCCCGGGCATAGGTCGGGTTCGCCAGCGCCCCGGCCAATCCTGACGCACTGGACCGTCCCCGGCTCTGGGGCGGTGTTTTCGTGGTGACCCTGCCCTATTCTTGAAGCTTCGCGACCGAAAAGGGCAGCGCATGACCAACCAGGGCAACAATCTCGACAAGTGGTACGGCCACTACGCCGATCGCACGGCCGGCCTCGCCGCCTCGGAGGTGCGCGCGCTGTTCGCCGTCGCCTCCCGTCCCGAGGTCGTCTCGCTCGCCGGTGGCATGCCCTACGTGTCGGCCCTGCCCCAGGACCTGGTGACGTCGGCGATGGAACGCGTCATGCGTGACAACGGCCCGGTCGCCCTGCAGTACGGTTCCGGTCAGGGGATGCCCGCCCTGCGCGAGCACATCCTCGAGGTGATGGCGCTCGAGGGCATCCGGGGCAGCGTCGACGACATCGTCGTCACGACCGGATCGCAGCACGCGCTCGAGCTGGTCACCAAGCTCTTCATCAACCCCGGCGACGTGGTGCTGGCCGAGGGCCCGAGCTACGTGACGGCCATGGTCGTGTTCAAGTCGTTCCAGGCCGACATCCAGCACGTGCCCATGGATGACTACGGACTGATCCCTCAGGCGCTCCGCGAGCACATCGCCCGTCTTCGTGCGGACGGCAAGGCGCTGAAGTTCCTGTACACGGTTCCGACGTTCAGCAACCCGGCCGGCGTGACTCTGACCTGGGAGCGGCGCCTCGAGATCCTCGAGATCTGCCGGGCGAACAACATCCTCGTGCTCGAGGACAACCCCTACGGCCTGCTCTACTTCGACGGTCAGCCCCCGCACGCCATGCGCTCGGTCGAGGAGGAGGGCGTGATCTACCTCGGCACATTCTCCAAGACCCTTGCTCCCGGGTTCCGTGTCGGATGGGTGCTTGCCCCCCACGCTATTCGAGAGAAGCTCATTTTGGCGAATGAGGCGGCGGTGCTCTCTCCGAGCTCGTTCACCCAGCACGTCATCGCCGAGTACCTGTCGACCGCCGACTGGAAGGCTCAGATCGACACCTTCCGCGGCGTCTACCGTGAGCGACGCGACGCGATGCTCACCGCCCTCGACGACTACCTCCCCGACCTCAGCTGGACCCACCCCACCGGGGGCTTCTACGTCTGGGTGACCCTGCCCGACAACCTCGACTCCAAGTCGATGCTGCCCCGCGCCGTCAAGGAGCTGGTCGCCTACACGCCCGGCACCGCGTTCTACGCCGACGGCGGCGGGCGCAACAAGATGCGTTTGGCATTCTGCTACCCGACGCCCGACTTCATCCGCGAGGGCATCCGTCGCCTGTCGACGGTCATCAACGGCGAGCTCGAACTGCTCAGCACGTTCTCGCAGACCACGCCCCTGCCCGTCGTGCGCCCCGAGCCCACGATGATCAACCCACCCGCCAACCTCGGCTGATGGCGACCCCGCACGTACTGGTCCTCGCCGGTGGAATCTCCCACGAGCGCGACGTCTCGCTGCGCTCCGGGCGCCGCGTCGCCGACAGCCTCGCCGAGCACGGCCTCACGGTCGAACTCCGCGATCCGGATGCCTCACTCCTGAGCTACCTGCGCACCAACCGACCCGACGTGGTCTGGCCCGCCCTCCACGGGGCCAGTGGGGAGGACGGAGCGCTCCGCGGCCTCCTGGACTTCATCGGGGTGCCCTACGTGGGTTCTCGCGCCGAGGCATCCCGGCTGGCCTGGGACAAGCCGACCGCGAAGACCATCGTCGGCCGGGTGGGCGTCAGCACCCCACGGTCGATCACCCTGCCGCGCGACGCGTTCCGCGAGCTCGGGGCCAACAGCATCCTCGAGGAGATTCAGGACGAGTTCTCGGGCCCGCTGGTGGTCAAGCCCGCGCAGGGCGGCTCGGCTCAGGGCGTGACGATGGTCGACGATCGCTCGCTGCTGCCGCGCGCGATGGTGGACGCGTACACGTACTGCGACTCGGCGCTCATCGAGCAGAAGATCACCGGCACCGAGATCGCCATCGGCATCATCGACAGTGGCGACGGCCCCGTGGCCCTGCCCGCCGTCGAGATCCAACCCCTATCGGGCGTGTACAGCTTCGAGGCGCGCTACAACGCGGGGGAGACCCGCTTCTTCGTGCCGGCCCGCATCGATCCGGATGTCGCGGCTCGCGCCGAGCAGGCCGCACTGGACGCACACAGCGCCCTGGGGCTCAGGCACCTCTCCCGTGTCGACCTCATCGTCGACGGGGCGGGCACTCCGTGGTTCCTCGAAGCCAACGTGCTCCCCGGCCTCACCGAGACGTCGATCCTGCCCCAGGCCCTCGAGGCGGCCGGGCACGACCTCGGCTGGGTGTACTCCGCGTTGGCGGATGCCGCGATCGCCGAGAGCCGCGCCTAGACTCTAGGCGCCTCGAGCTCGAGGTGCATGAAGACGCTGTTGGGGTCGGCCCAGTAGTCGGCGAAGGCCTCCCCCTCGACGAAGCCGTACCTGGCGTACAACCGTCGGGCGGGGGCGAAGTAGTCCTCGACGCCCGTCTCGAGACGCACAGCTCGGTAGCCCCGGCTCCGCGCCTCACTGAGCAGATGCTCGAGCATGGCGGCACCGACCCCGCGACCGCGCGCCCGGGCGCTGGTGCGCATCGACTTGAGTTCGCCCTCCGTCGCACTCAGCTCGCGGATCGCACCGGTGCCGACGACCTCTGTACCATCCCGAGCCACGAAGAACGTGATCGAGGGATGCCGCAGCTGCTCCGGGTCCAGAGCGTGGACGCTCTCGGCGGGTGACGTCGCGTACATGTCAACGAGGTGCTCCTGAAGCAGCGGGAGAACCTCGTCGCTCGTGGGATCCGCCCGAACGATCTCGACTGGGCCGACCACGACTTACCGGGAGAAGCCCTGTTGACCCAGCTCACCGAGGATCCGGTTGAGGTCGGCGACCGTCGCGAAGTCGATGATGATCTGTCCCTTGCTCGCGCCGAGGGTCACCCTCACCCGCGTGTTGAGGGCATCGCCGAGCCGTTCCGCCACCTCGTCCAGCTGACCTTGGCGCTTGCCCGCCACGGGCTTCGCCTTCGGCGTGCGAGTCGCGACCTGGCCGGCGGCCGCTTCGGCGGCCCGCACCGAGAGGTCCTCGTTGACGATCTTGTCGGCGAGGCGTTCCATCGCGGCCGCGTCGCCCGCGGCGAGCACGGCGCGAGCGTGGCCGGCGCTCAGTACGCCCGCAGCAACGCGCTTCTGCACCGACGCCGGGAGCTTCAGGAGCCGCAGCGTGTTGGTGATCTGCGGGCGGGAGCGGCCGATCCGGCTCGCGAGCTGGTCCTGGGTGATGCCGAAGTCAGCGAGCAGCTGCTGGTAGGCGGACGCCTCTTCCAGCGCGTTGAGGTTCGCGCGGTGGAGGTTCTCGAGCAGGGCATCCCGAAGCATGTCCTCGTCCGCGGTGTTCTTGATGACCGCGGGGATGCTCGACAGCCCTAACTGCTTGGTAGCACGCAGTCGCCGCTCGCCCATGATGAGCTCGAAGTGCGGGGTCTGGGTGGCACCGGGGATGGGCCGCACGACGATGGGCTGCAGCACTCCGATCTCGCGGATGGACACGACGAGCTCCTCGAGCTCCTCGGTGCGGAACTCCTTGCGGGGCTGCTGGGCGTTGGGCGCGATGTCGTCGGGGGAGAGGTTGGCGAGCTTGGCGCCGGGAACGGCGAGGAGCGCCTGCCGCTCGCCGCCGGTGGCGGGGAAGAAGACGTCGACGGGACGCTGGGAGTCCTCCTCCGACCCGGGGATGAGTGCGCCGATTCCGCGGCCGAGCCCGGTGCGCTTGGGTGCTGCCATTACTGCGGGGCTCCTCGTCGTGCGATCTCGGCCGCGGCCTCGAGGTACGAGAGCGATCCGGGGGATGCGGCGTCGTAGCTGATGACGCTCTGCCCGTAGCTCGGCGCCTCGGAGATGCGCACCGACCGGGGGATGACGGTGTTGAGCACCTTCTCGGGGAAGTGCGCCCGCACGTCGTCGACCACCTGATTGGCGAGGTTGGTGCGCGAGTCGTACATCGTCAGCAGGATCGTGGACACCGAGAGTCGGGGGTTGAGATGACGCTCGATGAGCTGGATGTTACTGAGAAGCTGGCTGAGACCCTCGAGTGCGTAGTACTCGCACTGGATCGGGATGAGCACCTCCTGGGCTGCGACGAAGGCGTTGATCGTCAGCAGGCCCAGCGACGGTGGGCAGTCGATGAAGACGTAGTGGAACTGGTCCTCCGACTGCGCGAGGAAGAGCTCGAGCGCCGTGCGAAGACGCTGCTCCCGCGCGACCAGCGACACGAGCTCGATCTCCGCGCCGGCGAGGTGGATCGTCGCCGGAACGCAGTAGAGACCCTCGAACTCGGGGCTCTTCTGCACGACGCCGGCCATGGGCTCGTCGTTGATGATGACGTCGTAGACGCTCACCGTCTCGGACCGGTGCTCCACGCCCAGAGCGGTGGATGCATTGCCCTGGGGATCGAGATCGATGACGAGCACACGCGCACCGGCACGCGCCAGGCTTGCGGCGAGGTTCACGGTCGTCGTGGTCTTGCCGACGCCGCCCTTCTGGTTGGCGACGGTGAACACGCGGGTGTCGTGGGGCAGTGGAAGCTGCTCCTGCGCGAGTGCCTGACGGCGACGGGTCAGGTCTGCCAACTCCCGGGCGAGCGGGGTCGAGTCGTCGAACGTCGTGCTCGACTCGGCGAGATCGCCTTCTGGATGTTTCACGTGAAACCTTCTGAGTGCGAGGCGCGGACGCGCCTCAAGCGGTTGGGTCGATGGTCAGTCCACTGTAGCCCGAAACACCCGGGTGGCCTCGGGCGTTATCCCCTCGCCCAGGGTCAGCACCTCGATGTCTCGCAGGCGGGCCTTTCGGATCGCCTTCGCCGCAGCTTCGACCTCGTCGGAGACCTTCGACCCCTTCATGAAGATCATCTCGCCGCCCGGTCGCACCAGGTGAGCAGTGGCGGGAATCAACTTCACCAGGGCGGTCACCGCTCGCGCCGTGACCTGATCCAACGGACGTTCGAGCCGGGCCTCCTCGGCGCGGGCGCGCACCACGGTCACGTTGTCTAGCCCCAGCTCGGATGACTCGTGCCGGAGCCAGTCGACCCGACGCTCCATCGGCTCGATCAGCACCAGGTGCACGTCAGGGCGCGCAATGGCGATCACCAGGCCGGGCAGGCCGGCGCCGCTGCCGACATCCCCCGTGACGCCTTCGGTGAGCAGGGGAGCGAGCAGCGCACAGTTCAGGATGTGGCGCGACCACAGACGCGGCGGCTCGAGCGGCCCGATCAGCCCCAGCTCCTCGCCTCGTCGTCCGAGGTCGGCGGTGTAGGCGCGGGCGAGCTCGATGCGATCACCGAACAGGGATGCCGCGGCATCCGGTTCGGGCTCGACGGCCGTCACACGACCACCGAGGCCCACGAATGTTTCACGTGAAACTATGCCCGGGAGATCACCGTGTGGCGATCGCGGCCTTCGCCCTCGGACTCCGAGGAGAAGCCGCGCTCGGACACGACATCGTGCACGAGCTTGCGCTCGTAGGACGACATGGGAGGCAGCGCTGCGGACACCGCGCCGGCCTCGATGCGCTCGATCGCCTTGTCGACGAGGAGCGCGAGCTCCGACGCCCGCGCCTCGCGTGATCCGCCGATGTCGAGGATGAGCCGAGAGAACGATCCCGTCTTCGTCTGCACGGCGATGCGGGTCAACTCCTGGAGGGCGTTGACCGTCTCGGGGCGCGACAGCAGTCGCAGGTTCGTGTCCTCGCTGGAGGTGACGGAGAGGTAGGCGCGCCCGCCGCGAGCGTCGATCTCGATGTCGCCGTCAAGGTCGGTGATGTCGAGAAGCTCCTCGATGTAGTCCGCGGCGATGTCACCTTCCTCCTCGAGCTGGCTCGGGGTGCGGGCTTCCTCGTCGGCGATGGTCTCGACCGGCTCGGCGGTGATGTCGGGGGTCTGCGTGTCAGTCACGTCGCTCACTTCTTCTTCTTCTTGGATCGGTTCTTGCCCACGGGCTGCTGGCGCTGGGGCTTCTTCGGCTCCTCGACCATGAGGGTGCCGCCGTCGGGGGTCTCTTCGACGATGCCCTTGCGCTGCTGACGCTTGGCGAGCCGCGCCTCTCGGGCGAGTGCCGCCTCGCTGCCGGGAGTCGGCATGTTCCGGATGACGAGGAACTGCTGTCCCATCGTCCAGAAGTTCGAGACGAGCCAGTAGAACATGACGCCCAGCGGGAACGTGAAGCCGGAGAACGCGAACACGAGAGGCAGCAGGTACAGCAGGACGCGCTGCTGGCGGTACATCGGGCTGGCCTTCATCTCGGCCGACTGGTTCTTCGACATGATCTGCAGCTGGGTGATGAACTGCGACCCGGTCATGAGGATGACCATGATGACGGCGATCACGATGACCGCGACGTTGCCGTCCGCGGTGCTGATCGCCAGGTGAAGCGGTGCGATTCCGAAGAGTGACGACGTGCCGAAGGACTCCGACAGCTCGGGCGTCAAGAGGCCCACGCCCGGGTTGCGCGATCCATCTGCATTCACGTGCTGCGCATTGCTGAGCACGGAGAACAGTCCGAAGAAGATCGGCATCTGCAGCAGCAACGGGAGGCACGAGCTCAAGGGGTTGGTGCCGGTGCGCTTGTACAGCTCCATGGTCTCGCGCGACATCGCCTCGCGGGAGAACTGATCCTTCTTGCCCTTGTACTTGTCCTGGATCTTCTTGAGCTGAGGAGCGACCTCGAGCATGCGCCGCTGGCTCTTGATCTGTCGCACGAAGATCGGAATGAGGGCGGCGCGCACGACGAGCACGAGGCCGACGATCGACAGCACCCAGGTGAGACCTGCGTCAGGGTCGAGCCCAATAGCCGTCCACAGGGTGTGGAACGCCACGAGAATGGCCTCGATCACCCACTTGATCGGCCAGAGGAGGGTGTTGAAGAATCCACCGATGTCCATGTGTGCGGTCAGCCCTTTCCGTGGCTATTGGCGACTACGAATCCGAAGCGGGTGACCGCGTACCGATCGTGATGAGTGTGCGGAACGTCGTCAACGCCGCCCTCGGCCCAAGGGTGGCACCGAGCGATGCGTCGAGTTCCCAGCCATACGCCTCGCACGACCCCGTGCTGCTGAATGGCCTGGAGTGTGTAGTGCGAGCACGACGGGTAGTAGCGACAGACGTCGCCGTACAAGGGTGAGATGACCGCGCGGTACACGCTGAGGATCGCTACGCAGACGTTGCGCGGCGCGAGGACAACGAAGGCGAGAGTGCGGTTCATCGCTTGCCCACAGCCTTCCCGATCGCGCTGGCCACTTCAGAGTGCAGGGTATCCCACGTCGCCCGATCAGATCCTGGCAAAGCGCGCACCACAACGTCGACCGGTGTGGTGACGGTGGGAAGGATGTCGCGGCACACGGCACGAAGACGACGGCGCACCAAGTTCCGGGTCACCGCACCGCCCACCGCCTTCGTGACGATGAACCCGAAACGGCTCGGCTGGGCGGACTCACGCTCGACGACATGCAGCATCGTGTGAGCGCTCCCCACCCGCCGGCCCTGACGTACGGTAGATCGGAAGTCCGCGGGTCGCGTGACCCGGTTGTCCCTGGCGAGCACCGGGGTGGTTACGCGGAGAGTTCGGTGCGACCCTTGCGACGACGAGCGGCCAGGATGGCGCGGCCGGCACGAGTGCGCATACGAAGCCGGAAGCCGTGCACCTTGGAACGACGACGGTTGTTCGGCTGGAAGGTTCTCTTGCTCATAGTGGTATCTCCAAAGCCCAGCTCTGAAGGCCGGAAAGAAGTCGGTTGGCCCTAGGGCCGGAAGTCAACTGATTAAAGCTACGGCGTTAATGCCGGGCGGTCAAACTTTCCGCGAGGTCGGCCGCATTATCCACACTTCCCCAACTGGGGTTGGTAACGACAGGCTGTGGACAACTAAGGTGAAAGCCAGCCGAATCACGGGGACAATCGGCCAAATTCGGGGCATTGCCACCCTCTCGCCCCGTGCATGAACCTGTGAGTAAGTACAAGTCAAGGAAGTGACTCTATGTCGGAGAGCCCAGACTCAACCCGAGAGATCTGGCAATCGGTGCTGTCGCGCCTGACCTCCGACGAGCGCATCACTCCTCAGTTGCTCGGTTTCGTCAGCCTGGTGGAACCCAAGGGAGTGATGGCCGGCACCCTCTATCTTGAGGTGCCCAACGAACTGACCCGCGGCATGCTCGAGCAGCGCATCCGACTCCCCCTCCTCAACGCGATCTCCGGCTTGAGCGAGACGCAGGAGGTCAGCAACTTCGCGATCGTGGTCAACCCCGACATCCAGCAGGACGTGCTCGAGCAGACGCCCGATCCGGCGGAGCAGTCCTACATTGAGCCGACGCTCGTCTCGCCAGTTGAGACCGGAGGCCCTCGACGCTCCGACTCGCGGCTGAACCCGAAGTACAGCTTCGACAACTTCGTCATCGGCGGATCCAACCGTTTCGCCCACGCCGCGGCTGTCGCCGTCGCGGAGGCGCCCGCCAAGGCGTACAACCCGCTCTTCATCTACGGGGAGTCGGGCCTCGGCAAGACTCATCTCCTGCACGCAATCGGACACTATGCAGAGAGCCTGTATCCGGGCATCCGGGTCAGGTATGTGAGTTCGGAAGAATTCACGAACGACTTCATCAACTCGATCGCCAACAACAGGTCATCGGTATTCCAGTCCCGGTACCGCGAGATCGACATCCTGCTCATCGACGACATCCAGTTCCTCCAGGGCAAGGACTCCACTCAGGAGGCGTTCTTCCACACCTTCAACACGTTGCACGATCACAACAAGCAGGTGGTCATCACCAGCGACCTCCCGCCCAAACACCTCACCGGGTTCGAAGACCGGATGCGGTCGCGGTTCGAGTGGGGACTGATCACCGACGTGCAGGCTCCCGACCTGGAGACGCGCATCGCGATTCTTCGCAAGAAGGCTCAAAGCGAGAAGCTGCAGGTGAGTCCGGAGATCCTCGAATACATGGCGTCGAAGGTGTCCTCCAACATCCGCGAGCTCGAAGGCATCCTGATCCGCGTCACGGCATTCGCGAGCCTCAATCGCACCGAGGTCGATCTGCCCCTGGTGCAGACCGTGCTCAAGGATCTGATCACGCTCGATGAGGACAACGTGATCGCGCCGGTCGACATCATCAACCACACCGCGGACTACTTCAAACTGACGGTCGACGACCTCTACGGATCATCCCGATCGCAGGCCGTCGCCACGGCTCGGCAGATCGCGATGTACCTCTGCCGGGAGATGACGAACCTGTCCCTGCCCAAGATCGGCCAACTCTTCGGTAACCGCGACCACACGACGGTGATGTACGCGAACAAGAAGATCACCGAACTCATGAAAGAGCGCCGCTCGATCTACAACCAGGTCACGGAGCTCACCAGTCGCATCAAGCAGGATCACCGCTTCGGCAAGAACTGAGTTTTCACACCATGTGCATAAGGTGTGTATAACTTCCGCGACGCGCCGAGCATCCTGTTGATGCAGAAATCCGATCTGTGGAAACGCGCTCGCGGCCGGCTCGAGAGCACCACAGACTTCACCGTCGATTCGCAGGACTGTCAACATCTCACACCGTTGTAGTTCCCACCGTCTGATTGGGCGCTCGGTAGTTACTCACAGTCTCCACAACGGTTAAGAATGTTGTTCTTGAAAGAAGAAGTTTTGAGGGAGATAACCCATGAGCCCGCGCATCATCGGCCTGTGCCAGTATTAACCGGCCAGACCCACCGACAGTGTTAGGGGTGAATGAAGTGAAGTTCCAGGTCAACCGCGACGTTTTCAGCGAGGCGGTCTCGTTCGCCGTGAAGCTTCTGCCCCAGCGCACAACACTGCCCATTCTCAGCGGCGTTCTCATCGAGGCGACCACTGACGGATTGACACTGTCGTCATTCGACTACGAAGTCTCGGCACGCACGCAGATCGCGGCCCAGGTGGATGAGCCGGGCAAGGTCCTCGTCTCGGGTCGCCTTCTCGCCGACATCGCCAGCAGGCTGCCGAACGCCCCGGTCACCTTCACCACGGATGAGGGCCGCATCACGGTCGCCTGCGGTTCGGGTCAGTTCACTCTGCTCAGCATGCCGGTCGAGGAGTACCCGACCCTGCCCGAGGTTTCGGAGAACTCCGGAGTTCTCAAGGCCGAGGACTTCGCCAACGCGATCGCCCAGGTTGCCGTCGCCGCATCCCGCGATGATGTCACCCCGGTCATCACCGGTGTACAGCTCGAGGTCTCCGACAACCAGTTGTCACTCGTGGCGACCGACCGCTATCGAGTGGCAGTTCGCGAGATCGAGTGGGACGCCGCGACATCCGGTATCGAGACCGCGACAGCCCTCGTGCCGGCCCGCACCCTCATCGAGATCGGCAAGACCTTCGGTCACTCCGGCACAATCTCCGTCGCCATCACCAGCTCGGATGACCGTGAGCTCATCGCCTTCCAGGCCGATCGCAAGACCGTCACCTCGCTTCTCATCAAGGGCAACTTCCCTCCGGTCAAGAGACTCTTCCCGGAGACCGTCGACAACTACGCGGTGTTGAACACCGGCGAGCTCATCGAAGCCGTGCGCCGGGTGTCACTGGTGCTCGAGCGCGAGGCGGCGCTGCGGTTCACCTTCACCACTGACGGCCTGACTCTCGAGGCCATCGGATCCGAGCAGGCCCAGGCGTCCGAGTCGATCGACGCGTTCCTCACGGGAACCGAGACTGTCGTCTCCTTGAAGCCGGCGTTCCTGCTCGACGGTCTCAGCTCCGTGCACTCCGAATTCGTGCGCATCTCGTTCACCAAGACGGAGAACCCGAACAAGCCGGGTCCCGTGCTCATCACGAGTCAGTCCTCGAAGGATCAGCCCGGCGCCGACAATTACAAGTACCTGCTGCAGCCGAACCTGCTGCTGCGCTAGCCACCTTCGGGACAAAAGGGGAATCCGATGCACATCGGCATCATCGGGCTCGGCAAGATGGGCAACAACATGCGTGCCCGTTTGCGTAAGGCCGGCATCGAGGTCACCGGCTACGATCCCAACCCCGCGGTGACGGATGTCGCGTCGCTCGCCGAACTCGCGGCAGCGCTGCCCGCGCCTCGCATCGTCTGGGTGATGGTGCCGTCGGGCAAGATCACCGACGATGTGATCCACGATGTCTCCGACGTGCTCGAACCGGGCGATCTGGTGATCGACGGTGGCAATTCCCGGTTCACCGACGACGCAATCCACGCCGAGTTCTTGGCCGGCAAGCAGCTGGGGTTCATCGACGTGGGAGTTTCGGGCGGAATCTGGGGGCTTGAGAACGGCTACGGATTGATGGCCGGCGGCGACGCTGCCGACGTCAAGCGGGCGATGCCGATCTTCGACGCGCTCAGGCCCGAGGGTCCCCGGGACGAGGGATTCGTTCACGCGGGCCCGGTCGGCGCCGGCCATTACGTGAAAATGGTTCACAACGGCATAGAGTACGCGCTCATGCAGGCCTGGGCCGAGGGGTATGAACTTCTCGACAGCAGGAAGGATCTCGTCACCGACGTCACGGGATCGTTCAAGGCCTGGCAGCGAGGCACGGTCGTACGTTCCTGGTTGCTCGAGCTGCTCGTCAAGGCGCTCGAAGAGGATCCCGAATTCAAGGACATCGCCGGTTACGTTGAGGACTCCGGCGAAGGGCGATGGACGGTCCATGACGCACTCGACCGGGCGGTGCCTGTTCCCACCATCAGCGCCGCGATCTTCGCCCGCTTTGTTTCACGTCAGAAGGACTCGCCCTCGATGAAGGCTGTCGCGGCACTCCGCAACCAGTTTGGTGGCCACGCCGTCCGCAAGAGCTGAGACGACCGTGCCTTCGTGATCGTCACCCAGCTGAGCCTCACCGACTTCAGGAACTACACGAGCCTCGACGTCGAGTTGCATCCCGGTTCGAATCTGTTCGTCGGAAGCAACGGCCAGGGCAAGACCAACCTGGTCGAGGCGCTCGGATACCTCAGCACGTTGGGGTCGCACCGGGTCTCGGTGGATCACGCCATGATCCGCCAGGGACAGGAGTCAGCGATTATCCGAGCGCGCCTCGCGTTCGGCGGCCGCGAGATCCTGGCCGAGGTGCAGCTCAACCGCGCCAGCGCCAACCGCGCGCAGGTCAACCGCTCGGTCATCAAGACGCGCGAACTTCCCCGCTACTTCTCGAGCGTGCTCTTCGCCCCCGAAGATCTCGCCCTGGTGCGCGGGGAGCCGTCGGGTCGGCGCAAGTTCCTCGACGAACTGCTGGTGTTGCGCACCCCGCGCATGAGTTCCGTGATCGCGGATTACGAGCGGGTGCTTCGCCAACGCAACACGCTTCTCAAGTCGGCTCGGGCATCCGGGCTCAAGCAGACCCAGCTGGGGACTCTCGAGATCTGGGATGAGCGTCTCGTCGCCCTCGGCTCGGAGATCATCCACGCCCGCACGTCACTCGTCGCCGAGCTCGCACCCGAGGTGTCCCGCGCGTACAACGCCATCGTGGGTGCCGATCACGCCGCGACACTGGCGACTCAGTTGAGCATCTTCGCCACGAGCGCCGACGACGATCTGGCGGATGACGCGGCAGTGCGCACAGCAGTTGTCCCGGTCGAGGCGGCCGCCGACGGGTTCCGCGCCGCGCTCGCGCGCCTTCGGCGCGCGGAGTTGGACCGCGGCATCACACTCGCCGGACCACACCGGGACGACCTGCTGCTGGGTCTCAACGGTCTCGCCGCCCGTGGCTATGCGAGTCACGGCGAGAGCTGGTCGTTCGCGCTTGCGCTCAAGCTCGCGTCGGCGGCGGTGCTCCGGCGGGAGTCATCCGCCGGCGACCCGGTGCTGATCCTCGACGATGTGTTCGCCGAGCTGGACGAGTCGAGGCGCAGTCGGCTGGCCGAGGCGGTGGGTGACTTCGAGCAGGTGCTGATCACGGCAGCAGTGTTCGACGATGTTCCGGAGAGCCTCGCGGCTCACGTCGTCAGAATCCGCGCGGGGGCGGTGGTCACGGATGAGTGAGACCCCGGATCCCGAGCACGTCGCGGTCTACCTGCGTTTCCGTCGGGTCTTCGGTGGGGCGCGAGGGGCGACCGCGCGCAAGCGCGAGAAGCGCGAGGGCACGAGCCTGCCTTTCGCGCCGGGACGGGATCCCCACGGCCTGGGCGATGTGATCGACGGACTGGCAGCCAGCATGGGGTGGACCTCACCCTTGGCTCGGTCGGAGCTGATCGCCTCCTGGTCCGAGATCGTGGGCGACGAGACATCCGCGCACTCCGAACCGATCGGTGTCGAGGAGGGCGTGCTCACCGTGCGCTGCGACTCCACCGCGTGGGCGACCCAGCTGCGACTGATGCGCACCCAGGTGACGACGACGATCGCGGTGCGCTTCCCTGCCGCAGGAATTCAGTCGGTGAGGTTCGAAGGGCCGAACGCCCCTTCGTGGAAACGCGGTCCCAGATCAATTCCAGGACGCGGCCCACGCGATACCTATGGCTAGGTAGGCAAATCAGGTCAAACCGCTCACGAAAACTCCCCAGATCGCCGATTTCGGCCTGTGGGTGGTGAGGATTTGGTAGAATTGTCAGCAGTCGTCGAGCGCACCTCCCTGGTGGAGAAATCACCGCCGAATGACAGCGTGACCAACTGGCAGGAGCCCCACCACAGATGACATCGACGCCCCCCGACGATCTGCAGGCAAACACCCCCATCTCCAACGGTCACGTCGCCGCCGACAGCTACGGCGCAGACCAGATCCAGATCCTCGAGGGACTGGAGGCGGTGCGCAAGCGCCCCGGCATGTACATCGGGTCCACCGGCCCCCGCGGTCTCCACCACCTGGTGTACGAGGTCGTCGACAACTCCGTCGATGAGGCTCTCGCCGGTTACGCCGATGACATCCAGGTGTTCATCCGCAAAGACGGCTCTGTGCGCGTCATCGACAACGGCCGCGGCATCCCGGTCGACATCAACCAGCAGGAGCAGAAGTCGACCGTCGAGGTCGTCATGACGATCCTCCACGCCGGCGGCAAGTTCGGCGGCGGTGGCTACACGGTGTCCGGCGGTCTGCACGGCGTCGGCATCTCGGTGGTCAACGCGCTGTCGCGCGAGGTCGACACCGAGGTGCGCCGCCAGGGTCACGTCTGGCGCATGAGCTTCACCAACGGTGTTCCGGATGCCCCGCTCGCCAAGGGCGAGGAGACCGACCAGACCGGCACGACTCAGACCTTCTGGCCGAACCCGGAGATCTTCGAGACCGTCGAGTTCGACTACGAGACTCTGCGCGCCCGCTTCCAGCAGATGGCCTTCCTCAACAAGGGTCTGCGCATCACGCTCACCGACGAGCGCGGCGAGGAGGACGTGGTCGAGAGCTACATGTACGAGCGCGGTCTCGTCGACTACGTCGAGTACCTCAACAAGGCCAAGAAGAACGACCTCATCCACCCCGAGGTGATCGCCTTCGAGTCCGAGGACACGGAGCGCAAGATCTCGCTCGAGGTTGCGATGCAGTGGACCAACGGATACACCGAGTCGGTGCACACCTACGCGAACACCATCAACACTCACGAGGGTGGCACGCACGAGGAGGGGTTCCGCGCGGCGCTGACCACCCTCGTCAACAAGTACGCGCGTGAGAAGAACATCATCAAGGAGAAGGACGAGAACCTCTCGGGCGACGATGTGCGCGAAGGGCTCACGGCTGTCATCTCGGTGAAGCTCGCCGAGCCGCAGTTCGAGGGCCAGACCAAGACGAAGCTCGGCAACACCGAGGCGAAGGCGTTCGTGCAGCGAGTCGCCGGCCAGCAGCTCGGCGACTGGTTCGATCGCAACCCCACGCAGGCGCGCGACGTCATCCGCAAGGCGATCCAGGCATCCCAGGCTCGCATCGCCGCGCGCAAGGCGCGCGAGCAGACCCGTCGCAAGGGCCTGCTCGAGTCGGGCGGTATGCCGGGCAAGCTGCGGGACTGCTCGAGCAAGGATCCGTCGCTGTCGGAGATCTTCATCGTCGAGGGTGACTCGGCCGGCGGCTCCGCCGTGCAGGGTCGCAACCCGGAGTTCCAGGCGATCCTGCCGCTGCGCGGCAAGATCCTCAACGTGGAGAAGGCGCGGCTCGACCGCGCTCTCGCCAACGCCGAGGTTCAGGCGATGATCACGGCGTTCGGCGCCGGGGTCGGCGAGGACTTCGACCCCGAGAAGGCCAGGTACCACAAGATCGTGCTCATGGCCGACGCCGATGTCGACGGCCAGCACATCACGACGCTGATCCTGACGCTGCTGTTCCGCTACATGCGCCCGCTGATCGATCACGGATTCGTCTATCTCGCGCAGCCGCCGCTGTACCGCCTCAAGTGGACGAACGCCGAGCACCAGTTCGTGTACAGCGATCGGGAGCGCGACGCGCTGCTCGCCGACGGTATCGCCGCCGGCAAGCGCATCCCGAAGGACAACGGCATCCAGCGCTACAAGGGTCTCGGCGAGATGGACTACACCGAGCTGTGGGAGACGACCATGGATCCCGCCACGCGCACCCTTCTGCAGGTGACTCTGGATGACGCTGCCGCGGCCGACGAGATCTTCTCGACCCTCATGGGTGAAGACGTCGAATCCCGTCGTAGCTTCATCCAGCGCAACGCCAAGGACGTTCGCTTCCTCGACATTTAGGCGGGTTGAGTAGCGGCACAGCCGCGTATCGAAACCTCCCCGACGAAAGGCTTTCCAGATGGCTGACGAAGAAACCCCCACCGAACCCACCTTCGAGAACGCGGTCGTCGACGACCGTCACGACAAGATCGAGCAGGTCGACCTGCAGCTCGAGATGCAGCGCTCGTACCTCGACTACGCGATGAGCGTCATCGTCGGGCGCGCGCTGCCCGACGTGCGCGACGGCCTCAAGCCGGTGCATCGCCGGGTGATCTACGCGATGTACGACGGTGGCTACCGCCCAGACAAGGGATTCAACAAGTGCACTCGTGTCGTCGGCGAGGTGATGGGTCAGTTCCACCCGCACGGTGACGCGTCCATCTACGACGCACTCGTGCGACTCGTGCAGCCGTGGAGCCTGCGCTACCCGCTGGCTCTCGGCCAGGGCAACTTCGGCTCGGCGGGCAACGACGGCGCCGCGGCGCCGCGGTACACCGAGACCAAGATGGCGCCGCTGGCCATGGAGATGGTGCGCGACATCGACGAGGAGACCGTCGACTTCAGCGACAACTACGACGGCAAGACGCAGGAGCCCGACGTGCTCCCCGCGCGCTTCCCGAACCTGCTCGTCAACGGCTCGGTGGGTATCGCGGTCGGCATGGCCACCAACATCCCGCCCCACAATCTCCGCGAGGTCGCGGCCGGCGCCCTCTGGGCGCTCGAGAACCCTGAGGCGCCGCGCGAGGAGCTGCTCGAAGCGCTCATGCAGCGCATCAAGGGTCCCGATTTCCCCACCGGCGCCCAGATTCTGGGAGTCAAGGGAATTCACGACGCCTACCGCACCGGTCGTGGCTCGATCACGATGCGCGCGGTTGTCAGCGTCGAGGAGCTGCAGGGCCGCACCTGCCTCGTCGTCACCGAGCTGCCCTATCAGGTGAACCCCGACAACCTCGCGCTGAAGATCGCGGAGCTGGTGAAAGAGGGCAAGGTCGGGGGCATCGCCGACATCCGGGACGAGACATCCGGCCGCACCGGCCAGCGCCTGGTGATCGTGCTCAAGCGCGACGCCGTCGCGAAGGTCGTGCTCAACAACCTCTACAAGCACACCCAGTTGCAGGACAACTTCGGCGCGAACATGCTCGCGATCGTCGACGGCATCCCGCGCACCCTGCCGATCGACGGTTTCATCACGCACTGGATCGACCACCAGATCGACGTCATCGTGCGCCGCACCACCTTCCGCCTGCGCAAGGCCGAGGAGCGTGCCCACATCCTGCGCGGATACCTCAAGGCGCTCGACGCGCTCGACGAGGTCATCGCCCTTATCCGGGCATCCGCCACAGTGGATGACGCGCGCGAGGGGCTCATGGAGCTGCTCGACGTCGACGACCTGCAGGCCCGGTCGATTCTCGACATGCAGCTGCGCCGCCTGGCCGCGCTCGAGCGCCAGAAGATCATCGATGAGCACGATGAGCTCGAGCGACTGATCGCGACGTACCACCACATCCTCGCCACCCCGAGCGAGCAGCGCACCATCATCAAGGACGAGCTCACCGAGATCGTCGATCGCTTCGGCGACGACCGTCGCACCGAGGTGATGTTCGGCTTCGACGGCGACATGAGCGTGGAAGACCTCATCCCCGAAGAGGAGATGGTGATCACGGTCACGCGCGGCGGGTACATCAAGCGCACCCGCAGCGACAACTACCGCAGCCAGCACCGCGGCGGCAAGGGTGTCAAGGGCGCCCAGCTGCGGGCGGATGACGTCGTCAACCACTTCTTCGTGACGACCACCCACCACTGGCTCCTGTTCTTCACGAACACGGGACGCGTCTACCGCGCGAAGGCGTACGAGATCCAGGAGGCCGGCCGCGACGCGAAGGGTCAGCACGTCGCCAACCTGCTCGCGATGCAGCCGGGCGAGGAGATCGCGCAGATCCTCGACATCCGTGACTACAAGGCGGCGAAGTACCTCGTTCTCGCCACGCTGGGCGGTCTCATCAAGAAGACCGCGCTGACCGAATACGACACGAACCGCACCGGCGGCATCATCGCCATCAACCTCCGCGAAGGCGACGAGCTCGTCTCGGCGATGCTCGTCGAGGAGGACGACGACGTGCTGCTGGTCTCGCGCAAGGGTATGTCGATCAGGTTCACCGCATCGGATGCCGCACTGCGTCCCATGGGACGATCCACCTCGGGCGTCATCGGCATGCACTTCCGCGAGGAGGACCAGTTGCTGAGCGCAAGCGTCGTCGGCGAGGACGGATACGTGTTCGTGGTCACCGAGGGCGGGTACGCGAAGCGCACTTCGGCAGACCAGTACCGCGTGCAGGGTCGGGGCGGGCTGGGCATCAAGGTGGCCAAGCTGAGCGACCACCGCGGCGACCTCGCGGGTGCCCTGATCGTCGGCGACGAGGACGAGGTCCTTGTGGTTCTTGCCAGCGGCAAGGTGGTACGCTCGTCTGTCGCTGAGGTTCCCGCTAAGGGCCGCGACACCATGGGTGTTGTTTTCGCCCGGTTTGCCGACGACGACAAGATCATTGCGATCGCCAGGAACAGTGAGCGGAATCTAGAGAATCAGGAACTCGACACGGAAGCCGACGAGGCTGCCGACGAGGTCGAGTCCACTGGAAGGGACGAGTCAGTAGATGAGTAGTGTCGCAGAGAAGCTGCAGCGCAAGTCGCAGCGCCAGGTGGCGGTCAAGCAGGTTCGCCTCAAGCTCGTGTACATCGACTTCTGGTCGGCGGTGAAGCTGTCGTTCCTCGTGGCGGTGTCCCTCGGGATCGTGCTCGTCGTCGCGACCATATTCATCTGGATCGTGTTGAACTCGACGGGCATCTTCGGCAGCCTCGACAACATTCTCAAGGACATCCTCGGTGACCCCGAGTTCAGCGTGGCCAAGCAGTTCTCGCTGGGTCAGGTAGCACTGTTCTCCTTCATCGTTGCGATCCTCAACATCGTCGTCGGTACCGCGCTCGGCGCGATCGCGAGCATGCTGTACAACTTCAGCGTGCGGCTGACCGGCGGCCTGCTGGTGGGCTTCACGAACAACTGATCGGCGATCGAGTAGCGGCTAAGTCGCACATCGAGATCGACGATTACATCAAAGCGAACCGGATGGGGTAAGTTCTTATCTGGTCTCGGGGGTATAGCTCAGGCGGTTAGAGCGCTTCGCTGATAACGAAGAGGTCCCAGGTTCAAGTCCTGGTACCCCCACTGGAATCTCCACAAGGGATTCCTTCACCCGTTTAGTTGGGATGGCGCTCGCGTCATCGTCCCGGTGGTAGTAACCGACCGCCGGGACGGCGATCGGCGCTGGCGTCGCAGCGAGGCCAGAAATGGCCTCGCCCCAAGCTCCAGCGCGCAGAAGCGGCGGCGCACCAGCTAGCAGGGGGCCTTAGCTCAATTGGTAGAGCGCCTGCTTTGCAAGCAGGAGGTCAGGGGTTCGATTCCCCTAGGCTCCACACCTGAGAGGCCCCGCCATACGGCGGGGCCTCTCGTCGTTCCAGCGGGAGCTCGTGGCGACGACACGCCTGTGAGTAAAGAAAACTTGACACGATGTACAACAGACCGTACATTCGTCCATGTCAACATTTCTTTACATAGGAGAACATCGTGTCATTCGAAGAGAGAGGCGTGTGGATTCTGCTGACGGTTGCCGTCGCTGCCTACGCCGTATACCTGTTCCTCATCCTCGGCGGGCCGGCCGACGTGCCGCTGGTCGACCGCCCCTACGTCGTGCCCATGCTGTGGACGATCGGCGGCGCGATTGTCGCCGGCATCGTGCTGAGCATCTTCTCGGGCATCCTGACCGGCATCATCAGCCGCCGGGGCACGGTGGACAAGAAGGACCAGCGCGACAAGGAGATCAACCGCCTCGGCGAGCACATCGGATCGTCGTTCGTCGTCATCGGCGGCGTGAGCGCCCTGATTCTGGCGTGGATCGAAGTCCCGTACTTCTGGATCGCGAACGTGATCTACCTGGGCTTCGTTCTCTCCGGCATTGTCGCCTCGATCGCCAAGCTCGTCGCCTACCGTCGCGGCTTCCAGTCATGGTGAAGCCGACCCGGGTCACCAACTCGATCCGTCAGCTGCGGTTCGGTGCCGGCGAGATGACCCAGGCCGATCTGGCCGACCGGATCGGCGTCACCCGCCAGACCGTTATCGCCATCGAGCAGGGCAGATACTCGCCGTCGCTCGAGATGGCATTCCAACTTGCACGAGTCTTCGGGGTCGGCCTCGACGACGTCTTCCAGTACCCCGAGGAGAACTGATCATGAAAGCAGCAATGCACGATGTCTACGGCGACGCGAGCGTCGTGACGATCCGGGATGCCGCCGTGCCCGAGCCCGCCGCCGGTGAGGTGCTCATCAGGGTGCACGCCGCCGGGCTCGACCGCGGCGTCTGGCACCTCCTCACGGGCACGCCGCTCATGGCGAGGCTCGCCCTGGGCCTGCGCACGCCCCGCCAGAAGATGCTCGGTCTCGACGTGGCCGGTGTCGTCGAACGGGTGGGTGCTGGGGTGACCGAGTTCGCGCCGGGTGACCGCGTCTTCGGCGGTGGCACAGGTACCTTCGCCGAGTTCGCGATCGCGAAGCCGAAGGCTCTCGCCCCGATGCCTGCAGGGCTGTCGTTCGAGCAGGCCGCAGCATCCCCGGTCTCAGGACTGACCGCGCTCCAGGCGCTGACGAAGGCGGGCCCGGTCTCGGGCAAGTCGGTGCTCATCATCGGTGCCGGCAGCGGTGTCGGCTCGTTCGCCATCCAGCTCGCGAAGGCACAGGGTGCGATCGTCACCGCGGTGGTCAGCCCCGGCAAGATCGACTTCGTGAAGCGACTCGGAGCCGACCACGTGATCGACTACACGGTCGACGATCTGGGCGACGGGAGTCACGACGTGATTCTCGACATCGCGGGCATCCGCCCGATCGATGAATTGCGCGGCGTGCTCGCACCTCGCGGCACGGTCGTCTTCGTCGGCGGCGAAGGTGGTGGACCGATGCTCAACGGCATGCAACGTCAGATCGGCGCCGGACTCTTCGGCCCGCGGGGCCAGAAGTTCGTGACCCTGATGGGCACCACGAACACGGCCGACCTCCTGACCCTGACTCAGTACCTCGAAGCGGGCACCGTCATCCCAGCCGTCGAACAGCGCTACCCGCTCGAGCAGGCCGCCGATGCGATTCGCTACATCGGGCAGGGGCATGCCACGGGCAAGACCGTGATCACCGTCAGCGAGTGACGCGCGCGCGGGCGTAGAGGTCGGTCCACCCGGCCAGCACCACGGTGCCCAGCACGGTGAGCGCGATCCAGGTGAGCGCCGCAGACAGCGGACCGGTCACGAAGAACCCGAGCAGAAGCATCCCCAGGGCGCCGAGCGCCCAGACGACGGCGACGACCACCGCGGCAAGGATCGCCCGGGTCGGCTGGCGCCGAATGGTGAGGCCCGCGGCGGGCAGGGGGGTGGATGCCCCGGCCGACGCTGCGGGCATGACCAGCAGCCCGAACCACAGTCCCACCACGGTGAGGTACGGGCTCAGCAACCCCAACAGCACAACCAGCACGACGACCACGATCGACCAGACGAGGGCCGGATGCGCCGTCAGCACCGACCGCCAGCGCACCGGCTCTCCGGCGATCGCCAGCGTGAGCGCCCGCGACACGAGCCAGAGCCCGATCGCGAACACAGCGCCGGACGCGAGCGCGACGGCAACGAACCCGGGCGAGGCCGCCGGCATCGGGTCACCCACGACGAGCAGCACCTGAGCAGCGGTCACCGCGGCGGCCACCGGAACCCACACGCGTGCGCTGGCGCCGAGCGCCCGGCCCCAGGCGCTCACGGGGCCGGCTCCACGGCGGCATCCAGCACGTCCTGGATGCTCCCCGAGTACAGCACGGCGCCGTCGACTGTCACGGTGAGGTTCGTCGGGTCATCGGCGGGGGAGTCCACCTCGATCGCGGCTCCATCGAGCGTCGATCCCGTGCAGGTGACCGCACGCTCGACGGTCGTGCAGACGGGAACCGTGAGCACGTCGACCTCCTTCTGCACGAGGATGTCCAGGGCTGCGTAGCGCACCTCCGAGACGTGCGCGCCGCCGACCGGCGCGATCGCCGCGATCTGGCTGCATCCGGTGAGGGCGAGCGGGACCGCGACAGCGAGTGCGGCGACCGGGATCAAGGCCCTCATGAGGTGAGTCCGCTCTCGTGGGCGAGCACCCGGGCGCGCGCGGCGACGTGCTCGGCTTCGAGCGCGGCATCCGTGATCTTCGACAGGTCGAACGGGGCGGGCAGCAGCAGCTCGGTGTTGCGGTCGAAGGGCGAACCCCGACGCATCGTGGGGGACTCCGCCCAGTCGTTGAGGGCGAACTCGCGGCTCTGAGCGGCGAGATCGAGGGTGGTCGCGCCGGTGCCCGGCGACACGGGGGCCGCGTGATCGAGCACCGTCGTGAACAGCGACAGTGTGCCGTCGCGGTTGTCGACGATTTCGACCACCTGCTGCTGCTGCGGGAAGTCGATGCACGACGCCGTCGTGATCTCCCAGAAGCCGCCCTTCGGTCCGCCGTGGGCGAGGATCTGGTTGAGGTGGGTGTGCCCGTTCATCCAGCCGACGACCACCGGGAACCGCAGCAGCAGGTCGACGAACTCCTCGGCGCCGTGCAGCTTCTCGGTGTCGCCGGGGCGTTGCGCGCGGTTCTCGAGGGTGAGGCTGTTGTGGTGGCTGAAGATCAGCACCAGGCGGTTGTCCTTCTGCGCCTGCGCGAGCTCCTCCTCCAACCAGCGGAACTGCGCGTCAGGCACAGCACCGTCGGGGCCCGCGACCTGATTGCAGGTGTCCAGGCCGAACGCCCGCACGAAGGGGGTGAGGTCGGCCTTCCACCACGTCTGGCCGGTTTCGAGGTTGTGCTTGGTGAAGCCGTGCCCTACGGGGCCCGGAGCGCTTTCCGTGCGGAAGTGCTCAGCCATGAACTCGGCCTGCGCGAACAGGTAGCGGTCGGGGTCGGCGGGAACGGCGTGGAAACCCGGGCGCCCGAGGGCGACGCCCGCGGCATCCGTGCCACGACCGAGTGCGCTGGTGGTCGCGGCGTACCCACCGAGGATGGTCGATGCCGTCGCATCCAGTGACCACGACTTCTGCCCGCCGATAGCGAGCGCGTGCAACTGCGAGCTGAGGTCGAAGGTGCCGAGCAGCAGGGTGTCGTGATTGCCGTAGACCGCGTACCACGGCGCCGGCAGGCCCGGCGATTCGACCGGATGCGCCACCGAGTCGTCGAGAAGTGTCTGCAGCTTCGGAAACCCGTAGTCTCCGAACGCGCCGCCGGCCGGGTTGCCGGGACGGTAGGCCCACACGGCCTCGACCCAGGCCTGCACACCGTTGAACTGCCGACCGATGCTGACGGCCGGGTCGACGGTGATGCCATCGAGCATGTCGATGTACCAGCGCAGCTCTTTGTGGGAGTGCATGTCGGCGCTGTCACCGGTGACGATCGCCGCGCCCATCGGGGCCCCGGTCAACGGGCTGTAGCGCAGGGCCGAGAAGCTCTGCACGGTCGATGAGGTCACGTGCAGCGACAGCGGGTCGTGCGGGTGGAATGCGGAACCCCAGGCGGAGTGGTCCTGCACGATCATCGGCTCGATACGTCCGGGCGACTGGGCATCGATCACGTGCATGTCGGAGAGGTGGCCCAGGTACAGCAACGATCGGCGCGCGGCCACGCGGGCCGCATCGGGGGCACGGCCGAGCAGGTCGACACGGGGCAGGTAGCTCTCGCCGGGGCCGGCGACGAGGGTGCGGTATTCACCCTTCACCTTGCCGCCCTGCAGCATGGTTTGCAGCAGGGTGCTCGGCGCATCGGCCGCGGGCGTAACCTCGGCGGCCGCGGCCGCACCGACAGTCTCGAGCGGGATGCCGGCCGCGGCCGCAGCTGCAGCGGCGGTCACCAGGAACTGCCTCCGGGACAGCCCCGACATCAGGCGGCAGTCTCCGACTGGGCCTGGGCGACGGTCGCGCTCAGGAAGCGGATGAACGTGGCGATCCATCCGAAGATGATGATGAACACGATCAGCTCGAAGAACGTGAGGTTGAAGTATCCGGTGACCGCGAACAGGATCACCGACCCGACCATCGCCGCGAAGAAGCCGCCGGTGACGCCGAAGAAGGTCCATGGCATCCCGCGCAGCACTAGAGGTGAGGCGAGCAGCAGGAGCCCGAACGCGACCGACATGCCCGCCGCGCAGATGTTGTGCATCGTGGCGTTGACGTTGAGCGGGAAGGCACCGACGCCGGCGAGCATGAGGCCCATCACGATGAACAGCGTCGAGATGGTGCGCGCGCTCCAGCGGTAGCGCAGCACCCCGGCGTCGAACAGCGCCCGGATGTCACGCTGCAGGTAGAGCGAGAACGTCGTCACGAGCAGACCCGCGATGATCAGGGAGATGTTGAACAGGCTCGCCGACTTGTCGCCGAGGGTTCCCAGCAGGCTGAAGTGATACTCCCACCACAGAGGGTCGGACGCGGTCGCCATGCTCGTGAGCACGGTGATCGAGATGAACAGCACGAGCAGCGTCGAGAGCTTGCCGGTATCGATCTTGGAGACCGACAGGTAGATCCAGTAGGCGCTGAGGCCCGCGGCGGCGGAGACACTGACTGCCGCGACCCATCCGTCGAGGGTGACTCCCCTGAAGCTGAGCGACAGTAGGACGAAACCCGCGATCGTGCCGATGCCGGCGATCAGGGCATGCACGGCCGCGACGTTCGTGGCATCCAGGATGAACTTCCACGGCGGCAGCGTGAGTCTCCACTCCTGGCCGGTCAGGTGCCGGGCACGCCAGTACCCCACGTAGCTCGCAGTGACGCCCAGAATGACCACGACAATCGCGGCGAGGAGGCCGATCGACCAGCCACCCCAGATCGGCGGTGCCGAACCGGCAAAAGCGATCGCGCCCGCAGCGCCACCGAGCACGGCGGCGATGCCGCCCACCACTACCGCTTCGGACTCGAGGCCAACGGTCGTTCGGGATTCGGAGCGCACCTGGAGCACGGGTTCAGCCATGCGCCAAGCCTAGGGCCGCCGCCTATCCGGCGTGGTGTCGATACGCCGCTTCGCGGCTACTCAACCGGCGGTTACGTCAGTGGGTTCGTCCTCAACCCAGAGGTCGTCGTCGGCGCGCAGCGTCTGCCACGCGGCGTACGCGACAGCAGCGGCAGCAACCACGCCGATTCCGATGAGGATGTAGCGACCGGGGCCCGCGGGCTTGGGCTTGATCAGGCCGACCTGGGTACCGACATCCGTACCGAACTTCGTGGCACGGCTGATCGCCTCGCGCACCTGCTTGTTCTTGGCGACCTCGATCGCTGCAAGAGCGGTACCGAGAGCGGATGACATGGCCGGCAGCACATCGTCGACGAGACGGTCACGCGTGGTCTGCGCCGCAGAGCGAGCGCCCGCGACACCGGATGCGACGGCGGGCCGCACGCGATCCTCGTACGTCTCGCGCACGCGGGGAGCGACCTCCTCGCGAGTGTAGTGAGCGGCCTGGCGGCTCGCCTCCCGCACGACCTTCGCCGCGTGGTCGAGGAGTTCCTTCTGGTCCTCCCAGAGGTCCTCGGCCTGACCCTTCAGACGATTGAGTTCCTTCTGGCGCTTGCGTGAGAGTGCCATGGTCAGACCTCCAGTGGGATCGGTTGAGAAACAAGCCCATCCTGTCACGGCGGAACGTGTTGCGGTACCGGGTTGACTGGGAGGGCGCTGGGTGCTTTCGGGCTGGGGGCGTGAAGCGCTGTGCAAGAATTGTGCCCATGTCTCACCACACGGCTGTCGCCACGATCACGACCAATCTCGGAACCATCAAGGTGAACCTCTTCGGCAATCACGCGCCGAAGACGGTCGCGAACTTCGTGGGACTCGCCACCGGCACGAAAGAGTGGACGCACCCGGCCACGGGCAAGGTGTCGACCGACAAGCTCTACGACGGAGTGATCTTCCACCGCATCATCAAGCAGTTCATGCTCCAGGGCGGCGACCCGCTCGGTCAGGGTATCGGTGGTCCCGGGTACGAGTTCGACGACGAGATCCATGGCGAGCTGACGTTCGGGGAGCCCTACATCCTCGCCATGGCCAACGCCGGCACGCGCGGGGGCAAGGGCACCAACGGTTCGCAGTTCTTCATCACCACGGTGCCGACGCCGTGGCTGCAGGGCAAGCACACCATCTTCGGCGAGGTTGCCGACGAGGAGTCGAAGCGAGTGGTCGACGCGATCGAGGCCGTGGACACCGATGGTCGCGACAAGCCCCTCAAGGACGTCGTCATCGAGAGCATCACCGTCGACGAGGTCTGACCCAGGTCGTGTCGAGCACTCCGGACACCTCGCGGGGGTTCTGCTACCGTCATCCCGACCGACAGAGCTTTGTGCTGTGCCAGCGGTGCGGTCGAACGATCTGCCCGCAGTGCCAGACCCAGGCCGCGGTCGGAGTGCACTGTCCCGAGTGCGTGCGTGAGGACCGCGCAGCTGCGCCGCGCACTCGCCCCGCGATTCTGACATCGGTCAGGTCGTGGAACGCGCCGGTCGTGACGTACACGATCATTGCGCTCTGCGTTCTGGTGTTCGTTGCTCAGAACATCCCCGGCACGGTCGGCACTCTGGTGGACATCTTCGGTGCGTACCGTCCGCGGTACACCGCGCAGCTGCCCTGGACCATGGTGACCGCCCTCTTCCTGCACGGGTCCATTCCGCACATCGTGCTGAACATGTTCTCGCTCTACATCTTCGGCTCGATCCTTGAGCGCGCGCTCGGGCGCTGGCGCTTCCTGGCGCTCTATCTGCTCAGTGGGTTCGGCGGCTCGGTCGCCGTGCTCCTCATTGCACCGACGATCTCCGTGGTCGGGGCGTCGGGCGCGATCTTCGGCCTGCTCGGCGCATTCTTCGTGATTCAGCGGCGGCTCGGCGGAAACAACCTGCAATTGATCATCCTGATCGTGCTCAATCTGGTGATCGGCTTCGTCCCCGGTTTGAACATCGCCTGGCAGGCGCATCTGGGAGGCCTCGTCGTGGGTGCTGCCGTGGCGTTCGTCTTCGTTCGCACCAGGCGTGCCGACCAGTTGCGCACTCAGGTCATGCTGACGACGGCCATCGCCGTGCTGCTCGTCGTGATCACCATTGCGCTGGTGACCCTGCGCCCCGTCGGCTAGCGGACGCTGGAGTTATCCACAGGTGAATCCACAGTGGGTATAACTACATCGCTGTAGTTCAGGAAAATCGCAGGTCAGCGCCAGCGAGTGGTCATCAGGAACCCGATGAACATGATCCCGAAGCCGATGAGGATGTTCCAGCTGCCGAGGGTGGGGATGGGCAGTTGGCTCTGGCTCACGTAGAAGACGATGATCCAGATGAGGCCCAGCAGCATGAACCCGAACATCACGGGCTTGAACCACACCGGGTTCGGGGCGGGTTCGCCGGAGCGCACCTCTGCGGGACGGTCGGACTTGCGTGCGGTCGTACGGGCCATGCCACAGATTCTAGCGTGATCGGCTGCTTGGGGGTCTCGGTGCGGTGGATCACGCGGCGTGCTCTCAGCGTGCGCATCGTACAATCGTGAGCATGGTTCTGGTGGACGGACGTGTGGCGCGAAGGCGGGCCGAGCGGCGTTCGCGCGTGACATTCGTCGGCGTGCTCGGTGAGGTCTTCATCACCGCGGGCGTGCTCGTGCTGCTCTTCCTGGGCTGGCAGGTGTGGCTCAACGACATCGTCGTCGGCGGGCAGCAGAAGAACCAGGCGATCGAGCAGAGTCAGACGTGGAGCAAGGGCGAGGCCTCGGCTCCAGCTCCGGCGGTCCGACCCGATCCGGGACCCCCGATCGTGATGGCCTCGGCGCCGGCTGACGACGTGCAGTTCGCCAACCTCATCATTCCGCGATTCGGCTCCGACTACACCCGTCCGATCCTCGAGGGCGTCGCAGTGCACGGAGCACTCGCCGACGGAATCGGTCACTACCCCGGCACGCAGATGCCAGGCGATGTCGGCAATGTCGCTCTCGCCGGTCACCGCACCGGGTGGGGAGCACCGCTGGGCGACATCGGCAATCTGATGGTCGGCGACAGCATCTACCTCGAGACCGAGGACGGCTGGTACAAGTACATCTTCCGCACGTTCGCCTACGTCATGCCGACGGGTGTCGATGTGCTGGCCGCAGTTCCGCAGAATCCCGACGCGGCCCCGACCGATCGCATCCTCACCCTCACCAGTTGCAACCCCAAGACGACCGCGGCCGAGCGCATCATCGCCTACAGCATCTTCGACACGTGGTACCCGCGAGCGGGCGGCCCGCCTCCTGAGCTCGCCCCCGAGGTCGCGGCCGCAGCGGCGGCCGGCTGATGTACGGGGCGCTCTGGCGAGTTCTGCCCGGCCCGTGGTGGGTGCGCGCGCTCATCCTGGCGGCCGCCGCCGCTGTCGTGCTCACCGCTTGTGTACTCTGGGTGTTCCCGTGGGTGAACGACTTCATCACCCCGCAGGACGTCACCGTGGAGGGGCAATGACACACGTACTCGTTGTCGACAATTACGACAGTTTCGTCTACACGCTCAACGGCTACCTCCTGCAGCTCGGTGCGCAGACCACAGTGGTGCGCAATGATGCCTTCTCAGCGGATGACGCCGCGCAGGTGATCCGCGACTACGACGCAGTGCTGCTGTCGCCAGGCCCCGGCACTCCGGCCGCAGCGGGAGTGAGCATCCCGATCGTGAAGGCCGTGCTCGAATCCGGCCAGCCGCTGCTCGGAGTGTGCCTCGGACACCAGGCGATCGGTGAGGCGATGGGCGCCACTGTCACGCACGCCGAGGAACTGATGCACGGCAAGACCTCGCTGATCACTCACGACTCCAGCGCCTTCTACGACGGAGTACCCCAGCCCTTCGTCGCCACCCGCTACCACTCGCTCGCCATCGTCGACGACACCGTGCCGAGTGACCTCATCGTCACGTCGCGCACCGAGGGCGGCGTGATCATGGGCGTACGCCACGAGAGCCTGCCGATCTACGGTGTGCAGTTCCACCCCGAGTCGGTGCTCACCGAGGGGGGCTATCGGATGCTCGGCAACTGGCTTGCCGTCGCTGGCCTGCCCGAGGCTGCCGAGACCGCGCGCGGACTCACGCCGCTCGTCAAGCTCGCCTAGGGTTTCGATACGCCGCTTCGCGGCTACTCAACCCGCTGGAGGCGGATCAGCCGCCGCAGTAGCGCAGGCTGATCGGTGACTTCTGCGGCTGGTCGCCCACGATGGACTGGCTGGCGACGGTGCCGCCGGAGCAGCCCTGGTCCACCTGCACGGTGGGGTTGAGTCCGATGGCGTTGAGCGCGCTCGAGGCCTCCGCGATCGACTTGCCCGTGACATCCGGAACCTGAACCAGACCGTTGGAAACGATCAGGTTCACCTCGTGGCCGATGCGGATGACCTCGGAACCAACCCGCTCCGAGCCGCCGGGAGGATCGGAGTCGATCACAACTCCCTGCCGAACGCTTGCCGAGTAGGTCTGAGTGGTGCTGCCGTACTTGAGTCCCTTGGCCTGGAGTGCTGCGATCGCATCCGCCTCGGTCATGTTCGCCACATTGGGCACGGTGACCGGGGTCTCACCGAGGGACACGTAGACGGTGACCGTGAGTCCCGGGTTGACCGTGATGCCGGCGGCGGGGTCGGTGCTGATGATCGCACCCTCGGGAACGGTGTCGCTGGTCTGAGCGACCTTCTCGGGAACCAGCCCGGCGTCGATGAGCGAGGCCGACCCGTCGGCGTAGGTCTGGCCGACCACATCGGGCACTTGAACGGCAACGTTGGCCGTCAGCTGGGCGGGGGCGAGGTTGAAGGTCCAGAAGATCACGGCGGCGATGATCACGACCATGCTCGCGATGCCCGCCCAGATCCACGCGACCGGGGGACGACTCTGCGTGCGCACCAGTCGCTCATCGTTGTCGACGGTGAGCTGACGCAAGGTCGCCTCGGAACCGGCGACCGAACTCGGGTTCACCCCGAACAGGGTCGCATTGAAGTCATTCGCGACCAGCTGCGTGCGCGCGGGAACCTCGCCGGCGGCCGCAGCCTCGACATCGGCACGGAATTCGCCCGCGCTCTGGTAGCGCGAGAAGCGATCCTTGGCCAGCGCCCTGAGCACCACGGCGTCGAGCGCCGGCGACACCCTGGGGTTGAGTGTGCTCGGAGCGACCGGATCGGAGTTCACGTGCTGGTAGGCCACCGCGACCGGGTTGTCACCGCGGAACGGCGCGCGCCCGGTGAGGAGCTCGAAGAGCACGATGCCAGTGGAGTACAGATCGGTGCGGGCATCCACGCTCTCGCCGCGGGCCTGCTCGGGGGAGAAGTACTGGGCGGTGCCGACGATCGCGCTCGACTCGGCGATCGTGGCGGATGACTCGGAGATCGCCCGCGCGATGCCGAAGTCCATGACCTTCACCTGCCCGCTCGAGGTGATCATGATGTTGCCGGGCTTGATGTCGCGGTGCACGACACCGGCGCGGTGCGAGTACTCGAGAGCCGTCAGCACCTGACTGATGATGCGGGTTGCCTCGGCGGGCTCGAGCGGTCCGTTGGCCAGCACATACTTGAGCAGGCGGCCGTCGACGTACTCCATCACGATGAACGGGACGAGCGTCTCGGCTCCGTTGGACTCGCGGATCGATTCCTCTCCGGCGTCGAAGATACGCACGATCGTGGGATGCGCCATCTTGGCGGCGTCCTGAGCCTCGCGACGGAAGCGGGTGCGGAAGGCTGGATCGTTCGCGAGGGAGGGCTTGAGCAGCTTGACCGCAACGCGGCGGCCCAACCGAGTGTCCATTCCGACGTGGACGTCGGCCATGCCGCCACGCCCGATCAGCTCGCCGAGCTCATAGCGGCCGGCGAGCAGGCGCACGCCCTGTGCAACACCTTCGCTCACGCGTACTCTCCCCGGTCAAACCCGACAGTATCTCTCAGAGTGTACCCGGTGGGTTCTGCGCCACAGTGTCAGTTGACTGTGACTGACGTCTGGTCGGACACCAAGGATTCGAAGTCGGTGCAGAGCGCCGTGTATGCGATCGTGGTGGTTCCCGGGGTTCCCAGCTCGATCGACAGGGTCGTTGCCGACGACGAGATCGGGTTGGTGCTGGCCGCCGTGCCGTTGGTGATCTGGAAGTTGAATCCGCTCAAGGGGTGTCCACTGGGGCAGCCGCTGTAGTTCGGCCAGTTCACGGTGATGTCGTCGCCAGCGAGCCACGGCCCGGCGGGCGCGGTCACCGCAGCCGGCTTGGGGGCCGAGGGCGGCGGAATCTCCGTATAGAAGTTGACCGTGATCGTCTCGCCCTTGCGCACGTTGCCCTTGGGGTTGACGCTGTAGGCCAGACCGACCTGCTCCTCGGTGGGGGCAGCGATGCCCTGCTTGGGGTCGAGCACGAGGCCGAAGTTGAGGCTCGCAATGTAGGCCTGCACGTCGTCCTGAGTGCGCCCGATCACCAGGGTGTCGTCGAGGAACACCCGGTTGGGGGCTGACGGCGTTGGGCTTGGTGACGACGCGGTCGAGGAGCTCGCGGGCGGGCTCGACGGGTTGTCGTTCGGCGGAGGGCTTGCGAGCAGCGCGATGATCGTGCCGACGAGCACCACGGCAAGCAGCGAGACGATGGCCACGAGCGGCCAGGTCCACGGGTTGCGCCGACGCTCCTCGACGGGCTCGGACGCCTCGAGTGCGCCGTTGACCGGGAGCACCCGCGTTGCCTGGGTGGCGTTCTGTCCGTAGTTCGGGCCGACGGTTGCGGCGTGCGAGCCGGTGCCGAGGATGCCGGGCACCGCCGCCGCGGCGGCCGCGACATCCCCCCGGCGAAGCGACTGCGCTGCTCGGGCCAGGTGTGCGGCCGAAGCGGGTCGGTCGGCGGGGTTCTTGGCGATGCAGGAGTAGACCAGATTGCGCACCGGCTCGGCGATGGTGACCGGCAGCTCCGGGGGCGTCTCGTTGATCTGCGCCATCGCGATGGCCACCTGCGACTCGCCCGTGAACGGACGCTGTCCCGCGAGCGCCTCGTAGGCGACGATGCCCAGCGAGTAGATGTCAGTGGTGGGGGACGCGGCGTGCCCGCTCGCCTGCTCCGGCGAGAGGTACTGCACGGTTCCCATGACCTGGCCGGTCGCCGTCAGCGGCACCTGGTCGGCGATGCGTGCGATACCGAAGTCGGTGATCTTCACCCGACCCTCGGGGGTGATGAGAAGGTTGCCGGGCTTGATGTCGCGGTGGACGAGCCCGGCCGCGTGGGCTGCCTGCAGGGCCATGGCCGTCTGGGCGACGATGTCGAGGACCTTGTCGGTGGGCAGAACCCGTTCGCGCTCGAGGATCGCGCTCAGCGCCTCGCCCGGCACGAGCTCCATGACGAGGTAGGCGCTGCCATCCTCCTCGCCGTAGTCGAAGACGTTGGCGATGCCTTCGTGATTGACCAGCGCGGCGTGCCGGGCCTCAGCACGGAAGCGCTCGAGGAAGCCGGGGTCGCCGAGGTACTCGTCCTTGAGGATCTTGATCGCGACGGTGCGCCCGATCACGAGGTCGGTAGCCTGCCAGACCTCGCCCATGCCTCCGATCGCGACGCGACTGGAGAGTTGGTATCTGCCACCGAAGGTGAGCCCGCTGCTGGGTCTCATCTGAATAGCACCGCCTCTAGTACTTTCTTCGCAATGGGAGCTGCGATCGCGTTCCCGTAACTGGACTGTCCGAGTCCGGCGCCGTTCTCGACAACCACTGCAACGACTACCTGTGGATCGTTTGCCGGGGCAAACCCGGTGAACCAGAGGGTATAGGGATCACCCTCGCCGTTCTCGGCTGTACCGGTCTTACCCGCGACATCGACTCCGTCTATTCTGGCATTACTCGCCGCGCCGTTGCTGACTGAGCCGACCATCATCTGGGTTATCGCGGCAGCAGTCTCGCGGCTCATCGCCTGCCCGTAGACGCTCGGCTCAAGTGACTGCAGCACCGTCAGATTGGGCGCGGTGATCGACTCCACGAGGTTCGGCTTCATCAGGGTGCCGCCGTTGGCGATCGCCATCGAGACCATGGCCATCTGCAGTGGGGACGCCCGCACGCTGGACTGGCCGAAGGCGGAGAGCATCGTCTGAGGCTCGTCGAGTGCTCGCGGGTACACGCTGGGAGTCGACTCGAGGGGAACAGACACGCTCGAGTTGAAGCCGAACTTCATGGCCTGAGCGAGGATCGCGCGCGTGCCGATCGCCTGCCCAAGTTCGGCGAAGGGGATGTTGCAGCTGAGCCGGATCGCGTCCGAGATCGACACGGTTGGCGCGCCACCGCAGTCATCCCCGCCGGAGTTGATGATCACGCTGTCGCTCTGCGGCAGCTGAAGCTGGGGCGGATTGGGGAACTGGCTGTCGGCCGTGTACTGGCCGCTGTCGAGTGCCGCGGCTGCGACCACGAGCTTGAAGGTCGAGCCAGGGGGGTTGAGGTTGCCGGCAAGAGTCCGGTTGAAGAGCGGGCCTGCCGGGTCAGCGAGCAGCTGGTCGTAGGCCGCGATCACCTGGTCGGTGTCGTGGCCAGCGAGCGTGTTGGGGTCGAACGTGGGCTTCGACACCATCGCGAGGATGGCCCCGGTCTTCGGGTTGATGGCGATGACCGCGCCCTGAAGATCGCCGAGCGCATCCCAGGCCGCCTGCTGGATGTCGCGATCCAGGGTCAGCTCAACCGCCGCCCCCTTGGGGTTCTGTCCGGTCAGTAGCGCGTTGACCTGATCGAGGAACTGACTGTTGGAGGTTCCGCTCAGGTAGTCGTTGAGGCTGCCCTCGATGCCGGTGTTGCCCTGGTTCAGGGTGAAGTACCCGGTGGCGGGGGCGAACAGCGGGCCATCGGTGTAGGTGCGCTGGAACTTGAACTCGTCGTCGGTGGGAACCGACTCGGCGATCGGCTGCCCGTCGACGAGGATCGGGCCGCGCTCGGCCGAGTAGCTGGCATACAGGGTGCGCGAGTTGCGCCCATCGGCACGCAGACTGTCGGCAGTGAACACCTGGATGACCGTGCTCGAGCCGAACAGCGCGAGGAACATCAGCAGCACCACGATGCTGACCCGCTTGAGTTCCTTGTTCACTGGCCCACGACCAGACGGTTGTCCGCGGCATCCAGCGGGTCGATGACCAGCCGGGGCTGGCTGCGCACGCTGTCAGACAGTCGAAGCAGAAGCGCGGCGATGATCCAGTTCGCGACCAGGGAGGAGCCGCCGGCTGCGAGGAACGGGGTGGTGAGTCCGGTCAGCGGGATGACGCGGGTGACGCCACCGATCACGACGAAGACCTGCAGGGCGATGACGAACGAGAGGCCCACGCCGAGGAGGCGTCCGAAGTCGTCCTGACCGGCGAAACCGATGCGGAAGCCGCGGGAGATGAAGAGCAGGTAGAGCGCGAGGATGGCGAACAGCCCCACCATGCCCAGCTCCTCGCCGAGCGCGGAGATGATGTAGTCGCTCTCGGCGAGCGGCGTGATGTCGGGCCGGCCCTGACCGAGCCCGGTGCCGATGAGGCCGCCATCCGCCAGACCGAACAGCCCCTGCACGAGCTGGTAGCTGCCACCGTCAGCGTCGTAGAGCTCGGGGTTGAAGGGATCGAGCCACGTGCTGACGCGTCCACCCACGTAACTCAGGGTCTGGCTGGCCACGACCGCGCCGATGATGAACATGCTCAGACCGAGCACGATCCAACTGGATCGGCCGGTGGCGACGTAGAGCATCACGAGGAAGAGTCCGAAGTAGAGCAGGGCCGTTCCGAGGTCGCGCTGGAAGACCAGTACGAGCATCGAGGCGGCGAAGACCACGAGGATCGGACCGAGATCACGGGCCCGCGGGAACTGCATGCCGAGGAAGCGCCGACCCACCATGGAGAGCGAGTCCCGTGCAGAGACCAGGTAGCCAGCGAAGAAGATCGCCAGCGCGACCTTGCCCAGCTCGCCGGGCTGGAACGAGAAGGGACCGAGCTCGACCCAGAGCCTCGCGCCGTTCCGAGTCGCGCCCACCAGAGGAAGCATGGGAAGCAGCAGGAGCAGGATTCCGCTGAACATCGCGATGTACCGGTAGCGCTGCAGCACCCGGTGGTTGCGCACGACGAGCAGCACCCCGATCGCGATCGCGATGGCCACGGCCGTCCAGGCCATCTGCCGCAGGCCGCCGTTGTCCCACCCGGAGTCCTCGTCGGCGAGGCCGATGCGGTAGATCATCGCGATGCCGAGGCCGTTGAGCACGGTGATGATCGGCACGATCAGGGGGTCGGCGTCGGGAGCGACCACCCGCAGGGCGATGTGCATCCCGATGAGAAGCAGGCCGAGCAGGCCCGAGAGCGCGAGAACACCGAGGTCGAGTTGCCCCAGGGCGCCGAGCTGCACGAGGGCGATCGCCGCCACATCGATGGCGATCGCGAAGAGCAGGAGAACCAATTCGAGGTTGCGCAGCCGAGCCGGCACACGCAGTCTGAGCCGGATCGTTGAGGTGAACGTCGACCTAGGGGACTCGGGCATCCGACAACTTATCCACTATTCGGCGGGCGTCGGCGAGGTCCTCCGCGTTGATCGTGGCCTCCACCTGCTGACGCTGGTACAGGGGCAGGTTGGTGAGGGTGATGGTGGTCGTCTCGTAGACGTGGGAGAGCTCGATCGGCCCGATGTCCTGTTGCACGCCCTGGAAGATCGCGACCCGGCCCTCGCTCGCACCGACGAAGTAGTGGCGTTGGGTGAAGTTGTAGCCGAGCACGATGGCCCCGATGATGGCTGCGATGGCCACCGCGATGAAGACGAGCCAGGTGGTGCGTCGACGTCGGGCGCGCTTGCGGTCCTCGATGATGAGGGCGTTCAGGTACTCGTCCGACTCGGGTTCGAAGTGGCTGTCGTCGGTCTGCGTCGCCTTGAGCGGATGCAGCAGCAGGCTCGGCAGGCGCAGCGGACGCCGACCGGCCTCGGCGTCGAACGACAGCGGAGAGGCGGCGGAGCCGACGGTCACCGGCGGATTGTGCGACGAGTCGCCCGTCTCATCGACGTCGACGAGGACGACGGTGACGTTGTCGGGGGCGCCCTGGTCGAGACTCTCCTTGACCAGGCGGTCCGAGGCGGCCTTGGCGCCGGCGACCGTCGCAAGCACCGTGGCGATCTTGTCCTCGGCGACGTAGCTGCTCAGGCCGTCGGAGCAGATGAGCCAGCGATCGCCGGCCTTGGTCTCCATGACGGTCGTATCGATCTCGGGCGACGCATCGACGTCACCGAGCACCCGCATGAGAACCGAGCGCCGGGGATGCACGGCCGCTTCTTCTGCTGTGATGCGGCCGCTGTCGACCAGCCGCTGCACGAAGGTGTGGTCGTTGGTGATCTGAGTGAGTTTGCCGTCACGGAACAGGTAGATGCGGGAGTCGCCGATGTGCGCGATCGCCACGTGGTTGTCGACGCGGAGCAGGCCGCTCACGGTCGTACCCATGCCGGTGAGTTCGCCGTGCTCGAAGACCGTCTCGGCGAGCAGGGAGTTCGCGGCAAGAAGCGCCGACTGCAGCGCGAACTCGGCATCGTTGGGTGAGGTGTACTGGCGATCGGTCTCGGTGATGCGCTTGACCGCGATCGCCGAGGCGACGTCGCCACCCGCGTGGCCACCCATGCCGTCGGCGACGAGGAACAGGTACTGTCCCGCGTAGCCGCTGTCCTGGTTGTTGGAGCGCACCTTGCCGACGTGCGAGACGGCCGCGCTCCTGTCAGTACTGGCCATCACCTACCGCCGAAGTTCGAAGCTGGTCGTACCGATCTTCACCGGTGTGTTCAGCGGTACCTGCGTGGGAACGATCACGCGGACCGAGTCCAGGTACGTGCCGTTGGTCGAGTCTAGGTCCTGGATGACCCAGCCCTCGTTCCACTTCAGGAGCCGAGCATGATGCGTCGACGTGTAGTCATCGCGGATGACGAGTCCCGATTCGCTCGAGCGACCGATGGTGAGCTGCTCCTCCGGAAGGTCGATCTCGAGACCCTCCTTCGCGCCCGACGTGATCACCAGCCGAGTGGCGTTGACGGAGCCGATCGGGTCGTGTGCGACAGCGGGTTTCGGTGCCGGTGGGGCGGCTGCGGGAAGGGTGGCCGCGACCGGTGCGGCGACGCTGGCGGCGGGGACGGGCATCCGTCTCGCCTTCTGACCGAAGAGGTCGGAGCGCAGGGCGTAGACGATAGAGAAGACGAAGCCCCACAGCACGGCGAGGAATGCCAGCCGCAGCAGGAGCAGTGTCAGTTCACTCACCGTGCACCACCCGGACGGTCGTTGCGCAGGTCGGCGAACTGGTCGACCTCGGCGGCCTGGGCGAGCACGCGGAACACGATGCGGGTGCGGCCGATGTCGATCACCGAGTCGGGGGCAAGCGGGGCCTTGGCCACCGGGGTGCCGTTGAGCAGCGAGCCGTTGGTCGAACCCAGGTCGTTGACCTGTGCGCGGGTGCCGTCCCAGAGGATCTCGACGTGCTTGCGCGAGATGCCGGTGTCATCCACGGTGATGTCGGCATCGCTGCCGCGCCCGATGATCGTGCGGGAGTGGGTGATCGGGTACCGCTTGCCACCGATGTCGAGCACCGGGGTCCACGCGACGGCACCCTTCACGTTGGTCGATGTGACGTCGATCATTCCCTGGCTGAGCGAAGGGTCTTCGGCGAGAGCGATCGAGATGCCGCCCGCGAATGAGTAGTGCTGGGCGGCGGCATGACGCTGCACCAGCTCGGTCAGCTCATCGATGAGCGTCGGACCGAGGGCGACCATGCGCTGGTAGTCGACCGAGCCGAGCCGCACGGTGAAGGAGTTCGGCACCAGGATGCGATCGCGCGAGACGACCGCCGCCTTCGTGTCCAACTCGCGACGCAGGGCACTTGTGATCTCGACGGGCTGCAGACCACTCTTGAAGGTCTTGGCGAAAGCGCCGTTGACGGCGCGCTCAAGACCCTTCTCGAAGCTGTCCAGAAGACCCAAGACTCTCCTCGTGATTGCCCGTACTGGTTATCACGATGTTAGCCGGTGGTCCCGGGCGGAACCTGTCCGCCACAGGGCGACCACTGCCGCGAAACCCACGAGCGCCATTCCCGCCAGCGCGAGGAAGCCCACGGTGAACGACCCCGTCGCATCCCGAAGCACGCCGAGCAGCAGCGCCGAGGCGAACCCGCCGAGGTTCGCGCAGAAGTTGCCGAAGCCCGAACTGAGCCCCGCCACCCCCTGACCGAAGATGCGCGCGGGCACCGCGAAGAGCGGCCCGAAGTAGAGCTGGATGAACACCGCGAGCAGGGCGATGATCGCCAGCATGATCGGGATGCTGCTGACCTCGCCGAGCACGGCGAGCGGAAGGGTCATCGCCCCCAACGACACGGCGATCACCAGCAACGGCCTCTTCAGCCGGTCGGACAGGATGCCACCACCGATGTTGGCCGGCGCCGTGATCGCCGACGACACTGCGACGACGATGCCCGCGGCGCCGATCGCGAATCCGCGGTCCTCGATCAGGAATGCGGGCAGCCAGAAGGTGAAGCCGGAGACGATCCAGAGTCGGGCGAATTGGATGACGCCGAGCAGCCACCACGCCGCGGTGGACCACACCCACCGCGTCGGCGCGAACTTCGGCACCTCGCGGGGCGGGCCGTCGTCGCCCAGGAACCAGAACGCCACGAGCACGGCGAGCCCCAGCACCGACGACAGGATGATCACCCCGCGCCATCCGAGGGGGTCGACGAGCAGAGGCCCGGCGAGATTCACGAGGATGTTCGACGAGAATCCGCCTGCGACGAAGAGTCCGAGGGCGGTGGCCCGCCGCGCCTCGGTGAAGTGTCGCGCGATCAGGATCATGCCGGGGATGAACATGAAGGCACGGAAGATTCCGCCGATGGCCTGAGTGGCGAGCATCCAGCCGAAGTCGGTGCTGAGCGCAAAGGCGATGGCAAGAGCGTTGGCGCCGAGGATGCCGATGGCGAAGATCAGCTTCGGACTCACGCGATCGGTGATGAGCCCTGCGGGTATCTGCATGAACGCGTACGACAGGGTGGCCACCGCGGCGAGCAGGCCTGCCTGCGAGAAGCTGAGGTCGAGTTCTGCCCGGATCAGCGGCAGGAACAAGGCGATCGCGCCGACCGCAATCGCCTGCGTCGACTGTGCGACCACGATGAGCGTGCTGTTGAGCGCGACACCGCGCGTGGTCGAACCCATGGGACTCCCGATGCTAGCGGGCGTTGCTCTGTGATAATCTCGCTCAGTTGACGCGTGCTGCGTCGGCAGGTGAGCGCGAGTGGCGAAATTGGCAGACGCGCACGGTTCAGGTCCGTGTGCCCGTGAGGGCATGGGGGTTCAAGTCCCCCCTCGCGCACCATGAAGAAGGCGTCACCCCCGGGTGGCGCCTTCTTCATTTCCGGGAGGGGTTGCCGTGAACCCACCGGGGTCCCCGCCGCGCCGGTTCCGGCGCATCGCCCAGCATGACTCGGCCGGTTGAGTAGCCGCGGAGCGGCGTATCGAAACCGCAGCTACTTGGCGATGTGACGGCCGTGCCGGTGGGGCGTCACGTCCCCCCTCGCGTACCCGCGCGAGCCTCAGTGCGAGGCGCGAACCCGCGCGACGAGGGGCCGGACAGTGCGCCGCACTCGCGAACGCGCTCGCGTGACGAGACTCCGACGCGGCTTGGGCGGAACCTTCTCAGTCCACGCCGCGGTGAGTTCGACCAGCCAGCGGCGGGTGACCGCCTCGCCGCCGTACTGTTCGGCGGTGAGCCGCGCCGCGCGTCGCATCACGCGCAGTTCACGGTCGGAGCGCTCGCCGAGCCAGGCGATCGCATCCCGAAGACCGGATACGTCGCCGGACTTCACCAGCAGGCCATCGACGCGATCGGTGATGATGTCGGCGGGGCCGTAGGGCACGTCGTACGCGATGGGGATACAGCCGGCCGCCATCGCCTCGGTGAGTACGAGCGGCAGACCCTCGGACACCGACGCCAGAACGAGGAAGCCGTGATCGGCGAGCCGGGAGCGGGCCTGCGTGTCATGCCCTCGCAGGTGCACCAGGCCGCCGGTCGTCTGGGCGAGTTCGGCCAGGCGGGAGCTCTCCACCCCGGTGCCGTAGACGTCGAGAGTGACGCCCGATCCGCGCACGGCTTCGATCGCGTGATCCACCCGCTTGCGGGCGATGAGAGAGGAGAGCATGATCCCGGAGGTCATGGGTCGGGCTCGGCGGGCATCCGCTGCTCGGGGAAGATCGATCGACACGGGCACGACGATCACGTTCGGCGTCGCGCCGAGCATGAGTCGGATGTCGTCGCGCTGGCGGGAGGAGAGCACGACCACCCGGTCGAACTTCTCGAGGGACTGGAAGGTCTCCGCCCTGGTGGCGCGCAGGGGTGCGAATGGGCGTTCGTCGCCCTCGAGGTGGGAGCCGTGCACGACGTGCACTGTGAGCACGTCCCGTCGGCGATAGGTGGCCATGAACCGCGCGCTGGTCTTGCTGTCGACGATCATGATCGCAGGCTGTCCGGCGCGTAGCGCGTCCAGCCAGAAGCGGTAGAGACCCCAGATCGAGCCCCACGACTTCGCCGGTCGGCCCGCTGCATCGCACAGCACGACAGATCGACCACCGTGGATGCCCGGCTCGTCGACATCGCGTCGGTCGCTGACGAGCAGGCTTCCGTCGTCGCGGAGGTGGTCGACCTGAAGCACGGTGGTGCCGTCGGCGGCGAGTCGGGTGCGCGTGCGGCCGACGATCGGAACCTCGGACCCGACTGGTGCGAACGCGGTGACGTCTGGTGCGGCATCCGCCACCGGGGTGGAGGCGCGCAGCCAATCCCAGAGGTTCACGAGCGACACCCCGTCAGCCAGTTCGCCGGTGCCGCGAAGCTCGGCCCCCACGCTGTCGTAGCCCTCGAACTCGTCGAAGGTCAGAACCTCGACCCCGGGCACCCCCGACCGCACGAAGTTGCGTGACCGCTGAAGCACAGCCCGCGTCATGCCCCCGTGCTGCGCTCGCACCTGCCACAAGATCGCGAAATGCCGTGCCGGCAGTGTCCCCATGGTCGCAGGCTAGGCCGCGAGTCTGGGAGTCCGGTAAGGCGGTGCAGCGCTCCGGCTGAGAGTTCTCACATGCGCGCGTCGGGGACTGTCTACGCTGGGGGGCATGATCGACCTGCCTCCCGGGTACAGCATCCGCCACACCGTCGAGGGCGACCACCTCACCGTGGTCGAGGCGATCGGGCGCTGGTGGGACACCCCCAACCGCGCGATGCTCGGTCTGCTCATGCCCCGGCTGTTCTTCCAGTTCTTCAGCGGCACGAGTTGGATAGTGGAGAACGAGCAGGGCGAGATCGGGGCGTTCCTCATCGGGTTTCGATCGCAGGACGATCCCCAGGTCTGCTACATCCATTTCGTGGGCGTCGACCCCGACCTGCGCCGAACCGGAATCGCGCGCCAGCTGTACCTGCTGTTCTTCCAGACGATGAAGGATCTCGGATGCACGCAGGTGCGCGCCATCACGGGGTCGTTCAACCGGCGCTCGCAGGCGTTCCACGCCGCACTGGGGTTCGAGGCCCACGGTGATCGCGAGATCGACGGGGTGCTGGCGTATCCCGACTACGACGGACCGGGCGAGCCGCGGGTGGCGTTCAGCCGCGGTCTTTAGACCCCCCTCTTGGAGGTCTTGTTCGCGTGATCCGCCGGCAGAATAATTAGCCGCATGAAGAGCTTGAGGATCCTTGCGGCTGTGGTCGCCGTCTCCGCCGTCGTGGGCCTGTCGGCCTGCGCTCCCAGCCAGCCCGTGGTGGCTCCCGTGACCGTGAGTGTCGGAGACCTTCAGGGCGCGACCGTCGACGTGGCCCTGAACCAGGTGATCAACATCAACACCGGTGATCTGGCAGTCGACAGCTACACCGCGGAGATCGCAGACCCGAGCATCCTCGAATTCGTTCAGGGCAAGGAGGATGGCGGTGCCACCTTCAACCCCGGACTGAAGCCGCTCAAGGTCGGTACCACCGAGGTGACTATGACGAACGCCCAGGGCGGGATCCAGCCGCTCACGTTCACCGTGAAGGTGACGGGCTAGCGCGTCAAGCCCCCTGCACGCAGTGCACCGGGCCGTGTTAGGTTCGGGAAATGTCACGCATAGCGGCGGTTGCCCCCGTCCTGCCCGCGTTCGCCTACACCCAGGCGGAGATCACCGCTGAGCTCGCTCCGCTGATATCGACGGTGCCGGGCAAGCGGGCCGTCCTCGAGCGGATGCACGCGTCGTCGGGCATCGGCACCAGGCACACGGCCTTGCCGCTCGAGCGCTACCGCGACCTCGGCGACTTCCGTCAGGCCAACGACACGTTCATCGAGGTCGCCACCGACCTTGCCGAGCGGGCTCTGCGCACGGCGCTCGCCGACGCGGGCCTCGAAGCGCCCGACGTGGACTTCGTGATGTTCACGTCGGTCACGGGAATCTCGGCGCCCAGCGTGGACGCCCTGCTCGTGTCGCGCCTGGGCCTTCGTCCCGATGTGAAGCGGTTGCCCTCGTTCGGCCTCGGCTGCGTGGGGGGAGCCGCGGGCATCGCACGGGTCAATGACTACCTGGTGGGGCATCCGGATGAGGTGGGCGTTCTGCTGAGCGTCGAGCTGTGTTCGCTGACTCTGCAGCGCGACGACGAGACGATCGCCAACTTCGTGGCGACGGGGCTGTTCGGCGATGGTGCGGCTGCCGTGGTGATGGTCGGCGACAACCGCGCCCAGCCCGGCCCCCGCGTCGTCGACACCCGCAGCTCGTTCTTCCCCGACACCCGCGAGGTGATCGGCTGGAACATCGGCGGCTCCGGCTTCGAGATCGTGCTGACCGCGGGCGTCGCGGACGTGATCGAGCGGCACTTCCCCGTCGAGGTCGCCGCCTTCCTGGCAGACAACGGTCGAGGCATCGCGGATGTCGCAGCCTGGGTCGCGCACCCCGGCGGCCCGCGCGTTCTGGACGCCTTCGCGCACTCGCTCGACCTGCCGAAGGACAGGTTCGACCTGAGCTGGGCATCGCTCGATCGGGTGGGCAACCTGTCGTCGTCGGCCGTGCTGCATGTGCTCGCCGACACGATCACGGCCGGCGTCACGCCGGGCGGTACCGGTCTGCTCTTCGCGCTCGGCCCCGGGGTGAGTGCCGAGTTCGTGCTGCTGGAGTGGCCGTCGTGAGTGTCATCCTGTACATCGCCTTCGTGCTCGCGACCGGGGTCGAGCGGCTCTACGAGTTGCGGGTCTCGAAGCGCAATGCCGCGACCGCCTTCGCCCAGGGCGGCCGGGAGTACGGTCAGCGCCACTTCCCGTGGATGGTCGCACTGCACACGGGTCTGCTGCTGGCCTGCATCGCGGAGGTCGTGCTGCTCGATCGACCGTTCATCCCCTGGCTGGGCTGGCCCATGCTGGTGATCGCGGTGCTCTGCCAGGCTGCTCGGTACTGGATCATCTCCTCGCTCGGCTCGCAGTGGAACACCCGGGTGATCGTGGTGCCCGGTGCCGCCCGGGTCGTCGCGCGCGGACCGTACCGCTGGTTCACCCACCCCAACTACGTGGTCGTCGCCGTCGAGGGCATCGCACTGCCGCTGGTGCACACCGCGTGGATCACCGCGATCGCGTTCACTGTGCTGAACGCCGTGCTGCTGCTCGCCTTCCGCATCCCCACCGAGAACCGTGCGCTGCGCGAACTGACATGACCGACATCGATGTGCTGGTCGTCGGCGGTGGCCCGGTCGGGCTCGCGTCGGCGATCGAGGCGCGTCTCGCAGGACTCACCGTCGCGCTGGTCGAGCCCCGCGACGGAGACGTCGACAAGGCCTGCGGTGAGGGACTGATGCCCGGCGCCCTGCCGTTGCTCGCCCGGCTCGGCGTCGACCCCGACGGGATGCCCCTGCGCGGGGTCTCGTATCGCACCGAGACGCGGCGCGCCGACCACCTGTTCCGCTCGGGTGAGGGCAGGGGGGTTCGCCGCACGACGCTGCACCGCGCGCTCGCCGATCGCGTAACGGAGCTCGGCATCACGCGCGTCGCGGCTCGCGTGGAGGCGGTGCAGCAGACCGACAGCACCGTGACCGCCGCCGGGCTCACGGCCCGGTACCTGCTGGCCTGCGACGGCCTGCACTCGAGCGTGCGGCGTCAGGTCGGGCTGGAGCGCGCCGTGCGCGGATCGCGCCGTTTCGGGCTGCGCCGCCACTTTGCGGTGGCCCCGTGGAACGACCTCATCGAGGTGCACTGGACCCGTGAGGCGGAGGTCTACATCACGCCCATCGCCCCCGATCTCACCGGCGTCGCCGTGCTCGGCCCGCCGCGCACCGACTTCGACACCGCCGTCGCGGCGGTTCGCGAGCTGGCCGAGCGGCTCGCGGGTGTTGACGCCGTCACCGAGGTGCGTGGCGCGGGCCCGTTCCGCCAGCGGTCTGCAGCACGCACGGCCGGCCGGGTGCTGCTAGTCGGAGACGCGTCGGGCTACGTCGACGCGATCACCGGGGAAGGTCTCCGACTCGGGTTCGAGCAGGCGGCCGTCGCGGTGGCGGCGGTGGCCGATGACACTCCGACGCGCTATGAGAGGGAGTGGCGCAGGGTGACGCGCGACTTCCGCGTGCTCACGTACGGTCTGGTTGCGGCGGCAGGCTCGCCGCTGCGTGGTGGCATCGTGCCCGCGGCATCCGCTCTGCCCGGTCTGTATGGCGCGATAGTAGAGCGGCTCGCCCGCTAACGGGTGGCCGCGGAGATGAGCGTCGTCAGGTCGTCGCGGATGCGTTCGAGTTCGCTGACCTGCATGCCGAGCCGAGACACGATCTTCGCGGGCACCTTCTCGGCCTCGTCGCGCAGGGCGCGGCCAGCCGTGGTGAGCTCCACATCGAGAGTTCGCTCGTCGACCGCGTTGCGCCTGCGCGTGAGGAGACCGGATGCCTCGAGCCGCTTGAGCAACGGAGAGAGCGTCGCGGGTTCCAGCAGCAGCGTCTCGCCGAGGTCGCGCACCGTGCGCGGACTGCGCTCCCACAGCGCGAGCATCACCAGGTACTGCGGGTGGGTCAGGCCGAGCGGCTCCAGCACCGGACGGTAGAGCCCGATCACGCTGCGCGACGCGGCGGCGAGGGCGAAGCAGACCTGGCGGTCAAGGGCGAGGGGGTCGACGGCGGCCATTTAGTTAGTATACTAACTGTTTGTGAGCGATGTAAAAGTGCCGTGGTGGGATCGCCTTAACGACGCCCTCCTGCCCTACATCGGGCCGCCGCCGCTCGGCCCCTACGACGAGGAGCCGCTGCCGCCGACCGGCGCGAAGGCGTGCCCGCTCTGCGGCAAGCCGATGGAGGAGCACACCTTCGAGCGCAGCCAGGACCGCCACTCCACCCGGATGCACTGCCCGCGCTGACGGGCCGGGGGCTCAGCCCAGCAGCAACGGAAGCAGCTCGCGCGGGTGGCCGACCTGGGCGATGGAGCCCTGCTCCTCGCCCGGCTTGCCATAACCCCAGGTGACGAAGATCGCGGGCATGCCGTTGGCCGCGGCACCCTCGACGTCGTAGTCGCGGTCTCCCACCATCACGGGGCGACTGGTATCGACCCCGATCATGCGGAACCGGGTCAGTGCCTCGGCGATGACGTCTTTCTTGGCGCTGCGGATCTCGTCGATCGACGAACCGGAGATCACGCGGAAGTTCGCCGTGAGGTTGCCGTGGTCGAGGATGATCGACGCGGGGAACTCGGGCTTCGAGGTGGCCAGTGCGAGCGGGGTTCCCGACTGGTGGATCGTGCGCAGCACGTGGGGGATCCCCTCGAAGATCGGGGCACCGGTGCCGCCGTGCTCGAGGTAGTGGTCGCGGTAGATGGCCAGCGCCTGGGCGGCCTGCGCCGGCGTCATCCCCGCCCGGTCGCGGAACGAATCGAGGATCGGCGGGCCGACCCACTCCCGCAGCTCCTCGGCCGAAGGCACCTCAAGCCCCAGCTCCTCGAACATGTACCCGAGCGACGCCGTGATGCCGGGAGCGGAGTCCGCGATCGTGCCATCCAGGTCGAACAGGATGCAGGTCCAGTCGGGAGCGCTCACTGAATCAGAATAGGCGGCTGTGCGAGTCGTCGAGCCCGCGCATCGCGTCATAGTCGAGCACCAGACAGCGGATGCCGCGATCCTGGGCCAGCGTGCGGGCCTGCGGTTTGATCTCCTGGGCGGCGAAGACTCCTGCCACCGGCGCGAGCAACGGGTCGCGATTCATGAGTTCGAGGTAGCGGGTGAGCTGCTCTACCCCGTCGATGTCGCCGCGCCGCTTGATCTCGACGGCGATGCTGCCGCCCGCGGCATCCGTCGCCAGGATGTCGACCGGGCCGATGGCCGTCATGTACTCGCGACGCACCAGCCGGGTGCCCTCACCGAGGAGTTCAATCTGCTCGGCCAGCAGCTTCTGCAGGTGGGCCTCGACGCCGTCCTTCTGCAGCCCGGGGTCGTGGCCGAGCTCGTGGGCGCTGTCGTGGAGGATCTCGTGGATCGAGATCACGAGCAGGTCGGCGGTCTTTGCCTGGGCGACCTTCCAGACCTCGATGACGCCCGCCTCGGCCTGCTCGGCCTCAGGCTCGATGACGGCGATCGTGCAGGGCGGGCTCATCCAGTTCAGCGGCTTGTAGCTCAGCGAGTCGCTGTGCACCAGCACGCTGCCGTCGGCCTTGACGAGCAGCAGGCGGGTGGCCAGCGGCAGGTGCGCGCTCAACCGTCCGGCGTAGTCGACCGAGCACTTCGCTACCACCAGACGCATGGGTCCAGCCTAGGAGGACTACGACAACTGAGGGTCGCTGAAGGTGTCGACGGGAGCGGATGTCCGGCGAGACGGTTCGCGGGCCGCACCCGCGACGACCGCACCGATCGCGCAGAGCACGAGCACCACGAGCAGCGCGTCGAGCACGCCGACGTACTGGCCCAGGAGCCCGATGACCGGGGGACCCACGAGGAACGCGAAGTAGCCGATCGTGGCGACGGCACTCACGCGGGCCGCAGCCGTTCGCGGATCGTCGGCGGCGGCCGACATGCCCACGGGGAAGCCGAGCGCGGCTCCGAGGCCCCAGAGCACGGCGCCCGCGACGGCGATCAGCGGGATCGGAACGAAGATGACGATCACCAGTCCGATCGACGCGAGCAGGAACGATGCCCGCAGCACCGCGACCCGGCCGAATCGGTCGAGCAGGAACACCCCGGCAAGCCGGCCGACGGTCATTGCGGTGACGAAGATGCCGAAGACGAGAGCGCCGTTCGCGTTGCTCACGTCGTGGCCGTCGACCATGGCGATCGCCAGCCAGTCGTTCGCCGAGCCCTCCGCGAATGCGGCGGCCAGCACGATCACGCCGATCAGGAGGGTGCGCGGGTCCTTCCAGATGCCGAGTCGTCCGCGCCAGCCCATCGACGAATCATCCGAGGCGACGGGTTCGCCGTTGGCCTCGATGACGGTCTCGGGCTGCACGAAGCGGGTGGCGCCGAACGCGACAGCGACAATGGCGACGGCGACGAGTGCGAGGTGGATGACTATCGGCAGGCCGGCGAGTTCGGCGAGCGCTCCGAGCCCCGCACCCACCATGGTCCCGAAGCTGAAGAAGGCGTGGAAGATCGGCATGATCGACCGCTGCAGGGCGCGCTCGTTCGCGGCGCCCGACACGTTCATGGCGACGTCGGTGATTCCGGATGCCGCCCCGAAGATCAGCAGACCGGCGAACGCGATGATGAAGTTGGGTGTCGTTCCACCGACGCCCGCGATCGCGAGGCCGACGGCCGTCGCGGTGAGGCCGGCCGTGATCGCCGTGCGCGCGCCGATGCGCGCGATGAGGTGGCTGGAGACGACGAGACCCAGGATCGAGCCGGCCGCCATGCCGAAGATGAGCAGCCCGACCTGAGCGGGCCCGATCTCGAGGGCGTCGCGCACGGCGGGCAGTCGGGAGACCCAGCTGGCGATGGCGACACCGGGCATGGCGAAGATCAGGAAGACGGCGTTGCGCCACGAGACGACTTGGCGACGGGTCAGTCCACCGGGGTAGCTGGTGGGGGCGGGCGACGTCTTCGACATGGGTTCCTTGCGGGCTCGGGGCCGGTTCGGCGACAGAGGTCGAATCGATTCGATCGATTCGATTCGACTAAGCTACCAACCCATGGACGCCGAGGCAAGCCAGACCAGGGGGCGACCCAACCTCGCCGCCGTCGCGGCACTCGCCGGCGTCTCGGCGTCGACAGCATCGCTCGCCTTCAGCGGTGCCGGCCCGGTATCGGAGGCGACTCGCGCCAAGGTGCTGGCGGCCGCGAAGAAGCTCGACTATGCCGGACCCGACCCCCGTGCCCAATCCCTGCGTCGCGGCCGGTCGGGAGTCGTCGGCGTCGTCATCGAGGATCGACTCCGAGACGCATTCCGCGACCCCATCAACGTGGCCATGCTCGACGGAATCGCCGATGCCCTCGGTGCGGAGAGCCTCGGCCTGCTGCTGCTCACGGACACCGGCGAGGGTGGAGCCGACATCTCGCTTGCGCCGATGGACGGCGTCATCCTCATCGGGTGCAGCACGGAGCTCGACAGGCCGGTCAGGGCTTTCCGCCAGCGGGGCATCCCGATCGTCGCCATCGAGGCCGAGCCGATGGGGGGGGTGCTGGCGATCGATCTCGACAACCGGGATGCCACGGCGCACGGAGCCCGGCACCTCCAGAACCTCGGCCACACCGCCGTGGGGCTCGTCACCCTGCCGCTCGAGGGATCGAGGCAGCGCGGCGAGCTCGAACCGCACCGCATCGCGGCCAGCCGGGCGCACACCACCCTGGAGCGCATCCGGGGTGCTCGTGATGTGTTCCCCGACGCGAGCGGTGTCGTCGCGGGGGGCAGCAGCGTGGAGGACGGCCTGGTCGCCGGTCGGGACCTCCTCTCGCGCACTCCGCGCCCGACCGCGATCATCGCGCAGAGCGACCTGCTTGCGCTCGGCGTCATCCGTGCGGCCGAGGAGTTGGGGCTCTCGGTGCCTGACGACCTCAGCGTGCTGGGCTTCGACGGAGTGCGCATCGAGGGTGCCGCGCCGCACGAACTGACGACGCTCGTGCAGCCCGCGGTGGACAAGGGACGCGCGGCGGGGGGTGCCGTCATCGCGCTGCTCAACGGCGATCGACCCGAGCCGAGCCGGTTCACCAGTCAACTGCGCATCGGAACCACCACCGCGCCCGCGCCGAGCTCTGCGGCACCGTCCAGCGGGAGCGCTTAGGCTGGCTCGCATGACCGACAACGCCCTCAGCTCAGGCATTGACACCGACGAACTCGACACCAGCATCCGGCCGCAGGACGACCTGTTCCGCCACGTCAACGGCAAGTGGATCGAGCGCACCGAGATCCCCAGCGACAAGGCGAGGTACGGCTCCTTCTACCTGCTCGCGGAGGAGGCCGAGAAGGCCGTGCGCGACATCATCATCGAGTCGCAGTCGGCGGAGCCGGGTACCGAGGGCCGCAAGGTCGGCGACCTCTACGCCAGTTTCCTCGACGAGGCGCGCATTCAGGCGCTGGGGGCGAAGCCGATTGCTGAGGCGATCGCCGAGGCCGAGAAGGTGGACTCGATCGACTCCCTCCTCGAGACCCTGGGGTGCCTCGAGCGCGGCGGTTCGAGCGGCTTCTTCCAAGTGTTCGTCGACAACGACCCGGGCGAGCCGGAACGCTACCTCGTGTTCGTTGAGCAGGGCGGCCTCGGGTTGCCCGACGAGTCGTACTACCGCGAGGAGAAGTTCGCGGAGATCCGCACCAAGTACCTGGCCTTCGTCGAGCGGATGCTCGGCCTCGCCGGTCTCGATGACCCCGCCGCGCGTGCCGCCCGCATCGTTGCTCTCGAAACCGAGCTCGCCACCCACCACTGGGACAACGTCGCCAACCGCGACAGCGAGAAGACCTACAACCCCATGCTCTGGTCGGCGGCGAACGACCTCGCTGGCGCGATCGACATGGATGTCTGGCTGAACGCCCTCGGCGTGCCCGACCACTCCTTCGACGAGGTCGTCGTGCGCCAGCCGAGCTTCATGTCGGGACTCGAGACGGTGTTGACGGCCGAGAACCTGCCCGCGTGGCGGGACTGGCTGGCCTGGCAGGTCATCCGCTCGAATGCGGCCTATCTGTCGAGCGACTTCGTCGAGACCAACTTCGACTTCTACGGCAAGACCCTCACCGGCACCCCGGAGCTGCGGGCGCGCTGGAAGCGCGGGGTATCGCTGGTCGAGGGTGCGCTCGGCGAAGCCGTGGGTCGCATCTATGTTGAGCGGCATTTCCCGGAGGCGGCAAAGACCGCCATGGATGTGCTCGTCGCCAACCTCGTGGAGGCCTACCGCCAGTCCATCACGGGCCTCGAGTGGATGGGCGAGGCGACCCGTGCGCGGGCCATCGACAAGCTGGAGAAGTTCACGCCGAAGATCGGCTACCCCGTGAAGTGGCGCGACTACTCGAGCCTTGAGATCGACGCATCCGATCTCATCGGCAACGTGCGGGCGACCAACGAGTTCGAGTTCCAGCGCGAGCTCGGCAAGATCGGCAAGCCGCTCGACCGCGACGAGTGGTTCATGACTCCGCAGACGATCAATGCCTACTACAACCCGGGCTTCAACGAGATCGTGTTCCCCGCTGCCATCCTGCAGTTCCCGTTCTTTGATGAGACCCGGGATGCCGCGGCCAACTACGGCGCGATCGGTGCGGTCATCGGCCACGAGATCGGCCACGGGTTCGACGATCAGGGTTCCAAGTACGACGGCGACGGCCGCCTCACCGACTGGTGGACGCCCGAGGATCGCGCCGCCTTCGAGGATCGCACCAAGAGCCTGATCGAGCAGTACAACGCGCTTGCTCCGCGCCAGGTTCCCGACCACCACGTCAACGGCGCGCTCACCATCGGCGAGAACATCGGTGACCTCGGCGGTTTAAGCATCGCCTGGAAGGTGTACCTGATCTCGCTGGCCGGCCAGGAGCCACCGGTGATCGACGGCCTCACGGGCGCTCAGCGGTTCTTCCTGTCGTGGGCTCAGGCCTGGCAGTTGAAGGCGCGCGATGAAGAGGTGGTGCGGCTGCTGTCCATCGATCCCCACTCACCCAACGAGTTCCGGTGCAACCAGATCGTTCGCAATATCGACGAGTTCTATGACACCTTTGAGGTAACCGAATCCGATGCACTATGGCTTGACCCGAAGGATCGCGTCACTATTTGGTAGATAAGTCCCGCACCCGAGAGCGGCGTGAACGAGCCCAGCAGACCCGTGTGGCCCGTCACGCAGGAACTGGCGAAACCGAGAACTTCGCCAGTACCTTCAGCGCGCTGGGAAAGCTCGCCTACGAAGGAGCCCAGGTCTCCGCGAGCGTCGTCGACCTGAACTCCGGCAAGACGCTGCTCGCCATCGACGACCGCATCGTTCTGCCGACCGCGAGCATCGGCAAGATCCTGCTGCTCATCGAGGTGTCTGCCCGGCTCACCAGTCGCGACTTCTCGGGCTACGGCATCCTCGACAAGACCCCCCGGGACGCCGTCGGCGACTCGGGCATCTGGCAGCACCTCCAGGCGCCGTCGCTCCCGGTCGCCGACCTCGCCACGATCGTGGGTGCGACGAGCGACAACCTCGCGACCAATGTGCTGCTCAGCCAGGTAGGGCTCGCCGCCGTGCGCGCGCGCACCGAGTCGCTGGGGCTCATGCGCACCGCCCTGCTCGATCTGGTGCGAGACAGCCGGGGCCCGGATGACGCACCGCAGCTCTCAGTGGGATCGACCGCCGAACTCGCCTGGCTGTTCGGCGCGCTCGCGCGCAACGAGGTCGTTGATGCGCTCACCAGTCAGCGCGTGATGGGCTGGCTCAGTCTCAACAGCGACCTGTCACTGGTCGCCAGCGCGTTCGGCCTCGACCCGCTCTCGCACCGCGGCGCCGACCACAACACGCTTCTGGTGAACAAGACCGGCACCGATCACGGCGTTCGAGCCGAAGCGGGGGCGCTGCGGGGCGCGAGCCGTGCCGTGTCCTACGCGGTCTCGATCCAGTTCAACGACGATGGACTGCAGGCCCGGTTGCGGGTGCTGGATGCCATGCGCACCGTCGGGTTCGACATCCTCGAATACGTTCACTGAGCGACACTCACGACCCTTGTCCTCATTGTGGGGGACGTGCTAACGTGCCAGCAGAGACAGGCCCCACCCAGGCCTTACCCCCGCTGTTTCCGAGAAGGTGATACCCCGAAACACCCCGCGATAGAGCCATACCCGAAATAGGCCGCCTTCGCTTTCCCGTCTTCGTGCGTCGTTGCGTTCCCTGCAGTTCTGCTTACCCACATCCGCGTCCCGGGCGGAATCCCGTACACACCGCGCCACGGCGCGAATTGATTCGCGCTGCCCGAAGACCGGAAAGATCCCCCACTCATGACCAAGAACAAGTTCTTGGCGACCCTGGCCGCATTCGGCCTGGTTGCTGGTGCTCTCCTGAGCACAACCGCCCCCGCATTCGCGGACAAACCCGCCGATACCGGGCACACCGAGATCGACGTGTGTCACGCCAAGGGACCCAACCAGCCCGACAACGGCTGGACCATCACGCCCGTCGACGACAGCTCGGTTGTCGATTCCGCTCACTTCGTCAACCACGAGTTCGATATCATCCCGATCACGGAGGGGACGCCGCAGGGCAAGAACCTCGACACCGTCTGGGGCGGATACACCGGCGCTGAGATCCTCGCGAACGGGTGCAGTCTGCCGACGCCGCCGCCACCCACCGACGTCTGCGCCAACATCGACGACGTGCAGACCGAGGTGCCCGAGGGTTACACAACGGACGGCACCAATTGCTATCCGCCGGTTGTCGACGTCTGCAGCAACATCGACGACGTGCAGACCGAGGTGCCCGAGGGTTACACCGAGGACGACGGCGAGTGCTTCGAGGACAACCCGGAGGTGACGAAGTACTCCATCTGTCATGCCACCGAGGTGGTTGATGCCAAGAACGGATGGCTTGCACTGGGTCCGCTCCCCGCGGTCGCGATCGTCTCGGGCCACGGCAACCACTCGGGCGACATCATCCCGGTGATTGACCCCGACTTCCCGAACGGTCAGAACCTCGACACCCTGTACCCGAACTACGGTCCCGGTGTGACGGGCGCAGATATCCTCGAAGAGGGATGCCCGGATTCCGTTGTGAAGCCCGACCTCGCCACGGCGAGCCTGACCTTCATCCCCGCCACCTGTGATGCTCCCGAGCAGCTCGACCTCGGCAACTCGCCGATCTCCAATGCCACCTGGGGCAGCGACACCGACGGTTCGGCCCTCGGCTACCACGTGGTCGCGACTGCTGACGACGGCGCCGAGTTCGCCGACGGTGATGGTGACCCGGGCAACCTGGAGACCAAGACCTTCAGCGGCACTCTCGATGACGTGCTGGATGACCCGTCCTGCGACAAGACCCCCGACCTCGCAACAGCGACACTCGAGTTCACTCCAGCATCGTGCTTCGCGGCCGAGTCCCCGAACATCGCTGGCTCTGCCATCTCGAACGCGACCTGGGGATCTGACACGGATGCCGCCCCGCTCGGGTACTCGATTGTTGCGACCGCGAACCAGGGTGCCGCGTTCGCGGACGGGGATCCCGGAAACCTGACGAAGACCTTCACGGGAACACTCGACCCGATCTTCGCCGACAACGATCCGCGCTGCACGCTCGGACTGGTCATGCCCAAGGTCGTCTTCACCCAGGCAACCTGTTCAGCTGCCGGTAGCTACACCCTGGGCGTCGCCGACGGATACGACCCAACCCACGTGACCTTCACCGTCAATGACGTCGCGGGAATCGTGGCGGGCACGTACCCGGTTGTCGGTGCGCAGAAAGTGACGGTCACTGTACAGGCGGTCGCCCCGAACGGGCTCGAGATCGATTGGGTTGACCCACCCGCGTTCTCGTTCGTGAACCTGGGCGCCTGCGGTCAGCTGACCACGCTCGCGCTCACGGGAACGGCGGTCTCCTACCTCGGTTGGACCCTGGGCGGTGGCGCACTGTTCCTCGGAGCTGCGCTGCTGTTCATGCGCCGCCGCAGCGAGAAGGCCGGCGACTAGTCGCTGAAACCGGATGCCCGCCCGCTCGGGTAAGCGGGCGGGCATCCACTCACGTCAAGAGCCCCCAAAGCAGGGACTTGTCCTCCTTTCGGCCGACATGGTAGCTTTACCGAGCATTGCGCATGTTGGAACCCGAAACTCCGGCGTGCACCCCCGAAGCAATGTCGAGCCTTACCCGATCCGCCCGTGCGCTCTCCCGAGGTGCGTGGTTGTTTGGTGCAGCCCGAACTCCGCTACCCAGGAGACGCACCATGTTGAAGAAGTTCATTGCCGCATCCGCTGCCCTGCTGCTGACTGTCGGCCTCTCCGTTGTCGCGGTGACCATGCCTGCAAGCGCGACCAGCGGATATCCGACCGGCTCGTCGGCTAACCAGCCCGAGAACTGGCAGCTACAGGACGGTGAGACCTGTTCGAAGGTGGAGCCCGTCACGGTTGTGCCCTACATTCTCCCGGACCCCCCGGCCGGTCGCACGTACTCGAAGATTGTTGTGAAGGCGGGTTCGGAGCAGAGCACCAGTAATCCCAACTACGTCGTCGAGAACCCGACTCCTGGACAGGGCTACAAGCACCCTGAGAAGGACTCGATCAGCCACATCATTCTGTGCACGATCCCGATCCCGTTCGACTGGAACTGGCAGTACGCCGCTCCGACGTGTGATGCCCTGACGGTCACCTACCCCGCGAACATCCCCGCGGGCCAGGCCAACGACGTCAACGTGCGCATCAAGTACGGGTCGAACTACGGCACCGAGCTCACCCTGAACTTCCACAACAACGCAGGCACCTGGTCGGGTACTCAGGTGTTCACGTACTCCACGCATCCGAACTGGCCCGCCAACATAGGCCCGTTCAAGGTGGTCTGGACTCAAGTCGGAGGAACGAACTACCACTGGGAAGGCGAAGTCGCCTGCAACCAGCCGGTGCCTGACGCCTCCGCCTCGGTGACGATCGTGCCGCCGACCTGCTCGGCCGGCGCACAGCTCGTGCTGAACACCCCGGTCAACGCGACCTGGGGTGCCGTCACCGGCGCCTACTCCGTGACGGCGACCGCCGTGGCTGGCCACACCTTCCCGGGTGGCGCACTCACGCAGACCTTCACCGACACCCTCGCTCCGAAGCTCTCGTCGACGGATCCCGCCTGTGCTCCGCCGGCAGTGTGTATCCCGCGCTCCGCGGTGAGCTACACCTACGACCCGGCCACCAACAGCGGCGTCATCACGGTGAGCAACGTGCCCAACTCCACGGGGCAGCTCTGCCAAGGCTTCTGGGTGACCGCAACGAGCTGGAAGTACACCACCAACTCCCTGTGGCCGCAGGTGCTCGACGTCGTGCAGAAGCTGCCGAAGATCACCACCCCGGGCACGTACCCGTATGCCGCGGCCGTGACCTGCGGTCAGGGTGACATCTATGCCTCATTCGCCGGCGAGATCACCCCGACCGCGACGCTCTCCGGTCCTGCCGGGTGGGAGACCTTCCTGCACGGCATGGGCTTCACCGGGCCGAACCCGACGTGGGTGCAGCAGAGCACCAGCTGCAATGACGCGCCTGTCGCGGTTCCCACTGCCACCAAGATCACCCAGTGCGGCACCTACGGTTCGGTTCTGGTTCCTGAGGACACCGACAAGATCGACTACACACTGACCGGCAACGGCACCACCGGCATCAACGTGGTGACCGCCGTCGCGAAGGCCCCGTACGTGCTGAAGAACTACCCCAAGGGCGGTTGGACCTTCGATCTCGGGCAGTACGTAGACTGTGCGCACGAGTGCACGGCGACCGCGTTCGGCGGCAAGTCCACCAACCTCGACGCGAACGGCTGGGACTTCAGTGAGTCGCGCTCCGGAGGACACCACGAGTATGTGGAGACCGGTCTGCGCATCTACACCGATGCCGCTGACTCGAACGGAAAGTCCGCTGGCTACGTCGCCACTGACCTCAACCTCGAAGACGTGGGCACCCCGGTTCTGAACTTCACCAACACCAGCGGTGGAGCCGAGCCCGGCATCAACCTGTCGCTCATCGTCAACGGCGTCTGGCAGGGCAACCTGGTCAAGGAGCCTCTGTTCTCCCAGTGGTGGCTGAACAAGGCAGTCCCCGGAATGCCGGCCGGACCGAACCCGAGCTACCAGAAGTCCTATGGCTCGCTCAACGACTTCCTCTTCGCGTACGCGCAGCTGGGTTACACCGGCGACAAGGTGAAGGTCGTTGCGATCGGATACTCGCTCGGTTCCGGTGCGAAGGGTGACGGCATCCTGACCTCGATCACGGCCGGGTGTGTGAACTACACGTTCGGTGCTGAGAAGGTCGCGCCGACCGTCGACTACCGTCTGGGCGTCTGCTACCCGAACGGCCAGGAGCCCGACCGCTTCTCGTCGAAGAACCTGTACATCACGCTCGACAACAGCGGGTCGACCGTGCCGGTGACCTTCACCGTCGTCGGTGCACAGGATGTCACGAGCCTCGACGACCCGACACCGAGCGACATCGTGCGAACCCTCGCCCCTGGTGAGGTGCTCGAGGTGGAGACAACACCGATCTGGGATCAGGGCGGCGGCTACACCGTGACGTTCGCGGCCGATGGCGCGACGATCCCGGATGGCGAGATCACCGTTCCCTCGTTCGTGGGCTGCCTCGACGGCAACCCCGGTGACCCGAGCCACACCAACCAGCAGTGTGTTGCTGGTGTGGTCAAGGGCGGAACCATCACGGTCGAGCTCATCGAGGGCTTCACCTACACGATCACCGGTCCGGATGGCTTCGAGTGGGTGTCGGCCGACGTTGACACCGTCACCGACCTCGCGCCCGGCACCTACATCGTGAAGGTCGAGGCGGCTGAAGGCTACGTGCTCACGGGCGACGTGGAATGGCCGTACGAGGTCATCATCGACGCCCCTGTGCACTGCGCGCTCATCCCGATCCCGGCGATCGTTCCTCAGGACATCGCCTGCGACGCTGACGGAAGCTTCACCCTCCCGACCATCGAGGGCGTGACGTGGTTCGTCGACGGAGTTGAGACCGCAGGCAAAGTCGTCGTCACCTCGGCGAAGACCTACGTGCTGACGTACCAGCTGAGCAGCGGCACCTACTGGGACGGCACCCCGCCCACCCCGTGGCAGCTGGTGTTCGCCGACCCGACCGACTGTGTGACGAACGACGCCAGCGCGACCTTGGAGGTGCTTCCGTCAACGTGTCTCGCCGACGGCAAGATCGACCCGGCCAAGACGAGCCTCGTGAACGCGACCTGGTCGGCTCCGCTGCCGACTGTTCCCGGCACGTACACGATCGTCGCGAACGCTGACAAGGGACACACGTTCTCGGATGGCAGCACCTCGAAGTCCTTCGTAGACGTGGTCATCGCTGCGATGATCCCGGCGACGGATCCGAAGTGCGACTTCGACTTCCCCACCGAGGGTCTGTCGGTGCCGACGTACACGTTCGCTCAGACGACGTGTACGGCACCCGGCAGCTACACGGTCGGCGCGTCGATCAACCCCGAGTTCGTCGAGTGGCGCGAGCAGGGTTCGAGCGAGGTCATCCCGTTCAACACCAAGATCGTGGTCGACCCGGCCCGCACCGTGACCCTGGAGGCCAGCTCGACGGATCCCGTGAAGCACGGTCTGCAGGCGCCCGGCGGTGGCGATTGGACGAACCCGATCGTGCTGAAGTTCGTGGCCGCAACGGGCTGTGACCTTCAGCTCACCACGCTGGCCCTCACGGGTCTGGGCTCGGGCCTCGGGCTCACGCTCGCCGGTGGTCTGGTGTTCCTCGGAATCGGAGGCCTGCTGATCTTCGCTCGCCGCCGCCAGCTGACCAACAACTAGCAGTTCACTGACGGGTAGACCCCGGGTTTCCTCACGGCAACCCGGGGTCTACAGTCATATCACCATGACCGAAATCCCGACGGCCCGACGTGGGTTCATCGCTCTCTACGCGCTGGGTTACGTCGGGGCCTACATCGCCCTGATCACCCCGGTCGCCACCACCCTCGCCCTGAAGGTCGGCGAGCTCGACCCCGAGGGCAAGGAGACCAGCCTCGGGCTGATCAGTGCGATCGGCGCACTCGTGGCGATCGTCTCGAACGCCCTGACGGGAGCGCTCAGCGACCGCACCCGGTCGGGGCTCGGCAGGCGTCGCCCGTGGATCATCGCGGGGTCGGCCGGCGGCGTCGTCGCCCTCGCCATCGTTGGCTTCGCGCCCAACCTGGTCGTCGCCACGCTCGGCTGGGTTCTCGCCCAGCTGACCCTCAACATGGTGCTCGCGGCGCTGCAGGCGCTGCTGCCCGATCAGGTGCCGCTCGAGCAGCGCGCCCGGGTCAGTTCGGTTCTGGGCATCTCGCAGCAGGTGTCGCCGCTGCTCGGAATCGGAATCGCCTACGGCGTGCAGGCCGCCGGTGGTGGAATTGGCCTGATGTTCCTGATCCCCGGCATCATCGGCGCGCTCATGCTCGCGCTGCTGGTGGCGAGGATCCGGGATGTGCCGCACGGGCAGGCAGGCCGGTTCACCTTCGGCGAGTTCGTGCGCGGCTTCCGCATCGACAAGGGCAAGGGTGCGGACTTCGGGTGGGCCTGGTTCGGCCGGTTCTTCGTCATCCTCGGGTTCGCCGTCTACACGACCTATCAGGTGTACTTCATCGGCGACCGGCTCAAGGTGACCGGTCCCGATGTCGTGCTGACGCAGCTGTACGCCCTCCTGATCTTCTCCGCAGTGCTCACGGTGAGCGCGATCGTGTCGGGTCGCATCTCCGACCGCACAGGACGACGCAAGATCTTCGTGTTCCTCGCCGCCGCGATAGTCGGCGTGGGGCTCACCCTGCTCGCCCTCACGAGCTCGTTGCCGATGTTCTTCGTCGCGGCATCCGTCATGGGGGTGGGCATCGGGGCGTTCTTCGCGGTCGATCTCGCGCTGATCACCGACGTGCTGCCCGACAAGGAGCACAAGGCCGCCAAGGACCTGGGCATCTTCAATATCGCCAACTCGCTTCCGCAGTCGGTGGCCCCGGCCATCGCTCCGCTGTTCCTTGCCATCGGCGGGGGTGGCAATTACACGGCCCTGTTCATCGCCGGGGGCGTGTTCGCGGTGATCGGCGCACTGCTGATCGCACCCATCCGCGCAGTGAAGTGATCCGATGGATGCCGCACTGAGCCTCGAGCAGAAGGCTGCCCTGGTCGCGGGTGGCGGGTTCTGGTCGACGCTCGAGGCACCCGAGGCGGGCATCCGATCCGTTGTGCTCACCGACGGACCCCACGGTGTTCGCAGGCAGGTGGGTGGCGACGATCACCTCGGCATCGGGGAGAGCGCACCGGCGACCTGCTTCCCTCCGGCGGCGGGCATCGCCTCGAGCTGGAATGTCGACCTCGTGGAGCGCGTGGGCGGCGCCCTCGGCGAGGAAGCACGCGCGCAGGGCGTCGGGGTGCTTCTCGGCCCGGGCGTGAACATCAAGCGGTCGCCCCTGTGCGGTCGCAACTTCGAGTACTTCTCCGAGGATCCGCTGGTGAGCGGGGTGCTCGGCGCTGCGTGGGTTCGCGGCATCCAGTCGACCGGTGTGGGCGCATCGCTCAAGCACTTCGCTGCCAACAACCAGGAGACCAACCGCATGACGGTGAGCGCGGAGGTCGACGAGCGCACGCTGCGCGAGATCTACCTGCCCGCCTTCGAGCGAGTGGTGACGACGGAGCAGCCGTGGACGGTGATGTGCTCCTACAACCGCATCAACGGGGTCGCAGCCGCCGAGAACCACTGGCTGCTGACCGAGCTGCTGCGCGACGAGTGGGGGTTCGAGGGGCTCGTCGTCTCCGACTGGGGTGCCGTGGATGCCCGGGTGCCGGCCCTCGCAGCGGGTCTCGATCTCGAGATGCCCGGCCCGCAGGCCGACAGCGCGGAGGCGATCGTCGCAGCCGTGAAGTCGGGCGAGCTCGACGAGGCGGTACTGGATACCGCCGTGCGCCGGGTGCTCGCGCTCGCCGCTCGTGCCTCCGGTGATCGAGCGGGCCGAGATGCTGACGATGCGGATCTCGACGAGCTCGATCACCGGATCCCGGCGGCCCACCACGTGCTCGCGCGCGAGGCGGCGACGGAATCGATCGTGCTGCTGCGCAACGAGGGCGCGATCCTGCCGTTGGCTACTGCTCAGGCGATCGCCGTGATCGGTGAGTTCGCCCGCGCACCGCGGTTCCAGGGGGCGGGCAGCTCGCAGGTCAACCCGACCCGGGTCGACACCGCCCTCGACGCCGTCTCGAGCATCGCCCCCGTGGAGTTCGCGCCCGGCTACAGTTTCGACCGCCATGTCGATGCTGCACCGTTGATCGCCGAGGCCGTCGAGGTCGCGCGCCGATCCGATACCGTGCTGCTGTTCGTCGGGCTACCCGCCGGGGATGAGTCGGAAGGCTACGACCGTACCCACCTCGACCTGCCGGCGGCCCAGCTGGCACTCATCGAGGCGGTCAGCGTCGCGAACCCCCGCACGGTCGTCGTGCTCACCAACGGGTCCGTCGTCTCACTCGAGCCGTGGCATGATTCCGTGCCCGCGATCGTCGAGGGGTGGTTGCTCGGCCAGGCCGGTGGTTCGGCAGTCGCGGAGGTACTGTTCGGCATCGTCGAGCCGTCCGGGCGACTGGCGGAGAGCATCCCGTATCGACTGCAGGACACCCCGTCGTACCTGAACTTTCCCGGCGAGAACGATGTCGTGCGCTACGGTGAAGGAGTCTTCGTCGGCTATCGGTACTACGAGTCGGTCGACCTTCCGGTGCGCTACCCCTTCGGTCACGGCCTCAGCTACACAGTCTTCGCGCTCTTCGATCTGGAGGTCTCGCGTGACGGCTCGCGGGCCAGCGTCACGGTGACCAATACGGGCGAACGTGCCGGCGCGCACGTCGTGCAGTTGTACATCTCTCCAGCGCCATCGGAGGTGGCCCGACCGCGCCGCGAGCTGCGGGCGTTCGAGAAGGTGTGGCTCGAGCCCGGGGCCTCGACGCGAGTCGAGTTCGAGCTGGATGCCCGCGCCTACGCCCACTGGGACACGCGCACCTCGGGCTGGGTGGTACCGGGCGGCGAGTACCTCGTCGAGGTCGGACACTCGGCGCACGACATCGCGTTGACCGCACCCGTGCGTCGGCACCCGCCGGCACCGGGCAAGCTGACGCTCGAGTCCCGGGTGGCCGAGTTCCTCGCGCACCCGGTGACCGGTCCGCTGTTCGCTCGTGCCGCCGACGGCGCGGGTGCCGACGGCGGCATCAACCTGCTCGACATGGTCGCGTCGATGCCCATGCGGCGACTCATGCGCTTTCCCGGGGTTGGTGACGCGTTCAAGCGGATCGGGCCGCTCATCGCCGTGGCGAACAACCCCGTGGTGCGCGGTGTCGCGGGGTGGTGGCAGCGGCGCAAGCGGCGGTAGTCGAGGCGGCGCGGGTTTCGATACGCGGCTTCGCCGCTACTCAACCGGCGGGTTGGTCGCCACTCAACCGGCGGCGAGCTTGGCCATGACGATCACGTCGCTCCACTCGCCGTCCCAGTACCACGCGTCGCGCAGGATGCCCTCCGGGTGGAACCCCGCCTTCGTGTACACCCGCTGAGCGCGGGTGTTGAAGTCGACGACCTCGAGGCTGATCCGGTGGAGCCCGACGACCTCGAGTCCGTAGTCCACCACCGCCTTGGTCGCCTCCGAACCGTAGCCCTTGCCGAACACGCCTGCGCTCGACAGTGCGATGCGAAAGCCCATGGACAGGTTGTGCGGATCGAGATCGTTCAGCACGACCTCACCGACATACGAGCCATCCTCCTTGCGCACGATCGCCCAGTCCGCGCGATCGTGGGCATCGGCCCGTGAGGCCAGCCACTCGCGGATCTGCTCCTCGGTGAACGTCTCGTGCGTGCCCGTCATGCGACGGGACTCCTCGTCGTGCAGGGCGGCCCAGCTGCCCTCGAAGTGCTGAGGGCCGAGGGGTTCCAGCCGCAGACCGGGGGTCTCGAGGCTCACCTGATCGCGGAAGTAGTCGACGGGGATCATGGTTTCCATTCTCGGGCCAGCAGGCCGTAGATGCCCGTGTCGGCCCACTCACCCTTGAACATCATGTGCTCGACGAAGTGGGCCTCGTGCCGCATTCCCAGCCTCAGACACAGGGCGACGGATGCCGCGTTCCGCGGGTCGAGCTCCGCATACACCCGGTGCAGTCCCATCTCGCCGAATGCTACCGAAAGCATCGCGCTGGCCGCTTCGAACGCGTACCCCTTGCCCTGGTGCGCCCGACGCAGGACCCATCCGATCTCAGCAGTGAGGTCGTCAACGCTGGAAAGTGTGAAGTAGATCGCGCCGACCACTTCGCCGTCGACGACGATCGCAGGCTGCACGTAGTCGCCGTTGCTCTCCAGTCGGGTAGCCAGCGCGTACTCCGCGACCTTCTCGGCGACGGTGGCGCGGTCGCGCACGTTGTAGAGCTGGTAGCGCACGACCTCGGGGTCCGACATCCAGTCGTGCACCGCATCCACGTCGTCCTCAGTCATCAGCCGCAGGCTGAGGCGCTCGGTCACCAAGGGTTCATCGAAGGAAAACGGAAGTGACATTGGCGTAGCGTACATTCCCTGTGAGGCATGGTCTACCGGGCGACAGCATCTGCGGGCGCGGCTAGGGTTGGGAGCACCACACACTTTCAGGGAACGGAGCACCTCATGAAGGGCAAGATCCTCTTCGTCGTAGGGCTGGGCGTAGGTTACGTGCTCGGCACCCGCGCGGGTCGCGAGAAGTACGACCAGATGAAGTCCGCAGCGCTCAAGCTGTGGAACGACCCACGGGTGCAGAAGCGTGTCGACGACGCGGGTGATTTCGTGAAGGACAAGGCGCCCGAGGTTGCCGAGTTCCTCGCCGACGGTGCGAAGAAGGTCGTATCGCAGGTGTCGGGCTCCAAGGCACCGACCGCGGCTCCCGCGAAGCCCGCGACCCGTACGTCCACCTCGAAGTCCACCCCAGCGAAGTAGTCGGCGATGACCGACACGTCGCGCGGCACACCCCGGCGGTCCCTGTTCGCCCTCATCGGCGACATCCCGCGCCTGCTCATGGACCTCGTGCGCTCCGAGATCGAGGGGCTCCAGAAGGAGCTTCTCGACAAGGTCAAGCACGCGGGCGTCGGTATCGGCCTGATCGCGACGGCCCTCTCCTTCGCATTCTTCGCGCTCGGAGTGCTCGTGGCGGCAGCCGTGATCGCGCTCGCGCAGGTGCTTCCGGGCTGGGCCGCAGCACTCATTGTGGCGGGCTCGCTTCTGCTGATCGCCGCGCTGCTGGTGGCCATCGGCGTGCAGCAGATCAAGAAAGGCACGCCCCCCACACCCACGAAGACAATCGACAGCATCAAACAGGATGTCCGGGTTCTGAAGGGAACCAACAGTTCGGGCACCGGAAGGCGAGCATCATGAGTGCAAAACCGATCGAGACCCGCATCGCCGACGCGCGGAGCGAACTGGAGCAGACACTCGAGGCCATCGAGGACAAGCTCAACGTGCCCAAGCAGGTCGGCGAGCTGACCACCCGTGTGCGTGCTTCCTACGAGCGCAACCCGCTGCCGTGGATCATCGGCGCCGTGGGTGCTGCGGTGGCCGTGGCGGCAGTGGTGGCTTGGGCCATCCTGAGCGACGACGACTGATCACCACCCCCCGATTCGTCAGCCCGACCTTCCACAGGGGAGGATAGGCACATGGCAGCCAAACCACTGGGCGGCCTCCGCGTACTGGTTCCCCGCGGCGGGAAGTGGGGGGACGGCATCGCGGCGACCCTCCGAACCCTCGGTGCGACCCCCGTCATCGCACCGATGATCAATTTCGCGAGCGCGGACGACGGCGCAGCTCTCGCCAACGCCCTGCACGAACTCCAGGACGGTCAGTTCGACTGGATCGTCATCACCAGCGCGACGACCGTCGACGTGTTCGTCGGGCACCGCGTGAGCATCCCGTCGACGACCCGCATCGCTGCCGTCGGTGAGACGACCGGTGCCGCACTGCAGCTGGCGGGCTATCGAGTCGACTTCACGCCGAGCGACAACTCCGCCCGGGGCCTCGTCGCCCAGTGGGGCACCTCCGAGATCTCCGGCCGCGTGCTGGTGCCGCAGTCCGACGTGGCCGAGCCCACGCTCGTGTCCGGGCTCGGCGGGCTCGGCCTCGATGTGCAGTTCGTCTCGGCGTATCGCACGGTCGGGGTTCCGGTCTCCGACGCTGTTCGGGCGGATGTCGCATCCGGTCGCATCGCCGCGATCCTGGTCAGCTCGGGCTCAGTGGCCCGTCAGATCGCGGCCCAGCTCGCACCGCTGCCCGAGGGAACCGTTGTCGCATGCATCGGCCCGCGCACCGCCTTCGACGCGCGCGCCGCAGGACTCGCCGTCGACGTCATTGCCGAGGAGCGGTCGGCCGATTCGCTCGTGGCCGCGCTTCTCGAGCATGTCGTGCAGCCCTAGCCGACGAGCAGGGCGAGGCCCAGCAGCACGACGCCGACGAGAGGGGCGGTGCCCTGGATCGCGGCCGCCCGCGCGAGCTTGGGCGACGAGATGATCAGCACCAGAGCGGCAGCGACCATTGAGCCCGCCGCGAAGAGTGCGATCGCGAGTCCGGCAGCGGTGTGCGAAGTCGCGATCAGCCCGAGTCCGGCCACAACGCCCAGGGCGAGGAACAGGTTGTAGAACCCCTGGTTGAACGCCATGGGCTTGACCACGTCGGCGTCGGCCTGCGACTTCAGCCCGAAGGTCTTCCACGTCGCGGGCCGCGACCAGCGCAGGCTCTCCAGAACGAAGATGTAGACGTGGATGAGGGCGGCGATCGACACGAAGACAGACCCGGCCACGAGCAGCGCAGTGTTCATGCCCGCCAGCATGCCACCTTTCAGCCGATGAGTGTGGTCTGCTCCACGTTGATCATGCGTGCGTAGAGCACCTGCTCGTTGACGTCGAGGTTGTTGATGATCGTCAGCGCAGCGATGATTCCGTTGCCCACGAGCTCGTCGGCGGTCTCCCCGAACTGCACCTCCAGCACGACGTTGTCGGCGCGCTCGTCGTTGGAGACGCTGTCCGGATCCTGCCAGGTGCCCGCGGCCGCGAGCTCGGTCGAGGCTCGCATGAAGTCCAGGGCCGAGGCCTTGAAGCGCGGCAGAGCGAAGGTCAGCAGCTCCTGCTGCACGCGCTCCAGCTGCGTGTTGGTCTGCTCGTCGCCGAAGAGCAGGGCGTAGAGCACGTCCTTGGCTCGCTGAAGCAGCTCCTCACCGGCGGGGCTGCGGTGCTCGGCGGTCAGCTGTGTGGTGCCCTTCGCCGGGGCATCCGCCGCCAGATGACCGGATGCCTGCAGCGACTCCCGCGACACCGCCGCGTGCTCCGCGGTGAACGCCGCGAGCGACTCATGTGTCAGCGCGATGGCCTTCACGCGCTCGATGCGTTCGGCGCGGGCGCGGGCCTTCGCATCCCTCTCGACCTTGCGGTCGATCTCGGCGAGGCTGTGCGCGTCGAGCGTCAGGCGCACGATCTGGTCGATCAGCCACTCGCGGTCGGCGGTGGCGAGCTGCTCGCGCAGGCGTTCCTCGAACTGGGGCGTGAGGTCGGCCTGAATGGCCCTGACAACGGCATCGATGTTCTGCATGCGCAGAGTATGCCCACTGCCCGGGCCGGTCGGCAACCGCTAGCCGAAGAGAACTGCGGCCTCGTCGTAGCGGGACTGCGGCACCGTGTTGAGGCGGCCGAGGGCGTCCTCGAAGGCGACGTGAGTGATTGATGTTCCATTCAGCGAGACCATGCGGCCCCAGCGGTTGTGCACGACCGAATCGACGGCGGCCATGCCGTAGCGGGTGGCGAGAACGCGGTCGTAGGCGGTGGGGGTGCCGCCGCGCTGGATATGCCCGAGGGTGGTGGCCCGGGTCTCGATGCCGGTGCGGGCCTCGATCTCGGGAGCCAGCACATCCCCGATGCCGCCGAGGCGCGGGCGACCGAATGCGTCGAGGCCGCGCTCGGAGTGGGCGTCGTCCATCGTGTCGAGCTTGAAGCCCTCGGCGACCACGATGAGCGGGGCGCGGCCGCGCGAATGCGCCGACTGCACCCACTCGATGAGCTGGTCCATGCTCGTCTTCTGCTCGGGGATGAGGATCGCGTGCGCGCCCGCCGCCATGCCCGAGTGCAGCGCGATCCAGCCGACGTGGCGTCCCATCACTTCGGCGACCATGCACCGTCCGTGGGAGTCGCCGGTCGTGCGCAGCCGATCCATCGCCTCGGTGGCGATCTCCACAGCGGTATCGAATCCGAAGGTGTAGTCGGTGGCCGAGAGGTCGTTGTCGACTGTCTTGGGCACGCCGACGATCTTGATGCCGGCATCGGTGAGGCGCTTCGCGGCCGCGAGAGTACCTTCACCGCCGATCGCGATGAGTGACTCGATGCCGAGGCGCTCCATGTTCTCGCGCACGCGCTCGGCGCCGCCGTCGCCCTCGAACGGATTGGTACGGCTCGTGCCGAGAATGGTGCCGCCCTGCTTGGCGATGCCCTGGATGTCTCTGCGCTCGAGCGGCATGATGTCGCCCTGCACGACTCCGCGCCAGCCATCCTTGAATCCGACGAACTCCTTGTCGTAGACCTTGATGCCCTTGAGTACGGCCCCGCGGATGACTGCGTTAAGGCCGGGGCAGTCGCCACCGCTCGTCAGGATTCCGATGCTCATGCCTCTATCTTGCCGTGTCGCCGAGGTGGCCGTGGTGCGCACCCCCCTCCCGGCGCTAGAGTCATGCCGACGCGGCTCAAACGTGAGTCCGCGCACACCTTCTAGGAGCATCCATGACTGACGCTGCACCCGCACCCGTTCCTCCGGTTCCGGCCGCGCCCGCCGCATCCGACGGCAAGACGCTCGGTATCGTCGCGCTGATCGTCACCTTCTTCTTCTCCCTCGTCGGACTGATCCTGGGCTTCGTCGCCCGCGGCCAGTCGAAGCGCGCCGGAGTCAAGAACACCCCGGCGACCGTCGCGATCGTTCTCGGCTTCATCTTCCTCATCGGCACGATCATCGCGATCATCGTCGCGGTGCTCAGCGCCGGCGCGCTGATCAACGCCTGCGCGGGCCTCGAGCCCGGCCAGTACACGCTCGACAACGGCGCCACGCTCACCTGCGGCTAGGCACTCGTGTGACGCGGCGCCCGGGGGTCACCCTCGGGCGCCGCGCCCGTTAACGGAAGGATCGCTCCATGACGCTCCTCAATGGCGAGCCGATCGGTGACCCAACACCGTCAGGTGCGCCTTCGGTCGCGCCGCAGCATCCGGTGGCGTCGACCCAGTCTCAGCAGGTCGGCCTCGTGGTGGGCATCATGTCGCTCGTCTTCGCCTTCGCGTTCCCGCTCGCCGGGGCGATTCTCGGCGGTGTCGCCGTCGCGCAGGCGCGCCGAGGCGGTTACGGCAATCCTCTGGCGCTCGCTGGCCTGATCCTGGGGACGGTCTTCACCGTAGTCATCGTGGCGGTCGTCGTGGCCTCACTGGTGCTCGGCGTCGGGTTCTTCACCGAGCTCGTCGGCGCTTGCCAGGATTCTCCTGAGGGCACCATCTGGGGCATCCCCTACACGTGCAATTGAGCCGCGTGGTCGTCGCAGTGGATCACGGATGCCGCGGCACACGTCTCGCACACGACCAGCTGCACGCGGCAGGCCGGGTCGGCGCAGTTCTGCATGTGATGGGATGACTCTCCGCACGCCACGCACGTGCCGATCACCGCGGCGTGATCGCTGAACTCGACAGACATGCGCTTGTCGAATACGTAGAGCGCGCCCTCCCACAGGCCGTCGTCGCCGTAGGCCTCGCCATAGCGCGCGATGCCGCCGTCGAGCTGGTACACCTCGCTGAAGCCGCGGGAGATCATGAGCGACGAGAGCACCTCGCACCGCACACCTCCGGTGCAGTAGGTGACCACGGGTCGGTCCTTGAGGTGGTCGTAGCGCCCGCTGTCGAGCTCGGCCACGAACTCGCGGGTGTTCGAGACCGGCGGGATGACCGCATCCTTGAAGTGCCCGATCTGCGCTTCGAACGCGTTTCGCCCGTCGAAGAAGGTCACGTCCTTCTCGGCGACCAGCTCGTGCAGCTGCTCGGGAGTCAGGCGGGCGCCACCGCCGACGACTCCGGTCTCGTCGACCCTGAGCTCGTCGGGTGCGCCGAAGCTGACCAGTTCGTCGCGCACGCGCACGCTGAGCCGAGGGAAGTCGTCGCCGGTGCCCTCGCTCCACTTGACGTCGATGTCTCTGAATGGGGCGTACTCGCGGGTCTTGCGCAGGTACATCTTGACGGCCCGCACGTCGCCACCGACGGTTCCGTTGATGCCGTGCTTCGACAGGATGATCCGTCCGCCCATCCCCAGCGACAATCCCAGGTCACGCTGCCAGAGCCGCACCGCCTCGGGGTCGACGAGGGGTGTGAACGCATAGAAGAGCAGGATCTTGGGCACGGTCACACGGCAATGCTACGTTTCACGGCATGCCCGTCTCGACGCTGTACTCGCCTGCGGAGCCGGTGAGCCTGTCGGCGACGTTGCGGCCGTTGCGGCGCGGCTATGGCGATCCGACGTTCCGCACCGATGTCACGGGGGTCTGGCGCACGGTGCAGACCCCGCACGGCGGTGCCACTGTGCGTTTGACCCGCACCCCCGAGGGCATCGCCGCCACGTCCTGGGGCGATGGCGCCGCGTGGGTCATCGAGGGGATCCCGGAGCTTCTCGGATCGGGCGACGACTGGTCTGAGTTGGATGTCTCGTCCGTGCCCCTCCTCGCGGACTCACTGCGACGCAACCCGGGGCTTCGCCTCACCCGCACACGACAGGTCTTCGAGATGCTGGTCGCCGCCATTCTTGAGCAGAAGGTGACGGGCAAGGAGGCGCGGGCGGGGTGGCAGTGGCTCGTCACTCGGCACGGTGAGCCCGCACCCGGCCCTGCGCCGGAGGGGATGCGCGTGTTCCCGACCGCTGAGGTGTGGCGGCGCATCCCTTCGTGGGAGTTCCATCGCGCCGGGGTGGGCCCGCAACGCTCGGCCACGATCATGCGCGTGGCGGCGGTTGCGGCATCCTTCGAACGCACACTCGACCTCGGTCGCGGTGGGCCCGAGGTGGAGCGCGCGCTGCGCAGCGTCGCGGGAGTCGGGGTATGGACGGCGGCGGAGACGATGCAGCGCGCCCACGGCGACCCCGACTCGCCCAGCGTGGGGGACTACCACCTTCCTTCGCTGGTCGGGCTCGCTCTGACGGGCGAGCCGGTCGACGATGACGGGATGCTCGAACTGCTGGCCCCGTGGGCGGGGCACCGCCAGCGCGTCATGCGCCTGATCGAGTCGAGCGGCTTCGTGAAACCCCGGCACGGCCCGCGTGCGACGGTGCAGGACCACCGGGGGCACTAGAGGGTAAGCGTGCCGCGCTACCGGGGCCGCGCTACCGGGGCCGCGCTACCGGGGCGGCGCTCCCCGCCGTCGTCCCGACTTGGATCCTCTCGTCCGATGAACTCCGCTACTTCAGGACGTATGGTCTCGACAACTGCGTACGTCCTGAAGTAGCGGAGGTAGCGGGACGAGCCGGTCGGTTCGCGACGAGTGAGCACCGAGAGCGGCGAGTGAGCACCGAGCGACTCCTCCCCAGCCGAGTCCTGTCCCGGCAATCCGCCCGATCGCGGTGACCGCTGCGCAGGCCGGAAGCGCGCGCAGCAGGATGAAACTCATGCACCCGGTCCATGCGCTTCGAGACCTCGGAGGCATCGCTTCGCGCGAGCAACTGCTACTGGCCGGTTGCTGGGGCGCGGTCATCGACATGAGCGTGTACTACGGCCGCCTTCGGCGGGTGAGGCGAGGGTGGTACGCGCTCCCGGACGTGCCGGAGGATGCCATCAGGGCGGCGCGGGTTGGAGGTCGCCTGGCGTGCGTGAGTGCGTTGGCACATCACAACGGGGGCGTCACGGCAGCGGATCAACCCCTTCACGTCGCGGTTGTCCGAGCCTCGTCGAGGCTCCGCTTCTACGACGCCGAGGTGGTCGTCCTGCACTGGAGTCGCCAGCGACTTCCCGGAACGCGCCTGGCGGTGAGCGAGGAGGTGGCGCGTGCCCAGACGGCGCGGTGCCGCGGCCTGGGTTAGCCTGACGCGGTGAACCTGATCTTCCGCACCATCATCCGAATGTTCCGCAGCAAGCGGGCACCCCAGCTCACCATGAGCGATATCGGCCGCATGGACTTCCGCGTCGTGCCGACGGACATCGACGTGCTCGGGCACATGAACAACGGCGTGTACTTCTCCATCATGGATCTCGGCCGCATCGACCTCATGATCCGCTCGGGCGCGTGGGCCAAGCTTCGCGCCAAGGGCTACTACCCGGTGATGGCCAATGAGACCATCAGCTTTCGCAAATCGCTCAACCTCTGGACCAAGTTCACGTTGGAAACCAAGATGGCCGGTTACGACGAGAAGGCCGTGTACTGCGAGCAGCGCTTCGTCGTCGACGGCGAGATCTACGCGGTGGCCATGACACGTGCGCGCTTCCTGAAGGCATCGGGCGGGGTGGTCAGCACAGCCGAACTCGCCGAGGTCGTGGGGGTGGATGCCACGAGCCACAAGCCCGACGCCTGGGTCGCCGAATGGGCCGCACATGTGGCACTCCCGAGCACGCGGGAGCCAGCCCCGAGCGTCTGGGACTGAACGACTGAGCTAGCTAGCTCGGCGGCCAGCCGACCGGGTCGCCGTCCATGGCGAGCCGCTCGTAGTAGGGCCGTTGCGAGGGCAGGTAGCCCGCGGCATCCGGTGCCTTCTCGCCCAACACCCCGGCACGAAGGCGATCGAGCGCATACTCCCAGCGCGGCCCGGCCTCTCCCGCCGCCCGCCAGTCGCTCACGCGCTCGCCGACGAAGAGCATGGTCACGCCGTCGACTTCAGCGAGCGAGATCACCACCGGTGCGCCGTCGTCGAGCACGATGCGCATCGGTGAGTCCCCGTCGGTGACCGGCACGGCGGCGCCGAGCCACTTGCGTTGGTGGTGGGGCTTCGTCAGCCAGTTGCGCACGGTCGCGGCATCCGCGGGAATGCGTCGCTCGAGCAGCAGCTCGAGTCCGCGCCGATCGCGCACCACACGGCCGGTCGGTTGCACTGCCATGTCCTGAGACTAGTCAGGATGCTTCGAGCACCGCCATCGCCGCATTGTGCCCGCCGATCGCACTCACCGCACCCCCGCGCTGAGCGCCCGAGCCGCACAGCAGTATCCGCGGGTGCCGGGTCGCGACGCCCCAGCGCTCGGCAGGTGTCGCGAGGGCCGCGTCATCCTCAGCGAACGGCCACGACAGGGGACCGTGGAAGATGTTGCCGCCGGGCATGCGCAGGGCGTGCTCGAGGTCGAGCGTGGTCTTGGTCTCGATAGCGGGGGCGCCGGCGGCATCAGTCAGCAGCAGGTCCTCGATCGGTTCGGCGAGCACCGAGTTGAGCGAGGCGAGCACGGCGGCCTGAAGCTCGGCGCGGCGCGCATCGTTGTTCTGCCCGGACACGAGCCGGTCGGGGGTGTGCAGCCCAAACACCGTCAGGGTCTGTGCGCCCGCCGCCTGCAATTCGGGCGACAGGATGCTCGGATCGGTCAACGAGTGGCAGTAGATCTCGCACGGGAGCGGCTGCGGCACGGCCCCTCCAGCGGCGGTGTCGTAGGCCGCGGAGAGCTGGGTCCACGTCTCGTTGATGTGGAAGGTGCCTCCGAAGGCGGCGGCCGGGTCGACCGCGGGGTCGAGGAGGCGCGGCAGGCGCGACAGCAGTAGGTTGACCTTGACCTGGGCGCCCTCGGGGCGTTCGGGGGTCGAGGGGCCGGTGGTCGAGCTCGTCGAGACCTCGCCGGGGATCTCGACAGGCCTGATCACCGAGGGCTCGCCCAGCAGGCGCTCCAGCTCGTACGGCGCCACGTTGGCCAGCACCCACGTCGCCGCGAGGGTGCGCTCGGTATCCCCGCTTCGATATCTGACCTCGCCATCGGGCGTGATCGACGTCACCTCGGCGCCCGTGACCAGCTCGGCTCCCGCCAGACGCGCGGCACGCGCCAACTCACCCGTGACCGCGCCCATCCCGCCCACCGGGACATCCCAGTCCCCGGTGCCGCCGCCGATCACGTGGTACAGGAAGCACCGGTTGGCGGCGAGCGAGTCGTCGATGTTGGGCGCGAAGGTTCCGATCAGGGCGTCAGTCAGCACGACTCCTCGCACGAGGTCCCCGCCGAAGGTGTCGGCGATCGTCTGACCGACCGGGCGCTCGATCAGGTCGCGCCACAACCCGTCGTCGCCGACGGCCGCGCGGGCCTCGGTGCGGGTGAGAAGAGGTTCCGTGACGGTGGGGAAGAGCGCCTGCGCGAGGCGCGCTGTGCCTGAGTAGAACCCCTGCCAGGCGGTCGCGTCGGGGCCGAGCGCGGTGGCGGCTGCAGCGGCATCCGCATTGTCAATCAGCAGGCCGCGGGTACTGCCTGGCTCGGGGGTGTAGCTGGAGTACCGGCGGCGCCGCAGCGTGATGTCGAGCCCCAGGTCGCGGATGACGCGCTCCGGCAGCAACGACACCAGGTACGAGTAGCGCGACAGCCTGGCGTCCACGCCCTCGAACGCGGTCGCGGAGACGGCGGCCCCGCCGAGCCCATCGAGGCGCTCCAGCACGGTCACGCGCTTGCCCGCGAGAGCGAGGTAGGCGGCGGCGGCGAGCCCGTTGTGGCCGCCGCCGACGATCACGACGTCGCGGCGGTCATCCCGCGACGTCGACACGGTCCTCTTCGTCCACGCAGATCGGCGGGTTGATCACGTCGAGCACTCGCCGCGAGGCGTTCAGCAGCGCGGTCTTGTGCTCGTCGTCGAGCACGTCGAAGAAGTACTCGCGGATCGCGTCGGTGTGATCCCGCATTGCCGTCGCGACGGCGCGGCGTCCCTCGGCGGTGAGCACGACCCACACGCCGCGGGCATCGTCGCCGCACTCGACCCGCTCGATGAGGCCGCGCTGCTCCATGCGGCTGAGCTGGTGCGAGACCCGACTCTTCTCCCAGCCGATGATGTCGGCGATCCGTCCGGCCCGCAGATGCGCGCTGGACTCCTCGGAGAGTGCGGCGAGAATCTCGAAGTCCGCGGAGGAGATGCCGGAGTCGGCCTGCAGCCGCCGCTCAAGGGTGAGTTCGAGCTGACGACGCATCACGAAGAAGGTTCGCCAGAGCTCGCGCTCCTCGGCGGTCGTCGTTGTCATGCCGCAATTGTACGGATCGTGCCCTCGTGGCAGCTAGGGCGCTACAAAGCGTCGTCTGCGCCATCCCTCACGCAAGAGTTGTGCGTCAGTATGCGCTCTTCGCTGGGATGCCGCGGTTAAGCTCGATGCATGCTGCCCGAGTCCGATCTCGCCGACGAGGCCGTCGCCACCGTCCGCCGCTGGCTCACCGAGAGCGCCGACATTCCGGCGTCGCCCAGTGCGGCCCGGCTGGCCGGCCTGCTCAAAGACCCGAAGGGTCTCGACTTCACCCTCGGATTCGTCGACCGGGTGGTGCGGCCCGAGGATCTGCGGGTCGCCGGCCGCAACCTAGAGCGTCTCAGCCACTCGGTGCCGTCGTTCCTGCCGTGGTACCTGCGCTTCGCCATCCACGCCGGTGGCGGGTTCGCCCTTCTCGTTCCGTGGCCGATCGTGCCGATCGCGCGGTGGGTGCTGCGGCGCATGGTCGGCCACTTGGTCATCGACGCGACGCCGGAACGCCTCGACAAGACTCTGGCGCGATTGCGGGGTCGTGGCATCCGGCTCAACCTGAACCTGCTCGGCGAGGCCGTGCTCGGCCAGGACGAGGCGAACGCCCGGCTCGACGGTACCCGCGACCTGCTCGCCCGGGCCGACGTCGACTACGTGTCGATCAAGGTGTCGTCGGTGGCGGCTCAGCTGTCGATGTGGGCCTTCGACGACATGGTCGAGGCGGTCGTCGCTCGGCTGACCCCGCTCTACGAGCTGGCCGCCGACAGCGAGACCACCAAGTTCATCAACCTCGACATGGAGGAGTACCGCGATCTCGACCTGACGATCGCGGTGTTCACGAAGCTGCTCGACCAGCCGCGGTTGAAGAACCTCGAGGCCGGCATCGTGTTGCAGGCCTACCTGCCCGACGCCCTCGGTGCCCTCCAGCGGCTGACGGCCTGGGCGACCGAGCGTCGCCAGTCCGGCGGCGCCGGCATCAAGGTGCGAGTCGTCAAGGGCGCGAACCTCGCCATGGAGCACGTGGATGCCGCGATCCACGGCTGGCCCGTCGCCACCTACTCGACCAAGCTCGAGTCGGACACCAACTACAAGCGGGTGCTCAACTGGGCTTTGACCCCCGAGCGCACGGATGCGGTGCGCATCGGCGTCGCCGGCCACAACCTGTTCGACGTGGCGTGGGCCTGGCTGCTCGCCACCGAACGCCACGTCGACAACCGGGTCGAGTTCGAGATGCTCCAGGGCATGGCGACGGCCCAAGCGGATGTCGTCAAGCGTGACGTGGGCGGCCTGCTGCTGTACACGCCCGTCGTGCACCCTCGCGAATTCGACTCGGCGATCAGCTACCTCGTGCGCCGGCTCGAGGAGAACGCGTCGAGCGAGAACTTCATGAGCGGGTTGTTCGAGCTCGCGTCGAATGGCGCCGTGTTCGCGCGCGAGGAGGGACGCTTCCGGGCGTCGCTTGCCGCGCTCGACGACCGGGTGCCCGGGCCGAACCGCACCCAGAACCGCTCGAAGACCCTCGAGGTGGCCCCCAACGTCGACCCCGTGGACCAGCGCTTCCGCAATGAGCCCGACACCGACCCGTCGTTGAGCATCAACCGCGCCTGGGCCGCGCGGGTGCTCGACCGCAGCGACCAATCGCGTCTCGGCGCCGGCACCATCGCGGCGTCACGCGTGACCGAGGCCGAGGCTCTCGATCGACTCATCGTCGCGGCGGTGCGCGCCGGGGAGGGCTGGGGTGATCGCTCGGCGGCCGATCGCGCGCGTGTGCTGCACGATGCGGGCGATGTGCTCGCCGCATTCCGCGGCCGGCTCATCGAGGTCATGGCCAACGAGACGGGCAAGACCATCGCGGAGGGTGACGTCGAGGTCAGCGAGGCCATCGACTTCGCCCACTACTACGCCGAGCGCGCCCTCGAGCTCGATCACCTCGACGACGTCACCTACGTGCCGCCGCGCCTGACCGTGGTCACCCCGCCCTGGAACTTCCCGGTCGCCATCCCCGCCGGCTCGGTCCTGGCGGCGCTCGCCGCGGGCAGCGCCGTCGTCATCAAGCCCGCTCCCCAGTCGCGTCGCAGTGGTGCGGTCATGGTGGAGGCGCTGTGGGAGGCGGGGGTGCCGCGGGATGTCCTCACCCTCGTCGATCTCGAGGAGGGTGACCTCGGCCGCCAGTTGGTGTCGCACCCGAGCGTCGATCGCGTCATCCTGACCGGAGGGTGGGAGACGGCGGCGCTATTCCGGTCGTGGCGGGCCGACCTGCCGCTGCTGGCGGAGACGAGCGGCAAGAACGCCATCATCGTGACCCCGAGCGCCGACCTCGACCTCGCGGTCGCCGATGTGGTGCGCAGCGCCTTCGGTCACGCCGGCCAGAAGTGCTCCGCCGCTTCGCTCGTGATCCTCGTCGGATCGGTCGCCCGCAGCGAACGGTTCTCGCGCCAGCTCGAGGATGCCGTGCGCACCCTGCGGGTCGGCTATCCGCAGCAGGCGAGCGCGCAGATGGGGCCGCTCATCGAACCACCGTCGGGCAAGCTGCTCGGCGCACTGACCGTGCTCGGCGACGGCGAGCAGTGGCTTGTTGCCCCGCGCTCGCTCGACGAGTCGGGTCGACTGTGGTCGCCGGGGGTGCGCACGGGGGTTGCGGCAGGCAGTGAGTTCCACCTCACGGAGTACTTCGGTCCCGTGCTCGGCGTGATGACAGCGGCGACACTGGATGACGCGATCGCGCTGCAGAACGCCGTTGCCTATGGGCTCACCGCGGGCATCCACTCGCTGGAACCGCGCGAGGTCGCGCACTGGCTCGACCGCGTCGAGGCAGGCAACCTCTACGTCAACCGCGGAATCACCGGCGCGATCGTGCGTCGCCAGCCGTTCGGCGGCTGGAAGCGCTCGACGGTCGGCACCGGTGGGAAGGCCGGCGGCCCCAACTACGTGCTGACGCTCGGCTCCTGGCGGTCCATCGAGCGCGAGCCGTCGGGGAACATTCTCGTCGACGGCCTCAGTCGCCGAGTGGCCTCGGTGGTCAAGCGGGGTCAGTCGGGTATCTCGTTCGAGGAGTTCGACCGGGTTCGTCGCGGTGCCCTGAGCGACGAGGCGGCGTGGGCGAGCGAGTTCGGTCTCAGCCGGGATGTCTCGGCGCTCGAAGTCGAACGCAATGTGTTCCGCTACCGGCCCGCTGCCGTGACCATCCGCCTCTCCGAGGGCGAGCCGCTCGGTCACCTCGTGCGGCTCATCGCGGCGGGCTCGCTCGCGGGCGCGGAGTTGACCATCAGCTCCGCGCAGCCGCTGCCCACTGCTCTGGTCGAATCGTTCAGCGAACCGATTCCGACGGCGAACGTGCGCGCGATCGTCATCGAGACGGATGCCGCGTGGCTGGCCCGAGCGCCGCAGCTCACCGGTCGCGTGCGTCTCGTCGGAGGCGACCCGCTCGCCCTCGCGACTGCCGTCGGTGGCAACCCGGACGTCGCGATCTACTCGGCTCCCGTCACCACCGAGGGGCGCGTCGAGCTGCTCCCGTTCCTGCGCGAGCAGAGCGTGTCGATCACTGCCCACCGCTTCGGTAACCCCGATCGGGCGATGGCGGGCCTCACGGTCTAGGCGGGTCGAGTAGCGGCGGAGCCGCGTATCGAGACCTTCACGGTCGGTTTCGATACGCGACCTTCGGTCGCTACTCAACCGGCCTACGCTGGTCGCATGAACATTCCCACTCTCGCCCTCAACGACGGAACGAGCATCCCGCAACTGGGCCTGGGCACGTACGGCCTCTGGAACGATGAGGGGTCGGAGGTGATCGCCCGGGCGATCGGCCTCGGCTACCGTCACGTCGACACCGCGGCCCGGTACGAGAACGAGGTCGCGGTCGGGGAGGGGCTGCGTCGTTCGGGGGTCCCGCGCGGCGAGCTGTTCGTGACCACGAAGCTCGACGGCGAGTGGCAGGGCGAGGACCGCGCCGTCGCGGGGCTGGCCGCGTGCCTGGAACGCCTCGGGCTCGACTACGTCGACCTGCTTCTCATCCACTGGCCGGTGCCGAAGCGCGACGAGTACGTGTCGACCTGGCGCACCTTCGAGCGACTCAAGTCCGAGGGCCTCACGCGCTCGATCGGGGTGTCCAACTTCAAGCCCGCGCACCTCGAGCGCCTCGCCGCCGAGACCGCGACGGTACCGGCGGTCAACCAGATTCAGCTGACGCCGGTGATCCAGCGGCACGAGCAGCGGGCATACGACGCCGCGCACGGCATCGTCACCGAGTCATGGAGCCCCCTGAGGGGCGTTCTCGAGCGGGAGCAGGTGGTGAGGGTCGCCGAGATCACCGGCCGGACTCCCGCCCAAGTCGTGCTCCGGTGGCACCTGCAGAACGGACTCGTTGCCATCCCGAAGTCGTCGAATGTCGACCGGCTCGCCGACAACCTCGTCGCACTCGACTTCACCCTCGACGACGAGTCGATGGCGATCCTCGACACCCTTGATGAGGGTCCGCACGCGGGCGTCGACTCCGACACGGACGGGCACTAGAGCCCGAGCGCGGCCCGGATATAGGCGAGCGCGTCGGCGGGCGGCAGCCCGAGCTCGCGTGCGCGTGCGGCGTAGGCCGTGGCATCCCGCTGCAGAAGCTCGACCGAGCTGCCCTCCCTCGCCTTCACGAGGGTGCCGTTGCGGCCGAGGGTCTCGACGAAACCGTCGGCCTCGAGAGCGCGGTAGACCCGGGCGACGGTGTAGGGCGCGACCTCCAGTTCGGTCGCCAGGGCGCGCACGGTCGGCAGCTTCGTGCCGACGATCAGCTCGCCCGACTCGATCTGCTCGATGATCTGGCGGTACAGCTGCTCGTAGAGCGTGGTCGCTGACCCGGGGTCGACGGCGAACTGCATTAGTCGTGGGTCCTGTGGATGAGCCGTGACAACACGATCGCGCTGCGGGTGTGATCGACGTTGGGAGCGATCCGCACCTTCTCGAGCGCGATCTCCAAGGAGGGGATGTCGCGTGACCGCATGTGCACTATCGCGTCGGCAGAGCCGGTCACGGTGCCGGCATCGACGACCTCGGGAACTCCGGACAGGATGCGCTTGAGCTCCTCCGGCGCGACGGTGCCCCGGCAGAACAGTTCGACGTAGGCCTCGGTGCCGAGCCCGTCGACGGCCGGGTCGACCTGAATGGTGAAGCTGCGGATGACGCCATCAGACACCAACCGGTCCACCCGACGCTTGACGGCCGACGCCGACAGGCCGATGACCTCGCCGATGTCTCCGTATCCGGCGCGGGAATTGAGGCGCAGGAGGTCGATGATGCCGTAGTCGAGACTGTCCATCCGGGCATCCTATGACGAATAGTTGTGCTGCGATAGCGTCAGACGCAGGTTCGGTGCGCTCCAAGCTCTGACATTGCGGATAGGTGCGTGAAACACTGGACGAATGACGATGACCGACGCCGCTACGGCCACGCCCGCCCGCACTGCCCGCAAGCGCACCGTGCTCATGTGCCGGCCCGAGTACTTCACTGTGAGCTACCGCATCAACCCGTGGATGCACCCCGAAGACCCCACCGACACGAGCCTTGCCGTGCGCCAATGGGATGTGCTCTACCGCACCTACCTCGACCTCGGGTTCGAGGTGCACCTCATCGACCCGATCGCGGGCCTCCCCGACATGGTCTACGCGGCCAACGGCGGCTTCGTGATCGACAACATCGCGTACGGCGCGAGCTTCACCTACCCCGAGCGCCAGCCCGAGGGCCCGGCCTACATGGACTGGTTCCGTGAGGCGGGCTTCGACGTGCGCGTTCCCGAGGAGATCAACGAGGGCGAGGGTGACTTCCTGCTCGTCAACGGGATGATCCTCGCGGGTACGGGCTTCCGCACCGCAAGCAACAGCCACGAGGAGATCGCCCGCATCTACGGTCGTGAGGTGGTGTCCCTCAATCTGATCAACCCGAGCTTCTACCACCTCGATACCGCCGTCGCGGTTCTGGATGACACGAACATCGCGTACCTCCCGAGTGCCTTCGACGAGGCATCCCTCGCCACCCTGCGCAGGCTCTTCCCCGATGCCGTCATCGTCACCGAGGAGGACGCGGCGGTGCTGGGCCTCAACTCGTTCAGCGACGGCTACAACATCGTGATCGCCTCGCGGGCCAAGGACTTCGAGCGGCAGTTGCGCGAGCGCGGCTACAACCCCATCGGCGTGGACCTGTCCGAGCTTCTGCTCGGCGGCGGAGGTGTGAAGTGCTGCACGTTGGAGCTTCGCCGGTGACCGGTGCCGCGACTGATCTCGACAAGCTCGATCACCGGGCACTGGAGGACGAGCACGTCGCCCACAACTACCACCCGTTGCCCATCGTGGTGGGCTCCGCGGCCGGCGCCTGGGTCGTCGACGTCGAGGGGCGGCGCTACCTGGACTGCCTCGCGGCGTACTCCGCGGTCAACTTCGGCCACGGGCATCCGGAGCTCATCGCCGCAGCCAAGGCTCAGCTCGACCGGGTGACACTGACCAGCCGGGCGTTCCACAACGACCAGCTCGGCCCGTTCGCGACCGCGCTCGCCGCCCTCGCCCGCAAAGACATGGTGCTGCCCATGAACACCGGCGCCGAGGCCGTGGAGTCGGGCATCAAGGTCGCTCGCGCCTGGGGCTACCGCGTCAAGGGGGTCGCCCCCGATCGCGCGACGATCATCGTGGCCGACGGCAACTTCCACGGCCGCACGACCACCATCATCAGCTTTTCGAACGACGAGCAGGCTCGGGCCGACTTCGGTCCGTTCACCCCCGGCTTCGTGAGTGTGCCCTATGGGGATGCCGCAGCCATCGAGGCGGCGATCGACGACAACACCGTGGCCGTGCTCATCGAGCCGATCCAGGGTGAGGCGGGCATCATCGTTCCGCCGGACGGGTATCTCGCTGCCGTGCGGGACATCACGTCGCGCAACAACGTGCTCTTCATCGCCGACGAGATCCAGTCCGGCCTGGGGCGCACCGGCTCGACCTTCGCCTGCGATCTCGCGGGAGTCGTGCCCGATCTCTACCTGCTCGGCAAGGCGCTCGGCGGCGGAATCGTGCCGGTGAGCGCGGTCGTCGGCAACCGCGACATCCTCGGGGTGCTACGTCCGGGCGAGCACGGCTCGACCTTCGGCGGCAACCCGCTCGCGGCGGCCGTCGGTCATGCCGTGGTCGACCTTCTCGCGACCGGCGAGATGCAGGAGCGCGCGGGCGTGCTCGGCGAGCGCCTGCAGGCGCGGCTGCACACCCTCGTCGGTCGCGGCGTGGTCGCCGTGCGCGGCGCGGGATTGTGGGTGGGCATCGACATCGACCCCACCATCGGAACCGGTCGGCGGGTGTGCGAGCTCCTGATGGAGCGCGGGGTGCTCGCGAAGGACACCCACGGGTCGACCATCCGGCTCGCCCCGCCGATCGTTGTCACTGCTGAGGAACTCGACTGGGCTGTCGACCAGCTTGAGGCCGTGCTCGAGGAGTTGCGCACCGGCTGACGGTCTAGATTCGGGGGATGACCGAACAGCAGCTCGTGGAGCGCCTGAGGGCGGCCGGCTGCGTGTTCGCCGAGGATGAGGCGCGCGTGCTGCTGGAGTCCGCGTCATCCGCCGCCGAGCTGGAGGCCATGACCGCCCGTCGCGTCGAGGGCGAGCCGCTCGAGTACGTCGTCGGCTGGGCCGAATTCTGCGGGCTTCGCATCGGCGTGGATGCCACGGTCTTCATCCCCAGGCCGCGCACCGAGTTCCTCGTGGCCGTCGCCGTGGAGCTCACGCCACCTTCCGCAGTGGTCGTCGACCTGTGTTGCGGATCCGGCGCGCTCGGGCTTGCGCTCGCGGCATCCGTACCGGGTAGTGAACTGCTGGCCAGCGACATCGACGGCGCCGCCGTGGCCTGCGCACAGCGAAACGGTGTCGAGGCGGTGCAGGGTGACCTGTTCGACGCGCTACCCGATCGGCTGCGCGGTCGGGTCGACGTGCTCCTCGCCAACACCCCGTACGTGCCGACGGCCGAGCTCGATCTCATGCCCCGCGAGGCGCGGCTGTACGAGGCGGCGGTGACGCTCGACGGCGGATCGGATGGCCTCGACCTGCAGCGCAGGGTGGCCGTTGGCGCTGCGCACTGGCTGGCGCCGGGCGGCAGCGTGCTCGTCGAGGCCAGTGAACGGCAGGCGTCGACCGCCGCAGCCATCTTCGAGGCCGCGGGCCTGAGTGCGCGGGTGCACTACGACGACGACCGGGATGCGACCGTGATCGTGGGCACCCGGCCGCAGTAGATTCGTTTCATGACCCTCACGAGCCTGCCCGACCCCGACCACGAACCACTGCGCGGCGGTCCCACGTTGCGCTGGGGTGTCCTCGCGCCGGGGCGCATCGCGGCGTCGTTCGTGGGGTCGTTGAACAAGTCCACCGACCAGAAGGTCGTGGTCGTGGCATCCCGAAGCCAGGAACGTGCGCAGCAGTTCGCGAGCGAGCACGGCATCGACACCGCCTATGGCAGTTACGACCAGCTTCTCGCCGACGACTCGGTCGACATCGTGTACGTCGCAGCACCCCACAACGAGCACGCGCGACTCGCACACGCTGCGATCGCTGCGGGCAAGCATGTGCTCATCGAGAAGCCGATCGCAACAACGGTCGCTGAGGCTCGTGGCATCGCCGACGCCGCCGCGCACGCCGGCGTCTTCGCGATGGAGGCGATGTGGAGCCGGTACCTGCCTCAGGCGACCATCGTCGCCCAGCTGTTGGCTGACGGAGTCCTGGGAGAGCCCCGGTTCGTTGAGGCTGACTTCGGATTTCTCGCGCGCTTCGATCCGGCTTCCCGGCTCTACAATCCCGAGCTGGCGGGCGGAGCGCTGCTCGACCTCGGCGTCTACTCGGCGTGGTTCGCCCACTTCGTACTGGGAGCACCACGATCAGTGCACGCCGTGGGGTCGCTCGCAGTGACCGGGGTCGACCAGCAGTCGACCGTCACTCTGACCTACGACTCGGATGCCCTCGCCGTCGTCTCGAGCAGCATCATCGTCGAGACTCCCGTGGCGGCGCGGGTGAGTGGTACCGAGGCGTTGCTCCAGTTTCCGGCGAGCTTCCCCGGACCCAGTGCGTTCCGGCTCGCGGTCCACGGCGGTGAGACACTCGAATGGCGCGACACGAGCGGCCTCAACTGGAACGAGGGGCTCTGCTACCAGGCGGTGGCTGCGGCTCGGTACGTCAGTGACGGGCTGAAGCAGTCGCCGCTTCACGGTCTCAGCGACTCGATCGCCGTGCTCTCGGTGCTCGAACAGGCACGGGCGCAACTCGGGGCGCTATGAACCCGCTCGACGCGAACGATCCGCTGGCACGATACCGCGAGCGCTTCCTGCCGACACCTGGGCTGATCTCCTACCTCGACGGCAACTCCCTCGGACGGCCCCTCGCGGCCTCAGTCGAGCGGGTCGAGACGTTTCTGCGCGAGGAGTGGGCCGGCAAGCTGATCCGCGGCTGGGACGACGGCTGGATGAGCCAGCCCCTCACCGTCGGTGACGAACTCGGTCGGGTCGCCCTCGGCGCGGCACCGGGCCAGGTGGCGATCGGGGATTCCACGACGGTGCTGCTCTACAAGACGATTCGGGCGGCGCTGGATGCCCGTCCCGACCGAACCGAGATCGTGATCGATCGCGAGAACTTCCCGACCGACCGCTATCTCGTCGAGGGCATCGCGTCAGACCGGGGACTCACCGTGCGCTGGGTCGACACCGACCCTGCGGCGGGGGTGACACCCGAGCTCGTGGCCGCTGCCATCGGCCCCGACACGGCGGTGACGCTGTTCTCCAGCGTCGCCTACCGCAGCGGCTTCCTCGCCGAGGTCGAGGCGATCACGGCCCTCGTGCACGACGCGGGAGCGCTCACCATCTGGGATCTCTCGCATTCCGTCGGTTCGGTGCCGACTCCGCTCGACGACTGGGGCGTCGACCTGGCTGTCGGCTGCGGGTACAAGTACCTGAACGGCGGGCCCGGTGCGCCGGCGTTCCTCTACGTGCGACGCGACCTGCAGGGCAGTCTGCGCCAGCCGATCCAGGGCTGGCTCGGCAGCCGCACGCCCTTCGAGATGGGGCAGGGCTACGAGCCCGCCGAGGGCATCCGCGGCTGGCTCAGCGGAACACCGCCCATGGTGGGTCTGCAGGCCATGCGCGACATGATCGCGCTCATCGACGAGGTGGGCCTCGACGCGGTGCGCACCAAGTCGGTCGCCCTCACCGAGTACGCAATTGCGCTCGTCGACGAGCATCTGCCGACCGCGACGCTGGCCAGCCCGCGAGACGCCGCACGTCGCGGCGGTCACATCACGGTGGACCACCCGCGGTTCGCCGAACTGCTGCCCGGGCTGTGGGCGAGCGGCGTCATCCCGGACTTCCGTCGTCCCGATGGGCTGCGCCTGGGTCCGTCGCCCCTGTCGACGAGCTACGCCGAGGTCGAGACGGGCGTGCTGGCGATGCGGGATGCGCTAGGCGAGTAGGACCTCGAAGGCGCCGCTCGTGCGCTCTGACGGACGTAGCCTGAAGGGGTGACTGATCTGACTCCCGAGCTGCTTGAGCGCATCCGCTCGCGCGCAGCCGGCTACGACCGCGACAACACCTTCTTCGCCGAGGACCTCGCAGAGCTGCGCGAGGCGGGCTACCTCGCCCCGCGCAGTCTGCTCGAGACCGCGCGCGACCAGCGCCTGCTCGCGGCCTATGCGCCCGCGACGGCGCTCGGCATCAACATGCACCACGTGTGGGTGGGCGTTGCGCGCGTGCTGCACGACCGCGGCGACGCAAGCCTCGATTGGGTGCTGGCGGATGCCTCGGCCGGCGAACTCTTCGCCTTCGGTAACAGCGAGCAGGGCAACGATCTCGTGCTGTGGGACTCGACGACCCTCGCCGAACCGGTCGATGACGGCTACCGCTTCACCGGCACCAAGATCTTCACCTCGCTCGCGCCGGCGTGGACGCGGCTGGGCATCTTCGGCCGCAACGGTGACGACCTCGTGCACGGGTTCATCACCCGCGAGACCCCCGGATGGCGCACCATCGAGGACTGGGACACGCTCGGGATGCGGGCGACGCAGAGTCACACCACCGCGCTCGAGGGTGCGCTCGTGCCGACCGACCGGGTGGCGCGCATCCTGCCGGTAGGGCCCAACGCCGACCCCTTCATCTTCGGCATCTTCTCCAACTTCCTGCTGCTCATCGGCTCGGTGTACGCGGGCATCGCGGATCGCGCCCTCGAACTCGCCGTCGAGGCGGTGAAGCGCCGCACGTCGCAGAAGACGGGCACCACCTACGACCAGGATCCCGACTTCCGGTGGCGCGTCGCTGATGCAGCGCTCGCGCTCGACGCTCTCGCCCCACAGCTCGAGACCTTGGCCGCGGATGTCGACGGGCTCGTGAACCACGGCGCGAACTGGTTCCGCTACCTCACCGGGGCGAAGCACCGCGCCACCGAGACTGCGCGCTATGTCGTCGACCAGGCGATGCGCAGCGCCGGCGGTGGCGGTTACCGCACCGCGTCGGAACTGTCCCGCCTGCAGCGCGACGTGCTCGCGGGCATCTACCACCCGAGCGATACCGAGTCGGTGCATAACACCGTCGCCACGAACCTGCTCGGGCCGCTCGCCTAGTTCGCGGGAACGAATTCCAGGGTGACGGTGACGGTTGTCGGCCCGATCACCAGGGTTGCCCGACGGAAGAACGTACGGAGCACCGCGAGGTAGGCGGCGGTGCGCAGCCGCGCGCCGTCCTGCGTGAATGTCGCCGTCATCGTCACGACCGCCTCGCTGCTCCGGGTTGTGGCACTGACGGCGATGCTGCCGGGCACCAGCGATGCAATTCCCCGCAGTTCGGAGATGAGGGCGCCCAGCGTCATGCGCTGTTGGGGCGTCATCCGGTCGGCGACCTTCTCGGGGTCATCGACCGTGTCGGCGAGTTCGACGAGCCAGCCCCGTCCGGCCTCGGCCAGCATGGTGCGTCGCAGCGCGGTGGCCAGCCCGCGGGCCCGAGCTGCGTCGGCGGGGGTTGCCACTCCGCGATCGAGAACATCCTGCAGGAAGGGTGCCGCGCGGTGCTCGAGGAGCTCGTGCCTCGCGTTCGACACCTCCGCGAGCAGCTCCTCCCGCACGGTCGCGCGCGCAATCTCCGCACGCTCGGCCGCGCCGTTCTGCCACTGCGTGAGCCTCGTGACGAGGGTGTTCGAAAACGCCGCCGCCCCCGCCCCGACCGCGGCGATCGGCGCTGCGCGGGTAATCGCGAACAGGGCGACCTGCGCCGGTGTGAGGCCGGCGGAGAACCCGACGACGAGCGCGGCCACGGTGATCGAGCTGACTGCCGTCATCAGCAGGATCTCGGCCGCCGGCCGGTAGGAGCCGATGGTCATCAAGAGGATCGCGAGGCAGACCGCGCCCCAGGCCGCAGACTCGCCGGCACCGTGGTCGCGGCCCGCGAGATCGAACGCGACGGCAAGCACCCCGAGCACGTCGAGGAACGCGTGGCGCTGCGCCGAGAAGGGGAACCGTCGCGCCGCGGCACCGTCAACCACCGCACCCCCGGCGGCGACAATGCACAGCAGCGCGATCGCCTCCAGAGCGGGCGAGCGCACATCGTTCGCGTGTCGCACGACCTGGGTGACGGCGACCGCGACGGCGATGATCGCCACGCTCCAGATGAAGTACTGCGCTGTCAGCCCGCCCAGGGGATCCAGTCGCTGCGGTGTTGCGCGCTGCTGGCTCGCCCGGCGCCCGGTCGCCCGCGCACTCACGTCGAGTCTCCGTCGATGGGCACGCTGACAATCACGGATGTTCCCGTGCCCGCACCGGTCAGCACCCGCACCGCTCCGCCGAGGTCGGCGATGCGCCCCCGGATCGATTCGCGCAACCCGAAGCGGTCGGCCGGTACCGCGCCCTCGTCGAAGCCGCTGCCCTCGTCGACGACCGTCGTGATCAGACGTCCCTCGCTCACCGCCACCGACAACTCGGCGTGAGTGACGCCCGAGTGCTGCAGCACGTTGACGAGGCACTGTTCCATGGCGAGCACGAGGCTCGCCCGCCGATCAGCCGACAGGCGGTCGAGCGCGCTCGGGTCACCGGTCACGGTGATGTGCAGCCCCGCGATGCGGAATCGGGTGAGCAGATCCGCGAGCGCGACCGGGGGCGGTCCGGGCTCCGGCGAGGGCCCGGCGGCGGAGGCCGCCGCCACGAGACTGGCCCGGATGCTCGTGGCCATGCTCTGGGTCAGAGGACCCGGGCGCGTCATCCCGAGCGCCGCCAGCTCACCGAGCACGGTGTCGTGCACGAGGGCCCGGGAATTCAACAGAAGGGACTGGCGCTCGTGCGCCGTCAGATCTCGTCGACCGGAGTCGTCGAGTCGTGGCCCGCTCGCCCGGGCCCGGCGGCGCACGACGCTGAGCATCGAGATGAACAGGGCGACGATGACGGCGACAGCGGCTGTGGCGGGATCGATCACGAGCCCGGCTGGCACGGCACCCTGATACGCGAGCACGAGGGCCGCCTGCCCCGCGACGAACCCGATGAGGGTGCCGATGGCCCCCGACCAACGATCGGCGATGGCGCCAACCAGAGTTGCAGCCACGCCGACCACGAAGAGCGGGAACCCCACGTAGCCGTCGAACGGCAGGTCGGTGAGTCGGATGCCCGCGGCCACCATCCAGCAGGCCAGTATCGATGCTGCCCCCGCGACAAGCGGCACAGGGCCGCCGGATTCGAAGCGGCGGGCGACGATCAGGCTCCCGGCGGCCAGCACGAATCCGCCGAGCGCGAGCCACGGCACCACTCCGGACTCCGAGAGACCGACCACGAGCGTCGCGGCGGCACCGGCGGCGAGCAGGGCCACGCCGGTCCAGGCAAAGGCCGCGACCACGCCGAGCCGGGTCGTTCGTGCGGCCTCCGAGACGGGATAGACCCACGACATAGCCTCACCCTAGGGGAGGACCCGCGGCCGCCCACCACGAACGGCCGCGGGAGTTCAGGACCGACGCGCCGGAGCCTTCGCTGCGGTCGGCTTCGCGGCGGGGGTGCGCACCACCGTTCGCTTGCTCGCGGGCACGGCCGAGGTCAACGCCGGCGAGACGGCACGGGGCACGAGACGCTCGAGCTGGGTGACGTGCTGCGGGCCGAGCTCCTCGACGTTCGCCACCTCGAGAAGCTTCATCGTGCGCACCACCTGCTCCGACAGGATCTGGATCGTGCGGTCGACCCCGGCCCGCCCGCCCGCCATGAGCCCGTACAGGTAGGCGCGCCCGACGAGAGTGAACTTGGCGCCGAGCGCGAGCGATGCGACGACATCCGCACCGTTCATGATGCCGGTGTCGACCATCACGGTGGTGTCCTTGCCCACCTCGCGCACGACCTCCGGAAGCAGGTGGAAGGGGATCGGGGCGCGATCGAGCTGACGGCCGCCGTGGTTGGAGAGCAGGATGCCGTCGACACCGAGGTCGGCGAGGGTCTTCGAGTCCTCGACGTTCTGCACGCCCTTGACGACGAGCTTGCCGGGCCACATGCCGCGGATGATCTGCAGGTCCTCGAAGCTGATGGAGGGGTCCATGGCCGAGTCGATCAGCTCGCCGACCGTGCCTCCGGTGGACGACAGCGATGCGAACTCCAGCGGCGGGGTGGTCAGGAAGTCCCACCACCACCACGGGCGGGGGATCGCGTTGACGATCGTGCCGAGCGTCAACTGGGGCGGGATCGAGAATCCGTTGCGCTTGTCGCGCAGACGCGCGCCCGCAACGGGGGTGTCGACGGTGAACATCAGGGTGTCGAATCCGGCGGCGGCTGCCCGCTCGACGAGCCCGTAGGAGATCTCGCGCTGGCGCATCACGTACAGCTGGAACCAGTTGCGGCCGTCGGGGTTGGCGGCCTTCACGTCTTCGATCGAGGTGGTGCCGAGCGTCGACAGGGTGAACGGGATGCCCGCCGCGCCCGCAGCGCCGGCCCCCGCGATTTCCCCCTCCGTCTGCATGAGCCGGGTGAAGCCGGTGGGCGCGATGCCGAACGGCATCGCCGAGGTTCCGCCGAGAATCGTCGTGGACGTGTCCACCGTCGACACGTCGCGCAGGATCGACGGGTGGAAGACGACATCCTCGAACGCCTGCCGCGAGCGTGACATCGACAGCTCGCCCTCGGCGGCGCCATCCGTGTAGTCGAAGGCGGCCTTGGGGGTGCGGCGCTTGGCGATCAGGCGCAGGTCGTCGATGGTCAGCGCGCCGGAGAGGCGACGCTTCTTCGCGTTGAAGGTCGGCTTCTTGAACTTCATCAGGTTGAGCAGCTCGACGGGGTTCGGGAACTGGCGCTTGGTCACTGCGGGCCCTTCGTTGTTCGTGCGAGGAGGCGGTCGCGCGCCCCGACGATGTGGTCACGGGTGAGGCGCGCCGCGGCATCCGCGTCGCCCGAGGTGATGGCATCGAGGATGCCCTGGTGCTGGCGGGCGATCTCGGCGGAGCTGAGCAGGTGCGCGGCCTGCACCTGTCCGATGCACAGCTCGATCTCGCCCATGAGCAGCTCGTGCAGGCGGGTGAGCCTCGGGCTCGGCTGGCCCGCGACCAGCGCGCGGTGGAAGGCGATGTCGTGCTGGGCGAAGTCCTCGGTGGTGGTGAGAGCGCGGTGGGCGGCGAGTGCCGCGGCCGGGATGGTGCCCGCGGTAGCGAGCGCGGCCATCGCTGCCGACTCGATGATGGCGCGGTTGTCGAACAGGTCCACGATGTCGTCGCGGCTGAGTTCGGGCACCCGTGCGGCGCGGTGGGCCTCGCGCCGCAGCAGTCCATCGGCCACGAGTTTGTCGATCGCGAGCCGGGCGGTGGGTCGAGCGACCCCGAAACGCAGGGCGACGGCGGACTCCGTGAGGGTCGAGCCCGGGGCATCCACCTGGCTCAGGATGCTCGCTCGCAACTGATCGGCGATGGAGTCGGGCAGCACGGGCATCGGTTCCACCGTCACGCTGCCTCCCTTGGCTCCAGAATGTCTAACAATGTAGCAGATTGTCAGACATTCGCGAAGGAGGAGAATGGACCCATGAGAATCGCGGTCACGGGTGGAAACGGCAAGCTCGGCAGGGTCACCGTGGAGGTTCTGCGCGCGGCGGGCCACGAGGTGGTCGTGCTCGATCAGGCAGGCCCCGATCGCTCGGCCTTCACCCAGCTCGACATCACCGACTACGGGCAGGTGATCGACGCGCTGGCCGGCATCAACGACCGGCACGGTGGCGTGGATGCGATCGCCCACCTCGCCGCGATCCCCGCGCCCGGCATACTCACGGATGCCGCGACCTTCCACAACAACGTCGTCGGCACCTTCAACGTGTTCCAGGCCGCCCGGCGCCTGGGTATCCGTCGCATCGCCTTCGCCTCCAGCGAGACGGTGCTCGGACTGCCCTTCGACGCCCCGCCGCCCTACGTTCCCCTCGACGAGGAGTACGACACCCGGCCGGAGAGTGTCTACTCGCTGGGCAAGCACCTCGAGGAGGAGCTGGCGCGCAAGATCGCCCGCTGGGATCCGGAGCTGAGCATCACCGCACTGCGCTTCTCCAACGTGATGGTCGAGTCTGACTACGCCGAGTTCGCGTCGTTCACCGCCGAGGGCCGCAAGTGGAACCTGTGGGGGTACATCGACGCGCGCGACGGCGCCGAGGCGATCCGTCTCGCGCTCGAGGCGGGGCATCCGGGGTACGACGTGTTCGTGATCTTCGCGGGCGACACGGTGCTCGAGCGCCCCAACGCCGAGCTGATGGCCGAGTTCTTCCCCGGGGTCGAGGTGCGTGGCGAGCTCGGCGTCAACGACTCGCTCACGAGCACGGCCAAGGCGCGGCGCATCCTCGGCTGGCAGCCGAAGCACTCCTGGCGGGACGCCCGCTAGCGCGGTCGGTACAGCACGGGCAGGAACGCCGCGGCGACCAGAGATCTCAGCGACTCAAGCGACCCGCTCGCGAACCCCAGGGCGCGGGCCTGCACGAGCACGTTGCCGATTGCGGTCGCCTCGACCGGTCCCGCCAGCACGGGAAGCCCGCTGCGATCGGCGGTGAGCTGGCAGAGCAGCTCGTTCTGCGATCCGCCGCCCACGATGTGGATCACGGACACCGTCTTGCCCGAGAGCTCGGAGGCCGTGCGCACCGCGTCTGCGAATGCCACGGCAAGGCTCTCGATGATGCTGCGTACGAACTCGACCGGGGTCTGCGGTGCGGCGAGACCGTGGGTCGTGCACCACGCGGCGATCCGCGCCGGCATGTCACCGGGCGGCAAGAACGAGGCATCGTTCGCGTCGAACACGCTCACCGGCGTTGTCAGCGCGGATGCCGCGGCCAGCAGCTCGGGCAGGTCGAGGTCGCGCTTGCCCTCGTCGTTGAACTGCCGCACCGACTCGCTCAGCAGCCACAAACCCATCACGTTGTGCAGGTAGCGCACCCGCCCGTCGACGCCACCCTCGTTGGTGAAGTTGGCGAGCCGGCTCGCCTCCGTCAGCACCGGCGTCTCCAGTTCGACGCCCACCAGGCCCCAGGTTCCGCACGAGATGTAGGCGAAGTCGTCGGATGCCGCCGGCACGGCCACGACCGCCGACGCCGTGTCGTGCGATCCGACCGCCGTCACGCTCAGGTCACCCCCGACGATCGCGGCAGCCTCGGGACGCAGCGAGCCCAGCGGGGTGCCCGGGTCCACCAGCTCGGGGAAGATGCGGCGCGGCAGTGCGAGGCGCTCGATGAGCGCGTCATCCCACTCGCCGGTCGCGACCCTCAGCAGCCCGGTGGTCGACGCGTTGGTGCGCTCCGCGACGCGTCGGCCGGTGAGCCAGTAGGCGAGCAGATCCGGGATCAGCAGGAAGGAGTCGACCGTGTCGAGGTTGCCCTCGGCGGCGAACTGGTAGAGCGTGTTGAAGGGCAGGAACTGCAGGCCGTTGGCGGCGTAGAGCTCCTCGGGGCTGACCACTGAGTGCACCCGCTCGACGCCGCGGGCGGTGCGCTCGTCACGGTAGTGGAAGGGGAGTCCGAGCATCCGGCCGCCCGTGAGGAGGGTGTAGTCGACAGCCCAGGAGTCGATACCGATCCCGGCGAGCGTCGGCTCCTCCCGCAGCGCTGCAGCCAAACCGGCGAGGGCGTGGCTGTACAGGGCGTCGATGTCCCAGTGCAGCCCATCGGCGCGCTGCACGGGGCCGTTGGGGAATCGAGCCACCGGCCGCACGCTCAACTCGTTGTGGTCGACGTGGCCGAGCATCACCCGACCGCTCGTGGCGCCCAGGTCGACCGCGGCGACCGTGCCCGGTGATCGAGACCGTCGAGATCCGTTCATCGCAGGAACGCCGCAGCGACGCCAGCGTCGACGGGGATGTGCAGTCCGGTCGTGTGGCTGAGGTCGGGGCCGGTGAGCACCGATACCGCGTTGGCGACGTTCTCGGGCAGCACCTCACGCTTGAGGATGGTGCGCTGGGCGTAGAACTTGCCGAGGTCCTGCTCGTCGATGCCGTAGGTCTTGGCGCGGTTGGCGCCCCAGCCCGCGGCGAAGATGCCGGAGCCGCGCACGACACCGTCGGGGTTGATGCCGTTGACCTTGATGCCGTGCTCGCCGAGCTCGACCGCGAGCAGTCGCACCTGGTGGGCCTGGTCGGCCTTCGTTGCCGAGTAGGCGATGTTGTTGGGGCCTGCGAACACCGAGTTCTTGCTCGAGATGTAGATCACGTCGCCGCCCATGCCCTGCTCGATCAGCACCGGTGCCGTCGCCTTCGATACGAGGAACGATCCCTTGGCCATGATGTCGTGCTGGAAGTCCCAGTCCTGTTCGGTGGTCTCCAGCAGCGGCTTCGAGAGCGAGACACCAGCGTTGTTGACGACGATGTCGAGGCCACCGAAGGCGAGCACGGCATCCTGCACCATCGTGGCGATCGCCGCGGCATCCGTCACATTCACCTGGAGGCCGATCGCCACATCGGTGTCACCGATCTCGGCCGCCGCAGCCTGTGCCTTGGCGAGATCGAGGTCGGCGATGATCACGCAGGCGCCGTCGGCGGCGAGCCTGGTCGCGATGGCCTTGCCGATTCCTGATGCCGCGCCCGTCACCAGCGCGACACGAGTCGCGTGCGACTTGGGTTTCGGCATGCGAGCCAGCTTGGCCTCCTCGAGCGCCCAGTACTCGATGCGGAACTTCTCCGCGTCACTGATCGGCGCATATGACGAGATGGCCTCGGCGCCCCTCATGACGTTGATCGCGTTGACGTAGAACTCGCCGGCAACCCGCGCGGTCTGCTTGTTGGCGCCGTAGCTGAACATGCCCACCCCGGGCACGAGCACGATGAGCGGGTCGGCGCCGCGCATGGGCGGGCTTCCGGTGGTCGAGCTAGTCGAGACCTCAGCGTACTTCTCGTAGTACGCCGTGTAGTCGGCCCGGTACGCCTCGTGCAGCTCCTTCAACCGAGCGATGGATGCCTCGACCGACGCATTCGCGGGCAGATCCAGCAGCAGCGGCTTCACCTTCGTGCGCAGGAAGTGGTCGGGGCAACTCGTGCCCAGGGCCGCGAGCCGGGGGGCGCTCGCCGACGCGAGAAAGTCGAGCACCACGTCGGAGTCGGTGAAGTGACCGACCATCGGCCGGTCGTGGCTGGCGATTCCACGGATCGTCGCCGCGAGCGCGGCCGCCTTGGCCCGACGCTCGGCCACCGGGAGGGCCACGTTCTTCTTGACGGTCGCGCCGAACGGGTTCTTCCTGCCCTTGGCCGCGATGTACTCCTCGGCCGTCCGGATGATCCAGAGGCTGTTCTGCTCCGCCTCCTTCGATGTCTCGCCCCACGCCGTGATGCCATGACCGCCGAGGATCACGCCGACAGCCTGCGGGTTGGCCGCCTTGATGGCGGCGATGTCGAGTCCGAGCTGGAAGCCGGGGCGACGCCAGTCCACCCACGCGACTTTGTCGCCGAACGCCTTCTTGGTGAGCTTCTCGCCGTCCTTCGCCGTCGCGAAGGCGATGCCGGAGTCGGGGTGCAGGTGGTCGACATGCGCGGCATCCACGAGCCCGTGCATGGCGGTGTCGATCGACGGCGCGGCGCCGCCCTTGCCGTGCAGCGTGTAGTCGAAGGCCGCGACCATCTCGTCCTCGCGGTCGAGTCCGGGGTAGACGTCGACGAGTGCGCGCAGGCGGTCGAGCCGGAGCACGGCGAGGCCGGACTCCGTGAGCGTGCCGAGGTCGCCGCCCGAGCCCTTCACCCACATCAGTTCGACGGGCTCACCGGTGACCGGGTCGATCTCGGTTCCCTTCGCCGACGTGTTCCCGCCGGCGTAGTTGGTTACCCGCGGGTCGGAACCCAGGCGGTTGGAGCGGGCGATGAGGTCGCCGGGCGTGGTCGCCATCGGAAGTCCTGTCAGATATTGAGCGGTTTAACAAAAACTAACAGCATCATCGCAGCTCGACAAGGTCACGGTAGGGATCGAGGCGCTCATCTGCTGCGGGCAGCTCGGTGATGAGCAGGTCGATGGACTGCCAGTCCAGCCCGCGAGCGAGCGCGCGCAGGCCCAGCTTCGAGGCATCAACGAGCAGTACCGTGCGGTCGGCCTGTTCGGCGAAGCACCGCTTGACCTCAACCTCTGCCAGGGATGCCTCGCTCGGCCCGAACTCGGCGTCGACCGCCGACGCAGAGCTGAAGAACACCGCGTAGTTCAGGCTGCGGGCCCCCAGGTGGGCGATCGGTCCGACGAAGCTGCCGGTGCGCTCCTCCAGCTCGCCGCCCACCAGCACGGAGCGAACGCCCGGCCGGCGCCGTGCCGCGGCGGCATTCTCGACCGAATTCGTTGAGACCATCAGGTCACCGCCGTCGACGCCGGCCAGCACGGCGCCGCTGGTCGTTGAGGCGTCGAAGGCGACCGCGCCCCGAGACGGAACCAGCGCCAGCGCCTTGCGAGCGATCTCGCTCTTCGCTGCCGACCGCGAGGCGGCTCGGGCGCTAAAGGGCTCGGGCAGGATCGGCGCGACCGCGCCGCCGCGCACGCGTCGAACCAGCCCCTCCGCCTCCAGATCGGCGAGGTCCCGACGTACCGTCATCACCGACACTCCGAGCTCCTCCGCGGCTGTGTCGAGGCGGATGACGCCGGCGCGCCCGAGTATCGACAGCAACAGCTCGCGGCGTTCGGTACCGAGCAGTGGAGACATGAGCACAGCGTACTCACGACGCGGGCGGGGCCATCCTCGCACTACTTGACACGGGCGACGGCGTGCCAGTAACTTCGCTGGAACGATCAATGGTTCATTGAACCGATGGGATGGCACCATGACCAAGGCGGGACCCTACGACGGCGTGACCTCATCCGAGGGCAGCATCGAACGCGCTATGGAGGCGGGCGGTGGCGTGCTGCGACTGGCTCCGGCCTGGGTGCCACGGTCGTTCTGCACCCCGGGTCGACGTCTCCGGCTCCACCCCGACGACTACTTCCCCCTCGGCAAGGAGCGGGGAGGAATCGACGAGCGCTGGTTCGCCAGCGCGATCCGGGCCGAGAACGGTCCGCTCACCGACCCGTATGAGGGGCTCAGTCTCGTGGTCGGGGCCGACGGTGAGGTCATCCCGTTCGATGAGTTCATCGCGCACCTCAAGGCGCAGGCGATCGGCCCGCTCTGGGGGGAGTACGGCACCTGGCCGATGTACTCGAAGTTCTTCGACAACCAGTTCCCACTCCCGTTCCACTTGCACCAGAAGGACGAGCACGCGGCACTTGTCGGCAAGCGGGGCAAGCCCGAGGCCTACTACTTCCCGCCGCAGCTCAACAACCACGGCGGCGAATTCCCGTACACCTTCTTCGGCCTCCACCCCGAGACGACCCGACAGCAGGTTCTTGACAAGCTCGAAGCATTCCTGCGCGGTGGTGACAACCGCATCACCGAGCTGTCGAGCGCGCATCGCATCACTCCGGGCACGGGATGGGATGTGCCGCCGGGAGTCCTGCATGCCCCTGCGAGCATGTGCACCTACGAGCCGCAGGCGGCCAGCGACGTCTTCGCCATGACCGAATCGTGGTCGAACAATCGCGAGGTTGCGGATGAGCTGCTCTGGAAGGACGTGCCCGCCGATCGGGTGGGTGACCTGGAGTTCATCCTCGAGATCATCGACTGGGACCTCAACGTCGATCCCGAGTTCTGGAGTCACCGTTTCACGCCGCCCGTGGAGACGGACGCCAGCGCCGCGGCCGGCGGCGATCGGTATGTCGAGCGCTGGATCACGTACCGGTCGCCTGCGTTCAGCGCCAAGGAGCTCACCGTGGCACCGGGCTGCGAGGTCTCCATCGACGAGTCCGATGCGTACGGCTTCATCGCCGTCGACGGGTTCGGCGAGATCAATGGCCAGAAAGTCTCGGCGATCTCGTCGATCCGATACGGACAGCTCTCGCACGACGAGTACTTCGTGACCTCGTCCGCTGCCCAAGCGGGGGTGCGCATTCGCAACACCTCGCCGAGCGCCGACCTCGTTCTGCTCAAGCACTTCGGCCCTGGCAACCGGGAGCTCGCTGCCGACAGGGGCGCCGTCGCAGCGGAGCGCGCGTGACCAACCCGCCACCGACACTCCACGGTCGCCCTCTCGATGAGGTGGCACGACGAACCGGCATCCTCGCCCAGGTGGCACGGATCGACCGCCTCGTGGAGGATGACGGACCCGCGCGGGGTGCCCGTCGCATCCGCCTCGTCACCGGGGGCGGGCTCGAGGTGGAGATCCATCCCGACCGGGCGCTCGACCTCGGGCAGGTGACCTATCGCGGCACGCCGATCGCCTGGATGTCGCCGACGGGGATGGTCGCCCCGGCGATCGCGGAGTGCACCGGTGACTCGTGGCTGCGATCGTTCGGTGGGGGTCTGCTGGCCACCTGCGGCCTCGACACGTACGGCCCGGCCACGACCGACGCTGGCGTGCAGTTCTCGCTGCACGGTCGAGTGGGCACCGTTCCCGCGCTGGTGACCCGATCATCCATCAGTGGTACGGACCTCGTGGTCTCCGGGCTCGTGCGCCAGGCGAGCGTCTTCGGCGAGAACCTCGTGCTTGAGCGCACCTGGAGCGCTGACCTGGGTGGAACATCGCTGCGACTCACCGATGTGGTTCGCAACGAGGGGCTCGAGGACTCCGGGCACATGGTGCTCTACCACGTCAACATCGGATGGCCGCTGCTCGACGAATCCGCCGTGCTCGACATCCCCTCGCTCGAGGTCACGGCGAAGGACGGCGCAGCGTCGGCCGACCCCGTCGGCTGGCAGACGATCGAGGCACCCCAGCACGGCTACCGCGAGCGGGTGTACAGCCATCGATTCGTCGGGCAGGGAACCGTGCGCGTCGCGATCGACAACGCCGAGCTCGACGTTCGATTCGAGCTGGGCTTCGACTCCTCCACCCTGCCAGCCCTGCACCAGTGGAAGATGAGCGGCGAGGGGCACTACGTCATGGGTCTGGAGCCGGTCAACGTGAGCACGTTCGGAGGGCGCGCGGGCGCAAGGGCAGCGGGAATCCTGCCCGTGCTCCCGCGCGGCGGTGAGGTCAGCTACACGATGGAGTTCGGGTTCGGGCCCTCGCAGCTCACGCGCTCTCGCGCGTGACGAGTTCGGGTTGCAGCACGACGTGGTTCCGCCTCGCCGCGCCGGTCTCCGGCCCGGCGAGCAACTCCATGATCATGTCCACCGCGGTTCGACCGAGCACCTGACGCGGCTGGCGCACCGTCGTCAGCGGCACGCTTGCAGCGGAGGCCCACATCAGGTCGTCGTAGCCCACGATCGCGACATCGCCGGGAACCTGAATGCCATCGCGGAGCAGCTGCTGCTCGAGCCCGAGGGCGAGCATGTCGTTGGCGCACAGCACCGCTGTGGGTCGCTGTGCTGGGGCACGCGCAGCGAGCCCCCGTGCGGCGCTCTGTCCCGCCTCGATCGTCCAGGACTCAGACGTGATGAGCTCGAGAGTGGCATCCCGATGCCCGTCGAGGGCGCCCCTCGCCCCCGAGAGCCGGGCACCCACCTTGGGCGATCGATCGGGATGGCCGAGAAACGCAAGTCTGCGGTGACCCCGATCGAGCAGATGCTGCGCGCCCAGGCGGCCGCCCTCGCCGTCATCGACGACCACCGACCAGCAGTCCCTGTCATCCCCGACCCGATCAACGAACACCATGGGCACGCCGCGATCCCTCAGCAACTCGAGGCGCGAGCTGTTCTCGTCGACGGGGGTGATGATGATTCCCTGAACCCGGGACTGCACCAGCAGGTCGAGGTTCTGCACCTCGCGCCCGGGGTCGTACCCGCTGTTGCAGATGACAACACCCACCCCCAACTCCTTGCAGCGCTCCTCCGCGCCCAGGGCGACGTCGACGAAGAACGGGTTGTCGAGGTTCGCGATCGCGAGTCCGAGTGTGCGCACCCGGCCCGGCCGAAACTGACGGGAGCCCTGGTCGGGTACGAAGTCGAGTTGGCGTATCGCGGCGAGCACCCGGTCCCGGGTCTCCTGGCGCACATAGGACGGACGGTTGAGTACGTTGCTGACCGTGCCCGCCGAGACTCCGGCGAGCGTGGCGACATCCCTGATCGTCGCCATGGGTCTCCTCGGGCCTGTGTTCAGTGAACCAGTCTAGGTTCGGGATGCCTCGTGCCGCACGCCGAGGAAGGGGCCGCCGTGCACCCATGCGGCCATGCGATCGATGCTGCGCAGCGCGAGCGGTTCGTCCGGACTGTTCAGGTGCCCGTGTCTGGTTCCCACTTCGCGCATGACCAGTGTGTCGACGCCCGCGGCGGCGAGCTCGCCCGCCAGAGCCTCACCCGAAGCGCGCAGGGGGTCGTTGTCCGAGTTGAGGATGAACACCGGCGGCAGCCCACGAAGGTCGTGCCCGCCGGGGAAGGCGTACGGGTTCGTGAGCTCTGCTTCGTCGCCGACGTAGTTGAGATGGATGACTCGCATCACCTCCGGCGAGAATCGCAGGATCGGAGGCAAGTCGCCGAGCCCGGCCTCGAGCTCGCGCGTGAGGGGCGGGACCACGGCGTGCACGGACGGGTAGACGAGCAGACCGGCACGAGGGTGCTGCTCGCCCCCGTCGCGGAGGCGGAGCATCGCCGAGAGCGCGAGGTTGGCTCCCGCGCTACCCCCGCCGAGGAAGAGCTGCTCAGGATCGGCGCCGAGTTGATTCGCGTGGGCGAGCATCCAATGGAAGGCGGCGACCACCTCTTCGGATGCGACGGGGAAGTGCACCCCGTCACCGCTGGGCGCAACGCTCGCATCGGTGAGGTCGATCGTGGGGGAGAGACGGTAGTCGACGGCGACGACGGCCACACCACGCTCGGCCAGCTGCCGGGATACCCAGTCGGACTCCGGCATCGACACGTCCCCGAAGGCGTAGGCGCCGCCGTGAACCCAGACCAGGGCGGGACCGTGCGGGCGGTCGGGGGTGTAGATGCGCAGGAGGAGGGGCCCGTGGGGGCCGTCGATCGTGGTGTCCGATACCGTCACGTTCACGATCATGCCCCCCAGCTGGCTTGAGTTCCTCCGACGCGTTCGGCGATGATCGCATCCGCATAGCCGGAGGCTGCGTAGGCGGCAAGCGGGTCGCGGGGCAGACCGCGCTGCTCGCGCCAGTCGGCGAGGGCCGGCCGCACATCGGTGTAGAAGGCATCCATGAACAGGCCGTTCGCCGTGTGCACGTCGCCGGAGTCCTGAGCCACCGTCAGGGCGGCCCGGTCGACGAGAAGCGCGCGCGCCGTCATCTCCTGCACGGTCAGCACCGATCGGATCTGGCCGGGGATCTTGTCGTCGACGTTGTGGCACTGGTCGAGCATGAATGCGACGTCACTGTCGGCCCCGTAACCGCCACCCCGGATCACCTCGTAGAGGATCCGGAAGAGCTGGAAGGGATCGGCCGCTCCCACGATGAGGTCGTCGTCGGCGTAGAACCGGGAATTGAAGTCGAAGGATCCCAGCTTGCCCAGTCGAAGCAACTGAGCCACGATGAACTCGATATTGGTGCCGGGGGCGTGGTGGCCGGTGTCGAGGCACACAACCGCGCGGTCGCCGAGCGCGACGACCTGGGCATAGGCGGTGCCCCAGTCGGGAACGTCGGTGTGGTAGAAAGCCGGCTCGAAGAACTTGTACTCGAGCACCAGGCGCTGATCCGCACCCAACCGCTCGTAGATCGCGTGGAGCGAGTCTGCCAGACGATCCTGGCGTCCCCGGATATCGCCCTGGCCCGGGTAGTTCGTGCCGTCCGCGAGCCAGATCTTGAGGTCGCGCGACCCGGTCTGGTGCATGACGTCAATGCACTCGAAGTGGTGGTCGATCGCCATCTGACGTACGGCCTTGTCGACGTGGGTCAGCGATCCGAACTTGTACGCGTCATCCTGGAAGGTGTTGGAGTTGATGGTGCCGATGCGCAGTCCGTGATCGACGGCGTAGGCCGACAGGGCGGCGTAGTCATCGACCCGGTCCCAGGGGATGTGCAGGGCGACCGCCGGGGCAAGCCCGGTGACTCGATGCACCTGTGCGGCATCCGAGATCTTCTCCTCGGGCGTGCGCGGCGTGCCGGGCGTGCTGAAGACCTTGAACCGGGTTCCGGCATTGCCGAACGCCCAGGAGGGCAGTTCGATCTGCTGGGCCTCGAGCGCCTCGAGCACTTCGGAGGGCAACGTCGCGCTCACGGAGCATCCTTTCGGGACAGACCTCGTCGAACCTCGGTATGCTGGCACGACAATGGTTGTGAATCGTTTCAATCAACGGACTATAGCAGGATTCCGTCGCATCGCCACCGGCGATGCGAGGAGGGCGCTAGGCCGCGTTCCGGGTTCGCCGCGACCGCGCGGCACCGAGACGGACAGCCGGTGAACGACTACCTCCGGACTCGCCGTCGACTACTGCTCGACATGCACATCCCCGACTGGGACGATCGCTTCCTGGCCGACTACGAACCCGCCGAGCTCGCCCGACTCGCTCGCCAGGCCGGTGTCGAGGGCGCCCTGATCTACTGCAAGTCGCACCTCGGCCTGAACTACTGGCCCTCCCCGGTGGGAGGCATCCATCGCGCGGCGAGTGCGCGCGACCTCGTCGCCGAGGCGAAGTCCCGGTTCGAGGCGGAGGGCATCAGCGTCGGCGCGTACCACAGCGTGATCTTCGACAACTGGGCGGCCGACAATCATCCCGAGTGGCGTGTCGTTCCCGCGACGCGCGAAGCTGGCTACGACTGGACGGTACTGGGACATCGGTACGGCACACTCTGTCCGAACCATCGCGGCTACCGGGAGTACGAAAAGCAGCAGATCTCGGCACTGTTGGATCGCTACGACTTCGACGTGCTGTGGATCGACATGGCCTTCTGGACGGCGGTGTGCGTGTGCGACGCGTGCGAGGCGCGCTACCGCCAGGAGTTCGGGGTTCCCATCCCGCGCGTCATCGACTGGTCCAGCGTGGAGTGGACCAGGTTCCAGTCCGCCCGCGAACGGTGGCTCGCCGAGTTCGTGGCCGAGCTGGTAGCGGCGGCCAAGTCCGGCCGGCCCGCCCTCGCCGTGACCCACAATCTCGCCCCCGGCCTGAGGGACTGGTCGCGCGGTCAGCGCGCCGAGGATGCCGCGGTCGATGACTTCGCCGCGGGCGACCTCTACGGCGGCTTCGACGAGCAGGTGTTCGTCATCGCCCTGATGCGGGGGTTGCGACCCGGCGTGCTCACCGAGTTCATGACCACCCGCACCCGCGACCTGTTCACCCACACGAGCACGAAGACCGAACACGAGATGACCACCCAGGTGCTCATCGCAGTCGCCGCCGACTCGGCCTTCCTGTTCATCGACGCCGTCGAACCCAGCGGTCGACTCAACCAGGGGGTCTACGAGCGCATGGGTCGCGCATTCGCTGCTGCCCTGCCGTTCGAGGGTGAGCTCGGGGGTGAGGAGATCACTGACGTCGCCGTGTACTACTCCGACGACTCCCGCATCGACGAGGCCGACGACGGCAGTCCGGTCGGTGCGGTACACGCCGGCGGATCGCGCCACCAGGACGCCGTCATGGGGGCGGTTCGCGTGCTGCGCCGAGCGCACATCCCGTTCTCTGTGGTGACCCGCCTCGACAACGCCCGGCTGGCGCGATTCCCGGTGCTCCTGGTTCCGGATGCCCGCCGCCTCTCCCGCGCGGACATCGACGCACTGCGGGCCTACGTCGCCGCCGGCGGCCGACTCTACGCGAGCGGCCGCACATCGTTGCTGCTCTCGGACGGCACCGCGCTCGCGGACTTCGCTCTCGCCGATGTCTTCGGATGCCACGCCATCGCGTCGGAGGAGGGCAGCACGGTCTCGCTGCGCCCGGAGACCGACACCCTGCGCGCGGCCGCGTTCCCGGAGCTCACCGTGCCCGTCGGTCGTCGCCAGCCGGCACCGGCGCGCCCGGGTCCGACGTTGGGTCTGCCCCGCATCGCTGCGGACGACTCGACCCGCGTGCTCTCCCGCCTGAGCCTGCCGTTCGGGTATCCCTCGGACGGCACGCGCGCGGGCCGCGACTTCGCCAGCATCCACTCGTCGCCACCGTGGGAGCACACCGCTCATCCCGCCATCGTGGCGGCGGATTACGGGGCGGGCCGGTCGGTGTACTCGATCGCTCCGATCGAGGCGGAGGGCGGTCCCCAGCACGACGACACACTCGTGGCCCTGCTGGTCGGTGAGCTCGGCCTCGCACCGCGCGTGACGGCGGTCGGGCATCCGGATGTCTGGATCACCGCCTTCCACCAGCCCGACCGTTCCCGGATGCTGGTCTCAGCCCTGCGCCTCGCCGAGGACCCTCCCGAGGGCTCGGTGCCGGTGACGATCCGGGCACGTCCACCGCGCGGCACCACTGTCGTCGGCGTTCGCGACGTCGAGTCGGGCGAGCCGCTGTCGTGGCGGTGGGACGACCTCGTCGTCGTGATCCCGACCGCGGTCGAACTGTTCGCCATGGTCGCGATCGAGCTCAGTGCCGAGGACCCCTCCGCGAGTTGAGGATCGCGAGTGCCTCGAGCACCGCATCGGTGACCGCTCCGGGCATGAACGCGATCGATTCGCCGAGTGTGCGCCTAATCGACCAGAGCGCCTGACGCCTCAGCCGGATTGCCCCCTCGGGCGCGACGGAGCGGATGGCCGTCATCACCGCGACGTACGCTTCGCGGTCGTCGAGCACCTCGCCCAGGTCGCTCGCGAGGGAGAGCTCGCGCAGGGTCTCGTGGGAGGCGGGGGCGTCCACCGTCCAGCGGTGCGACCCGGAGCCCACCGCGAACGGCGCACGCCCATCCGGCAGAACCACAGTTGCGGTCGTGCCGGGCGGAACCTGCGCCTCAACGACGACGGTGCCGTCCGCGGATCGGGTCCACCCCGATCGGATGAGGCCGTATGGCGAATCCAGGTGCGCCCGGGCGAAACTCAGCGCGGGCAGCGGAAGCGGCTCGATGCGGATCCGCCGGTAGCCCGCGGCATCCGGGGCCAGGCCGGCGAGCCGGCGGTGCAGCCAGTCGGCAACAGCGCCGAAGGCGTAGTGATTGAAGGAGGTCATCTCGCCCGGGTTGATCGAGCCGTCCTCGAGCATGCTGTCCCAGCGTTCCCAGATTGTGGTCGCACCCATGGTCACCGGGTAGAGCCACGACGGGTTCTCGGTCTGCAGGAGCAGGCGCTCGGCCGTCTGCACGTGACCGGTTGCGGTGAGCGCGTCGAGGATGATGGGGGTACCAACGAACCCGGTTCCGATGTGGAAGCCACTGGCCCGCACCAGGCTCGCCAGCCGGTCGCCGAGCGTGGCGCGCAAGTCGGGCTCGACGGCGATGCCGTAGACGATCGCCATCGCGTAGGCGGTGGGGGCGTCGGAGACCATACGTCCCGCGGGGGTCACGTACGCGGACAGGAAGGCGAGGCGCACGCGCTCGGCCAGCTCGGCGTACCGCTGAGCGTCGGCGTTCTCGCCCAGCCGCTCCGCGGCTCTCGCGGTGAGCGTCAGCGTGCGGAAGACGTGAGCGGTGGCCACCACGTCGGGCTGGGTCTTGGCGCGGCCGGGAAGGTCGGCTGGGGCATCCGGGTCCAGCCAGTCGCCGAACTGGAAGCTCGCATCCCAGAGCAGGGTCTGCGGGTCGCTCTCGGCGATGACGGTCTCGGCCCAGGCGCGCATGCTCGGGTACTGTGCTGCGACGGCCGCCGCATCCGCGAAGCGCTCGTCGAGCACCCACGGCAGGATGCTCGCCGCATCGCCCCACGCGGCCACCGGCCCGCGCAGAACGGTGAGAGGCGACGGCACGATCACGGGGACCACCCCGCCGTTGTGCTCCTGCTCGAGCGCGAGGTCGCGCAGCCAGGAGACCAGGAAACCATCGGTATCGAAGAGGAAGCTCGCGGTCGGGCCGAACACCTGGATGTCGCCGGTCCATCCCCACCGCTCGTCGCGTTGCGGACAATCGCTGGGGATGGACAGGAAGTTCCCGCGCATGCCCCACACGGCGTTCTCGTGCAGGCGGTTGAGCAGGTCGTCGGAGCACTCGAAGCCGCCCGTGCGTGCCATGTCGCTGTGCACCACGACCGCCTCGAACGCTGTCGGGTCGAGTTCTCCCGGCCAGCCGTCGACCTCCACGTAGCGGAAGCCGTGGAAGGTGAACTCGGGCTCCCAGGTCTCGGGTGCCCCGCCGGCGAGCACGTACTGGTCGGTCTGGATCGCTCGTCGCAGGGGTCGCGTGCCCAGCTCGCCGTGCTCGAGCACCTCGGCGTGGCGGAGGGTCACCCGCTCGCCGCGCTCGCCGCTCGCGGTGAAGCGCACGTGACCGACCATGTTCTGCCCGAAGTCGAGCACGGTGCGACCCGACGGGGTCGTGATGACCGACAGCACCGGGAGGGTGCCCGTGTGGCGCACCGGCGGTCCGACTCGGGGCTCGGGCGTAGGGCCCGGCTCCAGCACGGCGACAGGCGACCAGCCCGAGTCATCGAACTCCGCTGTGCCCCAGCCCGGTATCTCGCGGGTGGCGTCGTAGTGCTCTCCGAGGTAGATGCTGCTGGAGCGAAGCGGGCCATCCTCGGTGGCGCGCCACGCGGGTCCCGTCGTCAACGTGTCCCGCGATCCGTCGACGTACTCGACTTCGAGCTGCATCGCGAGTGCGGGCTGGTCGCCGTAGAAGCGTCGGGCGCCGCCCCCGAATCCGTACTCCTCGGTGTACCACCCGCCGGCCAGCCGGGCCCCGAGCACGTTGCGCCCGGGTGCGAGCAGGGCCGTGACATCCGTTGACTCGTGGATGACTCGCCACTGGTACGCCGTCCACCCGGGCTTGAAGCGATCCCCATCGACGTCGACGCCGTTGACGGTGGCCTGGTACACGCCGCGCGCCGTCGCGAACAGCGTTGCCCTGCGCACGTCCTGAGTCAGGTCGACGACACCTCGGAGCAGCACCGGCTGAGCCGCCTTCGAGGGTGCGGGGAGCCCGACATGCGGCGCCGTCCAGCCGCCCGGGTCGAGGAAGCCGGCGGTGACCGTGACGGCGTCGCTCCACTCGGAGGTGTCGCCTCGCGTACTCGTCACGCGTACCCGGATGCTCGCGGTGCTGCCGGCGACCAGGGGATCGAAGGGCCACGGGACCAGCACCGACTCCGCACCAACCTCCGCCTGCACGGTGGCGCCGTCATGGTCGAGCCGGAGCTCCGCAGAGGCCTGCATCCAGTCGGGCTCCGACGTCGTGACCGTCCAACTGAGGTGAGGAGCGGGCACGGGGCTGACGCCCGACGTGCGATTGCGCTCGACTCGCACCGGCGTCACTGTCACGCGGTCCGTCGGCATGTGGTCCTCCTCGTTCCGGGGCGCCGGTAGCCCTGACCTCGCACACGATATACCGAATCGTGATGAATCGTTTCAAGACCCAGTTCGGCGGAGAGTCGCGGCTGCGCGACGGGCGACGGGAGACGACCATAACTCGAACTCGACAAGCGGCTGGTCGGGATGTATTGTCAACATTCACCGGTGATTGAAACGATTCATAGCACCGGATCTCCCCGAACAGAGTCGTAGAGTGAGAAGAGGCAACAATGAAGTTCCGCACCAGAATCGTGACGGCGATCACCGCCCTTGCCGTCACATCAGCAGCACTAGTGGGGTGCTCTCCGAGCGCGCCCGAACCTGACGTCGAGCGCACGCTCACCCTCGCGGTTTCGTCCGACAGCCTGTGGGGCTTCGTGCGCGCCGACCTGGGGACCCAGGTGCACCAGTCGGCCGCCTACTGGAAGCCGCTGTACGACACCATCGTCAAGATCACGCCCGACCTCGAGATCCAGCCCAACCTGGCTACCGAGTGGAGCTACAACGACGACCTGACGGTGCTCACGCTCAAGCTGCGTGACGACGTCAAGTTCACCGACGGCACCCCTGTCGACGCAGCGGCCGTCAAGGCGAACCTCGACGCGTTCCGCAACGGCGGTGGCGGCGAGGCATCCCAGAGCACGGGACGCATCACCGACGTGGCCGCACCGGATGCGACGACCGTCGTGATCACGCTGAGCGGAGCCGACCCGAGCGTTCTGCCCGGACTCGCCGAGAGCGCTGGCGCGGTGTTCCTGCCCGCCGACCTCGAGAACCCGGACGCCGACAAGTCGGTCGTGCCGGTTGGCTCGGGTCCGTACCTGCTCGACGAGGACAACACCACGCCGGGCTCGGTCTACACCTACGTGCGCAACCCCGACTACTGGAACCCCGAGGCCTACCCGTACGACACCCTCGTGCTGCGCCCGATGCCGGATGTCGCTGCTCGCATGAACGCGCTGAAGGCTGGCGAGGTCGACGGTGCCGCCGTGCCCGCCGCCAACGCCGCGGACATCGAAGCGAGTGGACTGACGCTCAACACGGGTATCGCCAACTGGGCGGGCCTGCACATCCTCGACCGCAACGGTGAGGTCGTTCCGGCGCTCGCCGACGTCAAGGTGCGCCAGGCGATCAACATGGTCTTCGACCGCGCCTCGATCGTGAAGAACGTCTACCAGGGCTACGGGGTGCCGAACAACCAGGCGTTCCGTGACGGCAGCGCCGCGTTCGTCGCCGACGAGACCGACAAGTACCCGTTCGACATCGAGGCCGCCAAGAAGCTCATGGCCGAGGCCGGTTACGCCGACGGGTTCGACATCACGATCCCCGCGATCATCGGTAACCACGACGCGATCATGCCGATCATCACGCAGCAGTTGGGCGAGATCGGCATCCGCGTCACCGTCGAGCAGTTCCAGCTCGGAGACTACTTCAACGAGGTCTTCGCCAAGAAGTACGGCATCGTGTTCGTCTCGCTGCCGAGCTTCGACGACTGGCGCGACGTGACGGGAATGGTCTCCCCCGAGGCGCTGTGGAACGTCTTCGGAACCGAGGACCCGGCGCTCGACAAGCTGATCGACGAGGCCCGCACCACGACAGGTGACCAGCAGGATGCCGCATTCCAGGGCATCGGCAAGTACCTGCTCGACAACGCGTGGTACGCCCCGTGGGCGACGCCGAACGTCATCTACGCGACGAACGACACCGTGTCGGTGCAGCTGAGCCCGGGCCAGATCGAGCCGCTGATCTGGGACATCAAGCCGATCGACTAGCACCAGGGATGCCCCGCCGCGGGAGTTTCCCGCGGCGGGGCATCATCCTTGTACCTAACCGAGTAGTTGGAGTCCCCCATGTTCACGTTCCTGGCCCGCCGAATAGCCTCGGGACTCGTTCTGATCGTCGTGGTGTCAGCCATTGCGTTCACCCTCGTCTACAGCGACGGGAATCGGATCGCCCGGGTCATCCTCGGTCCGACCGCATCGCAGGAGTCGGTGCAGCAGCGGGCAGAGGAACTCGGCCTCAACGACCCGCTTCCGGTGCAGTTCGCCCGCTGGTTCGGGGGGCTGCTGCGGGGCGACCTGGGCAACTCGCTCAGTGACAACCGTCCGGTGATCGAGACGCTGTCGCTGCGCATCCCCGTCACCCTCACACTCGTGATCTTCACACTCATCGTCACGGTCATCATCGCAGTGGCGATCGGCCTCTTCAGCGCCTACAAGGGCGGCTGGATGGACAGCGCACTGCGCATCTTCGGAGTCTTCGGATTCGCGACGCCGCACTTCATCATCGCGATCGCGCTCGTGGCGGTCTTCGCACTGGCGCTCGGAATACTCCCCGCCACCGGATACGTGACTCCCAGCAAGTCGGTGGAGAAGTGGATCGCGTCGCTCATCCTCCCCGTCACGGCGCTCGCGGTGGGAACCATCGCGTCCGCGTCCCAGCAGATCCGGGGCGCCGTTCGCGATGTGCTGCGCCAGGACTACATCCGCACGCTGCGCAGCCGCGGCATCCCACTGCCCGCCATCTACCTGCGCCACGCACTCAAGAATGCGAGCGCACCCGGACTGACCACCGTGGCCCTCCAATTCATCGGACTGCTCGGCGGCGCGGTCGTCATCGAGCGCGTCTTCGCCCTCCCCGGTCTGGGAACCCTCATCATCGACGCCGCGCTCAAGTCCGACATCCCCGTGATCATGGGGACGGTGCTGTTCAGTGTCGTGGTCGTCGTGGTCGTCAATGTCGTCGTCGATCTCACCATCGCGTGGGCCAACCCGAAAGCGAGAAACCGATGAGCGTCGAACTCGGACTGTCCGCGACGGCCGAGCCGGGAACCTTCGTGCGCCAGGGGATGGTGCGCCGGTTGATCAAGAAGCCGACCGTCATCATCGCCGTGGTGATCCTGGCGACGGCGCTGTTCGTCGCCCTGTTCGGGCGACTGCTCGCCCCGTTCGACCCGAACTACTCGGTGCTCGACATGATCAACATGCCCCCGTTCCAGTCCGACTTCATCCTCGGCGGTGACCGCGCGGGGCGTGACATCCTCAGTCGGCTCATGTATGCGACGGCCAACAGCCTCGGCGGTGCCGCGATCGCGGTCGTGGTGTCGACCCTTCTCGGCGTCACTTCGGGGCTGCTGGCCGGCTACTACTCGGGCGCCATCGACGCGATCGGAGCCTGGGTCTCCAACGTGATCCAGGCGCTGCCCGGCATCATCGTGCTGATCGCGGTCTACGTCGTGGCCGGGCCGTCGACCGTGGTGAGCATGACGGTCGTCGGCATCCTGTTCGCGCCCGCGTACTTCCGGCTGGTGCGCAACGTGGTCATCTCGGTGCGCAACGAGCTCTACGTGGACGCGGCCAAGGTCGCCGGTCTCTCCGACGCTCGGATCATCGGACGGCACGTGCTGGTGGTCGTCCGGGCTCCCATCATCATCGAGATGGCGTTCGTGGCCGGGTTCGCCCTGGTCATCCAGGCCGGCCTGGAGTTCATCGGCCTCGGATCACCCGAGAACCCGACCTGGGGCGGGATGCTCCAGGACTCCTTCAATGCCCTGTACATCTCGCCGCTGTCCATCCTCTGGCCGGCCGCCGCGATCATCCTCACCGTGCTCGCCTTCGTCCTGATCTCCAACGCCGTGCGCGACACCCTGGGTGACCCGCGCAACAGCGCGGGACGCAAGCGGCGCGCGATCCAGGGTGACGTGGAATCCCAGGCCGCGACATCCGATGCCTTCCTCAGCGTGAACAACCTCTCGATCGCCTACCCGCTCTCGGCTCACGAGACGCGCGAGGTCGTCAAGGGCGTCAGCCTCGAGGTCAATCGCGGCGAGGTGCTCGGCCTGGTGGGCGAGAGCGGCTCCGGCAAGACGCAGACCGCATTCGCGATCCTCGGGCTCCTGCCCGAGGAGGCGATCGTCGCGTCCGGTCGGATCACCCTCGGCGGGCGTTCGCTGCTCGGGCTCTCCGAGAAGCAGCTCAACGCGCTCCGCGGCAACGACATCGCCTACGTTCCTCAGGAGCCGATGACGAATCTCGACCCGGCCTTCACTGTGGGCCAGCAGTTCGACTTCGCGATGCGCAAGAAGCTCAAGCTCACCAAGGCGCAGACCAAGGAACGCGCGATAGCCCTGCTGGCGCGGGTCAACATCAACGATCCCGAGCGCGTGCACGGTCTCTACCCCCATCAGCTGTCGGGTGGGATGGCGCAGCGCGTACTCATCGCGATCGCGGTCTCGTGCGACCCCGCGCTGCTGATCGCCGACGAGCCGACCACCGCACTCGACGTCACCGTGCAGGCTGAAGTGCTCGACCTGCTGCGAGACCTCCAGCGCGAGCGTTCCATGGCGATGATCCTGGTCACCCACAACTTCGGCGTCGTCGCCGACATCTGCGACCGGGTGGCCGTGATGAAGGACGGTCGCGTGGTGGAGACCGGGGACACCCGGTCGATCATCAGGGAGCCGCAGGATCCGTACACCCAGTTGCTGCTGGCATCCGTGCTCGACAACGCCCCGATGCGAGCGCCGCTCGATGCCGAGAAGGAGACCGCCTCATGACCGGCGCGCACGAGACCCTGCTGAGCATCCGCGACGTGGTGATCGAGTACAAGCGCAGCGGCTGGCGCGCACAGCCGAACCGAGTGCTGCACTCGGTGTCGCTCGACATCCGCGAGGGCGAGACTGTCGGCCTGGTGGGGGAGTCCGGTTCGGGCAAGACCACGCTGGGTCGGGGCATCCTCGGTCTCGTGCCGATCGCATCCGGAACCGTCACCTACGACGGGCGGGACATCACACACGTGTCGCGGCGGGAACGGCGCGGCCTGGCCAAGGAGATCCAGGTCGTGTTCCAGGATCCCTACTCGTCGCTCAACCCCTCTCTGCTGGTGTCCGACATCCTCTCCGAGCCACTGCGGGCGGCAGGTGTCGCCGGTGGGGAGGCCCGGGCGCGCGTGAAGGATCTGCTCGACCGTGTCGGCCTGCCGACGGACGCATCGCACCGCTACCCCAGCGAGTTCTCGGGCGGTCAGCGCCAACGCATCGCCATCGCGCGTGCGCTCGCGCTCGAACCCCGGTTGATCGTCTGCGACGAGCCCGTGAGCGCCCTCGACCTCTCCACGCAGGCCCGCGTGCTGGATCTGCTGGTCGAGATCCAGGAGCGCACCGGGGTCGCGCTGCTGGTGATCTCACACGACCTCTCCGTGGTCAGGGCGGTCTGTCACCGTGTGGCAGTCATGTACCACGGCGAGATCGTCGAGCAGGGCACCACGGCCCAAGTCATCGACGACCCGCAGCACGACTACACGAAGCGCCTTCTGCTCGCGGCACCCGTGTCCGACCCGGACGAGCAGCAGAAGCGCCGGGAGGCCCGCCGACTGCTCAACGAGGCCGCGCTCGCCGCAGAGCGTGAGAGCGTCGGTGCCTGACCGGGTCGATCGTCTGCGTGTCGAAGGCGCGGCCCCGCTGGTCCTGCGCGCCGGGAACGATCGACTCGCCGTGAGGGGTGCCGACCATCTCGAGCAGACCGACGGAGGTCTGCGGGTACACCGGTTGCCCGAGCGAGCGATTCGACGCATCCACACCGAGTTCTTCCGATCGGTCGAACCTCAGGCTTCGGGGGTGCGCCTGGCGGCGCGGTCGCAGGCGTCGTGGATCGAGCTGACTCTGCGTACCGTCGCGCTGACCGTGGAGGGCGACGACCCGCTGTCATTCTGGGGGCGGATCGACCTGGTGATCGACGGTCGCCAGCACGGGTCGGTCGCACTCGCACCGGGTGCGGTTCGCACCGTCGACTTCCTGACGAACAGCTCGACGGTCACACCGGGCGAGCCCCTAACGGTGCGGTTCGCCGATCTGCCAGCCAGGGACAAGACCATCGAGATGTGGTTGCCCCACGATGTCGAAGTGACGCTCATCGACGTTCGTGCGGATGCGCCGCTGGCGGTGCCCGACGACGACCGGCCGGTCTGGGTCAACTACGGCAGTTCGATCAGTCACGGATTCAACGCGTCAGGACCGACCGGTACCTGGCCGGCCGTCGCCGCGACGGCCGTCGATGTCGACCTGGTCAACCTCGGCTTCAGCGGCAGCGCACTGCTCGACTCGTTCGTCGCTGAGGCCATCCGCGACCGTCCGGCCGACATCATCAGCCTCGAGATCGGCACGAACGTGGTCAACCACGACGCCTTCCGGGTGCGCACGTTCGTGCCCGCGGTGCACGCGTTCCTCGACATCATCCGGCAGGGGCATCCCACCTCGTCGCTGTGGGTGGTCTCGTCGGTCCTCTGTCCTATCGTGGAGGATCGCCCGGGCCCGACGACGATGGTCGGACCGCCGGGCGAGCGAACCGCCATCGCCGAGGGACTGCCGGAGGACCTGGTGCGAGGTCGCCTGAGTCTCGGGTTGATCCGCGACCTGCTCGCCGCTGTCGTCGCCTCGCGGGCGGCTGAGGATCCGAACCTGCACTACCTCGACGGCCGCCTGCTCTACGGCGAGACGGAGCACGAGGCGATGCCCATGGTCGATGGCCTGCATCCGGATGCGCCGGCGCAGCTGCACATCGGACGTCGCTTCGCCGAGCTGGTGCTCGAGCCCACCGTGAACACCCGAGAAAGGGGTGACTGACATGTCCCATTCCGTGCGTGCCGTCGTCTCGGCCCGGCCCGACCAGGTCGCTGTCGAGGAGATCTCCCTCGCGCCGCTCGGCGCCGACCAGGTGATGATCCGAACCCTGCATTCGGGGGTGAGCACCGGCACCGACAAGTGGGTGCTTCAGGGCAAGTTCACGTGGGGCAACGCCAAGTACCCGCTGTGCCCCGGCTATCAGAGGGTCGGGGTGATCGAGGAGCTCGGCGCCGACGTCACGGCGTTCCGGGTCGGGCAGGTCGTTGCGACGACGACGAGCGTAGGTCTCGAGGGCGTGCATCCGTTCTGGGGGGCACACATTGAGCGCGCCGCCTCAGCGCAGGGGGCGGTCTACCCTGCAGACGGAGTCGACCCCCGGGCCGCCTCGCTCTTCGTGTCGGCACAGGTCGGCTACAACGCGGCGTCGCGAGTGACCGGTGCGCCGGGCGACGGTGTCATTGTCGTGGGCGACGGCATCATCGGGTCGTCGGCCGCTCTCTGCGCGCGAGCGCGGGGCTTCCGGGTGCTCATGGTGGGGCGTCACGACACTCGACTTGCACCGCTCGCCGAGCTGGGCATCCACACGCTCAACAGTCGAACCGGGTCGCTCGACGCGGTCGCGTCCTTCGATCCGGTCGCGTCGATCGACACGATCCACAGCCTCGACTCGTTCGCCACCTACTTCCCTGCCCTGCCGATCCGGTCGGGTCAGGTCGTCTTCAGCGGTCACAGCCCGGGAGGCGTCACCACCTGGGGTGACATGGAGGCGATGCAGAAGAAGGAGCTCACGGCGCATTTCGTGTCCGGCTGGACTCCCGAGCGCCTGACCGCGACCCTGCAGCTGATGCGATCAGGCGATCTCCCCCTGGAGCGGCTGGTCGGCTCTGTAGCGCGCGGTACGGAGGCGATCGTAGGCCTTCTCACCGACGTCATCAACGGTGGCCTCGAACCGGTCGCCGCAACCATCGAGTGGGGGGACCCGTCATGAAGATCGTCATCACCGGAGCAGCGGGCGGAATCGGCCGTCGCGTCACCGCCGCCCTCGAGCAGGCCCACGACCTCCTTCTGGTCGACTCCGTGGCGCCCGAGGAGGCCACGGTCTTCGACATGAAGTCACCGACCGGGCGGCGGCTCGCGCCGCTCACTCCGAATGTGCCCTACGTGCGCGCCGACATCGGCCAGCCCACGGCACTGGCTGACACCTTCCGTGGCGCCGACGCTGTCATCCATCTGGCCGGCTGGCCCACCGGTGAGTGGGACAACGCGATGCAGATCATGACCACGAACGTGCTCGGCACGTTCTCGGTGTACACCGCCGCGCGGGATGCGGGGGTGCGGCGGGTGGTCAACGCCTCGAGCATCAACGCCTTCGGTTCGTTCTTCTGGAGGGTGCACCCCGAGAGTCCGGTGCGCAGCCGCCTCCCGTTGGCCGAGGACGAGCGACGGGTCCCCGAGGACCCATACAGCCTGAGCAAAGGTGTCACCGAGGAGATCGGTGAAACGTTCCGGAGGTCCTGGGGGATCGAGGCCGTGAACCTGCGCTTCGCCGCGGTGTGGTCGGAGGAGAAATACGAGGAGCTCCTGACGACCGGCCTGCCGGTCACGGAGGCGTGGGCCGACGACCTCTTCCAGTGGGTTCACCCCAACGATGTCCGTGACGGCATCATCCTCGCGGCAACTGTTGACCAGACTACGAGTGAGCCCATCGTGCTCGCGGCCGCCGATACGCGGGCACCCGAGGATACGCTCGAGCTCATCCGCCGATTCAAGCCGGAGTTGGAGCGGGAGTTGCGTGAGCCGCTTCCCGGCCGCAGTTCACTGCTGTCCATCACCCGCGCACGATCCTTCCTCGGGTTCGAGCCCCGGCATTCGTTCGCTGCCGCCGTGCAGTCCGACGGACAGCGCTAGCCCGTCAGGGCAGGCGCCCGATGGCTGATTGAGGCATGGTGGTTGCGACGATTACTCTTGATCGACGAAGCACGATCGGCTCCGCGTCCCGATGGTCGAGGAGATCGCCGCTGGCGTCTGAGCAACTGATCAGGAGGTCGTCGTGACCGTGAGTGTTCGGGATGTCGCCGCTGCCGCGGGTGTCTCGGTGGGCACGGTCTCGAATGTGCTCAACCGTCCCGACATCGTCGCGCCCGCGACGGTCGAGCGCGTGCAGGCGGCCATCGACTCGCTGGGCTTCATCCGCAACGATGCGGCACGTCAGTTGCGGGCGGGCAAGAGCCGGACCATCGGCATGGTCGTGCTGAACGTCGGCAACCCCTTCTTCACCGACGTCGCTCGCGGTGCGGAGGTGCGCGCGAGCGCGGCCGGTATGAGCCTGCTCCTCGGCAACAGCGACGAGAAGTACGACCGCGAGCTGGCCTACTTTGACCTGTTCGAGGAGCAGCGGGTGCACGGGCTGCTCGTCACCCCGGTGGGCGACGACCTGAGCCGTCTGGAGCGAATCAGCAACAACGGCACGCCGGTGGTGCTCGTCGACCGTGAGGCCGATCCCAGCGCTTTCTCGTCCGTCTCGGTGGACGACGTCAGCGGGGGATTCCTCGCGACCCGCCACCTGCTGGACACGGGCCGTCGTCGGCTCGCCTTCGTCGGTGGGCCTGCGTCGATGCGTCAGGTCGCGGATCGTCTCGCGGGTGCCCGTCGGGCGGTCTCCGAGGAGTCCGGAGCCACGCTGGAGCACATCCCGACCGATTCGATGACCGTCGAGCACGGGCGCGCAGCGGGCGAATGGATTCGTCTGCGCAGTCGGTCCGATCGGCCGGAGGCCGTCTTCGCCGGCAACGATCTGGTCGCGTTGGGGGTGCTCCAGGGCCTCATGATGCACAACGACGTGCGCGTACCGGAGGATGTGGCCCTCATTGGCTACGACGACATCGACTTCGCCAGCGCCGCGGTCGTGCCACTGTCATCCATCAGGCAACCTCGAATGCTGATCGGGCACACCGGCGTGGACCTCCTGCTGCGGCTGGCCGATGAGGGCGCCGACCACGAGCGGGTCGTCTTCCAGCCGGAGCTCGTTGTCAGGTCGTCGACAGCCGGGTGAGCCGGTCGTCGTCCGGTCACAGATCCAGCCGGATGACCCTGCCCCCGAGTGCCCACTCGGTGAGGTAGACCGCACCCGTCGGGCCCACCGCCAACCCGTGCGGGCTGTTGAGGCATCCCTCGCGGAACTCGGGTGCGACCACCTCGCCGTCGACGACCCGGTTGGGCCAGCCCTCCCGGTCGCTCCCGTGCGAGTCCGCAACGATCACGTGCACACGATCGTTGCGGTCGATCCGCAGCAGCGCTCCCCGCAGGTCGGTCACCAGCAGGTCGTCCCCCCGCAGCGCCAGTGAACTCGGGGTGGGCATCGCGTCATCGGTGACCGCCCTGACGAACTCCCCATCGAGGGTGAGGAAGACTACTCGCTTGTTGCCGCGATCGGCGATGGCCACGAGCGGCTCGGGGCCGCGGTAGTCGATCGCGATGCCGTGCGGGCAGTCGAAGCGCATCCCCGTGGTCGAGCCGTCGATGGTGCGGGTGTCGCCCGTCCCGCTCACCCGGTGCACCAGGCTGCGACCGTATCCGTCCGCTATCCAGAGGTCGCCGCGGTGAGCCATAGCCCCCCTCACGACCGCCGTCGAGGTGGGCTTCCACTGCTCCGCAAGGCCGTCGGTCCCCGGTTCCGTCAGGCGCGCAAGCATCGTGCCGTCGACCCTGATCCTGGTGAGCTGCCCGGACTGCCCCAAGGGGCCGGGGTCAGCGATCCACAGTTCGTTTCCGTCCGCACCATCGATCGCTTCGATTCCGTGCGCGTGTGCGGAGCCGGTCCACACGCCGTCGATGTCCCCGGTGTGCTCGTCGAGCAGCAGGAGCTCGCCGCCGCCACTCGCCGAGATCACCAGCCGCCCGTCGGCGAGAACACCGATGCCCGAATGGGACCACCGATCCGTCGGAGTTCCCAGCAGCAGGGTCGTCCAGCCGACGGCGCTCAGCTCCACTCCACGATCACGGAGCCGGCGCTGTAGGTGGCCACCGGGTGGGCGAACGGCAGGGGGTTCAGTTGCTCGGCACTCACGAGCTTCACCGCGGGCAGAGCGGCGAGGAGTTGCCCGACCGCCTCACGTATCTCGATGCGCGCGATCTGCTGGCCGAGGCATCCGTGGATGCCGTGCCCGAACCCCAGGTGCCCGAACGCATCCCGCGTGATGTCGAACTCGTCGGGATTCTCGAACCGCTGCGGATCGCGGTTCGCTGCCACCGCTGAGACCGAAACCGACTCACCGGCGGCGAAGCGGGTGTCGCCGAGCTCGACATCCTCGGTAGCAGTTCGCGCGAACAGGGCGACGAACATCGTCCCGTATCGCATGAATTCCTCGACGGCTCCTCCCATGAGATCCGGGTCGTCGCGCAGGGCGGCGAGCTGGTCGGGATGCCGCAGCAGAGCGAGGAGGCTGGTGGCCATCATGTAGGCGGCGGCGTCGCGACCGGAGATCATGAGCACGAGGGCGACCCAGTCGACCTCTCCCGCGCTGAGGTCGGATCGGATGAGATCGCTCAGCACGTCTTCATCGAGATCGGAGCGCTTCTGCTCGATGACGGCCCTTGCGAACAGCACACGATCCTGCACGGGCGCCTCGCGCAGAAAGAGGCGGGCGAACTCGTCAGCACGGGCGTCGGGGATACCCAGGATCAGGCGATGCACGGCGGCCGAGATCGGCGCTGCGAATTCGGCCATGAGGTCGGCGGGCGATCCCACGGTGAGGAGGTGAGTCACCTGGCGAGCGACGATGGCGGCGATCTCGGGTTGCCGTGCACGTCCGGCGCGCACAGAGAAGCGTGCCATGAGGATCCGCCGCACGCGGCTATGCGCCTCACCATCCAGGAAGAGCAGGTTCGCGATTCTCTTCGAGGCCAGCGCCTCGTCATCAAGGTAGGGCAGTTCGGGGCCGCCGGGGATGGTCTCACCCGGGATGCGTTGGGGCTGCTGGCTGAACCGCGGATCCTCCAGCACCCGCCGGGCCAGCTCGTGGCGCGTGACGATCCAGCCGTCGTGCCCGTCGGTGTAGTGCAACGGCGTGACTGGGCCTTCCTCGCGCCACTCACCGAGCACGGGGGACGGCTCGAGTGGTGTGCCGTCGGTGGGCAGCACTCGCGGGTGCACCGGGCATCCGGTCGGGGTCGTGGTCATCGGTGGGGTCCTCTCATCGGTGGGCAGGGGCGAGGTCGTCGAAGCGTGCCCGCTCCTGCCGGAACTCGCGCGGCATGTTCCAGCCGACCAGTCCGGTCGGGCGGCCATCGTGCAGGGTGGCGCCGACGAAGCGCCGGTCGTCCAGGGAGCCGGCCAGCAGTGTGAGGGGCAGGTCGGCGTTCAGTCGGCCGTGGACCACGATGCGCTGGGAGAACAGTTCCGTCCAGTGGAAGGGCACTATCGGGGGGCTCGGTTCGCCGGTTGCGATGGAGCGCGCCACCGCGAGCGCCTGCTCGATAGCGGTGGCTTGATGCTCCACCCGGCGAGCGAGGCCTGCGTCGGGGTCGTACCACCGCGCGACGTCGCCCACGGCCCAGACGCCGGGCGCTGCGACTCCGTGCTCATCGCACAGCACTCCATCGCTGATGTCCAAATCGGTACCGACCAGCGCTTCGACGCGGGGTGTGCTGCCTACAGCCGCGACGACCGTGGTCGCAGGCACCACCGAGCCGTCGGCGAGCACCACCCCGGTGACCGAGCCGGTGGTCGCAACGCCGACCGGCTCGCAACCCAGCCGCAGGTCGACCCCGTTCTCCCGCAGCACGCTCTCCACGAGCGAAGCGAGATGCTCCCCGGTGCGTCCCAGCCTCACATGGCGGCTGCGTCCCAGCACGGCCACGTCATGCCCGAGCTGCCGGATGCCAGCGGCCAGCTCGAGCCCGAGAACTCCAGCCCCGATCACGGCGACCGGTCCCGGACGGTCGAGTTGAGCTCGCAGACTCCGCGAATCCTCCACGGTCCGCACGGTGTGGATGCTGCCGGCCGGGTACGTGCCAGCCGGTCGACGTGCACTGACTCCCGTCGCGATCACGAGGTGCTCGAAGGGCAGCCAGTCGGCGCCGACAAGAACTCTCCGCGCCTGGAGATCGACGGTCGACGCGCTGACCCCGCGCAGGTACCGGATGTCCCTGAGCTGGAGGTCGTCGCCCCGGCAGAGGTGGATGTCGTCTTCGTTCAGTCGTCCGGACAGCAGCTGCTTCGACAGCGGAGGTCTGCTGTACGGCGCCTGGTCCTCGTCGCCGACGAGTGTGACTGGGTCTTCGTAGCCATCGTCCCGGAGGTTCAGCGCCGTGGTGACCCCGGCAACACCAGCGCCCAGTATCAGGGTTCCGGCACCGGCCCGGTCGGTCACTCCGACTCGTCGACGACGATCACCCGGGCCGGGCAGAGGGCCGCAGCGCGCCGGGTGGCGGCATGCTCGGGTTCGGAGGGCGCAGCGTTCAGGAGCATCACAATGCCGTCGTCATCCTGGTCGAACACATCCGGGGCCACCAGGGCGCACTGACCTGCGCCGATGCAGGCTGCGGTGTCGACGTTGACTCTCACGAGTTTCCTTCCCTGCGCTCGCCGACGGCGACGATCACCCCACAACGGTACGAGTCAGACGAGGGATGGTGCCATGCCCCGATCGAGCAAATCTTGGACGATTCGCGCAGCGATCCTTCTCTCTTCCCGCCGATTGCTTGCACGGGTAGCCTCGTGACATGGATAGGACGGCGGTGAACCCGGTCGACCAGACGCCCGAAGCCGGTGGTCCTGTTGTCATCGGCGCCAACTGGTACCGCTTCCGGGTGGACCAGCGCATCCGTGTGGCCCGCATCGAGAGCGTGTGCTTCCTCTGGGTGGTGCAGGGCTGGGGAAGCGTGACGACCGGTGGGCGTACTCACTCCCTCTCCACCAGCACCGTTCTGCGACTGCCGTGGGGTCACGACGTCGACTACGAGCCCCACGGTACGACGCCGCTTCACATCGGCACTGTTCACCTCGTCCCCTGGCACAGCCTGGCGGTTGCCGTGGAGCCGCGGGTGGCGTTCCGGGCCGACGACCCACTGCTCGGTGTGCCCTGGCGCCGGGGGCCGGCAGAGCCCGGGATCGCGGCCGAGCTGCCGAGTCGCTCCGTGCCGGGTCGGAGCATCATCGGGCTCGCCTCGTACTGCGTCGAACGGTTCCTGACCGGCCGCACCGAGGAGCCGGCCCTGCGTGCGCTGGGCGGGCTGATCGCCGAGGAGAGCGGACTCGAGCCCGCGCGCGAAACCGAGCCCACCGCTACGCCGGTCGCCCTGCAGGCGATGACGGAGCACATCCTCAGCCGACTGGATCAGCCGCTCACCGTCGCCGAGGTCGCCCGCATCGGCGACTGCAGCACGGCAACGGCCGAGCGTCTGTTCTCGCGCTACACCGGCCACTCCGTCGTGTCCTGGACCCGCCATCGCAGGATGCAGGAGGCGGCGATCCTGCTGCGCACAACGGGGCTTCGCGTCACCGAGGTCGCCAGACGAGTGGGGTTCAGCGACCCCGCGTACTTCTCCCGGGTGTTCTCCGCCGTGCACGGAACGCCTCCGAGCCGGTACACGGAAGGACAGCTGCGCCCCTGATTCGCTACATCCCGGTCACCATGATCTCGCGCATGTACGGCGCGATGATCGACTGGGAGACCTTGCAGTCGACGACCCACACGCCGTCGGACCCGTCGGCCAGCCATCGCTCAAGAGCGTCGAGGTCGTCGAGGGTGCGCACGGTGAGTCCGTGGGCGCCCAGAGCAGTGCCGACAGCGGCGAAGTCGACGTCGTCGATCAGCATGGGGGTCGCGGAGAGGCCCTTCGAACCGTATTGGTGCATCTCCGCCCCGTAGCCAGCGTCATTCACCACGATGACCACACCCCGCCGGGTCGCGGCGATGAACGACTGGAGGTCGGAGAGCGCCATCAGCCCGCCACCGTCACCCGTCGCCAGAACGATGGTGGAGTCGGGTGCCGCCACGGCCGCACCGACACCGCTGGCGAACCCGAGACCGATCGTCTGGAGCGCTGTGCCGACCATGATCAAGCGGTTCGGCGCCGGAATGCGCAGATACCCCGGAGCCCAGCCGATGAAGTGTCCGCCGTCCTGCACCACCACCCGATCGAGCGGCAGCGCGCGGTCGAGACGCTGGAAGACATTGCGGGGGTCGAGCCGCGCATCCTCGAGCACCGCGACCTCACCGACCATCGAGCTCAGGCCGTGCGGCACCTCACCTGCGGTGGCCCGCCACGGCGCGCTCGCTCGATGCTCCGCCAGCCGATCGCACAGGGCTCGACCGACGTCGACGGCGTCTCCAACGAGAAGCAGGTCGGTCACCGGGTGGCGTGACTCGGGGTCGGTATCGATCTGGATGACCGTGGCCGCCGGATCGAGCAACGATCCGAACCGCATCGTGAACTGGTTCAGCCGGGCACCCACGACGAGCACCACATCGGCCTCGTGCATGAGGGCGGCTGACTCGTGACTGCCGAAGCCACCCGCGATGCCGAGGTTCCAGGGCGAGTCACCGAAGAGACCGGCTCCGAGTGCGGATGTCGCAGTCAGGGCGCCCACGCAGTCCGCGAGTTCACCGAGCACTTCTCCCGCCTGAGCGAGCCACGCGCCCCGCCCGGCGAGGATCAGTGGCCGGGCGGCACCGGCGAGCGCGGCGGCGGCAGCCGCGATCTCGTCGGCGTCGAGGGGTGCTGCGGGGGCGTCATCCGCAACCCAGGAGGTCGGTGCAGCGTTCGGATCGGCGACGCTGGCGCGGCCGACGTCGTAGGGAACAGCAAGGACCACGGGCATGCGGGTCGACCGGGCGAGCGCGACGGCCCGTTGCGTCTGGCCCTGCGCGTCCATCCTGTCCACGGTGATCGTGGCGGCACCGACCGCGGAGGCGAGGGCGGTTTGGTCGACGTCCCAGTCCCGCATTCCCGACTCCGGGGCGGAGCCGACGATCACGACGAGGGGGATGCGCGCGCGCACCGCCTCGGCGAGCGGGGTGATGAGGTTGGTGAAGCCAGCCCCGTAGGTCGCGGTTGCCGCGGCCAGCCGCCCGCAGGCGCGAAAATAGGCGTCGGCGGCGGCGACGGCGGCCGCCTCGTGACGCACGGGAGTGAAGACCGTGGACGTGGTCTCCAGAGCGTCGAGGAAGTAGGCGTTGCCGTTGCCCATCACTCCGAAGACGTCGTGGACATGGGCTGACAGGGTCGTCGCAATGACCGCAGAAACAGAAGGCATCGGTGCTCTCAAGATCTGAAACGGAAGGGTGTCCGTATATGTCTCGCGAGCGAACTCGATGCTTATTGCCCCTTTTTCGGGCAACGACGCGGGGCGTCTGACAGCTCCTACGTTAGCGCGAATCAGCCCACCCCGCCGGTCGCGTGGAATGCCGTCGGCGGCGAGCGGGTTGTATGTCTACATGCCACTCACAGGAGAATACGAACCGAGCACGTCCGACTGGGCGCGCAAGCAGGCGGAGCTGTACGAGGCATCCGGCGGCACCGAAGGCGTCGACCTGCGCGGTCGTCGCGTCATCGTGCTGACCAGCGTCGGCGCGAAGACCGGCAAGCTGCGCAAGACCGCGCTGATGCGCGTGGAGCACGATGGGGTGTACGCGGTCGTCGCGTCACTGGGCGGTGCGCCGAAGCATCCGGTCTGGTACTTCAACATCACTGCGAATCCGCACGTCGAGCTGCAGGACGGCCCCGACAAGAACGACTACCTGGCCCGCGAGGTCACGGGCGACGAGAAGGCCGTGTGGTGGGAGCGCGCCGTCGAGGCGTGGCCCGACTACGCGACATATCAGGAGAAGACCAGCCGGCAGATCCCGGTGTTCGTGCTGGAGCCGATTCGCTAGCGGCGGTACTCGAGCCAGCGCTCGGCGAGCCCGCGCCAGGCTTCGGCGGGGATGCCCTCGGCGAAGCCGAGGCCGTGGGCGCCGCGCTCGAAGACGTGGAAGTCGTGCGGCACCGCGTTGCGGGCCAGCGCCGTCGCAAGCGTGTAGGAGTGGTCGGCGATGGCGACCGACTTGTCTTCGCCGGTCGTCCAGATGAACATGGGCGGCGCATCCGGGGTCACGAGGCGTTCCAGGGATGTCGCGCGCTTGGCGCGTCGCGATGGCCGCGGCCCGAGCAGCTGGTCGCGCGAACCGCGATGCGTATCGGCAAGCATCGTCACGACGGGGTAGCAGAGCACCGCGAAGTCGGGGCGCTCGCCGCCCGCGAGCGTGAGAGCGGCGTGACCCGCGAGGTGCCCGCCCGCGGAGAAGCCGAGCACTCCGACGATCTCGGCGCCAGCGGCGCGTTCGGCGGCGATCTCGGCTCGCACCACATCGAGGGGCCCCGGATGCCGCGTCTGCACCGGATACTCGACGACGCGGGCACGCCAGCCGATGCCGCGGAGCCACTCGGCCACGGGCTCGCCCTCGTGGGGTGCGAGCCGGGAATAGCCGCCGCCCGGCAGCACGAGGATGATCGGTGAGGTCTCGGTCACAGACGAAACCCTAACGCGGTGAAACACCACCGCAACACGACAGCCGTAGGCTCATGCCATGGCTGACCTGTTCGATGGCTATGGCGCCACCGCCACCACGAGACCAGGCACGCCTCCGTGGGACGAGATGTTCGCGTCGCCGGGCACCGCCCGAGCCTCCTACAAGGAGATTCACGCGACCCTCGCGCAGATGACGCAGGCCGAGCTGCGCGGCCGCACCGATGCGCTCGCCAGCTCGTATCTGGCTCAGGGCGTCACCTTCGACTTCGCGGGCGAGGAGCGCCCGTTCCCGCTCGACGCCGTGCCGCGCGTGATCGACCAGGCCGAGTGGGTCGAGGTCGAGGCGGGCATCAAGCAACGCGTGCGCGCCCTCGAGGCCTTCCTCGCCGACATCTACGGTCCGCAGAACGCGGTCAAGGACGGCGTCATCCCGGCGCGGCTCGTCACCAGTTCGGCTCACTTCCACCGCGAGGCGGCCGGCATCGAGCCGGCCAACGGCGTGCGCATCCAGGTCTCCGGCATCGACTTGATCCGTGACGAGCAGGGCGGATGGCGCGTGCTCGAGGACAACGTGCGGGTGCCCAGCGGCGTCAGCTACGTGATCTCCAACCGCCGCGTCATGGCCCAGACCCTCCCCGAGCTGTTCGTCTCGATGCGGGTGCGGCCGGTGGGGGACTACCCGCACAAGCTGCTGCAGGCGCTACGGGCATCCGCCCCCGGTGGCGTCGAGGACCCGACAGTGGTCGTGCTGACCCCCGGTGTCTACAATTCCGCGTACTTCGAGCACACCCTGCTCGCCCGCCTCATGGGCGTCGAGCTCGTCGAGGGCCGCGACCTGTTCTGCTCCGGTGGCCGGGTCTGGATGCGCACCACCGCGGGCCCCACGCGCGTCGACGTGATCTACCGCCGCGTCGACGACGAGTTCCTAGACCCGCTGCAGTTCCGCGCCGACTCGATGCTCGGCAGCCCCGGCCTGCTGCTGGCCGCGCGCCTCGGCAATGTCACGATCGCCAACGCGGTCGGCAACGGCGTCGCCGACGACAAGCTCGTCTACACCTACCTGCCCGAGCTCACCCGCTACTACCTCGGTGAGGACCCGATCCTCAAGAACGTCGACACCTGGCGGCTCGAAGATCCGGGAGCCCTCGAGGAGGTGCTCGACCGTCTGCACGAGCTCGTGGTCAAGCCAGTCGACGGCTCCGGCGGCAAGGGCCTCGTGATCGGCCCTGCAGCATCCAAAGACGAACTTGCCGAGCTCAAGGGCCGCCTGCTGCGCGACCCGCGAGGGTGGATCGCCCAGCCGGTGGTGCAGCTGTCCACGATCCCCACGCTCGTCGACGACGGGATTCGCCCCAGGCACGCCGACCTCAGGCCGTTCGCGGTCAACGACGGCAACGACATCTGGGTGCTGCCCGGCGGACTCACGCGGGTGGCGCTGCCCGAGGGCGAGCTCGTGGTCAACTCCTCGCAGGGCGGTGGCTCGAAAGACACCTGGGTCGTTGGTCAGGATCCGCTGATGGTCACGCGCCACTCGATCCAGGGGCTGGTCGCCGGTCAGGCCGCCGCGACCGAAGCCATCTCGATCATCACGCCCGAGATGCTGAAGGCGTCGCAGCAGGACCACGCACCACACGATCGCCCGCTCGGTCACGGTCAGCAGGAGCAGCAGCAACAGGGCCGGTTGAGTAGCGCGCAGAGCGCGCGTATCGAAATGCAGAGCAGGTTGAGTAGCGCGCAGAGCGCGCGTATCGAAACCGCCGAAACGGGTTTCGATACGCCGCAAGCGGCTACTCAACCAGCGGGCGGTGCCGAATGCTGAGCCGCATCGCCGAATCACTGTTCTGGATCGGGCGCTACATCGAGCGCTCCGACGGCACCGCGCGCATCCTCGATGTGCACCTCCAGCTGCTGCTGGAGGACCCGTGGATCGAGGAGGACCTCGCCTGCCGCTCCCTGCTGAGCGTGATGGGCAGCGAGGCACCGGATGACGCGGTGCTCACCCGACAGGACATCCTCTCGATCCTCGCCGTCGACCGCTCGGAGCCGGCGTCGATCGCCTACTCCCTGGGGGCGGCCCGCGAGAACGCCCGCCGCGCCCGCGAGATCGTCTCCACCGAGCTGTGGGAGTGCCTCAACACGACCCGCGCGCGCATGCCTCGCAAGGTCTCCAGCGACAAGGTGCACGAGTTCTTCGGCTGGGTGCGCGAGCGCTCGGCGCTGGCCGTGGGCATCATCGAGTCGGCCACGAGCCGGGACGAGGCGTGGCAGTTCTTCACGTTGGGTCGCTCGATAGAGCGCGCCGACATGACGGCGCGCCTGCTCGCCACTCGCAGCCTGACCGAGGCATCCGGGCCCAGCTGGACGACCATCCTGCGTTCGTGTGGCGCGTACGAGGCGTATCTGCGCACCTACCGTGGGGTGCCGAGCGCGCGCAACGCCGCGGAGTTCCTGCTGCTCGATCGGCTGTTCCCGCGCAGCATCCTGTTCTCGGTCACGCGGGCCGAGCAGTGCATGCGCGACATCGAGCCGCGCGCCGACCGGGTCGGCGTCTCCGACCAGGCGCAGCGACTGCTCGGCCAGATCCGCAGCGAGCTCGAGTACCGCCCCATCTCCGAGATCCTCGTCGACCTCACGATGCACATGGACAACGTGCAACTGGCGACGAGCGCCGCATCCGAAGCGATCCGCCAGCGCTACTTCCCGACCAATGCGGCGCCGAGCTGGGTGGGGGAGACCTCGTGAACCGGCTGCGCATCAAGCACATGACGGGCTTCCACTACGGCGGCGACGTCACGGCGTCATACAACGAGGCCCGGATGCTGCCGGTCAGCTCCGACGGGCAACTGGTGCTGTTCTCCAACCTCGAGATCCTCCCGATCTCGAGTCACCACAACTACGTGGACTACTGGGGATCCCGCGTCTCGTCGTTCGAGATCCTCACCCCGCACAAGGAGCTCGCCCTCACGGCGACGAGCCTCGTCGAGGTTCGTCCCCGGCCCCACGCGGATGACGCGATCGGCTGGGATGACCTGGCGATCGCCGTCGAACGCGCCACCGAGACCGTCGAGCAGCTCAAGCAGACCCGGCGCACGGCGCCGCCGGCCGAGGTCGTCGATCTGGCCAGCGAGATCGCCGCCAAGCACACGAACTCCTGCGATGCCGCTCTGGAGATCTCCACCGCGATCGGCGACGCCGTGCAGTACATGCAGGGGGTCACCGGCGTTCACTCGACCGCCGCCGAGGCGTGGGCCGTGCGCAAGGGCGTCTGCCAGGACATCGCGCACCTGGCGCTCGGCGCGCTGCGCTCGGTCGGCATCCCGGCTCGGTACGTGTCGGGCTACCTGCACCCCAAGCCCAGCGCGGGCATCGGTGAGACGGTGGCGGGCGAGTCCCACGCGTGGGTGGAGTGGTTCTGCGGCGGCGAGTGGCGCGGCTTCGACCCGACCAACCTCATCGACATCGGCGATCGCCACGTACTCGTGGGTCGTGGTCGCGACTACAACGACGTGCCTCCGCTGCGTGGCGTCTACGCGGGGCCGTTCGGCTCGACCCTCTTCGTGACGGTGGAGATCACCCGCGAGGCGTAGCGTATGACAATTGTCTTACGCAGGCGGTAGTCTCTCCTCGTGACTGTCGTGAATTTTCGAACGGATGAGACGTCCGACCGCGCGCTCGCCGAACTCACCGCCGACGGCACGAGTACGTCAGCGGCCATCAGGCAGGCGCTTCTCGACTCGGTTCGTCTCCGCAAGAGGGAGCAGATGAGGTTGGAGGCCTCAATGCTTGTGGACGATGTCGAGGATCGAGCGGAGAGCGCCGCAATACTGGCCCACATGGAAGAGCTTCGTGCGCGGTGACATCCACGAGCTGAAGGCGCCCCGGGGTGCTCGAGAACACGAGCAGTCCGGTGCTCGGTACGCAGTCGTAGTGCAGTCGGATGACCTGCCGTTGTCTACGCTCCTGGTCGCCCCGACATCGAGTTCGGCGCGCCCGTCGTCCTTTCGACCGGTCATCTCCATCGGCGACGAACACACCCGGGTGCTCGTGGAACAGATCGCTGCGGTGGATCCCGGTCGCCTGGGCAAGCTCGTGGGTCGCGTGAGCCGGTCCGAACTCTCCGCCATCGGCGACGCGATGCGGTTGGTGCTCGAGCTCGACTGAGCCCGCTCAGCTCGTGCGGTCGGTGGTCGACTCGACGATCGCGATCTCCTGAGTTGCCAGTTCCCGGTCCTCGGGTGACGAGGGTGCGGCGGGGAGCGGAACGGCCGACTCGGCGATGAGCCGGTTGCGGCGGCGGAGCATCCAGAACCCGGCAATGACCGCCGCGATCAGGCCGGATGCCGCGCCGATCGCGAGCGCCCAGCGTGGACCGTAGACGTTGGCGACCCAGCCGACGATCGGCGCACCGATGGGCGTGCCGCCGGCGAAGATGGCGAGATACAGCGCCATCACCCGACCACGGAACGCCGGGTCGGTCGTGGTCTGCACGTAGGCGTTCGCCGTCGTCATCATGGTCAGCGATGCAACGCCGATGACCACCAGGGTCGCAGCGAAGAGCCAGTAGGTGGGTGCGATGGCACCCAGCACGCAGGCCAGTCCGAACGCAGCGGATGCCGCGACCGCCACCACGAGTCGGGCCCTGGTTCGCCGGGCCGCGAGCAGCGATCCCGTCACAGCGCCGGCCGCCATGATCGACGACAGCAGTCCGAACTCGGTCGCCCCCTTGCCGAACTCCACCGTCGACATCGTGGAGATGAAGATGGGGAAGTTGAAGCCGAACGTTCCCACGAGGAACACCGCGACGAGCGTCACGACGAGGTCGCCACGGGTGCGCACGTAGTGCAGGCCGTCGCGGATCTGGCCTCGAGCCCGGATGAGGCGAGGGGAGGCGACGAGCTCCTTGCGGCGGATGAAGGCGAGCGAGGCGAGCACGCCCGCGAACGACAGCGCGTTGATGAGGAAGACGGGACCGGAGCCGATCCACGCGATGAGCACGCCCGCGACGGCGGGGCCGACCAGTCGGGCGCTCTGGAACGAGGTCGAGTTGAGGGCGACCGCGTTCGACAGGTCGGCATCGGTGACGAGCTCGGAGACGAAGGACTGCCTGGCCGGAGCGTCGATAGCGGTCGCGATGCCCAACAGCAGCGCGAAGACGTACACCTGCCAGAGCTGCGCGTGACCGGAGACGACCAGCAGGCCGAGGCCCAGAGCAAGCGCGCACTGGATGCCCTGGGTCCACATGAGCAGGCGCCTGCGGTCGAAGCGGTCCGCCATGAGTCCCGCCACGGGCATGAGCAGCAGGAGCGGACCGAACTGCAGCGCCATGGTGATGCCGAGGGCCGCGGCATCCCGGTCGGTCAGTTCGGTGAGAACGATCCAGTCCTGGGCGGTGCGCTGCATCCAGGCGCCGGTGTTGGAGACGAGAGCGCCGGCGAACCACAGGCGGTAGTTGAAGACCCGCAGACTGCGGAACATGGCACTCACGAGTCGGCGAGGGTGCGCAGGATCGGGGCCGCGGTGTCGAGCGCCCCCCGCTCGCCTGCTGACAGCGAGGCGAGCTGCCGGGAGAACCAGGCGACGCGGCGGCGCTGAGTCTCGACGACGAGCGCGCGGGCCCGATCGGTGAGGGTGATGAGCACCTTGCGACCGTCGTCGGGGGAGGACTCGCGCACGATCAGCCCGTTGTTCTCGAGCGCGTTGACGGTGCGATTCATCGAGGGCGGGGTGACCCGCTCGTGCTCGCTGAGGGCACCCAGGGTCTGCGCCCCGTGCTTGGTGAGAACGAAGAGCACCGAGAGCTGGCCGTCGGTGACGTCCTCGTCGGCGCGCCCCAGGCGCATCCGTCGGGCCAGCCGCATGATCGCAATGCGCAGCTCGTCGTCCAGGTCGTCGGTCACGATTAGTTAGCCTAGCAAATTAGCCATGCTAACTAAAGCGCGGAGGCTGTTTAGCCCCCGTACGATAGGGCTGAGCGAGGAGGCTCCGTGCCGAAGACCACCGTTGAGAGAACCGACCACTCGTACGTCGACGCCCACGGCGTGACCATTCACTACTACGTGTGGAAGGCGCCCAAGCCGAAGGCCGTTGTGCAGCTCGCCCACGGGCTCGGCGACCACGCCCTGCGCTACGACCACGTTGCACAGGCCCTCGCTCAGGCCGGCTACAGCGTCTACGCGGACGACCACCGCGGCCACGGTGAGACCGGCATCACGCAGCACGCCGGAGACAAGTCTCGACTCGGACGCCTCGGCCCGGGCGGTCTGCGCGCGACCATCGCCGCGCTGCAGCAGTTCACCACGATCATCCGCGCCGAGAACCCCGGCCTGCCCCTCGCCCTGCTCGGACACTCGTGGGGCTCCCTCATGGCGCAGACGATCGTCAACACCGACGCCGAGGACTACGAGGCCGTCGTTCTGACTGGCACCGCCTACCGCACCCTGCGCGACATGAACGGCGGCGACCTCAACAAGGGGTACTCGACGCCCAACGAGTGGCTGAGCCGTGACCCGTCGGTGGCGAAGGCCTTCGCCGACGATCCGAAGACCTTCTACGCCGACACCATCAAGTTGTTCGGCCTGGGTGACGCCCTGCGCCTGCTCGGCAAGCCGGCGAAGAAGCTCGGCCGCGACATCCCGATTCTCATCATGATCGGAAGCGCCGACTCGCTCGGGGGCGAGAAGAGTGTCGCCAAGCTGGCCTCGGACTATGTCACGCGCTCGGGACTCTCCGACGTCGAGGCCATCGTCTACCCCGGTGCTCGCCACGAGATCTTCAACGAGACGAACCGCGACGAGGTCATCGCCGACCTCGTGGCCTGGCTGGACGCGCGCCTGACCGCATGACCTCTGTCTTCACCGAGATCCTGCGAGGCAACTCGCCGGGTCGCTTCATCTGGCGGGATGACACCTGCTTCGCGATCCTCACCATCGAGCCGCGCAAACCGGGGCACACCCTGGTGATGCCGCTCGAGGAGGTGGACAACTGGCTCGACCTCAGCGAGGAGGTCGCCCAGCACATCTTCCGGGTGGGCCGGCTCATCGGTCTCGCCCAGCGCGAGGAGTGGGGGTCGCCCCGCGTCGGCGTCATGTACGAGGGCTACATGGTTCCGCACTCCCACCTGCACGTCTGGCCGTCGTGGACCGTCTTCGAGTACAGCCACACGGGCATCCAGCGCAACGCCGAGCCCGCCGACCTGGACGCCGCGGCCCTGCGCCTGCGCGCCCGGCTGGTCGCGAACGGGCACGGGGAGTTCGTGCCCGCGGATTGAGTAGCCGCGAAGCGGCGTATCGAAATCACGGCGGGTTTCGATACACGGCCTTCGGCCGCTACTCAACCCGCGACTGATTAGGCTTGCCTTATGCACGGCGAGTTCAAGGTTCCTGGTGGCAAGCTCGTCGTCGTCGACCTCGAAACCACCGACGGCGTCATCCACGACTTCCGCCTCGCCGGAGACTTCTTCCTCGAGCCCGACTCGGCCCTCGCGGCCATCAACGCGGCGGTTAACGGTCTGCCCGCCGATGCCGACGCCGCCCGCATCGCCAAGGCGATCCAGGCCGGTCTCCCGGATGACGCGTCGCTCTTGGGCTTCACGCCCGACGCCGTCGTCACGGCGATCCGCCGTGCGCTCGCGAGTGCCACGGGGTGGCGGGACTACGACTGGCAGCTCATCATGGGGCCCGCCCTCGACCCCGTCGTGCAGATGGCGCTCGACCAGGTGCTCGCCGAAGAAGTCGGTGCCGGTCGCCGCAAGCCGACGCTGCGCATCTGGGAGTGGGAGAAGCCGGCCGTCGTGATTGGCAGCTTCCAGTCGGTGAAGAACGAGGTCGATCTCGACAACGCCAAGAAGTACGGCTTCGACATCGTGCGTCGAATCTCCGGAGGGGGCGCGATGTTCATGGAGGCCGGGTCGGTCATCACCTACTCGATCTACGCGCCAACCGAACTCGTGCAGGGCATGAGCTTCGCCGACTCCTACGCGTTCCTCGACGAGTGGGTGATCATCGCTCTCAAGGCACTCGGTATCGAGGCCAGCTACGTGCCGCTCAACGACATCGCCAGCCCCACCGGCAAGATCGGCGGCGCCGCCCAGAAGCGCCTCGGCAGCGGTGCCGTGCTGCACCACGTGACCATGAGCTACGACATGGACGGCGACAAGATGGTCGAAGTGCTGCGCATCGGCCGCGAGAAGATGAGCGACAAGGGCACCAAGAGTGCCAACAAGCGCGTCGATCCCCTGCGCACCCAGACCGGCCTTCCGCGGGCCGAGATCATCGAGAAGATGGTCGGCACCTTCCGCGGCCTCTACGGACTCACCCCGAGCGAGATCACGCCCGAGGAGCTGGCCCAGGCGCAGCAGCTCGTTACCGAGAAGTTCGGTACCGAGGAATGGCTGCAGCGGGTGCCGTGAGGACGCGCGCCGCCGTACTGTCCACGAGCCTGGGAGTGCTGCTCGTGGTGGGTGTCGTCGCCTCCGCGATGCTCGGGCAGCTGGCGGTCAGCCCCGCCGAGGTCGTGGGGTCGGTGTTGCGCGCGGTGGGCATCCCGAACTCGTGGGCCCCGACCGACCCGATCGTCGAGTCGACGCTGTGGATCGTGCGGTTCCCGCGGATCGCCATGGCGCTCACGGTCGGTGCGGCGCTCGCCGTGGCGGGTGCTGTGATGCAGGCGATCTTCGGCAACCCTCTCGCCGAACCCGGCGTCGTCGGTGTCTCGTCGGGCAGCGCGCTGGGTGCCGCGATCGCGATCGTGCTCGGCGTCACGGCCTTAGGCACGGGGAGCCTCGCGATCTTCGCATTCCTCGGCGGTCTCGGCGCGACGCTGCTCGTCTACTTCGTCTCTCGCGCGAACGGCCGCACCGAGGTGGTCACGCTGCTGCTCACGGGAATCGCCATCAACGCGTTCGCCGGGGCGGGTCTCGCCTTCATGCTCTTCGTCGCCGACTCCGGTAGCCGCGAGCAGATCGTGTTCTGGCAGCTGGGATCACTCAACGGCTCGCGCTGGAGCGAGGTCATCATCGTGGCCGTCGTCGGCGTGGTCGGCACGGTCATCGCTGTGCTGCTCGGCAAGCGCTACGACCTGCTCGCGCTGGGCGAGCGCAACGCCCGACACCTCGGGGTGGATGTCGAGCACCTGCGGGTCGGATCGATCGTGCTCGTCGCCCTGCTCACCGGCGTCGCCGTGGCGTTCGTGGGCATCATCGCCTTCGTGGGCCTCGTCGTGCCCCACGTGATCCGCATGGCGATCGGCCCCTCGCACCGCCCCCTCATCGTGGCGAGCGCGTTCGGCGGCGGGGCTCTGCTCGTCTACGCCGACCTGCTCGCACGCTCGGTCGTGCCCGGTGCCGACCTTCCGATCGGCTTGCTCACCTCACTGGTCGGCGGACCGTTCTTCTTCTTCCTGCTCTTCCGCCAGCGCCGCCAGAGCGGGGGCTGGGCATGAGCCCCTACTCGTCGCGGGTGATCACGGCAGCCGAGGTGGGAGTCGACCTCGACGGCGTAGCCGTCCTGGATGGTGTCAGTCTCGACGTCATCCCCGGCGAGGTGCTGTGCCTGGTCGGACCCAACGGCGCCGGCAAGTCCACCCTGCTCGCGGTGCTCAGTGGCGAACGGCGCCCCACCCGCGGAACAGTGGCCATCGGGGGGCGTGAGCTCGGCGGCATCCGGCACACCGAACTGGCGCGTCTGCGTAGCGTGCTCACGCAGGAGAACTCGGTGAGCTTCCCCTTCCGCGTCTCCGAGGTCGTGGCGATGGGCAGGGCCCCCTGGGCGCGAACCCTCGAGGGTCGCGACGATGTGCGGGCGGTCACTGAGGCGATGGATGCCACAGACATCCGTCACCTCGCCACCCGCCGCTACACGGCCCTCTCCGGCGGTGAACGCGCCAGGGTCTCGCTCGCCCGGGTTCTGGCGCAACGCGCGGGCACCGTGTTTCTCGACGAGCCGACGGCATCCCTCGACCTCAGGCATCAGGAGGATGTGATGCGCATCGCCCGCGGGCTCGCTGCCGAGGGTCGCGCCGTGGTCGTGGTGGTGCACGACCTGTCGCTGGCGAGTGCCTACGCCGACCGGCTGGCCCTCGTGGCCTCCGGACGTCTCGAAGCGATCGGCTCGCCGGTCGAGGTGCTCACCGAGGAGCGCATCGAGCGCGTGTACGGACTGCCCGTCGAACTGCACCTGGTTGGTGGCCGGCCGGTCGTCGTTCCGACGCGCGGAACGTAAGCTTGCCTCGTGGACTGGCTGATCTTTCTGGGCATAGCGGCGGTACTCATCGCGCTCGGATTCGTGGCGCAGCACTTCGGCTGGATCGACCTGAGCAACAAGAGCCGCACCTCGGGCAAGGCCGGTGGCGGTCTCATGGGCATCGGTGACGAGGTCTTCAACCCGTCGCGGTACGAGTCCCAGATCGAGCTCGACCGCCAGACCATGCTTCCGGCACCCGCGCCGCTGCCCGGTGACGGCGACAAGGACATCTACAAGGGCAACGTCAAGATCGACCTGAAGCCCAAGGACGACTAGGTTTCGATACGCGCTTCGCGCTACTCAACCAGCGGTGCCTAGCGCGTCAGCAGATCCTGGTAGTCCTCGTGCTCATCGATCCACTTCTTCGTGAACGGGCACAGCGGCACCACCCGATGGTCGGTGTCGGCGCGGATCAGGTTGAGCATGCCCCGAGCGAGCAGGTCACCGAGACCCTCCCCACGGCGTGACGGGTCGATCTCGGTGTGCAGGATCACGAGCGAGTCGTCGCGGATGCGGTAGTCCGACAGCCCGACCTGTTCGCCGTCGACGAGCAGCTCGAAGCGGTTCATCGATACGTCCTGAATCACCTCGCTGGCCATGGGGACAGCCTACCGAGGCGACCGATCAGGCGCTGTCGCGCACGACGAGGCGCGTCGGCATCACGCGCTCGCGCTCGGGGCGTTCACCGCGCAGCATGGCCAGCATCATCCGGGCCATCTCGGCGCCCATCTCGCGCGACGGCTGGTGCACCGTGGTGAGGCCGATCGACCCGCTGGTCGCGGCCGAGCTGTTGTCGAACCCGACCACCGCGACATCCTCGGGAACCCGGATGCCCCGCTCACGCAGCACGGAGATCGCTCCGGTGGCCATCAGGTCGCTGGCCACGAACAGGCCGTCGATCTCGCCGGACCGGTCGAGCAGCTCGCGCATTCCGGCGGCGCCGCTGGCCAGGGTGAAGTCTCCGTGCACGACCAGGTCGGTGGGAAGGCCCGCGGCGGTGACGGCATCGAGCCAGCCCTGGTGGCGGTCGATGGGCGCCTGCATGTTCTCGGGTCCGGCGATCGTGGCGATGCGTCGGCGCCCGAGATCGATCAGATACTGGGTGCCCAGTGCACCGCCGGCGCGGTTGTCGACGTCGACGAACGAGTTCTGGTGAGCCTCGGGGTGGAAGGGTCGACCACCGAACACCACGGGGATTGTGGCATCGAGCGTCGTGAAGAAGTCGTCGCCCGAGTGGTGCGACACGACGATCGCTCCGTCGACATTGCCGCCGAGCAGGTAGCGGATGGTCTTCTCGGATGGGGCGGACGGGCTCGCCAGTTGCAGGTTGAGCACGTAGTCGCTGTCTTCGAGACCCTGGGTGATGCCCTGCACGATCTCGGAGAAGAACGGGTCGCCGAAGAACCGCGTGGTGTCCTCGGGCACGACGAGGGCGATGGCCATGGTCTGGCGGTTCGCGAGGCTGCGGGCGGCCCGGTTCGGAACGTAGTTCAGTCGTTCGATGGCCGCTGTGACGGCGGTCACGACATCCGGTCGCACGTGCTCCGAGCCGTTGACCACACGAGACACGGTCGACCTCGAAACCCCGGCTTCCGCAGCCACGGCCTCGAGCGTGGGCGCCACCCGTCGGGCTGGCGAATGCAGGGTCATGGGGGCAGTCTAGCCAGCAGAATCGGGCAGCGCGCGCCCAGTGATTATGCGGGTGTAAGCGATTGCGCTGTCCTTCGGAGTACGCGCCTGAGTGTCGTAGTCGACGCGCACGATTCCGAAGCGCTTGTCGTAGCCCCAGGCCCACTCGAAGTTGTCCATCAGCGACCAGTAGAAGTACCCGCTCACCGGCACTCCGGCGTCGATCGCGTCGAGAATGGCGGCGAGGTGCCACTGAAGGAACGTGACGCGATCGGCATCGTGGATGGCGCCGTCCGCGGTGACCACGTCGGTGTAGGCGGCGCCGTTCTCGGTGACCGCGAGCGAGACCCCGGCACCCGAGGTGTACTCCTCGTGCACGCGGATCAGCAGGCGCGTGAGGCCCTCGGGCTGCACCTCCCAGTCCATCGCCGTGACCGGAAGGTCGCGCCGGTGCCAGTGCACCGAGTCGGCCGCCGGGAACGGGGAGCGCTTCGGCCGCGCCGACGGCGCCTGAGTGGTGATCTCGTGCTCGGCAGGCTTCGAGCTCACGGCCTCGCCGTGGTAGTAGTTCACCCCGAGCGCGTCGATGGGGGAGGAGATGATCTCGAGGTCGCCCGGCTGCACCACCGACTCGAACCCGAGGCCCGCGACATCCTGAAGCACATCCTCGGGGTACGACCCGCGGAAGATCGGGTCGAGGAACCAACGGTTGAACTGACCGTCGATGCGACGGGCGGCGTCGAGGTCACCCTCGTCTGACGGGTCGACCGGGTCGGCGACAGTGAGGTTGAGGGTGATGCCGAGCTGCAGGCTCGAGTCGTGGGAGCGCAGCTCCTGCACGGCCATCCCGTGGGCCAGAAGTAGGTGGTGGGATGCCGCGAGCCCCGCCGCAGGGTCCTGCCGACCTGGTGCGTGCTCGCCGCCGATGTAGCTCAAGAACGACGCGCACCACGGCTCGTTCAGTGTGGTCCAGGCGGTGACGCGGTCGCCGAGGGCGTCGTGAACACTCGCCGCGTACTCCGCGAACAGGTAGGAGGTGTCGCGGTTGGTCCAGCCGCCCTTCTCCTCGAGCGCCTGCGGCAGGTCCCAGTGGTAGAGGGTCAGCCAGGGCATGATGCCCTGCGCCAGCAGCTCGTCGACGAGCCGGGAGTAGAAGTCCAGGCCTCGGGCGTTGACCGCTCCGCCGTCGGGCCGCACGCGCGACCAGGAGGTGGAGAAGCGGTAGGTCTGCAGCCCCAGCTCGGCCATCAGCGCGACGTCGTCGCGGTAGCGGTGGTAGTGATCGCACGCGACGTCTCCGTTGTCGCCACCGACCACCGCGCCGGGCACGCGGCAGAAGGCATCCCAGATCGAGTCGGTTCGGCCGTCTTCGTGGGCAGCGCCCTCGATCTGGTAGGCCGCGGTTGCCGCGCCGAAGAGGAAGGTGGGCGGGAACGTACGGTGAGCGTCTGCGGACATGCCGACAGAGTCCTCTCTGAGATGTAGAGTCACGGCCCGTTAACCCTTGACTGCGCCAGCCATGATACCGCTCACCAGCTGGCGCCCAGCGAAGATGAAGAGCAGCAGCAGCGGGACCGTCGCGAGCACGACGCCGGCCAGCACGATCGAGTAGTCGACGAAGTAGTTCGACTGCAGCAGCGACAGCGCGACGGGCAGGGTGGGGTTCTGCCGGTCGAGCACGATGAACGGCCAGAAGAAGTTGTTCCAGGCACCCACGAAGATGAACAGGAACAGCATGGCCGCGGCTGGCCGGGCAGCGGGAACGCCCACAGTCCAGAACGTACGGATCATGGTTGCGCCATCGACTCGAGCTGCCTCGATGAGCTCGTTGGGCACGGCCTGGCGCAGGTACTGCGTCATCCAGAACACTCCGAACGCGCTCGTCAACGCCGGCAGGATGATGGCGCCGATCGACCCCGTCCAGCCGAGGTCGGAGAACAGGATGTACAGCGGCACGACACCCAGCTGCTGAGGAACAGCCATGGTCGCGACGACGAACGCCAGCAGGGCCGGTCCACCAAGGAAACGCAGCTTGGCGAATGCCCAGCCCGCCAGCGTGGAGGTGATGACCACCGACGCGGCGATGAGGAACGACGAGTAGATCGAGTTCCAGAGCGCTGCCCAGAAGTTGACAGCGGGGTTGGACACGACGGCGAGAGCGTTCGCGAGGAAGTTGCCGCCCGGCCACCACGGGCGCTCGCGCAGCGACGAGGCATCCCCGGAGCCGATCACGAACGACCACCAGAGCGGGAACGCCGCGCTGATGAAGACGACCGCGAGCACGGCGTAGACGACGAAGCCGGGTCGGTTGCCGCGGATGCGCGTGGTGCGCTCGCCTCGACGGCGCTGGCGCTCGTTGGGGATGCTCTCCTCGACGATGGCGATGGGGGGTGTCGTGCTCATCGTGCGAGCTCCTTGCGTTCACGGCGGCTCAGTTTGACCACGCGGGTGCCCTCATCGCGCACCAGGGTGCGCGTGATGAGGAGGTTCAGCAGTCCGATGAGCAGGATGATGACGAAGAGGATCCACGCCATGGCAGCCGCTCGACCGAAGTTCCATTGGCCCCACCCGATGTCGTAGAGGTACAGGGTGATGGTCAGCCATTGCTGGCCGGCACCGCCGCGCCCGAACTGGTCGAACACGCGCGGCTCGTCGAAGATCTGAAGGCCGCCGATGGTCGACGTGATGACCACGAAGATGAGGGTCGGCCGCAGCGACGGCAACGTGATGTACAGGAACTGCCGGAACCGGCCAGCGCCGTCGACCGTCGCAGCCTCGTAGTACTCACGGTTCACCGCCTGCATCGATGCGAGCAGGATGAGCGTGTTGTAGCCGGTCCAGCGGTAGTTGACCATGGTGGCGATCGCCACGTGGCTCCAGAACGGTTCCTTGTGCCACTGGATGGCCGGCAGACCGATGTCGGTGAGGAATCCGTTGACCAGGCCGAAGTTGTCGGCGAAGACGACGTTGAAGATGAGGCCGACTGCGACGGGCGCGACGACGAAGGGCAGAAGCACGCCCATGCGCCAGAAGGTCTTGGCCCGGATGTTCCTGTCCAGCATCGCCGCGATGAAGATCGCGAGGAGCAGCTGAGGGATGGTGGAGAGCAGGAAGATGCTGAAGGTGTTGCGCAGCGCGGTCCAGAAGTGGGGCTGCTGAAGGATCCAGATGTACTGGTCGAAGCCGACGAACTTGCCGGAGCCCCGCACGAGATCCCAGTCCTGGAAGGAGATCACGGCCGTGAAGATGATCGGGAAGAGACCGACGACCAGGAACATCAGGAAGAAGGGGGAGATGTACAGGTAGGGCGAGAGCTTGAGGTCCCAGCGGCTCATCCGGTGCGAGAACGAGACGACCCGAACCTGCTTCGGGCTCTTGGCGGTGGCGGTACTCATGGGGGTGCTTTCGGATCAGTTCGCGGGACGGGGAACGACGAGGGTGCGGGCCGCTGGCGACCCGCACCCCCATTCGGGAACTAGAAGGCCGAAACCTCAGTGACCCAGTTGTTCCAGCTCGTCTGCTCGTCTTCGAGGCCGTCGAAGACGCGAGTCACTGCGTTCTGCAGTGCATCGTGGAACTGGAAGTACTTCGGGCCCTTGAAGGTCGCCACGGTGATGGCGTTGGCGCGGTCGGTGAGGATCGTGCCGGTGGGGGCGTTGTTGAAGTACTCGTTGGTTGCGCCGGCGAGTTCGTCGCTGGCGAGAGCGTCAACCTGGCTCGGGAAGGTTCCCGCGTTGGTGAACGCCTTGAGCTGCGTCTCGGGCGAGGTCAGCCAGGCAGCGAGCTCCGCGGCCTCCTTGACGTGAGCGCCGTTGGCCGGAACGGTCAGGTACGAGCCGCCCCAGTTGCCGCCGCCGCCCGGGAACGCGTCAGCGATGTCCCAGCCCGTGATGTCGGGAGCGTTGCCCGAGATGACGCCGAGCATCCATCCGGGGCAGAGCATGGCAGCGAACTCGCCGCTGGCCATCGATGCGAACCAGTCCTCGCTCCACTGACCCGAGTAGGCCGAGATCGGGATGGCCTTCTCGACGACAGCCTTGTAGGCGGCCTCGATGTCGGGGTTGGTGGTGGCGATGATGCTGCCGTCGGTGTCCTCGTATGCGAGCTCGTACTGGTTCACGATGCCCTGGAGCACCGAGTTGGCGGAGTCGATGAACGGCTTGCCGGTCGTGGCGGTGTACTGGGCGCCGATGGAGAAGAAGTTGTCCCAGTCGCCATCGAACAGCTTCGCAACCTCGGCACGGTCGGTGGGCAGGCCAGCGGCGGCGAACAGGTCGGAGCGGTAGCAGATGCCCTGCGGGCCGATGTCCGTGCCGTACGCGATCAGGTTGCCGGCAGCGTCGGTCGCGGCGGCTTCCTTCCAGTCGAGCCAGCGGCCCTTGAGGTCGTCGGCAACGGGCGCGAGGAGGTCGGAGTACTGCATCGCCTCGGTGAACCAGTCGATCTCGACGGCCTCAACGTCGGCCAGACCGGAGTTGCCCAGCTTCTGGAAGTAGTTGGCGCGAGCGTCGTTCGACGTCGCCGCCTTGTTGTGGATGACCGTGATGCCGGTCTCCGCGGTGAACTCGGCGAGGAGCTCGTCGGTGTAGCCGAAGTCGTTGAACGTCGCGAGGGTGAGGGTGACCGGCTCGTCGCTCGAGTCGCCTCCTCCTGCCGAACATCCGGTGACTACGAGGGCGAGGGTTGCGGCGCCGGCGATGGTCGCGGCGATTGTGCGTCGTGATGTTCTCACGGTCACTCCTTTGTGTGTGCGTGGTGGGTACTGCAGGGCGGTCCCGGCGAGTTGGGAGCGCTCTCACGTGGTGGTTGAGAGCGCTCTCACGGAACCGCGGCCCACACTAGGCAGCGCTCGCGACCCCTGTCAAGTACTGGTTGAGAGCGCTCCCACGGAACCCCAGAGCCTGCAAACGCTTGCGGCGTCCGACTCCCGCGGAAATGCGGGGGTCGGACGCCGCTCGACGTGCGCGGAAAAAAGTCCGCTAGGTGGTGCGCTTGGGGCGCTTCCCGGTCGGTGCAGACTCGGGCTCGGATGCCTCGTGCGTCGTGTCCAGGTCGGGTGCAACCATCGCGCCGGCGAGGTCGGCCGCCTCCTGGGCGATGACCGCGGCATCCGCATCGGCGTTCTCCTGGAGGGCCGACTTGGCTCGCAGCGGAGCCGCCTTGAGGAAGAAGCTCAGCACGAACGCGATGAGAACGACGGCCAGCGCGACCCAGTAGACGCTCACGGCGGCGTTGTTGAAGCCCTCGAGGAACGGTGCGGCCAGACGCGGGTCAGACCCGTTGAGGAACGAGGTGTCGCCGTCGAGCGCGTTGCCGACAGAGCCACCGTTCTGCGCCTGCTGGAACAGCTCGAGGATCTGCTTGTTGGCGGGGTCCGCGAGCACCTTCGGGTCGGCCACTGCCGCCGCGATGCCGTCCTTCACGCTCGTCGAGGCGAACGCGTCGGCGATGGTCTGCGGGATGCGCGTGAAGAGCACCGAGAACAGGATCGCCGTGCCCAGCGTGCCACCGATCTGGCGGAAGAACGTTGACGAGCTGGTGGCTACGCCGATGTCCCGCGGGCCCACGGAGTTCTGCGCGGCGATCGTGAGGGTCTGCATGAGCTGACCCAGACCGAGGCCGATCAGCAGCATCCCGACCATGATCCAGATGAGGGGCTTGTCGGCCGTGAGGAACGTCAGCCAGAAGAAGCCGACCGCCATGAACGCGGTTCCGAGCGTGGGGAACACCCGGTAGCGTCCGGTGCGAGCGATCATCTGGCCGCTCGCGATCGAGGAGATCATGAGGCCGAGGATCATCGGAAGCGACAGCAGTCCACTCTCGGTCGGCGTCGCGCCGTTGACGAGCTGCAGGTAGAGCGGGATCGTCATCATGGCGCCGAACATGCCGAAGCCGACGAGTACACCGAGCACCGTGGACATCGAGAACGTCGGGTGCTTGAACAGCTTCAGCGGGATGAGGGCGTCGTCACCCATGAGCTTCTCGCTGATGATGAACGCGGCGATGCCCAATCCACCGACGATGTAGCAGGTGATGGCGTAGAACGAGTCCCAGCCCCAGTCGCGGCCCTTCTCGGCGACCAGCAGCAGCGGCACGAGGGCGATGACGACGGTCGCGGCCCCCCACCAGTCGATGCGCACCTTGCGACGGGTGTGCGGAATGTGCAGGAAGCGCAGCACCATGGCCAGCGCGATGATGCCGACCGGAAGGTTGACGAGGAAGACCCAGCGCCATCCGGTGATGAAGAGGATCTGGTCGGCTCCGGCGAAGAGTCCGCCGACGAGCGGGCCGATCAGGCTGGAGACGCCGAACACCGCCAGGAAGTAGCCCTGGTACTTCGCGCGTTCGCGGGGGGCGAGGATGTCGCCCATGATCGCGAGCGGGAGGGCCATGAGGCCACCAGCGCCGAGACCCTGAAGTGCGCGGAAGACCGCGAGCTCGTACATGGAGGTCGAGAAGCCAGCGGCGAGTGACCCGATGAGGAAGATGACGATCGCGATGATGAACAGCGGGCGGCGACCGAAGATGTCGCTGAGCTTGCCGTAGATGGGCGTCGCGATGGTCGAGGTGATCAGGTAGGCGGTGGTCACCCACGCCTGCAGGCTGAGCCCGTCGAGGTCATCGGCGATGGTGCGCATCGAGGTGCCCACGATGGTCTGGTCGAGGGAGGAGAGGAACATTCCGGCCATGAGGCCGAAGATGACGAAAAGGATCTGGCGGTGGGTCATCACGCCGCCGGCGTCGGCGATTGCCTGTGCCTGCTGCTTGCCCTTGGAGAGTGCGCTGGACATGGTTCCTTTAACGGTAGGAGTGCGAGGAAGATTTTTGCGGAGAGTGCAAAGTTACACCCTCCGCAGTCCCAGTGCAAACCCCACGCCCCGGCGCGCTGACTAGGATCGACGACGTGTCAGAACTCCGTCCGCGCAATCGCCCATCGAAGGCTGTGCGCCGTCGTCGCACCATCGTGGTGGCCAGCATCGTTGCCGCCGTCGTGGTCATTGCCGTGGTCGCGGCGATCGTGCTGCTGACCCCTCAGGCCCCTGCGCCCGCGCCGACGCCCACACCGAGCCGGAGCACTCCGACACCCACCCCCACGCCGACTCCGACACCCACCCCCACGTTCGACAAGAGCGCCAACTCGATCGACGACGCATCCAGCCTGTGGGTGGTGGTCAACAAGCTGCGCCCGCTCAACCCGGTCGACTACTCGCCCGACACCGTGCTCGTGCCGGTTCCGTACGTCTACGAGCCCTACCTCCGGCCCGAGGCAGCGGATGCCGTCGTGCAGATGTTTGCCGCGTTCACCTCGGAGACCGGGCTCGAGATGCAGTCGCAGAGCGCCTACCGCAGCTACTCCACCCAGGAGAGCGTGTACGCCGGCTGGGTCGACAGTCTCGGCCAGGAGGGCGCCGACCTGACGAGCGCGCGCCCCGGCCACAGTGAGCACCAGACGGGCCTCGCCATCGACATCAACGCCCTGCCCGACCAGGGCTGCGCGCTGGAGCCCTGCTGGGGCGACACCCCGCACGCCCAGTGGCTGGCCGCCAACGCCTACCGCTTCGGGTTCATCGTGCGCTACCCCGACGGCAAGACCGACATCACGGGCTACGAGTACGAGCCGTACCACATGCGCTACGTGGGCATCGAACTCGCCACCGAGATGCACACCACGGGCATCACCACGCTCGAGGAGTTCTTCGGGCTGCCGCCCGCCCCCGACTACGCGGGCTGACGCTAGCCGCCGAGGGCGGCATCCACGATCGACTTGGCCTCCGCCTGCACGAGCTTCAGATGCTCGGGCCCGCGGAACGACTCGGCGTAGATCTTGTAGACGTCCTCGGTGCCGCTCGGGCGAGCTGCGAACCAGGCGAACTCGGTCGTGACCTTGACGCCGCCCACGGCCGCGCCATTTCCCGGGGCCTCCGAGAGCTTCGCCGTGATGGGGTCGCCGGCCAGTTCGGTCGCCGTGATGGCCGCACCGCTGAGCTTGCCGAGGCGAGCCTTCTGCTCGGGGGAGGCCGCGGCATCCACCCGCTCGTAGGCCGGGTCGCCGAACTCCGCAACCAGCTCGGCGTAGAGCTGCGACGGCGTCTTGCCCGTCACGGCGAGGATCTCGCTGGCGAGAAGGGCGAGCAGGATGCCGTCCTTGTCGGTCGTCCACGCCGTGCCGTCGAGGCGCAGGAAGCTCGCGCCGGCGCTCTCCTCGCCGCCGAAGGCGACACTTCCGTCGACGAGGCCGGGAACGAACCACTTGAAGCCGACCGGCACCTCCCACAGCCGACGCCCGAGGTGGGCGGCGACCCGGTCGATCATGGAACTGGAGACGAGGGTCTTGCCGATCGCGGCATCCGACCGCCACTGAGGGCGGTGGGTGTAGAGGTACTGGATGGCGACGGCCAGGTAGTGGTTGGGGTTCATCAACCCGCCGTCGGGCGTGACGATGCCGTGCCGATCGGCGTCGGCGTCGTTGCCCGTGAGGATGTCGTAGTCGTGCTGGTGGGCAAGCACCGAAGCCATCGCCGAGGGGGAGGACGGGTCCATGCGGATCTTGCCGTCCCAGTCGAGCGTCATGAACGCCCAGCGCGGGTCGACCTCGGGGTTCACGACGGTGAGGTCGAGTCCGTAGGTCTCGGCGATCGCCTTCCAGTAGTTGACGCTCGCGCCGCCCAGCGGGTCGGCACCGATGTGCAGACCGGCCTTCGCGATCGCGTCCATGTCGATGATGTTCTTGAGGTCGGCGACGTACGCGCCGCGGAAGTCGTAGGTCTCGACCCCGGACGCCTCGCCCCGCTTCACATCGCGGTTGCCGCCCGCGATCAGCTCATTCGCGCGGTTCGCGATCCAACTCGTGGCGTCGCTGTCGGCCGGGCCGCCGTGCGGAGGGTTGTACTTGAAGCCGCCGTCGCGGGGCGGGTTGTGGCTGGGGGTGATGACGATGCCGTCGGCTTGCCCGCCCCGGTCATCGAGCTTGTCGAGATGCGAGATCCCGGCGTTGTACGCGATGATCGCGTGGCTCAGCGCTGGCGTCGGCACCCAGTCGTCGAACTCGTCGACGAGCACGCGCACGCCGTTGGCGACGAGCACCTCGAGCGCGGTCGTCTCCGCGGGGCGGGAGAGGCCGTGGGTGTCCTTGCCGATGAACAGGGGTCCCGTGGTGCCCTGGGCGGTGCGGTACTCCACGATCGCCTGCGTGATCGCGGCGATGTGGGTGTCGTTGAACGCGGTGTCGAGGGAGGAGCCACGGTGGCCGCTGGTGCCGAACACGACGCGCTGGGTGGGGATCGAGACATCCGGGACCTTCTCGAAGTAGGCAGCGATGAGTTCGTGCACGTCGATGAGGTCGGAGGGCTGGGCCGGCTGTCCCGCGCGAGTGTTCATGGGTCGATAGTGGCACGCCAGTACAGTGGTGACCATGCCTGACGAGACCTACAGCTACCTCGGGCCGGCCGGAACTTTCACCGAGGCCGCGCTCAAGCAGGTGCCGGAGGCGCAGGGTAAGCAGTGGCGCTCGGTGAACAATGTCGGCGAGGCGCTCGACGACGTCATCTCGGGTCGCAGCACGGCGGCGATGATCGCGATCGAGAACTCGATCGAGGGCGGCGTGAGCGTGGCCCAGGACGCTCTTGCGACGATCCCGGGCCTGCGGATCATCGGCGAGTACCTCGTGCCCGTCAACTTCGTGCTGGTGGCCCGGCCCGGCACGGTGCTCGCCGACGTGAAGGTCATCAACGCGCATCCGGTCGCCTACGGGCAGACCCACCGCTGGCTCGATGAGCACCTGCCGGAGCACGGGCACATCCCGGCGACGTCGAACGTCGCGGCCGCGGCATCCCTGTTCGAGACCGACCAGGCGGATGCTGCGGTCGCACCCCCCGGCATCACCGAGCACCACGACCTCACCGTGCTCGCCGAGGGTATCGGCGACAACCCGAACGCGGTAACCCGCTTCGTGCTGGTGTCGCGCACGGCGCAGCTGCCGGAACCCACGGGCTCCGACAAGACCTCGATCATCGCCGAGCTTCCGGATGACACGGCCGGACGCCTGCTCGAGATGCTCGAGCAGTTCGCCACCCGCGGCGTCAACATGAGCCTGCTCGAATCGCGGCCCATCGGCGACGCCCTGGGACGCTACCGCTTCGTCATCGACCTCGACGGGCACATCCTCGACGAGCGGGTCGCGGACGCCCTGCTCGGACTCAAGCGCTTCAGCCCGCACGTGATCTTCCTCGGCAGCTACCCGCGCGCCGACAAGCAGCGCATCACGGTCGTTGAGCGCTACGACAACGACGCGTTCGTCGACGCTCGCGACTGGCTGCGCGGGCTGATCGCGGGCGAGGGCTAGCGCGCACTCCCCTGGCCCCACCCGCGCCACACCCCACCACCCCACCCCTTCTCGCCGAGTTCGCCTAGATGCACCGTGTTCCGCGTCGCCAACCCACCATCTAGGCGAACTCGGAGCAGATCACCGTGCCCGCCGGGCCAGCACCGAGCGGATGCGAGCCACGAGTTCCACTGGATCTCCGAGATCGTCTGCGTTGATCTCCATCACGTACCAGCCCTGCGCCTCGAGCCGTGAGCGGCGCGTCATGTCCCTCCGCCACTGTGACCTGCTGCGGTGGTAGTCACCCTGGTACTCGAGGATCACCTTCGCCTCGGCGAACAAGAAGTCCGGCCGCAGGTGCTTGCCAGTCTCGGTGTCGACGAGCGTGTGGTTGATGGTCGGCTCGGGCAACCCCGAGACAGCCAGAATCACCCTGAGCCGAGACTCGGGTCGCGACTCGGATGCATCCCGCACCAGATCGACCGCACGCCGGGCCAGCCGGATGCCGCGGCCCGAGCGCATGAGCTCGAGGCGGCCGCGAATCTCGGCGATCGTCACGAGCGGCAGCCGTCGTGAGACAAGGTAGTCACCCACCGCGACAAGGTCCCCGAGGTCGAGCACCGCCGCCAGGTCGCACCACGTGCGCGCCGGGGAAGTCACGGCAACTCCCGCTCGGCTCGCGACATCCCCCGGAAGCCGGGTCGTGGAGTGACCGCAGATACCCCGCGCATGCGGCGCCGACTCCGGAGCCGGCACCGAGACATGGACTGAACGCTCGCGCTCCACATGGGGCGGTAGGGGTGCGCCCCAGAGCATCGCCGCGGTTGCGTGACTGACGATCGCGTCATCCCGAATTCTGAGTGCGATGGTGCGACAGCGCGTAACTAGATCCAGGGGTTGGTTCGCGTTCACGCGCATCCCGTAGATCGAGCGGTCGAGGTCGGCCGCCCGGAGCCTGTTTCGCGAAAGACCCGAGCCCGCAACGGAAAAGGGCGCCGCAGAGAGGGCAGGCGGCAACGGTGCGCGCTTCACGCCCTCAGCCTCACGAACCTCGCTGTTGCGCGCGGCGGTCATCCACAGCTCCGAGCGCATGCTCGCGCCGAGATCGCCTAGATGTCCGGTGGATGGCGCCCCTGACTGGTCATCCAGGCGAACTCGGCGAAGGGGGGTGGGGGCGCGGCGAAGAGGGGGTGACGCTACGCCCGCGGCACCATCACGGTGAGCGCGCCCGCGTCCACCCAGGTGTGCACGGATGCCGCGACCCCGAACTCGTCGCCGTCGAGCTGGAACTCCTGCGGCACATCCACCGTCATGGTCAGGTCGCGGGTCGTGAAGTAGGTGACGTCGCGCACGTCCTTGGACAGGTCGATGATCTTGCGCCCGATCGCCGACTTGCGCAGCACCCCGTTCTCCCACGCGACCTTCTGCCAGACCTTCGCCCAGCCGAACGGTCCGCGGGGGCGCAGGGCGGCGACGTCGAGGATGCCGTCGTCGGGCTTGGCGTCGGGCATGAGAAGGAATCCGCCGGGGAGCACCCCGCAGTTGCCCACGATGATCGTGTGCACGTTCATCGACCGCACGATCTCGCGATCGAGGCGGAAGTGCACGCGCACAGGCTTCAGCTCCGGAAGCGACCGGGCTATGCCGTCGATGTACGCGAGCCAGCCGACGGCCTTCTTGAGGCGCGTCGAGGTGTTCTTGATCATCTTGGCGTCGAGCCCGAGCCCCGCCATCACGAGGAATGCGTGTTCGCTGGTCACGCCGTCCGGGCGGGTGATCTCGGCAACGCCTAAGTCGATCGGGTGGGCATCGCCGGTGAAGGCCGCGCCGACGCTCGCATCGAGATTCGACAGCGGCAGGTCGAGGTTGCGGGCGAGCAGGTTGCCGGTTCCCGACGGCAGCACGGCCAAGGGAACGCCGGTGCCCCGGAGCGCCTCCGCGACGGCCCGCACTGTGCCGTCGCCACCGGCCGCGAGAACCACATCGGCGCCGCGTCGCAGGGCGCTCGCCGTCACTCCTTGCCCCGGGTCATCCTCGCTGGTCTCGAACCACACGGTCTCGGCCCAGCCCGCCGACTTGGTGGCCGCAGTGACCGACTTGCGCAGCTTCTTGAGCTCAACCTTCACGGGGTTGTAGACGACCGCCGCGCGGTTCTTCTTCCCATCCCGAGGGTTCGTCACTCTGCCAACGGTACGGCATCCGCTGGGTAGGCTGTACGGGTGATCGACCCCCAGCTGCTCCGCGACGACCCCGAGGCAGTGAGGCGCTCGCAGGAGTCGCGCGGGGCATCCGTCGACATCGTCGACAAGGCCATCGCCGCCGATGGTGCTCGACGCGCATCGATCGGCGAGTTCGAGAGCCTTCGAGCCGAGCAGAACGCGTTCGGCAAGACCGTCGCGGCGGCGCCGAAAGAGCAGAAGCAGGCCCTCGTCGCCGAGGCGCAGCAGCTGGCCGCGCGAGTGAAGGCCGCCCAGCAGGTGGCACAGGATGCCGAGACCGAGTTCACCGCGATCGCCGGCTCGATCGCCAATGTCGTCATCGATGACGTGCCCGCCGGAGGCGAGGACAACTTCGTCACCCTGCGTGAAGTCGGCACCAAGGCGACCTTCGATTTCGAGCCGCGCGACCACGCCGAGCTTGGCGAACTACTCGGCGCGATCGACATCGCTCGTGGCGTGAAGGTGTCGGGCAGTCGGTTCTACTTCCTCAAGGGCGTGGGCGCCCGCCTCGAGCTGGCGCTCATGAACCTCGCCCTCGACAAGGCGTTGGCCGAGGGGTTCATCCCGCTCATCACCCCGACGCTCGTGCGACCCGAGATCATGGCGGGCACCGGCTTCCTCGGTGAGCACTCAGACGAGATCTACTACCTACCCGCCGACGACCTCTACCTCACGGGCACGAGCGAGGTGGCGCTCGCCGGATACCACTCCGACGAGATCCTCGACCTGTCCGCGGGCCCACTGCGCTACGCCGGATGGTCGACCTGTTACCGCAGGGAGGCGGGCTCCGCGGGCAAGGACAACCGGGGCATCCTGCGGGTGCACCAGTTCAACAAGCTGGAGATGTTCACGTACGTGCTGCCCGAGCAGGCGCAGGAGGAGCACGAGCGCCTCGTCGGCTGGCAGGAGTCGATGCTGCAGGCCTGCGGGCTGAGCTACCGCGTGATCGACGTCGCGGCCGGCGACCTCGGTTCGAGCGCCGCCCGCAAGTTCGACATCGAGGCGTGGGTGCCGACCCAGGGCACCTACCGCGAACTCACGAGCACCAGCAACTGCACCACCTATCAGGCCCGGCGACTCGACATCCGGTACCGCACCGAGTCGGGCAAGACGACCCCGGTCGCCACCCTCAACGGAACCCTCGCCACCACCCGTTGGCTGGTCGCGATCCTCGAGACTCACCAGCAGGCAGACGGCTCGGTTGTTGTTCCGGATGCCCTGCGCCCCTACCTCGGTGGCCTCGAGTTGTTCGAGCCCCAGTCATGACGGACCGCTGGCTCATCGCGCTCGATGTGGACGGCACGGTGCTCCGCGAGGACGGCGTGATGAACGATCCCGTGGTGCAGGCTGTCGGCCGGGTGCGCGATGCGGGTCACGCCGTCATGCTCGCCACCGGCCGCTCCGTGGCGATGACGCTGCCCATACTCGAGCGGCTCGGTATCGAACCCGAGTACGTCGTCTGCTCGAACGGCGCGATCACGCTCAAGCGCGATCCCGACGCCGTGATGGGGTACTCGCGCTTCCACGTTGAGACCTTCGACCCGAGCGAGGTGCTCACCACCATTCGGGGCAACCTCGACTCGGCCAACTACGCGGTCGAGGACGAGCACGGGCACTACCGGTACACCGGCTACTTCCCGGACGGCACCCTCGGCGCCGTGAGCGAGAAGGTGAGCTTCGAGGAGCTCCTCATCACGCACGCGACCCGGGTCGTCGTGATCTCCCCCGAGCACAAGATCGAGGACTTCCTCTCCGTCGTGGAGAAGATGGGCCTGCACAAGGTCAGCTACAACGTGGGATGGACGGCGTGGCTGGACATCGCTCCCGACGGCGTCAACAAGGCGACGGCGCTCGAGCGCGTGCGTGAGCTGTTGGGGGTGCCGCGCTCCCGCGTCATGGCGGTCGGTGACGGTCGCAACGACATCGACATGCTCGAGTGGGCGTCGGCCGAGGGCCGGGGAGTCGCTATGGGCCAGGCGCCCGAAGAGGTGCGAGCGGTCGCCAACGAGCAGACCCTCAGCGACCTCGACGACGGCGTGGCCGTGCTGCTCTCGGCTTTCTGACAGCCGCCGTCGGTACCCTGCTACAGGCTCCGGCGTCGGGCATCGGATACACTCGGACCTTGGGTTTCGGGAGGGCTGTCCGAGCGGCCGATGGAGCCAGTCTTGAAAACTGGTGATGTGAAAGCATTCGTGGGTTCGAATCCCACGCCCTCCGCGTCTATAGATCACGTCCCGTCGGGTGACGAAAGGAACTTCCATGAGCGAGTTGCAACCGCAACCGGAGATGCGCTCCCGCTCCGAACTGCGGGTGCGCGGCGGTAGTTCCGCGCCCGGTCTGGCTCGGCACGGTCGACTGCGCAAGGCGAGCCCGTGGGGAACGATCGCCAAGTTCGTCGCGGCCGCACTGGCCGTGATCCTCGTGAGCGGGGTATCCGTCGGTGCTATCGCGTTCAACAGCATTTACTCGAAGCGCACGGTTGTTGCCCTGGTGGGTGAGACCGAGGGCCCGCCGCCGCAGATCGGTGCGATCGAGGGTGGCTTCAACATCCTGATCGTCGGCAGCGACACCCGTGGCGGCCAGTACGGCATCGGTGGCGATGTCGCCGACGACAGCTCCGTGCTCAACGACGTGAACATCCTGCTGCACGTCTCGCAGGACCAGACCAACGCCGTCGCCATCAGCTTCCCCCGCGACATGGTCGTCGGAATCCCCGAGTGCCCGTGGGATGACGGTTCCGGTGATACCAAGGGCTACTCGACCGAGCCCATCAACGTGGCGCTCTACTACGGTGGCCTGCCCTGCGTGGTGCTCACCGTGGAGGAACTGACCGGCCTGCCGATCCAGTTCGCCGGCATGATCACGTTCGACGGCGTAGTTGACATGTCCGATGCCATCGGTGGCGTCGACGTGTGCATCACGGCCCCCATGTACGACCCGTACACGGGCATCGACCTTCCCACGGCCGGCACGTGGAAGCTGTCGGGCTTCAACGCTCTCGCCTTCCTCCGCTCGCGCCACGGCGTCGGCGACGGAAGCGACCTCACCCGCATCAGCTCGCAGCAGGTGTACCTCTCCTCGCTCGTGCGCACTCTCAAGAGCTCGGACACCCTCGGCGACGTGAAGAAGCTCTACAACCTGGCGAACGCCGCGGTCAGCAGCATGACGCTGTCGAGCAGCCTGGCGGATGTGTCGACCATGGTGTCGATCGCTCTGGCGCTCAAGAACATCCCTCTCGAGCGGGTGACGTTCGTGCAGTACCCGGGCAACACCGGCGGCGATGGCATCTACGCGGGCAAGGTGCGCCCCGATACGGCAACGGGCGACGAGATGATGGCCCTCATCGCGGCTGATCAGCCGTTCGTGCTCGCTGAGACGACGGATGGCCGCGGCTCGACAATCGATCCCAACGCGCCGGTCGCGACGCCTGACCCGACGGCAGCGCCGGTCGACAACAGTGGATTGCCGGTGATTGAAGGGGTGAAGGGTCAGACTGCGGCCGACTACACCTGCTCGATCACCCAGGTCTCCAGCGGCGACGAGGACTAGTTCGTGGAGCTGGCTGGCTCCGAGTCGTCGCTCAGGAGCCAGCCAGACACGGGTCGGCATCGGGTATACCGTGAGTCGATCTTAGGTGTCCGCCTTTTGGAGGACAAGAGGCGAATCCGCCCCGGCTGACTGGATGCCCGATTCCTGACATCCCGTGGGTTCCAGCTATGATTGCTGACGTTACTGGAGACGTCGCATAGTTCGGCCTAGTGCACCACCCTGCTAAGGTGGAGAACCCGCAAGGGTTCCGAGGGTTCAAATCCCTCCGTCTCCGCAAATAAGCCCTGATCAGAGGCACATTCCGACCCAAAGAATCGGGCAAACTGCGCTCTCAGGTTTCTCCTGAACTGGGCCAAAATGTCCCCCCAATGTCCCCCGTGACACGCTTGTCATTCTCGCGAGGGCGATGCCGGCCCAGGACGGCCCTCGATAGCGGCGGGCGCTAAATGGAGGGGCCGCTGGCGGTGGGGTAGTCCGGCCCTTGCTGGTACGACGCGGGGTTGGTCCGGGAAGCGTCAATCGCGTCGAGGCGCGCGATCGCGGCGGTGTCCTGTTCCTCGCCGAGGACGTGGGCGTAGATCTTCAACGTGGTGTTCGGATTGGCGTGCCCGAGCCATTGCGAGACTTGGTTGACAGGAATGCCCGCGCGAAGCCACGTCGAGGCGGCGTAGTGGCGCAGGTCGTGAATGGTGCGACCGGGAGGGGCGGTTTCGGACCATTTCACGAAGCGGCGGAACAGGCCACCTCCTAGTTGCAGCCCTGTCTCCCCGGTGAATAGATAGTCAGTCCGCTTCCGGCCGACGGCGCGGGAGGAGGCGATCTCCCGGGCCCGCCTAGTGAGGGGGACCAGTCGCGTCTTGCCTGTCTTAGTCCCCTTCTCCGCATACCCATCCGATTGAGCGCGGGAGACGCGGATCGCGCGGTTGGGCACCTGCTCCAGGTCGCGTACGCGCAGGGCGCGCAGTTCAGACCAGCGCAATCCCGTGAGACTAAGGAACTCGGTGACGGCAGCCATGTGCGGCCGGATCTCGTATTGGAGTTTGAGCGTGTGTGCGAGCTCGGCGTCGGTGAAGGTCTCAATGCCTTCGGACTTGCGGCGCTCGCCTGGTGGCATCCGGACGCCGGTCGTCGGGTTGCGGGTAAGCATCTTCTCCCGGACCGCGTACGCGAAGACGGTGCCTAGGGTGGTGCGGGCGCGTTGCACGGTCGAGCGGGCCTTGGTCGACAGCTGCTCGGTCAGGTAGGCAAGGATCTCCGATTCCCCGATGGAGGACAGCGGTCGCGCGCCGAACCACGCGGGGACGTTGGCCAGGTTGTCGCGGTCAGTGCGCCAGCTGTGCGGGCTGATCTGGCCCCGCCGGGATTCGAGGAACTGTTCGGCGACCTCCGAGAATCGGGTGGAGCTGCGGGTCGGTGGGATGAATTCGCCAAACGCGAGGGCGCGGCGCTGCTCGCGTTCCCACGCTTCGGCATCGCTCTTGCGGTCGAACGTCTTGGACGCGATGAGCTGGCGACCGGACTTGATGCGCGCGACGTAGCGCACCCCTCCGGTCTTGCTCTGGCGACGCTCGACGCTCATGGCTCGAGTCCCGCGAGACGATGGATGTCCGCGCGTCGGTACACGCGGCGGTGTTCAGTGAGCGGGATCGGCTCGACCGGCGCGCGACCGGCTATCGCGAGTGCGCGCAGGGTGGTGCGGTGCAGGCCCAAGCGGGCGGCCGCTTCGGTTTCCGAGTAGAAGAGGCTGCCGCTGCTGCCCTGCATAGCTGGGTAGCCGGCGCTGGCGCTACTCGGCTCGCTTGTGTCCATCCGGCTGGCGGCCGACGGCGTACGTGATGCCGTCGAGCAGCCCGGCACTTCGTGCCTTCGCGATCCAATGGGTCGCGGTGCGTTCGGGGATCCCGAGCTCGGTGGCGACCGCGCGCATCGGCGGCAGCGCCGCGAGCGCCGCGACACCGTAGATGAGGTGGACGAGTCCGAGCGTGTCGGCGGTGGGTCCCGCAGCGACCGCCACGGCCGCAAGCGGCTCCGGGACGACGCGGCCGCCGGTAGCGAGGAGGTCGTGCACGCTTCGCTGCTTGCCTTCGAAGTCCACCGCCACGCAGTACGGAACAGCGGCGGACAGAAGCTCGCCGAGCCGAACCTGGCGCAGCACGGTGGGCGTTATCTCGCCCTTCTCAGAGGTGGCCCGGTGGGCCGTTGCGACGATCAGGTACCGGCCCGAGTCGGGGGAGTAGACGGCCTCGATGGTGGTCTCCACTCCGATGTCGTCAGCGGTAGCGGTGGCGGTGAACGCCGGGGTGATCCGCAACGCGGACCCGAGCGGCAGCGTGGCGTGCTTGGACGCCATGCGCTGGCCGTCGGGTGTACGCACGTCGATCTTCACCTCCTCAGTATGCCTTTCCGCGTCACGGATTCGCTATTGCGATTACTTGACACAGTTCTACATCCGATGGTTCACTCGTGTCAATACACGACACGGAATAGCAATCGGGAGATCGGATGGGTGACGACGACGAGGCACAGCGGCGGCGTACCGAAGCGCAGCGCAGCTACAAGAAGAAGCACAAGAAGCAGATCTCCGCATACGGACGCAAGTATCGGGAGGAGCATCGGGAGCAGCGTGCCGAGTACACGAAGCAGTATCGAGCCGAGAACGCAGAGAAGATCGCCGCATACCGGCAGCAGTGGCGCGAGAAGAACCTTGAGGCGTCCCGGGCGGCGAACCGCGACTACATGCGACGCAAGGCGGCTGAGGAACGGGCCGCGGTCGAGCGTCGAGAGCGGAAGGCCGCGCGGGCGCGGGAGCGATATCACGCAGATGTTGAGGCGAGTCGGGCGAAGGCCCGCGCAAGCCGGGAACGGCAGCGGGAGACGGACCCGGATCGGTACCGAGAAGCCAAGAGGCGTCAAAACGCTGCTTGGCGTGAAGGCCACAAGGACGAGATCAACGCGAGGCTGCGCGAGAAGAACGTCCGGGACCCAAGCGCGAAGAAAGCCGGGGCTCAGCGCTACTACGAGCGGCACGCCGAGGAGCGGAAGGCGTACCGACGCCAGTACTACCAGGACAACCGCGAGCGGCAGTTGGCCGGTCAGAAACGATGGCGGGACCGCGAACGCCGCCGCCTAAAGGTGGGTCTTCCGGTCCGACGCCTTCACAAGGTCAGTCCAGCAGAGCGGGATCAGAACGCGGCCGCCGCAGAAGTGTTCTTCTCTCGCCCCCTGACACCGGAACTCGATGAGCGCCTCAAGCGCGAGTTGTCCACGCCGCAGCACCTCATCGACGGATTGCGCCGAGAGTGGGCGCGAATGCGCGCGGTCGACTACCAGAGACACCATCCCGAGACCAAGTCGGACACCGTTCGCCGGCGGGAGAGCGAAGAGGCGCGCCTCGACGGGATCGCACGGAGCATCAACGAGCGGCTGCGGTTGACAGAACGCCACGAGCCTCAGACTGCGGCTGAGTACGCGTACCAGCATCCGTCCCCGGGCGAAAGCGCAGGGATCGGGCTATGAACGCCCATATATCCGGGCACGGTGCGCGCCGACGCGCGCCGTCCACCGCTCCTCCCAACCGGTCACCGGGGCCCCTCGCTCTCCACAGGTATCCGCCGATGCCAGCGACCGCGGCCCATCTCGCCAACCATCAACAGCAGTCACAACACGAAAGGGTTCTCACCATGCTCGACAGATCTCAGGTCGACGCCGTCATCTATCGCGTCGCCGTCGCCGGCTTCACCTACTACCCGGACAAAACGGTCGCGGAACCGGGATACACCGTTGATGAGGACCTCGACTGGTGCATGCGACCACTACGTCATCTTCCCGATGAGGACCGTGCAGAACTCCGGCGCCGAATACTCGAGCTCGTCACCGAGCCTTCAGCTGACCGGCAGGCATTCATCCGACACCTCAAATCTTTCGCCGCCGATACCTGACATGGGCGGGCAACAACCGGCGCACCCAAGTTCCGCGGAGCACGCGCTCGCCGCTGGGACGACAACACGAAGCCCTCCCTCAGCGACTCCGCTCTACCGCCGACTGGCGCGCAAAGAAGCACGTGTGCGGGAAGACCAATACGTCGCGCTCTCCCGCCTTGTTCGTGTGCTCGCCCGGCGTCGCACCGACCGGAGCGGACCCCGACTGACCGAGAACACACTCATCCGCATCGCGATCGACGTGCTGCTCAGCCGTGCGAACCGGCTCACTGGCAACACCGAGGACGAGATCCGCGCGTCCGCACTCCGGGGTGATCAACCCCCCTTGTCGCCGGACCTTAGATAGCTCGCGTCTAGTCGGGCGGGCGCAACCTCTTGAGGGCATCCATTGCTTTACCAGGTTTCAGGCCACTGAGCTCGTACGCGAACTGCCAACCGGTGCTTTCATTGCGGATGTAGTTCTTAGTGCGCGTGGAGGAGTCCTCCGACCGAGTGAGCAGCCCGATCTCGACTAGGGATTGCAGAGGCCGTTGCACGCTGCTCATCTGGATGTGCAGCCTCTTCGAAATTTCGGACAATGCCACGTGCCTGCTGTCTGCCTCTGCTATGGCCAGCATCACTTCGATTCGGTACGACTGCCCGAACGCGGCCGTAGACCGCGCACGGATCTGGTCGAGCGACAGCGATGGCATTTGATGATGATACGACACCCGCGTTCACGTAACAACTTACGCGTATCGAGGTATCGGAATCGCGTTTCCGACACCCCGCGCGGGCATCGCCGATACTGAGATACAGTTGCTAGTTTGAACGTGTGAGGATCGAGATGTTCGCAACCCGGGAATTTCCTGGTAGTGGGCGTGTCCTCCCGTCCGCTAGGCTCGAGAACACTTTTCCAATACCAATCCCACTCCAAAGCGACGCCGCAACTCATTATTCTCTTGCAGCGGGCTCCCCGGGGCGGCGCCTACTGTGACACAAATGAGGAAGAACATGGCACGCACAGCATCCGTCGGCAGGCAAGTTGACGCGACCGTGTACTTCTTGAGCGGGGCGACCAAGGCGCCTGCTAACGAAGGTCACGTCATCGTGCCGACACAGGACCTGCTGGAGCTTCAACGCCGCGCCATCGAGAACGCCGTTGGCACTCGGCTTCCGGGCGAGGAACGCTCGGCCCCCGAGCCAATCGTTGTGGGTTCACGCTCTCGTAGTTCATCGCGCTCGGTTGTTGCTCGCAATCGCGCCAAGCTGCGCCGGACCATCTGACCGCACTGATCGCGGATCTGGAGACACTGCTGTGTGCTCTGACTTGACGGTGCCTACAGATATAGGCAGCGGGACGATTCTGGTGCTCGATCAGGCGTGCAAGGTAGAGCACGTTATGCGCAAGGCTTCGATCAAGCTTGCGAGGATGCTGGCGCCCAAGGGTGAGAAAGAGCAAGACCAGGACTTTGTTCCGTCCAGCCGCGCGGGGTTCCATCTCTTTAGCGCGCTCTCCGAGCATGCAGGCACATTGGTCATCGAGAACTACTACTACGACCTCGACACCCGCAGCGAGGTCGCGGAGTTGCAGGCGACTCGGTTCGGCGCCATGGCGCCGTATACATCGCGGTTTCATTTCTTCGGTGACGCAGCGGAGCCGGAAGAGTCGCTCCGTGGCTTTGTCCAACGAGCCGCCCAGAGCTACATCGGCTACTCGGTGATCCGCCACCAATACAACGGTCGAATTGGGCGTTCGTTGGTTCCTGTGAACTCCACAATTTACGACAACGCAGGTCGCTGGCAACTTTCCAACACGATCGTTGCGCAGCAGACTAGGACGGCGGTCGTTGAGCACCTCAACCTCTTCGGGATAGAGCTGACGGCCACGGGAGTTGCCTTCATGGAGCAAGACGGCAGCCTTCTTCGCTGTGCACACGTCAGCGCGTGGATTTGCCATTACTCGGCGGTACTCCGGAATGCGGTTCCGCGTCGCGCGACGGGTCATTTTCATCGCACCGGTGATTCCCACCGAGCCCTCGGCCGTCGGTATCCCTCGATCGGGCTTTCCGTCGAAGAGATGTCCAGCATGCTCCGTAACTCAGACATGCCTCCCGAGCGGCTCGACCGCGAGGTGCTCCGAGACGCCCGCTATCTGAACTGGGCAGATACAAAAGCTGACCACGCTACGATCGACGAGCTCCGGAAAGAGAAGAACCGGTGTCAAGGTCTCAAAGACGTCGTCGACGCGGAGAACAAGGTGTTGACCGCGCGTGCGGCCGCGGGTGAGACCATCCCCCAAGAAGAGCATGACGATCATGCTCGCAAGGAAAAAAAGAGTCGTAAAGCGACCGAGGCGATCGAAGCCGAGGTCGATGAGTTTTGGATTCGTAGGAACCTCGTCGCCTCCGTCTGCCGCTACCTCAACTCCGCTATCCCGCTGATCCTGGTCCGCTACGGAATATCGCACACGCAAGTGGTCGTGGCCTATCTACGTAACATGGATCTCCCCGAGGGAGAACGACTCGCCGATGCGGGCGACTCTGAGGTCGTCAAGCTGATCGTCAGCGACGATGCCGAGGGGCCGTTCCGCCTAGTGGCCATCAACGATCTCGTTACCGAGATCGACGAAGAAAGCACCGAACTGCTCGTACCCCTACCCCACTCACTGTGGATGCCGAGTTCGGTAGCCGAGAAGATCGCTACGAAGCTGCTCGCCCAGGCAGCGAAGCTACGCTTGGAGCGCCTCGATAAGTGGGACGCGATCGAAAGTCCCGATGAACGCGCTCTGTACCGCAAGAGTCTTAGCCAGCTGAATATTGACTTCGACGAGCGCGAACGGACGGAGGTCTACACGGTCCACGTCTACGCAACAACGGGGGTGGCTCTCAAGAAGAGCGTTGCCAGTCGGCTTGCGACTGATCCAGAATTCGTACGCGTATTGGCAACGCTCCAACTGCCCAAGTACGTATGGGTCGGCGAGGTTGTCGAGCGTGCAATCCACGGCGACCCTTCAGTGCGAGGCATGATCGTGCTCGACGCCAGCCAACCATGGTCTCAGGATCTAGACGGAGTCGAAGCACTGGAAGTGCTCCCGCTCTTCGTCCACATCCCCGGCCACATCCAGTGGACCCCCTTCGGTTACGGTTTCGCTGGGCTGCCGCGCCCTGGGGAGTCGGACATCGAGGCCTCGAACGAGGAAGAGTCGGGCGACGAAATAAGCACCTCGACCGAGGGCGGAACGGTCGCCAAGCAATCGAAGGAAATGCTCGACAAAGACCGGGAACGTGACGCGTATTGGAAACGCGGACCCTTCGAACCCTATTTCACAGGTCGGTGGGGTCCGGATCGGCTGGCGGAGCAGACAGCTGGGTCTCAAGCCGGCCAGGCAAAGATTGCCATGGTCACGGAGTAACGGGGAGAGATCCCACGATTCCGATGCCGAAGGCGAGCACCGACAGCAGTATTGTCAGCAGGCTCACAACCAGTGCAATGCCCTTCACCTGATTGGCAAGGTTTGCAGAATGAAGGACATCGGCACGAACTTGCAGTAATAACCCCTCCATCCAGACATCCTTTTCGACCTTTCGGTGGAGGCGCTGGATGTCTTTGGGGCCGAGGACTGTGATGACCACCGGCCACGCCACCACGATGGCCGCGGCCAGGGCAAGTGCAGCAGCGATGAATCCCACCCAGACCGCCACCAGCGGCAAGCACTCGCCGGCACGACTGCCCAAGTGCAACGGCGGGCGCACCAGCAGATAAAGGGTTGGCACGCCGAGAGCCAGAGTAAATATCCCGAGGGCACGAGCTTCGATTGATGCCTTCCGGGTAGCAGCAGCGTCAATCTCGCGATCGGCCGCGGTTGCAAGGGCCACGAGGTTGTCATGCACGCGATCACTGGTCATCCCGCGTCTCCTGAGTCTCCTCGGCCGCGATTCGACGACACGACTCGAGTCCGCTTCCGCTTCCGCTTCCCGATCGATTTCAGAGGGAGGAGACCTTTCTCGCGTCGAACGGCTTTCGAAGTGCTTTGCGAGTTGTCTGCCTGCTGTTCGCCAGTGTCGGACATCGAGCCTCCTCCGTAGCAGAGTACCGCAACAGCTCAACTGGGTTCATCTTTGTCAATTCAAGAGCCGACCCTCCGTGCATGTGAGATAACCAGGCGTCGAGCCCGTAGGACTCGACGCATGCGGCTCGCGTTCCCGATCAGGTTGCTCCCGGTCCGCCGATCGTAGTTCGCTGCGCGGACTCCGTGCCCGGCTTTCGCGGCATATCCTCCCTCGCTTCGCTCAGTCCGGTATTCCACGACCGGGCACTACGCCCGCTCCGCTCTCAATCGATCTATGTACCGGGAGCAACCCGGCATGGAAAAAGAGAGAAGGAGAGTCAGCAGATGACTGACACCGCAATGCTCGGCACCATCGAGCACATCGACCCCACCCAGATCGAGGTCGAAACCAACATCCGCACCACCATCAAACTCGACCCCGCGTTCCTCGCATCCATCCGTGAGTATGGCGTCCTCACCCCGGTCGGCTGCCGCAGGAACGAGGACGGAACCGTGACCCTGCGGATCGGCCAACGCCGAGTGCTCGCCGCACGCGAGGTCGGGCTACCTGCCATTCCCGCCTACATCGTGGAGGGCGACGACTCCACGGTGACCAGGCTCTTGGAGCAGTTCGCCGAGAACGAGCACCGCGCCAGCCTCACCGAACCCGAACGCGCTGCCGTCTTTCAGCAGTTGGCCTTCGAGGGGCTAACCGTCCCGCAGATCGCCAAGCGCACCGGGGTGAAGAAGACGGTCGTCGAGGCCGGGATCACCGTCGCGGACAGCGAGTTCGCGGGCAAGATCGCAACCAAGTACGAGGTCACCCTCGACCAGGCGGCGGCGATCCTCGAATTCGAGGACGACCCCCAAGCGGTCAAGTCGCTCGTGCAGTACGCGGAGGACGCACCGGACCAGTTCCGGCACGAAGTCCAACGTCAGCGCGACGAGCGGGAACGCCGCCAGCAGGTCGAAACCGAGCAGGAGAGACTGCGTGAGCAAGGGTTCACCGTCCTCGACCGTGCGCCCTACTACGGCGAGAAGGATTACACCAACATCGCCGAACTCGTCACCCGCGACGGCAACCCGGTCACCGTCGAGAGCCTCGGCGGGATCACCGAGAAGTACGTCTACGTCCGGTTCGCCTGGGACGAGGCAACCAGCGACGTGTACCTGCGCGAGTTCAAGGCCTACGGGTTCACCAAGAAGCAGACCACCGGAGTCGGCGGTCCTATGACCGACGAGCAGAAGGCCGAACGCAAAGAACTCATTGCCAACAACAAGGCATGGGCCTCCGCCGAGGTAGTCCGCCGCGAATGGCTGACCGCATTTCTGGGCCGCAAGACCCTCCCGAAAGACGCCGCCCACTGCGTGGCCACTGCCCTGACCGCGCACCGGTCCACGGTCGCGTCGGGACTGAGCGGCGGAAACCGGCTCGCAGCGACCCTGCTCGGACTCGACGCGCAGGACTCGGAATGGGGTCAGAGTCCGATCGACCCGATCGCCGAATCACAGGCCGCGCGAGCTGGGCACGTGAGCCTCGCTGTCGTGCTGGGAGCGATAGAAGCCAGTACGGGCAAGCACACCTGGCGACAGCCGAACCGCACGGCCCGCGCGTACTTCGCACAGCTCGACGCATGGGGATACCCGCTGTCCGAGGTCGAGCAGATCGTCCTCGGCACCGACGAGGCGGACGAGCAATCCGAGCCAGAGGGGGAGGACCTTCACGAAGACGAGCCGATCCACGGCGACGGTGACACCGCCGCCTGAGTGTGCGTGTGGCCTCGGGCGAGAAGTCCGGGGCCACACCCTTGCCCATCCCCGAGGAAGAGAAAGAGCCGCCGAGTACAATCGGCTCGAATGGAGGGAGATCGGAATGGCTGCGCAGCAATCCATGTGGCACGTCAACGACATCGTCGCCTACGACGTCATGCGCGAACTCTCCAGCAGCGTTCAAGCGCGACTTCTCGACCGCATCCGGGCCGGCGACGATTCGGCACGCGCCGAGATGTTCGAGGTACGCCAAGGCACTCTTCATCTCGACGGGTACGACCGGGCGAGCGTGGACAGCTATATCCAGCAGCTCCAAGAGCGCAACGACGAACTCGCAGGAGCCGACTCAGGTGCAAGCTGAGGACGGCGACCGGATCGCGCCGGAACAGATCGACGACATCTACCGGACACTGATCCGGCCCACCCTCTTCGAGGCCACAGCTGGCGGCGAACCTTCACCGACACTTGTACTCTTGGGCGGCCAGCCAGGTTCGGGCAAATCTCGCGCCAGCGCACGACTGCTTGCCGAACATGAGGGAATGGTGGCCCTCAGCGGCGACGATCTCCGAATCTTCCATCCGCGGTACCGCGACCTTGTAACCAAACTGCCCGAACAGGCCCCGGCGATGTTGGCCGAGGCTACCCGGGATTGGGTTCGCGCCGCGATTCAATCCAGTCTCGAGGAACGCCACAGCCTCTTGCTAGAAGGGACCTTCGGGGACCCCGAACTCACTCTCGCGACCGCCGACCGCTTTCGCAAAGCCGGGTTCCGGGTACGAGTGGTGGCGGTGGCTGCCCCTCGGGTGCTCAGTATTGTTACCGCTGCCTCGCGGTACCTGCGCGATCGAAAGCTTGGTAACCCGGCACGCTTCACTCGTCTCGCTGCCCACGACCGCGGTTACGACGGCACCTCTCGCCTCATCGGATCACTAGAGACACAGCCTGCCGTGGACCGGGTCACGATCCTTAGCCGCGGTGGGACGATACTGTTCGACCAGGCTTACGACCCAGACAAGTCAGCCGCCTTCGGCGACGCCGGTCACGCACTGCGAAACGGACGTGACCCAGAATCGTGGGGTGCCCGCTCGACTATGGAACTCCTAGGTGAACTTAAACAAATCACCTCGTACGCGATTGCGGCCGGTGACTTGACGCCGCAAACAGCGGAACTGCTCGTCGAGGCGCACAACTTGGCACTCACAGATGTCATCCCGCGCCTCAGCATCGACGCCGACTCCCCGCAAGCCCGTTTCATCGAGCAAGCGATCACAGAACAGCTCGTGACCCTCCGCCGGGCGGCGACCCAACCGGACGACGCCGAGGCAGTCGCAGGTGTCGAGGCGACGCGCTCTCTCGCCGGGCCGACCGAAACCCAGGCAGCACAACTCCCATCGAATCTCGACCTCTAGGTACCGACGTTGGCGCCCTCGTCGAAGACCCGAAAACTCCTTTGGAGTCGAGCGCACAACTCGTGTGCCATCTGCAAGAAGCCGCTAACCGCAGAGGCCGACAGTGCCACACTCCCCGGTCTCATCCTGGGCGAGGAGGCGCACATTGTGGCGCAGCGGGAGGGCGGCCCCCGTGGGCGCGGCGATCGCTCAGACATCGACGGCTACCTCAACCTGATCCTGCTCTGCGCTGACGATCACAAGCGCGTCGACGAGCAGCCCGACGTATTCACCGTGGAGATTCTCAAGGCGACCAAGACCGCGCACGAGGCATGGGCGGCGGCCAAGTTCGCCGAGGAAAAGCGAGACGAGCCGATCCGCCAAGTCAAGGCCTCGGGCGAGGACGACATCCCGCTCGATCCGATCATCACGGGGCTTCAGCTCTGGAACCTCATCCGAGACGCGGGGATTTACTACATGCGCACAGTCGAGGGCGACGTCGATGCTGAGATAGCGCGAGCGGCCGACGACTTCCTGACAACCGTACGCGACTGGGGCGACATCTCGGGCGACGTGGAAATTCAGGGATTTGCTGCCATCCGTGAGGCTCAGGAATCGATCCAGGCAACGTTGCTTGACCTGTGGGAGCGGGGACTCTTCGTGTACGGCCGTCGAGTCATGAGGACAATAAAGGGCGGCTCGATGGCTCCGACCCCGTGGCCCACGATTCATCTTTGGGTGATGAGTGCCGCCGAAATCAAAGCGTCCGAGGCAGCCGGCCACTTCGGGCCGCCTGGACCCGGCCGTCCGGATCAGCATCCGGAGACAGGTCAAGCCGACAAAGCGCCCTCAGCTGGTTAGAGGCCTTCCGTACAATCGCGGCCGCCGCGCATACCGGGGACGGTGCTAATTGTCGTGATACTTGACATTAATGTCGGAATATCCGACAATGGTGGACATGGCGAAACAAACAGCCGCAGCGGCCCAGACCGCGCCACTGCGCACGCAAGCTCCGGACTCCCCGGCCGAGAGCGGCGCGGTCTTCGACCTCTACGGGATGCCGCTGACGACGAACGCCGCCCGTTCAATGAGTGCCACCAACGTCGAATCCGCGATGGTGAAGGCTCTCACCAACCTCCGGCGCAAACTGGATCCCGCAGGTAGCGCCAGCGCGGGGTCCGCGCTGGACTCGCTAGAGGTGATTTGGTTGCTTGCCAAGTTCGACAAGCCGTTTGGCCGCCAACTCGTCGACGTAACCAAGGTCGATCGGGCGCGCTGGTCGAATCTCGATGACGTCGCGGGGCTTGTCCACGAGTCGATCGGCCGTGCATCATGAGCCGTTACATGGCTCCTGAGCGCGGCGTATCCAGTGCCTGGGTCGCGGTGTTGGCCGCTATGAACGCCGAGCCGGATGGCACCGCGACGAATGTGATGGTCACCATCCCGACACCGAGCTCAAACGACGAAGCCGCGGTCCGTCTCGTGGTTGACGAGGAGCTGCGCTCTCGCGGACAACATGAAGTGTCGACGGTCGCCAACACCCTATTCCCGGCAGCGTTCTATGTGCCGCCCGACTTCGACTGGGCTCCTGACCTTCCTCAGCCCCAGGTCGACGAACTCGACGATGCCGCGGACAGTCTTTATGCCGCGTATCTAGAAATCCTTCCCTCACTCGTGCGCATTCGGGCGAACAACCGCGGCACTTACTTTTCGAGGATGATTTCCTGGCCCGGCAAGGTCGGGCCCGGCACAAATCAGTTGCAGGAGCGCATCGCTTTCCTGCGCCTGGAGCAGATCAACGGCCGAGGTACGTCGAACGCCAGCGATCTCGTGGTCGCCGGCGATGGAGAGGGAGTTGGCATTCAGGAGTATGCCGCGACCGACCGCCGCCCTCAAGGGTTCCCGTGTCTGGTCCACATCGATCTCAGCGTGCACAAGGGCACCCTGTCCCTCACTGCGGTCTACCGGCACTGGCACCTCATCACGCGTGCGTACGGCAACATGGTCGGTCTCGCCAGGCTTCAAGCATTCATGTGTCAGCAAACGGGATTCGCGGTCGGTGAGCTCGTGGTCGTCGCCGGGTACGCCAACGCCGAGCACGGTGACTACGGCGGCAAATCGGGTGTCGCGGCGCTCATCGATCGTGCCCGCGCTGCGCTGCCCGAGGCACCAGAAGCCGAGCCGGTTGCCGCATGACCTCACCATCACTCCGTGTTGGTGTCGACCTTGCCGCGCTCGGTCGACTTCAAGCAATGATCGATGACGACCCCTCGTTCCTCGCTACCGCCTGGACACCCAGAGAGCTCGCGTACGCGGCCGGCGACACTTCGCGGCTGGCCGGTCGATGGGCCGGCAAAGAAGCCGTGATGAAAGCCCTTGGAAAAGGAATCGGGCGAATCTCGCCGCTGGACATTGAAATCCTCGACGACCAGGATGGCGCTCCTTCCCTATTCCTGACCGGCTCAGCGCAGGAGCGCGCAAATGAACTTGACATCGTCGACTGGGCGATTTCGCTCAGTCACGAAGGCGGCCTCGCTATCGCCTTCGCCATCGCATCCGCCCCAACCCCAGGGCCATGAAAGTACAAGGAGGAAACGTTGTCTGACACCGTCAACAGCAACGAAGTCACAGTGGTCGCTGGCCGTCTGCGCGAGGCACGCGAAGTGCTCGGCTTCACCCAAGAAGAAGTCAGCGGAGCCCTCGGGATCCCCCGCACCAGCGTCCATGCCATGGAGACCGGCAAGCGCAACGTCAGCGCCCTAGAGTTGCGTCGCCTTGCTCGCCTCTACCGCCGCCGAGTCGAATGGCTGCTCGGCGAGGATGCCGAACCGGCCGGGGCCGACAATGCCCTGCACCGCGCGACGGAGGCGCTATCGGAGGAGGACAAGGAACAAGTTCTCCGGTTCGCAGAGTTCCTCGCAGGTGGGTCCCCCCGGCGTGGCGACGGCGGACCGACGACGACGGTCGGGTGACGTCATGACTCCGCGAGCCGCTGGGCGGCTCGCCGCCGTCCAGGCGGCCGCACGCGCCCACAACGACCTCTCGATTGACCCGTCACTACCTGTGGAGCCGTTCGACTCAATCGAAGCGCTCGGGCTCGAACTTCAGTTCCGTCCCATGCGAAACCTGCTCGGCGCGATCGTGCCGGGCAATCCCGCCGGAGTCCTTATCAACACAGAGCGACCGGCATCAGTCCAGCGCTACACCGCGGCCCATGAGATCGGGCACTGGTACTTGGACCAGGCCGCCTTCGCGCTCGACACAGAAGAACAAATCGAGGGGCACCCACACGAAGCCCGCGAGCAGAACGCCCAACTCTTTGCGTCTCACTTCCTGATGCCCCTCGACCTCGTCTACGTGACTGCCGCCCAACACGGTCTCCGAAAGGGCGGCCTCGCCTCCCCCCTCACGGTGTACGAAATGGCCAGGGACATGCACGTCAGCTACACCGCGGCCGTCCACCATCTCGCAAACACCCGATTCATCTCCGCCAACAACCGAGACCAGCTCCTGAAGACCAAGCCGGCGCAACTCAAACGCCTCCTGACCGACGGGCGCACCCCGACCAACCCGCGCGGCGACATCTGGACCGTCGGCGGAGGAGCGACCGACATCGAGGTATTCGTTGGAGACGAGGTGATCATCGCCCTCCAGGAGAATCCGAGCACCGGGTACCGATGGCTGGATCACGATCAACTCCAAGCTGTAGAACCACGCGCGCTGCCGAGAAGGTCCGGAACTCGATCCGCCTCGCCCGGCAATGTCGGTCGCGAAAAGGGAGAGCTCATTCCACTCGGCACGAAGAGCGATCCCACGCATGTCCTCGCACGCGTGGCCGATCGAAGCACGTCCGCCGCCGCTGCTTCCGACCACGAACCGCTTGTGGGCGGACCGACGATAAGGAGGCTCGGCTACAGTGCCCAGGAAGCGGGCCAGGAATCGGTGAGCCTCACCTACGCGCGGCCATTCGAGCCCGACCACCCCCTCGACCAGGTTACGGTCCAGGTGACCGCCCGAGCCCTGCCCGAGCAAGAGTTGCGATCACGACGCATCCAGGAATTCCTCCAGGAGGAAGCGGCGGAGCGGAACCGGCCATCGTGACCAACCGGCAAGACATCGACCTCCGCAGTTCACTCGGGCCGGACATCCTCGACCAGCAGCACCGACCCCTCTGCGTCGCCTTCGCCGTATCTGGCGCCCATGAAGCAAATCGAACGCTCGCGGGAGCGACCCCAGAGCACCTCGCCCCCGAGGCGATTTGGTGGCACTGCAGCTCACTGGGCCAGACCTCGGACGCGGGCATGCTGCTCCTTGACGCCGATCCAGCACTTCGCGGACCTGGGCAACCCGTTCTTGCAAACTGGCCATACGACCCAACGCTCGGCGACGGAAGCCAGGACCCGCCCGATGGCCTCACGCCACCCTGGAACCAGGCAGGGCTTACCTCGCTGCCACTCGCCCACGACGGAACCGAGGATCGCATCGAGGAAAGTCTGGAGTCTGGGATCCCGGTGGTGCTAATCATCGAAGTAACTGACGAGTTCCGGACCCCGGACGAGGACGGCATCATCGCCGTTCCCGACCTCCGAGTCGACGAGGGCGGCTACCACGCCGTCGCGTGTGTCGGTGCATTCACCCATCCCGTCCACGGCCGCCTGCTGCTGATCAAGAACAGTTGGGGCACTCGCTGGGCTGCCGATGGATACGGATGGCTCCCGATCCAGTACCTCATCGCATTCGGCGCGCAAGCGGCCATCGTTCGACCAGAAGGAGCACCCACGCCATGACGATCACACTCAAACGAGGCAGCGTCATCGTAATGGAGGGATTGGACAAGGCAGGCAAGTCCACCCAAATCGACCGGCTACGCAGCGAACTCGAACCCGCCAGCACCCGGTTCGCCCACATGCCCAGCGGGTTCGCCCGGTTCAGCAAAGACGTCTACGACATCCTCGAAGACTCCGACCGTCGACCAGTTTCGGGTCTGGCTCAGCAACTTGCGCACCTCGCATGCCACGCCGAGAACATGCCGACGCTGGCCGAAAGCACACGAACGGGAGCCCTCGTGCTTGACCGCTGGTGGTGGTCCACCCTCGCCTACGGCTGGTACAGCGGAGCCCTCGAGGGCGCCGGGTTCTCGCAATCACAGTTCGAATCGCTGGTGAAGAACGTGTGGGCCCCGATCACTCCGTCGGTTGTCTTCGTCTTCCGGACCCCGCACGAACTGGACGCCAACAACCGAGACGGAGTAGCCGTCGGGTACACGACACTGCTTGCCGAGCACCATGAGATCGGGATTGCAATTCCGGATCTGAACCCCGACGAAACGACCGAATTCATCCTTCACGAACTCGGCTCCCGCGGTCTCACCCAGTCGCTATGACGCGCTACCGGAACACCGAAGAAGCGTTCACAACACTTCTCAGCGAGATCGTTGAGGACGGGCAACTAGTCACCGTGCGGGATCACCAGACCCGCGAGATTTGTGCGCAACTCATCGAACTGGATCGGCCTACCGAGAGGCTGCTGTTCGTGCCGGGTCGCAACAACAACGTCTTCGCCACGATTGCAGAGTCCATGTGGGTGCTCGCCGGACGAAACGACCTGGCATACCTCACCCCCTACCTCGAACGCGCACCGCAGTTCTCCGACGACGACGGCGAGACCTGGAGAGCTGCATACGGACCGCGTCTGCGTGACTGGAACGGTATCGACCAGTTGGCAGAGACCGTCAAGCTACTTCGCCGAGACCCGAACACGAGAAGAGCCGCGCTGACCCTCTTCGACCCAGACCGCGACTTCGTTGAGAGCAACGACATCCCCTGCAACAACTGGCTGCATTTCATTGCACGTGGCGGACAACTCCACCTTCACGTCGCAGCGCGCAGCACCGACATCTGGTGGGGGTTCTCCGGAATCAACTCCTTCGAATGGTCACTGCTCTTGGAGATGATGGCCCACTGGGTCGAGCTCGAGGTGGGTCGCCTCGTCTTCTTCACCTCGTCACTCCATCTCTATGACCGTCACGACAAGCAAGCAAACGTCGTCCTCACAAGCGACTCGACGCAGTCCTACCCGGTGGAGAACTCCCCACGGTTTGCGACCGCTTGGGAACAGTTCGGCAGCGAACTCTCCACCTGGATGGGACTCGAGCAGCAACTGCGGAAGGGCACCGACCTAGACGAGATCGACCACCATCTCCGGGACCCGCTCATGCAGAGTTACATCCAGATGATCGATCTCTACTGGGCCTTCCAGCGGCATGGCGACTCCCCGTTGGTACGAGGGAAGCTGAGCCAGTTGGGCGACACCGACCTCCGCCTTGCCGCAATGCAGTTCGTCGATCATCGTACGCGCTGACTCAACAGCCATGGATCACGCCAGGACGAGCTCGGTCGCGAGCTTCTCGACGCGATTGTTGATGCCCCACTTGGGCGGGAAGTAGGGAACCGCAGGAGTCCCCTGCGCAGCGAACTGCTGCTTTATCCTCGTTCGTCCTCCGACGCCACGTACGTCGGGATGCATGACCCGCGCGTACTTGTCCGTCTCGCAGAACAAGTTCTGGCAGTCGATCAGTGTGAGCCGACGGCCGAAGAGATCATCGAAACTCAGGTCGTGTCGCTCGAATTCCTCCTCCTGATGATCGACCATCCAACGGATCACGTCCTCGGCGGCTACTCCGCCAAGTTGCGGGAAGACCTTTGCGATCCCACTCCGGGCTCCTGGTCCAGGCATGACAAAGTCGTCCTCGCCGAAGCTGAGCAAGGTCGTGTAATTCAGATCGATTGTCAACTGGTACGAGAGGAAGGGCCCCAAGGACGGATACGACGCGATCTCTTCGTAAACCTCCTGCAGCGACCGCGCGGAACCAAGGTTTTCGACAATCCCGGATTGAAGCATGTGTTGGATCAGCAGGAGGTGGTTGCGGTGCTTACGATCGGCGCCAAACGGGGGCGGCGGAACAATGTAAGCCGCCGAATAGACACGACGGCCCTCAGCCATCAGCTCGTTCAGAATTCGATCGTAGGACTCCAGGTCGAAGGAGTCGACGCCGATCTCGCCGACGGATGACTCCAGCGCTGCCCAGGTCGATGGCTTGTTGAAAAACCGATAGAGCAGAACCCGAAGCACCAGGTCTTCCGGTGACTGCGAGCCGGCATATGCGACCTGGATCAGGTCCTGGGAGACGCGGTCTGCTGCGCGGTAGGCATTCGTGAACCGAAACTTCGACATGACCGGGTCTGCCGTCCACGGACCCGGCAAACCGGCTAGACGCCGGTGATAGACCCGCTGTCGTTCGGCCGCGAAGAACCAGTAGCTCGCGAGAACGTCCGACGCCTGAACGTCGGCGGTGCCGATCCGAATTTGGCGCATGACCCGATCTCCACCTGCGAAGTAACCCTCGCGCTCAAGGCTCTCATTGACCACCCCCATTGTCGCCCTCGACCCGTCGCACGGGAAGACTCCCGTACCGAGTAACAGAGTTGAGCAGATGCACGCAGGCACTCGGGTGTGATGGACGCCTTCGCGCCTAGCGTTGTTGTATGCGCGGCGGGTTGGAGCGGTGGAAGCGAGGCAAGGCGTCCGAAGGGGTGGGGCAGGCGGTCGCCTATGCGTTCGGTGGTGGTTGCGATGCGGGATACGAGCGCGGCGCCGCAGCGGTCAGCTACGCAATTGCGGACGCCTCGACGACGACGCGGTTCACCGTGACCGCAACAGGCGTCGAGGAGGACGAGCTGGACGCTGGTGCTCTGGCTCGGTGGGTGGACGGTTCCGATCCGGTGACCGGCGAGCGGCGCGGTCGAGAGCTGACGAGTCCAGACGCTGATCTGCTGCTGGACGGGACGATGAACATGCCCAAGTCCTTCAGCCTCGCCGTTATGCTCACGCCCGAACTTCGGCGTGACTTCGACGCGTTGCAGGATCGGATTCGGGATCGAACGTTGCGTCTCTGGCAGCGCGAGCTGAATGCCCGTCGTGGAGCCGGCGGTCTGATCCGGGAGCCAATCGCTCGGCTCGAGGTTGTCGAGTTGCGCCATGAGCGGTCTCGGGCCCTTGACCCACATATCCATCGCCACCTGTGGTTGAGCGTCAAGGTGCTCGGCGAGGACGGAAAGTGGTCGAACGTCGACTCGCGGGTCGCGATGAAACTACACACCGTCGTGAACGCGGAAGGTGACCTTGCTTCCCGCACCGATCCGGCGTGGGTCGCGGCTCTCGCCGGGCACGGGTACACCCTCGACACCGACGGGGAGATCACCGAGCTCGCTCATCTGGTGCGATCGCTCTCGAGACGGTCGAACCAAATCGAAGCGAACCGAGCCCTGCGCCTCGCTCGCTGGCGGCAGGACCATCCGGGTCAGCATCCGGACCACGCGACTCTGGCGTGGATCGACCGATGGGCGTGGGCGCATGGACGTCCCGACAAGCCGGCGATCGTGGACGAGGCACAGTGGGGAGACTTGATCCGCGGTGAGGTCGCCGCTCTGGACAAATCCGCGACCGAACAACGGGAACCCGCGATCGTTAGATCGCAGCTCCTGGCGGACCTCGATCGGGATCTGCTGACCGCAATTGCGATCTCGGATGCCGACCGAAGGTCGGCCGGAAGTGGGGGACGGTTCAGCCGGTACGACGTGCGAGCCGGCGTGATCCGAGCCCTCGCCGCGTCGGGCATCGTTGCCGACCGCGAGGTCTTTGAGGAGGTGATCGAGGATCTCACCGGCCGCGCACTACAGGGGCACACCGTCGATTTCCTCGACGGCGAGAGGGACGTTCCGGCGCACGTGAAGCACCTCATGTCACTTCCGACCGCGCAGGCCAAGCTCGACCTCGCCACACGATTCGATCAGCTCAACACGGCGGGCGACGATGTCCCCGTGGACGCGATCGCGCGCGCAGCCGACGACGTGCTGGGAGGGGACACGAAGCTCGACATCGGGCAGGTCGAGGCGGCCGCAGCCATAGCGGGAACGAGCCGGCTGGTGACCATCACCGGCCCCGCCGGAACCGGCAAGACCACCCTGATGCTCGTCGCCCGCACCGTCCTCGAAGGGCAAGGCCGACGGATGGTCGTGGTCGCACCCACCAGGAAGGCGGCCACCGTCGCTGGCCGACAGATCGGCGCAACCGCATCCAGCCTTCACGCGCTGCTCATCGACCACGGCTACCGATTCGACACTGACACTGCGGGCAGCACCATCTGGACTCGGGTGCGACCAGGCGATGCCGACCCGACCACCGGAGTCATCTACCAGGGACCGCGGCGCTTCCCACTCAGAGCTGACGATCGGATCGTGGTCGATGAGGCCGGCATGGTCGACTTGCACACCGCGAACATCCTCGCTCAGCTCGCCGCCGATACCGGCGCGGGCATTGCCATGATCGGCGACCATCTCCAGGCCTTACCGGTCGGGCATTCCGGCGCGATGGCCACGATGCAGCGCCGCTCCGGCTCAACCGTCGAGCTCACGGCCGTGCACCGCTTCCAGAACCCCAGCTATGGCACCCTGACCTTGCGGCTGCGCGAACCTGCGGACCACGCGGACGCCGTCGCCGTGGCCCATCAGCTGGCCGCAACGGGACACGTCGACATGGTGGCGAGCGAGCATGAGGCGCGGGAGCGGATGGTCGCCGCGTGGCTGACGCACGCTCCTCGCGGGGAGCGGGTCGCCTTGGTCACTGCAACAAACGCCGACGCCCAGCAGATCAACGACCGCATCCAACAGGAACGCATCGACGCAGGTGCGCTTGCGATCGACCGGGTTGCGCTTGGTCAGGACGGACAGCAGCTCTTGGTCGGCGACATCGTTCAGACCCGACGAAACGACACGGAGTTCGGCGTCGACAACCGGGCGCTGTGGACCATCGCCCGCATCACGCATGGTGGCATTCGCCTCGCATCTTTCACGGACTCCGGGGACATGCGCATGGTTGATCACGACTACGCCGCCGAACACATCCACCTTGCGTATGCCTCTACGGTGCATGGCATCCAGGGGGAAACTGTCCACCACTCTTTCGTCGGCCCTGGCGTCGACGCGGCCGGCCTCTACGTGGGCATGACCCGCGGCCGCCACAGGAACACCGCCATCACGATCGCGCGCGACTCCGAACAGGCGATCGAGCAGCTGGCAGACACCATGATGCGCGGGCGCCTCGAAGTTACGCTGGACGACGCCCGCCGTGGCTCACTCAGCGAGCTGGGTCGTGCCGCGCGCACCATCCGGGATGGTCTCGAAACGGCTCGGTCAGCTGAACACGCCGCGCGGGCGCGACTGCGCGAGATCGACATGGAGGTCGCCCGCGCTGAGGCCGCCAGCCATGCACGCGCGAACGACACCGATATCGTGGCATCGCAACGCCTCTTGGCCAAGGAGCGTTCAGCGGTCAAGAGGCGGATCGACAACGCGCGACAGGACGCGGCCGCTCTCCTGGACGAGCGCCACGAGGCCGCAGCCCGCAATTCCCAGCGACCTGCGCGCGAGGGTGCGCCTCAGTCCGAGACCGCCAGCCTCGCACTCGAGCTTCAACTCCCCTCAACGGACAGCTCCCCCCGTGCCGGCATCGACATCTAGCCCCGACGCCATCGCCGCGCGCGCTGGGACTACCGTGAAGAGCATGTGCGGTCGGTTCGCGATGAACAGCGAGACAAACGAGATGCTCGAGCAGATCGTCGCCGAGCACGGTTTGCCGGCGATCTCCGACTGGCAGAAGTACTGGCCGCCGAACCACAACGTGGCACCAACGCAGCAGGTGCCTGTCGCGGTCGAGCTCGACGGCGGCAGGCGGATCGAGTCCGTGCGGTGGGGAATGGTCGCCCCGTACTCGAAGGACTTCGGCGGCAAGCCCACCATCAATGCGCGGATCGAGACGGTCGCCACCAACGGTATGTTCAAGCGACCGTTCGAGGAGCATCGCGTCGTCGTCCCCGCGCTCGGCTACTACGAATGGCAGCAGCGCGAAGACGGCAAGCAGCCCTTCTTCGTGAGCCTGCCCGATCGGACCCCGCTGGCGTTGGCGGGGATCGTCCGCGAGTGGCACGATCCCGCGAAGCCGAAAGGCGATCCAGACGGCGTCAAGCTGTCGATGGCGATCATCACCATGGATGCCCACCAGGTTCCTGGTGAGGTCCATGACCGGGAACCCGCGTTCCTCATTCCCGAGGCCATCGACGACTGGCTGGATGATCATTTGACTGCCGACCAGCGGATTCAGCTGTTGCTGTCATCGGCCGATGCAATCGCGGATGAGCTGGACTTCTACGAAGTGACCCGCGCTGTGAACGCCTCGACGGTGAAGGGCGAGCCCAACAACAATCCAGAGTTCATCGAGCCGCTCGCGAGCTAGTGGCCGGTGGCCGTGCGGACGTCGGGCATCTTCGGGCTCGGGTTCACGAAGAGGATCGACCGGTCGGCCTCGTCAAGAGTCGGGTAGTAGCCGACGAGAGTTCGACCTTCTGAGGTGGGCGCCCAGGTGACAACGCGATAGAACAACTCATTGCGTGGTCCCATGCGCAGGGCACGGATCACCCCGACTGGTTCGCGTTGGCTGTTGCGCATGATGATCCACTCGTTCTGGGCGATGTAGATCGGCGGCCATGGAGGTTTCCAGTCACGGACAGCAGTCGTCGGTTCCTGGGGCGCGTCGGTGGCTTGTTGGGCTTCTCGCTGCCGCTCGGCGGCCCGCCGGTCGATGCTGTCAGTGTACCGTTTATTTGTTCCCACGACTCCTTCTTGGCGTGTCGCACGCGACGGGTTTACTCTCGTGACTCTCGAACATACTTTCGAATGTTGCAAGGAGTCAACATGAGCCTCGCCCATCAGGACCACCCGTCGGCCGGGAACCACGTGACCGTGTGGTTCGCGAACGAACGCCCGGCGCGCGTCGTCTATCGGGGCACCCGGTACCGGGTAAGCGACACTCCGACCCGGCTCGAGGACGAGATGTTCGGAATGACCCATCCGCTTCCGATCAGCGGATGGCGGTTCCAGGGCACCGATCCCGACGGACGGTCGGTGATGTTCGACATCCGCGACGACCCTGGCGGGTGGATTCTGATTCGCGCGTACGAGTGAACCGACGCCGAGCCTGGTGAGGAAAAGCCGACGACCGCGACAATTTGGGACCGAATGCGAAGAGCGGGCAGGAGTACGCTGACTCCTGCCCGCTCTCTGTTTTGTGGTTAGCGTGCGACCCCTGCGCCGGTTGCCGCCGGCGTGGCTGCTGGCCCCTCCGCGTATGCGTTGGGGCCGCTAGCTTTTGGGGCGTGCTCGATGCTCACCGTGGCGAACCGCAGGGACGCGGCGACCGTGTCGGCCACGATGTCGCGGCTCTCCCGGACGTTGTCGTCCTTGTCGGTGTAGCTGCCGAATCGCAGGTCGCCGGCCACGAGCACCGAGTCGCCTTTGCGGAGGCTGTCGACGACGTGGCGGGCCTGGTCGTTGAAGACGACCACGCGGTGGAAGACGGTGCCGGCGTCCTCCCACTTGTTGGTCTCCTCGTTGAGTCGGCGGTCGTTGACCGCGACGGAGAACCGGGCATATTCGACACCGTTCTCGCTGGTGTCGTGCTCGGGATCCGCGGTGAGGTTGCCCTCGATCGTTACTGGGATTCGTGTTGGCATGCTCTCGTCCTTTCTTGTTGTTGATTACTGGCCGTGGGCGCTTTTCGCCCAGGCTTCCCATTCGCCCTGGTCGGTTAACGTCTCCCAGGAACGTCTCTTCGTGTCCTTGTGCCCACCACTGCAGGATCCGGGATATGCCTCACGGAGTCGGGCTTTGGCTGCGTGCCATCGTTCGAGCCACATGACCGGGCCGAGTCCGGTGTCCTGTTTGTCGTAGGCGGTGCGCCAGGCGACGTGCAGCGCGGAAAGCTCTTCGACCAGGGCAGGATGCTTCCACCAGCAGTTCGGGATCAGCGTCACCGGGACATCGAAACGGATGCTGACCCATTCGACCCATTCACGCAGCGTTTGCCATTCAATCGGTGCGAGCTCAGCCGGCAGGTCCCGCCAACGGATAGCTCGGGTGCCGGGGGAGGCGTCGGAGCCGCTCCGCGCGAGCGGGTCGGAAGGGTCAAGGTCGAGGCCGGCGATGAGGTCCTCGACGGGAACCCAGTCGTCCTCGTCGTCGTATTCGCCTCTCATGACCGCAGCCGTTCTCGGGGCTGGATTCGGCTTCGGGCGATCTGAATGGCGTGGACGGTGGCGACTGGGCGGGTACGGTGGCCGCGCAGCACCGGATCGATGTCGAGCACCTGGTGCACCATGTCATGGCAACTGGGGTGCATCGCGCACAGGTCTTCGTGCACTTCCCCGGCGATCCACCGGGTGCCGATTGAGGTGACTCGGGTGTAGTCGAGGTGGTGCAGCTCAAGCTGGCGGCGGGCGGTATGGCGGCCGCAGACGACGCAGCGCAGCTCATAGGTTCGAGTCTCCTGCTCGGCGAACCACTCGTCGCGGCGGCGAAACCAAGGCACGGACTTCAGGTAGCCGCTGCGATAACGGTTGCCAACCGGAGATTTCCGCGCGTTGCTCATTGCTCATCCTCGACAGAGTCGACGGCGGCCCGCTGGCGTTGCTCAGCGAAGACGGCCTGCTGCTCGGTTTCCGTGCCGCGCTTGGCCGTTTGAATGGTGCCGGCGTCTTTGCGTTCGTCCCACGCCGTGAGATCCAGCAGCACTGCCCTCCGGTTGCGGTAGGCGAGGAGGCCAGTGTTATGGGGGAGTCGGCGGATCTCGTCGGCACTCATCAAGGGGAGCCGCTCGTGGTGTTCCGAGGTGTGCAGCGCAGCGCGGTCGGTGCTCCAGGAGCGTTGAGTGCGGCGTCGTTCCCGGTAGCCGAGGAGTGTTTCGATGTCGCGCAGGTGGGCGACGCCGGCGGCGCCACCGAGGAGGACCTTCGCGGTGGCGGCACCCCAGATGGTGTCGGCTTCCGCTCGCGACCACGCGGTCTCGGCCTGGGAAAGGGCTTGCAGGACGACGAAAGTGCAGATTCCCCGTCCACCGCCGTCCGCCATCACCCGGGGCAAGGCCGCCCACCGGAACAGGTTCGCGATCTCATCCAGCACCAGCCCAAGCGGTTCGCCGAGCCTGGCTCCAGGGGAGGCAAGTGCTTTGCGTCGGGCGACTTCGACGACGTCGTCGAGCACGGCTGACAGGAACCCGCCCATCGCTCCAGCACCCGAGCCGGATCCCAACAGGTAGAGGCTGTTCTGTCCGCTCAGGAATGCTTCCGGTTCGAACCGCCGCCCGCCGCGAGGCCGCAGTGAGTCTCGGATCTGGGGGATGGCGAGCGGGGCCACGGCGCCCTGGACACCGAACCAAGTGGAGGAGCGCAGCTTCTCATCGCCGGTGAGAACGGCCTCAAGTCCGTCGCCCCAGCCGGGTGCGCCATCGGAGCGGAGGATCTCCACCGCGGTCCGTGCAAGCGCTGGTGTCGATCCCCACTCGTGAAGGTCGGCGACGTCCCGCCCGCCGATCGCGGCCGCATGAAGCAGTCGGGACAGGACGGTAGCTGCGGCCGCCGCCCACTCCTGATTTGTCGCAGATGCACCCAGCGCGGTGCCGGTGACGATTGCTGCGCCGCGCTGGACGGCGACGAGTGGATCTTCGCAGCCGGCGATCGGGTCGATGCCCACGGTGTCTCTGATCCCCGACAGGTTCTGCGGGTCGAACACGAACACTTCGCCGCGTCGTTGGCGCATCCGCATCGTGGCAGTCAGATTGTCGTTGGTGGTCGAGGTCGTCACCAAAGGCCCGGCCCAGTCCAGGATCGCGGAAATCAGGATCCGGTACCCCTTGCCCGAGCGGGGCGGTCCTTCGAGTGCGACGGAGTCCTCGATGGACACGTAGACGTCGGTGCCGTGGGCTCGACCGACCCGCCACCCCACATCCGAGGCCATCAGCCTCCCGGAACCGGGCCGCAGAACGTGGCCACGGCGCAGGACAGCGGAGGCGGAGAGGTGGCGTCGAATCTCGGCCGCCGTAGCGAACCCAGGTCGGCGCCGCAGGTCGGTCACGAACTTCGCGTCCGACTGGAGGTAGCGGGCCCACGCCCACGCCGCCCACACCGTCAGGGCCACGATGACGAGCACAGTGACGGCATCGGCCACCCGAATCTCCGCGACCGGGAGCGCGCAACCGGGCAGGGGAAGGTACGCGGACGTGTCGCCGGCGAGGGCGACGCGGACGCCTGAGAACGGACTCGTGGCGGTCGGGAGGCTACCGCAGGTCCATGCGGTGATCGACTCGGCGAGGAACGCGAACAGCATGTTCAGGATCACCGACGCGGCGATCACCGCAGCGACCGCCTTTGGCAACATCCCGTCCCGTCCCATTTCGCTGTGTCCCTTGGGTCATAGGTCGGCGGCGGCTGCGGCGGCGGCGGCGGTCCAGGCGCGCTGAGTTGTCGGTCGGAGGTTGTCGAATCTAAGCGGTCCGCCTTTCAGGCCGGTGTCGAACGGGATCTGGTGGACGGAGGGCACCAAGCCCTCGAAAGCATTCGCAACCCGCTCTACATTGGAAGCGGAGCCGCGTTCGGACTGCGTGACGATCACGACCGCCTCGCTCGCCAACCGTGCGGAGTGTTCGTCGCGGGCGGCGAGAGCCTCCAAGAGCAGCGCGGCGGACTCTGCCGACTCTGGGGCGGCCAGGGTAGGAACGACCAGTTGCGCGGCCGAGTCGATCATCCGAAGCCACCGGTCGGCCGACTCGTCATTGCCCGAGTCGAAGATCACCAGGCGGTAGTAGCGGGTCGCGACCTTCAGCAGCTGGTCGAATTGGTCGTGTCCGATTCGTTGCTTCGCGGCCAGCAGTTCCGGGTTGGAACGCAGCACATCGTAGCGGTCCTGAGTTTGGTGGTGCACGTACCAGGCGACGGCGGCGGCAGCACCGGGGGCCAGCAGTTCGTCAGCGGCGGCGAGGGCGTCTTGGATGGTCGCGTCGTGGGTGCCGGATTCGGTGCGCCACCCGAGGGTGCCTCTGGTGTCGTTGTTGTCCCAGGCTAGGACGCCGCCGCCTCCGTTTCGTGCGAATACTGCGGCGAGCATTGCGCTGGTCATGGTCTTGCCGACGCCGCCCTTGCCGTTGACGACGGCGATGGTGCGGCAGCCGCCCCAATGACGGGCGGTGGCACGAATGTTCTCTGCGTACTGAGCCTGGGCCGCGGTCGGCTTGATTGGGATGCCGAGACGGTTGAGCAAACCGGGCACCCCCTCGGTGGGTGCGCTAGCTGCGTCCGGCTCGATGAATGATGCACGTCTTGGATGGTCGTTCGCTGTCCTCGAGCCCTCAAGTTGCGAGCGCTGAGCTGCCGGAACAATGCGGGGAATTCGCCGCAGATTCGCTACCGCATCGTCCTCGACAAGCTGGTCGGCATCGGCGAAACCCCCGGTGAATTGGTCGATGTCGTCGCCCTCGGCGCCGGCGGAGATGGTCCCGTCCGGGGACACCATGATGCGGTGCTCGCCGTGGTCTCCAGCGGTGATCAGCTGCACCGGGCCACCGACGCGACGGGCCTCCCACACGGTGCGGCGAAGGACGAGGGCGCGGGCGTCATCGCTGCTAGTGGCTATTAGCGAATCCGTCTTGTCCGCGCCTGGGCCGCGATACACCGCATCCCGGCCAGTGACTTCCGCGAATGCTTCGGGCATTCCCGTCTTCTTCATCTGATCTCCTTGCGTTCGTCGATGGATGTCTCGTCGCCGGTGGGGAGGTCCCAGATCCGGTCGAGGTCGGCGTCGTTCACGCTGATCTGGATGTGTCCGGCGTCGGCCTTGTCGCCGAGGACGGCGTCGTCGGTCTTGAACAGCTCGTATTCCCACGGTGTGGAGGTGGCGAACGCGTCGACGAGGTAGGCGAACTGGCCGACGTAGGCGATGAACTGTCCTTGCCGCAGTTGGCGGGCCATGTCGACGTGCACGGCGGGCAGGTCGAGGCGGCTGCGCAGGTCGCCGGCTGCTTGCTGGTTGGTGCGGAAGACGAACTTGTTCTCGATGTCTCCGACCACGGAGTAGGCGAGGTTTCGTTCCTGTGAATTGGCGTCGCCGACGGCGTCGAGGTCGCCGATCTTGTGCAGGATCACGATGTTGCTGATCCCGTAGTGGCGGGACAGTTTCAGCCACTGCTGGTACATCTGCAACGCCGCAAGCGAGGACATGTCCCGCCAGCCTTCTTCGCGGATGACGTAGCGAGTGCGGCGGGCCTCGCGGTCGGAGATCACGGCCTGCACCCATGCGGTGGTGCACACCTGGGTCAGTTGTGCGACGAGGTCGCCGCGGGCGAACAGCTCGCTGGTGTCGACGACGACCATGGGTGCGTCCTCATCGAACGTCACCGTGGATTCGTCCTCGAAGAGACCGGATAGGTCGCCGTCGACGAATCGGCGCAACGCAAATCGCGGCCCAGATGCGGCCGCTCGCAGTTCCGGGTCGCCGGTCTTGGCGACGGCGATCGCCTCCAGCTCCGCGTGCACCTGCCGCAAGGTCGGCTGGTTGCTAGTGGTCGCGACGGCTCGCTGCAAGGCGAGGTGGATGCATGCGTGCTCGGCCGCGCTCAGGGTGCCAGCTTCGACCGTCATCTGCACCAGCGAGATCAACGTCGCGGCTCGGCGTTGCCCGACCAGTTGCTCATCCTGCTCGTCGCTGGCGCCCGTGCGTCGGGGGCCGCGGTCGAGCGGGTTCAGCCGATTCCCGTGACCGCCGCCCAGGCGGATAACGGTGCCGCCGATCGCCTCTGCGACCACGACCCATTCGCCTTTCGAGTCCGAGGGCACGACCGCTTGGTGGCCAAACGCGACCGATCGGACGGCGAGGGTCTTGATCACGGCGGACTTGCCCGACCGGTACGCACCCAGCACGAGGACGTTGGTGGAGAATGCGCCGCGTTCGCCGGTGTCGGCGTACGCGTCCCAGGGGGAGAAGTGCCAGAGGGCGTCGGCGTTCAGATCCACCCCAACGACCGGCCCGTTGTGCCCGATGCCGGTGTCGGCGACGAACGGGTAGATGCCAGCCAGGTGCTGGCTGGTCGCTCGGTGCGGCGGAACGGCAAGGCGGGCGAGGTTCCAGTAACCGCCGTCGAGCAGCCCCGGCCCGAACGGGCCGGGCACCACCGGCTCCGGCAGAGCGCGATCCTTCCTGGACGACCTTTCCGGCCGCACCGTCTCCTCGAGTTGCTGAACCACCGCCCGGCGTGCGCGGCGCTCGGCCCGGGTTTCCTGTGGTGGGGTGAACTGGATGACGCGGCGGGTCATTACTTCATCCCCAGCCCGAGCGGGAGGGCGTTGACCATCAGTGCCTCTGCTTGCTGGCAATAGAGGATCTGCGCTTCCATCCCGACCACGGAGAGAGCGTTGCGAGCTCCGGCGATCGCCTGCTCGAGCGTCTGCTCATCGTCAGCACTAACGGTGAGGTATGCGCCGTAGGAGAACTCGCCGTGGCCGGCCACGAGCTCCTGCTCGCGTTGCTCTAGGGCGAGCCAGTCCGACTCGTCCACGATCGACCCTTGGGTGCCGCGGCGGGCGCGGAGTCGTTCGTTGCCGCGCCACACCTTCTTCTCGTCGCGGATCTGGCGAAGGGCACGGCCGACCGGGACGGGTGCGGCAACGATCGAGAGGACGTGGCTGACCGCCTCATTGGTCACCGGGTGCCGGGCAAACACCAGGGGGGCCAGGAATCCGACGGGTGCGTCGGAGCGGGGCCACTCGTGAATCCACATCGTGGTGTGCACCGCGGAGTCGGTGTGGACGAGCCCGTTGCGTCCCTTCGGCTCCTCGAGGTACATCGGCCCGATGCCGACCGGATCAACCCCTGCCTGGTCCGCGGTGCGGTTGCGGAGCATCGGGATGGAGTCGGGGTCGAAGGTTGTACGAGCCAGTTCGGCGACCTCGCGTGGGCTGAGCCAACTGCGGACTGTGATCTTTGCCGAGCGGAGGGCTTCAGCGAGGTTGCCGGCCTCTACCGCCGAGAGTGCTTGCACTGCTTGCTTGCCTCCGCCGAGAGCTTTCAGTTGGGCGCCGAGCGCAACCATGTCGAGGGTCAGGGTGAGGTAGTTGCGGTGCCCGACGGCGAACTGTTCCGAGTTGTCGAGGACGTCGCTGTAGTTGATCGCGGCCGGGCTCGCGCGGTCGACGAGGCGTTTGCGGGACGCCTGCTCGTACTGATCGCGGGAAGGGCGGATCGTGGTCCGGGTGGTGCGCTCCTGCAGAGTGACACGTTTGATCCCCGGGCGCTGCGTCAACGCCGCGAGCACCGGTGACCACTGCTGGGCCAGCTCGAGACGCTCGGCTGCGTCCTTCATCAGGAAGCCCTGCACCTCGAGTTCCGCGGTGATCGACACGGTGCGCTCGTGCGGGTGATACAGCGACGCCATTCCGTCGATATCCCACAACTGGACCGACGCGCGGGTGCCGGGCAAGTTCAGGGTGCCGTCCAGCCGGGCCCGCTCTGGCCGATACCAGTGCGTCGTCGCGCCCACTGCTTGTCGGTGCTGTTTGGACATCCACAGTGCGGCCATCCGCGGTGCCGAGAGTCCGTGCACCGTCACCAACGCGACAACGCCTAACGGCAGATACACCGGTGCCGAGTACAGCAATCCGGGAGGTCCGAAGCGATTGACCGCGATCAGCACAACGATCGCGGCGGCGGTGAGGAACACCAGCTGGGGCCCATCCAAGCCGAGCACGATCCCCTGACGGGACCGGTGCGGCAACCGAACCGGGCGCGCCGGGTCGGCCGGGGTGTGCGATGTGCTGCTCATGAGGACCTCCTGGAACTCGACGAAGCGGGACTAGAACTCGGGCGATTCGCGGGCTGCGACGCGGGCGCCGAACTCACACGGGTCGGCTGCGACGGACGAGGACCGCCCCGACCGGGACCCGTGCTTCCTCCCGCTCCGGGGCGCCCGGCGGGACTTGCCCCGACGCGGGATGGAAGCCGGGTGAGGCCGCGGGCCGCGTTCCCTGCGCCGCGTGTAACGCCACCGCCCATGCGCGAGCCGATGCCATCGACCGCGGCGCCGCCGATGAAGCTGAACAGTCCGAACACAGCAAAGGGTGCGAACGCGACCATCACCAGACCCACGAGCAGCGGCCATGACTGTGGGTCCCAGATGGTCTTGACCCCGCCGAGGCCGTTGATGATCAACGCCAGGAAGCCGATGGTCAACGGACCGGTCAGTAGCAGCGCCGCGACGGCCGAGACGTACCTTATGACCCACTGTGGACCCAAGGTTCGCACCGGGAAGATCATCCACGCGACCGGTCCGACCGCGATGAGCACCGCCAGTGCGAGGTTGCGGAACATGAACACGAACACCAGCAGCAGCATCGCCACGAGAAGCAGGCAATGGATAAGGAACGCGAAGAAGTAGTTCGCCTGCCCGCCAGCCCACATCACTTTCTGCAAGGTGATGAACAACGCCCCAGGCCCGTCCCGGTTGAGCATGTACCAGGTCATGTTGTCCAGTGCGTTGACCAGCTGCCCGATCGTCCACAACGTGAGAGGGACAGCGGGCACGGCGATGAAGGACCGCACCAGAGCAGACACCAGCTGCTCATGGTCGCGGGAGACGACCGCCGCCGCGATCGACCACACCATCGCCCCGAACAAGATCACCAGTACGGCCCAATGCCAGAACGACCACTCATTCACGGCCGCGGACCATAGGGTCGAGTCGGTGTCGAACGAGATGCTGATGGCCATCGCGAAGGCCGCCGCGGTCGCGCCGAGCGCCATACCTCGCCCAAAGTTCTCGAATGTCGAGCACACCAGATCACCGATGTTGCACCCATAGGAGACCAGAACAGCGCGCCCTCCGGCAGCTCGCAGCGCCTCTTGATGGCCCTCGAACGTTGTGCACACCATCGCGGTCCTTCCGTCGAACGGCACGCCGATGAAGCACTGCTGCGCCCGAACATCCGCAGGGTCGTTCGGCGTGCAGCTAATCTGTCCGCTCGCGGCCTCACAGTCCACCGGGTAGGCGGGTGCCGACCACGACATCCCCGACACCGGCTCAGCCGGAGTCGCCGCGACTTGAGCGGGCGCGGCGGGCGTCAGCTCGGCTCGCGCGGCTGCCGTAGCTGGCGCGGGAACAACCAGCGTGATCAACGCCACGAAAAAAGTGATTAGGCAGAGGCGGACCGAGCGGGGCATGACTAAAAACCGAAGTCGAAGTTGACGAACCACTGGAAGAGACCACTGGCGGCACCGAGCACTGCTGCGGCGATGAAGATCCAGACGATGTTCTCCCCCGCCCAGGTGCGCACACGTTCCGGGGCAAGCCCGCGAAATGCCAGTGCTGCTCCCGCGACGATCAGCATCATGAAGACCACGATCATCGCCCCCCCCAGCAAGTAGGAGGCGATGACCTGCAGTCCCGAGAAGAACGGGGCCGAGAAGTCCGGCCCGATGGGTGGGACATCCACATCGCTGCGCGAGGGAATCAGATTGTTCGGCATTGTTCTCCTATCCGGTGCTGGGCTATTTCAGTGGCAGGCCGCGGGCGGCCATGAACGGTTCCGGGTCGATCGCGACTCCATCAACTCGGACCTCGAAATGCAGGTGGCATCCGGTGGCCGCTCCTGTGCGACCCTCCAACCCGATGGAGGTGCCGGCGACCACCGTCGCGCCGTCCTGGACCAACAGGGAGTTCCACATCATGTGGCCGTAGATCGTGGTCACGCCGCCGCCATGGTCGATCTGCACCGCGTTGCCGAACGTGCCCCACTCACCGGCGCGGATCACCGTGCCGGGGCCAGCGGCGTAGATCGTTGCACCACAGTCCTGCGCCATGTCATAGCCACGGTGAAAGGTGCTGCAGAACGAGCAATCCGGAACTGCCCGTGGCCCGTAACCGTCCGTCTTGCGGTAATCACCGCCAAGCGGGTATCCCCACTCACCCACCACGGTCGGCTGCGCCCCACCCGGGCCGGTGCTCGCGCTCGCAATCATGACGGGCACAGCGACGAGCGGGATCACGATCCCGAGGATCATCATCAGAACGAACGCGATAACACCGCCGACAATGCGGCGCACCGTCTTCGACTTGACCGCTGCGAGCAGCAGCATGTGCTGGGCCATCTCAGCCCACCGCCGTGTCGAAGAAGCGGACCACCTTGCAGTCACCCGCTCGCTGTGCGGAGTCAGGCGTCGGAATGCTCGCGCCACCGCACGCGACCTGCACACTCACCCGAACGGTCTGGTCGTAGCTGGCCTCCCCGCCGGTATCGCCGCCGCTTTGCGTGTAGGTCATGATGACGTTCGCTGTCGCGGTCTGTACGTGCTTTTGTGCCGCGTCGGGTTGATCGAGGTACTCGATTTGACCGTCCACCCGCGCGGTGACCCGACCGTCGTTGTTCGCCAGGTCATCCCATTGCGACTGCGGCAGGACCACCGACTGTGCCAGCTCGGCCTTGTATCCGGCCATCTGGTCCAAAGCATCCTGTTGGTCGTCATACAGTGGGCTCGGCGTGAACCAGGTGCCCAACCAGGTCAGCCATTCGTCTCTCGTTGACCGCCGGGTGTCGAACGTGCCCACCGCCTCCAGTGCCGCCCGCGCGTACGCATCCGCGTCCTGTGTGATCGGCTCCGGCACCCACCCGCGCTTCGCCACGCCTAGGTCGACCACATCGCCACCGCCTTCGGTCGAGGTGGGCGATGCACTCCCGGACGGCGTGGGCAGAGGTGGGGTTGGCTGTGCATCGCCGGGGCCCGATCCACGCGGAATCAGCGCGATCACGACGACCACCAGTACGGCTGCGCCGATCACGATCGACAAGATCAGCCCCCAACGGCGAGAGCGCCTCTCCTTCATCACCCCTCCTAGAACCCCTATCGCTCCGCGCTAGCCTCCAGCGCAGGTCTTGCGTAAGTGGATGTTAAAGACATACACTTGGCAAAGTGAATAGTCAATACATCCACTTGGGAATGCGAGGCTCCCGACGAACGCGGCGGGAGAATGGGTGACATGCCAAGACGCGTGACACCAACTCCGGGGGGATGGAGCGAGTGGCTGGAGGACCCCATCAAAGCTCTAGGCAACCTGGTCCGCGCCGGCATCATCGGATATCTGCGCGAGCACGGCCCGGCCACCCGCGCCGAGATCGCTTCCGCGCTCGAGATTCCGGTTCCCACGATCGCCGCATCCTTGAAGCCGATGGTCCAGGCGGGACTACTTACCACCGATCCACCCATGAGCGAAGCCCGCCGTGGGCAATGGGTCAAATACGGAGTTGACCACGAAGTGGTCAGCCGGATGTACCTGCAACTTGGGCAGGCCATCGGCGAGCTTTGAACGAGCATATGGGTGTGGGTCTCGGCGTCATCTGGTGACCAGAGGAGTCGCCGGCTGATAGGCGCCTCTTGAACGCGCCCGGAGGGAGATCTTTGCGGGCACTCTGTGCCAGCGGGGTCGGCCGCGAGTACGCCGTCCTTGGAGTCGGCTATCCCCATCCGCCCCTCGCCCTTCAGAACAGTCGGTCCACCCCCTGAAGGGGGTGTGCCAAATTGAGCCTAGACCGACTTCGACGATCCGGCCTTTGCGCAAATGCGCTCGTTCCGCTCTGGAGAACAGTTGGTCACCGCTAATTGCGGTATGCCGAATGCGCGACATACTGTTGCCCAACTGCCTGAGGCAGGAAGAACGCGATTCGCGCACACCGGGCGCGGACGCACGCGATACACGACAAGGGAGTCTGTATGTTGGTTTCGAAAAGGGGCCCTGACCGAGTCGGTCTAACCGCGCGCATCGTAGTGGCTGGTGCAGCGTCGTTGCTGTTCCTCACCGCATGTTCGTCGCAAGGTACTGCCACGGGCACGGCTACCGCTGGTCACAAATTCACGATTGGCATCGCCGCCGCCAAGGTGGCGAATCCTGCCGCCAACCTTACCTATGCGGGGATCAAAGCCGAGGCCGAGAAGCTCGGGATGGACGTCAAGATCGTCGACTCCAACCTGGATATCAACAAGCAGGTCTCTGACATCGACCAGCTCACGACGTCCGGTGTCGACGCGATCTTCGTTCACCTTGTTGGGGACCCGAACGCCGTGAGATCAGCTCTTGAGCGAGCGACCGACGCCGGCGTTCTTGTCAATGGGATCGACACGCTCCCGACGCTGGAGAACGTGGCCGTGATCGCCGACCAGGACTCGGTCATCATGGCAACTCAGGCTGCCGAGTGGGTTGGAGAGCAGCTGGGTGGAGAGGGACAGGTCGCCTGTACCGGCAGCATCCCGATCCCGGTTCTGGAGCTCCGGGTCAAGACCTGCGAGGACACCTTCAAGAAGGAGTTCCCGAACATCATCGTTGTGCCGAGGGTTGACGCGCTGCCCGATGACGCGGGCGGGGGCCGCACCGCTGGGGAGCAGCTTCTGGCTAAGTACCCCGACCTCAAGGCGATCCTCAGTGTGACCGACATCATCGGGGCCGGCTCCGCGGCTGCGGTCAAGGCCGCCAACCGTACCGTCCTCACGACCGGTCTGGGCGCGTCCCCGGAAAGCGTCAATGCGATCAAGGCCGGAACCATGTCTATGTTGTTGGACCCGAAGAGCCAGGAGATCGGCGCCGCAGCAGTGCGGCAGGTCTACGACATCCTCACGGGCAAGGTTCCGGCTCCGTCCGAGACGATCCTCGTGGACTCCCAGCCGGTCCTGTACACCAAGGACAACATAGCTGACTGGATCGACCCCACCACGATCGTGGGCGTCGTCAACTAGCTCCCTCCGTGTGGCTGCCAGGGCCGGTTCAAGGTCCTGGCAGCCCGCCAGCCCCCGACGAATCTGGGAGACATGCCCAAGCTGTTGAATACATCTCCGTCCGCGCCTCTCGCGTTGGACGCCTCCGGTATTACGAAGTCTTTCGGGGGCATCCACGCGTTGCGCGGCGCGAACCTCGCCGTTCGTCGCGGCGAGGTGCACGCCCTTCTTGGTGAGAATGGCTCCGGTAAGTCGACGTTGTCGAACATCGTCGCGGGCCGCCTGCACGCCGACGAGGGCACGCTGCTCAAGGACGGATCACCTCTGCGCGTGCACCGGCCAAGCGATGCCTGGAAGCACGGCATCGCCCTCGTTGCTCAAGACGTCCAGCTGAACAAGCACACGACGGTCGCCGAGAACATGACTATGGGCCGTTGGCCCGGAACGCCGTTCCGAGTTGCAAGTCAGCAGATGAACGAGATGTGTCAAGCCGCACTTGAACTTATTGGAGCGGATGTCGATCCTCGCCGCCCGGCGGGCGATCTTCGACCCGACGAGGCCCAGTTGGTGAACATCGCACGCGGCCTCTTGTCTGACCCGGACCTGCTCTTCCTCGACGAGCCGACGACAGCCCTCAATGTCACACAGTCGAGGCGGGTTTTCGATCATCTCCGGTTCCTCAAGAGCACGGGAGTGGGAATTGTGCTGGTCTCCCATCGCATGGCCGAAGTCTTCGAGCTGTGCGACCGCGCCACTATCCTGCGCGACGGAATCCCCAGGGATTGCGTCGACATCGAGTCCACCAGCGAGTCCCAAATCATCCGCCTCATGGTCGGCCGCGATCTGCTCGAATGGACCGCGAGCGGCCACAAGCGAGGTGCCAATGTCCTCGAGGTCACTGGTCTCAACCGAGGAGTGCTGCGCGACGTGTCGTTCGAGGTTCGCGCGGGTGAGGTGCTCGGCGTCGGCGGTCTTGCGGGATCGGGAAGGAGTGCACTCGCTCGGACACTTGCGGGGCTCCGCACCGGTGGCACGGGAACCGTCCGCGTGAACGGCCGAAGCGTTAGCTTCGACAAGCCGTTGGACGCTCTCAGGTCGGGTGTCGCGCTACTGCCGGAGGACCGAAAAGGAAGCGCGGTAGTCGCGTCGGCGTCCGTGCTGGACAACATCACCCTTGGCCAATTGTTCGAGCTCAGCCCGTTCTCGGTCATCCGCAAGTCCCGACAGCAGGTTCTGGCCAAGGAGAAGGCCGAGACCCTGCGCATCCGGGCGTCGTCGTTGGATGCCCCAGTCTCGTCGCTGTCCGGAGGAAACCAGCAGAAAGTGGCCTTCGCCAAGTGCCTTATGTCCGAGCCCAAGGTCATGATCCTTGATGAGCCGACACAAGGGATCGACGTAGGCGCCAAGAGGGAGATCTACGAGATCATCGACGACCTCGCCCGCTCCGGAGTGGCCGTCATCATCATCAGCTCGGACATGCCCGAACTGCTCGCCCTGAGCGACCGGATCCTCGCGATGCGCCAAGGCCGGATAGTCGGGGAACTTCAGCGCCAGGAGGCTTCGGAGGAGTCTCTGCTCCACCTCATCCTAGAAAGCGAGGGGGCCGCATGAGGCTCGAGAGAAAGACGCGTGAATCAGTCGGAGAGGAATCTGCTGAGGGGCGGCCAGCGCGGGAGCCGGGCGCACATCCCGGGATCGGCCGTCGGCTCTGGGCCGCTGTCGGGCCATCCGGCGGCATCTTGCTCGCTGCCATCGCTCTCATCGTGTTCTTCTCACTGACTCAACCCTCCTTCTTCACCGGCGAGAACGCTTCCGGCATCATGCGCACGACAACTGCGCTCTTGATCGCCGCGCTCGGGATGACCTTCGTCATGATCGCCGGCGGGTTCGACTTATCAGTCGGATCGATGTCCGCGCTCGCCGGGGTCATCCTCGTTCTAGCGCTCAACGGCGGTCTCGATGCTCCACTGGCGATCGTCGCGACGCTGGTCGCCTGCGCCTTGATCGCCCTCGTTGCCAACGGCCTCCCGATCGGATTCCTGAAGTTCAACTTCTTCGTCGTCACCCTCGCCACGCTGTCGATCTTCCGCGGTGCCGCCCTCTTGCTGTCGAACGGCCAGTCGACGAGTACGACGAACTGGCCGCTAGTTCAGTTCCTCGGCGATGGGGCGCTCGGCCCAGTCCCCGTGCCAGTCGTCGTGGTGGTGATCGTCTACGTTCTGGGATACGCCGCCCTGAGATGGTCACGCTTCGGACGAATGGTGTTCGCGGTCGGAGGCAACCCCGAGGCCGCGTGGCTCGCAGGAATCGACGTGCGACGGGTCCGAGCAGGAGTCTTCGCCCTCAGCGGATGCCTGGCAGGCCTGGCCGGAGTGCTCCTTGTGGGGCGGCTCTCATCATCCCAGCCGGTAACTGGCGGCATCGGACTCGAGCTCGCCGCCGCGGCCGCCGTACTTCTCGGTGGAACGTCATTCTCCGGTGGCTCAGGAAGCGTCTGGGGCACGGCGGTCGGCTGCCTCTTCATCGGTGTGCTGCAGAACGGCCTCACGCTGTCCGGCGTGCCCACCTTCTGGCAGTCTGTGGCGACAGGCGCGATCCTGTTCCTGGCCTTGGCCTTCGAGCGATTTCGCGGTCGTTTCGCCGGCGCACCGAGGGCCTAGGCGCGGTCAGGGCCATGATCATCACTACTCGGGAGCACAGGACGGCCATAGTCACAGGCGCAGCCTCGGGTATAGGCCGCGGGGTCACGCACAGATTGGGCCGGGACGGATGGTCACTGGTCCTTGCCGATCTCGACGCCGACCGATTGGCGGTTGTCGCCCGAGAGTTGACAGAAATCGGGGCCCCGGCTCCGTCTGTCGTGGTGGGCGACCAGTCCGACCCCGCTATCGCTGAGGAGACGGTGAGTGCGGCGTTCCGCGACTTCGGGCGGCTCGACGGCGTCGTGTGCAACGCGGGAGCGGGCGTAACGGGGAGGCTCGACGAGATCGGACTCGACGACTGGCACAGAGCTTTTCGCGTAAACGTCGACACTGCCTTCTTATTGACGCGGGAATCCCTCCGCGCGATGAAGGACGCCGGGCGCGGTGGCTCGATCGTCTTCATGGCGAGCAAGAGCGCATTCGGCCCGAGTGCAGGGTTCGCTGCGTACTCGGCTTCCAAGGCTGCGATGGTGCAGCTGATGCGAGTCGCAGCACTCGAGGGCGGTCCTCACAACATCCGCGTCAACGCGATTAATCCGGGTGCGGTATTCGTCGACTCACAGTTGTGGGGCGGTGGCGTTCGGGAGGACCGGGCTATGGCGCTCGGAATCAAACCGGATGCGCTCGAGGCCTTTTACGCCGACCGAACAGCGCTCGGACGCAGCGTGACACCCGCAGACGTCGCAGCCTCGGTTGCATTCCTCTTGTCGGACGACAGTGCTCTAATCACCGGCGGCGTACTCAACGTAGACGGTGGAATAGCAGCCGTCTTCCCACGCTGAGGAGCACAAAGCTGGCTTTGAAGGACACCGCCGCACACCTTGAATCGATCAGTCGAATAACACCAACACCAAGGAATTCAAATGAGCGTAGCTGAACTATTCCAAGTGACCGGCAAGATCGCCTTCGTTACCGGAGCCGGAAGCGGTCTGGGAATCGAGTTCGCGGAGGCACTAGCTGAGGCTGGGGCCGACATCGTTGTCGCCGATATTGATGAGGCTTCGGCAGAGAAGACGGCAGAAAGGATCCGCGCACTCGGACGCCGGGCCCTCTCGGTCAAAGTGGATGTAACCGACGAGGGGCAGGTGCAGGCCGGCGTCGCGGCGGCGGTCTCCGAATTCGGCACTATCGACATCCTCATCAACAACGCGGGAATCGCCGACCCGGTACCCGCACTCCTGCACGAGTATGACTCGGCGAACTGGCACAAGGTTATCGACGTCGACTTGAATGGCATTTTCTACGTCGCAAAAGCCGTGCTCGGCGTGATGGTCAAGCAGCAGCGCGGCAAGGTGATCAACATCGCTTCGATCTGGGGTATCGCCGGCTCTTCTAGCATTTTTCCGACCCCGGCGTACAATGCCGCGAAGGGCGCGACGGTGAACCTGACCAGGGAGCTCGGTCTGCAGTATGCGACTCAGGGAATCCAGGTCAATGCGATCTGCCCTGGCTTCTTCCGCACTAACCTCGCCAACGGCGCTTACGAAGACGAGAACTTCGTCGCGGCGATTACTGAGTTCACACCTATGAAGCGAGTGGCGGACGCTAGCGAGCTCAGGGGAACGGTTGTGTTCCTCTCGTCGCCAGCTTCCGATTACATGACCGGGTCGATGGTGGTCGTCGACGGCGGCTGTCTGGCCAAGTAGGGCTCAATCCGCGGGGCTGTTGCGGAACCTGAAACAGGTGCTCTAAGCGCCGGACCATCAGCGCCTTAGCTGGCCCGTCCGGTTGTGAGCAGCAGGCGTTCCTCGGTAACCGCGGCGGCATCCCAAAGGGCTTTTACCAGGTGGGGAGCGTTTTCCTTTCGGAATCGGGCGCTGGGAATGGCGGCGGTGAAAGCCCCGACCGGGTTGCCCTGGGGGTCGTGGATGCAGACCCCCAGTCCGCTGACGCCTTCTTCGGTCTCATCGAAATTGACTCCGTAGCCGACCTTCCGCACGATGGCCAGCTGGCGCTTCAACGCCGTCATGGTTGTGATCTTCGCCGTCGGCCAGTCAACAAGCTTTCCGCGGTGAATCCGCTCGAAGTCGGCGCTGCCGATCTCGGCCAGCATGGCTTTGCCCCCCGCAGAGCAGTATGCCGGCATGCGGTCGCCGATGCGCACTGCTACTCGGAGCGCTTCCGTGGATTCGATACCGTCCAGGAATTGGATGTAGGCGCCGTCCAGCCTCATTAGTTGCACAGTGTCCCCGACGGCGACATGGAGGCGAGCCATTGCTGGAGTAGCGGCTTCACGAAGGGTGTCGATCGAGAATCTATCGTCCGTTGGTTGAGTTAGCTCGGGCCCTGCGCGGTAGGAGCGTTGCCGGTCTTGAACCGCGAAGTCGCGAAAGACGAGGCTACTGAGCAATCGGTGGGCCGTCGAGGGTGCAACGTCCAACTGCTCGGCGGCCGACGTGACACTCAAGATTCTGCCTTCTCTCAGCGCGAGCACCAATTGCAGCGCCCGGTCCACTGAGTCCAGTGGCGGAGAGGACTTGTTATTACGCATAGAGGAATCTTGGCACAACCTTCATTGCTTTCAGCGGAATTAGGTCGTAAGTTTCTCGTGAGTGACGTAGCTCACAACCGTGGGTGTCAGACATAGCAGGAGGCACCGTTTCATGGATCCAGATCTTGAGGAACTCGCATCGATCATCGAACTGCTCGATGGGACGGAGTTCACCGAATTCCGGTTCGAGAAGGGCGATATGAAGCTCTCGGTGAGCCGCGGCCACATGCTACCTATCGCCGTGACGGCAAGTCCGGGAGGGTTAAGTCCCAAAGCGACGACGTCCGCAACACCACCTGCATTGCGGACGCCGGTCGCCGGCCTCGCGCCCGCGCCGGGGAACGTGCACGTCGTCTCTCCCATGCTCGGCTCGTTCTATCGCTCGCCCAAGCCCGGCGAGGCGCCCTTCGTGGAGGTTGGAGCAACCGTCGCGGTCGGCGACTCGCTGTGCATCATCGAGGTCATGAAGCTCATGAGCTCGGTCGTCTCCGACGTTGCCGGCGAGGTCGTCGCGGTACTCGCCCGGGACGGCGAGCTCGTGGAATTCGAGCAGCCGCTGTTCGAGATCCGCCCACTCCTATGACGACTCGGATCTTCGTGGCCAACCGTGGCGAGATCGCGGTGCGAATCATCGAAGCGTGCGACCGGCTGGGGTACGAGACGGTGCTCGGCGTCTCGAGCGCCGACCGGGAGACACTCGCCGCCAAGCGTGCCGGTCGAGTCGTGACCCTCGGGGGTCCCCGACCCGGCGACAGCTACCTGGACATGAACACCGTCGTGCAGGCTGCCGTGTCCACCGGATGCTCGGCGGTTCATCCCGGGTACGGTTTCCTCTCCGAGCGTCCCGCCTTCGCGAGACTGTGTGCGGAGAACGGGCTGACATTCATCGGGCCATCGCCGGAGGCCTTGGAGGCGCTGGGTGACAAGCTGAAGGCGCGTGCCCTCGCCGTGTCGGTCGGAGTCCCGGTCTCTGCCGGCGGCACGGCGGACACCTTCGAGGAGGTCGTCGCGCTCGCCGCGCATACGGGGTACCCGGTGCTGATCAAGGCAGCCCACGGCGGCGGCGGCCGCGGCATGAAGCGTGTGGAGCGCGAAGAGGACCTGGCGCAGGCGTGGGAGCTCGCGTCGTCCGAGGCCCAGTCGGCGTTCGGCGACGGCACCGTCTTCCTGGAGCGCTTCGTGAGCGACGCGAAGCACGTCGAGGTGCAGATCCTGGGGGATCGACACGGCAACCGCGTGCACCTGGGCGAGCGGGAGTGCTCGGTGCAGTTCCGCTACCAGAAGGTGGTCGAGGAGGCGCCCTGTGCCGCGCTGTCCGATGCGACACGCGCACTGCTGCATGAGAGCGCTCTGCGGATCGCGGAGGTACTCGACTACGTGGGCCTCGGCACCGTGGAGTTCCTCTACGACGTCGATCGTGGGGAAGTGAGCTTCCTCGAGGTGAATCCTCGAGTGCAGGTGGAGCATCCGGTCACCGAGATGGTCACCGGCGTCGATGTGGTGCGGGAGCAGATCCTGGTCGCACTGGGCGCCCCGCTCTCGTTCACCCAGGACGATGTCCGGGTCACCGGGCACGCCATCGAGTGCCGGATCACGGCCCAGGATCCGGACAGGGAACTCGCTCCGTCGCCCGGAGTCGTGGAGAAGTGGCGCCCGCCCGTTCGTGGCGGACTAAGGCTCGACTCCCACATCTACCAGGGCTACCGCTTCCCGCCGTTCTACGACGCGCTGATGGCCAAGCTCATCGCCTGGGGGCCGGATCGGGCATCCGCGATCGAGCTGATGCGCCAGGGCCTCGACGACTTCGAGATCGAGGGTCTGACGACATCCCTGCCACTCCTCAAGCGGATCACCGCCCACGCCGACTACCAGGAGAACACGGTGACCACCAACTGGCTGGACACGCTGATCTTCGAGGGAGCGACCCGCTGATGGCCGAGATCGAACTCGTCGACGTCTCCCTGCGCGACGGCAACCAGAGCCTCTGGGGCGCCACCGGGGTTACCACCCGCATGGTGGAGGGCGTGACGCCGCTGTTGGACCAGGTCGGCTATCGCGCCCTCGAACTGATGAGCAGCACGCAGCTCGCGGTGGCGGTGCGTTTTCACAAGGAGGACCCGTGGGAGCGCATCCGTGCCGCGCGGGACCGGGCGCCCAAGACGAAGCTCGGCTTCCTCACCACGGGCAAGCGCTTCATCACCTTCCACCGCACCCCGGACGCCGTCTTCGAGCTCGCGTTCGAACTGCTCGCCCGCAACGGCATCAAACGCCTCTGGGTCATCGATCCGATGCACGACATGGAGGGGGCGAAGAAGACCGCCGAACTGGCCAAGCGCGTCGGCTTCGACGAGGTGATCGGGGGCATCTGCTACACCACTAGCCCGGTCCACACCGACGAGTACTTCGCCGCCAAGATCGCCGAGCTCGATGACTGCGCCGCGATCGACAGCATCTACCTCAAGGATCCCGCCGGGCTGCTGACACCGGACCGGATCAGGACCCTCATCCCGCTGCTCCAGGGCAGCCTCACGTCCAAGCGCCTCGACGAGATCCACTCGCACGCCACCACAGGGCTGTCGCCGCTGACCGTGCTCGATGCGGCGGACCTCGGCATCCGCACCATCCACTGCGCCCTGCCTCCGCTCGCCAACGGCAGCTCGCACCCGGAGGCGCAGCGCCTGGTGGCCAACCTCCGCGCCCGCGGCCACACCGTCGACGTCGACCTCGAGGCGATGGCGCAGGCGTCCGCCTACCTCCAGCGGCAGGCGCGGATCAAGCGGCTTCCCGTCGGAGTGCCGAACGAGTACGACGAGAGCTACTACCGGCACACCATCCCGGGCGGGGTTCGGTCGACCCTCGCCCGCCAACTCGCCGAGCTCCGGCGGCCGGAACTGTTCGATCAGGTGATCGAGGAGTCGGTGCAGGTGCGCGCCGACCTCGGCTGGCCCATCGTGATGACCCCCTTCGCCCAGTACATCGTCACGCAGGCCACGCTCAACGTCATCTCGGGGGAGCGCTACAAGCAGATCTCCGACGAGGTGGTCGACCTGCTGCGTGGGGACTTCGGTCCGCTGCCCGGCCCGGTGGACCCCGACCTGATGGATCGGGCCATGAACACCAACCGGGGGCGGAAGCCGATCAACGACGGCGGGGACATCACCATCGCCGAGCTCCGCGCCCGATTCGGTGGCGGCATCAGCGATGAAGAGCTGCTGCTGCGTGCGGTGATGCCGGCCGAGCAGGTCGACGGGATGATCCAGGCCCGCGGTCAGTCTGCCTCCTCCTCGCTGCGCGGCCTGCTCGCCGCCTTCGACGACCGGCCCTCGATCACCTCGTTCTCGGTCTCGCGCGGCGGCGCCTCGCTCCGACTGGATCGCACCCCACCGGCGGGAGATCGCACATGATCGCGAGCGCTGTCGCCGACACCACCGCGTGGGTGATCGATGTCGACGGATGCCTGATGCGCACGACCCGCGCCGGGGGAGCCGGCGGCGAGCCCTTCCCGATGGCCTCGGAGCTGTTGGCCGCCCTGAAGGCCCAAGGTCATCCGGTGGTGGTCTGCACCAATGCCTCGCAGCGCACTCCCGCCGCCTACGCGGCTCATTTGAGGTCGGTGGGACTCGACGTGTCGGATGACGACCTCGTGACTGCGGGGAGTGCCGCCGCCGACTTCGTCGCTGCGCACCATGCCGGGGCGACCGTGCTCGCGGTGGGTGCCGAGGGTATCTCCGACCCGCTGCGGGAGCATGGCCTGTCGCTCGTCGATCCCGCTGACGGAACGCTTGCCGACGTCGTCGTCGTCGGCGCCGCCGACTCGTACACCGCCTCGCTGATCAACGCCGCCTGTCTCGCCGTCGACGCCGGTGCGCCGCTGTACACCTCCGTCGTCTCGCCCTGGTTCCATGGCGGCGTCGGCAAGTCGGTGGCGGTGTCCGCCGCGATCGCGCGGGCGATCGCCTCGGCGACGGGAGCGACGCCTCAGGTGCTCGGCAAGCCGTCGCCTGCCCTCGCCGAGACCCTCCGACGACGGCTGGGGGTGCCGCCCGAGAGGATCACGGTGGTGGGAGACGCGACCGCGGAGATCGAGCTGGCCCGCCTGATGGGTGCCAACAGCGTGCTGGTGCTGTCGGGTGCTACTACCGCGGCGCAACTCGAGAGCCTGCGTGGCCGGGATCGACCCGACCTGGCCCTGGCGGACGTGGCCGCGCTGTACCACGAACTAATGAACACCGCACACGACAAAGGAGTCAAATCATGAGTGGCAAGTCATCCCGTTTCCCCTTCTTCAATGAGGTGCCCGCACCTAAGGGCGCCGAGGGGTGGGAGTCGATGTATCCCTACTTCCTGGTTCCCAGCGAGGAGACCCGCGAGGAGGAGAACTCGCGCTTCTGGTTCGCCGACACGATGCATTGGTCGCGAGGGGCGCATCCGTTCGACAGCATCGGCGCCGAGGCGGTCTACCTCGGCGCCGGGCAGAACAGCACGCGGATCTTCGTACTCCCGGTCTCGCTCGGCCTGGATGTGCGCGTGGTGAACGGCTACGTGTACATCTCGCCGATCGCGGTGGAGGACCCGGAGCAGATCGAGGCCCGTGCCGCGCACTTCCAGGAACGAGCCGGCTACTACTACGGCAACTGGGACGAGCTCTACGGCAAGTGGAAGGTGAAGATGGATGCCGCGATCGAGTCGCTGCGCACGATCACCTTCCCGGCGCTGGGCGACCTCGATCCGATCGAGGTGGTCACCGAGGCGCGGGGACGCTCCACGTCGTGGAACATCATCGAGAACTACCACCGGCTGATCGACGAGTTCTTCGTCATCTGGCAGTACCACTTCGAGTTCCTCAACCTCGGCTATGGCGGTTACATCGTCTTCTTCCAGTTCTGCAAGCAGGCGTTCCCGCAGATGAGCGAGCAGACCATCTCGCGGATGGTCGCCGGCGTCGACGTGCTGGCGTTCCGGCCCGACGACGAACTGCGGGGGCTCGCCGTGCTCGCCAACGAGCTCGGCCTGACGGAGCTCATCGCCGCGAAGCAGACGCCCGACGAGCTCTTCGCGACGCTCGCGACGACCGAGGATGGCCGCACCTGGTCGGAGGCGTTCGAGAAGGCCAAGGATCCGTGGTTCAACTACTTCGCCGAGTACGGGTTCACCCACGACCAGGAGACCTGGGCAAGCGACCTGAGCATCCCGCTGCAGGGGATCGCCCGGTACGCGACGAAGCTGGCGGCCGGTGAGGACATCTCGCGCCCCATCGAGCGGCTCCGTGCCGAGCGGGACGAGATCGTCGCGGAGTACCGCGCCCTGCTGACCGAGGACGAGGCCAAGCAGTTCGATGAACTGCTCGGCCTCGCGCGCACGGTCTTCCCCTACATCGAGGAACACAACATCTACGTCGAGCACTGGGCGCACGGTGTCTTCTGGCAGAAGGCCTGGGAACTGGCCGACTTCCTCGTCGCGGTCGGCTTCACCAAGGAGCGCGACGACATGTTCTACCTGAACCGATTCGAACTCGACACTGTTCTCTTCGACGTCGTCGAGTCGTGGGCGATCGGCGTGCCGGCCCGCGGGGCCAAGCGCTGGGGTGCTGAGATCGCCAAGCGCCGATCGATCTTCGCGGCGTTGCAGGCCCAGGGCGCACCTCCCGCCCATGGCATCCCGCCGAAGCAGGTCACCGACCCGTTCGCCATCATGAACTACGGCGTGACCACGGAGCGGGTCGCCGACTGGCTGGGCGCGACCACGGGGTCGTCGTCGACCATGAACGGGATTCCCGGCTCCATCGGGATCGTCGAGGGTCCGGTGCGGGTGCTGAAGAGTGAGAAGGACCTGCCCCTGCTGGAGCCGGGAGAGATCCTGGTCGCTCCCATCACGGCGCCATCGTGGGCCGCGGCCTTCGCCGTCGCGACGGGAGTGATCACCGACATCGGAGGCATGATGAGCCACGCCGCCATCGTGTGCCGTGAGTACGGCATCCCCGCCGTCGTCGGCACCGGCTTCGCCACGGCCCGGTTGAAGACGGGGCAACGCGTGCGGATCGACGGCAAAGCCGGCACCGTCGAGCTGCTGGGATGATGCCGACCCTGCGGCATCCTGCATTTCGACCGAATAGGAGTCGTTGACATGTACACCACCGAGCTGTCGGACGAGGCGTGCCGAGACGTTCGCGAAGTGGGCGGCAAGGCCCTCGGGCTGGCGGAAATGGTAGCCGACGGACTGCCCGTGTCGCCGGGCTTCGTCGCCACGGCCGCCGCGTACCGGGCGTTCCTGGCACAGGGCGACCTGCGCGCCCAGCTCGACGCCGTTCTCGAGGGCCTCGGGGAGACGAGCGATCAGGCCGCCTACGACGAGGCCGAGCACGCCATCCTCGCGCGCCTGGGAGACGCGGCCCTCCCGCAGGAGGTCGCCGACGAGATACGGGCCGGCTACGAGAAGCTGTGTCGGGACACCGGCGTGCCCGATGTCGCCGTAGCGGTGCGCTCCAGCGCCACCGCGGAGGACTCGGTGGGCACGAGTTTCGCCGGCGAGTTCGAGACGTGGGTCGACATCGTCGGCGCCTCCGATGTGCTCGAGCACGTTCGTCGCTGCTACCTGAGCGTCTTCTCCGGTCGCGTTCTCTCCTACGTCGCCATGAAGGGCATCGACCCGTATGCCATCGAGATGGCGGTGGTGATCCAGAAGACCGTGCGGGCTCGGGCGGCCGGGGTGATGTTCACGATCAGCCCCACCAGTGGCGACCGGTCGAAGATCGTGCTGGAGGCGAACTGGGGGCTCGGGCTCTCGGTCGTCGGAGGCGAGGTCACCCCGGACCGCTACGTGGTGGACAAGGTCGGGCTGGTCGTCGCCGATCACACACTGGGCGACAAACGCGTCGAGTACCGGCGCGGTGACGCCCTGGTCGATGTGCCCGAGGATCGCCGGGCGGCGTTCTGCCTCACGGATACCGAGGTGCTCACGCTGGCGAGGCTCGGCAAGCACCTGGAGAAGCTCCACGGCGCAGCACAGGACATCGAGTTCGCCGTCGACGAGGAACTGCCCGACGGCAGCAATGTCGTACTGCTGCAGTGTCGACCGGAGACGGTGTGGTCGAACGCGCAGCGCCCCCCGACCTTCGACCCTGCCGCCGGCGTGCTGTCCTGGATCGCCGGGAGCATCTCGGGGTCCGTCGCCGGGGCGAAGGGCGCCGCCGAGGCCATGCATCCACCCCACTGAACCAGCCGCATCGCCGCCGGCGCACGTCAACCGACAATTTCTAAGCAAGGAGCACCACTGTGGCCGGAGAGTCCGGAGAGTACTGGGATCAAGAACTGGAAACGAAGCCGTGGGAGGAGGTTCAGGCCTGGCAGCGCACCTTCTTCGCCGACTTCGTCGCGCGGCTGGCTGAACGCTCGCCCTTCTTCGCGGATCGGCTTGCCGGTGTGGATCCGACCGACGTCGCGTCGCCCGAGGTGTGGGGGAGCATTCCCTTCACCACTAAGGATGACCTGCGCGCCGGCCAGGAGCACACCAGCGGCACCATGCTCGGCCTGCTCCAGTGCGTCGCCGACTCCGACATCGTTCAGGTGCTCGCATCGTCGGGCACCACCGGTCGCCCCGTATTCTTCGGACTCACCGATCACGACCGCGAGGCATGGGCGGACAGCATCGCCACCATGTTCTACACGGCGGGCATCCGTCGCTCGAGCGTCGTTGCGCTGACCACCGGCATGCCGCTGGTGGCCGGAGGGATGCCGTACGCCGACGCGGTGCGTCGCATCGGCGCCACCCTCGTCTGGGTCGGTGGTCAGACGATCGCCCGCATGGTGTCGATCGTGGCCGACCTCAAGGTGGACACCCTGATCGGCACGGCATCCTTCGCGACGTTCTTCGCCGAGAGATGCGAGTCCGTGACCGGCCGGCCGGCGAGCGAGCTGGGCATCCGCACGGTGATCGGGGGCGGCGAACCGGGCATGGGGCAGGAGGTCATCCGATCCGGGATCCGGCAGAGCTGGAATGCCGACCGGGTCAGCGAGATCATGGGGCTGGGGGATGTGATGCCGGGGATGTGGGGCGAGTGCGCCGAGGGCAACGGCATGCACTTCACCGCCAGCCGCAACGTGTACGTCGAACTGATCGACCCCGAGACCGGGGAGGTCGTCCCGTGGGGGGCGGATGCCTCCGGGGAGGCCGTCTACACCCCCTTCACTCGCGAGGCCACCCCGTCGTTGAGGTTCCGTTCGCGCGACCACTTGCAGGTGATGGCGGTGGACTGCCCGTGCGGACGAACCTCACCCGTCGTGCGCTGCGTCGGCCGTACGGATGACATGTTGATCTTCAAGGCGATGAACGTGTTCCCGAGCGCGATCCGCGATGTCGTGATGGAGGGGTTCGCGTCACAGATCGCAGGGCCGCTGCGCGTACGCAAGGAACGCGGCGACCAGGTGAGGTTCGACGACCCGATTCCCCTCGAGGTGGAGTTGCCGGAGGGCACGTCGCCGACCGAGGTCGGCGACCTCGGGTGGCGCATGGAGGAGGCGGTCCGCGAGCGCCTCCGCGTGCGCGTGGCGGTGGAGCTGTTGGAGCGGGGATCGATCCCGATCGGCGAGTACAAAAACGCCCTGACCTACGTGCGCGAACGGGCGTGAGTGGCGAGATGAGGGTCGCGGAGCTCGTGGCGATCGACGTGCACGTGCACATCGAGGCGGACGGGTACGGCAACACGGACATGCCGCAGGCCTTTCGCGATGCCGCACAGGCGCACTTCGGCGCGAGTCATGAGCCAGTCTCGGTAGCGGACGTGGCCGAGTACTACCGGGAGCGGAAGATGGCTGCGGTCGTCTTCACCGTCGACCACGAGTCGCTGACCGGCCATCCTCCGCTCTCGAACCGTCTCATCGCCGAGGAGGCCGCCGAGCATGGCGATGTACTCATTCCGTTCGCCAGCATCGACCCGTCGCGCGGCGAACGTGGACTGCGTGAGGCTCGCATCCTGGTCGAGGAGTACGGGATCCGGGGGTTCAAGTTCCACCCGAACCTGCAGGGGTTTTTCGCCAACGACGCGGCCGCGTATCCGTTGTACGCGACGATCCAGGACCTCGGGGTACCCGCACTCTTTCATACGGGGCAGACCGGGATCGGCTCGGGAATGCGCGGGTCCGGCGGCATCCGCCTCAAGTACTCGAACCCGCTCCTGATCGACGACGTCGCCGTCGACTTCCCCGACCTCCGGATCGTCATGGCGCATCCCGCGTTCCCCTGGCAGGACGAGGCGCTCGCGGTGGCCTCAAGACACTCGAATGTGTATGTCGACCTGTCCGGGTGGTCACCGAAGTACTTCCCGCCGAACCTCGTGCAGTACGCCAACACTCTGCTGCGCGACAAAGTCCTGTTCGGATCGGATTTTCCGCTCCTGGCACCTGACCGCTGGATCGCCGATTTCGAGGACCTGCCCATCAAACCCGACGTGCGCCCGCTCATCATGAAGGAGAACGCCGTGGCGCTATTGGGTCTGAACTCATCCAAGTCTAATACGGATTAACATCCTGAGTTGAAACGCCCCTAGCGTGCTCAGATTTCGGTGTTGTTCAAATTCGCAGCAGGACAGAAGCACAAGCCTGGCGGCGGGGCGACCGTGCGCGGGGGAAGCTTGCATCAGCTAGACAAGATGGGCTGGGATCAGTCCGAACGGGAGGGCAGGTCTCAACGGGGAGCAGACCCGATTGCGACTAGCGTGCCGCCAACCCCAAGACAACGGCTCGCTGGACGGCGTCTACGCTCCCGAGTCCGTCGACAGGTATAAGCAAGCCGCGTGAGCGGTAAATTTCCAGCACCGGCGCCGTCTGTTTCCTGTAAATATCTAGTCGGTGATGGATTGTCACGGCGTCGTCGTCGGATCGTCCAGTGTCGAATCCGCGCTTGACTAACCGGCCCACAAGCTCGCGGAGGTCGACATCCAGATACACCACCGCATCGAGCGATCGTCCTGATTTCGCCAGCACTACATCAAGTTCGCTCACTTGCGGGACCGTACGGGGATAACCGTCCAAGACAAATCCAGATGCGGCATCCGGCCGGCGCAACCGCGTCTCGACTAGCGAACTAGTGATCTTGTCCGGGACATAGTCCCCCGCTTCCAAGATTGTCGCAACTTCTAGCCCGATAGCAGTTTTGTTGTGAACTTCCCTACGAAAGATCTCACCCGTTGAGATAGCCGGAATGCCGTAGACGGCTGATAGGCGGGCGGCTTGCGTTCCTTTGCCAGCGCCCGGAGGGCCGACTATTAGGAGCTGGGTCACGAGGACTTCCTCTCCAGGATTCGCTTTAGCAGGGTCTTCAGGCTCTCCAACTCCGCTGTGCTCAGCTGGGCCGTGAGTTTCGCATTCGCTTCGGTTACAAGCGGTCGCAGCCTACCGACCTCGGCGAAGCCGGTCGAGGTGACCCATAGCGAGTATCGACGCCGGTCGCTTTCGTGTGAGGAGCGTTCGATGAGGCCACGCCGCTCGAGACGGGCAACGATGTCGGCGATCGTCGAACGGTCGAGGTCAAGCTCGGCACCCAGCTCGCTCTGGCTCGCGCCCGGCATCCGCTCGATCACCACGAGCGCGGCGTACTGGACGCTCGAGATCTCGGCCGATACCTGCTCTTGCCAGATTGCGACATGCCGCTGCTGGGCGCGCCGGATGAGGTGACCGGTATACCTGAGCGGCTCGGGCTCATCCGTCATGCGGCCTCGAGCAGGAACCCGCCCAGGAAGGCATCGAGTTCATCGAGAGCGTCAAGCGCGAGCACATGGGCAACGTACTGGTCCGGGCGCACGATCACCAGCGCACCGACCCTGCGATCGATGCCGCGTGCGTCGAAGATGTCGACTCCGGCCCTGGTGTCGGCCGCGAAGGCCTTCTCGTAGTCGCGCAGACCCAGCCCACCCCGCTGCGGTCGGAGCACCTCCGGCAGGTCGATCACGCTGAGCTCGCGGTGCCCCCGGGGGAAGATCGCCCGCACATCCAGTACCGCATCCGGATCGGCGCCCGCAGGGGTGAACCGCGGCAGCACGGCGCACTGCAGATGCTCGAACAGGCCCGCCGCACGGGACCCGCCCGCATCGGCGAAGGCGTAGAGGCGCCATCGGCCATCGGCCTCGTGGGTATGTCCGAGCTCGACGGCTTTGGCGTCGCCGATGCGCACGACGGGTGCCGAATGGAAGCGCATCCCGATAGGGAACCCGGTCGCGAGCGACTGGTGTGCGGCCTCACCGGTGAGCACCGACGGCGTGTACTGCGTCGCGAGCCCGGCCGTGTATCGGCCCGACTCGACGAACTCGGCCTGCAGCTCTCCCGGTTCGATCCCGCCGAGTTCGGGATGAGCCGGATCGATGGGCTGCCGCGCGATCGTCGCCGACCATGCCTTGTCGAAGTCAATGAGGTCCTGCGCGATCGCCTGGCGCTCTGCCGAGTAGGTGTGCAGGAGATCCGGAGCGCTGCGACCCTGCAGCACAGCGGCCAGCTTCCAACCGAGGTTGAAGCCATCCTGCATCGACACGTTCATGCCCTGGCCGGCCTTCGCGCTGTGCGTGTGGCAGGCATCCCCGGCGATGAACACGCGCGGCAGGCGCTCGCCGACCTCCTCGGCGGGGACGTCATCGAACTTGTCCGTGAGGCGCTGGCCGACCTCGTAGACCGAGAACCAGGCGATCTCGCGCACATCGAGCCGGTAAGGGCTCAGCACCTGCTGCGCGGTCGCGATGACCTGATCCGAGGTGAGCTGTTTCAGCTGCTCCCGATCGGTGACCACGCCGAGATCGACATAGAGCCGCACCATGTTCCCGCCCTCGCGGGGAATGAGCAAGATATTGCCCGCGTGCGCGGACTGGATGAGCGACTTCATACGCCAGTCGGGGTAGTCGGTCACCGCGAAGACGTCGAGGACCCCCCAGGCGTGGTTCGCGGCATCCCCGCGCAACTCGCGGCCGATGGCCGTGCGCACGGCGCTGCGAGCCCCGTCGCAGCCGACGACGTACTTCGCCCGCATCTGGAATTCCGCGTCGCCGTGTCGCAGGGTCACGAGCACGGGATGCTCGCCCGCCGGTTCGACCGTGAGCGTCACGAATTCGACGGCGTAGTCGGGTTCAATGCGGGTCGGCGACTTGCGCATCCGCTCGAGGAGGTACTCTTGGAGTCGTGCCTGGTTGACGATGAGGTGCGGCATCTCGGACAGCCCGTCCTGCGTGTCCTGCACGCGTCCCGTCCGGACGATGCGCGACGGATCGGCCTCATCCGGGCTCCAGAACACGCTCTCGTTCACCCAATAGGCTTCGTCGAGCATGCTCGTGGCGAGGCCGAATGCCTGAAACATCTCGACAGTGCGGCACGCCACACCGTCCGCCTGCCCGAGGGGAAGCGGGCCCTCGCGACGCTCGACGATGCGGGTGCGGATGCCGGGAAACGCCGCCAGCTGCGCCCCGAGCACACAGCCCGCCGGCCCGGTGCCCACGATGAGCACGTCCACCGTCCCCGGAATGGGCTCGCCCTGGGTGTAGGCCCCTGGGGCTGCGACCAAGAGTTCCGGGTCCCCGGGTCGATAGCCGTCGATGTAGAACTGCAATGTGGGCTCCTTCGCGCAAGTGAGCCTACTATATCGTCAGTACCCCAACGAGTTCAAAGGAGCGCACCCAGACTCGGCCGAGCTCCAAGACCTGCGGCATCCTCCGTGAAGCGGTATCCGTCACTCAACTCCGCGCGCCAGCATGGCATCGGCTAGGTCGTCCGCGTACTTCAGCGACATCACGAGCACGGGGACCACGACGTCGTGTGGCCTGACCACGACTCTGCGCGCCCGCTGTGCCTCACGGATCTCGCCAGCGAAGCGCACGATCGTCGGAATGGCCGTCACTGCAATAGAGAAAACCAGGCTCACGCTTGCTGGGCTGACGCCGACCCGCTTTAGGGGCTTCAGCGCGCGCTCCAGCGTGGTGAGCATGTCGGACACACGGGTAGTGATGGTGAGAAGCGCCGCGAGCAGGATGACGATCACCACCCTGCTGGTGTTGACCGCTGCCGTCGTGAGCGGCAAGAACAGCAGTTGTGTCACCACCATCACCACGATGATCCAGCGGGCGACCAGCACCTGAGCCACAAGTTCGCCGAGGCCCGCGCCGACGAGGAGGTACAGCGCCGTCACCACGAGGAGCGCGATACCAACTGCGACGGGGGTGACGCCCAGGATGCCGATCGCCAGCGCCAGCGCCGTGAATACGACGATCTTGAGCGCTGCGGGCAGCCGGTGTAGCAGGCTCGCGCCGGGTCGGTACAGGGAGATCACGCGTACGACCGTTCGTAGTTGGTGATAATGCGCCGCGGCTCGCCGTGCTCGACAAGCCTGCCACCCTCGAACCTCAGCGCGACCTGGCAGCGGCCCGCAAGACGCAGGTCATGCGTGACGATCACCAGTTGATGGGCTCCCTCGAACAGATGCGCGGCCATCCGTTTCGTGTTGGAGGCGTCCAACGAGGCGGTGGGCTCGTCGGCAACGATGAGCGCGGGCCCGGTTACGAGGACGGCTGCCAAGGCGAGCAGTTGCTTCTGGCCGCCGGACAGGCTGTGGGCGGGCGCCTCGGCGTGCTCGGTGAGTCCGAATTCGTCGAGCGCGGATGCCACGCGCTCGTCGACCGCGTCGCGGGAGAGGCCGCGCCCGCGCAACGAGAACCCCACGTCCTCCGCCACGGTCGGCATGATGATCTGCGAATCCGGGTTGCTGAATACGAAGCCCACCCTGCGGCGAACAGCCTTGCCGTTCCGGGCGGGATCGGTGCCGTGCACGAGCACCGTGCCCACGGTCGCGGTCACCAGCCCGTTGAGAAGCCGCGCGAACGTCGACTTGCCCGAACCGTTGGGACCGATCACCGCGATGCGCTGTTCGGTCAGGGTCACCGACACATCTCTAAGCGCCTGACGCCCCGCGAAGTCAACCGATACCCGGTCGAGGGCGAGCTCGGTCATCTGACGACCCTGAACAGCGCGGCGACCCCCATGCCGCCACCGACGGCCGCGGTCGCGATACCGAGGGAGCCTTCCGGGGCCCCTGAGCGCACCAGCCGCGCGAACAGCCGCACGACGACTACCGCGCCGCTCGCGCCCCAGGGGTGCCCGAGGGCGAGCGCGCCGCCGTCCGCGCACACTCGCGGATCGACCCGGTCGCCGTCGAACAGCCCGAGCGGCTGGAGTACAGCGAGGGTCTGCGCCGCGAACGCCTCTACGATTTCGAACGCCGCCACGTCGTCGAGCGAGACGCCGGCGATCTCGAGCAGGCGTTCTACCGCGGCTACCGGGCCGATTCCGGGCAGTCCAGGGTCGCAGCCGATCGTCACGTGCGCGACGAGAGCGAGACCGGGCGCGCCAGCATGGGATGTGGACCGCACGATCGCCACAGCAGCCGCGCCGTCGCTGATCCGGCACGAGTTGCCTGCCGTGACAGTCGGCGCAGCTTGCTCGGGATAGAGCGCACGGAACCTGGGCAGCATCCCGGACATGCCATTGTGTGGGCCGTCGTCCGCGCCGATACCGGCAAGCGCCACGATCTCCTTCGCGAAGTACCCGTGATCCTGAGCATCGAGTGCCAAGCGGTGGCTTCGCGCGGCGTAGGAATCCTGAGCATGGCGGTTGATGCCGAACTTTGCCGCGAGGGCCTGTGCGGCCGGCCCCATATCGGGATCGGGGAACCCAGCAGGAGCGAACGGCGCACGCGAATAGGCACTGCCGTGCGAGATCCGGAGCGGCGCGGTAGACGCGCTCTCGACGCCTCCGGCGAAATGCAGACGGTCGTCCCCGGCCCGGATCGCATCGCCGGCCATGATGATCGCCGAGAGCCCACTCCCGCACTGCCGGTCGACGGTGACTCCCGGCACCGTTACGCCGAGGCCGGATGCCAGCGCGGCGATCCGAGCGATGTTCCCGCCGGGACCCATGCAGTTGCCCAACACCACATCGCCCACCCCCGAAGGGCCAGCGTCGTCCAGGCATGCGCGGATGACAGCCGCCGCGAGGTCTTCGGCGAGCAGCCGCGAGAGGCGTCCGCCGCGCACGGAAATGGCGGTGCGCCGTGCAGCGATGATCACCGGGGCGTCAGGCATAGCGCGCAATCTGTCCGGCGAGCGCGTCCTGCGCGATCTGCGCCCGCGCGGGCTTTCCCGAGGCGGTGCGGACCAGTGCGTCGGCGCGGAACCACTGGCGTGGCAAGTGGCTGGGCGCGAGCCGCATCCGCGCCTGTTCCCGCAACTCGTGCAGCGTCGCGGGTGCACCGGCGGTCGTCTCGACAACGGCCGCGACGAGGAATCCAGCGCCGGCATTGGCGATACCGAACACGACGGCATCACCCACCCCGTCGATCGCCCGCAAACCCGCTTCGACATCCTCGGGGATGACGGTGGCCGCCGCCGTGAGGATTGCCCCGTCACTGCGGCCCTGCAGCGTCAGGGTGCCCAGTGGCGTGCACATGACTAGATCCCCGACCGTGGCCCAGCCCAGCGCGTCCCTGCGGAGCGAACCGCGAGCCGAACCGAGGTATCCGGCGGCCAGGTAGGGCGACCGCACCCACAGCTCGCCGCGGTCCTCAAGCTCCACACCAGGGAAAGGCCGCAGCCCGGTGCCGTCGGTGTCCACAGCGACAAAGGACAGCTCTGCGGCGCCATAGTAGGCGACCACCCGTATGCCTTGCGCTTCCGCACTCGCTCGGAGATCGCTATCCAGCCGCGCACCGCCCACCAGCGCCACCCTCAGCCGATTCGGAACACCCGACTCGACGATGGCGCGCAAAGCGTAGGGCGTCCCGTGTACGACGGTCGCGCCGTCGAGCGCGTCCGCGGCGAACCCGTGCCCCCCCGGCAGGCTGATGCTCGCTCCGACCGCGTTCGCGTGCGCGGCCGAGAACAGCGACATCGACGCCGAAATCGGAGCCGGCAGGTGCACGACGTCGCCGCTGGTCAGCTCAAGCAGTGCGGTGAGTGCGTCGAACGAGTCGGACCAGGATTCGGCCGACCGCAGGATCATCCGCGGCATCCCAGTGCTGCCCGAACTGGATGTCGCCCACCCAATTCCCGGTTGTTCAGAGCCCTGCTCAATGTGCTTGCGCAGCTCTGCCCAATACTCCTGCGTCCACCGGCCGTCGCCGACCAGGGGGATACCGCCAGCTCGCCGTGTCGCGAGCGCCGCGACGAGGGTGTCGATTGGGCTGCCCGCTCTGATCGGTGTGATGCGGCCTGGCCTGATCGGCCCATCGTAGGCGGCGACAGCATCAGCAAGCCAGGTCGCCATGTTCACTCCGGTGATGCTGATCCCTGGAGAGGCTCTGCCGCAACCGGCCGCGCCACGACGCGTGTCCGCTCGAAGGCCTTCGGGTAGGCCCGCCAGAGAGCAAGGGCGATGATCGTAGTCACGACGACCTTGATGACGTCGCCCGGCACAAAGGCGAGGCTCGACAGCGCCGTCGGGCCGAGCGGGAGACCGGTCACGAGCGACTGGACGGGGATGCCCACGGCGTAGATCACCAGGATGCCGCCGACGACACAAGCGAGCGTAACGCGCCACCAGGTCGGCCGCACAGGCCCCGGGCGCAGGATCGCGCCGATCACGAGTGCACCGAGGATCCAGCCGACGAGATACCCCGCCGATGGTCCGACGAAGATCCCGGCGCCGCCGCGTCCTCCTGAGAGCAACGGCAGGCCGACGAGCACGAGGATTTCAAAGACCAGCACGGCTGCTGCCCCGCGCCACGGGCCCAGTACCGCGCCGGCGAGCATAACGCCGAGGGTCTGCGCCGTAATCGGCACTGCGCCGCCGAAAGCAGGAATGGCGCCGGGGATGCCAAGCACGGCGATGAGCGCCGCGAAGATTGCAATCCGGGCCATCGACCCCAGCGGCGAGACTTTCTGGTCCATCAAAATTTCTCCTCATCGTCCCACCGTCGGCATCACCTGAACACTGTTCACCAGAACATTGTTTACACTAGCCATAACCGCGGCAAAAGGTGAAGGGCGCGATGAATTTCTCGAATGGCAGGCACTCCCGGGAAGACGTCGTTGTGGCCGCGTTAGCGATCCTCGACTCGCTTGGCCTCCCCGACCTGACCATGCGAAGGCTGGCAGCCGCCCTCGACGTGCAGGCGAGTGCCCTGTACTGGCACTTCCCCAGTAAGCAGGCACTTCTGGCGTCGGTGTCCGATAGGATCGTGGCCCGCGCGGGCGTCCTGACAGATCTGGGCACGGGCTGGCGGGACGCAACATCCGTTCAGGCATCGGCGCTCCGCGACGCACTGCTCGGGTACCGCGATGGCGCTGAGATCGTCTCCAGTTCGCTCGCGCTCGGGCTGGGCGGGGGAGAAGCCCTCACCGGGCTCCGATCGGCCATCGCGCTTGGCGAGTTCGATTCGCGCACCTCCGATATCGCGGCCGCCGCACTGCTCCACTTCATCCTCGGCCACGTCTTCCACGAGCAGCAACGGCTCCAGGCAGACAGCCTCGGTGTCGTGTCGGAGCAGTACTCCGCAGGGCTCCAGCAGCTCGACATCGAATCCGACGCCTTTGTCGACGGGGTCACGCTCCTGCTCAATGGCCTTGAATTCGAGCTGCGACAGATCTCGCTGGGCGCAGCCCCGGGGTGAGGTGTGATTCACCGACTCAGCACGATCTCCATGAAGGTTGTGTTGGGGCGGGGGTTTGAAGATCGTGGAGCAACCACTTCGTTGGTGCATCGCTATCCGGTACGTCGCGTCCGTGGGGTGATCGAGCATTCCGCACCGACTCTGACGACATGCCGATTGCTACAATCGCGCAGATGGTCGTAGATGAGTCCGTCCCGAGATCTGTGACCGGCCGCGCTCTCGCAGTGCTCGACTCTTTCGATGCGGCGCACCGCCGCCAATCGCTCGCCGCGATCTCCCGCCGCACCGGCCTGCCCCTGACGACGGTTCACCGGCTCGCCCACGACCTCGAGCGCAACGACGCGCTCGTGCGGGGCGCCGACGGCGACTACGAGATCGGCAGCAAGATCTGGCGGGTCGGCACTCTCGCCTCCGTGCATGTCGAGCTGCGCGAAGTGGCGCTTCTTCCCTACATGGAGGACGTCTACGAACTCGGCAACGACGCCGTACAGGTGGCGGTGCTCGACGGACTGCGCTGCCTCATCGTCGACCGCATCGCGGGCTCGCGGACGATCTCCGTGCTCAGCAAGCCCGGTTCGCGCCTGCCCCTGCACGCGACCGGGGTGGGCAAGGTGCTCCTGGCGTTCGGCGGCACGGAGCTGCAGGATGCCGTGCTCGGCTCCCTCGACCGCTATACCGACAAGACGATCACCGACGTGGCGACTCTCAAGTCCCAGCTCGTGACGATCAAGTCCCAGGGACTCGCCATCACCCGGGAGGAGCTGGCGCCGGGAGCCACGTCGGTCGCTGTGCCGCTGCGCGGCAAGGGCGGGAAGGTCATCGCGGCGCTCGGCGTGGTGTCCTCGAGCGTCAACACCGAGATCTCACGGATGGTGCCCGTGCTCCAGGTGACGGCGGTGGCGCTGTCGAAGAAGCTCGTGCAGAGCGGGCTCGGTGAGGCATCGCGGCTGCTCTAGCGATCCTCGATCTCCCTTCCGGTATCCGGAATGCCCCCTAGGCGTGCGGCGGCCATTCCCGTTGTCTTGAGTCACACGCGCGCTGCAGCAACGGGGCGATCTCCTCGACGACCCTGCGAGACACGGTGGCGGAGTTGATCGAGATCAACAGGGCCGAGCCGGCGGCCGCCTCCGCGGCACTGTCCGCGAGGGACACCGGCGCGTCGGCCGGCGTGGCCGGATCGAAGCCGACCACTTGCGCGCCCGCGGCCTGGAGCCCGGCGGCAATGAGCGAGCCCGCTTCACCCAGGCCGATCATTGCGATTCGGATTGTTCCGCTCATGGTTCCCATTCTCGCAGTGCGGCCCCCGTCAGCGGTCGAACAGCTGCAACTGCGCCTCGGTATGGTGGTCGCCGACCGCGGGAGTGATGTCGGTGAGCCGTTGCACCTGCTCGGGGCTGAGCTGGACGTCGAGTGCGCCGAGGTCTTCCTCGAGGTGCTCGGGGCGGGTGGTTCCCGGGATGGGCGACCAGTCCTCTCCGCGCGTGACACGCCAGCGCGATCTGGGCGCCGTCCCGAGCGCCCGACTTACCGTATCACGCAACCACCGCCTGCCGAACTCCGCCTCGTTCGTGCTCCCGGGGACCGGCGGCGAGGCCGTGCTACTCGGCCTTCAAGAACGCGGTGTGATCTGCTCGAGCGGCTCAGCGTGCGCCACCGGCAGCGACGAACCCTCCCACTTGCTCACCGCCCTCGGCATCGCGCCCGAGGTCGCTCAGACCGCCATGCGCTTCACCCTGAGCGCCGACAACACTCACGACGACGTGACCGCAACGATCGAACGCACCGCGCATGCTGTGCGGGCATTGAGCATGCTCGGCGCCGAGGCGCCCATCGACAGGCCAAACCCCGACTCACTGCGGTCCGACGTAGCTGAACGTCCCCCGGCCAAGTTCAGCCGTGGACAGTAGGGTCCAGCGCTGGAACCTTGCAGCGGGTGGAAGTTCGTGTTCAATCCGCGTGTACCCCCAGTGTCCCCGTCAGACAGATGATGCTGTGTTTCGGGAGGTTTGGAGTGCTCAGAAGCCCGGAAAGTCGGGCCTGATGCGCATACGTGGACCCTGCTAAGGTGGAGTACCCGCAAGGGTACCGAGGGTTCAAATCCCTCCGTCTCCGCTCTGAAAAGTGCCGGTCAGCGGCCACTTACGTCTCATCTGGCGCGGGCTCTCGGTAGTGTCAGACCGCGCTTTCAAATGTCCCCAGTGTGTCCCCTGGGGACACTCGGGGGACACCTGCAAGCCGGGGTGGGGCGACATCTCGAAGAAATGCCTGGTCAGCGGGATAACGTGCCCGCAAAGGCTCCACCTCGGAAGAGTGGAGTCCCCACTGAGCCACGTGATGCACCTTCCAGAGCCCTGCCAAGTAGGAGACTCCGCAGGGGGTCTGAGGGTTCAGATTGCTCCGTTTCCGCTTCGAAACGCCCCAGGGGGCCTCGCGGCTGCGGCATGCGGCTGATCCACTTCGCGTGGTGGGGCGGTCGCCTAGGCGGTAGGCACCATCTGCAGCTCCAGCTTGAGGAGCCGGGCGAACAAGCCGTCGTTGCCGGCTAGCTCAGTGAACGACCCGGACTCCACGATGCTCCCGTTTTCGACAGCGATGATCACGTCGAAGCCGCGGATGGTCTGCAGCCGATGCGCGACCTCGACCACGGTGACGCCCCGCAACGCGTCCACAGCGTCTTGGACTACGCCCTGGGTCTCGTTGTCGAGGCCGGCGGTCGGCTCATCGAGCAGCAGGATCGCAGGACGGCGTACGAGCGCGCGCGCCAGGCAGATTCGCTGCTGCTCGCCCCCCGACAGCGTTCCGCCGTTCTCGGCCAGCTCCGTGTCGTAGCCCGTTGGCATCCGCATGATGAAGTCGTGAGCGTTCGCTGCGAGAGCGGCCGTCGCGATCTGGTGATCGGAGAACGGCTGCCCGAAGGCGATATTGTCGCGAACCGAGCGGCGCATGATGAAGGGCGCTTGCGGCACTAGGGTCATCACGTCGGTCAGGGTGTCGTGATCGAAGTCCCGCAGGTCCGTGCCGTTCAGCGAGACGCGGCCGATGTAGCCGTGCTCGAGTCTGGAGAGGAGCTTGAGGATCGAGGACTTGCCGCTGCCCGACGGCCCGACCAGCGCAACGCGCTGGCCCCGCTCGATGCGGAAGGTGACCTCGCAGAGCTGCGCCGTGCCGTCGCCGTAGGCGAAGGTCACGTGGTCGAACTCGATGATCGGTGATGTGGACATGTTCAGCTCCTGCCTTGCGCGAGGAATCGGTCGTCGAGCGGCTCCTGTTGGAACCGGAACAGATCGAAGGTCTGTTTCGACGCCTCGGCGGACTCGTCGAGGATTCGGTGAATCTCCCTCAGCGGCGCGAGCACCTTCTGAAACAGGACGTAAGACGCCATGATCGTGCCGATCGGCGCCGCCCCCCCGAGGAACGCGAGGATCGCGAAGAACAGGACCAGCAGCGAGAAGACCGACTCGTTGGCGAACTTGGAAAGATCGAAGAAGCCCATCGCCCGGTGGTGCGCCAGCTCGGCGTTACGGACTCCGTGCGACGCCGACTCGATGTCCTTCTCCACGAAACTCTCGGCACCGTAGGTCCTGATCGTGGCGATCGACGGGAGCACGCCGACGATCAGCGCAACGATCGACTCTTTGTAATTGCGGATCGTGGTGCGGATACCGTGCTGGCTCGCGATCTGCACGCGGACGATCACGAGCCCCACCGGGATCACCCCGATCGTGGCGATGCCTACCCACACACCCGCCTGGAAGGACAGGACGGCGGCGGCGGCGGCCATGATGATGGCCGGGAACAGGTCCATGAACATCAGCTTGAGCAAACGGGCCGATCCCTCCACTCCACGCGCCACGCGCTCGTTGAGTGCGCCAACCGGATTGTCCCGGTAGAAGCCCAGGCGAACGCGCAGCGCGTGCGAGAGGGACTCGATACGGCTGTCCCGCTCGAACGCGGTCGAGGTGGACTCCACGATCTGACGGCGGGCGACCGCGAGGGTTTGACCCACTACCAGCACTGCGAGCACCAGCAGCAGACGCATGGCGACATCCTCCACACCGCGGGTCCGCCCGGCAGCGACATCGTTCACGATATATCCGATGAGCACGGGCACCGCGGCGTCGGCACCTGCGGAGCCGAACATCAGCAGGAACGCAGCGACCAGCGACATCCGAGCCCTCGCCGGCAGACGGCGCCAGATCGCGAAGGCCAGCCGCAGCGTTTTCGGGTGCTCGGTCGGCTCAGAGCGGCCGCTCATGCGGCGCTCCACAACGGGAAGAGGAGCGCGACCGCGGCAACCGCGACGCATAACTGCACGCCGGCGTTCAGGAACCCGTAGCGCAGGTAAGTGCTCATCGAGAAGTCGATCGGCGTGCCGTCCGGATCGAGAAGACCCGCGGCGGTGACCTTCTTGCTGAGGAGTGGACCTGCCGTAGCGGAGATCAGGAAGAGGCTCGATCCGGCGCAGATTGACCCGGCGAAAGCGATCGCAACAAGGTCACCCATGCCTTCGAGTGGTGCGCCCGTGCCCACCAGGCCGATGGCGACCGGCAGGAGCACCGCCGCGGTTGGGCCGGCGCTCACCACCGACGTGATCAGCGCAACCAACCCCATCATGGCGAGGAGCAGGAAGAACGGGTCGTGGATCAGCTGCAGCAGGTTCCCGATGGCCTGGAGCACACCCGTGGTCGCCACGAAGCTTGCCATCGCGAGGAACGCGCTGATCTTGAGGACCGGGAGCAGATCGACCACATCGATGTGGGCGGCGTGGCGGACGCGCGGAGCCAACACGGCACCAGCTGCGGTGCCCGCCCACGCGACGCCCCACGCCGGGATCCCTGGCAGGAGCACCCAGCAGGCGAACATGCCTGCGAGTACCACCGCGAGGGTGGCGAGGGACCGGCGGTCAAGCCGGGTGTGCTTCAACCGCGCCGCGAGCAGGATGCCGCCGGACTGCGGAGGCAGCGCCGAGTCCGCGCTTACCCGCGTTCCGCGCCGCATGATCAGCAAGTACACCCCGAGAAGCGTGGCCGTGGTGGCGATGCCGAAGAGCGGGAACGCCAGCCCCAAGTAGACCCCGAAGCTGGTGATGCCGGACGCCATGATTGTGAGCGCAGGGAAGTCGCCGACCGGCGTCGCCGCGCCTGCCAAGTTCACGACGGCCATCACGAGCGCGAAGAAGGCGACCAGGTAGCGACGGTCGACGGCAAGCGTGCCGAGCAGGATGAGCAAGATAGGCAGCACGATGCCGACATGTGAGAGGTTGTTGCCGAGCACGCACGTGGAGATCAGTACCACCACCCCGAGTGCGGCGGTGCGGAGCGGGCGCCCGCGGCTGGCGGTCACCAGTTTGATCGCCACGACGTCGCCGATTCCCGTGGCGATGACCATCGCCGTGAACAGCTCGAGCGCGATGTAGATCGCCGGGATGTCGAACGGGAACGACTCAACGGTGCGCGGGACGTCACCGATCCCGGCGACGCCGAGGATTCCGATGCCGAGCACAATGAGCATCACGGGCAGGAACGGGTTCCCACGGATCACGGCCGCGTGAGCGGCGAGCAATCCGGTGCGGCTAGTGCGGCCGCGCTTGTGGCCGATGCGCGAGGGGGTCTGGATAGTAATCATTCGATGTCTCCTTCGGTGTCAGCGGGGCGGTAGGCCCCTGTCAGTTGGTCCGGCCATACCGTGCGCCAATTCGTTACGGGCTCATGGTCGGGGTCGCCGGGGTCGATCAGGATCACCAGACCAAGGGCGCTGCTGGAGTAAACGTCCAGCAGCAGCTTGTCCTCGGGGTGCAGGTATGACGTCGTCTCCCGGTACACGCCGAGTAGCAGCAGCGCCGGGAGTCCGCCCTTCCCCGTGGGCAGGTCGGGGACGCGGCTGACCCCAAATGTCGATCCGGCGGCCGCCGCAAAATGGGCGGCGACATCACGGCTGGCCGACGCGGGCAGCATGATCGTCGCGGGCACCTCAATGATGTCGCGCGCGGCGTTGACCAGCATTAGGTCGGGGGCGAGGAGCACGTGGTCGAGGGGGAACCGCTGTCCGATGTCGCGCAGCGCGCGGCGGGTCCGATTATCAAACGACCGCCCACCGCGCACCGGGGTCCGCGGGAGACCCGACAGAACTTGACCGCCTTCGACGACGCCCGCCGCGGCCAGCGCGTCGACGGTGCCGTACCTGCCGAGGTACGGCACCGACGAACGCGCCGCTGCAGGGTAGGACTCAGTGGGCATCGCCGGCACCGGCCGTCACTGTGGTAGCACGGAGCAGCATGTCGATGAGGACCCGGATCTCCCCAGGGCAGCGCGCCACAGCAGCCTGAGCCTGGTAGGCAAGCCGCTCTCCGCCCAGCGCGCGCGCCAGCTCGTCGATCGCGGGGACGGGCACGCCGGGCCAACGCCCAGGGGTTCCCGCGGGCCCGACGTGGTATCCCGTCAGGTCTAGGTCGACTTCGTCGACCGGAGCGACCGGGTCGGGGATCGGTGTCAGCCGCACAACGAGCCGCGCGAGAATGCGCAGCTCGGCGGGGCAGCGCGCCAGGCTCGTCAGAGCAGCCGCGGTCTGCTCGTCGGTATCGAACCACGGGCGCAGGTCCGCGAACGCGGGCGGGGCGATCTGCCACTGTTCGAGCTCAGGGTCGTGCGGACCGTGGTGCGGACCGGCGGGGTGGTCGTGGTGCGGTCCGTGCTGCGGGCCGACCGGTTTGTGGTGCATGTGTTCGTGCATTCGTCCATCTCCACTTTGTTGGGTAAGTGGAACCGATGGTGCACCGGGGCTGTCGTGGGTCGCGGATGGGTGCGTGACAGCTGCCACGAGATGGTTCGTGGGGCGTCAGCGAGGTGTCTCTGGCCGGTCCGCGGGGATTCCCGCGAATGTCACTGGCTGCGCGATTGAGAGAAGCCGCACGCGCGGGATGACGCGCGAACGAAGGTACCACGAATTTCCGGGAAGCTCATCTCCGAGCGGATCCGGTCGAGACCACGGTTCGACATGCAGGTGTAGACGAAGCCTTCGGCGTCGAGTCGTGTGCCCGGGGAGGCGCAGCGTCCGTAGGTGCACAGGTAGCGGCAGTAGCGAATCTCCGTTGATGCGACCCGCGCCGCCGAGGTCGCGGGCGCGAACTCGTCCGTCATCACGAAATCGGGGAGCTCGCCGAGTTCGCCCGTAAGGGTGGACATGAAAAACTCCTCGCTCACGTGCGGCTTCGGCGCCATAACATTCACCGTGCCTCCGTTCAGCGGCGCCGCCACATCTAGGTGCTCGAAGAACTTGATGTCTATCCCCCGGTCTATCGCGAAGCGCAGGAATCGCGGGATCTCGGTCTGGTTGAAGCGTGTGAGAACCACATTCAGGTCGAGTTGGAGGCCGGCCGCCATAGTGTGATCGACCACCTCTTCGACATCGAAGGGTTCGGCTAGGTAGCCCGGCGATGGGCGCGGTTTGGTGGGGCGGAAGGAGTCGACCCCAAGGCGGATCTTGGAGAGCCCCGCGTCGCGCAGACCGTGAGCCATGTCCGCCGTCAGTAGGATGCCGTTGGTGATCAGGGAGGCGCGACGAACCCAGGGGCTGAGGCGTGCGACGTAGTCGACGACATCCGGATGCATCAGCGGCTCTCCGCCGCTGAGAATCAGCTTATCGATCCCTCCGTGGGCGCCCAGCTCGACCGCACGATCGACCATCTCCCGATCGATCGAGAACTCGCCATCCTTTGGCTGACCCTCGTTGTGGCAGTAAAAGCAGGAGAGGTTGCACGTCGCGGTCAGGAACAGCCGCAGCCGGCCGTTCGCGACGACGGGGGCATCGACCGAGGTCACGACCCGTGTCCGACCGTCATGCTCACCATGGGCGTGCTGCGCGTGTTGATCCGCGCCGTCCCACTCCGTGCGAGGAGATCGACCTCCGAGGCCGGAAGGACGATCCCCGCCACCCCCAGCTCGCGCAACACAACAGCGAAGTGAGCGAGCAGCGAGGCCTCCTCGAAAACGAACCCGCTGCCGGGCGCACAGGCGTAGAGCAGCCCGAGCAGGTCGACGGATGCGCGTGAAGCGATGAACACGGTTGGCTCTTCGGGTGCCGCCGCGGGGGTCCTTCCGTAGAGATGCGCATTCAGGTCCTGTCGGCGATCGTGCCGCAGATCCATGACGATCCCCTCGGCGGTGCCGTGGGACACGACCCCATCTCGAAACGCAGCCGCAGACAGCGGGGAGTTCGCAGTGTCCGACTCGGCCGCGTCGATCAGATACACCTGACCGGCGGCGCCCTTCGCGGTGATCCCGAACTCGTAGGCGAGGCTGGGGTGACGAGCGAGAAGGGGTCGCAGGGCGCTGATCACCTGGGCCACCTGGCGTGCGTCGAGCGCAGGCAAGTCCTCCGGGTGGTCCTCGGTGATCACGTGGCCGTTCACGAAGTGGTATGCGGCCTTCTGCAGGACCTCGCGACGGTCGATCACTTTCAGGTCGTCATTGACGAAGTAGGTCGACGTATCGACGTAGCCTTTCGGCACGAAATGACCGAGCGCCACCTCGATGATGTAGCCGGTCTCGAGCCGGCGAACGATTCCGGTCGTCCAGGCGTTCCAGATTTCCTGCTCGAGGACGATCGACAGCGCGGCCTGGTTCAAACCGATGTCGAGCACCCGCCGCTGTGTCGTGACGATGCCGTCGAACGACGGATACTGGCGCACCGAGTAGCGGCGGCACGTCGCCGTGAAGACAGAGATGTCGGAGTCGTCCACATTGCTGAACTCGCGCACCACTTGGTTGTCCACGGTGAAGGGGTGAAGGAGCACCACACTGCTCCCGGCCGCCGCAGCGGAGCGCTCAACCGCTTGCGGTGCCGGTATCTCACGCGCTGTGCCGACGAGGACTACCGCGGGTGTCATCATCACGCCCGCGTCCAGCGCCTCACGGCGCAGCTGCAGCTTCGGGTGACCCGAGACAACTGCGGGCAGCGCGAGCAGGTTCCCCAGACGCGAAACGTCATAGAGGCCCGCTCGCGGCAGGACGATGGGTCGCACCTGCAAGAAGTAGAGCCGGCCGGTTCCGCGCTCGATGCACCATTCGACGTCCACCGGCCCCGCCAGCAGAGTGGCGAGTTCGTCCATACCGCCGGAGAGCTCGTGGAGACGCTCCTCGGCGACGCACCATTTGCCGCCCAGGATCTCCCGGCGGGTGCGAGAGTAGACCACGGAAGTGCCGGTGACCTCCCCGGCGACGAGAGGCCCCCCAAGGCCGGGCACCCACGAGATCATCTGGGTATCCGTCCCGTAACTGGTGGGATCGACCGAGAGAGCGACGCCGGCGAACTCGGCGTCGACGAGGCGCTGCACGATCACGCCGGCCCGCGCGCCGGTAGCGGCGCGAACCCGTTGGACAGCGGCGCCGATCTCATCGAAGCCGACCGGTCCGATCTCGGATACGAATGAGCCCGCGAACGAGTGATCGAAGGAGTCCTCCTCGATGCCGGAGCTGCGCACCGCGTACGCGACGCCAGCCACAACATCCGCGGTTGCCAGTTGTTCGTGCTCTCCGAGAACGATGCCGGGCGGGACGGCGAATCCCGCCTGATTGAGGAGTCCTAGATAATAGGCTTTGAACCCGAACTTTTGCGGGTCCAGGTCGGGTTCAGCGAGATCGTGCGCCATCGTTCCTCTGCCATTCGTCCAGTTCGCGCGCGACGAACGGTGGCACCAGCTGCCGCCACTCTCCACCCTCTACCATCAGGCGTCGTACCTCCGTACCGGACGTCACGCGCTCCTCATACGTGCGGCGCCACATGACTTCGACCGGGTAACCCAACTCCCTCATCAACGCGACCTTCTCGTCGCCCCAAGCGTCGTAAACGGTCAGCAGCGCGAGGGACTCGTCGGGTCCCGGCAGGTATTCGACCAGCTTCTCCGGCTCCCGCACCGGTGCAGGGGTGAGGAGGAACTGCTCGGCATTCCATCCGGCTTCGAGTAGTGCTCCCTCGATGAGTCGTTGGCGCTGAGAATACGTGTAGGGGTTGGCTGATGCCTCAGACCGCCGCGGATCCGCGGCGGTGTGGATGCGCGAGCTGGTGTCGGGATTCGTGATTCCGACCACGAGTCGTTCACAGCGCTCGAGGGCCGCAGTGAGGTATTCGATGTGCCCGATGTGCACCGGTTGGAATCGGCCGAGCACGATCCCCCAAGTCGTCACTCCGAAGCTCCCTGGAATACGGTCGCTGCGCGCCACTCGCTCATGAACAATCGGTGGAACGCCGCTGCGAGCGGGAACTGTGCCGTGGAATCGAGCATGACGTGCGGGGACTCCCATCCGTCACCCTCTTTGTCGAGCGCGTATGGCGAGAACGTGACGAGGTCTTCATCGATCTCGATCATCCGGAACGCCGGCAGGTGAGTCATCCCGCGCACCTCGAGGCACTGGAACTCGTCGGCCAGGTCGATGAGCACGTCCACGGAATCACGCTTGGGCTCGTTGGCTCGCAATTGACTGAGTTCCTGGAATGCGGGGGAGTCGGGATCGATGACCAGGAACTTCACCTCGGTCGGCTCGGGGCTGGCATCCAGGCGTTGAAGGAGATTACGGAACTCTGACAGCACCTTCGGGTCGGCCACCCACTTGTTGGCGAGAACCCCAGAGAAGTAGAGCCGACTCGTCGCCTGCGCGATGCAGTCGCGAGGCTCGAGCCGAGAACCCGTGAGGGATTCGGCGGCCTCGACGACACCGATGAGCTCCATCAACTGCAGAAGCTCTCCCGGATCTTCGGGAGGGCGTCGACGCCCTCGCGCCAGCGGTTGGAACTCGAGGAGTTCCTCCGGGATCGATTCCGAGGACCTCCGGTGCCATTCCTCGCACCTGCTCCACGCGCGACGGTGGCGACCACTGTCCAGTCCCTTACCTGCCGCAACGAGCGGCAGCCAGATGTCCGGGTCGGGGTCGCGAGACTGCGCCATGGACATCAGTTGCGTGTACGCCTTGTGTATGTGGCGCTTGTCGCCCGATGCCAGTTGGGCGTACGCCAAAAGTGTCTGGGCGGAGAGCTCGCGGTCGATCCAGATATCGGCGATCGTCTCGAGGTCGCGAAGATGGGTCTGGAGATCTGACATGTTCGCAACGTTGCCGACCGGCTTCTTCGCGGCTTCAGCGAACCCGGTGGCTGGCGTCGCCGACCAGGCGTTGATGGTCGGCTCGAGAACTTCACGAATGCTCCGCGCTTCGTCGCGGCCTAGCTCGCGAAAGTCCCGGCCGTCAGCGATCGCGGTCGCTCGATCGAGCGCCATTTCGTAGTCACGAGCATCGCTGTCATCCCAATCGCCTTCGAACAGGATGAACTCTCCGCGCGTATGGAGTCTGTCGGTGCCCACGCCCAGTTGATTGCGGAGGTCCGCCACGTACTTGTTCACGCTGCTGTTCTCGATGGTCAATGCGTGTCGCATGACGTCCCGATGCACTGTGTGATTGGTACCGAGCGTCCCGAGCCGCAGGAGCGTCGCGATCTTGGAGGTGATCTGACGAGGTCCCGTGTCTGTGTCGACGTGCACGAGCTTCGTGCAGATGTGTACGCGCGTGACTGGCCTCGCTTCATCGGGTCGTCACCACTCACGGGACGAGAGACTACGAAGGGCGGGTGACCTTCGCGTGACATCGACGGTTCCGCGGGTGAGGACCAAGCGGATTTCATCTCAACATAGCGTTTTAACGCCTCCCGAATCTATCCCGCGCCGCGGTAGTTGCGATTGCACGGGACCAACGTGCAGAACGCTGTCGACGTCATCGCTGAAGAACTCCGAGAAGTCTGCGACGACGACATAATGATCGACGGAAACGACTGGTCGATCACATCCGCGATGTGCGTCGAACTCTGCTGCGGCGAGATGAACTGACCCCGTCCCGGGGCTCGCCACTACTCACGTTCCCACGACTCCGCGTCTGCCCTGTGGTGGAAGATCCGTGACGCGATCAGCCGGCCGTGATGCTTGATCCTCGCGCTATAGCGTGCGGTTCCCGTTCTCGTGCGGCGGAGGAAGCCTGGTGGCAAGAGATAGCTGACGAATCCCGGATACGTCTGCGTGTCATACCGCAATTAGCGTCGGTCGGGTGTACGGCTTAACCGAAAGCAATGACCCCGTCAGCACCTTGCTGTCGAACAGTCGAAGGCTTCCGGAGTCAGTGCGAGATCTTCTGCCAGGTCGATCAGCCTGATCGTATGCGAACTCCCGTAGAACTCAAGTAATCCGACAGAGTGTGTCGCGGGAATCGCTAGGAGAGCCGAGCTTTCGGGAAGGAACGAAGCAGTGGCTCACCTCCGCTCGCAATTTGCTAGCGCGCTTACCGCAATCGAGCCCGACGATGACGACAAGGCGAACGCGCCTGAGGCTCATCGGCAGGTGCGGGCGGCGCTCGAGTCGGATCCGCTTCTCGCGGAATACGGCATTGACACGATTCTGATCGGGTCATACAAGCGCAGCGTCTCGATCAAGCGAATCAAGGATGTCGACGTCTTCGGTCGCATGACCGACATGCCGGCCTCCGTGACGTCGAAGGAGATCTTGGACCACGTGTTCAAGGTGCTCGACGATGAGTTCGGCAACGATGACGCCGGTAACCCGCGCTGTCTCCGGCAAGACCGCAGCGTCCAGGTCGAGTTCCCCGAATTCGATCTCTACGTCGACGCTGTCCCCGCTCGTCCCCACGATGACGGAGACACATGGGACATCCCTCAGCGGGGATCAGACGACGAATGGGTGGAGACCAATCCTGACGAACTGACCTCTCTCAGCTCAGCGATGAACGAAAAGCACGATGGGTTCTATGTGAAGACCGTGAAGCTGATGCGCCAGACCCGTCGCGCGCAACTGGGGAAGGCGAAGCCCGGTGGGTTCTTCATAGAGGTCGTCACCTACCACGCCTTCGAACGTGGGCTGGCTACCGGGACGGACCAGGCCGAGTACTACACCTCAGCGCTCGCAGGGGTCAGTTCCATCATCGATGACCTGGTGCTCAACGGTGTGCAGGTGCCGGACCCGACCCTCGAGAATCAGGACATCTCTGTCCGGGCAACCGACGCGGAATTCGAAAAGTTGCGAGTGGCGTTCGCGTCGGCAGCGACCACTGCTGCTGAATCCCTTGCACAAGTTCAAGAAGGGAAGGCCGCGCTCGGATTCCGGGAACTGCTCGGGAAGGACCCGGACGACGAGTGGGTCTTCCCGATGCCGCCAGGATTCAACGACGATGGCACCAAGAAGGAGTCCGCACTTACCCCCGGGGATCCGACAGTGCCCGCCGGTAGCCGGCAGTTCGGGTGAGCGGGCTGAGCGTCGAAGAGTATATGGCGCACGCCCGACTCCACTTCGAAGAAGGCCTCATCGCGAGCTCGTACCGCGAGACGGATCATGGGTGGGAGGGATCGGTCGCGCACAAGAGCGGCCCCAGCATCGTGCGCGTCGTCATCCCGGCGACGTTCCCGTTCTCTCCCCCCAGGGTCACGCCAGCGGACCTCGACTGGGCGGCATGGTCCTGGCATCGAGAACTAGATGGCGCACTTTGCCTGGTCGCAGAAGACGATCATGTTGATCTGTGGTGGGCAGAAGCCGATACCTTCCTGTCGCACGTGGAAGCCTGGTTCGTGCAGGCGGACCTGGGCTGGCCCGAGGATCGCACGGACCTGGACCTTGAGCGCTACTACTCTGCGTCGGAGGATCCTCGGCTGATCATTTACGGCGACCTGGAACCCCTCGATGCCGCATATGTTCGCTTCCGGGCCAGCGCCAACAACGTCCTGGAACTCACCGGTCGCGGCACACGACCCCCGAAGCCGCGGTCGACAAGTCGCGAGCGATGGGGCTACGTAGCGGCCCTCGGTGAACTCAAGTCACCACCACGCACGTGGGCGGAAGTTCGTGAACTCATCGGCCCGGACGCGGGAGACCGTGTCGAGCGGGGGACTATCGACACGCTGGTGCTCACCTACCGCCGTGGCACCCACGAAGGAGCGGCGGTGCTAGACGTCATCCAGACCAAGAACGGCGTGCAACTACGCCGCTTGCGCAGCGGACCGAACACCGCGGCATCTACCAGCGCCCGTGCCGGTCGCTCGGCGGGCATCCTCGCAAACAAGCACGTGGCAATCGTGGGCGTGGGCGCCATCGGGTCATTCCTGGCAGATGCCCTCGCCCGAGCCGGCGTCGGACGCCTAACACTTGTCGACAACGACCTCATCAAGCCAGGCAATCTCGCCCGGCACCTCGTCGGTCACGACGCCACCGGCATACCCAAACCGTTGGCGGTCCGCAACGAGCTCGTTCGCCGGCTGCGCGTCGATCCTCACCAGATTGGGATGGAGCCGGTGGACGCTTGCGACCCGGAACTCATCTCCCGACTCATTGAGGAATGCGACTTGGTGATCAACGCGACCGCCGACTTCAGCATCACCGCTCTCGTCAGGGCGGCGGCCATCGATGCCGGCAGCCACGCTCTGTCGATCTGCATCCAGAACGCTGGAATGACATTGCGCCTGGATGTTCTGCCACCGACTAGCGGAGTTGCATTGCCAAACTCGGCACGACCAGACGAAGACGAGTACGACTACTTCGAAGCGGGGTGCGGGAGCCCCATCTCCCCGACGCCGCCGCAAGCCGTCATCGAAGCTGCGGCCGTGGCATCGCGTCATGCTGTTGCCTACTTGATCGGAACGCCGCTCGACCCAGCAGGTGAGGTGCGCGAGATGGCGGGCGTGCAGCTATGACGGGTCGGATCGATCTGCTCGTCGCGGCCCGCCGGCTGATCGTGCAGGCCGGCCGTCGCGCGTTGCCCCTGGAGACCGGCGGGATCCTGATTGGGCATCGAGATGGCGAGCACGTCATCGTCACGCGAGCGGTGGAGGTGCCTTCCCCGGCAGCCACGAGGCGGAGTTACCGACTCGATCATGACCAAGCCCAGACCGCACTCGCAAGAGATCTCCGAGCGCACCCGAGCGATAGCCTCGCTGGCTACGTAGGGGAATGGCACACCCACCCAGCATCGGTTGGTCCCAGTATCGTCGACCGAGTATCGATCGCAAGCGCGGCGCGAAAATCGAAATCACAGATCGCACTGATCGTGTGCTACCCCACGCTGCCTCGGTTCTGGGGCGTACTCCCAGTTGCACGTCACGGCTTCGCACTGGGAGTGTCGACTGTGGCCTCCATGATGGACGAGATCGAGAATCGGCTCGGCCCGCTACCTGCCGGTGCGGTTAGGACGTCCGGACCGGTCTTCGTTTCCTACCGTCACAACGACGGTGCTACGCGTGCTCGACAGCTCGAGCAGCTCTTCCGAGCGGCCGGGTTGGTCGTCTGGAGAGACCAGTCGGACCTTCGCGCAGGAACCACGGACGATCGACTCGAAATCGCACTGACTCACGGTCTCTCAGCGGCAACGCTCATCGTCACCGACGACATTGCCAACAGCGAAGTGATCAGAGACCGAGAACTGCCACGGCTGCTACAGCTTGACGAAAATCCCGACTTCAGCCTCGCAATCGCTAATGACATTCCTGGAGCCAACGGGCGGCCCGACTACAGCGCTCCGGATCGACTCCTCGGCCTCTCGCCCGAACGCGTACTGCATGACAAGAAGCAGAGCAACAGCCGCACCCAAGCGGGAAGGCTCGAGATCGTGCGGGACCTCGTCGCCCATCGACTCGAAACGCGCCGTCCCGAAATCGCCGCTCGGGGCAACGCGATCGACGTAATGATTCAAACCCGTCCAGCCCCAACCGCGATGGACGCCGACCTCGGAGCGGACCTCCACATTCGCATTCCCGCCCCGCCCGGCACGCAGAAGATTCCCGCGCGGACCTCACTGCAGGCTCTGCAGCAGACCCTCCCGATCACCAGCGATGCGGCCCACGCCACCGGTGCTCAAACCATCCGCGTACGTGGGGGAGCCCACCTCTCGATCGCCTTGACACTTGGCGCTGCCTTCCCCGAGACGCGATTTGCGACGCTCGAAGTGCTAGATCGGTTCGACAACGTTTGGTCCAGTCGAGCCGACGGAGCCCCGCGTGCCGTAACCGAGAGCGAAGTGGCGCTAGTGTCGGTTGATTCCAGCGGGCCGGTCGCGATAGCGATTGCACTCACTGCCAACCCGGATACCCAAGCATTCGAGACGATGGCGTCGAATGGCGGCTTTTCCGCAGCGATCCGCCTGGACCTCGCCGACTTCTCGAACCTCGACCCAAACGAAGGCGGCGCGCTGGCGATCGATTTAGCCGACAGAATCAAGCGCATCGCTCGAGAACGGGGTGGGTCGCAAGTGCACCTCGCATTCCAAGGGCCATTCACGATGGCGGTGCTACTCGGTCGTCTTCTCAACACCGTGCGGACCGTCACCTACGAGTGGGATGACACCACCTCGCCGGCTGTCTATCGATCCGTCGTGACCCTGGGCTTGGGGTATGCCAACTCGCCCATCGTCGCGATCAACGCCTAAGGCAAAGGGCGCCGCAGCAAGACCACTGGGTCAAATCGAAGCTCTCACCCACACGATTTCCCGTGTCCCCCAAGTGTCCCCCTCAAACAGATAATGCTGTGTGAGGCGTGTTTCCGAGACCTCCGAGCCGCCTAGAGTCGGGCCTGATGCGCAAATCAGGGCCCTGCTAAGGTGGAGAGGGGTTTAAACTCCTCCGTGGGTTCAAATCCCACCGTCTCCGCTCTGGAAATCCTGGTCAGGGTTCTTGTTTCGTGATCGGCTCTCGCTCGGTTGCCGAGGCAAATCTGGAGTACGGCTTCCGACAAGTGTCCCCCGGGGTTCTCCACCTTAGAAGAGTGCAGGACCCGTCGTTGTGGCCTTTGCCTCGGCGAGGTCAGGATGCTGGCTTGTCGCGAGGTGGCATGCCGGGCTGGAGCAACTGCGTGAGGGCGTCACCGAACGCCTCCAGATCCGCCTGAGTGTCGCCCAGCTCGACTTGAGCACTGCGCGCGACTTCGATTGCGGCATCGCGTTCCCGACGTGCTTCTCGCGCACTTTTTCGTTCCTCGTCGAGGCGTTCTCGTTGCGCCTCAACACGAGCCTTCATGATTTGGGCCGCGTCGTCTCGGCCCTGCATGAGCGCCTCGAGCATGGCCTCCATTCGATCTAGGCGGCGGATCAGATCGTGGTCGGCCGATTGAGGCTCAGGAGGTTCGGTACTTGGGGCCTGTGCAGCATGTGGGTAGAGCTTTGTAAGCTGCGCGCGACTGATCCGCTTGGCATTGGGCGGCGGTCCAGTCTTCTTGCGCCATTGGTCTTTGAGCTGGTTGTGCCGCAGTCGATAGTGGAGGGCCTGAGTGGTGACGCGCGCGAGCGCGGCAGCCTCCCCGAGAGTCAGCAACTCATCGGGTTCGGGCATTTTGTAAGTCTGGAGTAAACACGCGAACCGCCGCAACCGACGGGCATCTCGACAGTGGAAGCATTTACAGTGGTTTACATGAGTAACACGGCTGGGGACGCGATTCCCGACCTCGCTGTCGACGACATGGAGTCGGAACGGGTGGTCGACGGACGGTTCGCCGTTTGGGTCGACGTCGAGCTACCCAGCGCCGTCGTCGTCCACCGGGCAACCCGTGAGTACCTTCGCCATCAACTCCGGGGGCGCAACCCCGCGATTCTTGAAGAGGACGGCCACCTTCGGGTTGGGTTCGCGGTCTCCGACCACGAGGAGGTAACGCTCCGGGAGGTCGAGGGCTTTGCTTCAGCCCTGCAATCGTTGCTCAACTCGGCGCGTGCACTGTGCACACCAGTGCTGTTGCCGTCGAGTGGTGGAAGTAGGATCTTCGCTTTGTAGGCGTGTCGTCCCAGCCGCCTCCTGCTGTCGGCGGGACAATCTCCATAACTAAAGTGAGGAGGTTGCGTTGAGCGCCGATCTCGCTGCGCTACCTGTTCGTAGCCGCACGTTCTTCGGCAACATGGACGGTGCTCGCCGAAGCAGCATTCATGCTCTCCTCAAGTCGATGGAGCTGGACGAGTTAACCGTCGACTACGTCGAGGGTCTATCAGCCCGTGACTTCAAGTGCCTTGAGCATCAGTGGCGGCTGATCGACAGCCGCCCTGTGATCAGCGCATGGCGCAACGCGCCGGCCGAAGAGCGTCCGCGCTACGGCGATCGGGCGTCGGCGTCCGAGATGATGACCGGCCACCTGCGCGACTGACGGGTGCGGTTGAGCGCATCTGAAGTCCCGGGCGATCAGCAAATCGGGCGACCGCCCGGAGGCAGAAGCTGCGGCGCCCTCGAGCGCTGGGCGGAAACGGCCCCGGCAACCGGTCCGCCAGCCGAGTGGCGTCTGCCTGTCGCGATCGTTTCCCGACCAGGCAGAATTGCCGCATGACTGCACCTGATCTGGCCGTTTCCGAGCGGAGGGTTCGCAAGTTTCTGCGACGAGCGGACCGCGCGTTGGCGAACCCGCTCTTTGAGCACGGTGCGGAGTTGTTCGAGGTCCCTCTGGTCTTCAGCATCAACGAGGAGGACGTGTCGATCGAAGCGACGCTCGACTGGCCAGCCTTCAGCCTTGATCTGCTGAAGTCGGCGATCGTGGACTGTCGGGTCTTCTTTCTCGCCGAGGAGGACTGCTTTCTACCGAGCGTGGTCGCGGCGCTCAGTCAGCTGTCCACGCGCGAACATGCGCGGGAACTCCGAACCCTGAAGAGGTTCATTGCGCAGTTCGTCGATGGGAAGGGGCTGGTCGGTGGAAACTTCTTGCTCTCCGCGGGCTTGTCCACCGGTTCAGATGAGCGATCAGAACTGTACCCATCGGGGCAGATGGCGATGGATTTCATCTACGGCGTCGCGCTGCATGAAGACGACGAACGACTCGCCCGGCTTGAGCGCGCCGGAGGAGAAGGGTTGATGATCTACGCGACCGCCATGGAACTCGCACACCTGATTCGAGGCGTTGCGATCCTTCGTGAGCAGATCCGCCGCAGTGCCGACGCTGGTAACCTCGCGATCGCAGTCACGGTTGGTGCGCCCACTCCGTGGGCGGAGGACACGCCGCCGCCGGCGCTTGCTACTGAGCCAGCTAGGTGAACTGCGAGACCCTTCGTTCGGGTTGCGAGTGCGTCGTCGGAGTGGACAACCAGCAACGATGCTCGGCTAAAACTCCGTCACATCGTCTGCACCGACAGTGCCATCCAGCACCGCCTGCACCTGTCCCGCGAGATCAAGCTGCCCTGCCTCACCCAATTCGTTCATGAACAGGGTGGCCTCCGCCCGCAAACCCTCGTCATCAGAAGCCAATGCACGAGCGATCACCACTGGCACCCCGTTGCGGGACAGATCCAGCATCCCAAGACCCTGTGCCTGAAGGTGTCCGCCTAGCGCGCGGGTGACGTCGAAGGCGGTCCGAGGGTCGGCGCTCGCTGCCGCGGCGATGTCCTTCCCCATCATGTACCGCTGCGCGGCGAGTTCGGAGTCGAGCTCGAGCGCGTGACGAAGTCGCGGCAGCCACCACGCGGGGTCGAATTTCCCGGAGCGCACCACCCAGTGGAACTCACGTAGCTCAGCCGAGTCATCCGGCACCGACTCCACATGTGCGATGCGCGCATCCCAGACGTCGGCGAAACGATCACGGATGTCGTCGTCGACCGAGTTGGCGTGCATGAACTCCCAGGCGACATGGCCCAGGGCCGCACCACGCTCGGTGGGGTCGACGGTCGCGAAGAACTTGGCGACCACCGGGTCGTGCCAGTCGACGAATCCGTAGATTATCGCCTTCACCGTCCATTCGCCGATGCGCTGAGTCGGGCTGGAGTCGTGGTGCTGCCAGCCGTCGACCACGGGTTCCGTCAGGTCGAGAGCCGCGAGCATGGCGGGGGTTAGCAGGGAGAACAGGGTCCGGTGATAGTGGTGGATCGCCATTGCGGTGGAGAGAGCGATCTGCTGACCGTCGTCGATCCCGTCCGCACCGCCGAACCATCGTCCGACCTGCGCTCGCGTCCACGCGTCGTCCGCGTTGAGCAACCGCGCGAGGTTCTCGCCAATGACGGCGTGCGCCGCGCCCCGTGGGTCGGGACGGTCGAGCTCGCTCAGGAGTGCTTCGCGGGCTGCATCGCTCCAGGGGGTGGACGGTCCGTAGCCGACCAAGGCCGTCAGGCCACGCAGAAGGATCGGCCACTGCCAGTTGAGCGACACCGTCAATGGGTCCATACCGCTTTCGCGGACCTCCGCTGCGTACACCGACCACGCTGTCTCGTCTGACGCCGCCGCCATGAGCAGTTGCGCGAGACGGGTCAGCGTGTCCTCGGGGACACGCCGAGGCTCGGACCTCTTCGCCAGGTCAGCGATCAGGCTGACGGCCGCGTGCTTCGCCCACCGGAAGTCCGCATCGTCGTCCATGTCGCCGCCCTCGCGCGGAAAATCGAGTTCGTTGCCGTGGTCGAGGACGTCACCGATGAGTTTCGCGGCCTGAACCCAATCGAGGTCGAGGTTGTTTTTGAAGGCCGCCGACCAGCCATGCAGGATCGCACGCAGGTAGGTCGGCCGTAGCCGCTGGACAAGATCCGCGACCCCGCTCAGGAAGCGCGGGTTCGCCGACAGCAGGGTTGTGAGTTCGCGCGCCTGTCCCTCGTGGGAGGGTTCGGGCCCCCACCCGTTGCCGTTGTCATGCCAGCTCTCCAGGTGTGAGACCAGTTCCTCGGCGCTCATTCCCGCCATCTCGTCCTGGGACAGTGGACTGTTGGGACCCGTCCAGCTGGTGATCATGAACGGCGGATGCAGCGGATCTTCGATCACCCCCAGGCGGTCATCGAGATCGGCGAGCCGGGTGATGAGGGCAGCCGGTAGAGCCTCGGCTCCGACCGACGCCAGCCACGAATGCTCCCACCGCTCGACGTATTCCGCGATCCGGGTGTCCCCCTCCGTCTCGGATTCATCCCTGTCGCGACGCAGCCGCTCACGGAGGTCGGCCGCGCCCTGCGGGGGGCCGGCAGTGATCATCTTCACCAGCGGCTCGAGCGCGCCGGGGTCGTGGCGGCCGAGCTGTCGTGCCAGTTCACCGAACTCGATCCTGCAGCGCTCATCATTCGACGGCGGATCGAACAGGAGACGTACGCCGGCGGCCACCAACGCTCCGGAGGACGTGCTACCCGGAGCTGCGCCGCGCAGAGCTTCTGCCGCCGCGAACATTGCGATGCGGCGCGCGAGCATCGAGCCTGCGCCCTGGAGCAGATTCGCTGTTCCGTCGGGATCGGCGACCATCCGTGCCAGGGAAAGGTCCCGAACCGAGTCGATCAGTGCGTCCTCGACGTCGCGGTGCGGGTCCCGGCGCTCGCGGATGCTCGGGCGGGAGAACGACCATTCGGACTTTCCAGCTGCCCTCTCGTAACGGACGAGCCAGTCGAGAACAGTCGGCAGGCCCGACGCGCCAAGGGCTTCGACGACCTCCGGCAGGCCACCCTCGTACCAGTACTCGTCGAGAACCAGGTCCGGCTTGTTCGAATCTTCTCGGTTGCCGGGACGGAACAGCGCGTTGGCAACCCATTCGCCAGTCTTCCGTTCACCTCCCGTGAGCAGGTTTACCGCGAACCTGATCATCTCGCGTGGGTCGGTGCGCCACCCGAACCCGGAACTGATCCACGCCTTGATCACGGGCTTGAGGCGGGCCGCTTCTGCTGCCGGGACCGCAGCGCCAACCGCGAACAGTGCGCGACGCACCCACGCGTTGTCGCTGTCCTTCAGCGACAGCAGCACTTCGACTGCGACATTCGGAGAGTCCGCGGCCACCCGAACCACGTACTCGATCTCCGGCCAATAGGTGTCACCGACAGAACCGTCCTCCATAACTACCCGTGGGGGAGGAGTCCGGAAGGCTCCCTCCTTCATCAGGGGCTCCAGCCAGAGGGGGTTCTTCAGACCCTCGTAGAAGGCACGGCGCAGTTGCGGGGTCGGGGTCCGGCGGAGCGCTTCCTTGACCTGCTCAGCGGTCGGCGGCTGAAACCCGCTCATTCGTTCACCTTCGCGGTTGAGTTCGCTACCGCGAGGAGATCCTCGACGGTAGCCAGGTTGTCAAAGAACAGGCTGAGGCGCACGTCGATCACGTCTTCCACGACCCGCAGGTGGCCCGATACGGTCCCGTCATCGGGAAGCGTACTGCGATGGTGCTGGTCGACATGCGCCCACTTCACGAAGAACCGGTAGGTCTTCAGCCACTCTCCGATCGAAGGATGCGCCCCGTCCGCGTTGCCAGTCACGAGTGCGGCGGCGTTCCTCTGGTTCCGGCCGCGCTCACGAACACTCGCTTCGATCAGATCGGCGAACGCTGCAGCCACCTCTCGCGGAACCGGGATCAGGTCCTGGTCGACTCGCAGATCGGGGCTGCCGTTGGCTGTCAATATGTCCGGCATGGCCCCGGCCAGCGAACCAGAGGTGGGCTCCGGGCGCGGTTCCGGGGTGTCTACCAGAACGTCGAGGGCGCCGAGCATCAGCTCGCGGACGCAGTGGGAGATCACCGATAGCCGCGCTGACTCCTGACCGGCTGCGGCGGGATCGGCAAGTTGCCGCAGCGCGATCGCGTAAAGGCCTGCGTGGAGCGGACTGCGTTCGGTCAGGCGATCCAGCAGATCATGCTGCCGTTGATCGGACATCGTGAGCTTCCCTGGGTCATGTCTTTTGTGCGCGTGGGATCTATCTTCCTACGCGTCTGCCGTTCGCGTCGTGGCACCTGAGGGGCTCCGCCGCCTCCGCACCCGGCCGACGGCTGTCAGTCATGACGACGAACACGAAGCTGGTCTCTGGAGTGACTGCGGCGGAGATCTGCATCCGGCGATACGTCCGCCATTGCGGATCGGCGCCGCATTTGAACCGGCATCGCCGGCCAAAGCCCTCGCTGGGCTCAGATAGACAGCTTCGTGCTGTCGGGCAGTTCCTGCGAGCGACCTTGGTAGTCGCGCTCAGACGTCGGCGCGCCGAGTGCACCCCCCGTGTCCCGGTCGAACAGATGAAGGTGTGTTTCAGGGCAAATGGAGTGCCACGGGGCCCGAAATTCCGGCCCTGATGCGCCCGAAGAGACCCTGCCAAGGTGAAGAGGGTTTAAACTCCTCCGCGGGTTCAACTCCGCAGAGAAATGGTCGCCGTCAGGGCGGCCATTTTGCGTTGCGAACGTCGTTGCTCCCGCGGCTAAGTGCCCGCCGGCGCTACCGTCTTGCGCATCACCGTCTTGCTGGTGCCGATGTGGCGCTCGAACGTGAATCCCGCCTTCTCGAACATGGCCCTCGTGCCGTTGTGCAGGAACGACGACGACGTGCGCTTGCCCGGCGCGAGCTCGTTGGGAAAAGACACCACCTCGCCGCCGCCGGCCTGGGCGATCAGCTCGAGCGCGCCATCCAGAGCCTCTCGGGCGACGCCCGAACGCCGATGGTCGCGGTCGACGAAGAAGCAGGTGATGCGCCACGGCGCCGGCTTGGTCTCGCCCGCGTCGTACTGCTTGCGGTGGTAGATGCCCGGAAGCTCGAGTGGGCTGCCGTACTCGCACCACGCGATCGCGGTGTCACCATCGAACACGAGCGCCGCGTGCGCGACGCCCTCAGTGACCAGCCGCTCCTTGAAGGTCGCGCGGTCGTACTCGCTCTTGACCGTCTGCTCGGTGTCTCCGTGGAAGTAGGAGCAGTAGCATCCGCCCCAGACTCCGTTGTGTTTCTGCGCTAGGGCCAGCCAGGCCGGGAAGGTCTCGGGCGTGAGGGGCTTGATCACGTGCGATGTTGTCATTACAGCCGCTCCGCGATCTCCTTGATGGCCGCCAGTCGGCGATCCCACGCGAAGCCGAGCTCATCGAGGCGCCTGGCCGTTGCCTCGAGCTGGGCGCCGACGACGCGGTAGCGCACCTCCCGGCCGACACGGAGCGGTTCGACGAGTCCCACCTCTTCGAGGATCGTGAGGTGCTTGGCGATGGCCTGCCGTGAGACGGGCAGGCGCGACGCGAGCCCGGAGGCCGAGGCGTCGCCCTGACCGAGGGCGGCGAGGATGCTCCAGCGCGTGTCATCCCCGAGGGCGGCGAACACCGGCACCAGTACCTCGCTCACAGGCCGGCTTCCAGCAGGGCGACCAGCTCGTCGAGTTCGGAGTCCCAGCCCTCGCGGTGGCTTTCCAGGTTGGCGATGGGATCGGACGTGGTCTCGAATCCGGTCTCGACGACCGTGAGGCGTGTGCCCGTCTCGATCGGCTCGAGCATGAAGGTGAAGACAGTCGAGTGGTCGTCGTCGATCTGGTCGGCGAGCACACCGCTCGCGTCGTCATTGCCCCAGCGGTAGGACACGAGCGTGGGGGCATCCATCGCCTCGATGCGGATCGGAATTGTGCCGTAGTCGTCCCAGCTCAGGGTGCCGAGCGTGCCGATGCCGCTGCCGTTGAGTGCCGCCTCGCCGAACCACTTCGAGATGTGCTGTGCCTCGGTGACGGCGGCCCAGACCGACTCAATGGGGGCGGCGATGGTGATGGTGCGGCTCACGCTGAACGTGGTCTCGTCGACGGTGGATGCGGGGTTGTCGGTCATGGCTCCATGATGCTCGCTCGGCGGTCTTAATGCAACCCATGAGTTGCAGTAGTGAGCACGATCGGAGAAGCGCATTCGAGGGACCCTCCTTAGGCTGAGGATGTTCCCGCCACCGCACAGAGGAGTCGCTTATGTCACCCGCCGAGTCATTCAGCGCAGAGGAACGCGCCGCCATGAAGGAGCGCGCCAAGGAACTCAAGGCCCAGGCCAAGGCGCAGGACCTGCTCAAGGACTTGCTTGCCAAGATCGCCGAGATGCCGGAGCACGATCGTGTCATCGCGGAGGCGATCCACCGGATCGTGACCACCACGGCCCCCGAGCTCACGCCCAAGACCTGGTACGGCCAGCCCGCCTACGCCAAGGGCGACCAGATCGTCTGCTTCTTCCAGAGCGCCGCCAAGTTCGGTGTGCGGTACGCAACCCTCGGTTTCAACGAGGCCGCGAAGCTCGACGACGGCAGCATGTGGCCGGTCGCGTTCGCCATCAAGGATCTGACGCCTGCCGACGAGACGCTGATCGCGCAGCTCGTGTCGAAGGCGGTGGGCTAGCGCACCGACCCGGTTCGCCCGAACGCCTCCGCCAGCACGCCTCGTTCCGCCTTGCCCATGCGATTGCGCGGGATCTCGGAGACCCGCCAGAACGTCGTCGGGTACCCGCCGGGCAGCCGGGCGCGCAGGTCGCGGTCGAGGGCGCGCAGGTCGCAGTCCGCGTCGGCAACCACGGCGAGGCCGAGTTCGGCGAGCCCGGTGGAGCGCTCGAAACCGAAGGCCGCGGCATCCCGAACCCCCGGGAATTGCGCCGCCAGCCCGTCGACAATCGCAGGGTCCACCTTCTGGCCAGCGATGTTGAGGATCTCGGCCGAGCGGCCCGCGAGCACCAGGGAGCCATCGGGTTCGAGCATCCCAAGGTCGCCCGGCGCGAACCACCCGCCGGGGAACGGCTCGACGGTGTCACCCACCAGGTAGCCGGAGGTCTGGCCGGGGCTTCGGTAGCGCACAGTGCCCTTGACCCCGAGGGGTAGGGGTGCGCCGTTCTCGTCGACGACCTCGAGCTCGGATCCCTGAAGGGCCGGTCCCACGTTCGCGAGATCGTCTCCGGCGGCGAGCATACGCATAGTGACCCCGCCTCCCTCGGTCGACCCGTAGACGCTGCGCACCGGCACCGCCAGCACCTCGGCGATGCGGCGCAGGAGAGCGTCGCCCGGAGTGGCGCCCGCCATGCGCACCTCCTCCACCTGGGGGAGGGCGATGTGTGCCTGGTCCAGCACACCGATCGCATGCGCCATCTGCTGGGGTGAACCGCAGAGCACCTGAACCCCCTCGGCGGCCACGAAGCGCATCGTGTCGGCATCGATGCGATCGACCGCGCGATGAGCCTGGCCGTGCCGCAGGTTCGCGATCGCCGTGTGAAACCCTCCCGTCGTCGACAGCGCCATGAAGTTGACCTCGGCCCGGCCGTCGGACCAGTACCGGTGCAGTCCCTCGGTGCGGTACTCGAGCGCGGCGGCCGAGTAGGCCGCGGCTCGTGGAGTCCCGGTCGTTCCACTGGTCATCATCAGCCGGACTATCGAGTCGGGTCGCGGGTATTCCACCAGAGGGGCCGTACCGGATGCCCCGCTCACCGCCTCGACCAGCCACCGTTCGTCGACCACCACCTCGCGTCCCGCCGGCGTCACCCGCCGACCCGGCTCCGTGATGAGGACATCGGCGCGCAGTCCACTCGACTCGGGGACCCCGCGCAGTGACACCGACCGGGCGGCCAGCCTCATGAGGGCGAGGTCGATGATCCACTCGTTCAGGGAGGGGAGGTCCACGGCGACGAGGCTGCGCGGCGTCACGCCCTCGGCGCGGAGGCGGATCGCCGCGGCATCCACGACTCGTTTCAGTTCTGCGAAGGTGTAACGCCGGGCGGGCGAGACCAGGGCAGGCGCTTCAGGAGTCTGGGCAGCCATACGCTCGAGGTCGGCCAGGGGGGCGAGCATGAAGTTCCTTCCTGAAGTGACTCGTTGTCACACTAGACTGTCGCCATGCCCGAAGCAGGTACCTCATTCACGCGCTCGCGCGCCGTGCGCGTCGCGTCAGGCCTCGCCTCCTTCGGTGTCGTCGTCGGGTTCTCGCTCGTCGCAGCCAGCCCGGCGTCCGCGGCAACCGACGCCGACTGCACGCCGCTCAACACCGTGGATGCGACGACCGGCACCTCGACTGACATCCAGACCCTGCTCACCGCCAGCACCCCGGTGATCTGCCTCAGCGGAACGTTCACGCTCACGGCCGGCCTGACGTACGACTACGACGTGACTCTGCACGGACTGCCGAGCGCGACTCTGGACGGCGACGGGTCTTACGGCATCCTGCTCGACACGAGTTTCGGGAACACGCTCACCGTCGAGAATCTGCGTCTCACGAACGGCAGCGCATTCGACGGCGGGGCGATCAACGGCTATGTCGTCGTGTCGACCAACTCGACATTCGACAACAATGATGCCGTCTACGGCGGAGCGATCTACGCCTACGGTGTCAGTGCCACTGACTCCGTGTTCGAGGACAACACGGCCGCGACCGGCGGTGCCATCGTCTCGGCGTTCACCAGCGTGGGGGACTCGACGTTCACGAACAACACCGCTGAGGATTCTGGCGGCGCGATCTACTCCTATGGGTCACTGTTCGCCGATTCGTCGACCTTCGAGGGCAACTCCGCGTTCTTCGTGGGCGGCGCCATCGCGTCCTACGGCTCACTGGATGTCGCGAACTCCACTTTCGTGGAGAACTCGACCGATCCGACTGACGGCCTTGTTGGCGCGGTCTACACCGAGGGTGGCACCATCACCCAGTCGACGTTCCTTGACAACACCGCCGGTCCCGGCGCCGGTCAGAGCGTCGGCAACAATGGCTCGACTCTCACCCTTCGCGGCAACATCTTCGCTGGCGCCGACGCCACAGAGGCACACCTCTATGGCGATCCCGCCGACTTCGTCGACAACGCGGGCAACCTCTTCACCACGTCGGCCGCGACCGAGGCGTCGCTCACTTCGCCGGCTCCAAGCACCCAGTTCGACCTCACCACGCTCGCCCTCTTCAATGGAGCGACTCTCGCCGACAACGGCGGTCCGACCCACACGGTCGCGCTCTGGTCGGGCAGCCCCGCCATCAACGCGGTTCCGGCCGACCCGGGATCGCTGACGGTCGATCAGCGCGGCGTAGCACGCCCCGACGTCAGCGACGCCGGAGCCTACGAGTTCGTCGCCCCTGTGCTCGCCGCGACCGGCTCTGTTCCGTCCGGTATCCTCGGCGGCGCAGCGGCCCTGCTGCTCGGCGCCGGAGCGCTCGCCGTCGGCCTGGCGCGCCGCGCGGTCCGCAGCCGCTAGCGGGGCAGCCGAGCGAACTGCTCGCTGAGCATCGCCCGCATGGGCTTGCCCAGGCGCGTGCGCGGAATCTCCGCCACGCTCCAGAAGGCGGTCGGATGCCCCAGCGGCAGCCGCGCGCGAAGCTGACGGTCGAGCTCCCTCAGGTTGCACCCCACCTGGGTCACCACGGCGAGGCCGACCTCCGCTAGACCCGGGACGCGCTCAACCGCGAACGCGGCCGCATCGATCACGCCGGGGAACGCGAGCGCGGGCTCGTCGATTGTCGCGGGGTCGATCTTGACTCCGCCGAGGTTGAAGATCTCGGTGTCCCGGCCGCCGAGCACGAGCTCTCCGTCGGTCGTGAGCGTGCCCCGGTCGCCGGGGGTGAACCAGCCGTCCTCGAAGGGCACGACGTGTCCGTCGACGAAGTACCCCGACACGAGGCCGGGAGTGCGACAGCGCACAGCACCCTCGATGCCGGGCGGCACGGGCATCCCCGAGCCGTCGACGACCTCGAGCTCGACGCCGGGCAGCGGCACACCTGCCGCCGACAGGTCGGACTCGGCGTCGAACCAGCGCTGGCTGATGCCCCCGCCCTCGGTCGAGCCGTACACGCCACGCACCGGCACTCGCAGGTGCTCGGCGATCAGGGCGAGCAGCCCTGCAGTCGGCCCGGCCCCGGCCAGCCGAACCTCGGTGAGGGAGGGCAGCTCGATGTCCGCATCGCGCGCCGCGTGGATGGCTCGCGCCACCTGGCTGGGCGACCCGCAGAGCACCTCGATCTTCTGCTCGGCGGCGAAGCGCATGGTTTCGGCATCGATCCGATCCACGGCGAGGTAGGGAACTCCCAGTCGCAGGGACGCGATGGCGGCGTGGAATCCGCCCGTCGTCGACAGCCCGATGAGGGTGAGTTCGGGGCGTCCGTCCGTCCAGTGCACGTGCTGTTCGGCGCTGCGGTACTCCAGCGCGCCGAGCGAGTAGGCGGCGGCCTTCGGCACGCCACCCGTCGTGCCGCTCGTGAGGATGAGCCGGAAGATCGCGTCGTCCCCGCCGAAGTCCGCGACCGGGGGTGGGTCGTCACCGCGGGCGATGGCGGAGTCGAGCCACAGGTCATCGGCCTCGATCGTGAGGGCGGCGGGCGCGGCGCGGCGTCCCGGGTCGGTGATCAGCGCATCCAGCTCGGTGGGTCCCGGGTTGGTGACGCCACGCAGCGACACCGAGCGCGCGCCGAGGCGCAGCAGGGCGAGGTCGACGATCCATTCGAGCGCGGTCGGCAGGTCGATACCGACGAGGGTTCCGGATGCCACACCCGCCCGGTCGAGGCGCGCCGCGACCGCCAGCACTGCGGTTCGCAACTGCGCGAAGGAGAACTGTCGGCGCGGACTGCACAGCGCGGGAGAGTCGGGACGCTCGGTCGCGTGGCGGTCGAGGTCGGCGAGGGGTTCGAGCACGGATTCAGAGTATCCGCCGCAACCCTCGTGCGGCGGGCCCAACTGCTAGTCTCGCCGCGGGGGTGAACCCCGTGACGGAGGCAATGTGAAGCACGTGGTTCTCGCGGTGGGTCTCGGTATCGCCGGCGTTCTCGTCTTCGTGCAGCCAGCGTGGGCCGCGGCATCCGTCGCACCGCCGATCCCCGTGGGCGTTGCACCCAACGAGGTGACGTTCAGCCCGGATGGAACAGTTGCCTATTCCGCGAACAGCGGCAGCAACGACATCTCGGTGATCGACGTCGCCAGCGGCACTACCGTTGGCCTTCCGATACCCGTTGATGCGCAGCCCGTGTCGATCGCCTTTGTGCCCAACGGCAGCGCCGCCTATGTGGCGAGCAATGGCGGCACCGTCAGTGTCATCGACACCGCTAGCGCGTTGGTGACGGACACGATCGCGATCGCCGGCGCATCCTTCATCGAGATCACGCCCGACGGCGCCACAGCATACGTAGCGAGCTTCGGGACCAACACGGTCGTGCCACTCGACGTCGCGACCGGTGTCGCGGGCACACCGATCCCGGTGGGCTCCGGTCCCACCGGCCTGGCAATCAGCCCCGACGGGTCTCGCCTCTACGTCGCCAACACGTGGGACGGCACCGTCTCCGCCATCGACATCGCCACGAACACGCTTGTCGCGACTATCGTCGTGGGCCCCAGGCCGTTCCAACTCACCGTCAGCCCGGACAGCTCGGAAGTCTGGGTGGCCGTGGGCGACATCAACGCCCTCGCCGTGATCGATGCGGCCACGCTTGAGACAGTCGCGACGATTGCGGTCGGTCAGAATCCGCGCTCGGTGACCATCAGCCCCGACGGCACGACCGCCCTGGCCGAGTCGTACTTCGACAACGCCGTCGCAGTGGTGGATGTCGCCACCCGCGTGGTCACGTCGGTGATCTCGATCGGCCTCAACCCGGTCTATGTGCAGTTCAGCCCTGACGGCTCGCGAGCCTACGTGGCCGTCGCCGGCGACTGGACGATCGGTGTCATTCTGTTCGACCCCCCGCTGTACCCGCAGCCCGCAGCGCCCGCGCTGGCCAGAACGGGAGAGAATCTGGGAGGGCTGGTGCCGATCGCGGGTGGTTTGCTTGCCCTCGGGATTGTGCTGCGCAGCCGCAGGAAGCATTCGACTCCATGAGAGTTGGGGCCGAGTAGCGCGCTCCGTAGACTTCCTCACAGTCCCACACCGGTGCGGGCGCTCTGGAAGGGGGAAGTCCCGTGTCACTGTCGAGACTTCGCGGGAGCGCTCCCATACTGGCGACCATCGTCGCCGTGGTCGCTCTCGTCTCGGCCTTCGCCACGGCGACGGTGATCCTCCTCGACGAACGCACGACTGGGGGCGTGACCACCGAGTTGGCGCAGCGCTCGGGCTCCTTTGTCGCTCTGCGTGCGACCTTCGACCGTGCCAGCGATGCCGAGCAGCAGGATGCCGCGGTGCGAGCGGCCGTCGACCGCACGTTCGCCGGAACGGGCGTGCACTTCACCGTCATCCGAGCGCTCGAGTCGAAGGCCGTCTACAGCACCGTCTCGAGTGACGCGGTCGAGACCTCGGGTTCGGCGACGGTGTCCACCTTCTCCGACCTCGCGAGCCACGCGGTGTTCGAAACGGGATCGGTCGCCCACGATGAGTTCGAGGTAGCAGTTCCGGCCGACGATGCCGAACTGCTCGGCCTGCGGGTGGGTGACGAACTGATCATCAGCGACCTGCCATTCACGGTATCGGGAACCTGGCGGGCAGTGGACTCGCTCGACCCGCGCTGGTACGGCGACGCCCGGGTCGCCTCCGGCGGCGGTGATCCACTCGGCCCCTTCGTGATCGATGAGTCAGCGTGGGCCCGCATCGGCTCCGTTCCGCTTGCGATCTGGACGATCGTGCCGGAGTCGATCGACAGCATCACCGCCACCAACCTCACCGCGGTGACATCCGCGTGGGCCGGAGTCATGCAGTCGTGGCGCGGCACCGTGCCCGAGTACGAGTCCATGGACGTGGAGCAGCGACTGAGTCGCACGCTCGACGAGCTCGCCGGTCGCATCGCGGGTCTGCGAGCAATCGAGCCTGTCGCGTTCACGTTGATGGTGGGCAGCGCGCTGGTGGGCCTCTCGCAGATCGTGCAACTGCTGGTTGTCACCCGGGAGCGCGAGTCTGCCCTGTTCTGGGCGCGCGGCCAGTCGCCGCGGGCGGTGGCCGCCCGAATCACCGCGGAGGTCGGCATCAGCGCCGTGGTCGGGGCGGTGGTGGGCGTCGGTGCGGTCGCGGGGGTCGCGGTCGCGCTCAACCAGGCGGGCACACTGTCAGGGCTGCTGCCGCTCGGCGTCGTCGTGCCGACGCTGGTCATCGTGGGAGCCACCGCAATCGCGGCAGTGTTCGCAGCCCGATCGGCGTCGGCCATCGCGAACCCGTCACGCGGCGGACGCACGACAGGTCGCACCGGCCGTGTCGCCGTTCCGGGCGTCGTCGTGCTCGTCACGATCGGGGCCGCGCTCGCGGTGTGGCAACTGCGCCTCTACGGATCCCCGATCGTTGGCGCCGCCGACGGGGGTCGGATCATCGATCCGGTTGCCGTCGCCGCGCCAGCGGCCGCACTGGTCGCCATCGTGCTGATCTCGCTTGCGGCGTTCCCGTCGATCGTGCGGCTGATTGCCCGCCGTGCCGCGCGCGGCGGGCTGCGCCCGTTCCTCGCAGCACGCACCCTCGCCCGCAACACGCGTCGCGTCGTTGCCCCGCTGGTCGTCGTGGCGCTCGCGGTGGGATCGGCAACCATCGCCGCGACGTTCTCGGAGACTTGGTCGAGGTCGTTCGCCCAGGCGTCGCAGCTCTACGCCGGCGCGGATGTGCACGTCTCCTCGCCCCTCGTGCCCATCTCGCCCACTCAGGTGGAGGCGGTCGCACGCACCGACGGCGTCACCGCTGTCGCCCCACTCGACGTGGAGATCCTGTCGGTCGGTACGCTCAGGGGGAGCACGCTTGCCGCCACGCCGGAGGCGGTGCGCGAGCTCGCCACGACGGCCAGCGGAACCTTCAGCCCCGCGGATGCCGCGGCGGCCATCCAGATGGACCCGGTCGGTCCCCAGGTGCCGGAGGGCACGACGCAGCTCACCCTGCGGGTCGAGGCACTCGGATTTGTCGCGCCGCCCACCCTCGTGGCGTGGATCGACGACCCGCTCGGACGCCTGCACTCCGTGTCGTTCGGCGATCCGACGTCCGAGGCCGAGGGGGTCTTGGTCTACACGGCTGATCCGGGCAGGATCGCGGGCACCATCGCCTCGATCGACGTCGGGATGCCGCGGCAGTCGGTAGAGGACCGCCCGAGTTTCCGGCTGCTCGAGCTGACCGCCGCAAGCCAGGCCACCGAGCAGAGTCTGGCCCTCGATCAGTTCTGGGTGCTCGATACCCTCAGCATCCACTTCGATGCGCCGAAGCCACTCACTGACGCACCCGGTTTCGTGCTGGATCGCCAGCTGACCCTGCTGCGCATGACGGCCTCGCTTGATGGCGGGGCGACGGACGAGGTGCGTCCGCGCCTGCTGGTATCGGCGGCCCTCGCGAGCGGCCTGAATCTCGAGATCGGCGACACCGTGGGCTTCACCATCCGCAAGGGACAGGAACGACTCGTGGGCATCGTCGCGGGGGTCGTTGACTCGATCCCGGGCGCTCGCTCGAGCAATGCCGTGCTGATGGATCTGTCGGTGAACAACCACTTCCAGCTGCGCTCCGATCTGGTGCCGGGAACGACGACCGACCTGTGGGTGGCGGCGGAGGACCCGGACCGGGTGTGCGCCGACATCGGAGCCTCGCTGCCCGCTGACACCCGCATCGACACTCGCACCGACCCGTTCGGCGCTCAGGTGCTGGGGGCCGCGTCGGTCGCGCTGTGGGCCGCCGCGCTGTGCTGTGTACTGATTGCCATCGTGGCCGTCGCCTCGGCATCGCGCTCTCGGCTGCGCTGGGGTCGGGAGGAGATCGGCTCGCTGAGGGCGATCGGCGTGGGTGCTCGCGACCAGTCATCGATCATCCTGCGGGAGCTGGGTGTTGTTCTCCTGGTGGCCACGGTGACCGGCCTCATCGCGGGCGCGGTCGTGTCGGTGGCGACGGTTCCGCAGCTGGTTCGGGCGGCCGTCGACCGCGCCTATCTCTCCGGAGAGATCGCCCTCGCGATCGAGTGGACCGGTTTCATCGCTCTGGTCGGCGTGCTGGCCGCGGGCACCGGTGTGGTCCTGATCGGCCTCAGTCGGCGGGTGCGCAGACTGGCGTCGACTGCTCTGCCAGGGCAGGGCGATCAATGAGCGCCATCATCAGCACGAGGCGTCTCGTCGGCGACCATCTTCGTTCGGGGTGGGGAGCATCCCTGCTGGTCGCGGTGCTCGTGATGCTCACCGTATTCGTGGTTGCGGTCGCGCCGCGCGCATTCTCGGCGGTGGCGACTGCCGAACTGCGGCACCAACTCGCCGCGGCCCCCGAGGAGCAGCTGAACCTGCGGGGCGACGGACAGATCGGGCTTCCCGGCCTCGGCGAGGACGCGACGGCTGAGGCGCTACTCGGTCCCACCGACCAAGCGATCACCCGCATCCCGTCGCTGCTGCCGCGCCCGCTGCGTGACGGTGTCGGCGAGCCGACCTGGCTCATCCGCACGGTGGGAATCGCGGGATCGAATCCCGACTTCCCGTACGCGTTCCTGGCCATCCGCCTCGCAATAGACCTCACCTGGATGACGCACATCACCTTCGTCTCCGGCGAGCAGCCCGCACCGTGGCAGGCCGACAGCGGTGCGCCCATCGAGATCGCCCTGTCGGCGACCACCGCGGCAGCGATCGGGGCCGAGGCGGGCGACATCCTCGACACCGGGGTCGGGCCGTGCTTCGTCGCGGGCATCTACGAACCCACCCAGCCCGACGACAGCTACTGGCGCCACGCCTTCGACCTCGGCTCGCCGATCGAGATACGCCAGTCCGGGCAACGGCCTACGATTCAGGCGTCGGCCTTCGTCGACCCCGAGACTCTGGTCGACCTGCAGGAACCCTTCGCGAGCGGCACCATCGCGGCGTGGGCCCCGATCGATCCGCAGGCCTACTCGTACGCCGACCTCGATGAGCTGTCGACTCAGGCGGGCAACCTGGTCGTCACCCCGCGCAGCCTGCCCGAGTTCGGTCAGCTCAGTCTCAGCACCGCGCTGCCCGAATTGCTGGAGCGCACGCGACAGGCGGTCTCGGCGACGTCTGCCCTGATCACGCTCGCCGCATCCGGGCTCCTCGGGGTCTTGATCGCAACGTACGCTCTGAGCCTGCGGGCGCTCGTGCGCCGACGTCACTCGGCGCTCGCCCTGCTGTCGGCGCGGGGAGCCGCTTCCGGTCAGATCCGGGGCCTCGTGGTGCTCGAGGCCGCGATCGTTGCTCTCCCCGGATCGGCCGTGGCGATCGGGGCGGCGGCGTTGCTGGCTCCCGAACGCATCGGCCTCGATGGCTGGCTCGCCCCGGTGGCTCTCGCGATCACACCAGTGATCCTCGCCGCCGTGCTGGTGGCGCCGAGTAACCTCCGCGAGACCCGACAGGATGTCGCGGTGCGCTCGACCTGGCCCCTTCGCTGGGTTCTCGAGGTCGCCGTCGCCGGTACCGCGGCGATCGCGCTCGTTCTTCTGCAGCGGCGGGGGCTCGTCGCGTCGAGCGACATCGCTGCGGTCGATCCGCTGCTCTCGGCGACACCGCTGCTGGTGGCTGCGACGGCCGGGCTCGTAGCGCTGCGGCTATTCCCACTGCCCGTGCGTGCGGTGCGCGCGATGGCCCGCACCCGAACCGCGCCGGTGTGGGAGGTGGGTTCTGCGCGCGCCGCACGAGAACCCGCCATCGGAGCCATCGCCACCCTCGCACTGGTGATCGGCGTCACCATCGTCGTCTTCTCCACAGTGATGATGAGCACCGTTGCAGCCACCATGGCCAACGCGGTCAGGGAGAGGCTCGGTGCCGATATGGAGGTCGTCGCGCACGATCTGCCGGCTCCTGTCGTCGACCAGATCGAGAGGCTGCCCGGGGTCACCGGGGTCGTCACCCTGACGTCGCGCAGCGGACTGACCGTGATGGATGACGCGGGGCCGATCACCGTGACGGTGGTGCTGGCCGACCCGGCTGCCCTTCACCTGGTGCGACCCGATCTGCCGCAGCTCACCGGCGCACCCGCCGGCACAGCGCCGGTGCTCTTCTCGGCAGGTCTCGCCGAGCGAATTCAGGGATCGCACCTCACGATCGAGAAGAACCCCGTCAGTGTGGTCGGCGTCGTGTCCGACACAGCACTACCCGGACCGAGCGGGCTGTGGGTGGTCGCCGACGAGGCGACCGCGGGGGACCTCGGGCTCGGCGACCTGACACCGACCCGCATGCTCATCGCGCTCGACGACGAACAGGACGCGGCGACAGTCGATGAGATCACCGGGATCGTGCTCGATGCGCAATCGGGAAGCTTCGCCGAGTCTGCGCGAGTTTCCGACATCCAGTCCGAGCTGGACCAGAGCCAGGCTGACCCGATCACCTTCGCCCTTCAGGCCGCCCTGCTCATCGTGGCCGCGGCCTCGCTCCTGCTCACGGTGCTAGTGGTGACCCTGGCGTCGGCCGTCTCGGCGACCTCGCGCAACCGTGTGCTCGGCGTGCTGCGCATCCTCGGGATGACGCCCCGCCAGGTGCGCGGGCTCGTCGCCTGGGAGTTCGGCCCGGTCGCGGTCGCGTCGATCGTCGTGGGAACCCTGGTCGGCATCGGCCTGCCCTACCTCGTGACCTCGGTGCTCGACCTGCGCGCCTTCTTCGGGGGTACCGTGCTACCCCAGCCGTCGCTGGAACCGGTGTGGATCGCGGCGGCGGTGGGCGGCTACGCCCTGGCGATCGTGGTGGCGGTGCTCGTGGCGAGTGCCCTCGGTCGTCGGTTCGCGCCGGCATCCACCCTCAAGATGGGAGAACCATGAGTCTTCAGATCGAGTGCACCGACCTGGTGAAGATCTTCACCGCCGAGGGCGTCGAGGTGCAGGCCCTGCAGGGCCTCACTCTGCGAGTGGAGCGCGGGGAGCTCACGGCGATCGTCGGCGCCTCCGGCTCCGGCAAGTCGACGCTGCTGTCAATCCTCACCGGGCTGGAGATTCCCACCGCGGGCCGCGCTATCGTCGCCGGCCATGATCTGCTCGCGATGACCTCGGCGCAGCGCACGCGCTACCGGCGCGAGACCGTCGGGTTCGTGTGGCAGCAGACCTCCCGCAACCTGCTGCCCTACTACTCGGCCGCCCAGAACATCGCCATGCCGCTGGCGATCGCCGGTGTGCCCCGAGCGCAGAGGTCGGCGCGGGTGAATGCGCTCGTCGAGCTTCTCGGCATGGGCGACTTCGCTCGGCGTCATCCGGCGCAACTCTCCGGCGGGCAGCAGCAGCGCGTCGCCATCGCTGTCGCGCTCGCCAACGAGCCCGAGGTGCTGTTCGCCGACGAGCCGACCGGCGAACTCGACGAGGTCAACTCGCAGGTGGTGTTCGACGCGCTCGGTTCGGTCAATCGCGAACTGGGGGTCACGGTGCTCATCGTCACTCACGACGAGGAGGTGTCGACCAAGGTGAGGCGCACCGTGCAGATTCGCGACGGGCGGCTGTCGACCGAAGTGCATCGCAGCACCGAGACCGACGAATTCGGCGAGGAGCAGCATCGCTCCCAGGAGTTCGTGGTGCTCGACCGCGTCGGTCGACTCCAGTTGCCGCAGGAGTACGTGCGCACCCTCGGGCTCGAGGGGCTAGTGCGGCTCGAGTTGGCCGATGATCATGCGCAGGTGCATCCGACCGAGACCGGGAAGGCGGGCGACAAGTGAGCGAGCAGGCGGTCCTGCGATGCGAGGCCCTCACCCGCACCTACGGCAGCGGTGCGACCGAGGTGAAGGCGCTCGTCGACGCCGAGCTCGCCATCGAGCCCGGTGAACTGGTGATCCTGCGCGGGCCGTCCGGGTCGGGCAAGACCACCCTGCTCAACCTCCTCGGCGGTCTCGACGTGCCGACCAGCGGACACGTCTGGCTGGGTGATCGGGAGGTCACCGGGGCGAGCGAGCGCGACCTCGTCGACATGCGCCGGCGCGAGATCGGCTACATCTTCCAGACGTTCGCGCTGCTATCCGCCCTGTCGGCGGCCGAGAATGTGGAACTGCCGATGCGCATGATCGGGATGCCGGTGGCCGAGCGTCGCGAACGGGTCGCCGAACTGCTCGCTGTTGTCGGACTGGCCGAGCACGCGGAGCAACGACCCAACGAACTCTCGGGCGGCCAGCAGCAGCGCCTGGGAATCGCGCGAGCGCTGGCCAACAGCCCGCGCCTCATCATCGCCGACGAACCCACGGGGCAACTCGACAGCCTCAACGCCGAAGCGATGATGTCGTTGATCGCCTCACTCGTGCACGATCGCGGGGTGTCAGCGATCGTGTCGACACACGACCCGCGCATGGCGGCGCATGCCGACCGCATCCTCGAGATTCACGACGGCCACCTCGGGCGCCGCCACGGACGGCACACGACCGGAGCCGAGCCGATCTGAGTCGGACCGCCCGGGGAGTCGACCGCTCTCAGGTCGAGTTCTCGGGTCGATCGCTACGGCACGTGCCGCTCGTCGGGCCCGACGTACAGGCTCAGCGGGCGGATCAGCGCGTTGGACTGCAGCTGCTCCATGATGTGCGCCGTCCAGCCCGTGACTCGGGCGGCCACGAACAGCGGCGTGAACATCTCGGTGTCGAAGCCGATGAGGTTGTAGGCGGGCCCGCTCGGGTAGTCGAGGTTGGGCAGGATGCCCTTCTTCTCGGTCATCGCCTTCTCGAGGGCGTCGTAGAGGGCGAGCAGGTCGGGTCGGTCGTACTCGACGATGAGGGTGTCCAGCGCCGCCTTCATGGTGGGCACGCGCGAGTCGCCGTTCTTGTAGACGCGGTGACCGAAGCCCATGATCTTGCGCTTCTCGGCGAGCGCGGCGTCGAGCCAGGCCTCAGCCTTATCGGCCGTGCCGATCTCGTCGAAGATGTGCATCACGGCCTCGTTGGCGCCACCGTGCAGCGCACCCTTGAGGGCGCCGATGCCGGCCACGACAGCCGAGTGCAGATCCGACAGAGTGGATGTCACGACCCGGGCCGTGAACGTCGACGCGTTGAACGAGTGCTCGGCGTACAGGATCATCGACACGTCGAACGCCGACGCCACCACGACGTCGGGCAGTTCGTCGAAGGTCATGAACAGGAAGTTGGCGGAGTAGGAGAGGTCGTCCCGAGGTTCGACGAGGTGCTGCCCACGGCGGCGGCGCTGGTCGTAGGCGACGATCGCGGGCAGCTGCGCGTACAGGCGGATGGACTTGTCGAGGTTCGACGCGGGGGAGGAGTTCGCGGCATCCGGGTCACTGGCACCGATGACGCTCACGGCGGTGCGCACGACGTCCATGGGGTGGGCGGTCAGCGGCAGCTCGTCGATCACGCGCTTGACGACGGGCTGCAAGTGACGCAGCGAGCGCTCGAGCGTCTCGAACTCGGCCAGCTGCTTCGGGGTGGGCAGCTCGCCGTGCCACAGCAGGTAGGCGACCTCCTCGAAGGTGCACTTCGCGGCGAGCTCCTGCACCGGGTACCCCCGGTAGAGCAGCGAGTTGGTCTCGGCATTGACCTTGGAGATCGACGTCGTGTCGACGACGACGCCGGCCAGTCCCTTGCGGATCTCGGGGGTTTCGGTCATGTGGTGCTCCTTCGTGGTTTCGGCGGTTTCGATACGCGCTTCGCGCTACTCAACCGGCCTTACAGGGTGAAGTTGAAGACGCTGGTGTCGAAGGCGTTGTAGGCCTCGTAGTCCAGCAGTTCGTACAGTCTCGCCCTCGTCTGCATGTGCTGCACCGATGAGTTGAGGCTACCCTCGGCCGCGAGCGCGTCAAGACCGCGTTCCGCGGCGCCCATCGCCAGGCGCAGCAGCGACACCGGGTAGATGACGATGTTGATGCCGATGTTGGCGAGCTGGGTGGTGGTGAAGAGCTCGCTCTTACCGAACTCGGTCATGTTGGCGAGGATCGGCACATCCACTGCCTTGCGCACCGCCTCGAACTCACTGAGGTCGGCCATCGCCTCCGGGAAGATCGCGTCGGCCCCGGCATCGACGAGGGCCTTCGCCCGGTCGATCGCCGCCTCCAGGCCCTCGACGGCCCGGATGTCGGTGCGCGCCATGATGAGCAGGTTCGGGTCGCGTCGGGCATCCGCTGCCGCGCGGATGCGCTTGAGCGCCGTGTCTTCGTCGACTACCGCCTTGCCGTCCAGGTGGCCGCAGCGCTTGGGGTTCACCTGGTCCTCGATGTGCAGACCGGACACGCCCGCGTCCTCCAGGGTCTGCACCGTGCGGGCGACGTTCATCGGCTCGCCGAAGCCGGTGTCGGCGTCGATGAGGGTCGGCAGGTCGGTCATCCGCGAGATCTGCTGGCCGCGTGAGGCGACCTCGGTGAGGGTGGTGAGGCCGATGTCGGGCAGGCCGAGGTCGGCGCTCAGCACCGCACCGGAGATGTAGACGCCCTCGAAGCCCTTGTCCTGGATGAGCTTGGCGCTCAGCGGGTTGAAGGCTCCGGGCATCCTGATCAGCTCGCCGGTGGCGAGGCGCGCACGGAAGGCCGCCCGCTTGTCGGCGGGGGTGACGGTGGAGTACAGCATGGGCGGCTCCTGGGTTGGTGGGTGTCTGGTGGGTGGATGGCGGCTCGCGCGTGGCTGCCGCGGGGGTGTCGAGTTCGCCTAGATGACCGGTGTGAGGCGGCCGCGACTGGCCACCCAGGCGAACTCGCGGTCAGGGAGGGACGGGACGCGCGGGAGGGGAGCGAGGGGCGGGTGCGGCGCGGTGGGGTAGAGCATCAGAAGATTCCCTTCGGGGTGACAGCGGGGAAGTCGCCGCGCAGGGTGAGGCCGCTCAGGTCGGTGAGCTCGGGCAGGCGCTGGGCCTCGTCGAGAAAGCGCTCGATCTCGGACGGCGCGAGCACGCCCTCGGCCAGGATGCGGAACTTGCCCACGTAGTCAGCCCGCGCGAACGGCCGCGCGCCGAGCGGGTGCGCATCGGCGACGGCGATCTCGTCGACGATCGTCGAGCCGTCGGTGAGGGTGATGGCGACGCTGCCGCCGAACGCCTTCTCCTGCGGGTCGTTCGAGTGGTACCGGCGGGTCCACTCCGGGTCCTCCTCGGTGACGACCTTGTTCCACAGCGCGACAGTGTCGGGGCGCGCGGCGCGCTCGGGTGCGTAGGAGCGCTCGTGGTTCCACTCGCCGTCCTGCAGGGCGACGGTGAAGATGTAGGGGATCGAGTGGTCGAGGGTCTCCCGGCTCGCGGTCGGGTCGTACTTCTGCGGGTCGTTCGCGCCCGAGCCGATCACGTAGTGCGTGTGGTGGCTGGTGCGGATGATGACCCGCTCGATGCGGTCGGCCGTGAGGTCGGGGTACTCGTTGTGCAGCTTGCGCGCGAGGTCGATCCACGCCTGTGCCTGGTACTCCGCGGAGTGCTCCTTGGTGTACGTGTCGAGGATGGCGGTGCGCGCCTCACCGCGCTCGGGCAGGGGTACCTCGTAGCGGGCATCCGGGCCGTCGAGAAGCCACGCGATGACGCCGTCCTCACCCTCGTAGATCGGGGTCGGGCTGGTCTGGCCGCGCATCGCCCGGTCGACGGCTTCGACGGCCATCTTGCCGGCGAAGGCGGGGGCGTGCGCCTTCCACGTCGAGATCTCGCCCTTGCGGGACTGCCGAGTCGCCGTCGTGGTGTGCAGGGCCTGGCCGATGGCCTGGAAGATCGTCTCGGTCGGCAAGCCCAGCAGCGTGCCGATGCCGGCGGCTGCCGACGGGCCGAGGTGGGCCACGTGGTCGATCTTGTGCTTGTGCAGGCTGATCGCCTTGACCAGGTCGACCTGGATCTCGTAGCCGGTCACGATTCCGCGCAGCAGCTCAGGGCCGGTGCGACCCAGGTGCTGGGCGACCGCGAGGATCGAGGGGATGTTGTCGCCCGGATGCGAGTACTCGGCGGCAAGGAACGTGTCGTGGAAGTCCAGCTCACGCACGGCGACCCCGTTGGCCCACGCCGCCCACTCCGGGCTCGTCAGCCGGTCGCTGCCGAAGACGGTGCTGCCGGTGCCGCCGCGGGACACGAGGTGGGCCTCGGCCTGGGCGCGGGCCGCGACGACAGGCTCGCGGGTGAGCGATGCGGCGGCGACCGCCGCGTTGTCGATCACGCGGTTGATGACCATGTCGGTCACCTCGGCGGTCGGCTCGAGCTGCTCGGCGGCCACCTCGGCGATCTTCCAGGCGAGCTGGCCCTCGCGTGCGAGGTTCTCGTCGCTGCGGTGTACGCGTACTTCGTGGGTCTTCATGCTGTCCTGTCGATCTGGTGGGCGGGGTTGGTGTGGTGGGCGGTGCTGACGGGGGCGGCGAAGCGACCGGAATCGGCCGCGTCGATGATGGTGGAGAGGCTGTTGTGCAGGTGCACAGCGGTGGCTGACCGGGCGAGGTCCACGTCACCGGCAAGGATCGCCTCCACGATGAGCAGGTGCTCGCGCGCCGCAGCGGCGAGTCGCTGCGGGTTGTCCTGAGCCACCCGACGCAGTCGCGCGAGGTGGGTGCGGAGGCCGGTGAGGGCGGAGACGAGGTAGGTGTTGGTGGCCGCGTCATCCACGGCCCGGTCGAAGCGGGCGACCAGCTCGTAGTAGGCGGACCGATCGGGATCAGCGATCAGGCCAGCGGCCCCCGCGAACTCCTCGCGAAGCCGTTCGAAGACGACGGGGTCGCGGCGTTGTGCGGCGAGTGCCGCGGCCTGCGTCTCGAGGGCGATGCGCACCTCGAACAGCTCCGCTGCGCTATCGGCGGATGCCTCGGCGACGACCACCCCGCGGCCGGGCAGTGACTCGACCAGCCCGTCGGCGCTGAGTCGCGCGAGTGCCTCGCGCAGCGGGGTGCGACTGACACCGAGGCGTGCAGCCTGCTCCACTTCAGCCAGAACTGTGCCCGGGGCGAGGTGCCACTCGAGGATCTCCGTGCGAAGGGCGCTGTATGCACGATCGCTTGCCCGCATGCACCCTCCTCTGTCTATGTATACATTCTCACGCTGAAGTGACTCGAATCAACTCAAATTGCGCATATTTGTATACACTGATGATTCCCAGCCCCGACCCAGCCCCGCCTGTTACGGTAACTGCCGGTCCGAAACGACCCCCCTTTTCACTATGAATACACTTCTCGACTCCGCCCTCTACGCGGCGCAGCGAACCCTCGGCTCGCTGCGCGGGGTCATCCCCTCCCTGCGCTGGACCCGCAAGCACCTGCCGATCGCGGCGACGGCGGCAGTGTTCGCCCTCGTCGCCGTCTCCTCGCTCGCCCCGCCCCGCTGGCCGACGCCCGCGGAGGACTTTCAGGCCTACATCGACCAGCACGCGCAGACCCTGAGCGTGCCATCGACGGTGCTCGCGGCATCCGTGACACGCGACGACTACTCGGCCACCCCCGGCATCGCCACCCTCGCGGCGGGCGGCACCAACTACGACTGGGCCAAGCTCGTGCTGCTGCTGGCCGGCTTCCCGATGACTGAGAGCAACGTGACCGTCTTCACCCGGTGGATGCGCCAGGAGAACGGCCCCGACGACTGGTGGAACCGCAACAACCCGTTGAACAACGGCTGGGGTTCCGGCGGAGGCGGGGGACTCGGCAGCTACGACAACCTCGTGATCGCGGCCGAGAATGCGGCGGCTGCGCTGCGCACCAACAGCGGGTACGCAGGCATCGTCGACGCGTTCGCGTCGGGTGCACCCACCGACGTCATCGAGTCAGCGATCTGGGCATCGCCCTGGGCATCCGGTCACTACGCCGACGGCGGCCACTGGGCGTACACGCCGGTGCCGGTCGTCACGGCGCCGACCGACGCCTGGGGCCAGTAACGGCAAGAGGCCGCCGCGGAGCACAGATTCCGCGACGGCCTCGGCCGGTTACCCTGCTCACCGAACGGGCAGGGTGAGTCGAGCCTGACGCTCGAAGGCGCGCTCTCGCTCCAGTCGCGCGAGCTGCTGCTCGATACGGCTGGCACGCCGCTCACGCGACTCGATCGCGAGGGGCCGGCGGCCCCACTTGATCAGCGCGATGCCGGCGGTGAGCGCCGCCCGGTCGAGCAGGTTGACCCGCCGGATCGGCAGCGCCGCAGGCTGCAGCACCGGTTGGGGTGGATGGTCGTGACGACCGGGTGCGGTCGACAGCGTGGTGTTCATGGTGATCTTCTTCCTCACGGGATTCGCTTGTGGCGGGGTGCGGCGACAGCGCTGAGTGAGCGCGCCGCCGTGCGTGGCGAGATGAGTGTCCGCGAAACACGGGATGCCCGTGCGGGAGTCACTCGAGCTTCGAGAGCGTCGCCACCGATCAACGGGCGGCGTGAACAGCTACCCGATCAGTCGGCGAGGACGCCGACGAAGCCGGCGGTGGTGGGAATCATCCCTCGAAATGCAATCAACACGGTCGGCCTCCTTTCGGCATGAAGTGCGGCGCCCCAGTGGCGCGTGACTCACGGTAGCGGCGATGTCGCGGCTGCCGCAACCCATGACACGCCCGGGGCGACAACGGAATGGTAACGACCGACGATCACACCACGGTCGGGGGTAGCGGCTTGCCGAGCGGGGTCGAGGAGGGGCCTTCGTCGGTCTCCACGTCGGCCAGACCGGTCGCCTCGAGAACGTTCACGATGGTGTCGACAGCCTGCTCGGAGTTGCGACCCTTGCGCATCACGACGAAGCCGACGATCGCGAGCCCCAGGAAGATCGCCCCGGCGAAGGGGGCCAGGTCGACGAGCCAGCCGGCCCAGGCATCCGACACCCCAGGGATGAAGGCGCCGAAGAAGTACAGCACGCCGCACGCCAGCGCGAGCACGCCGAAGACGACCAGCAGCAGTGCACCGATGAGAACGCGTCCGACCTTCCCGGCGGGCGTCTCCACGCCGGAGAGGTCGATCGTGAAGGCGGACTTCTCAGAATCGCTCATGCCCGACACCATAGTGGCGCGTATGGGGCGACGGCCAGAGGGTCGTCAGCTAGCGGATGCGGCGACCGCTGATCGACGTCGAGATGATGCGCACGTAGTTGAACTTCTCGGTGCTGGTCGCGGTCGGCAGCCGCAGAACACCCGAGCTCTCGATCATGTCGTCACGGTCGAGACGATGGGCCGTGCCCTTGACGACGACGCTCCAGCGGTGGCCTCCGTGGCGGCCGTCGACCTCGAAGGCGACGACCGGGTTCGCCGCGATGTCGACGAGCTTGGAACCCGGCGCGCTGCGGAAGAAGATCTCCTCGCCGGTGACCACGTAGTTGATGGGGAAGATGTCGAGTCCGTCGGTTGTCTGCACCGCGATACGGCCGAGGCTCGCCTTCGCCAGCAGTCGTCAGAACTCACGAGGGCGATGGCCCCGCTCTTGTCCTCTGCATTCGGCGGGAGCATCGCACTCATGGCGTGGGTAGACATGACCTCAGTCAACGCCGAACCCCCGACCGGCCATAGGGCAGAAGGTCCCGCCGGGCCACGGGACCTTCGACCCTAGGTGTGATGTCTGCGGAGCGGAATCGTGGAGTTGACCAATCAACTCCCACGAGGAAGGCCCTGCCTTGGATCCCGTCGACATCGCCCGCTGGCAATTCGGCATCACAACCGTGTACCACTTCCTGCTCGTTCCGCTCACTCTGGGCCTCGGCCCGACCGTCGCCATCATGCAGACAATGTGGGTGCGCACCGGTAACGAGCGCTACCTGAGAATGACCAAGTTCTGGGGCAAGCTCTACCTGATCAACTTCATCATGGGTGTCGCCACCGGCATCGTGCAGGAGTTCCAGTTCGGCATGGCATGGAGCGAGTACTCCCGCTTCGTGGGTGACGTCTTCGGTGCCCCGCTGGCCATGGAGGGACTGCTCGCCTTCTTCATCGAGTCGACCTTCCTCGGTCTGTGGATCTTCGGCTGGAACCGTCTGCCGAAGCGGCTGCACCTCGCGACCCTCTGGCTCGCCGTGCTGGGCTCGATCGTCTCGGCATTCTTCATCATTGCCGCCAACTCGTGGATGCAGCATCCGGTGGGCATCGAGTTCATCGATGGGCGTCCAGTACTCACCGACATCTTCGCGGTACTCTCCAACAACACCGCGATCGCCGCCTACACCCACACGATCTTCGGCGCCCTCGGAGTCGGCGGGGCGTTCCTGCTCGGTATTGCCTGGTACCAGCTCTGGCAGCGTCGCAAGGACAACATCGACACCGTAGATGCTGCGGGCCGCGTCGTCGTGGGCGAGAACCGCACCATCCCGGGCCGCGACAAGGCCGACCACAGCGTCTGGATCACGTCGCTGCGGTGGGGTGCCGTGGTCGCGATCATCGGCTTCGCGGGGGTCGCCATCACGGGTGACTATCAGGCCAAGCTCATGTTCGAGCAGCAGCCGATGAAGATGGCCGCCGCTGAGGCAGCCTGCACCGATGGCACCGGTTTCTCGGTGCTCGCCTTCGGTGACCTTGCCGCTCAGGATTGCTCGCAGGTGACCACGGTCATCGAGATTCCCGGGCTGCTCTCGTTCCTCGCGAATGGTGACTTCACGACCGAGGTCAAGGGTGTCAACACCCTCGTGCCGATCTATCAGGACAAGTACGGAACGAACCTTCCCGACAACCCGATCCTCGGTGACAGGGCCGGCCAGGCGATCGACTACGTACCTCTCATGGCCGTCACCTACTGGGGCTTCCGGCTGATGATCGGGTTCGGGGCGCTCGCCGCCTTCGCAGCCGTCGTCGCTCTGTGGATGACCCGCAAGGGAACGGTACCCAAGTCGAAGTGGCTCATGCGCCTCGCCCTGCTGGGCATCCTCGCTCCGTTCGCGGCCAGCGCGGCCGGCTGGGTCTTCACGGAGATGGGCCGCCAGCCCTTCGTCGTGGCCCCCAACCCGACACCCGGCGGCATCGACGGTGTGTTCATGTTCACCGCCTCAGCGGTCTCGCCCGGAGTGGAACCGTGGGAGATGATCGTCTCCCTCGTGGCCCTCACCCTCGTCTACCTGGCTCTGCTGGTGGTCGAAGTGGGTCTGCTCTGGAAGTACGCCCGGGCCGGAGTCGCGGGTGTGATGCCCGAGCTCGACGAGAGCCACGACGACACCGACAAGACCGACGACGTTCTCGCGTTCGCCTACTAAGCCGCTAGGAGACTTTCAATCATGGACGTTCTGCCCACCATCTGGTTCGTCGCCATCGGCGCCCTGTGGATCGGATACCTCGTGCTCGAGGGATTCGACCTGGGTGTCGGCATGCACATGCTGTTCACGGGCCGTAGCGACGCCCAGCGCCGCGTGATGCTCAACACCATCGGCCCGGTCTGGGACGGCAACGAGGTCTGGCTGCTCACCGCGGGCGCTGCAACCTTCGCGGCCTTCCCGCTCTGGTACGCCTCGCTGTTCTCCACCCTGTACCTGCCTCTCGTGCTCGTGCTGCTCGGCCTGATCTTCCGGGCCGTGTCGATCGAGTACCGCGGCAAGGGCGCGACCGAGCGCTGGACGAGGTTCTGGGACTTCTCGATCGGCATCGGCTCGTTGGTGGTGGCCTTCGGAATCGGCGCGGCACTCGCGCTGACGACCACCGGCCTGCCTATCAACGAGAACGGTGACCGTGTCGGCGGCCCGTTCGTCTGGCTCAACGGATACGCGATTCTCGGTGGACTCGCGGTGATCGGCTTCTGCCTCGTGCACGGTGCCGCGTTCCTCGCGCTCAAGACCGACGGCCCGATCAGGGAGAAGACGGGGAGGTTCCTCGTTCGCTGGAGCCCCGTGTTCCTGCTTCCGATCGTCGCCTGGGTGCTGATCATCCAGTTCCAGCACGGCACCATCCTGAGCTGGGCCCTCGTGGTCATCGCTGTTGTTGCGGTCATCATCGCCTGGCTCAGTGCCCGCGCAGGTCGTGAGGGCCGTGCATTCACGGGTATCGCGGTCTTCGTGGCCGCAGGTGCCGGCGCGATCTTCGCTGCGGTCTACCCGGTGGTGCTGCCCTCGACGCTCGACCCCGCGTTCAGCCTCACGGTCTCCAACGCTTCGAGCGGTGACTACACGCTGATGGTGATGTCGATCGTCACGGGCATCTTCCTTCCCGTGGTGATCGCCTACCAGGCCTGGACGTACTGGGTCTTCCGCAAGCGCATCAGTGAGACGCACATCCCGACCAAGCACGTGGTCGTGGCTGCCGTCGGAAAGTAGCTGATGAGGTCGTCGCGAGCCCTGCTTCCGCGTCGTTTCGTGTACCTGGTCGGTGCACTGAGCGGCGCGAAAGCGCTGTCACTGGTCATGCTCGCCGAGTGCATCGCCCGGGGGATCTCCGCCATCGCGGCGGGGGACCCCGGGTGGTCGGGCGTGCTGGGCTGGGCGGCGGCCGCTGCACTGCTGCGCGCGGGCTCCGCGTGGGCGACATCCGTGGTCGCCACGAGGGCCGCACTCGACACCAAGCAGCGCCTGCGGGCGCAGCTGGCCGATGTGCTGGTCTCGGGCACTCCCCGGGTCGGCTCATCGGCGGCTCTGGCAACGCGCGGGCTCGATGACCTCGACGAGTACTTCACGAGTGTGCTGCCCGCGATCACCTCGGTGGCCGTCGTGCCCCTCGTGGTGATCGCGCGGGTCGTGTTCGCCGACTGGCTGAGCGCCGTGATCCTCGTGCTCACGGTGCCGCTCATTCCGGTGTTCATGGTGCTCGTGGGGCAGTACACGAAGCAGAAGACGGATGCCGCGGCATCCGCCCTCGACCGCCTCAGCGACCACGTGGTCGAGTTGGCGCGCGGGCTTCCCGTGCTGGTGGGACTGGGGCGCGCCGACGATCAGGCGAGGGCGCTGCGCGGCATCTCCGACGACTACCGCAAGCGCACCCTCGCGACCCTGCGCACCGCGTTCCTGTCGTCGCTCGTGCTTGAGCTGATCGCGACCATCTCGGTGGCGGTCGTTGCCGTGACGATCGGCGTGCGCATTCTCGACGGTGGCATGACTCTCGAGGTCGGCCTGCTCGTGCTGATCCTTGCGCCCGAGTGCTACACGCCGTTCCGCGAGTTCGGGGCCGCGTACCACGCGTCCCGGGCGGGTGTCGCAGCGTTCGAGCGGGTCACCGCCATTGTCGACGCGCCGCTCGCCGTGCGCGCGGTGGTACCTGCGTCGACGGTGTCGGCGTCGCACTTCACCGTCACCTACCCCACCGGCACGGTTGTCGCTCCGGTGAGCTTCTCTCTGCCGCCGGTCGGGATCACTGCGTTGCTCGGGGCGAGCGGCACCGGTAAGAGCACACTGCTGCGCGCGCTTGCGGGCCGGCTCGATGCCGAGGCGATCGTGTCGGGCGAGCTCGCGGGCATCGACGCCGATCGGATCGCGTGGGCTCCGCAGCATCCCCGGGCAGTCGAGAGCACGGTGCGCGCGGAGCTCGAGCTCTACGCGCTCGGCCTGCCGGTCGATGACCTGCTCACTCGACTCGGCCTGGCCGTGGTCGCCGACTCCGACCCCGCCGAGCTGAGCCCCGGCGAGCTGCGTCGGCTCGCGGTCGCACGCGCGGCACTGAGGGTGCGCTCGGGTGCGACGCTTCTGCTGCTCGATGAGCCGACCGCACACCTCGACGACCACTGGGCCGCCGTCGTGCAACGCCTCGTTGCCGAGCTGGCCGAGACCTGCAGCGTGTTTGTCGCGTCGCACGATACGGCGGTGACCTCGATCGCGACCGGTGCAATCCGGTTGGGTACGCCGGGACCGCTGCGCGAGCGTGCTGAGGATGGCACGGTGAGCGAGGGGCGCGCGCGTCAGCATGTCGCGACCGAACGGGTCGAACCCCGGGAGATCGCGCGGGCCTGGAACGAGTTCGTTCGCCCCGCGATGGGCCGCTACGTCGGCTCGGCCGTGCTGGGAACTCTGGCCGCAGGCTTCGCGATCGCCCTCACCGCCGTGTCGGCCTGGCTGATCGTGCGTGCCAGCGAGCAGCCCGCCATCATGTACCTTCTGGTCGCCATCGTGGGCGTGCGGTTCTTCGGACTCGGCCGCGCAGGCCTGCGCTACGCGGAGCGGTTGGTCACCCACGACGCAGCCTTCACCTCCGCAACTGCTCTGCGCCTGCGGCTCTGGGCAGCGCTCTCCGCTCGCGCCGGCAGTTCCCGCGCGCTGCAGCGCGGGGGCACAGCGCTCGATTACCTCGTCGGGGCGACTGACGAGATCCGTGACCTTGTGCCGCGGGTGCTCGTGCCCGGCGCGGTCGGCGTCGTGGTCTCCATCGGAGCCGTCATCACCGTCGGACTCATCCTGCCCACCGCGCTCGCCGTGATCGTGGCGACCCTCATGGTCGCCCTGCTCATGGCGCCCCTGATCGCGCTCGCCGCCGACCGTGCTGCCGAGCGCGACCGGCAGCGGATGCGCTCCGGCGTGCTGCGGCGGTTCGTCGCGTTCCTCGACGCGGCCGATGACCTGCGTGGCAACGGTGTCGACGGCATCGTGCGCGCCGAACTCGCGGAGGCAGATCAGCGCGTCAGCGCAATCAGCCGGCGGGTCGCGGCATCCCGAGGTCTGGGGCTCGCAACCGTCCTGCTCGCGTGCGGGCTGGGCACGGTCGGCATGCTCGCCGTGGGATCGAGCGCCGTGGCATCCGGAGCCATCGGTGTCGAGCTCGTCGCCGTCCTCGCACTGCTACCGATCGCTCTCGCCGACTCGCTCGCGGGGTTCGTGGCTGCGATGCAGCTGGTTCCCGCGCTGGTCACCGCCCTCGCCCGTGTCGCCCGGATGCGCGAACCCGCGACAGACCCGCACCGCACGGCGACCCTCGACCGCCCGGTGGCCGACCTGCGCCTCACGCGGCTCGCCGCGACCTGGCCCGGTGCGACCTCGCCCGCGTTCGAGCACGTGTCGGCGGACGCCAAGCGCGGGGACTGGCTCGTCGTCTCGGGCGAGTCGGGAACCGGCAAGTCGACTCTGCTCAGCGTGCTGCTCGGCCAGCTCGCGCCGAGCGACGGGTGGCTCGAGTTCAACGGGCGCGACATCGCGGAGCTCGACCCGGTGCAGTTGCGTCGCCACGTGTCGTGGTGCCCGCAGGATTCGCACCTGTTCGATTCGACGATCCGCGCCAACCTGCTGATCGCCCGCTCGCGCGACGACGCACCGAGCGAGACGGAGCTGACCGAGGCCCTGACCCGGGCCGGACTGTCCCAGCTCATCGCCGCCCTGCCCGACGGGCTCGACACCCGCATCGGTTCGCAGGGCTCGCACCTCTCCGGTGGCGAGCGTCAACGCCTCGCCGTGGCCCGCACGCTGCTGTCACGGTCGGAGATCGTGCTGCTCGACGAGCCCACCGCCCATCTCGACGAGGACACCGCCGACCAGCTCATGGACGACCTGCGGGTGGCCTTCGCCGACCGCATCGTCGTGCTGGTCACGCACCACCACGGCGACACGCGCCTCGGCGACCAGGTGCTGCGGCTGGGGTCGCAGCAGTCAGCGCCCGTTCCGGCGTAGCGGCCGGGCGCGCGCCCGGCACTTCGGCCACCGCGCGTGCGGAGGACGCCACGCCGCGGTGCCGAGCCAGCGCAGGCCGCGGCCCGCGTGTCATCCTCCGCAACTGCGGGGCACCTCGCGACCTACAGCCAGTCCCACCCGGTGACTTCGGGGCTGTCCTCGCCGTTCTCGTAGGCGTACGCGCGCATGCGGGCTCGTTCGTCGGCGAAGTGCTGCACGAGGCTCGCGTGGCGCTCCTCGAGCCCGGGTACCCGGCGGATCACATCCATGGCCAGGCGGTACCGGTCGAGGTCATTCATCATGAGCATGTCGAAGGGCGTCGTGGTGGTGCCCTTCTCCTTGAAGCCGCGCACGTGGATGTTGGCGTGGTTGGTGTGCCGGTAGGCGAGCTGGTGGATCAGCGCCGGGTAGCCGTGGAACGCGAAGATCACGGGCTTGTCGGTGGTGAAGAACGCGTCGAAGTCGGCCGCGGATGAGCCGTGCGGGTGCTCCTCCTTCGGCTGCAGCCTCATCAGGTCGACGACGTTGACGAAGCGGATGCGCAGCTCGGGGATCGCGTCGGCGAGCAGCCGCACGGCCGCGAGCGCCTCCATCGTGGGCACATCGCCCGCACTCGCGACCACCACATCGGGTGCCTCGCCGGGCACCTCGGTGCCCGCCCAGTCCCAGATGCTGAGGCCTCGCGCACCGTGCACGCGCGCCTCCTCGATCGTCAGGAAGGTCGGGGCCGGCTGCTTGCCCGCCACGATCACGTTGACGTAGTTGCGGCTGCCCAGGCAGTGCTCGGCGGTCACGAGGAGGGTGTTGGCATCCGGTGGCAGGTAGACCCGCACCACCTTGGCGCTCTTGTTCATGACCACGCTGAGGAAGCCGGGGTCCTGGTGCGAGAAGCCGTTGTGGTCCTGGCGCCAGACGTGCGAGCTGAGCAGGTAGGTGAGCGAGGCGACGGGCCGTCGCCACGCGATCTCGTTGCACGCCTCCAGCCACTTGGCGTGCTGGTTGAACATCGAGTCGATCACGTGGATGAATGCCTCGTAGGAGTTCATCATGCCGTGGCGACCGGTGAGCAGGTAGCCCTCGAGCAGTCCCTGCACGAGGTTCTCGCTGAGGATCTCGATCACTTTGCCGTCGGCGGCGAGGTGCAGATCGGTCGGCACGATGTCGGCCTCCCACTGCTTCGAAGTCACCTCGAGCACCGCGTCGAGTCGGTTGGAGGCGGTCTCGTCGGGGCCGAACATCCTGAAGTTGTCGTTGGCGTCCATCACGTCGGCCAGCCAGTGTCCGAGCACCCGGGTCGCTTCGGCGGTGACCCCGTGGCCTTTCGAGATGTCGACCTCGTGCTCCTCGATCGGCGGCAGCACGAGGGGAACCAGCAGCTCCCCGCCGTTGGCCTGCGGCAGCGCGCTCATACGCTGGATGCCGCTGGGCCGCAGCACCCCGAGGCTCGCCACCGGGCGGCCGTCGCCGTCGAACAACTCCTCGGGGCGGTAGCTGCGCATCCACTCCTCGAGCTGGGCGAGGTGCTCGGCATTGCCGCGTACGGTCGCGATCGGAACCTGATGCGCGCGCCAGGTGTCCTCGACGGGTAGGCCGTCCACGACCTTCGGTCCGGTCCACCCCTTCGGAGTGCGCAGGATGATCATCGGCCAGGCCGGGCGTTCGGTCTCGGTGCCGCTCCGGGCATCCGTCTGGATGGCGGCGATGCGGTCGGTCGCCCAGGTGAGGGCCTCCGCGAACGCCTCGTGCACGCGCATCGGGTCCTCGCCGTCGAAGCCGCCTGACACCAGCACGGGCTCGTAGCCGTAACCGCGGAACAGCGAGAAGAGCTCCTCCTCGGAGATGCGCGCGAGCACGGCCGGGTTGGCGATCTTGTAGCCGTTGAGATTCAGAATCGGCAGCACGGCACCGTCGGTCGCGGGGTTGAGGAACTTGTTGAGGTGCCAGCTCGCGGCGAGCGTGCCGGTCTCGGCTTCGCCGTCGCCGACGACACACGCGACGATGAGGTTCGGGTCATCCAGGGCAGCACCGTAGGCGTGCACGAGCGAATAGCCGAGCTCTCCGCCCTCGTGGATCGACCCGGGCAGGTCGGGGGAGGCGTGCGAGGGGATGCCGCCCGGCGCCGAGAACTGGCGGAACAGGGCGCGGATGCCGGCGGCATCCTGCGAGATGCGCGGGTAGATCTCGGAGTAGGTCTCATCGAGCCACGCGTTGGCAACCATCGCCGGCCCCCCGTGCCCCGGGCCCGCGACGTAGAGCACTTCGAGGGGCTTCTGGGTGATCAGATGGTTGAGGTGCGCGTAGACGAGGTTCAACGCGGGCGAGGTGCCCCAGTGCCCCAGCAGTCGCGGCTTGATGTCCGCATCGACGAGGGGTCGGGTGAGTAGCGCGTTGTCGCGCAGGTAGATCTGGCCGACCGTGAGGTAGTTCGCGGCACGCCACCAGGCGTTGACGGTCTCGAGCGGATGCGTTTCGGTCATTATCGGGCCACCATAACTGTCGTGTTGATGTTGAGGAGAACTTCGTAGGCAACTGAGCCGAGATGGTCCATGCCGCGCCGGCTCGACCCGATGACAAGCAGCGAGGCCGAGCGGCTCGCATCGAGCAGGCCCTCGGCCGGCCTGCGACGGGAGAGGCGGCTGCGCACCTCGAGATCGGGGGCCACCGTCGCGACCAGGGCGACGGCATCCGAGAGCACGGTCCGGCCGGTCTGGGTCGCGTCCGTGCAGTGCAGCAGTGTCAGGTCCTCGCCCAGACGCGCGGCCTCGCGAGCCCCCGCGAGAACGGCGGCGTCGGAGGCACCGTCGGCTGCCACGCCGACGAGGATTCCCGTGCGGCCCGCGAGCGTGGCATCCGGCACCACGACAACACTGCAGGGGGCGACGGATGCGACGATCACACTGCGCGTGCCGAGCACCCGGCCATTGAGATACCCCGTCTTGTGCGTGCCCACGACCAACAGGTCACCGGGGCGCGCCACGGCCGCCAGCTCCCACGGGGCGGCACCGTGCACGATTTCGGAGCGAATCTGAACGTCGCGGGCCGCTGCTCTGGCGGCGCTCACGGTCTCCTCGAGAACCTCGGGGCCGCGGGAGTCGGAACTCTCCTCGATGCAGTGGACGGCGAGAATCGCAGCACCGATCGACGTGGCACGGGCGAGAGCCCACGCGAAGGCGGCACGGCTCGGCCCTGAGCCGTCAATGCCGACGACGATGCTCGCGCTCATGGCGTGTCCTTCCTCGGGCACTGCGCCCATGCCAGACTGACAAGTCGGGTGCGTTCCCGTCAGGGCCTAAGGTCCCACCGCCACGACCGAACGGAGGCAGGATGACTGACGAACTGAGTTTTCCCGACGTCTCCCGTTCCGAACTCGACCGCACACTAAGCCAGCTGGTCGAGAATGCGCAGGACGTACTCAACAGTCAGGATCGGCTGCGCAGTCTGCTCAAGGCGACCCGGGTCGTTGCCGGGGAGCTCGAGCTGGCCGAGGTTCTGAAGCGCATCATCGAGGCCGCGGTCGAACTCGTCGGTGCACGCTTCGGCGCGATCGGCGTGATCGCCCCCGATGGCACGCTCGAGCAGTTCATCCATGTCGGGCTGCCCGACGAACTGGTCGGTCCGATCGGCCGCCTGCCCGAGGGCCATGGTCTGCTCGGTGCCCTCATCGACGAGCAGGAGCCCATCCGCCTCGACCACCTGGCCGAGGACCCTCGCTCCTCCGGCTTTCCCCCCGGCCATCCCGCGATGGACAGCTTTCTGGGCGTGCCCGTGCGGGTGCGTGACGTGGTCTACGGCAACCTCTACCTGTCGGAGAGCACTGCGGGCTCCTTCAGTGCCGAGGACCAGGAGCTTCTCGTCGCGCTCGCTGCCACCGCGGGCGGGGCGATCGATCACGCCCGCCTGTTCGATGAGACCCGTCGTCGGCAGCGGTGGGCGTCCGCTCTCGCCGAGGTGACCGCGGCACTGCTCTCCGACGACGTGCAGGACTCCCTCGGTATCGTCGCCGAGCGGATCACGACGCTGGCCGAAGCCGACCTCGTCACCTTCCTCGGGGCAGCGTCGCCCACGACGCTGAGGGTCGAGCTCGCCCGCGGCCCGCTCGCTCCCGGCGTGGAGGGTCTGGTGTTCGATGCTCAGGGCACCGTTGCCGGCCGCGCGCAGGAGAGCGGGCAGCCGGTGCTGTCGGATGCTGCTGCGGCCAGCGCCCTCGGCGACGGGGTGCGGCTCGGACCCACAATGGCGATCCCGCTCATCACCTCCGACGGCCCGAACGGCGTGCTCACCGTCTCGCGGGAACCCGGACGGTCGCGCTTCACCGAGGTCGACCTCGGAACGGCGGCTGACTTCGCCAGGCAGGCCAGCGTGGCGCTGCGCCTCGCTGCAGGTCGTGCAGACCGCCTTCGCCTGGCGACCCTCGAAGACCGCAGTCGCATCGCGCGCGACCTGCACGACCACGTGATTCAGCGGCTCTTCGGCGCCGGGCTGAGCCTGCAGGCGCTGGCGGGATCGCTTCCGGATGAGGCATCCCGGGCGAAACTGGTCGACCAGGTGGATGCGCTCGACGCGGCGATCGCCGAGATCCGCACCGCCATCTTCACCATGACCACACCCCAGGACGCCGAGCGGCCGTCGCTGCGCCACCGGGTCATCGACATCCTCGGGGAGTCCGACGGCCTGTTCGAGCAGCCCCCCGTGCTGAGCTTCTCGGGCGCGGTCGACACCATGATCGATGTCGCACTCGCCGACGACGTCGCCGCCGTGGTGCGCGAGGGACTCAGCAACGTCGCCCGCCACGCCGCGGCGCACAACGTCACCATCGCCGTCGGCTTCGCCGCGGGCAGTGTCACCGTGAGAATCGACGATGACGGCACCGGGATCGACCCTTCCGTGGCGGTGCGGGCGAGCGGCACGGCCAACCTCGCCCAGCGTGCCGAGGCTCGTGGTGGTAGCTTCACGCTCGTGCCCCGCGAACCGCGAGGCACAACACTGACCTGGATCGCACGAGTGGAGTCAACCGAATGAAGCGCGTATTCCTGGTCGACGACCACGAGATCGTGCGTCGCGGCGTCGCCGACCTCATCAATGCCGAGGCCGACCTGACCGTCGTGGGCGAGGCATCCACGGTGAAGCAGGCACTCTCGCGCATCGCTGCGACGACCCCCGACGTGGCGGTGCTGGATGTGCGCCTGCCGGACGGATCCGGCATCGACCTGTGCCGCGACATCCGCTCGGCGCACCCGGATGTCGCCTGCCTGATGCTCACCGCGTACGACGACGACGAGGCCAGCTACACCGCCGTGCTCGCGGGCGCCGCCGGCTACGTGCTCAAGGACATCCGCGGGCAGGGTCTGCTGGAGAGCATCCGCCGCGTCGCCAATGGCGAGATCCTCGTTGACCCCGCGGTCACCAAGCGCGTCGTCGCGCGCGCCACCACCGGTGCGGATGCCGCGGCCGACCTGAGCCTGCGCGAACGCCAGGTGCTCGACCAGATCGCCGCGGGGCTCACCAACCGCCAGATCGCGGAGCACCTGGGACTCGCCGAGAAGACGGTGAAGAACTACGTTTCGGGCCTGCTCGCGAAGCTCGGGATGGAGCGTCGCACGCAAGCTGCTGTGTACCGGGCGAACCAGACGCCGTAGCCTCGAACCATGACGTCGATCACCAGCATCCCGCAGAAGCCCGGCAGGGTCTGGGGAGTGCTTGCGCTCATCGCGGTGCTCTTCCCGCTGCCGTGGCTGTTCGTACTCAACGTGCTCTCGGTCGTGGTGCGCTCGCAGCCGCCGCGCACGGGCACGAGCGCCGAGGAGTGGGCCTACGGTCTGATCGCCTTCGGTGGCCTGTTCTTCTTTCCGCTGTTCGCGATTCTCACGGTCTTCTTCGCCATCCGCGCGGTGCTGAAGCCGCGGGTCGCGGGCAAGGTCATGGGTTGGATTGCGATAGCCCTCCTCGTGCTGTCGATCCCTCTGATCTGGAACGGGTACGCGGTCTGGATCATGGCGGGTGCCCGATGAGCGACTTCGATCCGCGCTTCGACCCCGCGTTCCAGCGCGGCTATGACGGGCCCGCCGTCACGCCTCCCGCGACACCGGATGCCCCGGCTCCCGCCGCGCCGCCGCTCGTGCGCATCGACCCGCAGGCAGCCGTCGCGCCGCAGGACGAGCAGGATGACCTGCCGCCCCGCAGAGGCAACCCGTTCCTCGTCGCACTCGCGGTCATCGGCGTCGCGCTGGCGGTCGGCGGACTGGTGCTGGTGTTCCAGTTGCGCACGATCTTCGGAGACGGCAACGGCAACCCCGACTTCGACTATGTGACCCTGCAGACGCTCATGATCGCAGCCCCGATTCTGACCGGCCTGGGAGTGGCGACGGGAATCGGTGTGCTGTTCGTGTTCGCGGTGCGCTGGGGTCGCTAGGGTTCGGCTGCGCCGCTAGCGCAGTTCCTTGCGCCAGACGATCTTCAGCTGGGGTGTTCCGGAGCACCCCGCCGAGTTCGTCACGGCGCACACGTTACCAAGTTGACGCTACCGCCGCGCGGAGCGGGCTGGAAAGCTTCTCACTGATGCCTGTCAACCGAACGGGCACGGTGGCGCGTCGAGGGGGTGTGGCTGTGGCGGTGAGCGAGAGGGTCCAGCTGGACCTCGACGCCTTCGTCGCGTCCGAGTACCCGAAGGTCGTCGCGGCAGTCGGACTCATCACGGGCAACCGGCAGGACGCGGCCGATGCCGTGCAGGACGCGATCGTGGGCTTCCTTGCGAAGCCGCCGACTCATCCGGTCACCAATCTCGCGGCCTGGTTCACCGTGGTCGCGAGCAACCGGGTCAAGGACGGCTATCGCAGCGAGGCGGCCCGGCAGCGCGCCGTCGCCAAGCTCGGGATGCCCGTGGAGGAGACCACCGACGCGATCGAGCTGCTCGACGTGGATGTGGCCAACGCGCTCAAGTCATTGCCGCTGCAGCAGCGCCAAGTGTGCGCACTGCACTACCTGATGGACCAGTCGATCGAGACGATCGCCGAAGGACTCGGTGTCTCAGAAGGCACCGTGAAGACCCAGCTGCACCGGGCCCGCAAGGCGCTCGCCGCACGTCTGAGGAAGGAGGATCACCATGGCTGACATCGATGTTCTGCTGAGCGCTTCGCTCAAGCGCATCGCCCAACCGGGTGACGCCGCCGGTGTTGCCGATGCCATCCGTGCGCGGGTGGACGCCGGTGACACCGGCACTCCTGCCACCGCAAGCGGCTTCGGCGCGCGCCCGTGGTGGCTGTTCCTGCTGTCAGGCCTGCTCGTGATCCTCGTGGCGGTCACGGGCGTGTCCGTCGCCCTCGGCCAACCGAGCCCCGTGACGCCCACTCCGGATGCCGCGTCCGTCGCCGTCTCGTCGAGCCCCACCAGCTCGCCCACTCTGACACCCACGCCCACGGCCACCCCGACGGCGACGGCCGCACCCGAGCCCGCTCCCGCGCCTGCCGAGCCCGACCCGGAGCCCGCCCCGCCCGCCGACACGACGGCACCGGTGGTGACTGTGCCCACCTCAAGTCAGCCCCAACTCTTCTCGGCCAACGGCGGGTCGACAATCATCACAGCGCTAGCCACCGACGACACCGGGGTGGTCGCGGTCGCCATCTCCTGGGCGGGTGTGGCGAGCGGCAGTGCCTCGATGGTGCCGGGCTGGAGTTACGCCTTCGTGCTGCCACCCGCGTCCGGCCCGCCCCCCAGCGGCAGCATCACCTTCACCGTGCAGGCGTTCGACGCGGCCGGCAATGCGAGCGCTCCTGCCTCCGTGGTTGTGCCCGTGCAGCCCTAACTGCAGGCCCCCCACAGCCCAGCCTTCCGGCGGAAGGCCTGCTCGGTTGCCTGGGCTATGGCGGAGAAGTGCGATTCGTTGTCGTAGGAGGAGACCGCCGTGACGAAGCCCTCGTCGGCGAGGGCGAGGTTCACGAACTCACCGTTCGAGGTCCACACGTACATCAGCCAGCGCCCGTTGTCGTCTTTGGCCGTCGCATCCGTCGCCACCCAGGCCAGGGAACCCTTGGGCAGCAGCTGGCGCAATCGCCCCTGTGACTCCACGGCGTAGCACTCGTTGATGAGTCCGAAGTGTGGTGCGTAGACGCCGATCAGGCGCACGCTGACATCACCCCAATCGTGCACTTGGGGTCCTGGGCGGGGGTTGCTCAGCACGACGGTGTCGCCCGACAGCACCTCACGCACGATCATGGGCTGGGCATCGGCGGGTACGGGGGTGACGGATGCCGCGCTCGGCGTGCTCTGCGCCGACGCAACCACGAGGCCCACAACCAGTGCCGCGACGACCCCGAGAGTGCCGCCGATCACCGCACGAGCGACCACGGGTCAGGCCTCCGGCCACTGGCAGGGTGACTGTGCGCTCTCGTGCCAGCCCCATAGGCCCTGGCCTCGCCGGTAGGCCTCCTCGGTCGCCTGCGCGATCAGCGGATACAGCGGCCCTCGCTCGGCGAAGTCGGATGCCCGGGCCAGCCCCTGCTCGGCCAGGGTCTGGTTGACGAAGCGGCCTTCGGCGTCCCACACGTACATCGACCAGATGCCGCCCGAGTCGCGGTGTTCGTTGGTCGTCACCCAGGCGAGCGAGCCCTCGGGCAGCATCGCACCGAGCCCGCCCTGCGCCTCGGCGGCGAAGCACTCGACGACGGGTGCGAGATCGGGAGCGTCGAGTCCGATCAGCCGCACCGTGAGATCACCCCACAGCTGCACCTGGGCACCGGGGCGAGCGCTCGTGAGCACGACTGTGTCGCCCGACAGCACGGTGCGCACGATCATCGGCTGGGCATCCGCTGGCCGCGATGCTCCGGATGCCCCGTGTGCAGTCGGCTGCGTCCACGCACTCGACAGGGCGGCCACGATCGCCGCGGCGCCCACCACGCCGCCCACAACGGCGCGGACGACCATGCTCGCGACCCTACTCCGGTCGGTCGGCGGGGAACAGTGGCGGTGGGTTCAGCCTGTCTCCGGGGCTGCCGTCGGGTCAGCGGCATGCCCCGCGCATTCCGCCGAATGAGACGAGTGCCTGATGCTCGCCGTCGGCGAGGATCTCCCCGTAGCGGGTGTCGGCTGCCGTGGCGAGAACCTCGGCGTACCCGCCCACCGCCATCAGGTAGTTCACCATCCGTCCGTCGGTGCCCCACACGTTCAGCAGCCAGTCGCCGGATGCGTCGCGGGTCGGGTCATCCGTGGTCACCCACACGATCGATCCCGCGGGCAGCAGCTCTTCCAGACGCGCGAGCGCCTCGGGGGCGAAGCACTGATCGACGTCGGTTCCGAATCGCCGACCGAGATCGGGTGCGTCGAGACCGACGAGGCGTGCCGTCAGCCGTCCGAACTGGGGCACCTGGGCACCGGCCCGGGTGCTCGTGAGCACCAGGGTGTCGCCCGAGAGCACCTCGTCCACGAGCATCGGCTGGGCGTCCGGCGGCTGAGCGACGGGCGAGTCGACGGATGCCGGTCCGCGCGCCCACAGGCTCACGATCGCCCAGGTGAGCAGGCCGAACGCCAGCACCACCCCGAGTGTCACGCGCACGACCACGATCGCGAATCTATCCTCGTCAGTCCGCGGGGAACAGTACTGAGGCGTCGAGCCCGCCGCCCGGCCGCGGCTCCAGCTTCGCGCTGCCGCCGCTCGCCTCGGCGAGCTGCGCGACTATCGCCAGGCCCAGCCCGCTGCCGCCGACCTGCGAGCTCGCCCGCCAGAAACGGTCGAAGGCGCGAGCGCAGTCCTCCAGCGAGAGCCCGGGGCCCTGATCGAGCACGTGAAGCGCGACGCGGTCTCCCCGCGACTCGACCCGCACAACGATCGTCGTTCCCCGTGGACTCACCGAGAGCGCGTTGTCGATGAAGTTGTCCAGGATCTGCTCGGTCGCCGTCGGCACGACGCTCGCCGTGGCCTGTGTCGCGCCCTCATAGCGGATCGCAACACCCGACTCGTCGGAGAGGGGCAGCCAGTGGTCGACCCGGGCGCGGGCGGCGGCCGCAACATCCACCGGCACAGCGACGGCTGTCTTGGCCTCGGTGCGGCTCAGCAGCAGCAGACCCTCGATGATGGTGCCGAGTCGGTCGGCCTCGCTCTCGGCGGCGGCGAGACGTTCGGCTGCACCGTCGGGGTCGGTGTGGATGAGGTCGTGCGCGCGCTCCAACTTGAGGCGCAGGGCGGTGAGGGGCGTGCGCAGCTGGTGCGAGGCATCCGCGGCGAAGGACCGCTGCTGGGCGATCAGGCCGTCGAGGCGCTCCGCCATGACGTTGAACGAGCGCGACAGCGACCGCAACTCCGACGCCCCTGCGCCCTCGTCGGCCCGCTCGTCGAGGTGGCCGTCGGCGAGTCGCTCGGTGGATGCCCGCAGCATCTTCAGCCGGCGCGTCACCCCGGCCGCCACCACGTATCCGACCACGCCGGCCAACAGCACGGTCGTGAGTGCCACCACCCACAATTGTCGGAGCTGGGTCGCGACAGCATCGTCGACGACCTGGGCGGGGTAGGTGAGTCGCACCGCACCGAGGATCCGACTGCCGCTGAACACCGGCACCGTCACGTAGAGCAGCTCCTGCTGGAGCGTCTGGGAGTAGCGCGTTCCCGAGGCGATCTCCCCGGTGAGCGCGGTGCCGATCTCGGGACGGGAGAGGTAGGACGCGCCGATCTTCGAGTCGTCAGGGTCGCTGGTGACGACCGCGATCCCCTTCCCGTCGACGACGATCACGCGCGCGCCGCTGCTGGCCTGGTAGCGCTTGGCGACCTCGGTGATGACGGCGATCGACTCGGGCGTCGGTGACTCGAGGGCCTCCTCACTGCGCCCGGCGAGCACGAAGGCGTCCCGCTCCAGGCCCGTGATGATCCGGTCGCGCTGCACGCCCTGGATGTAGTAGCTCAGGGGGATGTCCTGAACGAGGATCACCAGAAGCGTGGTCGCGATCAGGGCGGCCACCAGACGCCACTTCACGGAGCACCCGAGGCCGTCACTGGGCGCCCGGCTCCCCGAACCGGAAGCCCACCCCGCGCACCGACTCGATCCAGCCCGGGTCGCCGAGCTTCTTGCGAATCGCCGCGATGTGGGCGTCGAGGGTCTTCGTCGTCCCGTACCAGTTCGTGTCCCACACGTCGTGGAGGATTTCGCTGCGGCGGAACACGGCGCCGGGATCGGCGCTCAAGTACACCAGCAGCTCGAACTCCTTGGCGGTGAGGTGCACCGGCTCGCCGGCGAGGGTGACCTTCTGGCTGCGGGTGTCCACCACGAGCGCACCGAAGGTGCGCGCCGCCGCGGGCTCGGCGACGGTCGGGCCGGTGCGCCTCGCGACCGCACGGATGCGGGCGACCAGTTCTCGCATCCCGAACGGCTTCACGACGTAGTCGTCGGCGCCCATCTCGAGGGCGACGACCCGGTCGATCTCGTCGTCGCGCGCGCTGACCACGATGATCGGGGTCTGCGACACCGCGCGGATGCGCCGGCACACCTCCGTGCCGTCCATGTCGGGCAGGCCGAGGTCGAGCAGCACAAGGTCAGGTTGGTAGCTGGACAGCGCGTCGAGTCCGCCCTGACCGGTGCTCACGTGGAGTGCGTCGACGTTGGCCTGCGCCAGCCCGTCGAGGATGCCGTCGGCGACTGACGCGTCATCCTCCACGACCAGTACCCGCATGGCTCAATTGTGTCGCGGGCGCGGGCAGTCGGAGTACACCGCGGGGATCTTGGACAGATCTTGGATATTCGTCGGTCACCCCTTGGACGGCCTGATCGTAGGTTGGGGACATGAAGACCTCAGCAATCATCGCCCTCTCCATCGTGGGAGTCCTCGGCACGGCCGGGGCGGCCATGGCCGTGAACGGCTCCACCCTCGCCTCCTTCAGCGAGGGCACCATCGGTCAGGCGACCGATGTGCTCGTCCCCAGCTCGACCCCGACGGATGACCCCACGGGCATCCCGACGTCGTCTCCGTCGCCCAGCGCGACCGAGACCGAAGGGGTCGAGGGCAGCGACGACAGCTCGGGCAGCAGTGATGGCGGCTCATCCGGCGTCAGCGACCCGGTGGTCGTTCCCGCCCCGAGCCCCAGCCACACCGAGGACGACGACAGCGAACACGAGTCCGGGGACGATGACTAAGTCGCACCCCGCAGGCGGCACGCGCACGCTGGTCGGTCTGATCTCGACCTTCGCCCTCGTGGGCGGGGTCGTCGGATTCCAGAATGCGGCCTCGGCCGAGGAGGCTGCTGTGCAGCAGCAGGCCCTCCTCGGTCGAGGCGTCGGCGTCGCATCCGCTCGAGTAGCACCCACCGAGGCTCCCGTTGCGGAGGCCGCTCCGGCCGACTCTGCCCCGGCCTCCGACCCGGTGCCCGCGGCAGATCCTGCTCCCGCGGCGGCCCCCGCCCCCGCGGTCGATCCGGCACCGGCTCCCGCTCCAGCTCCCGCACCCCCCAGCGGCACCACGGGTGGGTCCGGTGGATAGGTGGAGCTCGACGCGATAGCTCGCGGGGCGCTCCTGGCAGCGCACGCGCAGAACGACTCCCAGCCTCCGACCTACTCCGATCGTCGACCCCTCATGGGCGGCCACGCCACCATCACGCTGGTGGGAGGAGGCGAGGACCTCGTCGCACGCTGCTTCGCGCTCGCCGACCACCTCGAGGCTCGGTGGAGCCGGTTCCTGCCCACGAGCGACATCAGTCGGCTCAATTGGGCCGAGGGCGCTTCGGTGGAGGTCGACCCGGTTACGGTGCAGCTCATCTCCGCGATGCGCGAGGCGTCGGAACTCAGCGACGGAGACTTCGACCCCACGCTGCTGCCGGAGCTGATCGCATCCGGCTACGCGGCCTCGGTCGTGGCGCCCGACCTCGTGACCATCCTGCCGGCCTCGGCGTCGGCACCGGGGCGCCTTGCCTCCCTCACACTTGACGGATCATCGGTGCGGATGCCCGTCGGAACGACCCTCGACCCCGGCGGCATCGGGAAAGGTCTCGCCGCCGACATCATCTGCGAGTTCGGGCTCGCCGAAGGTGCCTGGGGCATCATGGCCGAGATCAGCGGTGACATCGTCGTCGCTGGCCGGGCACCCGACGCGGTGGCCTGGCTGCTCGGGGTCGAGGATCCATTCGACACCGATCGACACCTGACTACTGTGCGCATCGCACGAGGGGCGATCGTGACGTCGAGCCAGCGCAAGCGACGTTTCGACACTGCCGCAGGTGTTCGGCATCATCTGATCGACCCGCGCACAGGAGCGAGCGCGCTGACCGACATCCAGACGGTGACAGTCATCGCGGCGACCGGGGTGCATGCCGAGGCCATCAGCAAGTCGGGGTTCCTGCGCCCAGTCGAGGAGTACCTCGCCTGGCTGCCGCAGGTCGGTGCGGCCGGACTCCTCGTGGATTCCGCGGGGCGCCAGCATGTGTCAGCAAACTGGGGGAGATACGCGTGAGCCTGAACGATCCGCACATCTGGTGGTACGTCACCCGTGCCAGCGCTCTGATCGCGTGGGCCCTCATGACGCTCTCGGTGGTGTGGGGCATCCTGCTGTCCACGCGCATTCTGCGTCGCGTCGACAACCCCGGCTGGCTGCAGGACCTCCACCGCTTCCTCGGCGGACTGTCCGTGATCATGGTGCTTCTGCACATGGTCACGCTCATGCTCGACGGCTGGCTGCACCTGAGCCTGGTGCAGGTGCTCGTGCCCTTCACCAGTGACTTCAAGCCGATCGCTGTCGCCCTGGGCATTGTCGCCTTCTACCTGCTCATCGCGGTGCAGGGCTCCTCGATGATCATTCATCGCCTGCCGCGCACGTTCTGGAAGGGCCTGCACTACGCCAGCTACGCGGTCGTGCTGCTGGTGTCGTTCCATGCCGGGCTCTCCGGCACGGATGTCGGCTCGCTCGGCTACAAGATTCTCGCGTTCAGCCTCATCGGCCTCACCGCCGCCGCGACCGTCGTCAGGATCGCCGTGACCAACCGCACGACCCGGGCGGCGAAGGCCGAGGTGTGGGTGCCTCCGCACGACCCGGCGCCGCGCATCTCACCGCCCCGCATCCAGACCCGCACGATGGTGGTCGCTGACTCCGGGCTGATCGCCGAGGGCGTCATGGGCATCCGCCTCGTCGCCCTCGGGGGCGGGCTGCTGCCCATCTGGTATCCGGGCGCCCACGTCACACTGCACCTCGCGAACGGGCTCGAGCGGCAGTACTCGCTGTGCGGCGACCCGGGCGAGCGACACCACTACGACCTCGCCGTTCTGCGCACCGAGGACTCGGCCGGCGGCAGCCGCTGGGTGCACGAGAGCGTGGTGCCCGGTACGACCATCGAGGTCTCGGGTCCGTTGAATCACTTCGAGCTCGAGCCATCGCGGGAGTACCTGTTCATCGCGGGAGGCATCGGCATCACGCCCATCAAGGCGATGATCGAGTCCCTCCCGGCGATCCGGGAGTGGCGACTCATCTATGTCGGTCGAAGTCGTCGCAGCATGGCGTTCGCCAGCGAACTGGCCGAGCGCTACCCGGACCGGGTGCGCATCCACGCGAGCGATGAGACCCCGGCCCAGCTCGACTTCACCCGACTCGTGACACCCGACACCACCGAGGTGTACTGCTGCGGGCCCGAGTCCCTCATGTCTGCCGTGGCCTCGGCCGTGCCGTCGGCGCGACTGCACGCCGAACGGTTCATTCCGATCGAACGGGTGCCGAGCATCCCGGACCAGCCGCTGCGCCTCACCTTCAGCCGCAGCCCGTTGGCGCTCACCGTGGGGGCCGACGAGACCGTGCTCGACGCACTCGAACGCGGCGGGATGCCCGTGAGCGGGTCATGCCGCAAGGGGGTCTGCGGCACGTGCGAGGTGAAGGTGCTGGCGGGCAGCCCCGAGCACCTGGACTCGGTGATGGACGACGCCGAGAAGGACAAGCTGAAGATCATGTACCCGTGTGTGTCGCGGGCGCTGACGCCGGAGCTGGTGCTCGACTTCTAGCGGTGGTCGAGCCTGTCGAGACCCCCCGGTGGTCGAGCTTGTCGAGACCCCCTACACCTGGCAGTTCGGGCACCACCACACGTCGCGCTGCGTGAGTGCGGTGTCGCCGAGCTCGCCGTGCTGGATGGGCGTGCCGCAGCGCAGGCACGGTTTGCCGGTGCGCCCGTAGACCCACAGGCGCTGACCGTTCAGCTGGCCGGTCGTCGTGCGCTGGGCGCGATCCTTGTTGGCGTCGATGAGCCGCCAGGCGAGCTCGACCATCTTCTCGAGCTCGGGCACCTCGCCGACGGGCCGGCGCGGAAGCACCCCGCGCAGAAAGCACAGCTCGGCGCGGTACACGTTGCCGAGTCCGGCGAGGTTGCGCTGATCGAGCAGGGCGAGTCCGATCTCGCGCTCGGGGTTCGCGCGCAGGTTGGCGAGAGCTTGCTCGGGCTGCCAGTCGCCGAGGAGGTCGGGGCCGAGGTATCCGACGACGCTGTCTTCGTCGTCGCGGCGCACGACCTCGAACTCGCCCAGGTCGAAGCCCACCGCGAGGAACTCTGCGGTGCCGAGGATTGCGCGCGCCTGAAACTCGGGGCGGAACCACTTCGACCCGTGCCTGTAGAGGTGCCAGGAGCCCTCCATCTTGAGGTGCGAGTGCAGCGTATATTCCCCGACGTGCATGAGCAGGTGCTTGCCGCGGCTCGCCACGCCCTCGATCGTCTCGCCCGTGAGATCGACGGTCGCGAATGCGGGCACCCGGATGTCGCAGCGCGTCAGCACCTGTCCCGCGAGGGCCGCGTTCAGATTCTTCGCGGAGCGGTAGATGGTGTCGCCCTCAGGCATTGTTCTCGAGCCTCCCGTCGATCGCTCGATCCGCGCCGGCCGTCGTCTTGCGACGACGATCTCCTCCGACTACTCCCGTTGTGCAGGAGACAGGAGTCTCGCTCGGCGATCCTGCATAACAGAAGTGTCGAGCAGAAGACTGCCGCGTTGGGCGGTCGCACCTACGCATTGCGCAACCTCAGCCCCTGCGGCGTCGCCACGAAGCCCGCCTCGACGAGGGCGAGGCCCAGGGGGGTGCCGACCGCGAATTCCCCGTCGATGCGCTCCACCTTGAGCTTGCCGAGCGCGGTGCGCACGGTCGAGGTGAGACTGCGGGATGCCGCGGCGAGGGCATCCGCGTCAGAACCGAAGGTGAGCACCGTCTTGCCGCCGCGCTCGACGTAGAGCGTGAGGGCTCCGTCCATGAGCACGACGAGGGCGCCCGCTTTGCGCCCGGGGCGATGCCCGGCGGTACCGGTGGTCGAGCCGCCCCCGGTGGTCGAGCCTGTCGAGACCCCGCCCGCCGCCACCGGCCACCCCAGCGCGGCCCCGTACGGGTTCGCCGGATCGGTCGCGGCCAGGGTCACCGCGTTCAGCGCACGCTCGGCCTCGGGATCGCGAGTGAAGCTGCGCAGACGGTCGACCGTCGCGCCGGTGGCGAACTGTGCAGCGCCGAGACCTTCGACGAAGTAACCGCGCCGCGCGCGTCCCGTCTCCTCAAAACCGGCCAGCACCTTGTACGCGAGCGCGAACCCGCCGCGGATGCCCTCACTCACGACCGCGCCGCGGGTGACCACACCGTGCCGTTCGAGCAGCAGCTCGGCCATCGCCTTCGCCCGGATCGTGGGGTCGGGTTCGGCCAGCGGCAGCAGCGACCAGCGGCCACCGCCGGCGGGCGGCCCGGACTGGGCGACGGCGAGGGAACGTCCGCGGTACGAGCGAGTGCGCGGGGGACGCGTCCTGACCGGCCCGCCGAGGTGGGCGCGCAGCGCCGTGAACGAGTCGTTGGTGATCAGCCCCGCCCAGACCAGCCCCCACAGGGCCTCGAGCAGCTGCTTGTCGTCGGTGTTCGTGAGCGCGGCGCCGAGCTGGCGGAAGAAGAACGCACCGCCCCCGGCGAGCACCCCCAGGATGTCGCGCTGGAGTTCCGTGGTCTCCTCTCCGCTCGGCTCGGGTAGGGTCAGTGGCGCGGTCGCGGCGAGATGCAGGCTCACCCATCCGTCGCCACCGGCGAGAGCCCCATTGCCCGACCAGACGACCTCGCCCGAGACGGTGAGTTCGTCGAGCCACGCCGGCGAGTATCCGGGCAGCCGAGCGGGCAGCACGAAGCTCTCCCAGCTGGATGCCGGCAGCGAGACCCCCGCGAGTTGGTCGATCACCTGTGCGAGCCCATCGACCCCGCGCAAGCCCGACCCGCCGACGTGCTGCCAGTCGGGCAGGAAGCGCGCGAGGGCGGTCGGCTCGACCGGCTCAACCTCCTGGCGCAGGGCGGCGAGTGAGCGGCTGCGCAGTCGGCGGAGCACCTCGACCGAGCACCACTCGGTGCCCGACGCCCCGGGTCGGAACTCGCCGTCCACCACACGCCGATCGGCGGCGAGGCGGCGCAGGGTGTCGGTGACGACGGCGACTCCGAGGCCGAAGCGGGAGGCGGCATCCGTCACAGTGAAAGGGCCGTGGGTGCGGGCGTAGCGGCTCACGAGGTCACCGACCGGGTCGTCGACCGGCTCGATGAAGGCGGCCGGAACGCCGATCGGAAGCGGCACGCCGAGGGCGTCGCGCAGGCGTGCGGCGTCCTCGATGACGGCCCACTGGGCGACCCCGGCGATCGTGACCGGCAGTACGCGGTTGGCCGTCTTCAGCCGGTCGAGCGCGGCGGTGATCGAGCTTGTCGAGATCCGGGTCTCGGCGAGCTCGACCACCGCGGTCTCGACGGGCTCGACCACCGCGGTCTCGACGGGCTCGACCACCGCGGTCTCGACGGGCTCGACCACCGACCGCGCGGCGATCTCCTCCAGTGACAGCGGCCCGAGCATCCGGAGCAGGTCGACGATGCCCTCCGCGTCGCGCGCGGCCCGCTCAGGCGTGAGGCGCTGCAACTCGAGCTCGGTCTGCTCGATGACGGCGGGGTCGAGCAGTTCGCGAAGCTCAGCCCGGCCGAGCAGCTCGGCGAGCAGGGTCGGGTCGAGCGACAGCGCCGCCGCCCGGCGTTCGGCCAGCGGCGAGTCGCCCTCGTACATGAACGCCGCGACGTAGCCGAACAGCAGACTGCGGGCGAACGGCGACGGCACCGGGGTCTCGACCTCGACCATCCGCACCTGGCGGGCGGCGATGCGGTTCGACAGAGCGGTGAGCGCCGGCAGGTCGTACACGTCCTGCAGCACCTCCCGCACGGTCTCCAGCACGATCGGAAAGCTCGGGTACTTGCGCGCGACCTCCAGCAGCTGGGATGCCCGCTGCCGCTGCTGCCACAGCGGGGAGCGGCGCCCGGGGTCACGCCGGGGCAGCAGGAGCGCGCGGGCCGCGCACTCCCGGAACCGGGCCGCGAACAGCGCCGAACCCCCGACCTCCTCGGTGACGATCTCGACCAGCTCGGCCGTCTCGAACACGAACAGGTCGGCGCCGGGAGGCTCCGCGTCGGTGTCCGGAATGCGCACGACGATGCCGTCGTCGCCCGCCATCGCGGCACCGTCAACGCCGAGGCGGTCACGGATGCGCGCGGTGACCGCGAGCGCCCACGGCGCGTGCACGGGCATCCCGTACGGGGAGTGCAGCACCAGTCGCCAGTCGCCCAGCTCGTCACGGAAGCGCTCCACCACGAGCGTCGTGTCGGTGGGCACCTGGCCGGTCGCGTCGCGCTGGTCTGCCACCAGCGCGATCAGGTTGGTGACGGCGCGCTCGTCGAGGCCGATCGCCTCGGCCCGTTTCACGCCTGCGCTGATTGAGCCTGCCGAAATCTCTCTAGTAAAAGCCCCGATCGCCTCTCCCAGCTCGGCCGGGCGCCCCAGCCCGTCGCCCTTCCAGAACGGCACCTTGCCCGGCTGCCCGAAGGCGGGGCTCACGAGCACCTGGTCGTGGGTGATCTCCTCGATGCGCCAGCTCGTCGTGCCCAGCGCGAACACGTCGCCCACTCGCGACTCGTAGACCATCTCCTCGTCGAGCTCGCCGACGCGCCTGCCCGGCCCACCGCCGGTCCCTGAGGCACTCGAAGGGGTCGCCCCGCCCACGATGAACACCCCGAACAGCCCGCGGTCGGGAATCGTGCCCCCGGATGTCACGGCCAGCCGCTGCGCACCCGGACGCCCCTCGATCGTTCCGGCGACCCGGTCCCACACGATCCGCGGACGCAGCTCAGCGAACTCGTCACTCGGATACAGCCCGCTCAACAGGTCGAGCGTGGCGTCGTAGGCGCTGCGCGGCAGGGTCGCGAACGGGGCGCTGCGGCGCACCGTGTCGAACCAGTCCTCCACGTCGAGGGCGCCGAGGGCGACCGCCGCGACGGTCTGCTGGGCGAGTACGTCGAGCGGGTTCGCGGGCACGGCGATGGCCTCGATCTGCCCGTGCCGCATCCGGTCGACGGCGACCGCCGTGTGGAGCAGGTCGGTGCGGTGCTTCGGGAACAGCACCCCCTTGGAGATCTCGCCGACCTGGTGCCCGGCTCGCCCGATGCGCTGCAGCCCGGATGCCACGCTCGGAGGTGACTCGACCTGGATCACGAGATCGACGGCGCCCATGTCGATCCCGAGCTCAAGCGAGCTGGTCGCGACGACACAGCGCAGGCGCCCGGACTTGAGGTCGTCCTCGATGGTGGCGCGCTGCTCCTTGGAGACGGAGCCGTGGTGGGCTCTCGCGAGCAGGGCCGGTTGAGTAGACGGCGGAGCCGCCGTATCGAAACCGAGCACCTCGTCACCAGGGTTTCGATACGCGCCTTCGGCGCTACTCAACCCGCTTGGAGCGAGTACTCGCTCCTGCGCGATCTCGTTCAGCCGCGCCGTCAACCGCTCGGCCAGACGTCGGGAGTTGGCGAACACGATCGTCGACCGGTGGGCGAGGATGTGGTCGACGATCGACTCCTCGACATGCGGCCAGATGGAGCCGGTCGCCTCGGCCGGCATACCGGTCGGGCCGCTCGTGGAGCCCTCGCGTGGCGTGAAGACGCCCGGCTCCGACATGTCGTCCACAGGAACGACCACGGTGAGGTCGAAGGTCTTCGCTGCGGGTGGCTGCACGATCGTGACCGGCGCGCGCCCTCCGAGGAACCGCGCGACCTCCTCGAGCGGGCGCACGGTGGCCGAGAGACCGATCCGCTGTGCGGGTTTCGCGAGCAGGGCATCCAGTCGTTCGAGCGAGACGGCCAGGTGCGCGCCACGCTTGGTAGCGGCGACAGCGTGCACCTCGTCGATGATGACCGTCTCGACGCCCACGAGGGTCTCGCGCGCCGCCGAGGTGAGCATGAGGTAGAGCGACTCGGGGGTCGTGATCAGGATGTCGGGGGGCGTGCGCGCGAGCTGCCGCCGGTCTTGCGCCGTGGTGTCGCCCGACCGCACGCCGACCGTCACGGCGGGTGCCGGGAGTCCGAGTCGCTTCGCCGTCTGCGTCACGCCCACGAGCGGCGCGCGCAGGTTGCGCTCGACGTCGACGCCGAGCGCCTTCAGCGGGGAGATGTAGAGCACCCTGGTGCCGGCGCCCGGCTCGCGCGGCCGCGTGATCAGCTGGTCGATTGACCACAGGAACGCGGCCAGCGTCTTGCCCGAACCGGTCGGCGCGACCACGAGCGCGTGACCACCGGATGACACGGCCTCCCACGCACCGAGCTGCGCGGGTGTCGGCGCCGCGAAGGCGCCCGTGAACCACTCCCGCGTCGCGGGGGAGAAGCGGTCGAGCACCATGGCTCTATCCTCCCCCCGCGCACCGACCCCGCGGCCCGTCGTTCTTCCCCAATCCGCGGCCCGTCGTCCCCGCGCCGACCTGAGGAATCGTGTCGCGCTCGCAGGGCTCGCGGCACCGTAGTTGCGGAGGACGACACGCCGATCTGGTGCGAAAGCGGGCGCGGCGCGCGGCGCGCCATCCTCCGTAAGTGCGAGGCGAGCTGAGCCGGATGAGTGAACGCGCGACTAGAGGTGTTCCGCGAGGAACCCCGTCAGGTCGGTCAGCTCCTGCGTGGAGATGGAGTGGCCGAGGTCCTCGTAGATGCGGATGTGCGGTTCGGAGTGGGTGGGCAGCCACTCCTCCGTGCGATCCACGGCGGCAGCGGGGATCACGGTGTCGGCGGTACCGCGGCCCCAGAACACGGGCGGGCGGATCTTCTCGAGCTGGGCATCCCCCGCATGGATGCCGGGCGCGACGAACCCCGACAGTGCAACCGTCGCGGCGAACCGGTCGGGCGCCAGGCGGTTGAGCTGAAGCGCGAGGGCGGCGCCCTGCGAGAAACCGAGGAGTGCGACCGTCGTGTAGTCGACCGTGTCGAGCCAGTCGAGCACCGCCTGCGCGCCGGCGTCGACCGCGGCCGGGTCGGGCTGGCCGGGGTTCTGGCCGGCCAGCGACCACCACGCGTATCCGGCGCTCTCCTTGATCGGACCGCGCAGCGAGGCGACCGTCGCGGCCAGCGGCAGGCGCGGCGACAGGCTGAAGAGGTCGCCCTCGTGCGAGCCGTAGCCGTGCAGAAGCACGATGAGCGGCCGGCCGGCCCGCTCGCGTTCGGGGGCGGACCAGAGAATCGCTGACTCATCGAGTTGCATTCGCCCACACTACTTTGGGCGACAATGGAGCATGAGCTCAGTAGGCACTCCCGACCCCAACTCCGGATGGCTGTCCGAAGAGGAACTCGCCGAGACCCGCCGCCGCCTGCCCCTGCTCTATGTCGAGGCGGTGCCGGTGCGTGTCGACGGCCTCGGCCGGGTGACCGAGGTCGGGATGCTGCTGCGCGCCAACAACGGCGAGATCACCCGCACGCTCGTCTCCGGCCGCGTGATGTACGGCGAGACTCTGCGCGACGCGCTGTTCCGCCACCTCGAGAAGGACCTCGGGCCGATGGCCTTCCCGCTGCTGCCCGCCAGCCCCGTGCCGTTCTCGGTGGCCGAGTACTTCCCGTGGCCGGGGTCGAGCCAGTTCATGGATTCCCGCCAGCACGCGGTGTCCCTCGCCTACGTCGTTCCCGTGACGGGCACGTGCGAGCCGCGTCAGGACGCTCTTGAGATCACCTGGCTGCGACCCGCGGAGGCGGCATCCGAGTCGGTGACCTCCGACATGGAGGGTGGTCGCGGTTCGCTGCTGCGTGCCGCACTCGCGTCGGTGGGCGTGCTGCCGTAGGGCTTGCGCCTCAGGCCGACGGGTCGAACGGATGCCACGGCGCGCCAGCGATCAGCAGCTCGGGGTCGCCCGTCCAGAGCGCCGCGTCGAGTTGTACTGCGGTGGCGGCGGCGAAGGCGTCGGCATAGGACATCGCGAAGTTCGACTTGATTGCCGCGGCATCCATCACCAGGGAGCGGTCGGGAAGGCTCACGCGCACAACGCCCTCAACATCGCGAACGGTGCGCTCCGCGGACTCGACCCCTACTGACCGCCGGAGGATGTAGAGGACTTCGCCAAGATTGATCCAGCTCATGGCGGCCTCCCCGGAGTCGATCACAGCCTGAACGCGCGATGCCGCAGGCTCGGCCCCGTCCAGCAGCCGCATGATGGCCCACGAGTCAAGAACGACGGTCATCGCGCTGGCGCTCCTCCCGGCGTTCCTTCGCGAGAGCATCAGTGAGCTCGCGCCCCGCGAAGCGGCCGAGCAGGGGTTGGCTCGCAGACTTGCGGAGGATGACCTCGTCGCCCCGCTGCTCGAACTCGATCTCCTGGCCGGGCCGGATGTGCAGCGCATCCCGAATCTGCTTGGGAATCACCACCTGCCCCTTGGTGCCCACCGAATAGCTCACGGTGCTCAGGGTATCAGTCATACCAGTGAGTATGACTGATCTTGGCAGGGGAAACCCAAGGTACGAAGATCTGTGGAGAGGACGCCCGCACTACACGACGCGGCAGGTGTCCGGCCCCGGATCTCCGAACGCGGTCGCCAGCAGCAGCGCCATCCAGATTGGGCTGCTGGCGATCCAGATCATGACGATGCCGAAACTCATCCAGCGAAGCGGGCGAGTGGTGAATCCCAGCACGATCGTCACGAGGGCACCGATGCCCACGATCCAGCCGAGTACTGTGACCGCGAGTTCGACCTCCGGCGCCCACGGCAGCCCGAGCAGGTTCAGGACACTGCAGCCCAGTGGGATGCGGACCAGGAAGAACAGAGCGACCGGACCGAGAAACGCAGACACGACGAGGGCGGTGCGCACCCGGCGCTCCCGCTGCGACAACGGCGAAGGTTGTGCCTGGATGCTGGTCATTCCACGAATCTAGTGGTCGACTTCACCTACCGCCCGAGCCCAAAAGGCGAACGGCCCCATTCGTATCCACCAGCGGCGCTATCAAGTATGAGGTGCGGCAATCAGCCCTCTCTCGCGCTAGCGAGGGAACGATTGCCGCACCTCACATGAGGCTTGAAAGAGTTAGCGCCCGCGGGTGTTCGCGCGCACGACCTGGCCGACCCGGATGGGGCCGCCCGAGCTCTGCGCGCGACCCTTGCCGCCGCGCGGACGCGACGGTGCCTGCTCGGCAGAGCGGGCCGGCTGTGCTGCACGGTCGGCCTGCGGGGCGGATGCCCGCCGCTCCCCGGTCACGGCAGCGCGGCCACCACCGGCCGAGGTGCCCCGAGCCGAACCACCGGCAGGCGCGCCGGAACGAGCCGGCCGTCCGCTGCGGTCACGACGGGGTGCACCCGAACCGGCACCTTCGCCATCACGACGAGCCTGCTTGCGCTGGGCGTTCGCACCCTGCGAGCGGCCGCCGCCGCCGGCGGGGGCAGCGACACGGGGCGCGGGCTTGACGTAGGCCGCGACATCCCCGACCAGGGCGGTCACGGCCGCCGACTTGGCGGTCACCGTCTGGGGCGTGACCGTGATCTCGGCCTTGCGCAGCAGCGCTGCGGTGTCCTTGCGCTGGGTGGGCAGCACGATCGTGACGACCTCGCCCTCCTTGCCGGCGCGGGCGGTACGGCCCGAGCGGTGCAGGTACGCCTTGTGCTCGGCCGGCGGGTCGACGTGGATCACGAGCTCGATGTCATCCACGTGAACACCGCGAGCGGCGACATCGGTGGCGACGAGAACCCGGGTCTCACCCGAGGCGAACGAGGCGAGGTTGCGGTCACGGGCGACCTGCGAGAGGTTGCCGTGCAGGTCGACGCTGGGGATGCCGGCGTCGGTGAGCTGCTTCGCGAGCTTCTTGGCGTGGTGCTTCGTGCGCATGAACAGGATGCGCCGGCCTGTGCCCGACGCGAGGGTGCGCACGAGCTCGCTCTTGTCGTCGACCGACGCAACCTCGAACACGTGGTGCGTCATCGCGGCGACGTGGCTGTTGGCCTCGTCCACGGAGTGCAGCACTTCGTTGTGGAGGTAGCGGCGCACGAGCTTGTCCACGCCGTTGTCGAGCGTCGCGGAGAACAGCAGGCGCTGTCCGGTCTGCGGCGTCTTGTCCATGATGCGAGTGACCACCGGCAGGAATCCGAGGTCAGCCATGTGGTCGGCCTCGTCGAGCACGGTGATCTCGATGGCGTCGAGGTGAGCGAAGCCCTGCTTCATGAGGTCTTCGAGGCGGCCCGGGCAGGCCACGACGATGTCGACGCCCGACTTGAGGGCGGCGACCTGGCGCTGCTGCGAGACGCCGCCGAAGATCGTGGTGATCGTCAGGCCGTACGCGGAAGCGAGCGGCTCCATGGCCGCGGTGATCTGGGTGGCGAGCTCCCGGGTGGGGGCGAGCACCAGACCGAGCGGATGCCCGGGCCGACGCTTGCCGCCGGCCAGCGCACCGCCGAGGCGAGCCACCATGGGGATCGCGAAGGCGAGGGTCTTGCCGGAGCCGGTCTTGCCGCGGCCGAGCACGTCGCGCCCGGCGAGGGTGTCGGGCAGGGTGTCGACCTGGATGGGGAACGGTTCGGTGATGCCGTTGGCGCCGAGGGCGGCAACGAGCGGGGCGGGCACGCCGAGCGTGCTGAAGATGTTCTCAGTCATGATGTGTGTTTCTTGGGTAAAGGCCGGTTCGGTGGTCGAGCTTGTCGAGACCCGAGGATCGGCTGAAAGGGCGAAGGTGGCGGTGCCACATCCGTTCGCCGTGAAAGTGTCTACAACCCGAATTGACCGGGGAGAAGAGGAAGCGTTCTACGACGCAAGGGGGCCGTCGTGGCCCCGCAAGTAATTCAACCCTAGCAGACGGGCTTCTGGCGGCCCTCAGCGGCCGGTCTGGCGGCCCTCAGCGACGCCTCAGTGCGCCCCGAAGTACCGCTCGCCGACCGGGATATCGACCAGCACCGTGTTGCCGGTCGGCGCGAGCGGGCACGACCACGCGGGGTCGTAGGCGCACGACGGGTTGTACGCGAAGTTGAAGTCGAGCACGAGGTCGGCGCCACCGCGTCCGAGGTCGGCGCCCTTGATGGTGTCGAGGAGGTAGCGCCCGCCACCGTAGGTTCCGCCGTGCTTGCCGGCCAGCGCATCCTTCACCGGGACGAAGATGCCCCCGCCATAGGAGGTCAGCCGCCAGACGTCGAGGGTGCCGACGCCGGGCACGTCGACGAGTCCGATCCGTTCGAAAGGCACGATGCCGTCGGTTCCGGTCTCGACGTCGAGCTGGGCATCCGGGGCGGCAAGCAGCGGCAGCTCGAAGCGCCAGCCGGGCTCGTAGGGCCGGGTCGGCAGGCCCGTGAAGTCGGCTCGGCCTTCGGGCAGCAGGGGAGACGACGGATGCTCGGCGAACAACTCGTCTCGCGTGCGCCGCCACAGGTCATGGGCGGCGGACAGATCGCGGGAACCGCGAACCTCGGCGTAGAGGGCGAAGACTCTCCGCCGCCAGTCGGCAACGTCGAGTGCGGTCATGCTCACACGCTACCCCCGCCCCTTCTGCACCCCAGAACACGGCAACCCCCGTTCTGGGGCGTGTACCCCGATTTGTCCTCCGATATGTTTGGGGAGGCAGCCCGATGCCGTACCCCATTCTGAGGGGCAGTTTCGGCGGTGCCGACCTGACCTGGGGGATGACATGTTCGGCAAGGGCACGGCGCGCGCGAAGTCGCGCGGCAAGTGGTGGCAGTGGGGCAAGGGCCACGCGGCCGTGGCGACGGCGGTCGTTGCCGCTCTTCTGGTCCCGACGACGGGCAGCCTCTCGGCCTCGGCCGCCGACCTGCAGCCGGTGCTCATCGAGATCTCCAAGACCGCGACTCCCGCGGCCCCGCAGGCGCTCATCCCGGGGGAGCAGGTCGTCTTCGACATCGAGGTCAGCTGCTCGTCGACCGACACCGACTGTGTCGGCATGAAGGTCACCGATCCCATGCCGACTCCGCTGACCCTCGTGTCGGTCAGCCCGTCTCTCTCGTACACCGTGGTGCAGACTGGCAACTCATTCGTCGCGAGCTTCACTGACGTGCTGGACGAGGGCGTCGGCCTCAGAGCCGGTGCCACGGTCAGCCTTCAGGTGATCGCGGCGGTGCCGAACAACGTCGACGCCAGCTTCAACGGCCAGACCGTCACCAATACGGCGACCGTCACTGTGGACAACCCCACCGTGCCGGAGAGCACGCTCTCGGACACGGCCGACGTGCGCCTGTCCATTCCGCTCGACCTTGAGTCGACGATCTCCAAGACCGTCACACCGAACTCGGTCGTCGGCCTGCCCAACACCGTCGTCAACTTCGACCTCAGCGCGACCAACACCTCCAACACGGCGGTCGACAAGCTCATCATCGAGGACCCGGCCGAGTCGGCCTCCAACGCGTTCGACTACCTCGTGGTGACGGGTCTCACCAACGTCACCTTCCCGAGCGGCGCGAACCGCGTGCAGGTCGACTGGTACAACGGCACGACCTGGACCCTGGGCAGCCCCGCCGCCTCGGCGACCCTTCCCGGTAACCTCTCGTTGGTCAAGGGACTTCGTCTGACGTTCTCCAACTCGGGGTCGACGAAGATCGCCGCTGGAGCGACCGGCTCGTTCCGCATCGCCACGAAGACGACGGCCGCCGTGAGCAACATCGTCGGCACGTTCAACGGCTCCAACCTCGCGTCGTCTCAGGTGCGCCTGGGCGTCGACTCGAACACGCCGGTGCTCGCCACTGCGCCTTTCGCGATCCGCGCGGCATCCGTGGCACCCGGGGCCACGAAGGACTTCGAGCCGAACGTCATCATCGGCGGGCAGAACACGACCGTAACCGTTGGAGGATTCAACGGCGGCGACTTCACCATCAACCGCATGACCATCACGGAGCCCAAGCCCGGCTCGACGTCGATGACCGATCAGGGCATTGCGTTCAGCGCGTGGAAGCCGCTCGACATCCAGTGGCCGACCGGCGCGACGCTGGTCGAGGTCACCTACCTCTACGCCACCACGGGCTACGGGGCCCCGGTCACCACGGACACGGTCGGCACCCTGCCGGGGCCGCTCGCTGGCGATACCGTGCTCGGCTTCATCGTCGAGTTCACCGGCACCATGGCGCCCGGTGCCTACGCGACTCTGCCGTTCGTGGCGACCACGTCGACCACCGTGGGCAGCGATGTCACCACGACCGACACGGTGACCGTTGAGGTCGAGACTCCCGCGGGTGCCACTGCGACCGCCGACGCGTCCGACACGCTCACCCGCCGGTCGTCGCGCGTCGACACCACCGTGCGCAAGATCATCTCGCCGGACACCATCTATGCGACTCCCGGTGCGACCGCGCTGCTCACGCTGCCCGCGCAGGTCGCGCCGCTTCCGCCGGCCGTCGTGAACTCGACCGTCGGCGCCAAGACGCTCGTGGTCCGTGACGATGATGCAGGATTCTGGGCCAAGTTCGACCCGAAGTCGATCATCGCCACCGATGTGCCCGCCAACTCCACGCTGACGGTCAAGGGCTACGACGGCTCGACGTGGAACGACATCGCGGGTGGGGTCGGCATCGTCGGGCCGGCGACCCTCAACCTCACGCTGCCGGCAGGCATCCAGGGTCTCGAGTTCACGTTCGTGCCGACCGACCCCGATTCGGTGCTGCCGCCCGGCTTCAACGTGCAGCCCAACGTGCGGGTCGTGCTGCGCGCGACCGAGCGCGGTACCGGCAACCCGATCATCGATCCGGCGGCGACCGACCCGGTCGTGGTGGCCAACACGGTCGTCTCAGAGGTCACCAACCCCATCGCCACGCCGTCGTTCGCGACGGACTCCGCGGTCGCCGACATCACCCTGCTCCCCGTGCCTGCGGGCGGCCCCGGCCTCATCGACAAGAACTGGCAGAAGGACGAGGTGCTCGCTCGCTCGAACGAGCAGGCGCGTCTCGGCATCTCCTGGGGAACGGGTGGCGTGCAGTACCCCTCGGTGGTGATCTCCGACACCGCGGATGACCCGTCAGCACCCACCTGGGACGTCGCCGACACCGTGTTCGAGGCCTTCGATCTCGTGTCCATTCCGCAGATCACGTCGGGCATGGACGCGTACCTGAAGTACGACGCCATCCAGTCCGTCGAGTTCTACATCCCGGGCACCGGCTGGACGCCGGCCGCCGGCAACCCCTGCGCCGCCAGCGGCGGCACCGCCTGCTACGGTCGCTTCCCCGGGTACACGCTCTCGCAGTTCGAGCGTGACAATGCCGTGGGCGTGCGCTTCGTCGTCATCGAGAACCCGAACCGCGCGAACCCCTCGTCGAGCACACCCGATGCCCCGGCCAAGGGCTCCGGCGTCGCCTCGTCGGTCTTCACCGACCGTCGGCTCGACCTCGTCTTCGAGGTGCGCGACGACCGTCGCTCCAACGGTGACCCCGTGCTCGGCCTCACTCGCGAGACCCTGTACAACACCGCGGAGTTCGGCCAGGTGCTCAACAATGCCCGCGTCGCGATGCGCGACGCGACCAACGCCGTCGTCACCGAGGGCGTCGCCGCCGACACGATCCTCATCCTCGACCGTCCCATCGGCGTCACGACATCGAAGGACTGGTCGGGTGGGCCGCTCGGCATTCCGCCCGTCGGCACCGACCCCCAGTACTTCCCGACCGCGCGGATGACGCTGACCGCGACGAACAACTCCGTCACGCGAGTCGACCACCTCGACCTCGCGGAGCCGACCGAAGGCACGCATCCGTTCGACTTCGTCAACCTCTCCGACATCGTGTCGATCACGGTGCCCGGCGGTACCACCACGACGACCGTGATCCTGACCCGTGGCGCGACCCCGACGACGTACTCGCTCAGCCAGGCGCTGGCGCTCACCGAGGCGCAGCTCGCCGACGTGACGGGCATCCAGGTCATTCACGAGGGCCGCATCGACTCCACCGCGTCGACTGTCGTCGTCCTCGACACGCGCCTGCGTGAGCTGGTTCGCGGCACCGCGACGCCGGTGAGTGTCATTGACGACAGCCCCATCGACAACACCGTGACCGCGACGGTACGGGATGCCGGCGGCACGACCGTCGTCGCCCCCGGTGTTGACAACGAGGCGTTCGCGATCGCGTCGGACGACACGACCATCGAGGCGTGGGAGTACGGCGTCGTTGCCACCAAGGACATCGTCGCTGACACGACAGCCAACGTGGGCTCCCCGGCGATCCAGTACGACGACTCCTCGCGCACCGCGAAGATCACCCTGACCGGCCGCCCGACCGGCAACGTGCGCACCACGAAGATGGTCTTCGAAGACGTCAGCCCGTCGTTCTGGAACGCGTTCAACTTCAAGAACTTCGGCCCCGGCGACGCCGGACCCGTCTCGCCCGCCGAGCAGGTGCAGGTCGACGCGCTCGTGGGCGTGACCTACGAGGTCGCCGCCGATAACTCGATCACCGTGAAGTGCGGCGCATCCACCGACCTCACCGCTTGCTGGGTGCTCGGCACCCCGCACGCCACCCTGACCCTGCCGAACCTCGGGTCGACGCCGGTGGCGAGCATCCGCGGCCTGCGCTTCACCTACACGAAGCTCGACCAGTCCAACTGGGAGCGCCCGTCGAACCCGACCCAGTCGGTGACCTTCACGGTCGAGCGCCGTGACACTCTCATCGAGAAGAACCCGGATGCCGCGACCGCCGCAGTGCCGTCGACCCTGTTCGGCAATCTCCCGGCGCCGGGCGAGACCACCGCGGGCGTCTACACGAACGCGGTCAGCGTCACCGCGAGCGGTGGGGACACGAGCGACCCGACGCCGGTGTGGGTTGCGACCGACACCGACTTCAAGCAGCTGAAGTACCAGCACCTGCCCGCGCGGGTCGAGATCAAGAAGTCGCCTGTGGGCCAGCAGGCGCTCGGTGTGGACATCCCGTACCAGATCGACGTGATCAACCGCGGTGGAGCCCACGAGAAGCTCCTCGGCTCGGTCGTCGTCACCGACACCTTCCCGGTGGATGCCCAGGGCCCGCAACTGGTGATCCCCACCGACCCGGACACCGGCCTGCCGTTCCCCGTGTCGACCGCCTTCACCTACGCACTGCTCAACGGCAGCGGCGTCGCCCAGGCGGCTCCGACCGTGACCGCCGTGCTCGGCGCGGCTACCATCCCGAGCCAGACGATCACGTTCACGCTCGTGTCGCCGGCAACCCTGCCCAAGGGCTGGACTCTGCGCATCAACGCCACCCTGCAGCTGCGGCCGCAGTTCGAGACCGGCACGCCCGTCGTCAACACGGCGACCGTGACCTCCGACCAGACCTTCGACACCTGTGACTCGTACACCGACGTCTCGGTACAGAACGTGCAGACCACGAACGTGGCCACCTGTTCCTCGTCGACCACGGTGTCGGCGACTCCGAGCACGCCGCTCGTGATCGTCAAGGGTGTGCGCGGTGTCGCTGCCGGCCCCCTCGACGCGAGTGGGGACCCGCTTCTCGACAGTGGGGGCCAGCCGTTCGACGACCTCGGCATCCTGAAGACCGTGCAGAGCTCGGTCGTCGATTGCTCGGCTCCCAATGTGACCACCGGCGGCACGGCCGAGTACTACCGCTACCCGTGCGTGCCGATCACGCGACCCGGCGGCACTGAGGAGTGGGTCAACACCTTCGTCAACGGCGGAAACATCCCCGTGACCAGGCTCGCGGCGATCGACGTGCTCCCGCGCGCCAACGACCGCGGCGTCATCGTCAACCTGCCCCGCAGCTCCAAGTGGACGCCGACCCTGTCGACCCTGCCGACCATCGTCGGCGGCCCCGCTGATGCCTCGCTCGCCGTGTACTACGTGGCCGCGACCGGCATCGCCAGCACCCGCTGCAACGCCACCGACATCCAGTCCGAGCTCGGGATGACCGGCTCAACGACTCCTGCCGTCACGACCCCGTCGTGTCTCACGGGCTCCGCCGCCGACGACATCCCGCAGCGCAACTGGCAGCTGCTGACGCAGGCGGACATTGACGCGGATGCGACTCTGCTGCCCAGAATTGTCGCCCTCAAGTTCATCATCACCTCGCCCGGCGGCATCGCCCCGGGTCAGAAGATCTCGATCATCTACCGTTCGACGACTGCGGCCGCACCGGAGATCGCGGAGACCGCCAACGGACTCGACCGCGACTCGATCGCGTACAACTCCATCGCTGCGTCGGCGCTCGGCAACGACAACGGCACACCCACCCCCAACCGGTTCGTGATCGAGCCGCGCAAGGTCGGTGTCGCGATGGCGACTGGTGGCGTCGAGCTGGCGAAGCTCCTTGACGGGCTCAACAAGGGTGCCGCGTACGTGCAGTCGAACTACAAGATCAGCCTCTCGTGCACGTCGGCGGGGCAGGCCTTTGAGCCGATGAACTCCGACGGCTCGCTGCGCAACCCGTTCACGATCACCGCCGGTTCGGCCGCCACCCTGATCCAGGGCCTGCCGCTCTACGCGACCTGCGGGGTGTCGGAGGCCAACTACGGCTCGGTGCAGACCATCACGCCCTCGACTGTCACCGCACAGGCGGCGCACACGACTAACTACCTCGTCTACGATCCGCACCCGGCGTTCGACAACAGTCGACCCGCTATCGAGCGCTCGACCGTGACGAACACCTACGACAAGGCGAGCCTCGTCGTCGGCAAGACGGTCGGAACGAACAACGCGGTCAACTCGAGCGGCACCCCGATCGTGTACTCGAACTTCCGGTACTCCGTCAGCTGCACGTTCTTCAATGGCGTGAGCTCGGTTACGGTGCTCTCGACGACGACCTTCGGGCTGAACGACGGCCAGACGCGCACCTTCACCGACCTGCCCGCTGGCGCGAGCTGCACCGTGCAGGAGACCAGCTCTCGCGGCGCGGTCACCACCACCCACGTCGACACGACGTCGGCAGGCAGCAGCTCCGCGACCTCGGGCACGTCGACCACCATCGTCCTCACGGCGGATGGCCCGGTGGCGGCTCCGACCAACCGGGTGCAGTTCACCAACAACTTCGGTGATGGCTCGCTCCAGATCACCAAGGCCTTCGCGGGCCTCGCCCAGGGCGACTACGGCACCGGCACCTTCCAGATCGCTGTCAGTTGCACGCTCAACACCAACGGCACCACGAACAACGTCTGGAGCGGCACGCTGACCTTCAGCAAGGCGACCCAGCTGGTGCAGACGATCCAGCACATCGCCTCGGGCGCGGTCTGTGCGATCACCGAACCCACGCAGGGCGGCGCGACATCCGTGAGCCTGCCGTCGAACGTGACCATCGTCAACGCCAGCACGGTCTCGCGCACGGTGACCAACACGTTCGACTACGCGCAGCTCACGGTCTCGAAGAACGTCATCACGTCCGCTCAGGACGAGGACAACGCGGCAGTCATCCTCGACTCGCCGTTCACCGTCACAGTCACGTGCACGTTCAACGGCAGTGCGGTCTACGCAGACGGCTACAGCGCGGGCACCCCGATGGTGCTGAGCCTGGCCGCAGGCGCGGCTCAGACCCTCACCAAGCTGCCGGCCGGCGCATCCTGCACCGTCACGGAGACGACCCCCGGTCACGCCGAGGGCACCACGATCCGCTGGAGCACCGCGACCAACCCCGGCGGCACGACTGCCGTGGGCACGACGGCGACGTTCACGCTCACGCGTGACAACCCCGGCGGCACCAACTCGGCGATCGTCAACAACTCCTACGGCGTCGCGAGCTTCACCGTGGAGAAGCAGGTCAAGGGCGGCGGGGCCGCGCAATTCGGCACCGGACCGTTCATCATCCACGTGCTCTGCGTCGCTCCCGGTGGCGTGACGGCGTACGACGGCGACGTCAGCCTCAGCCCGTCGACGACCATGTCCGTGACGATCAACAACATCGCCAAGTCGTCGGTCTGCTCGGCCCAGGAGACCAACTTCGCCAGCACCGGTGCGGATGCCCTGGTCTACCGCAACGGCGCAGGTGCAGTGTTCGACGGCACGGGAGTCGACGTCTCGACCGGCACCCCCAAGGTCACTGTCGAGAACTGGTACCTCACCGGCGAGGTGTCCGTCACCAAGGCGGTCAGCGGTGACGCTGCCGCCAAGTTCGGCGCAGGACCGTTCGAGGTCACCCTCGAGTGTGTGCGCGACAGCATCGACGTGACGATCGTCAACCCGACGCGGTCCATCCTGGATGGCGAGACGGAGACCTTCCGCAACCTCCCGCGCGGCGCCGACTGCGTGCTGACCGAGACCGACACAGGCGGGGCGACGTCCGCGCTGATCGTGCGAGCCGGTGACGCCGCGACAGCGGATGCCGCCACCGGCTGGTCGTTCACCATCGACGACATCGACGTTGATGACCTCAGCGACAACCAGGTGCAGGCCGCCTTCACCCTGCAGAACCGTTTCGATCCCGCCGAGCTGTCGGTCACCAAGACTGTCGACACCGCCTCGCTCGACCAGTCCGACGGCAAGATCTCCTATGGTCCGTTCCCGACCACCGTGGAGTGCACGTTCAACAACGCGGCGGTCTACGCTGACGGCTACGCTGCCGACGCCCCGATGCAGAAGGACCTCGAGGACGCCGACACCTGGCTGCTCTCCGGCCTGCCGCAGGGTGCCGACTGCACGGTCACCGAGACCGACGCGAAGGGCGCGACGAGCTCCACTGTCGTCACGACCGCGGGCAGTGCCGACCCGGTTGAGAATGCCACCGTCACCCTCGCGGCCCTGCCCGCCAGCAACTCGGCGGCCATCACCAACTCGTTCGACACGGGAAGCCTCAGCCTGTCGAAGGCGCTGGCGGGCGACGGAGCCGAGGCCTGGGGCACGGCGCCGTTCACCGTCAACGTCGAGTGCACGCTCGACGACGAGTCAGGCCTGCGCACCGTCTGGCTGAAGGACTACACGTTCCAGGTGGTGGACGGGGCGATCACGCCGGCATCCGTGACGATCGACACGTTGCCCGCTGGCGCATCCTGTGCCATCACCGAGACGGCCACCGGAGGTGCCAACTCCACGACCGTCACGATCGACTCGGCCGTCACCGATGGCACGAGCGCCACCGCCGTGATCGCGGCCGACACCGAGAGCGACGTGCTGGTCACCAACACGTTCGAGCTGAGCCAGATCGACGTCACGAAGGCCTGGGAGGGCCTCGGCGCCGAGCTCTACGGCGCCGGTCCGTTCGAGGTGACGCTCACCTGTGAGCGCGACATCGATGGTGTGATGACGCCAGTGGCGGTCCCCGGCGAATTCGACGGCGACCCGTCACCGGCGACCCGCGACCTGACCGCCGACTCCACCCCGGTGGCCTACGTGGCCCACTACCTCGGGCTGCCTCTCGGCGCCGAGTGCGAGCTGACGGAGACCCTGCTGGGCGGCGCCGATAGCTCGGTCGTGGCCCCCGGAACCTTCACGCTCGAGGCTCTCCCGACGGCGGCGACGGTCACCAACACCTTCGGCGACCCGACGGTGCACGTGGCCAAGACCCTCGGTGGAGACGGTGTGCCGCTCTACGGGGCCGGTCCATTCGAGGTCACCCTGGCGTGCACCCGTGACGTCAACGGCGAGACCGTTCCCGTCGCGATCCCGGGGGAGTTCCCCGGCGACCCGACCCCGGCGACCCGCGAGCTGAACAGCGTCAACGGCTACGAGAACAGCTTCACGATGCTGCCCTCTTTCGCCCAGTGCGAGCTCACCGAGACGACGACGGGCGGGGCGACAAGTCACGAGATCACCAACCCGATCTTCCAGCTCGGTAACGCCGACAGCGTCCACGAGCTGCAGATGGAGAACGACTTCGAGCTGTCGAAGATCACCCTGAGCAAGCAGGTCATCGGCACGGCGGCAGGCGACCACTCGCAGCAGACGTTCGCGGTCGCGCTCGCCTGCGTGCTCGACGTCGATGGCGTGCCGACCGACATCGAGATCCCCGGCGGGGCCGCTCGCACGATCGTCCCCGGCAAGGATGTCGTCTATGACGACCTTCCCGCCAACGCGGACTGCACCCTCACTGAGACGGACAACGGTGGCGCCAACACGGCGACGCTGCTCTACAACGGCGCACCGGTCATCGGCTCGAAATTCACCCTGACTTCGGGTGACTCGAAGCTCGTGCTCACCAACGTGTTCATGCTCGCGCTGACCGGCTTCGACTCCCTGACGCTCATCCTGGGGGGCGGCGTGCTCCTCTTCGGCGGTGTCGCGTTCGTCGCCTACGGTGAGCTGCGGCGCCGGCGCCGGGCCTAGGTCTCAGCGCGCGGCTCGTGCCCACCGGGGTGCGAGCCGCGCGATGCCCAGCGCCCGCCACTGCCAGAACGCCCAGTAGAACGGCCAGACCAGCGCGGTGATCGGTCCCGCCTCGAACTTCAGCTGGTCGCGGTACAGGGTGCGACCTCCCGGAGCGGATGCCACGGCCATCGTGTGCTCCCAGCGGGTGATGAGCGCCAGCGGGCCGCTGAGCCCACGCCCGGTGTCGCGCATCATCCGCACCCCCTCCGGCGCTTCAGGGTAGGAGATGCCGATGATCTGCTCGCCGATCGGCACGACGCCGAACGCGCGCGCCGCCACGGGATGCTCGCCCGCCTGCCACTGCTCGGGGAACCCGTCCGGCTCCAGCGACGTGAAAGTCGTGAACGGCCACGAGACGTCGCTCAGACCTTCAGGGCTGCGGATGGCCTGCCACGCGGCATCCGGTGGGCAGTCGATGACGAGCTTGAGCAGTACGCGCATGACCCCAGTCTGCGCCTGAAGTAGCCTCGAACGGTGACGTCAGCGAGCCCGAGCGCCCAGACCCGATTTCAGGTGCGATTCGACTTCGGCGCCGACAGCCCGGTGATCGAGGATGCCCACGTCGTTGTGTGGGTGGATGCCCTTGCCGATCCCACCGCCGACCCGCAGGCCATCCCGGGGTCCGCCGCCGTCGTGACGGGTGGCCCAGCGGCGCGAGCGGACATCGCGACCTGGGTGCTCGCGCTTCAGGCCAGCCTCGGCGACCGCGCCATGGTCGCGGTCGTCGCGGCCGGCGCTACCGGCACCCGCTTCGCGGCGGAGGACTTCGTGGCGGCGGGCGCCGTCATCGACGCCCTCGCGGAAGTGGGCATCGACTACACCTCGCCCGAGGCTGCGGCGGCCGCCGGTGCCTGGGCGGCGCTGCGCAATGCGGGCAGCCACGTGCTGTCCGCCTCGGTCGCCGGGCAGGAGCTGCTGGCGGCCGGCGGGAGCCTCGATGCCGCACGCGAGGCGTGGTCGGCGGCGGGTATCCGGGTGCTGCGGGAATTCGGCGGCACCCTCTGAGGTTCGCCTCTGAGTACAGCCACGACTCACGGAGGACACCATGAAGGCACTACTCGGCGACACGGTCATTGCGGAAGCCCCGCAGGAAGACCTCATCAAGATCGAGGGCAACTGGTACTTCCCGCCGTCGAGCGTGAACAGCGAGCTGCTCGTCGAGAGCGCGACCCCGTACACCTGTCCGTGGAAGGGCGAGTGCCAGTACTTCTCCGTCAAGGACGGCGACACCGTGCTGCAGGACCGCGCGTGGAGCTACCCCACCCCGTACCCGACCGCGTTCGACCGCGTCGGCAAGGACTTCTCCAACTACGTTGCGTTCTGGAAGGAAGTCAAGGTCGTCGAGTAACTCGGCCGGTTGAGTAGCGCGCGAAGCGCGCGTATCGAAACCCGACCTTTCCTACAGCAGTTCCCCCGCGTGAAACGACATCATGAGCCTACGAACTCCGGGGTCGAATCTTGCTTCGCGTTCGCGCACTTTCTGAAAGAACTCATCGACGTCGGCGGCTTCGGAGAATTCTCTGAGTGTGCGTGACGGTGGTCCCATCGTCCAGTTCGGAAATGATCGCTCGGTAATCTCGGCAAGCTCCAGCATTCGCACGTTGGAATGCCGGGTGTCACCTTTGATCCGCTCGAACACCCCGGTGACGTTCTCGTGGGTTCCTTCAAGAATCTGGCAGAACGATCCGCCTGCGAGCATCAGCATGCCGGTCACATCGTGCGTGAAGAAGTTGCGAATTCGCGATGAGAGCAGAATCTGATTGAGTTCGTCGTCGGTGATTCTCGGTTTGGCGTTGCTGACGTAGACCAAGCGCCAGAGAGGAGCCTCCGCCGTCTGGGCCGAGAGCGCCGAAATATCTACCCTGTCGTTCTCGCCCTTGACCATGTCCCTAATCTAGTTTCTTCTGCCGGGGCAGCATCGGGAGAGTTCGCTCTTCGAACACGACCTAAACGACCGCGATCGCCTCGATGCCCACGTGGGCGCCGTCGCGACCGAGCGCGTGTACCTGCAGCACCGTGACTGCGGTGGGGTTCATGCCCCACACCTCGGCGGACGCGGGGAAGATCTCGTCGAGGGTCGTGTCGCGGTCGAAGTAGATCGTGAGCTTCACGACATTCGACGCGTCGGCACCGACTTCGGCGAGCACGGCAAGCACGTTGCGCAGCGCTTGCGCGGCCTGGGCGAGCGCGCCGCCCTCGACGATGGCGCCCACGGAATCGGTGCCGTTCTGCTCGCCGACGTAGAGCGTGCGACCACCCTCGGCGAGTGTGCCCTGCGAGAAGACCGGGTTGCGGTGCAGGGTCGCGGGGTTGATGTGGGTGATGGTCATGCCGTCGCCTTCCTCGCGCGGTGGTTGCGCACCTTCGTTCGGTTGCCGCAGCGCAGCATCGAGCACCAGCGGCGGTTGTTCGACCGGGACTCGTCGTGGAACACGAGCTGGCAGTCATCCGCGGCGCACTCCCGGTAGCGACGCTCGTCGGCCGCGGCGAGAAGGCCGATCGCCTCGCGGGCCATCGCCGACAGGGCCTGGCCGGTCCGCACCCGGGAACGACCCGCCTGACGGGTGCCGCCCTCGAGGGCGGGTGCGATGTCGGGAGTCGCGGCAAACAGGTTGATGATGTCGACGTCTACGGGGGCTGGCGCCTCGCCCCGACTCGCGGATGTCGCCGCTCGAGCAAGCGCGCCTCGCAGCTCCAGGGCGTCCCTGAGGTCGCCCTCGCTCACGATCCCGTCGGCAGCCGGAAATCGCTGCTCGAGCCAGGTCGCGAGATCCGCCGGAGCGTGCAGCTGCTCCCACGCCGGGTTGTCACTCATGGCACCCGTGTAGGCGAAGTCGAGGCTGAGCGAGCCGGAGTCGAACCACCACTGGGTGCCGTCGGAGGACCGGAACCACTGGCCGGTCGGCGCTGCTGCTGTCGATGCTGCCACGTAACCAATATAGTCGGTTACATGAGCGATACCACTGGACTGACCAAGGACGCCGGCTGGGAACTGGGGGTGCGCACGACGGTGGCGGCACCGATCGACGTGGTCTGGGAGTTTCTGCTGGGCGCCGGCCTGCCCGTCTGGCTCGGCGAGATCGACGCGCTACCGGAGGAGAAGGGCGCTGCCTACTCCACAGCCGACGGCGTGAGCGGCACGATCCGCAGTCGAACCGACGGACTCCGGGTGCGCCTGAGCTGGCGGCCGAGCGACTGGCCGCACGATTCGACCCTGCAGCTGACAGTCAAGTCCGCAGCGACCGGAACGACCATCGGATTCCACCACGAGCACCTGGCCGACCGCGAAGAACGACGCATGATGCTCGGTCATTGGAAGAACGTCGCGGCCGCACTCGACGCGCACTTCGCCGCTGGTTGATCAGCGGCGTCGCCGCGCATTGACAACGAGCTACTGCCGCACCCACCGAATCAGGTGGGCAGCGTCGAAGCGTCGCGAACACCTGCCGCACGACATCGGTCGGGTCGGACGCCGGTGCCGATGGATCTCGTGGCCGGCGGGGCAGGTGCCGAGCCAGGGGGCGAGGTCCTTCGCGATGGGCCCGTCGAAGGTGCGACCGCCTGCGTATCCGAGGTCGGCGGCAACCGCCCGCCACTGCGGCCCGTGACCGACATCCTTGCCCGTGAGCGCGTGCGCGACCTCGTGCAGCAGTACCTGGTGCACCTCGTCGTCGTCGCTGCGCAGCGCCATGTGCCGTGACACGCTGATGCGCTTCGCGGTGTAGTTGCAGAGCCCCGCTCGAGTGCGCGCGTTATCGAAGGCGAAGCTCCAGCTCGGGTCGAGATGAAGATCGATGAGGGCGTGCGCCCAGGTGCGCACCCGATCAAGTTCAGCCACCTCTTGAGGTTAACCGAGGGGTACGAGATCGATCTGCAGCAGGCGGTCGTCTCCCGAAACCGGACTGCCCCGACCGTCCGTGTTGCTGGTGAGCACCCACGCCGTGCCGTCCGGTCCGGGGACCACGTCGCGCAGCCTGCCGTATGTTCCGGTGTAGTACTCGCTCGCGGTCGTCGTCTCGCCGGGGTAGACGGCCCAGAGCCGCTGCCCGCGCAGGGCGGCGAGCAGGAAGGTGCCGTTGACGAATGCGAGGCCGCTGGGGCTCGCATCATCCGTCGCCCACTGATAGGCCGGATCCATGAAGGCGGGGTCACCCGCCGTGCCTTCGACGATCGGCCAGCCGTAATTGCCGCCGGGCACGATGCGGTTGAACTCGTCCCAGGTGTCCTGTCCGAATTCCGCGGCCCAGAGCTGGCCGTCGGCGTCCCACGCCAACCCCTGCGGGTTGCGGTGGCCGAGCGAGTAGATGAGGGAGTCCGCGATCGGATTGTCGGTGGGAACCGATCCGTCGAGCTCCATGCGCAGGATCTTTCCGTTGTTGCTGGTCAGGTCCTGAGCGAGGTCGGGGTTGCCCGCATCGCCCACCGTCGCGTAGAGCAGGCCGTCCGGTCCGATCTTGATGCGGCCGCCGTTGTGATTGCCCGCCTTGGCGAGACCACTGAGGATGACGGTGCTCTCCCCCAGCGAGTAGCTGCCCGGATCTCCCTCCAGCTCGTAGCGCACGATCCGGTTGTCGGTCGCGGTCGTGACGTAGGCGAACAACCATCCGCGCGCGCGAACATAGGCCAGTCCCAGCAGCCCGCCCTCGCCCTCGTGCACGGCGTCGGCAACCGCGCCGACCTCCCGCACGCTTCCGGTGGCGGTCAGCTCGACGATCACGCCGGGATCGCGTTCGCTGATCAGTGTCGAACCGCTGCGCAGACGCACGATCGACCAGGGCGTCTGGAGTCCCGATGCGATCACGGTGGGGCTACCGCCGGGCGCGACAGGCGGTGCAGCGGCCGCGGTAGGGCTCACGGCGGGCGGCGCGACAGTGGTCGGACTGGGCGACACCGCGACCGGCGTCGCTGAGCACCCCGCGAGAAGCATGAGCGCGGCGGCAGCGGGCAGGAAGCGCATGCTCCATCTCATCACGACTGGCCGGGACGCACCTGAAAGATGTTCTTGGATGGCGGTGGGCTGGGAATCGCCGTTGTGTCAGTGACCACGGGGGCGCCCGCGATGAACTCGCGTAGTTCGGGGCCGGCGACGACCTTCGACGGATGCGGTCCGGCGGCCAGCAGCCGCGGCATCCAGTCGAAGGGCAGGTCGCTCGCCGACCCGACGAGCACGATGTTGCCGAACCGTCGACCCTTGAGTATCTGGGTCTCGGCGAGAGCCGCGACATGCCCGATGGCGGCCTGTAGTGTCGCGGCCTGGCCGCGTGCGAAGGCTAGTCCAGGGCCGTCGGCCACATTGGCCAGCAGAATGCCGCCGGGCGCAAGCAGCGCGACGGCGCTCGTGTAGAACTCGAGGCTCGTCACATGCGCAGGGGTGCGGGCGCCGCCGAACACGTCGACCACGAGCAGGTCGACGGTGCCGTGCAGGCCGCGGGGCAGTTTCTCGAGCACCTCTCGGGCGTCGCCGTGCCGCACCCGGATCGACGCCCGGGTCGACCACGGAAGTTCGGTGCGCACGAGATCCACGAGGTCGGGCTCGAGCTCGATCACCTGCTGGCGCGATCCGGGTCTGGTGGCCTCGACGTAGCGCGGCAGGGTCAGGGCGCCCGCACCGAGGTGCACGGCCGTGATCGGCTCGCCGGGCATCCGGAGCTGGTCGATGACGTGACCCATGCGCTGGATGTACTCGAAGAACAGCTGGCTGGGGTCGTCGAGGTTGACGTGCGACTGCGGCGTGCCGTCGACGACGAGGGTGAAGGATCCCGGCACCCAGCGGTCAGGGGTGATCTCCGCGTACAGTCCGCTCACTGAGAGCGTTCGAGAGGGGTAGTCGGGCACACCTCGACCCTGCCACATCTCGTGACCCCCCGAAGTGGAGATTTTGTCAATACTAGACAGATCAGCACACTCGCCATGATCGCGAATCGAGAGGACTCCTTCAGTGTCGCTGTTCGAGCAGGTGGGCGGTGAGGCGGGCATCGACGCCGTCGTCGATTCCTTCTACCACCGGATGCTCGCTGACCCCGAGGTCAACGAGTGGTTCCGCGGCATCGACCTGAACCGCCTCAAGGAGCACCAGCGCGCGTTCCTCGCGGTCGGTCTCGGTGGGCCGGAAGCCTACGACGGTCGCAGCATGCGCACGGCCCACACCGGTCTCGCCATCACGCAGGATGCCTACACGACGGCCGTCGCCCACCTCACGGAGGCCCTGATTCAGCTGGGCGTGGATGAGCCGATCGTGCGTCAGGTCATCAAGCGCATCGAGACGATGCGCGCGGCCATAGTCGAGGTGCGCTGAGCGGTCTACTATCGAGCATGACCCAGCCGCGCCGACACGTTCCTCCCGGGCTGCGCGCCCAACTCGATGCCCCGTCGTATCAGGGCCCGTCGACATTCGGGATGCGCCCGCTGCTCACCGAGCCCGAGCAGCTTGACGAGTGGCAGCCCGATGTCGCCGTCGTGGGAGCCCCGTGGGATGACTCGACGACCAATCGACCCGGCGCTCGGTTTGGCCCGCGCGCGCTGCGCGCCAGCGCGTATGACCCCGGTACCTATCACCTCGACCTGGGCATCGAGATCTTCGACCACCTCGAGGTGGTCGATTACGGGGATGCCATCACGAGCCACGGAATGTGGGAACTGTCGCGCGCGGCGATTCATGAGCGGGTAGCCGAAGTCGCCACTCGCGGCATCGTGCCATTCATTATCGGAGGCGACCACTCGATCACCTGGCCGGCCGCCACCGCCGTCGCGGAACACCACGGCTTCGGCACCGTGACAATGATCCACTTCGACGCCCACGCAGACACCGCAAACATCCTCGAGGGCAACCTCGCCAGTCATGGAACGCCGATGCGGCGACTCATAGAATCCGGTGCGATCCCGGGGGACCGGTTTATCCAGGTCGGGCTGCGAGGCTACTGGCCGGGCGAGGAAGACCAGAAGTGGATGCGCGACAACGGGCTGCGGCACTTCATGATGCAGGAGTTCTGGGAGCGCGGCATCCCGGCGGTGCTGGAAGATCTTGTTCTCGCCGCCAAGGAGCGGGGCGACAAGACCTACATCTCGATCGACATCGATGTGCTCGATCCCGGATTCGCGCCAGCGACGGGCACTCCGGAGCCGGGCGGCTTCGCGCCCATCGACCTCCTGCGAATCATCCGTCGTCTGGTTCTCGAGACCGATGTGGTGGCGTTCGATGTGATGGAAGTTGCCCCGGCGTATGACCACGCAGACCTCACCGTGAACGTGGCCCACCGCTTGATCTGGGAAGCATTCGCTGCGCTTGCCGTCAAGAAGCGGGCCGCGGCGACATGATGCACGGGCACTTATAGCCCAATCTCGCAGCAAGGTCAAGAAACAAGTTGCGCACGCAGCGCAAACAGTCCTATGATTGTTCTTTGCGCTCCTAGACAACCCATGCCGTCATATTGTGGACAGCTGGCGCGCCCCGAGTATAGCGGCGGGGCAGATCTTCCTTGGGTCCTGGTGAGCATTTCATTACCGACAGCCGGTTCACCGGCATAAGGACCCGACGGGGTCCACGGAGGTTATTTCCTTGGCTGCTGCGCGCACTGCGTCCACCAAAAAGTCCCCCAAGAACGGCCGTTCAGCTTCACGGCTTTCTTTCGCCAAGATCACCGACACCCTGACGGTTCCCGATCTGCTTGCACTGCAGACCGAGAGCTTCGACTGGCTCGTCGGCAACGACATCTGGAAGCAGCGTGTCGCGGAGGGTGTCGCCGCAGGGCGCACCGACCTTCCGTCGCGCAGCGGTCTCGATGAGATCTTCGAGGAGATCTCCCCGATCGAGGATCTGGGCGAGACCATGCAGCTCTCGTTCACCGATCCTGAGCTCGAGGAGCCCAAGTACACGATCGACGAGTGCAAGGAGCGCGGCAAGACCTTCGCCGCTCCGCTCTACGTGAACGCCGAGTTCATGAACCACCTCACTGGTGAGATCAAGACCCAGACGGTCTTCATGGGCGACTTCCCGCTCATGACCGAGAAGGGCACGTTCATCATCAACGGCACCGAGCGTGTCGTCGTGTCCCAGCTCGTGCGTTCGCCCGGTGTCTACTTCGACCGCACCCCGGAGAAGCTGTCCGACAAGGACATCTACTCGGCACGCATCATCCCGAGCCGCGGTGCCTGGCTCGAGTTCGAGATCGACAAGCGTGACCAGGTCGGCGTGCGCATCGACCGCAAGCGCAAGCAGTCCGTCACCGTGTTCCTCAAGGCCCTGGGCCTGACGAGCGAGCAGATCCTCGAGGAGTTCAAGGGCTTCCCGTCGATCGAGCTCACCCTCGAGAAGGACTCCATCCTCACCAAGGAGGAGGCCCTCAAGGACATCTACCGCAAGCTGCGTCCGGGAGAGCAGGTTGCCGCCGAGGCCGCCCGCGCCCTCCTCGACAACTTCTACTTCAACACGAAGCGCTACGACCTCGCGAAGGTGGGTCGCTACAAGATCAACCGCAAGCTGGGTCTCGACACCGACATCAAGCAGTCGGTGCTCACCATCGAGGACATCATCGCGACGATCAAGTACCTCGTCGCGCTGCACGACACCTCGTCGCCCTACGTGACGGTGCACGACAACAGCCTCGCCACCATCAAGGGCATCCGCGATGGCAAGAAGGTCGACGTGCGTCTCGACGTGGACGACATCGACCACTTCGGCAACCGTCGCATCCGCGCGGTCGGCGAGCTCATCCAGAACCAGGTTCGCACCGGCCTGTCCCGCATGGAGCGCGTCGTTCGCGAGCGCATGACCACGCAGGACATCGAGGCCATCACGCCGCAGACGCTCATCAACGTGCGTCCCGTCGTGGCTGCGATCAAGGAGTTCTTCGGAACCAGCCAGCTGTCGCAGTTCATGGACCAGAACAACCCGCTCGCGGGTCTGACCCACAAGCGTCGACTGTCCGCGCTCGGCCCCGGTGGTCTGAGCCGCGAGCGTGCCGGCGTCGAGGTTCGTGACGTTCACCCCTCGCACTACGGCCGCATGTGCCCGATCGAGACCCCGGAAGGCCCGAACATCGGCCTGATCGGTTCGCTCGCATCGTTCGCTCGCATCAACGCGTTCGGGTTCATCGAGACCCCGTACCGTCGCGTCGTCAACGGCAAGGTCACCGACAAGATCGACTACCTCACCGCAAGCGAGGAAGACGACTTCGTTGTCGCCCAGGCCAACGCGCCGCTGACCAGCGACGCCCACTTCGCCGAGCCCCGCGTGCTCGCGCGCAAGAAGGGCGGCGAGGTCGACCTCATCCCGACCGAGCAGATCGGTTACATGGATGTCTCGCCCCGTCAGATGGTGTCGGTCGCGACGTCGCTCATCCCGTTCCTCGAGCACGACGACGCCAACCGCGCCCTCATGGGTGCCAACATGCAGCGTCAGGCTGTCCCGCTGCTGCGCAGCGAGAGCCCGCTCGTCGGAACCGGTATGGAGGGCTTCGCGGCCATCGACGCTGGCGATGTCGTCACCGCCGACAAGGCCGGTGTCGTCAGCGAGGTGTCGGCAGACGTCGTCACCATCCAGCTCGACGAGGGCGGCACGCAGGACTACTTCCTGCGCAAGTTCGACCGCTCCAACCAGGGCACCAGCTACAACAACCGCGTCATCGTGAGCGCTGGCGACCGCGTCGAGGCCGGCCAGGTCATCGCCGATGGTCCGGCGACGGAGAACGGCGAGCTCGCGCTCGGCAAGAACCTCCTCGTGGCGTTCATGCCGTGGGAGGGTCACAACTTCGAAGACGCGATCATCCTCAGCCAGAACCTCGTGAAGGACGACGTGCTCTCGTCGATCCACATCGAGGAGTACGAGGTGGATGCCCGCGACACCAAGCTCGGCAAGGAGGAGATCACCCGTGACCTCCCCAACGTCAGCCCGGAGCTGCTGGCCGACCTCGACGAGCGCGGCATCATCCGCATCGGTGCCGAGGTTCGCCCCGGCGACATCCTCGTCGGCAAGGTCACACCCAAGGGTGAGACCGAGCTGAGCGCCGAGGAGCGCCTGCTGCGCGCCATCTTCAACGAGAAGAGCCGCGAGGTGCGCGACACCTCGCTCAAGGTTCCTCACGGTGAAGAGGGAACGATCATCGCGGTCAAGGAGTTCAACGCCGACAACGACGACGAGCTCGGCTCGGGCGTCAACCAGCGCGTTGTGGTCTACATCGCCCAGAAGCGCAAGATCACCGCGGGCGACAAGCTCGCCGGTCGTCACGGCAACAAGGGCGTCATCTCGAAGATCCTGCCGGTGGAGGACATGCCGTTCCTCGCCGACGGAACTCCGGTGGACATCATCCTCAACCCGCTCGGTATCCCCGGCCGCATGAACTTCGGCCAGGTGCTCGAGACCCACCTCGGATGGGTCGCCAAGCAGGGCTGGGAGGTCGAGGGCACCCCGAAGTGGGCCGCCACGCTTCCCGACGCCGCTCGCAGCGCCGCCCCCGGCACCAAGGTGGCGACACCGGTGTTCGACGGTGCGCTGGAGGAGGAGATCGCGGGTCTGTTGAACTCGACGATCCCCACCCGTGACGGCGACCGGATGATCGACTCGACCGGAAAGACCCGTCTCTTCGACGGCCGTTCCGGTGAGCCGTTCCCCGAGCCCGTGTCGGTCGGCTACATGTACATCCTCAAGCTGCACCACCTCGTCGACGACAAGATCCACGCGCGCTCGACGGGACCGTACTCGATGATCACGCAGCAGCCGCTGGGTGGTAAGGCGCAGTTCGGTGGCCAGCGATTCGGTGAGATGGAGGTGTGGGCGCTCGAGGCATACGGTGCCGCGTACGCCCTCCAGGAGCTGCTGACGATCAAGTCCGACGACATCCTCGGCCGCGTCAAGGTGTACGAGGCGATCGTCAAGGGCGAGAACATCCAGGAGCCGGGCATCCCGGAGTCCTTCAAGGTGCTCATCAAGGAGATGCAGTCGCTGTGTCTGAACGTCGAGGTTCTCTCGGCCGACGGTACCGCGGTCAACCTGCGCGACACGGATGACGAGGTCTTCCGCGCTGCGGAGGAGCTGGGCATCAACATCTCCACGCGGTTCGAGTCCTCGTCGATCGACGAGATCTAACCCCTCACCCACGACTGAACTTTTCGAAACTAGAGAGAAGAAGCGAATTGCTCGACGTTCACGCGTTTGACGAAATCAAGATCGGTCTCGCGACTGCTGACGACATCCGTCGTTGGTCGCACGGTGAGGTCAAGAAGCCCGAGACGATCAACTACCGCACCCTGAAGCCCGAGAAGGATGGTCTCTTCGGAGAGCAGATCTTCGGGCCGAGCCGTGACTGGGAGTGCTCGTGCGGCAAGTACAAGCGAGTCCGGTTCAAGGGCATCGTGTGCGAGCGCTGCGGCGTGGAGGTCACCAAGTCCTCCGTGCGCCGTGAGCGCATGGGGCACATCGAGCTCGCCGCTCCGGTCACGCACATCTGGTACTTCAAGGGTGTGCCCAGCCGCCTCGGCTACCTGCTCGACATGGCTCCGAAGGACCTCGAGAAGGTCATCTACTTCGCCGCCTACATGATCATCTCGGTCGACGAGGAGGGCCGCCACGCGGACCTGCCCGGGCTCGAGAACGAGATCCGTCTCGAGATCAAGACGCTCGAGGGACAGCGCGATGCCCGCATCGCCGAGCGCCTGACCAGGCTCGAAGAGGACCTCGCGGCCCTCGAGGCGGAGGGCGCCAAGAGCGACCAGAAGCGTCGGGTCAAGGATGGCGCCGAGAAGGAGATGGGTCAGGCTCGCAAGAGCTTCGACGAGCAGATCGCTCAGCTCGAGCGCGTCTGGGACGACTTCCGCAACCTCAAGGTCGGCGACCTGAAGCCCGAGGACTCGGTCTTCCAGGAGCTGCAGGACCGCTTCGGCATGTACTTCGAGGCCTACATGGGCGCCGAGGCCATCCAGAAGCGTCTGCAGGCGTTCGACCTCGACGCGGAGAGCATCGATCTCCACGACCAGATCGCCAACGGCAAGGGACAGAAGAAGATCCGCGCGATCAAGCGACTGCGCGTCGTCAACTCGTTCCTGCAGACCGGCAACTCGCCGGCCGCCATGGTGCTCGAGGTTGTGCCGGTCATCCCGCCGGAGCTGCGCCCGATGGTTCAGCTCGACGGTGGCCGCTTCGCGACCTCCGACCTCAACGACCTCTACCGTCGTGTGATCAACCGCAACAACCGCCTGCGTCGCCTGCTCGACCTCGGTGCTCCCGAGATCATCGTGAACAACGAGAAGCGCATGCTGCAGGAGGCCGTTGACGCACTGTTCGACAACGGTCGTCGCGGTCGCCCCGTCACCGGTACCGGCAACCGCGCCCTCAAGTCCCTGAGCGACATGCTCAAGGGCAAGCAGGGTCGCTTCCGCCAGAACCTGCTCGGAAAGCGCGTCGACTACTCGGGTCGTTCGGTCATCATCGTCGGTCCCCAGCTCAAGCTGCACCAGTGCGGTCTGCCCAAGCAGATGGCACTCGAGCTGTTCAAGCCGTTCGTGATCAAGCGCCTCATCGACCTCAGCCACGCTCAGAACATCAAGAGCGCCAAGCGCATGGTCGAGCGTTCGCGCGGCCAGGTCTGGGACGTGCTCGAGGAGATCATCCGCGAGCGCCCCGTGCTGCTCAACCGCGCGCCCACGCTCCACCGTCTGGGTATCCAGGCGTTCGAGCCGCAGCTCGTCGAGGGCAAGGCCATCCAGCTCCACCCGCTCGTGTGTGCGGCGTTCAACGCCGACTTCGATGGTGACCAGATGGCCGTTCACCTGCCGCTGTCCGTTGAGGCGCAGGCCGAGGCCCGCGTGCTCATGCTCGCGAGCAACAACATCCTCAAGCCGTCAGACGGTCGCCCGGTGACCCTGCCCACGCAGGACATGATCATCGGTCTGCACCACCTGACCACGCTCAAGGAGGGTGCGACCGGTGAGGGCCGTGCGTTCTCGTCGGTGGCCGAGGCGATCCTCGCTCACGACCAGCACACGCTCGACCTCAACGCCAAGGTGCGCATCCGTCTCGAGAACGTCTACTTCGCCGACGGCGAGGCCCCCGAGGGCTTCGTTCAGGGCAAGACCGTGCTCAAGGAGACCACCCTGGGTCGGGCTCTGTTCAACGAGACCCTTCCGACGGATTACCCCTACATCGAGGCCGTGGCTGACAAGAGCCAGATCTCGGCGATCGTCAACGACCTCGCCGAGCGGTACCCGAAGGTGGAGGTTGCCGCAGCGCTCGACCGCATCAAGGACGCCGGTTTCCACTGGGCGACCCGCAGCGGTGTGACCGTGGCGCTGTCCGACATCGTGACCCCGCCGACGAAGCCTGCGATCATCGCCGGCTACGAGAAGCAGGCCGCCAAGGTGCAGGACCAGTTCGATCAGGGTCTGACCACCGACGCCGAGCGTCGTCAGGAGCTCATCGAGATCTGGAACAAGGCGACCGCAGAAGTTGCAACCGCCATGCAGGACAACTTCGCCTCCGACAACAACATCAACCGCATGGTGTCGTCGGGTGCTCGTGGTAACTGGATGCAGGTCCGCCAGATCGCCGGTATGCGAGGCCTCGTGTCGAACCCGAAGGGTGAGATCATCCCTCGCCCGATCGTGCACTCCTACAAGGAGGGCCTGACCGTGGCCGAGTACTTCATCTCGACCCACGGTGCCCGCAAGGGTCTGGCCGACACCGCACTGCGCACCGCCGACTCGGGTTACCTGACCCGCCGTCTGGTGGATGTCTCGCAGGACGTCATCATCCGCGAGGACGACTGTGGCACGTCGAAGGGCCTCGACCTCACGATCGCGACGAAGGGTGCCGACGGCACTCTGGTGCGCGACGTGAACGTCGAGAACTCGGTCTACGCGCGCAGCCTCGCCGAGGACGCTGTTGACGCCAAGGGCAAGGTCGTTGCGGCCGCCGGTAGCGACATCGGCGACGTGCTCATCGACCTGCTGATCACCGCAGGTGTCGAGCAGGTCAAGGTGCGCTCGGTGCTCACGTGTGAGTCTGCCGTCGGTGTGTGTGCGGTCTGCTACGGCCGTTCACTCGCGACCGGCCTGCTCGTCGACATCGGCGAGGCCGTCGGCATCATCGCGGCCCAGTCGATCGGTGAGCCCGGAACCCAGCTGACGATGCGCACCTTCCACACCGGTGGTGTCGCATCCGCTGATGACATCACCCAGGGTCTGCCGCGTGTCACCGAGCTGTTCGAGGCGCGCACCCCGAAGGGCGCTTCGCCCATCGCGGAGGCAGCCGGACGCATCACCATCGAGGACACGGATCGGGCTCGCCGCCTCATCCTGACCCCCGACAACGGTGATGAGCCCATCGCCTACCCGGTGCTTCGTCGCGCGACCCTCCTCGTCGAGGACGGCCAGCACGTCGAGCTCGGCCAGCAGCTGCACGTCGGAAACCTCGACCCGAAGGAAGTTCTTCGCGTCAAGGGTGTCCGTGCCGTTCAGCTTCACCTGGTCGACGGCGTGCAGGGCGTGTACCGCTCGCAGGGTGTGCCGATCCACGACAAGCACATCGAGGTCATCGTTCGTCAGATGCTGCGCAAGGTCACGGTCGTCGACCACGGCGACACCGGGCTTCTGCCCGGCGAGCTCGTCGACCGGCTCAAGTACAACGAGCTGAACCGCGCAGCGCTCACCGAGGGCAAGCAGACGGCATCGGCACGTCAGGAGGTCATGGGTATCACCAAGGCGTCGCTGGCAACCGAGTCGTGGCTGTCGGCCGCGTCGTTCCAGGAGACCACGCGTGTTCTCACGCAGGCCGCCATGGAGGGCAAGTCCGACCCGCTGATGGGCCTGAAGGAGAACGTCATCATCGGTAAGCTCATCCCGGCCGGCACGGGTCTCCCGCGCTACCGCGATGTGTCTGTCGAGGCCACCGAGGAGGCGAAGGCGGAACGTTACCCGAACCGCATCTTCACGGATGACTCGACGTTCACCGAGGCTGACCTCAGCTTCATCGACCTCGACAGCTTCAACTCGTCCGACGACTACTCGCCGGGCACGTACAACTAGTCCGCGCGGCGAGCAGAGCTCGCCGCCGGACTAGGTCGAGTGGCGGCCCCTTCCGGGCCGCTGTATCGAGACCTGTCCAGCTCCACACGTTCGGCCCGTCGGTACTCCCGGCGGGCCGAACGTCGTTAAGCGGTCGAACCCTGAGTTGCCCCGATGACATCGTTGCGGGAGCCGGTGGACCCATCCACGAGCAGCGTCGCGACGCCCTCGCGCCCCGGCGGGAGCAGGCGGGCCACCAGTCGGCCATCCTGTGCGTCGGTGAGCGCGGCGCTGATTCGCGTGATCACCAACTCCAGGTCCTCGGGACGCACGACCGCCGGGTCGCTGTCGTCCAGCAGCACGACGTCGACGCCGCGGCGACGAGCCTGACGGGCCGCTTCGATGATCGGCGGCACGCTGATGCTGCGGGCTCTCAGCCCGTCCCGCAGCTCGGCTTCGGCAACGGCGAACTCGCGTCGATCCTCTTCGGTGAGCTCCGCCCCGCTGACGAGAAGGGTGAGCAGCGGGGTGGCGAAGGCGTCGAGCTCCGCAAGGCGGTTGTTGCGCTCGGCGGTTGCCGCGACATCCGCCGCCTCGATTGCCGCGCGCGCCGAAGTCTCGGCCGTCAGCTGCTGGATGCTCGCTGCCGTGCGCTCGAGCCCGATCGCGAACAGCGTGCCGACCACCAGGATCGGGAACTGCTTGGCCGCGAGCAGCAAGGCGGTCCCCGCACCGACCGCGGTCGTCGCACCCCAGACCACGATCACCGCCGACAGGAGCACGAAGCCGATCCACGCCCAGACGGGTCGACCCCGCAGGCTGATGTAGAACAGCGCGGCGGTACCCGCGCCGAGGTACCACTGCGAGAATCCGCCCCCGGATTCGAGCTGCCACGACACCAGGGCCGCGACGATCGGCCAGGCGGCGACGGCGATCAGCGTGGTGCGCAGCGACAGAGTCTCAGTGACATTGAGTCTCAACACCACGCACACCCCGGCGAAGATTCCGATCGCCACCAGCGTCGGCCAGGCCGTGCGCACCTCGTTGAGAGACCAGATCGCAAGCACAGACAGCGTGGCGAAGTAGATCCACATCATCGAGTGTGCGCCGCGGCCATTGAGCTTGATCATCTCGAGGCGTCGGGTGCCGACCGCGGAACTCATGCGGTCGTCCACGTGAGCGTGACGACCGTGCCGAGACCCCGGCCGGAGTCGACCCGGGCGGAGCCACCGGCAATGGCGCCGAGACGACCACGGATGCTCACCAGGATTCCGAGGCGGTGCGGGGCGACATCCCGCGGCTCGAAACCCTGGGCGTCGTCGGTGACGGTGACGGTGACGGTGTCGTCCGTCAGGGCGATGGACGCGCGCCTGGTCACGCCCGTGCCCGCGTCGATGGCGTGCTTGAGGCTGTTGCGCACGGATTCCGACGTCGCCTCGGCGAACGCCGCGGCCACGTCCGGCGGAATTACTCGCTGGCGATGGCCGGTCGTCGTGAACTCGATCTCCGGTGCCGCGTCGAGCACCACCGAGCGGATGCGCGCAACGAAGTCCTCGACGGACACATCGTCGGTCGCCTGGTCGCGCCCGCCCCGCAGCTGCTCGAGTTGGGTCAGAGTCGTCTGGGCCTGTCGTCTGACGGACTCGTTGAGCCCACCGCGCGAGGCGTAGAACAGGGTCGCCATGACGTTGTCGTGCACGAGGGCGTCCAGGCGGGCCTGCTCCTGGGCACGCGAGGCGGCGGCGGCCGCGCTCGCAGACGTGGTGCGGGCGAGCTCGGTGGCCGCATCGAGCGCGTAGCCGTTGCGCATCGCGACCATCGCGAGTGCGGTGAAGATCGCGGCGAAGGTCAGCGTGAAGAAGGTGTACTGCAGCGGCACGGTCCAGTCGTGCTGTCCTGACGACACCCATCGCACGGGCGCGATCACGATCGAGTTCACGGCCAGATAGACCCACACCCAGGCCGGGCGCCAGGCGATGGCGGCCGGCACAGTCCCGAGCGCGGTGACCTCCAGAGGCCACGGGGCGAGGCCCGCGGGCAGTGGGGCATTCAGCGCGGGCACCCACGCCACGACCGCCACGAGGAAGACGATGGCGTAGGCACCGAGCATCCGTCGCAGGGTGGGAAGACTCACGAATTGTCCGACCACCGCGATCACGACGGGGATGCCGAACAACGCCACGGCCGAGCCGATGTCGTACCAGGGGTAGAGGTAGGGCAGCGACGAGATGATGGGCCCGAGCGAGAGGCCGAAGAAGACGAGCGTTGCGACGCCGGCCACGAGGGTGATGGTGCGGGCGACCCGGGCCGCGGCCTGGGGCCCCGCGGGTGCAACGGCGGGGTTCACGGTTCCGGTGACGGCAGTATGCCGTCCTCGACGGCACGCTTGTAGAGGTCGACCTTCGTCGCTGCCGGTCGTCCCGCCATCGCGTACTTGTAGCGGATTCTCCTGACGTACTCGGCGACGGTGGCCGCCGACAGACCGGCGCGGTGCGCGACGGTCACCGACTTGTCACCCGCTGCGTACAGCGCGAGCACCTCCCGCTCCTTGGGGCTGAGTCCCGCCGAGCTCAGAAGGGGGTCCGCGTCGAGTGCGGCGGCCCACTCAGTGGTCGCGACTGTCGATCCCCGCGCAGCACTGCGGATCGCCTCCAGGATCACGTCGCGCGACTCCGACTTGCGCACGATGCCCAGCACGCCGGCCCGGGACGCGGCACGCAGCTCGGCAGGATTGTCGGCGGCAGTGAAGGCAAGCACTCGTGCATCGTGCTGCTGCAGCAGCGCGAGGTTACGCTCGATCGTCGACCCATCGGAGAGTCGGATATCGAGCACAACCAGGTCGATCTCGCCGAGTCGGGGCACGAGGTCGTCGACAGTGAACACGCTGGACACGAGGGTGATGTCCGGCTGGTCAGCGAGAAGGAAAGCGAAACCCAGCTGCACCGTCTCGTGGTCGTCGACATGCGCGATCCGCAGCGCGCCAGCACCCGCATCGACTGCCATGCCAGGCCCCTCTCGCGTGAGTGTCTTCAGATGAGGATGCCACGAATCCGGTGAGCATGCCGTTGACCCCCGAACGGGTGTCATTGCATCGGACGACTGACGCCCTGAGGGGCAACCTGCCAGCATTCAGAAGGACCCTGAGATACCCGACCGGGAGCACCCACTCGTGAACCGACCTGCCATCCACGACCTTCTGGGCACAATCCTGTCCACGTGGTACCAGACGGCCGCCGCATGGGTGCCCCCGGGGGTCCTGTCCGAGCGCACGTGCGACACCTGCTCGACGTCTCTCCTGGCCGACGCCGTCGACGTGGCGGCATGGCCTCACGACCTCATGCACGACCTCGCGACCGCGCTGAACCGCGCCGTCGAGGAGATCAGCGAATCATGGGCTGACGACGGATGCTCCGACGGCCTCGACGAGGACGGCCGCATGCTCTGCGTGTTCACCCTCGTGCGCACCACCGTCATGGAGCACCGTGAGGATCTGCTCGATGTTCTGGCCGAGTGTGTGGAGCCGACCCTCGCCGACTACCTCGAGGCCGAGACCATCCGAGGCATCGCGAGTCTCGCCGAGTGGTCGAACGGCAACCCCGGCCGCTGATCCCCCTACCCCTCTATTGCGGGGCTAGTGGCGCCGACGCGCCGCGGATACCGTAGAGAGTCGCTATCACTGGGGGGTGAAGTCGTGGCGTCTCTAGCTGAGATACTGATTCTGCGGGGCGTCATGCCCATCGAGAGTCTCGACACCATGACGAGCGCTCGGGCCGACGAGGAGCACCTCGTTCTGGATCTTCTCGAGCGCGGTGTCATCACCGAGGCCCAGCTCGCCTCGGCGCGCGCCGCCCAGGCAGGCCTTCCCTTCGTGGAGCTGCTCGACTTCCCCATCGACCACAGTGCGGTCTCGAAGGTGCCGGCGGCGATGTGCCGCCGCTACGAGGTTCTTCCCATCGGCTACTCCGGTGGGTACCTCATCCTGGCGATGGTCGACCCCGGCAACGTCTTCGCGATTGACGACGTTCGCGCAGCCACCGGTCAACAGGTCAAGTGCGTGGTTGCCGAGCGCAGCGACCTCAGGGCCGCTATCGATCGCTACCACCGCGCCGATGGCGAACTCTCCAGCCTGCGCACGGAGCTCGAGGAGGTCGCATCCGCCGACCTGGTGCGTCAGGACCAGAACGAGCCCAAAGAGGATGACGCGCCGATCGTGCGCTTCGTCAACCTGCTCATCAGCCAGGGCATCCAGGACATGGCGTCGGACATCCACATCGAGCCCGGTGAGTACGACATGGGCGTGCGGTACCGCATCGACGGCGTCATGCACGAGATGCAGCGCGCCCCCAAGAACATTCAGAACGGCGTGATCTCGCGCCTCAAGATCATGGCCGACATCGACATCGCCGAGCGGCGTCGTCCACAGGACGGTCGCATGTCGGTCAGCCACGGCGGTCGCAAGATCGACCTCCGCGTGGCAACCCTGCCCACGGTGTGGGGCGAGAAGGTCGTCATGCGTATCCTCGACAACTCGTCGAGCGGCATGAGCATGGACGACCTGAATTTGCTTCCGCGCAACCTCGAGGTCTACAAGAAGTCGTACTCGAAGCCCTACGGGATGATCCTCATCACGGGCCCGACTGGTTCCGGTAAGTCGACCACGCTGTACACGACGCTAACAGCTGTTGCGCGTCCCGAGATCAACGTGATCACCGTCGAGGACCCGGTCGAGTACCGCATGAAGGGCATCAACCAGGTGCAGGTCAACCCGAAGGCCGGTTTGACCTTCGCGAGCGCGCTGCGCAGCATCCTGCGTTCCGACCCCGACGTGGTGCTGCTGGGTGAGATCCGCGACCACGAGACCGCACAGATCGCGATCGAGGCATCGCTGACCGGCCACCTCGTGCTGTCGACCCTCCACACCAATGACGCGCCGAGTGCCGTGACCCGCCTGATCGAGATGGACATCGAGCCCTTCCTCGTCGGCTCCGCCCTCGATTGCGTTGTCGCCCAGCGACTGGCCCGCCGCCTCTGCGATCGGTGCAAGCAGTCGTACCAGCACGACCCGTACGAGCTCACGCAGCTCAACGTCGGGTACGACCCCGCGACACCGCCACCCACACTGTTCCGACCGGTGGGATGCACCAACTGTTCCAAGACCGGCTACCGCGGTCGTATCGCCATCCACGAGGTCATGACCGTCACCGAGGATATCGAGCGCCTCGCGGTGGCTCGCTCCTCGAGCGCCGAGATCGCGCGCCTGGCACGCCAGCAAGGCATGCTCACGCTGCGCGAGGACGGCTGGATGAAGGCCCAGATGGGTCTGACATCCGTGGAAGAGATCTTGAGAGTTGTGGCCTAGGGGGACCCATGAACAACAAGCCTGTGTACGAGATACCCATCAGCGGGGAAGAGAGGGTACCGCCAATGAACTACCCGCCGCCCGGCACGACCGTGCAGCCGCCGAGCTACCTGAACGCCCCGCCGCCGAGTGCCGCGAGTGCGGCCTTCGGCGACCCGGCGCCCGACCTCAACTTCGCCCCGCCCGTCGCGCCCCGCGCCAGCCGCATCGACCCGAGCGTCGTGGATGCCACGGCGCGAGCGAGCGCGCTGCAGGCCGATCCCGACCTGATCCTCGCCCTGGAGGAGGTACTGCGCATGCACGCCTCCGACCTTCACGTCACGGTGAACGCCGTGCCGATGATCCGGGTCGACGGGGGACTTCGGCCGATCGAGAGTTCGGGCGTCTGGGACCGGGCCAAGGTCACCTCGGCGCTGCGGAGCATCCTGACGCCGCAGCAGGTCGCCCGCTTCGACGAGGAGCACGAACTCGACCTCGCCTACACGATCTCGGCCAACGCCCGCTTCCGCGTGAACATCTACCAGCAGCGCAACTCGATGGGTGCGGCCTTCCGACTCATCCCCACCGACATCAAGCAGCTGTCGGAGCTCGGCGTTCCCGAGTCGGTCGCGAACTTCGCGACCCTGGCTCGCGGTCTGGTACTCGTGACCGGCCCCACCGGTTCGGGTAAGTCGACCACCCTTGCGGCCCTCGTCGACCTGGTGAACCGCACGCGCGCTGACCACATCGTGACAGTCGAGGACCCGATCGAGTTCCTGCACTCCAACCACCGCTCGCTGGTGAACCAGCGCGAGGTCGGCAGTGACACCCACAGCTTCACGGCAGCACTCAAGCACGTGCTGCGCCAGGACCCTGACGTCATCCTCATCGGTGAGCTGCGCGACCTCGAGACCATCTCGATCGCGCTGACCGCCGCTGAGACCGGTCACCTCGTGTTCGCGACCCTGCACACGCAGGATGCCGCGCAGACGATCGACCGCGTCATCGACGTGTTCCCGCCGCACCAGCAGGCGCAGGTGCGCTCGCAGCTCGCGGCAACCCTGCGCGGAGTCGTCTGTCAGACGCTCGTCAAGCGCGCTCAGGGTGACGGCCGTGCGGTCGCCACCGAGGTGCTCGTCACCACGCCCGCCATCGCGAACCTCATCCGCGAGGGCAAGACCTACCAGATCCCGAGCGCGCTCCAGGCGGGTCGCAGTCTCGGGATGCACACGCTCGACCAGCACCTGGCCGACCTGGTCAACACCGGCCAGATCACCTACGTCGCGGCGGTAGAGAAGGTGCACGACGCGGCCGGCTTCGACCGGCTCATCAACCGCATGGACGGCTCCGGAGTGAGCGTCCAGCAGCACGAATTCGCCACTGACTTCGGAGCGAGGTAGTCATGTCCACGATCACCGCGCAGGCGTACGCCTACAAGGGCCGCGACACGAGCGGCAAGGTCATCAAGGGCCGCATGGAGGCATCCAGCGAGTCAGCTGTAGTGTCCCGGATGCGCTCAATGGGCCTGTCTCCCGTGGAGATCCGCCCCACGTCAGCCGGGGCCGGCCTCAACATGGAGATCAACCTGGGGGCGTTCGAGAAGGGCGTCAAGCTCAAGGACATCGCGATCATGAGCCGTCAGCTGGCCACGATGATCGCGGCAGGCCTGAGCCTGCTGCGAGCACTGTCCATCCTGGCGTCGCAGACGGAGAACAAGACGTTGGGCTCGACCCTGGACTCGGTGCGGGTCGCCGTGGAGGGGGGCGCCGCGCTCTCCGACGCGCTCGCCCGTCACCGCCAGATCTTCCCGCCGATCATGATCCACATGGTGCGCGCGGGTGAGACCGGCGGGTTCCTTGACCACGCGCTCGAGTCAGTCGCCGACACCTTCGAAGCCGACGTGAAGCTGCGCTCGACGATCAAGTCGGCGCTCACCTACCCGGTGGTCGTGCTGATCATGGCTATCGTCTCCGTCATCGGCATGCTGCTGTTCATCGTTCCGATCTTCGAGAAGATGTTCGCCGACCTCGGCGGCGAGCTGCCGCTGCCCACCCAGATCCTCGTGATCCTGTCGAGGGCCATGGTGTGGATCGCGCCGGTGCTGCTGGTCGGTGGCATCGCGTTCGCCATCTGGTGGAAGCGCAACAAGCACACGGATGCCGTGCGCAGCCGGGTCGATCCGCTCAAGCTGCGCCTGCCCGTATTCGGCGACCTGTTCCGCAAAGTCGCCATTGCGCGCTTCACCCGCAACTTCGCAACGATGACCGGTTCGGGTGTTCCCGTGCTTCAGTCGCTCGCAATCGTGGGAGAGACCTCGGGCAACTGGGTGATCGAGAAAGCGCTGATCAACGTGCAGGACTCCGTGAGGGCCGGCCGCACCATCGCCGAGCCGCTCGCGAACGAGCCCATGATCCCGTCGATGGTCACGCAGATGATCGCGGTCGGCGAGGACTCGGGGTCTCTCGAGCAGATGCTCAACAAGATCAGCGACTTCTACGACTCCGAGGTGCAGGCGACCACCGAAGCGCTGACGTCGCTCATCGAGCCGCTGATGATCGCGGTCATCGGCACAGTGATCGGTGGCATGATCATCGCGCTGTACATGCCCATCTTCACGATCTTCGACCAGATCCACTAGGCGCAGGACATGGTTCGCGACAGGGGTTTCACTCTCGTTGAGCTGCTCATCGTTGTCCTGGTGATCGGCATCCTGTCCGCTGTAGCGGTCCCGACGTTCGTAGGGCAGCGCAATCAGGCGAGGGATGCCGCGGCGAAGTCCGACCTCGGTCATGCGAAGCAGGCGATGCTCGCCTATGCAACCGTTAACGGTGCCTACACGAGCACCGTGGCAAATCTGAACCAGTTCGGGTACACCACGAGCTCAGGCAACACGTCGACGTCGATCCGATTGGGAGCGACGACCAGCAAGTTCTGCATCCAGACGAGATCGGCGACCGGCACGACGTGGAAGATCCGGTACAACTCGGGTGTGATTTCCGGTTCGTGCGGTGCCGCTGACGTCGCGTAGACGACCCGAAGTGGGGGTCGGAGCGGGGCCAAGTGCCCCCCTTCGAGGGATTTCGATCTGTACCCCGATGAGGACACACTGTGTTTCGGGGGTCGAAGTGCTTTTGGGGGGCCTCCTGTCCACTCTTCACAGAACGACGGGATTGACATGACTACGAAACGACTGCGCCAGGACGAACGGGGGTTCACCCTCATCGAGCTGCTGGTGGTAGTACTCATCATCGGTATCCTCGCTGCTATTGCGATACCGGTGTTCGTCAGCCAGCAGAACCAGGCGAAGGATGCCGCGGCCAAGTCCGACCTCGGATCGGCCAAGTTGGCCGAGATCTCCTACGCGACGGCGAACAACGCGTACACGAGCACGCTGGCCAACCTCGCAACTTACGGCTATACGACGACCACGGGCAACACCGCTACGGCGATCACGCTGGGCGCGACCACGAGCAAGTTCTGCATCCAAACGACCTCCGCAACCGGAACGACGTGGAAGATCACCTACAACACAGGCGTCGTGTCGGGCGCCTGCGTGGCGGCCGACGTGGCTTAGTACTCACGACCGAAGTCGAAGGGGCATCGCCTGCGGGTGGTGCCCCTTCGGCGTCTAAGGGGCCCGGCGGCATCCCTCGTATTGGGGGTGTGTTTATGGCTTTGTACCCCCTTACGAGGGATTTACGTACCTCGGCCGCCCCGGGAACATATCAAGTGGGGGTCAGCAAGATATTTGGGGGACCTCCTGTCCACTCACTTTGACGGAACAGGAAGAACAATGATTACTGCAATTCACAAGTCGATGGCAGCCAAGCGCGACGCCATCAAGAACAACGACAAGGGTTTCACGCTCATCGAGCTCCTGGTCGTCGTCCTGATCATCGGCATCCTCGCCGCGATCGCCATCCCGGTGTTCCTCGGCCAGCAGGACCAGGCCAAGAACGCCGCGATCCAGTCCGACCTCGGCAACGCGAAGATCGCCATGATCTCCTACGCGACTGCCAACGGTGGCACCTACCTCGGTGTCAGCAACCAGGCCGCGACCGCGACCGCACTCGGCACCTACGGCTACACCGGCAGCTCGGTCGCCGTCATCACCGGTGGCGCCAGCTTCTGCCTCCAGGGCACCTCGGCCGCGACCGGCAGCCCGGCATACAAGATCACCTACAACGGCGGCGCCGTAGCAGGTACCTGCTAAGCACCACCTAGCACGACCTGTGGGGCGCTGCTCCGGCGGCGCCCCACAGTCATCACCACCGCACTGAAGCATCACCAGCACGACACGATCAGAGGGGGGCTCGATCGCATGTTTACACCGCAGGCGAAGTCGGCCTCCGCGAACGACGAGGGCTTCACACTCGTCGAGGTCGTCGTCTCTATCATCGTTCTCGCACTCATCGCGCTCGCACTGCTGCCGCTGCTCATCCAGGGGATCAAGCAGTCAGCACAGGCCGCGGCCATCGCCAGTGCCGTGCAGCTCGCCAACAGTCAGGTAGACCTGGCCCGTACGCAGGCGACCACTTGCACCGCTGTCACCGCCACGCCGACGGTCGCGGTGTCGTCCTCTGCCACGTACCGAGGTGTGCCGCTCGTCGTCACCAAGACCGTGGGCGCCTGCCCCACTCCGACGCCGAGCGCTACCGCACCGGGCACGATCCCGTTCACCGCCACGGTGACCCGAAGCGACACCGGCGAGACTCTCGCGACGGTGTCCACCAAGATCCTCGTCACGGGCGGCTGACGTGATCCCGCAGTCGAACGATCGGCAATCCGGCTTCACCCTCGTCGAGCTCATGGTGGGTGCTCTGCTCACGGTGCTCGTGCTCACGATCGTGGGCGGACTTGTGATCAGCTCGACCCGTTCGGAGGGAATCGTCAGGTCGGTGGCGCAGGCGACTCAGGCGGGTCAGGTCGTCACGGCCTCCGTGCAGAACGGCATCCGCAACTCCGCGGTCTCGCTGAACACCGGGACGCCGTACCGACTCATCGTCCCGAGCGGGTCGGACCAGCTGCTCGTGGCGCTCGTCGTCTCCTCCGGAACCACGGCCACCGCAAGCTGCTCGGCCTGGTACTACTCGGCGAGCGCGGGTGAGGTGCGCTACACGTCGTCGTCGTCGGCCATCGCGGCACCGACCGCAGGTCAGCTCGCTACCTGGACGCTGCTTTCCAAGGGCGTCACGCCGGTATCGCCGAGCACCACGATCTTCACGGCGAACGGCACATATGGACTCACTCTCGCGTTCCAGGAGGCTGCCGGTTCGGCGTCGCCGATCGTGTTCCAGAGTTCGATCACCAGCCGCACTGGAATGACAGGAGCCATCGCATGCTACTGACCCGAATTCGCTCCGCCCTCACGCGCGACGATCGAGGTGCCGCACTCGCGGCGGCGATGTCGCTCATGCTTCTGGGCGCGCTCCTGTCGGTGCTCATCCTCTCCAGCGTGGTGGCCACCTTCTCCGCGACCACGGGAACCCGCGCGACCGTGCAGTCCGAGGCATCCGCACAGGCCGGAATCGATGTCGCGCTTGCCTCAGTCATGTCAGGCAACTGCGTGTCGAGCTACACCAGCACCACTGTTCCGAAGTACTCCGTGGCCGTGAGCTACACAACTTCACCAACTCTGAGCACGCCCGGGCTGACCTGGGTCAGCGGATGCCCGACCGCGTCGGCACCCTTCATGAAGATCACGTCGACGGGAACCGCGGGCAGTCCCGCCGTAGGCACCACGACATTCGGCAACTCCGAGGCCGTCGAGGCGATCTACGCCCGGCCCGTCAGTACGGCGATCCTTCAGGCCACTGGGCCGGCCGTCTACGCGTATTCCTCACAGTCATTCGCGGGTTCAGGCACTCTGGTGTCGCTCGATGGCACGAACGACGCCGATGTGATGATCAAGACCGGCGATGTCGCTTGCTCGGGCGGTGCGGCAGCCAAGGGTGACTTCGTCGTCAACGAGGGCAATCTCACGCTCAGCGGTTCGTGCGGAGTCACCGGCAACGTCTGGGCCTCGGGTAGCGGAAAGGGAGTCATCAACCTGTCCGGTGGTGTGGTCGTCGGCGGGAATGCGGTGGGAAACGGACTCATCATCAGTTCTGGATCTGTCGGTGGTTCGACCTGGACCACAGGTGCCACAACCATCAACAGCGCGACAATCGGCGGGGGCGTCACCGTCACGGCGAACAATTTTGTCACGGGCGGCAGCAACAAGATCGGCGGCAACCTGTGGGCGTCCGGAAGCGCAGAGTTGACCAACGGCGACGACGTCAAGGGCAATGCAACCGCTCAGACGCTCAAGCTCAGCGGCGGCAACGTCGGGTCGTCTGCCAGCAACGAAGCATGGTCGCGCGGCGATGTGACGGGAGTTACCTGGTTCACAATCAAGTCGCACCTCACGGCGAAATCAGTTCCCTCCGGCATGACAGCGGGGGGCGGGATCACAGTCGTACCCGCAGGCCCGGGCGCTGGCGGTGCCGCACCAGCAACGCCCACCTCGCCGATCGTGCCGAACTGGGTCAACTTCACCTACCAGACATCGGATTGGCCGGGGTATACGGTCGCGACCCTCGGCACAACCTGCACGTCAACGACCCTTCAGACCGCGATCAACAGCTTCAGTGGCGGCAAGGGTGTCATCGATGCTCGGGCATGCACCGCCCCGATCTTCATGGGCGGCAGCACTAAAGTCGCGCTGTCGAACGACGTCGCCATCATCTCGACCTACGGCTTCGATCTCAGCTACAGCAAGGGTGGCGGTGGTTTCAGCTCGACCGTGCCAGTCGACCTCTTCCTCATCACGCCCGACACCACGGCGGAGTCGCCAGCAACACCGACGTGCCCGAGTGGATCGAGCATCCTGGTGGGCGGTGGGTTCACCTTCAGCAGTACCATCTCGACGATCATCTACACGCCGTGCAAGGCGGCGATCGGATCCGGCATCAACTTCTACGGCCAGGTCTTCGCGGGTCAGGCGGTCGTGGACGGCGCTGCGAAACTGTTCTACACGACGGTCGGGCTGCCCGGCTGGAACCTCGACACCGGAACCACCTCCAGTGTCACCTCGTCGCCCAATGCGTGGGCGTCCGTTTCGACCCGGAATGTGACGGGGTGATCGTGGTTGCCGTCATCGGGATCTTCGGTGCTCTGATCGGGTCCTTTCTCAACGTCGTGATCTACCGCGTGCCCTTGGGCCGTTCGGTCGTGGCGCCCGCCAGCGCGTGCGGGCAGTGCGGGCATCCCATCCGCTGGTACGACAACATCCCCGTGATCTCCTGGTTGGTGCTCCGCGGCCGCTGCCGCGATTGCGGCGCGCACATCTCCGTGCGCTACCCGCTCGTCGAGCTCGCTGGCGCCGTCGCCTTCGTCTTCGTCGCCCTGCGCTTCGTGCCGGAGATCTCGGCCGCGACCTCGGTGGCGGCGATGGTCGCCGGCATCCTCGCGCTCGTCGGCTACCTGTACTTCGTTGCCATCAGCCTCGCGTTGGCACTCATCGATCTCGACACTCAGCGGCTGCCCAACGTTCTCGTGCTGCCGTCGTACGCTGTCGCCGCCGTCACTCTGGGCGTTTCTTCGATCATTGGCGGATCGTTGCCCGCTCTCCTGCCGGCTGCTGTCGGCGGTGTTGGACTGTTCCTCGTCTACCTCGCTCTGGCGTCGGCCTGGCGCGGCGGTATGGGGTTCGGTGACGTCAAGCTCGCGGGCGTCATCGGCATCTATCTGGGATGGCTCGGCTGGGACGTGCTCGCCGTGGGCGCGCTCGGAGCGTTCCTTCTTGGCGGCGTCTTCGGCGTGATCCTCCTCGTGTCGCGCTCGGCCGGGGGCAAGACGGCTGTACCGTTCGGACCGTGGATGCTCGGGGGAGCCTGGGTGGGCATCCTCGGGGGCCATGAGATCGCCGCCTGGTATCTCGGACTGTTCGGATTGGGAGTGTCATGACCGCGCGTATCGTCGGCCTCGACATCGGAAGCGCCAGCGTGCGCGCGGTGGAGGTGAAGAACCCCGACAAGCCCAGCCGCATGATCCTGAAGACGCAGGAACTTCCGCTGCCCGAGGGGTCGGTCAGCCGCGGCGAGGTCATCGACGTGTCGACGGTCTCCATGACCATACGTCGCCTCTGGGCGATGGGCGGCTTCGGCTCGAGGGATGTTGTGCTCGGCATGGGCGGCCCCCGCGTGCTCTCCCGGGAACTCACCATGCCCCGCGCGCCGATCGGCCAGCTCCGGGAGTCCCTGCAGTTTCACGTGCAGGACCTGCTTCCGGTGCCCGTGGCCGAGGCGATTCTCGACTTCTACCCCGTGAGCGAGGCCAACGGCGACAATGGCCCGGTCATCAACGGCCTCCTTGTCGCCGCCGTCAAGGAGGCAGTCAACGCAAACATCGCGGCGGTCACCCGCGCCGGCCTGCGAGTTGCGCAGGTCGACCTCATCCCCTTCGCGCTGGCGCGCGCGCTCGCGCCGGTAGGCGTCGCCCGCGGCCTTGAGGCGATCGTGAGTATGGGCGCGAACTCCACGAATGTCGTGATCACCGAGAGCGGAGTACCGCACTTCGTGCGCATCATCCCGTCGGGCGGCGACGACATCACCCGCGCCCTGTCAACGCGACTCAAGCTTGCGCTGCAGGCCGCGGAACTGACCAAGCGCGCGGTCGGCCTCGATGCCGCCAACGCGACCCCTGACCAGCGGCCCGCCGTCGAGATCGTCTATGAGATCGCGGGCGAGCAGCTCACCAGCATCCGCAACACGCTCACCTTTCACCTGAACTCGCACCCCGGAGCACAGCTGACCCGCATCATTCTCGCGGGCGGAGGCTCAGAACTCCGCGGAGTGGGCCGTGCTCTGGCCGAGATGACGGGCGTGCAGGTTGTCCAGGCCGATCCACTCGGTGGTGTTCCGGTGGGCAAGCAGATGCGCGCGAGTCGCGAGCAAGTCGTGGCCCTCACCACAGCGATCGGCCTCACCTTGGGGGTGGAGGAATGAGCAAGCGCACCGAGCGGGACGCCGTCGTAATCGGTGGCGAGCCGCGCGTCAATCTCCTCCCGCCGGAGGTCGCCCTGCGCAAGAAGGCGCGATCCGCTCGACGCGGCCTCGTCGCCCTCGTGATCATCGTGCTGCTCGCCGTCGCCGGCGGCTACGGGTTCGCAACCGTTCGCGCTCTAGCCGTGGAGGCCGAGCTCGCCGTGTCCCAGGCGCGCACCGCCGAGCTTCTGGCCGAGCAACTCCAATACGCGGACGTCACCGCTGTGAGCAGCAACGTGCAGGCCGTCAAGGATGCCCGCACCGTCGCGGTCTCCACCGAGGTGCTCTGGAACGAGTACTACACGAAGATCCGCGACTTGATTCCGGTGGACACTACCATCAGCAGTTTCGTTGTCGATGGCCGCGCTCCCTGGGAGCCTGACAACGTACCCGCCGGACCGTTGCGCCAGCCGAGGGTCGCCACCATCACCTTCGTGATCGCGTCCGCTGGCCCGTTCCCGGTGCAACCGTTCGTCGCGCAGATCTCGAAGATCCCTGGTTTTGTGGATGTCACCGCTGACGTGATCACCAAGGATGGCGAGTCCTACACGACGCAGTTCACCTACAACCTGGGAGCCGACGCACTCTCGGGCCGTTTCCCCGCCGGTGAGGAGGCGAGCAACTGATGTCGAACCGACTGTGGATTTTCGGGGCGGTGCTCGCCAGTATCGCGATAGTCGTGCTCGGCTGGGTCGTCGGCATCTCACCCAAGCTCGCCGAGGGCGACGCGGCTGCGACCCAGCGCCAGAACGTGGACAGCCAGAACTTGGCGCAGGAGCAGGCGAACGTGCTCCTCAAGGAGCAGTTCTCCAAGATCAAGACCTACCAGGACGAGCTCAAGAAGCTTCAGGTCTCGGTGCCCGCGTCGGCAGCACTGGATGTGTTCTCGGACCAGATCGTCACGGACGCGGCGGCCAATGGGCTGATACTGACGAACCTCACGTCACTTGAGGCGGCCGTTTACGGCGGTTCCGTGGATCCAACCGCGGCGACCAATCCCGACACGGTGAAGCCGGAGGAGTCCACCGCTACCGACCCCAACGCGCCGGCGGCCGGCCTTAACCCGTCTCTGACGAACCGATTCTTCACGATCGGCGTGTCCCTGAAGGTCACCGGTGGCGCCGACCAGATCTTCACCTTCGCGAAGGGCCTGCAGGGTGACAAGCGGCTGTTTCTGGTCACCGACATCCAATTCACTACCGATGGCGAACCGGGTGCAACCATCACCGGGTTCATCTTCGTGGTCGCCGACCCCCCTGCCGCCGCTCAATAGCAACCCCTGTCTCCCGTGCAGCCGCGCTCACTAGACTGAGCGCGCATATCCCACGAGGTAGGAGGAGTAGGCAATGAGCGACGCACCAGTGTCACCCGAGCCCAAGAAGCCCCGCACCACCAAGCCGGAGGACATCGAGGACGCTGTGGTCATCGAGGAGCCCGCAACCACGGCTGCTTCGAGCGAGCCCACCAAGGTCGAGCCCGTCGTCATCGACAGCCCGCCTGTCGAGACCCCCTCGCCCCAGGTCGTCTATGTGCAGACTCCCGCCCCGCCCAAGAAGAAGGGCAACCGCGGTATCGGTTCGGTTCTCGCCATCGCATCCGGCCTCATCTTCGCGGCGGCCTTCGCGCTGGTGGTCGCGGCAATCGCCAACCTCAGCGGCATCGGGCGCTTCACCGTCACCTTCCTGGCGCAGCCCAGCTTCTACGTTCCCGTGCTGTTCTACATCATCGGCGCGGTACTCCTGGTGATCATCGTGAACCGCGCCGGATGGGCCGCCTACGTGCTCGGCAGCATCTTCGTGGGTCTGGTGGTCTACTTCGGCACCGTGGGCGTGCTGCTACTCGGCCAGGGCGTCATCCTGAAGACCCCGTCCGAGGCCGCGGCGCTGCTCGCTCTGGGGCTCACCAACCCGCTCGTGATCGCGGCCGGCCTCGTGGCGCGTGAGGTCTCGATGTGGACGGGCGCTCTGATCAGCCGTCGCGGACGCCGCCTCAAGGTGCGCAACGCCACCGCCCACGAGACGTGGGAGCGCGAAGTCGCCCAGAAGAAGGCGGAGCATGAGCGCACCTCCGCAGCTGCCACCGCCGTCTAATCCGGCCTTACTGCCCGTACTCGCCGCTGTCGTCTACGTCGCGGCCGTCGTAGCAGGCTGGGGGATTCTCAGCCTGCTGCTCGACCGCGACGTGATCGACTACCCGGATGCGGGCCCACTGCTCGGCCCGGCCATGGCCGTTGCCGGCGGTGTCGTGACGTGGCTGGTGCTCTGGCGACGCCCGGCGAGGGTGCTCGCGGCGGTCGCGATCGCTGGCTTCGGAACCTATCTCGCGGTCATCCTCATCGGCGCGATCGGGTACACGGTGACCCGCGCAGACGGCACATGGATGCTGCTGGCCGGCGCACACTTCGCGCTCAGCCCGTTCGTGGCCGCTGCCGCCGGGCTCTCCGCGCTGACCGTGCTGGTCGTTCGAGCGGTTCAGCCGTGAGCGCAATCATTTGACCGGCGTGTCCGGCAAGACTATTCTTGGCGAGGTGTGCGCTTTGTCGTGCGCTTGAAGCATGCCTTCGAGTCATTGCACTTCGCACCACCGGGTTCGCTCATCGAACGACCCCCACGGCATACCCACAAATCTCGGCGAAAGCTCGACCTGTGGGTCCAGATGAACTCGACCGGCCCGCCAGTCGAATGCTAACCATCAAGACGCTGTCACCGTGCAGCGATTACAAGGAGTTACTTAGTGCCCACCATTCAGCAGTTGGTGCGTAAGGGACGCACGCCGAAGGTCGTCAAGACCAAGGCGCCCGCCCTCCGCTCCAACCCGCAGCAGCGCGGCGTTTGCACGCGTGTCTACACGACGACCCCCAAGAAGCCGAACTCGGCTCTGCGTAAGGTCGCTCGCGTCAAGCTCTCCAACGGAACCGAGGTCACGGCCTACATTCCCGGCGAGGGTCACAACCTTCAGGAGCACTCGATGGTCCTGGTCCGCGGCGGTCGCGTGAAGGACCTCCCCGGCGTGCGCTACAAGATCATCCGTGGCGCCCTCGACACCCAGGCGGTCAAGAACCGTAAGCAAGCGCGCAGCCGCTACGGAGCGAAGATGGACAAGAAGTAATGCCTCGTAAAGGACCAGCACCGAAGCGTCCCGTTGTCGCGGACCCGGTCTACGGAGCTCCCATCGTGAGCCAGCTCGTCAACAAGATCCTGCTCGATGGCAAGAAGGGCCTCGCCGAGCGCATCGTCTACGGTGCACTCGAGGGCGTGTCCGCCAAGAACGGCCAGGATGCTGTCGTGACCCTCAAGAAGGCGCTCGACAACGTGCGCCCCACCATCGAGGTCAAGTCCCGCCGCGTCGGTGGCTCGACGTACCAGGTTCCGGTCGAGGTCAAGGCGCACCGCGCCAACACCCTCGCCCTGCGCTGGCTCACGAGCTACGCCAAGGGTCGTCGCGAGAAGACGATGACCGAGCGTCTCACCAACGAGATCCTCGACGCCTCGAACGGCCTCGGTGCCGCGGTCAAGCGCCGCGAGGACACCCACAAGATGGCCGAGTCGAACAAGGCCTTCGCGCACTACCGCTGGTAGTCCGCAGCCGGTCGAGTAGCGCGTGAGCGCGTATCGAGACCAAGTTTCGATACGCGCTGCGCGCTACTCAACCAGCCCAGAATCCAACACCCTCTGAAAGTAGGAACACCGTGGCACAGGACGTGCTCACCGACCTGAACAAGGTCCGCAACATCGGCATCATGGCTCACATCGACGCCGGCAAGACGACGACGACCGAGCGCATCCTGTTCTACACGGGTATCACCCACAAGATCGGTGAGGTGCACGACGGCGCCGCGACGATGGACTGGATGGCGCAGGAGCAGGAGCGCGGCATCACGATCACGTCCGCCGCGACGACCTGTTTCTGGGACAAGCACCAGATCAACATCATCGACACCCCCGGCCACGTGGACTTCACCGTCGAGGTGGAGCGCTCGCTCCGCGTGCTCGACGGCGCGGTCGCCGTGTTCGACGGCAAGGAGGGCGTTGAGCCCCAGTCCGAGACCGTCTGGCGCCAGGCCGACAAGTACGACGTTCCTCGCATCTGCTTCGTCAACAAGATGGACAAGCTGGGCGCCGACTTCTACTTCACCGTCGACACGATCATCAAGCGCCTCGGCGCCAAGCCGCTGGTCATCCAGCTGCCGATCGGTTTCGAGAACACCTTCGAGGGTGTTGTCGACCTCGTCGAGATGCGCGCGCTCACGTGGCGCGGCGACTCGAAGGGTGACGTCGAGATGGGCGCCAAGTACGCCATCGAGGAGATCCCGGCCGACCTGGTCGAGAAGGCCAACGAGTACCGCGCCATCCTCCTGGAGACTGTCGCCGAGACCGACGACGAGCTGCTCGAGCGTTACCTCAACGGTGACACCGACTTCTCGGTCGCCGAGATCAAGAAGGCGATCCGCAAGCTCACGGTCAACAGCGAGATCTACCCGGTGCTGTGTGGCTCGGCGTTCAAGAACCGCGGCGTGCAGCCCATGCTGGATGCCGTCGTCGACTACCTGCCGAGCCCGCTGGACGTTCCCGCAACTGAGGGTCACGACGTGCGCGACGAGAGTGTCGTCGTCGAGCGTCACCCCGACGCCAAGGAGCCGTTCGCGGCACTCGCGTTCAAGGTTGCTGTGCACCCGTTCTTCGGTCGCCTCACCTACGTGCGCGTGTACTCCGGCCAGGCCGACTCGGGTGCTCAGCTGATCAACTCGACCAAGGGCAAGAAGGAGCGCATCGGGAAGATCTTCCAGATGCACGCCAACAAGGAGAACCCGGTCGACAGTGTCACCGCTGGCCACATCTACGCGGTCATCGGCCTCAAGGACACCACCACGGGCGACACCCTCTGCGACCCGAACAGCCAGGTCGTGCTCGAGTCGATGACGTTCCCGGAGCCCGTGATCGAGGTCGCGATCGAGCCGAAGACGAAGGCCGACCAGGAGAAGCTGGGTGTCGCCATCCAGAAGCTCGCTGAGGAGGACCCGACCTTCCGCACGGAGCAGAACCAGGACACCGGCCAGACGGTCATCAAGGGCATGGGCGAGCTTCACCTCGACATCCTTGTCGACCGCATGAAGCGCGAGTTCAACGTCGAGGCCAACGTGGGCAAGCCCCAGGTCGCCTACCGCGAGACGATCCGCCGCACTGTGGACAAGCACGACTACACCCACAAGAAGCAGACCGGTGGTTCCGGCCAGTTCGCGAAGGTGCAGATCTCGCTCGAGCCGATGGAAGTCACGCCCGAGAAGATCTACGAGTTCGAGAACAAGGTCACGGGTGGGCGCATCCCGCGCGAGTACATCCCGTCGATCGATGCCGGATTCCAGGCATCGATGGCGGTCGGCGTTCTCGCCGGGTACCCGATGGTCGGCGTGCGAGGCATCATCCTCGACGGTGCCGCCCACGATGTGGACTCCTCGGAAATGGCCTTCAAGATCGCCGGATCCATGGCGTTCAAGGAAGCGGCCCGCAAGGCCAGCCCCGTTCTGCTCGAGCCGCTGATGGCCGTCGAGGTGCGCACCCCTGAGGAATACATGGGTGACGTCATCGGTGACCTGAACTCGCGGCGCGGTCAGATCCAGTCCATGGAGGATGCGACCGGAGTCAAGGTCGTCACCGCCAAGGTGCCACTGTCGGAAATGTTCGGTTACGTGGGTGACCTGAGGTCCAAGACCTCCGGTCGCGCGGTGTACTCGATGAGCTTCGACAGCTACTCGGAAGTTCCCAAAGCGGTGGCTGACGAGATCATCCAGAAGAACAAGGGCGAATAGCCCCCAGGACTCGCAGGAGTCCGCCAGCACAAACCAACTAACATAAACACACACCAAACGCCTCAGCATCCGACAACCAGTCGGATGCTTGGCACCGAGTCCTGAGGAGGACCCACAGTGGCTAAGGCCAAGTTCGAGCGGAGCAAGCCGCACGTAAACATCGGAACGATCGGTCACGTTGACCACGGAAAGACGACGCTCACCGCGGCGATCTCCAAGGTGCTGGCTGACAAGTTCCCGTCCGCGACCAACGTTCAGCGCGACTTCGCGTCGATCGACTCGGCGCCGGAAGAGCGCCAGCGTGGTATCACGATCAACATCTCGCACGTCGAGTACGAGACGGCGAAGCGCCACTACGCGCACGTCGACGCACCCGGCCACGCTGACTACATCAAGAACATGATCACCGGTGCGGCCCAGATGGACGGCGCGATCCTCGTGGTTGCGGCGACCGACGGTCCCATGGCGCAGACCCGCGAGCACGTGCTGCTCGCCAAGCAGGTCGGCGTGCCGTACCTGCTGGTCGCGCTCAACAAGTCCGACATGGTCGAGGACGAGGAGATCCTTGAGCTCGTTGAGCTCGAGGTTCGCGAGCTGCTCTCGAGCCAGGGCTTCGACGGCGACAACGCTCCCGTCGTGCGCGTCTCGGGCCTCAAGGCTCTCGAGGGTGACGAGAAGTGGACCCAGTCCATCCTCGACCTCATGGCCGCCGTCGACGAGTCCGTTCCGGACCCGGTGCGCGATAAGGACAAGCCGTTCCTCATGCCGATCGAGGACGTCTTCACGATCACCGGTCGTGGAACCGTCGTGACGGGCCGCGCCGAGCGTGGCACGCTGGCGATCAACTCCGACGTGGAGATCGTGGGCATCCGCCCCGTTCAGAAGACCACCGTCACGGGTATCGAGATGTTCCACAAGCAGCTCGACGAGGCCTGGGCCGGCGAGAACTGTGGTCTGCTGCTCCGCGGCACCAAGCGCGAGGACGTCGAGCGCGGCCAGGTCGTCGTCAAGCCCGGTTCGGTCACGCCGCACACGGACTTCGAGGGCACCGCCTACATCCTGTCCAAGGATGAGGGTGGCCGTCACAACCCGTTCTACGCGAACTACCGTCCGCAGTTCTACTTCCGCACCACCGACGTCACCGGCGTCATCACGCTGCCCGAGGGCACCGAGATGGTCATGCCCGGCGACACCACCGACATGACGGTTGAGCTGATCCAGCCCATCGCCATGGAGGAGGGCCTGCGTTTCGCCATCCGTGAGGGTGGCCGCACGGTCGGCGCCGGAACGGTGACGAAGATCCTCAAGTAGTTCCGCTGGTCGAGTAGCGGCGCAAGCCGCATATCGAGACCACACCGACAGGGGTCGGGCCCGTACGGGTCCGGCCCCTTCGTCGTTCTCCCTGTCGACGCGACGGCCCCTGTCGGTAAGATGCCGTCATGACTGGCAGGGTCCTCGGCGTCGTTCTGCAGGCCGTCATCGGCACGGTGTTGACCGTCGTGCTCGCCGGCCTCTACTTCATGCTCATCCTGGCCATGGGCCCGTCGGAGGCCTTCCTCGACCAGGCAATCCGGCTCGTGCTGGGTTTCGTCGACATCGGCATCGTCACCTGGGTGGTGCTGCTCATCGTGGGTGCGGCTCGGCGCAGGGGACTGGGTTGGGGCATCGGTGGATCGTTTCTGGCGGCTCTCATCGGCGCGGTGGTGAACCTGATCTGGATCGTCATCCTGTCGGCCATCAACGGCGGCGCGGACATCTTCGCGATCGCTCTCGGCGTTCAGGCGGGCATCTTCTTCCTGATCGCCGTGGCGATCACCGCACCGCTTGTTCTGCGGGTGTTCGTGCGGCGATGAGGATGCCCGCGGCGATGCATCCCGCGAGCACGAGCAGCGCGCCCCAGGGTGACCGACCCCCGGGCACGAGCGCCAGCACGGGGACCAGGGCTGCCGCTCCTGCACCCAGCCATCTGCGCTGCAGCGCCAACGCTCCCGCGAAGCACAGGGCGATCGTCACGGGCGCAATCCAGTAGTACGGCAGCACGAGAGGATCGAACGCCAGCCTCGCGACCACGATCGCGAGCGGGGCGAGCCACAGTCCGTGGTCGGTGCGCCGGCAGAGCAGCGCGAGCCCCGCGCACGCAATCAGGGCCACCGCGGTCTGCACGAGACGCCACGGCCAGGGAAAGGTATCGGCGCCGGGCAGGAGTAGGTGCACGAGCGAGCCACCGTCGATTCCCCACTCCTTGCCGAACATGCGGAACGGACCGGCGATCACGAACGGGAGATAGATCACGGCGACGGTCGCGAGGGCGGCGAGCCCAGCCCGAACCGGACGCGGTCGAGCTGCGAGCAGAACCAGTGGTGCGCCCAGGATGCCCCACACCTCCCAGCCGGCCGAGAGCCCGAGCAGCACACCGAACGCGACGGGTCTGCCCTCGGCGGCGAGGCATCCGGCGACGATCCAGCAGAGTGGGATCACCACCTGCGACGGATGCCCCGACCCGATCGCGCTGGGCAGGAAGACCGCCAGCCATCCGACCGCACCCACAGCCAGGGGAACGAACCGGGCGAGCCGGTTGCTCGCCCCATCCCTGGGCAGGAAGAGCACCAGCAGCAGCGAGACGGTGAGCAGATACCCGCCGATGATCGCGAATACCGACCAGCCGACAACGCCCGAGACTCCGAGCAGTGCCGCCAGGCCGTAGCCCGCAAGCTCGAACGGCCCGGCCTGCACGCCCGCGTCCGAGTACGGCAGGGTCCACTGGCCCGTCAGCAGCGCTGCCCCGGCCGGTCCGAAGCGATCGAACTCGCCCGGGGGCTGACCGCCGCCGGGCCAGACGATCGCAAGGGTGCCCACGGCGATGAGTGGCAGAAGCAGGGCGCTCAGACCGGCTGCGAGCGGCAGCCGGCTCACGAGAACCCGGGCGGTGGGTGAGCCGCGCACCGCTGAGGTCACCCGCTCGACCCCGGCCCGGAAGCGGTCGCCTGCGATCACAGCCCCAGTATGGTCTAGGCCCGCCCCAGTGTGCGTGCACCCAGGGCGGCCGCCGTTGTCACGACGGTTGCGCCGAGCGCGTCGACCGCGTCATCCGTGATTCCGGAACGGAACGTGACCCCGATCGCGGCGATCGGGTAGCCCTTGTGGTCGAGGGCGGCCGCGCCGACCGACGAGTAGTCGGCCATGACGTCGCCCTGTTCTGCTGCCCACCCGCGTTCGCGGGTGCGGAGCAGAAGCGCGTCGAGCTCGGCGAGTGTGGCTGGCCCCGGCCCGACGCGCCGGACCAGGGAGTCGCGTGTCGGGTACAGGGCACGGATCTGCGATGGGGGCAGTGCCGCCAGCATGGCCCGCCCGGTCGCCGTCAGATGCGCGGGCAGCCGCACGCCCACCGACGACACCGTGGTCGGTGCCCTGGCGCCCTGCACCTTGCCGATGTAGGTGACCTCGGTTCCGGTCAGAACGGCAAGGTGGGCGACCACGGCCACCGGTGACTCGGCAACCAGCCGGTCCATCAGCGGACCGGCAAGGCGACCGAGACGTTCGGTCTGCATCGACGCCGATCCGATCTCGACCACGAGCGCACTCAGTCCGTACGCCCGGTCCTCGGGGTAGTGCACCACGAAGCCTTCGTCCATCATCACGCGCACGAGCTGGTAGACGGAGGAGCGCGGCATCCCGAGATCTCGAGCGAGCTTGGGTGCCCGCACCGGGCCGCTCCGGCCGGCAAGGTAGCGCAGCACGGCGAGGGTGTTGCGCGCTGCGGGTATCCGTGGCATCCGTCGCTCCTGTCTGAAATCTCATACAGAGTATGGCGTACACCCATCGCAGACGGGGCGCTGGAGGCGTTCAATGATCCCCATGAGCGAAGTCACAGTCGGAGTCGGCCCCCTCGGCGTGGCGGAGGTGATCGCCGTGGCCCGCGACGGGATGCCCGTGGTCGTGGCACCCGCGTCGATCGCGGAGATGGCGGCATCCCGAGCGGTCATCGAGGCACTGGCGGAGGATCCGCAGCCCCACTACGGCATTTCGACGGGGTTCGGCGCTCTCGCCACGAAGCACATCCCGATCGAGCAGCGCTTGCAGTTGCAGCGATCGCTCGTGCGAAGCCACGCGGCGAGTTCGGGCCCGGAGGTGGAGCGCGAGGTCGTGCGGGCCACCATGCTCCTGCGCTTGTCGACCATGGCGACCGGTCGCACGGGAGTGCGACCGGAGGTGGCACAGACCTACGCCGCCATGCTCAACGCCGACATCACGCCGATCGTCGGCGAGTACGGCAGTCTCGGCTGCTCCGGCGACCTGGCCCCGCTCGCGCACTGCGCGCTGGCGGCGATGGGCGAGGGCAGCGTCCGAGTGGATGGCGCGGCACTCCCCGCCGCCGACGCCCTTGCGGCCGCGGGCATCGAGCCTCTCGTGCTACGCGAGAAGGAGGGACTCGCCCTCATCAATGGAACCGACGGGATGCTCGGGATGCTCGCCATCGCCATCGGTGACCTCGACGACCTGCTGGACACTGCCGACCTCGCAGCAGCGATGAGCGTCGAGGGTCTCGCGGGCACGGATGCGGTGTTCGCGAGCGACCTGCAGGCGCTGCGACCGCATCCCGGTCAGGCGACCAGTGCCGCACACATGCGCACAATGCTCGAGGACTCCGGCGCGATCGCCGCCCATCAGACCACCGGGTTCACGCGGGTGCAGGATGCCTACTCCCTGCGCTGCGCCCCCCAGGTGCACGGGGCCGCCCGCGACACCGTCGATCACGCTCGCCGGGTGGCCGGGATCGAACTCGCCAGCGCCATCGACAATCCGGTCGTGACGCTCGACGGTCGAGTCGAATCGAACGGCAACTTCCATGGTGCGCCGGTCGGCTACGTGCTCGACTTCCTCGCGATAGTGACCGCGGATGTCGCGAGCATGAGCGAGAGGCGCACCGACAGGTTTCTCGACAAGACGCGCAACGGCGGGCTCAATCCGTTCCTGGCCCAGGATCCGGGGGTCGATTCCGGTCACATGATCGCGCAGTACACGCAGGCGGGAATCGTGAGCGAGCTGAAGCGCCTGGCGGCGCCGGCATCCGTCGACTCCATCCCCACCAGTGCCATGCAGGAGGACCACGTGTCGATGGGCTGGAGTGCCGCACGCAAGCTCCGCCGCAGCATCGACGGGCTGCAGCGCGTGCTCGCCATCGAACTCATGACGGCGGCTCGCGGCATCGAGATGCGCGGCGCCCGACCGTCGACGGTGAGCGCGGCCGTCATCGGCGCACTGCGAGAGGTCGTGCCCGGACCGGGCCCCGATCGGTATCTCGCGCTTGACATTCAGGCCGCCGTCGACGCGGTCGTCAACGGAACACTGCTCGCGGCAAGCGGGATTGGAGCAACACGATGATCACAGCGCACCGAGGCTCGACGCTTCACACACTCGGCTGGCCGCAGGAAGCGGCTCTGCGGATGCTGCAGAACAACCTCGATCCCGAGGTGGCGGAGCATCCCGAGAGCCTCGTCGTCTACGGCGGCACCGGCAAGGCCGCCCGCGACTGGCCGAGCTACCACGCGATCGTCAGAACTCTGGAGACGCTCAGGGGTGACGAGACACTGCTCGTGCAGTCCGGCAAGCCGGTCGGCGTCATGCAGACCCACGAGTGGGCGCCGCGAGTGCTGCTGGCCAATTCGAACCTCGTGGGCGACTGGGCCAACTGGGACGAGTTCCGTCGCCTCGAGCAACTGGGCCTCACGATGTACGGCCAGATGACGGCGGGGTCGTGGATCTACATCGGCACGCAGGGCATCCTTCAGGGCACGTTCGAGACCTTCTCGGCCGTCGCCGAGAAGAAGTTCGGTGGCACCCTCGCGGGCACGATAACGCTGACGGCCGGTCTTGGCGGCATGGGTGGCGCCCAGCCGCTGGCGGTGACCATGAACGGCGGGGTTGCGATCTGCGTCGATGTCGACGCGAGCCGCATCTCGCGCCGCATCCAGCACGGCTACCTCGACGTCGCGGCCGACAGCCTCGATCATGCGCTCGAGCTGGCATACGGGGCGAGGGATGCCAGAAGACCCCTGTCGATCGGAGTGCTCGGCAACGCGGCATCCGTCGTGCCCGACCTGCTCGCGAGGGGCGCCCAGATCGACATCGTCACCGATCAGACGAGCGCCCACGACCCGCTCGCGTACCTGCCGCTCGGGGTCGAGTTCGACGAGTGGGAGACCGAGCGGGGCAAGGAGGGGTTCGCGCAGCGCGCGCGGGAGTCGATGGCGGTGCACGTCGAGGCGATGGTGGGATTCCAGCGCGCGGGCGCCGAAGTGTTCGACTACGGCAACAACATCCGCACCGAGGCGCTCGCCGCGGGGTATGCGGAGGCGTTCGCCTTCCCGGGGTTCGTGCCCGCCTACATCCGCCCGCTGTTCGCGGAGGGCAAGGGCCCGTTCCGTTGGGCAGCCCTCAGCGGGGAGGCGAGCGACATCGCGAAGACCGACCGAGCCGTGCTGGAGCTGTTCCCCGAGAATCGATCCCTGCAGCGGTGGATTCCGCTGGCTCAGCAGCGCGTGCACTTCCAGGGGTTGCCCGCGCGCATCTGCTGGCTGGGTTACGGCGAGCGCGACGTGGCTGGCGAGCGGTTCAATGACATGGTTGCCTCCGGTGAGCTCGCCGCACCCATCGTGATCGGGCGCGACCACCTCGACTCGGGGTCGGTGGCCAGCCCCTACCGCGAGACCGAAGCGATGAAGGACGGTTCGGATGCCATCGCCGACTGGCCATTGCTGAACGCCCTCGTCAACACGGCGTCGGGTGCGACCTGGGTCTCCATCCATCACGGCGGGGGTGTCGGCATGGGTCGGTCCATTCACGCGGGCCAGGTGACCGTCGCCGACGGCACGGCGCTCGCGGGGGAGAAGATCGCCCGAGTGCTGACCAATGACCCGGGCATGGGCGTGATCCGCCACGTCGATGCCGGGTACGACGAGGCGATCGCCGTCGCGGATAGGCTCGGCGTCAGAGTTCCGATGCAGGAGGGCTGATGCTGCCGCACGATGCACTCTGGCCGCGGGCGGGTGACTGGCCCGCGCCGGCCGCGGGCGAGCGAGCGGATGTCGCCATCATCGGTATGCCGACCTTCCGCACGTCGCTCTCGCCGACGCAAGCCCACCTCACCCCGGGCGCGGTGCGGGAAGCGGTGCGCCGTTACAGCCTCGAGACCCCCCTGCGCATCGTCGACGCCGGCGATGCGGTCGATCCCGATGGCACTGATGCCAGCGCTTGGGTTGCAGCCGTCGACGCGCGAGTCGTCATCGCCATCGGCGGTGACAATGCCGCCACCGTCGGGGTCGCCCTCGGTCGCTGGGGCTCGGCGATCGGCACCGCCGGCCTCGTGACAGTCGACGCCCACCACGATCTGCGGGACGGCGTCAGCAACGGGTCTCCCGTGCGCCAGCTGCTGCACGCGGGACTCGATGGCCACCGTGTCACGCAGGTGGGCATCGAGCCGCTGGCCAATTCGACGGCGTACCGCGAGCGCGCCCGAGCCGCGGGCATCGCCGTCGTGAGCCGTGATGCGCTGCGCACCAGATCGATCGCCGAGGTCATGACGGAAGCACTCGATCGTGCGGCCGCCGCGGGCGGCCCCGTGCACGTCGACCTCGACGTCGACGTGTGCGACCGGTCGGTCGCGCCGGCGTGCCCGGCCAGCGTTCCCGGGGGAATCACGGCGAGCGAGCTTCGCGCTGCCGCGCGGGCGGCCGGTGCTCACCCCGCGGTCACGTCCGTCGACATCACCGAGGTGGATGCCTCGGCCGACGCACCGGACGGCCGCACCGTGCGCCTCGCCGCCCTCTGCGTGCTGGAGATCATCGAGGGTGTCGCCCAGCGATGACGACGGTACTCATCGACGACATCGCGCTGCTCGTCACCCACGACGAGGAGCGGCCCGAGGTGCGCGAAGCCGCGCTTCTCGTCGAGGATGGCGTCGTCGCGTGGTGGGGGGAGGCGGCGTCGGCGCCGAGCGCCGATACGCGCATCGACGCGGCGGGGGGCTGCGTCATCCCGGGCTTCGTCGACAGCCACAGCCACGTCGTGTTCGCGGGGGATCGCGCCGACGAGTTCGAGGCGCGCATGGCGGGGCGCAGCTACGAAGCGGGTGGAATTCGCCGCACGGTGCGGCTCACGCGGGAGGCGTCAGACGAGCAGCTGCTGGCCACCGCGACGCGACTGGTGGCCGAGGCGCGCGCGCAGGGCACGACGACCATGGAGATCAAGAGCGGATACGGTCTCACGGTCGCCGACGAACTGCGCAGCGTGACGCTCGCGGCGACGCTGACGGCCGAGGTCACCTTCCTCGGTGCACACGTAGTGCCCGAGGGCGACCGTGACGAGTACATCGACCTGGTCACCGGCGAGATGCTCGACGCCTGTGCACCGCATTGCCGGTGGATCGACGTGTTCTGCGAGGCGGGGGCGTTCACGGTCGATGAGAGCCGCCGCATCCTCGAGGCGGGTATCGCGAAGGGGCTCGGTGCACGGGTCCATGCGGGGCAGCTGGGGCTTTCAGAAGGGGTGCGTCTCGCCGTCGAGCTCGGAGCCGCGAGCGTCGATCACTGCACGTTCCTCTCCGACGGTGACGTCGAGGCCCTAGCCGGCAGCGACACCGTTGCGACCCTGCTGCCCGGGGTCGAGTTCTCGACGCGACAGCCGTGGCCGGATGCCCGTCGCCTCCTCGACGCCGGTGCGACGGTCGCGCTCGCGAGTGACTGCAACCCGGGCTCCAGTTTCACCACGTCGATGCCGCTCATGGTTGCGTTCGCCGTGCGGGACATGGGAATGACCCCTGCCGAGGCACTGTGGGCCTCGACCGCAGGCGGCGCGGCCGCCCTGCGTCGCGACGATATCGGCCACCTGCGGGTCGGCGCGCGAGCGGACCTCGCGATTCTCGACGCACCCAGCTACGTCCACCTCGCGTACCGTCCCGGGGTGCCTCTCGTGCGCCATGTTCTCGCCTCGGGCAGGCGCGACACGCCCGGGTTGCAGCAAATGCCGGAGTATGGCAAACTCGTCTAGTTCAACACTTCGCCGCTTCGCGCGTGCGGATCACTCCCAGGTTGTGCATAGACCCGCTCCAAGAGCGAGAGTCTAGGCCGCAGGGGGCAGAACGAAGCTCAATCACCTCTCGCTGTGTTTGTGCACAGCTGCGCTGATTACTGCGGCGCTGTGCACTGCTGTGCAAGGCGGGGGTTGATCACATTGACACATAAACAGTGGTGCGTAGCAACAAAACACAGAAGGTGAGTCCGTTATGGCGGGACAGAAGATCCGCATCCGACTGAAGTCGTATGACCACGAGGTCATCGACTCGTCGGCGCGCAAGATCGTCGACACGGTTACCCGTGCTGGTGCAACGGTTGTCGGCCCCGTGCCGCTGCCGACGGAGAAGAACATCATCGCGGTGATCCGTTCTCCCCATAAGTACAAGGACAGCCGCGAGCACTTCGAGAAGCGCACCCACAAGCGGCTCATCGACATCATCGACCCGACGCCCAAGGCTGTCGACTCGCTCATGCGTCTCGACCTGCCGGCCGACGTCAACATCGAGATCAAGCTCTAGGAATCACGACCATGTCAACTACTAAGACCACCAAGGGTCTGCTGGGCAAGAAGCTCGGCATGACGCAGGTCTGGGACGCGAACAACAAGCTCGTTCCCGTGACCGTCGTCGAGATCACCCCCAACGTCGTGACGCAGCTGCGCACCCCCGAGGTCGACGGCTACAGCGCCGTGCAGATCGCCTACGGGCAGATCGACCCGCGCAAGGTGACGAAGCCCCTCACCGGCCACTTCGAGAAGGCCGGCGTCACGCCGCGCCGCCACCTCACCGAGCTGCGCACCGCGGATGCCGCCCAGTACAGCCTCGGCCAGGAGCTCACCGTCGACATCTTCGAGCCCGGCAAGAAGGTCGACGTCGTCGGCACCAGCAAGGGCAAGGGATTCGCCGGTGTCATGAAGCGCCACAACTTCAAGGGCGTCTCCTCCAGCCACGGTTCGCACCGCAACCACCGCAAGCCCGGCTCGATCGGTGCATCCTCGACCCCCAGCCGTGTCTTCAAGGGCATGCGCATGGCGGGCCGCATGGGTGGCGACCGCGTCACCGTGCTCAACCTGACCGTCCACTCGGTCGACCTCGAGAAGGGCATCCTGCTCGTCAAGGGCGCCGTGCCCGGTGCTCGTGGTCGTATCGTCTTCGTTCGCAACGCAGTGAAGGGAGCGTAAGGCTCATGGCTAACGCTTCAATCGACGTCATCAACGCCAAGGGCACGAAGGTCACCTCTCTCGACCTTCCCGCCGAGGTGTTCGATGTGCAGACCAACGTGCCGCTCATCCACCAGGTCGTCGTCGCCCAGCGCGCCGCCGCCCGCCAGGGAACGCACAACACGCTGCGCCGCGGCGAGGTCTCCGGTGCCGGCCGCAAGCCCTTCAAGCAGAAGGGAACCGGTCGCGCTCGTCAGGGCTCGATCCGCGCCCCTCAGATGAAGGGTGGTGGCATCGTGCACGGTCCGCACCCGCGTGACTACTCGCAGCGCACCCCCAAGAAGATGATCGCCGCCGCTCTGCGTGGTGCTCTCTCCGACCGGGCTCGTGGCGAGCGCCTACACGTCATCGACTCGCTCTCGGTGGGCAACGTTCCCTCCACCCGCGCCGTCGCGGCTCTGCTTGCCGACATCGCGCCCAGCAAGAACGTGCTCATCGTGCTCCAGCGTGAAGACGAGGTGAGCTACAAGAGCGTGCGCAACCTGTCGACCGTTCACGTGCTGCCCTTCGACCAGCTCAACGCTTACGACGTTCTGGTGAGCGACGACATCGTCTTCACCCAGGGCGCTTATGAGTCGTTCGTCGCGTTCGCGACGAAGAAAGAAAACACAGCCGTGGCTTCTGACAAGAAGGAAGAGGTCAGCGCATGAGCGCCACCACGTACAAGGATCCCCGCGACATCATCATCGCTCCGGTCGTCTCCGAGAAGAGCTACAGCCTGATCGATGACGGCAAGTACACCTTCGTGGTGGACCCCCGTGCCAACAAGACCGAAATCAAGCTCGCCATCGAGAAGATCTTCGACGTCAAGGTCGGCTCGGTCAACACTCTGAACCGCACGGGCAAGACCCGTCGCACCAAGTTCGGACTCGGTAAGCGCAAGGACACCAAGCGTGCGATCGTCACGCTCAAGTCCGGTTCCATCGACATCTTCACGGCTGTCGGCTAGGGACCGAGGAGAAAATCATGGCTATTCGCAAGTACAAGCCCACGACCCCCGGTCGTCGCGGTTCCTCGGTCGCAGACTTCGCCGAGATCACCCGCTCGACCCCGGAGAAGTCGCTGCTGCGTCCGCTGCCCAAGACGGGTGGCCGCAACAACGCCGGTCGCATCACGACGCGTCACATCGGTGGTGGCCACAAGCGCCAGTACCGCGTGATCGACTTCAAGCGCAACGACAAGGACGGCGTCAACGCCAAGGTCGCCGAGATCGAGTACGACCCGAACCGCACGGCGCGCATTGCGCTGCTGCACTTCGTGGACGGCACGAAGCGCTACATCATCGCGCCGAACAAGCTCAGCCAGGGCGACATCATCGAGTCGGGTCCGTCGGCTGACATCAAGCCGGGCAACAACCTGCCGCTGAAGAACATCCCCGTCGGTACGGTCATCCACGCGATCGAGCTGCGCCCGGGCGGCGGTGCCAAGATGGCCCGTTCGGCCGGTGCATCCGTTCGTCTGGTCGCCAAGGACGGCCCGTACGCCCAGCTGCGTCTGCCCTCGGGTGAGATCCGCAACGTGGATGTGCGCTGCCGCGCCACGATCGGCGAGGTCGGCAACGCCGAGCAGTCGAACATCAACTGGGGCAAGGCCGGCCGTATGCGCTGGAAGGGCGTGCGCCCGACTGTTCGTGGTGTCGCCATGAACCCGGTCGACCACCCGCACGGTGGTGGTGAGGGCAAGACGTCCGGTGGACGTCACCCCGTCACCCCCTGGGGCCAGAAGGAAGGCCGCACCCGCAAGCGCAAGCTCGCCAGTGACCAGTTCATCGTTCGTCGACGCAACGTCGGCAAGAAGCGCAAGTAGGAGAGTCAGAAGATGCCACGCAGTCTGAAGAAGGGCCCCTTCGTCGACGACCACCTGCTGCAGAAGGTCGTTAAGGCGAACGAGGCCGGCAACAAGAACGTGATCAAGACCTGGTCGCGCCGCTCGATGATCATCCCGGCAATGCTGGGTCACACCATCGCGGTGCACGACGGTCGCAAGCACATCCCGGTGTTCGTCACCGAGACCATGGTGGGCCACAAGCTCGGCGAGTTCTCGCCCACCCGCACCTTCCGTGGACACGAGAAGGATGACAAGAAGGGTCGTCGTCGCTAATGGTCGAATCAATCGCCCGCGTGAAGCACATCCGCGTCACTGCAACCAAGGCCCGTCGCGTCGTCAACCTGATCCGCGGCAAGCAGGCTCACGAGGCTCTCGCGATCCTCAAGTTCGCCCCGCAGGGAGCGAGCGAGCCGGTCTACAAGCTCGTCGCCTCCGCGATCGCCAACGCGCGTGTCAAGGCGGATGCCTCGAACAGCTACCTCGACGAGCAGGATCTGTTCGTCGCCCGCGCGTTCGTCGACGAGGGCACCACCCTGAAGCGGTTCCAGCCGCGTGCTCAGGGTCGCGCCTTCCAGATCCTCAAGCGCACCAGCCACATCACCATCGTGCTGGCAACGCCCGACCACATCGCCGAGGCGGCCCCCAAGGCCGAGAAGGCAGGGAAGAAGTAATGGGACAGAAGGTAAACCCCTACGGTTTCCGTCTGGGAATCACCACCGACCACGTGTCGCGTTGGTTCTCCGACAGCACCAAGGCCGGTCAGCGTTACAGCGACTACGTGGCTGAGGACATCAAGATCCGCAACCTGCTCAAGACCTCCCTCGACCGCGCCGGTGTGGCGCGCATCGAGATCGAGCGCACCCGTGACCGCGTCCGCGTGGACATCCACACTGCCCGCCCGGGCATCGTGATCGGTCGCCGCGGCGCCGAGGCCGAGCGCATCCGCGCCGACCTCGAGAAGCTGTCGGGCAAGCAGATCCAGCTCAACATCCTCGAGGTGAAGAACCCCGAGGCCGAGGCTCAGCTGGTTGCTCAGGGCATTGCCGAGCAGCTCTCCGCTCGTGTGGCGTTCCGCCGCGCGATGCGCAAGGGTCTGCAGGGCGCTCAGCGCGCCGGTGCCAAGGGTGTCCGCATCCAGGTCTCCGGTCGTCTCGGCGGCGCCGAGATGAGCCGCTCCGAGTTCTACCGCGAGGGTCGCGTTCCGCTGCACACCCTGCGCGCCAACATCGACTACGGCTTCTACGAGGCCAAGACGACGTTCGGCCGCATCGGCGTGAAGGTCTGGATCTACAAGGGCGACATCACGAACAAGGAGCTCGCTCGCGAGCAGGCCAACCAGAAGTCAACCCGTCCGGAGCGTCGTGACGACCGTGGCGGCGACCGCCGCGACAGCCGTCCGCCCCGCTCGACGGCCCCCAAGGCCGATGCACCGGTCGCAGCAGGAGTTGAGGCGTAACCATGTTGATCCCACGCAAGGTCAAGCACCGCAAGCAGCACCACCCCGGCCGTAGCGGCCAGGCCACCGGTGGCACCGTCGTCTCGTTCGGCGAGTTCGGCATCCAGGCCCTCACCCCCGCGTATGTGACGAACCGGCAGATCGAGGCAGCTCGTATCGCCATGACCCGTCACATCAAGCGTGGTGGAAAGGTGTGGATCAACGTCTACCCCGACCGTCCGCTCACCAAGAAGCCGGCCGAAACCCGCATGGGTTCCGGTAAGGGTTCGCCCGAGTGGTGGATCGCCAACATCAAGCCGGGTCGCGTCCTCTTCGAGGTCGCCGGTGTCAGCGAGCAGCTTGCTCGCGAGGCCATGACCCGTGCCATCCACAAGCTGCCCCTCAAGGCACGCATCATCAAGCGCGAGGAGGGCGACGCATAATGGCGATCGGCACCAAGGAGCTCGCACCCGCCGAGCTGGACACCTTTGAAGACGAGCGACTGCTCGACGAACTGAAGAAGGCGAAGGAAGAACTCTTCAACCTTCGCTTCCAGTCGGCGACCGGCCAGCTCGAGAGCCACGGACGCATTCGCGCGGTCAAGCGCGACATCGCTCGCATCTACACGGTCATCCGTGAGCGCGAGCTGGGCATCCGGGCAACCCCCGTTGTCGTGGAGGCTCCGGCCAAGGCCAAGAAGGCCGCCACGACCAAGGCCAAGACGACGGATGCCGCGGCTGGGCCCGCAGCAGACGTCGATGCAGAGACGAAGGAGGCATAGTCATGGCGAAAGTAGAAGAGAAGGCTGCGGCTACCGCCGAGCTCGCCCGCGGATACCGCAAGACCCGTCGTGGATACGTCACGAGCGACAAGATGGACAAGACCATCGTCGTCGAGGTCGAGGACCGCGTTAAGCACCCCCTGTACGGCAAGGTCATCCGCCGCACCTCCAAGGTGAAGGCGCACGATGAGGCCAACACGGCCGGCATCGGCGACCTGGTCGTCATCAGCGAGACCCGTCCGCTCAGCGCGTCCAAGCGCTGGCGCCTGGTCGAGATCCTCGAAAAGGCCAAGTAACCATGCTGCAGCAGGAATCACGCGTCAAGGTCGCCGACAACACCGGCGCCAAGGAGCTGCTCACCATCCGTGTGCTCGGTGGCTCCGGCCGTCGTTACGCCGGCCTCGGTGACGTCATCGTCGCGACCGTCAAGGACGCGATCCCCGGTGGCAACGTCAAGAAGGGCGATGTCGTCAAGGCGGTCATCGTGCGCGTCGTCAAGCAGACCCGTCGTCCCGACGGCTCGTACATCAAGTTCGACGAGAACGCTGCCGTCATCCTCAAGGCCGACGGGGACCCCCGTGGCACCCGCATCTTCGGACCGGTCGGTCGCGAGCTTCGCGACAAGAAGTTCATGAAGATCATCTCGCTCGCACCGGAGGTGCTGTAACCATGGCGAACATTCGCAAGGGTGACCTCGTGCAGGTCATCAGCGGCCCGACCCAGGATCGTGGCGGAGACCGCGGCAAGCAGGGTCGTGTCATCGGCGTTCTCGCTGAGAAGGACCGCGTGATCGTGGAGGGTGTCAACTACGTCACCAAGCACTCCAAGGTCGGCCAGACCCAGCGCGGCACCAAGACCGGCGGCATCGAGACGATGGAGGCGCCGATCCACGTGTCGAACGTCGCGCTCGTCGACCCCGAGACCAAGCTTCCCGCCCGCGTCGGATTCCGCGAGGAGACCGACGACCGTGGAAAGACCGTGCGCGTGCGCTACTTCAAGAAGTCGCGTCGCGTTGAGACCAAGAAGTCGAAGGCCCTCAGGGGTTCGGCTGCTGACACCACCGCTTCGGAGAAGCCCGCCAAGGCGGAGCCGAAGGCCAAGAAGGATGCCGCTGCGGTATCCGAGAAGGACGCTGACTAATGGCCACGACCACTACTGCCGCGAAGGCTGGCGCCTACCAGCCGCGCCTCAAGCAGAAGTACCGCAACGAGATCTCCGCCCAGCTGAAGAAGGACTTCGGCTTCACGAACGTGCACCAGGTGCCCGGACTCGTGAAGGTCGTCGTCAACACCGGTGTGGGCGAGGCGGCTCGCGATGGCAAGATCATCGACGGCGCCGTCAAGGACCTCACGGCCATCACCGGCCAGAAGCCCCAGGTCACGAACGCTCGCAAGTCCATCGCTCAGTTCAAGCTGCGCGAGGGCCAGCCGATCGGCGCTCACGTCACCCTCCGTGGTGACCGCGCCTGGGAGTTCCTCGACCGTCTCGTGACCCTCGCCCTGCCCCGCATCCGCGACTTCCGCGGTCTGTCGGACAAGCAGTTCGATGGCCGTGGCAACTACACGTTCGGCCTCACGGAGCAGTCGATGTTCCACGAGATCGACCAGGACAAGATCGACCGCGTTCGTGGCTTCGACATCACTGTCGTGACCACGGCGAAGACGGACGAGGAGGGTCGCGCGCTGCTCAAGGCACTCGGCTTCCCCTTCCGCACCGCCGAGAACAGCGGCAACTAGGTTTCACCAGCTCAACCACCGATAACACCGATCGACTAGGTCGACATTCGCGTAACGGATGTCGAAACCGGACGAGATTTGGAACACACATCATGACAATGACAGATCCGGTCGCAGACCTGCTGACCAGACTGCGCAACGCCAACTCGGCGTACCACGACTCGGTCTCGCTGCCCAGCAGCAAGCTCAAGTCGCACCTCGCGGAGATCCTCAAGAACGAGGGCTACATCTCGGCGTGGAAGGTCGAGGACGCCCGCGTCGGCCAGACCCTGACCATCGACCTCAAGTACGGCCCGAACCGCGAGCGCTCCATTGTGGGCATCAAGCGCGTCTCGAAGCCGGGTCTGCGCGTGTACGCGAAGTCGACTGAGATCCCCAAGGTTCTCGGCGGTCTCGGGGTCGCCATCCTGTCCACCTCCTCCGGTCTGCTGACCGACAAAGAGGCGACGAAGAAGGGCGTGGGTGGGGAAGTCCTCGCCTACGTGTGGTAGCCGACAATGTCACGTATTGGAAGACTCCCCATCGACATCCCCGCTGGTGTCGAGGTGAAGATCGACGGCCAGGATGTCGCGGTCAAGGGCCCCAAGGGTGAGCTCTCGCTCACCGTGAAGTCCCCGATCGAGGTTGCCATCGAAGACGGCCAGCTGCTGGTCACGCGTCCCAACGACGAGCGCGAGTCGCGTTCGCTGCACGGACTGACCCGCACGCTCATCGCGAACCAGATCATCGGTGTCACCGACGGTTACACCAAGGGCCTCGAGGTCGTGGGCACGGGTTACCGTGTCGCAGCCAAGGGTGACTCGGTGGAGTTCGCTCTCGGATACTCGCACTCGATCACGGTTGATCCCCCCAAGGGAATCAGCTTCACCGTCGAGGGCAACAACAAGCTGACGGTCAGCGGTATCGACAAGCAGGCCGTCGGCGAGGTCGCGGCCAACATTCGCAAACTGCGCAAGCCGGAGCCCTACAAGGGCAAGGGTGTGCGCTACGCGGGCGAAGTCGTCCGTCGCAAGGCCGGAAAGAGTGGTAAGTGATCATGGCTCTCGGAACCAGAGGAAAGAGCAAGTCGGCCGCCAAGGGCCGCCGTCACGCACGCCTTCGCAAGAAGGTCGTTGGCACCGAGGCGCGTCCGCGCCTGGTTGTCACCCGGTCTGCCCGTCACGTGTTCGTGCAGGTCGTCGACGACTCGAAGGGTCACACCCTGGCGTCGGCGTCCACTCTCGAGGCTGACATGCGCACCTTCGACGGTGACAAGACGGCCAAGGCGCACAAGGTCGGCGAGCTCGTTGCCGAGCGCGCGAAGAAGGCCGGAGTCGACGCTGTCGTGTTCGACCGCGGCGGCAACCGGTACGCCGGTCGCGTCGCGGCGATTGCCGACGGCGCACGAGAGGGCGGACTGAGCCTGTGAGCGACGAAATTACTAACAAGGAGCAGGACGTGGCCGCAGAGGTTACTGAGGTTGCCGCCGAGAACGTCACCGCTGAAGCCAGCGTTGACGCCCCCGTCGCCGATCTCACCAACGAGCCGCGCGAGGCCCGCCGTGGCGCTCGCGAGCGCAACCCCAACCGTGACCGCGGTAACAGCCGCGACGCCGAGAAGAGCCAGTTCCTCGAGCGCGTCGTGACCATCAACCGTGTCTCCAAGGTCGTCAAGGGCGGTCGTCGCTTCAGCTTCACCGCCCTCGTGGTCGTCGGTGACGGCAACGGTCTGGTGGGCGTCGGATACGGCAAGGCCCGCGAGGTGCCGCTGGCCATCTCCAAGGGCGTCGAGGAGGCGAAGAAGAACTTCTTCCGCGTCCCCCGCGTCGGAGTGACCATCCCGCACCCCGTCCAGGGTGAGGCCGCCGCCGGCGTCGTGCTCCTGCGTCCCGCATCCGCTGGTACCGGTGTTATCGCCGGTGGTCCGGTGCGCGCGGTTCTCGAGTGCGCTGGCATCCACGACGTTCTGAGCAAGTCGCTCGGCTCGTCGAACACGATCAACATCGTGCACGCGACTGTTGCTGCTCTCAAGCAGCTCGAGGAGCCCCGTGCGGTTGCCGCGCGTCGCGGACTCGACGTCGAGCACGTCATCCCGGCCCGCCTGCTGCGTGCCGAGGCCGAAGCTAAGGCAGGTGTCTGATGGCTGCGCGCCTGAAGGTGACCCAGATCAAGTCCAAAATCAGTGAGAAGCAGAACCAGCGCGACACGCTGCGCAGCCTCGGGCTGCACCGCATCGGTGATGTTGTCGTCCGCGAGGACAACAAGCAGAACCGCGGCTACGTGCGCACGGTTGCTCACCTGGTCAAGGTTGAGGAGATTGACTAATGGCTGACGAAGCCCCCAAGAAGGCTGCCCCCAAGGCCGCCGCCGACAAGCCGGCCGCCGCCAAGGCACCCGCGAAGGCTGCAGCCCCCAAGGCTGAGGCTGCCGCGAAGGCTCCCGCTGCCAAGGCTCCTGCCGCGAAGGCTCCGGCAGCAGCCAAGGCAGACGCCGCCGCGGCTCCGGCCGAGAAGGCTCCTGCTGCCAAGGCGCCCGCCGCCAAGGCTCCGGCAGCCAAGAAGGCTCAGGCCGACGTTCCGTCGCGTCCGCAGGTGCTGAAGATGCACCACCTGCGTCCCGCTCCCGGTGCCAAGAAGGACAAGACCCGCGTCGGACGCGGTGAAGGCTCGAAGGGTAAGACTGCGGGTCGCGGTACCAAGGGAACGAAGGCACGCTACAACGTGCGTCCCGGTTTCGAGGGCGGCAACCTGAACTTCGTGATGCGTTCGCCGAAGCTGCGCGGGTTCAAGAACCCGTTCCGCGTCGAGTACCAGGTCGTGAACCTCGAAAAGCTTGCCGAGCTGTACCCGAAGGGTGGCGAGGTCACCATCAGCGATCTGGTCGCCAAGGGTGCGGTTCGCAAGAACGAGAAGGTCAAGGTTCTCGGGGACGGCGATATTGCGGTTAAGCTGAACGTTGCGGTTGACAAGGTCTCCGGCTCTGCTGAGCAGAAGATCGTGGCGGCTGGCGGTTCGGTCAAGTAACTTCCTCGCGAGAGGTTCGAGCGGGGCTGGAGATCCGGCCCCGCTCGACTGCTATTCCAAAGACAATCGGAGGCCTTGTGTTTAGAGCTGTCGCGCGGATATTCCGCACGCCTGACCTTCGCAGGAAGATCGGGTTCACGCTCGGCATCGTTGCGCTGTTCCGTCTGGGATCCTTCATCCCGGCACCGTTCGTCGACTTCGGCAACGTGCAGGTGTGTCTGGCGAGCAACGCCGGCACCAACGGTCTCTACGACCTCGTCAACCTCTTCAGTGGTGGGGCCCTGCTCCAGCTGTCGATCTTCGCGCTGGGCATCATGCCGTACATCACGGCGTCGATCATCGTGCAGCTGCTGCGCGTGGTCATCCCTCACTTCGAGACCCTCTACAAGGAGGGCCAGGCCGGCCAGTCCCGCCTGACGCAGTACACGCGCTACCTCACCATCGCGCTCGGTGTGCTCCAGTCCACGACGCTCATCACTGTCGCGCGCAGCGGCGCCCTGTTCCCCTCGAACACCGGCGTTGCCGAGTGTTCGCAGCTGATCACGAACGACGCTTGGTACGCGATCATGCTCATGGTCATCACCATGACCGCCGGAACCGGCCTCATCATGTGGATGGGTGAGCTCATCACCGAGCGCGGCATCGGCAACGGCATGTCCCTGCTGATCTTCACGTCGATCTCCGCTCGCTTCCCTGACGCGCTCTGGGCCATCCAGACCAACAAGGGCATCGAGATCTTCCTGCTGGTCATCGCGATCGGCGTTGTCATCATGGGACTCGTCGTGTTCGTCGAGCAGTCGCAGCGGCGCATCCCGGTGCAATATGCCAAGCGCATGGTGGGTCGTCGCACCTACGGCGGCAACAACACGTACATCCCGATCAAGGTGAACATGGCCGGCGTCGTGCCCGTCATCTTCGCCTCGTCTCTGCTGTACCTGCCGGCGCTCATCGCCCAGTTCAACCAGCCCAAGGCGGGGGAGACCCCGGCGGCCTGGGTCACGTGGATCTCCAACTACCTGACCAAGGGCGATCACCCGCTCTACATGCTGCTGTACTTCCTGCTCATCGTCGGGTTCACGTACTTCTACGTCGCGATCACCTTCAACCCCGAAGAGGTCGCCGACAACATGAAGAAGTACGGCGGGTTCATCCCCGGCATTCGTGCAGGGCGTCCGACCGCCGAGTACCTCGACTACGTGCTCACTCGTGTCACGCTTCCCGGATCGCTCTACCTCGGTCTGATCGCGCTCATCCCGCTCATCGCGTTCGTGTGGGTGGGGGCGAACCAGAACTTCCCGTTCGGTGGCGCCAGCATCCTGATCATCGTCGGTGTCGGTCTTGAGACGGTCAAGCAGATCGACTCCCAGCTGCAGCAGCGTCACTACGAGGGCTTGCTTCGGTGACGGCCCGCCTTCTCATAGTCGGCCCGCCCGGGGCCGGTAAGGGGACGCAGGCTGCCCGCATCTCGACCGCCTTCGGCATTCCGACGATCTCGACCGGGGACATCTTCCGGTTTAACATCGCCAACGAGACCGAGCTCGGCAAGCAGGTGAAGGCGATCGTTGACGGCGGCGACTACGTTCCCGACTCGCTCACCAATGCGCTGGTGACCGACCGTCTCAATGAGGCGGATGCCGCGAGCGGCTTCCTTCTCGATGGGTACCCCCGCACCACCGACCAGGTGCGCTACCTCGACGAGTTGCTCGCCTCGCACGGCCACGCACTCGACGCCGTGATTCGCCTCGTGGCGGATCAGGAGGAAGTGATCCGCAGGCTCACCAAGAGAGCGGTGGAGCAGAACCGGGTGGACGACTCCGAAGAGGCGATCCGTCATCGCCAGGAGGTCTACCAGCGCGAGACGGCGCCGCTGCTCGCCATGTTCGGTGAGCGCGGACTCCTCATCGAGGTCGACGGACTCGGTCCGGTCGACGAGGTCACCGAGCGGGTCTTCTCCGCCCTGGATTCGCGCGGCATCGCCCGACCCGATAGTTAGGCTCGCCGAGTTCGCTCTGCGCATACCACGCGAGTGGCGAAACGCCCGGGAATGACCTAAGCTTGATCTTTGGTGTTTCCGGCCGATTTTGTCGTGCCTGCAGACCGTCCCTCCCGGGATTGTCCGCACAAGATTCACTTCAATCCCGCAGACCAGCGGAACCCAACTTTTAGCGACGAAGAGGCAATGGCCAAAAAAGACGGTGTCATCGAGATTGAGGGCGCAGTGGTCGAGGCTCTGCCCAACGCGATGTTTCGCGTTGAGCTGACCAACGGACACAGGGTGCTTGCTCACATCTCGGGCAAGATGCGACAGAACTACATCAGGATCCTCCCGGAGGATCGGGTGGTTGTGGAGCTGAGCCCCTATGACCTGACCCGTGGCCGGATCACTTACCGCTACAAGTAACGCCCGCAAGGGCAGGAGTTCCGCTGGAAAGTAACGGCTCGCGGCATCCCGCGAGTACGAAGACAGCGAGTGCAAGGAAAAAACAATGAAGGTCAATCCCAGCGTCAAGCCGATCTGCGACCACTGCCGCGTCATCCGTCGCAACGGAAACGTCATGGTCATCTGCAAGTCGAACCCTAGGCACAAGCAGCGCCAGGGTTAGCACGCCGGTCGCTGAGGCACTCGAAGCGTCCCTTCGAGAACCTCAGGGACCAAATCACAACTGAATACAGAACAGCACCAAGAACCGCCGATCTCGACTAGCTCGATCACCGACGGGGACACCCAGGGTTGGAGGCCTTGGCACCGGTGCTGTCCATAACCTCCACTCACTCACAGGAGAAGCCACCATGGCACGTCTAGCCGGCGTCGACATCCCGCGCGATAAGCGCGTTGAGGTCGCACTGACTTACATCTACGGTGTTGGCCGTACGAGGGCCCTCAAGACCCTCGCCGACACCGGCATCAGCGGGGAGATCCGCGTCAAGGATCTCACCGACGATCAGCTCATCGCCCTGCGCGACTACATCGAGCTGAACTTCAAGGTGGAGGGTGACCTCCGTCGCGAGGTTGCCGCCGACATCCGCCGCAAGGTCGAGATCGGCAGCTACCAGGGAATTCGCCACCGTCGCGGTCTGCCCGTGCACGGTCAGCGCACCAAGACCAACGCTCGTACCCGTAAGGGACCGAAGCGCACCGTTGCCGGCAAGAAGAAGGCAGGACGCAAGTAATGGCCGCACCGAAGGCTGCCGCGCGCAAGCCCCGCAAGAAGGAAAAGAAGAACATCGCGCTGGGCCAGGCCCACATCAAGTCGACGTTCAACAACACGATCGTTTCGATCACCGACCCGAGTGGCGCAGTCATCAGCTGGGCTTCGTCAGGTGCCGTCGGCTTCAAGGGTTCGCGCAAGTCGACCCCGTTCGCCGCTCAGCTCGCAGCGGAGTCCGCTGCTCGCCAGGCGCAGGAGCACGGCATGAAGAAGGTCGACGTCTTCGTCAAGGGACCCGGCTCGGGTCGCGAGACCGCGATCCGTTCGCTCCAGGCCGCTGGCCTCGAGGTCGGCTCGATCAACGACGTCACCCCGCAGGCGCACAACGGTTGCCGCCCGCCCAAGCGCAGAAGGGTCTAGCGCGCAGCGCTTGACCCCTCTGCGGGTCGAGGAGCGCGCCCTGCCGGCGCGCGTATCGAGACACCGGTTTCGATACGCGGCCGAGGGCCGCTACTCAACCCGCGCTGCACGTTCCACTTCATAACTCAACAGACCGACGGGCCAGCCACTCGTCGCATTCAGGTGTCAAATAGCGGACACCTCGCCGAAAGGAATCACCAGTGCTCATCGCACAGCGACCCACTCTTGCCGAAGAGAACATCTCCGAGTTCCGTTCACGGTTCGTCATCGAGCCCCTGGAGCCCGGTTTCGGCTACACCCTCGGTAACTCCCTCCGCCGCACGCTGCTCTCGTCCATTCCGGGCGCTGCCGTCACGAGCATCCGCATCGACGGTGTTCTGCACGAGTTCAGCACCGTCCCCGGTGTCAAGGAGGACGTGACCGAGGTCATCCTCAACATCAAGAACCTCGTGGTCTCCAGCGAGCATGACGAGCCGATCACCGCCTACCTGCGCAAGCAGGGCGCCGGCGAGGTCACGGCTGCCGACATCTCGGCTCCGGCGGGTGTCGAGATCCACAACCCCGAGCTGGTCATCGCGACTCTCAACGACAAGGCGAAGTTCGAGCTGGAACTGACGATCGAGCGTGGCCGCGGCTACGTGTCGGCCACCCAGAACCGCAGCGAGTTCAGCGAGTCGGGCCAGATCCCGATCGACTCGATCTACTCGCCCGTGCTCAAGGTCACCTACCGTGTCGAGGCCACCCGCGCCGGCGAGCGCACCGACTTCGACCGCCTGGTCGTGGATGTCGAGACCAAGTCCGCGATCACCCCGCGTGATGCAGTCGCCTCGGCCGGTCGCACGCTGACGGAACTGTTCGGTCTCGCTCGCGAGCTCAACACCGCAGCCGAGGGCATCGAGATCGGTCCTGCACCGGTCGACGCCGTGCTCTCCAGCGAGCTCAGCATGCCGATCGAAGACCTCGACCTGAGCGTGCGCAGCTACAACTGCCTCAAGCGTGAGGGCATCAACACCGTGAGCGAGCTCGTGGCTCTGTCGGAGACACAGCTCATGAACATCCGCAACTTCGGCCAGAAGTCGGTCGACGAGGTGAAGGACAAGCTGGTCGAGATGGGTCTGTCGCTCAAGGACAGCGTGCCCGGCTTCGACGGTGCGCACTTCTACGGCGGCTACGACGACGACGAGACCAACGCGTAGGCGTTAGCCACCGCGTTCTAGTAAGAGAGACACGACAATGCCTACACCCACCAAGGGACCCCGCCTCGGCGGAGGACCGGCCCACGAGCGCCTGCTGCTCGCGAACCTGGCCGCGGCCCTGTTCACCCACAAGTCGATCAAGACGACCGAGACCAAGGCCAAGCGCCTGCGTCCGGTCGCCGAGCGACTGATCACCTTCGCGAAGCGCGGCGACCTGCACGCCCGGCGCCGGGTTCTTGCCGTCATCGGCGACAAGAACGTGGTGCACGAGCTCTTCGCCGAGATCGCGCCGCTGGTCGAGCACCGTGAGGGCGGCTACACCCGCATCACGAAGCTGGGCTTCCGCAAGGGTGACAACGCGTCGATGGTGCAGATCGAGCTCGTCCTCGAGCCCGTCAACCCGAAGCCCAAGAGCGCGAAGAAGACCGCCGCCGCTGCCAAGTCGACCGGCGAGGCAGCGCCTGCCGCCGCCACGTCGACGGAGTCCGTGGCCGAGATCGAGGAGGAGGCCGCCGAGTCGACCGAGTCCGTCGAGAACGAGACGGTCGCCGCTGAGGTCGCTGACGCTGACGTCGAGGTCGCCGCTGAGGAGGCTCCCGAGGCGCCCGCCGCCGAGGCTGATGCAGCCGACGAGGCTCCCGCAGAGGACGCCAAGTAGCACGCTTTGCAACAGATTCAGAGCCCCGCGGTCTACCGCGGGGCTCTACTGTTTAACGGTGGATCAGCCGCCCCTGAGTCAGCGCGTCACCGCGCCCAACGTCACCCTGCCCTCCGACGACGGGGGCGTGAGCTGGCGCGCAGCCACCGAGGGGGATATCGACGCGATTCTCGACTGCGAGCAGGAGATCTCGGCAGCAGATCACCCGCACTACATGACGATCCGTGAGGAGCTCGAGGAGGACTTCGAGCACAGCTACGTCGATCTCGCGCGAGACACCGCTGTGGCCTTCGATGCAGAGGGTCGCGTGCTCGCCTGGGGACTCGTTCTCGAGCCGCCGGGGCAGGAGACGCTCGTGCGCGAGATCCTCGCGGGCGGCGTGCGTCCGTCTGAGCGCGGGCGGGGGCTCGGGCGGGTTCTGCTGCAGTGGCAGCTGGCCCGCGGCACCGAGCGGCTCGCGGCATCCGATCGAACGCTGCCGGGCTGGCTGATGACGTTCGTCGACAAGCGGGTGGATGCCGCCGAGCGCCTGTTCGTGCGCGCCGGGCTGTCACCCTCGCGCTACTTCCTCGAGCTGCGCCGAGATCTCGCAGAGCCGGTGCCCACGATCGCACTGGACCCGCAGCTCACCCTCGTGTCGTTCTCGGCCGAGCTCTCCGAGGCTGCCAGGCTCGCGCGCAATGAGTCGTTCCGCGATCACTGGGGCAGCCAGCCGATGACTGACGAGCAGTGGGTCTCGTTCACGGGGCGCTCCACGTTCCGGCCCGACCTGTCGTTCCTGGCGGTCGCCGCCGACGGCACTATCGCTGGATTCGTGCTCTCGAGCGTCAGCGAGGCCGACTGGCCCGGGCAGGGCTTCAGCTCCGCCTACCTCGACCTCGTCGGCGTCACCCGGCAGTGGCGCAAGCGCGGAGTCGCCGCGGCGCTGCTCGCTCACACCCTCGAGGTTGTCAGGGTCGCCGGGCTCGACAAGGCCGTTCTCGATGTCGACTCCGACAGTCCGACGGGCGCCCTGGGTCTGTACACGCGAGTCGGGTTCGCCGAGTCGAACACGAGCGTGAACTTCACGAAGGTGTTCTAGGCGGGCCTGTTGACGTGGAGGTAGTCGCTGTCGTCGAGCAGCGGCGGTAGTTCGGCGAGACGCTGGAGCGCGTCGCAGATCGAGCCCACGTAGATTCCGCCGGTGAGGGGGCCACCGGGATGCACCTGGTCGCTGGCCAGCTCGTCGATGCTCGGGGCGATGGCGTCGTGCCAGTTGGCGAGCTCCACCGACCGCTCCCGGCGCGAGAAGTCCGCGAGCGTCGCGTTGCCGATCGGGATCCAGTCGCGCGGTGCCTGACCGTTGACGAACACCACGAGCGTCGATGGGCCGACGATGTCCACGACGGACTGGAGGTCGGCGGGGTCGACGTCACCGTTGGTGGCGAGCCCGATGACCAGGATGGGCCTGAGAGCACCCGAGGAGACGACCGCCTGCACCAGGTCGGGCGCCGTCCACATCGACCGCGACACCTGCGCGTCGATCACGATCCCCGGGAACCGCTCCTGCAGCCAGGGCGAGGCCGCCAACATCACGGAGTCGCCGATCGCGTAGATCTGCTCCCCGCTCGGCAGTGGCGTGGGTCGGCCAGGGCCGGCGTGCAGGGCCCTGGCGGTGGCCGCGGCATCGATCGCCGCCTGCCCCTGCTCGATCGCGAGCTGCGCGGTGCTCTTGCCCGGATCCCGAGCGACGCCCGCGCCCGTCGGCACGAGAGCTCCGACGACGGCCACCGCGACGGCACCAGCGACAACCCGCCTGCCCCTGCCGGCGATGGATGCCACGGCCCCCCGAAAGCCGAGCTGTCGCACCGGCAGCTCCAGCCAACGGTACGAGGCCCACGATGCGGCGACCGTGACGGCGAGCGCTGCAGAGGGTGCCACCCACCACGGCGCATCCACGGGCAGCCCCGCCACGAACAGCACCAGCACGGGCCAGTGCCAGAGATACAGACCGTAGGAGCGTTCGCCGACCCAGCGCAGGGGGGCGACGTCGAGGCCGCGTCCGAGCCAGGAGCCGGGGCTGATGGCACCCGCGATGGCGAGAGCGGTGAGAGCGGCCACGAGCGCCAGTCCACCGCGCGTGACGAAGGGGTCGTCGGGGGCCATGGCCAGCGCGAGGGCGACGAGCGCGCCCGCGGCGACGGCGCCGATCAGCGCGAGGGTGCGCGATAGCCAGCGGGCGGGCATCCGGCCCTCGATGGCGATGGCGACTGCCGCACCGAGAGCCAACCCGAAGCTGTGGGTGTCGGTGCCGTAGTAGACGCGGGTGGCATCACCCGGCGGCGTGAACAGCAGCGCCATCGCCACGGCCGACGAGACGGCGAGCAGCGACACGATGACCACTCGGAGCCAGCGCCAGCGAACGAAAAGCAGCAGGATCAGCAGCCCGGGCCACAGAAGGTAGAACTGCTCCTCGACGGCCAGTGACCACAGGTTGCGGAACAGTTCGGGGCTGGTGGTCGCGAAGTAGCTCGTGCCCTGCACGATGTAGAGCCAGTTGCTGCTGAAGGTCGCGGCCCCGAGCACCTGCGATCCGAGGTGCACGAGCACATCTCCGCCGATGACGGCGGCGGCCGCCCCGCAGGTCAGCACGATCACCGCGAGGGCGGGGAGGAGCCGACGGGCGCGGCGCAGCCAGAACCGGGGGACGGACACGCGACCGGTGCGAGAGCGCTCGCGGAGCAGCAGAGTGGTGATGAGGAAGCCGCTGATGACGAAGAAGACGTCCACGCCGAGATAGCCGCCGGGGGCGGCCGCCGGCACGAAGTGGAAGGCGATGACCACGATGACGGCGATCGCCCGCAGCCCGTCGAGACCGGGGAGCCTACGCTGAACCGCCGCTTCCGGGCGACTCGGAATCGTGGCGCTGCGATCGGAACTCTGTGCGGTGCTCATGGCTCATCCGTCATCAAGCCTAGACTTGGCAGCCGTGAGCGACGAGCCGAGCGACGAGGATCGCACCCGCCTGCGCCTCGATATCGCCTACGACGGGAGCGGGTTCACGGGCTGGGCGAAGCAGCCCGGCATCCGAACCGTGCAGGGCGAGCTCGAGACCGCGCTCGCCACTGTCTTCAGTCGTCACGGCGAGCCCCCGGTGCTCACGGTCGCCGGCCGCACCGACGCCGGGGTGCACGCCACCGGTCAGGTCGCGCACCTCGATCTCGGCCCGGCTCAGCTCTCCCACCTGCGAATCCCGCACGGCAAGGGCCCGGTTGAGCCCACGGCGGTGCTGGCCAAGCGGCTCAACGGCATCGCGGGGCTGAGGTCGGACGTCTACGTGTCGCGCGTGAGCATCGCACCCCCGGGGTTCGACGCGCGGTTCTCTCCGATCTGGCGCCGCTACGAGTACCGCATCGCGGATGCCCGCGCCGAACGAAACCCGCTGCTGCGCGGTCACACGCTCTGGTACCCCGCGGAGCTCGACGAACAGCGCATGACCGAGGCCGCGAGCGAGCTGCTCGGGCTGCACGACTGGGCAGCGTACTGCCGGCCACGGGAGGGTGCGACAACGATCCGGGAGCTCCAGGCCTTCAGCTGGGATCGCGACGACACGGGCGTGCTCATCGCGCGCCTTCAGGCTGACGCGTTCTGCCACAGCATGGTGCGGGCGCTGGTCGGCGCTGCTGTGTCGGTCGGTGAGGGCAAGCTGGTGGGCGACCGGCTCACCGGCATCCGCGACGAAGCCCAGCGCACCAGCGAATTCAAGGTGATGCCAGCCCACGGGCTGACGCTCGTCGAGGTCGGCTACCCGGATGACGCGGCGCTCGCTGCTCGCGCCGAGCAGACCCGCGCTCGCCGGGAGCGGTGATCGAGCCCCGAGGGTCGGTGATCGAGCTCCGGGAGCGGTGATCGAGCTCGTCGAGATCCGTTTGACGGGCATCCACGGGTCGACTAGTCTTACGAGGTTGTGTTCGCCACGAGTGCGACACACGGTTGAGCCCTCCACCGTTTGTGTTCTGGATGACAGAACCGGCACCGGAGCGGGATTCACGAACTCCTCGACAAAAGAAAGCAGTACTTCTGTGACGCGTACATTCTCGCCCACTCCCGCTGACGTTCAGCGTGACTGGGTCATCATCGACGCGACCGACATCGTTCTCGGTCGTCTGGCGAGCCACGCCGCAACGCTCCTGCGCGGCAAGCACAAGCCGACCTTTGCTCCTCACATGGACATGGGCGACTTCGTCATCATCATCAACGCCGAGAAGGTGGCCCTCACCGGCTCCAAGCTCGCGCAGAAGAAGGCCTACCGCCACTCGGGTTACCCGGGCGGCCTGACGGCGACCACCTACTCGGAGATGCTGGAGAAGCACCCCACCCGCGCGGTCGAGAAGGCCATCCGCGGCATGCTTCCGAAGAACTCGATCGGCCGGGCCCAGCTGACCAAGCTCAAGGTCTACGCCGGTGCCGAGCACCCGCACGCTGCACAGCAGCCGAAGCCCTACACCCTCTCCCAGGTCGCCCAGTAGCCCCGGCTGCTGAAGAAACACAAAAGGACTTACTACATTGGCCAAGATCGAAGATTCCCTCACCGGCGACGTCGTCGCTGAGGACGTGCTCGAGAGCTACACCACCGAGACTCCCGCTGACACGACGCCCAAGGCGCCGCGTGCCATCCTCAACGTTCCCGGCGCTGCCGTGGGCCGTCGCAAGGAGGCGATCGCCCGCGTGCGCATCGTCCCCGGCACCGGCAAGGCGGTCGTCAACGGCCGTGAGCTCGCCGAGTACTTCCCCAACAAGCTGCACCAGCAGCTCATCAACGACCCGTTCAAGATCCTCGATCTGCTCGGTGCGTACGACGTGACCGCGAAGATCACCGGCGGTGGCCCCTCCGGCCAGGCCGGCGCACTGCGCCTCGCCATCGCTCGCTCGCTCAACGAGATCGACCGCGAGAACAACCGCGCCGCCCTCAAGAAGGCGGGCTTCCTCACTCGTGACGCCCGCGTCATCGAGCGCAAGAAGGCCGGTCTCAAGAAGGCTCGCAAGGCGTCGCAGTTCTCGAAGCGCTAGTCACTACTGCTCTGTAGCGGCTACCTCAGATGCCACGACTTTTCGGCACGGACGGAGTTCGTGGACTCGCGAACTCCGACCTGACCGTCGAGCTTGCCCTGGGCCTCGCCCAGTCCGCAGCCGTTGTGCTCGGCAAGGGGCGAGTCGCCGATGGTCGTCGTGCCTCGGGACGGCGGCCGATCGCCGTCATTGGTCGCGACCCGCGCATCTCGGGGGAGTTTCTGGCATCCGCGGTTGCCTCGGGGCTCGCGAGCTCAGGCGTTGACGTCTTCGACGCCGGCGTCATCCCCACACCGGGTCTCGCCTTCCTCGTCGGCGACTTCAAGGCCGACCTCGGGGTCATGATCTCGGCGAGCCACAACCCGGCGCCCGACAACGGCATCAAGTTCTTCGCAACCGGAGGCACCAAGCTCCCCGACGACGTCGAAGACCGTATCGAGGCGGCGTTGCACGAGCCCAAGCTCGCACCCACCGGGGGCAACGTCGGCCACATCCGACGCTTCTCCGACGCCGAGGACCGCTACCTCGTGCACCTGCTCTCGACGCTGCCGAATCGCCTGGACGGGGTTCACGTCGTCATCGACTGCGCGCACGGAGCGGCTTCGGGCGTCTCGCCGCAGGTGTTCACGGATGCCGGCGCCACGGTCACTGTCATCGGCGCCGACCCCGACGGCCTCAACATCAACGACGGGGTTGGATCGACCCATCTCGACAACCTCGCGGCCGCCGTGCTCGAGCACGGTGCCGATGTGGGCATCGCCCACGACGGTGACGCCGATCGCTGCCTTGCGGTCGACGCGGCAGGCAATGTCGTCGATGGCGACCAGATCATGGCGATTCTCGCGGTGTCGATGTCCGAGCGCGGCGTGCTCACCGACAACACGCTGGTGGCGACCGTGATGAGCAACCTCGGGCTGCGCCGCGCGATGGCGGAGCACGGCATCCGCATGGTTGAAACGGCGGTCGGCGACCGCTACGTGCTGGAGGCACTCGGCGAGCAGGGTCTGTCCCTGGGCGGGGAGCAGTCGGGGCACGTCATCATGACCAAGTACGCGACCACTGGTGACGGCATCCTGACCGGCCTGCACCTCGTGGCGGAGATGGCCCGCACGGGCAAGTCGCTGGCGGAGCTCGCGAGCGTGATGACCGTGTACCCCCAGGTGCTCGTGAACGTTCGGGGGGTCGACCACCACGCCCTCCGTGACGACGTGACCATCGCCGATGCCGTCACCGTTGCCGAGACCGCTCTCGGTGACACCGGTCGGGTGCTGCTGCGCCCGTCGGGAACTGAGCCCATGGTGCGGGTCATGGTCGAGGCCGAGCACCAGGACACCGCCCAGCGCATCGCCCAGGAGCTCGCCGACGTCGTACGCGAGCAACTCGCCCTCTAGCTGTTCGCGCCGAGGCCGGCAGTACACCTAGTCGAGCAGCTCCGGGTCGGCGGTGATCTCGATCGTCGCCCACAGGTCGAGGCCCGTGGAGCGCAGACCCTCGATGATCGCGCGGCGCACGCTGTCCTCGTCGTCGACGCTCCAGGTGCCCGCCCCGACGAGGAACGTCACCTCGACGTAGAGCCGGCCACCGAGCTTCGCGGAGCGAACGACACTCTCGCCCAGCCCGAATCGCCCGCCGACCTCCGTGATCACCTCGTCGATCCTCGCGGCGATCGTCGGCTCGGGGGCGGCCTCGAGAAGCTCGAGCACGCCGTAGCGCAGCAGCCGCCAGGGCAGGGGCGCGACGAGCGCGCAGGAGACGAGCACGAGGATGGGGTCGATGTAGTCGAGGATCACCGTGAATGACAGTGCCGCGAGCACCACGGCTGCCAGTGCACCGATAGTCATGACCAGGCCTCGGATGGCGCCCGACCGCCACGCGATTGCCTCGGCACCGACGAGGTCCGATACGCGCGCGTGGCGGTTGATCCACCAGACGAAGATGAAGCTGGCGATCGTGGATGCCGCGGAGTAGGCGGCGACCAGCCCGGCATCCACCGGCTTGCCACCGTTGGTGATCACGATCACGGCGTCGAACGCCGCGTAGAGAATGGTCGCGGCCGAGGCGACCCCCTGCACGACCACGATGAGCGGAGTCAGTGCCTGAAGTCCGAAGGGGAAGCGCTTGGTCGGGCCTTGGGCCACGGCCGCCGAGACTCTGAGCGACACCCACGACACGAGGATTCCGATGCTGCCGAAGGCACCGTCGAACACGAGAACCCGCGTTCCCGACACTAGGCCGAGCACGAGCGCAGAGGCCGCCAGGCCTATCCCCAGACCGATCGATGCGCGGAACACCTTGCGTTCGACATCGAGTACCGAGATCGAGTCCGCCGTGGCCGCGTCGCTCATGTCGACACGCTAGCAGTGGCCCGACCGGGTGACTAAGTCTTGCGCAGCAGCACGCTCGACACCGCGTGGTGAGAGTTCTTGCGCAGCACCAGCGACGCTCGGGGGCGGGTCGGCAGGATGTTCTGCACCAGGTTGGGCTCGTTGATCGCCTTCCAGATCTCGGATGCCCGTGCTCGAGCCTCGGCCTCGCTCAGGCTCGCGAACCGGTGGAAGTAGGACAGCGGGTTGGCGAACGCGCCGCGCTGGAGGCTGAGGAAGCGTTCCTCGTACCAGTGCGCGATGTCCTGGGTGCGGGCATCCACATAGATACTGAAATCGAACAGGTCGCTGACCGCGAGGCGTCGGCCGGGGGCGGGGGGCTGAAGCACGTTCAGCCCCTCGATGATCAGCACGTCGGGGGCGCTGACGGTGATCTCGGCATCGGGAACGATGTCGTACGCCAGATGTGAGTAGAAGGGGGCGTGCACCTCGCGGGCCCCGCTCTTCACGGCACTGACGAAGCGCAGCAGGGATCGACGGTCGTAGCTCTCCGGGAAGCCCTTACGATCCATGATGCCGCGGCGTTCCAGTTCTGCGTTGGGGAACAGGAAGCCGTCGGTGGTGACGAGATCGACGCGCGGGGTGCCCTCCCAGCGGCTCATCAGTTCCCGGAGAAGCCGCGAGACCGTCGACTTGCCCACAGCGACCGAGCCGGCGATTCCAATCACGAAGGGCGTGCGCGCCGAACTGGCACCGAGAAATGTGGTGGTGGCGCGATGAAGCTGCTGGGCTCCCTCGGCATACAGATTGAGCAGCCGGCTGAGCGGGAGGTAGACCTCCTCAACCTCTTGAAGGTCGAGCGTGTCGCCCAATCCGCGCAGTTCGACGAGCTCGGTCTGCGTCAGCGGAGCGGTCATGGTGGGAGCCAGCGCGGCCCAGTCGCTGCGATCCAGCTCGATGAACGGCGACAGTTGGCCGTTGTGCTGGTGGCTGTCTGACACCGTCCGATCCTAGCGTCGAGGTGTCAACCAGATTGGCCGCCTAAGATCGACTCCATGTGTGGAATTGTGGGCTACGTCGGAGACAACAAGAGCATCGAGGTCCTTCTGGGCGGCCTCCGACGACTCGAGTATCGCGGATACGACTCCGCCGGAGTTGCGGTCATCGACTCCGAGGGTCACATCGGCACCCGCAAGTGCGCTGGAAAGCTTCAGGTGCTGGTCGATGACCTCGAGGATCGCCCGCTCGGCAACGGCGCGACGGGTATCGGTCACACCCGCTGGGCGACGCACGGCGGCCCGACCGACCGCAACGCGCATCCCCACCTCAGCGCGGACGGCAAGCTCGCGCTGATCCACAACGGCATCATCGAGAACTTCGCGGAGCTCAAGCAGGAGCTCGTCGAGTCGGGCGCAACCTTCACGAGCGAGACCGACACCGAGGTCGCTGCCCTGCTCGTGGGGCGCGAGTACGAGTCCACCCAGAACCTCACCGAGGCGCTGCGTCGTGTCGTCGCGCGCCTCCACGGTGCCTTCACTCTGCTCGTCATGCACGAGGACCAGCCCGGTGTCGTTGTCGGCGCTCGCCGCAACTCCCCGCTGGTGATCGGTCTGGGCGACGGCGAGAACTTCCTCGGTTCGGATGTTGCGGCATTCGTCGAGTTCACCCGACGCGCCGTGGCGATCGGCCAGGACCAGATCGTGACGATTCGCCCCGACTCGGTCGAGGTCATCGACTTCGACGGTGCCCCGGTTGAGACAGAGGAGTTCGACGTCGCGTGGGATGCCTCGGCGAGCGAGAAGGGCGGCTGGTCGAGCTTCATGGCGAAGGAGATCAGCGAGGAGCCCGAGGCGGTCGGCAACACGATCCTCGGCCGCGTGCACGACGGACTGGTGAAGCTCGCCGAGCTCGACCCGATCGGCGATGCGGCGCTCGCCGATCTCGACCGCATCGTGATCATCGCCTGCGGTACGGCCGCCTACGCGGGGATGCTCGGCAAGTACGCCATCGAGGCGTGGGCTCGCGTGCCCGTCGACGTCGAGCTGTCGCACGAGTTCCGCTACCGCGACCCGATCCTCACCGAGCGCACGCTCGTGATCTCGATCAGCCAGTCGGGCGAGACCATGGACACCCTCGTGGCGGTGCAGCACGCGACTGCGGCGGGTGCCAGGGTGCTGAGCGTCTGCAACACTCAGGGCGCCACCATTCCGCGTGAGTCACAGGCGGTGGTGTACACGCACGCCGGGCCCGAGGTGGCCGTGGCATCCACGAAGGCCTTCGTCGCTCAGGTGACGGCGCTCTACCTGATCGGTCTGCACCTGGCGGGTGTTCGCGGCACTCTGACGGACGACCAGATCCGCGAGAACGTGGTCGAGCTCCAAGCGATCCCCGACAAGATTGCAGAGGTGCTCAGCGTCTCGCAGGCGGAGATCGGTCAGCTGGCCCACTGGATGACCGACACCCAGTCCGTGCTGTTCCTCGGCCGCAACGTCGGCTATCCCGTCGCGCTCGAGGGTGCGCTCAAGCTCAAGGAGCTCGCGTACATCCACGCTGAGGGCTTCGCCGCCGGTGAGCTGAAGCACGGACCGATCGCCCTGATCGAGCCGGGCCAGGCCGTCATCGTCGTGGTTCCCAGCCCGCGCGACCCGAACTCGCTGCACCCGAAGGTGATCTCGAACATCCAGGAGATCCGCGCTCGCGGTGCCCGAGTGATCGCGATCGCCGAGAAGGGTGACGCTGCGGTGCTCCCCTTCGCCGACGAGGTCATCCCGATCCCGCTCGCGGGCAGCCTGTTCGAGCCGCTGCTGGCGGTGGTGCCGTTGCACATCTTCGGCATGGAGCTGGCATCGGCCAAGGGCCTCGATGTCGATCAGCCGCGCAACCTCGCCAAGTCCGTCACCGTCGAGTAACCCATGATCGTCGGGGTCGGCGTCGATGTCGTGGATCTCGCTCGGTTCGAGCGGGCACTTCAGCGCACCCCGGCACTGATCTCGCGCCTGTTCGCTGAGAGCGAACAACTCAAGGACGGCCAGCCCATGCCGCTGCGCTCCCTCGCGGGGCGGTTCGCCGCCAAGGAGGCGCTCATCAAAGCCCTCGGCGATTCCACGGGCGTGCAGTGGCACGACATGCGCGTCGTCAACGACAGCCTCGGCAACCCGTCATTCGAACTCCACAACTCCACGAGAGCGATCGCAGACGACCGGGGAATCACCGCCATCCACCTCTCGATGGCCCACGACGCCGGAATCGCGATCGCCTATGTGGTGGCCGAGTCATGACCCGCGAAGCCCTCGTCGACCTCGACGCGATCCGGTCGAATCTCGCCGTGCTGTCCACGGCGACTGCGGCCACTCCCGCCATGGTGATCGTGAAGGCCAACGCCTACGGACACGGTGCGGTGCCGGTGGCTCGCGCGGTGGTCGAGGCCGGCGCTGCCTGGCTGGGCACGGCCGACCTCGCCGAAGCGCTCGAGTTGCGCGCGGCGGGTGTCACCGCGCCGCTCCTCGCCTGGCTCCACGAGCCCGACGTCGACTTCGCGCCCGCGATCGAGGGCGGCGTCGACATCGGCGTGAGCTACCCGCAGCAGCTCGAGCGGGTGGCCGCGGCATCCGGTCGGGCGTTCGTGCAGCTGAAGGTCGACTCGGGCCTGGGCCGTAATGGAGCGGATGCCACGCAGTGGCTCGAACTCGTCGAGGCCGCTGCCGCGCACCAGCGCGCCGGCCGGCTCGTCGTTCGCGGCGTGTGGAGCCACCTTGCCAACGCCGGCCCCGAGGCGGATGCCGCACAGATCGCCACCTTCACCGAAGCCCTTGAGGCGGCGCGCGCCGCCGGGCTCGAGCCCGAACTCGTGCACCTGGCCGCGACGGCGGGAGCGCTGCGCGTGCCGGCGTCCCGGTTCGGGATGGTGCGTCTCGGGATCGGCGTCTACGGGCTGTCGCCGGATGACACCCCGGCGCCCGGGCTCACGCCCGCGATGACGCTCTCGGCGCCGGTTGTCGCCGTGAAGCACGTCCCGGCTAATCACGGCGTCTCGTACGGCTTCGACTACCGCACGACGGCGCCGACCACGCTGGCCCTCGTTCCCGTCGGGTACGCCGACGGGCTGCCGCGCTCCGCGTCCGGCGGGGCTCCGGTCGCGATCAACGGGCGCCCCTATCGCATCGCCGGCCGCATCGCGATGGACCAGGTCGTCGTCGACGTCGGTGATGCCCCCGTCTCGGTCGGTGACCGTGCCGTGCTGTTCGGTGACCCTTCGACCGGGGTACCCTCCGCCGACGAGTGGGCCGCCGCCGCGGGCACCATCAACTACGAGATCGTGACGAGGATCGGTCCGCGGGTCGTACGGCGGTACCGCGGATGAGGATCGAGACCCCCGAGGCGATGGCGCTGCTGGGTGCCCGCATCGCTGCCGAGCTCCGCGCCGGCGATCTCGTTCTGCTCAACGGCGAGCTCGGCGCGGGCAAGACGACTCTCACCCGCGGCATCGGCGAGGCCCTCGGCGTGCGGGGCGCGGTCACGAGTCCGACGTTCGTTCTGGCGCGCACGCATCCGCGCAGCGAACCCACCGCAGGCGACGCCCCTCTCGTGCACGTCGACGCCTACCGGTTGGGCAGCGCCATGGAGCTCGACGATCTCGACATCGACTTCCCGGCATCCATCGTCGTCGTGGAGTGGGGTGCCGGCCTCACCGACGGCATAACCGACGACTGGCTTCAGGTCGACATCGTTCGCCCGCACGGCGGTGACGAGTCCGCGGAGGTCGAGCCGCGCGAGGTCACACTGACCGGTCACGGCGAGCGGTGGGGGAGGTGGGTCGATGCTCTTGGCGATTGACACCTCCGCCGGCACGAGCGTGGCGATCGTCGACCGCGACGCCGGGGTCATCGCCGAGCACTCCTCGCACGACACCCGCGGCCACGCCGAGTTGATCGGCACCTTCATCCAGGCCTGCCTCGACGACTGGGGCGGCAGTGTAACCAGCTTGTCCGGTGTCGTTTCGGGCATGGGCCCCGGGCCATTCACGGGCCTGCGCGTGGGCATAGCGGCCGCCCGGGCATTCGCGTTCGGCGCAGGAAAGATCGTGGTTCCCGTCGTCAGCCACGATGCGGTCGCATTCGGCGCCGAGGGGCCCGTGCTGGTCGTCACCGACGCCCGCCGCCACGAGCTCTTCTGGAGTACCTATTCGGGCTCGGATGCCGCCGGCCTCCCCGTGCGCACCTCCGGCCCCAACCTGGCCAAGGCCGCCGAGCTCGAGCACGACGTTCCCGGCTACGGCGGCTACCGTCTTCTCGACGGCGGACTGGTCTCCGCGGCATCCCTCGGCCTGGTCGCAGAGCTGCAGTACGCCCACGGTCGCCCTTTCGCGGCCGATCAGCCGCTCTACCTCCGGTCGCCCGACGTGACGCTGTCGGCCGGCCCGAAGCGGGTCACGTCGTGACCGCCTGGCAGCTGCGACGGGCGACGGTCGACGACCTCGACGCGATCATGCAGCTCGAGACCGCGCTGTTCGAGTCTGACGCGTGGTCCCGGTCGAGCATGAAGGCAGAGCTTGCCGACAGGCACGGGTACTACCTCGTGGCGTTCCCCGTGGGGCAGCCCGAACGGGTCGACGGCTATGCGGGGCTGCGCGCGCCGCGCGGCGAGGCCCAGGCCGACATCCAGACCATCGGAGTGGCCGAGCACGCGCGGCGCCAGGGCCTGGGTCGCGTGTTCATGCTGCGCCTCATCGATGAGGCTCGCGAGCGGGGGGCCACTGAGGTCTTCCTCGAGGTGCGCGCGGACAACCCCGGGGCCCAGGCGCTCTACGACTCGCTCGGCTTCGAGCGCATCGCGGTGCGTCCGAAGTACTACCAGCCCGACGGCGTTGACGCGATCATCATGCGGCTGATGATCCCGACACCGCAGATGGGACAGGCATGATTGCGCCCCTGGTGCTCGGCATCGAGACGAGCTGCGACGAGACCGGCATCGGGATCGTTCGCGGAACGACCCTGCTCGCCAACGTGATCGCATCGTCGATGCAGGAGCACGCGCGATACGGCGGAGTCGTGCCCGAGGTCGCGGCCCGCGCCCACCTGGAGGCGCTCACCCCGACCCTGCGCGAGGCCCTCGACCGGGCTGGTGTCGTCCTCGGTGACATCGACGCGGTCGCTGTCACGAGCGGTCCCGGGCTGGCCGGGGCCCTCATGGTCGGCGTCGGGGCGGCCAAGGCGCTCGCCCTCGCGCTCGACAAGCCGCTGTATGCCGTCAACCACCTTGTGGGCCACGTAGGGGCCGACGTGCTCGACGAGCGGCCCCTCGACCTACCCACCATCGCCCTGCTCGTCTCGGGCGGCCACACCTCGTTGCTGCTCGTGCGGGACCTCGTCTCCGATGTCGAACTGCTCGGCGAGACGATCGACGACGCCGCGGGAGAGGCGTTCGACAAGGTCGCTCGGCTGCTCGGCCTGCCCTACCCCGGCGGGCCCGAGATCGACCGTGCCGCCGTCGGCGGCGATCCGACGGCGATCCGCTTCCCGCGGGGGCTCAGCCTGCCCAAGGACATGGAGAAGCACCGCTACGACTTCTCGTTCTCCGGCCTGAAGACCGCCGTCGCCCGCTGGGTCGAGCGCGAACGCGACGCCGGTCACGAGCTGCCCCTCGCGGATGTCGCCGCCAGCTTCCGCGAGGCCGTCGCTGACGTGCTGCTCACCAAGGCCCTCGCTGCCTGCCGCGACCTGGACGTGCCCCGCCTGCTGCTTGGAGGAGGAGTCGTCGCGAATGCCCGGGTGCGCGAGCTGGCCGCGCAGCGGTGCGCGGCCGCGGGCGTCGAGCTGCGAATTCCGCCGCTTGCGCTGTGCACCGACAACGGCGCCATGATCGCCGCGTTGGGAGCACAGCTCGTGATGGCGGGTCGGGTGCCATCCGGGCTGGGATTCGGTGCCGACTCGACGTTGCCGGTCACGACGATTCAGGCCTAGCGCCGTGTGGTAACACGCCGGAACCCGCGTTGACAGGGTGTGAGCCGACTGTCACTATGGCACCGCCGTCACAACAATCTTCTAAGGAGTTCCATCATGACCGAACCCACCCCCGCACCGAGCTACGCGCCCGCCGCCAAGTGGAACGTGCTGTCCATCGTTTCGCTGGTCACGGCGATCGTCGGCCTCGGCCTCGTCGCCGTCATCACCGGACACATCTCGCTCAGCCAGATCAAGAAGACCGGCGAGCAGGGCAACATCCTCGCGATCATCGGCTTGATCCTCGGTTACCTCGAGATCGTCGGTGTGATCATCTTCGGCATCGTGTGGATCGGCATCATCGCCGCCGCGGGCACGGCAGGGATGTACAGCAACTAGCGTCATCGCCGAAGGGGCTCACGGCGAAAGCCGCGGGCCCCTTCCGTGCGTTAAAATCGACCTACCGATCAAGGAGAGACCATGGCTGACAAGCCCGCCGACAACGTACCCCCGGTACCCGTACCCCCGAGCAGCGCCGTGCCGCCCGTCGAGCCCGCCCCGAAGGTGCGCAAGACCGCAGCGCCCAAGACCACCGCCACGGCGGCTGCGGCCGCGACAGGTGCCAAGGCTGCCGCTCCGAAGGCGACCCCGGCGCCCAAGGCGACTGCTGCGGCCAAGACCCCTGCGGCCAAGACCCCCGCCGCACCCAAGGCGCCTGCGGCCGCGGTCGTGCCCCCGGCTCCGCCGGTCGCGGTAGCGCCGCCTGCGCCGCCTGCACCGCCCGCCGCGCAGACGCCGCCCGCGTATGCCCCGTCTGCCTACACGCCCGCTCCCGCAGGCCCCGCACAGGGTCTCAGCATCACCTCGATGGTGCTGGGCATCGCCGGGCTCTTCCTGGGCTTCCTCGTCTCGATCGCTGCAGTGATCACCGGACACATGGCTCAGAAGCGCCAGCCCTACGCCAAGCCGTTCTGGCTCACCGGAATCATCACGGGCTACATCGGAATCGCGCTGGGACTCATCGTCACCATCGCGTTCATCGCGTGGATCGCCTTCATCGCCTCGGTCGCCTCCGCTGGCGGGTACTACAACTACTAGAGCCGTTCGGCGAGCAGCGCGCGCCTCTTCCCGCCCACCCGGGTGAGGAAGAGCGTTGCGCTGTTCTCGCCCTTCGGCGACAGGGCGGTACGGAACGCGGCGGGATCGATGTCCACGCCGCGTTTCTTGATCTCCACCGTGCCGATGCCCCGGGACGCCAGCTCGCGCTTCAACGAACGCTGGTCGAGCGCGAAGTCCGCGACGATGCGAAACCCTTGCGCGAAGGGTGTCTCGGCAGGCTCGTCAGTCGTCAGGTACGCGATCGTGCGGTCGAGCATCCGCCCACCGATTAGGCGGCCGAGGTCTCCGATCAGTCGGGCCCGGATGACGGCACCGTCGGGCTCGTAGAGGAACTCTCCGAGGCTGCCGACCGGCACATCCTCGCTGTCGGATTCTGCGGTGAGCTCCGCGGCGCCGTGCTGGCCGATCACGAGCGCTGCTCGGCGCACGTTCTGTCGCGCGAGGGTGCCGAACCACAGGCCGACCTCAACGACGTCGTGATCGACCGATACCCACTGCGCCTCCGCGTCGTTCGGGATCAGGTCCCGATCGATTCCGGGGCCGAGCTTGACCCCGACGGGCAGCCGCTGGGCCAGACCGTACGCGAAGTCGAGGCTGGGCGACCAGTCCGCCGGGTTCTTCAGGCGCTTCACGCCGTCGCGGCGGGCCGGATCGAGGTACACCCCGTCGACGCCGGCCAGGTCGAAGCTCTCGGCGTCGGCATGCTCGACCCGCGCGTTCGACCACGGCGCGAGGTTGTAGGCGGCGATCGCCGCAGTAACCTCGTCGCGTTCCACGGCGGTCACCTCGAGCTCGAGAGCGGCGATCGCGAGGGCATCCGCACCCACTCCGCAGCCGAGGTCCGCGATCCAGTTGAGACCGGCGCGCTGGAACCGGCCCGCGTGCTGCGCCGCGACGCTGAGCCTGGTGGCTTGCTCGAGGCCCGCCTCGGTGAACAGCATCGACGCGGCGAACGGCCCGAACTTGGCCTCAGCCCGCGCTCGCAGCTTCGACTGGTTGAGCACCGCAGCGACCAGACCCGCCGGATGCCCGGCCGCACGCAAGTCGCTGACGACGCGCACGACATCCGCCGTCGACTCATACCGGGGTAGTGCGTCGAGCAGCCGCAGTCCTTCCACGGACAGGATCTGCTCCACCTCGTCCCGTTCCATGGCCCCACGGTACCGGGGATCGGGGCTGCCGGTGATCGAGCGTGTCGAGATCTGGCCGTGCCGGTGATCGAGCTCGTCGTGATCTGGCACTCACATTGATCGAGTGCCAACCAACCCGTATAGTTGCATTGGCACTCTCAGAGCGAGTGTGCCAATCCAGAAGCGTCAAGAATCTAAAGACTTAGAAAGAGGTCAACCGTGTCGGTGTCCATCAAGCCGCTCGAAGATCGCATTGTCATCAAGCAGGTCGAGGCCGAGACGACCACAGCGTCGGGTCTGGTCATCCCTGATACCGCCAAGGAGAAGCCCCAGGAGGGCGAGGTCGTGGCCGTTGGACCCGGCCGCATCGACGACAACGGCAATCGCATCCCGCTCGACATCGCCGTGGGCGACAAGGTCATCTACTCCAAGTACGGCGGCACCGAGGTGAAGTACGGCGGCGAAGACCTGCTCGTGCTCTCGGCTCGCGACGTGCTCGCGGTGGTTGTGCGCTAACAGCGTCGACTTTCGGTCAGAGGGCCCGGTGGCACTGCCATCGGGCCCTCTGCTGTTCCCGGCGGCCCTAGTCTGAAACGGTGCCCGCCTCAGTCCCGTCCCACGAGCGGGTCTCTGCCCCCGGTATCGCCTTTGCGATCGCGTCCTACCTGCTCTGGGGCGTCCTACCCCTGCTGTTCCTCGCCCTGCCGCCCACGGGGGCGCCCGAGATCGTCGCCTGGCGCATCGTGCTCTCGCTGGCGTTCTGCGTAATCCTGCTGACCGTCACGGGCGGGTGGTCGCGATTCATGGCGCTCGTGCGCGACCGCGTCGCGCTGGGCACACTCGCCCTGGCCGCCGTTCTCGTGCTCATCAACTGGTCGGTGTACGTCTACGCCACCCTCACCGACCACGTAATCGAGGCGAGTCTCGGCTACTTCACCAACCCCATCGTCACGGTGCTCCTCGGCGTGCTGGTGCTGGGGGAGAGGCTGCGGCCGATGCAGTGGATCGCCGTCGGCGTCAGTGGCATCGCCGTTCTCGTGCTCGCCATCGGTTACGGGTCATTTCCCTGGATCGCCCTGACCCTCGCCTTCAGCTTCGGCCTCTACGGGCTGGTCAAGAGGCGGGTGGGTCCCCGAGCCGACGCCATCGGCGGCCTCACCGTCGAGACCGCGGTGCTCACGCCTCTCGCCGTTGTGGCATTGATCGTCCTCGCATCGACCACCGGGCTCACCATGGGGGCGGTGTCCCCCCTCCACACCGTGCTCCTGGCCAGCGTGGGAGTCGCAACAGCGGTGCCCCTGCTGCTGTTCGCCGCCGCCGCACGCAGAATTCCGCTGGTGTACCTCGGGTTCGCGCAGTATCTCGCACCCGCTCTGCAGCTCGGGATCGGTGTCGTCCTCCTCCACGAGCCGATGCCGATCGAGCGTTGGGTGGGATTCGCGATCGTCTGGGTTGCTCTGGCGATCCTCACGGTCGACATGTTCCGCCACAGGTATTCTTCGCAGAGAACTCGGAAGGACGAGCCATGACCCGACTCCTCGTCGCCCGCAGCGTCGCGATCAGTGCTGCGATGCTGCTGTTGGCCGGATGCTCCGCGCCCGCCCCTGCGCCGACCCCCAGTGCCACTGTGGCGGCACCCGCACCCACGGGCGACGGCGTACTCAAGATCGGAACGATCCTTCCCACCAGCGGCACCTACGCCTTCATCGGGGCGGCCCAGATTGCGGGGGTCGCGACGGCGGTCAAGGACATCAACGAGGCGGGAGGCGTCAACGGCGTGCCCGTCGAGCTCCTGCAGCGCGACTCGGGCGACGCGTCCAGCAGCAAGGCGGAGGACGCGCTCAAGGACCTGGTCGGCAACGCTGTCGACGTCGTGATCGGACCCTCGTCGTCGGTACAGGCGCAGCGACTCATCCCGTTGGCGGCACAGGACAAGGTGACCATGATCTCGCCCGCCGCGACCTTCCCGGGGCTCTCGGACCTGCCGGGCGGTCGCTACTTCTTCCGCACGATCCCGAGCTACGGACAGCAGGGTAGTGCCCTGGGTCCGGTGATCTCGACCGGGGGCCCGAAGAAGGTGGCAGTCGTGTACGTCAACGACGAACTCGGCAAGGCGATCCTGCCGACTCTGACCGACAGCCTCACGGCGACGGGCAGCACGATCGTGGCATCGGTCAGTGTGCCCCTCGCGAGCCCCGACACGGCGAAGCTGGTCGAACAGGTCACGACTGCGGCGCCGGATGTCGTCGTTCTGTCGACCGCCTACAGTTCCTTCGACCTGACCAAAGACCTGATCACGAAGATCATCGCCGCGGGATACGGAGGATCGAAACTCTGGCTGACCTCCCAGAACGCCGGTGACTACTCCCAGGCCCTCCCCGAGAAGCTGTTGACCGGCGTCAACGGCATCATCGAGGGGGTCCAGCCGAGCGACACATTCACGGAACGCCTCAAGCAGACCGACTCCGGGCTCGGCCAGTTCCGCTACGCCGCAGAGGCCTACGACGCGACAATTCTCGCGGCGCTCGCCGCGATCGTCGGCGGTGATGATTCCGGCAGTTCCGTGGCGGCGACGCTCGTCGATGTGTCGCGCGGCGGCATCAAATGCACGAGCTTTGCCGAATGCCTCGAGGTTCTGCGCACGCAAACGGACATCGATTACGACGGTGTGTCCGGCTCGGTCAACTTCACGCCGAGTCACGATGTGTCGCCAGCATTCTGGGGCTTGTACACGTTCAACAGCGAGAACAAGTTCGTTTTTTCCAGCGGAGTCATCGCGCAATAGGGCTCGGGAATGCTCCGACGAGCAGCAAGTAACGCAGCGACACGAAAGGTAACGATCGGGCTGCGTTACAGGGCTGTAACACGCTCGTATTGAGAAAGCCCCCAATCCCGCATAACGTGACAGGACAGCACTGCTTCGCCGTGCCGTGTCCCAACACATTTCAAAATGCAAGGAGCAACATGAGCGTATTCGTGAAGGCCACAGCCTCGCGCTCGCGGTCTCTCAAGACGATCCTCGGTGGCATCGCCATCGTTGGTGCTAGCGCACTCGTCCTCAGCGGCTGCGCGCCGGCCGCTGACACCGGATCGTCGTCGGGTCCCCGTGAGCCGCTGACCCTGAAGATCGGCACCATCCTTCCGCAGAGTGGAACCCTCGCGTACCTCGGCCCGCCCGAGGAGGCCGGTGTTGCTCTCGCTGTCAAGGAGATCAACGAAGCCGACCTGGGTATTCAGGTTGAGGTCGAGTACCGCGACTCCGGTGACACCACGACCGACACCGCCACCGTTTCGGTGACCGACCTCCTCTCGCTGGATGTCTCGGCCATCGTTGGTGCGGCATCCTCGGGTGTCTCCAAGACGGTCATCGACCAGATCGTGGCCGCTGGCGTCGTGCAGTTCTCGCCGGCCAACACCTCGATCGACTTCACCGACTACGCCGATGACGGCCTCTACTGGCGCACCGCTCCCTCGGACGTGCTCCAGGGCGAGGTGCTCGGCAACCAGATCGCCGAGGACGGCGTTCAGAACCTCGGCATCATCGAGCTGAACGACTCCTACGGCACCGGCCTGACCAAGAAGATCACCGAGACCTTCGAGGCTGCCGGTGGCAAGGTTGTCGCGTCGCCGCTGTTCAACACGGGTGACACCGTCTTCACCACGCAGATCTCCGAGGTCCTGGCGGCTAACCCCGACGCGATCGCCCTCGTCACCTTCGACGAGGCGAAGATCATCGTTCCCGCGCTGCAGGGCGCCGGCTACACCGGCCCGCTGTACTTCGTTGACGGAAACCTCGCTGACTACAGCGCGGTCTTCGCTGCCGGAGCGCTCGACGGCGACAAGGGCACGCTGCCCGGTCTCGACACCGCCAAGCTCGGTGACTTCACCGACCGCCTGCTCGAGGTCAACCCCGACCTGACCGACTTCTCCTACGCAGCCGAGTCGTACGACGCAGTCGTGCTCCTCGCGCTCGCCGCTCTGGCGGCGAACTCGACCGATGGCAAGGCCATCGCGTCGAAGCTTCAGGAGGTCTCGGGTGGTTCGGGTGATGGAACGAAGGCGACCGACTTCGCGTCGGCCGCTCAGATCATCCTCGACGGTGGCGTAGTGGACTACGACGGAAACTCCGGCCCGATCACGTTCGACGAGAACGGTGACCCGACCGAGGCGACCATCGGTATCTTCCAGTACGGTCCCGACAACACCTACAAGCGCATCAACTAGTTTCTAGCTGACACGCAGGAAGGGCTCCGACCGTACGGTCGGGGCCCTTTCGCGTTGCTGGCGCACCCCGCGCGCGTCCGTGCCCGTTCCCGCCGCCGGCCCCGCATCCCGTAGCCACGAGCCGTGAGGTGCGTCGATCGCCCCTTGTAGGGGCCCCAGAAGGGCAGATTGGCGCATCTCAGCGCGGGCCGTGGGGCATTCGACACACAAGAGGGGCCGGGATGCAGCATCCCGGCCCCTCAGTCGTGTGTAAGAGCCGTTACTCCTCGCCCAGTGTGCCCAGGTAGAGCGAGATGACCTTGGGATCGTTCAGGAGCTCGCGGCCCGTGCCGGTGTACGCGTCCTTGCCCTGGTCGAGCACGTAGCCGCGGTCGCAGATCTGCAGGCAGCGACGCGCGTTCTGCTCGACCATGATGGTCGTGACGCCCGCCTTGTTGATCTCCTTGACCCGCAGGAACGCCTCGTCCTGGCGTACCGGCGAGAGGCCCGCCGATGGCTCATCGAGCAGCAGCACGTGCGGACCCATCATGAGCGCGCGGCTCATGGCGACCATCTGGCGCTCACCACCCGACAGCGAGCCGGCCCGCTGGGGCAGGCGCTTCTCGAGCTCGGGGAAGATGTCGACCACGAAGGCGAGCCGCTCCTTGATGCCCTTCGGCTTCTGGAACAGGCCCATCTCGAGGTTCTCGCGAATGCTCAGCGTGGGGAACACGTTGTTGGTCTGCGGCACGAATCCGACGCCTGCAGTCACCAGCTTGTTGGGCTTGAGACCGGTGATGTCCTTGCCCTGGAGCAGAACCTCGCCCTCACGCACCTTCACGAGCCCGAAGATCGCCTTGAGCAGCGTCGACTTGCCGGCGCCGTTCGGGCCGATGATGCCGATCAGCTCGCCCTGGTTGGCGGTCAGGGAGCAGCCGTTGAGGATGTTGACGCCGGGCAGGTAGCCCGCCACGACACCCTTGACCTCGACCACCGGCGTGGGAGCCGTCGCGGTCGCGGTGCGAGCCTCAGGAACTGGGTTCGTCATCGAGGAGCTCCTTCAGTGCGTGCATGGTCTCTTCGGCGTGGGGATCGACGCCGAGGTCCTGGTCGTGGTGGCTGCCGAGGTAGGCGTCAATCACCGCAGGGTTGGACATCACGGCGTCGGGCGGGCCCTCGGCGACGATCTTTCCCTCCGCCATCACGATGACCCAGTCGGCGATGTGACGCACCATCTGCATGTCGTGCTCGACGAACAACACCGTCATGCCCTGCGTCTTCAGGTCGAGGATGTGATCGAGCAGAGACTGCGTGAGAGCGGGGTTGACGCCTGCCATCGGCTCGTCGAGCATTACCAGCGTCGGGTCGCTCATGAGCGCCCGAGCCATCTCGAGCAGCTTGCGCTGGCCGCCGGAGAGGCTGGCCGCGTAGTCCTCGGCCTTGGTGTCCAGCTTGAAGCGCCCCAGCAGCTCCATGGCCTTCGCCTCGTTGGCCTCCTCCTGCTTGCGCCACAGCCAAGGCAGGAGCGCGACGAACATGTTCTCGCCCTTCTGCCCCTTGGCGCCGAGCTTCATGTTGTCGAGCACACTCAGCAGGTTCAGTGCCTTGGTGAGCTGGAAGGTGCGCACTTGACCCAGTCGGGCCACCCTGAATGACGGGATGCCGGCGAGCGACTTGCCCAGGAACGTCCATCGACCCGTGTCGGGTTTGTCGAATCCGGTGAGGAGGTTGAAGAACGTGGTCTTGCCCGCCCCGTTGGGCCCGATCAGCGCGGTGATCGCGTTGCGCGGGATCTCCACGTGCGCCACGTCGACGGCCGTGAGACCGCCGAAACTGCGGGTCACGTGATCGGCGACGATGATGGGGTCGACTTTGGCCACGCCCGGCTCGATCTCGCCGATGTGAAGGTTGACCGACTTGACCGGGGCGCCCCGGGTCGGCTTGACGTTACTTGACAAAAGCCAGCTCCTTCTTGTTGCCGAAGATGCCCTGAGGTCTGAATATCACCAGGAGCATGAGCACCACACCCACGATGATGAATCGCGTCTGACCGGCCTGCACGCTCGACATCCCGGGGAACCAGCCGACGGCCTGAGCGCGGGCAACAAAGCCCGACACGGCCGACAGCAGCACCCAGAAGATCATCGATCCGACGATCGGTCCGAGAATTGTCGCCGCCCCACCGAGCAGCAGGATCGTGTAGATGAAGAAGGTCAGCGTCGTCGCGTAGTTCGCGGGCACGACCGCCCGCGGCATGATGAAGATCATGCCGCCGAGGGTTCCGAACACGCCGCCGATGATAAGCGACTGCATCTTGTAGAAGTAGACGTTCTTGCCGAGGGCGCGCACGGCATCCTCGTCCTCACGGATGCCCTTGATGACCCGGCCCCACGGGCTGCGCATGAGCTGCCATGCGAGCAGGCCGCCGAGGATGACCAGGGTCCAGCCCACGACGCGCACCCACAGGTCGTACTCGTTCATCGTGAAAGGGCCGAAGCCGTACGTTCCCTTCGGGAACGGGTTCAGGGCCGCGAAGCCGCCCTTGTAGGCGCTGAGGCCGTCTGCGGAGCCTGTGACGGCATCCAGAGAGTTCGTGGTGAAGATGAGCCTGAGAATCTCGGATGCCGCGATCGTGACGATCGCCAGATAGTCAGCTCTCAGCCGCAGGGTGGGGATACCGAGGATGAGGGCGAAGATGATCGACCCGCCCACGCCGACGAGCACCGCGCCCCACACCGGGAACCCGAGGGTCAGCGTGGAGATCGCGTAGCCGTAGGCGCCGATGGCCATGAAGCCCGCCTGACCGAAGTTGAGCAGGCCCGTGTAGCCGAAGTGGATCGCCAGGCCGAGGGCTGCGAGGGCGTAGGCGGCCGTCGTCGGGCTGATGAGCTCGACGGCGGCGTTCTGAATGATCTGCCAGAAATCAACCATGTCTGTCTCCTAGCCGATTCTCTCTTTGCGGCCCAGGATTCCCTGCGGCCTGACCAACAGCACGAGGATGAGGATCGCGAGCGCTCCGACGTACTTCATGTCGGAGGGGATCCACAGTGTCGAGATCTCGATGAAGAACCCGACAACGAGCGAGCCGACGAGTGCGCCGAACGCGGTGCCGAGGCCTCCGAGGGTTACCGCCGCGAAGATCAGCAGCAGGATCTGGAAGCCCATGTCCCACGAGACGCCCGGACGGTAGAACGCGAACAGGATTCCGCTGAGGCCTGCGAGCGCGCCGCCGATGACCCAGACGATCCGGATGACGCGGTCCACGTCGATACCGCTGGCCGCCGCGAGACTCGGGTTGTCGCTGACTGCCCGGGTCGCCTTGCCGATGCGCGTGCGCAGCAGGAAGAACGCCACGGCGATGAGTACGACGATGGAGATCGCCATGCTCAGCAGGTCGAGGGGCGAGAGCGAGATGGCGCCGAACTTGAGGTCGACCCCGTCGGCGCCGGGAAGCTGGCGGGTCGATCCGCCGTAGATGTACTGGTAGATGTAGCGCAGCGCCAAGGAGAGACCGATGCTGACGATCATCATCGGGATGAGGCCCACACCCTTGCGGCGCAGGGGCTTCCAGATCGCGGCATCCAGACCCCAGCCGAACATTCCGCTGAGCAGCAGGGCCCCGACGAGGGCGATCCACAGCGGCCAAGCGAGGTCGACGGCGAGAGTCAAGGTGGCCAGAGCACCGAAGGTGACCATCTCCGCGTGGGCGAAGTTGCTGAGGCCGGTCGTGCCGAAGATCAGCGAGAGTCCGATTGCCGCGAGGGCGAGCAGTAGACCGAAGCTCAGTCCGGTGAAGGCCCGCTGGATGAACTGGTCGAGGAAGCTCGTCGTCTCACGAACCCCCTGCCCGAGGAAGAAGTTGTAGACCTTGTTGTTGACCTTGTCGATCTCGACATCGACCGAGTTGCCGCCCTCCGCCACGATGATGCCGGTGGGCAGGGTCGACTCGTCGAGAGTGATGTTGTAGGTGCCCTTCTCGGGCACCCCGATCTTCCACTTGCCGTCGGCGTCGGTCTTCACCTGGGCCGAGTAGCCGTTGCCGGACACCGTGATCAGTACGCCCTTGAGCGGATCACCGTCATTGCGCACGAAGCCGCTGAAGCTGAAGTCGTACTTATCGGTGTTGATCTCATCCGCATGGGCCGCGCCACCTCCCACGAAGGTCAGGGCGGCGATCATGCCGACGAGCAACAGCATCAGGGCGCGCATCCAGCGCCTGTCAGTCAAACCAGTGACTTCCACGGAACCTCCAAGACGGACCAGTCGGAATATGGGTATCCCGCGGGTTCTGGCGCACCGTCGACGTTGACGATACTTCCTGATTGTGTCTCCAGTGTTTCGTCGGCGACACAAACCGGTCAGGCCATTATGCGCGCGGAATAGCCTCGGGTCGAACCCGGTTAAGATTGGGTATGGACCAGCCCGACCCCTTTGGCTTCATTGGACTCACGTACGACGACGTGATGCTGCTTCCCGGCCACACCGACGTCATCCCGAGTGAGGCCGACACGAGCTCGCGCCTCACCCGTCGCATCCGGGTCAATTCGCCTCTCATCTCCTCGGCCATGGACACGGTGACCGAGTCGCGCATGGCGATCTCGATGGCTCGCAACGGCGGTCTCGGCGTGCTGCACCGCAATCTCTCGATCGAGGATCAGGCCGCGTACGTCGACAAGGTCAAGCGCAGCGAGTCGGGCATGATCACCAACCCGGTGACCACGACGCCCGACGCGACCGTCGCCGAGGTCGACGCGTTGTGCGGTCAGTTCCGCGTCTCAGGGCTGCCGGTTGTGGAGGGCGACGGTCGCCTGGTCGGCATCATCACCAACCGCGACATGCGCTTCGTCTCCTCCTTCGAGAAGAGCACGACCCTCGTCAGGGACGTCATGACGAAGGCCCCCCTGATCACTGCTCCCGTGGGCATCGACCCCGACAGCGCGATTGCCATCCTCGCCCAGCACAAGATCGAGAAGCTCCCTCTGGTGGATGCGAGCGGTCGTCTCGGCGGGCTCATCACGGTCAAGGACTTCGACAAGAGCGAGCAGTACCCGAACGCCACCAAGGATGACGAGGGACGTCTGCGGGTCGGCGCGGCGATCGGGTTCTTCGGTGATGCCTGGGACCGCGCGGGCGCGCTCCGCGACGCGGGCGTCGACGTGATCGTCGTCGACACCGCCAACGGTGACTCGGCGGGAGTTCTCGACATCATCCGTCGGCTCAAGGGCGACCGCGCCTTCGACGCGATCGATGTCATCGGTGGAAACGTGGCAACCCGGTCGGGAGCCCAGGCTCTCATCGATGCCGGTGCCGACGCCGTGAAGGTGGGCGTGGGTCCCGGCTCGATCTGCACCACCCGCGTCGTGGCCGGAGTCGGCGTGCCCCAGGTCACCGCGGTGTACGAGGCATCGCTCGCGGCCCGCGACACGGGCATCCCGATCATCGCCGACGGCGGCCTGCAGTACTCCGGCGACATCGCCAAGGCGCTCGTCGCGGGTGCGGAGACCGTGATGCTCGGGTCGTTGCTGGCGGGCACCGACGAGAGCCCGGGCGATCTGATCTTCGTCAACGGCAAGCAGTTCAAGAGCTACCGCGGCATGGGCTCGCTGGGTGCGCTTCAGACCCGCGGCAAGAAGACGAGCTACTCACGTGACCGGTACTTCCAGGCGGATGTGCCCAGCGACGAGCAGCTCATCGCCGAGGGCATCGAGGGCCAGGTGCCCTACCGCGGACCGGTCTCGTCGGTGGTCTACCAGCTGCTCGGCGGCCTGCGGCAGTCGATGTTCTACACCGGTGCGCGCACCATCGACGAGCTGAGGGTGAAGGGCCGTTTCGTGCGCATCACCGCGGCGGGCCTCAAGGAGTCGCACCCGCACGACATCCAGATGGTGGTGGAGGCGCCGAACTACCGACGGTAGTCACTTCCGGGCACGGACCGGGCGCGACGAACTTTCATCTCCGTCCGCGCGCCCCACTCGCATGGCCTTCATTGCGGTCGCTGCCGCCGTCGCGGCATCCGTTGTGGTGGCCGCTCCCGCGCACGCCGCCGACATCACTGTCACGAGTTCGGCCGACGCCGGGGCAGGATCCCTGCGTGCGGCGCTGGCTGGCGCTGCGTCAGGCGACCGGATCGTCTTCGACCCGAGCGTGACCTCCATCGTGCTCGAGTCGGCTCTTGCGGTGACCGTTGGAGTTCACATCGACGGTCCAGGGGCCGGCCTGCTGACCATCTCGCGGGTGGCAGCGTCAAACTTCAATGAGATTCAACTGGTGGGCGCCGTCGGCGAGGACTACGTGCTCGAAGGCCTGACGCTCGATGGCACAGGCAGCCAAGCGCCCGCGATCTACGCCGACCTCAACACCGATGACGTCACCTTGCGCGATGTGGTGTTGAGTAACCAGACCTCCATCATCGGTGGAGCGGCCCTGTACACGTTCCAGACCGATGGCAACTTCCTCTTCGAGGACTGCGTGTTCGAGGGAAACGTCAACGTCGGCTTGCTCGCGGGCGCCGAGGGTGGTGCACTCAAGCTCGATGGTGTCGGTGGCGACGTGACGATCCGCAACTCCGCCTTCGTGGGAAACACGTCGGGCGCGAGTGCTGGCGCTGCGTGGATCGGTGGGGTCGCCGGTGATCTGGTCATCGAGGACAGCACCTTCCGCGGAAACGTGGCAACTGAGGGCCCGGGTGGTGCGCTCAGGGTCGAATCGCTGGGCGGTGCGGCGAGCATCACGCGCAGTTCCTTCCTGGACAATGAGGCGGGAACTGACTTCACCTTCGGTGGCGCGGTATTCGGACAGTTCCCCGAGTTGACCGTGCAGTCGTCGACCTTCGCCGGCAACAGCCTTCCGGGTGGCGGCATCAGCATCGGCGGCGGGGTTCCCGGCCCCGCGCTCATCCAGAATTCGACATTCGACGAAACCGGTGACGACGAGTTCGCTCTCTACTTCAGCGGCGTCGACAGCGGCCAGGTCCCTCCGACTCTCGACATCCTGAACTCGACCATCGTCGGTCCCGCGGGGCTCTACGTCGAGACCAACGAGGGGGACGTCACCGTAGAGAACACCATCATTCAGGCGACGAACGGTCGGGCCGTCGCCACTGATACTGGTGCGGCGATTCACGTGAGCTGGAGCATCCTGTCGGGTCCGCTGGATTCGGACATCGCGGACGACGGCAACAACCGATTCTCCACGGACGCACTGCTCGGTGCGCTCGCCGACAACGGCGGGCCGACCCTCACCCGGTTGCCGAATGCCACGAGCCCGGCGATCAACGGTGGCGATCCTGCTGTCGTCGGGGCCCCGGAGTTCGACCAGCGTGGTGCTGGCTTCGCGCGGATCCTTCAGGGTCGCCTTGACGTGGGCGCAGTGGAGACGGCGGCCCTCGCCAGCACTGGCGCGACCTTGGCCTGGCCTCTGCCGGTCGCGGGTGGACTGCTCCTGCTGGCCGGCATCGGCGCGGTTGTGCTCGCGCGCCGCACGAGGCGGGCTCGGGCGATCTAGGGACTTCGAACCCGGCGTCGACGCAGCGCAGCTAGGCCGCGAGCTCACACGCCGAAGGTGTCCACCCGGCGTCCGGTCTCGTGGGACTCGATCACGGCGAGGGCCAGAGCCAATGCCCGACGCCCGGCGGCGGCCGGCACGGGTGGCTCGTGGCCGGCGCGCAGTGCGGTGAGCAGGGCATCCACGTGCCGGTCGAAGGTGTACTCGAACGTGCGCGCTTCGTCGTTGAAGTAACCGGCCCGCCACACCTTCGCCGTCTCGTCGCCGGCGTGCTCGATCGTCAGTGAGCGCACCGTGTCGTGGATGACGGCCCGCCCGAGCGTGCCGTTGAGCTCGACCCGTTGCGCGTCCTCGTACGCGTAGCTCGAGTCGTAGCTGCCGAGCATCGTGCCGACCGCGCCGTCGGCGAACTCCAGGGCGATGGCCATCGTGCTGAACGCGCCGTAGGTCTTGTTGGTCATCTGGGCGGCGACCGAGACGATCGGTCCGCACAGGTGCTCGAGCATGTCGAAGCCGTGGCACTGGGTCTCGATGAGGTTGGCGTGCGGGGAGTCGGCCATGTTCGCCTCGCCGCCGAACCGCCAGGTCGCGAACACCAGCTCGCCGAGCTCACCCGCGTCGACGGCGGCCTTCGCGCGCGCCACCGGCTCCGCGTAGCGGTGGTTGAAGTTGATGCCGAAGAAGAGGTTGCGGTCGTCGGCCTCGCGGATGAGCCGGTTGGCCTGGTCGAGTTCGAACACGAGCGGCTTCTCGGCGAGCAACGGAACTCCAGCCTGAATCACCTGCAGGGTCGGCCCGAAGTGGTGTTCGTTGGGCAGGCAGACGGTGACGAGGTCGGGATGCTCGGCCGCCAGCATCCGTTCGATGTCGGTGTAGGCCGCCGTGCCGTACTCCGAGGCTCGTGCCGCGGTGCGGGCTTCGTCCCGGCCGACGATGGCAACGAGCTCGGTGTCGGGCCTCCGGGAGAAGATCCGCGCGTGCTGGCGGGCCCACCCGCCGGTTCCGATGACGGCAACACGCAGCTTCGCGTTCATGCGGCCAGCGTAGTGCGCAGGGGTGCCCAGCGTCGCGGAAGTTGTATTCTGGTCGGCTGCCCAGATGGGGCGGCTGAGAGATTCGGGCCATGGGCTACATCGACGTCAACGGCGTCACCTACACACTCGCCGACGGACGCGTGCTGCTCGACGACGTCTCGTTCCGCGTGGGCGAGGGCACGACCAGCGCACTGATCGGCGCCAATGGCGCGGGCAAGTCGACGCTGTTGCGGTTGCTGCGTGGCCAGATCAAGGCCGATTCGGGTGCCGTCACTCTCGAGGGCGGCTTGGGAGTGATGGACCAGTTCGTCGGCCACGTGCGTGACGACTCGACGGTGCGTGACCTGCTCGTCGACGTGTCACCGACGGCGGTGCGCGAGGCCGCCCGGGCGCTCGACGCGAGCGAGCTCGCGCTCATCGAGACCGACTCCACGGCGAACCAGATGGCGTATGCGACGGCGCTCGCCGACTACGCAGACGTGGGCGGCTACGACCAGGAGACGATCTGGGACACCTGCACCGTGGCCGCCCTGGGTATCCCCTTCGAGCGCGCGAAGTACCGGGAGGTCAGCACGCTCTCGGGTGGCGAGCAGAAGCGGCTCGTGCTCGAGGCTCTTCTTCGCGGGCCCGAACAGGTGCTCCTGCTCGATGAGCCCGACAACTACCTGGATGTCCCGGGCAAGAGGTGGCTCGAGGAGGCGTTGCGCTCGACACCCAAGACTGTGCTGCTGGTGAGCCACGACCGCGAGCTGCTGGCCCGGGCGGCCGACCGCATCATCACGTTGGAGGTGGGAGGCGCAGGCAACACCGCGTGGACGCACGGTGGCAGCTTCGCGACCTACCACGAGGCCAGGGGCGACCGGATGGCTCGGCTCGACGAACTGCGTCGGCGCTGGGACGAGCAGCACACGAAACTGAAGACGCTCGTGTACAACCTGAAGGTGAAGGCGACGGCGATGGACAGCTTCGCCTCGCGCTATCAGGCTGCGTTGACCCGCCTCACGAAGTTCGAGGCCATCGGCCCACCCCAGGAGCGACCCATCGAGCAGGACCTGCAGATGCGCCTCAGGGGAGCGCGCACGGGCAACCGGGCTGTGGTGTGTGAGCAGCTGGAGCTTGTCGGACTCATGAAGCCCTTCGACCTGGAGGTCTGGTTCGGCGAGCGCGTTGCCGTGCTGGGGTCGAATGGGTCCGGCAAGTCGCACTTCCTGCGGCTTCTCGCGCTCGGCGGTAGCGATCCCGACCCGCGCGCAGGTCACGTCACGAGCGTGGGTGGCACGCTCGCGCCCGTCGAGCACACCGGCCGCGCGAAGCTCGGGGCACGAGTGGTGCCGGGGTGGTTCGCTCAGGCCCACGAGCATCCGACCCTCCTGGGGCGCACCCTGCTCGACATCCTTCACCGGGGTGACGACAACCGCGCGGGACTCGGACGCGAGGCCGCGAGTCGCGCGCTCGACCGGTACGGGCTGGTCGAGGCAGCAGAGCAGGTCTTCGAGTCGCTCAGTGGCGGCCAGCAAGCGCGACTTCAGATCCTGCTGCTCGAACTCAGCGGGGCCACGCTGCTGCTTCTGGATGAACCGACCGACAACCTCGACCTCGTCTCGGCCGAGGCGCTCGAAGAGGCCCTCACCCGGTTCGAGGGAACGGTTCTGGCGGTCACACACGATCGCTGGTTTGCTCGCTCGTTCGATCGCTACCTCGTGTTCGGCAGCGACGGCCGCGTCTACGAGTCTGACGACCCGGTCTGGGATGAGAGCCGGGTCGTCAGAACTCGGTGACGGATGCCGCGTCAGATCCCCACGTCGCGCGTGTTGAGCGCCACGACGGCGATCGCGAGCAGCACGGCAGAAACCCCGTAGAGCAGACCGAGTCCGCCCCAGTCCGCGCCGTCGCTCAGCGGCGCGTTGTGGAACGCCCACGCGTAGGGAGACCAGGAGTGCAACCAGTCGAGGTCGGTTGACTGGTTGGCGACCGCGTTGAGCGCGTAGCTGGCGACCGCGACTCCGGCCGCAGCACCGGTGGCCCATCCGCGTCGACCTGTCAGTGCTCCCGCGGCGATGCCCACCATGGCGATGAGCACGCCGATTCCGAGGAGGGCGGCACCGACGGCGACGAGGTTACCGAACTCGAGGCCGAGACCCGCGCTGTCGTTGAGAGCGAAGATCACCAGAACGCTCAGCACGTTGAGCCAGACCAGCTTGGTGATGATGGCGGCCGAACGTTCGAGCACGACCTGGGTGCGGGTCACCCCGTGCGCGAGCGTGAGTTCGAGCGAGCCGAGCTCCTCATCGCCAGCAATGGCGGCTGAACTCCAGGCGACGGCCGCGATCGTGCTGAGCGCGAAGCCCATGAGGCCGTAGAAGGTGGCAGAGACGTAGCCGGCACCGGTGGCGATCGCACCGTAGCCGAGGGCGCTGATCATCGCGGGTGGCAGCGAGTCGAGCAGCGCCTGCATGTCGGGGTTGCCGCCGATCGACGAGAAGAGCGGTACGTACAACAGCAGAGCGGCGAGGAACCCGAGGCTCCACCCGATGAGCGAGCGCCGGGACTCGCCGAGTGATCGGCGGTAGAGCGGCAGCGGCCTAGTCATCGGTCGACTCCTTCGCGTACAGTCCGAGCACTGACTCCTCGAGGTCGGGCTCCTCGACCCGCAGGTCGACCACGGTGAAGGCGGCGATCGCCTTCACGAACGGGTCGATATCTCCCTCTAGGGTTCCGGCGATGGTCAGGGAGTCGCCGGCGGTGATCGTGAGCTCGGCGAGGTGCTGGTCGCGAGCGAAGGCGGTGCGCACGGCATCGGCCGTGGCATCCGCGATCGTGGCGTTGACACGCCTCAGGGCCGTGGCCCGTAGCGTGTCGACGTCACTGACGGTCACGATGCGTCCGGCGCGCAGGATCGCGACGGAGTCGGCCGCCTGCTGGATCTCGCTGAGCACGTGCGAGGAGAGGAACACGGTCTGGCCGTTGTTCTTGGCTTCGCGCACCATCGTGAGGAACTCCTGCTGCACGAGCGGGTCGAGCCCACTCGTCGGCTCGTCGAGCACGAGCAGGTCGGGCTGATGCATGAACGCCTGCACGACGCCGAGCTTCTGCTTGTTGCCCTTGGAGAGCTTGCGCACCTGACGGCTGAGGTCGAGGTCGAGTCGCTGGGCGAGACTGTCGACGACGCCGGGCGCGACCGGCCCACTGATCTCCGCGTAGTGCTTGAGCAGCGCCCGCCCGGTGACGCGGCCCTCGAGTCGCAGTTCGCCGGGCAGGAACCCGATGCGGCGGCGCAGCTCGACTCCGCCCTGGCGGGGGTCCTGGCCGAGAACTCGGGCCGAACCCGAGGTGGGGCGGATGATGTCGAGCAGCAAGCGCATCGTCGTGGTCTTGCCGGCGCCGTTCGGCCCGATGACGCCGAAGACGGTGCCGGGTTCGACCGCGAGGTCGACGGCATCGAGAGCCAACCGTCGCCCGTAGCGCTTGGTCAGCGCCTGTGTTTCCAGTGCGAGTGTCATTCGTTTCCTTTCAGAGCCTCGCGCGCGGCGTCGAGCATCGTCGCGTCCCGGTAGAGGCCGTGGGTGTAGAGCTCGAGGGAGGGCAGCGTCATCCGCCGGATCATGGTGGCTGTGAGCCCGGGCTCGCCGAGCATGCGCGCGAACTGGCGCTGGAGCACGATCGGCATGACGCCGTGCAGGGTCACGAGCACCGCCCGCATGTACGGGTCACTCGTGGACTGCATCACGCCGTTGGCGACGCCCTCCTCGAGCATGGTCTCGGTGAGTTTCACGAGGTCGTCGAGCAGACGGTCGCCGGCCTCGGAGCCGTCGAGCAGCATGCGTCCGAGGTAGTCGAGCGTGGGGCGGTACTGATCGAGATCGCTGAGCATCACCTGCATGCTCGCGGAGAGGTTGCCGTCGTCGACCCCGCCCTTGTTCTTCATGAGTTCAGCCACGATCCACGCATCGCATTCTGCGCGCAACTTCTCCTTCGAGCCGAAGTGGTGAATCACCAGCCCGGCGCTCACCCCGGCCTCCTCCGCGATGGAACGAACGGATGTCGCGACGAAGCCGTCGCGCGCGAACAGGGTGATCGCGGCATCCCGAATGCGGGAGCGGGTGGTCGCATCCTCGACGGGAGTTGAACGCATGTTCAGTATACTAAACGGTCGTTCAATCGAGAGTCAAGCTCACGGGTGCGACGCCGCCGGTAGGCTTGCAGCGTGAGTGACATCGAGATCGGCCGCGCCAAGCGCGCGCGTCGCGTGTACGCCTTCGACGACATCGCGATCGTGCCCTCGCGCCGCACTCGCGACCCGCAGGATGTCTCGGTGAGCTGGACCATCGACGCCTACACGTTCGACATTCCGGTACTGGCAGCACCGATGGACTCGGTGGTCAGCCCCAGCACCGCGATCGCGATCGGCAAGCTCGGCGGACTCGGCGTGCTCGACCTCGAGGGCGTGTGGACGCGCTACGACGACCCCGAACCGGTGCTCGCGGAGATCCGGTCGCTGCCCGCGGCCACGGCCACGAAGCGCATGCAGGAGATCTACTCGGAGCCCGTGAAGCCCGAGCTGGTGACTGCGCGCCTGGCCGAGATCCGCGCGGCCGGTGTACCCGTGGCCGGTGCCCTCAGCCCGCAGCGCACGCAGGAGCTCTACAAGACCGTCGTCGACGCCGGGGTCGACCTGTTCGTCATCCGCGGCACGACGGTGAGCGCCGAGCACGTCTCGAAGACCGTCGAGCCGCTCAACCTCAAGAAGTTCATCTACGAGCTCGACGTGCCCGTGATCGTGGGCGGCGCGGCCACCTACACGGCGGCGCTCCACCTCATGCGCACGGGCGCTGCGGGAGTGCTGGTCGGCTTCGGCGGCGGTGCCGCCTCGACGACCAGGGCGAGCCTCGGCATCCACGCGCCCATGGCGACAGCGGTGGCGGATGTCGCGGGCGCTCGCCGTGACTACATGGACGAGTCGGGCGGCCGCTACGTGCACGTCATCGCCGACGGCGGACTCGGCACGAGCGGCGACATCGTGAAGGCGATCTCGGTGGGTGCAGACGCCGTGATGCTCGGAAGCACGCTCGCGCGGGCCACCGATGCTCCCGGCGGGGGCTGGCACTGGGGCGCCGAGGCACACCACCCCGAGCTGCCTCGCGGCAACCGCGTCGAGGTCGGCAGCCTCGCACCGCTCGCCGAGATCCTCTACGGGCCCTCGACGGCGGCCGATGGGCGGGTCAACCTCATCGGGGCACTGCGACGGTCGATGGCGACCACCGGGTACTCCGACCTCAAGGAATTCCAGCGCGTCGAAGTCGTCGTAGCTCCCTACCACGCGGGATAGGTCATGCCGAAGTCAGTCACACGCTCGTCCAAGCTCGGCGCCGCTGAGCGCGCCGCCGCGATCGAGGTGCTGAAGGCCAAGGAACTCGACATCCTCGTCATCGGCGGCGGTATCGTCGGCACCGGCAGCGCACTGGATGCCGCGACCCGCGGTCTGCGCGTCGGAATCGTCGAGGCGCGCGACTGGGCCTCGAGCACCTCGAGCCGTTCGTCGAAGCTCGTCCACGGCGGCATCCGCTATCTCGAACAGCTCGACTTCCGGCTCGTGCGAGAGGCGCTGATCGAGCGCGGGCTGCTCCTGCAGCGCATCGCACCGCACCTGGTGAAGCCCGTGCGTTTCCTGTACCCGTTGACCAAGCCGGTGTTCGAGCGCTTCTACATCGGAGCAGGAATGCTCCTCTACGACCTCTTCAGCTACACCGGCGGTCGCCCGCCCGGAGTTCCCCACCACCGTCACCTCACCCGCCGTCAGGTGCTGCGTGCCATGCCGAGCCTCAAGGCCAACGCCTTCACCGGCGGGCTGACCTACTACGACGCTCAGGTCGACGACGCCCGCTACGTGGCCAACCTGGCCCGCACGGCGAGCTTCTACGGCGCGCACGTGGCGAGCCGGGTGCGCGTGGAGGGCTTCATCAAGGTCGGCGAGCGTGTCGTGGGTGTCCAGGCGCACGACCTCGAGACCGGCGAGAAGTTCGAGATCAGGGCGCGCCAGGTCGTCAACGCGACCGGCGTGTGGACCGACGACACGCAGGCCATGGTCGGCGAGCGTGGCCAGTTCAAGGTGCGCGCCTCCAAGGGTGTGCACCTCGTGGTGCCGCGGGACCGGTTCCAGTCCAAGCTCGGCCTGCTGCTGCGCACCGAGAAGAGCGTGCTGTTCGTCATTCCGTGGGGTCGGCACTGGCTCATCGGCACGACCGACACCGACTGGGATCTCGACAAGGCGCACCCGGCCGCCACCGCCGCCGACATCGATTACCTGCTCGAGCACGTCAACAAGGTGCTGGCCGTTCCGCTCACCCGCGACGACGTGGAGGGCGTCTACGCCGGACTGCGGCCCCTGCTCGCGGGCGAGTCCGACCAGACCTCCAAGCTCAGCCGCGAGCACATCGTCGCGCACAGCGTGCCCGGACTCGTCGTTGTCGCGGGCGGCAAGTGGACGACCTACCGCATCATGGCCAAGGACGCCATCGACGAGGCCGTCGCGGCCCTCGACGGCCGGATCTCCGAGTCGATCACCGAAGACATCGCGCTGCTGGGCGCCGAGGGTTACCAAGCGGCGTGGAACAAGCGCGGCAAGCTCGCCCGGGCGTTCGGCGTGCACAAGGTGCGCATCGAGCACCTGCTGAACCGCTACGGCGTGCTCACCGACGAGCTGCTCGACCTGATCCGCGAGCGGCCCGAGCTGCAGGAGCCGCTGCCCGGTGCCGACGACTACATCGCCGCCGAGGTCGTGTACGCGGCAACGCACGAGGGAGCTCTGCACCTCGAAGACGTTCTGGCCCGCCGCACCCGCATCTCCATCGAGGCGTGGGACCGCGGGGTCTCTGCCGCTCCGGTCGTCGCCGAGCTGATGGCGGCCGAGCTCGGGTGGGACGCCGCGCGCACCAAGCGTGAGGTGAACTACTACCTCAAGCGAGTGATGGCTGAGCGCGAGAGCCAGCTGCAGCCAGACGACGCGTCGGCGGATCGCATCCGTCTCGAGGCACCGGATATCGTCGCCAGCTAGCGTCCAGACGGCCCGGGTAGACTGGATGCTCGCCCAGAACGACGAAAGGGACGTATCTCATGGTTGACGTTCGACGGGTCAAGCTTCCCGGGGTGGGTGTACTTCACACCTTCGTGACGGATGACGGTGGCAAGGTCGGCGTGATCACTCACCGTTCCGGCCACAGCGACCTCATCACCTTCTCCGACGCCGAGGACGGCTCCGACGTCAGCAAGGTCTCCCTGCGACTCGACGAGGACGAAGCCCACACGCTCGCCGAGCTCCTCGGTGGCACGCGCATCACCGAGTCCCTCGCGAGCCTCGACGCGATTCCGGGCCTGTCGATCGACTGGTTCACCGTCGACTACGAGGATCACATCGCCGGCAAGAAACTCGGCGGGCTCGCCAGCCGGGGCGTCGTCGGCCTGACCGTGGTCGCCGTCGTGCGCGGGGACTCGGCCAATCCGGCCCCCGCCGACGATTTCACCGTCTTTCCGGGGGACACCCTGGTTGTCGCGGGAACGCCCGAGAAGGTCGCCAAGGCCTTCGCGTTCTACCGCACGGGCGAGATGAAGTCCAAGGTGTCCGCCGACTCTCCGCCCGGAGGTTAGTCGATGCAAGGGCACCTCGGCGAAGAGCTCCTCGTTCTCGGCGTTCTGCTTGTCATCGCATACGTGCTGGGCAGACTGGGCAAGCTCATCGGCCTGCCCGCCATCCCGGTCTACATGTTGGTGGGGCTCATGGCGAGCCCGCACACGGGCTGGTTCCCCCTCAATTTCGAGTCGGGCAACGTCGAACTGATCGCGATCTTCGGGCTGATCCTGCTCCTGTTCAACCTGGGGCTCGAGTTCGACCAGGACGAGTTCTTCGGCAATGCCGGACGCCTGCTCGTCTCCGGTGGAACGTACATCCTCGTCAACATGGGTGTCGGCTTCGCGTTCGGCTTCATGGTCGGCTGGGGCACCCGCGAGGCGCTGATCATCGCGGGCATGACGGCGACCTCGTCGAGCGCGATCGTCACCAAGCTGCTCATCGAGCTCAACCGTCTCGCCAACAAGGAGACGCCGATGATCCTCGGCGTCACCGTCGTCGAGGACATCTTCATCGCCATCTACCTCGCAATCGTCGGCGTGGTGCTGAGCGGCGAGACCGAGGTGTGGCCGGTCGTGCTGAAGCTGGGCATCGCATTCCTGTTCCTCGTGGCCATGTTCACGATCGCCCGCTGGGGCGGTAGGTGGGTGTCGAAGCTGTTCCGCACCAAAGACGACGAGCTGTTCACCATCCTGTTCTTCGGCCTCGCGGTCGCCTTCGGCGGCATCGGTGAGCTTCTCGGTGTGACGGATGCGATCGGAGCGTTCCTCATCGGCCTCGTGCTCGGGGCGACCAAGTACCGCGCCCGCATCGAACAGTTCTCTCTGCCCCTGCGCGACGTGTTCGGAGCGTTCTTCTTCCTGAACTTCGGGTTGGTGCTCGATATCGGCACCTTCGGAGAGGTGCTGGCGCCCGTCGCCGGAGCGGTCGTGCTCACGATCGTGCTCAACGTCGTGGCAGGCCAGTTCGTCGCCTGGCTCAACAAGCTGGGGCCGCAGGCGGGCATCAACGCGACGGTCATCCTGCAGAATCGCGGGGAGTTCGCCCTGATCCTGGCGACCCTCTCGCTGTCGGCCGGTCTCGACGAACGGATCGTGCCCTTCGCGGGACTCTACGTGCTCACCATGTCGATCATCGGGCCGATCCTCGCCGTCAACTCCGAACGGATCGGTGCCGTGATCCTCGGCACCAAGCGCAAGAAGGCCGTCGTTGCCCCCGAGCGCGACCGCATCAGGGAGGAGGGCATCGCCCTCGTCGAGGCCGCAACGGCCGGCCAGGAGGCGTCCCAGCCCAGTGACCTCGACGACGCCATCGCGCTGCACGTGCCCGAGATGGCGGCCGCCGAGCCCCGTGACCCGGTCGCAGAGCAGGCCGCCATGCAGTCTGATGAGCTCGCCGAGCGCAAGAAGGATCCCGAGTATTGAGTACAACGGTGTGGCAGGTCGCGAGGCGACCACGATGGATCGCGGCGCTCGTGCTGGCGCTCGGCGTCGCATCCGCTTTCGCGGCGCTCGGGCAGTGGCAGTTGGCTCGCAGCGTCGAGGGTGGCCAGGTCACCGAGGAGCAGACCGAGTCGAGCGTTCCGCTGACCTCGATCGCGGTGCCCCAGAAGCCGATGCCCAGTGACACCATCGGCCAGCTCGTGACCGTGGGCGACGTCACCTGGGTGGCGGGGGACTGGATCGTGCTATCCGATCGCAGCAATCACGCCGAACCGGGGTACTGGGTGGTTGCGCACGCGGTCACCGAGACCGGCGCCAGCCTCGCCGTCGCGCTCGGGTGGACTGCCAGTGCGGATGCCGCGGCATCCGCCATCACGACCCTCGAGGCCACCCCGCCCGCGGCGTCGCTCTCCGGCCGTTACCTGCCCACCGAGTCACCCCAGCAGAGCGACTTCGAGGCGGGAAAGCACAGCGCCCTCGCCGTCTCCGAGCTCGTGAACCTGTGGGCAGACGCCCCCGACGGGGTGTACTCCGGGTACGTGATCTCCGATCAGGCGCCCGCCGGCCTGGAGACGATCGACGCGCCGCCGCCCAACAACGAGGTCTCTCTCAACCTGCTCAACATCTTCTACGCGATCGAGTGGGTGATCTTCGCGGGCTTCGCGATCTTCCTCTGGTACCGGCTGGTCAAGGATGCCTGGGAGGAGGAGAACCTTCCGCAGGAGAGCCCGGCTGAGCCGAGCCCTCAGGAGCCGACCCTAAACTAGAGGCATGCCCCTCGGACCCCGGCCAGATGACATCCCTCGCATCCGGCGCACGGTCTCCGTCTACAAGGTCTCCTCGATCATCACCGGGTCGTTCCTGCTGCTCCTCGTGCTCATGATGGTGCTGCGCTACGGCTTCGGAGTCGACATCGAGCTCCTCGGCCCGTACGGATTCCTCGCCCTCACCCCGAAGGAGTTGATCGCGGGGATCAACCTCTCGACGGTCATCCTCATCGTGCACGGCTGGCTGTACGTGCTGTACCTCGCCTGCGACTTCCTGCTGTGGCGCTACATCCGCTGGTCGTTCGCGCGGTTCCTGTTCATCGCGCTCGGCGGCATCATCCCACTGCTGTCGTTCTTCCTCGAGCGGCAGGTGCCGAGGCAGGCCGAGGCGGCCATCGCGTCCATCGAGAAGGTGAGCGCATGACCACAGTTCCCGCTTCCAGCACCGAGGCCCGCCCGGTACTCGTCGTCGACTTCGGCGCGCAGTACGCGCAGCTGATCGCGCGCCGGGTGCGCGAGGCGAACGTGTACAGCGAGATCGTTCCGCACACCATCACGGCGGCCGAGGTCGCAGCCAAGCACCCCGTCGGCATCGTCCTCAGCGGCGGCCCGTCGAGCGTGTACGAGCCGGGCTCGCCCGACCTCGATCCGGGCATCCTCGAGCTGGGCATCCCGGTGCTCGGAATCTGCTACGGCTTCCAGGTGATGGCACGCCAGCTCGGCGGCGAGGTGGCCAACACCGGGCTGCGCGAGTACGGCGCCACCGACATGACGGTCACCGGTGACGGTGGCGCGCTGCTCGCGGGCCAGCCCGACGCGCAGACCGTGTGGATGAGTCACGGCGACTCGGTGTCCCGGGCCCCCGAGGGCTTCGAGGTGCTCGCGTCGAGCGAGTCCACGCCCGTGGCCGCGTTCGCGTCGGATGAGCATCGGTTGTACGGGGTGCAGTGGCATCCGGAGGTCAAGCACTCGCAGTTCGGTCAGCGGGTGCTCGAGAACTTCCTGCACACCGCGGCGGGCATCCCCGCCGACTGGAACAGCGGCAACGTGATCGCCGAGCAGGTCGCGCGCATCCGCGAGCAGGTCGGCTCGGCGAAGGTCATCTGCGGTCTCTCGGGCGGCGTCGACTCCGCCGTCGCCGCCGCGATCGTGCACAAGGCGGTCGGCGACCAGCTGACCTGCATCTTCGTCGACCACGGGCTGCTGCGCCAGGACGAGCGCCGCCAGGTCGAGGAGGACTACGTCGCCTCCACCGGTGTGCGCCTCGTCACCGTGGATGCCGTCGACCAGTTCCTGAACGAGCTTGCCGGGGTCACCGACCCGGAGACGAAGCGCAAGATCATCGGCCGGGAGTTCATCCGGTCGTTCGAGGCGGCGGCCGCGGATCTGGTCGCGGAAGCGGCATCCGACGGCGAGCCCATCAAGTTCCTCGTACAGGGCACGCTCTACCCCGACGTCGTCGAGTCGGGCGGCGGAACCGGCACTGCCAACATCAAGAGCCACCACAACGTGGGCGGTCTGCCGGAGGACCTGCAGTTCGAGCTCGTCGAGCCGCTGCGCACCCTGTTCAAGGACGAGGTGCGGGCCATCGGCCGCGAGCTGGGCCTGCCCGAGGTGATCGTGTCGCGGCAGCCGTTTCCGGGGCCAGGCCTCGGCATTCGCATCGTGGGCGAGGTCACCCGTGATCGTCTGGAGCTGCTCCGTGCCGCGGACGCGATCGTCCGTGCCGAACTGACGGCCGCAGGGCAGGATGCCGCGATCTGGCAGTGCCCCGTCGTGCTCCTGGCCGACGTGCGCTCCGTGGGCGTGCAGGGTGATGGGCGCACGTACGGCCACCCGATCGTGCTGCGTCCGGTCTCGAGCGAGGACGCGATGACGGCCGACTGGACGCGCGTGCCCTACGAGGTGCTCGCGAAGATCTCCAACCGCATCACCAACGAGGTGCCCGGCGTCAACCGCGTGGTGCTCGACGTGACGTCGAAGCCGCCGGGAACTATCGAGTGGGAATGACGCGCGAGGGCCGCTAGCTCCTCTTGGGCGGGTGTTGTGGACACGCGCGCATCCTGTGGCACCGCGAAAAGACCACAACAGCCGCGCGAAGTGCCCGCTGGTGAGGCATGCTGGACACGTGAACGACGCCCGTCCGCCTGCGATCGTGTCGCTCGAGCGACTCCGGTCGTCGTTGGCCGACCCCGGGCTCTCCCTGCCGCTCGAGGGGGCAGCAACGCAACGGGATGCCGCGGCATCCGCCGTGCGTCAGATCGACGACTACATCCGCCCCCGCCTGGCCGACCTCGATGCGCCGCTGCTGGCGGTGGTGGGCGGATCGACCGGCTCGGGTAAGTCCACGATCGTCAACGCGATCATCGGCACGCCCACGACCCGGGCTGGCGTCATCCGTCCGACGACGCGCCAGCCGATCCTCGTGCACGCGCCCGTCGACGCCGGGTGGTTCGCGTCGGATCGCATCCTGCCGGGGCTCGCGCGCGTGCGCGGCCGCATCACCGAGCCGGGCACGCCCGCGTCGTCTGCGGGGGACGTGCCGACGGCATCCAGAATGAACGAGCTCATGCTTCTGGCCAGCGACCAGGTGCCGGCGTCGCTCGCGCTCGTCGACGCACCCGACATCGACTCCGTGGCCGACGAGAATCGAGCGCTCGCCAACCAGCTGCTCGCGGCGGCCGACCTCTGGCTGTTCGTCACCACGGCCAACCGGTACGCCGATGCTGTGCCGTGGGCGCTGCTCGACGGCGCGGCATCCCGGGCCATCACCGTCGCGGTCGTGCTCAACCGCGTGCCGCCCGGCGCCGCCGACGAGGTGCTGCCCGACTTGAAGCAGATGCTGAGCTCCCGCGGCCTGCCGGACGCACCCGTGTTCGTGATCGAGGAGCAGCCGCTCGACGATCTCGGGATGCTGCCCGCCGAGGCCGTCGCAGGCCCGCGCACCTGGCTCACAGGTATCGCCGCCGACCGAGTCGAGCGCGCCCGCATCGCCGCCCGCACCCTGCGCGGTGCGATCGTCGACCTCGACATCCGTGTCGCCTCGATCGCTACCGCCCGACAGCAGCAGCTCGACTGGCTCGACGGCATCGCCAAGTCGGTGGCCCTCGACTACGACAACGCGGCCGACGCCGTCGACGACGCCACCCGCGACGGTGCCCTGCTGCGCGGCGAGGTGCTCGCCCGCTGGCAGGACTTCGTCGGCACCTCCGACCTGTTCCGCAGCGTCGAGCGCTGGTTCTCCCGGGCTCGGGATGCCGCGACCGCCTTCGTCATGGGCAAGCCGCAACCCGTGATCGACGTCGAGGTGCGCATCGAGCACGGCCTGCACGCGGTGATCGTCGACCAGGCCGGGCGAGCGGCGGCGGCATCCTGGGCGGGGCTGCAGCGCACCGAGGCCGGGCGGGCGATCGCGCAGGCGCATCCGGGGCTTGGCACCGAGAGCCCGGAGTTCTCGGAGAAGGCGGCCGCGATGATTCGCGAGTGGCAGGGTGCGCTGCTCCGGCTCATCCAGGAGAACGCGGGCTCCAAGCGCATCCGGGCGCGCGTGCTCTCCGCGGGGCTCAACGTCGTGACCGTCGCGCTGATGATTGTCGTGTTCGCCTCCACCGGCGGGCTCACCGGCGGCGAGATCGTGATCGCGGGCGGCTCGGCCGTGCTCGGCCAGAAGCTGCTCGAGACGATCTTCGGCGAGGATGCTGTGCGCCGCCTCGCGGGGGAAGCCCGCAAGGATCTCACCAAGCGGGTCGGAGCCCTCTTCGAGAGGGAGGCCGCCCGGGTGGCCGCCGCCCTCGAGGCCGCGCGGTTCGGCTCGTCGCCCGACTCGCTGCGCCGCGAGTCGGCGGCCTTGCTCGACGACGTGCGCCGCGCCGCCGACGGGGGAACAGCGTGAAGGTGACGCTCGACCAGCGGCTCGCCGCGCTGCGCACCGTGCGCGAGACCGGCGACGGGCGCATCCAGGATGCCCTCGCCCGCGACCTCGACGCCGTACTCACCCACTCCGGCGAACGACGCCAGCGCTCGCCCGAACACACCGTGGTGGGCATCTTCGGCGCCACGGGCAGCGGAAAGTCCAGCCTCGTGAATGCACTCGTGGGGGCGGATGTCGCGCGCACGCACGTGCGGCGGCCGACGACATCCGAGGCACATGCCGTCGTCTGGGACCCGGATGGCGCCGTCGACCTCCTCGACTGGCTGCAGGTGCGGGAGCGCACGGTGCGCGACGGACCCATCGACCCGCGCGCGGGCAAGCTCGTGCTGCTCGACCTGCCGGACTTCGACTCGGTGGAGCGCGCGAACCGCGAGATCGCCGAACGCCTGGCCGCCCAGGTGGACGCGCTCGTGTGGGTCGTCGACCCGCAGAAGTACGCCGACGAGGTGCTGCACGCGCAGTTCATCGCGCCGCACGCAAAGCACTCCGCGGTGACCCTGATCGTGCTCAACCAGATCGACCTGCTGCCCGCCGCTGACGTTCCGCACGTCGTCGACTCGCTGCGCGGCATCGTCGAGCGCGACGGAATCCCGAAGGCGCGGGTGCTCTCGGTGAGCGCTCGCACGGGGGAGGGCATCGACGCGCTGCGCAAGGCTCTCGGCGACCTGGCCGCGGCCACCGAGGTGCGCGAGGCCCGGCTCGCCGCCGACGTGAGCACGGTCGTCGCCCGCGTGCCTGCCGCGGGCACCGTCACCCGACCGGCGAAGGGCGCGATCGACGCCCTCGTCTCCGAACTCGCCACTGCAGCCGGCGCCGACGTGGTCGCTCAGGCCGTCGCCCGCTCCTACCGCAAGCGCGCCGGGCAGGCCACCGGCTGGCCGATCGTCTCCTGGCTGCTGCGCCTGCGCCCCGACCCGCTCGCCCGCCTCGGCCTCGGCCCGAAGCGCCGCGGCGAGAACCCCGACCTGCACCGCACCAGCATGCCCGCCCTCGACGCCGGAGCGCGGGCCCGAGTGTCGCTCTCTGTTCGCGGGTTCGCGGATGCCGCGGCCGCAGGTCTGACCGACGCGTGGCGCACCGGCATCCGCACCACAGCCGACCGAGCCATCGCCGACCTCCCGGACCAGCTCGACCTCGCCATCGCCCGCACCGCCATCCCCGCGAAGGGCTCGTGGTGGTGGGTGATCTTCAGCGTGCTGCAGTGGGTGAGCATCGTGGCCGCCCTCACCGGAATCGTCTGGCTCCTCGGCGCCGCCTTCCTGCCCACCTTCGGGCTTCCCGCATTCCAGGTGCCGAAGGTCGAGGGGTGGTCCGTGCCGACGTTGCTCATCGCCGGGGGTGTGGCCCTCGGCATCCTGCTCGGGATGCTCGGGGCCCTGCTCGCCGCGATCGCCGCGTCATCCCGTCGCCGCCGCACCCGCAAACTGCTCACCGCGTCGGTGCGCACGGTGGTGCAGGACAGCGCGGTCGCCCCACTCGTGGCCGACCTCGATCGTGCGTCCGCCTACACCGCCGCCCTCAAACTGGCTGGTTGAGTAGCGGCGAAGCCGCGTATCGAAACCACCCGCGCGGTGATCGAGCTCGTCGAGATCCGTGTCCGGTGATCGAGCCCCGCCCGGTGATCGAGCCTGTCGAGATCCGCGTCCGGTGATCGAGCCTGTCGAGATCCGCGGCGCCCGGGGCATAGCGTCGACCTTCGACGTGCACACTCGGACAGTTTTCTCTGCAGTTGCGGATGAGGTGCGGCAATCCGCCCTTCCGCTGGCGGGGAGAGGACCGATTGCCGCACCTCACGACCGCGGAGGGGCACAAACGACGAAGGCCGCCCCGAGGGACGGCCTTCGCGATGAGAAGCAGCGCTAGTTGCGCGCGATGGCGAACATGCGCAGCAGCTCCAGGTAGAGCCACACGACGGTCACCATGATGCCGAAGGCGCCGGTCCAGCCGTACTTGGCCGGGGCCTTGTTGTTGACACCGCGCTGGATGAAGTCGAAGTCGAGCACCAGCGAGTAGGCCGCGAGGATCACGACGAACACTCCGAGGATCACGCCGAGCGGGATGCCGAAGATCTCGACGCTGCCGCGCAGACCCCACGGGTTGCCGCCGGCGCCGCCGAAGATCATGATGCCGATGTTCACGAGCGAGAACACGAGGTAGCCGACCATCGCGATGAGGAACACCTTGGTGGCCTTCGCGGATGCTCGGATCTTGCCACTGGCGAACAGCGCAAGTGTCACGCCCACGACGACGAGCGTCGCGATGACAGCCTGCACGACGACGCCCGGCCACATGGCCTCGTAGAACGCGGAGATGCCTCCGATGAAGACACCCTCGGCCGCGGCGTAGGCGAGGATCAGCGGAGCAGACGGCTCCTTCTTGAAGATGTTGACGAGCGCCAGCACGAAGGCGACGATCGCGGCACCGATCCAGAGCAGCGGAACTGCGGGTGCGGTGATCCAGCCGATCGCCGCGCCAGCCAGCAGCAGGATGAACGAGATGACCGTCTTGACGATGGTGTTCTCGACGGTCATCGTCTCGCCCTCGGCGGGGGCCGAGGAGCGGTTGTAGATCTCGTCGAGCTGCTGCGCGCTGATGTCCTGGGCTACGGCGACGCCGCCGGCCTGGGCGCTGAACGCGGGGCTGCGGGTGAACGCGGGGTTACTGCCTGCCATGGTTCCTCTTTTCCGGGGATTCCTTGGCTACAAATCTACCGGGGTTTTGCTGGGAAAAGGCGGGTCGTTGGGTGTCTCTGCCGCGGCTGCGCCTTGCCGCGCGATCAGGCGAGCGAGCCAGGCGGATGCCACGAACACGACCATCGAGATGGCGAGGGCCAGGGCCATCCCGTCGTACTCCTCGAAGAACTGCGGCACGATGAAGCCGTTGGCGATGGGGAACAGCACCGTGATGTAGCTGCGCAGCGGGCGATGGCGCACGCACAGCCACAGCAGGTAGGGGACGGCGAGGGTCCACACCGACTGCGGGCCGGTGAGCAGTGCGACCGCGAAGAGCGGGGCGAGGAAGGCGGCGAGGGTGCGGCGCCATCCGCGGGCGGGCATGATCGACCAGCCGATGACCAGCGCGACGATGCCCTGGCCAAGGAAGCTGACGGCGTAGATGTTGCCGGCCTGCATCGCGGTCGTGCCGGAGATGATGAGGATGAGGCCCCACAGGTAGCGGTCGGTGTACCGACCCCACTTGAGCGGGATCAGCGACGTCGGCTCGCGCCAGACTGCGGGGCCCCAGGGTGCCGCGGGGGGCTCAGAACCAGACATTGATGGCGAACCAGGCGATCACGATCGCGGCCAGCGAGAAACAGGCGATAGCGAAGACGAGGGGAGCGTAGGTGGCGATCTTCTCGCCCACGGGGGTCTCGGCACGCTCGGGTCGAACGGCTGCCGGGATGACGGGCGTGCCGCACATGATGCAGAACTTCCACTCGGGGCGCAGCTCGGCCTCGCAGGAAGTGCACGTGGACATAGTGGAATGCTAGTCGGGTGACTGTCGCACGAGTTCCCCTCATCATCGGGCATCGCGGCGCGAGCGGATACCGCCCGGAGCACACCCGCGCGGCCTACGAACTGGCCTTCCGGTTGGGTGCCGACGCCGTCGAGCCGGACATCGTGGCGACACGCGACGGCGTGCTCGTGCTGCGCCACGAGAACGAGATCTCCGGTACGACGGATGTCGCCTCCCGTCCCGAGTTCGCCGACCGTCGCACCACCAAGCTCATCGATGGCGCGCGCCTCACCGGGTGGTTCACCGAGGACTTCACGTGGGCGGAACTGTCGACGCTGCGGGCGGTGGAGCGTCTGCCCCAGGTGCGGCAGGCATCCGCGACGTTCGACGGGCTTGAGCCGATACTGCGGCTGAGCGATCTGCTGGGGATCATCGACGACGCCTCGGGGCAGCGCCAGCGCATCATGGTCGCCGAGCTCAAGCACGCCACCTACTTCGAGTCGATCGGGTTGCCGCTCGACGAGCTGTTCGCGTCCGAGGTGAGCGGTTGGGCCTCCGACGAGAACCTCATCGTGGAGTGCTTCGAGCAGACCGTGTTGGGCAAGGTGCGGGCGCGCGGCGTGCCTGGACGCGTGGTGTTCCTGGCCGAGGCATCCGGGTCGCCGGCTGATCTGGTCGCGCAGTTCGGCTCGAAGGCGCTGCCGTACTCGGCTCACCTCACGAACGCTGGCCTCGCCCGGCTGGCGACGGCGGTCGACGGGGTGAGCGTCGACAAGAGCCTTCTTCTGTCGACGGATGCCGCCGGCACAACCACCACGACCGACTTCGTCGAGCGCGCTCACGCCGCAGGTCTGGAGGTCTACACGTGGACCCTCCGGGCGGAGAACAAGTTTCTCGCCAAGGGCATGCGGCGCGGCTCCTCCGCGCGCGACTACGGCGACTGGCTCGACGAGTTCCGGCTCATCCTCGGCACCGGCCTCGATGGCGTCTTCGCCGACCAGCCCGACCTGGTGCGCGAGGCGCTCGCGAGCGGCAGCTAGCGGCGAGCGCCAGCGCGGGAGCACGGGCGGGAGCCCGCGCGGGAGCCACCGTCATCCGTCGCCCGTAGAATCGGGGACGATGACCTACGTGCTGGAACCGTTCGATCAGGCCGATCCGCCCGGCGACGGACGGCCCGGTCGGCTCGACGGCGCCATCCTCGACGGGCTCAACCCGCAGCAGCGCGAGGCGGTCGAGTACCGCGGCCAGTCCCTGCTCATCGTGGCGGGCGCCGGCTCCGGCAAGACGAGCGTGCTGACTCGACGCATCGCGGGCCTGCTGCAGACGCGCGAGGCGTGGCCGAGCCAGATCCTCGCGATCACGTTCACCAACAAGGCCGCCGCCGAGATGCGTGAACGCGTGAAGGCTCTGGTCGGAGATGCCGCCGAGGGCATGTGGATCTCGACGTTCCACTCGGCGTGCGTGCGCATCCTGCGGCGGCAGGCCGAGGCGTTCGGCATGAAGCAGAGCTTCACCATCTACGACACCCAGGACTCCCGTGCGCTCATGAAGCGCATCATCAAGGAGCTGGATGCCGACACCCTCGGCTTCACCGCAGGCGGTGCCCTCAACCGCATCTCGAAGCTCAAGAACGAGCTCACCGACGTGGAGGCGTTCGGCCGCACCGCGAATCTCTCCGACCCGAAGGAGGCGGTGCTGCTGGAGATCTTCCGGCAGTACAGCGCGAGCCTCAAGCGGGCGAACGCCCTCGACTTCGACGACATCATCGGCGAGACCGTGTACCTGTTCCGGGCGTTCCCGGATGTCGCCGCCCTCTACCAGCGCCGCTTCCGCCACGTGCTCGTCGACGAGTACCAGGACACCAACCACGCGCAGTACGCGCTGATCAAGGAGTTGGTGAAGGCAGTCAAGCCGCAGCACGTGCCGCCGGACACGCGCATGCCGCTCGCCCCCGACGGCTCGATTCCGCCGGCATCCCTCACGGTGGTCGGCGACAGCGACCAGTCGATCTACGCGTTCCGCGGTGCCGACATCCGCAACATCGTGGAATTCGAGCGCGACTACCCGAACTCGAAGGTGATCCTGCTCGAGCAGAACTACCGCTCCACCCAGAACATCCTCGACGCGGCCAACGCGGTGATCAGCAACAACTTCGACCGCAAGGCGAAGAACCTGTTCACGGTGGTGGGCGAGGGCGAGAAGATCGTCGGCTACACGGGCTACTCCGGTCACGACGAGGCCCAGTTCGTCGCCGACGAGGTGGAGGTGCTGCGCTCGCAGGGTCTCAACCTCAACGACATTGCGGTCTTCGTGCGCACCAACTCGCAGACCCGCCCGCTGGAGGAGATCTTCATCCGCTCGGCGCTGCCGTATCGAATCCCCGGCGGCACCAAGTTCTACGAGCGGGCCGAGATCAAGGATGCAATGGCCTACCTCATCCAGGTCGCCAACCCCGACGACGACCTGGCTCTGCGCCGCATCATGAACGTGCCCAAGCGCGGCATCGGCCCGGCAACCGAGGCGGCCCTGCAGGCCTACGCCGACCGGGTGGGCCTGCCGCTGCGCGAGGCCCTCGTGGATGCCCCCCAGCTCGGTCTCGGACCGAAGGTCACCGCGGCCATCGTCGACCTCGGCACGATCCTCGACGAGGTGGCAGCCAGCGCGGCGACGGCGGCTCCCGCCGACATCCTCACCGAGCTGCTCAACCGCACCGGGCTGCACCGCGCGCTCAAGGCCAGCGGCGACCCGCAGGATGAGGCGCGTGCCGAGAACCTCGAAGAGCTCGTGTCGCAGACCAAGGAGTTCCGCACCGCGAACCCCGAGGGCACGCTCGTCGACTTCCTCACGGGCATCGCCCTGTTCGCCGCGGCCGACGAGATCGACGACTCGGGCGGCTCGATCTCGATCATGACCCTGCACACGGCGAAGGGCCTCGAGTACGACGCGGTGTTCCTCACCGGGCTCGAGGAGGACCTCCTCCCGCACCGCATGTCGAGCAACGAGCCGGGCGGCCTCGCCGAGGAACGACGGTTGTTCTACGTGGGCATCACGCGCGCTCGCAAGCGTCTCTACCTGTCGCTTGCGGCATCCCGTGCAAGTTTCGGCGACGTGAACATCGCGATGCCGAGCCGCTACCTGCAGGAGATTCCGACCGAGCTGATCGAGTGGCGGCAGTCGCCGGGCATGGCGAACTCGCGTGGCGGCACGCGTCCGCGCGCACTCAACGCCCGCAGCGGCACCGGCTTCAGCTACGGCCAGTCGTTGCCCCCGGCGCCGACCCGCGTCAAGACCGAGTGGACCAGTGCCGTGACCGGCGCGGTGCGCGACAACGGCGACCTGACCCTCGCGGTCGGGGACCGCATCCGGCACACCGACTTCGGTGACGGCAGCGTCACGGCGGTCACCGGCGAGGGCACCAAGAAGGTTGCCGAGGTGCAGTTCGATGTGGCCGGCCGCAAGCGGCTGCTCATCAAGATCGCGCCGATCGAGAAGCTGTGAGAGCTCCCGACGCCGAACGGCGAGCGCGCGTAGCCGTTCCGCGCCTGCGGGTTCCCGACGCGCAGGACGAGCTGGTCACCGCGCTGCGGGTGATCCGCGAGGAGCTGGAGCTGCCCGAGTCCTTCCCCGCGGAGGTGGAGGCTGAGGGGACGCGAGCCGCTGCCCGAGCCAGCCGCCTGGAGAACGATCTGACGGGCATCCCGTTCATCACCATCGACCCGGCCAGTTCGACCGACCTCGACCAGGCTCTGCACCTCGAGCGCGACGGCGACGGCTACCGGGTGCGCTACGCGATCGCCGACGTTCCCGCGTTCGTCGAACCCGGCGGCGCGATCGACACCGAGGCCAGGCTGCGCGGCCAGACCCTGTACGCGCCCGACGGGCGCATCCCGCTCCACCCCACGGTGCTGAGTGAGGGCGCCGCGTCGCTGCTCGAGGGCGTCGACCGGCCCGCCTTCGTCTGGACCTTCGCACTGGATGCCACGGGCACCGTCACCGCGACGACTCTCGAACGGGCGCTCGTGCGCAGCCGCCGCAAGTGCAGCTATGTCGACGCCCAGGCGGACATCGACGCGGGCACAGCCGACGCATCCCTGGCCCTGCTCCCGGTGATCGGCGAGCTGCGGCTCGCTCTCGAACGCGAGCGCGGCGGTGCCAGCCTCGATCGACCGGAGGACGAAGTCGCCGTCACCGACGGCCGCTACGAGCTGGTGCGCCGAGCGCCGCTGCCGATCGAGTCGTACAACGCTCAGCTCTCGCTCATGACCGGCATGGCTGCGGCGCAGTTCATGCTCGACGGCCGCGTCGGCATCCTGCGCACCATGCCCGCCCCCGACCCCGAGACGATCGCGAGCTTCCGCGCCCAGGTGCAGGCCATCGGATGCCCGTGGCCCGAGCAACAGCCCTATGGCGAGTACCTCCGCGCCCTCGACCGCGACGACCCCCGCGGTCTCGCCGTGCTCCACGCCGCCGGGGCGCTGTTCCGGGGTGCGGGGTATCGCGCCTTCGACGGTGAGGTTCCGGATGACACGATCCAGGCCGCGATCGCCGCCCCCTACGCTCACGCGACCGCACCACTGCGCCGACTCGTCGACCGCTTCGTGCTGGTGACCTGCGAGGCCCTGGCCAACGGCCGACCGGTGCCGGGCTGGGTGCGCGAGGCTCTGCCCACACTGCCCGCCATCATGAGCCGGTCGGACTCCCTCGCTTCCCGCCTCGACCGCGCGTCGATCGATGCGATCGAGGCGGCTCTTCTGCGCGACCGGGTCGGGGAGACGTTCCAGGCGATCGTCATCGCGACGACAGCCGCAGGCGGAACCGTGCAGTTGAGCGACCCGTTCATCACGGCCGCCGTCGAGGGCGACGTGCGACCCGGCCAGCGCGTGAAGGCCACGCTCGTGACGGCCGACATCGCGACCGGTGTGACCCGGTTCCGCGTCGCGGGTCTGGGCGTCGTCGACTAGAGCGGCCTAGGGCTGCGTCGCAGCCGGACGAGCCGACGCGCGGCGCACCAGCACCACGGCCAGCAGGGACGTCGCGAGAATCAGCAGTGCTGCGGCATCCACACCGATGGCGACGGACGGACCGAACGCGCTCGCGAGCACCCCGATGAGCACACCGCTGCCGAGCCGCAGACCCATGCTCGTCATCGAGTAGGCGCCGAGGAACCGGCCGCGCCGGTCGGCGGGTGCACCGAGTTGCACGACCGCCTGCGAGGTCGAGGCCGACGTGAGGTTGCCCATTCCCGCGATCACGAGCATGGCCACCGACAGCACCAGGTTGTGCGATAGCGCGAAGACGATGAGGCTTGCGGCGAACACGATGGTGCTGGCGATCGCCAGGCCCGCCGTGGCCCGGATGCGCCCAATCGCCTCCAGGGAGACCCCCGCCGTCACGGCACCGAACGACATCGCCGCGATCAGTGCCCCGTAGCCGACGCCCGACCCGGTCGCTCCGAGCAGCTCGCCGAAATCGGGCAGGAGCGGAAGCAGGGCGGTACCGATGAACAGGCCGACCGCGCCCTGCAGGATGAACACGGTGAGCACCGACGGGTAGCGCGGGATCTCGCCGAGCACGCCGAAGGTCTGGCGCAGTGTGAGGCGCGGCCGCGGAGTCTGTCCCGCTCGGGTGTGGCCGGTGTACGGCACGATGCCGAGATAGATGATGAACGGCAGGTAGAGGGCGATGTTGACCAGGAGCCCCCAGGCGGGTCCCACGGTGAACAGCAGCGCGGCGCCGATGAGGGGGCCCACGAGCATCCCGAGGTTGAGGCCCGTGGCCATGAGGCGCACGGCACTCGGCAGGTCTTCGGGGCCGACGATGTCGTAGAGCATCATCTGCTCGGCTGGCCCCCACAGCGCGCTGGCCAGCCCGTGCAGGCTCAGCAGCAGCACGGCGTTCCATGGCTGAAGCGTTCCGGTGATGATGACGATCGCCCAGCCGAGTGACGCGAGCATGAACAGTCCCTGCGCGACCTGCACGATGCGCCGGCAGTCGTAGCGGTCGGCGAGGCCGCCGAAGATCACGCCGAACAGCAGGTGCGGCAACCAGTGGCTGATCACCGCGAAGCCTGCGAGCAGGGGCGAATGGAACGCCTGCCAGATCACCCAGTAGGTGATGGCGTGCTCGACGTGGTCTGCGCCCATGCCGAGTGAACCGCCGGCGAGGTAGCCCTTGTACCAGGGCGCTCGCAGCGCGGAGAATCTCACCGCCCCAGCCTAAAGGCCTTCAGGTAGTGCCTCTGCGGCGCGTGCCGCACCCAGCGCGGCAACCGCGGATAAACGAACCGCACAATGCGCACGAGCCGCTGGTAGCGCCGCTCGACGAACGGCAGGCCGTAGGCACTGCGCAGCGGTTGGTCCAGCAGCCCGGCCGTCACGGTGCGCACGGTGGGCATCGCGAGCCTGAGCCAGAGCGGCCCGCGCCGGGGATGCAGCAGCTCGCGCGCGACGTGGGCGGCGGCGGCATCCACGGCCAGCTCGTCGACGCAGCGCGACCAGTAGGCGTCGAAGGCCGCGCGGTCGGCGGGCCACAGCGCGCGCGGAACGCCGAGCGCGGTGCCCACGACGGCGTAGTCGGCGAGCAGCGACTCGGCGTCGGAGTCGTCGAGTGGTCCGTAGACGAGCTCGCGCACCCGCATCGCTGTCTCGTACAGCGTGGCGGCGACCCAGAGCTGCAGTTCGGCGTCGTTCGCGCCGGGCACGGGCTTGTGCGCGCCACCGACTCGCCGGGCGACCGCCTTCGCCTCGTCGGGCGTGCCGTACACGGTCACGTAGAGGTAGGTCAGGGTGCCGCGCAGCCGGTCGAGGGGACGGTTCGCGAAGTCGCTGTGTTCGGCGACGCCGGCGCCGACGCCCGGGTTCGCGATCTGCAGCAGGATGGCCCGCGCCCCGCCCGCGAGCAGGATCGCGTCAGCGGAGACATCCTGGATGTGAAGCGGCACCCGCCCATTCTGCGCCCCCTCGCGAAAGATGCGTCGTTCTTAAGCCCGCCCGAAGACCGCTCGCGAACGGGGCGTCCAGATGGAGCGAGTAGAGTTCTCCGTGGTCAAAGTGTCTTGATGTCGAGCTATTCGACGTCGACCGCGGACCGCTCATCACCACCCTTCAACGCGATTGCGAGAGCCACGTGGATCTGTACGAGTACCAGGCCAGGGATCTGTTCGAGTCCTACGGAGTGCCGGTACTGGCCGGCATCATCGCCGACACCCCGGCCGAGGCGAAGGCCGCAGCCGAGAAGATCGGCGGCACCGTCGTCGTCAAGGCTCAGGTCAAGGCCGGCGGGCGCGGCAAGGCCGGCGGCGTCAAGGTCGTGCACAACCCGGATGACGCGGCCACCGCCGCTGAGGCCATCCTCGGCCTCGTCATCAAGGGCCTCACCGTCAAGCGCGTGATGGTCGCCCAGGGCGCCCGCATCGCCCAGGAGTTCTACTTCTCGATCCTGCTCGACCGGGCCAACCGCTCCTACCTCTCGCTGTGCAGCGTCGAGGGCGGCATGGAGATCGAGGAGCTCGCCGTCGAGCGTCCCGACGCGCTCGCGAAGGTCGAGGTGAACCCGATCCTCGGCATCGATCTCGAGAAGGCGAAGGAGATCGCGCTCGCCGGTGGCTTCCCCGCCGACCTGGTCGAGAAGGTCGCTCCCGTAATTGTGAAGCTCTACGAGGTCTACACGGGTGAAGACGCGACGCTGGTGGAGGTCAACCCGCTCGTGCTCACCGAGGACGGCCAGGTGCTCGCCCTCGACGGCAAGGTCACGCTCGATGAGAACGCCGGCTTCCGTCACCCCAACCACGAGGCCCTCGAGGACAAGGATGCTGCGGACCCGCTCGAGGCGAAAGCGAAGGCCAACGACCTCAACTACGTGAAGCTCGACGGCGAGGTCGGCATCATCGGCAACGGTGCCGGGCTCGTGATGTCCACCCTCGACGTGGTCAGTTACGCGGGTGAGCGGCACGGCGGCGTGAAGCCGGCCAACTTCCTCGACATCGGGGGCGGCGCATCCGCCGAGGTCATGGCCAACGGCCTCGACGTGATTCTCGGCGACGCTCAGGTCAAGAGCGTGTTCGTCAACGTCTTCGGTGGCATCACCGCCTGCGACGCGGTCGCCAACGGAATCGTGCAGGCGCTCGAGATCCTGGGCGACTCGGCCACCAAGCCCCTGGTGGTGCGTCTCGATGGCAACAAGGTCGAGGAGGGCCGCGCCATCCTGCGCGCCGCCAACAACCCGCTTGTCACCCTCGCAGACACCATGGATGACGGCGCCGACAAGGCCGCCGAGCTAGCTTCCCGCTGATCGAGTAGCGCAGCGTATCGAGATCAAGGATTAGGAACTAAACATGTCGATCTTCCTCAACAAGTCCAACAAGGTCATCGTGCAGGGCATCACCGGCGGCGAGGGCACCAAGCACACCGCCCTCATGCTGAAGGCCGGCACGCAGGTGGTCGGCGGCGTGAACGCACGCAAGGCCGGTACCACCGTTGAGCACGAGGGCGGCGTCATCCTGCCCGTGTTCGGCACCGTCAAGGAGGCGATGGAGGCCACTGGCGCCGACACGTCGATCGTCTTCGTTCCGCCGGCCTTCGCCAAGGATGCCGTCGTCGAGGCGATCGAGGCCGAGATCCCGCTCGTCGTCGTGATCACCGAGGGCATCCCGGTGCAGGACACCGCCGAGTTCTGGGCGCTCGCCAAGGCCATGGGCACCACGCAGATCATCGGCCCCAACTGCCCCGGTATCATCACGCCCGGCGAGTCGCTCGTGGGCATCACCCCGGCGACGATCACGGGCAAGGGCCCCATCGGCCTCGTCTCCAAGTCGGGCACCCTGACCTACCAGATGATGTACGAACTGCGGGACCTCGGCTTCTCGACTGCAATCGGCATCGGCGGCGACCCGATCGTGGGCACCACCCACATCGACGCGCTGCGCGCCTTCCAGGATGACCCCGAGACCAAGGCGATCGTGATGATCGGCGAGATCGGGGGCGACGCCGAGGAGCGCGCGGCAGACTTCATCCGCGAGTACGTGACCAAGCCGGTCGTCGGCTACGTTGCCGGCTTCACGGCACCCGAGGGCAAGACCATGGGTCACGCCGGTGCGATCGTCTCGGCCGGCGCCGGTACGGCGCAGGGCAAGAAGGAAGCCCTCGAGGCCGCGGGCGTCAAGGTGGGCAAGACGCCCAGTGAGACGGCTGCGCTCATGCGCGAGGTGCTCGCCGCTGGGTAGTCTGGCGGCATGACATCTCGTCGCCTGCCCCTCGTCGCGGCCATCGCCGCTCTCAGCCTCGCGGCCCTATCGGGATGCCAGTTCCTCCCGAGCATCGTCGGGCCCACCGAGACCGGCCCGACCGGTCCCGCCCCGACCGACGTGGCGGGGTTCTACTCGCAGACCGTCACCTGGACGGACTGCAGCGAGGATCTCGAGTGCGCGACGGTGCACGCCCCCACCAACTGGAACTCGCCCTCCGACGGTGCCATTGAGCTCGCACTCGTCAAGCACAAGGCGACCGGCACGAAGAAGGGTTCGCTCCTGCTGAACCCGGGCGGTCCGGGCGGCTCGGGCTGGGACTACGTGTACTACAGCGGGGCGTCGTCGGCGACCGCGGCGGTCTCCGAGGCCTACGACATCGTCGGATGGGACCCTCGCGGCGTCGGCAAGTCGACCCCGGTCACCTGCTACACCGACCCGAAGCAGACCGACGAGGTGCTCTACGGAACCTTCGACAGCCCCTACGGCACGCAGGGCTGGATCGACGAGCTGACCGTCGAGGAGGAGAAGTTCGCGGCAGCCTGCGAGAAGAACACCGGCGAGCTGCTCGGCAACCTCGACACGGCGAGCAACGCCAAGGACATGGACATGATCCGGGCGCTCGTCGGTGACGAGAAGCTCAACTACCTGGGCTACTCCTACGGCACCTACTTCGGCGCCGTCTACGCCGAGCTGTTTCCCGACAAGGTCGGCCGCCTGGTGCTCGACGGTGCCCTCGACCCGCTGCTCAGCGACTTCGAGTCGCTCAAGGTGCAGATGGCCGGCTTCGACAGCGCGTTCCGGGCGTACATGCAGTTCTGCCTGCAGGGCAGCGACTGCCCGTTCTCCAGCGACGTCGACACGGCGCTCGGTCAGGCCCGCACGGTGCTCGAGACCGTGGATGCTCAGGGCCTGGTCAACAGCGACGGCCGGGTTCTCGACTCCGCTACCCTCGGCACCGCCATCGCCCTGAACCTCTACTCCGAGGACTACTGGCCGGACATGACGCAGATGTTCGCCGAGCTGAGCACGGGCGACCCCACCCTCGCCTTCGTGAACGCGGACTACTACAACTCCCGCAACGCTGACGGCAGCTACTCCAGCAACTCGTTCGAGGTCTACACCGCGGCCACGTGCGTCGACGGCGACTTCGCCGACGACCCTGCCACCACCCTCGACCGTCTCGCCGAGATCGACGCGGCCGCGCCCATCCTCGGCAAGTTCTTCGCCTACGACGACTTCGCCGTGCTCGACACCGCGTGCTCCAACTGGCCGGTACCCCGCGCAGACCTGCCGACGAGCTTCGAGGCGAAGGGCGCGCCCCCGATCCTCGTGATCGGCACCACCAACGACCCGGCGACCCCGTACGCCTGGGCGCAGGCCCTGGCATCCCAGCTGTCGAGCGGCGTCATGATCACGCACAAGGGCGAGGGCCACACCGTCTACAACCAGGGCGTGACCTGCATCGACGACACCGTCGACGCGTTCTTCCTCGACGGTACGGTGCCGGCCTCCGACCCGATGTGCTGAGGGAGGCGCGCAGCTGCTGAGCCCCTCAGGCCAGTTGGCTGAGACAGACGAAGTTGCCTTCGCTGTCGCGGAACCATGCCGTTCGACTTTCACCGCTGTCGAGCACTCCGTCGACGGTCTTCATGCCGGGAAAGTCGTACTCCTCGAACGCCAGCCCGGCATCGCGCAACCTGGCCATGTCGGCGGCAAGATCGTCCGAGATCAGGCACATCTGGGTGTTCTGGGCGGTGCCCGCATTGGATGTCTCGTAGAGAGCGAAACGACCCGCCGGGCCTACTCGGTACATGAGCATCCCGTCGAGTGTGCCCTCGGGCTCCATCCCTAGCTTGTCGTGGTAGAAGCCGCGCGCTCTTTCGAGGTCCTGTGCGGGCAGCACGGTATACAGGTCTTGCAACATCGTCCGACTCCTTGGGGCCGATGGTGTGGTCCGAGTGTGCGGGAGGGGAATTCCGCGTCATTGAATCGTCGCGGATTCCTCTCCACGGTCGTCGGCGGTGCCGACGCGAGGGTAAGTGGCCCCGACTATACGCCGCTGGCACGCACCCGGCTAGTGGTCGCCCGCAGGCTCAGCGCGGCCCCGGCGAGCTTTCCCGATGCCTCCCGACCCGCCCGGTACGGTAGCCCCATGGGTTTCAGGCAGTGGATGCACGATCACTTCGTGACCCCGGATGCCGTGTACGGCCTCATCCTGTACTCCGCGCTCATCGGCGGGGTGTCGGACTCGGACAGCAACTCGGTCGAGGTTCTGATCATCTCGGCGGTGTCGCTGCTGATCTTCTGGGGCGCTCACGTGTTTGCGAGCACTATCGCCACCCACGGCGTCAAGGACGGCAGGGAGATCACCCTCGGGCAGGCGACGCTGCGCGCGTTCAGCCACTCCTCGGGCATGCTCTACGCGGCCATCCTGCCGTCGCTGCCCCTGATCGTCGGCGCGTTCGGCCTTGTGTCCACGGATGACGCGGTGAGCTACTCGCTGCTGCTCGCGATGATCGTGCTCGGCATTCTCGGCTACCAGGCCTTCGCCCAGCGCGGAGCGAAGATGGGCCGCCGCATCTGGGGTGGCATCGGCACGGCGTTCTTCGGATTCCTCATGATCGTGCTCAATGTCGCCGTGCATTGAACCCCGGCTGATCGACCCCGACACCCGATGAATCGCCGACTCACCGCCCTGTTCGCCGCGTTCGAGGCGCTTCTCGTCGTGGCCATCGGCGTCGGGATCCCACTCGCACCGCTGACGGTGCTGTGGGGAGCCCAGTTCGGGTTCGGTGTCGACTGGGGTGCATTCTGGCGGGCATCCGTCGACATCTGGCTCATCGGTCACGGCGTCGACGTGACGGTCACGCTCGACCCGACCACCGCGGCGGCGCTCGGCTACCCCGGCGCCGGTGACCCGTTCACGATCACGATCGCCGCTCTGGGGCTCGGGATGCTCACCCTCATGCTCGCCGTGCGGGCCGGTCGACGGGTCGCCGAGACCCGCTACCGGGCGCTCGGCCAGATCGTGGCCCTGGCCACCTTCGCGCTGCTGTCGTTCGGTGTGACCTTCTCGAGTCTGCACCCGCTCGCCCGCCCCTCGCTGGTGCAGGGCACCCTGCTGCCGACGCTGGTGTTCGCGATCGGGTTCGTGATCGGTGTTCGGCTGACCCGCCGGCACGAGGACGACAACTCGACCGGTCGGATCCGGGACTGGATCGCGGGCTGGTCACCGGGTGCCCGGGCCATCGTCGCTACTGGTCTTCGCGCAGGCGCAACCGCGGCGGCCGGGGTCGTGCTTGCCGCGTCGCTCGCCACGGCCCTTGCCATAGCGATCTCCTACGCGAAGATCATCACGCTCTACGAGAGTCTGCACACCGAGGTCGTGGGCGGCTTCACGCTGACCCTCGGCCAGCTCGCGTTCATCCCCAACGTCGTCATCTGGACGGCGAGCTGGCTGGTCGGCCCAGGTTTCGCGATCGGCACCGGGTCGAATGTCAGCGCGCTCGGCACGCAGCTCGGACCCATCCCGGCGATCCCGCTTCTCGGCGCCCTGCCGACCGGCAGCTACGCCTTCGGATTCGTGGGGCTCCTCGTGCCCGTGATCGCGGGCTTCCTCGCGGGGGCGCTCGTCGGTCCCGGCGTGCGTCGACGGCTGGGCGCCGAAGCCAGCGGCGGCGCGGTACTGCTCACCGGGTTGGCCTCGGGGGTCGTCGGTGGGGTCATCCTCGGGATGCTCGCCTGGGCGTCATCCGGAGCGGTCGGCCCGGGCCGGCTCGCCCACGTCGGGCCCGACCCTTGGGCGGTGGGCGGATTCGCGGCGCTCGAGCTCGCGCTCGCGACGACCATCGGTCTCGCGGCGAGCCTGCGCCGCGCCCGTGCGACCCAGCCCACGCCGGGCGCGACCACGACCCGACGATAGGCTGTCGGGGTGCTGTCACTCGTGGTGCTGATCTCGGGGGGCGGGTCCAACCTCCGGGCCCTGCTCGAGGCCTCGGAGGACGCCGAGTTTCCGGCCCGCGTCGTCGCCGTCGGGGCCGATCGGCCGGCGGACGGGTTCGAGCACGCCGAACACTTCGGGGTCCCCACCTTCTCGGTCGCGCTGACGGCCTTCGACGATCGTGACGCCTGGGGCGATGCGCTGCTCGAGCAGGTGCGCGTCTGGCAGCCCGACCTCGTGGTGCTCAGCGGATTCATGAAGCTACTGCCGCCGCGGGTGGTCGCGGCGCTCGCGCCCAACCTGATCAACACGCATCCGGCCTACCTGCCCGAATTCCCGGGCGCTCACGCGGTGCGTGACGCGATCGCCGCCCGGGTGACCGAGACCGGCGCGAGCGTCATCGTCGTCGACAACGGCGTCGACAGCGGGCCGATCATCGCGCAGGAGCGCATCCCCGTGCTGCCCGGCGACACCGAGACTGAACTGCACGAGCGCATCAAGCCCGTCGAACGCCGCCTGCTCGTGCAGGCAATCCTCGACATCGCCAATGGCCACATCGACCTGAAGGAGCTCTAGTGTCAGGCCCGAGTCACGACCCCGCCGACTACCGCGAGCGCGATGCGATTCCGATTCGCCGCGCCCTCGTCTCCGTGAGCGACAAGACCGGACTGGTCGAGCTCGCGACAGCACTGGCGGCCGCGGGCGTCGAGATCGTATCGACCGGCTCCACAGCGAAGACGATCCGGGATGCCGCGATCCCCGTCACCGAGGTCGCCGAGGTCACCGGCTTCCCCGAGTCCCTCGACGGCCGCGTGCGCACGCTGCACCCGGCGATCCACGCAGGCCTCCTCGCCGACCTGCGACTCGCCTCGCACGAGTCCGAACTCGCCGAGCTCGGCATCGCGCCCTTCGAGCTCGTGGTGTCGAACCTGTACCCGTTCGTCGAGACCGTGGCATCCGGTGCCGCTGTGAACGACGTGATCGAGCAGATCGACATCGGTGGACCGGCGCTGGTGCGCGCCTCAGCCAAGAACCACGCGAATGTTGCGATCGTGACATCCCCGTCTTCGTACCCGCAGGTGCTCAAGGCGCTGACCCTCGGCGGCACGACCCTCGCGCAGCGTCAGCGTCTGGCGGGGGAGGCGTTCGCGCACACGGCGGCGTACGACACCGCGGTGGCGGCGTATTTCGCGGCGAACGTCGGCATCAAGAACCCGGTGGTCGAGCCTGCCGAGACCCCCACCGAGATCTCGACAAGCTCGATCACCGAGTTCCCGCAGTCCCTCACCTACGAGGTCGAGCTCTCGACCGGCCTGCGCTACGGCGAGAACTCCCACCAGCAGGCGGCGCTCTACGTCGAGCCCGCCGGCCGCGGCATAGCCCAGGCCACCCAGCTGCAGGGCAAGGAGATGTCCTACAACAACTACGTCGACGCGGATGCCGCCCTGCGCGCCGCGTACGACTTCGACGAACCCGCCGTCGCGATCATCAAGCACGCGAACCCCTGCGGCATCGCGGTCGCCCGCGGCACCGGCGACCCCATCGCCTCGGCGCACGCTCGCGCGCACGCGTGCGACCCGGTGTCCGCCTACGGCGGCGTCATCGCGGCCAACCGCACCCTGACTCTCGAAGCGGCCGAATCGATCAAGGACATCTTCACCGAGGTGATTGTCGCGCCCGCATTCGAGCCGACAGCGCTCGAGCTACTCGCATCGAAGAAGAACCTGCGGCTGCTGCAACTGCCCGCGGGCTACGGTCGCTCCGACACCGAGTTCCGCCAGATCTCGGGCGGTGCGCTCGTGCAGACCCCCGACACCTACGTCGACTTCAGCTCGGATGCCTGGACTCTCGTCGCGGGACCGGAAGCCGACGACGCCACCCGCGCCGACCTCGAGTTCGCGTGGCGGGCGGTGCGCGCCGTGAAGTCGAACGCGATCCTGCTGGCGAAGGACGGGGCATCCGTCGGGGTGGGCATGGGTCAGGTCAACCGCGTCGACTCGTGCGGCCTCGCTGTCTCGCGGGCGGCCGACCGCGCGATCGGATCGGTCGCGGCGAGCGACGCGTTCTTCCCGTTCGCGGACGGGCTGGAGATCCTGCTCGAGGCGGGCGTGCGCGCGATCGTGCAGCCCGGCGGGTCGATCCGCGACGAGGAGGTCATCGCCGCCGCGCAGGATGCGGGCGCCACAATGTACTTCACGGGCGAGCGGCACTTCTTCCACTGACGTCGGCCGGGTCTCGGCAGGCTCGACCACCGGTCTCGACAGGCTCGACCACCGGTCTCGACTAGCCGGTCGCCTTGCCATGCCTGAACCCGAGGCATAGTCTGTAAGGCTGCCCGGGCGGCCTACCGGCACCCGCGCAGCTCCCCACAGCCCTGCGACCCAGGAATTCACCATGTCTGCACCAACGGCCGAACCCGGCCGCGCTGAAACCGTCGGAACCTTCACGGCAATCCGACGGCTCTACCCGTACGCGAAACCGGCCATGCCGCGCATCTACCTCGGTATGGTGTCGGCCCTGCTCGCGGGGCTCGTGGCGCTGCTGATTCCTCAGGTGCTGAAATCCCTCGTCGACGGGCCACTGCAGTCGGGCGACTCGGCGCAGATCTGGCCCGCGTTCGTCGTGGTGCTGGGGTTGGGCATCCTCGAAGCGATCATGATCGCGCTGCGTCGGTTCTGGGTGCTGACCCCGGGAACGCACATCGAAGCGCGGATGCGCAACGCGCTCTACATGAAGCTCCAGACCCTGCCGGTGAGCTTCCACGACCGCTGGCCGAGCGGGCAACTGCTCTCACGTGCCGTGAGCGACCTGAACCTGATCCGCCGGTGGATCTCGTTCGGGCTCGTGCTGCTGGTCGTCAACGTGCTCACGATCCTCGTGGGCTTCGCCTTTCTCGTGAACATCTCGTGGATCCTCGGCGTGCTGTTCATCGTGTGCTCGATACCCTTGTGGGTCTACGGCTACCTGTTCGAGAAGCGCTACTCGATCGTCGCCCGCCGCAGTCAGGACCAGGCGGGCGACCTCGCGACGACCGTCGAGGAGTCGGTGCACGGCATCCGGGTGCTGAAGGCATTCGGTCGCTCCAAGCACGCGCTCGAGAACTTCGCCACGCAGGCGGAGGAACTTCGCGGCACGGAGATCGAGAAGGCCAAGGCGATCGCGGGCATCTGGTTGTGGCTGCTGCTGGTGCCCGACGTGACCTTCGCGCTCGCCCTGCTGGGCGGGGTGTGGCTGACCGCGACCGACCAGATCACCGCGGGCGATCTGGTCGCGTTCTTCGCCACGGCGACGGTGCTGCGCTTCCCCGTGGAGTCGATCGGCTTCCTCCTATCGATGACCTTCGACACGCGCACGGCCGCCGACCGCTTCTTCGAGGTGATGGATGCGCCCAACGCGATCGTCGACCCGGAGCACCCGAAGACCATCGAGCACCCCGAGGGGCGTCTGGTGTTCACCGACGTGCACTTCCGCTACCCGGACTCGCCAGACCGCGTGCCCGATCTCGTCGACGGCGTCTCGCTCGCGATCGAGCCCGGCGAGACCATGGCTCTGGTCGGCCTCACCGGCTCGGGCAAGTCGACCCTGACAGCTCTGACAACGCGCCTCTATGACATCGACAGCGGTTCGATCGCCATCGACGGCGTCGACATCCGGGATCTCACTCTCGGCGAGCTGCGCACCCACATCGCGATGGCCTTCGAGGACGCGACCCTGTTCTCGGCAAGCGTGCGCGACAACGTGCTCCTCGGTCGACCGGATGCCACGGAGGCCGATCTCGCAGAGGCCATCGACATCGCCCAGGCCGCCTTCGTGCACGAGCTTCCCGACGGGCTGGACACCGCAGTCGGGGAGGAGGGGCTCAGCCTCAGCGGTGGGCAGCGCCAGCGGCTCGCACTCGCTCGTGCCGTGGCCACGAAGCCGTCGGTGCTCGTGCTCGACGACCCGCTGTCGGCGCTCGACGTCGACACCGAGGCCCTGGTCGAGGCGGCGCTGCGCCGGGTGCTTGCCAGCACCACCGCGCTCATCGTCGCGCACCGCCCATCGACCGTGATGCTGGCCGACCGCGTGGCCCTGCTCGAGAACGGGCGGGTCACTGCCGTCGGCACCCACTCCGAGCTTCTCGCGTCGAGCGAGCACTACCGGTTCGTCATCTCGTCCCTGGAGGACGAGCAGCGCAGGGAAAGGGCTCAGGCATGAGCGCCGTATCCGGTGTCGGTGGCGAGGAGCGCACCGACTACAGCAAGACTGAGAGCCGTCAGATCCGGCAGCGGTCGTTGCGGCTGCTCGGCTCGCTCGTGCTGCCAGTGCGGGCCCGCGTCATCCTGACCATGGCTGTTGTCGTCGTGTCGACGGCGGCGCAGGTGGCCGGCCCCCTGTTCATCGCGTACGGCATCGACACGGGGCTGCCCGCGCTGCTGAACCAGCAGTGGATGCCGCTGGCCGGTGCTGTGACGGCCTACCTCGCCGCGGGCATCCTCGGGGCAGCGCTCATCGCGTGGTACACCGTGCTGACGGCGCGCATCAGTCAGGCGATTCTGTTCGATCTGCGCAAGCGGGTGTTCCTGCACACCCAGCGGTTGTCGCTGGAGTTCCACGAGAGCTACACCTCGGGCCGCATCATCGCGCGCCAGACGAGCGACCTCGACGCGATCCGCGAGCTGCTCGACTCCGGCATCAACCAACTCGTGCAGGGCCTGCTGTACATGGTGTTCATCGCCATCGCGATGTTCACCCTCGATGGGCCGAGCGGGCTCATCCTGCTGGCTTCGCTGGTGCCGCTCCTGCTGCTGACCCGGTGGTTCCAGATGCGTTCGCAGCGCTTCTTCCGCACGACTCGCACCGCCTCAGCGACGCTGATCGTGAAGTTCGTCGAGACCATGACGGGCATCCGGGCGGTCAAGGCGTTCCGCACCGAGGAGAGTAACCGCACCGTGTTCGGCGGACTCGTGGAGACCTACCGCCGCACCAATCAGCGTGTCATCCAGCTCTTCGGCGTGTTCGACCCGGGGCTCGTGCTCATCGGCAATGTGACCCTCGCGGTGATCCTGCTGGTGGGCGGCCTCCGGGTCGCGACCGGCGGCATTGCCATCGGAGTGCTGCTCGCCGCGCTGCTCTACGCCCGCCAGTTCTTCGCGCCGGCGCAGGAGATGGCGATGTTCTACAACTCCTATCAGTCGGCGGCGGCCGCCCTCGAGAAGATCTCGGGAGTGCTCGAGGAACAGCCGAGTGTGCCCGACCCCACCAAGCCCGTCGACCTGCTGAAGGCGCAGGGGCGGGTGACCTTCGATGCGGTGACCTTCTCCTACAAAGACGATCGGGTCGTGCTGCCGAACCTCGAGCTCGAGATTCCGGCTGGCCAGACCATCGCCCTGGTTGGCACCACCGGAGCGGGCAAGTCGACTCTCGCCAAGCTCATCTCCCGGTTCTACGACCCGACCGAGGGGGCGGTGCGCCTCGACGGCATCGACCTGCGCAGCCTGCACCCGCAGGACCTGCGTCGCGCCATCGTGATGGTCACTCAGGAGGCCTACCTGTTCTCGGGTACGGTCGCCGACAACATCGCCCTCGGCAAACCGGATGCCACGCGCACCGAGATCATCGCAGCCGCCAAGGCAGTGGGCGCTCACGAGTTCATCGAGTCATTGCCGGCCGGGTACGACACCGACGTGAACAAGCGCGGCGGACGGGTCAGCGCCGGCCAGCGGCAGCTGCTGTCCTTCGCGCGAGCCTTCATCGCCGACCCGGTCGTTCTGATCCTCGACGAGGCGACGGCATCCCTCGACATCCCGAGCGAGCGCCTGGTGCAGGAGGGCCTTCAGACGCTCCTGGCTGACCGAACGGCGGTGATCATCGCGCACCGCTTGTCGACTGTCGCGATCGCCGATCGCGTGCTCGTGATGGAGCACGGCGAGATCGTGGAGGATGGCACGCCCCGTGAGCTGATCGCGGGCACGGGCCGGTTCGCACAACTTCATGCCGCGTGGCGGGATTCGCTGGTCTGATCCGGGTAGGGCGGCCGCCGAATTCGCCATGTTGAGACAGTTCGTACTATCGTAATACGGTCAGACTTGTTCAAAGGAGAACCGATGACCCCGCTGCTGTTCGAGCCCCTGGAGATCCGGGGCGTCACTTTCCGAAATCGCATCTGGGTCTCCCCGATGTGCCAGTACATGTGCTTGGACCACGACGGCATGCCGAACGACTGGCACCTCGTCAATGCGGGGACGTACGCCGCGGGAGGCACTGGACTCGTCATGATGGAGGCGAGTGGAGTGAGCCCGGAGGGTCGGATCACGAGCGAGTGCGCCGGAATCTGGAACGACGAGCAGAGAGACCGCTGGGCCCGCGTCGTCGACTTCGTGCACTCCCAGGGGGCGGCAGCGGGCATCCAGCTTGCGCACGCTGGCCGCAAGGCCTCCGACTACCGGGGCTTCACCGCGGAGGCGGGGCGCACGAAGCCGGTGTTCGAGGGCGGGTGGATTCCGCTCGCGCCCTCGGCGGTGGCGTGCCCCGGGATGGATGTCCCTGCCGAACTTAACCTCGCGGGGATCGACGCCATCGTCGACGACTTCGGGTCCGCAGCTCGCCGGGCGGTGGAGGCCGGATTCGACGTGATCGAGATCCACGCGGCGCACGGCTATCTCCTTCATTCGTTCCTCTCCCCGCTGAGCAACCTCCGTCAGGACGGCTATGGGGGCTCGCTAGAGAATCGGGCGCGTCTCCTTCTTCGCATCGTGGACCGGCTTCGCGAGGTGGTGCCTGTGACCATGCCGATCTTCGTTCGATTCTCCGGGACTGATTGGCGGGATGACGGCTGGACTCCGGAGGAGACGGCGCAGGTTGCCTCGTGGGCGCAGGAGCACGGGGCCGACTTCTTCGACATCTCAAGCGGGGGTCTGATCCGCGACATCTTCATCTCGGTCTTCCCGGGCTACCAGGTGGGCCTCACCGAGACGGTGCGGCGGCTGGGCGGGGTGCGCGCGGCCGCGGTCGGCAAGATCACCACCCCGCAGCAGGCGGAGGACATCCTCGCCGAGGGCCGGGCCGACGCGGTCTTCCTCGCTCGCGAGCTGACCCGCGACCCGCACTTCGCACTGCGGGCCGCCGCGGAGCTCGGTGCCGACATCGAGTACGTGCCGCTCTCGTTCCGAGCATCCGTATGGTCGTAGTACGGTCTGCTGCCGCACCGTAAGGTAGGAGCATGACCAGTGGAACGCGCATTCGTCAACAGGCCGCCCCGCTGCGCCAGCGGGTGGTGGAGATCCTACGGCAGGAGATCCTCGACGACGTGCTGCACCCGGGAGAGCGGCTGCTCGAGAACACCCTGTGCGACCGCTACGGCGTCAGCCGCACGGTCATCCGCGAGGCGCTGCGCCAGCTCGAGTCCGAGCGGCTCATCACGATGCTCCCCAATCGCGGCCCGATCGTCACCGTCCTCACAGTCGAGGACATCGAGGCCCTTTACGAGGTGCGCCGCGCCCTGGAGGGTCTCGCGGGCGAGCTCTTCGCCGAGCGGGCCACCCCGGAGGAGGCCGCGGCGCTCGTCGATCACCTGCGAGCGATGGACGAGACCTATCTCCAGGGCACTCTCGAGTCGCGCGGCACGGCCAAGGACGAGTTCTACGACCGCCTGCTGGCGGGAACCCACAACCCGGTCCTGCGGTCCAGTCTGTCCGGGATCCACACCCGCATCGGCATCCTGCGTCACTACGCCTTCCTCGACGAGGCTCGGGTGGCCGTGTCGATGCACGAGCTCACGAGAATCGTGCACGCCGCTGCCGAGTTGCGGGATCCGGCCCAGGCCCGACGCACGTGCGAGGAGCACATCCTCGGCGCCGGCCGGATGGCGATCGTGGAGTACCGCAAACACGTCGCGGCGCAGAGCGTCGAGGCGCTCGACGTCGGCTGAGCGGGTTCAGCCGAACCGGCGGCGGAAGGCCATGAGCTGCTCGTCGCGCCACGCCACGCGCTCCTCCCACGCGGACAGCGGAAGGATCTCCCGGCGCTGCCGGGTCACCTCAGCCACCAGGCCGGGTGTCCACGGATCATCCTGGCCGCGAAGCGCACCCATCCGGGCGTAGGCGGGTCCCATCTTCTCCGCGTGCGACGCGATCCCGCCGCGGGTGTTGAGGTCCGCCGTCTCGAAGGGCCCGATGAACGCCCACCGTCGCCCGAGCCCGTTGCGGATCACCTCGTCGATGTCGTCCACCGACGCAACCCCGTCGCGGACCAAACAGTACGCCTCGCGCAGCAGCGCGCCCTGCAGCCGGTTGAAGAGGAATCCCTCGATCTCCGTGTTCACGATGACCGGACGCATGCCGGCCTCCCGGTAGATCGCGACGGCCCGATCGACGGTGTCCTGCGCCGTGAATGCCGAAGGCACAATCTCGATCACAGGGATGAGGTACGGGGGATTGCCAGGGTGGGCGATGAGCACCCGATCCCGGGCGGGGGTGGCAGTGGCGAACTCGCTCGAAACGATCGCCGAGCTCGAGCTGGCGAGCACGGTGCCCGGCCCACTGTAGGCGCCGAGTTGCTGGAACACCTCGCGCTTGATGTCGAGCCGCTCCGGAACGCACTCTTGCACGAGTTCGGCTCCGATGAGGCAGTCGAGCAGGATCTCGTGGAAGGTCACCCGGGCCGTCACGACCGAGATCTCCTCGGTGAGCAATCCGTTCGTGGAGAGGAGCTCGAGGCGCACGCGGAGGTCGTCCCGCGCCCGGTCGAACGCTCCCGGCAGGGCGTCCCACATCCGCACGAGGAATCCCGCTTGAGCGAACAGCACCGCGAACGCGACGCCGATCGATCCGGAGCCAGCGATGCCGATGGTGCGGGTCATGGGTTTCCTCTTCGAAGCGGGTGGACGGGGGAGGGTGCTACGACGCGCTACCCATCCCACCAGGTGTGGTCATCGGCGTACCCGCGTTCGAGGATGCCGATGATCGCCTCGCGCGTGAGCGTTCGGGGGTTGTTCGCGGTCAGGCGCGTCGCGAGCAGCGCCGTCTCGGCGACGAACGCGAAGTCGTCGGGGGAGAGACCGAGGTCGCGCAGATTGCCGGGCACGCCGAGGGCGGCGAGGAGCCCCTCGATCCTCACGATCGCGGCGCGGCCATTCGTCTGCTCATCGGCGGCGGGCTCGTGCACCCCGAAGAGCAGCGCCATCTCCGCGAAGGCCGCGGGATTGGCCGGGAGGTTGTAGCGCATCACGTAGGGCAGCAGTGCCCCGACCCCCAACCCGTGCGGCGTGTGCGTCAGGTTGCCGATGGGGGACTGGATGGCGTGGGCCCCGGCGGTCCCCGCGGTGTTGATCGCCATCCCGGCGCAGAACGACGCGAGCATCGTGTCGGCGCGGGCCTGGAGGTCGGACGGGTCCGCGACCACCCTCTCGAGCGAGGTACCGAGCAACTCGAGACCGGCCCGGCAGTACAGGTCGGTGAGCACGTTCTTGCCCACGTAGAGATGCTGGGCGATGTCCTGGGCGCTCGGGTTCTTGGCTCGGTCGGTGAACGACTCGACGAGATGGGACAGGGCGTCGGCCCCGGTCGCCGCCGTCAGCCCGGGTGGGCAGCTCAGCGTCAGCTCGGGGTCGATCACCGCGGCGTGCGGCTCGAGGTGCTCACTCGCCACGCCGACCTTCATGCCGCGATCGGCGTCGAACACGACCGAGATGCAGGTGACCTCGGCGCCGGTGCCCCCGGTGGTCGGTACCGTGATCACCGGCAGGCCCGGTCCCGGCACGAGGTTCTCGCCGTAGTACTCGCTCACGTCGCGGCCGGTATGCAGCACGAGGCCGGCGACCTTCGCCATGTCGAGGCAGCTGCCTCCGCCGAGGCCGATGACCACCTCGATCCCGATCGCCCCGAAGGCCTCGGTGAGGTCAAGCACATTGCGCCGGGGGAGGTCGGGCTCGACGCGGTCGAACACGTGCACCGTGGCACCGCTGCTCTCCAGCGCCGCGCGGATCTCCGCGAACTCCGGTGTCGTGGCCATCCGCTCATCGGTGCAGATCAGCACCCGACGGCCCAGCGGCGCGACGAGGAGCGGGAGCTGGCGGCGCTGCCCGGGGCCGAAGAGCACGGTCTTGGGTTGGCGCAGCAAGCCGAGGCCCAACCGGTTTGCGACGTCGGGGTGGGTCATCCGTCGAGTCCTATCTTCTCGTCGATGGTGAGCGCAATGTACTTGCGCTCGAGGAACTCGTAGATCCCGTCGTGGCCGCCCTCGCGCCCGAGGCCGGAGGCCTTGATGCCGCCGAACGGGGCGGCGGGGTCGGCCATGATCCCGCGGTTGACGCCGACCATCCCGAAGTCGAGGCGCTCCGCGACGGTGACGGCGCGGGAGAGGTCCAAGGTGAAGAGGTATGCGGACAGCCCGTAGTGGGTCGCGTTGGCGAACTCGACCGCCTCCGAGACCGACGAGACCCGGTAGAGCGCGGCGACCGGGGCGAAGAGCTCCTCGTTGCAGAACTCGTGGTCGCGGGTCGGGAAGGTGAGCACGGTCGGTTCGTAGAAGTACCCCGGACCGTCGACCGGATGGCCCCCGAGGTGGAGCTCGGCGCCGGCATCCTGGAATGCGGCGACGAGGCCGATCACGCGCTGGCGTTGCTTCTCGGTGATGACGGGCCCCACGGTGACGGACGGGTCGAATCCGTCCCCGACGGTGAGGGTGCGCGTGCGGGCGATGAACTTCTCGGTGAACTCGTCCGCGATCGCCTCGTGCAGGATGATGCGGTTGGCCGCGACGCACGCCTGCCCTGCGTTGCGGAACTTGCAGATCACGGCCTGCTCGACGGCGAGGTCGATGTCGGCGTCGTCGAGCACGATGAAGGGCCCGTCGCCACCGAGCTCCATCGACGAGTTCACGATGTGCGGGGCGGCCTGGGTGAGCAGGGTCGTGCCCACGCCGGTCGATCCGGTGAAGCTCACCTTGCGCAGCCGGTCGTCGGCCATCACCGCGCTCGAGACAGCGGCAGAGGTGCTCGTGTGGATGAGATTGACGACGCCGCTCGGGAATCCGGCATCGACGAGTGTCGCCGCGAAGAGGGCGGCCGTGAGGGGGGTCTCCCGCGCCGACTTCATGATCACGGTGCATCCGGCCGCGAGGGCCGCACCGGCCTTCCGCGCCGACATGAGCATGGGGAAGTTCCACGGGGTGACGAGAAAGCTGGGACCCACGGGTTGATGCGTCTCGATCACCCGGTATCCCCCCGGCGAGCCGTCCTGGTAGGTGCCGTGGAGGTGGGCGACCTGCTCGGTGTACCAGAGGAAGAAGCCCGCGGACAGGGCGAACTCGCCCTCGGCTTCGGAGCGCGGCTTGCCGCTCTCGAGCACCATGATTTCGGCGAAGGCGTCGGCGCGATCCATCAGCAACCGGTGCGCTCGGTGGAAGAGGTCGGCGCGGGCCCGCGGTGACCAATCCCGCCATGCCGCGGCCGAGCGGCTCGCTGCATCCAGGGCGGCGAGGGCGTGCTCGGGCGTCCCGTCCGACACTGAGGCCACAACGTCGCCGTTCGAGGGGTTCGTCACCGGGATCGTCGCCTCGGTGGTGATCCACGAGCCGTCGATCAGAAGACCCGTGGGGACCTCGTGGCCCCGGAGGACGACGCTCGGACTGAGTGCTACAGCAGGCACGGATGTGCTCCTTCTCATGTTCGCCGGGCCGGGGACTGCGAGGGGATCCGTCGCGAGATTTCCCGTTGGCCGCTATCACGTATTACGATACTACGGTCAGAGAGCGACGGGTTCCGCGTTGGCCTTCGGAACCGTACGATGATGCGAACGGCTTCCGGAGGACAACCCGACCTGCCTCGCTGAGATATCCCCCCAGCCGATCCCGCACGGTGCGCCAAAGGAGGTGCAGCATGAACGACGAGTTTGATCTCCATAGTGTTCAGACCGCGAAGGAGGCGGCGCTCTCGCGACCGACGTCGGAGGATCGCGACCTCGAACTCGTGGACTCGTGGAAGCGATCCCAAGCGGCCATCGGCGACCCAGGCAACATCCACGACGTTCCCCACGTGCCCGAGGGCGTGCTCGACGAGCACCTGCTCGAGATGTTCGGGGCTCCGATGAACCGGTTCGCCGACGACATCGAAGGGACAGGCCTCGCCCTGCTGCTGGCCGACTCGCGGGGCCAGATCCTCCAACGGTGGTTCGAGGACCGCCAGGCAGAGTCCCATCTCGATCGCGTCGGCACCGTGCGCGGTGCCGTACTCGCGGAGAACGTCGTGGGTACGAACGGCGTCGGCACCGTAGTCACCCTCGGAAAGCCGGTGCAGATCCGGGGCACAGAGCACTACGCCGACTTCTACCAGGATGCCGTGTGCACGGGCTCGCCCGTCTTCCACCCGATCACCCGCAAGCTTCTCGCCGTCGTCACCCTGTCGTGCGATCTCACGCCACGATCCGATCTCCTCAAGCCGCTCGTGCGGTCGATGGCGACGCAGCTCGAGCAGCATCTGCTCTCGGTGGAACATCCTGCGGCCCGCGAGATGTTCAGCGTCTTCCTCGACCTGAGTCGTCGGCAGCAGCATCCCGTGGTGGCATTCGGACCGCAGGGGGCCATGATCCAGAGCCCGCGGGCCAGTGCGCTCACGACTCATGACATGCACCTGCTGCGCACCCTCGGCGACGAGGAACGCCCCACCGGGTCGTACGTGGTCGAGCTCTCGTCCGGCCCGACGACGCTCGAGTACACCTCGCTTGGACCCAACAACAACGTCGTCGTCGTGATCGACGAACCGGCGAGCCGACCCATGAGCGTGGGGGCACCCCGACGGGCGCCCCGCACCCTCGGTCGGTCGCCGGCCTGGCTCGCGGCCGTCAACCAGTTCGAGCGACTGCGCCACTTGCAGGAGCCGATCATCCTCGCCGGCGAGCCCGGGGTCGGCAAGACCTCCCTGGCGTTGGGCGATCGGGATTCCGACGCCCCGGCGCTGCTCAGCGACGCCGCGGAACGGCACATCCTCGGCACCCGAGAGTGGCTCGCGCGACTCTCGCAGGCGTTCACCGAGCACGAGACGGTAGTCATCCGGGGGATTGAAACGCTCGACCCGCCCGCGCTCGATGGAATGCGCTCGCTGATCGAGGCCCACACCACCGACGTCGCGGTGATCATGACCGTGTCGACCGACGACCGGGACGACATGGAGCGGTTCGAGTTCAAGTTCAGTGCACGCTCAGTGTGGGTCCCGCCGCTGCGGGACCGGATCGAGGATCTGCCCATGCTTTGGCAATCGATCGCGTCGGCTCTCGCGCCGGCGGCTCGGCTCGAACTGCAGGAGGAGACGCTCGCCCTGATGCGCACGTACCGCTGGCCGGGCAACCTCAAGGAGCTGCGCCGCCTAGTCGGCCAGCTCGGGTCAACCGGGCGCACCGGAGCGGTGGCTCCAACCGACCTGCCGGCATCCATGCAGAGCTCGAAGACGCTCTCGCTCATCGAGAAGGTGGAGCTCGAAGCCATCCGCAAGGCGCTCCAGGAGGCCCAGGGCAATCGCGTGCGTGCCGCCGACATCCTCGGCGTCTCACGGGCCACGGTGTACCGCAAGATGAAGGCATATCGGCTCGGCACCTGAGTCTCCATGTCGATCAGGAAGAGATCAGACGGACGCCGCGGACGCCGCGCGTCCTCGACGGCGCCACGTGGCGAGGGCAGGCACGAGGGCCCGGATCAGGATGACCGCGAGCAGCACCGCCGCTTGAGCGATGAGCTGAACCGGCTCGGGCCAGCCGACCGACCGGAGCAGCTGTCCGAGCTGGGTGAGGAAGAGCGCTGCCACCCCGGTCGAGATCACGGCGGAACGGCCACCGGTAAGGGCGGTGCCGCCGAGGACTACGGCGGCCACCGTCGGCAGCAGATAGCTGTCGCCGAAGAACAACGGCGGGGTCGTCACGTAGCCCGTGTATAGCACCGACGCGATGCCGTAGGTCGCGCCGGCGAGCGCGTAAGCCATCGTCTGGTAGACCCTAACCTGGATGCCGAGCGCGGCGGCCGCCTTCTCGCTCACGCCAACCGCGGTGAGGCGCCGCCCCACGATTGACCGCTGCGCGATGAAGCCGGCGATCACGACCACGATGACCGCGACGATGAACGCGGTTGGCACGATGCCGATCTTGCCCTTGGCGAAGTCGGCGAGCCCCTGGGGCGAGCCCGCCGGCGTGCCGCTGGAGATCGCGAAAACAGTGCCGAGCAGGATCGCGTTCATCCCCAGTGTCGCGACGAGCGGCATCACGCCGAATCGGGTGATGACAATGCCGTTGATGAGTCCGGCGAACGCGGGGAGCACGATCGCGGCGGCGATCGCCAGACCGGCCGGCCATCCGTGCCACTGGGGGAGTCCCGAGGCGAGGGCCGCGCCGAAGGCCATCATCGCGGGAACCGAGAGATCGAGCCCCCGTTGCTGGATCACGAGGGTCTGCCCGACCGCCGCGATTGCGAGGACCGCCGCGAACGGCAGCATCCCAACCACCGAGGAGTAGCTGAGGCTACCCGGGGCCACGAGGGGGCTCACGAGGAACAGGGCGATCGTCGCGTACCAGATCGCGCCCGAGCCTCCGGAGAGCAGGCGCTTCCACCGCTGGTCCGTCTTCATGTCGACCTGGGCGGTCATGAGCTCCTCCTGATCCTGCGCAGCTGCGCGTAGAGAACGGCCGCACCGACCGTGATGACGCCGGGGAGCCAGTAGCCCCACGCGCCGGAGAGTCCGAGGAAGGTCGGCACCCCGAGAACCTGCGCGACGAGCACGCCCGCCGCGATGATCCCGATGAACGAGCCGCGCCCGCCGAAGATGCTCGCGCCCGCAAGCACCACGACTGTCACGGAGGTGAGCGTGAAGGAGAGGCCGGGCCGACCGTCCCCGATGCCGATCTGGGACATGAGCACGACCGCGGTCGGCATCACGAGCACCGACGTCGCCACGTAGGAGAGCAGTTGCACGCGTCCCGCTCGGATGCCCAGCCGCTCGGCGGCGTCCTTGCGGGATCCGACTGCCCGCAGCTCGACTCCCCACCGGCTGCGACGCAGCAGGAACTCCAGTCCGAGGGCGATGAGCGCGGCGACGATCGTGATGATCGGAACGAACCCGACCTTTGCGAAGATCAGGTCGGTCAGGCCCGGCGTGATGATGCCGCCCGGCGTGCCGCGAAGAGTGAACAGGGTGCCCTGGAGCGCGAGGGCGATCGCCAGAGTCACGACCACGGGGTTGAGGTCGAACCGGGTCACCAGGAAGCCGTTGACGAACCCGACGGCGAGCGCGGCGACGATCATCAGGCCGAGCCCGATGAGGATGTTCCCCCCGTCGATCACGAAGAACGACGCGATCACCACCAGGAGGCTCAACAGCGGACCTACCGAGAGATCGAATCCCGAGCCGAGCACGACGACCTGCTGGGCGCATCCGATCAGGATCATCAGCGCTGCGGTGAAGAGCAGGTTGTTGAGGCTGAAGGGAGAGAAGTACGCCATGTTCGTCGAGCCGACCACGAGGCCGAGCGCGATGACGATGAGACCGAGCACCGCCGCGGGCGAGTGATCCCCCCGCAGCCAGTTGCGGAACTGGCCCGACCGGGTGCCGCCGTCGACGGCCCGCTTGCGCATCGAAGTGGAGGTGAGCGCGGCGCGCGCGATCTCGGCCTCCGTCACGTCGTCCCCGGCTACCTCGGCCACCACGCTGCCGCGCGACATGATCAGCACGCGGTCGCAGAGACCCTCGAGCTCGACGCCGTCGGACGAGAGCATCACCACCGCCGCGCCGTCGTCGGCGGCGCCCCGGAGGATCCGGTAGATGTCGACGCGGGCGCCGGCATCGACCCCCTGCGTCGGTTCCTCCGCGAGCAGCACCGTTGGCTCGGCCAGGAGGGTGCGAGCGAGCACGACCTTCTGCTGGTTGCCCCCGGAGAGGGAGGCGACCGCGGTGCGGGCCGAGGGGGTCTTGATCGACTGCCTCTCGATCTGCTCGCGAGCGACGGCGGCGATCTTCGAGTCGCGGATGAGGCCCCAACTCGAGACGGACCGGAGCGTCTTCATGACGATGTTCTCGCCCACCGTCAGCGGCAGGAAGACGCCCTCGCCGTGGCGGTCGGACGGCACGTACACGACGCCGGCGCGGGAGGCCGCGGAATTGCTCGAGGGGCGGACCGCCCGACCCTGGATCCGGATCGATCCGCTCGCGGGTTCGAGCCCGGCCAGTGCGCGGATGAACTCGGCCTGGCCGTTCCCCTGCACCCCGGCAAGCCCGACGATCTCGCCGGCATGGACCGTGAGGTCGAGGTCGTGGAAGTGGCGCCCCGACAGCCCCGACACTGAGAGCACCTCCGCCGCATCTGCCGCGACTCCGATCTTGGCCGGGAAGACGGTCTCAAGCGCACGTCCGATCACCAGCTCGATGATCTTGGCCTCGGTGACGTCCGCCGCGTCGAAGGTTCCGCGCACCTCCCCGTCGCGGAGCACAGTCACGCGGTCGGCGATCTGCTTGACCTCGGGGATGCGGTGCGAGATGTACACCACGGCGGTTGAGCTCGCCGTCAGCTCCCGCACCCGACGGAACAGGCGCTGCACCTCCTCGCCGTTGAGATGCTCGGTCGGCTCGTCGAGGATGAGGACCCGCGGTTTGAGCGCGAGCGCCTTGACGATCTCCACGATGAAACGCTGCTCGACGGAGAGATCGGAGACGCGAGCGCGGGCATCGATCCCCATCTGCCAGGGGTCCAGGTGCTGCTGCACCCAGGCGGGAGCCCGACGCAGCCCCCCGCGGCGAGTCTGCCCCGTACCGATGGCGAGATTCTCCGCGACGGTCAGGTCGGGCAGCAGTGCGGGGTCCTGGCGCACGATGCCGAGCCCGTGCTCGCGCGCTTCATCGGGCGACGCCGTCGAGAGGGTCTTCCCCACGATCTCCACCCGACCAGAGTCCGGTGCCATCGCCCCGGATGCCACAGCCATGAGAGTGGACTTGCCGGCGCCGTTCTCGCCGACGAGGGCATGTACCTCGCCGGCCCGCACCTCGAGGTCGACGCTCTTGAGCGCCCGCACCCCAGGGAAGGACTTCTCGATCCCCACGAGGCGCAGCGCGGTCGTCCCGGGCGGCAGCACAAAGTCAGGAGCGATCTCGACGGAGGTGGTCGACACAGCGGTGTTCTTGCTCACGGGATGTCCTTAGTCGGGGAGTGGTGGATCAGCTACTGCGCGAGGTATCCGCCGTCGATGACGAGCTCGCTGCCCGTCACGAAGCTGGACTCGTCGCTGGCGAGGAACACGGCACCCCAGGCGATCTCCACAGGAAGACCGGCACGTCCCATCGGGGTCTGGCCCACGACGTACTCGTTGACCTCGGGCGCCTGAGCGTCGGTCAGAGGGGTCGCGATGAAGCCGGGGTGGATGGAGTTCACGCGGATGCCCTGGGTGGCGTAGGTGATCGCCGCATTCTTGGACATGTTGCGCACCGCCCCCTTGGTCGCGTGGTAGGCGTGGGCGCCGGCGACTGCCGCGTTGCCCCAGATGGAGGAGACGTTGATGATCGAGCCGTTCCCGTGCTCGAGCATCGACGGCACGACGGCCTTCATGCCCAACCAAACGCCGGTCTGGTTGACGGCGACGACGCGATTCCAGTCGTCCATCGTGAGGGCATCGAGGGTCTCGTAGGCGATGATGCCGGCGTTGTTCACCAGGACGTCCACTCGGCCGTGCCGCGCGATGACGTCGGCGATGATCGCGTCCCACCCAGCGGCATCCGCGGTGTCCTGCACGTGCGACTCGATTCCGGCGGAGTAGTCGTTGTGGACGTGCTGGCTCGTCGCGATGACGGTCGCGCCTTCGGCGGCGAAGGTTTCGGCGATGGACCGGCCGATGCCGCGGCCGGCGCCCGTGACGATGGCAATCTTTCCCTGAAGGCGGTTCATGAGTGACTCCGTTTCCGGTCGGACGGCGGGTGAACGGGTCACTTCGTCGTCGAAGAGGGTGGATGGTGCATGTCGAGATCGATGGAGCGGTGCCGGGCGGCGGTGGACGCCACCCGGCACCGCAGGGTACTGCGGGTGCTACTAGTTGGAGAACAGCTCCAGCTGCTGCTCGACGGTCAGCCCCGAGGAGTTGATCGCGTCGTTGGGCAGGTCCTTCTCGCAGACCGGCATCATGTCCGGGTTGGTCGAGTCCTCGATGATCTCCAGGTTGTAGATCGAGGGCTCCGAGTTCGGCAGGCCGTTGAAGGCCGCGAGTCCCTTGTGGAGCGCCGGGATCGAGACCCAGTTGCGCGAGGACATCGTGGCGATCTGGAAGGTCGGCTGGGTGTCCTTGTACTGGTACCAGAGGCACGCGAACTGGTTGGAGTCGTTCGCGGACCAGACGGGCAGGGGCTTACCAGCGTCGACGAAGGCCTCGATGCCACCGACAGAACCGCCGCCGTAGTCGGCCACGATTCCATCGATCTGGCCGAACTGGGTGATGAGGCCGGCCATGACCTGCTTGGTCTTGCCGGGCTCCCAGCCGGTGTCGACGAATGTGTCACCGAGCTGCTCGTTGAGCAGCACGATACCCGGGTTCTCCGCCACCGCGCGCTTGACGCCGTCGTAGACCGCCTGCGAGTAGGGGTTGCCTGCCTGGCCGCCCGTCATGAGGAGGTTGCCCTCGCCGCCCATCTGATCGATCGTCCACTTCGCGAGGCCGTAACCGTACGTGTCGACGTTCTCCGACACGCAGTCGACGTAGTCGACGCCGGGCTCGCCACCGGGGCACGCGATGATCGGGACGAACTTGACGCCCGCCTCGGTCGCCTTCCGGATCGTCGGCAGCAGGGCCTCGCCACCGTCGGTGAAGCTCACGATGATGTTCACGCCCTGAGCCACCAAGGAGTTGATGTCCGAGATGGCCTTCTGGGTGTCCGCCTGAGCGTCCGTGTAGATGATGTCGGTGATGTTGGGGCACTTCGCGGCCTCGGCCTCGAAGATCGCGCGAGTCGTCTTGCGCCACGAGTTGCCACCGAAACCGTCGGCGAAGGCGACCTTGATGGGCTGGTCGCCGCAGAACTCTGAGATGTCGACGATGTCGCCCTGGACGCCGGAGATTCCGACCTCGTTGGCGGGGGCCGCCGTCGTGTCGGTCCCGCTGCCGCCGCCGGTGGAACAGGCTGCGAGCACCAGCGCGCCCGCGGCGGCCAGCGCCACCAGCGAGATCCTGGTCTTGGAGTACATATGAACTCTTTCTCTTAGTGGATGGAGGCGGGCAGCACGCCAAGGGCGGCGGGACTGCCCCGAAAGCGCCGCCGGTCACATCAGGGCCCGGGATTCGTGGTCCCCTGCCGTGCTGTCGTCATCGACCCGCCCCGTCAGCTTTGACGGATGCTGGAGACCGGCGTTCCTTCTGGATTGGAGCAAGCGAACCCCCTCGTGAAGGGGGGTCGACCCCGGGGCGAAACCCCTGGGAGAGCCTCATCCTGACATCCGGTGCACGGGCCGGATGGGTCACGTTGCGACCCGGGTGACTCAATTTGAGACGACCCTTCTTCGCCCTCGGGGAAGGAGGCAACCTTGTGCCGTGGAGCCATCCACGACCGCCTCAACCCGTCCGCGTGCAGTGCTGCCCGAGGACCGAGTAGCCACTGAGGAGCTACCTATGTCGACGCCGACACCCACCGATCTGCTCGGTGAGATCTATGCCCACTGGATCGACCAGCTCGCCCTTCTCGGCGACGCGCCGCTCTCCACCGAGCTGTTGCGCCTGATCTTCGATGACTGGCAGCGCGCCACTGCCGAGCCCGAGGATGTCACCTATCGGCACACCGAGATCGGTGGCGTTCCGGGCATCCTCGTCACTCCGCTCGAATGCGATCGTTCGCAGGTGCTGCTCTTCATGCACGGTGGCGGGTTCGCCTTGGGATCGTCGGCCAGCCACCGCAAGCTCGCGGGTCACGTTGCGAAGGCGCTCGGGGTCAGCGCGTTCGTGCTCGACTTCCGCCTTGCCCCGGAGACCAAGTTCCCGGGCCAGATCCACGACGGGATCGCCGTCTATCGGGCGCTCCTCGGCGCCGGCCACCGCCCGGAGGACCTGACGCCGATCGGCGACAGCGCGGGGGGCAACCTCGCCATCAGCATGACCTTCGAGATCCGCAACCAGGGTCTTCCCCTGCCCCTCCAGGTCATCACGATGTCGCCCTGGCTGAACATGGAGAACGACGGCGTCACGATCGAGACGAACGACGCGACGGACTTTCTCATCACCCGGGCCGGCCTGCAGGGCAACATCGACCGTTACATCGAGGGAGCAACGAGCCCAACGAATCCGATGGCCAACCCGCTGTATCAGGACTTCACCGGATTCCCGCGGCTCTACATCACCGCAGGCGACATCGAGTCGCTCTTCGATGACAGTGTGCGGCTCAACCAGCTGGCGCTCGATGCCGGGGTCGATGTGACCTTCTCCATCGGCGAGGGCATGCAGCACGTCTACCCCTTCCTCGCCGGGCGTCACCCGCGCGCCGACGAGGAGATCCAGCGCATCGCGCAGTGGTACCGCTCCGGCCGCGCGCCGCGATCCTGATCCCGACCCCTCTCGCGCCGTCGCCTCCGGGGCACGGCGTCCATGGCACATCCACGAAAGGAAAGAAAGCATGACAACCGACTACGACAGCGTCGTCATCGGCGCCGGGTTCTCCGGGCTCGCCATCCTCCATCACCTCCGAGAGAAGGGTCAGCGCACCCTCGTCGTCGATGGGGCGGATGGCATCGGCGGCACCTGGTGGATCAACAACTATCCGGGCGTGCGTACCGATAGCGAGTTCAGCTACTACTCCTTCTCCTTCTCGAAGCAGGTCCGTGAGGAATGGGTGTGGACGGAGCGGTACCCCTCAGGCAAGGAGGTGCTCGCGTACCTCGAGTTCGTGGCGGACCGGCTCGACCTGCGCAAGGACATCCGTCTGAACACCTACATCGAGCGCGCCGTCTACGACGAGCCCGGAAACTTCTGGACGCTCCACGTCAAGGGCGGCGGCACGATCACGACGACGTACCTGATCTCGGGCATGGGGGTGCTCTCTCAGCCGATCTGGCCCGCGATCCCCGGGGTCGAGTCGTTCCAAGGCACTCTCGTGCACGCGGCCCGCTGGCCGCGGGAGGGTGTCGACCTCAAGGGCAAGCGGGTCGGCCTGATCGGGCTGGGCGCCTCTGGCATCCAGATCCTGCCCACGATCGCGCCCGAGTGCGGGGAGCTCGTCGTGTTCCAGCGGGAGCCCAACTTCATCGTAGAGACGAACAACGACAAGGTCACCCCGGAGCAGCTCGCCCACGTGCGTGCAACCTACGACGAGATCTGGGAGCGCGCTGCCAACCACCCGTTCGGTGTTGACATGGTGCCCGCCCAGTACAGCGCGCTCGAGGTGGACGCGGACGAGCGCCGTCGCATCTTCGAGAGCAAGTGGAACGAGGGCGGATTCCACTTCGCCAACGAGTGCTTCAACGACCTGGCGACGAACCACGAGTCCAGCGAGCTCGCCTCCGAGTTCATCCGCAGCAAGATCCGCGAAATCGTCACCGATCCGGTCACGGCCGAGACCCTGTCGCCGCGCGGATACTCGTTCAACGGCAAGCGGGTGCCGACCGGCTTCGGGTACTACGCGGCGTTCAACCTCCCGCAGGTGACGCTCGTCGACGTGAAGAAGAACCCGATCACCGAGATCACCGCTCGCGGGGTCAAGGTGGGCGATGTCGAGTACGAGCTCGACGTGCTGATCTGCGCGACCGGGTTCGACGCAATGACGGGCACGCTGACCAACATCGACATCGTCGGCCGCGGGGGTCAGGTGCTGCGCGACAAGTGGAAGTCGGGCATCCGCTCGAACCTGGGGATCTCGATGAACGGCTTCCCAAACCTCCTGCTCTCCTTGGGCCCGCAGACGCCGTACTCCAATCTCCCGGTGCCGATCCAGCTGGGCGCGCAATGGATGGCCCGGGCGATCGACTACGCCACGAAGAACGGCATCGAGCGCTTCGAGGCGACCCCCGAGTCGGAGGAGTGGTGGGCCACCGAGGTGGACCGCGCCGGTAAGGCGACCGTCATGTACTCCGAGGGCCAGAAGGCCAACGCCTGGTTCTTCGGGCAGAACGTGCCGGGCAAGCCCCACGAGTTCCAGGTCTACATGGGCGGCGGGCAGGTCTACCAGCAGTTCTGCCGTGAGGCCGAGGAGTCCGACTACGCGAGCTTCCGCGCCTGACCCGTCGCACTCGGAGCGCCCCCGTTGCTGGTGGCCGGGGGCGCTCCGTTCACATCACGACCGAAGAGAGGAGCGTCCATCATGGGACGACTCGACAGCAAGATCTCCGTCATCACCGGGGCCGCCTCGGGCATGGGGGCCGCCACTGCGGAGCTGTTCGCCGAGGAGGGATCGACGGTGATCCTCACCGACCTCAACGAGGAACTCGGGTCGGAGGTCGTCGCCCGGATCCGCGCGGCGGGGGGGACGGCCGAGTTCCACCGGATGAACGTCGCCGAAGAGGCGGATGTCGCGCGAGTGTACGGCGAGGTGGGGTCCGCCCACGGCAGGATCGACGTGCTTATCAACTGCGCCGGCATCATCGGCGTGGACAAGCCCACCCACGAGCTCAGCGAGAAGGAGTGGGACCAGCTCTTCGCGGTCGATGTCAAAGGCGTGTTCTTCTCCACCAAGCACGCGGTTCCGTCCATGATCGCCCAGCGCTCGGGCTCGATCGTCAACTTCAGTTCGATCTACGGACTCACCGGCAACGAGGAGTTCACGGCCTACCACGTCGCCAAGGGTGCGGTCACGATGCAGACGCGACAGGACGCGGCGGTCTACGGCCAGTACAACATCCGGGTGAACTCTGTTCATCCGAGCACCGTCCTCACCCCACTCGTCGAGGGGATCGCGAACGCGTTCCCCGGCGGACTGACGGAGTACGAGAAGGTTAACACCGCGGCGCAGTCGATCCGTCGTCTCGGGCGTCCGATCGACGTCGCCTACGGCGTCCTCTATCTGGCGTCCGACGAGTCGACCTGGGTCACTGGAGTTAACCTGCCCATCGATGGCGGGTTCATGGCCCGCTGAGCTCTCCCCGAGCCGTGTGCCGCAGCGACTGCTCGATCGTCTCCGCCGCGCGCAGCAGGCGTGGTCGAAATTCGTCGAGGACGCGCTCGAGGCTCACGGACGCGGTGGTCGTGGCGATGTTGATCGCTCCGACCACCGCTCCGCCGCCGTTTCGGATCGGGGCAGCGATCGAGCGAAGACCGAGTTCGAGTTCCTGGTCGACGAGGCACCACCCCTGCTCGCGCACCTCGCCGAGCAAATCTCGAAGCCGCGCAGAATCGGTCACCGTGTGATCCGTGTAGCTGCGCAGCTCGAGCGTGCGGTCGTCCCACCAGTCGTCCGGCTGGGATGCGAGCATCACCCGGCCCATCGATGTCGCGGCGGCCGGGAAACGGGTGCCGATCGTGATGCCGACGGTCATGATGCGCCTCACCGGAACCCGGGCGATGTAGACGATGTCCGTCCCGTCGAGGACCGATGCCGAGGTCGACTCCCCGGTCTGCCTGCTGAGTTCCTCCAGCGGCACCGCGACCAGCTCCGGCAGACCCAGCCCCGACAGGAAGCTGAATCCGAGCTCGAGCACCCGCGGAGTGAGGTCGAAGTGCCGGCCGTCTGTGACGACGTATCCGAGATCGACCAGCGTATGGAGCAATCGGCGCGCGGTGGCTCGCGAAAGGGCGGTTCGAGCCGCGAGCTCGCTGACCGTCATCCGGCGGTGGTCGGCGTCGAACGCGCGGATGACGGCGAGACCCCGTGCGAGGGACTGGACGAAGGGTCGCTCCTCCGGGTCATCCATGCGGATCACGCTATCGCTCAAGCACGACCGCCAGGCCCTGTCCCACGCCGATGCAGATCGCGGCGACGCCGATGCCACCGCCTCGGCGAACCAGCTCGTGAGCGAGGTGGCCGATGATGCGCCCGCCGGACGCGCCGAGCGGGTGGCCGATCGCGAGCGCACCGCCATGGATGTTCAGGCGCTCGGGATCGACCTCCGGCCACAGCCGCAGGCATGCTAGGGACTGCGCGGCGAACGCCTCGTTGAGTTCGACGATATCGACGTCGGCCCACGTGCGTCCCGCCGCGGCGAGAGCGCGGTTGGCGGCCTCCACCGGCGCGATCCCGAACATGTCGGGGTCGTTGCCGTAGATCCCGCGCCCGCTGATCCGCGCGAGCGGCTCGGCGGTGAGCGGGGTGTTCTCACCGCCGATGAGAAGCATCGACGCCCCGTCGTTGAGGGGGGAGGAGTTGCCGGCGGTGACCGTGCCGTCCGACCGGAACGACGGGGCCAGGGCGGCCAGCGCTTCCGACGCGGAGTCAGCCCGGATGTTCTCGTCCCTGACCAGGCCGGTGCCGGGGACCGGGATCACCTCGCTCCAGAGGCCAGCGTCCCACGCCGCGGCCGCCCGACGATGACTGGTCAGGGCGAACTCGTCCTGCTCGTCACGACTGATCCCGAACCGCTCGGCGAGCAGTTCCGCGCTCTGCCCGTTCGAGATCGTCCACGCCGAGGGCATGGCCGGATTGGTCATCCGCCAACCGATCGTCGTCGAGTGCATGGCGGCGGGCCCCGACGGGTAGCCCTTCTCAGGCTTCTGGACGACCCAGGGTGCGCGGCTCATCGATTCGACCCCGCCCGCGAGCACGAGCGACGCGTCTCCGGCCGCGATGGCGCGGCTGGCCTGGATGACCGACTCGACGCTCGAGCCGCAGAGCCGGTTCACGGTGCTTCCGGGCACCGACGTCGGCAGGCCCGCGAGCAATGACACCATGCGAGCGACGTTGCGGTTGTCCTCGCCGGCCTGGTTGGCATCCCCGAGGATCACGTCGTCGATGAGCGCCAGATCGAGTTCGGGGTGGCGTTCGAGCAGGGCTCGGATCGAGTGGGCTGCGAGGTCGTCGGCACGCACGCCCGCGAGGGCCTTGCCGTAACGGCCGAACGGCGTTCGAACCGCGTCGTAGACGAAGGTGGAGGTCATGGTGTCTCCTGGAGGGTGAGGCCGGTGAGGGAGCGGAGGTCGGGGAGGGTGGTGTCGCCGAAGCATTCCGCGACCACGAGGCCTCCGTCGACGACCTCGAAGATGGCTCGGTCCGTGTAGATCCGGTCGACGCACTCGACGCCCGTCAGGGGGTAGGTGCAGGCTTCGACGATCTTGGAGACTCCGTCTCGGGTCATCAGGTCGGTCATGACCCAGACCTTCCTGGCCCCGATGGCGAGATCCATCGCCCCTCCCACCGCGGGGATGGCATCCGGCGCGCCGGTGCTCCAGTTCGCCAAGTCCCCTCTCACAGACACCTGGAAGGCACCGAGAACGCAGATGTCGACGTGGCCGCCGCGCATCATCCCGAACGAGTCTGCCTGATTGAAATAGGACGCCCCGATCAGTTCGGTGACGGGAACCTTTCCCGCGTTGACGAGATCAGGGTCGACCAGTTCCGGCGATGGCTCTGGACCCATCCCCAGCATCCCGTTCTCGGTGTGCAGGATGATCTCCCGATCCGACGGGAGGAAGTTGCTGACGTGGGTGGGTGCCCCGATCCCGAGGTTGACCACGGCGCCTTCGGGGATGTCCTGGGCGACGCGAGCGGCGAGTTGGTCTCGGGTGAGTGCTGTCGTCACGCGGTCACCTCCCCAACGAACACGCCGTCACGAAGCCACGGCCGCTCGCCGACCTCGACCAGGCGGGAGACGTGAATGCCCGGCGTGACGATCGCCTCCGGATCCAGGCCACCCAGCGGGACGATCCGGTCCACCTGGGCGATCGTCATCGTGGCGGCCGAGGCCATCAGGGGACCAAAGTTGCGAGATGTCTTGCGGTAGACCAGATTGCCCCAGCGGTCGCCTCGCCACGCACTGACCAGAGCGACGTCGGCGCGCAGAGCGTACTCGAGCACTTGGTGGCGGCCATCGATCCTTCGCGTCTCCTTGCCTTCGGCCAGTCGTGTGCCGTAGCCCGTCGGGGTGAAGAACGCTCCGATCCCGGCGCCGCCGGCCCGGACGCGCTCAGCCAGCGTGCCCTGCGGCACGAGCTCGAGCTCGACTCGTCCCTCGCGATACAGGCGATCGAAGACGTGCGAATCGACCTGGCGGGGGAACGAGCAGATGACCTTCGAGACCTGGCCCGTCGCCAGCAGGGAGGCCAGGCCGGTGTCCCCGTTGCCGGCGTTGTTGTTGACCACCGTCAGCCCGGTGGCGCCGTGCTCCCGAAGGGCGTCGATGAGCACGACCGGTTGGCCCGCGCGGCCGAACCCTCCGATCATGATGGTCGCGCCGTCCCTGATATCGGCAACGGCGGCCGAGGCGCTCGGCACAGCCTTGGAGATCATCGTCGCGGCTCCGTTCGTATCGCGCACAAATGTGCGTCATACGAACAATACGCGGTCTACGGACATCCCGCCAGTACTCGTATGATGGTCATATGGAAACCGTGACCGTGTACGGCAAGCCCGAGTGCGTGGATGCGCTGCGCTCGAGAGCACTCCTCGATTGTCTGGGCGTCGAATTCGATTGGCACGACATTCTCGCGAGCGAGGCGGATGCGGCTCGCGCGCAGGAGATCAGCGGCGGGCTGAGCAGCCCCGTGATCGTCTTCCGGGATGGAACCCATCAGGTCGAGCCCACCGACGCCGAACTCGCGGTGAAGCTCGGCTTCCCGGACCCGGGAGCGGATTCGACCGCCGAAGCCTGCGAGATCTAAAAGTTCGTTCTGGGTTGAGGCGGTCTCCCGAAACCACGAGCTCGCCGTACGCAGGGCATACCCTTCGGCTATGACCTCGATCACGCCCTTCCTCTGGTTCGACGACGACGCCGAGGCGGCGCTCGACCTCTACACGAGCCTGTTCCCGGATTCCCGCGTGATCCAGCGCTCGTCGTACGGTCCCGGGATGCCGTTGCCGGCCGGCACCCTGATGTCCGCCACGATCGAGCTCGCCGGCCAGACCGTCATGCTCCTCAACGGCGGACCGATGTACACGCCCTCCGTGGCGTTCTCGTTCTTCGTCGTCTGCGCGGACCAGGCCGAGGTCGACCGGTACTGGGAGGGACTTACGGCGGGCGGTGGCGAGCCCGGCCGGTGCGGCTGGCTCATCGACCGCTTCGGCCTCAGCTGGCAGATCATCCCGCAGGCGTTCATCGACTACGCGAGCGATCGCGACGGCGCCAAGGTGGGTCGCGTCATGCAGGCGACGATGTCGATGAACAAGATGGATGTCGCGGCGCTCACCGCCGCGTACGAGGGCTGACCCTCAGGCTCCCTCGAGCCCGTCGACGAGGGTGAGCCCCCGCCGGGCCCACGCGATCTCCGCGTCGGCGCGGGCAATCATCCCCTCGTAGGCGAATGCCTTGTACTCGACGATGCGGTCCCAGTCCTCGGGCGGATATCGGTCGAGGCGGCTGCGCACGATCGGGTGGGTGCGGGAGCGGATCGCTTCTCTCTGCGCGACCCACTGGTCGCGCTGGTCAGTGAAATGAGCGATGTGCGCCTCGAGTTGCTTGCGAACGACGTCGGGCTCGGCCCACTCGAAGTAGGCCGCACGCAGGTGGGCGGGCTCCCGCTCGCGGGCGTATTCCAGAGGCTCGGTCATCCACTCGCGAAAAGCCGTCAGACCGGCATCCGTGATGTCGTATCGGGTCTTGGTGCCTCGCGGACCCCAGGGCACGGACGTACCCGTGACGAGACCCTCGGTCTCCATCCGTCGGAGCTGCGGGTAGATCTGCGAGTCGGGAGCGTGCCACACGTGGCCAACCGACGAATGGAACGCCTTCGCGAGGTCGTATCCGGTCATCGGCTGGGCGGTCAGCAACGCCAGCAGCGCGTAGCGCAAGCTCATGGGTCGATTCTGCCGCGTTGTGTGACTCCGTGTGCCGCGCTACGCTGTGCCAACTAACTATCAAGGTAGATAGTGAAAGGAGCCCCCATGGCAGGCACGACAACCGCCAAGATCTTCCCGTATCCGCTCAACACCTGGTACGTCGCCGGGTGGGACCACGAAGTCAACCGGTCGATCCTTGCCCGCACCGTCGCGGGCAAGCCGATGGCTCTGTATCGCACAGAAGATGGTCGATCGGTCGCGCTCGCCGACGCGTGCTGGCATCGGCTGGCGCCGCTATCGCTCGGTACTCTCATCGGCCGGGAGGACATCCAGTGTCCGTATCACGGTCTGCGGTACAACGCGGCCGGGCGCTGTGTGTCCATGCCAGCGCAGGAGACGATCAATCCCAGCGCAACCGTACCCTCGTTCCCGGCTGTGGAGCGTTACCGCTACGTCTGGGTCTGGCCGGGTGACCCGGCACTCGCCGACCCCGACCTCATCCCCGACATGCACCAGATGACCGATCCGGAGTGGGCCGGCGACGGTCAGCTCATCGAGGCAGGCTGCAACTACCAGCTCGTGCTCGACAACCTGATGGACCTCACTCACGAGGAATTCGTGCACACCTCGAGCATCGGTCAGGCCGAGTTGAGCGAGGCCGAGTTCATCACCATCCACACCGATACGACCGTGACTGTCGAGCGGTGGATGCTGGGCATCGACCCCCCACCCTTCTGGCGCAAGAACATGCGTGACAAGTTCCCCGGATTCGAGGGGAAGGTCGATCGCTGGCAGATCATCCACTACCAGGCACCGTCAACCATCTGCATCGACGTGGGTGTGGCCAAGGCGGGGACCGGTGCGCCCGAGGGCGACCGCAGTCAGGGTGTCAATGGCTACGTCATGAACACGATCACTCCCGAAACCGATCGCACCTGCCACTACTTCTGGGCATTCATGCGCAACTACTGCCTCGACAGTCAGCTCATCACCACGCAGTTGCGCGAGGGCGTCCACCGGGTCTTCGGCGAAGACGAGGCGATGCTCATCGCGCAGCAGGAGGCGATCGACGCGAACCCCGACTACGAGTTCTACAGCCTCAACATCGATGCCGGTGGCATGTGGGTGCGTCGACTGCTCGAGCGGATGCTCACCGCTGAGGGGCGCCTGCCCGTCACGCCGGTTGCGGCGGGCTGAGCGTGGCCGCCTCGCACAAGGAGGTCTGGCAGCGCGCGACGGTGGTGGAGGTGCGCCCGGTCGCCGATGCGGTGCAGCGGATCGTGCTTGCGCCCGAGCATCCGGTGGCCATCGAACCCGGGGCGCATCTTGATGTGCGGCTTCCGCTCGGCACCGACACGGTTCAGCGGTCGTACTCGATCGTGGATGCCGACAGCAGCGGATCCCGCATCTCGCTGAGCGTCTTCCGCTCGGTGCACTCCCGTGGCGGAGCGGGGCTCATGCACGCGTTGGTGCCGGGCGACACACTCTCCGTCAGCCAGCCTTTGCAGGACTTCCCGTTGCGGTTCGGCGCATCGAGCTACGTGCTCCTTGCGGGCGGGATCGGAATCACGGCAATCGCTGGAATGGCCCGCGTGCTTCGCGATCGTGGGGACGACTACCGGCTGATCTATGTCGGGCGCACCCGCGCAGCGATGGCCTACCTCGACGAGCTGATCGCTCTGCACGGGGATCGGCTTGACGTGCACGTAGGAGACGAGAACACGTCGCTCGATGTTCGCCGACTCGTTGCAACGCTCGAACCGGACACCGAGCTCTACCAGTGCGGACCGATCCGCCTCATGGACGCGGTGCGCCGCGAGTGGATCGAGCGCGAGCTGCCCATCGCCAGCCTCCGTTTCGAGACCTTCGGCAATAGCGGCTGGTTCGAGCCGCAGGAGTTCACCGTGCGGCTCCCGCAGTTCGGCATCGAGACCGTCGTCGGCCCCACGCAGTCGATGCTCGAGGCACTGGAAGCCGCCGGCGCGGACATGATGTTCGACTGTCGCAAGGGGGAGTGCGGCCTGTGCGAGGTGAGAGTTCTCGAGCTCGAGGGTGAGATCGATCATCGCGACGTCTTCTACAGCGAGCGGCAACGAGACGCACGCTCAAAGCTGTGCTGCTGCGTCTCCCGTGTGGCGCGACCGCAGCGCGGTGCCGTCGTGACGATCTCGTCGTCATAGCCCAGCTCGACGGCGGGTCGTTGGCTAGGTGTCCCGCCATGGCTGATAGCGGGCGCTGGCCAGAGCGACGCGGTACCCCTGTCGTCCGTGCACCAGCGGGGTTCCCTCCGCCCGGAAGCACTCCAGCGCCCGGGCCTCGTGATCGATCGCCGGATGCCCGCCCGCCCGCACCACGCGCCACCAGGGCACATCAGAGCCGTAGTGCGACATGACCTGCCCCACCGCGCGGGCGGCCCGGGATCCGAGGGCTGCCGCGACATCCCCGTAGGTCATCACCCGACCCGGTGGGATCGACGCGACGACGTCGAGAACTCGACTGATGAAGTCGGCGCCGGGCTGCTGGGACACTACAGCTCGAGTGCGCCGATGTTCTCGCCGTACTGGGTCTGACCGACGATCGTGAAGCCGACTCGCAGGAAGAACTCCTCAGGGCCCTCCTCGCCGGGTTCCCACAGCGCGGTCAACCGGCCGAACCCGCGGCTCTTGGCCTCCTCGGCCAATGCCAGCACGGCGAACTTGCCGACACCGGTGCCCTGAGACGGCCCGGCAACTGTCACCCGCCAGACGCAACTGCGGAATTCCTCCTGCACCGCGTCCGCATCGAAGTTGCCACGGATGAACCCCACCACGGCATCACCATCGAGCACGACGCGCGGCCACGAGGTCGCCGGATTGAGGAAGCTGTCGGCGATCGCATAACTGGGTGGCGTGACGAACTGCTCCTGACCTCGCCGCAGAGTGAGGTTGTTGGCGGCCACAATGGTCTTCGCGCTCAGCTCTTCAAGCCTCAGTTCGCCCATGGAGACAGGCTAACCCGCACGCCTGACGGGCGCGAAGATATCTTGATATCAAGATACTTCTCCGAGCGGGTATGCTGTTCCACGGTCACCCACTGAAGGAGCATCGCTTGTCCAAGATCCATGTAGAAGGCACCGTTGTCGAGCTCGACGGCGACGAGATGACGCGCATCATCTGGCAGAAGATCAAGGACACCCTGATCCACCCGTACCTCGACATCAACCTCGAGTACTACGACCTCGGGATCGAACACCGGGACGAGACCAACGACCAGGTCACGATCGACGCGGCCCACGCCATCCAGAAGCACGGCGTCGGCGTCAAGTGCGCCACCATCACGCCCGACGAGGCGCGCGTCGAGGAGTTCGGCCTCAAGCAGATGTGGAAGAGCCCGAACGGCACGATTCGCAACATCCTCGGCGGCGTGATCTTCCGCGAGCCGATCATCATCTCCAACATCCCCCGTCTGGTGCCCGGCTGGAACAAGCCGATCATCATCGGCCGCCACGCCTTCGGCGACCAGTACAAGGCCACCGACTTCCGCTTCGCGGGCAAGGGCAAGCTCACGGTCGAGTTCACTCCGGACGACGGCTCCGAGCCGCTCAAGTTCGAGGTCTACCACTCCCCGGGCGACGGTGTCGCGCAGGTGCAGTACAACCTCGACGACTCGATCCGCGACTTCGCTCGCGCCTCGCTCAACTACGGCCTCGCCCGCAACTACCCGGTGTACCTCTCGACGAAGAACACGATCCTCAAGGCCTACGACGGCCGGTTCAAGGACATCTTCGAGGAGATCTTCGAGGCCGAGTTCAAGGCCAAGTTCGAGGCGGCGGGCCTCACCTACGAGCACCGGCTCATCGACGACATGGTCGCCTCGGCCATGAAGTGGGAGGGCGGCTACGTCTGGGCCTGCAAGAACTACGACGGCGACGTGCAGTCCGACACCGTTGCTCAGGGCTTCGGATCGCTCGGCCTGATGACCAGCGTGCTCTCGGTTCCGGATGGCTCGATCGTCGAGGCGGAGGCCGCCCACGGCACCGTGACCCGTCACTACCGCCAGCACCAGGCGGGCAAGCCCACGTCGACCAACCCGATCGCCTCGATCTACGCCTGGACCCGGGGACTCGCCCACCGCGCCAAGCTCGACAACAACCCCGAGTTGGCGACCTTCGCCGAGACCCTCGAGGATGTAGTCATCAAGTCGGTCGAGGCCGGGCACATGACCAAGGACCTTGCGGCCCTCGTGGGACCCGACCAGAAGTGGGAGACGACCGAGGAGTTCCTCGACACCCTCGACAAGAACCTCGCCGCCCGCCTCGGCTAGGTGCGCTGCGGGTAGATCGTCTCGCCCCTGGCGAGCATCGCCACGTCGTTCTCGATGCGGGTCGCTCGGGTCTTCGGGCTGGTGACCGACATCAGGCGGAACAGGATCGCCCAGCGGTTCTGCGCCGTCAGTGTGTCGAATCGAGCGGATGCCGCGGGGTTGGCGTCGAGCGCGGCGCGCAGGTCATCGGGCACCGGCGCATCCTTCTGGCGGTAGGCGGCATCCCACCGACCATCGGCCTTGGCGCGCTCGACCTCGGCGACGCCGCCCTCACGCATCCGGCCTTCGGCGGTCAGGCGCTCGATGTGGTCGCGGTTGCGCTGAGACCACGGGCTGCGGGAGCGACGCGGTGTGAAGGCCTGCAGCGTGTAGTGCTCGTCGAAGCGCCCGACCTGGCCGTCGATCCAGCCGTGACACAGGGCGACGTCGAGCGCTTCATCGTAGGTGATGCCGGGCTCGGAGGAGAGCCTCTTGCGCAGCTGCAACCGCACGCCGGCGGGGTCGCCCACCTCGAGGATCCAGCGCTCCCAGTCGTCGGCGCTGGTGAAGTGCAGGATCGGCTTCTCCGCGAACGAGGTCATGCACCAAGGGTAGAACGCGCCTACGACGACGGGCCCGGGAGAACTGTCTCCCGGGCCCGTCGTCTCGTGGGGCTACTGCGCGTCGGACTCCACGACAGCGGCAGTGCCGCCCACGGCGACCTTGCGGGGCTTGGCCTTCTCGGAGACCGGCAGGGTGACGGTGAGCACGCCATTGGCGTAGTCAGCGGCGATGCCCTCGGTGTCGATCGAGTCGCCGAGGTTGAGCTTGCGCACGTAGGCGCCGCTGGAGCGCTCGCGGCTGATCCAGGTCGCACCCTCCACGGCGGGGGCGGTGCGCTGGGCGCGCACGGTGAGCACGCGGCCGTCGACATCCACATCGATGGATCCGGCGTCAACGCCGGGCAGGTCGACCGAGAGCACGTACGTGTCCTCAGAGCGGTAGAGGTCGATCGGCGCTAGGCGCGATGTCGGCCGGAACTCGGGGGCGAATGCGACGCGACGCGCGTCACGGAACGGGCTGTATGCGACTGCCATTGGGGTCCAACTCCTTCACGTCGGGCCGGGATGCGGCGGGACGGTAGTGTCTCAAACTTGAGTCGGGGTGACTCAAGTTACGACGATTGTAGGCATACCGGGATGCCCGTGCGCCCCCTGTTCGCCGACGGCTGACATCGCGAGCTAAGGTGCCCCTTGCTAGCCTTTCGCCCCGCACAGGACTACCTATGGGAATATGCTCCTGCGCCGATACCCCCTCGTGGTCGCGGCCGTCGCCGTCGGACTGGTCGGACTCGTTCTGCTGCTCACCCCGGCCTCGTGGCTCGTCGGGTGGATCATCTCGATCTTCGCGCTGCTCATCGCGGCGCGTGAGGGCTTCACCATGGTGCGGCGCCTGATCAAGGGCGAGGTCGGGCTCGACGTGTTGGCCGTCACGGCCATCGTCAGCACCGTGGTGGTGGGCGAATTCTGGGCGAGCCTGATCATCGTGCTCATGCTCGCCGGCGGCGAGGCCCTCGAGGACTACGCGGCGGGCCGTGCCGAGCGCGACCTCAAGGCCCTGCTCGACCGGGTGCCGCAGCTCGCTCACCGCTACGCGGCCGACGGCTCGATCGAGGACATCCCGATCGACCAGGTCGCCCTCGGCGACCGGCTGCTCGTGAAGCCCGCGGAGATCGTGCCCGTCGACTGCGAACTGCTGAGCCCCGCGACATCCCTCGACGAATCGTCTCTGACCGGCGAGAGCATGCCCGTCGACAAGATTCAGGGGGATGCCCTGCTCAGCGGCTCAGTGAACGGTCCCGCGGCCGTCGACGTGCGTGTGACAGCGCTCGCCAAAGACAGCCAGTACCAGCGGATCATCGAGCTGGTGCGCGAAGCATCCGCATCGAAGTCGCCGATGGTGCGTCTCGCCGACCGGTACGCCCTGCCGTTCACCGCCGTGGCCTTCCTCATCGCGGGCATCGCCTGGGCGGTCTCGGGCAATCCGATCCGCTTCGCCGAGGTGCTGGTCGTGGCGACCCCGTGCCCACTGCTGCTCGCGGCACCGGTGGCGTTCATGGCCGGAATGAGCCGCGCGGCCAAGAGCGGAATCGTCATGAAGGGCTCCAAGTCGCTCGAGCAGCTCGCGCGCGCCCGCACCATCGCCTTCGACAAGACGGGCACCCTCACGCACGGGATGCCCGCCGTGGTCGCGGTGCTCCCGGTCGCGCCGATGACCGAGTCGACCCTGCTGGGGCTCGTCGCGTCGGCCGAGCGCTACTCGTCGCACGTGCTCGCTCAGTCCCTGCAGGATGCCGCGAGCGACCGCGGAATCGCGCTGCAGGAGGCCGTCGACGCACACGAGGTGGCGACCCACGGAATCGAGGCGACGATCGGGGGCCAGCGGGTCATCGTGGGCAAGCCGGCGTTCGTCGGCGAGCGGGTCAGCGGGCTGGTGCGGCACGAGGGCGCGAGCGGTGAAGCCGCCGTGTATGTCGGGGTGGGCGACGCGTTCGCCGGGGTCATCGTGCTGCGCGACGAGGTGCGGCCCGAGTCGGCCGAGACGCTCGCCCGGCTCACCCGCCTCGGCATCACGAACACGATGCTCATCACCGGCGACGTCGAGCAGACAGCGCGACCCATCGCCGACGGCCTCGGCATCACCCAGATGCACGCCGAGTGCCTCCCCGAGGACAAGGTCAACCTGGTTCACGACGCCACACCCCGGCCCGTGATCATGGTCGGCGACGGTGTCAACGACGCACCGGTGCTCGCGGCGGCCGACGTGGGCATCGCCCTCGGAGCTCGCGGATCGACGGCGGCCAGCGAGTCAGCAGACGTCGTCATTCTCGTGGATGACCTGAGCCGAGTCGCCGACGCGGTGGCCATCGGTCACCGCACCGTGAACATCGCCCTTCAGAGCATCTGGTTCGGCATCGCGATCAGCGTGGCGCTCATGGTTGTCGCGGCGTTCGGGTTCATCCCCGCCGTGCTGGGCGCGGCGCTGCAGGAGGTCGTCGACCTCATCACGATTCTCGGGGCCCTGCGGGCGCTCAGCGGCGGTCGGGGAGAGGCTCGCATGGCCCGGGCGATCAGTAGCCCGAGAAGTAGTCCGAGTGCACCCGCTTCGCTCCCTGCGAACGCAGCGCGCGACGGAGATCGTTGACGAGTGCCGGGGGACCGGACACGAACGCCCGGCGCTTCGCGGCATCCGGAACCGCTGAGGCGACGCGCTCGCCGGTGACGCGACCCGCCCCCGCGTACTCCCACCCGGGCGGCAGGGTCGCGGGCGCTTCGGGCGCGTAGAGCACGACGCGGGCACCCGACTTCGCGAGCAGGTCGCCGTAGGGCAGCGGGCCGGGGGAGCTCGTCGAGTACAGCACCACGACGTCGCGCTTCTCCCCGCGCTCGGTGGCGTGGGCGAGCTGGCTGGCGAACGGGGTGATGCCGATGCCGCCGGCGACGAGCAGGAGTGGCTCGGTGACATCCGTCGGTAGGGCGAAGTCGCCGCCGACTCCGGTGCCCGTCACGGCGGCGCCGGGCTCCAGGTCGAGCAGCGCCTGCTTGAAACTCGACGACTTCGACGGTGTCGTGATCGCGAAGGTGATCGGTGCGTCGAGAGCGGGCGCGGACGAGATGCTGAAATACCGGCGACTGCCGCGGAAGTCCGCCTTGCGGTGGGGGATCGTCAGCTCCATGTACTGGCCGGGCACGAATCGCACCGGTCGGTGCGGCTGGAACGACAGCTCCCACGTCGTTGGCCCGAGCTGGGTATTGCCGAGATACGTCAGCCGGATGCCGCGGCGCTGGCCGAACGCGAAGCCGATCAGATTGCCTACCAGCAGTGCCAACTGCGGGGTGCGGGATATCGGGCCGAACGAGAACGGGACGCTGAACAGCAGCGCGACCACGACCGCTTCGACGATCTGCTGCCAGCGGCGGGGCGGCAGCGTGAGCGGCTCGCTGAACATGAAGCCCGCGAAGAACAGCACGGGCGATGACAGGAACACGTACTGCAGCGCCGACACCACGGTCTCGCCCACGGTGAGGAAGTAGAGCACAGTGCCCACCGTGGTGAGCGCGACGAAGATGGCCGCGATCGTGAGCCGCTGGGTGCGATAGAGCACCAGGAAGGCTCCGATCACCACGGGGATCAGATAGGTCGAGCTGCCGAGCCACCACACGGCGAATCCGAAGCCGAGGAACCCGGTGTACGCGATCAGCGCCACCACGAGAACGCCTAAGGCAGCGGGGTTGAGCACGTGACGGCCGCGCACCGCGATGAGGTACTTCGAGATGTTTGCGATCACGCCGGCGATGGCGATGCCGACGAGTCCCAGCGGGTCGAGGGTCGGCGCCATGATGAAGAAGATCAGGAGCGCTGTGATCATCGCCGAGTCCATGTGCGGCTTCACCCGCAGGATCGTGGAGATCAGCACACTGGTGCTGCAGGTGGCGACGATCGAGACGGCCGCGGATGCCAGCAGGGCCAGCGGCGAGTAGGTGCCGATGCCGAACAGCGACAGCACCAGCGCGACGACTCCGATGCCGGCGAGTGCGACGATCACGAGCTTGTACATCGTCACGATTCCCGTGACCCGATCCAACCACTGCTTCATGTGAACAGCTCCCCGTCGAGGTGTGGCGAGAACTCGACCCGACCGGTCGAGAACACTCTCGCGAAGGTGAAATCGTATCGCTCATTCAGGCGTGCCGGTGCGACGAAGAACAGTGCCGTCGACAGCCCGTCGGCGAGCATGGCTGTGGCTGCGATCGCCCACGTCGCGATGACCGAGCTCGTGGGAAGCCCCGTGGTCGCGTCGATCACGTGGTGCAGCCCGGCTCCCCACGCGCGCCGGTTGGTCGCCGACGAGCAGATCGCCTGGTTGTGCACGTTCGCGATGCCGATCGCCTTCGTCGCATCCAGCGGATGCTCGAGCCCCACCCTGATCGGCTCGGGACCCACCTGCCGGATGTCACCGCTGCCGTCGACGATCAGATCGGTGTGCCCGGCACCGACCAGCAGCTCGGTCACGATATCGACGAGCAGACCCTTGCCAGCCGCACCGACGTCGAGCAGCACGGGTCTCACGGTCGTGAGAGTCGAGCCGTCCCACGCGATGGCGTCCTCCCACGCGGGCGGCGGTGCGGGTGGTCCGCTCGGGCGCAGTGAGTAGGCGCGGTCGTAGCCGAGCGCCTCGAGGGCGCGGCCGACGAGGGGGCTGACTGCGGCATCCGTCGCCTCGTACAGGCCGCGGTAGAGGCCCAGGAGTTCGTCGGCCTCGTCGGGGAGTCGGTAGCTGCCGGGTGTGCGCGCGATGCGCGAGACCAGCGAGTCGTCGCGGAACCGCGACCAGGCGCGATCGAAGGCCTCGATGCGTGCCGCGATCGCTGCCCGAATGTCGGGACTGATCGGCTCGGCTGTGTCGATCTGCCAGCCAGTGCCGATGGCCTCGAAGGCGAGGCTATGCGGCCGCGTCAGCCTTGATCTCCTGGACTGCCTTGTTGAATCCGCCGCTGGTCAGCGACGACCCGCCGACCTTGTCGACCTTGATCGTGTCGATGTCCTTGCCGACGACGACATCGGAGATGCCAGCGATGAACTCGCCCTGGTGCTGCTTGGCCTGGGGGTCGGTGGCATTGCTCACGACCTCGACAGCGGTGATGACGTCGCCCTTCAGGGTGATCGTCACATCGACGCTTTCGGTGCCGCTCGGTGCCTGGTAGCTGCCCTCGGCGGTGTACGTGCCGTCGGTGTAGACAGCGCTGGTGTCGGCGGTGCCGCTGCCAGAGGTGCCGCTGTCGCTCGTGCCGGCGCCGGCATCGGTTCCCGCGTCTTCCGCCGCGGAACAGCCCGCGAGTGCGCCCATGAGGGCCAGCCCCGCGAGAACGGCGATGGATACCTTGCTGGGGGGTGCTGCGAGCATGGTTTCTCCTGTCGGTGACGTGTCACCAGCATGCCGCATGGTGCGTGCGGGCGCTGAACGCATCGTGGGAGATCGCAGGGAATTCCCAGCACGACGTCTGAACGCAGGGAATCGCTTGAATGTAACAACACGGTAAACAGTGGACGAAGGACTTGCGATTAGTTTGTTCGTAAGGTGTACTAACAAACATGACGACGGGGTTCAGCACGGGTCGCGCACTGCGCCCGACGACGAAAGTGCTGCCGGAGCACGCGCGCGGACACAACCGCTCGCTCGTGCTGCAGACGCTGTACCGCGCCGGTCAGCAGTCCCGTGCTGACATCGCCCGCGAGACCGGGCTGACCCGGGTCACGGTCTCCGACCTCGTGGCCGAACTCATCGTCGAGGGCCTCATCATCGAGACGGGCCAGCGCGAGGACGTGCGCCCCGGCAAGCCAGCGACCCTGCTCGACCTCAACCGTGGCGCCTTCCAGATCATCGGCATCGACCTCAGCGAGTACGCCACCTTCCGCGGCGCCGTGCTCGACCTTGACGGCCAGATCCTGCACCGTGCAGAACTTCCGCTCGCCGGGGCAACCGGGGCGGATGCAACGGCCCTCGTCACCGCGCTCGCCGACACTCTCGTGGCCGCCGCCACCCTGCCGGTGCTCGGCATGGGGGTGGGATCACCCGGTGTCGTCGATCTCGCTGGCGTCGTGCTGAGCGCCCCCAACCTCGGCTGGGTGGATGAACCCCTGCAGCAGGCGATGTCGGCGCGATTCGGCGTTCCCGTCGTCGTCGCCAACGACGCCAACGTCGCGGCCCTCGCCGAGCACAGCTTCGGCGGCGCAGACAGCGACATGATGCTCATCAAGGTCGGCCACGGCGTCGGCGCCGGCCTGCTCCTCGACGGAACCCCGCTGTTCGGCAGCAGGTTCGCCGCGGGCGAGATCGGCCACGTCGTCGTCGGCACCGACGGCGGAGCCGAGTGCGTGTGTGGCAAGCACGGCTGCCTCGAAACCTGGCTCGCCGTGCCCCGGCTCGAGAAGGCGATCGCCGCCGCGCCTGACGAGCGCACGAGCATCCTGCAGCAGGCCGGGCAGCGTCTCGGCATCGCGCTTGCTCCCGTGGTCGGCGCACTCAACCTCGCCGAAGTGGTCCTGAGCGGACCCACCTCACTACTTGATGGCCCGCTGGCTCAGGCGACCATCGACACGCTCCGCAATCGCACGATGGCCGAATTCCACGGCGATCTGACGTTGCGGATGACCACGCTCGGGGAGGACATCGTCATGCGCGGCGCTGCCGTCATGGTGCTCTCCGCGCAACTCGGGGTCTCCTGACCCTTTCACCCCTGCACCAGCGGAGTTCCCACCCGGGCACCCCGCAGCCCCCAACAAAGGAAAGACACATGATGAAGCGAAAGCTCGGACTGGTTGCAGCCGCAACCGCCGCACTCGTCGTTCTCGCCGGGTGCTCCGCTACACCCCCGGCTGACGAGGGTGGCAAGGACATCACCCTCTGGGTCATGGGAGGTGACACCCCGGATGCCCTGCGCGACTACCTTAAGACAGAGTACGCAAGTGCAACCGGGGGCACCCTTACCATCGAGCAGCAGGACTGGTCGGATGCCCTTTCGAAGCTGACCACCGCGCTACCCGATCCCGAGAATACTCCGGACGTGGTGGAGATCGGCAACACGTGGTCGCCCACGTTCACGAGCGTCGGCGCCTTCTCCGACATCACCGATCTCGTTCCCGAGCTCGGCGGTGACAAGCTGCTGCCCTCGTTCGTCGAGATCGGCAAGGTGGACGGCGCCAACTACGCACTGCCCTACTACTTCGGTTCGCGCTACATGTTCTACCGCAAGGACGTCTGGGCCGCGGCTGGCCTTGAGGTTCCCACTACGCTGAGCGAGTTCAGCGCAGCGGCGGCGAAGCTCAAGACCGACACCCAGTCGGGCTTCTACATCGGTGGCGAGGACTGGCGCAACGGCATCTCGTGGATCTTCGCCAACGGCGGCGACCTGGCCAAGAAGGACGGCGACACGTGGAAGTCCACGCTCTCCGACCCGAAGACGATCGCGGGTCTCGAGCAGCTTCAGGCCCTCTACGCGGATGCCTCGCTCGCCCCGGTCACCGAGGCGGACAGCACCCCGTGGGTGAACATCAACAACAACGCAGCAACGGGCGCGCCCGAGGCCGCGACGATCATCGCACCCGGATGGGCGCACTGGTCGATCGGTGACCTCGCTCCCGACCCGAAGGATGACACCAAGACGGTCGCCACCTGGAACGACGACGTGTTCGGCACGTTCGTTCTGCCCGGCGTCGATGGTGGTGCCGCTCCGGTCTTCGCCGGCGGATCCAACATCGCCATCTCGGCCGCCAGCAAGAACCAGTCGGCGTCGCGTGAGCTGATGAAGATCATCTTCAGCGCCGACTACCAGAAGATGCTCGGACAGAACGGCCTCGGCCCGGCCAACCTGGACTACGCCGACTCGCTCGGTGACGACCAGTTCGCCAAGGCACTGGTTGCCTCGGCAGCCGACTCGAAGCTGACCCCCGCCGCTCCCGGCTGGGCCGCAGTCGAGGGTTCGGGCCTGCTCGAGGAGTTCTTCGGCAAGGTCAACGGCGGTGGCGACATCAAGGCGCTCGCCGCTGAGTACGACACCAAGATCGACGCACTGATCAACGGGCTAGTACTACCGCTGGTTGAGTAGGCCCGAAGGGCCGTATCGAAACCCTGCTGCCAGGCCGAGGTTTCGATACGCGGGGGCTCGCGCCCCCGCTACTCAACCAGCGTCACCCACCCCCTCACGCTCACTCACCCCCGGAAGGAGGATCCCCCATGTCCACGATCGCCCCGCGCCGCGGCATCCGTGCCCCGTACGTGCTCATCGTCCCCGCCGTCGTGATCCTCCTCGCCGGCATGGGCTACCCGCTGATCTGGCAGTTCGTCACCTCGATGCAGGAGTACGGGCTCGCCCAGCAGTTCGGCAAGCCGGCCCCGTTCGTCGGGTTCGACAACTTCGTCACCCTGGCCACCGACCCGGTGCTCTGGACCGTCGTCGCCCGCTCACTCGCGTTCTGCGTACTGACGGCCGCCGTCACCCTCGGGGTGGGAACTCTGCTCGCGCTGCTGATGACGGTCGTCACGAAGACGGCCAGGCTCATCCTGCAGATCGCCCTCCTGCTGGCATGGTCGATGCCGGTCGTCGCCGCCATGACCGTCTGGATCTGGCTCTTCGACCGCCGACGCGGTGTCGTCAACTATCTGCTCGACATGATCCCCGGTGTCGAGATGAATCGCTTCGACTGGCTCTCGACGCCCCTGACCTTCTTCGCCGTGGCGAGCATCATCGTGATCTGGATGAGCGTGCCCTTCGTCGCCTTCTCCATCTACGCCGGGCTCACCCAGGTCTCCGACGAGGTGCTCGAGGCCGCCCAGCTCGACGGCGCGACGGGCTTCCAGAGGTTCCGGCACATCATCGCCCCGCTGATCCGCCCCGTCATCGCGATCGTGCTGCTGCTGCAGCTGATCTGGGATCTGCGCGTCTTCACCCAGATCACGATGCTCCAGGATGCCGGCTCGAAGTCGGGCGACTACGACCTGCTGGGCACTTACATCTACAAGCTCGGCACGAGCTCGCAGGACTTCGGCATGGCGTCGGCCGTCTCGATTCTCGTGCTCGCCATCACGATCGCGCTGAGCTGGTTCTACATCCGCAGCCTGCTCAAGGAGGACGAGGCATGACCGCCCGCACCCGCCGCGGCCTGTTCTCGGCGCTCGCCATCATCGTCGCGCTGGCCTGGGTCTTCCCCGTGTACTGGATGGTCAACTCGGCCTTCCTGCCCAACATCATCCTGCAGTCGTTCATCCCCACCTTCTTCCCGGTGAAGGCGACACTGAGCAACTTCACGGGTGCTCTCGCCGACGGGAGCTTCTTCAGCGCGCTCGGCATGAGCGTGGCCATCACCCTCACGGTCGTCGTGTTCTGCCTGCTCTTCGCGTTCCTCGCCGCCATCGCGATCAGCCGCTTTCGGTTCCGCGGTCGGCGCAGCTTCGTGATCGCCGTGCTGATCGTGCAGATGCTCCCCGCCGAGGGGCTCTTCATCGCCCAGTACAAGATGGTCGCGAGCGTCGGGCTGCTCGACAGCGTGCTCGGCGTCAGCGTGATCTACATCGCCGCCGTCGTGCCCTTCACGATCTGGATGCTCCGCGGCTTCGTCGCAGGCATCCCCGCCGACCTCGAGGAGGCCGCGATGGTCGACGGCTTGAGCCGGTTCGGGGCCTTCATGCGCATCACGTTCCCGCTATTGGCTCCTGGCCTCGTCGCATCCGGGGTCTACGCGTTCCTGCAGGCGTGGAACGAGTTCACCGTCGCCCTCGTGCTGCTGCCGTCCGAGGCGGCGCAGACCCTGCCGCTGTGGTTGCGCGGGTTCGTGCAGGCGAGCGCCACTCGTGAGACCGACTGGGGGCAGGTGATGGCGGCATCCACGCTGGTCGCCGTGCCCGTGATCATCTTCTTCCTCATCGTGCAGGGCCGACTCACGTCGGGCCTCGTCGCCGGGGCGGTGAAGGGATGACCGGGCTCGCGCCGCTGAGGGTCGGAATCGACATCGGCGGCACCAAGACCGATGCCGTGGCCATCCACGCCGATGGCCGGATCGCGCAGCAGCTGCGCCTCCCTACGGGCTTCGGGCCTGAAGCGGTGCTGGAGACCGCGGTGACGGCCGTGACTCAGCTGGCCGAGCTCTGTGGCACGACGATCGAACAGTTCGCGTCCATCGGCATCGGCATCCCCGGTGCCGTCGACAACGGAACCGGTCGGGTGACCCACGCCGTCAACCTCGGACTCGACGGACTCGACCTGGGTGCTGAGCTGTCGGCGCGACTGGGCCGCCCGGTGCGGATCGAGAACGACGTCAACGCCGCGGCGATCGGCGCGTTCCACTTGCTCGAGAAGGATCCGTCGCACTCGATGGCCTACCTCAACCTCGGCACCGGGCTCGCCGCTGGACTCGTGCTCGGCGGCGAGCTCTGGCGCGGGTCGCGGGGGACCGCGGGCGAGATCGGGCACATCCCGGTCGATCCGAACGGTCCGGAGTGCCCGTGCGGCCAGCGCGGCTGCCTGGAGATGGTCGCGAGCGGATCGGCGATAGCCCGCCAGTGGCCCACCCACGATGCCCGACCGGCGCGTGCCCTGTTCGCGGCCGCGGAATCCGGAGACCCCCGGGCGATGGAGGTCAAGCGGCGGTTCGTCGAGAACGTGGCCGCTGCCGTGCGGGTGCTCGTGCTCACGGTGGACGTCGATAGCGTCGTCATCGGCGGCGGGCTGTCGTCGCTCGGCACGTCGCTGCTCCACGACATCGTCGTAGTGCTTGAGGGCTGGGAGCACGACTCGCCGTTCCTTGCGTCGATCGAACTCAGCCGTCGGATGCAGCTGGTGCCCGCAGACTTCCCGGCGGCCGCCGTCGGTGCCGCCCTCGTCGGCGTCGCACCCGAACGGGTCGGCTGACGTGGCCGAAGTCGTCATCGTCGAGTCGGCGGATGCCGCGGGCGAGCTGGCCGCGGACGCCATCGAGCACCTCGTGCGCACGCGGCCCGACGCCGTGCTCGGGCTGGCGACCGGATCCACGCCACTCACCACTTGGCGCGCTCTCGCCGGTCGGGGTCTCGACCTGTCGCAGGTGCGGGGCTTCGCGCTCGACGAGTACGTGGGTCTGCCGGCCGGGCATCCCGAGAGCTATCGCTCGGTCATCACCCGCGAGGTGGTCGAGCCCCTCGGCCTCACCCCGGAGCTCGTGCGAGTGCCGGGCCACGACGGGCCGATCGAGACCGCGGGCGAGCGCTACGAGCGGGCCATCGATGACGCCGGCGGCGTCGACCTGCAGGTGCTCGGAATCGGTCGCACCGGGCACATCGGCTTCAACGAGCCGGGCTCGTCGTTCGCCTCGCTCACCCGGGTCAAGACGCTCACCCAGCAGACCCGCCTCGACAACGCGCGCTTCTTCGACTCGGTCGAGGATGTGCCCATGCACTGCATCACGCAGGGTCTCGGCACGATCCTGCGGGCACGCCACCTCGTGCTCCTCGCGTTCGGCGAGGCCAAGGCGGCCGCCATCGCCGGCGCGGTGGAGGGTGCGGTGACGTCATCGCTTCCGGGCTCGGCGATCCAGCTGCACCGGCAGGTCACCGTGATCGTGGATGAGGCCGCGGCATCCGGTCTCGCGCACGCCGACTACTACCGCTACGCGTGGGCGAACCGGCTGGAGTGGGAACGGCTCTAGCCCTCCGACCGCCGCGAGCGGCGCGCGAGCAGCAGGCCAGCCGCGAGCATGCCCGCGGCGAGCGCCCCGAGCGGCAGCAGGAGGTCCGGCCCGCCGGTATCGGCGAGCGCCGGTCTGGTGCGATCGGCCTCGATCGCGGCGATGATCGTCGAGGCGAAGAAGTCGACGCCCTCGGTGTTGGGGTGCAGGGCTCCGCGCACGAGGTAGATCCCGGGCAGCGGTGTCGGTTCGCCGTCCTGGGCATCCGTCGTGAGGGTGATGCCGAAGATGTGAGGATCATCCGCGCAGACCGAGTGCAGCGCCGACGCGGCCCAGGTGGGCAGGTAGGTGAACCCCTGGGTGGTGGCGGCCGCCTGGATACGGGCGTCGAGTTCCTTCTCGATGTAGTGCAGGTAGAGCGTGTCGGTCTGCGTGTAGGGGAACGAGTTCACCGGGAACGGAGGGTTGCCGTCGCCGATCGCCGTGGTGAAGCACCCGGGCGGTTCGGGCTGACGGATGTTCGCGGCATCCGGTGCGATGGTCGGATACCCGATCACGTACACGGTCGCATTGGGGGCCTTCGCCGCGATCAGCGCGAACGTCTCGGCGAGGGCGGGCACGACCGTCGAGTCGAGTAGGTCGATGAGCTGGTCGACGCCGGGCGAGGGGTTGTAGTGATCCTTGCAGTTGTCGAGCGACGGGTCGCCAGCGATGGGCCCGTTCGCCGTGAGGGCGACGCAGTAGCCCGCGATCGACGCGAAGCCGAGGTCGTTGCCGCCGATCGTCACAGTGACGATGTCGGTGGATGACGACAGCGCGTCAGACTGCACCGGTGCCGTTCCCGAGCCGGTCACCTGCGGAGTGTCCCGGATGTTCGCGGTCACCGCGCCGGCGCACGACCGGTCGTCGAGGTCCAGACCGAGGGCGGTTGCGACCAGGTGCGGGTAGTCGACTTCAGCCTGGTAGCAACCGGTCGCGGGCGATGTCGGACTCAGTGGCAGGAGACCGTAGCCGGCCGAGTACGAGTCGCCCAGCGCGACGTACTCGAGGCCCGCGGTGGTCGAGGAGGTCGCCGCGGCGGCCGTCGTGCTCGGGGCCAGCAGGGCAAGCCCGACGAGGATCACGGCACCGGGAATCAGTCTCATGGCTCAGAGAATAGTGGTCCGAGGTGTCGCACAATCGACCCTCAGGACAGTGCCTTCCCGTCGGCCCACACGTGCTGCACGCGCCACTCATGGTCGAGCAGCACGGCATCGGCGGCGAAGCCGGGGGCGAGCAGTCCGTGCCGGTGGTCGAGGCCGAGGGCGTGCGCGGGGGTGAGGGTGAGCGCAGTCACCGCGTCGCGCGGCGAGATGCCGGCGCGGGTGATCGCGAGCCGCAGGGCGCGGTCCTGGGTGAGGGTCGAGCCGGCGAGGGTGTGCGTTCCACGCAGCACCGCGAGACCGTCGCGCACGGTGACCGTGAGGCTGCCCAGCGCATAGTCGCCGTCGCCCGAACCGGCGGCCGCCATGGCGTCGGTGACGAGAGCCACGCGGCCCGTGGCGGAGGTGAAGGCGAGGGCAGCGACATCCGGATGCACGTGCTCGCCGTCGAGGATCAGCTCGATCGTCACCCGCTCGTCTTCGAAAGCCGCGACCACCGGCCCCGGCTGGCGGTGGTGGATGCCCGGCATCGCGTTGAAGGCATGGGTGACGAGCCGCGCGCCCCGATCGAATGCCGCCCGGGTCATCTCGAAGTCGGCCTCCGTATGACCGACCGCAACGAGGACCCCGGCCTCGACAAGCACGTCGATCGCCTCGAACGCTCCGGGCAGTTCGGGGGCGAGGGTGATCTGGCGCAGGGTGCCGCGGGCCGCACCGATGAGCCGTTCGACCTCGTAGGGCGCGGGCTCGAGTAGGTGGTCGAGGTTGTGGGCGCCGCGGCGGGCCGGCGCGAGGAACGGGCCCTCGAGGTGCGAGCCGAGCACGAGTGGGTCGACCTCGGCGAGGTCGGCGATGCCGGCGAGCGATTCGCAGAGCTCGTCGATGGGGTTGGCGACGAGCGAGATGACCGACCGGGTGGTGCCGTGGGCGCGGTGCACCGCGAGCGCCGCGGCAATGGCCGCAGGCCCGTCGTCGAAGGAGTGACCGCTACCGCCGTGGCCGTGCAGGTCGACGAAGCCGGGTACGAGCCAGGCGCCGGAAGCATCGACGATCTCGGTCTCGACGCGCTCGACCACCGGCGGTGAGCCGTGACCGGTTGCCACGATCGAGTCACCCTCGCAGAGCATCCAGAAGCTGTCGACCTCGCCGTGGGCGTCGAGTTTGCGGGCCCCGTGGATGAGAAGGCTCATGGTCGCAGGCTCACTTGAAGATGATCGTTCTCGCGCCGTCGAGCAGCACGCGATGCTCGGCGAACCACTTGACGGCCTGGGTGAGGGTGCGGCTCTCCTCGTCCTGGCCGATGGCGACGAGTTCGGCGGGGGTGCGCGAGTGGTCGACGCGCACGACGTTCTGCTCGATGATCGGTCCCTCGTCGAGATCACTCGTCACGAAGTGGGCGGTGGCGCCGATCAGCTTGACGCCGCGGGCGTGGGCCTGGCGGTAGGGGTTGGCCCCCTTGAACCCGGGCAGGAACGAGTGATGGATGTTGATGACCCGACCGCTGAGTGCTGCGCACAGCTCGGGCGAGAGGATCTGCATGTAGCGCGCGAGCACGACCAGCTCGATGGCGTGCTGCTCGACGACCTCGAGCACGCGATCCTCGAATGCGAGCTTCTGGCCTGCGCTGGTTACCGGGTGCGACTCGAAGGGCACGTCGTAGAACTCGGCGAGTCCACCGAGGTCGGGGTGGTTGCTCATCACGAGCGGCAGGTCGACGGTGAGCTGACCGGCCCGCTGGCGGTACAGCAGGTCGTTGAGGCAGTGCCCCGCCGTGGACACGAGCACGAGCGTGCGCAGGGGGCGGCCGACGACGTCGAGTTGCCACTCCATGTCGTAGCGCTCGGTCACCGGCGCGAGGGCCGCCTCGAAGCGGTCGCGGGATGCTGCGGACTCCACCTGCAGCCGCATGAAGAAGCGGCCGGTGTCGTCGCTGGAGAACTGCTGCGACTCGGTGATGTTGCCGGATGCCTCGACGATCGCACCGGAGATGGCGTGCACGATTCCGGGTCTGTCCTCGCACACGAGGGTGAGGATCCAGTGGGTCGTGGCGGCGGCGTCGGTCACGGTTCAAGGGTAGTTGTTGACGCGGGCCCGACCGCGCCACTAACGTGTGCTCAGCAGACTGAACAGGTCTGAACAGGTGCAGGCCGTTGGCGGCCCCACGTCAGGAGGATCCTCAGAGTGAGTACGACCACCAAGACCGACGCGGGCACCTCGGCCCTCAGCGTCGAGACCAACGGAATCAACACCATCACCGAAGCGGAACGCAAGGGCAAGCCGCGCGACCTCTTCTGGCCCTGGGCGGCGGCCAACGTCTCCGTTTTCGGAATCGCCTACGGCTCGTACCTCCTCGGCTTCGGCGTCTCCTTCTGGCAGGCGACCGTCATCGGTCTCGTGGGCATCGTCGTGTCCTTCTTCTTCGTCGGCGTCATCGCGCTCGCCGGCAAGCGAGGCTCGGCTCCCACGCTGGTGCTCAGTCGCTCGATCTTCGGCGTCAACGGCGGTCGCGTGCCGTCGATCCTCTCGTGGGTGCTGACGGTCGGCTGGGAGACGGTGCTCGTGTCGCTGGCGACCCTCGCCACCGCGACAGTGTTCACGGCGCTCGGCTGGAACGGCGGACCGGTCACCCAGGTCGTCGCCCTCATCGTCGTGGCTGCGCTCGTCATCGCCGCAGGGGTCATGGGCTTCGACCTGATCCTCAAGCTCCAGTTCTGGATCACCATCGTCACGGTCGTGCTCACCATCGGCTACATCGTGATCACAGTTGCTCAGGGTCACATCGACCTCGCCGCCGTCGCAGCACTGCCCGCGGGTGACGTGCCTGCCGTCATCGGCGGTTTCGTCTTCATGATGACCGGATTCGGCCTCGGCTGGGTCAACGCCGCAGCGGACTACTCGCGCTACCTGCCCCGCAACGCCAGCAGCAAGGGCGTCGTCGGCTGGACCACATTCGGCGCATCTGTCGCCCCCGTGATCCTGCTGATCTTCGGTCTGCTGCTGGCCGGATCGTCGGCCGAGCTGCGCGACGCCCTCGGCGCCGACCCGATCGGTGCGCTGTCGACCCTGCTGCCGATCTGGTTCCTGCTGCCCTTCGCTCTCGTCGCGATCCTCGGCCTCGTCGGCGGTGCTGTGCTCGACATCTACTCCTCAGGACTCTCGCTGTTGACTGCGGGCATCAAGGTGCCCCGTCCGGTGGCCGCAGGCATCGACGGCGTGATCATGGTGCTCGGCGCGATCTACGTGGTGTTCATCGCCCAGGACTTCTTCTTCCCGTTCCAGGGCTTCCTGATCACGCTCGGTGTGCCGATCGCGGCCTGGGCCGGCATCTTCCTGGCCGACACGATCATCCGCAAGAAGGGCTACGCCGAGAAGGAGCTCTACACCGCCACCGGTCGCTACGGCAGCTGGCGCTGGCTGCCCATCGCGCTTCTGGTGATCGGAAGCGTCGTCGGCTGGGGCTTCGTGACCAACACCTACGCCGACTGGCTGGCCTGGCAGGGCTACTTCATGGATGCCATCGGCGGCAAGGAGGGCGCCTGGGCGTTCGCCAACCTCGGCGTGCTGTTCTCGCTGCTGATCGGCTTCCTGGGCTACCTCGCCTTCGGCCGCGCCGCGGTGAAGAAGCAGGAATCCACTCCGCTCGACAACGACTAGCAGGGCCGCCATGTCAGACAACGCCTGGCTCGTCGTCATCGACATGCAGGTCATCTTCGGAGAGCCCGGGAGTGCGTGGTGCACCCCGGGCTACCCGGAGGTCGAGAAGCAGATCGCGCGGTTGGCACCCGAGTTCGGTGACCGGGTGGTGTTCACGCGGTTCATCGCGCCGGAGCATCCGCAGGGCGCCTGGGTGCCGTACTACGAACTCTGGGAGTTCGCGCTCGTGCCGCCGACCGATCGCCTGTACGACTTGACGCCCACCTTCCGGCAGCCGCAGCACCCGGTCGTCAGCCGCACGACGTTCGGCAAGTGGGATGACGAGCTGGCGGGCATCCTCGGGCCGGATGCGACGATGGTGCTCACCGGGGTCTCCACCGACTGCTGCGTGATCTCGACCGCACTGGCCGCCGCCGATGCGGGCGTCGCCGTGCGCGTTGTCTCCGATGCCTGTGCCGGCATCAGCGAGAACGATCATCAGCGCGCGCTCGACGCGATGGCGCTGTACGCCCCGCTCATCGAGATCACGTCGGTCGACGCCGTGCTGGAGTCGTTGCGCTGATGGTGCTGCGCTGATGGTGTCCGGCCCCCGGTTGAAGCACGAGGAGATCGCGGCCGTGCTGGCGCGTGAGATCCGGGCGGGCGAACTGCCGACCGGCGACCAGCTGCCGGGCGAGACGGCACTGGCCGAGAGGTTCTCCGTCAGTCGCAACACCGTGCGCGCTGCGCTGAGCGAGCTGGGTCGCGCCGGGCTCATCTCGACCCGCTCGGGCAAGGGGTCGTATGTCACCTTCGACGGACGACCCCTCAACGTGCGGCTGGGCTGGGCCCGCGCCCTGCAGGAGCAGGGTGTCGACGCGACAGTCACGGTGCTCGCGCTCGAGCGGATCGAGGACCATGCCCTCGCCGCGGAGCTCGGCCTTGAGAGCCCGCACTTCTTGCGGCTCGACCGGCTGCGCACCATCGGCGCGGGTGCGGTCTCGCGGGAGTCGTCGCGCATCCCGGTCAGCGACGCTGTACTGGAGGCGGTGACCGTCGAATCGGCGGCCGGTTCGCTGACCGCCGTCTTCCGATCTGCTGGTCTGGTGGCGGCCACCGGCGAGCAATGGGTGGAGGTGCGGCCTCTGGGCGCCGAGAACGCCGAGCTGCTGGGCCACCAGCCGCTGGACCTGTTCCTCTGGTCGCGGTGCGTCACCCGCACCTCGGCGGGCGACGTGGTCGAGTGCGTCGAGAGCTACCTTGACCCCGCCCACTTCCGGCTGCACTTCGAGTTCGACTCCGACTCATGAGCGAGCACGACTGCGCGCTCGCCGCGCTCACCGGACTCGCCATTGGCGACGCCCTCGGCATGCCCACGCAGCTGATGTCGCGCCAGCAGGTCGCCGCCCGCTACGGGGCCATCACGACCTTCCTGCCCGCGGCCGACGACCACCCCCTCGCCGCCGGGATGCCCGCCGCCTCCATCACCGACGACACCGAACAGGCGCTCCTCACCGCCCGCCTCATCATCGAGGGGCACGGCCACGTCGAGCCCGCCATCTTCGCGCGCGAGCTCGTCGCCTGGGAGGACGGCATGCGAGCGAAGGGCTCGCTCGACCTGCTCGGGCCGTCGACCAAGCGCGCCGTCGACGCGGTGCTCGCCGGCGAGTCGCTCGAGGAGGCGGGCCGATACGGCACCACCAACGGTGCGGCCATGCGGGTCACCCCTGTGGGACTCGCGCGCAGCACCCGCGATCTGCCAGCACTTGTCGACCTCGTGGTCGAGGTCAGTCTCGTCAGCCACAACACCGGCATCGCGCTCGCCGGCGCGGCCGCGGTTGCCGCTGCCGTGAGCGCGGGCATCGACGGGGTCGACCCGATCCCGGTGGCGATCGAGGCGGCCGAACTCGCCGCCACCCGCGGGCACTGGGTGGCCGGCGGCGACGTCGGACGGCGCATCCTCTGGGCTCGCACCCTGGCCGACCCCACGAACGTCGAGCGCAGCCTCTACGACATCTACCGGCTCGTCGGCACGAGCCTGGCCACGCAGGAGTCAGTGCCGGCGGCGTTCGCGCTGCTCGCCCTCTTCCCGGATGACCCGTGGGCCGCGGTCTGCGCCGCCGCCACGCTCGGCGGCGACAGCGACACCATCGGGGCCATTGCCGGCGCGATCGGCGGTGCCGTTCACGGCTCGTGGCCGACCGACGCCGTCGAGACCGTGCTCGCCGCGAACGACCTCGACCTGCTACCGGTCGTCTACGGCCTGCTGGAGTTGCGGGCTCCTGGACCTGCGGTGATGTCGGCGTGACGCTGATCAGCGTCGGCAACGTTATCGTCGATCTCACGATCGACGTTCCCGCCCTGCCCGAGCGCGGCGGCGACGTGCTCGGCCGTGCGACGGGAACGACCCCCGGCGGCAGCTTCAACACCATGGTCGCCGCCACCCATCAGGGCTTGCCGACCGCCTACGGGGGAGCGCACGGCACTGGGCCATTCGGCGACAGGGTGCGTGCGGCGCTCGCCGCCGAAGGCATCGGGGTGCTTCAGCATCCGACGCCCGACACCGACACGGGATACGACATCGCACTGACCGAGAGCGACGGCGAGCGAACCTTCGTGACGGTGTTCGGCGCCGAGGCGAGCCTGACGGCTGACGCGCTGGCGGGCATCCGCCTCGCCGAGGGCGACCTGGTGCACGTGTCCGGGTACGGGTTGCTGGAGTCCACCAACGGGCGGGCGATCGCGGGATGGCTGGGGTCGGTTGGCTCGGACCACGTGGTGCTCGTCGATCCGGGGCCACTGGTCGGCGACATCCACCCCGCCGTCTGGGCCGTCGCGCAGGCGCGGGCGACCTGGATCAGTTGCAATCTGCGCGAGGCGCGGCTGATGACAGGTGAATCCGAGCCCGCAGCGGCGGCCGAAGCGCTCGCGGCCCGCGGCGATGTCATCGTGCGCCTCGGGGCCGACGGCTGCCTGGTCGGCGTGCGCGGCGCCCTCACGCACGTGCCCGGCTTCCCTGTGACGGCCATCGACACCAACGGTGCCGGGGATGCCCACGCCGGCGCCTTCCTCGCCGCCCTCGCCAGGGGTGCCGATCCGCTCGCCGCCGCCCGGGCAGCCAACGCCTGCGCGGCCATCGCCGTCACCCGCCGCGGCCCGGCCACCGCTCCCACGCTCGGGGAGCTCGCGCAGCTTCTGGATTAGGCTGGTACGCGTTGGCGCCGACCCGCGTCATCCCGCAGGCGGCGAACGCCAACCCCCACCGAACGGATCGTCCTCATGGACGCGAAGAACACCACTTTCCCCTGGGTCGGAATCTTCACCCTCGCAGCCCTCATCTTCACCTCGGTGACGATCGAGTTCCTACCGACCGGCCTGCTGCCGGAGATCGCCACGGAGCTCGGCGTCTCGCAGTCCCAAGTCGGCATCCTCGTGTCGGTGTTCGCGGGCACAGTCGTGCTGAGCGCAGCACCGTTGGCGACGCTGACTCGCCGGTTCCCGCGCAAGACCCTCGTGATCGTCGTGCTGCTCGTGTTCGTGGTCTCCAGCGTGCTGACCGGTCTCGCGCCCAACTACCCGCTGCTCGTGGCCGCGCGGGTGCTCGGCGGACTCGCTCACGGCCTGTTCTGGGCGGTCGTCGGGGCGTACTCGGCGCATCTGGTGCCGAAGAAGTTCCTCGGCCGGGCCGTGGCGATCACCGCGGGCGGCGGAACCGCCGCGTTCGTCCTCGGCGTTCCCCTGGGCACGGCGATCGGTCACGCGTTCGGCTGGCGCTCATCCTTCCTCGTCATGGCGTGCGTGATTCTCGTGCTCGTCGTCGTCGCCGCGCGCATCCTGCCGCCCGTGCAGCACCTCGAGCCGCTGGTGACCGGCGAGATCCCCCTGCCGTTGCGCAAGGACAAGACGATCCCCGGCATCATCCTGATCTGCCTGACCGTCGTGCTGCTGATGACGGCGCACAACCTCTTCTACACGTACATCGCCCCGTTCCTCCTGGGGCCGGTCGGGGTGCCATCGGCGTCGGTTGCCCTCGTGCTGTTCCTCTACGGCAGCGCGGCGGTCATCGGCCTCGTGTTCGCCGGCGCCCTCAGCGACCGGTTCCCCCGGGCGGCCCTTGCCGGCTCGCTCCTGGTGATCGCGCTGTCGGTGCTCGTGATCGGCCTGTTCGCGGGCACGCCGTGGATCGTCTTCCCCGCCCTCGTCATCTGGAGCATCGGCTTCGGCATGGCGCCACCGGTGCTTCAGGCGCGCATGCTGCACACTGCGTCGCGGCGCATGCGCGACATCGCGTCGGCCTACCTCACGACGTCGTTCAACATCGGCATCGGTGTCGGCGCGCTCATCGGCGCCGTGATCCTGGATGCCGTGGGGGTGGGCGTGCTGCCCTACGTCACCGCCGGTGTGACCCTGCTCGCGGTCGTCGTGTTCCTCGCGGGCGACGCTCGGCTGCGTCGCCGGGCGGCAGCGAAGTAGCGCTAAGCGTCGAGCGGCCGGTGACGGATGCCCGCAGCATCCCACACCGCTTCGATCGAGCCGAGGCGGCTCGCGAAGTCGGCGAACGACTGCCGCGCGCCGCGAGGGGACCACGCGACCTCGGCCACCGCCGCCATCCGCGGGAACGCGAGGTACTCGACGTCAGCGATCGAGCGCACCGTCTCGGTCCAGAGCGGGGCCTCGACGCCGAGCAGCTGCTCCTCGCCGATGCCGGGCACGATGTCGGCGGGGTCCCAGTCGTACGCCTGCTCGAGGCTCGTCGGACCGTTCGCCCAGACCAGACCGAGCGTCGCGTCGGGCTCGTACGCCATGTCGAGGTAGGCGACATCGGCGGGTGACATGATCACGCGTCCGCCCTGTTCGACGAAGCTCAGGGTGTGCTCGGCGGCACCCTCCTGTGGGGTGGTGAAACTCCAGTACTGCCCGACGGTGCCCGCGGGCAGGTCGGGGCTTCGTCCCATCTCGTGCCAGCCGACGATCGTGCGGCCGGAGGCCGCGGCGATCGCCGTCGCCCGGGCGATGAAGGTCAGGAAGTCCTCGTCGGTCGTCGACAGCGACTCGTCACCGCCGAGGTGCAGGTACGGGCCGGGGGTCAGATCGACGACCTCGCGCACGACGTCGTCGATGAAGTCGTAGGTGCTCTCGCTACCGATCGCCAGGCTCGAGAAACCGACCTCGATGCCCTCGTACGGCTCGGCCGGCGAATCGCCCAGCTCGGGGTAGGCGACGATCGCCGCATTGGTGTGCCCGGGCATGTCGATCTCCGGCACGATCGTGACGAACCGGGATGCCGCGTACGCGACAATCTCGCGGTACTCGTCCTGCGTGTAGTAGAGGGGCGCAGCGTACCCGCCACCCCCGCCGCCGACCTGCGTCGTCGCCCCCTTCGCGGTGAGCTCCGGTCGACTGAGAATCTCCAGCCGCCAGCCCTGATCGTCGGTGAGGTGCAGGTGCAGGTGATTGAACTTGAGCAGCGCGATGTCGTCGATGTACCGCTTCACGTCGGCGACCGCGAAGAAGTGGCGGGCCACGTCGAGCATCGCGCCCCGGTAGGAGAACCGCGGGTGATCCTCGATCGCCACGCACGGCACCGGCCCGTTGGCGGCCAGCTGGCGCAGGGTCTGCACTCCCGCGAAGAGGCCGGCGGTGGCATCCGCTGCGAGCCGGATGCCCGTCGGCGCGACCTCGAGGGTGTATCCATCGGCTGCCGCACCGCTGACCAGCTCGAGCCGCACGTCGCCGCCGGACTCGACGACCCGCAGGCCGAGCGTCTCGCTCACGTACTCGGCGAGGGGTCCGCTCACGGTCGCGTCGGTGAGGGTGAACGCGCCGTCGCCGGGCACGACGCGAACCGGCGCCGGGACTATTCCGATGCTTGTACTGCTCATCACGCTGCTCCTGGTCCGGCGATCGCGGGCGCCGCGACCTGAGTTAGTCAGGACTCCTAACTAACTCGCCCTATTCTGCCAGACCCCCGCCCCGTGTTCATAACTCCTGCAATTTCTCCCTGGGTTGCGAGATAGCCCCCGGGAATCCGCCCCAGCCGCCGACGGAGACCAAATTCTGCAGGAGTTATGAACACCGCCGCGGCTAGACTGAACCCGTCGCAACTGGCGCTGAGATGGGCAACCATCGGGGAGCGACGGCCCGCTGGTTCATCCCGCGGGCACACGATTGGGCCGTACGCCTGGGCTCACCGGATACCGTTAGTACTATCCGTTCGAGTGTCGAGGAGCCGCCCGTGTCATCCGTCTTCAATTCCCCGTTGGCCGAAGTCGATCCTGAGATCGCCGCCGTTCTGCAGCAGGAGCTCGACCGCCAGCGCGGCACGCTCGAGATGATCGCCAGCGAGAACTTCGTTCCCCGCGCGGTGCTCGAGGCGCAGGGCTCCGTGCTCACCAACAAGTACGCAGAGGGCTACCCGGGCCGCCGCTACTACGGCGGATGCGAATTCGTCGACGTCGCCGAGACCCTCGCGATTAGCCGCGCCAAGAGCCTGTTCGGCGCCGCCTACGCGAACGTGCAGCCGCACTCCGGTGCCTCGGCCAACGCCGCCGTGCTCTCCGCGATCGCGACCCCCGGCGACCGCATCCTGGGCCTCGCCCTCGACCAGGGTGGTCACCTCACCCACGGCATGCACCTCAACTTCTCCGGCAAGCTCTACGAGGCTCACGCCTACGGCGTTGACCCCACGACCCACCTCATCGACATGGATGCCGTGCGCGCGAAGGCCCTCGAGGTCAAGCCGCACGTGCTCATCGCCGGCTGGAGCGCCTACCCCCGCCAGCTCGACTTCGCCGCGTTCCGTGCGATCGCCGATGAGGTCGGCGCCAAGCTGTGGGTCGACATGGCGCACTTCGCGGGCCTCGTGGCGGCCGGCCTGCACCCGAGCCCGGTGCCCTTCGCGGATGTCACCAGCTCCACCGTGCACAAGACGATCGGTGGTCCGCGCTCGGGCTTCATCCTCACCAACGACCTCGAGACTCAGAAGAAGCTCAACTCCAACGTCTTCCCCGGTCAGCAGGGCGGACCGCTCATGCACGTGATCGCTGCCAAGGCGACCGCGTTCAAGCTCGCCGCGGAGCCCGAGTTCAAGGAACGCCAGGAGCGCACGGTGCGCGGCGCGAAGATCCTCGCCGAGCGTCTCACCGCTCCCGACGCGAAGGCGGCGGGCATCGACGTGCTCACCGGCGGCACTGACGTGCACCTGGTGCTCGTCGATCTGCGCAACTCGGCGATCCACGGTCAGGACGCCGAAGACATCCTGCACTCGGTGGGCATCACCGTGAACCGCAACTCGGTGCCCAACGACCCGCGCCCGCCGATGACCCCGTCGGGTGTGCGCATCGGCACCCCGGCACTGGCCACCCGCGGCTTCGGCGACACCGAATTCACGGAGGTCGCCGACATCATCGCCCACGCCCTGATGCCCAGCCCGGATGTCGCGGCCCTCCGCGCCCGCGTACTCACGCTGACCGACGGCTACCCGCTGTACCAGGGCCTGACGTCGCCGGGGACCTGGGCGTGACGGTGATCGAGCGCGTCGAGATCCGGTCTCGACGCCGCTCGACCACCGGCGGTCGACCATGACCGCGGTCGTCCTCGACGGCGTCACCACCGCGACCGCGGTGAAGAACGAGCTCGCGGCGCGCATCGCCGCCCTCAAGGGGAGCGGGGTCGTGCCCGGGCTCGGCACGCTGCTCGTGGGTGAGGACCCGGGATCCCTCTCGTACGTGGCGGGCAAGCACCGCGACTGTGCAGAGGTCGGGATCGAGTCGATCCGCGTGGATCTTCCGGCCGCGGCATCCGAAGACGACATCATGGCCGCGATCATCGCCCTCAACACGAACCCCGCGGTGACCGGCTACATCATCCAACTACCGCTGCCGGCGGGAGTCGATGAGAACGCGATGCTCGAGCTGATGGATCCCGACAAGGACGCCGACGGCCTGCACCCGACCAACCTCGGTCGCCTCGTGCTCGGCGTGGGCGGCGAGATCGATTCCCCGCTGCCGTGCACACCGGCGGGCATCGTGGAGATGCTGCAGCGCTACGACGTTCCGATCTCGGGCCGCCACGTCGTGGTCGTCGGGCGTGGCCTGACGGTCGGACGCCCGCTGGGGCTGCTGCTGACCCGCAAGGGACTGGATGCCACGGTCACTCTCACCCACTCGCGCACCCAGGACCTCGAGAGCTACGTGCGCCGTGCCGACATCCTCGTCGCGGCGGTGGGTGTGCCGGGCCTCATCCAGCCCGAGTGGGTCAAGCCGGGAGCCGCGGTGCTCGACGTGGGCATCACCCGCGTCATGAACCCCGAGACAGGAAAGGCCCGGCTGGTCGGCGATGTCGCCCCCCGAGTCGCGGATGTCGCGGGCCACCTGTCACCCGTTCCCGGCGGCGTCGGGCCCATGACTCGAGCCATGCTGCTCAAGAACGTCGTCGACGCGGCGGAGCGACTGGTCGCCTCCCGTTAACCTCGGTCGACTAGGTTCGTTCACATGAAGCTGTCGGTGATCGGATGCGGCTACCTGGGTGCTGTCCACGCGGCCAGCATGGCCCAGCTCGGCCACGAGGTGATCGGCGTCGACACCGACCCCGACAAGATCGCCCTGCTCTCGGCCGGCCGCGCTCCCTTCTTCGAGCCCGGTCTCGACGACCTGCTCGCGTCGCTGCAGGATTCGGGCCGCCTGCGCTTCACGACCGATATCTCGGAGATCGTCGGCGCGACCGCTCACTTCGTGGCGGTGGGCACCCCCCAGCGCCGCGGTGAGAACGCGGCCGACCTCACCTTCGTGGATGGCGCCATCGAGGCGCTGCTGCCGTACCTGTCGCCGGGTGATGTCGTGGTGGGCAAGTCCACGGTTCCCGTGGGGACCGCCGAGCGGCTCGCCCTGAGAATTCAGGAGGTCGCGCCGGGCGCCCATCTCGCGTGGAACCCCGAGTTCCTGCGCGAGGGCTTCGCGGTCGCCGACACTCTGACCCCCGATCGCATCGTCTACGGGGTTGCTGCGGGTGAGTCCGGCGAGCGTGCGACCGCAGTGCTCGGGGAGGTCTACGAGTCGATGCTGGCCGCCGACACGCCCCTCATCGTGACCGACTACGCCACGGCAGAGCTGGTGAAGGTCGCGGCCAACGCCTTCCTGGCCACCAAGATCTCGTTCATCAATGCCATGGCGGAGATCGCCGAGGCGACCGGCGCCGACGTCACCCAGCTGGCCGACGCGATCGGGCACGACGCGCGCATCGGGCGCCGCTTCCTCAACGCCGGTGTCGGGTTCGGCGGCGGCTGCCTGCCCAAGGACATCCGGGCCTTCACCGCCCGCGCCGAGGAGCTCGGTCGCGGCGAGTCGATCGCCTTCCTCAAGGAGGTCGACGCGATCAACCTCCGGCGCCGGCAGCGAGTCGTCGACCTCGTGGTCGATGCCCTCGGTGGGGAGCCGAACGACAAGCGGGTCGCGGTGCTCGGGCTGGCCTTCAAGCCCGACTCCGACGACGTGCGCGATTCCCCGGCAGTGGATGTCGCGATCCAGCTGCGCGGGCTCGGTGCGAAGGTCTCCGCCACCGACCCGCAGGCGATCCCCACTGCGCGGCGCCTCCACCCGCAGCTGAAGTACAAGTCCGATGTGTCCGAGGCGCTCGCCGGGGCCGAAGTCGTGGTGCTGGTCACCGAGTGGCGCGAGTACCGCGAACTCGACCCCGTCGCGGTGGGGGAGCTCGTGGCATCCCGGGTCATCATCGACGGGCGCAACTGCCTCGACGCCGCAGCTTGGCGCGCGGCCGGGTGGACCTACATCGGCATGGGCCGGCCGTGACCGCACACCGGCGCTGAGCCGGCCGTGACCACCCCGCTACTGAGCCGGCCGTGACCGCACCCCGCGACTGGGCCAGCCGTGGTTGGAGTGCTCAGTAACCCTCGAAGAGAATCGCCCCGACCTGAAGGGCGAGCTGACGCAGCGCTCCCGCCTCGGCGGCTGAGAAGTCGCGCGGCACCGTGTCGACCACTGAGAGAACGGCGACCCGGTGGCCGTCCGGCGACTCGACCGGGTGTGCCGCGTAGAAGCGCAGGTGGGGCGGCCCGGTCACCTCGGGCAGGCTTCTGAGCCGCGGGTGGTCGGTCAGGTCAGGGATCACGATGCCGCCCCGGTACTCGAGTGCGTCGGTGCTGAAGGTCTCCCTTCGCGGACGGCTCGACACTGGCTCGGTCGTCGTGCCGAGCATGTGCACCTCGTCGCGGTCGACGAAGAACAGGTCCGCGCTGCGCAGATGGAGCACTTCCTTCACGGTCTGCAGGAGTTGGGCCAACCGCGCGTCATAGGCGCGATCATGCGACCTCAGATACTCCAGAGCGCGAGCGCGGGCCTCCTCGTCAACCGGATGACGCAGTCGGGCGGGGCTGGTCTCGAGCAGCGTCGCGAGCGTCGGGGCGATCACTCGCGCACTTCGTTCGTACACGTCGAGCTTGTTGGCATCCAGCAGGGTCGAATTCTCCACCTCGGGCACCATCCCGGAGTCGACAAATCGCACCCGCGCGCGGTCCCCGATCACCGTCCGAGACGCCTCGTTGAGAGCTCGGGCCCGCGACGTTCCCAGACGTGCCATGCCAGGGGTGAACGGCACGGGCAGTCGTTCTTCCGCCCCCACCACGACGACGGCCGGGCTCACCTCACGGCCAGCGGAGACGTGATCGAGCAGAGACGTCAGCTGTCTCGTCCACACCGTCACCGGCATCAACTCCATCGCCTCTCGGAGGCCAATGGTCAACACGATCGCGTCGTAGCGCGAGATTGCGGCCTGAGTCAGGCGTTGTTGGATGACGGGCAGCGACAGGGCCGGATCACCCGAGATCTCGACATCCACACCACGGCCGGTGAGGGACGCGGTCGCCCGCGCGAGATGCCCGCCCAGCCCGAGTTCGTGGCTCACCACGCCCCAGCTCGCGGCACCGGCGCGGCCGATGAGCAGAACCCGGTCGGGGTCGTGACCGGCACCCCGGGCCACGGTTCCCTCGAACGGCGGATGCGGCAGCCGCCGCCACGAGTGGCTCGACAGTCGCGCGAACAGCTCGAGGTGGATCACCCCGAGCCGGTGCTCGATCCTGCCGATCATGAACGCTCCTCGCGACTGAGCGTCAGGATACTCCGGGAGGTGTCAGTCCCGCGCCGCCCCATTCGAGGCGGTCACCGTGAACATCGTCGGCTGTGCGAAGCCGTGCTCGGCGAACGCACCGTCGATGGCGACCTGGATGCGCGAGCTCCCGTCCGAGGGAACGAGCGCGATCGCCGCCCCACCGAAACCGCCGCCGGTCATCCGTGCTCCGATGGCTCCGTTGGCCTGCGCGGTTTCGACGGCGAGGTCGAGTTCAGGCACGCTGATCTCGAAGTCGTCACGCATGGAGACGTGCGAGGCATCCAGCAGCTCGCCGATCGCCAGGGGGCCGTCGGTGCGCAAGCGGTCGACGGTGTCGAGCACCCGCTGGTTCTCGGTGACGACGTGCCGCACCCGGCGGAACGTCTCGTCGTCGAGCCGGGCGCGGGCCCGGGGCAGATCGTCGACGGTCAGGTCGCGCAGCGAGGCGACCTCGAGCGCCTTCGCGCCCGCCTCGCAGGATGCCCGCCGCGACGCGTACCCGCCGGTGGCATGCGAGTGCTTGACCCCGGTATCGATGACCAGCACCTCGAGGCCGGCCTCGGCGAACCCGAGTTGGACGAGATGGGACTCGAGACTGCGGCAGTCGAGGAACACCGCGTGGTCTTCGCGCCCGAGAAGGGACGCTGACTGGTCCATGATGCCGGTCGGCGCGCCCACGGCCTTGTTCTCGGCGAGCTGACCGACCTTGGCGAGCGTCGGCCGGTCGAAACCGAGCTGCCACACGTCGTTCAGCGCGAGTGCGACGGCGCTTTCGATGGCGGCCGACGATGACAGGCCCGCACCGACTGGCACAGTCGACTCGATGAAGAGGTTCACGCCGGGAACGGCGGCCAAGTCAGCACCGTGCTGGCCCAGAGCCCACGCGACCCCCAGCGGGTAGGCGGCCCAGCCGCGCAGTCGGTCGGGGGCCAGGTCGGCGATCGCGATCTCGGCGACCTCGTCGGCGTAGGCGCTCGCGACGCCGATCCGGCCGTCGTCGCGGGGGCCGAGGGCCACGATCGTGCGGCGGTTGATGGCGAACGGCAGCACGAAGCCGAGGTTGTAGTCGGTGTGTTCGCCGATGAGGTTGACTCGCCCGGGAGCGGACCAGATGCCCGAGGGCGCCGAGCCGTAGGCCTCCTCGAAGCCCGCGACCACGTCCTGTCTGATGTCGCTCATACTCGCGCGATTCCCTCTCTGATGAATGCCGCCGCCTGCTCCGGCGGGATGTCGCCGATCCAGGCGCCCATCGCGGCCTCCGAGCCTGCGAGGTACTTGAGCTTCGATTCTGCCCGACGCGGGCTGGTCACCTGCAGCATCAGCCGGATGTCGCCGCGCGAGACACTCACCGGCGCCTGGTGCCAGGCTGCGATGTAGGGGGTCGGGGTGTCGTAGAGCGCGTCGATGCCGCGCAGCAGCCGCAGGTAGAGCCCGGCGAGTTCGTCGCGCTCAGTCTCGCTCGTCGCCGCGAAGTCGGGGATGTGACGGTGCGGCAGCATGTGCACCTCGATCGGCCAGCGCGCGGCGAAGGGCACGTAGGCCGTCCAGTGCTCGCCACTGAGCACGACGCGCTCCGATGCCCGCTCGAACGACAGGATGTCCTGGAAGAACTCGGGACCGTGCATCCCGATCGATTCGATGAGGCGCTGGGTGCGCGGCGTCACGTAGGGGTAGCTGTAGATCTGGCCGTGCGGGTGGCGCAGCGTCACGCCGATCGCCTCGCCGCGGTTCTCGAAGGGGAATACCTGTGCGATTCCCGGCAGCGAGCTGAGGAACTCGGTGCGATCCGCCCAGGCCTCGATCACGGTGCGCGCGCGGGTGACCGTCTGCGAGCCGAACGATCCCTCGTGCTCCGGGCTGAAGCAGACGACCTCGCAGCGCCCGAATGATGGCGCGGTGCGACCGAGGCCGACGCCCGCGAGGTCGACGTGGCCGAGCTCGGGTCCGAACGAGGGGGAGCGGTTCTCGAAGACGGCGACGTCGTAGTTGCTGGGCACCTCCGAGGGGTTGCTCGGGGTCGCAGGTGCGAGGGGGTCCTGATCGGCTGGAGGCAGGAAGGCCCGGTTCTGACGGGATGCCGCGATCGAGATCCACTCGCCGGTCAGCGGATCCTGGCGCATCGTGGCAGTCGCGGGGCGGGGATCGATGGCCCGGCCATCAATGGCGCGCTCCCGCGGGAGTGTCGAGCCCGGGTCGTCGTAGTAGATCAGCTGCCTGCCGTCGGCAAGGGTCGTCTCGATCTTGGTCACGCCTGCGGTCAGCACAGTGATTACGATATCGAAAGGAAAGGTTACGAATGCGGAAGAATTCGAAAGCATGACCGAAGCCCGACGGCAGGAGCTCGCGCGCCTGGTCGACTCGCGCGGCTTCGTACGCGTGACCGATGCTGCCGAGGAGTTGGGCGTCAGTGACGTGACCATTCGCGGCGACCTCAGCGAGCTGGAGCGCCGCGGCCTGCTCACGCGCGTGCACGGCGGCGCCATGCCGGTCACCGAGCTACGGGAGTCGAGCCTCGAGATCGGCCTCGATCGGGATGCCGCCGCCAAAGCAGCCATCGGCCGGGAGGCCGCCGCGATGGTCGCCAGTGGCACCAGCATCTACGTCGACGCCGGCAGTACGGCGATGGCCCTGGCCCTCGCGCTAGTCGACCGGCGCGACCTGCACGACGTGGTCGTGGTCACGAGCGGCCTGACTATCGCCCTTGCCCTTGAGGCCGCGGTGCCGCGGTTCGACGTGATCGTCACGGGCGGCACGTTGCGTCCGCTCCAGCACTCGCTGGTGAATCCGTTTGCGGCACCGATGCTCGATGCGCTGCGACTGGACCTCGCCTTTGTGGGCTGCAACGGCATCCACCCCCTGGAGGGCGTCACGAACCTCAACCTGCCCGACGCCGAGATCAAGACCCGGGTGATCGGCCGCACCAAGCGCACGGTCGTGATCGCGGATGCCACGAAGCTGGGCCGCGCTGACCTAGCCCTCATTGCGCCCCTCGCCGCCGTCGACACGCTCGTCACCGCCGGCGACTCACCGCACGCCGCAGAGCACGCGGCCGACCTCGCTGCGACCGGACTGTCGATCGTGCACGCCGATAGGCTGGAGCGATGAACGCGACCACCACCGCGACCGACGCCGGTTCCGGCACGCCGCCCACCGGCACCTCTCCCACCGGTCAGCAGCATGTCCTCACCCGCGGGTCGTCCCGTGCCGTCATCGTGGAGGTCGCTGCCGGCCTGCGCGAGTTCACGATCGACGGTGTCAACCTCACGCAGCCCTACGGCGAGTTCGACACCCCACCATTCGGGTGCGGCATCGCGCTGGTTCCGTGGCCCAACCGCATCGAAGACGGAGTGTGGACCCTCGAGGGCCACCCGCAGCAGCTCGACCTGACCGAGCCCGTCCGTCACAACGCCATCCACGGTCTGCTGCGCTTCGCGCCCTACACCGTGGTCGAACGCGCCGAAGCTGGCCTGACCCTCGCTGCGACTGTCTTCCCGCAGCACGGCTACCCGTTCCAGCTCGACACGACCGTGCGCTACGAACTCGTCGAGGACGGCCTGTCCGTGACACACACCGCGACCAACCGCTCGGCGCACCGGGCTCCCGTCGCGTTCGGCACGCATCCGTTCCTCACCATCGGCGACGTCGACCCAGCCGAGCTCGTACTGACCGTGCACGCAGACACGCACGTCGAGGTGGATGACCGGCTCAACCCGACCGCGATTGTCGGTGTCGAGGGAACGGACTACGACCTGCGAGCGGGGCGGCGCCTGGGCGACCTGCACCTCGATGACGGCTGGGGTGGCGTGAAGACGGTGGATGGTGCATCCGCTTCGCTCACCGCGCCCGACGGCCGCGAAGTGCGGCTGCTCCAGGACGAGAACCACTCGTGGATCCAGGTGTTCACGACCCGTGACTTCCCGACGCCGGACGGCCACACGCTCGCCGTCGCGATCGAGCCCATGACTGCTCCGGTCAACGCGTTCAACTCCGGTCTGGACGTGCACTGGCTCGACCCGGGTGACACGTGGACGGTTGCCTGGGGCATCCAGTACGTGCGATGAGCACCGCTACAGCAAAGCACCAGCCGACGAAACGCCAGATTCGCCGCTGGAGGCAGTACCTCGCCGATGAGCGCGCCGAAGCCGCCGTGTACCGGGATCTCGCATCCCGACGCAAGGGCGAGGAGCGCGAGATCCTGCTGGCGCTCGCCGAAGCGGAGGGCCGCCATGAGCAGCACTGGCTCGACCTGCTGGGCGACGACGTGGGTGCTCCGCGGCGTGGTGACCTGCGCACCCGGCTGCTCGGCTTCCTGGCGCGACGATTCGGCTCGGTGTTCGTACTGGCGCTCGCGCAGCGTGCCGAGACACGGTCGCCCTACGACGATGACGCGGATGCGACGGATGCGATGGCCGCCGACGAGCGGATCCACGGTGAGGTGGTGCGCGGGCTTGCCATCCGCGGCCGGATGCGCATCTCGGGAACGTTCCGGGCGGCGGTATTCGGCGCCAACGACGGGCTGGTCTCCAACCTCGCCCTCGTGCTGGGTATCGGAGCGACTGGCGTCAGCACCGCGACGGTGCTGTTCGCGGGACTTGCCGGTCTGCTCGCCGGCGCCCTGTCGATGGGTGCGGGGGAGTACGTCTCGGTGCGCTCGCAGCGCGAGCTCATCGATGCCGCACGGCCCGATCCTGCGTCGCAGTCGGTTCTGCCCGACCTCGACGTCGACGCCAACGAGCTCGCGCTGGTCTACCGCGCCCGCGGCATGACGCAGGCGGCCGCGGAGGCTCGCGCGACCGAGGTGCTCGACTCGCTGCACCTCACTCCGGAACTCACCGCCGCCGACCCCGAGGAGACCACCGACACCGTAGGCACGGCGTGGGGTGCGGCGATCTCGAGCTTCTGCTTCTTCGCCTCGGGCGCGCTGATCCCGGTGCTGCCGTACCTGTTCGGCGCGACCGGTGTTACCGCGATCGTGATCGCGTCGGTGCTGGTGGGTCTCGCCCTGCTGGCGACCGGGGCCGTCGTCGGGTTGCTGTCGGGGGCATCCCCTCTGAAGCGTGCCCTGCGCCAGCTGGCGATCGGGTTCGGAGCCGCGGCCGTCACCTACCTGCTCGGCCTCTGGTTCGGTGCGACGCTGTGACCGAGGAAACCCTGTGACCGAGCGAAACGTATGAGCGAGCAAACCCTGTGACCGAGCTGCACCTCGGTGAGCGAGGAAACCCCTATGGGCGAGCAAACCCTATGAGCGAGCAAACCCTGTGACCGAGCGAATCAGCGCCGAATTGGCCCGCGCTCTTCGGGACTCGGGGCTGGTCTGGCGTCCTGCCGCAGGCGATGCCTTCGTGATCGACCGGGTCGAGGCCGATGATGAGATCTTCATTCTCAGCGATATGACGGTGGAGGCGCACCACTTTCCTACCGGCACCGAGCTCGGCTTCAACGGCACCACGGAATGGGCGCTCGACTCGGTGCCTCTGGAGGACGCGCTCTGGCTGCCCCAGGAGCACCAGCTGCGGGAGCTGCTCGGTGTGGCTTTCGTGTCGCTGACTGCGGGGGCGGCTGCGGGACCGACTGCTGGGCATACTGCTGGGCATACTGCTGGGTCGGCCGTTGAGCCCGCCGTTGAGCCCGCCGCGGGGTCGAGTGGTGGGCCAGCCGTCACGGTGATCATCGACGGCATTTCGCGCACCTTCGACGCGGATGCCACGGCCAACGCCTACGCGCGCGCCCTTCTCGCGCTGCTCGACTCGCTCGACGCCGAGTAGCGCGCCGGGTCGCGCCGTCGGGTCGCGCCGTCGAGTAGCGCGGCGCCCCCTCGACCCGCGAACCCCGACACTATTTGGCAGGCATTAGCTCGCGCAGCAGTGGACTCTTCGTGGGCAGTGGTCTGAGCCGCTGGTCGGGGTCTTCGGTGACGGGTGGCTTCAGCCAGTATCGGTCGTGTTCGCGGAGGATCTTCCACTTGTTGTTGTGCAGGAGCATGTGGTGATGTTGGCAAAGCAGAACACCGTCTCGGACGTCGGTCTTGCCGCCGTGTCTCCAATCGGTGATGTGGTGCACTTCACAAGCGGAAGGCGGCTTGGTGCAGTGGAGGAAGAGACATCCGCCGTCTCGGACCGAGATCACCAACCGTTGGCCGGAGACGAAGAGCCGCTCTGTGCGGCCGAGGTCGAGGATCTGTCCTTTGCGGTCGAACTTGATACCGATGAATCCGGTATCGCAGAGGTGTCGATCAACGGTCTCGCGGGAAACCGGGTGGGAGTCACCCTCGAGGTAGCCATGACCGCCAGGCTCGCGAAGGCTGGTTTCGGTCACGATGACTCGCACAGCGGGTCGGTTGGTGCCGAACAGGGTACCGGGGTCAACGTCGACGGCTAAACGGACCATCTCGGTGAGCGCATCTGCGAGGAGTTGGTCGTCGGTGCGGGTGTCCGTGAGGACGGCCTCGTCGGGCGCCGTGGCATCCACGAATCTGACGGCACGGCGGGGCGCCATGATCGCATCCAACGCGGTGAACAGGTGGAGACCGGCTTCGGGGTCGAGCAGGAACGCGCCCTGGTACATGCCGTCGTCGCGCACCCAGCGCTTGAGGTAGCGCAGGTCGCGACGCTGTCGCTCCCGCCGAGCGATGCCGGCCTCGTCGATGCGGTCACGTGCGGATCGGGCTTCACGCCGCAACTCATCGATTGACAGTTGCGGCGAGCGCGACAGCAACCGCTGGCACTCCGCGAGCAGTTCCTCGGCCGGTGCCGTCTCGGCGACGGGAGTGAGTCCGCGGCGGATCGCATCCGTCGCGGCTACCGACACCAGCCCCGCCGATAGTGCCTGCGCGAGGGCGCCCTCCCACAGCGTGCTCGGCGGATCTGCCAGCAACGCGCCCGCCGAGATCAGTTGACTCGCCTCACTGGCGGTGACCGGCGACAGACTCTGGAGCAACCCTGTGGCACTTCCGAAGCCCTTGCGCTGAGCCAACCCGGCATACCCGTCATCCCGTGTGGAGCGGCAGGCGATCTCCCCGGCAAGGTGGGCGGCGATCGTGTCAGCGTGGCGGCGGTGGTCGGTGAGCAGCGTGTGGGCGGCCAGCAATGCATCGTCGCTGAGTGCCCCGAGAGTCGCGGCATCCAGACCGAGGGCAACGACCGCAGCGGCGGTAGTGGCGAATGATCCGGTCAACGACATACACCCATTCTCTCATATTCGAAGATATGTTCGAAGAACATGCCCGGAAAATCAACAACTTTCTGAAGTTCAGGGTGTGGAGGAGAAGAGGAGCTTGTGCGGGATGCGGCCGTGCGGGTGTGGTGGGGAAGGCGCTTGCGCGGGAGTCGGGTGTGCCGGCGAGGGAGCAGAAGATGGGCTCATGCGGATTCCAGGGGGGTGGAGGGGAGGAAGCTCCTAACCCCCCAGAATCATCTTCTTGCCGGACTCGAACTCCGCGTCGGTGAGCGTGCCGTTGCTGCGCAGCACCTGCAGTCGCTCGAGCTTGCTGACGATGTCATCCGAGCCGCCCGCCGAGCCGCCCGCCGAGCCAGCCACCGAGCCGAGCGCCGGCAGCACGGTGAACTGTGTCGCGCCGCCATATGACTGAGCGCCGCCAGCCGACTGAGCGCCACCACCAGCCTGCGCCGCACCCGCGATGAGCGCGTCGATGTCGATGCCGAACGCGGCGAGCTTGGCCTTCGCCTCGGGCGTGATGTGGCTGGGGTCGCCGATGATCTGCACCGTATCTCCCAGCATGCCCCCGCCCACGAGTTTGGCGAGCGCGTCAGGCTCCCCGCGCAGTGCGGCGGCGACGCCCTCAGCCGATGTCTTCGCGACCTCGTTGCGGCTGGGAACCTGGTTCCACAGAATCGCGTAGTGCCGTGGGTCGTTCGGGTCGACCGAGACCGGCAGGATGCCGCCGACGGTCGGCCACTTCGCGACATTGATGGCACCCGTGAACTCGACTGCCGTGGGGGTGAGGCCCGGCGCGTTGATGACGAGGTGCAGCGAGCACTTCTGGAACACCCCAGTGCCGGCGGCGACCGACGCGGAGACCACCTGCGCGGTGCCGGCAACCCCGCCCGCGATGGGGGCGTTCACCGGCCTGAACATGTCCATGAATCCCATGCGACGCTCCTTCGGTTGCCTCGAAGACTACCCGTGACGGATGCCCGTGCAGAGGCCTCACGAAGCCAGAGCACCGAGCCCCAACCCTTACAAACCGCAGACGATCTCCCGATCGCCCCTGTTCGCCCTGACGCGACCGCGCGCGCGAACCTATCCTTCAGTTGTGACTTCTTCCGACCCCCTCACCGAGCGCAACGGGGTGCTCCTCGACCGCCGCGTGCTGGTGGTCGAGGACGACCCCACTGTGCGCGAAGTTGCGGTGAGCTACCTGGAGGCCGCGGGATTCATCGTGGGGCAGGCAACGGATGGCTTCGCGGCGCTGGAGGCCGTCGCATCCGGAGGTCACGACCTGATCGTGCTCGACCGGATGCTGCCCGGGATCGATGGCGCCGAGGTGTGCCGACGCATCAGGGCGACCACAGCGGTGCCCATCATCATGCTGACCGCGCTGGGCTCGACGGAGGATCGCATCACCGGGCTCGAGGTCGGCGCTGACGACTACCTCACGAAGCCCTTCTCGCCTCGGGAGCTCGTGCTGCGGGTGCAGTCGATCCTGCGGCGCAGCGTGACCGACCTCACGCCGGAGGCGGCGTTCGAGCTGGGCGGGTTCGTGCTCGACCCGTCGGCTCGGGTGGTGTCCAAGAACGGGCAGGTGCTCACCCTCTCGGCGCGCGAGTTCGATCTGTTCGCGTTCCTGCTCAAGCATCCGAGTCAGGCGTTCAGCCGCGAGCAGCTGCTGAAGTCGGTCTGGCACTGGGACTTCGGCGACCTCTCGACCGTGACGGTCACCGTGCGTCGGGTGCGCGAGAAGATCGAGGATGACCCGACCAACCCCACGATCCTCGAGACCGTGTGGGGCGTGGGCTACCGCCTGACTCTCTGAGGATCTGATGCTCTCACTCGTCGACCTGGCGACCATCGTCGCGATCGCCCTGGCCTGCGCCCTCGCCGTCGGCGGGCTGGGGCTGGTGGTGCTGCGTCTGGCGCGCGGCGCATCGATGCGCCTTCAACTCTTCGTGGTTGTGGTCTCAGCAATCCTCTCGGTGACGCTCGGCATGATTGCGGCGTCCGGCGCGATGTACATCTCCGGCCACGACCTCGTGGTGATGTTCTCGGTGACGGCGGCATCCGCGCTGGTCTCCATCGGCATGGCGCTGGTGCTGGGCCGCGCGTTCACCCGCAACAGCAACCGGCTCAGGATGCTCGCCCGCGCGCTCGGCGACGGTGAACGACTCGACGCTCAACCCCGCCGCACCGACACCACCGAGTTCGCTGGGCTCGCCGCCGAGCTTGCCGCGACCAGCGAGCGGCTGGCTCAGGCCCGGGACGAGGTGGCGGCGATGGATGCGAGCCGCCGGCAGTTGGTGGCCTGGATCTCGCACGACCTTCGCACGCCCCTGGCGGGGCTGCGCGCCATGGCGGAGGCGCTCGAGGACGACCTTGCCGCCGACCCGCAGCGGTTCCACCGGCAGATGCGCTCCCAGGTCGATCACCTTTCAGCGATGGTCGACGACCTGTTCGAGCTGTCCAAGATCACGTCGGGCACGCTCGTGCTCGACCTGGAACCCCTGTCGCTCTACGACCTGGCCAGCGACGCGGTGGCTGAGCTGGGCACACTGGCGCGCTCCCGCGATCTCACCCTGCTGGCTCCCGAGGGCGGCGACCTGATGGTGGTCGGCGATCACCGCGAACTCGCGCGCGTGGTGGGCAACCTGCTCATGAACGCGATCCAGCATTCGCCGTCGGGCGGTGTCATCTCCGTCGTCACCTCCGCCGCCTCGGACGGCGACGTCGTGCTGAGCGTGCAGGACTCGGGCGGCGGCATCCCGGAGGAGGATCTGGCCAGGATCTTCGAGCCGGGCTGGCGCGCTACCTCGGCTCGCACTCCCGAACAGGAGTGGGGACGCTCACCCGGCGCGGGCCTCGGGCTGGCGATCGTGCGGGGCATCGTTGAGGCTCACGGCGGCAGTGTCGCCGTCGCCCCTGTGGAGGGCGGATGTCGCTTCGATGTGCGACTGCCCGGCCACGAGCCGGCCTAAGCCCGGCGCACCGCGTACCTAGCCGGTGATCCCTTCCTCGAACTGCTGGATCGGGTCGTACCAGCCCTGCTCCAGCACGAACGCCTGGAACTGCTTGTCGAGCCCGAGGATGACGGCGAGCCCGACGATCACGAGCAGGATCCCCACGACGCGGCGGAACCACCCGCTCGGCGACGACAACCAGCCGAGCTTGCGGGCGAAGGCCTGACCCAGGAACGCGACCAGCAGCAGGGCGATCGCGAGCCCGAGCGCGTAGACGACGATGTAGAGCAGTCCCTCGGCGAACGACACCGGCAGCACTGTCGCGAGGATGAGCGCGTAGGTGGGCGAGCAGCTGCTGAAGGTCGGCCCGAGCGCGGCGCCCAACAGGATGTCGCCGCCGACGCCACCGCGGCGGTACGAGCGATCCAGCGCGGCGTTGGCGCGGTTCTGCAGGCCCGTGGCCGTCATCACCCGCTCCCAGATCACGGGGAAGATCAGGGTGAGTCCGAAGATCACGACGATGCCACCGGCGATGAGTTGCCAGACGAACTGCGGCACACCCAGCAGCGCGGTGGTGGCCTTGAGTAGCAGCGTGAAGATCACGACCGAGGCGGCGAGGCTGGTCGCGATGATCACCGGCCTGAACCACTGCCGCTCGGCCACGCGGGTGTCGGCATCCGTTCTCACGATCGAACCACCGACGATCACGGGGAGCAGCGGGAGCACGCAGGGCGCAGCGACGGTAAGGATGCCCGCGACGAACGAGAGCAGGAGCAGGGCGGGCATCGGCGACTACAGCATCGCGTCGACGACGGCCTGCAGATGCGGATCGTCGTACGCGATGTAGGTCTGAAGTCCCGCTCCCGAGGAGTCGACCTCGACGAAGGTGGTCTGCAGGGTGACCCCATATTGCTGGCGGAGGTCCTGGTGGGTGTCGTAGTCGACCTTGATGATCGTCACCCCTGCGGGCACACCCTGACTCAGGATGTCGGTCTCCACCGATCGGCACTGCGGGCACCACGGCGCGTGGAAGAACAGCAGGGTGCGGCCCTCGGCCTCGGCGATCGCCGTGGGGCTGTAGTCGACGTAGACACCGGATGCCGCGGCATCCGCTTCGGAGCTGGCCTCAGAGGACGGTGACCCGGAGGGTGCCGGCGCCGCTGCGGGCGGGGTGCTTGCCGTCGAGGTCTGGGCCGCCGGGGTCGCGCCGGGCCGGGTCGCGGCGTACACGCTGACGGCCCCACCGATGAGCACCACGAGGGCAAGAACGACGATGATCACACGCTTGTTCATGGCCTCAGACTGCCATGGGGTTGGCGGTGGACAGCCCCCAACGGCCCCGATGTCATGGGTTTGTAAGGTCGCCCCTGTCGCGTGCGGCCCCGCGAATGGAAGAGTCGGACACATGGATCAGCCTGCGCGCTACGACGACCTCACGGCCGTCTTCATCAACTGCACCCTCAAGCGCTCGCCCGAACTCAGCCACACCCAGGGCCTCATGGATCGGTCGATCGCACTCATGCGATCGCAGGGTGTCAGCGTGGAGAACGTGCGCCTCATCGACCACGACGTCGCAACCGGTGTGTACCCGGACATGCGTGAGCACGGCTGGCCGGCCGACGCCTGGCCCGACGATATCTGGCCGCTGATCGACGCTGCCGACATCCTCGTCATCGGCGGACCGCTCTGGCTGGGCGACAACGCCTCGGTCACCCGCAAGCTGATCGAGCGCCTGTATGCGATGAGTGGCCTCTTCAACGACAAGGGTCAGTACGTCTACTACGGCAAGGTGGCCGGCACCCTGATCACCGGCAACGAGGACGGCGTGAAGCACGCCGCGATGTCCACTCTGTACTCCCTTCAGCACATCGGGTACACGATCCCGCCCGCCGCCGACGCGGGCTGGATCGGCGAGGTCGGGCCGGGGCCGAGCTACCTCGACGAAGGTTCGGGCGGGCCCGAGAACGACTTCACCAACCGCAACACCACGTTCATGACGTGGAACCTGATGCACCTGGCGCGCATCCTCAAGGATGCCGGCGGAATCCCCGCCTACGGCAACCTGCGGCAGGCGTGGAACTCGGGCGAGAGGTTCGGGTTCAACCCGGAGTACCGCTGATCTCGACGAGAATGGGCCGGTCGAGTAGGCGCCGCAGCGCCGTATCGAGACGATTCGGCGGGCGGGTTTCGATACGCCCTGCGGGCTACTCAACCAGCCAGCCGCCGCGACACCCGGTGCGCGTGCTCGAGCAGCAGCCGCCCCAGCTCGGCCCGACGCTCGGTACCGAACCGCGACTCTACGCCGGTGAGGCTGAGCGCCCACGCGGGCTGCCCCGCCGCGTCGAAGATCGCGGCGCCCATGCCGAAGCTGCCCTCCACGACGAGTCCCGGGTTGACCGCGTACCCGGTCGCGCGGGTTGCCGCGATGCGGTGCCGCAGCGGTTCGGGGGCGTGGGATGGACCGTAGAGCGCCACGAGGTCGGTGCCGGCGAGATAGCGGTCGACCGTGGCATCCGGGAGCATCGACAGGATGACGAGCCCGGCCGACGCGACGCCGAGCGGGAACCGCACCCCCTCGGCGAGCACGAATGAGCGGATCGGGAAGCTGCCCTCCTCCCGCAGCAGGCACACGGTCTCGTCGCCGCGGCGGGCGGACAGGAATGCGCTCTCGCCGGTCTCCGCCGCGAGGGCTCGCACGCTGTCCCTCGCGAGCGGCGAGATGTCGTAGCGCTCGGCAGCCACGGCGCCCATCAGGTAGAGCTCGGGGCCGAGCATCCAGCGGCCGGTCGCGCCGTCGTGGTCGACGAAGCCGTCGGCGGCGAGCGACGACAGCAGCCGGTGCACGGTGGGCCGCGACAGCCCGATGCGGGTCGCGAGCGCTGTCGTGCCGACCCCGTCGGGCATGGCGGCGCTCACCGCGCGCAGGATCGCTGCGACGCGACCGACGACCTGCGCTCCCTCGACAGACTTCATGTCCATATTGTGGACGATGGATGCGCCCGCTGGCCACACTCCGACCACCAAGCCGCGGGAACTTGACCCGCACACCGGCGCGAACGTAACGTCGGAACCGGACCGCGCCCGGTCCATCATGTGGACACGAAGGAGTGCCGATGGCATCCAAGCTCTGGCCGAGCGCTGCGGAAGCGCTCCAGGACGTCGCACGGGACGGCATGACCGTGGCCGTCGGCGGGTTCGGGCTCAGCGGCATCCCGATCAATCTGATCACCGCCCTGCGCGACACGGGCGTGCGCAACCTCACCGTCGTCTCCAACAACATGGGCGTGGACGGCAAGGCCCTCGGCCTGCTGCTCGAGAACCGACAGGTGATCAAGGTGCTGTCGAGCTACGTCGGCGAGAACAAGCTGTTCGCCGAGCAGTACCTCTCCGGCGAGCTCGACGTCGAGTTCGTTCCGCAGGGCACTCTGGCCGAGCGGCTGCGTGCGGGCGGCGCGGGAATCCCGGCGTTCTACACGCCGACCGGCGTCGGCACTCCGGTCGCGGAGGGCAAGCAGGAGCAGACCTTCGACGGCGTGCGGGCGATCCTCGAGCGGGGCATCGTCGCCGACCTGTCGCTCGTGCGAGCCCATCGAGCGGATGCCGCGGGCAACCTGATCTACCGCCGCACCGCACGCAACTTCAATCCGCTCGTGGCCACCGCGGGCCGGGTCACGGTCGTCGAGGCCGAGACGATCATCGACGGCTACTTCGATCCCGACGAGGTCATGACACCGGGCATCTACGTGCAGCGGCTCGTGCCGGTGCACGACACCACCAAGCACATCGAGAACCGCACCGTGCGTGCGCGCGAAGGAGCGTAACCATGTGGACTCGTGAGGAGATGGCCGCGATCGCCGCGGCCGAACTCGAGGACGGCCAGTACGTGAACCTCGGCATCGGCATCCCGACTCTCGTCGCCAACTACCTGCCCGAGGGCGTGAGCGTGACGCTGCAGAGCGAGAACGGCCTGCTCGGCATGGGCCCGTTCCCGTGGGAGGGCGAGGAAGACGCCGACCTGATCAACGCGGGCAAGCAGACGGTGACGATCCTGCCGGGCGGTTCGATCTTCGACTCGGCGACCTCGTTCGGGATGATCCGTGGCGGCCACGTCGCGACCGCCATCTTGGGTGCGCTGCAGGTCTCCGCGAAGGGCGATCTCGCCAACTGGACGATTCCCGGAAAGCTCGTCAAGGGCATGGGCGGTGCCATGGACCTCGTCGCGGGCACCCCCTACGTGATCGTCATCACCGAGCATGTCGCCAAGGACGGCACCCCCAAGATCGTCGCCGAGTGCGACCTGCCGCTGACGGGCGTCGGCGTCGTCGACCGCATCATCAGCGACCGCGCCGTGTTCGACGTGACCCCCGACGGCCTCGTGCTGCGCTCGATCGCCCCGAGGGAGACCGTGGAGGAGCTGCGCACGCTGACGGGCGCGCCGTTCACGGTCTCGCTGGTCGAGCCCAACCCGGTGGTCGAGCCTGTCGAGACCGAGACCGAGCCCCACGCGTGAGCGCCGTCATCGCGGGCTACGCCCGCACCCCCTTCGTGAAGTTCACCGGAGCCTTCGCCTCCATTCCCGCCACCGCGCTCGGCGCGCATGCCATCACGGCGGCTCTCGCGCGCGCCGGGGTCGCCCCGGAGGACGTGCAGTACGTCGTCGCCGGCCAGGTGCTGCAGGGCGGGGCCGGGCAGAACCCGGCGCGCCAGTCGGCCGTCGGCGCGGGAATCCCGCTGACGGTTCCCGCCATGACCCTCAACGCCGTGTGCCTTTCCGGCACCGAGGCTGTCGCCTGGGCGGCCCGCCTGATCGACTCCGGCGAGGTCGACATCGCCGTCGCGGTCGGCCAGGAGTCGATGTCGCTGGCCCCGCACGTGTGGAGCGCCCGCGCCGGCCAGCGCTACGGGTCGATCGAGCTGCTGGACACGGTCGCGCACGATGGCCTTCGGGACGCGTTCGAGCAGCGGTCCATGGGGGAGTCGACGGAGGACGGTAATGGGGAGTTGGCCTTGAGCCGGGACGTGCAGGATGCGTTTGCGGCGGGCTCCCATGCTCGCGCTGCGGCATCCGCCGACTATCTGGCCGAGGAGATCGCGCCGTACACGATCGCCGGCAAGCGTGGCGACACCGTCGTGAGCGTGGATGACGGCGTGCGCGCCGACACGACCGTGGAGGGACTGGCCGGGTTGCGTCCGGCGTTCACGATCTCGACGGGCTCGATCACCGCGGGCACCATCACCGCCGGCAACTCGTCGCAGATCACCGACGGGGCGGCGGCACTCGTGCTCATGAGCGCCGCCGCGGCGGCGGCTCGCGGCATCACGGGGCTTGCGACGGTCGAGGCTCACGCGCTCGTCGCCGGACCGGATGTGCGCCTGCACGCCCAGCCCGCCAACGCCATTATCGCGGCGCTCGCCAAGACCGACGTCACCGCCGCCGACCTCGCCGTCGTGGAGATCAACGAGGCCTTCGCGTCTGTCGGCGTGCACTCGACCGAGCTTCTGGGGGTGGATGCCGCGATCGTCAACCGCAACGGCGGCGCGATCGCCCTCGGGCACCCGATCGGCGCATCCGGTGCACGTATCGTCGGGCACCTCGCCCGGCAACTGCACGACCTCGGGCCCGGCACGCTGGGCGCGGCGGGCATCTGCGGCGGCGGCGGGCAGGGCTCGGCGATCGTGTTGCGCGGCCTCTAGGCCTAGGCAGGTTGAGTAGCGGCGAAGCCGCGTATCGAAACCGGTGATCGAGCCGGTCGAGATCTACCCCCGCAGCGCCACCACCCGACTCACCCAGCGGTGGTACTGGTCCCACGGCTCATCCACTCGCAGCTCCGCGACGTGGGCGAGCAGCTCGTCGTTCACCCGGAACCACTCGCTGCCCGGGATGCGCTGCCCCGAGAACTGCGCGTGGCGTCGTTGCTCGAGCCGCCGGTCGCCGCGCTCGAAGGCCAGCAGCTCCTCGTAGGGCAGGGCCGCGAGCCGACCGCGGGGGTTGCCGCTCGTGCCGATCTTGATGCGGTCGCGCCAGCGCAGGTAGTAGACGACGTCGACGCGGGCGGGCTCGGTCTCACCGTCGGGCAGCTCGCCGACCCGCCACTCGCAGATGGCGCAGATCCAGCCGCTGGGGTAGCGGATGCCCGCCCGAGCCCCACACGCCAGGCACGGCGACGGCAGCAGGTCGGTCACCCCGACGTCGCGCACGATCCAGTCGTGGGCGACGAGCAGGTGCTGGGTGCACAGCGAGATCGGCGCACCGTCGGCGACGGCCGCGCGGCACCGGCCGCCGTCGTGGTCGCGAGCCGTGCATCCGCGAACTGCCATGCCAGCCACGGTACGCGCCGCCGCCGACGCGGGACTATTCTGCGAGGTCGGAGCGTTGTGGTTTCTCGTGACCAACGAGACCGCGACCCAGTCTGCCGAGACCGTGGATGCCACCCCCGCATCCACCCCGAAGCCTCCGTCGATCCACACCCGCGCGATCATCACGTGGCTCGCGATCTTCCCGTTGGTATCCATCGGCATGCTGCTGCTCGGCCCGATCACTGACCATTGGTTCCCGGTGCTGCGGGCGCTGGTACTGACGGCGCTCGTTGTTCCGCTCGCGGTGTACGTGGTGGTGCCTCAGCTCATGCGCACGCACGGCACCATCAGTCGTCGGCGTCGGCGCTGACCGGCTCGCCCGACCCGGCATCAAGCCGGAACGGCGGGTACTCGTCGCGCATGAGCGCCACGTAGACGATCACCCGCAGCATCCACCGGTTCAGCCCCATGATGAAGTCGAACAGGCTGCGCGGGTAGGTGCCGGTGATCAGCACGAACACTCCCGCGATCACGACGAGCAGGTTGAGGATGGAGTACCCGGAGGCGATGCTGCCCGGAGTCGCCGCGCTCCACGGGTACACCAGCAGGTCGGCGACGATGAGCCCGACGATTGCCAGGTGCGGCACCGCGAGCAGCCACTTCACCAACACGAGTCCGCGCGAGAGCCGCTCGGGGTACTCGACCTCGATCTCGGCGGGGTAGTCGGCGCGACCGAGCGTGAACGGCGGGTACCGATCGGTGCCGAGCGCGGCGTAGACGTAGAAGCCCACCCGCCAGTGCCAGCGCAGTACGCCGGTGGTGAAGTTCCACAGCGGTCGCGGGTACCGACCCGTGAACAGGATGGCGATTCCCGCTATGAGGGTTACAACAATCACCGCTGCCCACAGCACAGCCAGGGCGACGAAATGCGGGATCGCGAGGAACATCTTCACCAGCCAGAGCCAGCGGGAGGGGTGCTCGTCGAGCTCGCCGGTGACGCGCACGGGCGAGTGGGGGAGGGTGGTCATGGTGGTTCCTGTCTGTTGGGTGGGTGGGAAGTGTTCAGGCGAGCGTCAGGATGACGCTGCCCGCCTTGTGGCCGGCGTCGACGTAGCGGTGCGCGTCGACGATGTCGGCCAGGGGGTAGCTGCGGTCGATCACCGGTCGGATCACACCCGAGCCCGCGAGCCGCGAGAGCGCCGCCATCGACTCGGGGGTGTAGGGCACCGAAGCGGCCGAGACCACCTTGCCGCTCGCGCGACTCTGGCGCGCAGCACCGAAGAGTCCCTTGCGGTCGGTGACGACCAGCAGCAGGGCTCCACCCGGTCGAACGGATGCCGCCGCCCGCTCGAAAGGCGCATTACCCACGCAGTCCACGATCACGTCGTAGAGCTCACCGTTCGCGGCGAAGTCGGACACCGCGTAGTCGATGACCTCGTCGGCTCCGAGCCGAAGCACGAGGTCGCGGTGTGCGGCGCTGGTGACGCCGGTGACGTGGGCCCCGCGGTGTTTGGCCAGCTGCACGGCGGCGCTGCCGACGGCGCCGGAGGCTCCGTTGACCAGCACCCGGTTGCCCGGACCCGTGCACACTCGGTTGAGGAACGCGAGGGCGGTGATGCCGCCGAAGACCACGCTGACCGCGTCGGCGAAATCGAGGTTCGCGGGCTTCGCAGCGATGCCACCGTTCTGGGAGATCAGCGCGTACTCGGCATGACCGCCGAAGCGGGCTCCAAGCATCGCGATGACCTCGTCTCCGGGGCGGAAGCGGGTGACACGCGAGCCGACGGCCTCGACGATGCCCGCGGCATCCATGCCGAGCACGGGTCGCCGGGGTCGGAGGAAGCCGATGGAGAAGCCGGCGAGCAGGCGAAGTCCTTTCGGGATCTCGCCGCTGCGGGTGCGGTGGTCGGCAGCGCTGACGGTGCTCGCGTGCACCCGGATGAGCACCTCGTCGGGGCCGGGGGTCGGGATGGCGACATCCTCGACCTGCACGACCTCGGGGCCGCCGAAGCGACGGTAGACGGCGGCCCTCACGATGCGCTCCGCACTGTGCGACGAGCGGCGCGGCGACGGATGACGAGCTCGGCGATGGCCAGGTTGATGACCCACGCGGCGCCCATGAACACGGCCCGCGAAGTCTCCTCGTACTTGCCGAAGATGATCGTCTGCGGGATGAGCACGATGGCCTGGGTGCCGGCGGCGACCGCGAGGGCGTAGGCCCGCGTCATCCAGGCGCCGTGGCTGACGAAGTCGCGGCGGATGATCGATCGCACCCCGAGCGCGATGAACGCCAGCATCAGGCTCGCGAAGATCACGCGGAGGGCGCTGAGGGCGACGCCGTCGGCCGGGGCGTGCTCGGAGATCACTGCCATCCAGATGCCGGACAGGGCGACGGCCGCCCCGGCGGGAACGAGCACTCGGCCCGCGAGGCGGTGCCAGCGGTTGCGGCGACGCAGCCCCGGCACGAACTGGAACGCGCCCAGGATGCTGAACAGTGTCGCGCCGACGATGTGCACGATGACGGGGATCGGTGAGGTGACGAAGCGGGCGTTGTCTGCCGTGATGGCGGGAGCGCCCGTCAGCTCGGTGACGCGGGCGGCGCCGGCGACGATGGGGATGAGCGTCAGCAGGATGAGGCCGACGGGCACGAGCCAGCCGGCTCGCGATGCCTGCCGGGTGGGGCGGGCGATGGTCGTGGTCATGGTTCTTCTCCTTCGTTTTGGTTGAGTGGTGTAGCGGTGAGTTGTGTGACGGAGACCAAGGTCAGGCCCAGGTTTCCGATGCGTCTGAGTAGTCCGTGGAGGGCAGCCTGATCGCTGATGCGGCCGGTGAGGATGGTCTGGTCGTCGCTGACAGTCAGCGCGAATCCCTCGAACCAGTCGCTCCATTGGGCGTCAAGCTGCCCCCTGATGCGGATCTCGTACCGGTCGTTGTCGGCCGGTCCGGTGGTGCGTGGTGCGGTCATCGGACTAGTTGGCGGTGGTCTTCCGCTGGTCCATCCAGAGCGACAGGCCGAGCCAGATGATGCCGAGACCCATGGGGATCGCCGCCATGCGCTCGAGCGCGTGGGGCAGGAGGGCGCCGGCGACGGGCGTGATCACGGCTGCGACGATGAGCAGGATGCCCGCACCCCGCGAGAGCACGCGTGCCCGGATGATCGACACACCGAACAGCAGCGCGCCACCGACATAGAGCACGGCACCGACCTGCGGCAGCGCGGCGAGCGGGCCGAGGTCGTTGACTGCGGGGTAGCGGCCGAAGAGGCCGACGATGTCGACGGCGAGCTGCGGGGCGTCGACGGCGATCAGCGGAGCGATGAAGGCCTCCGCGAAGTTGAACGCGGCCTGGAGGATGAAGAAGAACCCGAACATCGCGTAGGCGATGAGGCCGAGCACGCGGAATTCGCGCACCTGGCGCAGGTAGATCCCGGCGAGGCCAATCATCACGAGCACCGCCTCGGCGAAGCTCAGCACGTGCACGATGGTCCACATCGGGGTCGTGAGCGACTCGACGACATCGGCGGGGTGGATGAACTGGATGACGATGTAGATCAGGCCCGCGAGCATGGCCGCGAGTGCGGCGACCTTGGTGAGGGCGGTGGGGGTGATGCGCATGACTGGACTCCTTCGACAGGTCCAGACGGGGTGCCGGGACGTGCCGAATCTACGGAGCGCCGTGGTGACCGGGCATCACCACATGTGGTGACCCGGGTGGTGATCTAGAGCAGGTTGAGCTCGCGGCCGCGACGCACAGCGGCCGGTCGGCTGTTGACCTCGAGCTTGTCGAAGATGTGCTTGGTGTGGGTGCGCATGGTGTTGAGCGAGACGTACAGCTGGCGCGCGATCTCGGGGCCAGACAGCTCCGTTGCCAGCAGCCTCAGTACGTCGAGCTCGCGTTCGCTGAGCAGCTCCGGTGTCGCAGTGGCGACCCGGCCCGCCGTTCCGACCCGCTCTGCGGTGCCGACCCGGCCCGCGGATGACGCGCCCCCCAGCAACTCGCGGATCTCACCCACCCGTGCCGCACGCCCCCCGGCCTCCGCCGCAGTGAGCAGCCGCCCGAGCAGCTCGGTCGCCTCGCCGGTGCGACTCTGCGACAGCAGGAGCCTCGCCCGCGTGATCTGGCCGTACTCGCTGAGGTAGGCCGGCTCGTCGTCGCCCGTCAGCCCTAACTCGTCGATCGCGGCGGCCGCCTCGTCGAGGCGACCCTGCTCGATCAGGATGCGTGCCCGCATCGCGGCTATCGGTCGGGCATCGGGGAAGAACCCGCGTCGGTAGTGACGCTGCGCCGACGCGAGCAGGTCGAGCGCAGCATCCGGGTCGCCTTCGGCTTCGCGCAGCCGGGCCATCGAGACGAACCAGCGGAACCGGTCCTCGGGGGAGAAGGCGTGGTCGCCCAGAGCCTCTGCCGTGGCCAGGTGATCGCGGGCGGACTCCAGCTCGTGAGCTTCGATGAGCAGCTCGGCGAGACCCGAGTGCAGGTCGGCAACCGGAGGCTCGCCGCGGCCGTCGGCGAGCCCCTCGTCGGTGGCGATTCGCAGCGCGTCCTCGTAGGCACGGATAGCCTCCGGCAGACGCCCCAGAGGTAGGAGCATGTCGGCGACGACCGTGGCGGTGCTCAGCGCGTCGGTGAGGTTGCCCGCCAGTCGCAGGTTCGTGGCCGACTCCCCGAAGGCCCGCACCCCCGCCTCGAGATCGCCGCGCGCCGCGGCGGCGAGCCCCAGCATGCCGGCGGCCGCACCCCGCCCGAGGTGGTCGTCGGGTGCGGCCAGATCGCTGGCGCGCTGGGCGTTGGTCTGCACGCCCGCGAGGTCACCACTGGCCTGCGCGACAGCTGCCCGGTAGAGCGACATGGTCACCGGCAGCGATCGAAGGTCCTCACCGTCGCCAGAGTCGTGGTCGCCGCTGGCGAGCAGCCGCTCTGCGGTGACGAGCCATGGTTCGACGCCGTCGAGCTCGCCGCGAAGAATGTGCGCCCACGCGGAGAAGACGCTCAGCACGGGCATGCGCCCGACGGTCTCCTCGGGCAGCTGGGCGAGCCAGCGCAGCAGCTGGGCATCCTGCCGGCTCTTGCGCACCCCGGGAATCACCGCCTCGATCAGACGGGCCGCCCGCGGGTAGTCGGATGCGGCGAGCGCATGGCCCACCGCCTCGTCGGGGGCGTCGTTGTGCTCCAGCCATTCGCTGGCCCGCACGTGCAGTGCTGCCTCGTACTCGGGACCGTGCGCGAGAAGACGTGACTGCAGCACGTCGGCGAACAGGTGGTGATAGCGGTACCACTGTCGGCGGTCATCGAGGGGCACGACGAACAGGTTGGCGCGATCGAGGGCCTCGAGCATCTCGGCACCGCCCTTCTGCCCGGTGACGGCGTCACAGAGCGGGCCCGACAGCCGGTCGAGGATCGAGGTCTGACAGAGGAACTCGCGCACGTCGTGAGAGGCCCGATGCAGCACCTCCTCGATGAGGTAGTCGATCACGAACCGGTTGCTGCCCGCGAAGTCGGCGATGAAGGCCGGGATGTCGCTCTGCTCGCGCATCGACAGCGCTGCCAGTTGCAGCCCCGCGATCCAACCCTCGGTGCGGGTCTCGAGGGCTGTGACATCGTCCGGCGAGAGGGTGAGGCCCATGGCCTGGTTGAGGAAGGAGGCCGCCTCCTCGGGGGTGAACCTGAGGTCCGCGGCACGCAGTTCGGTGAGCTCACCCCGGGTGCGAAGGCGGGCGAGCGGAAGCAGCGGGTCCGAGCGGCTCGCGAGCGTGAGCCGCAGCTGCGGGGGCACGTTGTCGATGAGGAAGGCGAGGGCGTCGCCGATCGCGGCATCCTCGATCAGGTGGAAGTCATCGAGCACGAGGATGACGCGACCCGACCCCTCGGCGATCTGGTTGATCAGCGTGGCCAGGGTCTCTTCAATCGGCTGCTGCGGGTCGAAGTCGCCGACGCTGACGCCCGCTCGCTGGAGTGCGGCGAAGAGGTAGGTGAAGAAGCGCGCCGGCTCGTTGTCGTTCTCGTCGAGGGAGAGCCAGGCGACCCGCACCTCGGGGTCGCGGCGGGTTGCCTCGGCGAGCCATTCGCTCACGAGCGTGGTCTTGCCGAAGCCCGCGGGCGCCGAGACGAGGCTCAGGCGACCGCCGGATTCGAAGCCGCTCTGCAGCCTCTCCACCAGTCGCGCACGGCCGACGGTCTCGGGGCGCGCTGGCGGCACGAAGAGCTTTGTTGCCAGGACCGGCATCGCCATGTGCTCATCCTAGGGATCGCGGGGCTGCCAGCCAGCCGTGCGCCGTCAGCGGCGAGCAGCGCGGATCGCTCCGTAGATACGCATGAGCTGCGGCACGACGAGGTACACAGCCACCGGCACAACGACCACGGTGAGCACGAGGGCTCGGAGCACGGGATTCCAGTCCGTCGCGAAGGGCGCGATGGCGAAGAATCCGAGGGTCACCAGCGGGAAGATCGCGATCCAGGTGATCACTGCGCGCACGTGGATCGACGGCGGGCGAGGGGCGGAGGGGGTGGGGGAGGTGGACATGGTGGTTCCTTTCGATAGGGGTGGGACTGGAGCATTCAGTCAGGGGTGTCGAGCCGCGACTGCGGCATCGAGATCGTGAGCGAGCAGCCATCCGCTGATGGCGATCGCACTGGTACTGCCCGCACCGGCGGCGGTGATCACCTGCGCGGTGGGGGTGACGACGTTGCCCGCGGCCCAGACGCCCGGGATGCTCGTCTCGCCGGTCGCGGAGGTGGCGACGAGTGCGGTCTCGGCGACGATCGCGCAGCCAAGCTCGCGCAGCACGTCGTCGTTCGGCCGGGGTCGAGGAGCCACGAAGACTGACTCACACTCCAGCAAGGTGCCGTCTACGAGGGCAACGCCGCTCAGCGAGCCGGCGGCACCCACGAGATGGGACACGGCGGCATCCGTCACCGAGACACCGATCGCCTCCAGGCGGTCGCGATCGGTCGAGGCCAGGGTGATGCCGTGGCTCACGAAGCGCACCCGGTCGCTGTGCCGGCGCAGCAGGCCGGCCTGCCGCAGTGACACCTCGGGGTTGGACCCGCCGATCACCACGATCGACTGGCCGCTCACCTCGTAGCCGTGGCAGTAGGGGCAGTGGTGAACTGAGCCGCCCCAACGGTCGCGGAGACCGGGGATGTGCGGCAGCTCGTCGGTGAGGCCGGAGGCGACCAGGAGCGCACGAGCGCTCACGATGTTGCCGCCTTCCAGAGTGACGGCGAAGCGGTCGTCCGCTCCGCGCTCGACGGAAGAGACCCGCGCGGCTTGGATCGCGCCACCATAGCCGAGCACCTCGGTGCGGCCGGTCGCCAGAAGGTCGGCGGGGGGCATCCCGTCGCGGGAGAGGAAGCCGTGCATCTCGGTCGCGGGGGCATTGCGGGGTTCACCGGCGTCGATCACCAGCGTGGCCCACCGCGCTCGGGAGAGCACGAGAGCCGCGCTGAGGCCGGCGGCCCCGCCGCCGATGATGATCACGTCGGGGTTGGTGTTGGCGTCGGTGTTGGTCATGGCCCCATAGTTCCACGGGGCGCTCCAGAATCGGGAGAACTGTTGCCGAAACTGGAACACCGTGCTTGCATGGGCGGATGAGCACCTCCCAGCGCATCGACACCGAGCTCGGCCAGATCGCCCCCCGCCTGCGTCAGGCCCGGCAGAAGAAGGACGTGACGCTGGAGGAACTCTCGAAGTCGACGGGGATTTCCAAGAGCACGCTGTCGCGGCTGGAGTCCGGTCAGCGCAAGCCGAGCCTCGAGCTGCTGCTGCCGATCGTCGCGGCCCTGGCCGTGTCGCTCGACGACATCGTCACCTCGCCGCGCATCGAGGATCCGCGGGTGCAGCAGAAGTCGACGCGGGCCGACGGCCGCATCCTCACACCCCTGTCGCAGCAGCACGGCGAACCGCAGGCGTTCAAGATCACCATCCCCGCGACCGACCGCGAGCCGGCGCTGCGCACTCACGGCGGGTACGAGTGGATCTACGTGCTGTCCGGTCGACTGCGACTCGTGCTCGGCGAGCACGATATCGTGATGGGGGCGGGGGAGGCCGCCGAGTTCGACACCAAGAACCCGCACTGGTTCGGTGCGTCGGGCGCGGGCCCGGTGGAGATCTTGAGCATGTTCGGCAAGCAGGGGGAGCGCATCCATCTGCGGGCTCGGTCGAAGGGGACCGCGTGACCCACAAGCTCACCCTCGACCAGGCCCGGCGCATCGCCGTAGGCGCGCAGCTGCTCGACGCGGATCGTCCCGGCGATGTGGTCGGGGTCGCCGAACAGCTCGGCGCGATCAAGATCGATCCGACCGCGACGATCGCACCGGCCGAGAACTCCATCCTCTGGTCGCGCATCGGCGCCACCTACGAGCCCTCGCAGCTGACCAAGGCGGTCGAGCAGGACCACCTGCTGTTCGAGTTCGACGGTGCCTTCCGGCCGATCAGCCTGCTGCCGCTCATGCTGCCCGCCATGCGGCACTGGCCGCAGCGGCCGAAGACCCGCGAGTGGCTGGAGGCCAACGACCGGTTCCGCACGGATGTGCTGGCCCGCCTTCGCGCCGACGGCCCGCTTCTGGCCAGCGACATCCCCGACACCGCGCAAGTCACCCGTCCACCGGACGGCTGGTATGGATCCAACCAGGTCGTGCACATGCTCGACTTCCTGCAGCGGCAGGGGGAGGTCGCCGTCGTGCGCCGCGAGGGGCGCAACCGGGTGTGGGATCTCGCCGAGCGCGTCTACCCGACGGGCATGCCCGAGTACGAGTTCGACGAGGCCGAGAGTCTGCTGGGCGACCGCCGCCTGCAGGCCGCCGGCATCGCCAAGCAGAAGTCACCGTGGACGCCCGTGGGGGAGGCGGGCGAGCCAGCCGTGATCGAGGGCAGTACCCGCAAGTACCGCGTCGACCCGCAGGCGCTCGCCGCCCTCGAGCAGGACGACGGCGGTCGCGTCGCCTTCCTCAACCCCTACGACCCGATGCTGTTCGACCGCCCGCGGCTGCAGGAACTGTTCGAGTTCGAGTACGTGCTCGAGCAGTTCAAGCCGAAGCCGCAGCGCAAGCACGGCTTCTTCGCGCATCCGATTCTCATGGGTGATCGATTCGTCGGGATGCTCGACGCCGACCGCGAGGCCGAGATGCTCGTGGTGAACGCGGTGCACGAGTTCCTGCCGTTCGACCCCGAGGAGGACGAGATGGTGCGCGCCGAGATCGACGCGCTCGCCGAGTGGTTGGGCGTGGGCGTGCGGGCGTGGTGACGCTCGTCAGGCGTCACCCATGAGCGCCCGCGGCGTCCACGCAGGCCAGGTTGCTTCACCGACCAGCTGGCCGCGGGAGTAGTTGGCGACTGCACGGAAGGCGGGTTCGCTGCGCGAGTTGTCGTAGAAGCGCGTGAGGTCAGCGAGATCACGCGCTTCGGCAACCCAGGTCCATAGTCGCCGATAACGCTGCCGCACCTTCTCCTCGGGCACGGCGTGCCCGCCCTGATCGACCCGGTAGGCGACGCGCAGCACAGACAGGTCCTCCGGGACGAGGATCACGTGCAAGGTGACCAAGTAGCCCTCCGACAGCGCCTGCCGTACAAGGTCAACCTTGCTCGGATGGCTGAAGACGGTCTCGGTGATGAAGGAACTCCGTTCGCCAAGCGCTTTGTCCCGCTCCGCAGCGGCGGCCGCGGATGCCTGGTAGGCATGCTCGGACTCCTCGCCCGGCCATCGCAGCGAGGCGATCTCGTCGGCGTTGATGAATGGCAGGTGCGTGACGGGACGAAGAACATCCCGAACAAATGTGGACTTGCCTGCCCCATTTGGCCCCGCGAGCACGTGCAGGACAGGTGAACTCACGCGGGCGTTGAGCCCGCGTTACGCATGACCACGTTGCCTTCCGCATCGGACTCCGCCCAGGGCTGGCCAGCCGCCTCCAGCCGCTCCACGTAGCTGAGCCCTTCGATCCGTGCGAGCAGCTGTTCATCCCAGGTTGCCCGCACCACAGCTTGTGCTCTGTCGGTGAGGTCGTCGTACTGTGTGCGCCCGGCGAGCACGTCATCGATCTGCCGGCGGGTTACGGCCGGCGAGGCATCCAGCTCCCGACCGATTCTCACCCAGTGATCCAACTGCTGCGCAGCGCTGCGGCTCTGAGCTTCGCCCGCAACCTTCGCGGCCTCGAAGAGGTCTCCGTCAATGCGCGTCGGCATCGTCTTCATGTACCAAGTGTAGCACTTCGCTACACGGGTCAGCCGATCACGAACGACGCGAGCAGCGCCACTGCCGCGGCACCCATCAGCACGAACGTGACCCACAGCCCGAGGCGTGACCACGGCCCGCTGCGGTGCGCCCCCATCACGTCGGCGCGCGACGAGACCTTCAGGATGAGGAAGATCAGGGGCACGGCGACGATGCCGTTGATCACCGCTGTTGCCACGAGCGCCTGCACCGGGTCGACGCCGAGGAAGTTCAGCCCCATGCCGATGAGGGTGCCGCCGGCGATCGTCAAGTAGAACAGCTTCGCCTGGTCGAACCGGCGCGAGAGGCCCTCGCGCCAGCCGAACGTCTCCGCGATCGCGTACGCCGACGAGCCTGCGAGCACGGGCACGCTCATGAGTCCGACGCCGACCACACCGATGGCGAAGATCCCCTGCGCGAGCACACCCGCGTTGGGAAAACTGTTCACCAGCGGGCGGAGGGCGGCGGCGGCATCCGCTGCGCTGGTGATCTGGGTGATGCCGCCCGCATTCAGCACCACGGCGCCCACGAGCATGATGAACCAGGCGATGAGGTTGGCGAAGAACATGCCGAGCACGGTGTCGATGCGCAGCCGCCTGAGGTAGCCGGGGCTGATGCGGGGTGGGCCGCCGTCGTCGGGCATGCGCTTCTCGGCGATCTCGTCCTCAACAACGTTGCTGGTCTGCCAGAAGAACAGGTACGGCGAGATCGTGGTGCCAAGGATCGCGACCAGAAGGTAGAGGAACTCCGGCGTGAACTCGATGTGCGGAACGACTGTCGCCAGCAGGGCGGTGCCCCACGGAACATCCACGAGGAAGGCCGTGATGATGTACGCGAACAGCGCGAGCGCGAGCCACTTGAGCACGCGGATGTACACCCGGTACGACACGAAGATCTCGAGCACCACGATGATCAGCGCGAACATCACCGCGAGCAGCACGACCGGCACCGAGGGGATGAGCAACTGCAGGCTGCCCGCCATCGCGCCGATGTCGGAGCCGATGTTGATGGTGTTGGCGCCGACCGTCAGCAGTACCACCGGGTAGAGGATCGCGCGCGGGTAGGTCTGCCGCACGACCGCGGCGAGGCCTTTGCCCGTGACCGCCCCGACCCGCATGCACGCCTCCTGCACGGAGATCATCAGCGGCAGGGTGAAGACGACCGTCCAGAGCGTGAGGAACCCGTACTGCGCACCCGACTGCGAGTGCGTCGCGATGCCCGAGGGGTCGTCGTCCGCCGCCCCGGTGACCAGGCCCGGGCCGAGCACGCGCAGGGCGCGGTTGAGTCGGTGATCCTTGGTGGGATGCGGCGGCCGCCCCAACACGTCGGGTGCTACGAGCGGTGGGGTGCGGTGAGCCATGGGCTCAGTCTGTCGTGTGCCGGATGACGCGGGTAGGGTCTTTCGGGCCCCCTCCAGTCGCGGTTCGCTTCAGCACGGCCTTGCAGCGGGGGTCAGCGCTTGTTGAGTTCCTCGGCCAGCATGACGATGATCCCGCTCGGGCCGCGCACGTAGGTGAGTTTGTAGATGTCCTCGTAGGTGGCCACGCCGCGCAATGGGAAGCAGCCGTGCTTGGCGGCGACGGCTAGCGCCGCATCGAGGTCGTCGACCGAGAAGGCGACCCGGTGCATGCCGATGTCGTTGGGGCGGGTGGGCTGCGACTCGATCGCATCGGGGTGGATGTACTCGAACAGTTCAAGCAGACCGTGACCGTCGGGCGTCTGGAGCATCGCGATCTTCGCGTGGTTGCCGTCGAGGCCGACCGCGGTGTCGGTCCACTCGCCGCTGACCGTGTCGCGACCGACCAGGGCGAGGCCGAGGTCGGTGAAGAACGCGATCGCCTCCTCGATGTCGCGAATCGCGATGCCGACGTTCTCGAGTTTGATAGGCATGTGTTCGATGCTAGCGATCGGCGGTCGAGGTGGGCTGAGTCGGGGCGCTCTCAGCTCTCCTGCACCCGTGGCCTACCGAGCGACGATGCGCACGCAACAGTTGGGCCTGTCGGGTGCAAACTCGACCCGCTCGGGATCCTGACCTAGTCCGTCAAGCACTCCTCGCACGAAGGCGTGGTTCAGGGTGCAGACGGTGTCAGTGTGGCTCTCTGCAAGGTGATGAAATGGGCAGTTCGTGAGAGTGGTTGCGTAGTCCCCGACTTCTGGTTCGTATCCGGCCGTCAGCAGAGCTGACTCCACCGAGGACGCAGACACCCCTACCGCTCTGCCTCGTGCGGCGGCGGTCTCCTGGATAGCGGCGCGGATGGGGGTGTGGTCGTGCTCTGCAAGCTCGATCGCGGCGGCCAGTACCTCTCCGATGACGTCGTAGTGTCGTTCCGGAAACGACGCGGCGATCTCACTAGCTCGGGCGCGGTAGAACTTCGCAGGGCGCCCTGCACCCGGTCCCACTCGAGTGGTGCGTCGACGAAACTCGACCTCGAGTATGCCTGACTCGGCGAGTTTGTCCAGATGGAAGGCTGCCGCCGTGCGGGTGATTTCCAAAGCGGCCGCGGCGTCGTCTCGACTGAAGCTGCCCGGGTGCCGCACGGCAAAGGCAACAAGGCCTTGTCTGAGGGGGTCACTCGCGACAGCGATTGCGTGAAGCGACTCCTGCTGGTTGCTTCTGCTCATGGGGCCACTCTATCTCTAAAACTGTAAACATTGACAATAGAAACGGTGAGTCCTATCGTCGCTCTGGAGGCCACCACACAGGCCTCGAGGAGAATGATGTCCAGTCAGCATTTTGTCATTGTTGGTGCGGGACCAGCGGGGGGTACCGCCGCCGCTGCACTGCGGCGCCAGGGGTTCTCTGGCCGTCTGACCGTGCTCGGTCGAGAGTCATACCGTCCCTACATCCGACCTCCACTCTCGAAGCACTACCTGCGCGGCGACGCGGATCGTGAGTCTTTGTACCTCGACGAGGCCGGATGGTATACCGACAATGACGTTAGGTTGCTGACGAGCACCGTTGTCGCTGGTCTCGACCTTGGCTCGAGGCTCGTGCACCTCGACCATGGTGAGAGCCTGAACTATGACCGGCTGCTCCTGGCCACGGGGGCGACCCCGAGGCGACTTGACGTCGCAGGTGCTGAGGCACCGGGGGTGCACTACCTGCGAACTCTCGAGGATTCCGACAGCCTGCGAGACGAACTCGCGCAGGGCGGCAAGCGAGTCGTGTTGATCGGTTCCGGATGGATTGGGTTGGAGGTTGCGGCAAGTGCGCGGATGCTCGGCAATGAGGTAACCATCCTTGCGCGCGAGGCCGTTCCCCTGTCGCAGTCCATCGGCGATGAGCTCGGGGGCTTCTTCACAGAGCAGCAGACCCGCCATGGGAATGTCGTGCGGCCATCGGTATCCGTTGACTCCCTTGTCGCCGACGGCGGCAGGGTGAGCGGAGTGCGGCTGACCGATGGCGAGATCGTCCCGGCGGATGTCGTGATCGTCGGGATCGGTGCCACCCCGAACGTCGATCTCGCGCAGGCCGCCGGACTTGTCCTCGACAACGGTGTGAAGGTGAACGAGAGGCTGGCGTCAAGCGATCCGCACGTGTTCGCTGCGGGCGACGTGGCCAACGCGTTTCACCCTGCGGCTGGGGTGCACATTCGCAGCGAACACCTCTCGAATGCTATGAAGGCGGGAGTTGCCGTCGCGAAGATCATGCGTGACGAGGATGTGGTCTACGACGACCTCCCCACCTTCATGAGCCAGCAATTTGACGTGACTCTGCAATTCGCCGGCTATGCGCCGCTGATTGATGGCGCCGAACTGGTTACCCGCGGCGACGTGAATACGGGCTCATTCTCGGTGTTCTGGCTCCGCGATGGGCGCGCGGTGGCCGGAGCCAACGTCAACATCCCTGACCCAGAAAAGGCCCTGCAGGGTGTCATTCGTCGGGCCCGTCGCATCGACGCCGCGATGCTGCGAGACGTTGATGTGCCGCTGGAGTCGCTGTGACTACCGGGGCTCAGGAACTCAGTGACCTCGGAGTCAGCATCTGGCTCGACGACCTGTCTCGGGATCGGATCGCTTCCGGCGATCTTGCGCAGCTCATCCGGGACAGCAATGTCGTCGGCATCACCACCAATCCCACGATCTTCGCCAACGCGCTTCGCGGATCGAGCGCCTACGAGGGCCAGATCCGCGAACTGGCGTCCCACAACGTCACCGCGGACGAGGTGGCCCTCACCTTGACTGTCGACGACGTCGTGGCGGCGGCCGACATCCTGCACCCGACGTTCATCGCAACCGGCGGGCGCGACGGGTGGGTGTCCATTGAGGTCGGCGCGAGTGTCGCTCGCGATGCGGCGGCGACGATGACGGAGATCGAGGTTCTTCGTGCGCGAACAGCGCGCCCGAACGTCTTCGTGAAGGTCCCGGCGACGTCCGAAGGTGTGGAGGCGATAGCTGCTGCGACAGCGAAGGGCATAAGCATCAACGTGACCCTCATCTTCTCCCTTGACCGCTACCGGCAGGTCATCGACGCCTACTTCACCGGCCTCGAGCAGGCCCATCTCGCGGGGCTCGACCTGGGAGCCATTCGATCAGTGGCATCCTTCTTCGTCTCTCGGGTTGACGGCGCAGTCGATGCCGCCCTCACAGCAGTGGGCACGGCGGAGGCACTCAGTCTTCGCGGCGAGGCCGGAGTGGCGAACGCGCGCCTTGCCTACGAGATCTACCGGCAAGCCCTCGCGTCGGAGCGGTGGCAACGACTCAGCAAGTTCGGGGCCAATCCGCAACGGCCGCTGTGGGCATCCACCGGGGTGAAGAACCCCGCGACACCCGACACCTACTACGTCGTCGAGCTTGTGGCATCCGATGTCATCAACACGATGCCGGAGAAGACACTGCACGCGGTGGTCGATCACGCTCACCTCGGTGGAGACACGATCACCGGAGCCTATGACCAAGCCAGAGACACGCTTCATCAGATCGCGACCTTGGGGGTGGATCTGCCTTCCCTTACGGAGACGCTCGAACGGGAAGGGGTGGAGAAGTTCATCGCATCAGGCGAGGAGCTCGTGGCCACCGTCCAGGCGGCGATGAGTGCGGTTCGATGACCGGCGTGAGGTTCGAGGTTGAGACTCTGATTCCGACGATCCACGGCGAACTGCGCGTGCGCGGATATACGTCGGTCGATGCTGGGGTCGAACATCTGGCGCTCATCGCTGGTCCGCTTGGGCCAACACCCACTGTTCGCGTGCATTCCGAGTGTCTGACTGGTGAGGCCCTGGGCTCGCTCAAGTGTGAGTGCGGTCCTCAGCTCGACTCCGCCCTTCGTACCATCGCTCGAGATGGTGGAGTTGTGATCTACCTCCGCGGCCACGAAGGTCGAGGCATCGGTCTGGTCAACAAGCTGCGCGCCTATCGCCTCCAACAAGGGGGTCTCGACACCGTCGACGCGAACACCGCGCTCGGCCTTCCGGTGGATGCTCGAGACTACGCGGATGCGACGGCGATCCTCGATGAGCTCGGGCTCAACAGCATTCGACTGCTCACGAACAATCCCGACAAGGTCGCCCAACTGATGGCTCAGGGGATCGACGTTGCGGAATGCATCCCGCTGGTCATCAGCGCGGGTGAAGCTAGCGACGCCTATCTCGCTACGAAGCGTGACCGCCTCGGCCATCTCATCCCTGCCGGTTAGAGGCCCAGCCGCAACTCCGTGAGCAGGTCAACGGCATCGTCGAATTTCGCCATGCGACCGGCCTGTCCCAGCCACAGTGATTGCAGATCTCCGATTCCGCGCCGGCCAGCTTCAGCGCGGAATTGACCGGTGAGCCAATTCTGGGCTGGAAATGATGCGATCGCGTTGGCGGCCTCGATGAGGCGAGTTGCGCGGTTCGGGGCTCCTCGAGCGAGGCGTCCGCTCATCGCGCGGGTGAGAACCGTGCCATGCGCCAGAGTCTCGTCGATCGCGCGCCGGTGGGCGTCGCTCGCTGCTGACTGGCGAGTGCGAAGAAACGCTGTTCCGACCTGCACGCCGTCCGCGCCGAGTGCGAAAGCGGCAGCGACACCCCGTCGGTCGGCGATTCCGCCGGCAGCGACGACAGGAACGCTGACGGCATCAACGACCTGGGGGACGAGCGCGAAGGTGCCCACCAGCGACTGCTCGGCGCTCTCAAGAAAAGAGACCCGGTGCCCGGCGGCTTCTGACCCGGTAGCAACGATGACATCCACACCACCTGCCTGCAGGGCGATCGCTTCATCAACGGTAGTTGCCGTCCCGATGACTGTTGTGCCCAGTGCATGAGCGCGATGGATGACGCTTGCTGCCGGAACACCATAGACGAAGCTCACCGCGGCCGGGGCACACTCCAACACTGCCTCGATCTGCTCGTCGAAAGGCGGCAGGAAGCGCTCCGGGCGCTCGGGCAGCGGCAGTTCGAGTTCGGCGAAGATCTCAGCAACCGCGGCCCTCGCGTGTGCGAAATCGGTCGGGCTCGGATCACGTTCCTCGTCCGACGGAAGCCACAAATTGAAGGCGAAAGACCGGTCGGTGGCGCCCTTGAGGAGCTCATCCGTTTCCCGAATGCGCTGCGCCGTGTACCCGTAGAGGCCGTAGCTGCCGAGACCGCCGCCATTGCTCACTGTCGACGTCAGCTCGATTGACGAGAGTCCCCCGAAAGGCCCGAGGATGATGGGCAACTCGGTGCGGAGCAAGCCCGCGAGCATGCTGGTCATGCGCCCGCCGGCGGACGGCTTTCCCCGCAACGCCAGCACACGGCATCGGTGACATCGCTGAGCGCCCCACAGTGGATGCACACCTCGGCCAGCCAGCACACGGGATCTCCCCTGTCCGCACCAACCGGTGCCGATTCCGAACCGGGCATCGCGTGGGGCGTGTCAGTGGAGGGGGTCTTCATAGCGAACCGACAATCTTTGCTTTCGTCATCGGACTAGCTTTGCCACTGTACCGCGCCTGTGTCCGGAAGACGGCAAAGTGTCGGAACCAGCGCGAGGGGGACGACGGCTGCGCGCACCGACGCGTGGGCCCGGCGGGGCTCGACGCCCCATCGTTCCCCTACTGAGCCGCCGACACATCGCTGCGCGATGCATCGGTCTGCTCAGCGGGGGCCCAGGCCGCCACGTCGCTGGTTATGGCGTGAGTGCGTGGCATCCCGGATCGCGGCGACGCGTCGGAACCGGCGCGATGGGGACCCCGGCTGAGTTCTTCTACTCCGGGAAGACGTGCCGTCGCCGCCCGGTGGGCGACACCGACGCGTGGGCCCGGCGGGGCTCGAACCCGCGACCCGCGGATTAAAAGTCCGATGCTCTACCAACTGAGCTACAGGCCCTACAGATCAAGCGTACCGTTGAGTTGATGGCCGACGATTTCCACAAACCCACCCAGTACTCGGGCGACAAGTTCGACGAGTACGAGGGCGGCGAAGACCCCGCCCAGATTCTGCGCGTCGCCCACGACACCGCCCACGCCCTCGTCAACCGCGCGCGCGAGACCGACGACCCCGCTGTGCTCGAGCGGCTCGTCGCCTACACCGACTCGCACGGAATCGACGCGCTCGCCGAGCTGTGGGCGCGCTCCAGCCCTCGCAGCCTGCCGGGCGCGCTGTGGCGCATCTACCTGGTGCGGGTCGTCATCCGCCAGGACCCGGATGGCACGGCCCTCCTGTTCCAGCGCGGCACCGAGGTGCTGGCGACCATCGACGCCGCCGTGGCCGGCGCACCCCAACCGGCCGGACCCGACGAGATCACCGAGCTCGCCGACCAGATCCTGCGCGGCCTGTTCCGCGGCGACTTCGCCATCGCGCTGGAACGCGCCGCCGCGTTCTGCCGCATCCTCAGTGCCGGGGCCACCAGCATCGCGGATGACGCGGACCCCACCAACCCCGAACGTGCCACCGAACTGACCACTCGAGCCAACCGCCTCACCCTCACCGCCGAGGAGTTGACGGGTTCGGCCCGCCTCTACCGGATCGGCAGCCTGGACTAGGTCGGCCCGCTCTCGCGCGCACGCTGCGGACATTTCGGCCTGCCGTAGCGCCCGCGCGTGTCCGCAGCATTCGCGTGAACCGGCGTGCGTGTCCGCAGCATGCGCGCGAGCGGGGTCAGCGCGCGGCATCCGGTCTCGACAAGCTCGACCACCGGCTCCACCACCGCTTCGCTTTGGTAAACTAGTTCGGCCGGGCCGCAGTAACCCCGGGCTCCACTAATAGCCGCTTCGAGCGGCCTTGCGCCGAGAGGCGTTCTGCGGCCCGGCATTACTTCTGCCCGCTGGTTGAGTAGCGGCCAAGGGCCGCGTATCGAAACCATGCAACCGCGATGTTGGTTTCGATACGCCGACTCCGTCGGCTACTCAACCAGCGGGGTGCTACGCGGAAGCGATCACGACCACCGGGTCGGTCGTCGGTGCGTCAGACCCGCCGCGCGGCTCCACGGTGACGCCGACGGTGTCGCCGGCCTTCATCGTTCCGTCGAGCACGCGCCAGGTGCTGCCGCTGCCGGCGACCCCGAAGGTGCCGGCGGGGCGTGCGCCCGCGTCGTTGATGTACCAGAGCTCGTAGGTGCGGTCGGCTGGCAGGGGAGCGAGGCCGTCCACGATGAGCGCCGAGCTCAGCAGCGTGTTCGACCAGACCAGGGTGGCGGTGCCGCCGTCGGCGAGGTCGACGCTGGCGCGCTGCGCGTCATCCGCCGAGTTGATGGCGGCGAGCTGATCGGCCTGCTGCTGGGCGAAGTTGTTCTGGGCGAGCGAGGTCGTGACGACCCCACCGCCGACGAACAGCGCGATCGCGGCCGCCACCGCGGCCAGCGCAGTCACCGGGCGGGTGAACCAGCGCGCCTGAGCCTTGCGGCCGGCGGGCGACTCGAAGGCCGCGGTCGCCACCGACGCCGAGGAAGCGCCAGCCGCCGAGGAGGCCGCGACCGGAAGCTGCGGATGCGCATCCAGTTGCCCCATGATCGACGCCTTGAGTCCCGCCGAGGGCTGCACCGGCTGGGTCGCGAGTCCGAGCAGCACCGCGGTGTCCGTCAGCTCCGTGACCTCGTCGCGGGTGGCGTGGGACTGCTGAAGGTGAGCCTCGAATTCGGCGAGGTCAGCGGCATCCAGCCCATTGAGGGCGTAGGAGCCGGACAGGTTGCCGAGTTCCTTGTCGCTCGTCACGATGCCACCCCCATCTCGTCGCGCAGGCGGATCATTCCGTCACGGATACGTGTCTTGATCGTGCCGATCGGCACGCTGAGAATCTCGGCGACCTCGCTGTTGCTGTAGCCGCCGTAGTACGACAGGGTGATCGCCTGGCGCTGCATGTCGGTCAGTCGTGCCATGGCCTTCTCCACCCTTTCATGTTCGATTCGTACTTCAACGGATTCTGCTACGTGGTCGTAGTCGGCGTCGAGATCCCGGATGCCGACCTTCACATCGCGGTCACGGGACGCCTGTGAGGCGCGCACCCGGTCCACGGCCCGACGATGGGTCATGGTGAGAATCCAGGTTGACGCTCCCCCTTTGTTCGGATCAAAACGTGAAGAGGTTTGCCAGATCTCGAGGAAGATCTCCTGGGTGACCTCCTCGGACTGCGCGGGGTCGCGCAGCAGGCGGGTCACGAGGCCGAGCACGCGCGGCGCCATCTCGTCGTAGAGGGCGCTGAACGCCTGGCGGTCCCCCCGACCGACCCGGGCGAGCAGCTCCTGCAGGCGAGAGGCGGGAGTCTCGCTGGCAGGATCGCTCACGTTACGTTCCCCCGGCACGAGTTCAAGCATCGCAGATCTCCCGCCCGATGGCTCTCGTCGTCATGGTCCTCATGCAGCTGGTTCGGAGCATCCGCTCGATCGGTTTGCCTCAATCTGCAGCGGATGCCCCGGCGCACGAAGAGGGGCCCGCGTGACGTCACGCGGGCCCCCGTTGTCTTCCGGCAGGGTTAGCTGGCCGGAGGCGTGAGCACGGTGTCGATGAGGTACACCGTGGCGTTGGCGGTGTGCACGCCACCGCAGATGACGGTCGCGTCGTTCACCTTGATGTTGTCGCCACTGCCGGTCACGGTCACCCTCGCGCCGTTGACGGTGGTGAGCTCACCGTCGATGTCCGACGGCAGGATCTGGCCGGGCACGACGTGGTAGGTGAGGATGCTGGTCAGCAGCGCGGCATTCTCCGGCAGCTTGAGCGCCTCGACGGTCTCGGCGGGGAGCTTCGCGAACGCGTCATCCACCGGAGCGAAGACGGTGAACTCGGAGCCGTTGAGCGTGTCGACGAGGTTGACGTCGGGGTTCAGCTGTCCGCTGACCGCGGCGACCAGGGTCTTCAGCAGCGGGTTGTTGGATGCCGCGACCGCAACCGGATCCTGGGCCATGCCCACGATCGAGCCACCGCCGTCGGGCACAGCCTCGGCGTAGGCGGCGCAGCCGGCGCCGACCAGGTCGCCCGTGTAGTCGTCCATCGGCGCCTCGGCGGCGGGCGACGACGGCTCGGTCGCGGTGTCGGTTGCGGCAGGTGCACACGCTGCGAGGCCGAAAGTGGCCACGGCAGCGAGAGTGAGTGCAGCGAAGGTGTTGCGCTTCAGAACTCGCATGGGATTCTCCTTGTGAATGTGAGTGGCCCCCGAAGGCCGTGAGGGCCAACCGGTGTGTCAGCCATCACAGGTCAGTTCGGACACCTCGCCGAAGTGGTTTGGAATTGGGTGCCGTTCGGAGGTTTCGCTCAGGTTGGCGGCCCTCGGCGGCCGAGTTCTGGGCAGTTCGGGCAGCGAAGCCAACCGTTCGGCGCCACCGTTCCGAACTGCGTGAGACCGGCGGAACCCCGCCTGCCCCGCCTCACCTCACGGAGGACAACGTGTTCAGCCTCGCCCTCATCGGATTCCTCGGTGGCCTCATCACCGGAATCTCGCCCTGCATACTCCCGGTGCTGCCGGTCATCTTCCTGTCGGGTGGCGCGCTCAGCGCCCGCACCGATGGGGGTCCGGATGCCACACCCGCCGTCTCGCGCTGGCGCCCCTACCTCGTCATCTCCGGCCTCGTGGTGGCGTTCAGCGTCTTCACCCTGATCGGCTCGCTGATTCTCGCGCTTCTGAATCTGCCGCAGGACTTCCTGCGCTGGGCCGGCATCGTGGTGCTGGTGCTCATCGGCGTCGGTCTCATCGTGCCGAAGTTCCAGCACATCCTGGAGAAGCCGTTCTCGTGGATCCCGCAGAAGAACGTCGGCACCGACCGCGGCGGATTCGTGCTCGGCCTCGCCCTCGGCGCCGTCTATGTGCCGTGCGCCGGTCCGGTGCTGGCAGCCATCACGGTGGCGGGCTCGACCGGACGCATCGGCACCGAGACGATCGTGCTCACGGTGAGCTTCGCGCTCGGCGCTGCACTGCCGCTGCTCGTGTTCGCGCTCGCCGGCCGCCGCGTCGCCGAGCGGGTGAAGACGTTCCGCAAGCACCAGCAGCGCATCCGCGTCATCGGCGGGGTGCTCATGATCGCCCTGTCGATCGGCCTGGTGTTCAACGTGCCGCAGCTCATCCAGCGGCTCATCCCCGACTACACGAGCGCGCTGCAGGACCAGTTCTCCAACTCGGAAGCCATCGCCGAGCAGCTCGACCTGGGCGGGCTCGAGAACGAGCAGAACAAGGACCTCGACCTCTGCACCAACGGCGCCACCGAGCTCGAGAGCTGCGGCACAGCGCCAGACATCACGGGCATCCAGCAGTGGTTCAACACCGAGAACAACCAGCCGGTCGATCTGGCTGAGCTCAAGGGCAAGGTCGTGCTCGTCGACTTCTGGGCCTACTCGTGCATCAACTGCCAGCGTTCGATTCCGCACATCACGGCCTGGTACGACGCCTACAAGGATGCCGGACTCGAGGTCATCGGCATCCACTCGCCCGAGTACGCCTTCGAGAAGGTGCCCGCCAACGTCATGGCGGGGGCGCGCAACTTCGGCATCACCTATCCCGTAGCGCTGGACAACAACCTGAGCACGTGGACCAACTACCGCAACCGCTACTGGCCCGCGCACTACTTGATCGATGCCGAGGGCACCGTGCGGCACGTGAAGTTCGGCGAGGGTGGCTACGCCAACACCGAGGAGCTCATCCGCCAGTTGCTGGTCACGGCCAACCCCGACGTGCAGTTGCCCCCGGCAACGGATGTCTCGGACGACACCCCCGAGTCGGGCTCCACCACCCCGGAGACCTACCTGAGCCTCGGCAAGGTGGTGAACTTCGGCGGCGACGAGAAGTACGCGTCGGGCACGAACAGCTATCGCTACCCGTCGACCCTGGCCGACGACTCGTTCGCGCTGAAGGGTGACTGGACGCTCGACTTCCAGAACGCCCAGCCGGCGAACGGGCCCGCGAGCATCCGGCTCAACTACACCGCCCGCGAGGTGCGGATGGTGCTGGGCGGCGAGGGCACGGTGACCGTCACGGTCAACGGTGAGAAGCGCGAGTTCGAGGTGTCGGGCACGCCCAACTCGTACTCGATCATCCCGATGGGTGGGGCCGTCAAGGGCACCCTCGAGGTGACGCTGTCACCCGGCCTCGAGGCCTACTCGTTCACCTTCGGGTAGGCGCCGGCGGGTTGAGTAGCGCGAAGCGCGTATCGAAACCGGGCCACCGTGCTGGTTTCGATACGCCGCTTCGCGGCTACTCAACCAGCGGTATCACGGCGGAGACCGGCATGGCGGTGTTCTGGTTCGTCGAGATGTGCGCACTGGCGCTGCCCTCGATGGTGCTCGCCCTGCTCGACCGCGAGCTGCCGCGGTAGACGGGACCATCGGCTCTGGCACCAGTCGCATCCGCCGTTCACGCTGGACTCATGACTGATTCGTCCGGTACCTACAGCGTGAGGGCGCGCACCACCGCCGACCGCGCATCCAGTATCACGGCGGGCGAGGCCGTCATCCCACTTGACTCGGCCTGGCAGCCTCCTTCGCCGTCGGGTCTGCCCGGCCCCGCAGAACTGCTGTCGGCTGCACTGGCCGGATGCCTGCTCAAGGGTCTCGAGCGAGCGCGCGCGATGATGCCGTTCGACTACGAGAGCGCCGAGGTGAGCGTCACGGCCCATCGTCAGGATGTTCCGCCGAAGTTCACTGAGCTCGAATACGAGCTTCGCATTGTGACTGGCGAGAGCGAGCGCAGGGTCGACCTGCTGCATCGCAACCTGATCCAGTTCGGCACGATCTACAACACCCTCGCCGCGGCGTGCGACGTGCACGGCACAATCGTGGTGGTCGACTCCTGACCGACAACCGGTTTCGATGCGCCGCTTCGCGGCTACTCAACCAGCCGGCGCCGAATCAACCGAACTTGCCCGAGACGTAGTCCTCAGTGGCCTGAACGCTCGGCTTAGAGAAGATCGTCGTGGTGTCGTCGTACTCGATGAGCTTGCCCGGCTTGCCGGTTCCCGCGATGTTGAAGAACGCCGTGCGGTCCGAGACACGGGATGCCTGCTGCATGTTGTGCGTGACGATCACGATCGTGTACTCGGTCTTGAGCTCCTCGATCAGGTCCTCGATAGCGAGGGTGGAGATCGGGTCGAGTGCCGAGCAGGGCTCGTCCATGAGGATGACCTCGGGCGAGACCGCGATCGCGCGAGCGATGCAGAGGCGCTGCTGCTGACCACCGGAGAGGCCCGAGCCGGGCAGGTGCAGGCGGTCCTTGACCTCGTTCCAGAGGTTGGCGCCCTGCAGGCTCTTCTCGACGAGGGCGTCGCCGTCCGACTTCGACATGCGGGTGTTGTTGAGCTTGACGCCAGCGAGCACGTTGTCGCGGATCGACATCGTGGGAAACGGGTTCGGACGCTGGAACACCATGCCCACCTGGCGGCGCACGAGCACCGGGTCGACGCCGGGGCCGTAGAGGTTGTTGCCGTCGATCAGCACCTCACCGTCCACCCAGGCGCCGGGGATGACCTCGTGCATGCGGTTGAGCGTGCGCAGGAACGTCGACTTGCCACAGCCGGAGGGGCCGATGAAGGCCGTCACGGTGCGGGGTTCGATTCTGAGCGTGACATCCTCGACGGCCTTGAACTTGCCGTAGTAGACGTTCAGGTCGTTGACCTCGATGCGCTTGGACACGGGTTTCCTTATCTGTGCTGAGGCCTAGCGGCCGAGCTTGGGGGAGAAGATGCGGGCAATGAGTCGCGCGATGAGGTTGAGCGCCATCACGATCAGGATCAGGGTGAGTGCGCCCGCCCAAGCGCGGTCGAGGTAGGGCTGCACGACCGAGCCGGGGTTCGCGTACTGCGTGTACACGAACACCGGAAGGCTCATCATGCGGTCGCTGAACAGGTCGTAGTTCATGCTCGCGGTGAATCCGGAGATGATGAGCAGGGGCGCGGTCTCGCCGATGACGCGGGCGATGGCCAACGTGACACCGGTCGTGATGCCGGCGATCGACGTGGGGATGACGATCTTGAGGATCGTCAGCCACTTCGGCACACCCAGCGCGTACGAGGCCTCGCGCAGCTCGTTGGGCACGATCTTGAGCATCTCCTCGCTCGAGCGCACCACCACGGGGATCATCAGCAGCGACAGCGCTACCGAGCCACCGAAGCCGAACCGGATGCCCGGGTCTGAGAACACCAGGGCGAAGAAGGCGAAGGCGAACAGACCGGCGACGATCGACGGGATGCCCGTCATGACATCCACGAAGAAGGTGATCGCCCGTGCGAGCGGCCCGCGACCGTACTCGACCAGGTAGATCGCGGTGAGCAGACCGACGGGCACGGAGATGAGCGTCGCCATGCCGGTGATCAGCAGCGTGCCCATGATCGCGTGCAGCGCACCGCCACCTTCGCCGACCACGTTGCGCATCGAGCTGGTGAAGAACAGCGGGTCGAAGCGGGCGGCTCCGCTGACGACGACGGTGAAGAGCAGCGAGATCAGCGGCAGCAGGGCGATGATGAACGCCGTGAGCACGAGCGAGGTGACGAGGCGGTTCTTGGCCTGACGAACGCCCTCGACCAGGTAGGCGACGACGAAGATCAGCACGTCGAAGAGCACGGTGCCGAGGAAGATCGACAGCACGATGTTGAACTCGCTGCCGTTCGCGGCGGCGACGAGAGCGAACACGGCGCACATGGCGAGCCAGCTGCCGGCCAGGAGCGCCCACGGCGCCCACTTGGGAAGTCTGCCGGTGGTCAGGGAGTTCACGATGCCCGTGCTGGCGGTCGTCGTGGTCATCAGTTGGCTCCCGAGAATGCCTTGCGGCGGTTGATCACGAAGCGCGCGATCGAGTTGATCACGAGCGTGATGACGAACAGGATGAGTCCGGTTGCGATGAGGGCGTTGACGCCGACACCGTGAGCCTCGGGGAAGTTCAGGGCGATGTTGCCGGCGATGGTCGAGGGGTTCTGCGAACCCGTGAGCACGATCGTGATGAGGGCCGCGGGGGAGAGCACCATGGCGACCACCATGGTCTCGCCGAGGGCGCGACCCAGACCGAGCATGGCGGCCGAGATGATGCCGGGGCGACCGAACGGCAGCACCGCCATCTGGATCATCTCCCAGCGGGTGGCGCCGAGCGCGAGCGCGGCCTCCTCGTGGAGCACGGGGGTCTGCAGGAAGACCTCGCGGGTGATGGCGGTGATGATCGGGATGATCATGACGGCGAGCACGATCGCGACGGTGAGGATGGTGCGACCGGTTCCGGAGACCGGAGGGGCGAACAGCGGGATCCAGCCCAGGTTGTCGACCAGCCAGCCGTAGAGCGGGGTGACGGCGGGGGCCAGAACCTTGATGCCCCACAGGCCGAAGACGACCGACGGCACGGCGGCCAGCAGGTCGATGACGTAGCCGAGGCCCTGGGCGACGCGCCGCGGGGCGTAGTGCGAGATGAAGAGGGCGATGCCGAGCGAGAGCGGCAGTGCCATGATCAGGGCGAGCAGTGCTGCCCAGACGGTTCCGAACGCGAGCGGCCCGACGTAGGCCCAGAAGCTCGACGGTGAGCCCTTGAGCTCGGCGGGGTCGGCGACCAGTGCGGGGATGCTCTGTGCGACCAGGAAGACGGCGACCGCGGCGAGGGCCGCGAGGATGAGGCTGCCAGCGACGATGGTGCTGCCGGCGAAGATTCGGTCGGCCGGGCGGGCTTTCGCTCGCAGCGACGGGGTTCCTGTCGTCATTCCTGTCTTCCTGCGCGACCTGGGTGGTGTGGATCTTGGGGGAGGATTCGGGGAGGGCCGGTGCTCTACAGTCTGTCGGGCTGCGACCCTGCGTGCAATGCACGCCAGCCGCAGCCCGACAGTTACTGCACAGGTGCTACTTGATCGCCTCGAGAGCGGTCGCAACCTTGTCCGACAGGGCGGCCGAGAGCGGCGCCGAGCCGGCGGAAGCGGCAGCCTCAGCCTGGCCATCCTGGCTGGTGATGTAGGTGATGTAACCCTTGACCAGCGGGGCAACCTCAGCGTCAACGAACTCGGTGCAGGTGACGATGTAGCTCACCAGAACGAGCGGGTAGTGGGTCGCGTCGGTCGTGGTGCGGTTGATCTTGATCGACAGGTCCGTGGTGCCGTTGTTCGTGTCACCGGCGGGGGACTCGTCGACAACCTTGGCTGCAGCCTCTGCCGAGTAGTTCACGAACTCGGTGCCGACCTGGATGGCCGCCGTTCCGAGGTCGCCAGCCTTGGAGGCGTCAGCGTAACCGATGGTGTTGGTGCCGTTGGTCACTGCGTCGACAACACCCGAGGTGCCCTGAGCGGCCTCACCGGTCGCGTAGGGGAACGGGTCAGCGGGCTTCTCGGTCCACACGTCGGGAGCGTTCTGGAACAGGTAGTCAGCGAAGTTCTTCGTGGTACCCGAGTCGTCCGAGCGGTGCACGGCGGTGATGGGGGCCGACGGAAGCTTGGCGTCCTTGTTCAGAGCAACGATGGCTGCGTCATCCCACGTGGTGATGTCGCCCTTGAAGATCTTGGCGAGGGTCACGGCGTCGAGGTTGAGCTTGTCAACACCCTCCACGTTGAAGATCACGGCGATCGGGGAGATGTAGGCCGGAACCTGGATGTAACCGGTGTCGGGGGTGCAACCCGCGAAGCCACCGTCGATCTCCTCCTGCTTGAGCGAGGAGTCGGTGCCCGCGAACGCGACGCCGCCGGCGATGAACGCCTCACGGCCAGCGCCGGAACCCGAGGGGTCGTAGTTGATGGTCAGGTCGGGGTTGGCGGTCTGGAACGCTGCGATCCAGGCCTCCTGCGCCGATCCCTGCGACGACGCGCCAGCGCCATCGATCGTGCCGGAGAGAGCCGGACCCGTGGTCGGCTCGGTGGTTCCACCCTCGTTTGCTGCACAAGAGGAGAGGAGGATGGTGCCTGCAACTGCAATGGCACCGATGGTGCCAAGGCGCTTGAAGTTCACGTTTAACCCTTCGGAAGTGTGATTGTTACCGCGGGCCAGTGCGACCCACCTGACGAACCTAAGCACTGGGGTTAACCACGCTCGGCCCGCAAGGTAAACGGAAGGTGAACGACGCCGTAACGACTGGCGCACCTGCGTGTGTTCGCCGCGTGTTTCAGTCGGGGCTGTGGGTTTCGACGGCAACCAGGCCCGAGAGCGGATGCTCGCACGAAACATGCAGCACCGTGAAGTCGCCCGTGCCGAGCGAAACGGACCGGCGCATGTCGGCGGTGACCGCCGACTTCGTCTGCGCCGCCACCTCGCCGACGATCTGCGGCAGAACCGGACCGTGGCTGCAGAGCACCACGGTCTTCTGTTTGCGCAGTCGCTTGCCCACGATCTTCTCGACCGTGGCTTGGCCGTGTTCGAACGCGTCCTGGCTGATGCCGGCCGTCGTCTTGACCGGCAGCCCTGTCAGCTGCGACAGGGGTTCGATGGTCGAGCGGCATCGCACGGCGGTGCTCGAGATGATCTTCGTGGGTCCGTACGCGGCGATGGCTGCGGCGATCTGCGTGGCCTGATCTGCCCCGCGCTGCATGAGCGGTCGCGATGAATCCGGGCCGTCCCACGTTCCCGGCGGCACCGCCTTGCCGTGGCGCACGGCGATGATGGCAAAGGTGCGGGCCCGGCCCGTCATGAGCAGTTCTGCGAAGCGGTCGATGACTTCGCGGTCGTGCGGGTAGCTGAGCCGATCGTGAACCTCGTCGATCGGCAGCCACTCGAGGGAGGCGATCTCCGAGTTCGGAGTGAACTTCGCCAGCTCGAGGGCGTGCTCGTCGACCTCGGCCGCCCAGTAGTGCACGACCTTCTCGCGCCCGCTCGGCAGGGTGTACTCGACGGTTCCCAGCGGCGCACCCAGGTTGACGGCAAGGCCGGTCTCCTCGGCGATCTCGCGCACGGCCGTCTGCGGCAGCATTTCGCCGGGGTCGACCTTGCCCTTGGGCAGGGAGACGTCGGCCCGCGCGTCACGATGTACGACGAGGATCTTCGCCACTCCTCCGACGAGGCGCCAGCAGACGGCGCCCGCAGCCAGCACAGGGGGTTGCGTTATGGGGCTCACTCGGTGGCACTCACCGCAGCACTCCGCCGCGCTTCCTCTGGGAGATCTGCTTCATGAGTACATTCTGCATGTCCTGAAGGGGAGCGCCGTCCTGCGCGCGGTTGTGGCGAGTCCACGTGCCGTCGGGTTCGAGCCACCAGCTGGACGTGTCATCCGACATCGCCAGATCGAAGAGGTCGTCGAGCTCACGCAGGTGGTCGGGGCTGGTGAGGCGCACCAGTGCCTCGACGCGACGGTCGAGGTTGCGGTGCATCATGTCGGCGCTGCCGATGAACACCTGAGGGTCGCCGTTGTTGTGGAACGAGAAGATGCGCGCGTGCTCCAGGTAGCGCCCGAGAATCGAGCGCACCTTGATGTTCTCGCTCAGCCCGGGCTGGCCCGGCTTGAGGCCGCAGATGCCGCGCACGACGAGCTCAACGGGAACGCCCGCGTTGCTCGCGCGATAGAGCGCGTCGATGATGGCCTCGTCGACGATCGAGTTCAGTTTGATGCGGATGCCCGATGCAAGACCCTCACGCGCGTTGGCGGCCTCCGCGTTGATGCGCTTGAGCAGACCGTTGCGCAAGTGGAGCGGGGCGACGAGCAACCGCTTGAACTTCTTCTCGATCGCGTAGCCGGAGAGCTCATTGAAGAGACGCGTCAGGTCTTTGCCGACCTGGTCGTCGGCGGTGAACAGGCCGAGGTCCTCGTAGATGCGGCTCGTCTTCGGGTTGTAGTTGCCGGTGCCGATGTGGCTGTAGTGGCGCAGCACGCCACCCTCCTGGCGCACGACGAGCGCGAGCTTGCAGTGGGTCTTGAGGCCGACCAGACCGTAGACGACGTGAACGCCGGCCTTCTCCAGCTTGCGCGCCCACGAGATGTTCGCCGTCTCGTCGAAGCGCGCCTTGATCTCGACGAGTGCGAGCACGGCCTTGCCTGCCTCGGCCGCGGCGATCAGGGCCTCCACGATCGGGCTGTCACCGGAGGTGCGGTAGAGCGTCTGCTTGATGGCCAGCACATTGGGGTCGAGCGCCGCCTGCTCGAGAAACGCCTGCACGCTCGTGGAGAACGACTCATACGGGTGGTGCACGAGCACGTCCTGCCGGGCGATCGACGCGAAGATGTCCGGCGCGGCATTCGGCTCGACCGGCAGCAGGTTGACGCTCGTCGTCGGCACATGTCGCGGGTACTTGAGCTCGGGTCGGTCGATGCGGTTCAGCTGGAACAGGCCGCCCAGGTCCAGGGGTGCGGGAAGCCGGTACACCTCCTGCTCCGTGATGTCGAGCTCACGCACGAGCAGGCCGAGGGTGACGGCATCCATGTCATCGGTGATCTCAAGACGGATCGGCGGACCGAACCGACGGTTGAGGATCTGCTTCTCGAGCGCCTGGATGAGGTTCTCGCTCTCGTCCTCCTCGACCTCGACGTCTTCGTTGCGGGTGACGCGGAACTCGTGGTGGGCGATGATCTCCATGCCCGGGAACAGGTCGCCCAGGTGATTGGAGATGAGGTCTTCGAGGGGGATGTAGCGCAGGCGACCCGAGGCGTCATCCGGCAACTGGATGAAGCGGGGCAGGTTCGTGGGAACCTTCAGCCGCGCGAACTCCTCCTTGCCCGACTTCGGGTTGCGCACCCGGATCGACAGGTTGAGGCTGAGCCCGGAGATATAGGGAAACGGATGCGCCGGGTCGACGGCGAGCGGCATGAGCACCGGAAAGATCTGGCTGGAGAAGATCTCGTCGAGCGACAGCCGGTCGGCCTCGCCGAGGTCGGCCCAGGTCTCCACGTGGATGCCCGCGTCGTCGAGCTGCGGCTTGAGGCTCTCGCGGAACGCTCGCGCGTGCCGCTCCTGCAGCTCGTGCGCCTTCGCGCTCACCTCGGCGAGCACCTGCGCGGGCGGGGTGCCGATGTTGGTGGGAACAGCGAGGCCGGTGGCGATGCGGCGCTTCAGGCCGGCAACGCGCACCATGAAGAACTCGTCGAGGTTGCTCGCGAAGATCGCGAGGAAGTTGGTGCGCTCCAGCAGGGGCAGCATCTCGTCTTCGGCGAGGTCGAGCACGCGCTGATTGAACGCGAGCCAACTCAGCTCGCGGTCGAGGTAGCGTTCGGGCGCGAGGGAGCCGTCGTCGACACTCGACGACTCGTCGAGGTCGTACTCGTCGAGGGAGTCGGTCGCCTCCCCGATGTCGGCGAGGCTCTGGTCACTGTCCATCCGTTCATCCTGCCACTGCCGGGTGAACTGGGGGTTAAGTCGGTGTCAGTGGCCGGTGTAGTGGCCGGTGTCAGTGGCCGGGGTCGCTGCGCCAGCGGTACTGGATGTCGATGCTGTCCTCGCGGAACCCGAACTCCCGGTACAGCCGAAGCGCTGGTGCGTTGTCGGCTTCGACATAGAGATCGGCCTCGCAGATGCCCCGGCTCGCCAACCGCGCCATGCCCGCCTCGACCAGCCGCCGTCCCCATCCCTGCCCCTGGTAGTCCGGGTCGACCCCGACCACGTAGAACTCCCCGGTGCCGTTCCCGGTGGTCGAGCCTGTCGAGACCGGCCCCCCGCCCTCCACCTTCAACCAGCAGAACCCCGCGAGCCGGTCCCCGTCCCACGCCAGCAGCACATCCTCGGGGTCGAACCACGTCTCGGCGGCGAGGGCGTCGAACTCGGCACGCGTGAGCCGCCCCTGCTCCGGATGCTCGGCGAACGCCCGCGCGTTGGTCGCGAGCAGGGCATCCACGGCGCCGTGCACCGAGTTCGCCAAGGTGGCCAATGGTTCGCCCGCCGCATGGGTCTTCCAAGCGAACTCGGCGCCGGAGGGGACCTCCCCGCGCAGATGCAGCAGCTCCCGAACCGGCTCGAGTCCGTGGCTGGCCGCGAGGCGGCGCGCGCCGGGGTGGCCGCCGTGGGCCCAGACCAGCAGGTCACCCGGGGCGTCGACGAGCACGCGGTGGAGCATGGCGCGTCCGTGACCGTGGCGCCGGGCATCCGGGTCGACGACGAACTCGGCCTCGGTCACCGAGGCGCTCGACGCGTCACTGACCGTGCGCACCGCGGCGGCGACGTCATCGAGCCAGACAACCTCGCGGGCGCCGGTCGCGAGTTCGGCCAGCGCTCCGTCTGAGAACGGCGGATGCCCGTCCGCCGCCCGCGCGCGGGCGATCAGCCGCGCGAGTCGGGCGTCCACGGCACCGCTCGCGGAGCCGCCCTCGCCAGCGGCCGCGCTCGCACCGCCGCCCGCGTCACTCTCGCCACCCGACCCCACTGCGGGAGCGCTCTCAGCTCGAGGCTACGGGAGCCGGCGTCAGTCGCTCGGCGTCGTCGTCGTAGACGTTGAAGCGGTAGCCCACATTGCGCACGGTGCCGATGAGCGACTCGAGGTCGCCGAGCTTGGCACGCAGGCGCCGCACGTGCACGTCGACCGTGCGGGTGCCGCCGAAGTAGTCGTAGCCCCAGACCTCGCTGAGCAGCTGCTCGCGCGTGAACACACGCGACGGGTGCGTCGCGAGGAAGCGCAGCAGCTCGAACTCCTTGAACGTGAGATCGAGCGGTCGGCCGTGCACCTTCGCGGAGTAGCTGGCCTCGTCGATGACGACACCCGAGGCCTGGATCTTGGAGCTGGAGGAGTCGAGTGCCTGGCGGCCGAGGGCGAGCCGGATGCGGGCATCCGCTTCGGCGGGACCGGCGGTCGCGAGGATGACGTCATCGACACCCCAGTCGGCCGAGACTGCGGTCAGCCCGCCCTCGGTGAGGATGAGGATGAGCGGAACGGTCACGCCCGTCGTGGTGAGGATCTTGCACAGGGACTTCGCGCTGGCGAGATCCTGGCGAGCATCCACAAATATGAGGTCGCAGGTGGGCGCGGAGATGAGCGAAGCAGGTGAGGCGGGTATCTGCTTCGTGGTGTGGCTCAGGAGCCCCAATGCGGGGAAGACTTCACTGTCGACCGCAGAGGTAAGGATCAACAGCTGCGCCAATCGACCTCCAAGTGCGTAGGGGACAGTCTACGACCCACTCTAGGATCACTGTATGACGTGGCAGATCTGGAGTGTGGTGCCCGTGTGGCTGGCGGCGGTAGCCGCAGCAGCGATCATCGGGCTGACGTCCGCACCCGAGGCGCGCGTGACCTGGCTCGGGGTGGCGCTCGCCGGTGCCGTCATCGTGACGTTCTTCATCCAGCTGGCGATTCAGCGCAAAGAGGGCTTCGTGGTTCGCGCCATGGCGAGTGTCACCGGCGCGATCGTCGTGCTGGCCATTGCCTCGGCCGTGTTCGCTCTGATCGGCTAGCGCGCGGGCCGCGCATCGAAACCCGGTGGGTTGAGTAGCGACCGCAGGCCGCGTACCGAAACCACCCGATAGTATTGACTCATGCTTCTCGCCCTTGAGCTCTTCTTCGTCGGCCTGTTGCTGCTGGCCACGCTCTCGATCGGGTTCGTTTCGGTCGTCGTGCTTTACAACCTGTACCGCGGCCAGCGCTAGTCGCTGGGCGCCTGAGGCGACCATGATCTCGCTCAACGCCGATATTCCGGCCGAACTCGCGCCGCTCTCGTGGCTGCTCGGCGTCTGGGAGGGCACTGGCGTCGTGCACTACGGCGTCGGCGACGAGACCAAGACGCTCGAGTTCGGGCACCGCGTCAGCTTCACCCACGACGGCCTGCCTCACCTCAACTACAACTCCTATGCCTGGCTTCTGGATGACGCGCTCACCCCGCACGTCACCGAGACGGGTTACTGGCGGCTCAGCCGCCCCGCCGCGGAGGGCGACCCGGGGCCGGGCATGCTCGCCGGCACGGGTGACAAGCCCTTCACCACCGCCTCGGCGGTCGAGACCCTGCGCAACTCCGATGGCGGCTTCGACATCGAGGCGGCGATCGTGCATCCCAACGGCGTGAGCGAGCTGTACCTCGGTCAGGTCAAGGGCGCCCGCATCGACCTGGCCACGGATGCCGTGGTGCGCAGCGCCAGCGCCAAGGAGTACGCTGCGGCCACCCGCTTGTACGGCCTGGTCGACTCGCACCTGCTGTGGGCGTGGGACATCGCGGCCCTCGGCCAGCAGCTGAAGACTCACGCGTCGGGCAGGCTCGCTCGTGTCGACTGAGCCGGTGCCCGCCCCGGTGGTCGAGCCTGTCGAGACCCTCACCCCTTTCGCCCGCCGCCCCAACGCCGTCGGCTCCCCGCCCCAGCACTACGGCAACCCGCTCGGCGAGCAGCGCGCGCTCGCCGCGGGCTCCGCGATCGTCGACCTGTCCGACCGGGCGGTCATCACCGTCACCGGACCCGATCGCCTCACCTGGCTCGACTCCCTGACGTCGCAGTCCCTGGCCGGCCTCGCGGCGGGCGCGTCGGCCGAGACCCTGCTGCTCGACCCGACCGGACGTCTCGAGCACGCCATCCGCGTCATCGACGACGGCGTCACCGCGTGGCTGCTGGTCGACGGTGCCGAGGGTGCGCCACTGGCCGCCTGGCTCGACCGCATGCGCTTCATGCTGCGCGTCGAGGTCGCCGATCGCTCGGCCGACTACGCGACGTTCGGCACCCTCGCCGCCCCGGTCGCTGAGGCTCTCCGAGCGGTCGCCGCCGCCCCCAACGGCATCCCCCTGATCTGGCGCGACCCGTGGCTGGATGTCGCCCCCGGTGGCCACCAGTACGCGCACCCTGCGCAGCACCCCGCCGCGGGGTGGACGTATGCCGAGGTGCTCGTGGACCGCGCGGATGCTGCCGCCGCGGCATCCCTCGCCGACGTGCCCGCCGCTGGCACTCTCGCGCTGGAGGCTCTGCGGATCGCGGCGTGGCGCCCGCGGTTGTCGACCGAGGTTGACGAGAAGACGATTCCGCACGAGTTGGACTGGCTGCGCTCGGCCGTGCACCTCAACAAGGGTTGCTACCGCGGTCAGGAGACTGTCGCCAAGGTGCACAACCTCGGCCACCCGCCGCGGCGGCTCGTGATGCTGCACCTCGACGGGTCGGAGGGCGTGCTGCCCGGGCCAGGCGACTCGGTGCTGCTGCCCAGCGCGGATGACTCCGCGCCCACCGAGGTCGGACGCATCACCTCGGCCGCGATCCACCACGAGCTCGGCCCGATCGCGCTCGCCGTGATCAAACGCAACGTCGACCCCGCAGCCGACCTCGTGGTCGCCGCCGACGGTGCGCAGGTCGCTGCCGCGCAGGAGGTCATCGTGCCGACCGACGCGGGCGCCGAAGCCAACGTTCCCCGATTGCCGCGACTGGGCGCCGTGCGCCGGTGACCGACTCCCCGGCTCTGCGCAAGCTCGAACGCCAGGTGCGCCGGCGCCTCGATGTGCGCATGGCCGGCCGACGGGTGTGGGAGTCGCTGCCCGCGATCATCCAGATCGTTTCCGCCGTTGCGGCCGCGTACTCGATCGCCCACTACGGCCTCGGCCATGCGGTGCCGATCCTCGCGGTGACGGTCACCATCAACTCGCTCGGCTTCACGCGCGACGCCCGACCGCGGCGCGTGGTCGAGACGGTGATCGGCATCCTGCTCGGCGTCGCCCTGAGTGACGGGCTGTCGCTCATGCTCGGCAAGGGGTTGTGGCAGCTGGTCGTCGTGCTGCTTGTGGTGTTCGTCATCGGTCGGGCGCTGCGCTCGAACCCGGCCTTCGCGCTGGCGGCGGCTACGCCGTCCGCGCTCGTGGTGATCCTGCCGATTCCCGAGGGGGGTCCGTTCGGTCGCACCGTGGATGCCGCGATCGGCGGCGCTGTGGCCCTGCTCGCCACGGCGCTCATCCCGCGGGACCCGCAGCGCGCTGCAACTCGGGACCGTCGCATCCTGTTCTCGGCGATTGATCAGAGCATGCAGTCGATCATCGACTGCCTCAGCAACGCCGATACCGGTGCGGGCGAGCTCGCGTTGAGTCGACTGCGTACTACTCAGCCGCTAGTCGACGCGTGGACGACGAGCCTCGACAGCGCGATCGCCGTGTCGCGCATCTCCCCGTGGCTGCGCCCCCGCCTGCCCGAACTACACCGGGATGCCCGGGTGCTGACCGCCGCGGACCTCACCGCGCGCCACCTGCGGTCCGTCGCGCGGCGGGTCGAGTTTCTCGTGCGCGACGGCGTGCCCCGGCCCGCCCTGGCCGAGCTGATGACGCAGATCGCCACGGGCATCCGCCTACTCAATGAGGAGTTGGACGACCCGCAGCTCGCGGGCGCGTCCCGGTCGCTGGTCGGTGACCTGGCTCGACGCCTCGATCCGGCAGGCGTGATGCCGGATGCCCACGTGACCGACGCCGCCCTCGTGCTCATGCTGCGCCCGCTCACCGTCGATCTTCTCGCCGGGTCGGGCATGCCGATCGACGAGGCGCGCGAGCTGCTGCCGGAGTTGTAGGGCTCCGAGCGGTTTCGATACGCCGCTGCGCGGCTACTCAACCGGCGGGATCTCGGCAGGCTCGATCACCGGCGGGATCTCGGCGGGCTCGATCACCGGCCGGATCTCGACAGGCTCGATCACCGGTCACCACGTGAACCCGCGCGGCGCCACCGCCTCCCACGCGACGGTCAGCTCGCCGAGCCGCCAGCGCGCGCGGGTGCCGAGCACGGGCCATCCAGACTCGCGCATCGACGCGCACGTCGCAAGCCACCGCTGTGGCCCGCCGTAGACGCCGAGCGGTGCGTGCACCGCCCACCACCGGTCGAGCTCCATGAGAAGCGAGTGCACCTTCTCGCCGTCGACGTTGCGGTGGATGAGCACCTTCGGCAGACGCTCGGCCACCACCGACGGAACCTCGCCCGCCTCCGCCAGCGACGCGAGGTGCAGCGCCACAGTGAACGACTCCGGCCCGCCGGCGCCCACCGCCACCCACGAGGCGATGCGCCCGATCTCGTTGCAGGTGCCTTCGACGAGCAGTCCGTCGGGCTGCAGTCGTGACACCATGAGGCGCCACGCAGGCAGCACTTCGGCCTCGTCGTACTGCCGTAGAACATTCAGCGCGCGGATGACCGTGGCACGGGCATCCCGCCCCCTGCCCGGCAGCGGCACCTCGAAGCCGCCCACCGCGAACTGCACGCCGGGCCGCGCGAACGGAACCGCCGCGGCCACCCGCGACGGTTCGATCTCGAGTCCGACGACCTCGACGTCGGGCCGCACCCGCGCCAGCCGCTGGTGCAGTTCGAGGGTCGTGGTCGCGCTGGCGCCGTAGCCGAGGTCGACGACCAGCGGATGCTCGGCTCGCCTCAGTGCTGGCAGCTGCGCGATCCACCGGTCGATGCGGCGCAGGCGGTTGGTGCCGGTCGTTCCGCGCGTGACCTGGCCGATGGGCATGCACCCATTGTGCCGCGCGCAGATCGGCCTTCGGTGATCGAGCCGCCTTCGGTGATCGAGCTTGTCGAGATCGGATCGAGTCCGTCGAGATCGGATCGAGCCCCCATCCTCCGCACACTTCTGTTGTGCAGGAGCGCCGATCATTCCTCGCCCCTCCTGCACAAGGAGGCACCAGCGCCCGAATGCCGCCGTCAACTCCGCCAACGCCGCGGCCGTCAACTCCGCCAACGCTGCGGTCGGTTGGGTCTCGACAAGCTCGACCCCCGATGCTATATTCAACCAACAAGTTGAATGACGATCCGGAGAAACCTGACCCATGCCCACCGATCAGCTCAGCCGCACCTTCGCGGCCCTCGCCGACCCCACGCGCCGGGCCATGCTCGCGCGCCTGGCGCAGGGTGAGGCGACGGTCGGTGAGCTGGCTGACCCGTTCCCGCTCACGTTCGCAGCGGTGTCGAAACACCTTGGGGTGCTCGAGTCCGCGGGGCTCGTGAGCCGCGGACGCGACGCCCGGTACCGCCCTGCCCGACTGGATGCTCGGCCCCTCGCCGCGGCATCCGGTTGGATCGGCGACTACGAGCAGTTCTGGAAAGACAACCTCGGGGCAATCGACGCCCTGCTCACCACCCTGCAACAAGGAGAAACAGAATGACCGAGAGCTTCACCATCACGCGCACCCTCGCAGCCCCGCCCGAGCTGGTGTGGGATGTCTGGACCAAGCCCGAGCACTTCGCCGTCTGGTTCGGCACCGAGGCCGTGGAGGTACCGCTCGACAGCGTCACCCTCGACGTACGGGTGGGCGGCAAGCTGGCCGCGATCATGAACATTCCGGGTGGTCCGACGATCAACTGGGAGGGCGAGTACACGGAGGTGGATCGTCCGCGTCGCCTGGCCTTCACGCTCTCCGACAACCCCGACGAGTACGCCGGCGTGCCGATCGTCGCCACGTTCACGCCCGTCGACGGCGGCACCGAGGTCTCGCTCACGCAGGACCGTGGCGACTTCAGCGACGAGCAGGTGCAGGCGACGATCGACGGCTACAACAGCTTCTACGACTCGATGGAGCGCGTGCTCGCGACGCTCTGACCCTCCGGTGGTCGAGCGAAGTCGAGACCGGTCGTGCATCACGGTCTCGACAAGCTCGACCACCGGCGCCCCCGCTACGCTTAACCCATGACGCACACCCTGATCCTGCTCCGCCACGGCAACTCCGACTGGAACCAGAAGAACCTCTTCACCGGCTGGGTCGACGTGCGCCTGAGCGAGCAGGGCGTGACCGAGGCGAAGCGTGCGGGGGAGCTGCTCGCGGCATCCGGTCTGAAGCCCGACGTGCTGTACACGAGCGTGCTGACCCGCGCCATCCAGACCGCGAACCTCGCGCTCGAGGTGGCCGACCGGCTGTGGATTCCGGTGAAGCGCACGTGGCGCCTCAACGAGCGTCACTACGGTTCGCTGCAGGGCCTCGACAAGGCGGAGACCCTCGAGAAGTACGGTCCCGAGAAGTTCATGGAGTGGCGCCGCAGCTTCGACGTGCCCCCGCCCCCGCTCGATGACGACGCCGAGTACAGCCAGGTGCACGACGAGCGCTACGTGGGCATCGACGGCGAGATCCCCCGCACCGAGAGCCTCAAGATCGTCATCGACCGGATGCTGCCCTACTGGTTCAGCGACATCACCGTCGACCTCGCCGCCGGCAAGACCGTGCTCGTGACCGCGCACGGCAACTCCCTGCGCGCCCTCGTCAAGCACCTCGACCACATCAGCGACGACGACATCGCGGAGCTCAACATTCCCACGGGCATGCCCCTTGTCTACGAGTTGGATGACGCGTTCGCCCCCACCGGCCCCGGCCAGTACCTCGACCCGGAGGCCGCAGCCGCCGGTGCCGCGGCGGTGGCGGCGCAGGGCGCGAAGAAGTAACGGTCGGCGCGACTGGGTGTGCCGAGATCACTCCGGCAGTGCCACCAACTTGCGCACCTGCAGCGCGAAGGCGAGCTTGAGGCGGGCGCGTGGGTCGTGCAGGTCGACACCGATGAGGTCGGAGATGCGCGACATCCGGTGCTTCATCGTGTTGTAGTGGATGAACAGTCGGCGAGCGGCATCGGCGGCGTTGCCCGTGCCGAGGAACATCTCGAGCGTCTCGCACAACTCCGAGCCGGTCGCGGCGTCGACCGCGATCAGCGGGCCGAGCTCGGCAGCGACAAGCTCGGCGAGCAGGTCATCGGGCACCGAGAGAATCACGCGCTCCAGCGCGAGCAGGTCGTGGCGGGCGTTCGCGCGTCCGGTCGCCTGGGCGATCGCCAACGTCGACCGGGCGGCGCTGTGGGACTCCGCGAGCCGCGACGGTGATTCCGCGACGCTTCCCGTAGCAACTGTGACCTTCCCGCCGCCGAGCCGCGCGAGCGTCTCACCCCAGTGCGCCGCCTCGACCCACGGCGTGCCATCCCCCGGGATGCTCGCCGCCGGCACGATCGCGACCGCCTCCTGCCCGCGCGCCCAGGCGACTGCTCCCCTGATGAACCCGGTCTCGGCGGCGCGGGCGACCGTGGCATCCGCAAGCTCGTGACTCAGCCGGGCGAGCACGACGACGTGATCGGAGCCGAAGTCCCAGCCGAATAGCCGTGACCGCTCGCGAGCAAGCGACTCGTCAATGGTCTTGCCCGCGAGCAGCTCCTCGAGAAAGAGCACCCGCATCTGGCGGTCGAGTTCGAGGCTCGCGACGGCCTGCGCGATGTGCATCCCGGCTGCGAAGCAGGCCTGCCGGATGAGTCGCCGCTGGCCCAGCGTCGGTTCGTCGTCGCCGCGCACGACGATGCGCCCCCGTTCGGTGCCACCCACGGTGATCGGGAATGACCATGGCTCGTGTGCCGCGTCGTTGCCGGCGCGTTCGCCGCCGCCCCCCTCGCCGAGCAGGGCGCCGTCTGGATCGAGGATGCCGACGTGCCGTCCCAGCGCCCCGGCAAGGGTTCGGGCGATCTCGACGAGCCCACCGCCGGCGAGTGCGACACCGGTGAGACGCTCCCGGATCGCCTCCGCGCCTGCCGGCTCGGCCCCGTACTCGGTCAGCACGACGGCGAGCACGGCGCCGATGACCTCGTTGAACGAGGTGTGCTCGGCGACCAGCATCACCGGAAAGTCGAGCTCGTTCGCCACTGCCAAGGCTTCGTCGGGAAGCTTCTCCAGGTAGCGCCCGGTCTTGACAGCGAGACCGGCCAGACCGAGGCGAGAGAGCGTGCGCACGAGGGTGCTCAGATCTTCGGGATGCTCGCGCAGCGGGTACGCCGTCGTGAGCAGCAGCTCGCCGCCCTTGACGAACGACTCGATGTCGGGAACCTCCATCACGTTCACCCCAGTGACGGCGCGGCTCAGACCGCGTTGCCCGGCGACGACGAACGTGCCGCGGAGCACGGGCAGAGTGAGGACCTCACGCACTGTGATCGTGCTCACATCAACTCCTTTGTCCCTTCTGGACAATCGCCGCCCGGATTGTCGTCCTTTCCGGACCGAGCCATACCGTGATCGTTGACCCTACTATTCCCAAGTATGGCGATGGCGGCAATGATTGCGGAACCCGATCTCGCTCGCATCGATGCGACGCTCGGTGCCAGTGCCGCCGACGGGTTCTCAGCTGGATACCAGCTGATCGTCCATCTCGGACAATCGGCCGTGGTACTCCGATCGACCACAACCCAGCACCTGCTGACGATTGCCAACGCGAGTGGCGGCGTCACTCCCGGGGGTGTGTGCATTCCGAATCGGGCCGAGTTCGCCCGTGTTCGTCGCGAGCTCTCCGCCGTCGCGCCCGGGCATCCCGTGGACCTCTCCGCTTGGTCGCGGACCGCAACTCTCGTGCCGGTCGATCTGCACCTCACCCCCCGACACCTCGATTCTGACGCGATCCATGCGGTCAGTGCCGAGCTCGCACGGGGCAACGCTGTCCCTGCGGCATCCTTCGACGGCGGCCTCGCCCGGGTGCGGTCGCTCGCCCCGGCACTCGCTGAGGCGGCCATCCACGGCGACCCGCGCGTGCTGCTGCCGGAGCTAATCGGTGCCGGCCCCGGCACCACCCCGTCAGGTGACGACATGGTGGTCGGCACGCTTGCCGCCCTCGCTGCACTTGGCCTAGCGGATGCCGCGAGCCGACTGTCCGCTGCGGTGACCCCACTGCTCGGCGCGACGACGGCGGCCTCCCGCCACTACATCGTTGCCGCGGCATCCGGTCGCTTCGCGGAGCACGTCCACCAGCTCGTCGACGGTCTGGTCGACGGGATGCCCGCCCGCACGATCCTCGCGTGTGCGAGCCGGTGGGGCGCGACCTCCGGGGTCGACCTTCTCACCGGCTTGGCCGCCACACTGCGAGCGGAGCTCGCGCATCGAACGAAGGGTGCCGCATGAGCGACACGGTTCTCTCCTCCCGAGTGCTCCCGCACTTCTACCGAGACTCGGTCGCTCTGATGGCGATCGCATCGACGACCGAGAAGCGCGACGGGGTCGTGCGGGTCGGTGCTGTCATGGCTACGCCCGCGAACCTCGGCATCCTGGCCGACTCGGGCATGCTTCCCGACGGGCTCACCGCGGCCCCCGACGATCTTGTCTTCGTGGTGCGCGGCACCGACTCGGAGATCGTGACGGCGGCACTCGACGCAGCCGAGGCGGGGCTGACAGCTGTGGACGCCGGGTCGGCAACCGAGGAGCAACGACCGGGGACGATCGACGAGGGCGTCAGCGTCGCAGCCCTGGCGGAGCATCCAGCGAACCTCGTCGCAATCTCGATCGCCGGAACCTACGCGCCCGTCGTTGCCGAGCAGGCGCTGCGCGGGGGAATGCACGTTCTCTGCTTCTCCGACAACGTCGCCGTGGCCGACGAGGTGCGGCTCAAGACCCTCGCAGTCGAGAAGCGACTGCTCATGATGGGCCCCGACTGCGGCACCGCGATCCTCGACGGCGTGCCGCTCGGGTTCGCGAACGCGGTGGCGCGAGGTTCGGTCGGCATCGTCGCGGCCTCGGGAACCGGCGCACAGGAGGTGTCGCGGCTGCTCGACGGCGCGGGCGCCGGAGTGTCGCAGCTGATCGGTGTCGGCGGTCGCGACCTGTCGGCCGAGGTGGGCGGCCTGATGGCGAACCTCGCTCTCGACTTCCTGATCGACGACCCCGAGACGACAGTCATCATGATGGTCTCGAAGCCCCCGGCGCCCGAGGTCGCCGACGCGCTCCTGACCCGGCTCGCCGGCATCGCCGCCAATGGAACCCCGGTCGTCGCCTGCTTCCTCGGCCAAGACGACTCCGACACCGACGGCGTCCTGGTGCGCGGCACTCTCGAGGGGGGCGCGCTCGCCGCGGCCGGGCTCGCTGGGCATCCGTTCACGGTCACCGAGCCCGAGCCGGTGCACGCGCCGCCCGGTCGCGTGCTCGGCCTCTACACGGGCGGCACGCTCGCGTCCGAGTCGAAGATCATTCTCAAGCGCGGCGGAGTCGTCGCCGAGATCATCGACCTCGGCGACGACGAGTACACGGCGGGCAAGCCGCACCCGATGATCGACCCCGAGTCGCGTGCCGAGAAGATCGCGGCGGCGGGCTCGGATGCCACTGTCGGCACGATCCTGCTCGACCTCGTTCTCGGCTACGGGGCGAACACCGACCCCGCAACACCCGTGGCGACGGCTGTGGCTCAGGCGACAGCCGCGGCCGCGGCGGACGGCAGAACGCTGCTGGTTGTTGGCTCGGTGTGCGGTACGGCGGGTGATCCGCAGGGGCTGGCGCGGCAGCGCGGCATCCTGACCAGTGCGGGCGTCGTGCTCGCCGAGACCAATGCGGCGGCGGCCCGACTGGCCGCGGGAGGTGTTGCATGAGCATCCTTACCGACGAACTCAGCGTCATCAACGCTGGCCTTCCGTTGATCGTGGAGGGCGTTCCCGCGGCCCAGGTGACGCAGCTCGACTGGCGTCCCCCGGCATTCGGCGACGCCGATGTGGCTCGCCTCGCGCTGACCCTCGACAACGAGGTGACGGATGCCGCGAACGCCGTCGCCATCGCGAAGGTGCACGCCGTGAAGCCGCAGTTGACGCGCATCCGACCGGCCCGTGAGGTGATGCCCGGCATCGCCGAGGGCCGCACGCTGCTGCACGCCGGTCCGCCCATCGAGGTTGAGCGCATGTGCGGCCCGATGCGAGGCGCACTCATCGGCGCCACACTGTTCGAGGGCTGGGCCGACAACGCCGACGATGCGCTCAGGATGCTCGACTCCGGCGAGATCGCTGTCGCACCCTGTCACCACCACGGGGCCGTTGGCCCGATGGCGGGAGTCATCGCGCCATCCATGCCGGTGCTGGTGGCGACCGACCTCGACGACGGCAGGCAGGCGTTTGCGAGCCTCAACGAGGGCCTCGGCAAGGTGCTGCGGTTCGGTGCGTACGACTCCGAAGTCATCACTCGGCTGACGTGGATGCGCGATGTGCTCGGCCCGGTGCTCGACCGCACGCTCGAGAAGTACGGTCCGATCGACGTCACCTCGCTCATCGGTCAGGCACTGTCGATGGGCGACGAGGGTCACAACCGCAACGTCGCAGCGACCTCGCTCCTGGCCCGTCGACTCGCGCCGACGATCGCCGAGCTGGAACCCAATTCCGACAGCGTCGCGGTGCTCGCCTTCCTGGCGGGCAACGATCACTTCGCTCTCAACATCTCGATGGCCGCCGCCAAGCTGGCTCTGGATGCCGCGATCGGCGTCGAGAACTCCACTCTCGTCACCGCGATGGCGCGCAACGGAGTGGAGTTTGGCCTTCGGGTCGCCGGGAGCGGAACCGAGTGGTTCACCACCCCCGTCGGCCCCGCGGATGGGCTGTTCTTCCCCGGCTTCGGACCCGAAGATGCCAACCCTGACCTCGGGGACTCGGCCATTACCGAGACTCTCGGCCTCGGCGGATTCGCGATGGCGGCATCCCCCGCGATCACCCAGTTCGTCGGGGGTACCCCGAACGATGCGCTCGCCGCGACCCGCTCGATGCGCCGCATCACGCTCGGTCCGCACCCGGCCTACCCTCTGCCGCCGCTCAACTTCGCTGGCACCCCGTCGGGTATCGACGTGCTCAAGGTTCTCGACACCGGCGTGCTGCCGCTCATCAACACGGGCATCGCGCACAAGGAGGCGGGCGTCGGCCAGATCGGCGCAGGCATCGTGACCGCGCCGAGCGAGGTCTTCCTCAAGGCAGCCCGATTCCTCGCCGAGCAGAGAGCACACACATGACGGCCACGAACGACAACACCGTACTGATCGCCATCGGCGGTAACGCCCTCGTGCTCGACGGCGAGCCCGGCTCTGTCGACCGTCAGCTCGAGCGCGCCGCGACCTTCGCTCAGTCGGTCGCCGCCCTGGTGATCGACGGCTGGACCGCCGTCGTCACCCACGGCAATGGCCCGCAGGTCGGCTACATTCTGCGCCGCGGCGAGCTCGTGGCACCGGATGCCATGGTCGAGGGCCTGCCCGCCCTTCCGTTGTGGCTCGCGGTCGCCGACTCGCAGGGTGGCATCGGTCACATGCTCGCGGTCGCGATCGACTCCGCCCTCGATGCGCGGCACAGCGGCATCCGGGCGGTTGCGGTGCTGACTCACGCCGAGGTGGATGCCGACGATCCCGCGTTCGAGAAGCCGACCAAGCCGATCGGTGGGCAGCTCACCGCCGAGGTGGCGCGGCTGCGGGTCGCCGAGGAGGGGTGGGTGGTGACCGAGATGGGGGAGAACACCTACCGCCGCGTGGTGGCGAGCCCGATTCCGAAGACGATCATCGAGGCGAGCCAGATCCGCACCCTGGTCGACAGCGGCGCTGTCGTGATCGCGGCCGGCGGGGGAGGCATTCCGGTGGTGCGCGACTCGGCGGGGTGGCATCCGGTCGATGCGGTCATCGACAAGGATCGGGCATCCGCACTGCTCGCCGGACAGATCGGCGTCGGCACTCTTGTTCTCGTCACCGGGGTCGACGAGGTCTATGTCGACTTCAACGCTCCCGGGCAGCGTGCGTTGCGAACTGTGGGGGTCGACGAGCTCCGCGACCACCTCGCTGCCGGGCAGTTTCCTCCGGGGTCGATGGGCCCGAAGGTGGCGTCAGCGATCGACTTCATCGAGGCAGGCGGAACGCGCGCCATCATCACCTCGATCTCCAAGCTTCCGGATGCTCTCGCCGGCACCGCGGGAACTATCGTCACGAAGAACGGCTGAGTAGAGAGGTCACGCATGAATGAGACGACTGGCACGGTCACGGTGCCGGCAGAACCGTACGGGTTCACGTTCGACCCGAAGAAGGTGGCGCTGCTGTGTATCGACTTCCAGCGCGACTTCATGGAGACGGGTGGCTTCGGGGAGTCCCTCGGCAACGACGTCTCCACCCTGCGCGGCTCGATCAAGCCGACGCGCGCAGTGCTCGACATGTTCCGCGAGAAGGGGTGGATGGTCATCCACACCCGGGAGGGTCATCGCGAGGACCTCGCCGACCTGTTCCCGGCCAAGCGGGATCGCGGCAACCCGACCCTCCGCATCGGCGACGACGGACCGATGGGTCGATTGCTGACTCGCGGGTCGGCCGGGCACGAGATCATTCCGGAGCTCGCACCCATTGAGGGCGAAGTGGTGCTCGATAAGCCCGGCAAGGGGGCGTTCTACGCCACCGACCTCGAGACGATCCTGCGCGCCAAGGGGATCGAGCAGCTGATCATCACGGGGGTCACCACTGAGGTGTGCGTTCAGTCGACCGCCCGCGAGGCGAACGACCGCGGTTTCGAGTGCCTCATCCTGTCCGACTGCACCGGCTCGTACTTCGCTGAGTTCTACGAGTCGGCGCTCAACATGTTCAAGGCCCAGGGCGGAATCGTCGGCTGGGTCGGCACGTCGACGAGTCTCCTAGACGCAGTCGATTCGGCAACCACCGAGATTGGAGCAAAGAAATGAGTAGCAACTCCACCGCGACCACCACTTCTGCACCGGTGCAGATCAAGTGGTGGGTCAAGGGCGACTGGAACGGGCTGTTCGGGCTCGGCACCAACGTCCTGCTCAACGTGATCGTGCTGTCCGGGCTCTGCCTGGCGGTCATCCAGATGCCAGACAATGTCGTCTTCGGTCGCATCCTCCCGGCGCTGGGTATTGCGCTTCCGTTGGGCAACATCTGGTACGCGATTCTTGCCAGGCGCCTCGCCAGACGGGAGAACCGAACGGATGTCGCGGCTCTGCCCTACGGGCCGAGCGTGCCGCACATGTTCATCGTCGTGCTCGTCGTCATGCTGCCGGTGTTCCTGCAGTCGGGTGATCCGCTGAAGGCGTGGCACGCGGGACTTGCGTGGGCGTTCATTGTCGGGTTCATCATCCTGCTGGGTGCGATCTTCGGTCCGTGGATTCGCAAGTGGACGCCGCGCGCGGCAATGCTCGGTGCCCTCGCGGGTATCTCCATCACGTTCATCTCGATGAGCCCGGCCGCCCAGATGTGGGAGGCGCCGTGGATCGCATTCGTCACCTTCGGCTTCATCCTCGTCGGCTGGCTCGGGTTCCGGAAGATGCCGTTCAACGCTCCCGTCGGCCTCGTCGCCGTGGTTGCAGGCACCGTGATTGCGTGGATCGCTGTGCTGCTCGGGTGGTCGGACATCCTCAAGCCGAGCGCGGTCGCTGAGTCGATCGCGTCGATCGGAATCTACTTCCCGATTCCCGGTGGTGAGGTGCTCGCGGGCCTTCAGGACATCGCCCCGCTGCTGGCGACGGCCATCCCGCTCGGCATCTACAACTTCACCGAGGCCATGACCAACGTCGAATCGGCGGCGGCCGCCGGTGACCGCTACTCGGCTCGCGCGGTTCTGACCGCCGACGGCCTGGGCGCGATCATCGGGTCGTTCCTGGGCTCGCCGTTCCCGCCCGCCGTCTACATCGGCCACCCCGGCTGGAAGAAGGTCGGTGGCCGCATCGGCTACTCGCTGGTCACCGGAATCGTCGTTGCGCTGGTCTGCTTCAGCGGTCTGGTCGGTTTGTTCCTCGCGATATTCCCGATGCAGGCGCTGGTGCCGATCCTGCTGTTCATCGGTCTGGTGATTGGCGCACAGGCGACCAACGTGAGTGCACTGCGCTACGCCCCGGCGATCATCCTTGCGATGTTGCCGAGCTTGGCGCAGTGGGCATCCGGCCTGATCGACAATTCGCTCGGCGCAGCTGGCACCAATGCTGCGGAGGTGGGCCTCGACAAGCTGGCGGGCAATGGTGTGATCTACCAGGGGCTCACGCTGTTCGGATCGGGCGCGGTGTTGGCGGGCGTGTTGCTGGGCTCCATAGCCGTGTTCGTCATCGACCGCAGGATGTACGCGGCGGCGGTCACGTCGGGCATCTGTATGGTGCTGTCATTCTTCGGCCTGATCAACGCTGTGCAGGTCGGGATCAACGCCTCACCGGGTGTCTCTCTTGGCTACGCCTTCCTCATGATCCTGCTGCTCGGCTTCGGTTGGGCGGCGCGTAAGGACAAGGAGGTCGTGCTTCAGGATGACCTGCTCTTCGTCAATGGAACGCTCATGCGTGGCCTCGGCCTGCATGGCAACCTGCAGGGTGCCGAGTTCATCGCCGAGATGAAGACGGCTCCGAAGTACCGGATGCACGACATCGGTGGCGTTCACCCCGGCATGTACGAGGTGGAGAAGGATGGCGTGGCCGTGTCCGGCGAGCTGTACACGCTGCCGATCGACGTGTTGCTTCGAGTCATCGAGAACGAACCCCCTGGCCTGTACCGCGGCCCGGTCGAGCTCGCCGACGGTCGCATAGTGCCGGGCGTGCTCTACGACGAGGCCATGGCCAAGAAGCATCCGGTGATCGAGAGCGGCAACTGGCGCGACCATATGCAGCCGTAGGGAATCCGCCGGTCGAGTAGCGGCGAAGCCGCGCATCGAGACCAGCGCCCCGTCACAAGGAAGGGCCCGACCACTCGGTCGGGCCCTCTCCTTGCTGCTCTCCCAGCGGTGTTCGAGTGCAGCTGCACCTACGGTGCGACGACCCGAACCTGGGGGAACGCGTCTCGCTGCACGGATGCGACGCCCTGTGGACGAATGACTCTCGCCTCGCGGCTGCGTCCAGCGGGCTCGCGGTCGATCGGGTGACTGCGTCGATAGCCGAGTAACATCGTGATGTTATGATGCGGTGATGCGCACCACGCTTGATCTCGACGACACAGTGATCGCCGTTGCGCGCGCGATCGCCCGCGATGAAGGCATCTCGCTCGGAGCAGCGGTCTCGCGTCTCGCTGAACGTGGCCTCAAGGCCGCGGGTGACTCGTCCACCACCGGCCAAAGCGGGTTTCCGGTCTTCACCGTGAGTGCCGATGCTGCCCCGATCACGCTCGACATGGTGAACGATCAGCGCGATGCCGATTGAATCGCACCTTCTCGACCTCAACGTTCTCGTCGCACTGGCATGGCCCCAGCACGTGCATCACCGGCGCGCCCACACCTGGTTCGCGGCACGTCGCGGCGACTGGATGACGAGCCCGGTGACAGAGTCTGGATTCGTACGGCTCTCGACGAATCCGACCGTCGTCACCGAGCGGATCTCGATGGCTGATGCACTCGCCCTGCTCGCAGCGATGCGTGCTGTTCCCGGTCACCAGTTCCTGCCCGACGCATCGAGCCTTGCCCAGCCCGCCGTATCGCTCGCGGCCCTGGCGACGACCCGCCAGGTTACGGATGCCCACCTCGTGAACCTCGCCGCCTCCTCCGGGGTGCTGCTCGCGACCTTCGACCGGGGCATCGAGAAGATGCTCGCGGCCGGCGATCGGCGGCACGTGCTGGTGCTGCCGTAGTCTTCGTTGGATGACGCATTCGTCCCGGCTGGGAGCGGCCCCGGCGTGATCGAGACCCTAGGCGCTCTCCAACCAAGCCCGTAGTGCCGCCCGAATGACCTCGCTCCGGGAGCTACCGTCCTTGGCGGCGCGTTCGCTGAGTGCAACGTCGAGGGCCGGCTCCAGGCGCAATGTAGTGACCTTCGCGATCTCACTGCCCATCCGCGGCCGCCCGCGAAATTTCAAGGTCGCGATGTCGTATCCGTGCTCGGCCTCGTCCGCCCATTTCTCGACTATCGCGTCGGTGACCGGAACGCCTCCTACGGTGACACCTTCAAGCTGGACCCCGTTGATTGTGACGTGCGTCATGTCTTCCTCTCGAGTAACGCAAGGAACGTTCGTCGCGCAGGCATCGCGTGGATCACGGCCTGTTGCCCACTGCTCAGAATCACCACGACCGTTTCCAGGAGTCTGCCCGCGGAATCGAAGCCGAGTCGAAGTTCGCGATCTTCGGCCAATTCGGCCTTCACTACGTATTCAGTTGCCGCAAGGAGTGCGTCTTCGGCCGAGACTCCGTGCCTGAGGGCCGAAGTGTGTATCCCTGGGCGATTATCGTAATACAAAAATCAGGACAGCGGTTTCGAGTGCTGGACGCGCGCCTTGGCCCATTGAGCATTTCGTGGACCGCAGACCGCGCACTCGCAGTCGACGAATGGATGCGGCGGCGGAATGACAAGCACTCTGGGGAACTCGTCTCCGTCAACGTAGCTCTCGAACCGGTGCATCGGCCCGCTTGAGCTCCATCCATCACTGTCGTGTGTCTGATGCCCCAGGAAGACGAAACCCTCAGTCTCGAGTTCCGCGACTACCTCGCGCTCTGCGCGATAGAACTCAGCAAGGTTCCGGCCCGGATTGCAATCAGCGACTCGGTGTCCGACTGCGAAGTAGCGCACGTCTTCCTGATGCACGGCTTGCCTGATGCCCTCTGCATGGTGATCAAGCGACCCCTCGAACCGGTCCGCGAGTCGGCCGAAGTGCACGGGCTGGAGGCGTTCGTCGAGACACACGATCCGAAGTTCCCAACTCTCGCGATCGATCTCATCGTGGAAGAGGTAGAGGTGGATGCCGAAGCCCGACTCGATGATCATCGGTCGAGGCTAGAGGTGTCGAAGAATGCGCTCTGGCCACTTGGCTGGATAGAAGAACAACACCAAGAACTCCAATTGTGGAGGAGGGAGCCAACAGCCGCGCAGCGGCGTGTCGAGACCCCCAGCACGGGGACTCTCGCAACGCACCATCCTTGAACTAACCTCATGCCCGGGGGTGCTTCATGACCGAGGACAACAGCGCCGGGGCGTCAGCTCGCCGCGAGTACGAGAAGCGCAAGGCAAGAGACGAAGCGCGCATTCGGAAAGAGTGGGGTCGTCTCGGAGGAGTCGCGGTTGCCCTCACTCCGGAGCGTCACAGCACACGGGCCTGGGCAACTGGCGCAGTCGGCGAAGAGCGGGTCGGCGTCCTACTCGACGCATTGCGCTCCGACGCCGTCAGCGTGCTCCACGATCGCCGCATCCCCGGTTCTCGCGCGAACATCGACCACCTCGTCGTCGACTCGAATGGCATCTGGGTGATCGACGCGAAACGCTACAAGGGTCGACCTGAGCGGCGCGTTGAGGGCGGACTCTTCCGCCCTCGCGTTGAGATGCTCTATGTCGGCGGTCGGAACAAGGCCGCTCTCGTTGAGGGTGTGCAGTGGCAGGTCTCGAAAGTGCAGGACGCACTCGAAGGAGTTCCAGTGGCTGGCTTCCTGTGCTTTGTAGAGTCCGACTGGGGGCTGTTGAACGGCGCATTCTCTGTCGCTGGCGTCGAGGTGCTCTGGCCCCGGAAGCTCGCCGCGAGGGTCAAATCGGCTCCGAACGGACCGCTGGATGTCGCGGCGATTGCCGCTGCGCTCGCAGCCAAGTTCCGGCCCGCGTAACCTGCTCAGATAGGTGGATGCCCGCCGCGCCTCATACAGCGCATTGACCACGTAGTGCTGCTTCGCTCCTCCGACGTACATGCCACGGCCGGCGACCCAGACATCCTTGCCTGGGCTGAACTTGGTGTTGATCGTGAACACCCCGGGCGGCCCAATCACGACGTGGTCGATGTCACTCTCGCCGCGACCGACCGGCACCGAGTGCAGCACGGTCCAGGGCGACTGCGCCTGCGCGGCGCTCAGCTGGTCCAGGATGGCTGCGACCCGGCGCTCGCCGAGCACGCCCCGGTACCAGCCCTCGGCTTCCTCGTCGATGACGATCCCGTTGGACCGTTCGTCGACGTGGATCGTGCCGAGATCCCACTGGTGTAGAAGCTCGTCGATCAGCGCATGGCCCGGCACACGCTCTCGAAGGTCGCTCATGTTTCCAGCGTGGCCTTGTGGCGCGGATGCCAGTAGCCCGAGTTCGGGGGTGGGGAGTCAACCAATTGCTCGTTCCAGAACGGAGGGGGCGATAGGTTCGGCTCACCTACCCGTTGAAGTTGCGGATTGTCGGTAGCCTGAGTCATGGTCAGTTCCAGGGAGGCAACACCATTGACTGAGCACGCTTCGGATGTTTCTTTTCGGTTCGTCGATTTGTTTGCAGGGCTTGGAGGCTTTCACGTCGCACTCGAAGGAATGGGTGGCGAGGCGGTCTTTGCTGCCGAGTGGGAACCGACCTTGAATGACCTGTACAAGCAGAATTTCGGTCTCGAACCGGCAGGAGACATCGCCACGGTAGAAGCCGCGTCGGTGCCTGATCACGAGGTTCTCACCGCTGGGTTTCCCTGCCAGCCTTTCTCCAAAGCCGGAGAACAACTTGGGTTCTTGCACACTCTTCAGGGGCAACTCTTCTTCAAGGTCGCAGAGATCCTCGAGGCTAAGAGACCCAGCTATTTCATTCTCGAGAATGTCCCCAACCTTCTTCGTCATAAGGGTGGGGAGACGTTCAAGACCATCCTCAAGACTCTTAGAGATCTCGGGTACGACGTCGACTCGCGCCGCTACTCGCCTCATCACTTTGGGGTTCCTCAAATTAGAGACCGCGTCTACATCGTTGGCTCGAGGGCTGGGCTGAACAGGTTCGAGTGGCCCGACCCACCTGCAACTAGAACCGATATCAGATCTGTTCTGGACTCCGATCCAAAGGACGCACGGCCCGTTTCCGCTTCATCATTGCGGGCACTCGAAGTATGGGACGACTTCCTCCGGTCCGCTCCCCGCAGTCTTAAACTCCCTTCCTTTCCTATCTGGTCGATGGAGTTCGGCGCGGACTATCCGTTTGAGGACGAAACGCCGTTTGCACTAAGTGAGGAGTTGGGTGCCACGGGATTAGCCCAGTACCGTGGCTCGTTTGGCGTCCTGCTGGATGGAAAGTCTGTCGAACAACAGTTCGCGGCACTACCGAGTCACGCGACCCGTCGGCAATTTGCGTTTCCGAAATGGAAGGTCGATTTCATCCGTCAGAACCGGGACTTCTATCGCGCCAACGCAGGATGGATTGATCCATGGTTAGTTAGGTCGCGCGTGACGGAAATGCCATCGAGCCTGCAAAAGTTCGAATGGAATGCGCAGGGCGAGCATCGCTCGCTATGGAACTTCGTTCTTCAGATCCGTGCTTCTGGAGTTCGAGTTAAGCGGCCTACCACCGCGCCCAGCTTGATAGCCATGACAGATACGCAGGTGCCCATAATTGGCTGGGAAAAGCGTTACATGACGCCCCGCGAATGTGCGCGCCTTCAGAGTCTTGGAGGAATATCGCTTCCGGAGAACAGAGCAAGCGCCTATCGGGCGCTTGGCAATGCCGTCAATGCCCATGTGGTGCGGAGTATTGCGGAGCCACTGTTGCGCGCATTGGAGATCGAAACGCAACTACTGCAGCGAGCAAGTTGATGGCGGAGTCAGTCGACATAACGCCGGGTGTCTCGATCCTGGGAGTCCTAAGCCACTTGAACTACGAGCCATGGTTTGCCTTGGCGGAGTATGTCGACAACGCCCTCCAAAGTTCCAAAGCGGAGGAAGTCATGATCCGCTCCGTCGAGCCCGACTACGTCCTCGCAGTGAGCATTGACATCGAGACTGACAGCCCTGGTCGGATACTCATTGAAGATAATGCAGGCGGAATCCACAGAAGTGACTTCGACAGGGCGTTCAAGGCAGCAGAGGTACCTCCGGATCGAACTGGCCTCTCGGAGTTCGGCATGGGCATGAAGAGCGCCTCGATCTGGTTCGCAAACAACTGGTCGGTAGAAACGACGAGCATTGGTGACGGACTGATTTATACCGTCGAGTTCGACATGCAACTAGTTCTTTCGGGCGCAATGACTGAGCTCACTATTTCGGCAGTTCCCGGAGACGCGTCCGATCACTTCACCCGGATTCGCCTTTGGAATCTGAACCAAAATCCGCGAGGTAGGACGTTGGGAAAGATTCGCGACCACTTGCGCGACATCTATCGCACCTATTTGCGCTCCGGCGAGCTAAGGCTCGTCGTGTCGAATGAACGGATGGCATATCTGGAACCGAGGGTTCTGGAGGCGGCAGACGTTCGCGCCGACCAGGACGGGTCGGGAGAGTTGGTTCGTTGGCAGAAACCGATTGACATTCGGCTGGAGAGTGGCGCAACGGTCAGCGGCTTCGCGGGCATTCGAGAGGAGGGATCCACCCGCGACGCGGGGTTTGCTCTACTGCGTCGCGGGCGAGTGATTGTTGGCTCAGGTGACACGCCCTACCGTCCTACCGCAGTGTTTGGAGGCGGAAACTCCTTCCGCTCCCAGCGTCTGTTCGGAGAACTGAATGTTGATGGACTAGCTGTCAGCCATACCAAGGACGGTTTCCAATGGGGTGAGTCAGAAGAAGAGTTTCTCGAGAAGCTGCGCGAAGAGTTGGACGCGGAGCCGTTGCCGCTCCTGAAACAGGCGGAGAACTTTCGATCCAGGACTATCACGCGGCAGCAGGCCAAGATGATCAGCGACGCCACTGACAGCACTGCACGTTCTATTGAAGCGGAACTCCCAAGTTTTATTGAAGAGGTCCTAGTCAACGCGACTGGTGGGGGGGATGTATTGCTGGATTCCCCACCCGACCTATCCCACGGAATCTCCCGAGTCGTAGCATTCCACTTGGACGGTCAGGAATGGGAAGTGACCGTCGCGTCCATTCAAGATGCGAACTCGGCGCGCTGGCTGACGCGTCGAATCAGCGACCGTACGGGCAAGGTGATGCGCATTGATGTCACCCTGAATGCCGCACACCCCTTCGTGAGCCAATTCGCCCTGGGAGACAAGGACTCGTTTGAGGCCGTGCTCCGAATCGCGGTGGCGCTCGTTGTAGCCGAAAGCCTCATCAACGATGCCGGCTTGCCCTTCGCCGCCGCACTTCTGCGCCACGTTGATTCAGTGCTCACCAAGGCGCTCTCCGGGAGGGTAACTAGATGAGCGAACCCGGCGGAGCGATGATGCTCCCAATAGATGAACCCCTTCCAAGCCAGATCCATGTGGGCGAGACCTTCACTGGGTTCATAGAGAACGTCGCACCACCCGCTGCCCGAGCTCAGCTTCGTGCTGACGCGCTCACCATCCTTGGGAAAGCATCGGTCGTAACTTCGAATGAGTCCCGTGAGACCGGCCTCGTGGTAGGTCGAGTTCAATCGGGCAAGACCTTGTCCTACGAGGGAGTGATCGCGCTTGCTCGGGACAATGGGTTTGCTCTCGTGGTCGTGATCTCTGGTATTTCCAACCCTCTTCTAAACCAAGGTGTTCGCAGGTTGAGGAAGGACCTCACAGCCGCCGAGCCGAATGGCTGGTCTTTCTTCGTCAACCCGGGGAAAGATGGTCAGGATCTCTCCTTGATCGAGTCCGTTCGGGACAACTGGGCGGACCCCGAAACCCCTCGTGCGCTAAAGAAGACCGCGGTCTGCATTCTGCTCAAACACTACGGTCGGATCGACGCTTTGAGGGAGATCGTGGAGCGCTTCGGCTGGTCAGGCCTTCGCGTTCTAATAATCGATGACGAGGCAGATCAGGCGAGCCTAAATACGTCGTTCCGTAGAGGCAAGGAGTCCGCCACCTACCGGAACATACGCCTATTGCGTGATGTGTTTCCTCACCACGCTTATCTTCAGTACACCGCAACACCGCAGGCCCCGTTACTTCTTGCGATCGCGGACGTCTTGTCACCAGATTTTGTGCATGTTCTCGAGCCCGGCGATGAGTACGTCGGTGGACCTGAGTTCTTCGGAAGCGCACGGGGCCTAGTGAGAGTCATCCCTGACGACGACCTCTTAATGGCGGATGATCCAGACGGGCCTCCACCACCAAGTCTGGTGACTGCTTTCCAAGAGTTTCTCGTTGGGGCAGCGCACGTGCTCGCGACGGGTCAGGTCGAAACGAGATCACTTCTGGTGCACCCGTCTAGGCTTACCGATCCCCACGTCCTCTTCTATCGCTGGGTCCGAGCGTTATGGGGACACTGGAAAGGGGCAATCGATGAGCCAGAGGAAGCGCATTTTCTGAAGGATCAGTTCGAGGGAGCCTGGCAATCGCTAAAGAACTCGGACCCGTCGCTTGCGGGCTTTGACGAGTGTTGGGCGGCGCTTCGCTATGTCCTGCGGAACCTTCAGGTTATCGAAATGAACGCCCGCGACTCGCAGACTCCGGTTATTGAGTGGGATTCTTCGAAGGCCTACGTTCTCGTTGGCGGGCAGGCACTTGATCGTGGGTTCACGGTGGATGGACTAGCGGTTACCTATATGTCTAGGGACCCGGGTAGCTGGACAGCTGACACCATCCAGCAGCGGGCGCGCTTTTTTGGGTACAAGCGTCATTATCTCCAACAGTGTCGCGTTTACCTCGAACCGGCACTTCGTGACGCTTTTGACATGTACGTAGAGCACGAACGGCACATGCTCGCTAGCCTGCGTGAGATAGCCGGAGGGGAAACGTCGCTCAAGGAATGGGAGCGCAACTTCCTCCTTGCGCCTTCTATGCGTGCAACGCGCCAATCAGTCGTGTCACTGCCAATGATCGCCGTAACGGCGGGGGAGCGTTGGATTTACGATCCACTTCCGCACGTCGTTCAAGCGGAGGTTGCGCAGTCGGTAGAGGCCCTTGATCGCTACTCGGTTTTTGACAGTCCGCCCGACGCGCATGGTCACCTTTGGGGGACGATGAGTCTTGAGGGACTTCTAAGGGTCGCTGAGGAGGCTGAAGTGATCTCGGCTGTAGAAAGCGCGGACTTCAGGGCACTGCGGCTTCAGATCGCACGCCTTCTAGATGAGCACCCGTTGGAGCAGGTAACTGTGATCAAGATGCGGTGGCCTGTAGAGGGAGTGCGCACACTTACAACCTCGGGCACAGTCCAGCCATTTCAGGGCGCTTCCAGCGGGTACCTGGGGGACCGAAAGATCTTTGATGAGGCCAACCTGACCGTACAGATACATCGACTTGCATTGCGAAGGAGCAAGTTCGAGCAGCCTTTTGCCTCAGTGCTCACGATCGCCTTCCGAACACCTGAGCGACTCGCGGCGAGTTGGCTGATCGAGGACGAGGCCGAGTGAGCGAATTCGCAGATCTCATACTTGGCGCGTTTGATCGTGTTCAGGCGCGAGCTTCGTCCATAGACTTGGCGCCCGACGCGTTCGCGGTGGAGGCGGTCCGCGAAGGCTACTACGTCGGGAGTTCGGCCGATGGCGCCCTGGCACTTCTTGTCGAAACCACCCCAGTAAGGTCGCAACCGGCGCCGACCCGCTTGGAATACCTTTCGGCCAGCTACGGAATTCAGTGCGACCTACATGAGCAAACGAGTGCGCGAAAAGTTCGAGTTTCCAAGCTCTTGTGCGTTGACGTGGGGCCCGGGACGAGGGACCTCTTCGCTACCGTTTGTGCTGCAATCGCGGATAAGTTGGGGCGCGAGCCGACTGAGCAGCAGTTTGCAGACGAGATCGCTCGATGGGCGACCCTCTTCTGGCGCCTTGGCCAGTCAGTTGCTACTGATCTCGTCGGACTAGTTGGCGAGCTCGCCGTAATCAGTTGCATGGACGACCCAGCCTTCTGGATAGCTGCGTGGCATTCGAGCCCAGGCGAGGTTCTGGATTTTGAGTTCGGTGGATCAGGTACTTCGGTCGAAGTGAAGGCTACCCGCGGGGCCGCGCGCGAGCATTCGCTTTCCCTGGAACAGGTGTCTAGTCGCGATGAGCACGTGCGTTACTTCGCATCTGTATTGGTGGATTTGTCCGATTCGGGCCAAGCGATCGGGCAACTCGTTCGAGAGATTTCGGACCGGCTTGTCGACGATGTGTCTCGCCTTCGCTTCTGGGACATCTTGACCAAGACCTGCGGTATTGAACTTGAAGAGACTCTGGCGCGGCGAATCGAGACCTCAAAGATTCTCAGTTCCGTGCAGTTCTATCCAGCTTGGTTGGTGCCGCGGCCCGACGTCGGCCTTCCGTTGCCCAAGGGGGTCCGATCAGTGAAGTTCACCTCTGATTTCACGGTCGTGCCGGCCGTAGATCGCACGGCGGTATCTCAAGCCCTCCGTGGCTAGTTGTCGAGCACTCCAGAGAGGGATTGCTTGATTTGGGCAAACAGTGGCCTTAGCCATGTCGCATCCAGTTGATGCGCCTGCGGGCATCCTGACGTCCATGGATACGAAAGCGATCCCCAAAACCGAAGGGCTAGCCTTTTCGAGCGGATGCGGCTCGTGGACCAGCAGGTGCGCCGAGACTAACCCGCAGCTTCCTCCGCCGCCTCGCCGTGCTTCACGATGTCGCCCTTCGTGAACAGGATTCCCTCAGCGGTCTTGCGCCACTTCGGCGTCTTTCGCAGAAGAAACTCGAGCTCCATGCTGAAGTGCTTGAATTCCTCGCCCATGGAGTCCTCCAGGATGGCGACGGCGTCGGCATCCTTCTCCACCGCGATGCGCTGCGCGTACCAGCCGATCGCTTCGGCCTCCTCGGCGAGGCTCGCGCACATCCTCGCGAACGTGCGTACTTCCTGGCTCAGCTCTTCCGGTGGCTCGTGATACTGGTCAGCGCCCATGATGGCTCCCTTGTTGAGTGGATGAGCCTCAGGCTACGTTGCCCCGCAGGTCTTGCTGGGGGGGTTGCGCTCGGGGCCGCTGGGAGCGTAGCTGGGCCTGTGGGGCATTCGTGGGTTGGTCCGCCCGACCGGAAGAGCCGAGCTTCGTGGACCTGTATCCCCCCATTGCTGTAGCTTATTCACCATCGCCTCCGCCACAGCACCCGAAAAGAGCAGACGATGACCCGCACCCCCATTAGGTTCGCCGGCCGTGCCGCCGTCGCCGGAATCGCCCTCACGGCGATGGGCATCCTCGCCGCATCACCCGTCAATGCAGCGGTCCCGGCGCTGTACACCTACCTCGACGGCACGAACCCCTACGGCTACTCGACGATGAGTGCCACCACTGGCGCGGTCACCCCGCTGCCGACGCTGCCCACGAACCCGCCCGACGAAGTTGTCGGTGAGGAACTGACCAACGGTGTGGGCACGGCGATCGGCGTGTTCTCCGGTGACCCGAGCGAGTTCTTCATCTACGACTGGAATGCGACGACAGGCGCCTCGAATGCCGGCGTGCCCGCCTTCGTCGCGGGTGCCGATGAGGGCTCCCTCGTCATCAGCGGTCTCGATACCCGCAACGACGGCACCCTCATCACCTACGCGGAATACACGACGACCGGCGGCGGAGAGTTCCCCACCACCAGTCACCACTCGGTTATCGCCACGGTGAACCGGGACACCGGCGAGCTGCTGCCGGTGATCGGCCTCGACGACCTCTACGACTCCGACTACATCGTGAACTCCCTGGCGACTGATCCGCTCACCGGCATCAGCTACGTCTTCATGGAGCAGGAGGGCAACAACCTCGCATTCTGGGTGGAGCTCGATTTCGACACGCAGACTTTCGACATCCCGGGCACGTTCGACGGAGCCGGTTTCGAGTCCGGCTTCTTCCAGGGTGCCGACTTCGACGCATCCGGAACACTCTGGTTCATCTACGGCAACAACGACCGTGAGATGTACGAACTGTCGACCCTCGGTTCGCCAGCCACTTGGGCTACGGATGCCCGCACCGTCGTCGCGGACGCGGCATCCAACTACGCGCCATACCCGCTGTCGGAACTCGCACTCACCACGGCACCCGCGCCAGCGCTCGCCGAGACGGGCGCTGAGTTCCCCGTCGCACTATTGGCGTTCGGCTCCGTCGCAGTGATCGCCGGTGTCGTCACGGTAGTGACCGTATCGCGCAAGCGTCGCGCGGCGTAGGTCTCGACAGGCTCGACCACCGGCCGGGCCGGCGCCGGTCACTCGGCGCGGTGCCGCGGACCGCGGAGCGCCTCGGCCAGTTCGGCGACGCTCATGGCGATGGTGGCGTGTCCGCCGGGCGGGGTGGGCTCTCCGGAACGCCGGGCGTCTCGGGCGCGATGGGTGTGGTGGGGGCATCCGGTGCAGGGATCGACTCGGCTCCGCCGCCACCGACCTCATCGGGCTGGGGGTTCAGGGGGTCGCTCATGCGGGCTCCTCTCGTCGGCGGCGAAGTGCCGCAACCCCACCCAACCGCAGATGTGGCGGCGCGGGCAGGGGGTTGACAGGGGATGACAGGGTGCGGTTTCGATACGGGCTTCGGCCTACTCAACCGGCAGCTTTGCGCCTTACACTGAAGTAAGGAAATGCTCAGGAGGTAAGGATGCCGGTCGCCACAGTTACCAGCAAGGGTCAGATCACGATCCCCGTCGAGGTGCGTGATGCGCTCAACATTCGAACGGGAACGCGAGTTCAGTTCCTGCCGAAGAGTGACGGCACATGGGACTTCATCCCCCTCACGGGTTCTGTGATGGACCTGGCAGGCTTCATTAAGTGGGACGGCCCGCCCGTGACGCTGGAGGAGATGGATGCGGCGATCGCTGAGGGAGCCGCGGAGACGATGTTGTGATCGGTGTCGACACCAACGTTCTGCTGCGACACGCCACCCAGGATGACCCGGTTCAGTCGGCGCAGGCGCGCGCCTTCATGAAGTCGTTGACTCCGGAGGATCCGGGATTCATCAGCCTGGTGACGTTGGTCGAGTTGGCGTGGACCCTGCGCAAGAGTTACCACGTCGACAACGAGACGGTCGGAGCGCTGATCGGTGGTCTCCTCGGCGCGCAGGAGCTTCTCGTGCAGGAGCCCGACATCGTGCGACGCGTCGCCCGCGAGAGCGTCTCCACGTATGTGGACTTCGCTGACCTGCTCATCGCCCATCTAGGCATCAGTTACGGCTGCGACTATACGGTCACGTTCGACAAGCGCGCGGCTCGGCTGCCGGGGATGAAGCTGCTTGAGGCTAGCGCGGGGTAGGTTTCGATACGGGCTTCGCCCTACTCAACCAGCGGTGAGGAACTCCCGCACCGCCGCGGCCGACTCCTCCGGCTTGTTGAGCCAGGGCGCGTGCCCGGCGTGCAGCTCGACAAGCGTCGAGTTCGGGATGCTCGTGATCGAGCCGCGCGCCGCCTCGGGCGAGAGGAACACATCCTCGTCACCCCACACGAACAGCGTCGGCACCGGGATCGTGGCGAGCTCAGCGTGCGGGATCGCCACCCCCGCCCGCACCCCGCCGAACCGCGCGATCGCACGGAACAGCCCGGGCAGCGTCTCGTGGAACGACCGCCGCAGCGACGCGTCGTACCCGACCTCGACGAGTTCGGCGGGCCACGGGTCGACGGTGCCGTGCCCCAACGTCATCGCGGAGTTGGCGCGATACTGCTCGTAGGTCACCGGCCGGCGCAGCAGCAGGGCGCCAACGCCGGGGATGGCGACCAGGCGCATCCCGCTCGGGGGCATCATCTCGACGAACGCGGCGCCGGGCGCACCCGGCAGCACCAGTCGGCGCACGCGCTCGCTTCGCGTGAGGCAGTAGTAGAGAGCGAACTGCCCGCCGAGCGAGTGGGCGACGATGTCGAACTTCTCGAGCCCGTAGGCGTCGGCGACCGCGTCGATCACCTCGACGGAGAACGCGCGCAGATCGGTGCGTGGGCCGAACTTGTAGGGGCCGCTCAGTCCGTGGCCGGGCCAGTCGGGCGCGATGACCGTGGCTCCGTCGAACGCGGGGATGAGCGGGATCGCCGCCGCGGTGACGGAGGCGATTCCGTGCAGGAGGAGCACGGGGGTTTTCGTGGGGTCGCCCGGCACTTCGACCACCCGGATGCTCGTGCCGGCGGCATCCACGAACCGCTCGGTGTGACGCAAGCCGAAGTGCTCGTAAAGCCGCGACTCGGAGGCGCGCAGGTCGGCGGCGATGGACTGCTCGTCAATCATGAGACCAGTGTGCTGCACTCCACCGCTGCTGTGGAAAGCTGGCACGCCCGCGGTGCGGCTTCTCTACCGTCGGGTGGATGCCACGCACACACGCACCCCTCGCCCTGCTCGTCGCGCTCACCCTCGCCCTGACCGGGTGCGGGGGTGTGGACAAGCGAGGGCACAAGTCGGATACGGCGCACTCGCCGACTGCAGCGTTCGCTTCGGAGGAGGAGGCGTTGGCGGCGGCGGTTGCGGTCTTCGATCAACTCGCATCCGTCTCCGATGAGATCGCGATCTCGGGGGGCGATGGACTGGATCGCCTTGAGGACTACGCCACCGGTGAGTTTCTTGATGGCACGCGGGCCGACTTTGAGGGCTACCCGAGTCGTGGTGTTCATCAAGTCGGACATTCCAGCTATCGCGACGCGGTGCTTCAGCAGTACTCGGACGGCCCCTTGGCTGCAGTGCTCATGTATGTCTGCCTAGACCTGACGGAGGTGAACATCGTCGACGCGCAGGGGCAGTCAGTCGTAGCTGACGATCGCCCAGACACTTTGTATCTGTTGGTCACCTATGACCTAGGCGCGGACGGGGTACTGCGAGTCTCCAAGTGGGAACGTTGGGACGACCGGACATGCTGATCATCGCCGCGTTGCTGATTGGTCTCGGAACGGCAACAGTCGTCGACACTTGCACTGGTGGTGCTGTGCGAGACGGCGACACTTGCAACGTCACCGGCACCCTCGGCCCCGACGAGGCGATCCTCGACGCGAACGTCAACGGCGGGGGCAGCGGCCAGGGCTCCGGCGGCTCGGGCGACCCCGCGGCATCCGTACCGCCCGACAAGTGTCTCGGCAGGGTCATCGTGAAGGAGGGGGAGTGCGCGCCTACGATCCCCTCCGCGGTCACCCTCTCCGATGTCGCAGCGTTCCGCCCGGACGTCGGCTCTAACGCCATGCAGCCGAACGGGTGGGCCGTGGTGGGGCTCGACACCAACTTCTTCTCGCGCGGGGGAGCGGACGTGGTCGCGGGTACCCTCCTGGGCGGCCCGGCAGAGGTGCGGTTCACTCCCGTCGCGTGGAACTGGTCGTACGGCGACGGTGCGTCCCGGCGTGCGACGACGGCCGGCGGCCTGTGGGGTGAGCTGGGCATCCCCGAGTTCGATGCGACGCCGACGAGTCACGTGTACGCGGCCAAGGGCAATTACACGATCACGCTCACGATCGACTACGTCGCCGAGTATCGGCTGGGGTCGGGCGCGTGGGTGCCGATCGCTGGCGTGCTGAGCTTGCCGTCGAACCCGCTAACCATCACCGTGGGCTCAGCGAAGACCGTGCTCGTCGAGGATGACTGCAGGGTCAACCCGAGCGGCCCGGGGTGCTAGTCGTGCGAAAGGTGAACCAACTAGAGTTAGCTAACATGGCCGAACAGGTGAACGTCCACGATGCGAAATCTCGGCTCTCGGAACTTCTGGTTCGTGTCGAGAATGGCGAAGCGATCACTATCGCTCGCGCCGGACGTCCCGTAGCTCGTCTCGTTCCCGTCGACCGCAGCACCCCGCGCACTCTCGGATTTGCTTCAGGTCGGCTGGACGAGTCATTCTTCGAGCCCCTGCCGCAGAGCGAGCTCGACGCGTGGCAGAACCCCCGGTGAGGGTTCTGCTCGATACCCACGTCATCATCTGGGCGCTCACCGAACCCCAGAGGCTGTCTGCCACCGCCCGCGAGATCATCGAGAGTCGCGAGAATGAGCTGCTCGTCTCGGCCGCCTCTGCTTGGGAGATCGGTACGAAGTATCGCTTGGGCAAACTTCCGCAGCTCGAGGCCACCGTGCTGAACTTCGAAGCCCAACTTGACACCCTAGGAACCAACTCGCTCCCGGTCAGCACTGCTCATGCGTTGCTGGCCGGCACCATGGCGTGGAGCCATGCAGACCCGTTCGACCGGATGCTCGCCGCCCAAGCCATTCTCGAGGCTGCGCCGTTAGTCACGAGTGACTCGGTCTTCACTCGACTTGAGGGCGTTGACGTGGTTTGGTGACGCGGTTTCGATACGCGCGCTGCGCGCGCTACTCAACCAGCGATAGCCGGTTTCGATACGCCGCTTCGCGGCTACTCAACCAGCGGGGAGCGGTTTCGATACGCGCGCTTCGCGTGCTACTCAACCAGCGGAGGGGGTGACCCAGTCGCCGGTCGCCAGGTACTGCACCTTCTTGGCGATCGAGACCGCGTGGTCTGCGAAACGCTCGTGGTAACGCGAGGCGAGCGTGGCATCCACCGTGTCGACAGCGGCGCCCTTCCAGGTCTCGCCGAGCACCTTGTCGAACACCGAGAGGTGCAGCGCGTCGATCTTGTCGTCGTCGTTGCGGATCTCCTCCGCGAGCTTCGCGTCTTCGGTCTTCAGCAGTTCGACGAGCTTCTTGGCGATCTCGACATCCAGCTCACCGAGCTGCGCGAACGTCGAGCGCAGGCTCTTCGGCACAACCTTGTCGGGGAAGCGGTAGCGCGCCAACTGAGCGATGTGCTCGGCCATGTCGCCCATGCGCTCCAGCGACGCGGAGATGCGCAGCGCAGACACCACGATGCGCAGGTCGCGGGCGACCGGCTGCTGGCGGGCCAGAATCTGGATGGCCAGCTCATCGAGCTCGAGGGCGGCGACGTCGATCTTCTCGTCGTCAGCGATCACCGTCTCGGCCAGAGACACGTTGGACTCGTTAAAGGCGCGAGTCGCGTTCTCGATCGATACCGATACCAGAGTCGCAATCTCGACTAGCCGGTCCTGCACTTCTCGCAGTTCGGCCTGAAAAACTTCGCGCACGTTGAAAGTCCCTTCGCTACGGGCATGAGACTACCCGCACGGCGTTGTCAGACTGCCCGCGTCAGGTGAACGGCAGGTGTTGCACGCCTGAACATCACCCAAAGTGCCTCGGCTTTCGCCAACCAGCGCAAGGCCGCACGGCAGATGTAACTAATCTAGTCGCTATGGACTCCGCGTGGCTGGTGCCCGCCGCTCTCGCCGTTGGCGCGGTGCTCGGCGCAGGCATCTTCGCGATCGTCATGGTCGCCCACGCCCGCGGTCAGAGGGCGGTTGCGGTCGTCAGCTCCGCTGTTCCGGATGGCGTCGATCAGGTGATCGACGCTCTCGAGTCCGCCGGCGTCGTGCTCGACCCCTCCAACAACGTCGTGAAGGCCTCGCCGGGTGCCCTGGCGTTCGGCCTCGTCTTCAACCAGGCGCTGGTGCATCCGGAGCTCGTCAAACTCGTCGACACCGTGCGCCGCAACGGCGAGCCCATCACCGAAGAACTCAGCCTCAGCCGTGGCCCGTTCGGCGAGGCGGTCATCCACCTGTCGGTGCGGGTGGCGCGCCTGGGTGCGCGCTACATCCTGCTGCTCGCCGAGGACCGCACCGAGTCGTACCGCCTCGAGGAGGTGCGCCGCGACTTCATCGAAAACATCAGCCACGAGCTGAAGACCCCGATCGGCGCCGTCGGCCTGCTCGCCGAGGCGCTGGTGAGCGCATCCAAGGAGCCGGAGCAGGTCAAGCGCTTCGCCAAGCGCCTCACCAAGGAGAGTGAGCGACTCGCCCGCATCACGCAGGAGATCATCGAACTCTCCCGCCTTCAGGCGACGGATGCCCTCACCAAGGCCGACCTCGTTGACATCGACCACGTGGTCGCCCGAGCGATCGACCAGAACCGCGTCGTCGCGGAAGCCCACCGCGTGCACCTCGTCTCCGGCGGCGATGCGGGTGCCGAGGTGTACGGCGACGAGGAGTTGCTCGTGACAGCCCTGCACAATCTGGTCGCCAACGCTATTCAGTACTCCCCGGATGGCTCGCGGGTGGGCGTGGGCGTCAACCAGAGTGACGGCATCGTGGAGATCGCGGTGACCGACCAGGGCGTGGGCATCGAGGAGGACGAGCAGGATCGCGTCTTCGAACGGTTCTTCCGCACCGACCCGGCGCGCAGTCGCAACACGGGCGGCAGCGGTCTGGGCCTGAGCATCGTCAAGCACGTCGTGCAGAACCATGGCGGCGACGTGCGGGTCTGGTCGCAGCCGGGCAGCGGTTCCACCTTCACCATTCGACTTCCCGAGGCATCCCACGCTTCGGGCGCATCCCTGGGAGCAGCAGCGTCATGACCCGAATCCTGATCGTCGAAGACGAATCCTCGCTCAGCGAGCCGCTCGCCTACCTCCTGGAACGCGAAGGCTACGAGACATCGATTGCGGCGGACGGCCTGCAGGCGGTCGCCGACTTCGATCGCAGCGGCGCCGACCTCGTGCTGCTCGACCTCATGCTTCCGGGCCTGAGCGGCACCGAGGTGTGCCGGGAGATCCGCACGCGGTCGTCGGTGCCGATCATCATGCTGACCGCGAAAGACAGCGAGGTCGACATCGTCGTGGGGCTCGAGCTGGGCGCCGACGACTACGTGACCAAGCCGTACTCGACCCGGGAACTGCTGGCGCGCATCCGTGCCGTGCTCCGTCGCCGGGTCGACACCGACCTCGACGACAACCAGGTGCTCGAGTCGGGCACCGTGCGCATGGATGTGGAGCGCCACACCGTGAGCGTCGACGGCAAGGACGTGCCCATGCCGCTCAAGGAGTTCGAGCTGCTCGAGCTGCTGCTGCGCAACTCGGGCCGGGTGCTCACGCGCGGCCAGTTGATCGATCGGGTGTGGGGCGCCGACTACTTCGGAGACACCAAGACCCTCGACGTGCACATCAAGCGGATTCGCTCGAAGATCGAGAAGGTTCCGGGCGAACCGACAATGCTGGTTACCGTGCGCGGGCTGGGTTACCGCTTCGAGGCGTAGGGCTGGTTGAGTAGCGCCGAAGGCGCGGCTGGCTGGTTGAGTAGCGCCGAAGGCGCGTATCGAAACCCGGCGGGCTCTGGTTTCGATACGCCGCTGCGCGGCTACTCAACCAGCGGAATGCTGTTAGCGCAGGATCGCGGGCGGCGCGAGCTCGGAGTAGATGCCGGTGGCCTCGAGCACGGGAACCAGCAGCTGCGTTCCCTCGGCCTGACCGTACTGGAAGTAGACCGGCAGCAGGCCGCCCGCGGGAACACCCGGGTTCAGCAGCACGATCTGCTCCTCGTCGACTGTGTTGCCGAACGAGGTAGTGCTGTTGCCGTCGATCACCTGCGTGATGGTGGTCTTGACGCCGTCGACGTCGTACTGGATGGTGAGGGAGTGCGGGCCGCCGCTGTTCACCACGGTGAGCAGCAGGCTGACCGCCTTGCCGTCTTCACCTTCGATCGCGAGCACGTTGCGCAGCTGCAGGTCGCCGACGCGGCCGCTGATGCCATCGCTCGGGTCGTACTGGTTGAGTGTCGCCTGGCTGGTGATGAACGTGCATCCGGTCGTACCGAAGACCAGTGCTGATGCCAGAATCACGGATGCCGCAGCGCGGGCGAAGGGGGTGCGTGCTATCACGTCTCCAGCATACCGACCGGGGCATGCGGGCGCTGAGTTAGGACAGCCTTACCATGAAACCCCTGTGGTAAACTGGGTGTCTTCGAAAGGGTCCCCCACATGTTGTTTGAGGTCGGCGAGACTGTCGTTTATCCCCACCACGGTGCAGCAACCATCTCCGAGGTGAAGACGAGGATCGTCAAGGGCGAGGAGAAGCTCTACCTCAAGCTGCGCGTCACTCAGGGCGATCTCACGATCGAGGTTCCCGCGGAGAACGTCGACCTCGTCGGCGTCCGCGATGTGATCGGCAAGGAGGGCCTCGACAAGGTCTTCGAGGTGCTGCGCGCCCCGTTCACCGAGGAGCCCACCAACTGGAGCCGTCGCTACAAGGCCAACCTGGAGAAGCTCGCCTCGGGCGACGTCATCAAGGTCTCCGAGGTCGTTCGCGACCTGTGGCGTCGCGACCAGGACCGTGGCCTCTCCGCCGGTGAGAAGCGCATGCTCGCGAAGGCCCGCCAGATCCTGATCTCCGAGCTCGCGCTCGCCGAGAAGACTGACGAGGAGAAGGCCTCGAGCGTTCTCGACGAGGTCCTGGCCTCCTAGGCTTCGGTTGGTTGAGTAGCGCGAAGCGCGTATCGAAACCATGGCTGATCCCGGGTCTCGACAGGCTCGACCACCGGTGGTCGCGGTCATTGTCGTCGCCGCCGGCTCGGGCACGCGCCTCGGCGCTGGTCTGCCCAAGGCCTTCGTGGATGTCGCCGGCCGCTCGCTGCTCGAACACGCGCTCGCCGCGGTGCCCGAGGCCGCACAGCTCGTGATCGTTGCGCCCGAGTCGCACCTCGCGGAGTCCCGGGCCCTCGCGCCCCGCGCCGTGGTTGTTGCGGGTGGCGACACCCGGCAGGCCTCGGTGGCCGCCGGGCTCGCTGTTGTTGAGCCGGGCATCCGCACCGTGCTCGTGCACGATGCCGCTCGCGCCTTCACCCCGGCCGAGGTGTTCGAGCGGGTCATCGCCGCGGTTGCCGAGACCGGCGGAGGAGTCATCCCGGTGCTGCCGGTGATCGACACCATCAAGCGCGTCGACGGTGTCGCCGTGCTGGAGACCGTCGACCGCTCGGCGCTCGTGCAGGTGCAGACGCCGCAGGGCTTCCCTCGCGAGGCGCTGGATGCCGCGTACCGCACCGCGAGCGACGACCACACCGATGACGCCGCCCTGTTCGCCGCCGCCGGTGGAACCGTGACGTCGGTGGCGGGCGACCCCCGCTCACACAAGATCACGACGCCCGACGACCTGCGTCGGGCGGAACTGGAGGTTGGTGTGCCGGACTCCGAGGACGTCTCGACAGGCTCGACGACCGGTGCTCGCACCGGAGCGACCGGCTTTCGCACCGGCGTCGGCATCGATGTGCACGCCTATGACGCCGCCGAGCCACTCTGGCTGGGCGGTCTCTACTGGCCCGACGAGGTGGGGCTCTCCGGTCACTCCGATGGTGATGCGATGAGTCACGCCATCTGCGACGCGCTGCTCTCCGCTGCGGGTCTCGGCGACATCGGCTCCCGGTTCGGCACGAGCGACCCGAGGTTCGCGGGGGCGCACGGCGACGTGTTCCTCACCGAGACTGTCGCGCTGGTCACGGGCGCGGGGTACACGATCTCGAACGTGTCGGTGCAACTCGTGGCCAACACACCGCGGCTGGGTGAGCGCCGCAGCGAGATCGAATCGCACCTGACCCAGGTCGTGGGGGCTTCCGTGAGTGTCGCGGCCACGACATCCGACGGTCTGGGTTTCACCGGCAAGGGTGAGGGCGTCGCGGTGATCGCGACGGCGCTGGTGAGCGCGGCGCGCTAGTACCGCCGTGCGCGAGCCGAGCATCCGTCATCGGCCGCGGCGCCCCGGTAAACTTGCCCGGTGACAGTCCGCCTCTACGACTCGAAGGCCCAGGCCCTCGTCGACTTCGTGCCGCTCGTACCCGAGAAGGTCGGCATGTACGTCTGCGGACCCACAGTGCAGTCGAGCCCCCACATCGGGCACCTGCGTTCGGCGCTCGTGTACGACCTCTGGCGGCGCTGGTTCAACTACCGCGGCTACGACGTGACCCTCGTGCGCAACGTCACCGACATCGACGACAAGATCCTCGCGGCGGCCGCGGGGGTCTCGCATCTCGACAAGCTCGATGACCGAGGCTCGACCACCGTTCAATGGTGGGCCCACGCCTACCGGTACGAGCTGGAATTCACTGCGGGCTACTCGGCGCTGGGCATCCAGCCCCCCACCTACGAACCCCGCGCGACCGCGAGCGTCACCGAGATGCAGACGATCATCCAGCGGCTCATCGATGCCGGTCACGCCTATCCCGCGACGGATGACTCGGGCGACGTCTACTTCGATACCGCGAGCTGGCCCGCCTACGGCGAACTCACCCGTCAGAAGCCCGACAACATGGAGGCGGCCACCGACGCCGACCCGCGTGCCAAGCGGGACCCCCGCGACTTCGCCCTGTGGAAGGGGCACAAGCCCGAAGAGCCTGCGGATGCCGCGTGGCCGAGCCCGTGGGGCGATGGCAGGCCGGGCTGGCACATCGAGTGCTCCGCGATGTCACGCCGCTACCTGGGACCGGCCTTCGACATCCACGGCGGCGGCCTCGACCTGCGCTTCCCGCACCACGAGAACGAGCTCGCCCAGTCCACGGCCGCGGGCGACGCGTTCGCCAGCTACTGGGTGCACAACGGTCTGGTCAACGTCAACGGCCAGAAGATGTCGAAGTCGCTCGGCAACTCGATCTACGCCGCCGAGTTTCTCGAACTCGCCCGCCCGCTCGTCGTGCGCTACTTCCTGAGCTCCGCGCATTACCGCTCGACCATCGACTACCACGATGGCGCGCTGGTGGAGGCGGAGGCCGCACTCGAGCGCATCGAGGTGTTCCTCGACCGCTCCGAGCACCGGCTCACCGGCACCACGCACGGGGTGCTCGAGGTGATCCCGGCAGCGTTCGCCGCCGCCATGGACGACGACCTGTCGGTTCCGCAGGCGCTCGGCGTGCTGCACGAGACGGTGCGCGCGGGCAACCTCGCCTACGACGCCGGTGACCTGGGGGCGTTGGCGTCCGCGCGCGGCGAGGTGCTCGCGATGGTCGAGGTGCTGGGGATCAACCCGGGCTCGCCGCAGTGGGCGGCCGCGGCATCCGGGCCCACCGAGCAGGCGCTCGCCAGCCTCGTCGACTCGCTCATCGCCGACCGCAACGCCGCCCGCGCGGCGAAGGATTTCGCCACGGCCGACCGGATCCGTGATGAACTGGCGGCTGCGGGAATCGCGGTCGAGGACGGCCCGACCGGAACACAGTGGAGCGTGCAGTGAACGCGACACTCAAAAACACAGTGGAGCGTGCAGTGACTGCGCGGCGCTCGCACAAGGAGCGAAACTGATGAAAAACCCAGGCAACAAGCCCCGAGCGGGCGCCGTGCGCAAGGGCCGTAAGGGCCCGCAGGTCGGCTCCGGCGGGCAGGGGCGCCAGGCGCTCGAGGGACGCAAGCCGACCCCCAAGGCGGAGGACCGCCCGTACCACCCCGCCGGCAAGCGCAAGGCTGCGGCCGAGCGGTATGAGGCGGCCGGCGGCAAGAAGAAGGTCGGCTCCGCTGCAGAGGGTGGGGGATCTCGGCCGGCTCGATCACCGGGCCGGTCGCCGAAGTCGAGCGACGAGTCGGAGATGGTGACGGGGCGCAACTCCGTGCTCGAGGCGCTGCGCGCCAAGATCCCCGCGACGACGCTGTACATGGCGGCCCGCATCGAGTTCGACGACCGCGTCAAGGAGATCCTGCTGCTCGCCACGAGCCGCGGCATCCCGGTGCTCGAGGTCATGCGTCCGGAGCTCGATCGTCTCGCCGGGTTCGACTCGGTGCACCAGGGCGTGGCTCTCAAGGTGCCGCCGTACGAGTACGCCCACCCCATGGAGCTGCTCGACAAGGTTCTCTCCCGGGGCCAGGTGCCCCTGCTCGTCGCCCTCGACGGCATCACCGACCCGCGCAACCTCGGCGCGATCATCCGCTCCGTCGCCGCGTTCGGCGGCCAGGGCGTGATCGTGCCCCAGCGGCGCTCGGTCGGGCTCACGGCATCCGCATGGAAGACCTCCGCGGGGGCCGCGGCGCGCACGCCCGTGGCGATGGCGGCCAACCTCAACCAGACGATCAAGGACTACAAGCAGCGCGGCGTCTTCGTGCTCGGCCTCGACGGCGGCGGCGACGTGTCACTGCCGGCCCTGCAGCTGGCCAAGGAGCCGGTGCTCATCGTGGTCGGCAGCGAGGGCAAGGGCTTGTCGCGCCTCGTGACCGAGAACTGCGACGCCGTCGTCTCGATCCCGATCAACGCGGGCACCGAGTCGCTCAACGCGGGCATCGCGGCGAGCGTGACGCTGTACCAGATCTCGACGCTGCGGGCGCGCTGACGTCGCGCCCGCAGGTCAGCCCAGTTGTCGGCTCAGGGCGCGGGCCGCGGTGGAGACCGCCGGCCCCATCTTGGTCACGTCGGTGAGCGTGAGGTGCACCGAGACGGAGATCGCGGCGATCGCTGACCCACGGGAGTCGAGGATCGGGGCGGCGGCGCAGGCCACGTTCGCGGCCGACTCCTCCACCTCGTAGGCGAGGCGGTTCTCGCGAATCGCGGTGAGCTCCCGTTGGAGCCGGGCCGGGTCCACGATCGTGCGAGGCCCGATGCGCTCGAGCTCGATGTCGAAGAGTTCATCGAGAACCGCCGTATCGGCATAGGCGAGGAGCGCCTTCCCGACTCCCGTGGCGTGGGCAGGCAACCGACCGCCCACGCGCGAGGGCAACGGTGGCGTCAGTCGACTGCGGAGAATCTGGATGTACACGACCTCGCGCCCCTCGAGCACCGCCAGGTGGACGGTCTGCCCGGTGGCCTTCATGAGTTCGCTCATCGTCGGGAATGCCGCTCGTCGCAGGTCCGTCGATCGACTCGCTTGCTGTCCGAGCTCGAACAGCCGGATCCCCAGACGGAGCTGGGCGCCGTCGCGCTCGAGCAGACCGTGCTCGACGAGCTCGGCCGCGATCCGAGATGTCGACGCCTTGGGGATGCCCGTGCGCCGGCTCAACTCGGAGACGGTGAGCTCCCGTTCGTCGTGGGTGTAGGCCATCAGTACCGTCGTCACCCGGCCGATCATCGTCGGGCTGTCTCGCTCAGTGGAACGCATCCTTGGAGTATTCGGGGGAGCGGCCCATGCTGTCAACACGCGCCATTGCACATCCCAACGTCAAGGAGGACGACGCATGCTCGATCGCACACGGACTCAGGCCGTCGAGGCATTGCTGGGTGCGTACGAGCTGGCCACTCCGATCGATCCGCTGAGTGAGACGTTTCCCGGTCTCGATGTGGATGATGCCTACGCCATCCAACTCGCCCAGGTCGATCACTGGGTCGCCGCGGGCCGTCGCATCGCGGGCCACAAGGTCGGCCTCACCTCCCTTGCCGTGCAGCGTCAGCTCGGGGTCTCCCAGCCCGACTTCGGGCACCTCTTCGACGACATGTTCCACCTCAGCGGTGAGCCGATCGCACCGGATGTGTACCTGCAGGCTCGAGTCGAGCCTGAGATCGCGTTCGTGCTCAAGAAGGACCTCATCGGCCCCGGGCTCTCGATCGCCGACGCGATCGGGGCGGTGGACTACGTGCTCGCCTCCCTCGAGATCATCGACTCCCGCATCGCCGACTGGAAGATCACCCTCGCCGACACCATCGCCGACAACGCCTCCTCGGGCGGAGTCGTGCTCGGCACGCGACCGATGAGGATCGACGCGGCCGACCTCCGCCTCACCGGGGTGGTGCTGCGTCGCAACGGGCGTATCGAGCAGACCGGTGCCGGTGCGGCCGTGCTCGGGTCGCCGATCTCCTCGCTCGTGTGGCTCGCCAACACGCTGGGACGGCGGGGAACGCCGTTGCGGGCGGGGTCGGTCGTGCTTCCCGGTGCCGTCACGGCGACGGTTCCGGCGCGTCCCGGCGACATCGTGACCGCGACATTCGCGGGCCTCGGGACCGTGACCGCCGCCTTCGCCCCCGACCCGTCATCCGCCCGCCGAACTGGAGAGAACCCATGACTGAGTCACCGGCCGATCGTCGACCGATCGCCGCCATCGTCGGTCCCGGAAACATCGGAACCGACCTGCTGATCAAGCTCAAGCGCCGTGGCGTCTTCGACGTGCGCTACATGGTCGGCGTGGACCCGACATCCGACGGTCTCGCTCGCGCGAAGCGCCTCGGTCTCGAGGCCTCCGCCGAGGGCGTCGACTGGCTGCTTGCGCAGGACGAGCTTCCCGACGTCGTCTTCGAGGCGACGGCGGCGACCCCCCACAAGCTCAACGCGCCTCGGTATGCCGAGGCGGGCATCCTCGCGATCGACCTGACTCCCGCCGCGGTGGGCCCCTTCGTGTGCCCGGTCGTCAACCTCGGCTCCCTTCGGGGGGAGCGCAACATCAACATGATCACCTGCGGCGGCCAGGCGACGATCCCGATCGTCCACGCCGTGTCCCGGGTCACGCCCGTGAGCTACGCCGAGATCGTCGCCTCGATCTCGTCCCGGTCAGCGGGACCGGGCACACGAGCGAACATCGACGAGTTCACCGAGACGACGGCGGGTGCGATCGAGAAGGTCGGGGGAGCGGCGCGCGGCAAGGCCATCATCATCCTCAACCCGGTCGAACCGCCGCTCGTCATGCGCGACACCGTCTTCGTCGAGGTGCACCCGGATGCCGACCGTGACGCCATCACGGCGTCCATCCACGAGATGGTCGCCGAGGTCCAGGCCTATGTGCCGGGCTACCGTCTCAAGGTCGACCCGCAGTTCACGGACCCCTCCGACGCGACCCGGGGCCAGGGCCAGGTGGCGGTGTTCCTCGAGGTCACCGGCAACGGCGACTACCTCCCGGCCTGGGCGGGGAACCTCGACATCATGACCGCCGCGGCCAACCGCACCGCCGAACTGATCTTCGCGGGTGCTCTTCAGGAAGAGGTGACCCGATGACGACGATCGAGCGCGACGTTCGAATCACGGATACGACCCTGCGCGACGGCTCCCACGCCGTGCGCCACCAGTTCACCGAGGACGACGTGCGGCGCGTCGCCGCGGCGCTGGACGCCGCGGGAGTCGCCGTGATCGAGGTCACCCACGGGGACGGTCTCGCCGGTTCATCGATCAACTACGGATTCAGCAAGGTGCCCGACCTCACGCTCATCGCCGCGGCGGCCGAGGTCGTGACCCACGCCCGCATCGCGGCGCTCCTGCTGCCCGGTCTCGGAACCGTGCACGACCTCACCCAGGCGGCCGATGCCGGGGCGAGCATCGCCCGGATCGCAACGCACTCCACGGAAGCCGACGTGAGCATCCAGCACTTCGGGGCCGCCCGAGCGCTCGGACTCGAGACGGTCGGGTTCCTCATGCTCTCGCACCGCACCGATCCCGAGACTCTCGCGGGTCAGGCCCGCATCATGACCGATGCCGGCTGCCAGTGCGTCTACGTCGTCGATTCGGCCGGCGCGCTGCTGCCCGACGGCGTCACGGACCGGGTCGCGGCCCTCGTGGCCGAACTCGGGGACGACGCCCAGGTGGGGTTCCACGGCCACCAGAACATGAGCCTCGGGGTCGCCAACTCCCTCGCCGCCTACGCGGCCGGCGCGCGCCAGATCGACGGCACGCTGCGGGCACTCGGTGCCGGGGCGGGCAACACCCCGACGGAGGCGCTCGTGGCGGCACTCGACTCGAGCGGGATCCGCACCGGGATCGACCTCCCGCGCATCCTGGCCGCCGCGCAGGACGTGCTCAGCACGATCGCGCCCGCCTTCCCGGCGATCGATCGTGACGCGATCATCCAAGGTCGCTACGGCGTGTACAACTCCTTCCTCCTGCATGCTCAACGAGCCGCGGACCGCTACGGCGTCCCCGCTCACCTGATCCTCAAAGCGGTGGGCGAGGCCGGGTACGTGGGCGGCCAGGAGGACATGATCATCGATGTCGCGATCGAACTCGCCGCGGCGGACGCCGGGGGCACGCGATGACGATCACGGACGCCTCCTCCGCATCCACCGCACTGCAGTCGGCCGAGGCTCAGCGCACCGCCCGGGGACGGATCACCGAGGAGTGGACCGACCTCGATGTCGTGACCGCCTATCGCGTGCAGCGCCTCACGGTGGACGCCAAGGTGGCCGGCGGCGACTCGATCGTCGGCGTGAAGCTCGGCCTGACGAGTCGAGCCAAGCAGCAGCGGATGGGGATCTCGTCCCCGCTTACCGCCGTGCTCCTCGAGAGCTACATCCTCCCGGCCGATGTGCCCGTGCCTCTCGCGCAGCTCATCCAGCCGCGCGTCGAGCCGGAGATCGTGTTCGTGATGGCGCGTCGACTGCACGGCCCCGGTATCACGGCGGCGACCGCGCTCGACGCCGTGGAGACGGTGTACGGCGGGTTCGAGGTGATCGACAGCCGGTTCACCGACTACGACTTCGCCCTCGCGGATGTCGTGGCCGACAACGCCTCCAGCGCCAAGTTCGTCCTCGGGCCGGTCGGTGTCTCGCCCCGCGATCTCGACCTGAGCCTGGAAGCGGTAGTTCTGAGCGTCGACGGTCAGGTCGTTGCGACGGCGACCGGCGCCGCCGTGCAGGGGCATCCCGCAGAGGCCCTCGCGCTCGCTGCGAATGCCCTTGCGGAACGCGGGGAGTTCATCGAGGCGGGGGCGATCGTACTCACCGGAGGCCTGACGGACGCGGTCCCCCTGGGGCCGGGCGTGCACGTCAGCGCCGAATTCACCACCCTCGGTGGCCTGACGGTCACCGCCGAATAGTCAACGACGACAAGGACACGACCATGACGAACAGTTCCTCCCCGTACCCCGCCGAGCCGATCCATGACATCGCCGAGTTCGCGTCATTCGAGCTCTTCACGCCGTGTGTGGACGAGACGCTCTGGTTCTTCAAGGACCTCCTCGGGATGATCGAGACGGCTCGCTCCGGCAACTCCGTGTTCCTGCGCGGGTGGGAGGACTCCTACAAGCACTCGCTCAAGATCACCGATCGCGAGGAGCCTGGCATGGGCTATGCGGGCTGGCGCGCGATGTCGCCTCAAGCGCTCGATCGTCGCGTCGCAGCGATCACCGACGCCGGGCTCGGCCGCGGCTGGGTCGAGGGCGAAGTGGGCATGGGGCCTGCATTCGAATTCACCACTCCTGACGGCAGCATCCAGCGCCTCAATTGGGAGGTCGACTACTACCGCGCCGAGCCGGACAATCAGTCGGTTCTGCTCAACCGGCGTCAGCGGCGACCGCTCACGGGGGTGCCGCTCAAGCACCTCGATCACCTCAACATGCTCGCGAAGAATGTCACCGACAACAAGAACTTCGCGGCTGAGGTGCTGGGCTTCAAACTCAGTGAGCACATCGTCATAAGCGACAACATCGAGGGTGGAGCGTGGTTGAGACTGCAGACCCGCTCCCACGACGTGGCCTTCACCAAGGACGCGACCGGCGAGGGCGGGCGTCTGCACCATGTCGCCTTCGCCTACGGCACGACCCAGCACCTCGAGGATGCCGCGGACGTGCTCATCGACAACGGCCTTGAGATCGAGGCCGGCATCGCCCGACACGGGATCAGTCAGGCGCAGTTCCTCTACGTGCTCGAGCCGGGCGGGAACCGCATCGAACTCGTCGGTCAGCTCGGGTATCAGGTGTTCGATCCATCGTGGGAGCCGGTCGCCTGGCGTCAGGACACGCTCGACAGCGCGATCATCTGGCAGGGCTCGCCGTTGCCGGCCGAATTCGACACCTACGGCACGCCGAACCACCACCCGACCAACTACCGCACGCCGAACCGGTACATCCAGGCCGAAGCGCAGTTGCTGCTCGGCGGCACTGCGACGCCGAGCACTTGACAAACTGAACAACACATCTAAAGTGGGACATGGTTCACTGATGAACATCTATTCACATTGTGGCGCTGAGCGATCGAGGGCCCGGGTGCGTGTTCATGAGGCCACGCGACACCCCGACCACCGGGAGCGGTGCACCCCACCGACTCCCCTCGCACGAGAAAGCCGGTGATCCGATGCCCATCATCTCCATCTCGATCGCCGCAGGCCGACGGCCCGAGCAGATCACCGCGCTCATCCGCGAGGTCACGCAGGCCGCCTCGGTCACGCTCGACGCACCGCTCGACACCATCAAGGTGATCGTCACCGAGGTCGCTCACACCCACTGGGGATCCGGGGGCCAGACCCTCGCCGAGAAGCGAGCAGTGTCGGCCCCGGCGGACTCCGGACCGTAGGACGAGAAGAGCCCCGACCACCGATGCGACTGATGCATCATCCGATCACGACAAGGGAGTACGTGACATGTCGTCCGACACCGCCGCTGCGGCAGACCCCAACGGGCCGACGCGCATGACCGCGGCAACCGGTGCCCCTCTGGTGCTCGCGGAGAAGCTGTCACGCGCGTTCGGCGGCGTGACCGCCGTCAACCAGGTGAGCCTCGAAGTGTTCCCGGGCGAGCTCCTCGGCATCATGGGTCCGAACGGGGCGGGCAAGAGTACCCTGCTGTCGCTGCTCTCCGGGGCTCGCCGACCGAGCAGTGGACGTCTCGAGGTCTGCGGCCGCGACTTCACGCGGATCAAGCACAGCGATGCCGCCCACATCGGTGTCGGGCTGGCCCATCAGATCCCGAAGCCGTTCCGCAAGCTCACGGTGCGGGAGAACGTCGAGATCGCGTCGTACGTCGTCGCGCGATCGCGCCGCAAGGAGATCATCGAGCGTGCGCTCGAGCTCAGCGGCATGGCCGATCGTTCCCGCAAGGTCGCCGGCGCGCTGGGGCTCCTCGAACTCAAGAGGCTCGAGATCGCCCGCGTGCTCGCGATCGACCCGCAGCTGGTGCTGCTCGACGAGGTCGCGGCCGGGCTGAACGGTTCCGACCTCGACGACCTCATCGCCCTGGTTCGCACGGTGCATCAGGAGGGCACGTCGGTCATCCTCGTCGAGCACGTGCAGGAGGTCATCCACCAGCTCGCCCAGCGCGTGGTCGTGCTCGAGTGGGGCGAGAAGCTCATGGAGGGAACCCCCGCCGAGGTGTCCAACGACCCCCGCGTCGTCGAGATCTACCTCGGCGCCCAGGGCGAGGAGTCCCTCCCGGTGCGCACCCAGAAACCGGCCGACGTGTCCGCCCGCCTGTCGCTCTCGGGTATCAGTGCCGGATACGGCCCGGTCACCGTGCTCAAGAACGTCGACCTCGATGTGCGGCCCGGCGAGATCCTCGCCGTGCTCGGGCCCAACGGCGCCGGCAAGTCGACGCTCGCCAAGACCATCGAAGGAATGATCCGGGCCCGCACGGGCGTCGTCACCTTCAACGGCAGGAACATCACCGGTCAGCCGGTGTTCGAGCGGCAGCGATCCGGGATCGCGCTCGTGCCGGAGGGCAGGCGCCTGTTCAGCGAGCTGAGCGTGCGGGAGAACCTGCAGCTCGGTCTGGCGTCGGCACGGCACCCCGAGCCACTCGAGCGCGTCTACGAGCTCTTCCCGAAGCTCGTCGAGCTCAACGACCGCCGAGCCGGTGCGCTCTCCGGGGGCGAGCAGCAGATGGTCGCGATCGGCCGTGCTCTCGCGAGCGAGCCCCAGGTCATCATCTTCGACGAGCTCTCGCTCGGCCTCGCACCGATCATCGTCAATCGCATGCTCGACGCGGTCGCCCAGATCGCCGACTGGGGCACTTCGGTGATCCTCATCGAGCAGAACGTTCACAAGTCCCTTGCCCTGGCGGACCGCATCATCGTCCTCCGCCGAGGCGAGGTCGTGTTCTCGGGCGATCCGTCCGGGTTCACCGAAGAGGAGCTGGCCAGCGCGTACCTCGGTGCGTCCTGACCGCTCGCCGTCCCCTGCACAGCACACAACAAAGGAGTTCGCTCGTGAAGAAACCAATCCTCATCGCTGCCGCGATGGTGGCCACGGGAGCCCTCGCGCTCACCGGGTGCACCGCGACCGGTGGTGACACCTCGGGTGGCGATCCCATCGTCATCGGGGCATCCCTTCCGCTCACCGGCCCTCTTCAGGCCTTCGGAACCTCGCTCCAGACCGGCTACGAAGCCGCCGTCGACGAGGTCAATGCCGCGGGCGGACTCGACGTGGGCGGCACCGCGCACGAGGTTCAGCTCGTCGTCCAGGACAACGCCTCGGACGGCGACAAGGCCGGCGAGCAGGCTCGGTCACTCGTGCTCGACAGCGGCGCGATCGCGCTCCTCGGCCCGGCCACGCCGCCGCTGACCATCCCCGTCTCCGCCGTCGCCGAGCAGCTCAAGGTGCCGCTCATCAGCACGATCACTCCGATCAAGGGCTGGCTCAGCGGCACCGACGCCGGATACGCCTACTCGTGGGACGTCTTCTTCGATGAGGTGCAGATGACGCAGACCCAGTACCAGGCGGCCGATCTCGTCGACACCAACAAGAAGGTCGTCATCTTCACGGACACCGAAGAGGACGGCCCGATCCAGGGCCAGCTGTGGACCGACAACGCGGCAGAGTACGGCTACGAGGTCGCCGCTCACATCGAGTTCCCCGTCGGCAACACCAATTTCTCCAGCCAAGTCGCCGAGGCGAAGGCGTCGGGTGCGGACATCATCCTCGCTCAGATCATCCCCCCGGACGGCATCGCCCTGCTCAAGGAGATGAAGGCGCAGGGCTTCGACCCCAAGCTCGTCTTCATGGAGAAGGCCGGCAACACCGGTGGCTTCGTGGACATCACGGAGGGTCTCGCCGAGGGCGTGCTCGCGGCGAACTGGTTCGCGGAGGGCATCGGCACCGATCGTGAGGCGGAGTTCATCGAGAAGTTCTCCGAGACGGCCGGCGGCATCAACTCGAACCTGGGAACGATCGTCTACGGCTACTCGATCGCCAAGGTCCTGCTCGACGCCATCACGGCCGCCGGCTCGACGGAGGCCGATGCGGTGAACACCGCCATCGGAGCCACCGACGCCGACTACCCGGCCGGTCGAATCTTCTTCGACGGTGACCACGCCTCGGCGCTGCCCGTCGTGCAGACCCAGTGGGTCGGCGCGGACCAGGTCATGGTTCTCACCACGGACGGTTCCGCCGCCAGCCCGATCACTGCTCCGGTTCCCGGCCTGCAGTAACCGACGATCGACAACGTGAGGTACGCGTCATGGAAACACTGATTCAGGGAATCCTCCTCGGCGGGCTCTACGCCACCGCCGCGTTGGGCCTGTCGCTCGTGTTCGGGACGATGAAACTCGTCAATCTCGCGCACGGCCAGTTCCTGGTCGCCGGCGCGTACCTCACGTCGATCCTGGTCGCCACCGTCGGTGGCGACCCCCTCCTGCTCGCCGTTCCGGTCGCGGTGGTGATCGGTCTGCTGGCCTACCCATTGCAGCGCTACGTGCTCACCCCGGTGATGTCGCAGGGCGAAGAGGCCCCGATCACCGCGACCTTCGGCGTCGGGATCGCGATCGAGACGGTACTCCTGCTGATCTTCAGCGCGAACCCGCGCTCGATCAACGCTCCGTACGCGACCGCGCAGATCGAGATCGCGGGGATCGGGATCCGGGTCTCGCTGCTCATCGCGACGGCGATCGGTATCGTCATCGTGGTCGCGCTGGTGCTGCTCCTGAAGCGCACCCAGTTCGGTCGGCAGGTGCGGGCGGCATCCCTCGACGCCGAGGCCGCGGGCCTCGTGGGCATCGATGTCAAGAAGACCTACGCGCGGGTCATGGCGATCTCGGCGGCCACCGCGGCGATCGGCGGTGTGCTGATCGCCCTGTCGTTCTCCATCGCCCCCGCATCGGGGACCGGATGGCTGCTTCGCGCCTTCACCGTGATCGTCATCGGCGGTCTCGGTTCGCTTCCGGGCACGATCTACGGCGGCATCATCGTCGGCGTCGTCGAGACCTTGGGAGCGGTAGTGGTGGGTCCCCAGTACCGCGATCTCATCGTCTTCGGCTTCCTCGTGCTGATCCTCATCATCCGGCCCAACGGCCTCTTCGTGAAAGCGGTTCGATCATGACCGAGTCCCGCCTGCGCCCGTGGCTGCGCGGCCGCAGCGTCTGGGGTGTCGTCGCGGCGACGATCGTCGCCGCCGTTGCGCTCATGGGCGGTGACGCCCTCACACTCGGCAGTGCAAACCAGCTCACCTCGCTGCTGCTGCTGATGACGCTGGCCCTCGCCTGGAACCTCGTGGGAGGCTTCGGCGGCCAGTTCTCGCTCGGACACTCGATCTTCGTCGGCATCGGCGCCTATGCCCTCGCGGTGATCCTGCGCACCTTCGGCACCCCGCTCATCCCCACGCTCCTCGCAGCGGGACTCCTCTCGGCCTTCATCGGCGTGCTGCTCGCCTATCCGCTCCTGCGCTTGCGAGGGCCGTACCTCGCCGTGGGAAGCCTCGGGATGGCGCTCGCGGCGTACGGCTGGATGATCAACTGGGACTTCACCAAGGCCTCCTCGAGCTACAACATCCCGACGGAGGCACTGCTGGACATCGCCACGCTGTTCCGCTTCTCGGTCGTGCTCGCACTCGCCGCCGTGATCGCCGTGATCGTGCTCGTGCGCTCCCCGCTCGGCCTGCGCCTGGTCGCGCTGCGCGATGACGAGGCGGGCGCTGCCAGCCTCGGCGTTCGTCGGGTTCGCACGCTCATCCCGGTCTGGGCTCTGAGCGGATTCCTCACGGGCCTCATGGGGGCGCTCTACGCCATGCAGCGGGGCAACCTGACGGTCGATTCGGCTTTCAGCGTGCAGTTCAGCTTGGATGCGGTCATCATCTGCGTGCTCGGCGGTCTCGGCACGATCTCGGGGCCGATCCTCGGTGCGATCATCGTGTACTACCTGCGCTTCTACTCCGCCGACTTCTCGGAACTGGCCCTGCTGATCGAGGCGGCGATCGTGGTGCTCGTCGTGCGGTTCGTTCCCGGTGGGCTCGTGGGACTGCTCGGTCGGGGGATCGGGGCGGCGCGCCATGCTCTGGGTCGCCGCCGTGCGTCGGCCGAGGCATCCGAGCCCGCGCCGGAGACTGCGCGTCGCTGACGCTGACGGTTCTCCTTGACAAACTGAACGTGCACCCTAAAGTGGTACTACGTTCAAGAATGAACATACATTCACAAACTGGAGTTTCCGATGTCGCAAACTTTCCCGTCCTCCCCCGGCGTCCTCGAGTCTGACGTCGTCGTCGTGGGGCTCGGCCCGGTCGGCCTCATGGCCTGCATCCTGCTCGGTCAGCGCGGATACCACGTGATCGGTCTCGAGCGCTGGCCGTCCCCCTACGGCCAGCCTCGCGCCGTCACGTTCGACCACGAGATCGCGCGCATCCTCTCGCTCATCGGGATCGACGCTGACAACGATCCCACCATCGACTACCACGACGACCACTACTACTGGATCAATGCGGCCAAGGAGATCCTCCTCGAGGTGGATTGGATCTCGCAGGCGAACGATGGGTGGCGCAACCGCTACTGGTTCAGCCAGCCCGAGCTCGAGGATCGCATGCGCACGATCATCTCCTCGCTGCCCAATGTGACCCTGATGCCGGGCAACGAGGTCGTCAACTTCGTGCAGGATGATGACGGCGTCACCGTGGACTACCTCGAGGTCGTTCAGGACGGGGTGCGCACGGTCGAGAAAGTGGGCGGCACGTCCGGCCAGGTTCACGCGAAGTTCGCCATCGGGTCGGACGGCGCCAATAGCTTCATCCGCCGGTCTCTGGGGCTTGAGTTCACCGATATGGAGTTCTACTACGACTGGCTCGTCGTGGACGTCAAGCCGGATGTGATGCCCACCTACATGACCGCGCACTACCAGATCTGCGACCCGGTTCGACCGACCACCGTCGTGCCGGGAGGTCCCGGCCGACGGCGTTGGGAGTTCATGGCGCTCCCCGGGGAGGACACGACCGAGCTTGCGAAGCCGGAGAAGGTGTGGGAGCTGCTCGACCCGTTCGGCCTCAACGCCGACAACGCAACGCTGGAACGCGCCGTCGTCTGGCGATTCCAAGCCAAGTACCTCGAGAACTGGCGTGCAGGTCGCGCCCTCCTCGCCGGTGATGCCGCCCACCTCATGCCGCCGTTCGCCGGTGAGGGGATGTGCGCCGGGTTGCGCGATGTCGTCAACATGATCTGGCGCCTCGACCTCGTGCTCTCGGGCAAAGCGGGCACCGAGCTCCTGGACGAATGGTCGTCGGAGCGCCGCGAGCAGGCGAAGTGGTACATCTCGTTCTCGGCGAACCTGGGCCGGGTGATCTGCGTGAGCGACCCAGCAGAGGCGGCCGAACGTGACGAGCGTCTGAAGGCCGAGCACGCCGAGCAGGCCAAGATCGGTCCGGTCGGATCGCACGAGGCGCTCCTCGGGCAGGGCACCTGGTTCGGCGGCGATCCGCTCGCCGGCAAGCCGTCGATCCAGGGCCGAGTCGCCCATCGAGGTCGCACGGGCCGCTTCGACGACGTCGTGGGGCGTGGGTGGTTCGTTCTGGCCTCGGTCGATGCGCCGTCGGATGCCCTCGACTCGTCGCGGGCATCCCTCCTCGAGTCCCTCGGCGGCCGATTCGTGACGATCGGCGCGGAGGGCTCCGGAGCGGACGTGATCGACGTCGAGGGCAAGTACATGGCGTGGCTCACCGAGCACGGTGTCAGCTATGTGCTGACCCGTCCGGACTTCTACGTCGCCGCCACGGCCGACTCATCTGAGCAGCTGCGCAGCCGCTTCGACGTCGTTCTCAGCAGCATCCTCACCCACGTGTGAGCGGATGGGGGACCCGGCGGGCGGCTCCGGCCCCGCCGGGTCCCCCATCAGCCGAGCCGGCGAGTCGACGTCAGCCGTTCTCAGGATCGAGGTCGGGTAGCGGCGGCAGCGGAAGATTGGCCACCCGGTGCGCTTCGGCGGCGGAGATCCCGACCATGCGCAGCAGGTTCTCCGCGTAGAGCTGACTCGGGTCGCCCGCGCTGTCGTCATCGAGATAGTTGTGCATCGCGGCCAGCAGCGACCCGAAGGTCATCGCGGAGGCGAGGGCGACATCCGCGACGTCGAAGCGACCGCGGTCGACCCCCATCTGGATGTCACGCGACGCACGGGGGCCCAGGGCCTTGAGTAGTCCCTCCTGGGCGATCCCGAGGCGCACCACGAACCAGCCCCACACCGGGTCGGACACCGCGGTGTGCATCAGGTGGCGGAGGGAAAAGGAGTACACCTCCGCGGCATCCTCCATGTCGCGGGTGAGGGCGTCGAGACGACGGCCGAGACTCTCCACCACATCGAAGATGACCGCATCGATCAGTTCGTCGCGCGACTTGAAGTAGTTGTAGAACGTGCCGAGACCGATGTCAGCCCTGTCGGTGATGGCGGCGATCGTCACCGACTCGGGCCCGCCGTCCGCCATCTGGGCGCGGGCGGCATCGAGGATGCTCCGGCGGGTGCGTTCCGCCTTCCGCGCGCGCCGACCCGCCGCCTCCGGAGTGACCGTGCGAGCACGGGTCCCGGTCGTCGTCTCGGCCGACATCTTCTTCCTCTCCTCCCGCACCGTCGTCATCGGCAGCGACCACCGCTCTCAGCCGCGCGAATCACATCACGAATCGGGGGCGAACGGGGCAATTCTAACGGGCGATGGAACATGCGCTATCGATTTCGATCAAGTTTTCAATGATGAGCATGCGTTCAGATGTAAACTTGAAGGGACCACGACAGACATCGATCCGATCCGTGACACCGACGTCGACAAGGATGACAGCACATGGCCTACCTTCCCGAGGGCATCGCCCTCATCACCCTCAGCGGTCCCGACCGCAACCTGTTGAACCCGGCGGTCATGGCGGACATCGCCCGGCAGCTCGACGCTGCCGACCAGGATGATGCGATCACCGGAATCCTCATCACCGGCGCAGGCGAGGTGTTCTGCGGCGGGCTGGACGTCGGAGCGATCCGGGCGGGAGCCAACCCCGTCGAGTTCGCTGCCGCCCTCGTCTCGTTGCTCAAGATCTTCCCGCGACTGACCAAGCCCGTCGTCGCCAGAGTCAACGGGGATGCGGTCGCCTCGGGGGCCTCGATCGTCGCGGCCTGCGACTACGCGGTCGCGATTCCGTCGGCCCGGATCGGCACGTTCGAGGTGAGCATCGGCATCTGGCCCATGGTGGCGCAGGTGCCCCTCATCCAGCGCCTGGGCGCGCGCGTCGCCATGGAGAACATCGGGGCCGGCGAGCCGTTCACGGCCGAGCGGGCCCGCGAGATCGGGCTCGTCAACGCGGTTGCCGACGGCGCCGAACTGGATGCCGCGCTGCACCGATGGCTCGCGAACGCGGCCCGCGGCGGTGCGGCGGTCGCGGCGGGCAGACCGTCGCTCTACGAACTCGCGGAGCTCCCGTACGACGAGGCCCTCGATCGGTCCCTCGCCAAGTTCACGGCGATGTTCTGAGGCGCGATTCACCTCGACCCCGAACGCGCTTCGTCGCGATGACCCGACCGAGCTGTGTGCTATTGCTGGAACTTGACGCCAGCCGCGATGTACGTTCACAGCACATGTTCGAGGGACGGGCGCCGAGGTCCCCTGCATTCTGGGTGATCTGCGCGGTCGAAAGGAGCTGATTGTTTCGTCGGACTGGACACGCCGCCCGGTCGTGGTTGTAAAGTGTCACTGTATTTCTCAACGAGGAGGATCAATGGCCACCAGCCCCAGCGACTTCACTGCAGGTCGTCCGATCGTGTTCCGCAACGCGATCGTCATCACGGTCGACAAGGACGGCATCATCCTCGGGGGTGATGTGCACATCGCCGACGACACGATCGTCGCCATCGGCAAGAACCTCGTGGTCCCCGAGGGGACCGTGGAGATCGACGCCACCGGCGGCATCCTGATGCCCGGCATGATCGACACCCACCGCCACATGTGGCAGACCGCACTGCGCGGCTACGGCGGTGACTGGGCCCTCAGCCAGTACTTCGTCTTCTACTACCTCCAGCACGGGCAGGTCTTCCGCCCGGAGGACATCTACGCGGGCAACCTGCTCAGCGCCCTCGAGTCCGTCGACACGGGTGTCACCACCACGCTCGACTGGTCGCACGCGCTGCGCACTCCCGAGTACGCGGATGCCGCCCTCCAGGCGTTCGAGGAGATCCCCGGCCGATTCGTGCTCGGCTACGGCAACTACCTCGGAGCCCCGTGGGAGTGGACGGCCGACCCGACCTTCCGCCAGTGGATCAAGAACCACGCCCACCGACATGCTCGGCCTGCAGATCGCGTTCGACGTTCCCGACTCGGAGGACTTCCCCGAGAAGGCCGCGTTCGACTTCGCGCGTGACAACGGCCTGCGGGCGACGACCCACGCCGGCGTCTGGGGCGCGACCACCGATCTCGGCATCGACCACATGTACAAGGCCGGGGTCATGACGCCCGAGATCACGTACGTGCACGCCGCGACCCTCTCGGCCGACAGCTACCAGAAGATCGCCGCCACCGGCGGAACGGTCTCGGTCGCGACCGAGAGCGAGCAGAGCGCCGGACAGGGCTACCCGTCCACGTGGGAGCTGCGCAAGTACGGCATCCCCGCCTCGCTGTCGATGGACACGAGCGTGTGGTGGAGCGCCGACTACTTCTCCGCGATGCGGGCGACGCTGAGCTCCGACCGGTCGCGCGACCACCTCGAGGCCCACGCCAAGGGCGAGACGATCAACGTCAACCAGCTGCGCGCGGAGGACGTGATCTGGATGGCCACCATGGGTGGCGCCAAGTCCCTCGGCATGGAGGACAAGATCGGCTCGATCGCCGTGGGCAAGAAGGCCGACCTGCTGCTGATCAAGAACGACCAGTCGCCGGCCATGACGCCGATCCTCAACCCGACGGCCCACGTCGTGTACCAGGCGGGCACCGCCGACGTGCACACGGTCGTCGTCAACGGGCGCGTGCTCAAGTACGACGGCAAGCGCATCGGTCTCGACATCGCTCCGGCGCGCGACGCCGTGGCGAAGTCCGTGGAGTACGTGCGCTCGCAGCTCGGGGAGCAGGAGTGGGAGGAGGGCATGCACCCGCCCCTCACCCCGACCGAGCGCATCGCGAACCCGTACGGCTACCAGGACGAGGAGTAGCGGCACAGGGTCCTTTCGGGCTCGTCAGGTCACGCGTGGTCGTCGGCACCTGTCGATCCCGGACCGCCGGATCGCTGAAAAAAATGGATGAATTGATGTGTCTCGACTCGCGCGGAGGATCCCGATGAATGCCCGACATGTAGTGCGCCAGGGCGCGACGGCACAGTATGCCGACCCGGGCGCCCTCGCACCGGGCTCGACCGGTCTGACCCGCTGGGCGGGCGTCACCGAAGATGACGGATCGGTGCACACCGGGTTCGGGATCTCGCGTCTCGCGCCGAACGGAGCCGTGCCGACCCACGTGCACTCGTTCGAGGAGAGCTTCCACGTGATCGAGGGCAGCGTCATCCTCGTGACTCCCGAGGCCACGGTGGAGCTCGTCGAGGGCGACTACGGCGTCATCCCCGTCGGAGTGCCGCACTCCTGGCACGGCACGGGGACCGAGGCGACGTGGGCCGACACGTTCAGTCCCGCCCCGCGCGCGGCCCACGGCCACGACACCTATCGGGTGCCGGATGTCGCGGCGGCCCCCGAGGCGATCCGCGTCGATCCGCGCGACCCGCGCACCCGCTCCTTCGGCGCCATCACCGCTCAGCAGATGGACCCCACGCGCCAGTCGCAGAAGAACCTCGCGCAGTCCGCGAGCATGCGCACCGCGCTCTTGGTCTACAGCGGCATCTCGCTCAAGATGATGGTCGACTCCGACCTCGGGTCGGTGCTGCACACGAGCTTCATGGTGCAGTACGAGCCCGATGGCGTGGCCGGCCCCCACGATCATCCCCTCGAAGAGGCCTACCTCATCATGGACGGCGAGGTGGACGCGACCTTCGACGGCCAGCAGTACCGCATGAAGCCCGGCGACATCGCCTGGGCCGGCGTCGGCTGCGTGCACTCGTTCGCCGCGGTCGGCGCGCCGGTGCGCTGGCTCGAGACGCAGTCCCCGCAGATGCCCGCCCGTCACGCCTACCGGTTCGCCCGGGACTGGAACTATCTCACCGACAAGCTGGAGGACGCCCCATGACCCGTACGATCGTCGTCGTCGGAGGCACGAGCGGGATCGGTCTCGAGATCGCCAAGGATGCCATCGCCCGGGGTGAGCACGTCGTGCTCACCGGTCGCGACCTCGAGAACGCGCGGGCGATCGCCGCGACGCTGGGGGAGAACGCCGCCGGCCTCTCGCTCGACCTCTCGGAGCCCGACACGATCGCCGAGAGCCTCAGGAGCGTGGGACCGGTCAACGGCCTGGTTCTCGCCGCGATCGAGCGGGATGCCAACACCGTGCGCGACTACAACATCGCGCGAGCGGTGCGGCTCGTCACGCTCAAGCTCATCGGCTACACCGAGACGGTGCACGCGCTGCTCGACCGGATGGACCCGGCCGTCGCCACGGGCATCGTGCTGTTCGGCGGTCGGGCGAAGGATGCCCCGTACCCGGGGTCGACGACGGTCTCCACCATCAATGGTGGTGTCGAGGGTCTGATCCAGACGCTCGCGCTCGAGCTCGCTCCGATCCGGGTCAACGGCATCCACCCCGGCATCATCGGGGACAGCCCCTTCTGGGCCAACAAGCCCGAGGGAGTGCTCGACGCCTACGAGTCGCGCACGCCGGGCGGCGCCCTCGCCACCATGGAGGACGTCGTGGGCGCGGCCCGCTTCCTGCTCGACAACAAGGGCGTCTCGGCGACGAGCCTTTATGTCGACCGCGGGTGGCGCACGACCTGATCCGGCTCAGTCCTTCGGGATCCGCACGGCCAGGACCACGATGAGGATGGAGCCCGTCGCGAGGGCGAGCGTCAGCGCGCCGACGCCGGCGAAGCCCGCCACGCGCATGACGGCCGCGGCGGCCGCGGTCGCCGCGGCACCGGCGAAGAACGTCGTCGCCATGAACACGGTGTTGGCACGACCCGACTCGCCCGGATCCACCGACGCGAGGGCGATCGGCTGGCTCGAGACCTGCGAGCTGCTGAGGCCGAACGAGATGAGGTAGAGCCCCGCGACGACCACCGGCAGCACGTGGGGGAGTGCCGCGATCGCGGCCCCGCCGCTGACGATCGTCGCGAGCGAGATCGGCAGGGCGAGGCGCGGGCCGACCCGCGGCTGGAGCCGGGCCGAGGCGATCGTCGTCGCTCCGCCCAGGAGCCCCGCGAGCCCGAGGAGGGCGGTCTGCGTGACGCTCAGGCCGAGCTCGGACACGCCGTAGATCGTCACCATCGACCAGGCTGCGATGAACGCGGAGAACGCGAGCGCGTGCGAGAGCGTCAGCAGTCGCAACGAGCGGGAACCGAGCACGACCCGGGGGATCGACGTGAGGATGCCGAGATAGCTCGTCGTTCCCGGCGGCCGTGACCCCGGAGCGAAGCGCAGGGTCACCGGGATGCAGGCGGCGACGATCACCGCGGCCCCCACGAGCACCGTGCGCCAGCCGAGAGTCTCCGCGAACAGGCCGAGGAGGGTCCGCATCGAGAACAGCCCGACGAGGAAGGCGCCGATGAGCACCGCTGCGGTGCGAGCCCGCAGCTCGGGAGGCGCAAGCCGGAGTGCGGTCGAGACGAGGATCTGGCCGACCGTCGCGCCGGCTCCCGCGACGAACATCGCGACCGTGAGCATGGTGAAGTCCCACGCGAGCGCGGATAGGAGCACCGCGGCCGCCGTGGCCGCGAGCTGGATCGAGACCTGGACGCGCGGGATGAGGCGATCCCCGAGCGACACCAGCAGCACGACGCCGAGCGCGTAGCCCGCCTGCACCGCGACGGCCGGTCCCGATGAGTTCGCCAGCGGCACTCCGAGCTCCTGTGCCGCGAGGGTCTGGATCGGTTGGGGCAGATAGATCACGGAGACGCCGACGGCCGCGACGACTGCCATGCCGGCGACGCGGCCCGCCCACCCGACGTGCGATGTCGGCTCGAGGGGATCGGTGCGGGTCATGGGGAACCTCTCGGGGAGTGGAGCGCGAAAAGAACGGTGCCCGACGACGCGAGTCGCCGGGCACCTGACCTCTGTCGCTAGCTGCGCCGGAACTTCGACCAGGCGTCGAAGCCGACCGCCACGAGGATGATCACGCCGAGCGCGATCCCCTGGAACAGCGGATCGATCCGCAGCAGCGTGAAGCCGTTGTACAGCATCGCGATGAACAGAATGCCCAGCACGGTGCGCCAGATCGCGCCCTCGCCGCCGAGGATCGAGGTTCCGCCGACCACGATGCCGGCGAGCACCGTGAAGGTGAGCGTCGTCGCGATCGCATCGTTCTCGGGGACGGAGGGGGTGCGCGCGAGGTCGATCACCCCGGCGATCCCCGAGGCGAGCCCGGCGAGCGCGAAGGTCGCGATCCGCACGAGGGTCACCCGGATGCCCGCGAGGCGGGCCGCCTCGGCGTTGCCACCGGCGGCGTAGATGTAGCGACCGAACGTCGTGCGCCAGAGCACGATCCCGAGGATGACGAGGATGACGAACGCGATCCAGGTCGGGAGCGAGACGCCCAGCGGCTTCGTCGTGGCGAGCCAGCGGAACTCGGGGAAGTCGACGCGGATCTGCCCCACGCCCTCCTTGCCGAACTGCGAGACGAGCTTCGTCGCCCCGAGGATGATGAAGCTCATGGCGAGCGTCGCGATGAGCGGGTTCACCTTGAGGTAGGTGATGATCAGGCCGTTCGCGATGCCCACGAGGAGCCCGGCGAGCACGCCCGCACCGATGCCGAGAAGCGAGCCGGTGAGCCCGCCGACCTTGACGATGATCGTGCCGCAGACGACGGCGGTGAACATGTACGTCGCGCCGATCGACAGGTCGATGCCGCCCGCGATGAGCACGAGCGTGCTCGCCGCCGCGACGATGAGGATGCCCGCCTGGCGGTCGAGCACGTTCCCCACGTTCTGGAAGGTGAGGAACGCCGGGCTGCCGATCGACAGTGCGATGAACACCGCGAGGAAGGGCACGACGATCGCGACCGACCGCCACGGGATGTTCTGCAGGATGCTCGGCCGCGTCGTCGCGGTGAGGGTGTCGTTGCTCATGTCAGTCGCTCTCAGTCGTGATCGGATCGGCGAAGGCCGCGGTCAGGATGTTCTCCTCGGTCATGTCGGCGCCGCTGAACTCTCCGACGATGCGGCCGCCGCGCACCACGAGGATGCGGTGCGCGAGACCGAGCACCTCCTCGACGTCGGACGAGATCACCAGCACGCCGATGCCCTGGGCGGCCTCGTCGACGATGAGGTCGTAGATGGCTCGCCGCGACCCGACGTCGACGCCGCGGGTGGGCTCGTCAGCGATGAGCACCGTGCGAGTGCGCTGGAGCGCCCGGGCGAACAGCACCTTCTGCTGGTTGCCGCCGGAGAGGGCCGAGACGTTCCTGCGGTCATCCCCGCCCACGGTCACCCGGTCGAGCATCGTTCGGGCCTCGAGTCGTTCGCGTGCGGTGCGCACCCAGCCGCCGGTGGAGACACGATCGAGATTGGAGAGTGTCACGTTCTGGCGGATCGCCCGGCCGAGCACGAGGCCCTGCTCCTTGCGCGACTCCGGGATGAGGAAGATGCCCTGGCCCAGCGCGCCGGGCACCGAGTCCGGGGTGGGGGTGCCCTCGACCTCGACACGGCCGCCCGTGCGCCGCACGGCCCCGTAGATCGCGTGGGCGATCTCGCTGCGTCCGGCGCCGACGAGTCCGGCGAGGCCGACGATCTCTCCGGCGCGCACGGTGAGCGAGACGCCGTTCACTCCGGGAGCGACGAGGTCCGTCACCGTCAGCACGGTCGCGGCATCCGCGGCCACCGTCGGCTTGTCGGGGAAGATCGAGCCGAGCGAGCGGCCGAGCATCCCCTCGATCAGGGTCGACTCGGTCTCCGCCGCGGCCGGCCCGGTGCGGATGTGTCGGCCGTCGCGCAGGATCGTGATCGTGTCGGCGAGCTCGAGCACCTCCGAGAGGAAGTGCGAGACGAGCAGCACGGTGTGACCGGCGGCGGCGAGCTGGCGCACGACCCCGTGCAGGAGCGCGGTGTCGTGGGCCGAGAGCGCCGCCGTGGGCTCATCCATGATGATGAGCGAGGAGTTGCGGGCGAGGGCCCGGAGGATCTCGACCTTCTGCTGGTCCGCGGTGCGCAGCGACCCGACGATCGTGTCCGGGTTGAGGGTGAAGCCGGTGCGCTTGGCGAGCTCGAGGTAGTCCTTCTTGAGTTCGCGGCGGCCGATCCACCCGAGGGTGCGCGGTTCGCGGCCGAGGAACACGTTCTCGGCCACGGAGAGCCCGGGGACGAGGGCGAGCTCCTGGGCGATCGTGGCGATGCCGCGATCGAGCGCCTCACGCGGGGTGCTGAAGGTCACCGCCTCACCATCGACGAGGAGTTCGCCGGTGTCGGCCGTGTAGAGGCCGGCGATGATCTTGCTGAGCGTCGACTTGCCGGCCCCGTTCTCACCGACGAGCGCGTGCACCGAGCCGGGCTCGAGACGCAGGTCGATGTCGCTGAGGACGGGAAGACCGCCGAAGGACTTGCCGACGCCCCGCAGCTCGATGGTGAGCTGCGGGGCGCCGGACGTTGCCGTGTCAGTCGGCATTGATTATCCGGCCCACTCGCCCGTGAACTGGCTGGCCGTGTCCTTGGTCATGACGCCGTTGTTCGGGAAGTCCGCGAACGGGTCGACATCACCCTGGTTGTTGCCGTTGCGCAGGGCGTCGATCATGGCGAGCATGCCGAGACGACCCTCCGTGGCCGGGGCCTGAACGACGTCGGCGTAGACGACGCCTTCGGCGACCTTGCCCTGGGCCCACGCGGAACCACCGTAGCCGACGAGGAGGAAGTCGCTGACCGACTTGCCGGCAGCCTCGATCGCCTGCACGCCACCCTGAAGGCCCTGGTCCGACGTCGCGATGAGGTTGACGTTGGGGTTGGCCGTGAGGATGTCGGTCACCGCGGTCTGCGCCGCGGCCGGGTTGTAGAAGGTCTCACCCTCGGCGACGACCGTGACGGGCGTTCCGGCGATGACCTTGTTGAACGCGTCCCAGAGTGCGACGCCGATGGCCGAGGCCTTGACGTCGTGGAGGAAGGCCACGTTGCACGGGTCGAGGTTCTGCGTCGCGCACGCCTCGACGACCTGCTCACCCAGCTTGGTGCCGAGGTCGGAGGGGACGAAGACGATGTTGGCGGCGATTCCCTCGAGCTGGGTCGCGCCGGTGGTGAAGTCGTTGCCCAGGATCTGGTCGATGTTCACGACGGTGATGCCGGCGTCGAGCGCCTGCTGGGTCACGTCGAGCACCGCGGGGCCGTAGATCGGCTGGGTGATGATGCCGTCGTACTGGCCCGACGCGATGGCGTCCTGGATCAGGGTGACCTGCAGGTTCGGGTCGAGGTTGCCGTCGAACACCGTCAGCTCGACGTTGTTCTCATCCGCGATCTTCTGAGCCTCGGCGAGCATCGGCTCGTCATAGGTGTTGGCGACGGCGAACGAGATGTACGCCACCTGGAGCGGAGCCTCGTCGGCACCGTCCGTGGCCGCCGGGGTCGGGGTCGAGCAGGCTGCCAGTGCGAGGACCGTGGCGCCGGCCGCCGCGATCGCGAGGGGGCGGACGAACCGCGCCGAGTGTGATTGCCTCATGGGTTGATTTCTCCTTCGAAACCGCTACTGGACCGGGAATCAGCTCCGATGCCCGGGTCGTGCATTAAGCGTCACTATACACATCTGTGCGTCTTGGGTGGAATAGTTTGCAGTCCTGCTCTGTCCGACCGTGCAGCTGGACGCGACGTGCGCTCACGCTCTCCACACCAGCGTTGTCTCGGATGCGGTCGGTCGCGACATACTGGACCAACGTTCGCGAGGCTCGCGAACGACCGACGTCGACACCTCGTCGTCGGAGATCCCTGAAAGGCGGCGCGATGCAGTTCGATCTCGGGCCAGAGCTGAGGGGGGTGCGCGAGGCGCGCAAGTTGAGCCTGAGAGCGTTGGCGGGTGCTGTCGGGGTGTCGGCGAGCCTGCTCTCCCAGGTCGAGACCGGGAAGACGCAGCCGTCGGTGAGCACGCTCTACGCCCTCGTCAATCATCTCGGGATCTCCCTCGATGCGCTGATGGGGACGTCGACTGATCAGCTCGAGCCCGGACACCTGACGCCTCCGCAAGGTCGCTCCGACGGGGTGGTGCAGCGCCGCGCCGACAACCCGCTGATCGAAATGGAGAACGGGGTGACCTGGGAGCGACTGGCCGTTGGTTCGACGGCCGTCGCGGATCCTCTCGTGGTCACCTACCAGCCCGGGGCGTCGAGCTCGGTGGACAACAAGCTCATGCGGCATGCCGGGCTCGAGTACGGCTACATCCTGGAGGGTCGATTGACCCTCAAGCTCGACTTCGAGACCTACGAACTCGATCCCGGGGACTCGTTCTGCTTCGACTCCGGCCGGCCTCACCTCTACGTCAATGGAGCGGATCGACCGGCCAAGGGGGTCTGGTTCGTCATCGGTCGACGCGACCTGCCGTACCAGTCGCTCGCAGATCTCGGGCACGACGACCCGGGTCGACCGATCTCCTCCGCCGTGGACGTGCTCAACGCGATCCGGGAAGGCCGCATCGAACCGGCGTGATCGCCGGGATGCGAGGGGTCAGAGCCGGTCCATCGCCCGCAGCACGTCGACCGCGGAGGTCAAGGTCGGCGCCGCGGAGCGTCCTCGCGGGCCCACCGGATCCACCGGCATCGCCTGATTCTGCTGCCGCCGTCCGATGACGAACCACAGGCCCCGCGCGGGTACCGTTCCGCGGTTGGAGTAGAGGTGGGGGCGCACCGGGTCGAAGTGTACGGAGTCTCCCGCGCGCATCACGAACGTGTCGAAGTCGAGCTGCAGGGTCAGTTCGCCCTCCATGAGGTAGGCGTACTCGACACCGGCATGACGCATGAGTCGGCCCTCGACCGAACTCGTGGCCCCCGGTTCATAGGTCACGAGGATGCCGTCGGCGGGACCACCCTCGCCATGCGCGATGCGCTCCCATCGCACGCCGTTCTCCATCTCGAGCACGAGGTTGTCCTCGCCGCGCTGGAGCACCGGCGAGGTCGGAGCGCCGCCCATCGAAACCGGACCGAGCTCGTCGAGACCGGTGCGATCGGGCGTGGTGTCCAGCAGGTCGTCGAGCGAGATGCCCAGGTGGGTCACGAGCGACCAGAGAGTGGAGACCGACGGCTGCGTCTTGCCGAGCTCGACCTGCGAGATCAGGCTCGCGGACACCCCGAGGGCATCCGCGACACTGCGCAGACTCACCCCTCGCTGAAGGCGAGCTTCACGGAGGCGTGCACCGATGTTGTTCGCGGTCATGGTTTCCTTCGTTTCTCCGCTGCCCGAACGGCATCCTCCTGCCTCCGGGGCGACGAGTTCCGGCGACCGGCTCGCCGGTGCCCCCGACAATAGCACCGGGCTCGTTCCGGGCCGCTCCCGCGTCCGCACGCCACTGCAGTGAACAGACAGGCTGGATTCCGACGTTTAGTTCACTTAGACTGAACACCAGTGTTCATACTTGTGAACAGAGTCACGTCGGCATCAGAGAGGACGCCATGAAGAACACCGGGACCACGGGGACGAACGCCGTCGACTGGGAGGCGCGGATCGACTTCGATCGACTTCGCTCGGAGCGGTTGGCGCGGCTCAAGGCCGAACTCGAGGTGTCTGACCTGGGTGCCCTTCTCGCGTTCGATTTCTCGAACATCCGCTACATGACGTCGACGCACATCGGCACGTGGGCGATGGACAAGTTGATCCGGTTCAGCCTGTTGACCCGCAACACCGACCCGATCTCGTGGGACTTCGGCAGCGCGGCCAAGCACCACAAGCTCTACAACCCATGGTTGGACACGACCACCGCGGAGATGGATGCCGACCCGCACGCCCCGCACGAGGGCACGAGCCGTCCGCGCCTGGAGTCGGGCGCCCGTGCCGGTATCTCGACCCTGCGCGGCGCCTTCTCCCCGGAGTCGGAGATCGCTCAGGGGGTGGCGAAGAAGATCAAGCGCGAACTGGAGAAGTTCGGCCTCGCCGACCAGCCCCTCGGCGTGGACGTGATCGAGCTGCCGATCCTGTTCGCGTTGCAGAACGAGGGCATCACCGTCGTGGACGGTCAGCAGGTGTTCATGGAGGCCCGTCGCATCAAGACCGGTGACGAGATCCGCCTGTTGACGCAGGCGGCATCCATGGTCGATGCCGCCTATGAGGAGCTCTACCGCTTCCTGCGTCCGGGCGTGCGCGAGAACGAGGCCGTGGGCCTCGTCGCCAAGACGCTCTACGACCTCGGCAGCGAGTACGTCGAGGGCGTCAACGCGATCTCGGGGGAGCGCTGCTCTCCGCATCCGCACGTCTTCTCCGACCGGTTGATCCGACCCGGGGACCCGGCGTTCTTCGACATCCTGCACTCGTTCAACGGCTACCGCACCTGCTACTACCGCACCTTCGCCGTGGGCTCGGCCTCGAGCGCCCAGAAGGATGCCTACACCCGGGCCCGCGAATACATGGACCGCGCCATCGCCCTGGTCAAGCCGGGAGCCACCACCGCCGACATCGTCAAGGTCTGGCCCACGGCTCAGGAGTTCGGCTTCGCCGACGAGGAGGCCGCATTCGCCCTGCAGTACGGTCACGGCGTGGGCCTGTCGATCTGGGAGAAGCCGATCTTCTCCCGCCTCGTCTCCCTCGACCACCCCGAGGTGCTGCAGGAGGGCATGGTCTTCGCGCTCGAGACCTACTGGCCGTCGAAGGACGGCTGGGGGGCGGCGCGCATCGAGGAGGAAGTGGTCGTCACCGCCGACGGCTGCGAGGTCATCACCAAGTTCCCCGCCGAGGAACTGCTCGTCGCCGGCCAGCGCTACTACGCCGTCGGCGGCGTGCTCAACCTCGAACGCGACTCCCAATCACACCTGAACACCCGCGAGGGGCGCGGCGAGGTCTAGACCCCGCCAGCGGTGGAGCGGTCGCGTGGTGGCGGCCGCTCCACCATCGTTCAGCTAGGGCGAGTGACCTCGGCGACGGCCGACCAGTCGAGGTCAGACAACGTCGGGTCGGCGAGAGCCCGCTCGAACCGGTCACGCAGTACGGGCGCGGTAGGAAGTGTGACGCCGCCCGCCGCCGCAAGTTCCTCGGCGAGGCCGAGATCCTTGAGCCCGAGGTCCATGGCGAACCCTGCGGGGCTGTAACGCCGCTCTGCGATCATCGAGCCGTAGCCGGTGTACACCGCACCGGGGAACAGCGTGTTCGAGAACAGTTCGTGGAAGGCGCCGGCGTCGATGCCCTGAGACTCCACGAGTGTGATGCTCTCGGCCATGGCTTGAAGGGCGTGCAGGATCGTGAAGTTAATCGCGATCTTCACGGCATTAGCGCGCGACGGCTCGGTGCCGAAGCGCCAGACCCGGGCCCCGATGATCTCGAGCAGTGCGCCGATCGTGTCGACAGCGTCATCCTCGGCTGCGACCAGCAGGTTGAGGCCGCCCGCTGCGGCGACCGAGGGTCGACCGAGCACGGGGCAGGCGACATAGCCGACGTCGGCCTCCTCGTGCACCGCAGCGAGTCGGTCGGCAGCGGCGACGGAGATCGACGCCATGTTCACGTGGATGCGACCGGGCTGGCCCAGCAACGCCTCGGCAGTCAGCACAGCCTCTGCCGCCTCGTCATTGGCGAGCATAGAGAAGGAGATGGGCTGGGCGAGCGCCTCCGCCGCACTGGCGGCAAGCACTGCGCCCGCCGCGACCAGCGGCTCGGCGGCCTCCGGGGAGCGGTTCCACACCACCACTCGGTGGCCCGCATCCACGAGGCGACCGGCGATCGCCGACCCCATGTTGCCCAGTCCGAGGAATCCGATCTCAGCCATGTCTAGCCCTTCCATACCGTCTTGAGATTGCAGAACTCGCGGATGCCCTCCGCGGCGAGCTCCCGACCATACCCCGAGTCCTTGATACCGCCGAACGGAAGCTCAGGATACGAGATGGTCATGCCGTTGATGAAGACCGCACCCGCGTCGATGTTGCGGATGAACCAGCCCTCCTCCTCGGCGTCGGTGGTCCAGACCGCGCTCGACAGCCCGAAGGTGGTCTGGTTCGCGATCTGAAGCGCCTCCTCGCGGTCGGCTACACGGTAGAGCGAGGCGACGGGTCCGAACGCCTCCTCCATGACGATGCGCATGTCGTCGGTGAGTCCGGCGAGAAGGGTCGGGGTGTAGAAGTACCCCGGCCCGACGGGGGCGGCGCCTCCGGCGAGCACCTGCGCGCCGCGGGTGACGGCGTCATCCACGAGCTCTGCCAGCTCGTCGCGGCCCGATCGGGTGGCGACCGGTCCCACCTCGGTGGCGGGATCGAGCGGGTCGCCGACGACGAGGGCGTTCATCTTGGCGGCGAACAGCGCCGCGAACTCGTCGTAGATGTCGGTGTGGGCGATGAAGCGCTTCGCCGCGATGCAGGACTGGCCGTTGTTGGCGACGCGTGCCTTCACGGCTATCGTGGCCGCGGCCTCGAGGTCGGCCGACGGCATGACGATGAACGGGTCGGAGCCGCCGAGTTCGAGCACTGCCTTCTTGATCTGGGCTCCCGCCGTTGCGGCGACCGAGCGTCCGGCGGGTTCAGAGCCGGTGAGGGTCACGGCCTTCACGCGGCGGTCCTCGAGCACGGCCGCGACCTCGCGAGAGCCGATGAGCAGCGTGCGGAACGAGCCGACCGGGAAGCCGCCGCGCTCGAACAGGGTGTCGAGAAGCAGGGCCGACTGGGGCACGTTGGAGGCGTGCTTGAGCAGGCCAGTGTTGCCGGCCATCAGTGCGGGCGCCGCGAAGCGGATGACCTGCCAGAGTGGGTAGTTCCAGGGCATCACGGCGAGAACGACACCGAGCGGCTCGTAGCGGGACCAGGCCTTCGAGGCGTTGACCGAGCTCGGGTCATCGAGCGGTTCGTCGGCAAGGAAGCCCTCCGCGTGGTCCGCGTAGAAGCGCATGTTCTTGACGCACTTGAGCACCTCGGCCACCGACTGGGCGATCGGCTTGCCCATCTCGACGGTGAGCATGCGGGCCGTGGCATCCACGTCGGCCTCGAGGAGGTCGGCGCTCGCGCGCATCCAGGCCGCCCGCTGGGCGTAGCTCGTCACACGCAGGGCCTCGAACGCGCTCTGCGCCTCGGCGAGACCCTTCTCGACCTGCGCCGCGTCGTGCTCCTCGAAGGTCTGCTCGGTGAGTCCCGTCGTCGGGTTGGTGGTCGCGATGGCCATGCGTGTTCCTCTTCCTGCGTCAGTCGGTGAAGATCTCGGGATGCCGCGCGAGCTCCTTGCGCGTGCGGCGGATGTGTGAGGCGAGCACCCGTTCGGCCTCGTCCAGGTCGCGGCGGCGGATGGCGGCCACGAGCAGGTGGTGCTCGTGGTGCACGCTGCGGTCGCTCGGGCGGAACACCTGCATGAACGCGCGTCGGTAGTGCTGGGTGCGGTTCCAGAGCTGCAGTACCGTGTCGCCCAGCAGGGAGGTCTCGGCCGCGCCGTAGCTGCTGAGGTGGAACTCGCGGTCGAGCGCGAGGAAGTGCTCGACGTCGTCGCCCTCCTCCATCTGCAGGGCCAGCTGCTCGAGGTGATCGATCTGGGCGTCGGTCAGCATGGGCACGTTGTAGCGCAGCAGCAGGGGCTCGATCCGCTCGCGGATCTGGTACATCTCCTCGCAGTCCGCCAGGCTCAGGCTCGTGACCCACGCCCCGGTGTTGGCGACGAGAGTCACGAGACCCTCTCCCTCGAGCATCCGCAGTGCCTCGCGCACCGGCAGGCGGCTCGCCCCGTGCTGGTCGGCGAGGTCCTCCTGGCGGATGCGGGCCCCCGGCGCGTAGTGCCCCGAGAGGATCGCGGTGCGCAGGTCGTCGGCGATCCGCACGCCGGCGGCGCCGTGGGGGATGGGCTCGGCAGTCGTCATGGTGTTCATTCTGCTGGTCGAGCCGGATGCCACAGCATCCGTGTCGCCTCACGCTCGTAGGCCTTGCCGTTCGGGAAGCTCACGAGCTCGAACTGCATGCCCCAGGGGCTGCGGAAGTAGAGCCAGGTCTGTCCCTCGCTGGCGCCCTTGCTGAGGTTGGGCTCGCCCATGATCTCGACGTCGTGGGTGCGCAGGTGCTCGACCGCGGCATCCATGTCGTCGACGTAGATCGCGAGGTGGTGGCCGCCGATGTCGCTGTTGCGCGGCTGGGGTGCTTGACCGTCCGCGGCGTCGTACTTGAAGAGCTCGATGTTGCTGCCGTTGCCGAGCCGCAGGAAGCGGATCTCGCGCAGCACCGTGCGCGGGTGCACACCGAGGGTGACCTGCATCCAGTCGTCGTCCGCCTGCTTCGAGCCCAGCGTGTAGATGTGCTCGGCGCCCAGCACGTCGATGAAGAAGCGCTCGGCCTCGTCGAGGTCGGGCACGGTGAGACCGATGTGGTCGATGCCCCGCATTCCCGGCAGTCCCGCGCTCATCTCGACTCCTTCGTCGGCTCGATTGGATACATACAACCGTCTCAGGGCGGCGTTCGGCAATTCTATCGGCACTTTGGCATTGAATTGGAAACAATCTTGGGATAGCGTGCACGTATGTCACGACAGAGACGTCTGCAAACCGGTGTGGAGTGGGTAGAGCTCACGACCACGCCCGCCGACTGGAAAGCCGCGGATCCCGCGCTCCTGGCCACCATGCTCACCCAGCTCCACCTCATCCGTGCGTTCGAGGAGACAGTGCTCGAGCTCGCGGGGGAGGGGCTCGTCCATGGCCCCGCCCACTCGAGCATCGGGCAGGAGGGTGGCGCGGTCGGCTCGATCGTGGCGCTTCGCTCCAGCGACGCCGTTAACGGCTCGCATCGTGGCCACCACCAGTTCCTCGCCAAGGCCCTCACCCATGTGACCGAGGGGCGGATGAACCCCGCCGAGGCCATCTCGGCGCCCGTGCAGACCGTGCTGCAGCGCACCCTCGCCGAGATCCTCGGGCTCGCGCAGGGATACTGCGCCGGTCGCGGCGGATCGATGCACCTCCAGTGGTTCGAGGCCGGTGCTCTCGGCACTAACGCGATCGTCGGTGGCGGTGCCCCGATGGCGACGGGCAACGCCTGGGCGCAGAAGCACTCGGGCATGGCCGACCTGACGATCAACTACTTCGGCGACGGTGCCGCCCAGATCGGCTCCGTGCTCGAGTCGATGAACCTCGCGGCAGCCTGGAAGCTGCCCGTCTGCTTCTTCATCGAGAACAACATCTACGCGGTCTCCACCAAGATCGAGGAGAGCGTCGCCGACACCCGCCTCTCGGTGCGCGGCCAGGGCTTCTCGATTCCCTCCTGGCGGGTCGATGGCATGGACCCGCTCGCTGTGCACCTCGCCATGGAGCAGGCCGCCGCGGTCATGCGCTCCGGCGGCGGGCCCGCGATCGTCGAGGCCGACGTGTACCGCTTCTTCCACCAGAACGGCCCCTACCCCGGCAGCGCCTTCGGGTACCGCACCAAGGAGGAGGAGGCCGAGTGGCGCGAGCGTGACCCGCTGCTGCGCCTCGCCCGCGAGATGATCGCCCTCGGCCAGATCGACCAGGCCGGAGTCGACGCCCTGCGCGAGACCGCCCAGGCCGCCATGAGTGCCGCGGTCGCCGAGCTGCTCGAGGCCGACCCCGAGTCGGCGGGCAAGCGGCGCATCCGTCCCGAGTTGTGGCCCGACGTGGACTTCGTCAACGTCGGCGTGCGCGGCGATGCCAGCGAGCTGGCCGGGGCACGCACGCTTGAGCCCGTTGGCTACAGCGGGGCTACCGAGACGGTGAAGTTCGTGGATGCCGTGGCATCCGTCATGGACCGCCGCATGAGCGAAGACGACCGCATCGTCGTCATGGGTGAAGACGTGCACCGCCTCAAGGGCGGCACCAACGGCGCCACCAAGGGTCTCTCGGCGCACTTCCCCGACCGGGTGCTCGGCACCCCGATCAGTGAGAACGCCTTCACCGGACTCGGCGGCGGGCTCGCGCTCGACGGGCGCTTCAGGCCCGTCGTCGAGTTCATGTACCCGGACTTCATGTGGGTCGCGGCCGACCAGGTGTTCAATCAGATCGGCAAGGCGCGCCACATGTTCGGCGGCGTGAACCCGGTGCCGCTCGTGCTGCGCACCAAGGTGGCGATGGGGTCGGGCTACGGCTCGCAGCACCTCATGGATCCGGCGGGCATCTTCGCGACCAGCCCCGGATGGCGCATCGTCGCCCCCTCGACGGCCGCGGACTACATCGGCCTCATGAACGCGGCGCTCGCCCTGCAGGACCCGGTGCTCGTGATCGAGCACGTCGACCTCTACGGCCAGACCGAGGAGATCCCCGCCGGCGACCTCGACTACCAGCTACCGTTCGGCAAGGCGGGCATCCGCCGCTCCGGCTCGGATGTCACGGTCATCAGTTACCTGTCGATGGTGCGCCACGCTCTTGAGGCCGTGGAGCTCACCGGCATGGACGCCGACGTGATCGACCTGCGCTGGCTGGACCGGGCCTCCCTCGACTGGGACACCATCGGTGAGTCGATTCGCAAGACCAACAGCGTGCTCATCGTCGAGCAGGGCGCCCAGGGTACCTCGTACGGCGGCTGGCTCGCCGACGAGATCCAGCGGCGCTACTTCGACTGGCTCGACCAGCCGGTGCAGCGCGTGACGGGCGGCGAGGCCAGCCCGAGCATCTCCCGCGTGCTCGAGCGCGCGGCCATCGCCCGCACCGAGGAGGTCGTCGCCGGCCTCGAGCGCGTGCGTGCCGGATTGGGCGGCCGCTGATGGCTACCGTGATCCGCATGCCCGAGGTGCTCGCGGGAAGCGCCGAGGCCGCCATCCAGACCTGGCTGGTCGCCGCCGGCCAGAAGTTGACGGTCGGGATGCCGCTGGCCGAGGTCGAGACGGAGAAGGCCAACGTCGAGTACGCCTCCGAGGTCGAGGGCACCGTGCTGCAGCTGATCGTCGCCGAGGGCGTCTCGGTGAAGGTCGGCGACCCGATCGCGATCGTGGGCGCCGAGGGCGAGAGCGTGGACTCTCCGGTGGTCGAGCTTGTCGAGACCCCGGTCGCCCCGGTGGTCGAGCTTGTCGAGACCCAGCCCGCGCCAGAGCTCCCTTCGAGTACCCCTTCGAGTGCCTCAGGGCAGCGCTCAGGGAGCGGCGACCGCCAATTCATCAGCCCCCTCGTGCGCCGCCTCGCCCGCGAGCGCAGCCTCGACCTGTCCGCAGTCACGGGCAGTGGCCCCGGCGGACGCATCGTGCGGCGTGACATCGAGGGGTTGGGTTCGGCCCCGGTCGCTGAGGTTCTCGAAGCGCCCCAGCGCGCGGTCGCAGCATCCGTCGCAGCATCCGCCGCCCCCGTCGCCGAGCGCACCGAGGTTCCGCACACGGCGATGCGCCGCGCGATCGCGCGCCGGCTCACGGAGAGCAAGTCGACCGTGCCGCACTTCTACCTCGTGGCCGACTGCCGGGTCGACCGGCTGGTCGCCCTGCGCAAGGAGGTCAACGAGTCAGCATCGGTCAAGGTCTCGCTCAACGACTTCGTGCTGAAGGCGGCGGCCGCTGCCTTCCTCGACGTGCCCGAGGCCAACGCGACGTGGGGCGAGACCGCCGTCACCCGCTACTCGACCGTCGACATGTCGGTTGCCGTCGCTATCGAGGGCGGCCTCGTCACGCCGGTGTTGCGGTCGGTCGAACGCCAGACCCTCACCGAGGTCGCCCGCAACGTCGGCGATCTCGCGGAGCGTGCCCGCGCCGGTCGGCTCAAGCAGCACGAGCTGGAGGGCGGCAGCTTCGCCGTCTCCAACCTCGGCATGTACGGGGTGACCGAGTTCTCGGCGATCATCAACCCGCCGCAGTCGGCGATCCTCGCGGTGGGCCTGGCCCGCCAGCAGGCGGTCGTCGTCGACGGTGCGATCGAGGTCGGCACGATCATGACAGTCACACTGTCGGCGGATCACCGCGTGCTCGACGGCGCCCTGGCGGCGCAGTGGCTGGCGGCCTTCGTCAAGCACATCGAGAGCCCGCTGGGGATGCTCGTCTAGCGCCACAATCGGGGCCGTAAGGCATGGCGGCGCGGGCTACGTGCTCGTCGAACCCACTCGGTCGAGTGCCGCGACGATATCCGCGTAGAGATCGTCGACGTGCTCCAGGCCGATCGACAACCGCACAACGCCGGCCCCCGGCTTTGCGTCTGCCGCGACAGGGCGATGTGTCAGCGAAGCCGGATGTTCGACGAGCGAGTCGATGCCTCCCAACGACACGGCGTGGGTGATGAGCTCGCACGATTCGGCGAAGCGGGATGCGGCGGCATAGCCGTCGGCGAGGTCGAGCGCGATGAGCGCACCCGCCCCGGCAGTTTGCGTTCCGATGAGTCCCTCGGGGTCCTGCCCGGGCAATCCCGGGTAGAGCACCCGGGCAATTGCTGGATGGCCGACGAGACGTCGAGCCAGTTCGCCGGCCGTCTCCTGTTGCGCGCGTACCCGCACGGGCAGCGTGCGCAGCCCTCGCTGAAGCAGGTATGCGGCGAGCGGATGCAGCAGACCTCCCGTGAGCGCGCGCACCTGACGAAGGCGTACCGTCCACTCGTGGCTCGTGGCAACGACGCCGCCCATGACGTCACCGTGTCCGCCGAGGTACTTCGTGCCGCTGTGCAACACGAGGGTCGCACCCAGTTCGAGAGGACGCTGCAGGACCGGCGTCGCGAATGTGTTGTCGACGAGAACGGGCACGGTACGGGCATCCGCTACCACTTGTCGGATGTCGGTGAGTTCGAGTGTGGGATTCGCCGGGCTCTCGAGAATCACGAAGCCCGTGTCATCCCGGATCGACTCGGAGACGGATGCCGCGTCGCACCACGTGACGGTGGTGCCGAGCAACCCGGTCGCCAGTACGTGATCCGTACCGCCGTACAGCGGACGCAGCGCAACGATGTGCGGCTTTCCCGCGGTCACGGTCGCGAGAAGACAGGCCGTGAGCGCGGCCATTCCCGTCGAGAACGCCACCGCGGCCTCGGCGCTCTCGAGCGCCGCCAGCGCCTCCTCGAATCGAGCCACCCCGGGCTGCCACAGTCGCTGATACACCGGAGTCTGGCCGGGCAGCAGATCGCCCCCGGTCGCGAGCGACTCGTAGGCATCCCCGCCGGACTCGACGCTCGCGAGCGGGAAGGTCGTCGAGAGATCGATGGGCGGAACATGGCCTCCGCTCTCTCGGAGGCCTGCCATTCCGGAGTGCACAGCACGGGTTTCGAGGTGGGCATCGTTGCGCATCATGGGTCGAGTCGAGCCGAAAGTGCGACACTAGTCAACGAACTCTGCAGATTCTGCGACAGATGCACCACATTGATGAAGGGAGTGCGAGATAGTGGCCGAATCCATGAGGTCTCTGGATGCAACAGACCGGGCCCTCCTGCGGGCGCTCTCGGCGAACGCGCGCGTAACCGGTTCTGAACTGGCCGCGATGGCGGGTATCGCTCAGTCCACCGTCGCACTGCGCCTGCGCCGCCTTCAGCACGATGGCTACCTGAAGGGTTCACACGCCGACATCGACCTGGCCGCGCTCGGGGTTACTCTCCAAGCACTGATCGCGGTCAAGCTGGTCAAGCACGTTCGAACCGAGGTGGATGCGTTTCGTCAGGCGGCGCCGACCTGGCCCGGAGTCCTTGCGCTGTTTCACATGGGCGGGGCGGACGACTACCTGCTACACGTCGCCGCGAGGAGCGCGGAAGACCTGCGCCAATTCGTTCTGACCTATCTGGCGGGGCATCCGGCGGTGGCACACACCGAGACGAACCTGATCTTCGAACACGTCGTCGGCCACGGGCTCGGCGACTTGCTCGCCTGACGTGCGGGGCGACAGGCTCAGCCCTCGCGCAACCCGAACCGGGAGTGGATGCGCTTCATCCAGCGCGGCGCCCACCACATGATGCGCTCCTGCCAGGTCATGAACGCGGGCACGAGCAGCATCCGCACCAGCGTTGCATCCAGCACGACCGCGACCGCGAGCGCGACACCCAGCTGCTTGATCACCATGAGATCGCCCGTGGCGAATCCCGCGAACACGACGACGATGATGAGCCCCGCCGAGCTGATGATGCGACCGGAGCGCTGCAGGCCGAGCGCGATCGCCTCCCGGCCCTCGACGCCGGCATCGACGAGCTCCTTGATGCGCGACAGGATGAACATCTCGTAGTCCATCGCGAGCCCGAAACCGAAGGCGAGGGTGAGCACGAGTACGAGCACGTCCACGCCGTGCACCTCCGTCGGGTCGAACCCCATGAGCCCGGCGAAGTTGCCCCACTGGAATCCCCAGACGAGCACGCCGAACGACGCGCCGAGCGACAGGGTGCTCGCGACCAGTGCCTTCAGCGGCACGATCAGCGACCCCGTCATGAGGAACAGCAGCAGGATGGTGCCGAGCGCGACGATGAGGATCGCCCACGGCGCCCGGTCGAGTAGCGACTGCGAGAAGTCGAGGGTGCGGGCATCCGTGCCGGTCACAGACGCGGGGAAGTCGGGTCGATCGGCGCGGATCTCCCGCACCACGTCGATGCCGTCGACCGGGTCGACGCGCACGATCGTGCGCCAACCCTCACCGAGCTCGGTCGGGGTTCCGACGCTGGTGACCCGCGGCAGCGACTCGACGGCAGCGGCCCAGGTGGTGGCGTCGGCCTCGGTGTCGGTGACGAGCGCGATGCGGGGGCTCGCGGCATCCGGGAACTCGGAGGTCAGGGTTGTGACGAAGACCTTCTGAACCGACGAGGCGGGCAGCGCATCGGTGCTCGTGTTGGCCAGCCGCAGGCTCAGCACCGGGCTCGCGAGCGCGAGCAGCGCGAGAGCGCACAGCACCGTGATGAGGGCCGGATGCCGCTGCACTCGCCGTGTGAGCCGAGAGAACACCCCTTCATCGGGCGCGACGTCCCCGAACCGGGTGATTGCTCTGCCCACCAGCGGAAGTCGCGTGAGCGCCCCCGGACGCACCAGCCGATCGCCCGCGATACCGAGCAGCGCGGGTACGAGCGTGAGCGCCGACGCGAGGGCGATGGCCGTCACGCTGAGGGCGCCCACCCCGATCGCGCGCACCAGGCGCGGCTCGAACACGAGCAGCCCGAGGCTCGCGATGGCGAAAGTGGTGCCGGAGTAGAGCACGGTGCGCCCAGCGGTGTCAGCGGTGCGGGCGATAGCGCCGATCTTGAGCGTGCGCCGGTCTGCCCCCGGATGCCCAGCCAGCGCTGAGCGGTACTCCTCGCGGAAGCGGCTCACCATCAGCAGGCCGTAGTCGATCGACAGGCCGAGCCCGACCGCCGTGATCACGTTGATGACCGTCGTGTCGATGTCCATGAGATGGCTGATGCCGAACAGGGCACCGAGCGCGCCGATGATCGCCGCTATGGCCCCGATCAACGGCACACCGGCGGCGATGAACCCGCCGAAGACGACGAGCATCACGAGCAGGGCGATCGGCAGCGCGACGCCCTCACCCCGCTGGAGGTCGTTCTCCGACACGGCGACGATCGAGTCGACCAGCAGCTGAGTGGAGCCCACCTCGACTGTTGCGTCGGGGAGGTCGGAGCGCAGGGTGTCTCGGGTGTCCTTCAGCACCGAGACGACGTGGTCGACCTCGGCGGCATCCGGGTCGGCGTCGCCAACCCCGGATACCTTCACGGTGAGCAGCACCCCACGGCCATCCTCGGCGAAGAGCGGAGCCACCGCCGGCAGGCGACTCCCGTCGGGAGCGGTGGGGATCGACAGCGGATCAACGATGGTGACCGTGTCACTGCCGAGCAAGCTCACGAGATCGGGCCCGATCGCTGTGACGGCGGGATCCGTCAGGTCGACCCCGTGCACCAGCAGAGTGACCGTCTGGGACTTCGCGCTGGAGGCCGTGCTCGTCAGTTTGTCATCGGCCCGAGAGCTCTCGCTCGTCGCCGTCGGTGCACCACTGACGAGTCGCTCGAACAGGGTCTCACCCGTGATGCCGCCCAGCGCGGCTGCCGCAGCACCGCCGACGAGCACGGCCCACACCACCAGCCCCAGCCACGGTCGACGACCGAGGGATGCCGCGATCCTCCCCAGCACGCCGGGCTCGCCCGACTCCAGCGCCCCCACCGCGCCTAGACCTTGCTGCGCCAGTCGTCGTCGTCAGCGTCCACCAGGGAGATCGGCGCTGTGAAGGTGCCCGTCGGAGGGTTGATCATCGTCGCCTCGTCGCGCCGGTGCCTCAGCACCGTGTCGATGTAGCTCGAGACCGCCTCGGCGAGGGGGACGTCTCGTCCCTCGTTCTGCGAGAGGTACCAGCGGTGATCGAGCAGTTGGTGGAAGATCTCCGCGGGCTCCAGTTTGCCGCGAAGCTCCCGCGGGATCGCCCTGATGACCGGCTCGAAGACCCTGGCCGTCCACTCGTGAGCGACGACCTCCTCATCGATGTCCTCCTTGCCGAAGGCGGCCCGGTAGGAGTCCAGATCGTTGAGGAGGCGGCGGGCCTGGTTCTCCTGGGCGTCGAGTCCGGTCAGACGCAGCAGGCGACGGGAGTGGTGGCCAGCATCGACGACCTTCGGTTGGATGCGCACCTGGGTGCCCGTCTCATCCGTCTTGATCGCCAACTCCTCGATGTCGAAACCGAGGTCATTGAGGCGCTCGACGCGACTGTTGATGCGCCACCGCTCGGACTGGTCGAACTCCTCCGTCGCCGTCAGTTCCTTCCACAGCGTGCGGTACTTCGCGACGATGCCGTTGCTGATCTCGACCGGGTCGATGGACTCGTCAAGACGACCACCGGCCTGCAGGTCGAGCAGCTCGCCCGCAATGTTGACGCGGCCGATCTCGAGGTCGTTCTCGCGCTGACCGTTGGAGAGGCCGTCGTACAGCTGCCCGGTCTCGGCATCGACGAGGTAGGCGGCGAAGGCGCCGGCATCCCGTCGGAAGAGGGTGTTCGACAGCGACACGTCACCCCAGAAGAACCCGATGATGTGCAGACGCACGAGCAGCACGGCGAGGGCATCGACCAGACGGGTCGCGGTCTCGGGACGGAGGCCCGACGAGTAGAGCGCGCGGTAGGGAAGCGAGAACCTTAGGTGACGGGTGACGAGCACCGACTCGAGAATCTCGCCCGTCTCCGACGTGCGGTTGGTGATCACCGCGACCGGTTCGACGCACGGGATGTCCATGCGCTGCAGCGTGCGCAGCATCTCGTACTCACGCTTGGCCAGTTCGGCGGATGTCTCCTTGATCGCCACGACGTAGCCGCTGAGGTTCGCGAACCGCACGATGTGGCGCGAGATGCCCTTGGGCAGTGCCGCGATCGAATCCTCGGGCCAGATCTCCAGAGGCAGGTTCCACGGAAGGTCAAGCAGGGCGGGGTCGACCGTGGCCGCCGTGATGTTGAGTGAACCGCTCATGTGGTGTGCCCCTTTAACTGCAGATCGAGTAGCGCGGAGCGCGTATCGAGATCCCGTGGGAGGGTCTCGATACGCCGCTCTCGCGGCTACTCGACCGGCGGTGGATCTGAACTACTTCGCGCCGACTGCCTTCTTGCTCAGGCGCAGGCCGGACTCGGTGTCGAACACGTGGATGTGGTTCGGCTCCGGGGTGATGAAGACCTTGTCACCGGCGTTCGGGTGCGAACGACCATCGACGCGGGCGACGATGTCGACGCGGTTGCCGTCGACCTCGGTGTGCCCGTAGAGGTAGCCGTCGGCGCCGAGCTCCTCGACCAGGTCGACGTCGACGGGGAGGCCCTCGCCGGTCTTGGCGACCTTGACGTCTTCGGGACGGATTCCGATCGTGACCTTCTTGGCCTTCGTCTCACCGAGCGTGGCGCGCTCGACCTTGGCGACCGCGGTGCCGAACTTGAGGCCACCCTCGACGACGTCAGCGTCGAACAGGTTCATCGCGGGGCTTCCGATGAAGCCTGCGACGAAGACGTTCTGCGGAGCCTCGTAGAGGTCGCGGGGGGTACCCACCTGCTGGAGCACGCCATCCTTGAGCACGGCGATGCGGTCACCCATGGTGAGCGCCTCGGTCTGGTCGTGCGTCACGTAGACGGTGGTGACACCGAGGCGGCGCTGCAGCGACGCGATCTGGGTGCGGGTCTGAACGCGCAGCTTGGCGTCGAGGTTCGACAGCGGCTCGTCCATGAGGAAGACCTGGGGCTGGCGAACGATGGCACGGCCCATGGCGACGCGCTGACGCTGACCACCGGAGAGGGCCTTCGGCTTGCGCGCGAGGTAGGGCTCGAGGTCGAGCAGCTTGGCTGCCTCGAGCACGCGGCTGGCGCGCTCATCCTTGTTGACGCCGGCGATCTTGAGCGCGAAGCCCATGTTCTCCGCGACGGTCATGTGCGGGTACAGCGCGTAGTTCTGGAACACCATCGCGATGTCGCGGTCCTTCGGCGGCACGTCGGTGACGTCGCGATCGCCGATCAGGATGCGGCCGCTGTTGACCTCTTCGAGGCCAGCGAGCATGCGCAGGGTGGTGGACTTTCCACAACCGGACGGGCCGACGAGAACCAGGAACTCGCCGTCGGCGACCTCCAGGTCGATCTGGTCGACTGCCGGGCGCGTGGAGCCCGGGTAGAGGCGGGTTGCCTTGTCAAAGGTGACTGATGCCATGACTGTATTACTCCTTCACCGGCAGGTACGTGCCGGACGATCCGTAGTGAATGGAAGTGGTACCCGAGGGCACCACCGTCGATTATGACACTCATCCGGGTGACCTCGCTCTGGTCGCCCAAGAAATCACCCGCGCGCGCTCAGCGCGCGGTTGGGTATTTCCCAGATATCGCTCGTACAATTCGTCAGGCGCGCTCATCTTCGCGCTCACAGCATCCCGAGCCCCCTGAATGAGGTCCGATTGAGTTACGGCACTTCCGGCGACAGCCGTCTCAGCAAGAACGAGAAGCGCGAAGCCGCGCGAGAGAAGGCGCGCGTCCTGCGCGAAGAGCAGAAGAAGAAGGATCGGCGCACCAAGCTCATCCTTCAGGGCAGCATCATTCTGGCAAGCCTCGCCATCGTCGCCATCATCGCGCTGGTCGTCGTCAACTCCATCAAGCCGGCCGGACCCGGGCCGCGCAACATGGCCAGCGACGGAATCCAGCTGAGCCAGGGCGCCATCGCCACCGAGACGCCGGGGCTGAAGCCCGGCGAGGACCCGGTGCCGAACGTGCGGGACGAGGCATCCGGTGTTCTCGACATCCAGATGTACGTGGACTACCTGTGCCCCATCTGCGGTCAGTTCGAGGCGACCAACGGTGAGTACATCTCGAGCCTGCTCGAGAACGGCGGCACCACGGTGGAGATCCACCCCATCGCGATTCTCGACCGACTGTCTCAGGGCACCAAGTACTCGACTCGCGCGGTGAATGCCGCCGCGTGCGTGGCCGACATGTCGCCCGACCAGTTCTACGACTTCCACAACCAGCTATTCGCCAACCAGCCCGCCGAGAATACGACCGGTCTGACCGATGAGGAGATCATCGCTCTGACCGTGGCGGCCAAGGTGGACAACGCTGACAAGATCGCGAGCTGCATCAAGGACCAGTCCTTCAAGGCTTGGGCGACCGCTGCGACCGCACGTGCGCTGAATGGGCCGATCCCGAACTCGAACGTCGACAAGGTCACCGGCACGCCGACCGTCATCGTGAACGGCCTCAAGTACGAGGGAGCGGTCAACGACCTCGCCTCGTTCCAGGCTTTCGTGCTGCAGGCGGCCGGCTCGGACTTCAACAACAGCTCGACCTCGACCCCGACTCCGACTCCGTCGCCCACCCCGGCGGGCTAAGACACCACACGACGAAGGGGGCGGCCTGCGGGTCGCCCCCTTTGTGGTTTCTGCGGGTACTCAGTGATCGTGGCGGTGATGCGCGTCGGGGTAGTGCTCGTGTGTGTGGGTCAGTGCATCGTGGGTGTGCACATGCCGGTGACGGATGCCCGGCTCAACCGCCGCGTCGTGCTCGTGCTGGTGGTGCTCATCGTGCGCGTGCCAGTGGTCGTGCGTGACGGCGAGGTGGGTGTGCTCGTGCACGTGCCGCTCCGTGAGGTGCAGCCATACTCCCAGGGCCATGAGGGCGGCAGCGATGATCAGCGGCACGGTCACTGACGCACCGAGCGCAATGGCGAGGGCCGCACCGAAGAATGGCGCCACCGAGAAGTAGGCTCCGGCGCGAGCGGCGCCCAAGTGTCGCATAGCGACGATGAAGAGCACGAGGCTGACTCCGTATGCTCCGAGCCCGACGAGCATCGCTGCCCCGACGCTCGCGGCCGGCGGCAGCTGGGCTCCGAGCGCGAAGGCGATGACGAGGTTGACGGGTCCCGCCACCCCGCCCTTCACCGCGGCCAGCCAGGTGGCATCGGTCAGGGCAATCTTGCGGGTGAGGTTGTTGTCGATTCCCCAGCACAGGCACGCGCCCAGAATCGCGAGCGAGGGCAGCACCGGTCCGAGGTCGGCTCCGGTCGGGATGCTCAGCACCACCGCTCCGGCGACGATGGCGAGCATCCCGAGGGCGATGCGCCGGTCGACGTTCTCGCGGAAGACGACCCACGCGATCACGGCCGTGAAGAGGCCCTCGGCATTCAGCAGCAGGGATGCCCCGGTCGCAGGCATCCCGTTGAGTCCGAACATGAGCAGCACGGGGCCGAGGATCCCGCCGAAGCCGATGGCGCCGACGAGTGGCAGGACTTCGGCGCGCGCCAACCGCACCCGTTCGGGCCGGGTCACGAGTCGGTACAGCCCGAGCCCGATGCCCGAGCCGGCGTAGAGGAGCCCTGCGAGCATCCACGGGCTCACCGAGCCGAGGAGCAGCTTCGCCAACGGGGTGCCCGCGCCGAACAGCACCGCCGAGGCGATGCCCGCCTGCACCCCGGGATTGCGGAGACTCTGAAGAAGGGGCACGGTCTATTGCACCATGACCCCTGCTCGGTACGCCCGACCTACAGAGCGCGCACCGAGTTGTTGCGCGCGTCGTGGGTGAGTTCGACGAGCCCGAGCTTCTCGAGCAGCGGGGGCAGGTACATCCCGAACCGGCCGCGGTAGCCCTTGCGCAGGCCGTACCAGCCGCCCACCGGGTTCGACTCGTCGCGGCCCCACGCCTCGACGGTGCCGTCGGCCGCGGGCTTGCTCTCGTCGGCCGCGCCGAGCTGCACCCAGTCGCCCTGCTCCTTGAGCCACGCGGTCAGATCCTCGATTGCGCGGGCCTGGTACTTGAGGGTGGTCGAGCCGACCTGGCACACCAGCTCGTCGCCCTCGATGTACATCGTGTAGTTCGAGCTGCCGGGGGCGGTGACCAGCTGCCAGGGGTCGTCCTTGGTTCCTGCGTCAGTCATTGCTTCCTCTCGCTGCCACGACGTGCGGCAGTACGCCAGTCCAGCCCCGCGGTTGCGGTCGCGCCCATTCTGCGCCTGTGCTCAGCAACTGGTCCATCGCCTGTGAACAGAGGTGATCGGAGTAGGGATGCTCGACGCCCGGCTGTGGCGGCCGACGGTGGGCGTGGATACCCTGTCGCCATGGCGATCGATCCCGCACTGCTGAATTGGCTGCTCGACTCCGATCCTGCGCTTCGGTGGCGCGTCGAGCGCGACCTGGCGGGCGCCCCGCGCGAGACCTGGGCGGCCACCCGCGAGTCGATTGCCACCGAGGGCTTCGGTGCGCGACTGCTCGAGCTTCAGGATGCCGACGGCCAGTGGGCGGGCGGATCGTTCTTCCCCAAGGACTTCGACTTCGACGGGCCGGAGGCGGCCGAGGGCGCCGGGCAGCCGTGGACGGCGACCACCTGGACTCTGAACACTCTGCGCGAGTGGGGACTCGACGCATCCGCACTCGAGGGCACGGCAGAGCTGCTCGACGCCAACAGTCGCTGGGACTACAACGACCTGCCCTACTGGGGTGGTGAGGTCGACTGCTGCATCAACTCGTACACGCTCGCCAACGGCGCCTGGCTCGGCGCCGACGTCGCAGGCATCGCGCAGTGGTTCCTTGACCACCGCATGGATGACGGCGGCTGGAACTGCGAGTGGGAGAACGGCTCGACCCGCTCGTCGTTCCACTCCACGCTCAACACCCTCATCGCGCTGCTCTACTACGAAGAGGTCACCGGCGGCAGCGACGCGCTGCGTGAGGCCCGTCGCGCGGGCGAGGAATACCTGCTGCAGCGCCGGCTGATGCGCAGGCTCACGACGGGCGAGATCGTCGGGCCATGGGTGACGCGGTTCGCGTACCCGTTCCGCCACTACTACGGGGTGCTGCGGGCGGTCGACTACTTCCGCTCGGCCACCCTGTTCGACGGCACCGAGCCCGACGAGCGCCTCACCGACGCCGTCGAGGCGATCCGCGCCGCGCGCCGGCCCGACGGCACCTGGCTTCAGGAGCGACGCCACCCGGGTCGGGTCTGGTTCGAGGTGGATGCGCCTGTCGGCGAGCCCTCGAAGTGGCTCACGTACTACGGCACGCGTTCACTCGACTGGTGGGACAACGGCTCGGTCAGCGTCATCCCGCACGTGTGACTGCAGGGCTCGGCGTGGGGCACATCCGGAAGGGGCGTTGCCCGAGCTCCCGCCCGAGCAACGCCCCTTGTGGGCATGTGCGCTACCGCAGCACGACGGCCCGGGCGCAGCCCGCTTGCACTGCCATGACGATCAACCACACGATGAGCACGACCTCTCCGATGAATGTGAAAGTCGAGACAGTGGGGGTGTAGTCCGCGATCAGGATGACGCCGACGCCGTCGATGAGGTAGCCGAGACCTGCGATGGCGACTAGCACGCCGAGCCAGCGGGGCATGATGCGGGACCGGAACACGAGATAGCCCACGAGCACCAGGTGTACAGCGAACAGCACGAGTCCGGTTCGCCAGATCATCAAGTAGGCATCGATCGCGTTCATCGCTATCTCGGGCTGGTCGAGAAGGTTCGGGACCGTCCCGAGCTGGGCGATCGCGACGACGAAGCCCGCGCTGTAGGCGACCCGGAACCACGCGGCGGTGACCGCTATCGAGCGGTTCACCGGCTTCAGCACGATGAGCAGGGCTGCAGCGACGACGATGTCGAGCGCTGCCGCGGCGAGCATGAGGAGCACGCCGACGCGGAACTGCTGCTCTGCACCGGCGATCGCTTGCGCGGTCGTTGCGGCATCCCCCGCCGTGATCAGCGGGGTCAACGACCCGAAGTTTCCGATGCCGGCGAGTACGGCGACCAGGAGTAGGGCGATTCCTCCGATCCAGGTAGCGCTGCGGGGGATGGTGGGGGTATTCAGCGTGCTGGCCATGATGGCCTCCTTTGTATTGGTGGGTGATGTGGTGTTCTGCGTAGGGCGAATCACTGGTCGATGTTCTCCGCGACGAACGCGCTGATGGCGCGTGCCATCTCGGGAGCCTGGGTCCACTGCAGGTAGTGGGCGCCCTCGAGGATCTTCAGTTGATGAGTCGTGACACTCGCCAACTCCGCCTCGTGCTTGGGAAGCCAGGTGGGGTCGCCAGCGATCGTGTCGGTTGCGAGGAAGTCGAGCACGGGTACGTCGGCCGGAAGCGGCCGTTCGCTGGCGATCGTCGAGTTGGCGCCGATCCGAGCCCACTCGTCGGAGACCGACTGGTTGCCGTAGTTCCAGTTCGTGAGTGCCGCCGTGACCGCCCGCTCCTGCGGGGTGTAGGCGTCACCGGGAGGCTGGACGATGCTCGGCGCGAGAGTCGTGACGAGGCGCATGAGGCCGAGGCTCACCAGGGTCTGCTCGAGGGTCGATGGTTGGCCGACGTTGAGCGAGGATGCTGTCGCGGTCATCGGGTCGATACCGATGATCGCCGAGACCTCGCCCGGGTAGGCGTTGGCGTAGTAGTGGGTGTACAGACCGCCGACGGAGTGGCCGACCAGGATGACCGGGCCTCTCACATCGAGGCGGTCGAGCACCTCGTGGATCTCGGCCGTGATGTTCTGAATCGTGCGGTTCGGCACATTCGTGTCGCTGTAGCCGTACCCGAACCCTTCGATGACGATCACGTCGAACTCGTCGAGTTCGCGGATGAGCGGGGCGAAGTCGACGGCGGGCGCGGGAGTGCCGAACCCGCTTAGCAGCACCATGGTCGGTCCGGTTCCGCCGTTGCGCACGACGTTCACGTCGCCGGCATCCAGAGCGATCTTCTCGCCGTAGGGCTTCAGGTCAGCCTTCTCGGTAGATGTGATGACGACATTGGTGATGGCCGTCGCCGCGACGAGTGCCGCGATGGTGCCCACGGCGATGGCAAGCCCTACGAGCGTGCGGCGGGTACGGGTGGTCTTCGACATTTCTCGGTTCCTTCGGTTTCGGGATCAGGGTGCTTTACTCATACATTCATGTTCAAGTTATGGCACTAAGCTATACACTCATGTTTGATTTAGTCAAGGGGCAGCGATGAAGTCCACGAGCGGACGGCGGCAACGGTCCGACGCGCGGCGAAGTCGAGCGGCGATTCTCGAGGCGACGCTGGAGACACTCGGCGAGCATCCGGGCGCCACTCTGAGCGACATCGCGTCCACGGCCGGCGTCAGCAGGGGCACCCTCTACGCCCACTTTTCGAGCAGGCGCGCGCTGATCGTCGCGGCATTCCAGTGGATGATGTCGGAAGTCGACAGACAGCTCGCCGGCCTCGACCCCGACCTGCCCGCGCCCGAGTCACTCGATGAGGTCGTAGCGACGTCCTGGTGGGTGCTCGGTCATTGCGCGGGAATGATGGTGGCCGCGAGGCCGGAGATCAGCGCACGCGAACTCCGTCGGCTGCACGATGAGCCGTTCGCGCGTATCCGGACCCTGCTTGTGCGCGGGCGGAGCGAGGGCGTCTTCCGGTCGGACCAGAACCTCCAGTGGCAGACCGAGTGCTTTTACGCGATCCTTCAGGCGGGAGCTTCACAGGTACAAGAGGGGCAGCTACTACCGCCTGAGGCGGCAGCGGAGATGATCACGACCGTTCGCTCGGTGCTTCGAGCAGAAGGCGCAGGGTCTGCGGCAGAATCGACTGCACTTCCTGCTCGCTCAAGCGGCCCGCCCTGATCTCCGCGGCCGCGCCGTGGAGCAATGAGAAGTAGCAGGCGGTCTGCCACTGGATGCTCTGGTCGGTTCGGAACGAACCATCGTCGCGTCCTCTCGCGAGCAGGTGCTCAACACGTGTTCGCGGATCACCGTGGCTGCCGTGCATCTCCTCAGCTGGCAGCTCCCGCTCCACGACGCCGCGCAGTGCGTTGAGTCTGTGGACGAGCTTCCACGAGGAGGCGACCAGCGCATCCATGGCCTCCCAGGGACTGCCGCTCAGATTGACGGAGGCCAGCTCGGACTCGACCAGAGCCATGGTGTGGTGGAGCAGGGCGCGGAGCAACTCCTCGCGCGAGGAGAAGTGACCGTACAAGGTCACCCGCCCCACGCCGGCCGCTTGGGCGATCTCCGCAAGGCTCGCGCTCGGGTTTTCCGTGAGGCACTCGGCTGCTGCGGCGAGGATCGCGTCGCGATTGCGCGTTGAGTCGGAGCGCACGGCTCGCTCCCGTTGCCGCTGTGCCACAGTGCTCTCCCCGGCCTAGTGTTCTATTTCAAACACAACTGTACGGGATAATGGCTCAGGTGCCCGCCACGGACTGGGCGTGCCGCTCCGCCCGCTCGCCCGCCTCGCGCCGCAGCGCGGAGGTCTTGCCGATGTGTGGTTGCCACACGATGAGCTTGCGCTTGTGGCCGCTCAACTCCTGGTACTCGGTGATGAGGCTCATCCGCGGGAACGTGTTGACCAGCACCACGTCGGGTACCAGCCGGTCGACGACGCGGCCCCACCAGAGGTTGGGGAGCGTGGCATCCTGCCCGGCTTTGATCGCCTTCAGGTAGGTGTTCTTCTGCTCCACGCGACGGTAGGTCAGCAGGGTGAGGGTGATCGACGCGAGGGTCAGCACGATCAGAACGATCAGAGCGATGATGCCCGGGATCACGGGGATGCTGAGGATCAGCACGAGGTTGATCGTGTCGAGCACGTAGAGCAGGAACACCGACAGCAGACCCCAGAAGATCGCGTACTTGAGGCACACGCGACCCTGGATGTTGAGGAACTCCTTGCTGTAGTCCCAGTAGACGGCGTGGAAGGCCTTCTCCATCACGAGGCTCGTCACGTACTCGAGCGCCGTGCCGACGACGAGGCCGAGACCGAAGATGATGAGCGGGTCGTCGAAGTAGGGCACCAGCACGAGCGTGATGATCACGCCGCCCGTGCCATAGAGCAGGTTGAACGGCAGGTAGAGCAGACCGAGGCGCGACTCGATCACGCCCTTGTACTCGATGGTCCAGCAGTAGATCATCTCGACGATGACACCGGCGAAGCTGTAGATGAAGAACAGCCACAGCGCCAGATAGGACCCGACCAGAAACTCCTCGAGCGACATGACGTTCCCCTCCTGCTGCTGCGGTCGCGGTCAGGGTAGCAGCGCGGATGCCCGGGGCTGGGGCACCGCGCCCCGGTACGACCCCGAGTCCTGAGGTCGGGGCGCGGGGATAGTGAGTTGCCCCGCAACCTCGATCGAGGTCGCGGGGCAGCTCGTCGCGGTCGCGTCGTGGAGCAACCGTGTGGGTCAGGCGGGGTCGAGCACGAAGTCGTAGTTCGTGATCTCCCCGGGCTGGTCGGCTCGCGGCTTCGGGTCGAGCATGAGCTCGGGCTTCACGGCGGACGCGATGTCGTCCTTGTTGTGGGGATCGCCAGGGAAGTAGAGCTGAGTGGTGAGCAGCTCGTAGCCAGGCGCTGAGACTTTCAGGTGGAGGTGGGCCGGCCGCCATGCGTGCCATCCGGCGGCCCGAATCAGCTGCCCGCAGGCTCCGTCCGTGGGGATCTGGTAGGGCGCTGGTCGCACGGTGTGCATGGAGAGGGCGCCCTCGTCGTTGGCGATGAAGGTGCCACGGAGGTTCCACTCGGGCAGGCCCGGAGCGAACTGGGAATAGAAGCCCAGATCGTCGGCATGCCACAGTTCGACGGATGCGCCGGGGATCGGCTCGCCGCTGGTGCTGCGAACGACCGAGTCGAACTGGAATGGGGTGCCGGGCTCGTCGGGCCGCATGGGAAGGGTGCCATCCCAGGGCAGTTCGGGGGCGTTCGCTGCGTAGAACGGCCCCTCGATGGTGCCCTTGCTGCCCTTGCGGTGCGCGTTGGAGACCTCCTCCACGGAGTGCTCGAGCCAGACGTCGAGGAACAGCGGCCACTCGCCGTCCTCCCCGACTCGGATCAGCCACACCTTCAGCGCGTTGTACTCCGCGTAGGTCATCTTCTCCTCGAGGATGACGTCGTTGAGTGCTTGGATGGCGCGACCGGCAAGTCGTGCCACCCGCTCGGTGTCGGCGGAACCACCCTCAGCACCCTTCAACCGGTCGCGGAACTGCGCCGTCGCGTTCGCACCTGAATCGGCTGCGCGGGCGTGGGTCTCTTCTTCGAAACTGCTCTGTGCCATGATGTGCTCCTTCTTGTTGACTAGGGATTGGTGTCGGGATCGACGCGCGATGGATGCCGCGCCAGGGGGGTCACATGGATCCTCATGTACGGGAAGAGAGGCAGTCCCGACAGGAGTTCATGCAGTTCGTCGTTGCTGGCGACGTCGAACACCGAGTAGTTCGCGTACTCGCCGACGACGCGCCACAACTCCTGCCAGCGGCCGTCCCGCTGCAGCTTTTGGGAGTACTCCCGCTCCCGGGACCTCAGCTCATCGGCGTCAGCCGCAGGCAAGTCGACGGGAAGCTCGACATCCATCCGAACCAGGTAGATCATGATCGTCCCTTCCCGTCAACCCGGTAGGCCGCGAGTTTGTCGACATCGAGGGATGCCCCGACTCCAGGAACGTCCGACGCCGTCACCACCCCGTCCCGGATCACGAGCGGCTCGATGGACAAGTCGTCGGCGATGTCGAGGAAGTTCGACAGCTCGGCGGCCCGCCGCGCGGAGTGTTCGAAGGCGGCGCCGAACGCCACCGTCGCCATGCTGCCCAGGCGCGAGTCGATCTGGTTGCCCATGATGACGTCCACGCCGACCGCCTCGGCGAACGACAGGATCTTGTGCGATTCGGTGAAGCCGGTTCGGGCGGTCTTGATCGACAGTGCAGTCGCGCCGCCGGTCTGGATCTCTCGCGCCGCATCCCCCAGCGTGGCCGCGGACTCGTCGGCGACGATCGGGATGCGGGACTGCTGCACCAAGCGGCGGCGGCCGAGCACTTCGCGGGCGTCGTCCGGCTCTTCGAAGTAAGTCAGACCGAGGTCGGAGCACGCGTCGAGCACTCGCATCGCCTCGGTGGCTGTCCACCCGCGGTTGGCGTCGAGGTACAGTTCGACGTCCGGATCGAGGTCGTCGCGCAGTGCCCGGCAGAGCTGGATGTCGAGTTCCAGCGGTCGACGCCCGACCTTCACCTTGAACGTGCGGATGCCGTAGTCGGCCACGTACCGACGTGCCTCGTCGAGCAGCACATCCGTCTCGTCGAAGCCCAGCATGTGCGACACCCGCAGGGTTCGACTGAAGCCGCCCAGCAACCGGTGCACGGGAAGGTTCAGGGACTTGCCGATGATGTCCCACACGGCGATATCGACGGCGCCCTTGGCGGCGTTGTTGGCGAGGGTGCGCTGCAGACGCGACTGGATCAGGGAACGATCCAGCGCATCCACCCCGACCAGCGCATCGCGAAACAGACCGCTGACGATGGCTACCACCGAGTCCTGGGTCTCGCCGTAGGTGTACGGGCGCGGGGGGACGTCAGCGATGCCGACGACCCCATCGGTAGTGGTGATCCGCACCAGAACGTGATCGGCCACGGTGGCCGAGCCGCTGGCGAACCGCAACGGTTTGACCATCGGGATATGGTACGGGATGGCTTCGACTGTGTCGATCTTCATCGGTTGGTCTCTCCTCGGAGGTCGCGGATTACCTCTTCCAGGAAGGGGAGGAATCTCTGTACGGTCGCGGAGGGATCGCCGGAGCGCCACGCGATCGCCAGTTCCGTGATCGGTGGGTCGGTGATCTCCCGGAACACGGTGCCCCCGAGGTTCAGCGAAGTTGCCGATTCCGGCACGAGGGCTGGCCCGATCCCCGAAGCGACGAGGGCGAGCAGCGACGACGTCTCGGTGACCCGGTACTGGTACTGGGGAGTGAGGTCGTGCTGCAGCATCCGCGCGGAAACCGTCTGCGAGATGGTGCTGTTCTCGGGGTAGCCCACCATCATCTGGCCGGCCAGGTCGTCGATGCTGATCTCGGACAGCTCGGCGAGACGCGAGTTGCTCGGAATGGCCGCAACGAGCCGCTCGCGCGCGATCGTGCGGTGGCTGATCTCCGACGGCGGGAACGGCGGGCGCAGCACCGCAATGTCGATTCGATGCTCCTGGAGCTCGCGGATCAACTGCGGGGTGAGCATCTCGCCGCTGACACTCAGCGCGAGGCCATGGAACGCCCGGCTCGCCTCGCGCACCACGCGCGGCATCATGCCGTACGTCGTGGACCCGGTGAATCCCAATCGCAGGGATCCCTGGAGGCCATTGCCGACACGTTTCACGTCACCCTCGAGGGCATCCAGTTCGGTGATGATGCGCCTCCCGCGCTCGAGCAGTAGCTCCCCGGCGGGGTTCAACTCCACCTTGCGCGTCGTTCGCATCAGCAGGTCCACACCCAGAAAACGCTCCAGATTGCGGATCTGCTGGGACAACGGGGGCTGGGCGATCATGAGGCGCTGGGCAGCGCGGCCAAAGTGACTCTCTTCTGCGACTGCAATGAAATAGCGCAGCTGGCGCGTATCGATAGACATCGTTACCTCCTCGCGCCTCTGCGTTGATGCCGGTATTCGGCACGCTATCCGGCGCACTTGATGAAATGAATGACAAGAATCATCTGTATTTATACGCTAAGCCTCTCAATTCGCGGCGAGCGGGCGCGGGCATCCATGCGATACCGGTATCGACTAAGACGTGTTGGGTCTCGCCAAGGGGTTACGGGAGGCTGCGAAGCCTGCGATCGTCGGTTTCCACCCCGAATGGTGGAGAGATTCAGACCATCGAGCCTCCCAGAGCGTAAGGACGCGCAATGAACGCACGACGAAGTGTGGCGGCAGCAGTCGCCGCGATCACCATGGTGGCCCTGGCGGGATGCCAGAGCCTCGACAGCACCAGCAGCGGTGAGGGGGATGCGAGCACCCTCACCGTGGGATTCGTGACGCCCATCACCGGCGGTCTCGCCGCTTTCGGTGAGCCAGACACCTGGGTGGTCGATCAGCTGCAGAGCTGGTTCGACGACCATCCGTTGACGGCCGGCGGCAAGGATGTCGCGGTCGAGATCAAGCTCGAGGACTCCGGCTCGACGGCGGACGGTGCGGGGCAGGCGGCGCAGAAGCTGATCGCCGCCGGCGCCGATGTGCTGCTCGCTCACGCCACGCCCGAGACGACCGTACCCGTGTCGCTGCAGTGCATCGCGTCGGGCATCCCGTGCATCACCGCTGACACGCCTCTCGAGCCGTGGGCCCTGAGCGTGCACGGTGTCGCGTCCCCGCCCGACCTGGCGGGCAAAGACCCGCTGCCGTGGGTGCACCACTTCTTCTGGGGCCTCGGCGATGTCGCCGGCGTCTACCAGGACATGTGGAACCAGGTCGACACCAACAAGAAGGTCGCGGGCCTCTTCCCCAACGACCCCGATGGCCAGGCCTGGAGCGGGGCCCTTCCCGGAATCTTCGCCGGGGCCGGAACCGGGTACACGTTGGATGTCCCGACGCTGTACGACGCCGGTACCACCGACTTCACGTCGATCATCAACACGTTCAAACAGAACGGTGACGAGATCCTGACGGGCGTCGTTCCGCCACCGGACTTCGCAGCATTCTGGCAGCAGGCCCAGCAGCAGGGCTGGACACCGAAGATCGTCAGCATGGCCAAGGCGATCGAGTTTCCCGCCGCCATCGGCGCGTTCGACAACCCGGTCGGCTTCACCACCGAGGTGTGGTGGACTCCGCAGTCCCCGTTCACCTCGAACCTGACGGGACAGTCTGCCGCTGAACTGGCCGACGCCTACGAGGCCGCTACCGGCAAGCAGTGGACGGTCGCCCTCGGCTTCTCGCATGCCCTTTTCGAGGTGCTCGCCCAGGCGGTCGCCGATGCGGGCAGCACTGACGGCGCGGCGATCGACAAGGCGGTCGGTGCGATGAAGATCGACACGATCGTCGGATCGCTCGACTTCACCACCGGGCCCTACCCGAACACGGCCTCAAGCCCGCTCGTGGGCGGACAGTGGGAGCCTGGCCAGGGTGCATTCCCGTACGACCTAGTAGTGGTGTCGAACGCCGCTGCGCCCGAGATCCCGTTGGGCGGCTCAGTCGGTCCGTTGGGCGGCTGACCAGATCAGATGACGAACCTCCTCGAGGTCGAGGGCCTGTCCAAGCGCTTCGGGTCCGTCGTCACAGCCGATGGCCTGTCCTTCGCCGTACGCGAAGGGCAGGCCCTCGGGGTGATCGGACCCAATGGCGCTGGCAAGTCAACGCTCCTGTCGCTCATCACCGGTGTCGTGGCCTCCGACGCCGGATCGATTCGATTCGCCGATCACGACATCACGCGCACCCGCACGGCGGATCGCACCCGCTCGGGCATCGCGCGCACGTTCCAGATCCCTCGTCCGTTCGGTGGCATGACGGTCTTCGAGAACGTCTCGGTCGGCGCGTCGTTCGGCGCACGGCAGTTGGGCCACGATGCGTCGGCACTGGCGGTCGAGGCCCTGGTGCGCACCGGCATGCTGGAACACGCCAACACCAGGGCTGGCGACCTGAGGCTTCTGGATCGGAAGCGACTCGAGCTCGCCCGGGCGTTGGCGACGAGGCCGCGTCTCATCCTGCTTGACGAGATCGCGGGCGGGCTCAACGACCACGAGCTGCCGGCATTGGTCGAGCTCGTCGGCGAGATCCACCGCTCCGGTGTGACGATCATCTGGATCGAGCACATCGTGCACGCCCTGACCGCCGTCGTGGACGACCTGATGTGCCTGGCTTTCGGCCGGATCCTTGCACGAGGCGAACCCGCAGAGGTGATGCGGCATCCGGATGTCGTCGAGACCTACCTGGGCACGACATTCACGACCGACGAAGAGGTGGCCTAAATGGCGCTGCTGCAGGTGCGGGATCTCGTCGTTCGATACGGCGACTTCGAGGCGTTGCATGGAATCGACCTCACCGTCGCGGCGGGAGAGACCCTGGCCGTGATCGGCGCCAACGGCGCCGGCAAGTCGACACTGCTCAAGGCGCTGTCCGGCCTGCTGCCCTCCGCCGAGGGAACCATCACATTCGAGGGGCACGACATCGTGCGCGAGTCCGCGCCGCGACGAGTGCGCCGAGGAATAGCCATGACGCCCGAGGGGCGTCGCATCTTCCCCAGCCTCACAGTCGAGGAGAACCTGCGGATCGGCGCATTCTCCCGCAGGCCCGGCCCTTGGAACCTCGAGACGGTACTGGATGCCATCCCGCTGGTGCGCGCGATTCTGCGCAAGGACGGTCACTCACTTTCCGGGGGCGAGCAGCAGGCGACCGCGATCGCCCGGACGCTGATGGGCAATCCCCGCCTGATGATGCTCGATGAGGTGTCCCTGGGCCTCGCCCCGGTCGCCGTAGAGGCCGTCTACGCAGCCCTGCCCGACATCACCAGTAAGGGAACCACGGTGCTGCTGGTCGAACAGGACGTGCGCCACGCCCTCTCGGTCGCCGATCGCGTGCAGGTGCTGCTCGAGGGCAGGACCGTACTCTCCGGTCCCGCGGATGGCCTCAGCCGACAGCAGCTCGTGTCGGCGTACTTCGGACTCTGAGAAGTGAAGGAAAGAGTATGGACTGGGTGAACGCGGCCGTGCAGGGCGTGCTGTCGGGAGGGTACTTCGCACTCCTCGCAGCGGGCCTGTCATTCGTCTTCGGGGTCATGCGTGTCGTCAACCTCGCGCACGGAACCATCGCGGTGCTGGGTGCCTACCTCGCGCTGTCGACCATGACAATCACGGGACTTCCGTGGTGGGTGACGCTGGTCGTGGTCATGCCCGCGCTGGCCCTGCTCGGTTGGCTCGCGCAGGTGCTGATCCTGAACCGTGCGATCGAGCGCGGTGAGATCGCCCCCATCATCGCCACCTTCGGCCTCTCGGTGATCATCACCAGCACGATTCAGGAGGTCTACTCCGCAGACAGTCGTTCCCTCAAGGCTGACGGCCTCGGCGCGATGGGCATCTCCGTCGCCCCCGGGCTGTCGATCGGCGTGCTGCCCCTGATCACCGCCGTGGTGGGGGTCATCGTCATCGTCGGATTGCAACTCTTCCTCACTCGCACCCGCACCGGTCGCGCCATGCGTGGGGTGAGCGACGATCGATCGACCGCACGCCTCATGGGTATCGACGATCGCTGGATGTTCGCGCTCGCGACTGCAATCGCGTTCGCTACCATCGCGATCGCGGGGGTCTTCTTGGGTCTGCGCACGCAGTTCACCCCGGTGTCGGGCAATGACCAGCTCATCTTTGCCTTCGAGGCGGTGATCATCGGCGGCCTGGGGAGTCTGCGGGGAACGTTACTGGGCGGGCTCGTGCTCGGTCTGGCCCAGGCATTCGGCAACCAGCTCACGGGCGGCTACGGCGTGCTGATCGCTCACCTCGTCTTTCTGACGGTGCTCGCCGTGCGACCCACGGGCCTGCTGCGGAAGGCGGTGACCGCATGAGCGAGCTCAGCCTGCCGGCCTTCCGGGTTCGACGGGGCACCCGATCGTCCCAAGCGGCGGGGATCGTTCTCATCCCGGTGCTCGCCGTCGCAGTCGCGATGCCCTTCATCTTCCCTTCGCAGATTCAGGATGCCGCCGTTCGGCTGTTCTTCTTCATCATCATCGGCACGATGTGGAACCTCCTTGCCGGTTACGCAGGCATGATCTCGATCGGCCAGCAGGCCTTCATCGGTATCGGCGCGTACTCGTTGGTGGCTCTGGCATCCCTGTTGGGCGTCAATCCGTTCCTGGCACTGGTCGCCGGCATGATCATCGCGGCCGCGCTGTCGGTGCCAATCTCGTTCCTTGTCTTCCGGCTGGGCGGTGGATACTTCGCGATCGCGACCTGGGTGGTGGCCGAGGTGGTGCGCCAGATCGTGTCACGCATCCCGGCGCTCAATGGAAGCGTCGGAACGCTCACGCTGTCGTCAGACGTGCTGGGGGCGACTCCCGGGTGGCGCAGCGCGACCGTCTTCTGGCTGGGCCTGGGTGCGACCATCGTTGCGGTCGGCGCGGCGTACGTACTCATGCGGTCGCGGCTGGGGACGGGGTTCACCGCCATCCGCGATGAACCGGTGGCTGCAGCATCCCTCGGTGTTCGCGTGGTCTTCAGCAAGCGCGTCGTCTTCGTCGTCGCGGCTGCGGGCTGTGCGCTCGCGGGCGGACTGCTCGCGATGTCCACGCTGCAGGTTCGACCGGACTCGATGTTCCGCATCGACTTCGCGGTCTGGATGATCTTCATCGTCGTGATCGGGGGCATGGGCTCGATCGAGGGTCCCATCCTGGGAGCGATCGTCTACTTCGTGCTGGAGCGGTGGCTGTCACCCCTGGGTACCTGGTACCTGGTGGTGCTGGGAGTGGTGGCGATCGTGGTGGCGGTGTTCCTGCCCCGTGGACTGTGGGGGCTCCTGTCGGATCGCGGCATCACGCTCTTCCCGGTCTCGCATAGCCTTCAGCTCGGGAACGACGAGAAGAAGGGAAGCTGACGCTCTCCAGGGCGCCCTGCCACTCCCCGTATCGTCAGCGAAGCAGTGCGTCGACGACCGCCGCAGGCTTCTCGACGACGGCGAGGTGGCTGGCGTCTGCGATCACACTGAGGCAGCCTCGGCCTACGCGGTCCGAGGTGCTGCGCGCCTCATCGACGGAGATCACGGGATCGTCGGATGCGACGATCATCTTCAGCGGCACCGTCAGCTCGGCTAGGCGAGGCCTGAGGTCAGCGTCTCCCAGCGCGAGCGCGCAGTAGGCGTATCCCGCGTCGTCGACCGAGTCGAGCGCGGCGAGCATGCTCTCGACGGTGCGGGGCGATGCCTGCCGGAAACTGGGCGTGAACCATCGGTCGGGCGTGGCACCGACGAGAGACCCCGTTCCGTCGGCGAGCACCTGCTCGGCTCGTGCCTGCCAGGATTCGTGGGTGCCGATGCGGGGCAGGGAGCAGATCATGGCGATCGCCTCGACCCGGTCGGGGAAGTCGAGCGCCAGCTGCAGGCTCACCACGCCGCCGAGGGATACTCCCGCCGCGCGGACGCGCTCGATGCCGAGAAAGTCCAGGGCCCGGATGACCGCCTCGGCGAGTTCGGAGATCGAGAACCTCGACGCGGGTGGGGCGGATGTGCCGTGGCCGGGCAGATCCCAGCGCACGCTGGCGGCGTCACCGGGGAGGAGATCGACCGCGGCGTCCCAGATCGTCGAGTCGGTCCCGAGGCTGGGACCGAGGAGCCAGGGCAACCCTCCGCCGAGAGCCCGGTGCGAGGTGGAGACGAGCGGAACGGTCATCCCGGCAACCGTATCAGCGGCTCGGGGTCGGTAGCAGACGGATACCGTTGGCATTGATTCGCATGTCGTCTCTATCGGCCATCCGGCGCATCCTCGCGGATCAGTGCCCGCCCAACAACCGCAGTTCACGGTCGATCGCCGCCGAGGTCTCGAGCAGTGCGGGAAGGTACTCGGTGCGCAGGCGATCAAGCGTCGCGCTCGACGTGGTGCTCGACACGTTGATGGCGGCCACCACGCTGCCGCCGGCACCGTGGATCGGCGCGGCCACCGAGCGGATACCGGTCTCCAGCTCTTGGTCGACGAGGGCCCAACCCTGACGGCGGACGTCATCCAGGACGCCACGCAAGTCGTCGGGCCAGCTCGCCTCAGGGGTTGCCGCGGCCAGCAGCACTCTACCCATCGAGGTGATCCGCGCGGGGAAGCGCGTGCCGACGGTGATCGCGACGTTCATGATGCGCCGGGTGGGAACGCGTGCGACGTAGACGATCGCATCCCCATCGAGCACCGACGCGGATGTCGACTCGTCCAGCCGGCGGGCGAGGGCCTCGAGGTGGGGTTGGGCGACCTCGGGAATCGTCAGTCCCGCCAGGTAGGAGAAACCCAGTTCTAGAACCCTCGGCCTGAGGCTGAACCGCTTGCCGTCGGTGCCGACGTAGCCCAGATCGACCAGGGTGAGCAGGAAGCGTCGCGCGGTGGCGCGGGTGAGTTCGGTCTTCGCCGCGATCTCGCTCAGGGTCATCCGCGGGTGCTCCGCATCGAACCCACGAATCACAGCAAGACCGCGAGCCAGGGACTGGACGTAATGCCCGTTTGGCTCCGACTGCATGGTTCGAGATTAGCGTTCGAGAACGACTGCGAGCCCTTGTCCGACCCCGATGCAGATCGCGGCGACTCCGACTCCACCGCCGCGCCGCTTCAGCTCGTGCGCGAGGTGCCCGATGATCCGCCCGCCGGAGGCACCGAGCGGATGCCCGATAGCGATGGCTCCGCCGTGCACGTTCACCCGCTCCGGGTCGAGCTCGGGCCAGAGCCTGATGCACGCGAGGGACTGCACCGCGAACGCTTCGTTGAGCTCGACGAGGTCGACATCCGCCCAGGTCTTGCCCGCTCGTGCGAGGGCGCGATTCGCAGCCTCGACGGGGGCGATGCCGAACTCGTCGGGGTTGTTGCCGAAGCTTCCGCGCCCGATGATGCGAGCCAGGGGCTCGGCATCCAGCACGGTGTTCTCGCCCCCGATGAATAGCATCGATGCCCCGTCACTGAGAGGGGACGAGTTGCCGGCCGTCACACTGCCCGTTTCGGCGAACGCCGGCTTGAGCTTGGCGAGCGTCTCGACGGAGGCATCGGCACGAACGCCCTCATCGCGCTGCAGATCGGAACCGGGCACCGGGATCACCTCGCCGTAGAGTCCGGCATCCCAGGCCGCGGCGGCCTTGAGGTGGCTCCGCGCCGCGAAGTCGTCCTGCTCCTCGCGCGAGATGCCGAAGCGCTGCGCGAGCAACTCCGCGGTCTCGCCGTTGGAGATCGTCCAGTCCTGACGGATGCGGGGGTTGGTCATGCGCCAGCCGAGAGTCGTCGAATGCATCACCTCCGAGCTCGCCGGGTAGGGCCGGTCGGGCTTGAGCATCACCCAGGGCGCGCGGCTCATCGATTCGACTCCTCCCGCGAGCACGAGGTCGGCGTCGCCGGACTCGATCGCCCGGCTGGCCTGGATGACGCTCTCGACGCTGGAGCCGCAGAGCCGGTTGACCGTGACACCGGTGACGGTGGTCGGAAGTCCGGCGAGGATCGCAGCGAACCGAGCGACGTCGCGGTTGTCCTCGCCGGCCTGGTTGGCATCCCCGAGTATCACGTCGTCGATGGCGGCGGGGTCCAGCTCGGGGTGCCGTGCGATGAGGGCCTCGATCGAGCGAGCGGCGAGATCGTCCGGACGCACACCGGCGAGACCCTTGCCGTGCCGCCCGAAGGGGGTGCGGACTGCGTCGTACACGAAACTCGCGGCCATGATTCTCGCAATCTTGTGCGCTCTACGAACAACTGTTCTAATAGTGATACACCACTTCGGCACGATTGGGAACCATGGACAAGACAGTGGAGTCGGCGGCGAAGGCGGTCGAGGACATCTTCAGCGGCGCGACGATCGCCGTGGGCGGCTTCGGACTCGTGGGGGTGCCGGTGACCCTGATCAGGGCGCTCCTCGACCAGGGCGCGAACGATCTCGAGGTGGTCTCGAACAACTGCGGCGTGGACGGCTGGGGACTCGGCGTGCTGCTCTCGGAGGGCCGCATCCGCAGGATCATCGCGTCGTACATCGGCGAGAACAAGGAATTCGCCCGGCAGTACCTGAGCGGGCAGGTCGAGGTCGAGCTCACCCCCCAGGGCACGCTGGCGGAGAGACTGCGGGCGGGCGGGGTGGGAATCCCGGCGTTCTTCACGCCCACCGGCGTGGGCACCGTGGTCTCCGAGGGGGGGATGCCGTGGCGCTACTCGCCCGACGGCGAGGTGGCCATCGCCTCGCCGTCAAAACAGACACAGGCCTTTGATTCGCTCGGGTCGTCTCGTGAGTACGTGCTCGAAACCGCGATTCGCGCGGACTTCGGTCTCGTTCGAGCGAAGAAGGCCGACCGCCACGGCAACCTGGTGTTTGAGAAGTCTGCGCGCAACTTCAATCCGGTGGCCGCCATGGCGGGTCGGATGACCATCGCCGAAGTGGATGAGATCGTCGAGCCCGGAGAGATCGATCCAGACGAGGTGCACCTTGCGGGCATCTACGTGGACCGCGTCGTGCTGCTGACCCCGGAGCAGGCCACGGACCTGCCCATCGAGAAGGTCACCGTGCGCCAGAGAGAGGAAGTCGCCTGATGTCGTTGTCCCGGGACGAACTGGCCGCTCGTGCGGCCCTCGAATTGCGCGACGGTACCTACGTGAATCTCGGGATCGGTCTGCCGACCCTCATCCCGAACCACTTGCCGCCGGAGTTGACCGTCATCCTGCACTCGGAGAACGGTGTGCTCGGCGTCGGTCCCTACCCCTGGGTCGGGGAGGAGGATCCGAAGCTGATCAACGCGGGCAAGGAGACCGTCACCGTTCTGCCCGGTGCCTCCTACTTCGACTCCTCCGCGAGCTTCGGCATGATCCGCGGCGGGCGGGTTGCCACCGCCGTGCTCGGTGCGATGCAGGTCTCCGCGCGAGGGGACATCGCGAACTGGGCGGTGCCCGGCAAGCTCATCAAGGGGATGGGCGGTGCCATGGACCTCGTGTCCGGCGCCGAGCGCGTGATCGTCGTGATGGAGCATGTGGCCAAGGACGGCTCCGCCAAGATCGTGTCCGAGTGCTCCCTCCCCCTGACCGGGCGTTCGTGCGTGGACCGGATCATCACCGACCTGGCGGTGATCGATGTCACCGACACGGGCCTGCGGCTCGTCGAGCTCGCGCCTGGCGTCACGGTCGAGGAGGTGCTCGCCGTGACGGCCGCACCCCTGACCGTGGCGCTCGCATCCTGACTACTGGACCTCGCCCGTGGGTTGGGCGACGATGTCGAGGTCGCGCCGAAGAAGACCAGCGTGTCACCGCCGTCTAAGCAGTTCGCCGTGATCGAAGCGCTGAGTGCCTCGCGCATCCAGGTCGGAGTGCAGCTGCGGGACACCCCGACAACCGATCGCCTGCTCGCGTGGGGCGGCATGTGCTCGCACAAGGTCACGTTGCCAGCGTCGCGGAAGTGGACGACGAACTAGCAGGGTGGCTGCGCGAGGCATACGAGCGGAACTGACACCGCGCGCAACAAACCGGAACGGGTTTCGACACAGCCCTGCGGGCCTCAACCAGCAAATACTCTCGGAGCCCCCTGTCGGATTCGAACCGACGACCCCCGCTTTACAAGAATGAAACCGACCCCGAGACCTAGCGGAAGTTGGGGCATTTTCCTCGGAAAATCAACGAAGTTGGGCTGACGTGATCAGCCGTGATCGGGATGCTTTGCCCACGAGTGTGGGCAAAAATGTGGGCAGACGACCTAAGGGTTAGATGCGCTCGTTTGTGTCAGACAAAGGGGCCGAGCAGCGATGCCTGGTCCCGAGATTGCTGTACTGATTCGAGGACCGAGCTCGGGAAGAAGCCACCTGCGAGTACGGCCGAAGCCTGATTGCGGTTCATGTCGTCCCCTTCCTCCGCGACGATCTCGACCGCGGCGCGAGGAGTGCCGACACGGACGATGACTGCCCACTGCACTTCGGCCGATCTATCGCGCGCAAGCTTCATCAGCTGATCTTCAGTTGGGTACCGAACACCCACGGCAACTGCGATCCGTCGAGTCACAGCAGAACGGTCGGTGGTTAGCCGTTCAAAGTCTTCGAGACTTGCCCGAGGATTTGCCCCGCACTGGCCGCGCACCTGAGGGTGCACATCCGCCAACAGCCGTTCGAATAGGTCGCGGTACTCCGTACTCCGGGCGATTCGGGCCCGAGCTTCCCACGAGTCATCCTGTGAGAGGACCTCTTGAATCTCTCGGTCCAGCTGCTCGGCCGGGTTGTTGAGGCCGGCCACGATCTCGCGAACGACGGAGTCCGTAGATGCTGCCAGGGCGAGCAAGACTATTTGTCGTCCTCGGGCGCTGAGTGCTGCGGACTGCCGAACCATGGCGTTGGCATCCCCGCTCAGAGTGAGCAAGAGATCGTCGGGAAGAGCCGGATTCTGTGCGATCGCTCCCCGGATTCTCGCTGATCGGTCCCCGACCATCTCGCGCAGGGTGGGCAAAGGAGTAGCGGGGTTCTTTGCGACTTCGACTCGTATGTCGACGGCTCGGTGCGTGCTGAGCTCCACTAAGCGCTCTGGCGGGGTCGATTGCTCTTGCGCATCACGAAGAACTGCGTCGAACGGCATGGGCTCATTATTGTTGGGCGGCCGTGTTCGCGCCTCTTCGATCGCAGGCTTTCAAAACTGGAACACTTCGCGGGGTCCGGTAGGGTCGCGGCATGACGTCTCGTCCGCCCGAAACTAGGGACGACTTCGCCCAGCTCGGGCAGTTCCGCGGCAACGCGGAAGGGCTGTACAAGCTCTCGCGCGGGCGCGACTTCGACATCGAGCTGGGCGACTGGATCGCCGCCGCCGCGCCCTCAAGCGATGCCGAAGAAGGCGCGCAGATCGAGGCGTGGGCGTCAGCGTGGATCTACTGCTCGCGGTGGGCGGGGACCGTCGGGCGGCGGCCGGCCTACATCCTGCACGCCCAAAGAGGCGGTGTTGGAGTGTGGTTGCAGGCGGCCGCAGATCAAATCATCGAGCTCGCTAGGAGTTGGACGTGGCCGACGATCGATCAGTTCGAGGCCGCTTCGGTGGATGACCTTGAGTACAGCTACTCGCTCGCCGTGCTTGCCGACCATGTGTGGACGACATCCTCGGCCGCTGAGGGCACCAGTTCGAGGCGACTAGACCCGAGGGGTGAGCTCGTCGGGCAGGAGGACTACCAGACATGGCTGCTTGCTCTGCGGCTGGAGTTGCGTGCGAGGGGACAGCTCCCGAAGTCCTTCACCGAAGTGAGCGAGTACGACGGCTCGGCACGAATCACGATCACCCCAACCCAGCTCTACGCCGACGCGTTCGGACGACCAATCCCGCGGTCTCGAACGAAGAAGATCGTCGACGAGTGGTGCGACTTCCTCGCGAGCAGCCAGACCTCGATCCGCTACCTGGATATCGAGAGTCGAGCGCCGAAGCGCCTCGTGTCCGCGCTAGCAGGTCAGACCCAATTGCGCGGCCTTCGCATCAAATGGGGAGACTACGACGATGTGTCGGCGTTGGCCGTGATGCCCGAGCTGTGGATCGCCGAGTTGTCCGGCGCGTCAGCGCTCACAGACCTTCGGCCATTGGGATCCGCTCAAGCGCTCCGTGTGCTGCGCCTCGCACACACTCAGGGGACTCCCGACTTTTTGCCGCTCGCTGATCTTGGAAACTTGGAGGAACTCGAGATTGCTGTTGCCGCGTCGGCCTCGGCGGGAATCCCCAGCATCTCTTTCCTGAGGGAGCTGACCGCGCTTCGTCACCTGAACCTCGGCGGTCGCGTCCTCGACAACGACTTCAGTTCGCTGCTCAGTCGCGTGGACCTCGAGACCCTTGGATTGTTCAAGCAGAAGGGGATGACCCCAAGCTTCGAGGAACTCGTCAGGGCGATGCCTGCGCTGCGGTAAGCCCCGCGTCGTCGCGTTTGCCGGGCGGCTGCCGAACCGCGAGTGTGACGGGCACCGGCCATGAGGGCTCGGCGTGAATCGCGCATTGCGCGATTCACGCGAGCCCCCTGTCGGATTCGAACCGACGACCCCCGCTTTACAAGAGCGGTGCTCTGGCCAACTGAGCTAAGGGGGCGTGAACGCCCGCGCGGGCACGGCCGACGCGAACATCGTCCATAGTAGCTAAGTGAGTTCCGTCGCGCCGTCGCATCCCCACGCCCACCCCTCCCGCCTGGTGCTCATCGGGGCCGTCGCGATCGCCGTGATCAGCGGCGCACTCACGGCCCTCCAGACGCGGGTCAACAGCCAACTCTCGCTCGAGCTGGGTGACGGCATCCTCGCATCGGTCATCTCGTTCGGCAGCGGGCTCGTGATCCTCACGATCGTCGTGCTGGTCGCCCCCAGGGGCCGGGATGGGCTCGCCCGCCTCACCGCGTCGGTTCGCGAGCGACACACCCCCTGGTGGTTCCTCATCGGGGGATTCTTCGGCGCCCTCTTCGTCGTCGGCCAGAGCCTCACGGCTGCCGTGCTCGGCGTGGCCCTGTTCACCATCGCGGTCGTCGCCACGCAGACGATCACGGGCGCGGTGATCGACCGGGTCGGGCTGGGGGATCTGCCGAAGCGACCCGTCACGGTGCTCCGGGTCGTGGCATCCCTGCTGGCGCTCGCCGCCGTCGTCTTCTCGGGGCTGGCCGAACTCCGCATCGACGTGCCCATCGTCCTGCTCATCCTGCCTTTGCTCGCCGGCGTCGGGGTGGGCTACCAGCAGGCCATCAACGGGCAGGTGCGGCACGTGTCGCAGTCCGCGCTGACGGCGACCTTCCTCAACTTCCTCACCGGCACGGCGGTGCTCCTCGTCGCCGTGATCGTGCACACGCTCGTTGTCGGCTGGGTGGCCACGTTCCCCACCAACCCGCTGCTGTACACGGGTGGGGCGATCGGGGTGCTCTTCATCGGCGGCGCAACGGCCGTCGTCCGCACCATCGGGGTGCTGCTCCTGGGCCTGAGCACGATCGCCGGGCAACTGCTCGGCGCGCTCGTGCTCGACCTGGTCATCCCGATCTCGGGTCGCGGGCTGCCGATGACCACCGTGATCGGCACGCTGCTGACCCTCGTCGCGGTCTCGCTCGCCGTGCTGTCGGCGCAGCGCGCGCACTTCCCGGCGCCGCCCATCAGCGAACCGTGACGGTCCGCATCACAGCACGGTGAGGTAGGCCTCCGGGTCGATCGGTTCGCGCGGGGGCTTGCTCGCGCCCTCGGCGGGAACACCGCCGACATACAGCCAGCCCAGCAGTTTCTCGTTGTCGGCGAGCTGGTGCACGCGGCGCACGGCGTTGGAGCGGGTGTGTCCGCCCGTGCGCCACATCACGCCCCAGCCGGCCTCGGCCAGCAGAAGGCTGAGCAGGTGGGCGATGCCGGATGCCGCGGCATCCTGTTCCCACTCGGCCACCTTGAAACTCGGCTCATGCCGTGCCACCACCGCTATGAGCAGCGACGCCCGCAGCGGCTTCGCCGCAAGTCGCTGCGCGTCGGACCCCACGAGCCCGCTCTCCGCCACGAACGCCTCGCCGAGGCGCACGCGGGCGTCACCGCGCAGCTCGATGAGCCGCCACGGATGCAGCGCACCGTGGTCGGCTGCCGAGGCCGCCGCCTGCACGAGCGGCAGCAGCTCGGCGTGGGTGGGGGCGGCATCCGTCACTACAGCGTGGGACTGCCGACGCCGCACCGCGTCGAGAACGCTCACTCTGCCGCTTCGAAGCTCAGAGACACCGAGTTCATGCAGAACCGGTCGCCGGTGGGGGTCTGCGGCGCGTCATCGAAGACGTGACCGAGGTGCGAACCGCAGTTGGCGCAGCGCACCTCGACCCGCTCCATGCCGAGGGTCGAGTCGCGCAGCAGCTCGACCGCGTCCTGCTCGCTCGGAATGTAGAAGCTCGGCCAGCCGCAGTGGGAGTCGAACTTGGCGGTGCTGCGGAACAGCTCCTGCCCGCACGCCTTGCACTTGTAGACGCCCTCGCGGTTCTCGTCGAGCAGCTCGCCAGTCCACGGCCGCTCGGTGGCGGCCTGCCGCAGCACCGCATACTCCTCCGGGGTCAGCTCGGCCTTCCACTCGTCGTCGCTCTTGGTGACCTTGTAGTCCATGGGTTGCTCCTGCACTGAGTAGAGAACTCGTCGAACAAGCTTAAACTCGTGGCTGTGCCCGATTCTCCCGTGACCGTCAAACCGTGGGCCGAGTTGACCACCGACGAACTCTATTCGTTCCTCAAGCTGCGCACCGACGTGTTCCTCGTCGAGCAGAAGGTCGACGAGGAGGAGCTCGACAACCGAGACCTCGAACCGACCACGGTGCACTACTTCATCACGGATGACGCGGGCGCAGCCGCCTACCTCCGAACTCTGCACGACGACCCGCCCCAGTACCGCGACGCGCGCCGGGCCATCGGTCGGGTCGTGGTGCGGTCCGACCGCCGCGGTGAGGGCCTCGCCCAGCAGCTCATGACCGGGGCCCTGCAGGATCTCGCGGGCGAGGCGGTCGTGCTGCACGCGCAGGAGTACATCGCACCCCTGTACGAAGGCCACGGGTTCGAGAGCTTCGGCGAGGTGTACATCGAGGCGGGCATCCCGCACATCTCCATGTATCGCGCGGCGGTGCCGGCATGAACGCCGCCGCCCTGGTCCTCGCCGCCGCGCTCGCCGTGGGCGCACCCGCCGCAGCGGCCCCGGACTGCACCGTCACCGCGTCGAGCATGACGTGGGGGTTCAAGGAGTCGTTCCGCAGCTATGTCTCGGGCACGATCGCCAACGGGGAGTGGACCGTCGCCGACGGCACCACGTACGAGACCCCCAGCTTCGGCTGGGCCGCAGGCACCGGCTCGATCGACGCCGGTGTGGGCCGCATCGCCTTCGCGGGGTCGATCGAGTTCACCGGGCACGGCGGCATCCTCGACACAACCGTCGCGAACCCCGCGCTCGTGTTCGACGGCTCGTCCACCGCGAGCCTGCTGATGGATGTCTCCGGCACGACCCAGCAGGGCGCCGAGGTCGATCAGCAGGCCGTGCCCTTCGCGTCGGTGGACATCTCGGGCGCCGAGTTCGGCGACGGCACCGTCACCCTCACCGACGCGCCCGCCACCCTCACCGGCGAGGGGGCCGCCGCCTTCGGCACCTACCCGGCGGGCGAGGCGCTCGACCCGATCACACTCGAGCTGACCGCCGACCCGGCCTGCACGGTGGCGCCGGTGCGCGGTCCGGGGCTCGCAGGCGCGATCTGGCTGGGGATCGCCTCGGCGCTCGCCGTCTCGGTCATCGCGATCGAGCTGGTGCTCTGGCGGCGCCGACGGGCTCAGGACCCGGGCGCGTAGATCGCGCGAGCGAGGGCGTCGAGCACCTCGGCGGTGCGGGGGCCGAAGCTCAGGATCTCGCCGTCGGCCATGTCCACGAACCGGCGGTTCTGCCCCGCGGTCGTCAGCGCGATCGCGGGCTTCGAATCGAGGAGTCCGCTGACGCCGTCGACGCTGGCCAGCCCATCCGTCATCACGAGAATCAGGTCGGGGTTGGCGGCCACCACGGCCTCATCGGTCATGGGGCGCTCGCCGTCGAGACCGATCTCGGCCGCGACATCCACGCCACCGAGCGCGGAGATGATCACGTCGGCACCGGATTCCTTGCCGAAGAGGTAGTAGATGCCCGAGGTACCGCGCAGGTACAGGAACATCATGCGCAGGGGCTCACCGGATGGCACGACCGAGGCGATCTCGCTGACCTTGGCCTCGATGCCGCTCACCAGGCTCTGCGCGAGCACCTCGCCCGCCGCCGGAGCGCCGAGCGCCGCGGACACCTGTCGCGCCAGCTCGCCCACCCCGTCGATCGACGGCGTCGTCTCAACGAAGACGACGGGGATGCCCGCCTCCCGCAGCTGCAGCACGACATCGATCGGGCCGATGCTGCCGTCGGTGATCACGAGAGTGGGTCGCAGAGCGAGAATCGACTCGCTGTTGACCGTGTGCCCGCTTGAGGTGATCACCGGCAGGTCGGCGGCCTGGCTGAACGTCGTGGAGATGTCGCGTCCGACCATGCTGTCGCCCAGCCCGAGACCGTAGACGGTCGCGGCGATCGAGCCCGACAGGTCCATGGCGACGATCCGGTCGGTGGATGTCACGGTCACCGGCACATCGCCGTCGAGGTCGTGCGAGCTCACCGTCGCGGGCAAGGACTGCTCGGGCGCGGTGTCGGGAGTGGGGATCGCGTCGGTGCTCAGGATCGCCGTCGACTGCCCCACATACGAGTGCGGGTCGGTGAGGAAGGTGAGTTCCGTCAGCGGTGCGCTCGGGTCAGCCGTCACCGCGGAGTCCACGGTGCCGGTCGGCGCAGCAGCGCAGCCCGCGAGGGTCGCTGCGATCAGCGCGAAGACGGCGGCAGTCACTGAGGTGCGGGTGCGCATGAGGCCAATCAGGTCAAGCGAGGGTAGTAAGGCAATCCTAAGCTCTGGCGTGTGGGTGCATGCTGAGAAAGGGCTTCGCCCGCGTTCCCTCACCGGATGCTCACACCCTCCGCCCTAGGATTGCCAGCGACAGGAGGCGACCCGCGTGAGTCAACCCGAGAGCAGCGTGCCCGAGCCTGCAGACCGGCACGCGTCGGGCCTGTCGGTGCGGGACGCCCGCATCCTCGACTTTGAGCGCCAGTGGTGGCGTCACGCGGGCGCGAAGGAGGAGGCGATCCGCTCCGAGTTCTCACTCAGCGCGGCCCGCTATTATCAGTTGCTGAATGCTGTGATCGATTCGCCCGCTGCCGTGCGATACGACCCGATGCTGATCGGACGGCTGCAGAGGGCACGGGATGCTCGCACGTCGGCCCGCGCAGCACGCGCATTCAGGACCTCCGACCGGGGCGGCGACAGCCTCCACACAGAAGAATCGAACGACTGAGCCATGGCGAGTTACCCCAAAGACCGGTTCGACCAGTTGCCCGAAGACCTTCAGCGCATCGGAGCCCACCGCGGCCCGGCGAAGAAGGGGCGCGGCTGGATCGGATTCGCTTGGGCCCTCCTGGCAACCGGCGTGCTCATCTTCGGCGGCCTGTTCGCCATCGGCAAGGTTCTCGGCATCGACCTCGGCATCAGCATCTTCGCGCCGGCAGCGACGCCGACCCCCACCCCCACTCCGACCCCGACGATGGACCCGATCCTCGACCCCACGACGATCGATCAGGTCGCCCGAGGCATCAAGATCGACGTGCTCAACGGCACACCCATCGTCGATCTCGAGAACACCGTCGGAGACAAGCTCGCGGCTGCTGGCTGGAGAATGGGCGCTTTCACCGTCGCATCCGACAAGACGCAGGAGGCGACGTTCGTCTACTACAGCGACCCCCTCAATGAGGATGTCGCCCGAGGCATCGTCGTGGCGATGGGCATCGGCGAGATCCGCAAGGTCACCCCGGAGACGTTCCCCGGCGCAAGCATCACGGTCGTGCTCGGCTCCGACTACCCGGTGCCCACCGCGGCTCCCTGACGATCCCCAGCGGCCCCACACGAGCGGTCGATCGGCGCGAAATCGCGTGTTGAATCTCGATCGTGTTACGCGCGTGTTTAATCTCCCGCATGTGCCCATTTCGTGACCAAACCGACCTCTTGTGGGGTTGAACGCTCCGCTACCATCTGGGATTGGCAGCGGGCTATCGGCTGTCGCGACACAGCAGGGAGTTGCACATGGCGAACGGAACCGTGAAGTGGTTCAACGCTGAAAAGGGCTACGGATTCATCACCGTGGACGGCGGGGGACAGGACGTATTCGTTCACTACTCCGCAATCGACATGAACGGCTACAAGGTGCTCGAAGAGGGCCAGGCGGTCATCTTTGAGGTCGGTACCGGTGCGAAGGGCCCCCAGGCGGAATCGGTGAAGCTGGCCTGAGGCCGCACGCCCCCGCACCACGCCGCAGTTCGTGCGGCGTGCCTCTCAGCTATGCCCTCCTTTCTTGCACTCGCCCCCAGCGAGTGCTAGTTTTTCCTTTGGCACTCTCATGTTCAGAGTGCTAAAGAATTCGTCTGCACGACGTCCGGGAGGGACGAGAAACACACATGGCAAAGATCATTGCTTTCAACGAAGAGGCCCGTCGTGGCCTTGAGCGTGGCCTGAACATCCTGGCCGACGCGGTCAAGGTGACGCTTGGCCCCCGCGGTCGCAACGTCGTTCTCGAGAAGAAGTGGGGCGCCCCCACCATCACGAACGACGGTGTCTCCATCGCCAAGGAGATCGAGCTCGACGACCCGTACGAGAAGATCGGTGCCGAGCTGGTCAAGGAGGTCGCCAAGAAGACTGACGACGTCGCCGGTGACGGTACGACCACCTCCGTGGTGCTCGCCCAGGCCCTCGTGCGCGAAGGCCTCCGCAACGTCGCCGCAGGCGCCGACCCCATCAGCCTGAAGAAGGGCATCGAGAAGGCGGTTGCCGCCGTCATCGAGGCGCTTGTCGCCGGTGCCAAGGAGATCGAGACCAAGGAAGAGATCGCGGCCACCGCATCCATCTCTGCTGGTGACTCCGAGATCGGCGCCCTGATCGCCGAGGCGATCGACAAGGTCGGCAAGGAGGGTGTTGTCACCGTCGAGGAGTCGAACACCTTCGGCACCGAGCTCGAGCTCACCGAGGGCATGCGCTTCGACAAGGGCTTCCTCTCCGCCTACTTCGTGACGGATCAGGAGCGCCAGGAGGCCGTGTTCGAGGACCCCTACATCCTCATCGCCAACTCCAAGATCTCGAACATCAAGGACCTGCTGCCCATCGTCGACAAGGTGATCCAGAGCGGCAAGCAGCTGCTCATCATCGCCGAGGACGTCGACGGCGAGGCGCTCGCGACCCTGGTCGTGAACAAGATCCGCGGCATCTTCAAGTCGGTCGCCGTCAAGGCTCCCGGCTTCGGTGACCGTCGCAAGGCTCAGCTGCAGGACATCGCCATCCTCACCGGTGGCCAGGTCATCTCCGAGGAGGTCGGACTCAAGCTCGAGAACGCCACCCTCGACCTGCTGGGCAAGGCACGCAAGGTCATCATCACCAAGGACGAGACCACGATCATCGAGGGCTCGGGCGACGAGGACGCGATCGCCGGACGGGTCAAGCAGATCCGTGCCGAGATCGAGAACACCGACAGCGACTACGACCGTGAGAAGCTCCAGGAGCGCCTCGCGAAGCTCGCCGGTGGCGTCGCCGTCATCAAGGCCGGAGCCGCGACCGAGGTCGAGCTCAAGGAGCGCAAGCACCGCATCGAGGACGCCGTTCGCAACGCGAAGGCCGCCGTCGAAGAGGGCATCGTCGCCGGTGGTGGCGTCGCGCTCATCCAGGCTGGCAAGATCGCGTTCGATGGCAAGGCCCTCAAGGCCCTGCTGGGTGACGAGGCAACCGGTGCAAACATCGTGCGCGTGGCCATCGACGCCCCGCTCAAGCAGATCGCGCTGAACGCCGGTCTCGAGCCCGGTGTCGTCGCCGACAAGGTGCGCCACCTGCCCGCCGGTCAGGGCCTCAACGCCGCGACCGGTGAGTACGTCGACATGCTGGCTGCCGGCATCAACGACCCGGTGAAGGTGACCCGGTCCGCGCTGCTCAACGCAGCGTCGATCGCCGGCCTCTTCCTCACCACCGAGGCCGTCGTGGCCGACAAGCCCGAGAAGTCGGCTCCTCCGATGGGTGACCCGTCGGGCGGCATGGACTTTTGATCGCGGCTGACGCTTAGCGTCAGATGTGATCAATCGGGTCGAGCGCGGATTGAGTAGGCCGCAAGGCCGTATCGAAATCTGACCGGCCCTTCCGGCCGGTTGTATCGAGACCCAAGTCACACGAATGGGCGGTTCCCTCCGGGGAGCCGCCCATTCGTCGTTCTCGGGGGTACTAGCGCGCGAACAGCCGGGTGTTCGCCGACTCGATGTCCGCGTACTGCTGCCCGGCCTGGGTGAGGGCGTGATTGATCGCAGCAAGGTTCTGCTCGACCTGCTGCTGGGTGGCCTTCCAGTCGGTCACGACGCCGGAGAACGCCGTGGCGGCCGCGCCGGTCCACGACCCCTCCAGCGCGCTGAGTTGGCCGTGAAGACCGGCCACCTCCGCCTGGATGCGGCCGATCGAGGTGCGCACGGCACCGGTGGCCTGAAGAACTGCTTCACTGTCTACCTGATAACGAGTCATGGGGTGACGGTAGCCCGGCGGCGTGGGCCGGTGACGGGGTCAGGCGCGTGATGGGGAGGCGGCGGCATCCGGGGTCGAGGGGAGGAGGGGAAGCGAGACCCGGAAGGTCGCACCGCCACCGGGGGTCTCCACCACTTCGACGTCACCCTGGTGGGCCTGGATGATCGCCGCAACGATTGCGAGGCCGAGGCCGCTTCCCCCGGTGTCGCGGGTGCGTGAGGTGTCGGCGCGCCAGAACCGCTGGAAGATCTTGCCGCGAATCTGCGGCGGGATGCCCTCACCGTGGTCGATCACGGACAGGATCGCGCGCTGCCTGGCGGCATCGACCCCCACGCCGATCTCGATGGGGCTGGACTCGGGCGTGAACCGCAGCGCGTTGCCGATCAGGTTCGACAGCACCTGCCGGATCTTGTTCTCCTCGGCCAGCACAACGGCCCGCAGTTCGGCGGGCGGTGGCTCGGCAATCGTCACCTCGTCACCGGCGGCGCGGCCCGCGCGAGTGCGGCGCGCGGTCAACCGGGCGAGCGTGGCTCCGGCGAACGCGATGGGTCCGGTAGCGAGCCCGCCGCGCTGCTGGGCGGCGGTCGGCGCCACCACGGGGAGCACGGCGGTCTCAGCGGGCGGCTCCTCGGTCGTGGCATCCGTGCCGACGACGGTGACGACGCGGTTGGGGGCGCTGGCCATCGTGTCGAGGGCGGCGTCCTGGGCGAGCGGCACCAGATCGACCTCGGTGAGCTGCAACGGCTTCGCCTCGTCGATGCGGGCGAGCTCGAGGAGGTCCTCGACGAGTTCGCCCATGCGGATCGCTTCCTTCTCGATGCGCTCCATCGCCTGGGCGACATCCTCCTGCTTGGTCAGGGCGCCCATGCGGTAGAGCTCGGCGTATCCGCGCACGGTTACCAGTGGCGTGCGCAGCTCGTGGCTCGCGTCGCCCACGAATCGACGCATCTGGTCGATCGTCTTGGCGCGCTCGTCGAAGGCCCGGTCGATTCGGGAGAGCATCGAGTTGAGCGAGCGATTGAGGCGCCCGACTTCGGTGTTGGGGGTCGCTCCGCTGAGTCGCTGGCTGAAGTCTCCGCCGGCGAATCGGGCTGCTGTGGCCTCAACTTCGCGCAGCGGTGCGAATGTCGTGGTGACGAGGAGACGGGTGAGCGCGCCGCCGAGGATGACCACGGTGAGGCCGAAGAACAGGAAGATCGCCGCGTAGCGCGTGACGATCCCGTTGGTGTCCTTCAGGTCGAGGCCGATCACGACCGTGTAGTAGTCGGTGCCGAGACGGTTGGTCGCGGGATAGGCGATCACCCGCCACGATCCGCCCAGCGCGGTGCTCGGCAGCGTGAATGCGCCTTCACTGCCCGCGACGGCGCCCAGCGTCAGCGTGTCGAGAACGGGTCGCGGGGCATCCTCTTCGCGGTTGTTGCAGAGCAGCACGCCGTTGTAGTCGAGCACGCCCAGGTAATAGTCGTTGGGCAGGGTCGAGACACTGCACTGCGGGTTGTCGGCGGTGCCAGCGAAGAGGATGTTGCCAGCCAGCTTGTTGCCGGCGGCGGTGATCTTGGTGTCGACTTCGTCTTGCAGATAGCCGCGCAGAACCGCCATCGTGCCGACGCCCGCGATGACCAGGCCCGCAGTGAGCAGCAGAACCGTCACGCCGGTGATTTTGGTACGGAGGGAAACCCGGTTCCACCACTCGACGATCTCGTGCATTGAGCCCTGAGTTTACCGTCGAGAAGCTGCGCTAGACCTTGGAGGCCTTGAGCATGTATCCGAAACCGCGCTTGGTCTGAATGACCGGCTCCTCCGAGTACTGGTCGAGCTTGCGACGCAGGTAGGAGATGTAGCTCTCCACGATGCCGGCGTCGCCGTTGAAGTCGTACTCCCAGACGTGGTCGAGGATCTGCGCCTTCGACAGCACGCGGTTCGGGTTGAGCATGAGGTAGCGCAGCAACTTGAACTCGGTGGGGCTGAGCTCCACCTGCTCGGTGCCGATGGTCACCTCATGGGTGTCCTGATCCATGGTGAGGTCGCCGGCGCGGATGATCGCCTCCTCGTCGTCGTGCATCGTGCGGCGAAGGATGGCCTTGATGCGCGCGACGATCTCGTCGAGGCTGAACGGCTTGGTGACGTAGTCGTCGCCGCCGACGGTGAGGCCGGTGATCTTATCCTCAGTGTCATCCTTCGCGGTGAGGAAGAGAATGGGGGCCGTGTAACCGGATGCCCGCAGGCGCTTGGTCACGCCGAATCCGTTCATGTCGGGCAGCATGACGTCGAGGATGATGAGGTCGGGCTCCTCCTCGAGTACGGCGGAGATCGCCTGGGCGCCGTTGCCGACGGCACGCACGGCGAAGCCGGCGAAGCGCAGGCTCGTGGTGAGCAGGTCGCGAATGTTGGGCTCGTCGTCGACGATCAGAATCTTGGGTCCATCAGCCATGCGTACAGTATCTGCGAGTTCTCTGGAAGTTGTCTGAGAGTCGTGTGGATGCCTCGGCGACGCGAACATGAACCGGTGTCGCCCCGCGTGCCGCCGGTCCACTAGATTCGGATCGTGCGCCGACCTGCCCTCGTGATCCTCGCCCTCCCGCTCGCTCTCGTGGGAGCCCTGCTCGCGGCCGCGCCCGCTCAGGCGGCATCGCAGCCGCTGTTCGGCACGACGGTGGATGTGACGTTGCAGCCGTCCAACGACTCACTTCTCGGTGGCACGGCATACGCGCTGTCGTCCGGTGGTGGGGTGCAGGTGACACTCGGTGCCGCGCTGGCCGCGGATGTCGATTTCGAGCTGTATGAGGGTGCGACCCTGATCGCCTCCTGCACTGTTGCCACAGGCCTCACCTCGTGCACGGATGGGGTGTCGGCACTGACCGCAGGTGCGCATTCCGTTACCGCGCGATTCACCCAGTCGGCGGTGACGGTCGACTACACGGGCACGATCTTCACGGTGACCAACGTCGCCCCCACCGTCCTCCTCGAGTGGCGGGACGCCTCGGGTGCCTGGATCGACGGGAGCTTCGCCGGCGTGCCATTCTTCGGCACCACCGCCGCGCGGTGCGTCGTGACGAACAACTCGAACGCCGCGTTCACGTTCGCCTCCTCCTTCACCGGTACGGTCTCGCACACCGGTGGGCCCACGATCACCGCGATCACGGGCGACCTGGCAGCCGGTGCCACGGGGTACTACCCGATCTGGTCGGGCGACGTCTCGTTGTCTCCTGCTGCGTCGTGCGGTGGCGGCGTGGACTTCCCCGACGGCTCCGGCAACGGCGGCGGTACGGGCGGCGGCGTCATCCCGGTGTCGGGCACGATCGAGGCATCGCCGGCACCCGCTCCCGGGCGCACCGTCACGATCACGGCGGCCGGCCTGCTGCCGCCGGTGGCCTCGGCCTACTACGTGACCGTGGATGGCGTCGACGTCGCTGGACCATTCACTACTCCGGCCCCGGACTTCGCGTTCAGCGCTGACGTCGCCCTCCCGGCGAACCTGGCCGCCGGCACGCACTCGGTCGCCGTGTACGCGGTGTTCGACGAACGCAAGATCGTCTTCGCTTACTTCCCGTTCGAAGTCGCTCTCGCCGCAACCGGCGTGGATGCCACGGCGCCCGTGGCAGCAGGAACCATTGCACTGGCGATCGGCACGCTGCTGCTGCTCGCCGCCCGGCGTCGCCGCACCGTCTGATCTCCGCAGCGGCCGCGCGACGACGTACGGTTGTCGTATGCCTCGCATCGGCCAGCGCGACTTCGACTTCGACCGGCAGGTCGCCGTCATGGCGGTCATCAATCGCACCCCCGACTCCTTCTACGATCGCGGGGCGACGTTCGAGCTCGACCGCGCGATCGGCGCGGCGCTGACCGCCGCGTCCGAGGGTGCCGATTGGGTCGACGTGGGTGGGGTGCCGTTCGGTCGTGGACCGGTCGTGACGGTGGCGGAGGAGATCGCGCGGGTCGTTCCGGTCGTTGAGGGGATCGCCGCGGCATCCGATGTGGTCATCTCGGTCGACACCAACAACGCCGAGGTCGCGCGGGCCGCGATCGCCGCTGGCGCTGCCGTGATCAACGACACGAGCGGGCTCGGCGACCCCGACATGGCGGCAGTGATCGCCGAGAGCTCGGCGCACGTCGTGATCACCCACAGCGTCGGGCCGCCCCGGGTGGAGAAGCCCGCTGCGCACTTCGACGATGTCGTGCGGGAGGTCGTCGACTTCCTACGCGGGCGGGTCGATCGCGCGCTGCGGGCGGGGGTGCCGGCCGAGCGGATCATCGTCGATCCCGGCCATGACCTCGACAAGAACACGCTGCACTCGCTGGAGCTGACCCGTCGGCTCGAGGAGGTCGTCGCGCTCGGCTACCCGACGCTCGTAGCCGTCTCGAACAAGGACTTCATCGGCGAGGTGCTCGATCGCGAGCGCACCGAACGGCTCGAGGGGTCGCTGGCGGCGATGGTCGTCTGCATCATGAAGGGCGCCCGCATCGTGCGCATGCACAACGTCGCGGCGTCAGTTGCCGCAGTCCGCATGACGGAGGCGATTCTCGGATTCCGCGAGCCGGCGTACCTGCTCCACAACACGCATCCCACCCTGAACGTATGAGCGCGGCCATCGACATGCTCTGGCCGGGTGCGCCCCGGGACCTCAGTGACGACGCGCTGATCGACGCGCTCGTGGTCGCAGCGCCCACCGTGCGTGTGAACTTCGTCGCCAGCATCGACGGCGCGGCGACCCACGACGGGCGTTCGGGTGGGCTCTCCGGTGCCGCCGACAAGCGCCACTTCGAGCTGCTGCGTCGAGTCAGCGACGTCGTGCTCGTCGGCGCGGGCACGGTGCGCGACGAGGGCTACGGACCGATGCTGGTTGACGAGGCGTCGCAACTCTGGCGTGAACGGCACGGGATGCCGCGGCATCCGGTCTTCGCGATCGTGTCGGGTCACCTCGACCTCGACTCGACCTCGCCCATCTTCACCGAGGCGCCCGTGCGACCGATCGTCATCACCACCGCGGGGACAGACACCACGGCCTTCGCCGCTGTCGCTCACGTCGTGGCGGTGGGCGACGAGCACGTCGACCTTGTCGCGGCGCTCGCGGCCGTGCGCGCGATGGGCCACGCACAGGTGCTGTGCGAGGGTGGGCCGTCACTGTTCGCGGCGATGCTGGCCGCCGACCTGATCGACGAGTTGTGCCTCACGGTCGCGCCGACCCTCGAGGGCGGGGATGGCCCTCGAATCGTCGGCGGGGATATCCCGGCGCGGTCGATGCGGCTCGTGCATGTGCTGCGCGGCGGCGAAGAACTGCTGCTGCGCTACGCCCGCACGCTGGTTGAGTAGCGCGCAGCGCTGGGCCCACGTCGCCGGTTCCGGCGCGACGCGGAGCGGCGCGACGGCCGTGCGCGCGGGGAGCGAAACCCGCCCCGCGCTACAGCTCCAGCTGATCGAAGAAGGCCCGTACCTCCGCGGCCCACAGCTCCGGCTCCTCCCACGGACCGAAGTGGCCTCCGCGCGGCATCTGGGTCCAGCGCTCGACCGGGTACCACCGGCTCGCTGAGCCGGGCGGCGGCGGGCAGATGTCAGCGGGGAAAACCGCGAAACCCGTCGGTACGACCTGACGACCGGTGGGCGTCACAGTGTTGTCGTAGTAGTACCTCGCGGCCGAACCCGCAGTCTGCGTGACCCAGTAGATCGTGAGGTTGGTGGCGAGGTCGTCGAGGGTGAACGCGTCGAGACCCTTGTCGCTCCAGGCCTCGAACTTCTCGAGGATCCACGCGGCGAGCCCGGCGGGGGAGTCGTTGAGGGCGGCGGCGAGGGTCTGCGGTTTGGTTCTCTGCAGGTGCGAGTAGGCGCCCTCGGCGAGCTCCCAGGCCGCGCCATCCTTCGACCACTGCTGTTCCTCGGGGGTCTGCTCGGCGGGGTCGATGCCGCGCAGGCGGCGCAGCGGAACGTCACCGAGGTGCAGCGCCGTGATGCGATCCGGATGACGCAGGCCGAGCTGATCGGCGATCTGCGTTCCGATGTCGCCGCCGTGCACGGCGAACCGCTCGTGGCCCAACTGCGACATGAGATCCACGAAACGATCGGCGACACCGATCGGTCCGAGCGGTTCGGCGGGCTGCGCGCTGAAGCCGTAGCCGGGGATGCTCGGGATCACCAACTCGAAGCGGTCGGCGAGAAGCGGAACGGCGCGCAGGAATCGCACGAAGCTATCGGGCCAGCCGTGCACGAGCAGCAGGGGCGTGGCACCGGGCGTGCCAGCCCTCACCGCATGGATACCGTCGACGGTGACGTGGGTGAGGGTGTTGATTTGACGCTCCACGGCGCGCCAGTCGTACTCCTCGGCCCAGTAGTCGAGCACGCGGCGGAGAGCCGCCGGAGGGATGCCCTGCGACCAGTCGGAGACCGCGGCATCCGGCCACCGTGTCGCCCGCAGTCGCGCGCGCAGGTCATCGAGGTCGGACTGCGGAACATCGATCACGAAGGGTGTGACGGTCATGCTCCCATTGTGCATCGGTCGCCCGACAGCCGGGGTCGGGCGGGTTTCGATACGGCCCTGCGGGCCTACTCAACCAGCCCAGCGCTAGGCGGGTGGGTTTCGATACGCGCTTCGCGCTACTCAACCAGCGAACTGGCGTCCAGGATCGTGTAGCTGTAGCCCTGCTCCGCGAGGAACCGCTGGCGGTTCTGCGCGAAGTCCTGGTCGACGGTGTCGCGGGCGACCAGCGTGTAGAAATTCGCCGGCAGTCCGCTCTCCTTCGGTCGCAGCAGCCGGCCGAGACGCTGCGCCTCCTCCTGCCGGGAGCCGAACGATCCCGAGACCTGGATCGCGACAGTCGCCTCCGGCAGGTCGACCGAGAAGTTGGCCACCTTCGAGACGACGAGCACCTTCGTGACACCGTCGCGGAACTCCTGGTACAGCCGCTCCCGCTCGTCGATCGGAGTCGCGCCGGTCAGCTTGGGGGCGCCCAGCGCATCCGCTAGCTCATCGATCTGGTCGAGGTACTGCCCGATCACCAGGATGCGCTCGCCCGCGTGCTTCGCGACCAGTTCGCGCACCACCCCGAGCTTCGCCGGTGCTGTCGCCGCAAGCCGGTAGCGTTCGTCGTCGGCGGATGCCGCGTACTCGAGCCGCTCGTTCTCGGGCAGGTCGATGCGCACCTCGAAACAGCTCGCGGGGGAGATGAAGCCCTGGGCCTCGATCTCCTTCCACGGCGCATCGAAGCGCTTGGGACCGATGAGCGAGAACACGTCGCCCTCGCGGCCGTCCTCGCGCACGAGTGTCGCGGTCAGGCCCAGGCGCCGCCGCGCCTGCAGCTCGGCGGTGAGCTTGAACACCGGCGCGGGCAGCAGGTGCACCTCGTCGTAGATCACGAGCCCCCAGTCGAGCGCGTCGAGCAGCGCGAGGTGGGCGTACTCGCCCTGCCGCTTGGCGGTGAGGATCTGGTACGTCGCGATCGTCACCGGCCGCACCTGCTTGACCTGGCCGGAGTACTCGCCGATCTCCTCCTCGGTCAGCGTCGTGCGCTTGAGCAGCTCCGCCTTCCACTGCCGGGCCGAGACTGTGTTGGTCACGAGGATGAGCGTGGTCGTCTTGCCGGCGGCCATCGCGCCGAGCCCGACGAGGGTCTTGCCCGCGCCGCAGGGCAGCACGACGACGCCCGACCCGTGGGCCGCGAAGTTGTCGATCGCCTGGTGCTGGTACGGCCGCAGGTGCCACGCCGACTCGTCGAGTGCGATCTCGTGCGGGGTGCCGGGGGTGTAGCCGGCGAGATCCTCGGCGGGCCAGCCGAGCTTGAGCAGCTCCTGCTTGAGCTGGCCGCGAGCCCAGGCCTGCACCACGTACGTGTGATCCCCGCGCTTCTCGAACAGCAGCGCAGCGACCTTGCGCGCGCGCGTGATCTCGCTGAGCACGGCGGCGTCGGTTGCGGTGAGCGTGAGGGCACCGTCATCCGCTCGCTCGATCACCAGGCGACCGTAACGGCCGACGGTCTCGGTCATGTCGACGACCACCGACTGCGGGATCGCGAACTTGGAGTACTTCTCGAGCGTCGCGAGCATGTCGGCTGCGGTGTGGCCGGCGGCGCGCGCGTTCCACAGTCCGAGGCGCGTGATGCGGTAGGTGTGGATGTGCTCGGGGGCACGCTCCAACTCGGCGAAGACGGCGAGGTCGTGCCGGGCATCCTCGGCGTCGGGGTGGGCGACCTCGAGCAGCACGGTGCGGTCGCTCTGCACGATGAGCGGACCGTTGGTGGGCATCCCTCTAGCCTACGGCCGTTGGCTGGTTGAGTAGCGGCCAGCGGCCCGCGTATCGAAACCACCACGCCGGCGAGGTTTCGCTCCCCGCGCGCACGGCCGTCACGCCGCTCCGCGTCGCGCCGGAACCGGCGGCGTGGGCCCAGGCCTGGGCCTACTCAACCAGCCGATCACTCCGCGGGCGCTACCGCCACGATGCTGGTCAGCGGAAGGGTGCGTTCGATGTCGCTGCGGCGATCGCGGGCGCGCAACCGCCCGCCGCCGACACTCGCCGGCTCCAGCTGGTAGTCGACGTCGGAACCGTCCGGCATCCGCACGGTGACCGTGAGGCCGACCTTGCCCTTGATGGCCACGTCGAGCTGGCGTGCGAGCCAGGCCTTGCCGGTGACATCCGGATCGGCCGAGCTGCCCACCCGCAGTCGCTCGATGAGCGCGCCGGTGGTGTCGGTGGCGGCTGCGGCGGTGATGCGCGAGGCCAGCCGACGAGCGAGCGTGACGATCTCGCCGGCGGCGTTCTCTGCTGCGACCGGATAACGGGCCTCGCTCAGCGCCCAGAACACCAGGTCGCGGTCGTAGCGGCTCTCCAGCCGGTCGCCGGAGCGCACCAGCCCGAGCGAGCCGATGCTGTGATCGACCACGAGCGTGCGCAGCAGGGTGCCGTCGGTGCTCGACACATAGGTGCGGCCCTCGGGGGTCGCGCCCACGCGTACCAGACCGTAGCGCGATGCCGCCTCGGTGAGCAGGTAATCGAGGGGCTGCGGGATGCCCGTCAGCGCGATCCCGCCAAGGAACCCCCTCATCGAGCTCTCGGTCTCGCCCGCCGCCATCGCTCGCGACAGGCTGGCGGTCGAGACCCGGTAGGTGCTGGCGAGCGCGCGGCCCTCGACGTCGGCCATCGTGCGCAGGCGCGCATCGATGGGTGGCGCGAGCGGTCCCGGGGAGACGATCGACAGGTCGTGCTGCAGGTAGACCTGCGCCACCTCGGGTGGGAACAGCGCTGCCATGGCGGTGGCCGCGGCATCCGCCCCGCTCGCCAGCAGTGCCGCTCCCGGGGTGCTCGGCACGTTGTCGGCGGTGATGCCCAGCAGCTCGGCGTCGCGCGTGTAGACGCGCACGCGGTCGCGCATCCAGTCGTCGCCCGCGGGGAACAGCCACGCGACGTACTCCTCGAGCCGCTCACCCCAGACGGCGTGGGCGCGCTCGCGCAGAATCGTGCGGATGTCGACAGGCAGGCGCTCCAGCCACGCCGTCGCCAGAAGCGCCCAGCGCTCGCCGGACGAGTCGACCATCCACGCGCGGCTGGCCTCGGCGGGCATCCAGCGACCCGAGTCGAGGGCGACGAGGCCGGCGCGGGAGGCGATGTCGAGCAGGCCGGACACCCGATCGAGATCGACGCCCATGGCCGCCGCGAGGCGCTTGCTGTCGGGCAGAGCGATGCCGCCGCGGGCGAGCTCGCGGGCCGACTCCAGGTCGAGGGTGGCGATGAGCTCGGCGATCGAGGTGGTCGTCTGGAATGCGTTCTCGGATGCCACGTGATCGGTGAACTTCACGTCGACACCCGACACCGGGCTGAGCGCCGCAGGGGCCGACAACGACACGAGTTCGTGCAGGCTCGGCAGGCCGAGACTCGGCCAGAGCTGCAGTTGTTCCGCCACGGAAGCCGGTACCACCCAGCGGCCGAGGTGCTGGGTGAGCAGGGCGAGACGCGCGGCGGTGGCGAGGCGTTCGGGCAGCAGCGCTGCGTCGGCGCCCAGGGTGGTGAGGTGCGTTGCGGCATCCGCTTCGGTCACCGGCCCGAGCTCGCCGAGGGCGGCCAGGGTAGCCAGGGTCGATCGGTCCAGCCGACCCAGTGCGTGCTGGATCGCGGCTGGGTCGAGTAGGGCGTCAGCGAGGTCGAAGAAGTCACGGATGCCCGTGCCTCTGATCTCGCGGGCCGTGAGCAACTCGGCAAGCGCCGCGTCACTCAACGTCCGCAGCTGGCCCGCGAGGACCAGGGCGCTGTCGTTACTTGCTGGCATCCCTTGCTTCACGACCCCGACGCAGGCCGCTGACGATGATCAGGGCGATCATGAGCACGAGTCCGATCGGCAGGCCGATCGCCGGAAGCACGATCGCCACCGGCCAGGCGCCGCCGGAGAAGTCCGTCACGCCGGTCGCGGTACCGATGATGACCGCGAGGAACGCGATGATCGAGAGCCCGATCGCACTGGCGACCATGAACGCCAGGACGCGTTCGGCGCGGTGATCGGTTATCGGAGTCTGGTTGGCCACAAACCCAAGGATACGCGTGACTCCGATAGCCTTGATGCACCAGCAATAAGGAGTACCACGATGCCCACCGGCAAGGTCAAGTTCTACGACGACGAGAAAGGCTTCGGCTTCATCAGTTCTGATGACGGCCAGGAGGTCTTCCTTCACGCGTCCGCCCTGCCCACCGGCACGACCGGAATCAAGGCGGGCACCAAGCTCGAGTTCGGAATCGCCGACGGCAAGAAGGGCGCCCAGGCGCTCTCCGTGCGTGTGCTCGAGGCACCGCCGTCGATGGCCAAGCTCAACCGCAAGTCGGCCGACGACATGTCCATCATTATCGAGGACCTCGTGAAGCTCATGGATGGCATCGGTGCCGGCCTCAAGCGCGGTCGCTACCCCGACAAGTCACACTCGTCGAAGATCGCTGCGATGCTGCGCAAGGTCGCGGACGACCTGGATGCCTGAGTCGTACGAAGACCTCGCGCGCAGCGCACTGCTGGAGATCACTCCGGTCGCGACGATCGGATCGTTCGTCAGCCAGACCCCCGAGGACGACGGTTCGGTGACGGTGCGCTTCGCATCGGCCCAGCCGGGCTACCCGGACTGGCTGTGGACCGTCTCGGTCGCCGACGTCGAGGGCGGCGAGCCGACAGTGCTCGAGGCCGAGTTGCTGCCGGGCGAAGGCTCGCTGCTCGCGCCCGACTGGCTGCCGTGGAGCGACCGCCTCGCCGAGTACAAGGCGGCGCAGGAAGCTCTGGGCGAGGCTGCGGTCGAAGACGGCGACGCTGACGACGACGACCCCGACGACGAGGACGATGTCGCCGACGACGAGTCGGATGACGAGGACGACGACCTCGATGACCACGTGATGGACGACGACGATGTGCTGGGCAGCGACGTGCTGCACGGCGGCGACCTCGACGGCGTGGACATCGACGATCCGGATGAGGATCTCGACGACGACGACGATGAGTCAGACGACGACGATGATGATGACGACGACGACTCCGACGAGGGCGAGCGGTCCTTCTAACTCGCTACTTGTGCCGCCAGTTGGTGTACAGGATGCCCACCAGGCCGAGCGCGATGCCCGCGATGCAGGTCCACAGCCACCACTCGTTGTGGGCGGCGGTGAGCGGAGCGATGAAGAAGAGCAGCACGGCCAGCGCCACGAGCCAGATCAGGATTCCGATCAGCATCGGCTTACGGTCATCCGTCTTCACCGGCGCCGGATCGGGCCGGCGCTCGGAGTCCTTCAGCCAGAGTCGCACGGGTACAGGGTAGCGCGGAGCGGTTTCGATACGCGCCTTCGGCGCTACTCAACCAGCTCAGCGGCTAGAGGTGCTCGACGACGTACTCGATCGAGCCGATGAGCGCGCGCACGTCGTCGGACTCGATGGCCACGAAGGTGGCGACGCGCAGCTGGTTGCGTCCCAGCTTGCGGTACGGGTCGGTGTCGACGACGCCGTTGGCGCGCAGGGCTGCGGCGACGGCCGCGGCATCCACTGATTCGTCGAAGTCGATCGTCACCACGACCTGCGAGCGGTGCGCGGGGTCGGTGACGAACGGGGTGGCGTAGGCAGCGGCATCCGCCCACTGGTACAGGGCACCGGATGACTCGGCCGTGCGCGCCGACGCCCACCCGAGGCCGCCGTTGCCGTTGATCCAGTCGACCTGGTTCTGCAGCAGCAGCAGAGTCGAGATCGCCGGGGTGTTGAGGGTCTGGTTGAGCCGCGAGTTGTCGATGGCGTTCTTCAGCGACAGGAACTCGGGGATGTAGCGATCCGACGCGGCGATCGCCTCGACGCGAGCGATCGCGGCAGGGGAGAACAGCGCGAACCAGAGTCCGCCGTCGCTGGCGAAATTCTTCTGCGGAGCGAAGTAGTAGACGTCGGCCTGCGATGAGTCGAAGTCGATGCCGCCGGCGGCGCTCGTCGCGTCGATCACGGTGAGTGCGCCCGGCGCGTCCACCCGGGTGACGGGCGCCATCACGCCGGTCGAGGTCTCGTTCTGCGGCCAGGCGTAGACGTCGATGCCGTCGACGATCTCCACGGATGCCCGGCTCCCCGCCGGCGCCGACACCACGTGCGGCGCCGTCAGGTGCGGTGCGCCCGCAGCCTGCGCGAACTTGGCACCGAACTCGCCGAAGGTCAGGTTCTCGCTGCGCTGGTCGATGAGGGAGTAGGCGGCGGCATCCCAGAAGGCGGTCGATCCGCCGTTGCCGAGCACGACTTCATAGCCGTCCGGGATGCGGAACAGCTCGCCGAGACCAGAGCGCACGCGACCGACCAGATCCTTGATCGGGGCCTGTCGGTGCGAGGTGCCGAGCAGGTCGGCGTGCGCCGCGAGGAAGTCGAGTTGCTCCTGCCGGATCTTCGACGGTCCGCAGCCGAACCGACCGTCGGCGGGCAGCAGAGAAGAGGGAATCACGAGGCTGGGCATGGGGACAATCCTATTGTCTGGCCCGGTTAGGCTTACCTTCATGACGGACCTCGTCGACACCACTGAGATGTACCTGCGGACCATCCTCGACCTCGAGGAGGAGCACATCGTGCCCCTGCGTGCCCGCATCTCGGAGCGGCTCGGGCACTCCGGTCCCACGGTGTCGCAGACGATCGGCCGCATGGAACGCGACGGACTCGTGGTCGTCGAGGGTGACCGACACCTCGAGCTCACCCCCGAGGGTCGCAACCGGGCCATCCACGTCATGCGCAAGCACCGCCTGGCCGAGCGCCTTCTCGCGGATGTGATCGGCCTCGACTGGGCCTACGTGCACGACGAGGCCTGCCGCTGGGAGCACGTCATGAGCGAGCAGGTCGAACGTCGCCTGCTCGAGATGCTCGGGCACCCGACCGAGTCTCCGTACGGTAATCCGATCCCCGGTCTTGCCGAGCTGGGGGATGCCCCTGCCCCCGCCTTCATGGATGGCGTGATCAACCTCGTAGACGTGGTGGCTGCCACGAATGAGCCGGTCAGCGGCGTCATCCGTCGCCTGGGAGAACCGGTGCAGTTCGAGCCGGAGCTGCTGCAGCAGTTGCAGAATGCCGGCGTCATGCCCGGTGCACTGGCTACGATCTCGGCCGCCGGCTCCTACGTCTTCGTGCAGGTCGAGGGCTTCGGCGAGGGTCTCGAGCTGCCCAACGAGGTCGCTGTGCACATCTTCGTGTCTCGCTGAGAATTCCACCGAATGTTCGCTGAGGCGAACGTGTTGATGTGACTTTCCCAGAATCGTCACGTACACTCGCCAAGTCCTCATCGACCGCAACCTTGGTCAAAAGGACCCTGAATGAGCGTCTCGCTAGCCCGTCTCATCCAGGTACGTGACTCGATATACGAAACGGATGGGGCAACGACCTAGAGTTGCCGAGGCGCAGGAGGTCAAATCTCTTGACAAAAGTAGGACCCAGCAAGACCAGCTCCACCGCAGTAGAACCCGGAAGTGTCGACTCAGTCGGCTCCGAAGTTCCCGCGGCATTCCGGGCCAAGCGTCCCTCATCGAACCGCAAGTCGAGCATTCTCAGCCTCGCGGTGATGGCACTCATCGTGCCGGGGATCTTCGCGACGGTTGCCCTTCCCGCGTACGCTTTCTCACCCGCGCCCGATACGTCGGGGGTGGAGGCATCGCAGGCCCTCCAGGAGATCACCCAGCGCGACGCGCAGACGGTGGTCGTCGCAGCCAAGGCAGAGGTCGCCACGGTGTCGCGCGATGGGTTCACCACCACATCGGCTGCCGAGATGGCGCGCGCGGCGCTCGCCGTCGAGTACTCCGCGTACACCGGACCCAGCGCGGCCGACTTCCTGGCGAACCCGCCCTACCCGAACTTCAGCCTCGATCAGGTCGTTTCGGTCGCGCTGCAGTACACCGGCGTTCCCTACCGTTACGGGGGAGCCGACCCGTCGGGCTTCGACTGCTCCGGCTACGTCATGTTCGTCTACGCGCAGTTCGGTATCGGACTGCCGCACTCAGCGGCGGGTATCGGGGCCTCCGGCACGCCGATCGCGACGTCGGATGCCCTGCCCGGTGACATCGTCATCATGCCCGGCCACACCGGTATCTATATGGGCGATGGCAACTTCATCGACTCCGGCGACTACGGGGATCTCATCCACGTTCGGCCGATCTACGACAGCAACTACTACATCGTGCGCGTCGGAATCTAGCCTCAGCCTTTCTGGGTTAGCCTGTAGTTCTTGGAGTTTCTTCGAACTACGGAGTGCCAAATGGAAAGCAGGCGCAGCATCCAAACCGTGGATGCGCGCGCTCAGTTCTTCATAGGGCACAGTCCTGCGAGCGTGATCACTCACGCTCGCGAACATTAGGCACTGTCTTCTGACAGTGCCTTTTTGTTTGGGCGCCTCCCCTTCGTCGGGCGGGATCCTCCAGGAATCGAACGCCTGCAAGCCGTGCAGGCTCTTTCGAGAGGATGAACGTGCGCACCTTGGTCCTGAATGCTGGGTATGAGCCCCTCGCCGTCGTGAGCTTCAAGCGAGCCCTCGTGCTCGTGATGAACCAGAAGGCGACAGTCATTGCTGCCGACGCGGAGAATCCGGTGTGGGGATCGACGGGAGCCTGGGATCGCCCCTCGGTGATCATCCTGCGTAACTACGTGCGGGTGCCCAGTGGTCGCCACGTGCCGGTGTCGCGTCGGGGTGTGCTTCGCCGTGACAATCACCGCTGCGCCTACTGCGGGTCGACCGCCAACACCATCGACCACGTGCTTCCCCGCTCCCGTGGTGGCAAGGACAGCTGGGAGAACCTCGTCGCCTGCTGCCTGCGCTGCAACAACATCAAGGGCGATCGCACTCCGAGCGAGATGAACTGGACCTTGCGAAGCATCCCGCGCCCGCCTCGCGGCACGAGCTGGCTCGTGCGGGGGATCGAGCGCGCGCTGCCGGACTGGGAGGAGTACCTGGCCCCCGCTGCGTGAACTGTTATGTTGCTGTGACAATTCGACAGGCCGGGGGGTAGTCCCGTACCCTCGAAGAGGTCCCGTTTGCCCGAAGGGAAGTTCGTTCGTGGTTGATCTTCAGCCATCCAGTGACATGGATGACCTGTTCAACTTCGGTGCACCCTCGAATTCTGTAACTGTGCTTCCCTCAGAACTTCGTAGCGATTCGGCGGCCCCCGCGCAGCAGTACTCCTCTCGCCGCGAACTCCGCGAGGCCGAGGCTCGAGGCAGCTCTGCCGTTGCCGCGCCGGTTGAGCCGACGGTTCAGGTTGCGGCGCCGGCGTTCGTTCAGCAGGCGGCACCCGCGATCAATCAGGAGGGGGCGCCGGCCGCGCCTTCACGGCGGCGCGCGGCCGATTCCCGGCCGCAGGCGCAGCAAGCGAAGCAGGCCCAGCAGCGGCAGCAGGACCGACAGCCCCTCCAGCAGGGGCGCAAGCAGCGCAAGCTGAAGGCGTCCGAGCGGCGGGCGCTGCAGGCATCCGCGCCCCCGCAGCAGCGCAAGAACCCGCTCAATGTGCTGGCGACCATGGCCGTCGTGGGCGGGATGTTCGCCGTGGCGGGCCTACCGGCGTACGCCTTGCAGACGCCCGAGAACACGGCAGCCACCAAGTCGGACGCGTCGGCGCAGAGCGTCGTCGTCAGCTCCGATGCGAGCCTCGCCACGCCGACCCGTGATGGGTATCACGCGACGACGTACGAGCAGCTCGCCCAGATGGAGGACGACGCCCAGCGCGAAGCCAACCAGGCGGCCTACCTGGCCTCGGGGGCGCGGGCGCTCGGCGACGACTACCCGTGGCCGTACGAACTGCGGGACTACCAGGGCGGCGGGCTCAGCCCGCTCAACTACTACTACCGCGAATGTGTCGACTTCGTGGCGTGGCGCCTCAACCGCGACGCCGGATACTACGCGGCACCGTACAAGTGGGTGTGGGCGAACCTCACCCCGTCGGGCGGCAACGCGAGCCAGTGGCGCTACAACTGGGAGCAGCACGGCTGGCCGGTCAGCACCACCCCGATCGTGGGATCCGTCGCGTGGTTCTACGGCAACCACGTCGCGTACGTGAAGTCGGTCAATGCCGACGGCACGGTCACGATCGAGGAGTACAACTACAGCAGCAACGGCACCTACGGCCAGCGCACCATCCCGGCTTCCTCGGTTCCGGCGTTCCTCTACCCGCCGCCGTCCTGATCTATCTCGACAGGGCTCAGCACGGCAATCTTGGGGTCGCGATTGTCGCCGGATGATCGTCCCGTGAGCCGTCGGCCAATCCAGGGCAGCACGTACTCGCGCCAGTAGGCCGACGTTCTGGGTCGCGCGGCGGACAGCTCGCCCGCCCCGAACTCGGGGATCGCGACTTCGAGCGCCGCAAGCACGTTGCCCGCAACCCGGGCGTGACCCAGTGCGTTGAGGTGCAGTTGGTCGCGCGACCAGTACCTCAGCTCGGCCAGCTCAGTGTCACTCCAGTTGTCGACGAATGTCACGCCGGGGCGGGGGAGGCGCTGCCGCACCGCGCGCGCGAGCTCCTCACCCCGGCGCGCCAGCAGGCCGCCAAGCGGGATGTGCCGACTCGGGTTCGCGCCGCTCGCCAGCACGACGTGGGTTCCGGCAGCCACCGCGCGGTCGACGGCGGCATCGAGTTGCTCAGCGATGTGTCCGATGCTGACGCGTGGCCGCATGAGGTCGTTGCCTCCGCCGTTGAGACTCAGCAGCTGCGGGTGCTGGGCGAGGGCGGCATCCAGTTGCTCACCGACGATGGGTGCGAGCTTGCGGCCACGGATGGCGAGGTTCGCGTAGGTGACTGTCGCGGGCGCGCTCGCGAGCGCGAGACCCAGCGCCACGAAGTCGGCCCAGCCGCGCGGCACGCCGTCGAGACCCTCGTCGCCGTAGCCCTCGCTGAAGCTGTCGCCGATCGCGATGTAACTGGAGTAGAGCGCCATGGTTCGATCTCACCACATCGGGCGCCGGGCCCGGTGCACGGGCTGTCGGCGCGAGCCACCGATAAACTGGTGCAGCCAAGCCTCTGTAGCTCAATGGAAGAGCAGTTCCGTCCTAAGGAAAGGGTTGGGGGTTCGAGTCCCTCCAGGGGCACGAATGTGTTCGGGTGTCGCCGCTGCTGGTTGAGTAGCGCGAAGCGCGTATCGAAACCCGGCGACACCCGAACACATTCGTTCTCGTGGGCGGCCCCTAGAACCGCGGGGGTCCCCGGCCCGCAGTCCGCCGCGATGCGCCCCGAGGATGCCCCGGCCACCGTTACTGCGCATCGTGGCGGCGGCACGGCTGGGGCGTCGAGTCCCTCCAGGGGCACGAAAGGGTGACGCCCTCCGCTGATCGAGCTTGTCGAGATCAAGGAGGACGCCACCCTTTCGTTTTCGCGGGTGGCTCCGTGAACTCCTATCGCGCTGTGTTTCTTCGCCCGGCACGCGCGGCGAAGTCATCCAAAGCACTGAGCACAGGCTCCGCAAGCCATATCCGATTGCGGCGTTTCGAATTGGCCGCCCTCAGCACCCCTCGTTCCACGAGCGCATTCAGAGCGCGGAACACGGTCGGTGGGGCAATGCCGAGTTCACGAGCGACGATGTCCGAGTTGAGAACCGGGTGGGCGAGGGCGAGCACACTGACCCGACGTGCCGCGGCGTCAGAGCGGAGGCCGTGCATCCTTTCTTTCCAATCGGTTTCGATGCTGCCAACATCGCGAACGAGTTGACGACCATTGACTACCGCATAGCCGGACGCGCGAGTGAACGCTGTAATGATAGGACTCAGCTCGCCGCGCCGATACGCCGTGAGAGCGTCGTAGTAGTCCTTCACGTCGTGGAGGAGCCCTGCAGAGACCGGCACCGTGATGTTCGTGGTGACCCGTGCGTGGCGCAGCATCGCCTGGACGATTGCGCGACCGGTTCTGCCGTTGCCGTCTGGGAACGGGTGGATCGTCTCGAACTGGGCGTGCGCGATTGCGACTTGGGCCAATGCCGGGATGTCGACTCGGCCGATGAATGCGACGAGGTCACATATCGCCGCAGGAACACGGTCGTGGTGCGGAGGAACGAAGTCGGCCAAATGGGGGCTTAGCGAGTCGCCACCGATCCACACCTGTTCGTCACGCCAGCCCCCGGTCAGGTCGGGCGCGTGGGAGGCGAGTAGGGCGGACTGCATCGCGATGATGCTCTCACCGTTGATCTCGTCGGCAAGGCTGAGGGCGGCTTCCATTGTCCGGACGTTACGCACGATCAGGGCAGCGTTACCGGTCTCGCGTTCGCCGAGCTCGGCCTCGGCGATGGCGCGGGCACCGCTGGTGAGGTTCTCGATCTCGGACGAGGAGGCCGACTCGGTGCGCAGGAGGATCGAGGCGAACGGGAGTCCGCCGCGTCCGACCTCGGCGTCGAATCGCGTGAGCAGCTGAGTGGCCTCGTCGATCTCTGCCGCAAGGTCGGCGGGGATGTCGATAGAGAGGTCGGCGATCGGCGGAACGATGGCCGACGAGTAGGGCTGACGGATGCGTTCGCGTTGGGCGCGGGTGAGATGGTCGCTGTTGATGCGTGAGACCCACGGACGCTGTTCGTTTTCGGCAGCCGGCCAGCCGAGCGGCCCCGAGGCGTCCGACTTAGGATTGGCCATGTCGTCACTCGCTTCCTAAGTAGGATTGCTTCGTGCCCTTATTTACACTTAACAGGGTAAGTGTAAATACTGGCATCGGCAATGTGATGTATCAAGACATCCCTGACAGTTCTGCCTCACCACATCTCTGACGTTTCGGAGTTGTTTGGTCCTGACACTTCGGACTGGATCTTTGAGGGATGAGCCGTGTTGAGCCTGTTGATCCCCGTGTCCGTCTTGCGATCGTGCAGTGGCCTCCCGATGCGCCGCGGGGTGCAGTGACGACGTTCTGCGCGGAGCACAACATCTCGCGGGAAAGCTTCTATGCGATCCGCAAACGCGCGCTGATCGATGGGCCGGCGGCGGCGCTCGAGCCGAGGTCCCGGCGGCCTAGGCGAAGCCCGTCGCAGATCACGGACGACGTCGTCGAGCAGGCGGTCGGGGTTCGAGCCGCGCTGGAACGCTCCGGCCTGGATCACGGGCCGATCAGCGTCCACGAGAAGATGCTTTCGCTCGGGATGGCTACGCCGTCGACGGCGTCGCTGTCTCGGATCTTCCGAGATCAGGGAGTGGCCAAGGTCGAGCCGCGCAAGAAGCCTCGGGCTTCGTATCGCCGGTTCGTCTATCCGGCGCCGAACGCCTGCTGGCAGCTGGACGCGACCGAATACATCCTCACCGGCGGTCGCAAATGCGTGATCTTCCAGCTCATCGACGACCACTCTCGGCTCGCGATCGCCTCCCACGTGACTTGGGGCGAGACCTCCGAAGGGGCGATTACCGTCGTCAGCAAGGGCATCGCCGCCCACGGTGTTCCGCAGCGTTTGCTGAGCGATAACGGGGCGGCGTTGAACCCGTCCCGGCGCGGAGTGCTGGGCCAGCTCGTGTCCTATGTCACCTCGCTCGGGGTCGAGGCGATCACCGGCAAACCCTACAAGCCGACCACGCAGGGCAAGAACGAGCGGTTCCATCAGACCCTGTTCCGGTTCCTCGACAAGCAACCGCTGGCCTCCACCCTCGAGGAGTTGCAGGGTCAGGTTGATGCGTTCGACACCATCTACAACGCCGAGCGCCCGCACCAGAGCCTGCCCGGGAGGATCACCCCGCAGCAGGCATGGGACGCGACACCGGTCGTTGCCCCACCACGGCCGACCCCACGTCCAGCGACCGTGGTCACGCCCGACGGGATCCGGATGACGCGCATCCGCGACACTGGCACCGTCTTCCGCCGCGGCACCCGATTCCACGTCAGCCGAACTCTGGCCGGCAACCTCGCCTACCTCGTCGAAACCGACACCTCGCTGCTCGTCTTCGACGACCAAGGCACCTTGCTCATCGAGCATCCCTGGCCGGCACCGGGCACCAAATACGTCGGCAGCGGCCGACCCCGCGGACCCCAAGGACCACGCCGAATCCGATGAGTGTCAGGCATGTCCTGATACATCAACTGTCAGAGATGTCCTGATGCAGTTTCGTCAGGGATGTCTTGATACATCACATACTGGCATCGGCAACTAGCACGTCGCCGTGACCGTTTTTTGACTGCATTTTGACGCACTTGAGTCGGAACCCACCTGATCACAGTGACGTCGAGCTGTCAGCAAAACACTGGGATCTGGGCCCTCACCCGCACCATCGCAGGTGCGGATATGGGGCGTCGAGTCCCTCCAGAACCCAGCTGATCACACTCGTATCTTCGCCGCGGCGACGGATTCCCTGCTGCCCTGACGGCAGGCGTCGCTAGGGCGTGCGCAGCACCTTCTCCATCGCCTTGCCCTTGGCGAGTTCATCGACGAGCTTGTCGAGGTAGCGGATCTTCTGTATCAGCGGATCCTCGATCTCCTCGACGCGCACACCGCACACGACACCGGTGATGAGGGTCGTGTTGGGGTTCAGATGTGCGGCGGCGAAGAACTGCTCGAACGTCGCGCCCTCATCTATCAGACGCTTCAGGGTCGGCTCGTCGAAGCCGGTGAGCCACTCGATGGCCTGGTCGAGTTCGGCCCGCGTGCGGTCCTTCTTCTCGAGCTTGGCCACGTACAGCGGGTAGACCGCAGCGAACGGGGTGCCGAAGATCCTCGTCATGACACCCAAGGCTAGGCGGGTCGAGCGACTCTGTAGTTCATTCGCACTCGCTGACGGCCGAGATTTCGACTATGTCTGACAGGGGAATGGACGTCTCCTTGCCGCCGGACGCCACCGTTATCGACGAATCGGACACCGTGGTGATTTCCCCACACGCGGCAGGCTTGTCCTTGATATCGACGCTGACCTTCGGCTCCGGGCCCGGCGCCAGGATCCACAGGCCCAGAGCGATCAGCATCGGAACCAGGCCCACAATCCCCAATACGGCAGCGCTTCTGATCATCGTGGCGTGACGCTTGCGAACCGCTTCGCGGTAGTTGCGAACCGATCCGTCGGATCGACGCAGCTTGGTGGTCGACAGTGTCTGCGGGATACCACTCGAGACGACGAGCAGCAGGATGAGCGCGATGATGTGGAGCACCACAGCGATGCCCGCCAGCAGCACGATGAGGGCTAGTGATGCAGGATCGACCTTGCTTGCCGCGCTCTGGCCGCCGACCCAGATGCCTGCCACCACCAGCGTGAGCAACGCCGAAAGGCCTGCGCTCCATGCCTTAGCGGAACCCTGAATCGCGGCACTCGGGTCTGTGGTCAGCTGATCGAGCTGGGCCTGATCGTCAAGAGCCCGCGCGGCTTTGATCGGATCCGGCACCGCGTTCGTGTGAAGGTCCACCACGAACGAGACTCCACATCCGAGAAGGTCATCGGCCCGACCAACATGATCATCAGTGCACTGGCACGTAACGACGACGAGTCGTTGGGATGGTGGGGTCGCTCCCGCCATCGCGCCGGCGACGGCGGGGGCATCGACAGTTGTCACTTCGGTGCTACCCACATACTGAAACTCGTGGGAACAACGCGGGCACTTGCCCGACGCCGTCAGGGTATTCGACTCCAAACTCACTTTGAGCTCAGAACTCACCAACAGCTCTGAAGCCTTCTTGTCGAATCGCGGACTGTGCGACTTCAAGTAGCCGACCACGGCGAGCCTTTCCTGAAACAGATTCGCTAACAATTCACTGAATCCAATCAGGGCCCCACCGCACAGTCAAGCGCCGCTCTGGCGCCATGCCTGTGGAAGTGGAGGCGATTCCGCCGCCTCAAGTCTCAGCTGGTGAACGCCGGGATGATCGCCCCAGCGAACACCTGCCACGCCAGCGCCGTCTTCGCCACCAGGCTGAGGGTGATGTAGACGCGCTCGCCGAACAGGTAGTCGCGCCACGGCCCGACCTGCCGATACTGCAGCACCTGGTTGATCGCGAACGTGTTGAAGAATACGAACAGCGAGATGATGATGCCGTAGACGAACGCCGGCGGCTCGACCGTGCTCGTTGAGCCGGGCGAGAAGAAGTAGATGAGGATGACGATCCACGGCACCACGCCGACCATCGATCCCATGATGAAGGGCAGGAAGTTGCCGCTGCCCGGCCGCTCGTACTTCTCCTGAAGGGCGCCGAATCCGATCATCGCGGCGTTGGCGGCGAAGATGGCGAACAGGGCCGCGACATCCGTGATGCCGGTGGTCTGGGCGATCAGCCAGATCATGATGGACGAGCTGAGCGCGTACTCGACCCACCGGAAGTAGTTGTGCTGCTGCCGCAGGCCGGCGGAGTACCGACCGAAGAACGCCGGCGAGGAGATGAGGAAGTGGAACAGCGCCGAGAGCGCCAGGAAGGCGACGACGCCAGCGCCGACATTCACCGCGAACAGGTCGACGCGCTCGGGCGGAATCGGGAACCCCGGCGCCCCGGCCAGGTAGTCAGCCGTGACTCCGAACGTCACCTGCGTCGTCAGCCTCGTGAGGATGAAGGCGAACACAACCGCCTGCACGAGATGCAGGGATCCCGCAACAAGGTTGTAGGGACGAAGTCGGCGGATGTTCTCCTCGGCCGTGCGGGGCGTGCGTGCCATGTCGAGCTCCTCTGGGTCGATCTCAGTGCACCGCTATTCGTTCGGGATGCCCAGTGCCATAGGTCCCGCGGCAACCCAGACCGCTCCGGCACCGACGATCGGACACAGATCACGACCGAACGACCAGATGTCGAATAGCGTACGGCTACAGGGGGGTCTTCTCCGCGACGGTCATCCCGTCGGAGCGCCGAGCAGGCGCTGCCGAAGGATTCGCCGGAGCGAGCATGTGTCCTGCGAAGAACTCGGTGAGCTGCTCGCGCGCATCGAGCGGCAGCACGGCGGCCACGTACTGGTCTGGCCGCACGATGACTATTGCGCCCGATGCGCTGATCTCGCGGTCGCGGAAGATGTCCCGGCCATGTCCCGAGGCGAAGACCTGGTTGATGTCGATAAGCCCGTAGGGCACCTTTGTCGGCATGAAAGCATCTGGGACATCCCTGGGCTCGACGAGGGTGTAGTCCTGCTGGTAGATCACTTTCGTGTCGAAGATGGCGTCGTCGTCACCACCCGCCGGCGTGTACCGCACGCGAGGAGACGCGGCGTCGCGCGACCACCACTGGGCGAAGTCGGCGGTCGGAGTTGCGGTGCGCGCGGGAGCCGCGGCATCGGCGAACACGTAGACACGCCACCGGCCATCGGCCTCGTGGAAGTGGCCGAGGTGGTGCCACCGGTTGTCGGCCCGGCGGATCACCTCGGCGGACTTGAATCGCTTGCCGACGGGGAATCCCGGCGCCAGACTCTGGTGCTCCGTGCCGAGAGTGATCATGGACGGCGCGTACTGTGTCATGAAGCCGGCCGGGAACTCCAGGGTCGAGGTGTACCACTGCTCGAGCCCCGCAGGATCCTCCCAGGAGTCGACCGGCAGCGCGAGGAGTCCCGACCACTCCTTGTCGAAGTCGATGAGGTTCTGAGCGACGACCTTGCGCTCGCTGGCATAGGTGGCCAGCAGAGACTCCGGCGCCCGGTGCTCCAGCACGGAGGCCAGCTTCCACGCGAGATTGAAGCCATCCTGGATCGACACGTTCATCCCCTGGCCTGCCTTGGCCGAGTGGGTGTGGCAGGCATCGCCCATGATGAACGCGCGCGGCTGGCGTGTGCCGACGAGTTCGGGCGGAACATCATCGAAGCCATCCGTGATGCGGTGTGCGACCTCGTAGACCGACCACCAGGTCACCGCCCGCACGTCGAGCGAGTATGGGTGGATGATGCGGTTCGCTTTCGCGATGATCGCCTCGATCGGGGTCGCCCGTATGGCACCATCGTCGTCCTCGCCCACCTCGCCGAGGTCGACATAGACGCGAACGAGGTATCCGCCTTCCCGCGGAATCGTGAGGATGTTCCCCGCCTCGTGCGACTGGATCGAGCACTTGACCTGGATGTCGGGAAAGTCGGTGTTCGCGAGGATGTCCATCACACCCCAGGCGTGCATGGAGGCCTCTCCGTGCAGGCGATGACCGAGCGCGGTGCGCACACGGCTGCGGGCTCCGTCACCACCCACGAGGTACTTTGCGCGGACGGTGCGGATTTCGCCTTCTCGATCTCCGGCGACGTAGCGGACTTGCGCGGAGACCGGGTACTCGGTCTCGGTGTCGATGGTGCAATCGACGAACTCGATTCCGTAGTCCGGCACGAGGCGGCCAGGCGCGCGGGCCGCATCCCGCAAGAAGTAGTCGAGGATTCGGGACTGGTTGACGTAGATGTGCGGAAACTCGCTCATCCCTGTCGCGTCATCCGCGGCGCGTGAGGCGCGAACGATAACGCTGGGATCGGCGGGGTCGGGCTTCCAGAAGCACATCTCGACGTTGCGGTAGGCCTCGTCGACGACTTCGGTGGCGAAGCCGAACGCCTGGAAGGTCTCCACCGATCGGGCCTGGATGCCGTCGGCCTGTCCCACTTCGAGGCGTCCCGCGCGCTGTTCGATGGCGCGCACGTAGATGGAGGGGAACCTCGACAGCTGCGCGGCGACGACAACTGCCGCGGGCCCGGTGCCGACGATGAGAACATCCATCTCGTCGGGGAGCTCGGCCGGTCGGTCGATGCCGAAGCCCGCGGCGGGCTTGATCCGCGGATCGGTGGCCTCGTAACCGCGAAGGTGGATCTGCATCTCTGGTCTTCCTCACTGATCAACAACCTTGTTGACTGACCCAGGCATCCATGTTCACTATATGAATACAATGGTCAAATAACGGCTTTCACTGTAGGTCATGTCGACCCCTGAGGGAAGCGTCAGGGAAGGATGTGTGCGTGGAGAAGCACGAGCGTGCGGCCGACGCCGGATCGCAGACGCTATCGCGCGGCCTCGCCGCGCTCGCGCTCATCGGCGAGAGCCGCATCCCGCTGACCATCAACGACCTCGCCGCCGCGCTCGGAGTCAACCGGTCGGCGGCGTACAGGCTCGTGCGCACGCTGGAGCGCCACCGCTTCGTGCAACGAAGCCTGAGCGGCGACCTCACTCTCGGCGTGCGCCTGGCGGCCTTCGGTCAGAGCGTGTCCCGTGACCTTCAGGCCGCGGCATTGCCCGAACTGCAGCGAGTTGCCGATGACCTCCAGATGACGGCGTTCCTCGTGGTCTTCGATGGCGAGGAGGCGGTGACACTGCTGAGCGTCGAACCTCGGAATGCGGCCACCTTCGTCGCGCAACGACCGGGTCGACGGCACCCCATCGGGCGTGGATCACCCGGACGGGTGATCCAGTCCATCGTGGATCCGGCACACCACCCGCCGGCACGCTACGAACTGAGCCACGACGAGGTCATCCCAGGCCTGTCCGCGATCGCTGTGCCGCTGCGGTCGGGTCGTGCGGCGTCGATCGCCGTGCTCTACGCGACGCGACCCGTGGAGGTCGAGCTCATCGTCGATCGGCTCGAAGCCGCATCCGCTCTCATCTCCGCGACGGGCTAGTAGCGCCCGAGGTTAGTCGGCTCGCGACTGTTCGAGGTGACCGCCGGTCTCAGCAGCTCTCGTAGTGGTGCGCGGGGTCGCCCTGCGGCGCGAGTCCGCGATCGCGCAGGATCGTGATCGGCGGGGTCGCGGCATCCGCGCAGACCTCGACGAACGGTCGCCGCAGCGCGTCCGTGTACTCGATGTCGATCACTCGCCCGCCGTAGACGTCTGTGTACGCTCCGCACTCCTCGAACTGATCGCACTCCTCGACGACCGCGAAGTCGAAACCGATCGTGTCCGGCCCGACCCGGCCGAGCTCTGAGGTATTCTTCTGTCCCGCCGACAGGCCGAGTTCGTGCGCCCAGTCAACCAGCAGGCTCGCGAACGCGATCGCGTCGTCGAGCGTCAGGTGGTCGTCTGATCGGGTGTACGAGTCGAGATTGTCGAACTCGACCGCATCGAAGCCCGAGGCCGCGCAGGTCGCGATCGCCTGCTCGATTCGGGATGCCGCGGCAGCGCGCTTCTCGGCGGTCGAGATGTCGATCACGTTCTCATCCGGCCAATTCGGGTCTACGAGTCTCTGCTGCCCGTCGTGCAGCACGAGGTCGTCGGGCCATTGGTCGCCCGGTTGAGTCTGGAAGCCGTTGATGTAGCAGATCGAGTACGCACCGGCGAGGGGCTCCTCGGTACTGTCGCGGGCCACGAGCGTCACTCCGGCCGGGGGAGGATAGGCGCCGCCCAGCTGGTAGTCGGCCGTGGCATCGACGGGGAACGGTACGCGATCGTGCGTCGGGTCGGAGCCGCTGGGTGGCGTGGCGCACCCGGTGAGCATCAGCGCGAAGGCGAGGCCGACGGCCGCGGCGGCCCGAGCCGGCACGTTGGCCCTTGCCCGGGTCACCGCCCGCGCCAGGTGACCAGCACGTGCAGCAGCGGCAGCGTGGATGCCCCCATCAGCACCCAGCTGAGCACCGGGTCGCTCGGGCGCAGCAGCACCCCCGCGAAGAGCAGTGCAGCGAACACGATCGCCGACGCGACGCGACCCACCGATCGCTCGATGGTACGCAGTCGCCGATCGAGGTCGGGGGTGCGCACGGCGACCTGCCCGCGGTCGATCCGCGCGGTCAGTTCGTCGAGGCGCTTCGGCAGCCGGGCGAGCGTGTTCGCGTAGCCGAGGGCCTGTTGGGCGAGCTCGCGGATGGTGCCCGTGCCGCTGTTGTTGAGCACGGTGCGAGCGAACGGGTCGACCGCATCCCACATGTTGAAATCGCGGTTGAGGGCGCTCGTCACACCGGAGATGAGCGAGATCGTGCGAATGAGCAGCAGGAAGCTCTCGGGCAGTTGGAAAGGCAGCGCGCGGATGGTCTCACCGAACTGCAGCGCGAACCTCTCGAGTTCGCGCGGGTCGACCCGCTGCAGCTCCGCGACGCCCATGCCGCCGAAGCGGTCGAACAGCGTCGTCATCGCCCGCTCGAGCTCCTCGGTGTCCGCAGACTTCAGCAGCACGCCGAGGTTCTCCATGGCCGAGATGAGGGAGCGCCCGTCACGAGCAACGGCGGCGAGAATGAATTCGCGCAGGCCCGACCGCAGCGAGTCGGAGATCTCGCCCATCATGCCGAAGTCGATGAACGTCAGTCGCCAGCCGTCGCCCTCGCCGGGCGTGGGGGTGACGAAGATGTTGCCCGGGTGCGGGTCGGCGTGGAAGAAGCCGGCCACGAAGATCTGCTGGAAGGTGGCGCGCGCCAAGGCCTGAGCGACCTCGGCGGGGTCGATGCCCGCTGCGGTGAGCGATGCGACATCCGTGATCTTGATGGCGGTCACGTCGGAGAGGGTGAGCACCCGCAGCGCGGTGCGATCCCAGACGACGACGGGTGCGCCGACGCTCGGATCGTCGGCGAAGTCGGCGGCGAAGCGCTCGGCGTTGCCGGCCTCGTGCAGGTAGTCGATCTCCTCGAGGCTGGTGGCTGCGAACTCCTCGACGAGTGCGGGCGCATCGGCGCGTGACGACACGAGGCGCACGCGCGAGAGCCAGCGGGCAACGCGCCGAAGCGCCGCGAGGTCGACGGCGACGATCGCCTCGATGCCCGGTCGCTGCACCTTGACGACGACCTCCTCGAAGCCGAGGTCGGCCGCGATCGCCGGCGACAGGCGTGCACGATGGGCCTGTCCGAGGGATGCCGCGGCGATGGGCACCGGCTCGAACGAGGCGTAGGCCAGCTCCAGCGGCATCCCGAGTTCGTTCTCGGTCTGCACTCGAATGCGCTCGAACGACTCGGGTGCGACCTCGTCCTGAAGGCCTTCGAGCGCCTTGGTGATCTCGGGTGGAAGTATGTCGAGGCGCGACGACAAGAACTGTCCCACCTTGATCATCAATCCGCCGAGGTCGGCGGCGAGCACATAGAAGCGATTGGCGAGTTTCTCGAGGCGGCGTACTCGACCGCGCGCGGCGAGCCGGCCGAGACCGATCCGGGGCAGCACCAGTTCGAACCACCAGGCCTGCGCCAACGCGCGCGAGGCGAACCGCATGATGCGGCGGTAGCGCGCCCGGAACGGGCGGCCGGTCGGTGGTGCGGTGAGTGGGCCGCTAGCGGGCGGCATCCCCTCAGTCCTCGGCGAGGATCGCGTAGATCTTGCGACGCGCCTCGTCGATGACCTCGACCGCACGCTCGGTCTGCTCCGGGGTGCCCTGAGCGACCTGAGCGATGGCCTGTGCGAGCTTCGCGCCCGCCTTCGGTACCGCGACATTGTGCTCGGTACGCCACGAGCGGCGCGGCTCCCACGGCTCGGGGCCGCTGGAGAACTCGGCCGCGGCCTCCTTGCCCGCGTCGGTCAGAGAGTAGACCTTGCGCTCGCCCACCTGCTCGGAGGTGACGAGTCCCTCGTCGGCGAGCAGCTGCAGCGTCGGGTAGATCGAACCGGGGCTGGGCTTCCACGCACCGCGCGTGCTCTTCTCGATCGACTGGATGATCTGGTAGCCGTGCATCGGCTCCTCGGTGAGGGCGACGAGGATGGCGGTGCGGATGTCGCCGCGCCCCATGCGTCCCGAGACCCGGGGGGCGAACGCCTCACGGAGACCGTCGACGGCCTCCCACAGGTCGAAGCCGGCAGAAGATGATGTGCGCATGACGTGTCCTTTCTGGACTGATGTGGCGGATGCTCCGCGGTCGCCGGCGACTGTCAGCGATAGTTAACGATACATCGCTGAGCGACCCCTCCCGCACGCGTGACGATGGACAAGACTGGACGCATGCCCGCAGCATCCCTCTCTCTTCTCGACCCCACCAATGATGTGCACGCGCGTGCCCTTGCTCGCCTGGGCGAGGAACGCATCGCGTGGTTCACGACGATCGGCCGCGACGGCTTTCCGCACGCCGTGCCGGTGTGGTTCATCGTGCACGACGACAGCGTGCTCGTGTTGAGCGAGCCCGCCACGGCGAAGGTGCGCAACCTGCGCGCCAATGATCACGCCCTCGTGCATCTCGAGGCCGGCACCGACGGCGAACACCTCACGGTGCTGCAGGGCCGGGCCACGGTCTCGGATCGCCCGGCGACCGAGTGGATCGACGAGATCGGGGCGGTGTACGAGGCCAAGTACCGTGGCGGCCTTGCCGGCATCAGCCTGACCCTCGAGACCATGGCGGCGAAGTACTCGAGCGTCATCCAGCTGCGGCCGGAGAAACTCATCGCCTGGTAGCGATCACCTTTCGAGAAGTGCCGTGACGGGGGCTGCGGCTAGTCTGGCCGGGAGCCCGAGCGAGGAGCCCCGATGTCCGCGACCCCCCACCCAGCCGATTCCCATGACCTGATCCGCGTGCAGGGTGCGCGGGAGAACAACCTGCGCAACGTCACCGTCGACATCCCGAAACGTCGGCTCACCCTGTTCACCGGGGTGTCCGGATCGGGCAAGAGCTCGCTGGTGTTCGGCACGATCGCGGCCGAGTCGCAGCGCATGATCAACGAGACCTACAGCGCATTCGTGCAGGGCTTCATGCCCAGCCAGTCCCGGCCCGATGTCGACGTGCTCGAGGGGCTGACCACCGCGATCATCGTCGATCAGGAACGGATGGGTGCCAACATCCGCTCGACCGTGGGCACCGCGACCGACGCGAACGCGATGCTGCGCATCCTGTTCTCCCGTCTGGGTCAGCCGCACATCGGTTCGCCGAACGCCTTCTCATTCAACATTCCCACCAGCCAGACCAGCGGCGTACGCACCAGCAGCACCGGTGAGACGACCGTGATCGAGAACGAGACCTACCTGGGCGGCATGTGCCCGCGCTGCGAGGGCACGGGCAACGTCACCGATATCGATCTGACGCAGCTCTTCGACGACACCAAGTCGCTCGAACAGGGCGCGCTCACGATCCCCGGCTACACCGTCGACGGATGGTACGTGCGCATCTTCACCGCCTCCGGCTTCATGGATCCGGCCAAGCCGATTCGCGAGTACACCGAGCAGGAGCGAGCGGACTTCCTCTACAAGGAGCCCGTCAAGGTGCGCATCGACAACATCAACATGACCTACGAGGGACTGATCCCCAAGGTCACCAAATCGATGCTGTCCAAGGACGTCGACGCGATGCAGCCGCACATCCGCGCCTTCGTCGAACGAGCGGTGACGTTCACCGCCTGCCCCGACTGCGGCGGCACGCGACTCAACGCCGGCGCCCGCTCATCCAAGATCGGCGGCCTGAACATCGCGGACGCCTGCGCGCTGCAGATCAGCGACCTCGCCGACTGGGTGCGCGGCCTCGATGAGCCGACCGTCGCACCGCTGCTCGCGACCCTGCAGCAGATCCTCGACTCCTTCGTGATGATCGGACTGGGCTACCTGTCGCTCGACCGGCCGTCGGGCACTCTCTCCGGCGGGGAGTCGCAGCGCACCAAGATGATCCGTCACCTGGGTTCGTCGCTCACCGACGTCACCTACGTGTTCGACGAGCCGACGGTCGGGTTGCACCCGCACGACATCCAGCGCATGAACGAGCTCCTGCTCGCCCTGCGCGACAAGGGCAACACCGTGCTCGTGGTGGAGCACAAGCCCGAGACCATCGAGATCGCCGACCACGTGGTCGACCTCGGTCCCGGCGCCGGCACCGCGGGCGGCGAGCTCGTGTACGAGGGAACAGTGGCGGGGCTTCGAGCCAGCGGCACGCTGACGGGCCGGCACCTGGATGACCGGGCCTCGCTCAAGACTTCGGTGCGGGCATCCACGGGCACGATGCCTGTTCGCGGCGCAACCTCGCACAACCTGCAGGGCGTCGACGTCGACATTCCCCTCGGGGTGCTGGTGGTCGTCACCGGTGTTGCGGGCTCGGGCAAGAGCTCGCTCATCCACGGCTCCGTGTCGAAGCAGGAGGGCGTGGTGGCCGTCGATCAGAGCGCCATCCGCGGGTCGCGTCGCAGCAACCCCGCGACCTACACCGGTCTGCTCGACCCGATCCGCACGGCGTTCGCGAAGGCCAACGGCGTGAAGCCCGCACTGTTCAGCGCGAACTCCGAAGGCGCATGCGGCAACTGCAACGGTGCGGGCATGATCTTCACCGACCTCGGCGTCATGGCGAGCGTCTCCAGCGTGTGCGAGGTCTGCGAGGGCCGGCGGTTCGACGCGTCCGTGCTCGGGTACAAGCTCGGTGGGCGCGACATCAGCGAGGTTCTGGCCATGCCGGTTACCGAGGCCGAGGAGTTCTTCGGCGCAGGCGACGCCAAGCTGCCTGCCGCGCACGCGATCCTTGCCAGGCTCGCGGATGTCGGCCTCGGCTACCTGAGTCTCGGCCAGCCGCTCACCACGCTGTCCGGCGGCGAGCGGCAGCGCCTCAAGCTCGCCACCCAGATGGCCGACAAGGGCGATGTCTACGTGCTGGATGAGCCGACCGCGGGCCTGCACCTCGCCGACGTGGAGAACCTGCTCGGCCTGCTCGATCGGCTCGTCGACTCCGGCAAGTCGGTGATCGTCATCGAGCACCACCAGGCCGTCATGGCCCACGGTGACTGGATCATCGACCTCGGCCCCGGCGCCGGCCACGACGGCGGTCGGATCGTGTTCGAAGGCACGCCCGCCGACCTGGTGGCGGCTCGCTCGACTCTCACCGGCCAGCACCTGGCGACCTACGTGGGCGCCTAGCCGCCCACCTCGTCGAGGCGCCGGGCGAAGAAGTCCCGCTCGGGTTGCGTGGGCGCTCCAGCCAACGCAACACGGTAGAAGGCCGCTGCCTTGCTGTAGTCGCCGAGTCGACGAAACAGGTCGGCGCGCGCCGCAGGCAGCAGATAGTAGCCATCGAGGGCCCCGGATGCCGCGACCCGCTCCAACGCCGCAAGCCCGACCTCCGGGCCGCTCGCCATGCCCACCGCGACGGCGCGATTCAGCTCGACGATCGGGCTCGGCGTCACCGTCAGCAGCCGGTCGTAGAGCGCGACGATCGTCTGCCAGTCGGTCGCGGCCGCGGAGTCCGCGGTCGCGTGCACGGCTGCGATCGCGGCTTGCAGCCGGTACGGGCCGGGTTCGGCCCCGCGGCCCGCGCCGCCGAGCAACTCGCCGGCCTCGGCGATGGCCGCGGCATCCCAGAGGCTGCGGTCCTGCTCCTCGAGGGTGAGGGGCACTGCCTCTGCGTCGAGGCGCGCGCGGCGGCGCGAGTGTTGCAGGAGCATGAGGGCGAGGAGCCCGGTGACCTCGGGCTCGCCGGGCATCAGCTGCGCGAGCGCGCGCGTCACGCGGATCGCCTCGTCGGCGATGCTCGTGTGAGCCACCACCGAGTAGCCCTCGTTGAAGGCCAGGTACAGCACCGCGAGCACTCCGCTGAGTCGTTCTGCGAGTAGGTGCGCCTCGGGAACCCGGTACGGGATCGCCGCTTCGGTGATCTTGCGCTTGGCCCGCACGATTCGCTGGGCGATCGTCGCCTCCGACACGAGGAACGCCCGCGCGATCTGGGCGGTCGTCAGGCCACCCACGGTGCGCAGGGTCAGCGCGACACGCGCCTCAAGGCTGAGCGCCGGGTGGCAGCAGGTGAAGATGAGCCGCAATCGGTCGTCGGGGAAGTCGGACAGCTCGGGGTCGAGGTGCTCCAACTCGGTCACCGCCGTCATCTCCTCCAGCTTGCGGGCCAATGTCGCCGCGCGCCGCAGGCGGTCGAGGGCTCGGTTCTTTGCCACAGTCGTAAGCCACGCGCCGGGGTTGGTGGGGATGCCGTCGCGAGGCCACGTCGCCAGCGCGGCCTCGAACGCCTCCGCCGTGCAGTCCTCCGCGAGCGACCAGTCGCCGGTGACACGGATCAGAGTGGACACCACGCGAGCCCACTCCGATCCGTGCGCGGTGGCCACCGCGTCAGCGACCGCCGAAGCTACTCCTCGAACGGCCACACCGGTCGCAGTTCGATCCGCCCGAATCGTGCCATCGGGTGCTTCGAGGCGATCTCGATCGCTTCGTCGAGGTCGGCGGCCTCGAGCATGTCGTAGCCGGCGATCCACTCCTTCGACTCCGTGAAGGGTCCGTCGGTGACCAGGACCTCGCCGTTGCGCACCCGCACGAGCGTGGCATCCTCGATGGGACGAAGCCGATCACCGTGCAGGTTGACACCTCGGGCGACCATCTCGGCCACCCACTCCTGGATGTTGTCCTGCGCGGGATCGTACGGCTCGGCCTCCGGATCGGTGGCGACGAACATCATGTACTTCATCGGTGTCTCCTTCGTTGATCACACGTTATGACAGGGCGACGAAGGGGCACACCGTTTTTCGACATCCGGCATCACAGCACCCGGATCCACACCGGCGCGGGGATCCGGTCGATCCACCGGATGTCCCGGCCCGCTTGCTCCTCGTCGCGAACGTCCGTCGCCTCGGCCATGCACACCTCCCGACGCGGTCACCCCGGTGGCGTCCGCTCGTGAGGACGACGAACGACGGTAGGCCGAATCGACAGCGCGCGTCAGTAGCTGGTGCGGCGCCCGTCAGACGTGTCGGCGATGAAGCGTGCGGCGATCTCCTCCGTCGAGCGCGCGAGAAGCGACACATCGGCGGCCACGAGGATGAAGTCGATACCGCCATCGATGTAGCGCTCGGCTAGAGCGGGGGCGAAGGCGTTCACTCCGACGGGACGACCGGCCTGCCGTGCACGAGCGATGACGTGCTCGACGGCGGCGACAACATCGGGGTGGTCCTGTTGGCCGAGCAGTCCCATGCTCGCGGCTAGATCGGACGGGCCCACGAACACGCCGTCGATGCCGTCGACCGACAGGATCTCGTCGATGTTGCCGACGGCGGCGCCGGTTTCGACCTGCACGAACAGGGAGATGAACTCGCCCGCCCGGTGCAGGTAGTTGTCGACCCGGTTCCACCGGGAGGCCCTGGCGAGCGCGCTGCCCACGCCGCGCATCCCGAGCGGGGGATAGCGCACCGCTCGCACCAGCTGTTCCGCGTCGGCCGAAGTGTTCACCATCGGCACCAGGAGGTTCTGCACGCCGAGGTCGAGGTATTGCTTGATCAGGTTGGGATCGCCGTGCGGTGTGCGCACCACGGGCGTCGCGGGATAGCCCTGCACCGCGTGGAGCTGAGCGAGGATCGACTCGAGGCCGTTGGGGGCGTGTTCGGAATCGATGAGGACCCAGTCGACTCCTGACCCCGCGCAGATCTCGGCGACCGTCGGGCTTCCCGAGCACACCCAGACGCCCACCAGGGCGCGAGTCGAATCCCGAAGGCGAGACGCGAACGAAAGCGGTGGCTCTAGACGAACTGACATGTGATGGCTCCGAGTGGTCCGTAGTCGGCGTGGACGGTATCGCCTTTGTACACCCACATCGGCCGGGTGAACGATCCGGCGAGGATGATCTCGCCCGCAGCCATCGAGTCGCCGTGGGCGTAGATCTTGTTGGCGAGCCAGTGCACCCCCGCCGCGGGATGACCCAGCACCGCCGCCGCCACCCCCGTCTCCTCGATCGTCTCGTTGCGATAGAGGAGGGCAGCGACCCACCGCAGGTCGACGTCGGACGGCTTGGTCGGGGTGCCGCCGACGACCATCGCCCCCATGGCCGCATTGTCGGAGATCGTGTCCACGATGGTCCTGCCCTCCATCTCGATGTTCGAGCTGAGAATCTCGAGCGCGGGGATGACGTAGGCCGTCGCATCCAGCACATCGGTGATTGTGCAGTTCGGGCCGCTGAGCGGTCTGCCCAAGACGAAGGCGAGTTCGACCTCGATGCGGGTGTTGATGTACTGGTCGATCTCGATGCGCGCACCCGTTTGGTAGACCATGTCGTCGAAGATCACCCCGTAGTCGGGCTCGCTGATGCCCGTGGCCACCTGCATCACCTTCGAGGTGAGCCCGATCTTGCGGCCCACGAGGCGACTGCCGCCGGCACGCTTGCGGTCGGCCCAGATGCGCTGGATCGCGTAGGAGTCCTCGACAGTCATGCCCGGATGGCGGGCCGTGATGAGGGGGATCGGCACCCCGCTTCGCTGTGCTTCGAGGAGCTCATCCGCGATCGCGGTCAAGGTAGCGTCGTCAAGCATCGTGCGCTCCGCTCATGTCGTCACACCATTCTCAGAGCTGATGACCGAGCTTGAAGCCCTCGGTCGTCTCGCCCTTGCGAGTGTAGGAGAAGCCGTCGGCACCGATCGTCTCCTCGAGTTCGCTCGGCTCGGCGCGCTTGACCACGGGCTGCACATTGCCGTCGAGGTCGAGCACGAGCGAGGCATCCGTGTACCAGCTCGGAACGACGGCGTTGCCCCACCAGTCGCGACGCTGGTTGTCGTGCACGTCCCATGACACGAGCGGGTTGTCGGGGTCTCCGGTGTAGTAGTCCTGCGTGTAGATCTCGACGCGGTGACCGTCGGGATCGCGCAGGTACAGGTAGAAGGCGTTGGACACCCCGTGACGTCCGGGTCCGCGCTCGATGTGGTCGGACAGCCTCAGCGCTCCGAGCTTGTCGCAGATGGCGATGATGTTGTGCTTCTCGTGGGTCGCGAACGCCACGTGGTGCATGCGCGGGCCATCGCCACCTGTCATCGCGGTGTCGTGAACGGTCGGCTTGCGCCGAATCCACGCCGCGTAGACCGTTCCCTGATCGTCGCGGATGTCCTCGGTCACGCGGAAGCCCAGCGACTCCATGAAGCCGACGGCGCGCGGCACCTCGGGGGTGACCTGGTTGAAGTGGTCGAGGCGCACGAGGGCGCCGGGCGACTGCAGGTCGTAGCGCCAGGCCAGGCGCTCCACGTGGGTGGTCTCGTAGAAGAACTCGTAGGGAAAGCCGAGAGGATCCACGACGCGCAGCGAGTCGCCGATGCCCTTGACGAAGCCGCCGGCGCGACGGTCGGTCGGGCATCCGAGCTCGGTGTAGAACGCTTCGGCTGCGTCGACCTCCTCGGGACTGCGCACTCGGAACGAGAAGGCGGCGACGGCGGCAACCGGTCCCTTGCGCAGCACCAGATTGTGGTGGATGAACTCCTCGAAGGAGCGCAGGTAGATGGCCTCGTCATCCTCCTCGGTGACAACGAGTCCGAGCACGTCGACGTAGAACTCGCGCGACTTGGCCAGGTCTGTGACGACGAGTTCCATGTACGCGCAGCGCAGGATGTCGGGCGCCGGGCTGGTGGGGACGGGGATGGGGCTGGACAAGGTGTTCTCCTCTTCGAGTGTCTGGGGGGCTATCGGGTGGCGCCGAAACGCGCTGTGTGCACCGGTCCGAGCGTGATGTGGACCGCCTGCTGGTCGGTGTAGAAGTCGATGCTGCGGTAGCCGCCCTCGTGGCCGAGACCGCTGGCCTTGACTCCGCCGAACGGGGTGCGCAGGTCGCGCACGTTGTGAGAGTTGAGCCACACCATGCCGGCCTCGACGTTCTGGGCGAACGTGTGGGCGCGCGTCAGGTCGTTCGTCCAGATGTAGCCGGCGAGGCCGTAGCGCACACCGTTGGCGAGCGCGAGGGCCTCCTCGTCGGTATCGAACGGGGTGATCGCCACGACCGGTCCGAAGATCTCCTCCTGGAAGATCCGGGCGGTCGGTGCGACGTCGGCGAACACCGTCGGTGAGACGTAGTTGCCCTCGTCCAGCCCCTCCGGACGCGAACCGCCCGCAAGAAGTCGACCCTCGGTCTTGCCGACGTCCACGTAGCTCATGACCTTGGCGTAGTGCTCGGGATGCACGAGCGCACCCACCTCGGTCTTCGGGTCGTGCGGGTCGCCGACCACGATGTTCTTGGCGCGCTCGGCATAGCGGGTGCAGAACTCGTCGTAGATCGAGCGCTCGACGAGGATGCGCGAGCCGGCCGTGCAGCGTTCGCCGTTGAGGGAGAAGACACCGAAGAGGGTCGAGTCGATCGCGGCATCCAGATCGGCGTCGGCGAAGACGACCGCAGGGGATTTACCCCCCAGTTCCATAGACATGCCCTTGAGGTTGTCGGCGCACGAGCGGTAGATGATCTTGCCCGTTGTGGTCTCACCGGTGAAGGAGATGAGGGGAACGTCGGGGTGGGCCACGAGAGAGGCGCCTGCCTCTTCGCCGATGCCGTTGACGAGGTTGAACACGCCATCGGGCACACCGGCCTCGCGGAAGATCTCGGCCCAGAGGCTCGCGGAGAGCGGGGTGAACTCGGCGGGCTTCAGCACCACGGTGCATCCCGAGGCCAGGGCGGGCGCGAGCTTCCAGCTCTCCAGCATGAACGGGGTGTTCCACGGTGTGATGAGGCCCGCAACACCGACCGGCTTGCGGTTGACGTAGTTGAGCTGGGTGCCGGGCACCTTGTACGCGTCGTCGGCCTGAGCGACGATCAGGTCGGCGAAGAAGCGGAAGTTCTCCGCGGCGCGCTGGGCCTGCCCGAGCGCCTGGGTGATGGGCAGCCCGGTGTCGAAGGTCTCGAGCTCTGCGAGGCGTGCATCGCGCTCCTCGACCAGGTCGGCGATGCGGTTCAGAACGCGGAAGCGGTCGCGCGGCTTCAGGCGCGGCCACGGCCCGCTGTCGAATGCCTGCTTCGCCGCGGCGACGGCACGGTCGATGTCCGCCTTCTGGCCAGCGGCGCAGGTCGCGTAGTTCTGGTTGGACACGGGGTCGAGCACGTCGAAGGTCTCCCCGCCGATGCTGTCGACCCACTGGCCGCCGATGAAGTGCTGGAGGTGCGTGGGAAGGTCTTCGGGAACGTGGTGCTGTGTCATCGGTGCTCCAAGGGGTATGGGTTTCGGTCGCGTCGCGACTCAGGACTGCTGCGACTTCTGGTACTCGAGGTACTCGTGAAGAGTCGCGAGACGATGGGAGCGGGCGGCGATCTCGATCTCGAGCGCCGGGGCCTTCGCCTCGATGAGGTCGAGGATGTGGTCGTGCTCCTCGACGGAACGCTGGGCGCGTCCGGGAACGAATGCGAACGTCGACTCACGGATGGTCGCGAGCCTGTTCCACCCGCGGTGCACCAGATCGAGGATGTGCAGGTTACTGCAGTGCTCGAAGATCACCGCGTGGAACTCGTGGTTGAGTTCCGTGAAGCGCTTGGGATCGAAGTGCTCCAGGCACTCCCGCATCTCGACGTTGATCGAGCGCGCCAGCACGAGATCGCCGGGCGTCACGTTCGGTGCGGCCATCGCCGTCGCCATTCCCTCGACCAGGCTCAGGGTCTCCATCGTGTACTGGTATTCGCGGGCATCCGTGGCAACTACCTGGGCGCCGACGTTCGCGGTGAAGGTGACGAGCCCCTCTGCCTCGAGGCGTCGGATCGCCTCCCGCACCGGAACCACGCTCACCTGGAGCTCGTTGGCGATCTGGCCGAGCACCAGGCGGTAGCCGGGACCGAAGCTGCCGTCGGTGATCTTCGACTTGATCTCGAGGTAGGCGCGCTCCGACTTGTTGATGCCGACGGATGCGGTCACGACTCCTCCACACTGGCTCGATACTTCTCGCGCCACTCGGGGCTGAGGGGGAACAGGTTCTCCACCGGTTCGCCCGCGGCCACGTGTGCTGCGATGAACGCCTCCTCCTTCTCCTGTTCGATCGCCTCGTCGACGAGATCGGCGATCAGGGATGGCGGAATCACGAGTACACCGTCGTCGTCGCCGACGATGACGTCCCCCGGCTGCACGGCGGCGCCGCCGCAGCCGATCGTGGTGTCGTACTCCCACGGCACGTGCTTGCGGCCGAGCACTGCCGGATGACCTCCCGCGTGGTAGGTCGGGATGCCGAGTTCGGTGAGCACGGCAAGGTCGCGCACGCCACCGTCAGTGACAATGCCGGCGGCTCCGAGGTGCTTCGCCCTGATCGCGAGGATGTCGCCGAGGGTTCCCGAGCCGGAGTCGCCACGAGCCTCGATGACGACGACATCGTCGGGCCTCAGGGAGTCGAAGAGCCGCTTCTGGGCGTTGTATCCGCCGCCGAAGCGATCGAACAGGTCCTCCCGGTTCGGGATGTAGCGCAGGGTGCGCGCAAGCCCGACCAGTCGTGCACCGGGCCGGGTCGCGATCAGGCCATCGATCGAGACGTTGTTGAAACCGCGCTTGCGCAGCAGTGAGCTCAGGGTCGCGGTCGCGACCGAGTTGATCTTGGCCTTCAGGTGCTCCGTGAGGATGCTCGCCTCCTCGGGCAGGCCCGCCGCGGCGCGTGATCCCCACGCCTCCTCCCGCTGGAGGTCGTCTACCTTCGGTCCGGCGCTGAAGGCAGGCAACTCGTGGACTCCCTGCGTCACGGTGGTCACGAGTCGGCCCGAGCTCAGGGCACCGTCAGCGGTGGTCACCTCGACTTCGACCACGTCGCCGGGGACGACGACGGAGGAGCCCGCCGGCGTTCCCGTGAGGATGACGTCCCCGGGCTCGAGGGTGATGAGCTGGGAGACATCGGCCACGAGCAAGCCGAGGGAGAACGTGAGGTCGGCGGTGGTGTCATCCTGGGCCACGGTCCCGTTCACCCAGGTGCGCACTCGAAGTTTCGCGGGATCGACGGACCGGGCGTCGATGATCGACGGGCCGAGCGGAGTGAACCCGTCACCGCCCTTCGAGCGGAAGTTGGATCCCTTGTCCACATAGCGAAGGTCGTAGACCCCGAAGTCGTTTGCCGCGGTGATGCCGGACACCGCATCCCAGCCCTCCTCGGGTGACACGCGACGCGTCGGACGCCCGATGATGAGCGCGATCTCGCCTTCGAAGGCGAGCAGTTCGGTGCCCGCGGGGCGTTCGATGGTGCCGCCAGTCGCGGCAACCGACGTAGCGGGCTTCAGGAAGTAGGAGGGGTGAGCGGGGACCCGCCCGCGCTGGGCAATCCGCGAGGGGTAGTTGAGGTGCATCGCGATGATCTTGCCGGGGCGGAAGTCGTGCCCAAGGTCTGACGTACTCATGAACTCTCCGCCTCGTCGCGATCGAATATTTGAAATAATATACGATCTGCCGAGGCTGTCAACATCGCTCGATGGTGGTCGGGGCCCCATCCGGCCTGAGCGAGGGGCCTAGACTGACGCCACACCCGCACAACGACGTCAGGAGCCCACCGTGGCCGCACTATCCCGTTCGCGCCGATCAGCTTCAGGAATCGCTCTCATAGTTTCCGGTGCGCTGTTCCTTCTCGCCGTCATACTCCCTCTGGCCGGGGTCGCCGTGCCCTGGTTGGCAGCCTTGGCCTACGCCGCGCTCGCTGTCGGCCTCGTGATCCTCGCCCTGGGCGCCGTCAACAACACGATCGCAAAGGTGTCGCTGCTCGTCGGCGCCGTCGGGTTCGCGATTCTCGCGCTCGCCGGTCTGGGTCTGGGTCTTCCGGGCGTTCTGACCACAATCGGCGCCGTGATCGCGGCCCTGGGCTTCCTCGTCGGCGCGATCGTGCTGTACGTGGGCAAGGAGATCACCAACACGGCGGCGATCATCTTCGTCGTTGCGGCAATCCTCGCGGCCGTCATCCTTCTCGGAGTTGCCGCCGCGCTGGGTCTCGGAGCCATCGCGACGATCCTCACCGTGGCGCTGGGAATCGCGCTCGTGGTCGCCGGCGTCTACTTCCGTCGCGCAGAGAACCGCCGCTAGCACGCCCGCACACGTTCGCTGACGGCATAGCCGCCAGCGACATCGTAGGGTCGCCCCGCGCGGTTGGGACGACCATGGAAATGAAACTTGAAGTGCTGACCGTGCCCGTCACCGATGTGGATCGGGCCAAGGAGTTCTACGAAAGACTCGGGTTCCGACTCGATATCGACTTTGTTGGAGAAGACGGCTTTCGCGTGGTTCAGTTCACTCCGCCCGGATCGCAGGCCTCCATCATCATCGGTAGCGGAATAACGGATGCCGGGCCGGGCTCTGTGGAGAACCTCCACTTGGTTGTGAGCGACATCGTGCACGCTCGCACGGAACTCGCCGGCCGGGGAATCGATGTGAGCGAGGTCTGGCATGACGCGGGTGGCATCTTCCACCACAGCGGAGGCCGCGCCCGCGCGGAGGGACCCGCGCCGGACCGGGCGGACTACGGATCGTTCGTATCCTTCAGCGATCCTGACGGCAACGGCTGGGTCGTGCAGGAGATCGTGAACCGGGCGCCGGGACGATGAGTGTGGACGCCGGCTTCGTCGCCGTCCTCACCGACCTGCTCGAATCGACGGATGTCGCGCATCGTGCGTACGAGGAGGCCCATGGTCCCGCACCCGAGTGGCCCCAGTGGTACGCCGCTCGAATGGTCCGTGCGCTCGGCGACTCGTACCGGGAGCAGGACATTCTCTCGGCGCTTCTCAGTGCTGCCACCGCGCACGGTGTGCACGAACAGGTCACCGGACGGCCGGATCCCGAGTGGGCGTCGTGGTACGCGGAGCACATGGCCGCCCGCCTGTCGCGGGACTGGTACGCCTCCGCAGCCGAGGAGGAGGCAATCTGGGACGCGTAGCGACGGGCTCAGGCTCGTCGCATCCGAATCGCTCGCACGGTCAATTGCACTACCGACACCAGCAGCAAGGCCGCGAACAGGTAGGACGACACTGCGGGTGACATGACGAACGCAAGGGCCGCCCCACCGAATGAGGCGACCGTCGCGGCGACTCCCACGATGAGTCCCGCCCGCACGTCGACCAGGCGGTTGCGCGTGTTGTTGACCGAGCCGGTGACGGCGGTGGGAATCATGAACAGCAGCGATGTTCCCTTGGCGATCAGGTCGCCCAGGCCGAACACCGCGATCAGCGCAGGAACAGCGATCACGCCGCCGCCGATTCCGAACAGACCGGATGCGACGCCGACGAACAGGCCCATCGCCACAAGACCGAGCGCCGCGAGCACGCTCGGCTCAAGGTGCCCCGAGCTGCGGTCTGGAATCACGAGCACCATGCGGATGGCCACGACCACGAGCAGTACGATGAACCCCCACCGCAGCACGCCGAGGGGGAGTTGCTTGAGTAGACGGGTGCCGTAGAGCGATCCGACCACACCGCCGATCCCGAGGAACAGGGCCGCGAACACGTCCACCTGGCCGGCGATCAGATAAGTGGCCGATCCCGCGATCGCCGTCGGCACGATCGCGAGCAGCGAGGTCGCGGCGGCCTGGCGCTGGTTCATCTTCGCCAACCCGATGAGCAGAGGCACCATGAGGATGCCACCCCCCACGCCGAACGCGCCGGAGAGCACCCCGCCGATCACCCCAACGAGCGCGAGTATCCACCACGACGGTCGGAACGCGGTCTCGGATTCGGCGGGTGCGGTCACACGTTTCAGGTTAGCTGTCGGCGGTCGGGGGCTCAGCCCCTCCCCAGCAGGGAGATACGTGCGGCGAAGTCGGAGAACAGCAGGCGGGTGTCGACACGGTCGTACAGAACCATCTCACGCGAGTGCGGGTGTTCGCGATAGCTGAGGTCGTCGGCGATCCACGGCACGGGGAGGCTCCGGGTTGAGCTCGACTCCGTACCCAGCGCCGTGGTGAGCACGACCGGGCTGTCGCCCTGCGGCCAGTGGTCCCCGATCCGAATGGCCCTCGGAGGGTTGGTGAACCTCTCGTAGAGCCATGCCCCGAACGGCCCTCCGCCGCTGAGTACGAACTCCAGTTCCGCGATGGAGTAGGCGCACTGGCGGTAGGTCGTGAGAGGGAACTGGTGGATCTCCGCACTCGACTCGTTGAACACGAACTGCGCCGCAGGCGTGTCCAGTGCGAGGTTGTATTCCCAGCCGCCCTCGGGATAGGCGCCGCCTCCGATCCAGCACAGAGTCATGCGCTCGGCCAGGGTCGGGTCTTCGCGCAGCGCGGCCGCAATGTTCGTCAGCGGCCCACCGCAGGTAACGAAGAGCGGGAGGTCGCTCGACTTCTCGGCCTCGTCGAGGATGACCCGAGATGCATCGGGGATGCTCGTCAGCTCAAGAAAGGGCGTCGAGGTATCGGCGGGAACCGCTGGCTCTGTCGTGGGCGTCAGCCACTGCACGACCTCACGCGCCGCGCTCTGGGCACTTCCCGGTACCCCGCCCGGCATGTCATGCGGGGGAGTGAGGGTGGTTCCCGTGATGGCGACGACCTCGGTCGATTCGGTGAGAAGTTGATGGGCCAGGGCCACCAATCCATCGGGATCGCCAGCGTAGTCGTTGTCGACGATGACCCGAGTGAGCTTCGCCACCGGGATGCGTCGTGACGGGGCACTCATGAGGTCACCGGACGGTAGGCGAAGCGGTGGAATCGCACGCTGCCTTCGCCCGCCGCGTAGACGGCCGGTCGCAGACTGAGCAGATCCCCGATCGTGTTCGCGTGATAGCCGGATGTCTCGTAGCGGATCGCGTGACGCACCCACTCCCCACCGGCAACGCGATACCAGCCCGTCACGATGTGATGGTCGTTGCGCAGCCGAAGCTCGATGCGCCGGGTCGCGGGGGCAGGTTCGCGCCAGTGCGTCTCCAGTCCTCCGGAGTAGCTGCGCATGCGCTCACCGGTGATGCCGAATCCGCAGAACAGTCGGCTGTTGAATGACGACCAGATCCTGCCGATCTCGCCCGACGTGGCCTCGGTGCTCCTCGTCGGCCCGTACGCCGAGAGCACCGACCACCTCGGAGCCTGGACGCAGTCGTTCTCAGCGCCGGCACGCACTCTTGCAGCCTGCCTGAGTGAAGCCCTCCCCGGGCGGGTGAGCGTGCTGCCCGGAGCCGACTTCTTCGATCCGGATGCGAGCCGTCAGACGGTAGCGGCTGCTGCCGCGCGGGATCACGATCTCGTGATCGTGGCGGTGGGGGAGCCGTCGTCGTTGTCGGGCGAGGCGAGCTCGCGCAGCGACATCCGACTCACCGGTGACCAGGAGGCCCTGATCGCGGCGATCGCTGACACCGGCGTGCCTTTCGCCGTCGTTCTCGCGAACGGCAGGCCGCTCGTCATGAGCGACTGGATCGACCGGGTCGGCAGCGTACTGCAGACCGGCCACCTCGGGACAGAGGGGCCCGAGGCGATAGTCGATCTTCTGCTCGGCCGCGTCAATCCGGGCGGCAAGCTGCCCGTGAGCATCCCGCGCTCCAGCGGACAGATCCCCATCTACTACAACCACGAGAACACCGGCAGACCTGCCAGCGTGCGCGGCTCGCTCGTTCACGAGGAGATCGACGTCGCCGTGGTGGGTCCCGGCAACACCGATGACTACTTCACGTCGAAGTACCTCGATCTCGACCTCGGGCCGCAGTTCTCGTTCGGGCACGGGCTCAGCTACACGACATTCGAGATCTCCGCACCCTCGGCTCCCGCGACGGTGTCGATGGCGGAGTTGGCGTCCTCGGGTGTGCCGGTTCGAGTCGACGTGACGAACACCGGAGACGTCGAGGGCGACGAGGTGGTGCAGTTGTACGTGAGCGACCTCGTCGCGAGCGTGGCTCAGCCGGTGAGACGGCTCCGGGCATTCCGGCGCGTCACCCTCACGCCGGGCGAGACAGCTGCGGTCGAGTTCGTGCTGGGCAGCGACGACCTTGCCTTCTGGGTCGACTACCCGACGCGCGGCATGGTGGTCGAGCCGGGCGACTTCGACATCTTCGTCGGGGGAACGCTGGACTCGGCCGTCGCCACGCGGGTGACCGTGGCGAAGCAGCACTGAAGCTGGGCCGTCACACGCCTCGCGTCGACTTGCGCACGACGAGGGTCGTCGGCAGGGGAGTGCTCACCGAGACGTTCTCGGGCTCTTCGATGGCGATGAGCACCTTCTGCATCATGAGCCCACCGAGTGCCGCGAAGTCCTGACGCACCGTCGTCAGCGGCGGGAGCAGGTAGCCGGCCTCGGGAACGTCGTCGAAACCGACGATGCTGACGTCTTCGGGCACTCGCAGTCCTCGCTCGGATAGGGCCGCGATGAGGCCCAACGCCATATAGTCGTTGGCCACGAAGACCGCGGTGCCGACCGTGATCTCGGAGAGCCGGATTCCCAACTCGTAGCCGCTGCGGGCAGACCAGTCACCGTGGTGCACCTCGGTCGCCTCGAGCCGGCCCGCGATGACCTCGTCCTGCCATCCGCGCACGCGCTCGATCGAGTCAGGCGCATCCTGGGGGCCGGCAAGGTGCAGAACGCGGGTGTGTCCGAGTTCGACGAGATGGCGCACGGCGCTGCGCGCTCCCCGGTACTGGTCGATGGACACGACGGCAGGGCTGCGACGGGTGGTGGCGGCCACCGCGACGATGGGGATGTTGAGGTCGAGGTTCAGCACCACATCGAGCTCGGCGATGTCGGTGACGACGAGCACGATCGCATCCACACGCTGGCGAAGCAGCGCCTCGACGCTCGACCTGATGGCCGCGGGATCGGACTCGGAGAGAGTCATCGTGTCGACGCTGAATCGCGCGGCACGCGCGGCGACATTGAAGTGCATGGCCGTCGACGTCGGCCCGTACTCCGAGCTACCCGGGGTGACCATGCCGATCGTGCGGGTGCGCCGGGTCACGAGGGCCCGCGCCGCGGGGGAGGGGCTGTACCTCAGCTGGGCGATGGCCTGCTCGACGCGCTCCTTGGTCGCGGGGCGCACGCTGGGAACGTTGTTGAGCACGCGAGAGACGGTCTGGTGCGACACACCCGCGAGCCGGGCCACGTCGAAGATGTTGGCGGCGCGAGCGGACTTGTCGTCAGCGCCCGACCGACGTTCCTGCTCAGTCGTCATCGGGCTGCGCGATCCTCGCGAGCAGCGAGTCGACCGTCAGCTCGTCGGAGGCGAGGGTATCGATGACCCGCCCATCGCGGAGAAGCATCACGCGCGAAGACACCCTGAGCACCTCCTCCAGCTCGGCCGAGATGAAAATGACGGACATCCCATTCTCGGCCAGTTCCCCGACCAGTTTTTGCACTTCGACCTTCGCGCCGATGTCGATTCCGCGAGTCGGCTCGTCCAGCACGATCACCCGCGGTGCCAAGGCAAGCAGTCGCGCCAGAAGCACCTTCTGCTGATTGCCCCCCGACAGTACACCGGCCAGTTGCTCGGTCGATGCCGGCCTGATTCCCAAGGCCTCGATCCAGCTGGCCGCGAGCTCGCGCTGACGGGCGGGGCGCAGCCGCCGGAAGATGCCGCGCTCGGCCTGAAGTGCGAGCGTGATGTTCTCGCGAACGGTCAGCTGGCCGATGATCCCCTCGGCTTTGCGGTTCTCCGAGGAGTAGGTCAGACCGATGGCGATGGCCTTGCGGGGGTTGCCGGGCGACACGCGGGTGCCGTCGAGCACGATGGTTCCGGCGTCCGGTTGGTCGATTCCCGTGATCAGCCGGGCGATCTCCGTACGTCCCGAGCCCAGCAGCCCGGCGAGTCCGAGCACCTCCCCCTCGCCCAGCACGAGGTCGACGTCGCGCACCCGGGGACTGGAGGACAGCCCGCGGGCCTCGAGGAAGGCATCCGGAGTCTCGGCCCGCAGCTCGCTCCGCGGCCGCATCACCAGCTCTTCGGCGCTGCGGCCCAGCATCTTCTGCACCAGGTCGATGCGCAGCAGCTCCTTGGTGAGGTACTCGCCGACGAGCCGACCGTTGCGCAGAACTGTCACGCGGTCGCAGATCTCGTACACCTGGTCGAGGAAGTGCGAGACGAAGAGGATCGCGACCCCGCGCTCCTTGAGCTCCCGGATGATGCGGAACAGCTCAGCCACCTCGTCCAGGTCCAGGCTCGAGGTGGGCTCATCCAGCACCAGAACGCGCACATCGGAGGAGATGGCGCGGGCGATGGCGATCAACTGCTGCACGGCGAGCGAGTGGCTTCCGAGCAAGGAGGTGGGGTCGACATCCAGCCCCAGATCGGCGAGCACCGCCGATGCCGAGACGCGCATGGCCCGCCAGTCGATTCCGCCCCACCGGCGCGGTTCGCGGCCGAGCATGATGTTCTCGGCGACGCTGAGGTTGGGCAGCAGGTCGATCTCCTGATAGACCGTGCGGATGCCCGCCCGCTGAGCCTCGGCCGGGTTGCTGAACCGCACCTCACGTCCGTTGAGCACCACTGTTCCGGCATCGAGCTGGAGCGCGCCGGTGATCCCCTTGATGAGGGTGGACTTGCCGGCGCCGTTCTCGCCCATCAGCGAATGAACCTCACCGGGGAACATCCGGAAGTCGACGTTGTCGAGTGCGGGCTCGCTCGTGAATCGCACTGAGGCGCCACGGACTTCCACGACCGGCGCCGGCGAGCCAGAGGTCATCATCACATTGTGGTGGATCGCACGGGATTCCGGTACGCGGGGGCGTTCATCGACGGTGCGACCGCGTGATGATGAAGCGCTGCACGACCACGAAGATGAGCAGCAGTGCGCCGATCGTGATGCGGGTCCAGGACTGCTCGGCGCCGAGGAACGAGATGACGCCCTTGATCGTTCCGTAGACGAACACACCGATCATCGACCCGAGCACGTAACCGCTGCCACCGGTGAGCAGGGTACCGCCGATGACGACGGCAGCAATCGTGTCCAGCTCGGTGCCGACGCCGTTGAGCGGGTAGCCCGAGCCGGTGTACGCGGCGAACACCACGCCGGCGAGCCCGGCGCAGGTTCCCGAGATCACGTAGGCGAGGATCTTGGTGCGCACCACGGGCAGACCCATGAGCCGTGCCGACTGTTCGTTGCCACCGATCGCATAGATGGTTCGTCCGAAGCGTGTGAACTGCAGCACCAGGGCTGCGATCAGCACCGTCAGCAGGGCGATGATTCCGGTGGGCGTGATGTACCAGCCTCCGACCTGCAGTCGCGTCGACTGCAGCCACAGGATGGCCGGGTCCTCCACCTTGATCGACGACAGGCTCACGACGAACGCCAAGCCGCGCGCGAGGAACATACCCGCAAGTGAGGCGATGAACGGCTGCACGTCGAAGAACTGCACGAGCACCGCGATGAGCAAGCCGATACCAGCGCCGCTCAGAATCATCACCGGGATGACGACTCCGGTCGGCACTCCTTCGCTCAGCAGCCGCGCGCACATGATGCCGGTGAACGCGAGAACCGAACCCACTGATAGGTCGATGCCGCCGGTCAGGATCACGAAGGTCATGCCCACGGCGAGGATGAGCAGATAGGCGTTGTCGAGCAGCAGCGACGAGATCAGGCGCGGCGTCAGGAAGTTGCCGAAGTAGAGCTGTGCTCCCACGAACATGATGATGAGGATGGCGAGCGCCGCGAAGACGGGGATCCACGAGGCACGCCGGTTCACGAACACCTTCAGGCGGCCGGAGAGTGCGCCGGCCGTCGAGTCGCTTCTGATCGGGGTACTGGTCACGATGCCACCTCCGCGTCGGGACGAGGGTCAGACGTGGTCCGGGTGGACAGCGCCTTTCCGAGTCGGGTGAAGCCCTCGCGCACCCGGCGGGACTGAACGAGCACGACGACAATGACAACGGCGGCCATGAACACCGGGCTGACGGCGGGAGGCACCCCGAGGAAGGTGATCGTGGACTTCAGCGTCTGGATGGTGAAGACGCCGATCACGGTACCGGCGAGGCTGAACTTGCCGCCGGCCAGCGAGGTGCCACCGAGAACCACGGCGAGGATCGCATCCAGCTCGATGTAGAGGCCGGCTGCGTTCGCGTCGGCCGCCATGATGTTCGAGCTGTACAGGATGCCCGCGAAACCGGCGAGCAGGCCGCTCGCGGCGTAGGCACCCCAGACGATGCCGCGCGAGCGTACGCCGGCCAGTCTGCTCGCCTCGGGGTTGATGCCGACCGCCTCCGTGAGAACGCCGAGTGCGGTGCGTCGCTCCACGAGGGCGACGATGATGATCGCGACCACGGAGACGTAGAAGGCGAAGGGCAGTCCGAACACCGAACCCTGGGCCATGAACCGGTAGGGGGCGCTGTTGATCGTCGTGATGAAGCCGCCGGTCACCAGCAGGGCGATTCCCCGGCCAGCGAGCATGAGCACCAGGGTCGCGATGATCGGTTGGATTCCGAGCGCGGCTACCAGGAAGCCATTCCACGCTCCGAGGAAGAGTGTGGTGAGAACGCCCGCGCCGATCGCCACCAGTACGACTCCGAGATTCTCGGGATCGGGGGACGCCTCGATGATGGTCAGCGATACCGCTCCCGACACCGCCATGAGGGCTCCCACCGACAGGTCGATGCCGCGGGTCGAGATGACGATCGTCATTCCGAGTGCCACGAGCATCAGGGGAGCGCTGTTGCGCAGGATGTCGATGATGGATCCGTAGAACTGTCCGTCCTGCACGGTGACGCTGAGGAACGCCGGCCGCGAGATCGTGTTGACGGCAACCAGGGCGATCAGGGCCGCGATCGGCCAGAACAGGCGATGCTTGACTACCTTCTTCATGCCATGCTCTCCTGGCCTTGATGGGCGATGAAGTCGATGACGTCGTCGACCTCGATGTCCTGTGACGTAAGCTCGCCAATAATACGACGGTCGCGCATGACGACGACTCGCTGGGCCAATCGCAGCACCTCCTCGAGTTCGGAGGAGATGAAGATGACCGAGAGTCCCTGAGCCGACAGGTCGGCGACCTTGCGCTGGATGTCGGCCTTCGCACCCACATCGATTCCGCGGGTCGGTTCGTCGAGGATGATCAGTTCGGGCGCTGTCGCCAACCATCGTGCCAGCAGCACCTTCTGCTGGTTGCCGCCCGAGAGGTTGCGCACTGCACGATTCGGATCGGCCGGCCGCACGTCGAGGGCGGCGATGTAGTCGTTCACGATCGCGACCTGCTCCGCATGGGGCACCTTGCGCAGCCATCCGCGTCGGGCCTGGATGCCCAGCACGATGTTCTCCGCAACGGTGAGGTCACCGATGATGCCCTCCTCGCGCCGGTTCTCCGACGAGAAGGCGATGCGGTTGTCGATGGCGTTGCGCGGATTCGCGATCCGCACCACCTTGCCATCGATCTCGAACCGGCCGCCGTCCGATCGGTCTGCGCCGTAGAGCATGCGCACCAGTTCGGTTCGACCCGAGCCGAGCAGCCCCGCGATTCCGACGACCTCACCGTCGAAGACCTCGAGGTCGGACGGCTCGAGGACGCCCTTGCGACCCACGCCGAGCGCCTTGAGCACGGGAGCGGCGTCGCGATCGATCTGGCGGCGGGAACTCGTGGAGAGGGCCTCGAGGTCATCGAGCGCTCGGCCGATCATGAGGGCGATGAGCTCGCCACGAGGCAGCTCGGAGGCCGCGTACTCGCCGACCAGCTTGCCGTTGCGAAGCACGGTGATGCGATCGGAGATCTCATAGACCTGATCGAGGAAGTGCGTCACGAAGAGAATGGCGACCCCGCCGTCGCGCAGGTCGCGGATGACGCGGAAGAGTTGGTCGACCTCGCCGCGGTCGAGGCTGGAAGTGGGTTCGTCCAGCACGAGGACTGTGCAATCGGTGACCATGGCCCGGCTGATGGCCACTAGCTGCTGCACGGCGATGGAGTGGCTGCTCAGAAGAGACCGGGTGTCGATGCGAACCCCGAGTGCCTCGAGATGGCGTTCCGCCTCGCGGTGCGTGGCCCGCCAGTCGATGCGGCCCAGGGTGCGCACCTCATGGCCGAGCATGACGTTCTCGCCGACGGAGAGATTGGTGCAGAGGTTGATCTCCTGGTACACCGTCGAGATGCCGGCAGTCTGGGCATCCGCGGTACCGTGGAAGACGCGCGGCTCTCCGCCCACGGTGATGGTGCCGCCGTCGATCGGGTAGACCCCGGTGAGTGCCTTGATGAGCGTGGACTTGCCTGCGCCGTTCTCGCCCATGAGAGTGTGAACCTGACCCGGTCGGAGTGTGAAGTCCACGCCGTCGAGAGCCAGCACCCCGGGGAACTGGATGGTGATGCCGCGCATCTCGACGATGGGCTGGACCTCGGTGTCCGTGGGCATGTCTGTGGTTCCTCTGGCTCTGGCTCGGTTCCGGGGGTTGTTCGGCGGGGATCGACTCTGCGTGTCGATCCCCGCCGAAGTGGTGCTACTTAGTAGGGACGCGTCGGCAGCAGCTTGATCGCGTCTTCCTGCGTGAAGGCGCCATCCGGAACGATGTAGGACTTCTCCACCGTCTCGCCAGCGAGAACCTTCTTCACGATGTCGGCCACCTGCTCGCCGAGGATCGGGTTGCACTCGACGATGTAGTTGAACTCACCGTCGGCGAGCGCCTGCATTCCGTCGTGCACAGCATCGATCGTGACGATCTTGATGTCCTGCCCGGGAACGAGACCCGCGGCCTTGATCGCGTCGAGCGCACCCAGACCCATGTCGTCGTTGTGGGCGAAGAGCACGTTGATGTCCTTGCCGTACTTCTGCAGGAAGCCCTCCATCACCGTCTTGCCGTCGGCGCGGGTGAAGTTACCGGTCTGCGAGTCCAGCACGTTGATCGACGTTCCCTCGATCGCCTTGTTGAAGCCGGTCGCCCGGTCCAGCGCGGCGGACGAACCCGTGGTGCCCTCGAGCACGACCAGGTTGGTGGGGGTGTCTCCGAAGTTCTCGGCGACCCACTCACCCGCGGTCTGTCCTTCCTTCTGGAAGTCCAGGCCCACCCAGGTTGCGTAGAGGTCGGGGCTGGCGCTCGTGGTGCGGTCCTCGAGGATGACCGGGATGCCGGCATCCTTGGCTTCCTTGAGAACGTCGTCCCAGCCGTCCACGACGATCGGCGCGATGACGATCGCGTCGACGCCCTGGTTGATGAAGCTGCGGACCGCTGCGATCTGCGCCTCGGGCTTGTTGTCGGCTGCGTTGAAGACCAGCTTGAAGCCGTTCTCCTCCGAGAACGCGGCCTTCATGGACTCCGTGTTGGCGGAGCGCCATCCACTCTCGGAACCGGTCTGTGCGAAGCCAACGGTGATGAGACCGTCTCCGCCGCTGTCACCGCCCGATGCTGAACAGCCCACCAGCGCCAATGACATCATGCCGGCGACGGCAAGCCCACCCAGGATTTTCTTCATACCAAAACCTCCTCGTTCTGGCCCGGCCGCGGCCGGGATCTTGGTGTACGGACCTGCCACCGGCCAATGACGGCGACGGCATTGAGCCAAATGTTAGCCTTCACATTCGTCGCTTGTACAACTCCAATATGGTTACAGTTGGGTAACGGCAATCGCTTGCGTCCGAGAAAAAGCTGGTCAGCGCCGTTAAACTACAGTCCACATGCGGCGAAAAATTGACCTCGCTCGCGTAGCTTCACCCTGTCCAACTCGATTGATGTGAGCCATGTGAAGGCTCACATGCGACCGGAATTGGGTTGGGTGACAGGTGCTCACGCACGCGGCATCCGGTGCGATCGGGGCGCGGTGGGCATTCTTCGGCTCACGTTAAGAGTGCGTCTTCTTTCGGTCTCGAGTGCCGCCGCCGGGGGCTCGCATCGTGACGGCCTACAGTAACGTCGAGCCCGTTTGCGAAAGCAATCAGAAGGAGCGCCATGAGAATCGCAGCGTTGCGTGAACGGATCGAGGGCGAGCGCCGGGTGGCGATCACCCCGGAATCGGCTCGCCAATTGGTCGATGCAGGACTCGTCGTCACGATAGAGAGTGGCGCCGGCGCCGAATCGGGATACGCCGACGCTGCGTATCAGGCCGCCGGTGCCGAGGTCGCCGCAAGCGTTGCGCTCGGCACTGTCGACGTGCTCGCCCATGTTCGGCCGCTCACTGTCGAGACGATCGGGGCGCTGAAAACGGACACGATCACTGTGGGTCTCGCGTCGGCCGCGTCCGAGCTCGCCGCCGTTCGCGCGCTTCGGGATGCCCGAATCACCTCCTTCGCGCTCGAGCTCGTGCCGCGCATCTCCCGTGCCCAATCGATGGATGCCCTGACGTCGCAGTCGCTCGTCACCGGCTACCGCAGCGTGCTCGAGGCGAGCATGCGGTTTCCCCGGTTCTTCCCGCTCTACATGACCGCGGCCGGCACGATTCCGCCGGCCAAGGTGCTCGTGCTCGGCGCTGGCGTCGCTGGCCTGCAGGCGATCGCCACGGCCAAGCGTCTCGGCGCCAAGGTGTCCGCGTACGACGTGCGGGCCGCATCCGCCGATGAGGTGGCCTCCATGGGCGGCACGTTCATCACCCTCGACCTCGAAGCGGCAGACGCCGCCGGCGGCTATGCGAAGGAACTCGCGGAAGACCGGGCGGCCCGCCAGCGTGAACTGCTGACGCCGCACATCCACGCCGCCGACATCATCATCACGACCGCGCTGATCCCGGGACGACCGGCACCGCAGCTGGTCACCGCCAAGATGCTCGGCGGGATGCGCGCCGGCTCGATCATCGTGGATCTCGCCGCCGAGAGCGGCGGAAACGTCGAGGGCTCGGTCGCTGGCGAAGACGTGCTGGTGCCGGTGGTCGACGGCGTCGTCACGCTGGTCGGGGCGAAGAACATGGCATCGGCCATGGCCTTCGACGCCTCGCGGCTCTACGCCAAGAACGTGGCCAACCTGGTCGCGCTCATGACGACCGACGGAACGCTCACGCCCGACTTCGACGACGAGGTCGTCGCGGGCGCATGCCTGACTCACGACGGTGCGGTGCGGCACGAGCCGACGGCCGCGGCGCTCGAGGCTCCCGGCGGCACCAAGAACAGTGAGGGGAAGAACTGATGGATGCGATAACCCTGCTCACCATCTTCGTGCTCGCGGTCTTCGTGGGCTTCGAGGTGGTGTCCAAAGTCTCGAGCACGCTGCACACGCCGCTCATGTCGGGGGCCAACGCCATCCACGGCATCATCCTGGTCGGCGCGATCATCGTTGCCGGTCAGGCCGAGGATGTGCTCGTGCTGGTCATAGCGCTGATCGCCGTTCTGCTCGCCACGGTCAATCTCGTCGGCGGATTCGTGGTCACCGACCGCATGCTCGATATGTTCTCCGGCCGCAAGAAGTCATCCACCGCGCCGAAGGGGGAGGGCAAGTGATCCTCCTCTCCCCGGAATGGGCGGCCCTGCTCTACCTCGTTGCCGCCGTCTGCTTCATCCTCGCCCTGCAGGGTCTCGGCAAGCCGGCCTCGGCCCGCCGCGGCAACCTGATCGGGGCGGCGGGCGCGCTCGTCGCCGTCGTCACGGTGTTCCTCTCCTCGAAGATCGACAACCTGCCGTGGATCCTCGCCACGATCGTCGTCGGTGCTGCGATCGCGGCCCCCGTCTCCCGCCGCGTCAAGATGACTCAGATGCCGCAACTCGTGGCCCTGTTCAACGGCGTCGGCGGCGGTGCAGCAGCGCTGGTTGCGTTGCTCGAGCTGTCGCACTCGAACTCGCCCTGGTCGGCTCTCGCGGTTGCCTTCACCGTGCTGGTCGGTGCGGTCTCGTTCTCCGGATCGTGCATCACGTTCGCCAAGCTCCAGGAGCTCATGCCGACCCGGCCCATCGTCTTCCCCGGCCAGCCGGTGGTCATGGGCCTCGTTCTGGCGGGCGCTCTCGTGAGCGGTGGCTTCGTCGTGGCGACAGGCTCGTTCGTCGCGGTGCTCATACTGCTCGCCCTCGGCCTCGCGACCGGCGTGCTTCTGGTGCTGCCGGTCGGCGGTGCCGACGTGCCGATCGTCATCTCGCTACTCAACGCCTTCACGGGCCTGACGGTCGCGGCCTCCGGTCTCGTTCTCGGCAACATCCTGCTGCTCGTGGCGGGAACGCTCGTCGGGGCGAGCGGCACGATCCTGACGCGAGCCATGGCATCCGCGATGGGTCGAAGCGTGACGGGCATCATCTTCGGGGCGTTCAAGGGTGGGTCGACGGCCGGCTCCACGACAGTGTCCGACCGCCCGGTGCGATCCTCGTCGGCCGAGGATGTCGCCATCCTGCTCGGCTACGCCCAGCGGGTGATCGTCGTGCCCGGCTACGGTCTCGCTGTCGCCCAGGCGCAGCACACCATGGCGGAGCTGGCTGAGACGCTCGAGGCGAAGGGCATCGAGGTCGTGTACGGCATCCACCCGGTGGCCGGCCGCATGCCCGGTCACATGAACGTGCTGCTCGCCGAGGCCAACGTGCCCTACGAGAAGCTGCTCGAGATGGACGAGGTGAACCCGCAGTTCAAGACCGCTGACGTCGCGCTGGTCGTCGGTGCGAACGACGTCGTCAATCCCGCCGCGAAGACGACACCGGGCTCGCCGATCTACGGCATGCCGATTCTCGACGTCGCCGCCGCCCGTCAGGTCGTGTTCCTCAAGCGCTCGATGCGTCCGGGATTCGCGGGCATCGAGAACGAGCTGCTGTACGAGCCGCAGACCACGCTGCTCTTCGGCGATGCGAAGGACTCGCTCGCCAAGGTGCTGACGGCGGTCAAGAACATCTAGCGCGCCCCCGGTGCTACCCTCGCTGGCATGACGCCCCAGGAGCTCGAGAACCTCGCGCACCTGCGGCGTGCCCGCGACTACATCGATCGCGAGTTCGCGCGTCCCCTCGATGTGTCTGCCATGGCGCAGCGCGCCCTCATGTCGGCGGCGCACTTCTCGCGCCAGTTCAAGGCCGCCTACGGCGAGACCCCGTACAGCTACCTGATGACGCGACGCATCGAGCGGGCGATGACCCTGCTGCGGGCCGGCATGAGCGTCACCGACGCCTGCATGACAGTGGGCTCGACCTCGCTGGGCTCCTTCAGCTCGCGCTTCACCGAGCTGGTCGGCGAGACCCCTAGCGCCTACCGCGCTCGCGAGCACGCGGCCCTCGACGCCATGCCCACCCGCATGGCCATGCTGGTCTCGCGACCGAGCAGGATTCGAGAAGTGGATGACACGGCCGCTGCCTAGGCTGACCGCATGAACATCGCACTCAAGTACTCCCAGATCACCGTCAATGACGTCGACGAGGCGCTCGGGTTCTACCGGGATGCTCTCGGCCTCGATGTGCTCAACGACGTGGCATCCGGTGGCTTCCGCTGGGTCACCCTGGGCAGCGGCGAGGGCACCGAGATCGTGCTCTCCGAACCGCACGCCGGGCGCTCGCAGGCCGACGGCGACACCATCCAGGAGCTGCTCACCAAGGGCGTCATGCCGATCATCGTCTTCACGACCGACTCGCTCGACGAGACCTTCGAGCGGGTGCAGTCGTCGGGCGCCGAGGTGCTGCAGGAGCCGATCGTGCAGCCGTGGGGACCTCGCGATTGCGCGTTCCGCGACCCGTCGGGCAACACGGTGCGCATCAACCAGGCCTAGGCGAAGTGCGCGAGACGGGGGCAGCCCACTAGCGATATCCTCGGGCCATGGCCGCACCCGTCGACGTCGACAGTTACCTCGCGGGGTTCCCGCCCGAGCAGCGCGAGATCCTCGAGCGGGTTCGGCGGGTGATCCGTTCCCAGGTTCCCGACCCGGTCGAGAAGATCAGATACGGGATGCCCGCCATCATGCTCGGCGGACGGTACGCGCTCCACTTCGCCGGGTGGAAGAAGCACGTCGGGATCTACCCGGTTCCGTCCCTTGACGAAGAGCTCGAACAGCGGCTTGCGCCCCACCGAAGCGGCAAGGATTCGGTGAACTTCCCCTACGATCGGCCGATCGACTTCGACCTCATCGAGGACGTCGCCGCGGCCATAGTCGCGCGTCGGGGCGGCGGCGGAGGCGGCACGGGGAGGTAGCCGTGGACGATCGGTTCAACACCACGCAGGCCATGCGCGAGGCCGTGTTCTTCGACGGACCCGAGGCCAACAGACGCTACAGCAGGTTCTGGCTGCTGCTCATTCTCGCCGCCGTCATCGCGTCGGCCGGTGTCGTCGCCGACTCCACGGCCACGGTGATCGGAGCCATGATCGTGGCACCGCTCATGACCCCGATCCTTGGCACGATGCTCGCTACGGTGCTCGGCGACCACACCAACCTCGTGCGATCGTTGCTGCTCGTGCTCGCGGGGGCTGCGACGGCCATCGCCATCGGATACCTCGTGGGCAGTCTGGTCGCCGTCGACGTGCTCGCCGAGACCAACCCGCAGGTCGCGGGACGGGTCACGCCCGGGCTCATCGACCTGCTCGCCGCCCTCGGCACGGGCGTCGTGGGATCAGTAGCGCTCGTGCGCCGCGACATCTCCGACACCCTGCCAGGGGTGGCCATCGCGATCTCGCTGGTGCCGCCGCTCGCGGTCGTCGGACTCGCGCTGGAGTCGGGTTCGGTCATCCAGGCGCTCGGTGCACTGCTGCTCTTCCTCACCAACTTCGTGGCGATCATCGGCACCGGCATCGTGGTCATGTCGATCTACGGCGTGAACCGCCTCGCCCGCGTCGACTCGGCGGGAAAGCCCCGGCGGCTCGCCCGCCCGATCGCCCTGCTCGCCGTCATGCTCGTCATCATCGGCGCCCCGCTCGCCTACACGAGCCTCACCGTGGCCGCCCGCTCCATCGTGGAGAAGGGCGTGTTCGACACCAGCGAGAAGTGGGCCCAGTCGGTGGGCTGGGAGGTTCAGGACGTCACGACCCAGGGCGAGAAGGTGCACGTGCGCCTCGAGGGTCCGTTGCCGCTGCCGGAGACATCCGAGCTGAAGAGTGCCCTGGATGCCGCGGGGGTAGACACCTCGCTGGTGATCGTGAACCTCGTGCCTATCTACACCGTGGACCTCGATGCGATTGAATGAGCGGCTGAGCTCGCGCACCCCACAGGCCCTGCTCCCGCTCGTGCAGCAACCGGTGGTCGACTCGTTTCTCGACTGGATGTTCTTCATCGTCGGTGGAGCGTCGGCCGTCTGGCTCGCCGCGCTGCTGTTCGGGGAGAGCTTCACGTTCGGGTGGGGTCAGATCTGGTTCTTCCTGGTGTTCTGGGTGCTGCTGGCCTACCTCGTGCTCCCGCGGCTGCACCGCATTCTCACCCGCATCTACGTGCCCGAGTACTTCATCGGGCGGGCCCGCACCAGCGACGGTCTGCTGGGAGACCCGATCAACCTCGCGCTGCTGGGCAGCGAGCCGCAGGTGCACGACGCGATGACGGCGGCGGGGTGGACGCGAGCCGATGATCTGGGGCTCGCGACGGGGTGGCGGATCGTGGCATCCACGCTGATGCGGCGCAGCTATCTGGAGGCCCCGGTGAGCCCGCTGCTTCTCTTCGGGCGCAAGCAGGACTTCGCGTATCAGCAGGAGGTGAATGGCACACCCGGCAAGCGGCACCACGTGCGGTTCTGGCGGTGCCCGCCGGACTGGCTGCTGCCCGGGGGCATCCGGGTCGATTGGCTCGCGGCTGGCACCTACGATCGGGCGGTCGGCTTCTCGCTGTTCACGCTGCAGGTGACGCACAAGATCGACGCGCGCACCGACGTCGAGCGCGACCATATCGTCGATACTGTGACCGCCGCCAGTCGACGGGTGCGGGTCAACGTCATCCGGGACTTCTCGACCGGATATCACGCGCGCAACGGCGGGGGAGACGCCATCGTCACCGACGGCGACCTGCCCATCATCGACATCAGCCGGGTGCGCACGGTCGGAACCGAGATGGTGCCCACCGACAGTCGAGACAAGAGGCCCAGTCCGACGATCGTCGGGGCGCTGCTGGTCTTCTCCCGAGCCCTGGTCACGCTGGTCGCGGCCGCGGCGGTCTTTGTCGATCGAGATGCTCTGGACATCGCCCCGGGCAGCGACCCGCAGGCCGTCGAGGTCGTGCGCTGGGTGATCGTGGGCGCTCTGCTGCTGTTCGCCGCGGCCGACATCCTGTTGGCCTGGTTCGTGTTCCTCGGGCGCAACTGGGCTCGTGTTTTGGTGATGACCCTCAGCACACTGGCGATAGTCGTGCAGGCGGTGGGCTGGGCGACCGGCACCACGACCCTCACCCTGGCGACGAACCTGCCGGGGCTGTCGGTCGACATCCTGCTGATCCTGGCGCTGTCGAGCGAGCGTGCACTGACCTACGCCCGCCGCACCCGCAAGGCGCCCAAGCGCATCTCCGGCAGGCCGGGCGACTCCGCCGCCATCTAGGGCTGGAGACGCTCCATCGTCCAGCCCGCTCCGGTGTGGGTGAACTTCAGGCGATCGTGGAGGCGCGACGATCGGCCCTGCCAGAACTCGATCGACTCGGGCACGACTCGAAAGCCACCCCAGGTGTCGGGTCGGGGCACGTCGCGCCCGTCATACTTCGCCTCGAGCTCCACGACCCTGCGTTCGAGCTCGTCGCGGGAGGCGATGGGCCGCGACTGGTCGCTCGCCGTGGCCGCGATCTGCGATCCTCGCGGACGGCTGGCGAAGTACGCCTCCGAGACGGCCGGGTCGACGGGCGCGGCAACCCCGCGCACGATGATCTGGCGGTGGATGAGGTACCACGGGAAGACGATCGAGACCTCGGGATGCGCCAGCAGCGCCCGTCCCTTGGCCGACGTGTAGCTCGTGAAGAACTCCAGGCCGCGCTCATCGAGCGCCCGCAGCAGCACAGTGCGGCTGGACGGGAGTCCGTCAGGATCGATCGTCGACAGCACCATCGCGTTCGGCTCGTAGACGTTCGACTCGGCGGCCTGGTCGAGCCACAGCCGGGCCTGCGCGATCGGATCGCTCAGAACATCTCGCTCGTCCAGCGGCGTCTGCCCGTAGTCGGTGTGCCTGCTCAGTGCGTCGGTCATCGTGCTCCCATGGCGTCGTATCGTGCGAGGGCATCGGCGTCCTGCGCCAAGGTCACCGATCTGCGGATCGTGTCGAGGGCCTCGACCGGATCGGCGGCGGCCTGCGCAATCGTGAACTGGCGCTCCGCCTCCGCGAGCCGGGTGCGTGCCTCGACCGATCCGCCGTGGCCCGCGATGAATTCCCGCGCGGTGGCGATCTGGTTCGTCGCGGAGACGACGGTGCCGAGGTAGGCGGTGCGGGCGTGCTCCAGGCGCTGCGCCTGGTTGCGCGCGCTCGCGAGGGCGAGGTCGAGTTGTGCGACGGCATCGCCGATGCGATCGAGGTCGGCAACCGGGTCTTTCGTCGTCTCGGCGAGCGCGTTCTCGACGACGCCGACCGCATCGAGGATCGCCTCGCCGGTCTCGGCGTCGGGTGCCTTCAGGGCCTTGGCCTCTGCGACGTCAGCCGTGCTGCGGGTGCGCAGATCGGCGAGCGCCGTGCTCGCGGCAGCAAGGTCGCGAGCGGTGCGGTCCACGGCGTCGAGAAGCTGGTCGGCCCGGTGGGCCGCCTGGGATGCCTCGGCCAGTTGGGTTGAGACGTCATTGACCCCGGTCTGCGAGATGGCGGGGGCTGCGGCATCCGCGCCGGTCGAGGCGGCCTTGAGCGCCTTCTCGGCCTCGGCGGGATTCGCCGTGACTGCCGCCAGGGTGCTGGGGGCGTAGGTCTTCGCGAGATCGGCGAGCAGGGCCCGGGACGTGGCGAGGCGACCGGTCGTGGCCTCGATACGGCGGCGGAGGTCATCGAGCGTGCCCGCGGCGTTGACTTCTTGCGAGCGCAGTTCGGTGAAGCGGGTGGCCTGATCGGCCAGGGATGCCTCGGCCTGCTCGCACAGCGCGATGATCTGCAGGGTCCACTCCCGCCGCTGCCGGTCGGAATCGGGCACGGCGTCGTCGAGCGCCTGCTTGAGCCGGAAGGCCTCGGTCACCTTGGCGCGCGCGTTCGCGACGGCATCGCCATAGGGGCGGGACTTCTCGGGGCCGAACTGCGCCAGCGCATAGCCGATTTCGTCGTCGGCATCGCGCACAGCGTCGTCGAGCTTCACGAGCAGCGTTCCCGCCTCGCGGTTCAGCGCGTCGATGCCGTTGGGGTTCGAGCTGCGGATGCCGCGATCCCCCCGACGCCGGAATAGCACGACGAAACCGACCACAACCAGCCCGCCGCCGACCACCACGAGTGTCACGATGCCCGTAGCGAGCCCTGCGAGCACGTCCATGGGCCTCATTCTACGACTGGCCCGGTTCGCGAAACTCGGCCCGTTCTCCCGAGTTTCCGCTGGTCACGCACTTAAGGTTGCGGTGTGTGGCGTGCCGATCGAACCTCCCGCGACTTCAGTGTCGACCCGGAGCTCGTCATGCCTGAAACCGGCCCGCTGGACACCCCGATGCAGGTGACGGCGCCACACACGCTCAGCTTCGGCGAGGCGGGTCTGGTTCCCGGCAACGCGGGTGAGCCGGCCTGGGCCGCGTGGCGCGCGGAACTCGCTGCCCTCGGCGGTCGGTCGCCCCTGCTGCACTTCGTCGATTCCCCGCGCACGCGCATCGAACTGTCCACGACGCATCCCGGCGGTCTCGCTCAGTTCATCACCGGAAAGTCGACACTGCTGTCGAGCCTGATCCGTGACGAGATCGCGCTGCGCAGCGCAAAGATCGCGGCCTCGGCGGTCGAGGCCAAGGGTCTCGAGCTCTCGACGGCGCGCGGCATCGACAGCGTGCACCTCGGCATCGGCATCGCCGACTGGACTTTCGGGGGAGAGGAGTTCAGCGCCCCCGTGCTGCTGCGTCCCCTGGCCATCCGCCGGCACGGGCGCGACTTCGAGCTCAAGCTGCGCGGCACCGCCTACCTCAATCCCGCGTTCGCCCAGGCGCTCGACGAGCAGTTCCAGTTGCGCCTCGACGCGCAGGCATTCGTTGCCCTCACGGACGACGACGGCACCTTCAAGCCCAACCCCGTCATCGATCGGCTGCGCGGCCTCACCTCGCACCTCGAGCACTTCCGGGTGAGCCCGCGTCTGGTCGTCTCGTCGTTCGCCGAGGTTGCAGGGGCGCTCGTCGCCGATGCTGCCGACCTGACGCATCCGGTGCTCGATGCCCTTGCCGGCAATGAAACGGCCGAGCGGATGCTCTCCGAGGCCTACGCGCCCGTGCAGGCTGTGCCCTCCGACGAACGATCGCCGCAGACCGACGCGCTGCTTCTCGACGCGGATGCCGAGCAGGAGAACGTGATCGCCCAGATCGCGGCGGGCAACTCGCTGGTCGTCAAGACCCTGCGGGAACCGGCGGCACCCAGACGATCGTCAACGCCATCGGAAGTCTCGTCACGCAGAACAAGCGCGTTCTCGTGGTCAGTGCCCGGCGGGCATCCCTGAACTCGATCGCGCAGCGGCTGACCGACGTGGGCCTTCCGGGACTCGCGGTCGCGCCGCGGTCGCTGCGTCGCGACATCATCCGCTCGATCGGTCGCAGCGAGAAGGCGCGCCAGCCCAACGTCGGCGAGGTGGATGACGCCCTCCTGCGCCTGCGCAAGGTGCTGCTGGACTACCGCGGCGCCCTCACCCGCGTCGACCCGCAGCTCGGGGTCTCGGTGCTGGACTGTGTCACGGAGCTGAGCAGGCTTGCGTTGCTCCCGAGCCCGCCGTCGACGACGGCACGGCTGTCGAGGTCCGCCGTCGAACGGCTGACCTCCGATCGCACCCGGGCCACCGAGATCATGGTCGCTGCGGCCCAGCTGGGTGAGTTCAAGTACGGCCCCGGCGACTCGCCCTGGTACGGGGCCCAGTTCGCCAACGGGGATGCCGCGTTGCGCGCCCACGAGATCGCCAAGCGTCTGGCGGCCGACGAACTCCCGCGCCTGCTTCCGATGGCCCAGCAGCTCGTGGCGGGCACCCACATGCGTCCGTTCACGACGATCGCGGAGTTGGGCATCTACCTGCGCCTTCTCGTCGACCTGCGCGACACTCTCGACAAGTTCCTGCCGATGGTCTTCGACCGTTCGATCAGCGAGCTGATCGCGGCAACCGCGCCGCGCAAGGACTTCCCCGACATGTCGAACGGCAACCGGCGTCGGCTCAAGAAGCTGGCCCTGGAGTACGTGCGTCCGGGTGTGCGGGTGGGCGACCTCAATGCCGCCCTCATCCGCATCCAGCACCAGCGCGTGCTCTGGCATCGATTCGTGGCCGAGGGTGCGATTCCCGAGGTGCCAGTTGGCATCGGCGACGTGCAGGTCGCGTTCCAGCAGGTCTCCCAGGATCTCGCCGCCCTCGACGAACCGCTCGGGCTCACCGGACGGGACTCTCAACTCGACTCCGTGCCGATCGAGTCGCTGGTCGCCAAGATCGAGGCTCTTGCCGCCGAATCGGATGTGCTGCACAACCTGCAGGACCGCACGGCCCTGATGACGGCTCTGCGTGACCTCGACCTCGACCCGCTCATCGACGACCTCGCCCGCCGCCACGTGCCGGAGGAGCAGGTTGCCGCCGAGCTCGAGCTGTCGTGGTGGAAGTCGGCTCTGGAGTCGCTCCTCGAAGCCGACCGCGCTCTGCTGAATGCGAACACCTCGGTGCTCGATCGTCTGGAGGCCGACTTCCGTCTCGTCGACGAGGCGCACGCCGCGGGCAGCGCCCAACTCCTGGCGTGGCAGCTCGCCGAGAACTGGAAGATCGGTCTCGTCGACTGGCCCGACGAGGCGAACCTCCTCAAGCGCCTGCTGTCCCGCGACTCCCTCACCGCGTTCGACCTTCAGACCACGGCGCCGCACCTGTCGCGCACCGTCGCCCCGGTCTGGCTCGCATCTCCCTACGAGATCGACCGCATCATCGACACGATGCCGTTCGACACGGTGATTCTCGTCGACGCCGGCGCAACCACCGTCGCCGAGAGTGCTGGCGCGATTCGCCGAGCCAAGCAGGTCGTCGCGTTCGGTGACCCGGTCACGCAGACACCTGCAGTTTTTTCGATTGCGGTCTCGACGGGCTCGACCACCGACGACATCCACTCGCAGTCGGCACTTGCCCGGCTCGGAGCACTCTTGCCCACGCTGACCCTCACGCGCAGCTACCGGCCCGGCGGCGAGGACCTCGCAGAGCTCGTCAACCGCCGGTTCTATGGTGGGCGCATCCAGTCGCTGCCCTGGGCCGGCAGCTTCCTCGGTCACGGCAGCCTCGCCCTCGACTACGTCGCGGACGGGCACGGCATGCCCGACCCCGATTCCGGCGCGGTCGAGAGCCCGGATGCCGAGGTCGACCGCGTCGTCGATCTCGTACTGGATCACGCCTCGAAGCGCCCCCACGAGTCGCTCATGGTCATCACCGCGAGCGAGAAGCACGCGGTACGGGTGATGCAGGCGGTGCTCGGTGCCGTCGGATCGCGGCCCGAGCTCGTCGACTTCGTCATCGGTGACCGGCCCGAGCCCTTCGCCGTGACGACCATCGATCAGGCCGTCGCGCAGAGCCGGGACCGGGTGATCTTCTCGATCGGCTACGGGCGCACCCCGCACGGCCGGGTGCTGTCCGACTTCGGCGCCCTCGGTGAGCCCGGGGGTGAGCGGCTGCTCGCGGTCGCCATGACGCGCGCTCGGCGTTCGATGGTGATCGTGACGTCTTTCGAGCCGGAAGACCTCGACGACGGTCGCATGAAGCACGGCGCGGTCGCGCTCGCTGAGATTCTCGGGGAGGTCGGTGCTCGCCAGATCGAGCAGCCGGTGCCCGACGACAGCGAGCCCATGCTGGTGGATTTGGCCCAGCGGCTCGAGGCCCGAGGACTTAACGTCGCGCTCGGTCACCGCGGAAAGCTGGGCTTGGTCGCGTCCCGCGGCGGCATGTGCCTGACCATCGAAACGGATGCGGTGCTCAACCGCGGCACGCTGCGCGAATCGCTGCGCCTGCGTCCCGAGCTGTTGCGCCGTCTCGGATGGCACTACCTGCGGGTGCACGCATTCGATCTGTTCAGCGACCCCGACGCCGTGGCCGCCCGGGTGGCGACGATGCTCGGGGCGGATGCCGCGCCGATCACCGAACCGATCACCATCGTCGCGTCGAATGCCTGACCACCGGGCCGAGGATCACGACCACATCGCGCCATCGCCGCGGCGCGCGCGCGGCTCGCGGCGCGTGACCACCCCGGCACCCGAGGGGTCGGACCCTACTCCCGCACCAGAGCCCTCCCGGCACCATGTCGACGAGAACGACGAGCAGCTCAAGCGCGACAAGCCGCCGCACTGGGGCTAGCGGGAGTTTCTGACATCCCTTAAGCCCTGCCGTCTCCTCGCAGCCCGTCTCGGCGCGCATCTGGAAGGCCGGTCGTGGCGACTCCCCGAACTCAGGACATTAGGCAGGGTCGCGAACAAATGTCCTGAGTTCGGGGAGCGTGCCGGCTAACAGCGCCCGGTGAGCCGTCAGCCCGGTAAGCCGTCGGGCCGGTGAGCCGTCGGGCGGGTTCGCCGCCGCACTGGGGGTAGCGGGCGATCAGTCCTTGCGGCTCGCGAGCAGGTCGCGGATCTCGGCGAGCAGCTCCAGCTCGGTGGGCGGTGCGGGCTCGGCCGTGGCATCCGGTTCGGCGCGACGACGGAACGACACGCGCTTGACGTAGTTGATCGGCACGATGAGGCCGAAGTAGACGACCACCGCAACCAGCAGGAACTGGATGATCGCCGCGATCACCGCACCGAAGTACATGGTGGCAGTGCCGCCCGACACGGTCGGGATGTTCACGGGCAGCGCCTTGGCGAGATCCTCGGCGTTGAACAGCGCGCCGAGCGCGGGGTTCAGAACGCTCCCGACGATCGCGGTGACGATGCCCGTGAATGCGGCACCGATCACTACGGCGACGGCGAGATCGATGACATTGCCGCGGAGGATGAACTCCTTGAAGCCCTTTAGCACGACGTGCTCCTAACTGCTGGTGCCCCCTGAGGCGGATCCCGAGGAGGCGGGGGTGGACGACTTCTTCTCGGTCTTGGCCGCGGCCGGCGCGGGAGTCGAGCTCGAGCCGGAGTCGCTCCCTGAGGCACTCGAGGCGCTCGACGAGCTGCCCGACCCCTCGTTCTTCGCGGGTGCGCGGGAGTCGGTGCGGTAGAAGCCAGACCCCGAGAACGTCACGCCCACCGGCGAGAAGACCTTGCGCAGCACGCCGCCGCAGGTCGGGCAGACGGTGAGCGAGTCGTCGGTGAACGACTGGTGGATGTCGAAGGCGTTGCTGCACTCGGTGCAGCGGTACGAGTAGGTGGGCACGGTGTTCCTTGGTGTGGAGAGCTAGAAGGCGACGATGCCAGAAGGGGTGACGACCCCGTCGACGCGCTGATCGTGCCGTTCACTGGGCACGGTGTCGACGAGCTCGTCGTCGAAGATCACAGCATAGACCGGCGGGCAGTTCTCCATGCTTCCCAGGGTCTTGTCGAAGTAGCCCCGGCCCCAGCCCATGCGCATACCCGAGCGGTCGACGGATGCCGCCGGCACGATGATGAGGTCCACCGAGTTGATCGCGATCGGGCCCAGCACCTCGCTGGTGGGACGGGGCATGCCGAAGTCGTCCACCGACTCCGCTTTGCCGTCGTAGGGCGCCCAGTCGAGCAGACCGTCCGCCCGCGAGATCGGCAGCAGCACCCTGATGCCCTTCGCGCAGGCCCAGGCGATGAAGTCACGGGTGCCCGGCTCGTCCGGCAGTGAGAGATACGCGGCGAGGGATTGCGAGTGCAGGTCGTTCGTCAGCTGGATGAGGTGCTCGGTGATGGCGGCATCCGCTGCCTGACGGTGGTGATCGGGGGTGATGCGTCGGCGCTCGCGCAACTCGGCGCGCAGTGCGCGTTTCTGGTTGGCGACCTCGTCGGGCATGGGTCAAGTCTGGCATGAAGCGGGTTTGGTGGGCCTTCGCCCGCTAGCCTGTGGCTATGGCATTTCGCATAACGAAGGCTGTCATCCCCGCTGCGGGCCTGGGGACGCGCTTCCTGCCCGCCACCAAGGCGATGCCCAAAGAGATGCTGCCGGTCGTCGACAAGCCGGCCATCCAGTACGTCGTTGAGGAGGCCGTCGCCGCCGGACTCACCGACGTGCTCATGATCACGGGGCGCAACAAGAATGCGCTCGAGAACCACTTCGACCGCATGACGGAGCTGGAGGCGACCCTCGAGGAGAAGGGGGACGTCGACAAGCTCAAGAAGGTGGAGTACTCGAACGACCTCGCCGACATGCACTACGTGCGTCAGGGCGATCCTCGAGGACTCGGCCACGCGATCCTGCGTGCCCGGATGCACGTGGGCCGCGAGCCGTTCGCCGTGCTACTCGGTGACGACCTCATCGACTCCCGCGACGTGCTCTTGTCGCGGATGCTCGAGGAGCAGGCGCTGCGCAACGCCTCGGTGATCGCGCTCATGGAGGTGGAGCCGGCATCCGCCCACCTCTACGGCATCGCGACCGTCGAGAAGACGGGAACCCCCGACGTTGTGCGCATCACCGGGCTGGTCGAGAAGCCCCCTGCCGGAACCGAGCTCTCGAACTACGCGATCATCGGGCGGTACGTGCTGCAGCCCGACATCTTCGACGTGCTCGAGCACACCGAGGCGGGCAAGGGCGGCGAGATCCAGCTGACGGATGCGCTGCAGGAGATGGCCGAGCACGGCATCGCCGGCGGTGTGTACGGCGTCGTGTTCCGCGGCCGTCGCTATGACACCGGGGATCGCGTGGACTACATCAAGGCGATCGTGCAACTGGCCGTCGAGCGCGACGATCTCGGCCCCGAGCTGCGACCCTGGCTCAAGCAGTTCGCGGCCGACCTGGACTGAGCGTGGCGTCGACTATTCCTACCCTCAGCGAGGGGCACACGACTATTCGGCCGATCCGGCTGCGCGACGCGCGCACCCTCGAGCGCGAGCTGGCGGAGAACCGCGGTTGGCTGCGCAAGTGGGAGGCGACCAACCCGCACGGGCCGATGAGCTTCGACGTGCGGGCGAGCATCCGCAGTCTGCAGCAGAACGCCAGGGCGGGTCTCGGCCTGCCGTTCGTCATCGAGTACGACGGGCAGATCGCCGGGCAGCTCAACGTCTCGTCGATCGCCTACGGCTCGCTCTCGTCGGCGACCATCGGGTACTGGGTGTCGGAGCGTTTCGCCGGCCGCGGGGCCACGCCGACGGCGGTCGCGCTGGCGACCGACCACTGCTTCTTCGGCATCGGGCTGCACCGCATGGAGATCTGCATCCGCCCGGAGAACGAGCCTTCGCTGCGGGTCGTCGAGAAGCTGGGCTTCCGCTACGAGGGGCTGCGGCGGCGCTACATCCACATCAACGGCGACTGGCGCGACCACTTCTGCTTCGCCCTGACCGTCGACGAGCTGCCGACCGGCGTGCTGCGCCGGTGGCGTGACGGCAAGGCCCCGTCGAAGGATGCAACGATCCCCGCGGCCGACCGCGCGCGGGCCGCGCGACCGCTCCTGGGCTGACGCGGGCGGCGGCTGGGCGGCGCGAGCTGCGCGGCTTGACGGCCAGCGCAGCGCGCCTCAGCGGCATCCGGTCGCCCGGCTCGTACCCTGTGCATCATGGAACTCACGGGACTGGGCGGCGGCATCATGCTGGCGATCGCCGCCGTGCTCTGGCTCGTCTACCTGCTGCCGACCTGGCTGCGTCGGCGCGAGTATCTCGCGACCGAGCGCAACGCCGTGCGGCTGCAGCAGACCATCCGCGTGCTTGCCGAGACCGCCGAGGTTCCGGCGCCCGTGCGTGCCGAGCTGCGCGCCCGCCGCGCCCCCCAGGGTCCGGTCGCGGTGGGTCGGCCCGTCACGGCTCCGACCGTGCGTCCGGATGCCCGGGCGATAGCCGCTCGTCGGCTGCGCCGCACTCGTGCGCTCGCCGGTGTGGTCTTCCTCGTCTCGTTTGCGGTGACCATCGCGCAGGTGATCGGAATCGTCGCGGGCTCTCAGTCGTGGCTGCTGCTCGCGGGCGCCGCGCTGTCGACGCTGTGCTCGCTGGCACTCCTGGGCCGCTTGGCCGAGGTCGCCCGCTCGCGTCGCGCGCCGGTCGCTCGTCCCGTGCGACGTCGTGAGCCCATGGTCGATCACGTCGTGACCGAGCAGGCGCCAGTCGAGTGGACGCCCGTCGCCGTTCCCAAGCCGCTCTACCTGTCTAGGCCAGTGATCGAGCCGGTCGAGATCGGTGACCCCACCGAGGCGCTGGCCGCCGCAGCCGCGCAGGCCGAGGAGGCACTGCGTTCGGCACCCCAGCCGCCCGCGATCCCGAGCCGCTTCGCCGCGATGGGACGAGTGGATGCCGCTGGCACCCCGCTCCCGGACCTCGACGCCGCGCTGGCCCGCCGCCGCCACGCTGGCTAGCCGGTTGAGTAGCGGCGAAGCCGCGTATCGAAACCCAACCACTCACGCCGGTTGAGTAGCGGCGAAGCCGCGTATCGAAACCCACCCGCTTTCGCCGGTTGAGTAGCGGCGAAGCCGCGTATCGAAACCCCTCGCGCGCAGGTGATAACCTAGCTAACGCATCACGGGCCCTTGGCGCAGTTGGTAGCGCGCCTCGTTCGCATCGAGGAGGTCAGGAGTTCAAATCTCCTAGGGTCCACCACCGGGAAGCCGCCTTCGGGCGGCTTTTCTTGTCTCTCCCACGCCACTCGACTGCCGTTGTCAACCCCTCCGGCCAGTCCCACCCGCCGTGCCAGCCTTTCTGAGGCACTCACAGGCACGCGCGAACGAAGGATGGGCTGATGGCCACGACAACCAAGCCAAGAACAACCAAGGCCGCAGCGAAGGCCACCAAGGCTTCGACCGCGAAGATCGAGACCGACGAGCGCGCCGAGAGCCGGTGGCCGGCGCTGGCCGCGATCCTCGTGGTGCTCGCGCTCTACGCTCTGTTGCCGAGCACCTTCCCGTTGTGGGTCCGGCTGGTGATCGTGTTCGCCGCGATCGTGCTCGTCATCCCGTCGTTGGTGGCGAATCCGCTGAAGCGGAGCAGCCAGAAGCCCTGGTCGCGTCCGCTCGCACTGGCCCTCACCGGCCTCCTCGCGGTCGCCAACGAGGTCGATCTGGTGCTTCTCATCGGACGGCTCGTGCAACCGGCCGATGCGGGGGATGCCCCGATGCTCCTGCTCTCGGCGGTGCAGGTCTGGTCGATGAACGTGATCGTCTTCGGCCTCATCTTCTGGCAGCTCGATCGGGGCGGTCCCGTGACCCGCACTCAGGCTCCCCGCGACGAGCTGCCTGAGGCGGACTTCCGGTTCCCCCAGGACGAGGACCACGACAGCGTCGTGGAGGTGGCGGCCGGGTCATCCGGGCGCACCGACTGGACGGCCAACTTCATCGACTACCTGTACTTCTCGCTCTCCAACGCCATGGCGTTCAGCCCGCCCGACGCGGTGCCGCTGCTGAACCGCACCAAGATCCTCACCGGGATCGAGGCGCTCGGTGCCTACGTGCTTTTGGTGCTCGTGATCGCGCGCGCCGTCTCGCTGCTGGGGTAGCGGCCGAGCCAGAGCGGGCTGTCGATCATCCCTGATCGGTGGGGCTCCAGCCGCGCCGCGGTTGTCGAGAGCCCCCAACTGGCTGGAGGAGTGCGCCGGGTACGGCGATACTGGTTCGACGGATAGGAAGGCACGACATGAAGATCGTCGTTCTGGTCAAAGAGGTCCCGGACACCTGGGGCGATCGCCGGCTGAACCTGGAGACCGGGCTGCTCGAGCGCGGCGCCGGTGAACTCGTGCTCGACGAGATCGGCGAGCGCGCGATCGAGGTCGCGCTGACCTACGCCGAGGCGAACTCCGGCAGCGAGGTCGTCGTACTCGCGATGGGCCCGGCTTCTGTGCCGACCAACTTGCGCAAGGGCCTCGCGATGGGCGCCGATCGGGCCATCCACATCCTGGATGACGCGCTCATCGGTGCCGACACCACCTTGACCGCCACCACTCTCGCCGCCGCGCTCAGCCACGAGGGTTTCGACCTCGTGATCGCGGGCAACGTGTCGACGGACGGCGGCGGCGCCGTCATCCCGTCGATGGTCGCGGAGCTGCTCGATGTGCCCGCAGCAACGGGGCTGAGCACAGTCGCGATCACCGCGACCGACGTGACCGGTCGACGCGACACCGAGGTGGGCAGCTACACCGTCAAAGCGGCGCTGCCCGCGGTCGTGTCGATCACCGAGGCGCTTCCGGATGCGCGGTTCCCCAGCTTCAAGGGCATCATGGCCGCCAAGAAGAAGCCGCTGGACACCCTCACGCTCGCCGACCTCGCGGCAACCTCGGGAGCCTCGGGCGAGGACGCCCACTCCATCGTGATCAGCCTCGCCGAGCGCCCAGCTCGCGCGGCCGGGGTCACCATCGTCGATGAGGGCGACGCCGGCACGCAGCTGGCCGAGTTCCTCGCCAAGAACCAGCTGATCTGAGGACGACACCATGACTGATTCCTCCGCACCCATCCTCGTTCTCGTCGAGGTCTCGCCCGCCGGAACTGTGCTCCCCAGCGCGGCCGGACTGCTCGGCGCTGCTGCCGGCATCGGAACCCCCGTGGCGCTCGTGGTCGCTCCCGCCGCCGTGTCTGCCGCGGCAGCCGAACGCGCCGCCGAGCTCGGCGCCGCACGTGTGCTGGTCGCCGACCGGCCCGCGGGATCGCCACTGCTGGCCCCGGTCGTCGACGCTCTGGCCGCAGCCGCAGCCAGCGTGAGTCCCGACGCGGTGCTCATCTCCAGCTCGAGCGAGGGTCGCGACATCGCGGCCCGGTTCGCGGTGCGGTCCGGTGCCGCTCTCGCCGTGGACGTCGTGTCCGTCTCGCGCGATGAGGAGGGGCCGGTCGCCCACCACTCCGTGTACGGCGGGGCGTACCTCGTGGACTCGGCTGCGACATCCGGAACCCTCGTCGCGACCGTGCGGCAGGGTGCCATCGAGGCGCGCGCCGCGGCCCAGGCGCCGAGCATCGAGCAGCTGGATGTCACGCCCAGCGGCAAGCGCGACGTCGAGGTCATCGACTACCAGGCGACCGTGACCGCCAGCGACCGTCCCGAGCTGCGGGGCGCGAAGACCGTCGTCTCGGGTGGCCGCGGGGTGGGTTCGGCGGAGAACTTCGCGCTGGTGGAGCAACTGGCCGACGCGCTTGGCGCTGCGGTCGGGGCATCCCGGGCGGCGGTCGATGCCGGCTACGTTCCCGCGTCGTATCAGGTGGGCCAGACCGGTGTGACGGTGTCGCCGCGTCTCTACATCGCCGTGGGCATCTCGGGCGCGATCCAGCACCGGGCCGGCATGCAGACGGCCAAGACGATCGTCGCCATCAACAAGGATGCCGACGCCCCGATCTTCGAGATCGCGGACTTCGGAGTCGTGGGCGACCTGTTCACGGTGGTGCCGCAGCTCATCGACGCGATCTCCGCGAAGAAGGACTAGGGATGGCACGCGAAGGGCTTCCCCGTCCGGGCCAGGGCGCCGGCGCTCAGGGCGGTGCTCAGGGACAGGGCGCGTCCACGCCGGCCGCTGGCCAGCCCGCACCGGATGCCACGCCCGCATCCACCGCGGACACCGCCCCCACACCACCTCCCGCCGCCCCGCGCCCGCAGCGCACCGGGCTCGGCGCTAACGCGAAGCCCGCCGCCGCTAGTCCCGCCGCCGCAACCCCGCCGCCGCCGGCCGCACCTGCGCCCGCGGCAGGAACGACCTCGTCCCGCCGCGGATTCCGACTCCCCGAGAGCACCGTCGCGCGCTGGGTTCTCGGCGGCGTGGCACTCATCGTTCTCGCAGCTATCGTCGTACTCATCGCCCGCTGGCTCGTCGGTCTCGACGGGGTGAAGGACTTCCTCACCACCTACCCCGGTGAGACCGAGCTGCCCGAGACGGCGCCGGTGGGCATCCCCACCTGGCTCGCCTGGCAGCACTTCTTCAACGTCTTCTTCATGGTGCTGATCGTGAAGACCGGTTGGCAGGTGCGCACGCAGAAGCGGCCACCGGCATCCTGGACCCCCAAGTGGCAGCCGGGCGGTCGCAAGATCAGCCTCACCCTCTGGACGCACCAGTCCCTCGACCTGCTCTGGCTGACCAACGGACTGATCTACATCGTGCTGCTGTTCGCCACCGGGCACTGGCTGCGGATCGTGCCCACGTCGTGGGAGGTCGTGCCGAACGCCCTGTCAGCGGCGCTGCAGTACGCCTCGCTGGACTGGCCCACCGAGAACGGCTGGGTCAACTACAACAGCCTCCAGTTGATCGCCTACTTCGCGACAGTCTTCATCGCGGCGCCGCTGGCGATCATCACCGGCGTTCGCATGTCGGGCCTGTGGCCGAAGAAGGCCCCGCGCCTGAACAAGATCTACCCGATCGAGATCGCCCGGGCCATCCACCTGCCGGTCATGTTCTACTTCGTCGCCTTCACGATCGTGCACGTCACCCTCGTGCTGGCCACGGGGGCGCTGCGCAATCTCAACCACATGTTCGGTGGTCAGGATGCCGTCAACTGGCTCGGATTCATCATCTTCGTGGTGTCGCTGCTGGTGATCGTCGGCGGCTGGTTCGCCGCACGTCCGATCGTCGTCGCGCCGATCGCCGGGCTGTTCGGCAAGGTCGGGCGCTAGGCAGCATCCGCTCAGGCCATCCGGTCAGGCGTCGAGCGCGCGCAGGCGCGGCAGGATCTCCTCGCCGTAGAGCTTGATGAAGCGCTCCTGGTCTGCGCCCGGGCCGTGGAACACGAGGTGCCGGAAGCCCAGGTCGATGTACTCGCGCACGCGCGACACGTGCTCGTCGGGGTCCGTCGAGACGATCCACCGCGAGGCCGCTCGCTCGATCGGCAGGGCGTCGGCGAGGCGCTGCATCTCCTGCGGGTCCTCGACGCCCATCTTCTCCTCGGGGCTGAGCGCCAGGGGCGCCCAATACCGGGTGTCCTGCAGCGCGCGCTCACGGTCGTGGTCGAACGAGACCTTCATCTCCATGAGGGTGTCGACGTCGTCAGCCGTGCGGCCGCCCTTCTCGAGTCCCTCGGCGAGGGCCGGAAGCAGCGTCTCGGTGTAGAGCTCGCGGGCCTTGCCCGAGGTCGTGATGAATCCGGATGCCACCCGCCCCGCCAATCGCGTCGCCGCCGGGCCCGACGCGCCGATGTACACCGGCACGGGTACATCGGGGCGGTCATAGATCGTCGCGTTCTCGGTCTGGAAGTACTGGCCATCGAACGTGACCCGGTCTTCGCGCCAGAGCAGGTCGATGAGCTCGAGCGCCTCCTTGAGGCGGGCGAAGCGCTCCTTGACGTCGGGCCACGGGATGCCGAGGGCCACCTCGTTGAGCGCCTCGCCGGTTCCGACGCCCAGGATGACGCGGCCCGGGAACAGCACCCCGAGAGTGCCGAACGCCTGAGCGACCACGCCGGGGTGGTACCGGAACGTCGGCGTGAGTACCGAGGTGCCCATGATGATGCGTTCGGTGCGGGCGCCGAGAGCGCCCAGCCACGGCATCGCAGCGGGTGCGTGGCCTCCCTCGTGGTTCCAGGGCTGGAGGTGGTCGGAGACGAATACGGAGTCGAAACCGGCCTGCTCGGCCAGCACGGCGTAGTTCAGCAATTCGGTGGGGGCGAACTGCTCGGCGGAGGCCTTGTAGCCGAAGCGCAGGGGGAGAGTCATGTATTCGAGACTACGCCGACCACGCGCTCCCACCACGCGTCTGATTCCGCCCGTCGCTCGGTCGCGATCACCTGACCGCGCACGCGGATCTCGTGACGGGCGCCCCAGAGCCGCTCGGCGAGCTGCGGGGCATCGGCGAGGTCGGCCGCGGCAACGACGCCCGCCTGCCCGAATGCAGCCAGCGCGCCGCTCAGCTTGACTGTCGTGTAGTCGTCGACGGCGATCCCCAGGGTCGCGACCCCCGACGGGCCCGCGAACACCGCGGGGTGGTAGCGGCTGGTGACGACCATGGAGGCGGAGCGCGCGAGCCGGGCGGCCTCGGCCGCGGTGCTCGTCGGTTCGGTGTGGATGGGCTGCGTCATCCGGGCCGCGACCGCCTCGTGCATCACGACGTCGCCGCGCTGCCAGGGCGCCGCTAGCGGACCGAAGTGGGCGAGGAACACGATCTCGACGCCGCTGTCGCGTGCGATCGAGTCGAGGAGGGCCGCGACCGAGTCCACGAAGTCGGTGCGGTCGGCGGCGCCGACGTGAGTCGAGAGTGACACGAGCACGTAGGGTTCGGGCGCGGGATGCTCGCCCGGAGGCAGACCGAGGAAGCTCGCGTCATCCGCCCCCTGTCGCAGCCGACCGTCGTCGACGCCGAGGCGGGACGCGAGCGCGTGCGACGCCGACTCGCGCACCCCGACGAGCGCCGCCGAGTGCAGAAGCTCGGCGAGCATCCGCTCGTCGTCAGGCCCCAGGCCGGGCCCGAGGGTCTGCCCGGTGATGACGAGCGGGATGCCTCGCGCCGCGGCACGGCGGGCGATCTCGAGACGCTCGATGATGTGCACCGGCCAGGTCGAGGCGAGGTTTCCGGCGCCGGTGATGACGACGGCATCCACGGTGTCGAGGGCGGGGAGTGCAGCGGCGGGAGCCTGCGCGATCATGCTCGCGCGATCGCCGCTGAGGCCGAGACGCGGCACCGATTCGAGGCCGTAGCGGGTGGCCGTGTCATCCGGGTTCGACGAGACGGCCACGATGTCGTGGATGCCACGGCGCCGGGCCTGGGCGACGAACTGCTCGAACATCGCCTCGTCGCCGATGTGCATCATCGAGTTCACAACGCCGATATCACCGATGGCCAGAATTCGCACCCCCCGAGTGAATCACACCCTCGGTGGCCTACAGTGATTAGGGCAATTCGGGAGGGCGGTTCAGGTGGGAATCCAGACGTCACTCGACGCTGTGCAGCAGGCCGAGCGCCTGATCGACGCACTTCGGCTCGCTGACGATCTTGCGTTCGAGGCGAGCCGGGACGGCGGCCAGCGCACCATCCGCGTGCTCCAGGGAGCGCTCAAGGGTGAAGACCAGGTCGCGGCGATCGCGGCGACCCATGCGCTCGCCCAGATCTTCGACGACGAGGCCGAGGCAGTGCTCGTGCGGCTGCTCTCGAGCAAGCGCACCTACCTTCGGGAGCACGCCGCGTGGGCGCTCTCGAGCAGGCTTCCCCGGTTCGATGCCGTTGCCCGACTCATCAGGTTGGTGGCCGCGGGCGAGTTCGCGGGCATGCTCGCGCAACGCACGCTGGAGAAGTGGATCGCCGCGACCCCCGATCACATCGCTGTCGGCCTCGAGTCCGCCCTGCTCGGAATCGACGAGCCGGGCGCGCGTGCTCGCATCGTCGAGACCCTCGGCCTGGTGCGCTCGCGCATCTCGGGCGCCCCGCTGATGGCCATCGCGAGGGACCCGGGTGAGGCCGACGAGGTGCGCGTCGCCGCGGCCTCGGCGATCGGCCAGCGGGTGGGTTCGGGCGAGTCGGAGGAGCTGCTGCTGGCGCTGGCCGCCGGCGACGGCCCGGTCGCGGATGCCGCGCGCCTCGGTCTCGTCGACATCGCCGCCGAGCGCCACAACATCCGTCGCGGCACGGGACTCACCGTGGCCCAGCTGTTCCTCCACGCCGACATCGACCCCGATCTCGCGCAGGCGGGAAGCGGCGACAACGGCGGCATCGCCACCCTGCTCGTGCGGCTCGGCGATGCGCTCGTCGCTCGCCCGGCCGACACCGAATACCCCGTGGATCGGGTGGTCACGCTGTCGCGGGGGTCAGTCGAGTCCGCACTCGCGAGCCTCGAGGAGTTGCGTCTGGGCGGTGCTGGGCACTCGTACGGTCGGGTTCCGCTCATGGTCGAGCCGGTGCAGTCCGCCAGTGCGTGGCCGCTGCGCGTGACGGCGAGGCGAGGCATCCGGCGGGTGCTGAGGGCGGCCGGGCCCGTCGACATCATTCACCTGCGCATGGCCGATGTGGGCAGCCTTGCCGCTGTCGATGCGGCGCGCGAGCTCAACATTCCCGCGGTGTTCACCGTGGCTCCCGACCCGCACGCCGTCATCGCGTCGATGAGCCTGTCCGGTGCCCTGAACCGCACCAACTTCGGCGCCGTCGACGAGCGGGAGCACTTCTGGCTCCGCACCCGGCTGGTGCAGCGCATCGCCGCCAATGCGGCCCACACGGTGCTCTTCCCGCGGCCCGAGCTCAAGCGCGACATGCTGAGCCTTGTGGGCATCGACATCAGCGCCCACCCCGAACGGCACACGATCGTTCCCGAGGGCATCGACCTGGGCGTCGTCGACCGCGCCGTTGCCGAGGCCACCGCTGCGGTCGAGACCCCAGCGCGAGCCCAGCTCACCGCCCTGCTCGAGCAGCTGCCGCCCGAGCGGCGCGGGCTGCCGCTCCTCGTCAGCGTCGGACGCTTCCACCGCGTCAAGGGCATGGCGACGATCGTCGAGGCGTGGGCGGGTGGCGCGCTCAAGGATCGCGCCAACCTGCTCCTCATTGGCGGCAACCTCGACGCGCCCTCGGCCGATGAGCGCGAACAGCTCGATCTCATGGACGCGATCGTTCCCGCCGACGGGCGAGCAGCACTGGGCCTGCTGCTGCCGGGACACCAGCCCAATGACACGGTCGCGCGCTGGGTGGCGGCCGTGCGTCGGGGCATCCCCGGCCTTGCCGCCCCGAACGGCATCTACGTCTGCGGAAGCCTCAAGGAGGAGTTCGGCATCGCCCTGCTCGAGGCGATGGCGAGCGGCCTCATCGTGGTCGCCCCCAACGGCGGCGGCCCCGCGACCTACGTCGAGCAGGGGGTTACCGGGTACCTCACGAGCACGTGGCACGTCGGCATGCTCGCCGAGGCGATGACCGAGGCACTGGATGCCGCGACCGCCGAAACCTCCGACGACCGGGCCGAGCGTTCCCGCCGCACCGTGGAGACGAGTTTCACCATCCAGGCAATGGCGGGCTCGCTCGCCGCCGTCTACGCCTACGTGCACGAGCAGGAGATCGAGCACCACGCCGAGCCGGTGTCGGCACCGTGACGCTGCTGATCATCAGCCCGGACTACGCCTCACACCTTCTGCCTTTGGCAACCCTCGGCACCGCATGGCGCGACGCAGGGGAGCGCGTGGTTGTCGCCACGGGTCCCGCTACCGCGGCGATTGTGGAGTCCTTCGGCTTTGAGCGGGTGAACCTGCAGCTGGGTAAGGGGTCGAACCCGGGCGTCATCCGCGCCGAGGACCAGCCGAAGGGAGAGGACGACGCCCTGCGGGGCTTCTTCGACGCGACTCGGCAGGGCATGATCGCCACGCTGGCATTCCAGGCCGAAGCCCGGCTCAGCGACCTGATGTGGGAGCCGGTGCGGGTCGCCCGCGAGGTGCTCGCGGTGGTGGCGGCTGTGCGTCCCGACTCGATCATCGTCGACCACCTCGCGTTCAGCGCACGGCTGGCTCTGGTCGCCGGGGGTGTGGCCTACGCGGATGTCGTGCTCGGGCATCCGACGGCCCTGCCGGTCGGCGACGAGGTCTACGGGTACCCACCGGAGTGGCCGGCGGCGTTCTCGCCGAGCGTCGACGAACTCGCGGCCTTGCGCGAACTCTGCGTGCGGGTCAGCGAGTCATTCACCGCCGAGTGGAATGCGGCGCTCGCCGAACTCGCCCCCCACGTGCCGCCGTCGCGGAGCGCCTTCGGGGAGCACGGCGAGCTGCTGCTGCTGAACTACCCCGCCGAGCTCTCGCCCCCAGAGCGCACCGCGTTGCTGCCCATCCACGAGTTTCTCGGTTCGGCAGTGCGCGATGAGCCTACCGACCCGGAGGTCGAGGCGTGGCTGGCCGCGAGCGACGAGCCGTTCGTCTACGTGAGCTTCGGCAGCTTCCTCTCCGTGCGATCGGATGTGCTCACCCGAGTGGCCCGCGCCCTCGAGCAGCTCGGCCTGCGGGTCGCCCTCGCGACGGGGTCGGCCGACGATCTGCCTGAACTCCCGCCGCACTGGCTCGTGCGCGGTTTCCTGCCGCAGGTCACCTTGTTGAAGCGCGCGGCGGCGGCAGTCACTCACGGCGGCAACAACAGCGTCACTGAGGCGGCGACGTTCGGGGTGCCACTCGTCGTGCTGCCGTTCTCCACCGACCAGTTCGCGGGTGCGGCGGCGATCGAGAGGTCGGGCTGGGGCGTGGCCCTCGCTCCCAACACCGCGACGGTCGACGAGCTGGCGGCGGCGATCGCCGCGGTACTCGGGGGACCGCGAGGGCCGCTCGCTGCATCCCTGCAGAACACTCCGGGGCGCGACCGCGCCTACCGCGCGGTGACGGCGCGCGGCTAGGGCGTCGCGAAGACCAGCGAGCGCATGGCCGCGGGGTCGCGTGCGGCGTCGCGGTACTGCTGCATGAGGTTCGCGTTGGCGTCGTACTGCGGCCCTTCGCGGAGCTGCGGCTCGTGGTGCAGGGCGAACACCGATCCGACGTGGCGCTGCGGGGGTGCACCGAGAAGCGTCTCGTGGGCGAGGTGCCACGCGGCATCCTCGAAACCCCAGCCGCGGAAGCGCTCGTCCTGGCCGCCGTGGCTGAACCAGCTGGCGGGGGTGGTCACGTAGACGCCCGAGCATGCGCCGCGCACGAGCTCGAAGTCGCAGTCCTCGAGTGGCATTCCGTCGGCGTACTGGGCGGTGCCGGCCGAGCCGAGCCAGTGGTACTCGGTGTAGGGAAGGTGCACGAGACCCGATGTCGCGGCGGCCGCGACCGCCTCGCTGAGTGCCGCGAGCTGCGGGATCGTGTCGGCGTCATTGATCACCACGACCCGGTCGCGGTCGCTGATCGCATCGATGCCGAGGTTGCGGCAGCGCGACAGGTTGAAGACCGTCTCATCGGAATCGATGGTGACGATGTCGACACCGGGGATGCTCGAGCGATACCAGTCGACCACCGCGTCGAATGCGGCGAGCCGGGACGCCTGGGCCCGCCAGGGGATGATCACGGTCAGCGGCAGCATCAGACCAGCGTAAGCGAGTTGTGTGCTCGACCCGACCGGGCTTGACACGTACCATCTGAGCATGAGCAATAGTGCTGACCTGCTGGGGCCGGTCGAGTTTCTGGTCATCGAATTCCCCGGTGGGGCGGTGTCGGGGGAGGGCTTTGCGAAGCTTGTCTCCCTCGTCGATGCCGGACACATTCTGGTGCTCGATCTCGAGTTCGTGGCCAAGTCCGCCACCGGCGAGGTGACGGTCGTTGACGCGTCGACGTTCGGCGTGGTCGACGGTGTCGATCTCGGTGACTTCGCGGGCGCGTCATCCCACCTCATCGACGGCGACGACGTCGCCGACGCGGGGGCGCTCATTGCCGCCGGAAGCGTCGCGGCCGTGCTCGTCTACGAGGTGCTGACCGTGCTGCCGCTGATCGCGACCTGGGAGAAGTCGGGCGCCTCGCTCGTCGCCGCCGGCGCGATCGAATTCGAAGACCTGGATGCCGCGATCACCGCGGCCGAGACGAGGGACTGACCATGAGCAGACTCCTGCGTACCGCCGCCCACGCCCACGTGGCTTCGAGCGTCATCGGCCGCAACCAGCGCCGTCAGCAGCAGCGCTGGGCTCAGCAGGGCCAGGCGGCGGCGCCTGCTGCTCCGGCTCCCGCGGCTGCGCCCGCTGCCCCCGCGGGCGGCGACATGGACGCGAAGATCGCCCAGCTCAAGCAGCTCGGTGAACTGCGCGATGCCGGCATCCTGACCGACGCCGAGTTCGACGCGAAGAAGGCGCAGATCCTCGGTTAGTTTTCGGCAGCAGCGGTGTGAGGTGCGGCAATCATTCCTTCGTTGTGCGCCGGAAGGTCCGATTGCCGCACCTCACCGTCAGCGGGCGGGCACAACCTACGGGAGCAACTCCGCGAGGAGAGCCTCGACCCGGGTGCGGATGTCGTCGCGGATTCCCCGTACCTCCTCGAGCGGCCGGCCTGCGGGGTCGGTGAGTTCCCAATCCTCGTAACGCTTGCCGGGGTAGATCGCGCACGCGTCACCGCAGCCCATCGTCACAACGACATCGGCCGCCTGCACGACGTCGTCGGTGAGGGGCTTCGGGAACTCCTCGGTCATCGACAGACCGAGCTCGGCCATGGCCTCGACGACCGCGGGGTTCAGGTCCTTGCCGGGTGCCGAACCGGCTGAGCGCACATGCACGCGGCCCTGCGACAGCTGCGCGGTGAGCACAGCGGCCATCTGCGAGCGGCCGGCATTCTGCTCGCAGACGAAGAGCACCTCCGGCACCGTGCGCTCGATGGCGCCCTTGGCCTGGGCGAGCGCGGTCAGCCGATCGGTCGCGAAGTGGATGGTGCGCGAAGCGAGGTGAGTTCTCACGGTCGACGTGCGCAGCAGGCCCGTGTAGGACTCGAGCACGTATCGTTCGATGGTCTCGGAGTTGAAGACGCCCGCGAACTTCTCCGTGAGGTCCCCGGCGAGCCGCCTCAGGTACTCCTCGGGGTAGGCGAGGCCGGGCATCCCGCGACGCTCGGTGAGATCCATGGTCAGGCCGCAGGCAGGATCTCGGCGAGAAGAACCTCAATGCGCCGCTTGATGTCGTCGCGGATCGGGCGCACGGCCTCGATGCCCTGGCCCGCCGGGTCGTCGAGCTCCCAGTCCTCGTAGCGCTTGCCCGGGAAGATCGGGCAGGTGTCGCCGCAGCCCATCGTGATGACGACATCCGAGTCCTTCACGGCCTCGGTCGTGAGGATCTTCGGCACGTTGTTGGCGATGTCGATGCCCTCCTCGGCCATGGCCTCGACCGCGATCGGGTTGATCTGGTCCTTGGGCTCGGACCCGGCGGAGAGCACCTCGACCCGGTCTCCGGCGAGCGCCTTGAGATAGCCCGCGGCCATCTGGGAACGGCCCGCGTTGTGCACGCAGACGAACAGCACGGTGGGCTTGGTCGTTTCAGTCATGACCAAAGCATAGATGATTGTCTATGGGTTCGGGATGCCACGGCGCACGAATTCACGCACCGTTCACCCCGAGCTCCGCCAGTAGAGCCCGCACCCGCACCACGATCTCGTCGCGCACCCGACGCACGCCGTCCATGGACAGCGCGGCGGGGTCATCCAGTTCCCAGTCGAGGTAGCGCCGACCCGGGTAGACGGGGCAGGCGTCGCCGCAGCCCATGGTGATCACGACGTCGGCGGCGCGCACGACCTCATCGGTCAGTGGTTTCGGAAACTCGCCCCCCAGGGGCACGCCGATCTCGTCGAGCGCGGCGACCACGAGCGGGTTGACGGATCCGGCGGGCTCCGAGCCCGCGGTCAGCACCCGCACCCGGTCACCGGCGAGCGAGCGCAGGATCGCCGAGGCGAGCTGCGAGCGCCCGGCGTTCTGAACGCACACGAAGAGCACGCTCGGGCTCTGGCTCGGCGCCTCGACTCTCGTGAGCGCGTCGAGGCGGTCGCCGGCGAAACGTGCGGTGAGCGAGGGAAGGTACCGGGTGATGCCGGCGCGCTCCGCAAGGAGGCGATAGCTCTCGCGCACGTAGCGGTCCACGGTCTCGGGGGAGAGTGTGCCGGCGAACCGCGTGGCGAGATCGGAGGCGATGCGTTCGAGCACGGGAGGGGCGACTGCGGCTGCGACCGGGTCATCCCGCATCGCCTCGACGACCTCGGTCATGCGGGTGGGGGCGATCGAGTACCACGCGAGCCGGCCATCCTGGCTGCGTTCGACCAGGCCCTCGTCGGCCATCACGCGCAGGTGGTGACTCACCGTCGGCTGGGTGAGCCCGAGGGCGTCGGCCAGTTCGGTGACGCTGCGGCGGGCATCCGGGCTCTCGACGATCAGGGCGAGCAACTGCACCCTCGTGGGGTCGGCCAGGGCGCGCAGGCTTCGAGCAATGCGCTCGGCGTCGGCGCGCCCCAGCCCTCGCGCGGTCGGCTCCTGATGCATAGACAGGAGTCTATGCGCGGCTCAGCAGCACCCGGTCGGAGTGCAGCTGCCGGTCGTGGCGAGTTCGAGCTCGCAGGCGGCGTCGGTTTCCATGGGTCCTCCCTTCGTGTCGGTCGCAAATATCGATGAACGTCGATATTGCGAGTATGCGCCGCTATATCGACGGCTGTCAATATCGACTACGATCGATGCATGTCCACAGCGACCCTGTTGCCTCTGACCGTGAAAGACGCGGCCGCCTGCTGCGCGCCGCTGGCGCGCGAGCCGCTCGGCGCCGAGCAGGCCGAAGATCTCGCCCGCTCGCTCAAGGCGATCGCCGACCCCGCGCGACTGCGTCTCGTCTCGCTCATCGCCGCATCCGAGGGCCAGGAGGCGTGCGTGTGCGACCTGACCGACCTGCTCGACCTCGGTCAGCCGACGGTCTCCCACCACCTGAAGGTGCTCATGGACGCCGGATTCCTCACCCGCTCGAAGCGCGGCACGTGGGCCTACTACGCGCTCGTTCCCGGCTCCCTCGACGCGCTCTCGCGCCTCCTCGTCACGACGTGATCCGCCGGGCCAGCGCCGAGTTCATCGGCAGCGCGCTTCTCGCGGCGCTCGTCATCGGATCGGGCATCGCGGCCCAGACGCTCACGCCGGGCGACACCGGCCTCCAACTGCTCGAGAACGCCTTCGCCACCGCACTCGGCCTGCCCGTGCTCATCCTGATCTTCGCCACGGTGAGCGGGTCACATTTCAATCCCGTGGTCTCGCTCGTCGAAGCCGCCCTCGGTCATCGATCGTGGCGCGACGTCGCCGCCTATATGCCGGCCCAGATCATCGGATGCCTCGCCGGCGCCATCCTCGCCAACCTGATGTTCGGGCTCCCGGCCGTCAGCATCAGCACCACCGACCGGTTCAGCTGGCCGCACCTGCTCGCCGAGGTGATCGCGACAGCCGGACTCGTGCTCGTGATCTTCGCGCTCGCGCGCACCGGTCGGGGCAGCGTCATCCCGTGGGCGGTCGGCGCGTACATTGGCGCGGCCTACTTCTTCACGAGTTCTGCGAGCTTCGCCAACCCCGCCATCACGATCGGGCGCACGATCAGCGACACGTTCGCGGGCATCGCTCCGGCTTCGGCGCCCGGCTACATCGCCGCCCAACTCGTGGGCGGCGCGCTCGGGCTACTGCTCGTGCGCGGGTTCTTCGGCCGGTCGGCGCAGGCTGCGGGTCACGACCAGCAGTAGCACGACGGCCACGGCCTGCACGCCGATGGTGATGGCCACCAGCAGAGGCACCGACACGTCGTAGAGCGCGCCGGCGAGTGCGCCACCACCGGCCGTCGTTGCGCCCACCACGGCCGCGAACACCCCGTAAGCGGTGCTCCGCCGACGGGTCGGAATGAGGTCGGCGACCGTCGCCCGCAGCGTCGACTCCTGGATGCCCAGCGCCATGCCCCACAGCAGCGAGCCCACGATGACGGCGGCCGCCGTGCTGCCAAAGGCGAACACGGGCACGGATGCCGCGACCACCGGCAGAGCGAACAGCACCCGCGCCCCGTACCGGTCGTACGCCCACCCGGTCGCGAGTGCCGCGAGGGCGTCGACGACCATGACTCCCGCGTAGAGCACAGGAACCCACACCGGCTCGAGCAGTCCGGCCTCCACGATGTGGAACGAGATGATGCCGAACGTCGCGAAGCCGAGCACGGTCGTGGCGGTGAACGCGGCGTACAACCAGAACGCCCGCGGCAGCCGCACGCGCTCGGTGGGAAGGGTGAGTGAGACGTGCGGCTTCGGGTCGACCTCGTAGTCGATCGGATGCGGCACCCGCGCGCGCAGCCAGACCACGAGCCCGAGCGCGAGCACCCCGGGCAGCGCGAGCACCGCGAGAGCGGGTCCGTAGTCGGTGTTGGTGACGGCGAGCACGGCGGCGACCACGAGCGGTCCGATCACGGCGCCGAACTGGTCGATGGCCTCGTGCACGGCGAAGCCGCGCCCCCGGCCGGTTGCGGCCGTGGCGTAGGAGAGCAGGGCATCCTTCGACGGACCGCGGATGGCTTTGCCCACCCGCTCGAGGATCACCAGACCGCAGGCGACCCAGAGAATCGAGGCGTAGCCGAGCAGCGGCACGCTGATGACCGTGATCGCGTATCCGGCGATCGTCCACGCCCAGAAGCGCTGCGTGCGATCGGCGAGAGGTCCCGAGACCAGCCGCAGCAGCAGCGACGCGGCCTCACCCACTCCTGTGACGATGCCCACCACGAGGCCGGTCGCGCCCAGCAGGGCGAGCACGGGACCTGTGACCGAGCGTGCACCCTCGTAGACGAAGTCGGCGAGCAGGCTCACCGTGCCGAACGTGACGACGAACCGCCACGCGCTCAACCGGGGTGGCCGCTTCTCGCTCATGATCTGCTCATCGTACGACTGCAGCGTTCATAGCTGGCCCATAGGCGCCTCGCAGCGACGGCCTAGACCGCGCTGGTGGTCTGGGGTCATGACGAAGCCAACCCGCCCCGCCGCCCGCGCCATCGCATCCCTCGCCGGCCTGGGACTCATCGCCGCCACACTGGCCGGATGCACGACCGCGACCACGACGTCGCCGTCGACCACCACGACCACCGTCGAGAGCACGGTCGCCACAACCACTGCGTCGCTGTGGGACTCGACCGCCGTGCACAGCATCGCGGTGACGGTCGACCCGACCGAACTCGACACCCTCGTGAGCACCTACCTCTCCACGGGCGAGAAGGTCTGGGTGAGCGCGACGGTGGTGATCGACGGCGTGACCTTCGAGAATGTGGGCATCAAGCTCAAGGGCAACTCGAGCCTGCGCACCATCAGCTCGGGTGACGACCCCGCGACGATGCCCTGGATCATCAGGCTCGACAAGTTCGTCGACGGGCAGAACTACGAGGGGGAGACCCAGCTCGTGGTGCGCGCGAACAGCACCGAGACGGCCCTCAACGAGGCGGTGGCGCTGGAGCTGCTGTCGGCCGCGGGGCTCGCGAGCGAGGAGGCCGTGGCATCCCGGTTCACCGTCAACGGCGGCGACACCCAGTTGCGGCTGGTGATCCAGAACCCCGACGACGACTGGGATGCCGACGCGTTCGGCACCGAGGGGCTCCTGTACAAGGCCGAGAGCGGTGGCGACTACACCTATCGCGGCGAGGATCCGGCCAGCTACACCGACATCTTCGAGCAGGAGGCGGGCGACGACAACCTGCAGCCGCTGATCGACTTCCTCAAGTTCATCAACGAATCGGATGACGCCACCTTCGCCGCCGACCTGTCGCAGTACCTCGACGTGAACGCCTTCGCCACCTACCTCGCCTACCAGGACCTGGTCGACAATTTCGACGACATCGACGGACCCGGCAACAACTCGTACCTGCACTACGACGAGGCGACCGGCGTGATGACGGTCGTGAACTGGGACCTGAACCTCGCCTTCGGTACCGCCAACGTCGACGGCGGAGGTCAGCCGGGCGCCGGCGGGCAGCCGGGCCAGGTCGGCGGTGCGCGACCCAACGGGGGTGGCGCTGGCGGTGCCGGCGGGCCGAGCAGCGGCAACGTGCTCTCCGAGAGGTTCCTCGCCAACTCCGACTTCGCGGCACTCGTCACCAGCGCGAAGACAACCCTCACCGAGACGCTGTACACGAGCGGCACCGCCGACCAGATCCTCGACGAGTGGGTGACGGTGCTGAAGGGTCAGGCGAGCGACCTCGTCTCAGCGTCGACCGTCGAGTCGGAGGCGGCAGCCGTGCGCAGCTACTTCTCCGCTAGCTAGTGGATGCGTCGGCGGCATCCATCGCCTCCACCAGGCTCAGCGCGGTCTGCTCGTCGACGACCAGGTGTGTCACGACGCCGGAATGCAGGGCGGCCAGGAGGGGAACAACCTTGCTCTCGCCGGCCACGGCGCAAACCCGACGGGGCACGCTGAGCAGCTCCTCAGGGGTTGGCCCCGTTGCACGTTCGTTCATAGTGAGGTCGCGATAGCTGCCATCAGCCCTGAGGAACACCGTGCAGACGTCGCCTACGACGCCCTCCGACTCAAGGGTCTCGATGTCGACTCGCTCGAGGTAGCCCGCAGAATAGACATGACTCGGCACATCACCCTCCAGCGCACCCACCGAGAAGAGGGCGATGTCCGCCCGTCGCTGCATGTCGAGCACTCGGGCGATCGATCTCTCGCGCCACATGGCACGTCTGGTTTCGGCATAGTCGAAGAATGCGGGCACGGGGAAGTGGTGCACGCGTGCATCGAAGGCGTCAGCGAAGCGTGAGATGAGATTGCCGGCGTAGTCGACGCCCGAGGTACGGGTATTCGCGGCACCATTCAGTTGCACGATCGCGCTGCCTCGCGTCGTCTTTCGGTTCAGATGCTGGGAGATCGCTGCAAGAGTTGTACCCCACGCGACGCCCAACACCATGTCGGAGTCGAACCATCCGCTGACCATCCGACCGGTGGCTCTGGCCACCTGATCCAGGCGCTCGACGTCGTCGGCCGTGTCATTGACGGGGACGACGTGCGTCTCAACGTGAAAGCGCTCGGAGATGCGCTGGCCCACCACGGGCGCCAAAGTAGGGGTGGGACGCAAGGTGATCTCCACCAGACCTGTCTCGCGGGCATGCTTGAGCAGCCGGGACACACTCGAGCGCGACATGTGCAAGCGGCTGGCGATCGTCTCCATCTTGATGTCCTGCAGGTAGTACATCGACGACGCCGCCAACACTGTCTCTTCGCGATCCACGGTGCCTCCTGCACGTTTGTGCACATTGCCTGCTCATATTGCCAATCGGCTCTGCCATGGTAATACGCTGCTGTCCGTGGGCTCCACGGGGGTGCTCGAAGAATCTGAATGGACCGACGATGACCGATACGCGACTCACCGCGCAGTCACGGGCAGACGCACTGGATCGACTTCGACGCTCCGTCAGTCCCGGTCAAGAACTCGACGTGCTGATCATCGGTGGGGGCATCACCGGTGCAGGGATCGCCTTGGATGCCGCGAGCCGCGGCCTCTCGACGGCGATCGTCGAAGCGCAGGATTGGGCGGAAGGAACATCCAGCCGCTCGAGCAAGCTCGTGCACGGGGGCCTGCGATACCTGCAGATGCTGGACTTCAAGCTCGTCACCGAGGCTCTTGCCGAGCGCGATCTGCTGCTCACCGAGCTCGCTCCCCACTTGGTGCGGCCGATCCCGTTCTTGTACCCCATTCGCCACCGAGTGTGGGAGCGGGCATTCGTCGGCGCCGGGATCATGTTGTACGACATTCTTGCTACCTTGCGTCGCGGTCGACGTGCCCTTCCGTGGCACCGTCACCTCGGCCGACGAGGGGTTGCAGCGGCCTTCGCGGACCTCTCGCCGAGCGCCGCGGTCGGGGCGATCGAGTACTGGGACGCCAATGTCGATGACGCGCGCTACGTCGTCACTGTGCTGCGGACGGCCAAGGAGCACGGTGCGATCGAGGCATCCCGCACCCAGGTCGTCGAGTTGACGCGGGATGCCGGTGGCACCGTTATCGGGGCCGTGCTGGAAGTGCTGGATACGGGAGAGCTCATCCCCGTGCGTGCTCGGGCCGTCATCAGCTCGACCGGCGTGTGGACCGAAGAATCGCAGGCGCTCGCAGGAACGGAGGGTGGCCTGCGAGTTCTGGCCTCCAAGGGAATCCACATCGTGGTTCCCCGGGAGCGCATCAAGGGTGAAGTTGGACTCATCCTGCAGACTCCGACCAGCGTTCTCTTCGTTATCCCGTGGTCGCGGTACTGGGTCATCGGCACCACGGACACACCGTGGTCTCAGGACTTCACTCATCCCACGGCGACATCTGCCGACATCGACTATGTGATCGGCCAAGCCAACGCTGTTCTCGAGCACCCCATCGATCGCACGGATGTCGTGGGTACGTGGGCCGGTCTGCGCCCGTTGTTGCAGCCGGGCACGATCCAGGGCACTGCATCAGCCAAGATCTCGCGCGAGCACACTGTCGCTTCGGCTGCCCCTGGACTGACAGTGATCGCGGGCGGCAAGTTCACGACCTACCGGATCATGGCCAGGGACGCGGTAGATTTCGCCCTCGGCGAGGCCGCCCACACGATGCCGTCGGTGACCAGAAACCTGCCATTGGTGGGCGCGGCCGGTCTCGCGGATGCCGAGCGCGAGCTGCGCGCGAGTAGCGCCGAGTTCGGCTGGAACGAAGCGCTACTCGATCACCTGCTGCACCGCTACGGAGCGAATGTCCTCGACATTCTGGAGCTCGTCAGAGCATCACGCGACCTTGCTCAGCCTCTCGTGCACGCTCCCGCCTACCTCCGCGCCGAGATCGTCTACGCCGTCACCCACGAGGGCGCCCTTCACCTGGACGACATCATGGCGCGCCGCACCCGCATGGTCTACGAGTACGCGGATGAGGCATCCGCGGCTCTCGACGAAGTCGCCGAGATAGCCGGCCCGCTGCTGGGATGGGATGCCGACACCCGCGAGCACGAGCTCGAGGTCTACCGTGCAACGGCGGCTGCCGATGCGGCGGCGGCTACGGAGCCCGACGACGAATCGGCGGCGCGGGTGCGGGGGGTTGCCCCCGACATCGTCCCCATGGCCCACTAGCGACAACCACCTTCCCTCGTTCCACTGTTCTCACCGGAGAGACCCCATGGCTGACTACGTTCTGGCGATCGATCAGGGCACCACAAGTTCTCGAGCGATCGTCTTCGATCGTTCCGCACGCATCGTCTCGAGCGGCCAGCTTGAACACGACCAGATCTTCCCGCGGGCGGGTTGGGTCGAACACGACCCGGTGCAGATCTGGGACAACGTGCGAGAGGCGGTCGGCATCGCTTTGACCCGCGCCAACCTGACGTACCAGGACATCGCGTGCGTGGGTGTGACCAATCAGCGCGAGACCACCGTCGTCTGGGACCGGCACACGGGCATCCCTGTCACCAACGCGATCGTGTGGCAGGACACTCGAACACAGCGCATCGTTGACGAGTTCGCCAGCACCGTCGGGGTCGATCGCTATCGGCCGATTGTGGGGCTGCCGCTGGCTACCTACTTCTCGGGACCGAAGGTGGCCTGGATCCTCCAGAACATCGATGGAGCACGCGAGGCCGCCGATCGTGGCGATCTCCTGTTCGGCACGATGGACACCTGGGTGCTCTGGAACCTCACCGGCGGGCTCGACGGAGGTATGCACATCACGGATGTCACCAACGCGTCACGCACAATGCTCATGGACCTTCAGACGCTCAGCTGGCGTGAGGACATCGCCGAAGACATGGGCATCCCGCTGTCGATGCTGCCGGAGATCCGCTCATCGTCTGAGGTCTACGGTCAGGGACGAGCGCACGGGATGCTGCCGGGCGTGCCGATCGCGGGCATCCTTGGCGACCAGCAGGCCGCGACCTTCGGGCAGGCGTGCTTCAGCGAGGGAATGGCCAAGAACACCTACGGCACGGGCAACTTCGTGCTGCTGAATACGGGAGAACGCCGGGTTCTGAGCGCCAACGGGCTGCTGACCACGGTGTGCTACAAGCTCGGAGACGCGCCTCAGATCTACGCATTGGAGGGATCGATCGCCGTGACCGGCTCGCTGGTGCAGTGGCTGCGGGACAACCTCGGCATGTTCACTGATGCCCCGGACATCGAGAAACTCGCCCTCCAGGTGGAGGACAACGGTGGCGCTTACTTCGTTCCCGCTTTCTCCGGGCTGTTCGCGCCGTACTGGCGTCAGGATGCCCGCGGGGCACTACTGGGCCTCACCCGTTACGTCACGAAGAACCACATCGCGCGAGCGGCCCTGGAGGCGACAGCGTTCCAGACTCGCGAGGTGATGGATGCGATGAACGCAGACGCCGGAGTGGAGTTGGCTGAGCTCCGAGTCGACGGCGGCATGGTGGGCAACGAACTTCTTATGCAATTCCAGGCCGATCAGCTGGGAGTCGATGTCATTCGGCCAGCCGTCACGGAGACGACTGCACTAGGAGCGGCATTCGCGGCGGGGATAGCTGTCGGCTTCTGGGCTGGCACACAAGACGTCACAGACAACTGGTCCGAGGACAAGCGCTGGTCACCCCAGATGCCTCGTCTCGAGCGGGACCGGCTGTACCGCAATTGGAAGAAAGCGGTGACGAAGACCATGGGATGGGTCGATGGGGACGTGGAGACCTGACGAAGCATCTCTGGATACACAACCGAAACAACCAACGAAACCCACACGAAGGAGTAGGGATTCATGAAACCCACATTGATGAAGCGGAATAGCTTCTGGCTGGCGCTGTCACTGGTATTGATGGTGGTGTCGGCGCTCGTCGCCTCCGCCGTTCAAACGGTCGGGTACACCGTCACCGTCAAGAACATGAGCTGGGAGACCGCCTCGGGCGAGTCGATGAGTGCGTTGCTCTTCAAGCCGAACGGTGTTTCCGCCGACCAGAAGGCGCCGGCGATCGTCGTCTCCCACGGTTGGTGGAACAACAAGGAGATGCAGGATGCCAACTACGTCGAGCTGGCTCGGCGCGGCTACGTCGTCCTGTCGATCGACATGTACGGTCACGGCGACTCCGACTACCTCACCTCCGACATCACGCTCGGCGGCACGGGTATGTACGACGGGGTCAAGCTGCTGGCCGCACTGCCCTATGTCGACACCTCGAAGATCGGCGTGTCGGGTCACTCCAACGGTGCCCGCGCTGCGAACTTCTCCGTCGCCCTGGACAACGCGGCCGACAAGCCACTGATCGCGGGCGTGTTCCTCGTCGACAATGACCCCGTATACACGGATGCCGCGAACGACAACGCGTACTTCGACCTCTACGGCACGCGTGATACCGGGCTCGTCGCTGACCAGTACGACGAGTTCTTCTTCCGCAGCTACAGCGCCGAAGGCGCAGTACTGACGCCTCCCCGTGAGTACATCGGCACTCCCAACGCTCAGTCCTTCCTGCACTACGGCGCTGACCCGAAGGACATCTCAGATGTTCGCGAAGCGAGCACCATGTACACGGACGGTGACGGTGGCGCCATCCGCGTCGTCTACACGCCCGCTCAGACCCACCCGTGGGGCACGATCTCGAAGGGTACTGTCGCTGATCAGCTCGAGTTCTGGGACAAGGCCTTCGGTGCACCGACAGCGATCGACTCGGGCTCGCAGATCTGGCAGGTCAAGGAACTGTTCACGGCCATCGGTCTGATCGGGTTCGCGATCTTCCTGCTGGCGTTTGCTCGGGCGCTCCTGACGACTCGCGCGTTCGCGGGCCTCAAGCTCGAGAGCCCCCGTCCCATCGCGGCGAACACCCGCGCGGGCCTCGGCTGGTTCTGGGGTGCGATGATCGTCTCGGCCCTGGTGTCAGGCATCTCGTACGTCGCTCTCAGCAACACGCCGTGGGTTCAGGGCATCGCGTTCAACTTCCTGCCCACGATCTTCACTCAGGGGGCAGTGTTCTTCATCGCTCTGTGGGCCGCGATCAACGGCCTGGCCGCGATCGTGATCATGGTCGTCTCGTACCTCCTGTTCGGTCGTAAGAACGGACTGAACCTGCGCGAGCAGGGTCTGCTTCCGGGATGGCGCAAGGTCGGACTCGCAGCCGCACTCGCCGTCGTCACGGTGGCAGCTGCGTACGGAATCGTGTTCTTCCTCAGTTGGATGCTGAACACCGACTTCCGGTTCTGGGTCATCGCGGTCAAGGACTTCGGCGCGGACAAGCTGTGGATTGCGCTGCTGTACGTGCCGTTCTTCCTGGTCTACTTCGTCGCGAACTCGGTGGCCATCAACGTGTTCAACCGCTTCACCCTTCGGGGCAAGGAGTGGCTGAACACCGCGGTGCTGGCACTGGTCAACGCGGTGGCGGCGATCGTCCTGGTGGTTGCGCAGTATGTGACCTTCTTCGTGAGCGGCGAGACGATCCCCGGTTTCGGCGGAATCTTCAGCATCTGGTTGTTCCCGGTGATCGTTATCCTCATGGCCACGGCAGTGCTGTCCCGTAAGCTCTACCGCATCACGGGCAACCCCTACATCGGTGGCTTCATCAGCGCACTTGTTGTGACCCTCATCGCGGTTACCAACACGCTGACCGTCATCTACTAGGGCAGCACAGTCTGAACGCCCCGTCCCGCACTAGCGAGGCGGGGCGTTCAGCATGAACCGGGGAGGCAGTGCCTGGGAATTTTCACTGTCGGCGACCGGTTGGTAGTTTCGATGCGAACGCATTGAAAAAGGAGAAGGCACGCATGGCAGACCAGATCGAGTTCGGACTCGACACATTCGGCGACGTGACGGTGGGTCTGGATGATGCCCCGCTGAGCCACGCGCAGGTGATCCGCAACCTCGTGGCCGAGGGCGTCCTGGCCGACGAACTGGGCATCGACTTCATCGGGGTCGGCGAGCACCACCGTGCGGACTTCGCCGTCTCCGCCCCCGAGGTCGTGCTCGCGGGCATCGCCACCGCGACCAAGCGCATCAAGCTCGGCTCCGCCGTGACGGTTCTCAGTTCGGATGACCCGATCCGGGTGTTCCAACGGTTCGCCACCGTCGACGCCCTCAGCAACGGTCGCGCCGAGGTCATCCTGGGGCGTGGATCCTTCACCGAGTCGTTCCCGCTGTTCGGGTTCGATCTCGCCCAGTACGAGCAGCTGTTCGAGGAGAAGCTCGACTTGTTCTCGGCCCTGCTGACCGAGGAGCCCGTGACGTGGGAGGGAAAGCTGCGCCCGCCGCTGACCAACCAGAACGTCTACCCGAAGACCGAGGGCGGACACCTGAAGACCTGGATCGGCGTGGGCGGCAGCCCCGAGTCGGTCGTGCGCGCCGCGCGCTACGGCATGCCGCTGGTGCTGGCCATCATCGGCGGCGACCCGGTGCGCTTCGCGCCCTACGTCGATCTGTTCCATCGAGCGCTCGCGCAGCTCGAGCAGCCCGACCTGCCGATCGCCGTGCACTCGCCCGGCTACATCGGCGACACTGACGAGCAGGCCGCCGAGGAGTACTGGCCGCACCACAAGGTGATGCGCGACCGCATCGGCGCCGAGCGCGGGTGGCCGCCGTCGACCGAGGGGGAGTTCCGCAACGAGATCGAGCACGGCTCGCTCTACCTGGGCTCGCCCGAGACCGTTGCGAAGAAGCTCGCCGCGACCATCTCCGCACTGGGTATCCAGCGCTTCGACCTCAAGTACAGCGCGGGAACGCTGCCGCACGAGAAGTCGATGCACTCCATCGAGCTCTACGGGTCGAAGGTCATCCCGATGGTGAGGGACATCCTCGCTGGTTGAGTAGCCGAAGGCGTATCGAAACCGGGTCTCGATACGCCCTTCGGGCTACTCGACCGGCCAGTCACTCGACCGGCGGCGTCACCTTCGGCTTGCGCCGCTTGATGAGCACGACCACCACGGCGGTGATGATTCCCGCGAGCACCAGCCACGGGATCAGCACCCCGATCACCACGAGCAGCCCGGCGAAGAATGCTACGAAGGCGTTCCAGCCAGCAACGAGTCCATCGAGGAAGGTCACCGGCTGGGGGTCGGCCACGACCTGCTCGGTCACGAGGTTCAGTGTGACCGTCGACATGCTCACCTGGTCGGCGAGGAAGCGCTGCTGCGCCTCCATGCTCTCGAGCTGACCCTGCCGGTCGGAGATCGCCGTCTCGAGCGCGATGAGCGAATCCGTGTCGGTCGCGCCAGCCAGAAGGGCCGTCAGCCGGTCGATGGATGCCCGCATCGAGGTGATGCGCGCGTCGAGGTCCTGCGATTCCATCGTCACGTCGGTCGCCGACAGCGACACCTCCTGCACGTCGCCGAGCTCCTTGAGCTTGTCAAGGGTTGCGGTCAGGTCCTTCGAGGGGATGCGCAGGGTGAGCGTGGCGCTGCCGCCGTCGCCACCCCGGGGGGCGTACTCGCTGCGGGAATCGATGCGGCCGCCGACGGACTCGGTGATTCGGGCGGCCTCGGCCGCGGCATCCATGGGGTCGGTGACGGTGATGGTGACCCACCCGGTCGTGATGACGGAGCGATCGACTGTGGACTGTCCGTCGGCCGAACCCGCCTCCTGGTTCAGGGTGTCGGTGGCGGGCATGGGGGCGGCGACGCCACCCGAGTCGTAGGCCGACGAATCGGCCCCGGCGGAGCAGCCCGTGAGGGCGAGCGCCGAGAGCAGTAATGCTGTGGGAATGATCAGTGTGCGCCTCATGGTTGTCACGCTACTTTCGGTGAGGGAGAATCACCACCCAACGTTTCTCACGATTCGACCGTCAGTTACGCTCATACCTGACGCCAGGTCACCACTACACGCACCACCACACGAAGGGGTACTCATGGGATTCATCGATGACGCCAAGGAGAACATCTCCGAGGGTTTTGAGAAGGCCAAGGACGCGGTCGGCGACGCCGCGGAGACGGTCAAGGACAAGGCGGGCATCACCGCCGAGGCCGTGAAGGAGAAGGCGGCCGACGCGGCCGAGTTCGTCAAGGACAAGGCCGACGACGTGACCGAGTTCGTCAAGGACAAGCTCGACGGCGACGACGACACCACGACCCCGCCAGCAACTCCGGCGGCCACCGCCTGACACGCGCACGACGGAACGGGAGCATCCTTCACCGGTGCTCCCGTTCCGTCGTTAAGCTGACCTCATGAGTTGGTGGACGCGCCTGACGGGCCGACTTCGTCGTCCGTCGGCGCCGCTGCTCCACATCGCCAGTGACGACGGCGAGGGCCCGGTCATCATCCTCATCCACGGCATTGCCTCGTCGGCCGCGACCTTCCAGAAGCTCATCCCCCAGCTGACCGCGCACCACCGGTGCATCGCCATCGACCTGCTCGGGTTCGGCCAGTCACCGGCACCCGAGGGCGCCACCTACACGATCGAGGAGCACGTCGACGCGATCGCCGCGACGATCGCGTCCCTCAAGCTGCGTGCGCCATTCATGCTCGTCGGCCACTCGCTGGGCGCGCTTCTCTCCGCCCGCTACACCGCCATGTTTCCCGCCCAGGTCAGCCGTCTGGTGCTGGTGAGCCCGCCTGTCTACATTGCGCAGTCGGAGGTTGGCGACCCACGAGTGCGGATGCAGCTCGGGTTCTACATGAAGGCCTACGAGTTTCTGCGCAACAACAAGGACTTCACGATCGCCAACGCCACTCGCATCGGCAAGCTGTTGCAGATCTCGGCGGTGTTCGAGATCTCCGAGCGCAACTGGACCCCGTTCATCCTGTCGCTCCAGAACTGCATTGAGTCGCAGACCACCGTGAGTGACATCGCGGCCGTGCAGGTGCCCATCGACGTCGTCTACGGCGCGCTCGACCAGTTCATGGCGCCTGGAACGATGCGCATCATCGAGCAGATGCGCCACGTGACCATGCACCGCGTCGAAGTCAACGATCACCTCATCCGCACCCGACTCGCCAGGGAGCTCGTGTCGGTGATCGGCTGATCTCGACACGCTCGATCAGCGGTCGCCCGTAGGCTGGAACTCATGCACACACGCACTGCTCCCCGTCTCGGCCGTCCCGTCTCCGTCATCGGACTCGGCACCTGGCAGCTCGGTGCCGACTGGGGCGAGGTCAGCGAAGCGGATGCCCGTGCCGTACTCCAGGCATCCGTCGACAACGGCGTGACCTTCTTCGACACCGCCGACGTCTACGGTGATGGGCGGAGTGAGTCGATCATCGGATCGTTCCTGAACGACAACCCCGACCTCGACATCTTCGTGGCCACGAAGATGGGCAGGCGGGTGGAGCAGGACCCCGCGCTGTTCACGATGGAGAACTTCCGGGCCTGGACCGACCGTTCTCGCACGAACCTGAAGACCGACACCCTCGATCTGGTGCAGCTGCACTGTCCGCCGACTCCGGTGTTCTCCATCGACCGCGCCTTCGATGACCTTGACACACTCGTCGCCGAGGGTGCCATCGCGCGCTACGGAGTGAGCGTGGAGAAGGTCGAGGAGGCCCTCACCGCGATCGCGCGCCCGGGGGTGGCGAGCGTGCAGATCATCCTCAACGCGTTCCGCCTCAAGCCGCTCGACGAGGTGCTTCCTGCCGCCATGGAGGCGGGCGTCGCGGTCATTGCGCGGGTGCCGCTGGCCTCCGGTCTGCTGAGCGGCAAGTACACCAAGGACATGGTGTTCGCGGCCAATGACCACCGCACCTACAACCGCGACGGCGGATCGTTCGACGTCGGCGAGACGTTCTCGGGCGTCGACTTCGAGAAGGGGGTTGCGGCAGCGCACGAGTTCGCCGAATTCGCGGACTCCCAGGGGCTCACCCCGCCTGTGGCGGCGCTGGCCTGGGTGTCGCAGTTGCCCGGCGTGACGACCGTCATCCCCGGTGCGCGCAACGTGCGCCAGGCCGTGTCCAACGCCTCGGCCGGAAACGTGCCTCAGTTGACCCCGGAGTTCACCGAGCAGATCACCGAGCTCTACGACCGCACGTTCCGTGAGGCCATCCACCCGCGATGGTGACCTCGTCGCGCGGGGGACTGGGCCGGCCGTTCGCCAACCTCTTCACCGCCAACCTCGCGTCCAGCCTGGGCGACGGAATCGCGCGAACCGCGATCCCGCTGCTGGCTGCGCGACTGACGAGCGACCCCCTCCTGGTATCGGTGGTCGCCGCGCTCGCCCTGCTGCCGTGGCTGTTCTTCGCGATCCCCGCGGGCATCCTCATTGACCGCATCGATCGCCGCCGCGCGCTCGCGTTGGCGCAGGCGGTGCGCACCGCGCTCGCGGTCCTGCTCATCGGCCTGGTTGCGACGGACTCGCTCACGATCTGGTGGCTCTACATCGTGGTGTTCGTCTACGGTATGTTCGAGACCGTCTATGACGGAGCGATCCGAGCCGTCGTACCGAGCATCGTCGACCGTGCGAACCTGCCCCGCGCCAACTCGCGCATCGAGGGCGGCGAGCTCGTGGTGCAGAACTTCGTCTCAGGCCCCGTGACGTCGGCCCTGTTCGCGGTGTCCGTTCTCGTGCCACTGGGCATCAACGGCCTCGTGTTCGCGGTCGCCGGTGCGCTCGCGCTGGCGCTGCCGCGCGTGGCATCCGGTCGGCAGTTCGTGGCCCACGGCGAGACTCAGGTGGCCTGGTACCGGCAGTTCGCCGACGGGCTGCGGTTCATCTGGGCCAATCGCATGCTGCGCACGCTCTGGCTGTTCACGACCTTCATCGGCCTCGCCACGTCGGCGGCCACAGCGACCTTCGTGCTCTACCTGCTCAACCGTCTGGGCATACCCGAGGCAGCGTTCGGCGTCTTCATGCTCAGCGGTGCGGTGGGCGGCATCATCGGGGCTGTGCTCGCCAACCGCCTCAAGGATGCCTGGGGCGCTGGCCTCACCATGGCCGTGATGACCACGCTCTGCGGTGTGGCCTTCGCGTTCATCGGACTCGTGCCGTCGATCTGGGCGGCCGCGGTCGGCTTCGCCGTGTCATCCCTGGCTATCACGATCTGGAACGTGCTCATCATGTCGCTGCGCCAGAGCCTCGTGCCGGGCCACCTGCTCGGCCGGGTGCACGGCACCTGGCGCACCCTGCTGTGGGGCACGATGCCGCTCGGGTCGCTCATCGGCGGACTCATCGCTCGCGTCGACCTCGGCCTACCGTTCATCATCGGCGGGGGAGCGGCGGCAGTGGCGAGCCTGATCTTCTTCGCCTTCCTGCGCACCCTGCCCAACCCCGAGGACGTCGAGCTACCCCAAGGACCCGGGCCGACCGACCCGCTCGTCGGCGAGTAGCCACCCGATCAGGGCGGCGATGGTCTCCTCCGGCCGATCGCGGTGCGGGGAGTGGCCGGCGCCGGCGACCACGCGGTAGTCGACGAGCGGGTTGGCGGCGGCGAGGGCATCCGCCGTCTCGTCAGACAGCATGGAGTACACGGCGGGGTCGCCGCGCAGCAGCAGAGTGGGCACGGCCAGCGCTGTGGCCTCGGCCGTGACATCCCACCGATCGTTGTCGGTGAAGCTGTGCTCGATCACGTGGGCGTCCGTCTGCCGGATGCCCGCCAGCTTGGCCGCGCGGTCGCGCTCGTGCCAGTGCGGCTTCAGTGCCCCGAGCGCCTGTTCGTCGAGGCCGAGCTCGGAGAGCTGATCGTCGATGGTGGCCTGCCACTCGTCCCGGGTGACCAGCAGCACGGGGTCGAGCAGCGCAAGGGCCCGGGTGAACCCGGGGTGCTGCGCGGCGAGCACCGCTGCCGCGCCGCCCAGGGAGTGGCCGATGACGGCGAACCAGTCGTCGCCGGGCAGGTCACCGGCGTAGTCGACGAGGGCATACCGCTCGGCACGGGGCGCCTCGCCGTGGCCGCGCAGGTCGACGGCGGTGACCCGGAAGCCGGCGTCGGCGATCCCTGGCCCGACGCGCCACCAGAACTCGGCCGTGGAGCTGAGCCCGTGCACGAGGAGCACGCGCGGTCCCCGCTCGCCCCAGTGACGCTGCGGAAGGTCGATCATGCGGCCACGATAGCGCGCGGGAATCGCGGCCCGGTCAGCGTGGCAGGTACTTGTCGAGGGTTGTCAGGTATCGTTCGCGATCGAAATCGGGCATCAGGGCGGCCTGCACGATGAAGCCCTGCGCTCCGCTCACAAACAGGGACACCTGCTCGGCGCCGATGGCGTCGCCCTCTTCCTCCGAGACGCCGTGCTCGCGCTGGTGCCAGAGCGAGATGTAGCGTCGGTACGCTCCCTGCAGCTGCGCGAACACGCCCTGTGCGAGGTCCCTCAGAGCAGGATCGGTCGCCGCCTCGCCCCACAGCTGCACGAGGATTGTCGGGTCGCCGAGGTCTTCGAGCATCCCTCCCATGAGCACCCTCAGAAGGTGAGAGGGTGGCGGCAGCGGGTCGGAGGCCATGAGCTGTTGCACGTCATCGACCCGGGCTCCGACGACCCGGGTGGCGACATCCAGGATGATGTCGCCCTTGCTGGCGAAGTGGCCGTAGATCGCGCCGGCCGATAGCCCCGATTCGGCGATGATGTCGGCCATGGATGCGCCCTGGAAACCCTTGCGCCGGAAGGCCCGCAGGGCGGCGTCGGCGATCTCCTCGCGCTTGGCGATGCGGTACTCGTCGGTGACCTTGGGCACGGGTCCACCCTAAAAACGAATGAACGTTCTTGACAACTCGACTCGCCGGTGCAACTCTAAAAGAACGAACATTCCTTTTGAGAGGCTTCCCATGTCGACTCCCGCACTCGTCGCCCACCCTCACACTCCCTTCCGTCGCGTCGTCGTCGTCGGCGTGGCGCTTGCAGCAGTACTGAGCGTCATCCTGCTGGCCTTCCTCTGGCCCACTGTGACGTCATCCGTCAAAGCCCTGCCGATCGCCATTGCCGCGCCCGCTGAGCAGGCCGACCAGTTGGCTGGCGCGCTGGAGGAGAGGTCACCGGGAGCGTTCGACGTGACGACGGTGGCGGATCGGGCCACCGCGGTCGACCTCATCGAAACGCGTCAGGCCTACGGAGCGATCGTGCTCGGCTCCGACCCCGAGGTGATGACGGCGTCGGCGGCGAGTCCGCTGGTGGCTCAGCTGCTCACCGGCTTCGCGCCCGTTCTCGCGGCGCAGCTCAACGCCGCGGCCGCCGCTCAGGGCATCGCCCTCCCCGCACCACTCATCGTGACGGTGACCGACGTCGTGCCGCTGGCATCGACCGACGCTCGTGGTCTCGGTCTTGCATCATCGAGCTTCCCCCTCGTGCTCGGCGGCATGATCGGCGGCATCGCGGTCTCGCTCGCCATCGTCGGGGTGTGGCGTCGGGTCACGGCAACCCTGATCTACTCGGCGGTGGGCGGCCTCGCGATCACGGGCATCCTGCAGGGCTGGTTCGGCGCTCTCCAGGGCGACTACTTCGTCAATGCCGCGGCGGTAGCGCTGACGATTCTCGGGATAGCGGGAACGATCGTCGGGTGCGTCTCCCTCTTCGGTCGCCCCGGCATCGCCGTCGGGCCCGTGCTGTTCCTGTTCATCGCCAACCCGATCTCGGCCGCCGCGCAGCCGGTCGAGTTCCTCACGGCGCCGTGGGGAGCCATCGGTCAGTGGTTCCCGCCGGGGGCCGCCGCGACCCTCCTGCGGGAGCTCAGCTACTTCCCGCGAGCGGACACGCTGTTCCCGTGGCTCGTTCTCGCGGGGTGGGCGGTGCTTGGACTGCTGCTGTCGACCCTCGGGCACTACCGCGACCGTGGCGCCGCGACGCAGGCAGCTCTCGCCGCCGCCGAGTAGCGCGGCGACAGAAGCGCGGCCCGGGGCGCAGCGACCCTCGCCGCACCCTCGCGGAATAGCGCCCACCCGCCGGATGGTTGACTTGGCACATGACGAAACTGATGATCATCCTCGGCAGTGTGCGACCGAAGCGGGCCGGCGAGGCCGTCGCCGAGTGGGTGCGGGGTGCCGTGGCCGCGCACCACCACTCCTTCGAGGTGGACTTCGTCGACCTGCGCGAACTCGCCCTGCCGTTCATGGATGAGCCGGAGCATCCGGCGAAGAAGGCGTACACGCAACCGCACACGATCGCGTGGAGCGAGCGAGTGGATGCCGCGGACGCCTTCATCCTCCTGAGCCCCGAGTACAACCACAGCTACTCGCCCGCGCTCAAGAACGCCCTCGACTTCCTGGCCACCGAGTGGAAGCACAAGCCGGTCGGTCTCGTCAGCTACGGCGGGGTCTCCGGCGGCACCCGCGGCGTCGCCGCCCTCGATCCGGTACTCGCGACGGTGGGCCTCGTGAAGACCTCGCACAGCGTCGAGATCGACTACGTGGGCACTCAGATCGTTGACAGCGTCTTCACCCCGGCGGAGAAGCACGCGGCCCTCCTCAGCCACCAGCTCGACGATCTCATGGAGCTCTCCGCCGTGCTTGCGACGCTGCGCTAGGCACCGCCTCCTAGGGCACTATTGCTTCTGAGAGGGGATGACGATGAGCCCGACCAAGCGCAACGTCACGGCGAAGTGGCCGGGGTTCACCACCGACCTCCTGCGCGGTGACGGAGAGCACGCCGACCGGGTGAGCTTCCTCGAGCTATTCTTCGACCTCGTCTTCGTCTTCGCCGTCACCCAGATCTCGCACACGCTGGTGCACTCGATCGACGATGGACACGCGCTCGACGGCGGGCTTCAGGCGACGGTGATAATCCTCGCCGTCTGGTGGGTCTGGGTGTACACCGCCTGGGTGACGAACTGGCTCGACCCCGACAAGGCGGCCGTGCGCTGGATGCTCATCATCCTCATGGTGCTTGGCCTGCTGATGAGCACCTCGATCCCCGAGGCCTTCGGCGACCGCGCGCTGCTGTTCGTCTCCGCCTACGTCGCCATGCAGGTCGGGCGTGCGATCTTCACGATCCTCAGCATGGTGCGGTTCGTACCGGAGAACGCGCTCAACGTCACCCGGCTGACCATCTGGTTCTGCGTCAGCGCGATCTTCTGGTTCTGGGGTGCACTCACCGAAGACCTGACGGCGCGACTGGTGCTCTGGGGTGTGGCGATCGTGATCGAGTATCTCGGTCCGGTGTCCCGCTACTGGGTTCCGGGGCTTCGCAGCTCGTACATCGGCGGCATCCCCATCCGCGGCGGTCACATGTCGGAGCGGGCCGGGCTCTTCGTGATCATCGCCATCGGCGAGTCGGTGCTGGTCACGGGAACGGCCTTCGCCGACCATCCGATCGACCTGCCCACCATCGCGTTCTTCGCGTCGATCACCGGGAGCATCCTGCTGTGGCTGCTGTACTTCAGCAGGGCCGAGTCGGGCGGCTCACGCTTCATCCGTCGCCACAGCAATCCCAGCCTGGTGGCCGCCAACAGCTACACCTACCTGCACGTCGTGCTCGTCGCGGGAATCGTCGTCATCGCCGTCGCCGACGAGCTGGTGCTCGCGCACCCGATCGATGCGCCCAGGCAGCTGACCCTGGCACTCGTGTACGGCGCGCCCGCGCTGTACCTCATCGGCAACCTGGTGTTCAAGAAGTCCATCGGCGCCCCGTGGCTCAAGTCGCACCTTGCCGGTGTCGGTCTTCTCGTGATCTTCGGCGCCGTTGTGCTGCTGTCGGGCATTCAACTGCCCGCTCTGGTGCACTCCTGGATCGCCAACGTTGTGCTCATCGCCGTAGTGATCGGTGAGGAAATCGACTTCAGACGCGAACGAAGCCGCCTTCGTTCGCTACGGTGAGTGCCATGACCGACGCCGTCACCTCCGCACCGGATCCCGCCGCGACCTCCGCAACGCCACGCCCGCGCCGCACCTGGGACCTCATCCTCACGATCGTTCTGCTGATCGCCTACCTCCTCGGCACGCTCGTGGCCAGCTTCAGCGCCTTCTTCCTCGCCTTCGCGGGGGACAGTTGCGGTGCATCGAGCGTGTGCGACGAGAACCAGATGGCCAACGGCATGATGATCGCCCTGTACGCGGTCTGGATCCCGGCGCTCTTCGTGGTCATCGGAGCGATCGTGCTGCTCGTGCTGCGCCGACTCGCGTTCTGGGTTCCCCTGGTCGGTGGCGCGCTCACGATCATCATCTCGATCATCGGATGGGCGGTCACGATCTCCGCAGTCCGCCCCGGCTAGGGCGCCCCCTCGGTCGTCGGCCTGAGCTCGTCAGCTGGGCTGGATCGGTACCGGCTCCGTGTCGGGGATGGGGCTCGCGTCCCGACCCCGCAGATCCGGATGCGCCCGGCGGAACACCAGAGGAACGATCGCGCCGACTGCGGCGAACCCTGCGGCCGTCCAGAACGCACCACCTGCGCCGGCCGAGTCGATGAGGAAGCCCGCGACCGCTGACCCGATCGCCGCGCCGATGAGCTGTCCGGTGCCCACCCAGCCGTACGCCTCGGCGGTGTCGCTGAACTTGACGCTTGCCGAGACGATCGCGAACATCACCGCGAGTGCTGGTGCGATGCAGAGTCCGGCAACCAACAGGGCGGCGGACAGCGACCAGAAGTCCCAGGCGAAGATCGCGAGTGCGCAGCCGACGGCGACCACGATCATCCGCCTGGCCAGGGCCCACGGCCCGACCGGGATGTGTCCGAGCAGCAGACCGCCCGCAAGCGACGAGATGGCCCACAGCGCGAGCACCGTTCCGGCGACCGGCCCACCCTCACCGAAGGTGGCGACCACGCCCGCCTCGACGGCGGCGCAGGATCCGACGAGCAGGAAGCCCACGACGGTGGCGAGGAGCACGGGCGGCCTCGCCAGCACGACTCCCAGTCGACGCTTCGAGCGGGGGATGCGCACCCGACCGACCTCGGGGCTGGAGATGAACCACGCCCCGCCGAAGATGAGGAAGGCCATGGCCATGACGATGCCGAGCACGGTGGAGATCTGGATGGAGACGAAAGTCACGAGCACGGGACCGGCGATCCAGATGATCTCCTGAGCCGAGGCATCCAGCGAGAACAGCGGGGTCAGCTGCTGCGAATTGACCATCTTCGGGTAGATGGTGCGCACCGCGGGCTGGATGGGCGGATAGCTGAGGCCGCCGATGAGTCCGACGATCATGTAGCCGACCAGGGGCAGCGGCACGAAGGCGATGGTGGCCATCGAGAGGGCGCAGATCGAGGTGGTGAGGATGAGCACGGGGCGGATCGCCCAGACGCCCATCCAGCGGCTGGTGACCGGTCCGGAGACCGCCTGACCGACGCTGGTCGCTGCCAGCACGAGCCCCGCAGCGCCGTACGAGTTGAAGATGTGCTCGATGTGCAGCAGGTAGGCCAGTGAGAGCATCCCGCCGGGAAAACGCGCGAGGAGCTGCGCCGACAGGATGCGCGCAACTCCGGGGGTTTTCAACAGGTCGATGTAGCTCTTCACAAGATCACCAGCTTAGCCCCGGGACTTACCGCTGGTTTCGGGGCGGTATCGGTGTCGGAGGCGCCTCGTAGCCTGTGGACAAGTCGTGCAAGTTATGCACATCTGTGGACGACACGCCCACTATATGTAGGGTTCGCATCGTGTCGGTACCCGGATATATAGTGATCAGACCGTCAGGCCGGGGGAATCCGCCGGATGGGGAATTCGGGGATGAGATGCCCCACGGTGAGGGCAATTTCAGGGTTGCAAGAGGGAGATTTCGTGTCAATTACAGTCGTCAAGCGCAGCGGTCAGCGGGAGCCCTACGACGCCAACAAGATCAACCTCGCCATCGAAGCCGCAACCGTCGGTCTCGACGACAACATCACCTGGGTGACCCAGATCGCCTCGGAGCTCGAGCTCACCCTCTTCGACGGCATCACCACCCAGCAGCTCGACGAGGCCGTCATTCAGGTGGCGCTGCAGAACGTCAAGGATGACCCGGCGTTCGACGTCGTCGCCGCCCGGCTGCTGCTCAAGACCATCTACAAGCGCGTGCTCGGCGACTACGAGACGGCCGAGGAGCTCAAGGAGCTGCACCGCTCGCACTTCGCGCCCAACGTCGCCCGCGGCGTCGAGGAGGGTCTGCTCGACCCGCGCCTGACCGAGATGTTCGACCTCGACGAGCTCGCGTCCCACCTCGAGCCCGCCCACGATGAGCTGCTCAAGTACATCGGCGTCGTGACCCTCAACAACCGCTACGGCATCAAGGGTCGCAACGGCGACGCGCTCGAGGTTCCGCAGTACTTCTGGATGCGCATCGCGATGGGTCTCTCGCTCAACGAGGCGAACCCCACCGAGACCGCGCTGAAGTTCTACCGCAAGATGGCCAGCCTCGAGTACCTGGCCGCGGGATCCACCCTCGTCAACGCCGGCACCATCTACCCCCAGCTCGCGAACTGCTTCGTCATGGAGATGCAGGACGACATGGAGCACATCGCCAAGACCACGCGCGACGTGATGTGGCTCACCAAGGGCACCGGCGGCATCGGCCTCTCGGTGACCAAGCTTCGCGCCCAGGGCTCGCCCATCCGCTCGAACAACACGACCTCGACCGGCCCGATCCCGTTCATGCACACGATCGACTCGATCCTGCGGGCGGTCAGCCGCGGCGGCAAGAAGTTCGGCGCCCTGTGCTTCTACATGGAGAACTGGCACCTCGACTTCCCCGAGTTCCTCGACCTGCGCCAGAACTCCGGCGACCCGTACCGCCGCACCCGCACCGCCAACACCGCGGTGTGGATCAGCGACGAGTTCATGAAGCGCGTGCAGAACGACGACGACTGGTACCTGTTCGACCCGCTCGAGGTCTCCGACCTCAACGAGCTCTACGGCAAGGCCTTCTCCGAGCGCTACAACGAGTACGTCGCCAAGGCCGAGGCCGGCGAGATGCGCCTGTTCAAGAAGATCACCGCGCGAGAGCAGTTCAAGGCGATCCTCATCTCCCTCCAGACCACCAGCCACCCGTGGCTCACCTGGAAGGACACGATCAACAACCGCGCCCTCAACAACAACACCGGCACGATCCACCTCTCCAACCTGTGCACCGAGATCACCCTCCCGCAGGACGAGGACAACGTGTCCGTCTGCAACCTCGCGTCGATCAACCTGTCGCAGCACCTGGATGACCCTTCGACAGGCTCAGGGCAGGCGCGACCGACGCTGAACTTCGGCAAGATCGAGGAGTCGGCCCGCCTCGCGGTGCGCCAGCTCGACAACCTCATCGACATCACGCGCTCCAGCGTCAAGGAGGCGGACTTCTCCAACCAGCAGAACCGCGCCGTCGGCCTCGGAGTCATGGGCTTCACCGACGTGATCGAGAAGCTCGGCATCAGCTACGAGAGCGAAGAGGCCTACGACCTCATCGACGAGATTCTCGAGCACGTCTCCTACGCGGCGATCGACGCCTCGGCTGAGCTCGCCAAGGAGCGCGGCGCGTACGCCAACTTCGAGGGCAGCCGCTGGTCGCAGGGCATGGTGCCGCTCGACTCGATCGCCCTCACCGAGGCCGATCGCGGGTTGGCCATCAAGGTCAACCGCACGACCCGACTCGATTGGGACGCCCTGCGCGCGAAGGTCAAGGGTGGCATGCGCAACGCGACGCTCATGGCGATCGCGCCCACGGCATCCATTGGTCTCGTCGCCGGCACCACGCCGGGTCTCGACCCGCAGTTCGCGCAGATCTTCAGCCGTGCGACCTCGAACGGCAAGTTCCTCGAGGTCAACGCCAACCTGGTGCGCGACCTGCAGAAGCGCGGGCTGTGGGAGTCGACCCGCGAGGCGATCCTGCGCAGCCAGGGCGACATCCAGTCGATCGCGTCGATCCCCGACGAGCTCAAGGAGGTCTACAAGACGAGCTTCCAGCTCTCGCCGTACGCGTTCCTGGAGGTGGCTGCCCGGGCCCAGAAGTGGATCGACCAGGCGATCAGCCGCAACATGTACCTCGAGACGCGTGACCTCGGCGACATGATGGACATCTACTACGCGGCGTGGGAGCGGGGCGTGAAGACGACCTACTACCTGCACATGAAGCCGCGCCACACGGCCGAGCAGTCGACCGTCAAGGTGAACAAGGCCGAGGAGATCGTGGCATCCGTCGCCGCCCCGGCCGCTGCGGATGCTCCGGCCGCCGCAGCCCCCGCCCGCCGCGGGTTCGGCGGGCTCGCCCCGAAGGCCGGTGCGTGATGGATCGCGTCACCGCCGTCGAGGAGTACTACGTGCCATCGGACCCGATGGACGACCTGCAATGTGAAAGCTGCCAGTAATCATGGGAATCCTAGGAACAGGCCTTCAGGACGGCCTGCTGCTCAAGCCGATCCGCTACCAGTGGGCGATGGACCTGTACGACCAGGCGGTCGCGAACACGTGGTTCCCCAACGAGATCCAGCTCGGTGAAGACATCGCCGACTTCAAGAAGATGACCGACGAGGAGCGTCACGCGGTCACCTTCCTGATGAGCTACTTCAATCCCAACGAGCTGCTCGTCAACAAGGCTCTGGCATTCGGTGTCTACCCCTACGTCAACGCGGCCGAGGCAACGCTGTACCTCGCAAAGCAGATGTGGGAGGAAGCCAACCACTGCATGAGCTTCGAGTACGTGCTCGAGACCTTCCCGATCGATCGTGAGGCCGCCTACGGCTCGCACGTGAACGTGCCCTCGATGGCTCGCAAGGAGGAGTTCGAGGTCAAGTACATCCGTCGCATGACGGAGCAGACACTCGACATCACCACGACCGAGGGCAAGAAGGACTTCGTGCGCAACCTCGTCGCGTACAACGTGATCCTCGAGGGCGTCTGGTTCTACTCGGGCTTCATGGTCGCGCTGAGCTTCCGCCAGCGCAACCTGCTGCGCAACTTCGGCTCGCTCATGGACTGGGTGGTGCGCGACGAGAGCCTGCACCTCAAGTTCGGCATCAACCTGATCCTCACCGTGCTCGAGGAGAACCCCGACCTGCAGACGGAGGAGTTCGCCACCGAGATCAAGCAGATGATCCTGGATGCCGTGGAGATGGAGGAGGCGTACAACCACGACCTGCTCCCCAACGGCATCCTCGGCCTCAACGCGACGTACATCAACCAGTACGTCAAGTACCTGGCCGATCGTCGACTCGAGGAGCTCGGATTCGAGGCGCACTACAACGTCTCCAACCCTGCCAAGTGGATGGCGGCCGCCAACGACACCCTCCAGCTCGTCAACTTCTTCGAGTCGACCAACACGTCGTACGAGTCGAACGCGTCGGCCACGGTGGGCGCCAAGAGCGAGTGATTAGGCGGCGGCCGGTTGAGTAGCCGCGATGCGGCGTATCGAAACCCGATCCGCATCGAGTACGTCGACTGGCTCGATCCGCGCGCGGTCGCCCTGCGCGAGGCGATGGATGCCGAGACGAGCGCCATGTACGCGGCGTTCGCGTCTGGCCAGAGTGCGGAAGTGACGGCAGCCATCGCCGACGCGCTCACCGTGGATCCGGCAGAGATCGTCACCACGATCATCGCGCTCGACGGTGAGGAAGCGGTCGGGCACTCCGCGCTGCGGCCGGTGCATCTCGACAGGCTCGATGACCGGGCTTCGCTCGATGACCGGGTCGCGCTCGATGACCGGGCGGTGCTCGAGGTGAAGAAGGTGTTCGTCGCCGAGAGCGTGCGTGGTCGGGGGGTCGCACGGCTGCTGATGGGCGAACTCGAGACCATCGCGCGCGGGCGTGGCGCGGCATCCCTCGTGCTGCAGACCGGCCCCCTGCAGGTGCCGGCGATCACGCTGTACGAAGACCTCGGCTACGTGGCGATCCCGCCCTACGGCAAGTACGACGCGATTCCCGGGGCGCTGTGCTTCGAGAAGGTGCTGTAGGGGTTTCGATACGCGGCGCTGCCGCTACTCAACCCGCCTACCTCGGCCCCATCCTGATCGCGCCGTCAAGACGGATCGTCTCTCCGTTGAGCATCGCGTTGTCGACGATGTGCAGCGCGAGTGCGGCATATTCGTCGGGTCGACCCAGCCGTGACGGATGCGGCACCTGCGCCGCGAGGGAATCCTGCGCCGCCTGCGGCAGGCCTGCCATCATCGGCGTCTGGAAGATCCCCGGAGCGATGGAAACCACTCGTATCTGAGTCTGGGCGAACTCGCGAGCCAGCGGCAGGGTCATCCCGGCGACGCCCGCCTTCGACGCGGCGTACGCGGGCTGACCGATCTGGCCGTCGAACGCGGCGACCGACGCGGTCATGACGATGACGCCTCGCTCGCCCTCGACGGGCTCGGTCGCCATCATGGCGGCCGCGGCCAGCTTCACCGTCGTGAAGGTGCCGGTGAGGTTGATGGCGATCACACGCTCGAATCGCTCCAGCGGCAGCGGCCCGTCGCGCCCCACAGCACGCTCGGCGGTGGCGACTCCGGCGCAGCACACCGTTACGCGCAGCGGGCCGAGCTCGGTCGCGGCCTCGACCGCTCGAGCCACCGAGTGCTCGTCGGTCACGTCGGCGGGGACGAAGGTGAGGCCGTGCTCGGCCGCGAGCTCGGTGCCGCGCGAGGAGGGGAGGTCGGCGATGACGACGTGCGCACCGCGCCCTGCGAGGGCGAGGGCGGTGGCGAGTCCGAGCCCGCTCGCGCCGCCGGTGACGAGAGCCGAGCATCCGGCGATCTTCATCTAGAGCCTCTCGATGATGGTGGCGTTGGCCATACCGGCACCCTCGCACATGACCTGCAGGCCGTAGCGACCGCCCGAGAGTTCGAGCTGGTTGACCATGCTGGTGAGGATGCGCGTTCCCGACGACCCGAGCGCGTGCCCGAGGGCGATGGCGCCGCCACGGGGGTTCAGCCGGTTGTGGTCGATCTCGAACTCGTGCTGCCAGGCCAGGGGCACCGAGGCGAATGCTTCGTTGATCTCGACGGTGTCGAAGTCGTCGATGGAGAAGCCGCTGCGGTCGAGAATCTTGTGGGTCGCCGGGAGGATTCCCGTGAGCATCTCGATCGGGTCGCTGCCGACCACGACCGACGAGTGGAAGCGCGCGCGGGGGCGCAGGCCGAGGTGGTTCGCCTTCTCCTCGCTCATGATGAGCACGGCCGAAGCGCCGTCGGTGAGCGGCGACGAGTTGCCGGCGGTGATGCGCCAGTCGATCTCGGGAAAGCGGTGACCCAGCGCGGCATCTTCGAAGGCGGGCTTCAGACTCGCGAGCCCCTCCGCCGTCGTGCCCGGCCGAATGGTCTCGTCGGCCTCGAAGTCGCCGACGGGCATGATCTCCGATTCGAAGGATGCCGCGGCGGCTTTCTCGTGCGACCGTGCGGCGAACTCGTCCAGCGCCGCCCGGCTCAGGTTCCAGCGAGCCGCGATCAACTCCGCCGAGATGCCCTGCCCGACCAGACCGTCGGGGAAACGGGACCGCACAATGGGTCCCCAGTTGTCGAGCCCGAGCGTTGCCGAGTTGATGGGGTTCTTGCTCATCAGTTCGACCCCGCACGCGATCACCACGTCGTACGCACCGGCAATCACGCCCTGCGCGGCGAAGGCGGCCGCCTGCTGGCTCGACCCGCACTGCCTGTCGATCGTCGTGCCGGGTACCGAGAACGGGAAGCCGGCGGCGAGAGCCGCATTGCGGGCGATGTTGACCGACTGCTCGCCGATCTGAGAGAGGCACCCGGCGATCACGTCGTCGATGAGCGCGGGGTCGAGGTCGTTGCGCGCGACTAGCGTCGCGAGCACGGTGCCGAGGAGGTCGACCGGGTGCTCACCAGACAGCGCGCCGCCCGGCTTGCCCCGGCCCGAGGGGGTGCGCAGGGCATCCACGATCACAGCCGTTGACATGCTCTCAGGCTATGCCCGTTGACGGGCGGTGGCGAGGGGTCAGCCCGGCAGCACTGCCGACCAACCCCCGTCGATCACCAGGTTCGCCCCGGTGATGTACGACGCCTCATCGCTGGCGAGGAACAGCGCCGCCCTGGCGACCTCGATCGGCTGCCCGATGCGGCCGAGTGGGATGTGCTGTGCGATCTGGCGCATGGGGTGGTCGTCGGCGAGCAGGTCACCCTGTGTCGCCGGCGTGAGGATCATTCCCGGGCTCACACAGTTGGCACGGATGCCGCGGCTCGCCCCCTCGGCGGCGAGCTGCTTGGTCATCGCCACCACGCCGCCCTTGGTGGCGGTGTGGGCGATGCGCGTGTTGGTCATCGACCCGGTGATTCCCGCGGTGGACCCGACGAGCACGATGCTCGCGCCCTCCGACAGGTGCGGCCAGGCGTGGTGCACCGGCAGGAACACGATGTCGAGCTCGTGGCGCAGCACCCACGCCCAGTCGTCGTAGCTGGTGTCGGCGACCGGCGCGAAGCGGGTCGCCCCGGCGTTGGCGTAGAGGATGTCGATGCGGCCGAAGTCGGCGACGACCTGGGCGATCCAGTCGCGGACCGTTGCGTCGTCGGTGAGATCCAGCGGGTGGGTGCTCGTGATGGTGCCGCCGGCCGCGGTGACCAGCCGGACGGTCTCGGTGCTGCCCGCGGCATCCACGTCGCAGCCGACGACGATCGCGCCTTCGCTCGCGAACAGCTCGGCGGCGGCCCGCCCCTGTCCGCTCGCGGTGCCTGTGATGACGGCGACCTTGCCGTCGAGGCGGCCGGTCATGCGCCGGCCTTCGGCGCCTGGTTGCGGGCGATGGTGTCGGAGAGGTACTTGACCCCGCCCGACGAGGAGAAGCCGCCGTCGATCGGGATCTCCGCCCCGGTGACGTAGCTCGCGAGGTCGGAGAGGAGGAACGCGACCACCGACGCGACCTCCTCGGGCTGGGCGGTGCGCTCCAGCGGGGTGAGGGCCAGCTGCGCCTCGGTCATGATCGCGGGAGCCGCGGCCATCATCGGGGTCTCCACGTACCCGGGGTGCACGATGTTGACCCGGATGCCCCGTGCGCCGAGCTCGGTCGCCGCGACGTGGGTGAGCCCGCGCAGCCCCCACTTGCTGGTCGTGTAGGCCACGGTGTGGTGCGCGTTCAGTCCGGCGAGCGAGCCGACATTGACGATGGATGCCCCGCGCGGCATGAGCGGCGACAGGGTGCGGATACCCAGCATCGGCCCCGTGAGGTTGATGCCGATCACGCGGTCCCAGTCGGCAAGCTCGATGTCGCCGAGCCTGGCGCGGAAGGGGATGCCCGCGTTGTTGACCAGTCCCTGCACCCCACCGCCGAGCCCCGTCGCGAACTCGGCCAGCGCGGCCCAGCCACCCTCGGAGCTGACGTCGAGCTGCCGGTAGGTGAGGGTGCCGGGGAGGGGAGCTGCGGCATCCGTCAGCTCGGTCGACGGACCGGGGGCCAGGTCAGTCGCGATGACGTCGGCGGCCGACGCGAGCAGCGCGAGAGTCTCCGCGATCCCCTGACCGCCGAGCGCCCCCGTGACCACGACGGTCTTTCCGGCGAGGCCGGGCAGGGCGACCGGGGTCGTGTTCACGCCGGCTCGACCCCGAAGGCGCGCGCGAGCTTGTCGATCTTCTCGGCACGGCCCAGACGCGGCAGGTCGCTTCCATCGCGGATGACGCGGCCGCGGGCCTCGAAGTCCTCGAGGAACTCGCGCGCCCACGCCACGTCGGAGCGGGTCGGGCTGATGACCTCGTTGATGATGGGCAGCTGGTCGGTGTCGAGGCAGAGCTTGCCGGTCATGCCGAGGGCGACGGCCATCTCGCCCTGTTCGCGCAGCACCGGGTGATTGGTGCCGACGGTCGGGCCGTCGATCGGGCCGGGAAGGTTGCCGACGCGGCTCGCCACGACGAGGCGCGAGCGGGGGTACGCCATGGCGAGGTCATCTGAGCTGGTTCCGGTATCGCGGCGGTAGTCGCCGCTGCCGAAGGCGAGGCGGTACGCGCCGCGGGCCCGCGCGATGGATGCCGCCTCCTCGATGCCGAGCGCCGACTCAACCAGGGCGATCACCGGGGTGGTGCCGCGCAGGCGATCGAACGTCTCGGAGACGTGGGCGGCGGCTTCGGCCTTCGCGAGCATGACGCCGCGCAGCCCGGGGAGCCCGGCCAGGGCATCCACGTCATCGGACCAGAAGTCGCTCGTGCGGTCGTTGATGCGCACCCAACCGGTGCCGCCCGCGGCGAGCCAGGTCGCGACGTCGGCGCGCGCCTGCGGCTTGAGGCGAGGGTCCACGGCGTCTTCGACGTCGAGGATGATCTGGTCTGCGCGCGACTTCTCGGCGGCGTCGAAGGTCTCCGGGCGGGTGGCGTTGACCAAGAGCCATGACCTCGCGATGTCGGGCGAGACGTCACGATGTGAGGTGTTGGCCACGGAAGATGCCTCTCTGCAACTGAAGTATGTCCGCCCATCAGGCTAGCGCGTGTCAGGGCCCGGTCAGGACGGCCGTGATGCGCTTGAGACTGACGGGTTCCGCGGTTCCCAAGTGCTGGGCGAACAGGCTCAGCCTGAATTCCTCGAGCATCCAGCGGGCATGGATGACGCGGGCCTCAGCCCCCGCCTGCAGCGGCAGCGCCCCTCCCGCCGCCGTGTATCGGTCACTCGCCGCCTGCACCTCGGCCATCCACACGCGGTCGCGGGACGGGTTCTCCGCCAGCTTGTCGACGCGGTGGATGAGCCCGTCGAGGTAGACGGGCAACCGACGCAGCTGGCGCGCGCCGGTGATGGCCACGAAGCCGGGGTAGAGCAGTGCTTCGAGCTGGCTGCGGGCGTCGGCGAGCGGGGAGATCAGCGCCATGCTGGTGGCGCCGCGGATGGCGCGGTCGGCGTCCCGACCTTTGCCGATGATGCGGGAGACGAGGGCGACCGTCTCGAACAGCGAGTCGACGATCGTTGCCGAGACGGCATCCCGTAGCGTCTCGAATTCGGCGCGCGTCCACGGCTCGGCGTCGCCGACGACGGCGTCGATGCAGGCGATCATGCAGTCATCGAAGAGTTCGGCCGTGGTGCGGTACGGGCTCTGGGCGAGCACCAGCTTCTCCTGGGTGGTGAGGTGCTCCTGCACGTACCCGGTCGGGGAGGGGATGGCCTTCTGCAGCAGCCGACGCACCCCGGCGCGATGGGCGACGGCCTGGTCGTGCGGGGTGCCGAACAGCCGGATCGACACGCTCGACCCCTCGTCGACGAGCGCGGGGTAGGCCCGGATCGTGTTGCCGCCGTGCCGGGTATCCCTCACCCGGTCGAGGGCGTCAAAGTCCCACGTGGTCAGTCCGGCACGTTCGAGGCTGTCGCGCGGGGTCTCGACCACGCGCGCGACCGATTCGCGCGCAGCGGGCTTGAGGCTGGCCTGCAGGGCGCTGAGCGTCTTGCCTGCAGCGACGCGCTTGCCCTTCTCGTCGAAGACCGCGAAGGTGACCTTCAGGTGCTCGGGCACACGGTCGAGATCGAAGTCGGCGGCGGTCACTGGCGTGTAGGTCTGTGCGGTGATCTCGGCTGCGAGCTCCTCGGTGATCGAGCGCAGTCGAGATCCGTGCGGCAGGTCCCGGCTTCGCTCGACCACCGGCACGAGCAGCTTGCGCGCCCAGTCGGCGGCGGGAACGACGTTCTTGCGGATGTGCTTGGGCAGGCTCTTGATGAGCGCGGTCACGAGCTCCTCGCGCAGGCCGGGCACCTGCCAGTCGAAGCCGTCCGATCGCAGGCCGGCGAGCAGGGGCAGGGGCACCGCGACGGTGACGCCATCGTCTTCGGCGCCGGGTTCGAACCGGTAGGTCAGAGCGAGAGTCTGGTCGCCGTGCGTCCAGCTGCTCGGGAACGCCTCCTCGTCGACGACCGGAGCGTCGTCGGGCATGAGGTTCTCGGGCGTCATGGTGAGCAGGTCGGGTGTCTCGAGGCGCGCCTTCTTCCACCAGCCCTCGAAGTCGCGGGTCGACGCGACATCCGCCGGGATGCGACGCAGGTAGAACTCGAAGATCGCCTCGTCGTCGTACAGGATGTCGCGGCGCCGGGTCCGCTCTTCGAGCTCGGCGAGCTGCGCACGCAGGGCCCGGTTGGCCCGATCGAACGCGGCCAGCCGCTGATCGACCCGGTCGAGGTCCCACTCACCATCCACGAGCGCGTGCCGGATGAACAGCTCGCGCGCGTAGGCAGGGTCGATGCGGGAGAACTGCACCCGGCGCTTCGCGATGATGGGCACGCCGTAGAGGGTCACCCGCTCGTACGCGACGACGGCCCCCTGCTTCTTCTCCCAGTGCGGCTCCGAGTAGCTGCGCTTGGCGAGATCGCCGGCGATCTTCTCCGCCCACGCCGGATCGATCGCTCCGTTGGTGCGCGCAAACAGGCGGCTGGTCTCCACGAGCTCGGCGCTCATGATCGCGGCGGGCTGCTTCTTCGCGAGGGCCGATCCCGGGAAGATCACGAAGCGACTCTGGCGTGCCCCCACGTAGTCCTTCTTCGCGAGATCGCGCAGGCCGATCTGGCTCAGCAGTCCGGCGAGAATCGAGCGGTGGATGCCGTCAGGGTTGACGTGCGCCTCTCCCACATGAAGCCCGAGGGGTTTGGCGGCTCGGCTCAACTGGCGGAACACGTCCTGCCACTCCCGCACCCGCAGGTAGTTGAGGTACTCCGACTTCACGAGTCGACGGAATGCGTTGCCCGACAGCTCCTTCTGCTTCTCCTCGAGGTAGTTCCACAGGTTCAGCAGCGTGAGGAAGTCGCTCGTCGGATCGACGAAGCGCGCGTGCTGCTGATCGGCCTGGGCTCGCCGCTCGAGCGGACGTTCCCGGGGGTCCTGGATGCTGAGACCCGCAACGATCGCGATCACCTCGCGGGTGGTGCCGTGCTGCTTCGACTCGATCACCATGCGGGCGAGCCTCGGGTCGAGAGGCAACTGGGTGAGCTGCTTGCCGATGAAGGTTATGCGGGGCCCGGCTGGTTGAGTAGGCGAAGCCGTATCGAAACCGGGTCTCGATACGCGCTTCGCGCTACTCGACCCGCCGTCCTCCACCGCGCCCAGTTCCTTCAGCAGGTCGAGGCCATCCTTGATGCCCCGGGAGTCCGGCGGCTGCAGGAAGGGAAAGCTGGCGATGTCGCCCAAGCCGAGCGAGATCATCTGCAGGATGACCGCAGCGAGGTTCGTGCGCAGGATCTCGGGCTCGGTGAACTCGGGCCGCCGGGCGAAATCCTCCTCGCTGTACAGCCGGATCGCGATGCCGTCGCTCGTGCGACCAGAGCGCCCCGAGCGCTGGTTCGCGCTGGCTTGACTGATCGCCTCGATCGGCAGCCGCTGAATCTTCGAGCGCACGCTGTACCGGCTGATGCGGGCGGTGCCCGCGTCGATGACATAGCGGATGCCCGGCACCGTCAACGACGTCTCCGCCACGTTCGTCGCCAACACGACCCGGCGCCGCACTCCCGGCGTGCGCGACGTCTCGAACACCCGATGCTGGTCGGCGGCGCTGAGCCGACCGTAGAGCGGTAGCACCTCGGTGCCCGCGGTCATCGAGCCCGCCGAGATGCGTCCGCGGATGGCCTCCTCGGCATCCCGGATCTCGTTCTCACCCGAGAGGAACACCAGCACGTCGCCGTCGCCCTCGCGACCGAGCTCGTCGAGGGCGTCGGTGATGCCCTGCAGGTAGTCGCGGTCGACGGGGGTCGTTTGCTGATCGAGCTTGTCGAGATCCGCGTCCTCGGCCTCGAGAGCCTCCGCCACCAGCGGTCGGTAACGGATCTCGACGGGGTAGGTGCGCCCGGATACCTCGATGATCGGGGCGGGTGTGCCGGCGGCATCCGCGAAGTGCCGGGCGAAGCTCTCGGGGTCGATGGTCGCACTCGTGATCACGACAGTGAGATCGGGTCGGCGGGGGAGCAGTTGCTTGAGGTAGCCGAGCAGGAAGTCGACGGTGAGACTGCGCTCGTGGGCCTCGTCGATGATGATCGCGTCGTACTTCTTCAGGTCGCGGTCGCGGTGGATCTCGTTGAGCAGGATTCCGTCAGTCATGAGCTTGATGCGGGTCTGCGGCCCCACCCGATCGGTGAAACGCACCTGGTATCCGACCAGGCCACCGACCTCCTGGCCGAGTTCCTGCGCGACGCGCTCGGCGATCGTGCGGGCCGCGATCCGCCGCGGCTGGGTGTGCCCGATGCTGCGCTTGCCGAGCTCGAGAAGGATCTTGGGCAGCTGGGTCGTCTTGCCCGAGCCCGTGGCGCCGGCGACGATGATCACCTGGTTCGCGCGCAGGGCGTCGGCAATGTCATCCCGCCGCTGGCTGACCGGCAGCTCGGGGGGATAGGTGATCGGGGGGAGGTCCTCGGACATGAGCCTTACAGTTTATGGCCCCGTAGGGTGGAGGCCATGACGTCCGGCAATCGCTTCACCGACGAGGAGTTGGCGGCCTGGCGCCCCAACCTGATCAGCTGGCAGTTGATCGAGCGCGACCTCGAACGGCAGCTGCAACGGGACTCGGGGATGCCGCACGCGTACTACGCCATCCTCGTCGTGCTGGGCGAGCAGCATTCGATCCCGCTCGCCGCTCTCGCCGCAGAACTCGACTACTCGCCGAGCCGCATGTCCCACGCGGTCGCGCGGCTCGAGGAGTCGGGGTGGGTCGAGCGAGTGCCCGACGCGAGCGATCGGAGGGTGACGTTGCTGCGGCTCACGGGGGAGGGGCGGAGGGCTCTTGCCGCGGCATCCGTGGGGCATGTCGGTCAGGTGCGCGGCAGCTTCTTCGTCCACCTCGACGACCGTGACCTCGCCGATCTGGCACGGATCGGGCGCAAGCTCTACGACGGTCTCACGGGCGGTCGGCCCGGACCCCTGAGCGGTCCGCAGGTCGCGCAGCGGCCGTAGGCTGGAGGGATGACGACACCCCGCATCACGCTCAACGACGGCACCACGATTCCCCAGCTGGGGTTCGGCGTCTTCCGGGTCGACCCGGAGGAGACGGAACGGATCGTCTCCGACGCGCTCGAGGTCGGGTACCGTCACATCGACACCGCCGCGATCTACGGCAACGAGATCGGGGTCGGTCGTGCGATCGCGGCGTCAGGAATTCCCCGCGATGAGTTGTACATCACGACCAAGCTGTGGAACAGCGACCAGGGCACCCAGTCGGCGATCGACGCCATGGACCTCAGCCTCGAGAAGCTCGGGCTCGACCACGTCGACCTCTACCTGATTCACTGGCCCCGCCCCGATCTGGACCGCTACCTCGAGAGCTGGCACACCCTCGAGCAGCTGAAGGCCGACGGCAAGACGACCTCGATCGGGGTCTCCAACTTCCACATCCCACACCTCGAGCGCGTGATCGGCGAGAGCGGCACCGTGCCGGCCGTCGATCAGATCGAGCTGCACCCCGCATTCGCTCAGCGACCGATCCGCGAATACGCGGCATCGAAGGGCATCGCGATCGAGGCGTGGGGGCCGCTCGGGCAGGGCAAGTACGACCTGTTCGGGATGCCCGCTGTCGCCGACGCCGCGCGGGCTCACGGTGTGTCGCCCGCGCAGGCCGTCATTCGGTGGCACCTGCAGCACGGCATCATCGTCTTTCCCAAGTCGAATTCCCGTGAGCGCATCGCCCAGAACTTCGACGTCTTCGGCTTCGAGCTGACGGCCGCGGAGATGGCGGCCATCGACGGACTCGACCAGGGGATGCGGGTCGGTTCGAATCCCGACGAGGCGACTTTCTGACGTAGAGGCCGATTGAGTAGCGCCGAAGGCGCGTATCGAAATCCGCAACCGAGCCGGTTTCGATACGGGCTCCGCCCTACTCAACCAGCCAGCGTCACCGTCTCACCGCGGGGCGTGGGCACCAGTAGCCCGCTGCCCTCGAACGCCGCGGCGAACTGCGCGGCGTCTTCGGCGAAGTGCTCCCAGTCCTCGGTGTGAAGACCGACGACTCGGGATGCGCCGAGCAGCTCGGCCGCCTGGCGGGCGTCGGCCGCCGAGAGGGTGAGCCGCGACGGGATTCGGGGCACAGTTGCCGCGCCGGCGAAGAGAAGCGCGATATCGATCTCCGGGAATCGATCCGCGATCTGCTCGACGAGCGGAAGCGACGCGTTGTCGCCGCTCACATAGACGGTCGGTTCTCCCGGTGCCTCCAGCACGAATCCCGTGACCTTGCCCACCGACGGCTCGCTCCCGGGCGGACCGTGCAGCGCGGGCACCGCCGTGATGGTCACATCGCCCAGGTGGTGAGTCTCCCAGGAGTCGAAGCCGACCACCGACCCGCCGAAGAGATCGGACGCGGCATCCCTTGTGCTGAGCGTCGGGATGCCCGTGGCGATCAACTCCAGGCCCTCGTAGTCGAGGTTGTCGCGATGTGAGTGGTGGCTGAGCAGCACGGCGTCGACGTGGCCGAGCGCCGACCTCGGGATGCCCGGCCCGGCCGTCTTGACGAGTGTGGTCGATCTCGGCTCGGCGTACGTCTGCGGCGGGTCGAATGTCGGGTCCGTGACGAAGCGCAGGCCCGCGTACTCGAGCAGGGCGGTCGGCCCGCCGATGTAGGTGATGGTCGTCGGCGACATACCTCGACACTAGCCGTCAGGTCAGCGGGTTGTGATCCCAATGCGCTGGCCGGTCAAAGCCCTCCGGCAGTCGGGTCGCGGCGTCTCCGGTGGCCGCCGATACCTGAGGTTGGGTGAGGAACAGTGCCGACGACAGGTCCGCCCCGCCGACGTTCGCGTCCCTGAGATCGACACCCAGGAGATCGCACCGGGAGAGGTCGACGCCTCGGAGATCGGCTGCGATCAGAAGCGCCCCGCGAAGATCGGCCGACCTCAGATCGACCCGGCGAAGGTCGACGCCGACCAGGTCGGCACCCGGCCGGATTCGACGGTCGGGGCGTTGCCGGGCGCCCGTGCCGCGGTGGGCGGCGCTGGCCCGCACGAGCAGCGGACGCGCCCGGTCGTAGAGCGCGTCGGTGTCGATTTCGCACACATCCGCCGGTTCGCCCGCTGTGAGCCGACGAACTGAGTCGAACTGCTCAGCCAGAGCAGCACCGATCGCCTCGTCGGTGGTGAAGGCGATCGCGCAATCGAGGTACCAGAGCAGCTCATGAAGCCGACGCATCACGGGGAACACCGCGAACATCTCGCCGCGCACGCCCGCATCGGTGCGCCACGACGAGCCGGCGAAGGTATTCCGACTCACCTTCTGGCCGGCACCGAAGCAGTCGAAGACGGTGCAGCCGCGATAGCCGCTCGGGCGGAGCCGGTCATGGATGGCGCAGGAGTCGTCGTCGACGAGATTCACACAGGGTTCGCCGGCAGGCTTGTCGACGGGGAAGTCTGACGACCGCGAGAAGGCGAGCGCGACACAGCACAGACCGAAACAGTTCGCGCAATCTCCGCCGAGGTCTTCGCGGCGGCCGAGCTCAAGGCGGGTTCGTGACATCCTTCAAGAAGAGTAATTGCTTGGTCAAGGAGTGCCATGCCCCATCGACTCGCCGGTGCCGCGAGCCCCTACCTGCGTTCGCACGCCGACAACCCGGTCGACTGGTGGGCGTGGGGGCCCGAACCGTTCGCGGAGGCCGCGCGCCGCGACGTTCCCGTACTCGTGTCGATCGGCTACTCCACCTGCCACTGGTGCCACGTCATGGCCAGGGAGAGCTTCAGCGACCCGCACCTGGCCGAGTACATGAATGCCAACCTCGTCGCGATCAAGGTCGACCGCGAGGAGCACGCCGAGGTCGACGCAACCTATCTCGCCGCCGCGGGGGCATTCACCCAGAATCTGGGCTGGCCGCTCAACGTGTTCGTCACTCCGCAGGGCCGAGCCTTTTACGCGGGCACCTACTGGCCACCGATCGCGACCCAGGGGCACCCGGCTTTTCGCGAGATTCTCGACGCTGTGCTGCAAGCCTGGCGCGATCGTCGACAAGAGGTCGAAAACAACGGTGATCTCATTGCCGAGGCTCTCGCAACCCGCCCCGAGGTCGCCTCGGCCGAGGTCGACTTCGCTTCGGTCGTGTCCGACCTCGGCGCCCAGGAGGATCTGCAGTACGGCGGCTTCGGCGGCGCTCCCAAGTTCCCGGTCGCGCCGGTGCTGCGGATGCTCGTCGACCGAGGCAGGGGCGGGGATGCCGCGGCCGCCGCACTCGCAGCGCGCTGCCTCGACGCGATGGCCGCCTCCGATCTCCGGGACGCGGACGGGGGATTCTTCCGATACGCGACCAGGCGCGACTGGACCGAGCCGCACTACGAGCGGATGCTCTACGACAACGCCCAGCTTGTTGCGTCGTACGCGCTCGCGGGCCGCGCGGAGATCGCCGCGGGGGTCGCCGAGTTCCTGCTCACGACACTCCAGCTGCCCGGAGGCGGCTTCACATCGGCGCAGGACAGCGAGAGCACGGTCGCGGGGCGTCGGGTCGAGGGCGGCTACTACGCGCTCGATCTCGCGTCACGGGCATCCGAGACCCCACCCGCCCTCGACGAGAAGCTGCTCACCGGGTGGAACGGACTCGCGATCGAGGGGCTCGCGATCGCAGGGCGCGTGCTCCACCGGGCCGACTGGATCGAGGCAGCGCAGATTGCCGCGGACCGCCTTCTGGCCTGGCATGGCACGTCTCTGGTGCGCGCATCGGTCGACGGCACCGTGTCGCGTGCCCGGCCCACGCTCGAGGACTACGGCATGTTCGCGGGAGGGCTCATCGAGCTCGCGATCGCGACGGGCGAGGCGCGCTACGCCGTGTTCGCCCGCACCCTCGTGGATGACGCGATGGCCGCGGGCGACCCATTCGGCGTGCCGGGCGGACAGGACCCGGTGCTCGCAGCGCAGGGGCTCCTGGTCGCGGCCGACGATAGCGACGGTGCCTACCCGTCCGGACAGTCGGCGATCGCTTCGGCCGCGGTGCAACTTCACCGCCTGACGGCGCGTGCCGCTTATCGCGATGCCGCTCGCGCCGCGATGGAGCGGGTCGCGGCGGCAGCCTCCCATCACCCTCTCGCGCACGGCGCCGCACTCGGCGTGCTGTCGGAACTCGCGCGACCGTTGCGCCAGCTCGTCGTCGTTTCCGACGATCCGGATGCTCCTGCCGCAGCCCGCGCCAGGTCCTGGCAGGGCGGTCTCACGCTCGTGGTGTCGCGCGCACAGGCCGCCGAATGGACCGCGCAGCGCTTCGAACTGCTTGAGGGACGGTCGAGCGTTCCGGGCGTCGCGACCGCTTACCTCTGCGAAGACTTCGTGTGCCGCCTGCCGGTGACCGACGACGCCGAGCTTGCTGCCCTCCTGACCTGACCGCCGAGAAGCAGCAGCCCACCGAGGAGAAGAACGCCAACTCCGAGCGGCAGCGCCGCGGCCGGCAGGACCGACCCGGTGGCGGCGAGCGCGGGAGTCGCCGGGGTGGGCGGGTCTTCGAACGGAAGGGTCGGGAGGTCACCGGGAAGCTCGACGGCCCCGATGTCGAGAAGGCCGGAGCGCCGCAGGTAACCCGTGCCCCGCTGTTCGAGGGTGGGCTCGCCGGGCAGTGCCTCGGGCGTCCCCGTGCCGACGGCGGGGCCCACGGGGCCGATCATCATGGTCGGTGTTGGGCCGCCGTTGTAGGCGAGGGGCTGAAGCTTCATGTCGAGCACGTCGAACTGGTTGCCGGCGACGTCCGTGACGTAGGCAGGGTTGAACGGGCTCGAGAGCAGGCTGTACTGCACGGGAATCGGTGCGCCGGCACGCGCCACGATCGCGTTCGGCGCGTCGATGCCGTCGGCGATGGTGTTGCGTACGACGCTGGTTCCGCTGTTGTCGTCGATGCTCAGGGTGCCGTCGCCGACCGAGGTCGAGTGCTCGAGCGTGAAGCTGGCATCCGCCTCGACGGTGCCGACCGCGACCACGTAGATCGTCAGGTTGACGTCACCGATGGCAGGCTCGTCGAACGTTGAATTGACGATGCGGGCCGAACCCCCTGCGGCAACCCGGCCGATGCCGACGCTCCACCCCGACATCGGGCCGGGCGCGGTGTCCGGGAGCTCGAGGTACTGGTGATCGAAGGTCGAGGAGTCGACCACGAGCGAGCCCTGCACGGTCGTGACGTGCATACCGATCCCGCGGAAGCCCGTGCGTCTGGTCGCAGTCGAGCCGTTGCCGACGAAGTAGCTCTGTGCGACGGTCAACGTCGCATCCGGGTTGATAGTGCCGACGGCGAGCCCCGCGCCACCCGTGTTGTTGAGGGCGATGGTGAAGTTGTTCGAGAACGTCGAGCGCATGATGCTGCTGTCACCGGTGATGGTGCCGACCGAGATCGCCCCGCCTTCGGCGTAGGAGGAGTTGCTGTCGAACGTCGAACCCGAGACGTGCAGATCGCCGGCCTCGAGTCGCACCGCTCCACCGGGTTCCGTGGTCGAGGTGTACTCGATGTACCCGTCGTTGGAGTTGAAACCGGTGAAGGTGGAGTCGGTGATTGTGAGCGAGTCAGGCGTTGCCGATGTCGCGAATACAGCACGGCCGATCGTGTCGGCTTCGGGCTGGAAGTTCAGGGAGTCGAGTTCCACCGCCCCCGGCGTGGCGAGATCGATGACGACCATGTCGAACGAGTCGGTGCGCGTCACCGTGGTGCCGTTGCCCTGGATCGCCACACCGTCGGTGATCGTGAGCGGTGAGGCCAGAGAGATCGTGCCCACCGATGGGTCGATGACGATGAGGTCGTCGCCGCTCAGCGCATTAGCGGCCGCCACGGCTTGTCGCAGCGTGTCGGGTCCGTCGTCATCGCCGCTGGTGACGGGAATGTCGGCGGCACTCGCGGGTGCGGCGAGCAGCACGGGCAGCCCGATCAGCAAGGTGGATGCGACGAGCGCGCCGGTGACGAGGGTGGCTGATATGCGACGGTGGGACATGCGGAACCTCGGGATCCATTGCGGGCAGTTACCGCTATGACCCACGGGGCGCCGAAGTGTTACGCGGGTGTCGTCTCCAGGGGAGCGGCGTCATCCGCTGCCCACTCATTGAGCGAGCCGTCGTACAGGGCGACGTTGCCATGACCCGCGAGCACGAGGGCGAGCGCATCGGACGCCGCGGCGATACCACCGTTGCAGTACGTCACCACGCGGCTCTCGTCGAGAACCGGCGCGACGGTGGCGCGCAGCTGGTCCACGGGCAGCAGCGCGTTCGTTCCCCGGTCGACGAGCCGACCCGCGGGCACGCTCAGGCTGCCCGGGATGTGACCGCGCCGCGCCCGGTGCCCCTCCTCGCCCGTGAACTCCTTCGGCGGGATGCCGCACACCAGCGCACCGGGGGCTGTGCCTGCAACGATCGCCGCGACCTCGGCCTTGTCCGCCCAGAGTTCGGGGCGTTCGACCGCCTGGAAGCGTGCGGGCGCCGGCTCGACGTGGCCCACGTCGGTCTCGCGGCCCTCGGCCGTCCACTTGGTGTAACCGCCATCGAGCACTGCGACGTTGTCATAGCCGAACGATCGGAACAGCCACCAGACGCGCGCGGCCCATTGGCCGACCGCGCTGTCGTAGACGACGACCGCAGTCTCGTTGTCGATGCCGAGCGCACCCGCGGCGGCGGCGAACCGCTCGGCCGAGGGCCGGGTGAACGGGTAGTTGCCCTCGGGATCGGAGAGTTCCTCGATCACGTCCGCGAACACGGCTGTGGGCACGTGCCCGCTGAGTACGTAGCTCTCGTGGCCGCTCACGTAGCCCACACGACCGGTGGGCAGCGTGGGAACGTGCACCGTGGCATCCAGGACTACCAGGTGGTCGGCTCCGAGGTGATCGGCGAGCCACTGGGTCGAGACGACGGGGGAGTCGAGGAGCGGTGCAGTCATGTCTTCACGCTAGAACGTGCACGGCGCGGATACGCCCGCCTCGGTCACACGACGTAACTAGCGCACGGTCTTGCGAGAGGTGATTACGCCCGTGTCGAAGCCCAGCAGGTGCAGTCCGCCGTGGAATCGGGCGTGCTCGATCTTGATGCAGCGGTCCATGACGATGGTCAGACCCTTGCTCTCGCCGTAGATCGCGGCATCCTGATTCCAGATGCCGAGCTGCACCCACACGGTCTTCGCGCCGATTGCGATGGCCTCGTCGATGACCGAGGGGATGTCGCTGCCCTTGCGGAACACATCGACGATGTCTGGCACCTCGGGCAGGTCGGCGAGGGACTTGTACGCCTTCTGGCCGAGGATCTCGTCGGCCATCGGGTTGACGAAGTACACGCGGTAGTCGCTGGACTGCAGCAGGTAGGTGCCCACGAAGTAGCTCGAACGCGTCGGGTTGGGGGATGCGCCCACGATCGCGATCGACTTCGCCTTGCGCAGGATCGCCAACCGCTCCTTCGCACTCGGGCCGATCCAGGTGCGCTGGGACTTGAGCAGCTTGGCCAGCGGCGAGTCAGCGGGCAACTCGCACGTGAGGCCGTTGGCCAGCTGGGAGGTGACGGTGTCGGTTGCGGTGCTCATTGTCTAGCCCTTCGTGGCCTGCGTGAGTGCCTGATCAAGATCATCAACGATGTCCTCGGGGTCCTCTATTCCCACGCTGATGCGCACGACGCCCGGGAGCACGCCCGCATCGATGAGCTGCTGTTCGGTGAGCTGGGCGTGAGTCGTCGAGGCGGGGTGGATGACCAGGGTCTTCGCGTCGCCGATGTTGGCGAGGTGGCTGGCGAGGTTGACGCTCTCGATGAAGCGCTGGCCGGCCTCGCGGGCGCCTTGCGTCTGACTGGCTTTGACGCCGAAGCTGAACACCGAGCCGGGGCCCTCGGGCAGGTACTTCTTCGCGCGCTCGTGGTGCGGATGCGCCGGCAGACCAGCCCAGTTCACGAACTCGATGCGCGGGTCGGCATCCAGCCACTCAGCCACGATGCGCGCGTTCTCCACGTGGGCCTTCATGCGGAACGGCAACGTCTCCACGCCCTGCGCGAGAAGCCAGGCCGAGTGCGGAGCCAGCGAGGGACCGATGTCGCGCAGCTGCTCGGCACGCAGGCGCGTGAGGAAGGCGTACTCGCCGAAGTTGCCGTGCCAATTGAGCCCGCCGTAGCTGGGCACGGGCTGGTCGAACAGGGGGAAGTGCTCGTTGGCCCAGTGGAAGCGACCGGACTCGACGACGACGCCGCCGAGTGTGGTGCCGGCGCCGCCGAGGAACTTCGTGGCGGAGTGAACCACGACGTCGGCGCCCCATTCGATCGGGCGGTTGAGGTAGGGCGTGGCGACTGTCGAGTCGATGATGAGCGGGAGGTGGTGGGCGTGCGCCACCTCGGCGAGCCCCTCGATGTCGGCGATCTCGCCCGACGGGTTGGCGATGGTCTCGGCGAAGATCAGTTTCGTTTTGTCGGTTATGGCGGCGGCGTAATCCGCAGGGTCCGAACTGCGAACGAAGGTCGTGTCAACGCCGAACCGACGCAGCGTGACGTCGAGCTGGGTGATCGAACCGCCGTAGAGGTTCGCTGAGGAGACGATGTGGTCTCCGGCGCCCGCCAGGGAGGCGAACGTGATGAACTGCGCGCCGAGACCGCTCGCCGTGGCGACGGCACCCAGTCCACCCTCGAGGGAGGCGACCCGCTCCTCGAAGCTGGCGACGGTGGGGTTGGCGAGACGGGAGTAGATGTTGCCGTACTTCTGCAGGGCGAAGCGGGCGGCGGCATCCGCGGTGTCATCGAAGACGAAGGCGCTGGTCTGGTAGATCGGCAGGGCTCGCGCGCCGGTCACCGCGTCGGGGATGTTGCCCGCGTGGATGGCGCGGGTGCGGAAGCCGTATTCGCGGTCTGCGCTGGTCGGGGTATCGCTGTCAGCCATGCCTTCAGGCTACTCAATCGCGGAAGCGCGGCTTGTCGCGGGCGGTAACACAGCGACTCGGATGACCCCGACTGGTGTACGGAAGAGGCCCTCCCCGCGGCGCCGCGAGGAGGGCCCTTCTATCCGGCAGACCCGGGGTTGACCCGTGGGGGATGGCCCATCCGGTGAGGGGCGCGACGCCCGGGGACTACCCGATCCGGGGGCGAAAATGCGCGTTCTCACCGGTAACACTCCGCGGCGGTCGGTTTGTTACGCAGCGAATCCGACCGGAATCGGTGTTCCCTTCAGCGCGCGCGGTGTCGCAGCAGTTCGCGACGCCCCTGCAGCGCCATGCCGAGGCCAGCGATCAGAAGAAGGATGCCGGCGACAACGATCGAGCCGTTCAGTGGCTGACCCGTGTTGGGCAGCACTCGGGGCACTTCGATGGCACCGATGTCAATGCGTCCGTCGACTCGCGGGTAGCCGGCGCCACGCTGGTCCCACAGGGGCTGACCGCTCACGGCGGGGTCACCCTTGTCGAGGGCAGGGCTGCCTGGCAGCGGTAGGCGGGTCGGGGTCGGGCCGCCGTTGTTCTGCAGCGGGCCGAGCACCGGGTCGGTCACCGAGAAGCGGTTGCCGGCGAGATTGGTGATGTGGCTGGGGTTGTTCGGCGTGGATAGAAGGCTCCAGCTCACGTCGACCGGGGCGCCGCTGTCGACGTTCACGGCGTCGGACGCGGTTTCGGCGTCGAGGATGCTGCTGGTGATCACGGTGCCGCCCGCGTTGTCCCCGACGAACAGCACGCCCGGGGCAACGAGGGTGGAGAAGGCGATCGTCAGCTCGCCGCTCTGGTCGCAGGCGTGGATCGCGTAGGCACCGCTCGTGGAGTGCTCGTCGAAGGTCGAGTCGATCACGAGCAGTTCGCCGCCCTCGTTGATGCTGCACAGCGCGATGCTGAGGCCACCGCCGGGCGGAGTCTCGTCGCTGATGAACTCCCCGCCCGTGAAGGTTGACGAGTCGATGGTGAGGGAGCCGTCGATGTCGTTGACGAAGAGGCCGGCTCCGTAGGTCTCGACGAAGCCTTCGGTAAGGGTGCTGCCGATGATCGCGGTACGCGAGATCACCAGTTGTGCCCCGGTGACGATAGTGCCGAGATAGATGCTGCCGCCGTAGTTGAGGGGGTTGTCGACCGACCCGGCCGAGTTGTTCGAGAACGTGACCAGGTCGATGAGGCTGTTGACCCCGATGACGTCGAAGGCGATGGCACCGCCCGGACCGTCGGTGGTGTTGTTCGTGAACGTCGAGTCGGTGAGCTCCAGCCCGGCGGCCGAATTGGCGTAGATGGCGCCACCCTCCGGCGCGCTGTCGGGTGCCGCGTACGATGCGTTGTTCTCGAAGGTAGACCCGGAGATGCGCACGATGTCGCCGAGTGTGCCCACGTACAGCGCACCACCCGGATAGGGAGTGCTGTTGGCCGCGAAGGTCGAGTTGGTGATGGTGAGGATGCCCGTCGCCCCGAAGACGGCGACGGCACCTCCCTCGTACGTGTTCGCGAATCCGCCGAAGACGGTGTCGCTCAAGGTGATGTCATCCACTTCGGGATCACCGGCGATGAACTCGATGGCCAGCCCCGTGTCGCTGATGGAGTTGCCGATGAAGTCGAGACCGTCGAAGGTCACATCGAGCGCGGTCGCGGTGTTCGCGATGTTCACGGTGAAGAGTGAGAACGACCCGTTGCGCACGATGGACAACTCGGAAGAGCCCGGGCCGTCGAAGGTGACTCCTTCGGTGACCAGCAGCGGGCCGCTCGTGATGATGACGTCGCCGAGCCCGGCCTGGAAGGTGATGGTGTCGTCACCGGCGTTCGCGTTGGCCAGTGCGATCGCATCACGCAGGCTGCCGGCGCCCGCGTCCGCGGTGGTGGTCACCTCGAAGCTGCTCGCGCTGGCGGGGCTGGCGGTCAGCGCGACTCCTGCCAGCGAGAGGCCCGCGACGAGAAGGGCCGACACGGATCGACGAAGTGCTGATCGTGTCACGGTCATCCAATCTGAAACGGGCTCGTGACCTCATCGTAGCGAACGGGGGTCGCGAAGCCGAGCCCCCTTCACGCGGCGGAGATTCAGACGCCGGAGAATCAGTCCGGCAGCCAGACGACGAAGTTGTACGAACTGACGCCTGTCGAGCTGCGCACTCCGTCGGTGTACCGCAGGTCGACCCTGTGACCACCGGGGATCGTACTGTCGATCCAGATCGACCCCAGACCCTGCCAGTCGATCGCGACCACGGTGTCGGGGTAGGTCGACTCAGCAGGCAAGTAATCGGGCCAGTCAGGCGACGTGGCGGGGCTGAACGTGGCCTGCACAGTGCTACCGGGCCAGCCGACGACGACGAGTTCGAATCCCGAGTCCGCGTACGTCGCTCCGTTGGGCAGCGTGCTCAGGATGAGCGGCATGGGGGCGAGGTCGACCGTCGTGACTGCCGATGCTCTTCCCTGGTCGTCGATCTGCCGGACCTCGATGGCGGCAGCGGCGGGGGAGAGGGATGCGAGCTGGCCGGTCGACCAGGCGCCTGCGGCATCCGCCACAACGGTTGCGATCGTGGCGCCGAGTTCGTCGGTCACCACGATCTGCGCGCCGGGCAGGGCGGTGCCTTCGAGCGACGGTCGAACGACGGCGTACGGGTCTATCGCGGTAGTGACGACGGGCACGGCCGGCGCCGCGGGCGGGGGTGCAAGAGGAGCCGGAGGCGTGGAGGTCGGCGGGGTGGCGCTGTCGAGCGGTTCTGTTGCCGAGCCCGTGGGCACGTCGTCTGCTGAACTGCCGGCAGACGGATCTGCGGGCGAGCCCAGGGTCGGCAGCAAATCTTCGGCCGGCGAATCGGTTGTCGGGCGGGGAGTCTGGATGGGTGCTGCCGCGGTCTCTGCGACCGTCGCCTCCGGCGGAGCCGATGCCGTGATGAACGCGGTCGCGGTGACGACCGCGACCGCGATGCCGGCCAACCAGGCGTGTGCTGGTGCGAGTGCTGTGCCGGCGAGTTCGCTCGGCGGAATGGCAGCAGCGGTGATGGGGCCGTTAGAGTCGCGAAGGCTTGCACCCAGACCGAGGAGCGCGGGTACGAGGAGCACCGCGAGCTTGGACGTGAGCTGGTCGAGTTCTCGGGCTCTGGCGCGGCACGCCTTGCAGGTGGCGAGATGGTCGGTGACCCTCGCCCGCTCGCGAGCACTAAGCGCCCCGCTCGCGTGTCTACCGAGGCGGCCTGCGGTCCAGCGGCAGTCGTCGGAGAGTGTTGCGTCATTGAGGTGCGCCTGGACCCAGGCCGTGCGCAGGCCCGCCCTGGCCCGGTGCGCGAGAACCGCGGCGGCGTTGGGTGACATGCCGAGGTAACCTGCGACCTCGGTCGGCCCCATGCCCTCTACGGCGCTGTACCAGAGCACCGACTGCCACCGCTCGGGGAGCGACTTGAACGCCTGGAGGGCGAACTCCTGATCGGTGGCCGCGACCACCGGGTCATCGAGCGTCTTCGGATCTTCGAGAAGGTCGAGATCGTCGCTCGCCGAGTCTCGGGAGCGTGTGGCCCATCGGCGCGCGACGTTGCCGATGGTGGTGATCAGGTAGGGCCGGAATCCCGAACGGGGCCCACCGCCGCGCTGCATCGTCGTGAGGATGCGCGCGAAGGCCTCCGACACGAGGTCGTCTGCATCGGCGATCTCGTAGTACCGCCGAGCGATGGACGTGCCGATGCCCGAGTGGCGTCGCCACAGCTCGCCGTAGGCGGAGGAGTCACCGTCGCGGGCACGCTCGACGAGTTCGTCGTCGGACAGGGTCGTCAAGTCGGCGGGTCGGCCGTGTGGTGCGAGCATGGGTAGTCCGGGGTTCTGGGTAGGGCGGATCGGGTTCACCCATTAAGACCCTCGAAACTGGGAAAGCTTACGGAAAAGCGACAAATCGTCCACCCCAATTCGGGTGGCGCTGAGTGGGGCACCGAAGCGCCCTCACTCAACTGTCGTTGCCGACTGCGATTCGCTCGTCGTCCTCGAGCTCGGGGCCCGAGCCGTCGTGGTGCTCGTCGTGGTGGAGCGGCTCAGCGATGAAGCGGAAGTACAGGTAGATCGCTACGCACACTGCACCGAAGATCGCCACCGCAGTGAACCACGGCCAGAACGACTGCCCGAGTTCACGCCAGTTTCCTTCCCACGGCACCACCGCGAGGATGAACACCACGAGGACGACGGTGTACACCGCCCCCCACAGCACCTTCGACTTCTTGTAGAGCCGCTCGCCCTCGAGCATATGCAGGGGTAGCAGTTCGACCAGGAGCAGCACGATTCCTTCGGTGGCGATGGCCACGAAGAACTCGAGCACCACCTCGTTGAGGAACGTCGGGTCGTGGTGCACTCCCTCGGCGATGGAGCTGTAGATCATCCACGAGCCGATTCCGAAGGTGGTGACGACCGATGCCCGGATGAGCACGGCCTTCCACGCGTGTTCGGCCGCGGCGGTCGAGGCGATCGAGAGCCCCAGCACGACGCCGACGAGGAAGCCGGGGGAGAAGTCGAGGATGCGCGAGACGATGACACCCACGACCGTCAGGATGAGTCCGAGCGGCCGCAACCGCACGACCACGTCGACGTTCCAGACCCGCCGCATGATCGTTGCGGTGATCCAGTTGGCGACGAAGAACACCACGAACAGCGCTGCCGACAGCGCGATGATCAGGCGCAGCGAGTGCAGGTTGAAGCCGAACTTGGGATCTGCGAACGCGAACAGGAATCCGGTCGCCGCCATCAGCAGCACGCCACCCAGAGCGGGAGCCTTCGCAATCGCGGCCGAGAGCGAGGTGTACCACTTCGGCGCCGTCCTCAGCGCGGGCACGCGACGCGCGAAGCGCTCGTACTGCTCGGCGATGGTCGAGTTCAGGAGGTGGGCCGGCAGGATCGCGAAGATGATCAGCACCAGGCCAGCAGCGAACGCGGCAGGAATTCGACCCGGGTCGTTGAGGACCTCGATGATCGGGTTCATCGAGTTGGTCAGGATGTTGGGCGCGGTGGCGGAGAGTTCGCCCTCGGCACCGCCGTGGGCATCCGTTCCCGCCTCGCCGTGGGCTGACTCTGCGGTACCGCTGCCCTCCGCGGAGTGACCCGCTGTTTCGCTCTCAGCGGTGACCTTCACCGGCTGTTCCTTGGTGGTGGGTGCGAGTCCGTCGCCGGTCAAGGTGACGACGACGGTGTGGTCGCCCGGCTCGACGTTCTCGGGAACCGTGGCGTTGAGCGAGAACGTGCCATTGGAGGCGACCGTGGCCGTACCCAGGGAGACCGGGGTCGAGTGCAGCTCAGCGCTGATCTTCGCGCCCGCGGGCAGACCGGTGCCCGTGATGGTGAACTTGTCACCCGGGTGGAGGTTGCTGAGGTCGATACCCCCGAGTGAGAAGAACCAGGTCGGCGTGATCAGGGTCGGCGTAGTCGGGGTGTTTCCGCCCGTCTCGGGCAGGGCCGGGACATCGACGGTGACGGTAGTCGCGGAACTGAGGCTCGAGAGTCCACCAGACACGTACACCGATTCGGGAACGTCGTCGTTGCGACCGGCACCGCGGTCCTCCGAGTAGGCCCGCAGGTCGTAGGCGCCGTTGCTCAGGGCCGGGGTTACGCACGACCAGGCGCCGGTCTCGGTGTTTGAGGCGACGGTGCAGAGAATCTGCGTCGAGCCATTGAGGACGTAGACCTTGTTGCCGGGCACCGTGGTACCCGAGACGGTGACCTTGCCGGCGCCGTCGACAACCGTCGACGTGATCAACGGGGTCGCGGGAACGACGAAGTAGTCATCAGCCCAGGCGTTCTCAGGCGTCTGGCCATCTCCGGTGTCCTGCTGGGAGTAGGGGTTCCAGACTCCGGGAGCAAGGCCACTGAACGCGCACGTGACGGGGCCGGGGGTGATTCCATCGAACACCTCGATGGAGCCTTCGCCCTCGGGGTAGTCGGGGCCGCCGCAGTTATCGAGGTACTTGAACGTGCCGCCCTCACCGCCGGGCGTCCAGGAGTACCAGTCGATGCGCACCACGGTGCCGTCGCCCGCGGGCTCGCCATCGATGATGACGCCGCCCGGGATGAACCCGTAGTTCATCGTGGGAACGCGGGGTACGACGTTGACATCGGCCTCTTCGCTGTAGGCCGACGTGCCGCCAGTGACATAAGTCGAGTCGTCGATGCCGCCCTCGACGGCGTACTCACCAGCCCCGGTGTCAACGGCGTAGGCTCGCAGCGACTGCTCGCCTTCCGACAGCACATCGGTGGTGCAACTCCACTGGTCGCCGTCGTCAGGCTCGACAGGTTCGCACACTTCGGTGCCCTCGGAATCGACGACGTGCACGACGTAGCCGTAGGGCGCGTCTCCGCTCACGTCGACCGAGCCGTCGGGGTTGATGTCGGCAGTCAGGATGCTCGGGGTCGCGGGAACGAAGAAGTTCTGCGAGTCCGTGGCCTCGCTCAGGCCGCCGTCACCGTCATCCTGTCGCGACTCGACGATCCATGGACCTGACGTGAGGTCAGGGAAGGTGCACCCGAAGTCCTCTTGGTCGGGGGAGATGCCATCGAACGGGTCGCCGTCCCAGTACGACCCACCTTCGCCGGAGAGTGGGTCCGGCCCCCCGCAGTCCGCTGCCCAGGAGAAGTACGAGTAGTAGTCGACGTACTCGTACAGGTCGGAGCGGGCGACGGTGCCGAGGTCGCGCGGGGTGGATTCAACGGTCACGCTTCCGGGCGTGAAGGTGAGACCCACCGCCGGGGTCATGGTCGTCACCGTCAGGTCGGTGGTCGCGATCGCTGACCGCCCACCGGTGCGGTAGGTGGCATCCGAGATTGCCTCTGTGCCGTTGCCGCCGTCGTCGTAGACCTGCACCGAGAAGGTGTGGGAGCCGATCGAGAGTGGGCTGGTGTAGCACCACCATTCGTTGCCCGAGATGTAGGGAGCGCTCGTGCACTCGTCGGGTGCGTCGATCGCGAAACCCACCGGGAACGTGCCGGCCAGGAACGCGGAGTAGTCGCCATTGATCGATGCTGAGATTGTGGGTGTCGGCGGCACCACGAAGTAGTCGCTCGCGAAGACGCCGGTGCTCGACGAGCCGTCGCCGGTGTCCTGCTGGGAATAGGGGTTGTAGATGCCGGGCGCCAGATCGCTGATCGAGCAGGAGTTGCTCTCGGGAACCACGTCGAACGGGTTTCCGTCGTAGCCGGGAGCCGGGCATCCGCCCGCAGCCTCCCACTGATCGGCCTCGTTGCCGGTGTAGTGGAAGAACTCGATCGCCACCTTGGAGGCGGGGAAGGCGGGCGTGCCCGTGGCGATGACCCCGGCTGGCGTGTACTCGTAGTTCATTGACGGCGCGCCGCTGGTCCAGCCCGTCACATCGAAGTCGACAGTGAACGCGGCTTCACCGATGAGGATGGTGATGGTGCCTGTGCCCGCCGAGAATTCGCCAGCAGGGTCGTAGGAGCAGGAGAACGTGTCCGTGTCCAGGCCGGTGCACAGTGCCGATCCGGTCGTCTCGCCCGACGTGACCGTGACGTCCGTGGGCACATCGTCGGCGGGCTTGGTGCCGCTGAACGTGAGCTCGCCGTCAGGCAGCAGCGGGTCGCTCGTGATGTCGACCGTCCACGACGGCGGCGGGTCAGCGGCGGCGGTCAGCCCGATGGCGACGGTTCCCCCGAGTCCGAGGGTCAGTGCGGTCGCGGCAGCAACGATAGCGGGTATGCGCATGAGTTTCCCTTGAGGGAAGGGGCATGAGGAGTCGGGGGCTCGTTCGATGCCAAGGGTAGTTGTAGCCGTTAATCTACGGCTTCAGCGTCTGAATGGCCCCGTCAGGTGCCGAATTTTTACACAACTGACACATTCTCGATACGGCTGAATGAGAGCCGGAATGCCGGTCACATCCTCGAGCGCACGGCTTGCGCGAGCGCGTCCGCGTCGACCACGTGCCAGTGCTCGGCGATCATGCCTCCCGCCATCCGGTAGGTGTCAGCGAACGCGATCGACAGGGCGGGCGCTCGGGATGCCGCGGGCGCGACGAGCTCGGATCGCACCGTCACCAGATCTCCCGCGGCCACCACCTGCAGCGGCACGTAGTGGCCATCGCTCAGAACCGACCAGAGACCGACCAGTTTGGCGCACACGCCGGCTGAGCCCGAGTCGCCGGAGGCGGCGTCGTGGTCCACGAACTCGGCGGCGAGGAATCCGTCGAGCCGCGCGGTGTCGTGGGCGGGGCCGAGAACGGCCGCGAAGAACTCGAGGATGCGCGCGGCGTTCGCTGCGGCGGCATCCGTGTCGGCTCGGACCTCGGGATCGCTCACTCTCGCTCCTCTAGGTCCAGGTGGGCAGCCACCAGTGCAGCCTGAGGAAGTTGTAGTCGATCTGCAAGCCCGTCCACAACGGCCAGTAGAACGCGCTCACGACCGCGGCGAAGCCCAGGAAGATGCCCACGAGCCTCAGCCCGCTGACCCGTCGATCGCGCTCGTCGTGGGGCGACCCGAGGATCAGACCGATCACGAACACCAGGGCGAGCAGCATGTAGGGCTCGAAGGCGATCGTGTAGAACTGGAAGACGGTGCGATTGAGGTACAGCAGCCAGGGCAGGTAGCCCGCGACCATTCCCATGAGGATGAGCCCCACCCGCCACTCGCGGTAGCGCGCCAGCCGGTAGACGAGGTAGAGCACCGCTGCGGTCGCGGCCCACCAGATGATCGGGTTGGCGATTCCGGTGATGGATGCGCCGCAGGTCGTGAATTGGCAGCCGTCCTGGCCGAGCGAGCTCGACTGGTAGTACATGCTCGTCGGCCGGATCATCAGCAGCCAGGTCAGCGGGTTGGCCTGGTAGCCGTGCGGACGCATCTCGCCCAGGTGGTACGAGTACACCGATGCCTCGAAGTGCCAGAAGCTCTGCACGCTCAGCGGAACCCACGACAGCAGCCCGCTCCAGGCGTGCCCGGCATCCTCTGCCCAGTGCCGCGAGTAACCGTTGTCGCTAAGGAACCAGCTCGACCACGTGCTGAGGTAGACCACGAGCGCGATCGGCACGGTGAGCAGGAACGTCACGGGAGCCTGCGTGAAGACGGTGCCCGAACCCCAGAACTGGATGCCCGCCCGCCGCCGCGCGAGCGCGTCGACCACGAGCGTGTACACAGCGAACGCCGCGAGGAAGTACAGCCCGCTCCACTTGACCGCTGCGGTTGCTCCGAACGCGGCGCCCGCCGCGATCAACCACGGCCGGTTCCACAGGGCGGGACCCCAGTCGGTGCCGCGGCCGCCCTCCTCGCGTCGCGCGATCCAGGCCGCGAGCCGCACACGGCTCCACGACCTGTCCAGGAGTACGGCACCGAAGCCGAGCAGGGCGAAGAACATCACGAAGTTGTCGAGCAGCGCCACCCGACTCATGACGATCGCGGTACCCGAGATGGCCAGCAGGAACCCGACGATCGTGGCCAGCAGCATCGACTTGAACAGCAGTCGGGCGATCAGCATGATCAACACGACCGCGAGGATGCCGGTCACCGCGGTCGCCACCCGCCAGCCGAACGAGTTCTCGGGGCCGAAGATCAGCATCCCGAGGCCGATGAGCCACTTGCCCAGGGGCGGGTGCACGACGAATGACGGGTCGGAGAGGAAGATGTCCGTCTGGCCGCCGGCGAAGAGCGCGTCGGCTTCGGCCGGCCACTGGCCCTCGTATCCGAGGTTGACGAGAGTCCAGGCATCCTTCACGTAGAAGGTCTCGTCGAAGACGAGGGTGTGCGGCGATCCGAGGTTGATGAGCCGGGTCACGGCCGCGATGACGACCACGAACGCCGGGGCTGCCCAGCGCAGGACGCGTCGCACCCGAGGGGCGCGTGACTGCCACCAGTCGTCGAGGCGCGATCCCGTGCGCTGCTCGAGCTGCTCGCGCTCCATCGGCTCGCCGTCGAGGAGGTCGTCGAACTCCTCTGCGGTCGTGGGCTGGGTCATCCCTAGATCGTATGCGAGACCAAGTGCAGGAGATCCTGAGTATGTGAGGCGCCGATGCGCATGAGCGTGCTCGTGCACCGAAAGATCTCCTTCATTTGGACGGTGGGAGAATGGCCAGGTGATCATCCTCGCGGCGACGCCCATCGGCAATCTGGGTGACGCCTCCCGGCGACTGATCGAGGCGCTCAGCACTGCCGAGGTGGTCGCCAGCGAGGACACTCGCACGACCATCCACCTCATGCGGGCGCTCGGCATCGAGAACCGGCCGCGACTGATCCCGCTGCACGAGCACAACGAGACGACCGTCGCCGCCGAGCTGGTCGAGCTGGCCAGATCGACGGATGTGCTGGTGCTGAGCGACGCGGGAATGCCCGCGATCTCCGACCCCGGGTTCCCCCTCGTCGCGGCGGCCGCGGCAGCAGGCGTCACGGTCACAGCCCTGCCGGGACCGAGCGCCGTGCTCACCGCCCTCGCCGTGAGCGGGCTGCCCACCGACCGGTTCACCTTCGAGGGCTTCCTGCCGCGCAAGGGTCGGGTCGCCTACTTCGCTGGGCTCGCCCGCGAGCCTCGCACGATGATCTTCTTCGAGTCGCCCAACCGGCTCGGCGCAGCGCTCGCCGATCTGGCGACGGCGCTCGGCGCTGACCGTCGGGTCGTGGTCTGCCGCGAGCTGACCAAGCTGCACGAGGAGGTCGTGCGCGGCTCCGCCGCCGACGTGGCACAGCACTTCGCCGACGGCGCCCGGGGCGAGATCGTCGTCGTGGTCGACGGGGCGGCGGCCGTGGCATCCGATCTGCCGACCGGCATTGCGCAGGTGCTGGCGCTCGTGGCCGACGGCGCGAAGCTCAAGGAGGCGTCGGCGGAGGTGGCCGACGCGACAGGGCTCAGCAGGCGTGACCTCTACGAGGGCGCGCTGGCGGCCCGCAAGGCCTAGGAGCCGGGCCCGCCAGAAGCTTCCGATCTAGAAGCTGCCGCCAGAAGCAGCCGCCAGAAGCTGCCGGTCTAGAAGTCGGAGATCGCCCCGCCGGCGACGACGGCACCGATCAGAATGAGCACAACGCCCATGACGACCGAGTGGTTCTGGGTGAGCCAGGCGCGCAGGCGGTCGAGTGCGGGACGCATTCGCGTGGGCGCGATCGCGAGGGCGATCACAGGAACGGCGATCGAGATCGAAGCCACGAGTACGAAGATCGCACCCACGAGCACGGTCTCGCCGGGTGCCAGCAGGGCGCCGCCGATCGTCACGCCCAGGGGGATCGCCAGCGCGAGCTCCTTGGGGTTCGTGATCGACAGCACCAGGCCCAGCCCGAACGCACGGGCGGGGGAGAAGCCATCGATCGCATTCATCCAACCCGGCAGCTTCGGCTCGGTGCCCGCGGGCTTGGGCCGCCACTTGCTGAGGCCCAGCACGATGAGTGCGACACCGATGAGCAGCTTGATGACCGTGGGGATGCCCGTGCCGTCGGCCGCGCTGTACAGCAATTCCGACGCCGCGATGATGATCGCGAGCATGACCGCGAGACCGAGTATGCGGCCTACGAGGAACATCGCACCGGCGGCACGTCCCTGCGGCGACATGAGCAGCAGCACCACTGAGATCAGCGGGAAGGGGCTGAGCGCGACACCCACCGCCAGCGGGAGTGCATGGCCGATGACGTCAACCACGGTGTAGTCCATGCGGCAACCCTAGCGATCCGCGGCGGCGCGGTAACACTCGTCGCGGCATCCGTAGACTTGGAGCATGGCCGCCGGCGATTCCTTCTACATCACGACGCCCATCTTCTACGTCAACGATGTTCCGCACATCGGCCACGCGTACACGGAGGTGGCGGCGGACGTGCTCGCCCGCTGGCACCGTCAGCGCGGCGACGACACCTGGCTGCTCACGGGCACCGACGAGCACGGGCAGAAGATCCTCCGCACCGCGGTCGCCAACGACACCACACCTCAGGCGTGGGCCGACAAGCTCGTCGAGGACGCCTGGAAGCCGCTGCTTCAGACGATCGACATCAGCAACGACGACTTCATTCGCACCACAGAGCCCCGGCACGAGAAGGCTGTGGCGCTGTTCCTGCAGCGCCTCTACGACGACGGTCACATCTATTCGGGCGAGTACGAGGGCTATTACTGCGTCGGCTGCGAGGAGTACAAGCAGATCGACGACCTCATGGATACGCCAGACGGTGACTACGCCGGCCAGCTCGTCTGCAAGATCCACGGGCGACCGGTCGAGATTCTCAAGGAGAAGAACTACTTCTTCCGCATGAGTGCGTTCGAGGATCGCCTGCTCGACCTCTATGAGAACACCCCCGACTTCGTGCAGCCCTCGAGCGTGCGCAACGAGATCATCCAGTTCGTCAAGCAGGGCCTCGACGACCTGTCCATCTCCAGGTCGAGCTTCGACTGGGGCATCAAGGTGCCGTGGGATGACAGTCACGTCGTCTACGTCTGGTTCGACGCGCTGCTCAACTACATCACCGCTGTCGGCTACGGCACCGACGACGAGCAGTTCGAGCGCCGCTGGCCCGCCGTGCACCTCGTGGGCAAGGACATCGCCCGCTTCCACGCGGTGATCTGGCCCGCCATGCTGATGGCTGCGGGCCTCGAGGTGCCGCGCGCGGTATTCGGTCACGGCTGGCTTCTCGTCGGCGGCGAGAAGATGTCGAAGTCCAAGCTCACCGGTATCGCGCCCTCGCAGATCACCGACACCTTCGGTTCGGATGCATTCCGCTACTACTTCCTCTCGGCCATCACCTTCGGCCAGGACGGCTCGTTCAGCTGGGAGGATCTCAGCGCCCGCTACCAGGCCGAGCTTGCCAACGGTTTCGGAAACCTCGCATCGCGCGTCATCGCGATGGTCATCAAGTACTTCGACGGGTCGATCCCGGCGGCGCCCCTCGACGACGTCATCACGTCGATCGAGAAGCGGGTGACGGATGCCGCGAACACCCAGATCGACGCCTTCGCGATCAACGAGGCGCTCGCCACCATCTGGGAGCTCGTCGACGCCCTCAACGGCTACATCACCGACACCGAGCCGTGGGCGCTCGCCAAAGACCCGGCGCAGCGTGAGCGGCTCGAGTCGGTGCTGGCCACGGCCGTGCACGGTCTCGGAACTCTCGCCGTGCTCCTCGCGCCGGTGCTGCCGAAGGCCACTGCGCGCCTGTGGGAGGCGATCGGCGGGTCCGGTACCGTCGAGTCGCAGCGCATCGATCGGGCCTGGGAGTTCGACGGAGGCTCGCGCGTGACGGCGCTGGAGGCATCCCTGTTCCCGCGGATCGAAGAAGCGGCCGGTTGAGTAGCCCGCAGGGCGTATCGAAACCGGCGCAGGCATTCGTGCGGCAGCGAGAGTCCGGCTCGCGCGACCTGACCTACCCGCCCCTGCCTGAGCCGTTGGCCGTCGCGGTCTACGACAACCACACCCACCTTGAGATCTCCGATGGTGAACCCGGCGGCGAGCTCGACTACCTCGAGCAGCTCGACCGTGCCGAGCGAGTGGGAGTGAAGGGCGTCGTGCAGGTCGGCGGCGACCTGGAGACGTCGCGCTGGTCGGCATCGGTGGCTGCGACCGAGCCGCGGATGCTTGCCGCCGTGGCGCTGCATCCCAACGAGGCGCCGGGGTTCGCCGACCTGGATGCCGCTCTCGCCGAGATCGATGCGCTCGCGGCCCAGCCGCGCGTGCGGGCCGTGGGGGAGACCGGTCTGGACTTCTTCCGCACCGGCGAGGAGGGACGCGACGCCCAGTACCGCTCGTTCGAGGCGCACATCGAGATCGCCAAGAAGCACGGCATTGCGCTGCAGATCCACGACCGGGATGCCCACGCCGAGGTCATCGCGACCCTCAAGCGTGTGGGTGCCCCTGAGCAGACGGTGTTCCATTGCTTCTCGGGCGACGCCGAGATGGCCCGCATCGCGGCCGACCACGGCTGGTACCTGTCATTCGCCGGCACCGTCACCTTCAAGAACGCCGCAGGGCTGCGCGAAGCCCTGTCGGTGACGCCTCTCGATCGCATCATGGTCGAGACGGATGCCCCGTACCTCACGCCGAGCCCGTTCCGAGGTCGTCCCAACTCCCCGTACCTCATCCCGCTCACCCTGCGCGCCATGGCCGAGCACCTCGACGTCGACGTGGATGAGCTGGCAGCGCAGGTCGCCGCCACCACCGAGCAGGTCTACGGGTCGTGGGCGCTATGAGTGGGGTCGTGCCTCGGTCATCGAGCCTGTCGAGATGCGAGACCCGCTTGTGAGCGGCCTGTTGGGTCCGGCCGAGATCCGAGACCTCGCTGAACTCCTCGGCATCCAGCCCACCAAGAAGCTCGGCCAGAACTTCGTCATCGATGCCAACACGGTGCGCCGCATCGTGAAGTCGGCCGGGGTGACGCGCGGCGAGACGGTCGTGGAGGTTGGCCCGGGACTCGGTTCGCTGACGCTCGGGTTGCTGGAGGCCGGGGCATCCGTCGTCGCTGTGGAGATCGACAAACGACTGGCCGCGCAGTTGCCGCTGACCGTCGCCGAGCTTCGAGAGTATCAGGGACCGGACGAAGCGCCGACACTCACCGTGATCACCGAGGACGCCCTGCGCATCACCGAGCTGCCGGGCGAGCCGACGGTGCTCGTCGCCAACCTGCCGTACAACGTCTCGGTGCCGGTGCTGCTGCACTTCCTGGAGCACTTCCCGTCGATTCAGCGCGGGCTCGTGATGGTGCAGGCCGAGGTGGGCGAGCGCGTCGCCGCTGGCCCCGGGTCGAAGGTCTACGGCTCACCGTCGATCAAGGCGGCCTGGTACGGAACGTTCACCACTGCTGGCAAGGTGAGCCGCCAGGTCTTCTGGCCGGTGCCCAATGTCGACTCGATCCTCGTGCGTTTCGAGCGCCACGAGCAGCCGGGCACCGAGGCCGAGCGCCTGGCCACCTTCGAGCTCGTGGATGCCGCGTTCCAGCAGCGTCGCAAGATGCTGCGTCAGGCGCTCGCCGTCACCCTCGGTGACTCGACCGCCGCGTCGGCCCGGCTCGAGGCGGCGGGCATCGCGCCGACCGCCCGGGGCGAGGAGCTGACCGTGGACGACTTCCTGAGCGTCGCTCGCGCAGGCTGAGCGGCGAGACCCCAACCGCGCTCAGGCTAGGTTTGTCTCATGACCTCCGAGGCCACGACCGGCATGGTGCACACTCGGGCACCGGGCAAGATCAACGTCTTCCTCAAGGTCGGGGCTCTGCTCGAGGACGGCTATCACGACGTCGCGATCGCCTACCAGGCGGTCTCCCTCTACGAGGACGTTCGCGCCTACCCGGCCGACGACTTCTCCGTCAGCGTGACCGGCAGCGTCGAACTCTCGCGGGTGCCAACCGATGCCCGCAACATCGCGATCAAAGCCGCACGCCTGCTTGCGCGGCGCACCGGGTATCGGGGCGGGGTGCGCCTCGAGATCGACAAGCACGTGCCGGTCACCGGTGGCATGGGGGGCGGGTCGGCGGATGCCGCAGCCACCCTTTTGGCCTGCGACACCCTGTGGGGCACAGCGCTCCCGCGGGAGGAGATGCTGCACCTCGCTGCCGAGCTCGGGGCCGACGTGCCATTCGCGTTCACCGGCGGCACCGCCATCGGCACCGGCCGCGGTGACCAGTTGAGCCCAGCGCTGGCGAAGGGCCAATTCCAGTGGGTGCTCGCGCTCGCCGACTTCGGGCTGTCCACACCCGAGGTCTACAGTGAGCTCGACCGCCACCGCGACCGCAACTCCCAGGACATCTTCCCTGCCCCGGTGGCACCGACCGTGGAGGCGAACGTGCTGCAGGCGCTGAGGGCCGGCGATCCGCACATGCTGGCCGACTGCCTCTACAACGACCTTCAGGCCCCAGCGCTGCACCTCGAACCATCGCTCGCAGCGGTGCTCGAACTCGGTGAGCGCAACGGGGCGCTCGCGGGAATAGTGTCGGGTTCGGGTCCGACTGTCGCATTCCTCGCGGCTGACCTGGACTCGGCACTCGAGTTGCAGATCGCGCTGAGCGCGGCGCAGCTCACCGTGGTGCGGGCCACTGGTCCCGTTCACGGTGCACGCGTTGTGACCGACTGAGGCACTAAATTAGAAATATGCTCATTCCCTTCTCGCTGCCCCTCATCGACGATGACGTCATCGCCGAGGTGAACGACGCGCTCGTGAATACCGGGTGGCTCACCACCGGTCCGAAGGTGCGGCTGTTCGAGGAGGAACTCTCCCGGATGACCGACCGCCCGGTGGTATGTGTGAACTCCTGGACGAGTGGGGCGATGCTGGTTTTGCGCTGGTTCGGCGTGGGCCCGGGCGACGAGGTGATCATCCCCGCGTACACCTACAGCGCTACTGCCCTGTGTGCGATGAACCTCGGAGCGACAGTCGTGATGGTCGACGTGAGCGATGACTTCACGATCGCCACCGAGCAGATTCGCGCCGCGATCACGGAGCGCACCAAGGCGATCATCCCCGTGGATGTTGCTGGCTGGCCAGCCGACTATGACGGCATCCGGGACGTGCTGGACGCACCCGACGTTCGAGCGATGTTCACTCCGGCCAGCGAGCGGCAGGCGAAACTGGGGCGCATCCTCGTGCTCTCCGACGCGGCTCACTCGATCGGGTCTACCTACCACCGCCGCCCGAACGGGCAGTGGGCGGATGTCACGGTCTTCTCGTTCCACTCGGTCAAGAACATCACCACCGGCGAGGGTGGCGCCGTCATCCTCAACCTCCCCGCGCCCTTCGACAACGACGCCGAACGTCTCTTCCTCCGCACCTTCTCCCTCAACGGCCAGACCAAGAGCGCGTTCGAGAAGAACCAGAGCGGTGGCTGGCGCTACGACATCATCGACCAGGGTTTGAAGGCCAACATGCCTGACGTGCTGGCCGCGATCGGGCTTTCACAGATTCGCAAGTACGCGAAAGAGCTGCTTCCCGATCGTCGGCGTAAATTCGAGCTCTATCAGGCGGCGTTCTCCGATGACTCCTGGGCTATCCTGCCGCCGTACCGCGACGCCGAACGCGAGTCGAGTGCCCACCTGTACATGCTGCGTATCGCTGGGGCTGACGAGGCACGGCGTGACGCGATCATCCAGCACCTTGCCGATGCTGGCATCGGCGTCAACGTGCACTACATCCCGATGGCGATGCTGACCCTGTTCAGGGAGCGAGGCTACAAGATTGGTGACTACCCCAAGACCTACGAGTTGTATGCGAACGAGATAACCCTGCCGCTCTACAACGTGCTCACCGAGGCCGCCATAGCCGAAGTGATCGCGGGAGTTCGCGCGGCCGTGGAGGACACCGCGTGAACCTGACGACCTTCAGCGTCGACGACTTCATCTCCAGCGCGGTCACCGGTCGGCGCTCGAGCCTGTTCGGCGACGATCTGGCGGCGCACGAGTCGCAGCTGCGGGCGGGCATCGAAGGCAAGTCGGTGCTCGTCATCGGCGGGGCGGGCACGATCGGGTCATCCTTCATCAGGGCACTTCTGCCGTTCCACCCGGCGCGTCTGGTCGTCGTCGACATCAGCGAGAACGGTCTCACCGAGCTCACTCGCGACCTCAGGTCGACCGCCGGGCAGTATGTTCCCGCCGACTTCCTCACCTACCCGATCAGCTTCGGCGACGCGGTCTTCGAGCGGATGCTGCGTGCCGAGGGTCCGTTCGACATCGTCGCGCACTTCGCCGCCCACAAGCACGTGCGCAGCGAGAAGGACCGCTACTCGATCGAGGCGATGCTCGAGAACAACGTGCTGTCGACGGCGCGACTGCTCGATCTGCTTCTCGAGTCGCCTCCCGAGCACTTCTTCTGCGTCTCCACCGACAAGGCCGCCAACCCGGCCAACGTCATGGGCGCCTCGAAGAAGCTCATGGAGGAGGCCGTGCTCGCCTACGCGGCCGAACTGCCGGCGACGACCGCGCGTTTCGCGAACGTGGCATTCTCCAACGGGTCGCTGCCCGCCGGGTTCCTCGAGCGATTGGCCAAGCACCAGCCGCTGTCTGCTCCGAGCGACGTGCTGCGCTACTTCGTCTCGCCCGAAGAGAGCGGACAGCTGTGCCTGCTGGCCTGCATCACGGGCGAACCGGGTGACATCTTCTTCCCACGGCTGGAGCAGCCGCAGATGCTGACCTTCAGTTCCATCGCCGACGCGCTGCTCGAGCGGCTGGGGTACGAGGCGGTGCAGTGCGCGAGCGAGGACGAGGCGCGTGCGCTCGCGGCATCCCTCGGCCCGGAGGACACCCGCTGGCCGGTGTACTATTTCACGTCCGACACTTCGGGCGAGAAGGGTTTCGAGGAGTTCTACACGAACACCGAAACCGTGGACTGGGAACGCTTCACCGCTCTCGGAGTGGTGAAGGGTCGAACCAGTCAGAACGTGGCGGGCATCCGTCAGCTGGGCAGCGACCTCCGGGGGCTGTTCGCCCAACCGGAGCTGAGCAAGGAGGAGATCGTGGCCGTGCTCGCCCGACTCGTCCCGACGTTCCACCACGTTGAGACCGGTCGAAGCCTCGACCAGAAGATGTGAGCATGTACCGCGCCGCCAAGAGACTCTGTGACATCCTCATCGCGCTGATCGCGTTGCTGATCCTCAGCCCGATCCTCGTCGTGATCATGATCGCTCTGCTGTTGACGGGCGAGCACGAGGTGTTCTACCGCCAGACCCGGATAGGCGCGGGCTACAAGACGTTCGGCATCTGGAAGTTCGCGACCATGCTCAAGGACAGCCCCAACATCGGCACCGGTTCGCTCACAGTGCGCGGGGATCCGCGAGTCACGGTTGTCGGGCGCTTCCTGAGGGCGACCAAGATCAACGAACTGCCCCAGCTCATCAACGTGCTCACGGGTGAGATGAGCCTGGTCGGACCGCGGCCGCAGATGAAGGTCGACTTCGATCTCTATCCGCCGGACGTGCGCGACGCGATCTACTCGGTGCCGCCCGGGGTCACCGGCATCGGCTCGATCGTGTTCCGCGACGAGGAGCTTCTGCTCTCCCGGCCCGGCGTCGAGCCGCGAGAGTTCTACGTCGACAAGATCGCCCCCTACAAGGGCGCTCTCGAGCTCTGGTACGTCTCCCACCGCTCCCTGGCTCTGGATGCCCGGCTCGTGCTCCTCACAGCCTGGGTGGTACTGCGCCCCGAGTCGACGATCGTCTTCCGATCGTTCCCCGACCTGCCGCAGCGACCCGATTGGCTCATTGTCCGGAACTCGTAAGGTTCTCGGGCTCAGGCGATCACCGGCCGCCGGTTAGTATCGGCCCATGAGCCGTCGCCGGGAGCACCTACTCGCTGCCCTTCTGGGCGTGCTGGCCGCCGCAGTCACCGTAGCCCTCGGAGACCTGATCGCCCAGTTCGTCGATGCGGGCAGCAGCCCGCTCTTCGCTGTCGGCGCCTGGGTCATCGACATCGTGCCCGGCTGGGTGAAAGAGACGGCCATCGCGCTGTTCGGAACGGGCGACAAGGTCGCGCTGCTGGTTGGGCTCGGGTTGCTCGTCGCCATCCTTGCCGTCGCCGCGGGCATCCTGGAGTACCGGCGCTCGCCGTGGGGTGTGGTTGTGCTCGTTGGCGTCGGCGTCGTTGCGGCCGGGGCCGCGGTGACTCGCGCTGGGGCATCCGTCAACTGGATTCTGCCGACCGCGATCGGTGTGGCGGCGGGCGCGATCGTGCTGCGGATGACCACCGACCGTTTGCGTCGCTGGACGCGCGCGATCGCTGACCAGACCCCGAAGGCCGACGGCATCTATGCGGCAACCAGCCGTCGCGGTTTCATCAACGCAGTCGCCGGGTCTGCCGCGGCTGCCGTGCTCGTGGGTATCGCCGGGCGTGCCATGAGTGCGGCGACCTCGGCGGCGAACGGGGTGCGCGAGGCGATCGCGCTCCCGAAGCCGGTGACGTCGGCCCCGCCGATTCCTGCGGGTGCCGAGCTCGGGTTGCGGGGGCTCTCGGCCGTCGTCACCTCGAACGACACGTTCTACCGCATCGACACCGCGCTGCAGGTGCCCCGTATTGACCCGGCGCAGTGGAAACTGCGTATCGTCGGCCTGGTCGATCGGGAGATCGAGATCGGCTACGACGAGCTACTCGCGCTGCCCATGACCGAGACCGTGGCGACGCTGATGTGCGTGTCGAACGAGATCGGCGGCAACCTGATCGGCAACGCCGTCTGGCTCGGCTACCCGATCCGCGAGCTGCTGAAGAAGGCCGGGCCCAAGGCGGGCGCCGACATGGTGCTGTCGACGAGCCAGGACGGCTGGACCGCGAGCACCCCGCTCGACGTCCTCCTCGACGACAAGCGGGACGCGATCTTCGCCGTCGCCATGAACGGCGAGCCGCTGCCTCTCGCGCACGGCTTCCCGGTGCGCATGGTCGTCCCGGGTCTCTACGGCTACGTCTCGGCCACCAAGTGGGTCACCGAGCTCAGGGTCACGCGCTTCGCCGACGATGTCGCCTACTGGACCGTGCGCGGCTGGAGCGATCGCGGACCGATCAAGACCTCCTCGCGAATCGACGTGCCCCGCACAGGGAAGACCGTCGAGGCGGGCACGGTCGCGGTGGCGGGCTTCGCCTGGGCGCAGCACACCGGCATCGCGGGGGTGGACGTGCGCATCGACGGCGGCGACTGGATTCCCGCCCGGCTCGCCGACGCCATCAACGCCGACACCTGGGTGCAGTGGGTCTACGAGTGGAACGCAACCGCGGGCAACCATGTGATCGAAGCGCGGGCCACGGATGCCGCGGGCGGCGAGCAGTCCGGAACGCCCGTGTCGGTCATCCCGAACGGCGCCGAGGGGTACCACACCATCAGCGTGAGTGTCGCGTAGCGCGCTAGAAGAGCGCGGGGGCCGCGAGCCGGCGGGCGGTGCGCAGCACCGCTGGCCCCGTGGTGAGGGTGCCGCTCGTCAGGGGCGAGCAGCGCATACCACCGCGCCCGCGGAGGGCGCGGTGGGCTCCGGGAGCCAGTGTGATGTCCATCCACGCGCAGGGGTTCGCGGGGCGGTGCGCGGTGAACAGCACCTCACCCTGACCCGAGTCGAGCGAGAAGGTCTCGTCGCGCAGGTCGTCGACGGGCATCCCGCGCACGATGATGTTGCGGCGGGTGTCGGCCGGGTTCAGCGAGTGGGTCAGCCCGAGGGTGCGCTCCACGTGTTCCAGGGCCTCGATCGACTGCACCGTGACGGATGCCGTGACGTGCGCCGCCTGCCCGAAGTACCGGTCCCCGACGATGCCGAGTCCGGCCCGCACCTCGATCGCGTGCTGCACCTCGCGGCCCACGGGATCGCGCGGGCCGTCACTCGGGCGACCCTCATAGCGGTGCAGCGGCGACGCAAGCAGCGAGACGATCTCCACATCGGTCGCGTAGGCCAGGTCGGTCACCCCTCAACGCTACGCCTACACTCGACCAGTGGCACATCTCCTCGGCGCTGAAGCGCTTCACCTCGAATACCCGACCCGCGTGATCTTCGACAAGGTCACGATAGGGCTCGACGAGGGCGACCGCATCGGCATCGTCGGCCGTAACGGCGACGGCAAGTCCACCCTGCTGCGGATGCTCGCCGGTCGCCTGGAACCGGACTCCGGCCGGGTCACGCGGCGCGGTGGTGTCACGCTCGCCATGCTCGATCAGGCCGACGAGCTGGCCAGCGGCAAGACTGTGCACGAGACGGTGATCGGCGACATCGACGAGCACGTGTGGGCGGGCGATCCGCAGGTGCGCGACGTGATCGCGGGACTCATCGCGGACATCCCGTGGGAGGCGATGGTCGACGACCTGTCGGGTGGCCAACGTCGCCGCGTTGCGCTCGCCGCGCTGCTCATCGGCGACCACGACGTGATCTTCCTCGACGAGCCCACGAACCATTTGGACGTTGAGGGCATCGCCTGGCTCGCCGCCCACCTCAAGCGCCGCTGGTCGACGAACTCCGGCGGGCTCGTGGTCGTGACCCACGACCGGTGGTTCCTCGACGAGATCTGCACCGCGACGTGGGAGGTGCACGACCGGCTCATCGAACCCTTCGAGGGTGGGTACGCGGCGTACATCCTGCAGCGGGTCGAGCGCGACAAGATGGCCGCCACCATGGAGTCCAAGCGCCAGAACCTCATGAAGAAGGAGTTGGCGTGGCTGCGCCGGGGAGCGCCAGCCCGCACCGCGAAGCCCAAGTTCCGCATCGACGCGGCCAACGAACTCATCGCCAACGAGCCGCCGGTGCGCGACAGCGTCGCCCTCTCGCAGATGGCCATGCAGCGCCTCGGCAAGGACGTCGTCGACCTCGAGAACGTCACCGTCTCCTACGGCGACAAGACCGTTCTGAAGGATGTCACGTGGCGCATCGCCCCGGGCGAGCGCACGGGCATCCTCGGGGTGAACGGCGCAGGCAAGTCGACGCTGCTCTCGCTGGTCTCCGGATCGCTGCTGCCGACCACCGGGCGGGTCAAGCGCGGCAAGACGATCAAGGTCGCGACCCTCACCCAGCAGCTGTTCGAGCTCGAGGACATCTGGAACGATCGCGTCAGCGAGGTCATCGGTCGCCAGAAGAGCACCTACGTCACCGGCGGCAAGGAGATGACCCCGGGCCAGCTGCTCGAGCGGGTCGGGTTCTCCAGCGCTCAACTGTCGACTCCCGTCAAGGACCTGTCGGGTGGCCAGAAGCGTCGGCTGCAGCTGCTGCTGATTCTGCTCAGCGAGCCCAACGTGCTGATTCTGGATGAGCCGACCAACGACCTCGACACCGACATGCTCGCGGCCATCGAGGACCTGCTCGACTCGTTCCCCGGCACGCTGCTCGTGGTCAGCCACGACCGGTATCTCGTCGAGCGCGTCACCGATCAGCAGTACGCGGTGATGAATGGCGCGCTGCGACACCTGCCGCGCGGGGTCGACCAGTACCTGGAACTGCGTGCATCGGGCGGGTTGAGTAGCCCGAAGGGCGTATCGAAACCGGGTGTGGTTTCGACAGGCTCAACCAGCCTGTCGGGCGCCGAACTGCGCAACGCGCAGAAGGAGCACGCCGCGGCATCCCGCAAGATCGAGAAGCTCAACGGACAGATCGCCGGCATGCACGAGCGGATGGCCGAGCACGACCAGAGCGACTACACGGGCCTCGGCGCGCTTGCCGCTGAGCTCGCCGGCTACCAGGAGCAGCTGGACACAGTTGAATTGCGGTGGCTTGAGCTGGAAGACCTTCTAAGCTGAGGCTCACCTGAGCGTGAGGAGCATCACCATGGCGAACTACGACCGCGGCCGAGCCGCCACCAGCGGTGGGGTGGGGTTCTTCTTCCTGCTTGCCTACATCGGTGCGGCCATCTACTTCATCTCGCACTCCGACGGCAGCTTCTGGGGTGTCATCCTCGGGCTGCTTCAGGCGATCGTCTGGCCGGTGTATGTGATCTACCACGTGCTGACTGCCCTCGGGGCCTAGCCCAGGCGCACGGCGTCGCCACTAGGCTCGCAGGGTGCATCCCGCGTCCACCCGAATCGCCGGGCTCGGCGTCTACCTGCCTGAGACCACCCGCTCGGCGGCGCAAACCGAACGCGACCTGCGGGCGGCGAACCCTCGCCTCAAGATCGCTACCGGGCTCATCCATCGCCTCACCGGCGTCGACACGGTTCACCTTCATGCAGACGGGTGGCAGGCGTCGGATCTTGCCGTCAAGGCGGCGCGCATCGCACTCCGGGAATCGCCCGGCGACCCCGACCTGCTGATCTTCGCGAGTGCCAGCCAAGACCTCATCGAGCCCGCGACGAGCCACATCGTCGCCGCCAAGCTCGGCCTGACCTGCCCGGTGATGGACATCTCCAACGCCTGCAATTCGGTGATCAACGCCATGCAGGTCGGTGAGGCGTTGATCGCGACCGGGCAGTACCGACGCGTGCTGATCGCCAGCGGCGAGCAGCCGAGCCACGGGGTGCGGTGGCAGCTGCGCGACCAGGAGCAGTTCATCCGCAGCTTTCCGGGCTACACGATGAGCGACGGCGGCGCGGCCGTCGTGCTCGAGGCGACGGATGACCCGGCCACGGGCATCCTCGATTCGAGCTTCGTGGCTGTCTCTCGCCACTGGGAGATCGGCACGCTGCCCGCGGGCGGCACGATGAATCCGCGCAGCGTCGACCACACCTACTTCGACATGGACGGTCAGGGGCTGCAGCAGGCGTTCCTCGAGCTCGGGCCCGCGCCCGTGCTCGACCTCCTCGAGCGCAACGGGCTCGGCTGGGACGACTTCGACCTCGTCGCCATTCACCAGGTGGCGCTGCCGTACCTTCCGCCGATCTTCGAGCGCCTCGGTGTCGCACCCGATAAGTCGGTGATCACGATCGCCGACCACGGCAACCTCGCCTCCGTGACCCTGCCGCTGCAGCTGTCGATCGCGCGCGAGACCGGACTCGTCGGGCCGGGCAGTCTCGCGCTGCTCATCGGGCTGGCCGGTGGCATCTCGCTCGGGCTGATGGTGGTGCGGTTGTGACGCCGAGCGGTCTCGATACACCGCCTGCGGCGGCACTCGACCGGCCGGGGCTGGCGGTCGTCGTGCCCGTGTTCAACGAGGCCGCCGGCATTACGCCCACGCTTGAGGCCCTCGCTGCCCAGCGCGACTCCGACTTCGACGTGGTCTTCGTCGACAACGGGTCGACGGATGCCTCGGCCGACGTGATCCGTGAGTTCGTGGCATCCCGTGCCCTGACCCGCTGGCGGGTGATCGCCGAGGCACAGAAGGGGACTGGGGCGGCCGCCGACACCGGCATGCGCGCCGCCATCGCGGCGGGCGCGGAGTACCTCGCCCGCACCGACGCCGACTGCCTGCCGCGCGAGGACTGGACGGGGTCAATCCGCCGGGCGCTCGACTCCGGCCTGGGGCTGGTCGGGGGCGAGTTGGTTCCCCGCCACGACGAAGGGCTGACGTGGGGCAGGCGAGTGGCGCTGCGTGCCGCCGTCGAGGTGGCTGAGGCCTTCGGGCGCATCCGGCCGGGAAATCGCTCGCCCGAGTACCGCGGGCCGTACATGATGGCGGCGGGCTGCAACGTGGCCATCACCGCTGAGCTCTACCTCGCTGCGGGTGGATTCCCGCGCACCGCGATCGAGGACCTGCACGAGGACCGTGCGCTCGTCAACGCGGTGCGGCGGCTGACCGACCGGTACGCGCGACGCCGCGATGTCTTGGTCTTCGGGTCGTCGCGGCGGGTCAACGCCTGGGGGCTCAAGAACACCCTGCTCTGGTACAAGGACCACGCGTACCGGCCCGACCATGTGGACATCCGGTGACCGAGCGCCGCCGAGATCTGGCCGCGCGCTGGGAGCAGCGTGTCATGCGAGCCGCCCACCCCGTGGCGTACCCGGCTCTCGGTCTGCTGCGCGCGCCGGCGCGGCGCGTGCCCGGCCTCGGTGTGCTCGTGCGCGACGCGGCCCTGCTGCGCGCGACCCTCATGGACACGGAGCACTTCTCCAAGACCGGCCCGGGTGCGCCGAGCGACCTGTGGACCCCCGTGCTCGGCCCGGCGGTGCTGCTCAACATGGAGGGCGCCGACCACCTCGCTCTGCGGCGCAAGCTGGGGCCGCTGTTCGCGCCCGCCTACGTGGACCAGCTGGTCGCGGCGTCCCTGCCCGCGGCGCAGCTGACCGCACGACTCGTGGCGGGGGAGCGGGTCGACCTCGTCGCCGAGGCCAAGCGCAACGCGAGCATCATGATTAGCCAGCTGGTGGGGCTGGATTCCGCCCACGTGAACGAGGAGCTGTTCGACCGGGTCAGCGCGATCACCCGGTTCGTGCGGCTCTCGCGGCCGCGGCTCAGCGACGCGCAGGTGGGGGTGGCGCGGGGCATCCTCGACGAGCTCACCGCCCACGCCCGCACGGCCTACCGCGCCGGCGACGAGGCGACCGTGCCCGGCCGGATGCGCGCACTCGGCCTCGGCGAGGACGAAGCGATGGGTGCCGTGGGTGCCTTCGTGCTCACGGGCACCGAGACCCTCGTCTCGTACGTGCCCCGCTTGGTCGCCCTGCTCATCGACTCGGGCTGGATGCCGCGGCTCGCCCACGACCCCGAGCTGATCGAGCCCGCCATCGCCGAGGGGCTGCGGGTGACGACCCCGTCACCCGTGATGCTGCGCAGCGTCGTCGCGGATGCCACGGTCGGCACCGTGCCCGTGCGCGCGGGTGACCGCGTGATTCTGGCCACCTTCCTCGCGAACCGTGCCGGTGGGGGATTCGACCCGGAGGCCAACCCCGCGGCCTCGCTGAAGCAGCTCTGGTTCGGCGCCGGCACGCACTTCTGCCTCGGCGCGCCGCTGGCCATGGCGCAGGTGCGGGTGACGCTCGGTGCGCTGCTGGCGGCCGGGCCGCTCGAGATCGTGGCGCGGCGAGCGGCGCGCGGGGTGCTCATTCCGAGCTACGCACGGCTGGAGGTGGCGTCGCCGGTGATCGAGCGAAGTCGAGATCCTCGGGCCGGTCTCGACGAGCTCGACCACCGGAGTTCGGCGTGACCGACATTCTCGCCGCGCTCCTCGACTCCTGCGAGCGCACCCCCGACGCTCCCGCCTTGTCATTGCGGAGGACGACACTCCGCTACCGCGACCTGGCCGACCGCATCCACGGCGTGGCATCCTCCCTTACGGCGGCGGGGCTGAAGCCCGGCGACCGCGTGCTGTTCAGCGTGCGGCCCGGCATCGATGGCATCTGCCTCGCGCTGGGCATCATCGCGGCCGGCGGCACCGTGGTGTTCGCGGATCCGGGCGCGGGTGATGCGATGTTCCGGGCGCGTGCGGCGCTCGCCGCCCCCGCCTGGGTCGCGGCCGAGTCGATTCTGTATGCCGCGTCATCCGGACCGCTGAGGGGAATCGCGCGTCGCCGCGGGCTCGAGCTTCCCGACTACGGCACGGTGGTTCCGGATGCCCGGCACCTGTACACGGGACCGTGGTTGCCCGGGGTGCCGACGGGCGCGCTGGCGTACCGTTGGTTGAGTAGGGCGCGCAGCGCCCGTATCGAAACCGGGGAGGGGTCTCGATACGCGCCTGCGCCGCTACTCGACCAGCCAAATCGCGAAGCGTTGATCATCTTCACCAGCGGCACCACCGACGCCCCCAAGGCGGTCGTGCACTCTCGCGCATCGCTGGGTACCGGTCTCGACGACTTCGCGAGCGCAGTGGGGTTCGTACCCGGCGAACTGGTGCTGACCGACCAGCTGATGGTCGGCATCCCGGCGCTCATCGCGGGCGCGCACTGGCGGCTGCCGCCGGCGGGCGCCGACCCCGGTGCGCGCCCCGAGAAGTACCTCGACCTGCTCCCCGGAGCGGACGTGCTCTTCGCCGTGCCCGCGGCCCTCGACGCACTGCTGCGGATGCTCGAGCACACGCCCGCGAAGACGCCGACGCTGAGGGCCCTGATCGTCGGGGGAGCTCCCGTACTGCGTCCCCTGCTTCTGCGCGCTCGCGCCCAGCTGCCCGGAACCGTCATCCGTGCCGTCTACGGCATGACCGAGATCCTGCCGGTGGCGATCGCCGACGGTGACGAGAAGCTGGCCTTCACGGGCGCCGGCGACTACGTCGGCCAGGTGATGAACCACGTGTCGGTGCGCATCGATGACGGGGAGCTCGTGGTCGCCGGCGAGGGGCTCGCCCTCGGCTACCTGGGTGAGCCGCCCCTGAGCGAACTGCGCACGGGTGACCTGGCGCGCATCGACGGGCACGGCCTCGTGCTGGCGGGACGAAGCAAGGACATGTTCATCCGCGGCAGCACCAACGTCTATCCCGGCCTCTACGAGCCCGTGATCGCGGGACTGCCCGGCATTGCCGAGGCGGCGATCGTCGGCGTGCCCGACGACGTGGGCGACGACCGACTCGTGCTCGTGATCGTGCCCGGCGACGGCTACGACGAAACCGCCCTGCGACGCGCCCTGCCCGGACTCATCGATTCGGCGGTGCTGCCTGACAGGATCATGACCATGTCAGATCTGCCGCGGTCGGGGCGCAGTCGCAAACTGGACCGCGCGGCGCTCGGCCGAGTCGTGTCCGAGGCGTTCGCGTGAGGGTGGGGGTGACCGGCGCGAGCGGGTTCGTCGGGGGAGCGGTGGCCACGGCACTCGCCGAACGGGGGCACGAAGTGACCGGGTTCGGTCGACGGCCGGGCGGGTGGGCGCATCGGCTCGCCGGCTACGAGCAGTGGGACATCGCGGCCGGGCCGCGCGTCGACAGCTTCGATGCCGTCGTGCACTCCGCTGCGCTCGCCGACGACTGGGCGCCGCGCGGGGATGCCATGCGCACCAACGAGGTCGGCACGAGGAACGTCGTGGCGAGCTTCCCCGGGGCGCGGATCGTGCACCTGTCCACGTCGAGCGTCTACGACGCATTCACTCCCAGCGTGCGCGTGAGCGAGTCGGCCGCGCCTGTGGACCACTTCCTCAGCACCTACTCCGAGTCCAAGACGGCCGCAGAGGCCGAGCTCGCCGATGCCGACGCCGTGATCCTGCGCCCCCACGCGGTGTACGGGCCGGGGGACACGACGCTGCTGCCGCGCATCCTCCAGGGCATCCGCGGCGGACGCCTCGTGCTGCCCGAGGGCGCCGAGGTCAGCCACACCCTCACTCACATCGACAACCTCGTCGACGCCGTCGAGCTCGGCCTCACCGGCCCCGCAGGCGTCTACAACGTGGGCGATGACACCGACGTGCTGCTGTCGGCTGTGCTTCGCGAATTCCTGGCCCGCCGCGGTCGATCGGATGTCGCGCTGGTCTCCATCCCGTACCGTGCTGCCTTCACCGCCGCCGCCGCCGTGGAGCGCCTGCACCTCGTCACCCGCGCGGGCCGCCCCCGGATCACCCGCTACGCGGTCAGCCAGCTCGGACTCGAGCGCACCCTCGACCTCACCGCCGCGCGCGAGAGGCTCGGGTACCGCCCGCGGCCGACGAGCCTGACGGGCGCCGAGCGCTGGTGATTCCGGTGATCGAGCGACGTCGGTGATCGAGCGACGTCGAGATCCCCCCGAAGATCTCGACAGGCTCGATCACCGGGACAGGCTCGATCACCGGCACGGCACAATGGACTCATGAGCCACGACCACGCCGCCCCCGCCGGTCGCGCACGTCTGGCCGTCGCCTTCGGCATCACCGCAGCCGTGCTGGTGGCCGAGGTCATCGGCTCGATCGTCACGGGCAGCCTCGCCCTGCTCGTCGATGCCGCCCACATGCTCACCGACGCCGGCGGCCTCGCCATCGCGCTGACCGCCGCGACCCTGTCCCGCCGGCCGCCGACCTCCCGTCGCACCTGGGGCTTCGGGCGTGCCGAGGTGCTCGGTGCCACAGCCCAGGCGGCGATCCTGCTCGCAGTCGGCGTGTTCGTGCTCATCGAGGCGGTGCGGCGGCTGTTCGCGCCGCCCGAGATCGAAGGCTCACTGCTGGTGATCTTCGGTGTCGTCGGGTTGCTCGGCAACGTGGCATCCATCGCGGTGCTGGCGTCCGGTCGCACGTCGAACCTCAACATGCGGGCCGCGTTCCTCGAGGTGGTCAACGACGCGCTCGGCTCGATCGCGGTCATCGCGGCGGCGCTCGTCATCCAGTTCACCGGGTTCCAGCTGGCGGATGCTCTCGCGGCGATCCTCATCGGCGCGCTCATCCTGCCGCGGGCCCTGCTGCTGCTGCGCGACACCACCAACGTGCTGCTCGAGTCGACGCCCCAGGGACTCGATCTCGACTCGGTGCGGGACCACATCCTCGAGCTCGACCACGTGCAGTCGGTGCACGACCTGCACGTCAGCCAGATCGCGACCGGCCTACCGGTGCTGACGGCGCACGTCGTGGTCGACGACTCCTGCTTCCACGACGGGCACGCGCCCAAGATGCTCGACGACCTGCAGAGGTGCGTGGCTGAGCACTTCCCGGTGCAGATCGAGCACTCGACGTTCCAGCTCGAGCTCGCGGGTCACAGCGAGCACGAGCACCCGACGCACGACTAAGTTCGTGACCAGCCGCGAAGCGGTGTATCGAAACCTCACCGGCGGGTTTCGATACGCGCCTTCGGTGCTACTCAACCAGCCTTCGTGACCACCAGCGACTCGTATGCCGGAATCAGCACCCGCCGCCCGTACCGACGCGACACCACCCGGAACGGCCTTCCGTCGCCGAGCAGGAGCTCGATGATCGACGAGAGCTCGGCGCGCGCGAGCGGTCCGCCGAGGCACAGGTGGCGTCCGGCGCCGAACCACAGCTGCCGGTTCTGCGGGATGTACTCGCGATCCACCCGGTACTCGCCCGCGAGGTTGTTGGCCGTCCAGGTGAGCACGATGATGCGCTCGCCGGCGCGCAACGTGCGGCCGCCGATCTCGAGGTCGGCGAGCACCGACCGGCCGATGATCGGAGCCGGCGAGGTCACGCGCAGCGCCTCCCGCACGGCACTCTCCCGCCACTCGGGATGCTCGAGCAGCCGGTGCTGCTCACCCGTGTCGTAGAGCAGCGCCGCCGTGCGCGCCATGGCCGACGCGGCCGTCTCGGTGCCCGCGACCATGAGCAGCGTCGACAGCCCCTGAGTCTCCTGCAGGGTGAGCCCAAGGTCGCGGCAGCGACCGATGATCGTGTCGCTGGGAGCCGTCGCGAACGCCTCGCCGATGTGTCCGGTCAGCTGCGTCACGATGGTGCGTGCGGCCTCGACCTTGTGCGGCGGCAGCACGGTGTCAGCGGTGGTGCCCAAGGCGATGGATGCCAGTGACTCCCCGGTCGCGAAGATCTCGCGGAATGCGGCATCCGTCCCCGCCGAGGGCATCCCGAGCAGGGTCACCACCATCTGGCCCACGAGCACCCGGGACAGGTCGGCGAGGTCGAGCTCGCCTCCCGCGTCGAGCACGGCTTTCGCCTCGGCCAGGCGCGGTGCCCACGCTTTCTCGACGAAGCCGGAGCTGGTCTTCTCGGTGAACAGCTCGCGACTGCGGGTGCGCAGGTCGTAGTGGCCGGGGCCATCGAACAGGTCGTAGACCCAGTCCCCGAGAATCTGCGCCCACAGGTGCCCGACTCCACCCTCGCTCAGCAGGGTGAAGTGGTCGGGGTCGTTGAGCACGGTTCGCGCGGTGAGCGGGTCGGCGGTGATCCAGCCGAGCTGGGGCACGCGCAGCAGGGGGCGGGCGAACATCCCGAGCCAGTTGAGCACCGGCAGCGCGGGGCGCGCCGCGCTCAGCAGCCGGTGCTCGTGCGCTCGCGCGCTGCGGCCCAGGCCGTCAGTCAGCGGGTTGAGCACGCGTTCGCGGGCGGGGGCGACGAGATCCTCTGCGACGGGCATGGCACCAATCTAGCTAGGGTGGTCGCCATGGAGGACGTGCGAGCGAAGTACCGACGCGTGTTCGTCGATGGCAGCAACACCGAACGGCTGGTGTTCTTCAGCGATGCCATCTTCGCCATCGCCATGACCCTGCTGGTGATCGACCTGAAGGTGCCCCAGGGCAGCACGGCGTGGGAGGTGCTCGTCGACCAGTCCCAGGCCTTCTTCGCCTACGCCCTCTCGTTCACGATCATCGCCCTCAACTGGATGGCGCACCACCGCAAGTTCCGTGTGATCAAGGCGCACGACGGCCGCCTCATGATGCTCGACCTCGTGCTGCTGTTCTTCGTCGCTTTCGTGCCGTTCCCCACGAGTCTGCTCAGCGAGTACGGTGCGCAACCGGCGGCCGTCGTGCTCTACGCGTTCGTGGTGGGGCTGCTGAGCATCCTGCAGTACCTGGTCTGGTCCTATGCGTGGCGGCACGGGTTCGTCGACAAGTCAGTCGACCTCGAGCTCTACCGCTTCAATCGACGTAACCAGTTCACGACGCCCCTCGTCTTCTGGCTCTCGATACCCATCGCGCTGTTCATCGATGCCCAGGCGGCCATGTACTTCTGGTTCGCGCTCTTCTTCGTGAACATCGGGCTGCGCATCTACGACCGGGCTCGGGTCAGTCGAAGTCGAGACTCAGTTTCCGAAGCAGCGAGCTGAGTCGTTCCTGATCGGGAGCGCTCAGGCGATCGAGCAGCTCGGACTCGGCGGCCAGCAGCGTGCGGATCGCGGCATCCACCCGTTCGCGCCCCTCGGGCGTCATCACCACGAGGATGCCGCGGCCATCGTTGGGGTCGGTGCGTCGCTCCACGAGCTTGCGGGTGACGAGTCGGTCGATGCGGTTCGTCATCGTGCCGCTCGAGACGAGCGTCTGCTGCAGCAGCGCCTTGGGGCTCAGCTGGTAGGGCTTTCCGGCGCGGCGCAGGGCCGAGAGCACGTCGAATTCCCAGAGCTCCAGATCGGATGCCGCGAACGCCGTGCGACGCGCCCGCTCGAGGTGACGCGCCAGCCTGCCGACCCGGCTGAGCACCTGCAGGGGCGAGAAGTCGAGGTCGGGACGCTCCCGCGACCACGCGTCGACGATGCGGTCGACTTCGTCGCTGGTGGGCATCCGTCAATTATCGCTGTCTGGCAGACTTGACGTGCGCCGTGAGGCGCGATCCGCCTTGGTGTAATGGCAGCACGACAGCCTTTGGAGCTGTTAGGTCTAGGTTCGAGTCCTGGAGGCGGAGCATTGCTGTTCACCGATCGGTGTGCTGCTGTTCGCCGGTGGTTCGCGTTGACGCGGTTGAGTGGTCTCATCGCGCGGCAGGGGATCGCGCCGGTGACCGAGGTGGGCGCAATGACTGCTCGAGCGAGCCTCGTCTTCGTGTGCTTCTCCGCAGCCGTGCGCTCGAGGCTTCCGTTGTGGAGTGGTCATGCGGGTCGCGTGTTCGCCGCGGCTGGTCGCAGCTACTCGGCCCGCATCCCCGGGGCGGATGACGCGTGGGTCTGGTCGCTTGTATCGGGCAACAATCGGCAACTCGCCCGTGGAGCCTCGGTGCACCCGACCCTGGCGGCGGCGAGACGCGATGCCGGTCGGATGCTGAGGTCCCGGGAGCTGCTTGCAGTCGAGTTGGTCACCGGCACCGAACGCGCCCGCTACGGGTGGTTCGCGACGGTCGGCGGGCACCCGGTGGCGACCTGTGCGCGCTGGTATCCCACCGACCGGGATCGAAACCATTCGCTCGATCTCGCGCTGAGCTCGATGGGAACAGTTGAGCACAACGAACTGTGGAGAGTGATCGCTCTGACGGAGCGGTAGGCGTCGGGTAACCTCGCAGCATGACCAAGGTCGCGTTCTTCGAGACCGTCACCAGCATCTTCGAGATCGTCGGCGTCGCCGCCATGGTTCTCGGGTTCGTCGGGGCGATCGTGCTCGGCATCCGCTCGCTCGTCGTCACGCGTGACGGTCGGGTCGCGTTCAAGACCCTGCGTGATTCGATCGGCCTGGTGATCCTGCTCGGGCTGGAGATTCTGGTCGCCGCCGACCTGGTGCGCACCGTGACATCCACACCGTCGCTGACCGACGCGATCGTGCTCGCGATCATCGTGCTGATCCGCACGGTGCTGAGCTTCTCGCTGCAGATCGAGATCGAGGGTGTTGCGCCGTGGCGCCGCGCTCTGATGACGGCACCCGAGCAGATGGCCAGGTCTCGACAGGCTCGACCACCGGTGGTCGGGCGAAGTCGAGACCCGAAACCGGGAGAATAGCTGAATGACCGACCTCACTCTTGCCGTGGTCGTGCTCGCCGCTGGGCAGGGCACGCGCATGAAGTCCTCCCGCCCGAAGGTGCTGCACTCGATCGCCGGCCGCAGCCTCATCGGCCACGTTCTCGCCACCGCCGGTGAGCTGCAGCCCGGTCACGTCATCGCGGTCGTGCGTCACGCCCGCGACTCCGTCGTGGAGTCGATCACCGACGCCATGCCGAACGTCCTCATCGTCGACCAGGACGAGATCCCCGGCACCGGTCGGGCCGTCGAGGTTGCCATCGCGGCGCTGCCCGCAGACTTCGCTGGCGACGTCGTCGTCGTCTCGGGCGACGTACCGCTTCTGGATGCCGCGACCCTCCGCTCCCTCATCGACACCCACCGCGCGGCTTCCGCCGCCGCGACCGTGCTCTCCGCGATCCTCGACGATGCCACGGGATACGGGCGCATCGTGCGGGGCAGCGGGGGAGAGGTCGACCGCATCGTCGAGCAGGCCGACGCCACCGACGACGAGCGGGCCATCACCGAGATCAACTCGGGAACGTACGTGTTCAGCGTTGCGCCGCTGCGCGAGCAGCTCGCGCTGGTCGGCACCAAGAACGCGCAGGGCGAGAAGTACCTGACCGACGTTGTCGGCCTGCTGCGGGCGGCAGGCTCCGCGGTCGCGGCCATGCCCGTGCCCGACGGCTGGCGGGTGTCGGGCGTCAACGATCGCGTGCAGTTGGCCGAGGCATCCCGTCGCATGAATGAGCTGATCGTCAAGCGCTGGCAGCTCGCTGGCGTCACGATCGACGACCCGGCGACGACGTGGATCGACGCCGACGTCACGCTCGCCGAAGACGTGCAGATTCTGCCGGGCACCCAGCTCAAGGGGGCGACCCTCGTGCAGACCGGTGCGACGATCGGCCCCGACACGACCCTGGTCGACACCGAGGTCGGTGCCGGTGCCACCGTCAAGCGCACGGATGCCACACTCGCCGTCATCGGCGAGAACGCGAGCGTGGGCCCGTTCGCCTACCTCCGCCCCGGCACCTACCTCGGCGCCGACGGCAAGATCGGCACCTTCGTGGAGACGAAGAACTCGACGATCGGGGCGGGCAGCAAGGTACCGCACCTCAGCTACCTCGGCGACGCGACCGTCGGGGAGGGTTCGAACATCGGAGCCGGCACCATCACGGCCAACTACGACGGCGTCAGAAAGAACCCCACAATTGTGGGCGACCAGGCCCGCACCGGCTCGCACAACGTGTTCGTTGCTCCCGTGACGATCGGCGACGGCGCGTACACCGGCGCCGGCACGGTCGTACGCAAGGATGTCCCGCCCGGCGCCCTCGCGGTGAACGTGGCACCCCAGCGCAACATCGAGGGCTGGGTGGCGACGAACCGCGCGGGCACGGCGTCCGCGGAGGCCGCGGCATCCGGAAGCGAGTGATCGCGGCCGCGTCGCGTCGATAGAATCGACCCAGGGCGTACTCAACAGAGAGCAGGGACAGTGTCCGAGATCAAGATCACCGGCCAGAAGAGATTGGTGATCGTGACCGGCCGGGCACACCCCCAGCTCGCCATCGACATCGCCGAGGAGTTGGGCGCCGATCTCGTGCACACCGACGCCCGCACCTTCGCCAACGGTGAGATCTACGCCCGCTACGACGAGAGTGTGCGCGGCTGCGACGCGTTCGTCATCCAGAGCCACACGAACCCGATCAACGAGTGGCTCATGGAGCAGCTCATCATGGTGGATGCCCTGAAGCGAGCCTCGGCTAAGCGCATCACGGTCGTGTCGCCCTTCTACCCCTACGCCCGCCAGGACAAGAAGGGTCGCGGTCGCGAGCCGATCAGCGCCCGTCTGGTCGCCGACCTGTACAAGGCGGCCGGCGCCGACCGCATCATGAGCGTCGACCTGCACGCCGCCCAGATCCAGGGCTTCTTCGACGGCCCGGTCGATCACCTCTTCGCGATGCCCGTGCTTCTCGAGCACTTCCAGAAGCAGCTCGACCCGTCAACGCTCACGGTCGTGAGCCCCGACATGGGCCGGGTGCGCGTCGCCGACATCTGGAGCGACAAGCTGGGCGCACCGCTGGCGATCATCCACAAGCGCCGCGATCCACTGGTGCCCAACCAGGTCTCAGTGCACGAGATCGTCGGCCAGGTCGACGGCCGGGTGTGCCTCATCGTCGACGACCTGATCGACACCGGCCGCACCATCGTGAAGGCGGCCGACGCGCTCAAAGCGGCGGGAGCAACCAAGGTTGTCGTCGCCGCGACCCATGCGGTGTTCTCCGACCCGGCTACCGAGATCCTCCAGGGTGCGTCGATCGACTCCGTCGTCGTGACTGACACCCTGCCGGTTCCGGAGGAGAAGCGCTTCCCGACGCTCACCATCCTGCCGATCGCCCCGCTCATCGCCCGCGCCATTCACGAGGTGTTCGATGACGGGTCGGTCACGAGCATGTTCGACGGTGCCGCGTAGCTAGACCACCTGAACCGAGTCGCCCACGGCGATCGCGCCCGCGCTGTCAATGATCGCGCCGACGGCGAAGGTGTGATCGCGCTCGCGGTGGATCGTGCGCAGCACGTCGAGGTCGCGCTCGATGCCCGGCTGCGAGCGGGTGACCATGACACAGCGGCCGAGCCGGGCCTGCACGGTCAGGCGTGCGTCGCCGACGGCGATGGTCGATCCCACGAGGTCGTCCTCACCGGAGCCGGAGACCACCAGATTGGGTCGGAACCGTCGTTGCGGCCAGTCGCCGAGGCTGCCGGTCGAGGCGATCGAGACGGCCGCGTTCTGGTCGTCGCGGAACGACCCCAGCGCTCCCGTGAACGCGCGCCAGTTGCCGGCCTCCTCGTTCTCGAAGTCCTCCGGACTCTCGAAACGACGCGACTCTGCCTGGTCGGTGTTGCGCAGGGCCACCGGGCGGCCGATCCACGTCGACAGTGCTTCGTCGTCGGCGGCGACGGACCCGTCGGGCAGCACCACTTCGAGCCGGCCGTCGACGGTGCGGGCTGACGCGTGAAGCAGTGCTCCCTCGCGGCGCCCGGTGAGACCGAACCCCGTCGCCACGTCGAAGATCGCCCACTGGCGGTCGCCCTCGATGCCCTCGACACCCACCAGCGCGGAATCCAGCCGCTCGCCCTGCAGCGACTTCACCGGGTATCGCCAGATCTCGAGCACGCGCATGGCGACACGATAGTCCACCGCATCCGTAGAGTTGTGCCGTGAGCATCAATACCCCGCGTCCCTGGTTGAAGTCGTACGCCGACAACGTGCCGGAGGAGATCGAGCTGCCCGGCGGGTCGCTCTACGACCTGGTCGCGGCATCCGTCACGGAGTTCGGCAGCGCCGTCGCTCTGGAGTTCTTCGGTGCGACAACGACGTATGCCGAGATGGGCCAGCAGATCGACAGGGCCGCGGAGGGGCTGCGGCTCCTGGGGGTGCAGAAGGGTGACCCGGTGGCCCTCGTGCTGCCGAACTGCCCGCAGCACATCGTCGCGTTCTACGCGGTGCTGCGCCTCGGCGCCATCGTGGTTGAGCACAATCCGCTGTACACCCCGCGAGAGCTGCGGCACCAGTTCGAGGATCACGGTGCCCGGGTCGTCATCGCGTGGGACAAGACCGTCGCGACCATCCAGGACTTCCCCGAGGATGTCGCGGTCGAGACGATCATCTCCGTCGACCTCACCCGTGCGATGCCCTTTACCACTCGGGCTCTGCTGCGCCTGCCGATCGCCAAGGCGCGCGAGTCGCGCGCGGCTCTCACGACGAAGGTGCGTGGCACCATCGAGTGGAAGAAGCTGCTGGATTCCCCGCCGATCGACGAGCGCATCTTCCGACCGGATGCCGCCGACGTCGCCCTCATCCAGTACACGAGCGGCACGACGGGCAGCCCCAAGGGGGCGACCCTCACGCACCTCAACCTGACGACCAACGCCGCTCAGGCACGCGCATGGGTGCCCACGGTGAAGCGCGGCGAGGGCTGCGTCGTCTACGCGGTGCTGCCGATGTTCCATGCCTACGGTCTCACCCTGTGCCTCACCTTCGCGATGAGTATGGGGGCACGCCTCGTGCTGTTCCCGAGGTTCGACCCCGACCTCGTGTTGCCGGTGATCAAGAAGCGTCCAGCGACATTCCTGCCGGCCGTGCCGCCGATCTACGAACGGCTGACGGCTGCCGCCCGTGAGAAGGGCGTCTCGCTGAAGGGCATCCAGATCGCCATCTCGGGTGCCATGCCGCTGTCGGCCGCGGTCGTCGAGCCGTGGGAGGAGCAGACCGGCGGATACCTCGTGGAAGGCTACGGACTCAGCGAGACGTCGCCCGTGCTCATGGCCAACCCCGTCGGTCCGACACGTCGTGCGGGAACCGTCGGCCTGCCCCTGCCCAACACCGAGCTGCGCGTCGTCGACCCGGAGAACCCCACGGTCGATCGCAAGCGGGGCGAGGAGGGCGAACTGATCGTGCGCGGCCCCCAGGTCTTCTCCGGTTACTGGAAGAAGCCCGAGGAGACAGCTGCCGTGTTCGTGCCGACCTCCGACGACGGGGCCGACTGGTTCCGCACCGGCGACATCGTCACCGTCGATGACGACGGGTTCGTGCGCATCGTCGACCGCATCAAGGAGCTCATCATCACCGGTGGTTTCAATGTGGCGCCGAGCGAGGTCGAGGAGGCGCTGCGGGCGCATCCGTCGATCGCCGACGTCGCCGTGATCGGCCTGCCGAGCGAGCACAGCGGCGAGGATGTCGTCGCGGCCGTCGTACTCGCGCCGGGTGCAGCTCTCGACGAAGCCGCCATCCGCGAATTCGCTCGCGCCAACCTCACCGCGTACAAGGTGCCGAAGCGAGTCGTCGCGGTGGACGAGCTTCCCAAGTCGCTCATCGGCAAGGTGCTGCGCCGCAAGGTTCGGGAATCGCTGCTCGACGCGTAATGTTCCGGGTGCGCCGGGGTTTCAAGGGCAACGACCCTTCCTACCCGAGGAGCACCCGTGTACCCGTCTCGTCCGCTTCCCGTTCGCGCGTGCGCACTGCTCGGTGCCGCCATTCTTGGTGGCATTGTGGCGGGGCTGAGCGCGACCCTCGTGCCCGTGTCGCCCGCCACGGCGGCATCCTCAGCGCCCGCCCGGGTCACGCCCGACGGCGAGACCCTCTTCGCCATCTCCTGCGACTGGTCGGGAACCATGACCGGCCTCCAGGTACTGGCGCTGAACGGTGCAACCGCCCAGGGCGTCACCATCGGAGATCCCGGCGCGCCGATCTACTTCTGTGCCATAGCGTCGTCGTGGGATCGCAGCGCCGAGTCCTGCACGATCTACACGATGGCGCGGGGCGCCGATGAGCGGCCGGCCCTCCTTCGCACGGATCTGATCACAGGAGCGAGCACCCTGGTAACGAGGCTCACCCTCAACGGGCAGGAGGAGTGGTTCGACTCGTTCACCATCGACGATGACGGAGCCGCCTGGGCCACCCTGAACGGCGCGATCTACTCTGTCGACCTCACCACCGGAGTGCTCACGCTCGCGAGCCTCCCCGATGCCGCCGGGCTGTTCGATCTCACCTGGAGCTCGTATGACAACGAGTTCTACGCCCACGACCTGACAACCGTCTACCGGGTTGATGTCGTCACCGGAAGCACGACCTCACTCGGGCCGGTGACGCTGCCGGGCGGCGAACCGCTGACGATGCAGGGCATGGCCATCGACTCGTCGGGCGCGTTCTGGTTCTCCCGGCTGGCACCCGCCAACTACGAGTCGACCACAGACTGGGTTCGGCAGCTCGTCAGCGCTTCACCCACCTTGACGCAGGCCGAGGTCGTGGGGGACTTCCGATCGGCATCCGGCCGGGTCGGCGTACTTGCGATGCTGCCGCTGCCCCAGCGGGCCGACTGTGGGTTCGAGCTCCCGACCCTCCCCTTCACCGAGCCAACCCCGACCACGTCTGCGGCGCTCGCGGCGACCGGGGCGAGTGATCCCGCGCCGATTGTCGTTCTTGCGATCGGCACCGCAGTGGCCGGTGCTGCGTTGATCGGTGCAGCGCGTCTGCGCTCGCGTCGTCGCTAGGAGTTCTCGACCGGCGCGCTGGGCAGCCGCGCACCGCCCGGGATCAGCCCCATGGCCTTCACCAGAGTTTCAGCACCCCCGAAGGCTACGGCGTAACAGTTCCAGCCGATCCCTGCTGCGCTGACGAGTTCGAAGCGGGCCGAGAAGCTCACGGCCTCCGGCGCGAAGAAGCCCGTGTAGGCGGCGCACGTTGTCTGAGCGGTGCGATTGGCGGTGCCCACTGTCACGAGGATGCCCGGCAGAACCAATCCCACAAGACCGAGCACAACCACGACACGCATCGCCGTCATCAGGTGCGGACTGCGCAGAGGCTTCTCATGCGGCTGGTACCCCGCGAGTTCCGGCTCGTCGTCGTACTGAGAGTCATCGTGCATGGCGCGGCCCATTCTGCCACCCCCGCCCGAGACTCGTCCCGATGCTCCCGACATTTCCGTTGTCAGCCCGGGGGTGTCATCGCCCGAGCCATCCCCCGTCCACCGGCAGCACGATGCCGGAGACATAGTCCGACGCGGCAGAGGCGAGGAATACCGTTGCGCCGCCGAGGTCGGCACCGACGCCCCACCGCCCGGCCGGGATGCGGTCGAGGATCGCCCGGGAGCGGGCCGGGTCATCCTGAAGCGCCTGCGTGTTGTCGGTGGCGATGTAACCCGGGGCGATCGCGTTGACGTTGACCCCGCGCCCCGCCCACTCGTTCGACAGAGCTTTGGTCAATCCGGCCACGCCCGACTTGGCCGCGGTGTAGCCGGGCACGTTCACACCGCCCTGAAAGCTCAACATCGAGGCCGTGAAGATGATCTTGCCGTGGCCGCGCTCGAGCATCGATCGTCCCACCGCCTGGCTCAGCACGAACTGGCTCGACAGGTTCACCTGGATCACGCGATCCCACAGCTCGATCGGGTGTTCGGCGGCCGGTGCTCGCTCGATGGTGCCCGCGTTGTTGACGAGGATGTCGACGGGCCGTACCGCGAGTCGCTCACCGAGCGCTGCAACCGCGTCGACGTCGGCAAAGTCGCAGGCGATGGCCTCGAAGCGCCTGCCGTGGGAGGTGACGGCCTGCTCAATGGCACTGCCGGATGCCTCGAGAGTTGCACTCACGCCGATGATGTCGGCGCCCGCCTGCGCGAGCGCCTCGGCCATCGCGAATCCGATGCCGCGCCGTGCGCCGGTGACGACGGCCAGCCGTCCGGTGAGGTCGAACGCGCTCGTCACTTCTGGCCCGCCACATCCACGAGGATCTTCATCGCGCGCCCTGCTTCGAGGTCGGCGAAGGCCGCCTGGGTTTCGCTCAGCGGCACGATCCTGGTGATCAGCAGGTCGGCGGGGATCGCGCCGCGCTCGAGCAGCTCGGCCGCGGTCTCGAAGTCCTGACGTTGGTAGACCCGGGCACCCAGGATGCTCAGCTCGCGCCAGAACACCCGCTGCAGGTTGATCTCCCGCGGGGTGGGGTGGATCGCGACCACCACAATGGTGCCCCGCACCTTGGCCAGGTCGGTCGCTCCGAGCACGGCTGCGGCGGCGCCCGACACCTCGAACACGACATCGGCCCCCGCGTTCTGGGTCCACTCGGTGACCCAGGCCACCTGATCCACCTCGCGGGGATCGATCGTCGTGAATCCGAGTTCGGTGATTTGCGCGCGCCGGTGCGGATCGAGCTCGATGACCGCGACGTCGCCCCCGAACTCCCGGGCCACCGTGGCGATCAGAACACCGATCGGGCCGCCGCCGATGACGACGACCTTCTCGCCGGTCGCGAGATTCGCCCGACGCACGTCGTGCACGGCGACGGCGACCGGCTCGATGAGAGCGGCGTGATCGAGGCGGAGTCCATCGGGGAGGCGCACGAGCACATCGGCGGACACGTTCCACAGCTTCTGGAGCGAGCCGGGCGAGTCGATCCCGATGAAGTTCAGGTTCTGGCAGATGTGCTGGTTGCCGGCGAGACAGGCCGGGCAGGTGCCATCCCAGTCCAGCGGCATGACCGTCACTGCGTCACCCACGGTCCAGTCAGTGACGCCCTCACCGATCGCCGCGATGGTGCCGCTCATCTCGTGGCCGAAGATCAGGGGAGTGCTCACCCGCGCATCCATGGTGCCGTGGACGATGTGCAGGTCTGTTCCGCACAGGCCGGTGTAGGCGACGGCAATCTGTACCTCGCCCGGCCCAGGGTCGGCGGCGTCTGCTTCGCGAATACTGATGGTGTGGTCGCCCACGTAGTTTGCTGTCAGCACTGACGCGCTCCTATTCGTAATTCGTTATTCGTATGATGTCTAGTATGGTCGCATCGGTCGAATAAGGTAAGCGGGCGACGCACAAAGGAGTACGACATGAGTTTCGCCAGACTGGGCCCCGTGGGTTCCGAGATCCCCGTCTTTCGGGCGGACGGTGCCGCGTTTGACCTGCGGTCCCTCACGGCTGACATCGATGGCGCGTTCCTGAGTTCCGGGGGCATTGACGCCGCGCGAGCGGCCCACTCGGCCGGCTCCCTTCCTGCGGTTGACGAGACCGGCATGCGGATCGGCGCTCCGATAGCCCAGCCCGGCAAGATCGTGTGCATCGGCCTGAACTACAGCGATCACGCCGAGGAGAGCGGCCTGGCGATTCCCGCTGAACCGGTCGTGTTCATGAAGGACCCCTCGACACTGGTCGGCCCGTACGACGACGTGCTGATTCCGCGCCGGTCGGTCAAGACCGACTGGGAGGTCGAACTCGGCGTGGTCATCGGGCGTGAAGCGCGCTACCTCGACTCACCGGCAGACTCGGCATCTGTCATCGCGGGCTACGCCGTTTCGCACGACGTGTCCGAGCGGGAGTTCCAACTCGAACGAAGCGGGCAGTGGGACCTCGGCAAGAGTTGCGAGACCTTCAATCCGTTCGGTCCCGAGCTGGTGCCGGCAGACGAGATCGCCAATCCGCAGGCCCTCGGACTTCGACTCTGGGTGAACGGCACCCCGCGCCAGAACGGCACGACGGCGACCATGATCTTCCCCATCGACTACATCATCTGGTACCTCAGCCAGTACATGGTGCTTCGCCCCGGCGATGTCGTGAACACCGGCACACCTGCCGGCGTCGCGCTCGGAATGCCCGACAAGCCGTACCTCAGGCCGGGAGATGTCGTGGAGCTCGAGATCGATGGTCTCGGTCGTGCCAGGCAGACGGTAGCGCAGGCGTGAGCGGCGAATTCGACGGCCTCGTCGCTGTCGTCACGGGCGGCGCATCCGGAATCGGCCTGGCAACGGCGCGCATGCTCGCCGACCGCGGCGCGACGGTGGCCGTGCTCGACCTCACGATCGACGGCCTCGACGAGCGCCTGCACGGCTTCGTCGGCAACGTGGCCGATCGTGATTCTGTGGAGGCTGCGATCACCGCGATCGCGGACGCCCTCGGTGGCATCGACATCGTGATCAACAACGCGGGCATCAGTGCGATCGGAACGGTCGAGGAGACCGCCGACGCCGAGTGGGCTCGGGTGCTGGACATCAACGTGACCGGGATGGCGCGCGTGACCGCGGCCGCGCTCCCGTGGCTGCGACGCAGCGAGCACGCGGCCGTGGTGAACCTCGCATCCATCGCCGCGCTCAACGGACTGCCGCAGCGCGCGCTCTACTCGGCATCGAAGGGTGCCGTGCTGTCGCTCACCTTCGCCATGGCCACGGATCACATCGCCGACGGCGTACGGGTGAATGCGGTGAGCCCCGGAACGGTGTTCACACCGTTCGTGGAGAAGTTCCTCACTCAGTTCGAGGATCCGGTGAAGGAGCGGGCCGCGCTCGACGCACGCCAGGCGACCGGTCGCATGGTCACTCCGGAGGAGGTCGCCGGGGCTATCGCCTATCTCGCGAGTCCGGCATCCGGATCGACGACAGGAACGGTTCTCGATGTCGATGGCGGCCTGACCCATCTGAGGGTGCGAAAGTCCTGACGCCTGCCTGCCGCACTGGCAGGATGTGAGGCATGCCCAACCGCCTGATTCGCATGTCGGGGCGCAATCCGGGGGAGACCCACCGGTCAGCCACGCCGCTCGAATTGCTCTTCGACCTTGCGTTCGTGGTCGCCTTCGGACAGGCAGCCGATCAGCTCGCCCACGCGATCGCCGAGGATCACCTCGCGGTCGGTCTCGGCGGGTTCGCGTTCGCGATGTTCGCGATCTGCTGGGCGTGGATCAACTTCTCCTGGTTCGCCTCGGCCTTCGACACCGACGACTGGTTCTACCGCATCACCACCTTCGTGCAGATGATCGGTGTCGTGGTGCTGGCCCTCGGCATCCCCGCGGCGTTCCGTTCGCTGCTCGAGGGCGACCACCTGGACAACGGGGTTATCGTCGCGGGCTATGTCGTCATGCGCATCGCGATGGTTGCCCAGTGGCTACGGGTCGCCCGCCAGGACCCGGCCCACCGCAGAACTGCTCTGACCTACGTGACCTACATCCTCATCGCACAGGTGGGCTGGGTGGTGCTCGCGCTGCTGCCGGTATCGGTGGGCACCTTCGTCATGTTCGCGTTCGTGCTGTACGCGATCGAGCTGGGCGGGCCTGTGGTGGCCGAGCGCAAGGTGGGCGGCACGCCGTGGCATCCGCACCACATCGCGGAGCGCTACGGACTGCTCGCGATCATCGCTCTCGGGGAGGCGGTGTTCGGAACAGTGGCCAGTGTCGCCGCCCTGGTCGAGGATCAGGGCTGGAGTCTCGAGGCCGCCCTCGTGGTGTTCGCGGGGGTCGGGATCACCTTCGGGTTGTGGTGGACGTACTTCATCATGCCCTCGGGAGTCGTGCTCGCCCGTCACCGGTCACGGGGTTTCGTCTGGGGGTACGGCCACATCCTCATCTATGCGGCCATCGCGGCAACCGGAGCGGGGCTGCACGTCGTCGCGTTCGTGATCGAGGGCCATACCGACATCGGAACCGTCGGTGCGATTGTCGCGATCGCCGTACCCGTGCTGGTGTTCTCGCTAGTGAACTTCGCTCTCTACGCGTATCTCGTGCGCCAGTGGGACTCGCTGCACGCGGTGCTGTTCGCGGGCACGGTGCTCATGCTCGTGCTCGCCGTCGCGCTGGCAGCGGCAGGAGCGTCGCTCGGGGTGTGCCTCGTGATCGTGACGTTGTCACCGGCCGTTGTCGTCGTCGGCTTCGAGACCGTGGGCCATCGACACCAGGCCGCGTCTCTCGAGCGTGCGCTGGAGGAGCCGACGGCGCCCTAGTGGCTGCTGCCGGCCGACTCCACCTCGGTGCGGTCACCCGACCACAGCGTGTGGAATGTGCCGGGCATGTCGACGCGCTGGTAGGTGTGCGCGCCGAAGAAGTCGCGCTGGCCCTGCACGAGGGCTGCCGGCAGCCGGTCGGCCCGCAGCCCGTCGTAGTAGGCGAGTGAGCTGGAGAACGCGGGCGTCGGGATGCCGGCGTGCGCGGCATCCGCGACGACGTTGCGCCACGCGGTCTGTGCCTTGGCCATCACGTCGACGAAGAAGGGCGCCGTCACCAATGCCACGAGGCCCGGGTTCTCGGCGTACGCCTCCGTGATGCGGTTGAGGAAGCGCGCCCGGATGATGCAGCCCCCGCGCCAGATCTTCGCGATCTCGCCCTTCTTGATGTCCCAGCCGTACTGCTCGGCGCCGGCGACGATCGCATCGAACCCCTGGCTGTAGGCGATGACCTTCGAGGCGTAGAGCGCGAGACGCACGCCCTCGATGAAGGCGTCGGGGTCGCCGGGCTTCCAAGAGTCCTCCGACGGACCCGGCAGGGATGCCGCGGCGACCCGCTGCGCCGGCTTCGACGACAGCGCCCGGGCGAACACCGCCTCAGCGATTCCGGACACCGGGATGCCCAGGTCGAGCGCGGTCTGAACGGTCCAGACTCCGGTGCCCTTCGAGCCGGCCTGGTCGGTGATCACGTCAACGAGCGGCTTGCCGGTCTTCGCGTCGACCTGCTTGAGCACCTCGGCCGTGATCTCGATGAGGTAGCTCTCGAGCTCGCCCTTGTTCCACTCGGTGAAGATCTCCGAGATCTCGGCGGGAGTCTTGCCAGTGCCGCGACGGATGAGGTCGTAGGCCTCGGCGATGAGCTGCATGTCGGCGTACTCGATGCCGTTGTGGATCATCTTGACGAAGTGGCCGGCGCCGTCGTGTCCGACGTGCGTGACACAGGGCTCGCCCTCGGCGATGGCGGCGATCGACTTGAGGATGGGGCCGAGGGTCACCCACGACTCATCCGAGCCGCCGGGCATGATCGAGGGGCCGTTGAGGGCGCCCTCCTCCCCACCGGAGATGCCGGCGCCGACGAAGTTGATGCCGGTTTCGCGCACCGCCTTCTCGCGGCGGATCGTGTCGGTGAACAGCGCGTTGCCGCCGTCGACGATGATGTCGCCGGGCTCGAACACCGCGACGAGCTCGTCGATGACGGCGTCGGTGCCCTTGCCCGCCTGCACCATGATCAGCGCGGTGCGGGGCTTGGCGAGCGACGCGGCGAACTCCTCGATGGTCTTCGACGCGATGAAGCCCGCCTCGGGGTGCTCCTCGAGCAGGGTCTCGGTGCGCGCCCAGGTGCGGTTGTACACCGCGACCGTGTTGCCTTCGCGGCTCGCGAGGTTGCGGGCGAGGTTGGATCCCATCACCGCAAGTCCGACAACGCCGATGTTCGCCTGTGCCACTGTGTGCTTCTCCCTCGATGTCCGCGGGTCGAGTAGCCGCGAAGCGGCGTATCGAGACCAGGGAACAGGCTATCGCTATCGTGGGGGGATGCCCCGGCTCCCGCTCATCGTCGTCATGGGTGTGAGCGGCTCGGGCAAGTCCACCATCGGGTCACTGCTGGCCGAGCGGCTCGGGGTGCCGTTCATCGATGCGGACGACCTGCACCCCGCATCCAACGTCGCGAAGATGTCGGCGGGTGAGCCCCTCACCGACGGCGACCGGTGGCCGTGGCTCGCACTCGTCGGCCAGGCGCTCGCCGCGGCATCCGCCACCGGGCTCGTCGTCGCCTGTTCGGCGCTCAAGCGCAGTTACCGGGAGGAGATCCTGGCCGAGGCGCCGGGGGCGCTGTTCGTGCAGCTCGATGGCTCGCGCGAGGTGCTCGCGCACCGCATGGGAGCGCGCACCGAGCACTTCATGCCCTCGACCCTTCTCGATTCCCAGCTCGCGACGCTGGAGTCACTGCGGCCCGAGGAACCGGGCTTCACCGTCGGCATCGAGCAGGAACCCGGCGAGATCGTCGAGGAAATCGCTGATAGACTCACCCACTGAACTTCGGCGAGGGATGCATCGGCATCCGTTATCGACGCGGTGGGCGAGTCCTCGGGCTTTTCCTCACGCTGCGGCGTTCGAGTTGAACAACATACCGACAGGGCCTCAGCCGCCCACAATGGAGAATCATCATGGCCGACAAGGCACAGTCTGAGAACAGCAACCACCTGCTCACGGAGATCCGCGACAGCTTCGGCAAGGGTGCGGCTCGCAAGATCCGCGCCAAGGGCAAGATCCCGGCCGTCATCTACGGTCACGGCACCGAGCCCCAGCACGTCACCCTGCCCGGCCACGAGGTCGGACTGATCCTGCGCAAGTCGAACCAGGTGCTGGAGCTCGACATCCAGGGCAAGATCCAGCTCGCGCTCGTCAAGGACGTGCAGAAGGATCCGGTGCGCCAGATCATCGAGCACATCGACCTCATCGTCGTGCGCAAGGGTGAGAAGGTCACCGTCGACGTGCCCGTGCACCTCGAGGGCGAGTCCTACTCCGGCACGATCGCCATGCTCGACGCCCAGACGATCTCGCTCGAGGTCGAGGCTACTCACATCCCCGAGCGCGTTGTCGTCGACATCGAGGGCCTGACCGAGGGTGTGCACATCACGGCCAAGGACCTCGTGCTCCCGACCGGCGCGACCCTGCTCTCCGACCCCGATCTGCTCATCGTCGGCATCACGCATCCGCAGGCCGCCAGCGCCGCCGACCAGGAGGCCGACGCCGCGCTCGCTGCTGAGGGTGCCGCCCAGTCGGCCGCCGCGGCTGCCGCTGCCGAGGACGCCGAGTAGTCATCTTCGGCAGACGGGTCGTGGACGACGACATCTGGTTGGTAGTCGGGCTCGGTAACCCCGGGCCCGGCTACGCCGGAAATCGTCACAACGTCGGGCAGATGGCTCTCGCGCAGCTGGCCGACCGGGCATCCCTGACCTTCAAGAACCACAAGGCCAACGCGGCCGTCGCCGAGGGGCGCAGTTTTGCCGCCGCGCCGAAGCTGGTTCTGGCCAAGCCCAACACCTACATGAACGTGTCGGGCGGCCCGGTCGCGGCGCTGCTGCGGTTCTTCAAGGTGCCTCCGGCGAGGCTGATCGTGCTGCACGATGAGCTGGACATTCCGTTCGACAGCGTGCGCCTGAAGTTCGGCGGCGGGCACGGCGGCCACAACGGTCTTCGCGACATCATCGCGGCCACCGGCACCGGCGACTTCACGCGGGTGCGCATCGGCATCGGCCGCCCGCCCGGTCGCCAGCCCGCGGCCGACTTCGTGCTGAAGGACTTCACCGGCGCCGAGCGCGAGGTACTGCCGTCGTTGTTGAGCGACGCAGCGGATGCCACCGAGCTCATCACCAGCGACGGACTCACGGCAGCCCAGCTCAAGTTCCACTCGCCGCGCGAGTAGCGCGCGGGCGCCCGCCCGCCCTTGCCGGGTCAGCATCCCGGGCGTAGCGTCGGGGAATGACGAGCCCCGAGATCGACCCCGTGATCGACCCCGTGGTCAGCAACCCCGGGCTGTACTCCGTGATCTTCGAGAACGATCGTGTGCGAGTGCTCGAGTACCTGGATGAGCCGGGCGCCGAGTCTGTTCCCCACGATCATCCCGACAGCGTGATGATCACGCTCACGGCGTTCGAACGTCGACTCTCGGCCGGAGATCGCACCGTCGACGTTGAGATGCCCGCGGCGACCGCCCGGTGGCTCGCCGCGCAGAGGCACAGTGGCCGCAACACCGGCACCACCCCGACCCACTGCATCTTCGTGGAGTTGAAGGAACCTGCGCCCGTGCCGCCGACCGGCCCGGCGGTGCTCGGCCCGACCGCATCCTGAGGTCGGTTCGCGCCCGGCCCTCCGCGCCGGGCGCAGTCGAACCCTGGTCACCCGCACTGCCTGGGACCCCACTGTGTAGACCCGCGATGCGGCAGACTGCCGAGTTGTGCCTCACCCTTCGCTGACTCCCCGAACTCAGGACATTCGTTTGCTCCCCTTACCAATGTCCTGAGTTCGCGGAGTCGCGCGGGGCGGATTGCCGCAGGATCACGCCGCTACGCGGGGCCCTAGCTGCAGCGTCGAGAGTGACGTTCGACCGAGCTTCGGCGGCGACGTCACCCGCGCCACGTAGACTCGTGCGGTGACTCTGAACGGATTGATCACGGGGCTTTCGCGCGCCCGCACGTTCCAGAGTGCCCTCGCGCAGAGCGCCCGAAGCGCCGATTTCTCGCTGGTCGAAGGCCTCCGCGCGCCGCTGATCGCCGGCCTCCTGACGACGGATGCCCGCCCGCGCGCACTCCTCGCGATCACCGCGACCGGCCGCGAGTCCGAGGCGCTCGCCCGCGCGCTGGAGTGCTACCTGCCCTCGGCGACGGTCGTCGATTTCCCCGCGTGGGAGACCCTGCCGCACGAGAGGCTCAGCCCGAGCGCCGAAACGGTGGGCAAGCGCATCGCCGCCCTGCGGGCCATCACCTCGTGGCAGCAGAACCCGACCGGTCAGTTCGTGCTCGCGGCCAGCGTGCGCGCGGCCCTCCAGCCCCTCGCCGACAACCTGACCTCGATCGAACCCGTGATGCTGACGCGCGGCGGTCGCGGCTACAACCTCGCCGACCTGAGCGTGCGGTTGGTCGATCTCGCCTACTCGCGCGTCGACATGGTGACGCGCCGCGGAGAGTTCGCCGTGCGCGGTGGCATCGTGGACGTGTTCGCGCCCACCGACGAGCATCCGCTGCGCCTGGAGTTCTTCGGCGACGAGCTGGAGCAGCTGCGCGAGTTCTCCGTTGCCGACCAGCGTTCCCTGCCCGGCGACATCGACCACGCCGAGCTCGCACCCAGCCGCGAACTGCTGCTGAGCGAGCCCGTGCGCCAGCGGGCGCGGGAGATGCAGCACGAGTTCCCGAGCCTGTCCACGATGCTCGCGAAGATCGGTGAGGGCATCCCGGTCGACGGCATGGAGTCGCTCGCGCCCGCATTGGTCGACCGGCTCGTTCCCCTGACCCACTACCTGCCAGCGGATGCCGCGATCGCCGTGCTCTCACCGGAGAAGGTCATCGCGCGCGCGGCCAGCCTGGTGGAGACCAACCGCGAGTTCCTGGCGGCCGCGTGGAACGCGGCCACGGCCGGTGCTGAGGCGCCGATCGACCTCGACGCTGGAGACTTCGTCACGCTCGCGACCCTGCGCGAATCGGCGGGGAATCGGCCGTGGTGGACGATGAGTGGCTTCGACAGTGGTCAAGGCTCGTTGAGTAGCGTCGAAGGCGCGTATCGAAACGCGCCCGACGAGGGTCTCGATACGACTGCGTCTACTCGACCGGCGGACGACGACGACGAGTACGTGCGCATCGATGCCCGCTCGGTGCCGAGCTTCGCGGGCCAGGCCGAGGGTGCCCTCGGCCATGTCGGCGAGCTGCTCCGCGACGGCTGGACCGTCGCCATCGTGGCCCAGGGTCACGGCATGCTCGATCGTGCGGCCGACCTCCTCGCTGAGCACGAGTTATCCGGCCGCGTGGTGGAGACCCTGCCCGCGGATGCCGAGCCCGGCGTCGCGTACCTGCTGCAGGCATCCGTCGACGCGGGCTTCGAGCTTCCGGAGGCGAAGCTGGCGCTTCTCAGCGAGAGCGAGTTCTTCGGTCGCGCCGCCGGCTACGACACGAGGCAGGTCAAGCGGTTGGCCAGTCGCCGCCGCAACGTCGTCGACCCGCTGCAGCTCAAGGCTGGCGACTTCGTGGTGCACAACACGCACGGCATCGGCAAGTTCGTCGAGCTGGTGCAGCGCGAGGTGTCAACCGGCGGCCGCAACGCGATCAAGACGCAGCGCGAGTTCCTCGTTATCGAGTACGCGCCCAACAAGCGCGGCTACCCGGGCGACAAGCTCTACGTGCCCACCGACCAGCTCGACCTGCTCACCCGCTACGTCGGTGGTGAGGCGCCGGCCCTCAGCAAGATGGGCGGCAGCGACTGGGCCGCAGCCAAGGGCAAGGCCCGCAAGGCGGTTCGCGACATCGCGGTCGAGCTCGTGAAGCTCTACTCAGCCCGCATGGCCAGCAAGGGCCACGCCTTCGGGCCCGACACCCCGTGGCAGCGCGAGCTGGAGGAGGCCTTCGCGTTCGCCGAGACGCCCGACCAGCTGACCACCATCGAGGAGGTCAAGGCTGACATGGAGCGGCCGATCCCGATGGACCGGCTGCTGTCGGGCGACGTCGGCTACGGCAAGACTGAGGTTGCCGTGCGAGCGGCGTTCAAGGCGGTGCAGGACGGCAAGCAGGTCGCCATGATCGTGCCCACGACCCTGCTCGTGCGCCAGCACATGGAGACCTTCGCCGAGCGGTTCGCCGGCTTCCCCGTGCACCTGCGGGCGCTCAGCCGATTCCAGACCGACAAGGAGTCGAAGGAGACCATCGCGGGCCTCGCGGATGGCACCGTCGATGTCGTGATCGGCACGCACCGGCTGCTCAGCCAAGGCATCGCCTTTAAGGATCTCGGGCTCGTGATCATCGACGAGGAGCAGCGTTTCGGGGTCGAGCACAAAGACGCGCTGAAGAAACTCAAGACCAACGTCGACATCCTCGCGATGACGGCGACGCCGATCCCGCGCACGCTCGAGATGGCGGTCACGGGCATCCGGGAGATGTCGACTCTGGCCACACCACCGGAGGACCGCCACCCGATCCTGTCGTTCGTGGGCCCCTACTCCGACCGCCAGGTCGCCGCGGCGATCCGTCGTGAGCTGCTGCGCGAGGGCCAGGTGTTCTACGTGCACAACCGGGTCTCGAGCATCAACCGCGTGGCATCCCAGCTGGCGGAGCTCGTGCCGGAGGCGCGCATCGCCGTCGCGCACGGTCAGCTGCCGGAGGCGGTGCTCGAGCAGGTGATGGTCGACTTCTGGGAGCGCAAGTTCGACGTGCTCGTCTCGACCACCATCATCGAGACCGGTCTCGACATCGCCAACGCGAACACCCTCATCATCGACCGGGCCGACAAGTACGGTCTCAGCCAGTTGCACCAGCTGCGCGGCCGGGTCGGTCGTGGCCGGGAGCGGGCGTACGCCTACTTCCTCTACGACGAGCTCAAGCCGCTCAGCGAGACCGCGCACGAGCGCCTCAACACGATCGCCGCGAACAACGAACTCGGGGCCGGTATGCAGATCGCCCTCAAGGACCTCGAGATCCGCGGTGCGGGCAACCTGCTCGGCGGCGAGCAGTCCGGACACATCGCGGGTGTCGGTTTCGACCTCTACCTGCGCATGATCGGCGAGGCCGTGTCGACCTTCCGCGGCGACGTCGCCGAGGGCCAGACCGAGCTGCGGCTCGAGCTGCCCGTCGACGCGCACCTGCCCGAGGAGTACATCGAGTCGGAGCGCCTGCGCCTCGAGGCCTACCAGAAGCTCTCGACCGCGAGTGCCCCGACGGCGACGGATGACTCGATCGACCGCGTGCTCGAAGAGCTCACCGACCGCTACGGCGAGCCGCCCGAGCAGGTGCTGAACCTCGTGGCGGTCTCGCGGCTGCGACGGATGGCGCAGAAGTCCGGCCTCAGCGAGGTCGTCGTCATGGGCGACAAGCTGCGCATCGCGCCGGCCGACCTCGCCGACTCGATCCAGGTGCGCCTCCAGCGGATGTATCCGGGCGCCCGGTACCACGCGGCGGCGGCCGCGGTGCTCGTGCCGCTACCGCCCGAGCCGACGGATACCCAGCTGATCGAGTGGGCGAGCGGGTTGCTCGTGGCGATCTTCGGTGCCGAGACTACGCCGGCGGCGCTGGCGGAGTAGCGGCATCCGCGTCTGGCGTTTTCGCCAGGGTCTTAGTCGGACTGATGCCAGGGCTTCTCGTCACCGGATTGGCCACACCGTCGATGCGATGCACATCGTGCACGGCCATGGGGATGAGCACGAGCGACCGCAGGTCGAACAGGGCGTGCAGCACGATCGGCACCACGATCGTTCCGGTGACGACGTAGATCAGCATCATGACGGCACCCACGATCGTGGTGCTCACCACGCCGACCACACCCTGGTACAGGTGCAGAGCGCCGAACAGCAGCACACTTCCCAGCACGGCCGCGATCGCACTGCCGCTCGCACCGTAGATCACCGCAGGCAGGGCCAGCCTGAACATCAGCTCCTCGCCGATCCCCGCGTTGATCGACAACAGGGCACCCAGCCGCAGCTCCTGCCGGTTGCGCGGGAGCATGGCCGCGATGTCACCGACCATCGGGATCTGGTCGTCCTGACGGGCTGCACGCACGCCGATCGCCGTGAGCACGACGAATCCGATGACCAGGCCCGCGATGATTCCCCACGTCACGCCCGGCTCGTGGAGCACGAATCCCCGGATGTCGCGCACCACCGGCCACGTCGTCAGCTCCTGCAGCAGCGGCGCGATGTACCGCCCCGCGAGCAGCAGCAGCCCGAGGCTCACCAGCCCGATGCTCAGCACCGAGTCGCGGAACCACTTGCGGAACATCTCCTGGCGCCTGGCCGTCAGGCGGTACCGCTTGAACCTCTGGTACTCCTTGCGGTCCTTGCGCGCGGTGCGCACGACCAGCAGCACGAGCAGCGCGGCGAGTGCGAGCCACAGTATCGGTCGCGTCAGCGCCCAGGCGGGGTCGAGCATACGATCAATGCTCCCACGGGAATGCGAGGTCGTCGCCCGGTGGTTACATTGCTCCGTGACCATCAACGTCGGCCTGCGCTCGGAGCGCGGCCCCATTCTCATCGCCCTCATGCTCACGACGTTCCTCGTCGCGATCGAGGCGACAGTGCTCTCGACCGCCGTGCCGTCGATCGTCGCCGATCTGGGTGACTTCCCGCTGTTCCCGTGGCTGTTCTCCGTGTACCTCCTGGCGCAGGCGGTCACCGTTCCGGTCTACGCGAAGCTCGCCGACACCGTGGGGCGCAAGCCGATCATCCTCATCGGCATCGGGCTCTTCCTGCTCGGCTCGATTCTCAGCGCCTTCGCGTGGAGCATGCCCGCGCTCATCGCGTTCCGCGTGATTCAGGGGCTGGGCGCCGGGGCCGTGCTGCCGATATCCATCACCATCGCCGGTGACATCTACACGGTCGAGGAGCGCGCCAAGGTGCAGGGCTACCTCGCGAGCATGTGGGCCGTGGCATCCGTCGTCGGGCCCACCCTCGGTGGCCTGTTCGCCCAGTTCGATGCCTGGCGCGGAATCTTCATCGTCAACATTCCGCTGTGCCTGTTGGCGGCGTGGATGCTCACCCGCACCTTCCACGAGAAGATCACCCGCACGGCCCACCGCATCGATTACGCCGGGGCGGTGCTGCTCACCGTCGCCCTCACCGCGTTGCTGCTCGCCGTACTCGAGGGCGGCCAGGCGTGGGCGTGGAACTCGGTGCCGAGCATCCTGCTGTTCGGCGGGGGAGCCCTCGTGCTGGTGGCGTTCCTGCTGGTCGAGCGGCGCGCAGCCGAACCGATCCTGCCGCTGTGGGTGTTCACGCGCCGCCTGGTGCTGGTCGTCTCAATCTTCGGCCTCGGAATCGGCGCGACGCTCACCGGTCTGACGAGCTATGTACCGCTCTACCTTCAGGGAGCGCTGGGGGTGTCGCCGCTCATCGCGGGATTCGCGCTGGCGACCCTGACCGTGGGCTGGCCGATCGCTGCCGCGGTCTCGGGGCGTCTGTACCTGCGCATCGGCTTCCGCAACACCATGTTCATCGGTATGGGCTTGGTGCTGGTGGGCACGGCGATCCTCGCGGCATTCGCGATGACGCCCTCGATCCTCGTGGTCGCCGTGAGCTGCTTCTTGGTGGGACTCGGCATGGGTCTCGCGGCTACTCCGAGCCTGATCCTCGCCCAATCCAGCGTCGGCTGGAACGAGCGCGGCGTCGTCACGGGAGTGAACATGTTCGCGCGCAACGTCGGAAGTGCGGTGGGCGTCGCAGTGTTCGGCGCGATTGCCAATGCCATCTTCCTTCGCGCGGGAGCGGACGCGGCCGACCCGGCTGTCGTGACCGCGGCGGGTTCGGCGGTATTCATCGCGGCCCTCGTCGTCGCGGTGGCGACCCTCATCGCGACCATCGCGATGCCGCGCACCCGAGTGCAGCAGTTACCGGCAGAGGAGACGAACCTGGGCCTGGCCGAGGCTTAGCGGCACGCTCCCCAGAGGCCGGCTCCGGCCGCGCGCGCGGCATCCTCCGCGCTGTACAGCTCGTCGCGCAGCAGCAGGTTGGGCGCGTACTGCTCGACCTCGGCGGCGCCGCGCATGAGCAGTTCGAGGTTGATGTTCGTGGCGTCATCCGTGTAGATGAACAGCAGTGACCGCCCGTACTGGTCGAGGGGCTCGACGTCGGCCTGCACCCAGACCTCGGTGCCCTCGGGCAGTAGCTGCCGCAGAAGCGCTGTCGCCTCGTCGCCGTAGCACTCGGCGTTCGTGCCGATCTCCGGGGTGTTGATTCCGAGCAGCCGCACCTTGCGTCCGTCTTCGAGGAAGAGCGTGTCGCCGTCGTGCACGAATTCGACGACCGCCGGTGTCGCATCGCTCGGGATGCCCGTGGCAGGCGCCGCGCCGGGCGCCGTGGTCAGCGTCGGCGCCTGCGCCCCGAGGGCCTGCCACCCGAACCACGCCAGCGCGGCCAGCACGATGATGGCCAGCACGACGGCGCCCCTGAACTTCACGGCACCAGTCTGCCAGCGACCGGTGTCGCCGGTGGAGACTGGGGGTATGACCGCGTACATCGCCCCACCTCCGCGCATCCCGTTCGTCCTGCGGTGGGGTCTGCGCATCGCCCAGCGACGCACGGGGACACCGCTGCTGCCCGCCCAACTGCTCGCCTGGTATCCGAGGGCCGCGGTCGGTTCGGCCGTGCTCGAGTCACTCATCGCTCACAGCGACGGTCGCCTCACCGAGCGCACCCTGAAGCTCGTGCGCATGGCGGTGTCGTTCGCGGTGAGTTGCCCCTTCTGCGTCGGCATGAACTCGGAGGGCTGGGAGAAGGTCATGTCGTCTGAGGAGCGCGAGGCCGTGCAGGGCCTTCGTTCGCTCGACGGCTTCGATCCGGTCGAACGCCTCGCCATCGAGTACGCCCGTCGCGCAAGCGCGACGCCACTGAGGTTCGACGAGGAGTTCGGCGAGCGGCTTCGCGAGGTTCTCACCGAACGCGAGATCGTCGTGCTCGCGACCACTGCGGCGCAGGTCAACTACTGGGCGCGCGTCATCCAGGCTCTGGGATGCCCGCCCGAATGATCCACCACGTCGCCGCTCTGGGTAGTCTGGCCCCGTGATCATCGAACATGAGGGAGCTGCCCCGCGCATCGACCCCAGCGCGGTCGTGTCGCCCACTGCGGTCATCAGTGGAGACGTACGGATCGGCCCTAACAGCCAGGTGCTGCATGGTGCCGTCATCACGGCGGAGGGCGGCTCGATCGAGATCGGCTCCAGCGTGATCGTGATGGAGAACGCCGTCATCCGCTCCAGCGCCGCGAATCCGGTGCGGATCGGCGACCACTGCCTGATCGGCCCGCTGTCGTCGATCTCGGGCGCCACCATCGGCGACGAGGTGTTCGTCGCCACCGGCGTGCGCATCTTCAACGGCGCCCAGATCGACCGCGGCAGCGAGGTGCGGATCAACGCGATCGTGCACCTGCGCACCCACCTGGGTGAAGGGTCGACCGTGCCGATCGGCTGGGTGGCCGTCGGTGACCCCGCCCAGATCCTGCCCTCCGAGGCGCACGAGGCGATCTGGGCGATCCAGAAGGACCTCGACTTCCCCAGCTACGTGTTCGGTCTCGACCGCGACACCCCCGACCTCATGGTGCAACTGACCGAGCGGTACTCGGCCGCTCTCGGACGGCACCGCAACGACCGGCCGATCGCGTGACCGAGCCCACACCACCGCATCCGAAGCTCGATGAGCTGATCGCCGTACTCGAGCGGCTGCGCGCACCGGGCGGCTGTGCCTGGGATCGCGAGCAGACCCACGAGTCGCTCGTGCAGTACCTCGTCGAGGAGACCTACGAACTGATCGACGCGATCGAGACTGGTGACACCGACGAGCTCATCGAGGAGCTCGGTGACGTGCTCTACCAGGTGGTCTTCCACAGCGACATCGCCGCCGAGGCCGGCCAGTTCACCCTCGAGGATGTCGCGGCGCACATGACGGCGAAGATGATCGGTCGTCATCCGCACGTCTTCGGTGACACCACCGCTGAGACGGCGGCAGACGTCATGGCGGTGTGGGATGACCTCAAGAAGACGGAGAAACCGCACCGCACGAGCGCCCTCGACGGGATACCCCAGGGGATGCCGGCGCTTGCGCTCGCCGACAAGCTCCTCGGTCGCGCGCACAAGGTCGGCCTGTTGGATGCGACGAAGCCCGGTGCGATCAACGTCACTGACGAAGACGAACTCGGTCCGCTGCTGCTCGCGATCGTGGCATCCGCAAAGGCGAATGGGCTGGACTCGGAGCGCGCCCTGCGCACAGCGCTGCGCGAACTCCAGCGGGAGATCCGCGAGCATGAAGTTGATGTTGCCGGCGACGCGGGCGTGATCGGCACGACGTAGATTCGGTGCCCTCCCCAACCCGAATGGAGAGGGCACCCGGACGCGCGTCCACGAGGGATGCTGCGCCCGAGAAACCGGCGGGCTTACCCGAGCCGCCGGTTTCGACTGTGGCGAAGTGGATGCTTCGACTCGCGCCCGGACCATCATCGACAGGCGCGAAGCCTCAATTTTACACGTGCCGGCGCCGGTCGACGCCAACGCCACGGCGCACGACCTGACACAATCGACGCATGGCGTCACCCGTGAATCCTCCGCGCGGGATGCGCGACTTCCTGCCGGCCGAGAAGGCTCAGCGTGAGCGCATCCTGAGTGTCATCCGTGCCAGCTATCGGGCCCACGGTTTCGACGAGATCGAGACGCCCGTTGTCGAAGACAGTGAGCGCCTGCACGCCGGCCTCGGCGGAGACAACGAGAAGCTCGCCTATGCGGTGATGAAGCGCGGTCTGACGACCGAAGACCTCGCGGCCGCGGTAGATCCGCTCGAGCTCGCCGATCTTGGGCTGCGCTTCGACCTGACCGTGCCCCTCGCTCGGTTCTACGCGAGCCACCGGTCAGAACTGCCCGCGGTCTTCCGTGCCATCCAGATCGCGCCGGTGTGGCGGGCCGAGCGGCCGCAGAAGGGTCGCTACCGCCAGTTCGTGCAGTGCGACATCGATGTGATCGGGGAGTCCGGGCCGGTCGCCGAGGTTGAGTTGATCACGGCGACGGCGGCAACGGTGAGGGCGCTCGGGCTTGAGGGATGCGTCATCCGGGTCAACGATCGTCGGCTGCTCACGAGCATGCTCACGATCCTCGGCTTTGCTCCCGAGGAGTTCGACGGCGTGCTGATCACCGTCGACAAGCTGGACAAGATCGGTCAGCCAGGCGTGCTCGCTGAGTTGCGCGAGCGCGCGGTCACGCCCGCCGCCGTGGACGCGCTGGAGGCGCTCTTCACGCGGCCGGTCACGATGGAGCTGCTGCCGTTCGGCGAGGCCGCGATCAGGAAGTTCCTGCCGGAGGGCGTGGACCCGGCCGCGGTCGCGGAACTGGCAACCATTGGCGAGGCCGTCAACGAGGTGCTCGGCGAACAGGTCGTGCAGTTCGACCCGTGGCTGGTGCGGGGCATGGGCTACTACACGGGCGCGATCTTCGAGGTCGCGCACCCGTCGCTCGGCTACTCGCTCGGCGGCGGCGGACGCTACGACGGCATGATCGGGCGCTTCCTCGGCACCGACGTTCCCGCGGCCGGCTTCTCGCTGGGCTTCGAGCGTCTCGTCGACCTGGTCGAACTGCCCGAGACAGGGGCGACGGATGCCGCGGCTCTCGTCCACGACGCTGACGTGCCCCTGGCGACCCTCGCCGCCCTGCAATCGGCCCTCGTCGCGGGCGGACGGCGGGTGCGACTGGAACGCAAGCCGCGCAACATCGCACCCCTGCTGGCTCAGCTCGCGGCATCCGGGTTCGCCGAGTACGCGTACGTGACGGCGGCGTCGACGCTCGACTCCCTGGAGTTCCGTCCTCTCGCCTGATCGGTGATCGAGCCCGCCCGGTGATCGAGCCTGTCGAGATCATTGACTCCCCGCCGCACTATTGTTAAGCTATTAACAATATGACCGACTCACCCGACATCACCTCGAGCACTGCGTTCAAGCTCCATCGCGCGACCGTGCTCATCGACCGCATCGCCGACGACTACCTCACCCGTGAGCACGGAATCCACTACGCGCCGTTCCTTGTGCTGCTCATGGTTCGCGTGCTGGGAGAGCCCAGCCAGCAGGCCATCGCCCGCAATCTCGATGTTTCTCGCGCGAGCGTGACCCAGCGTGTGTCGGGGCTGGTCGAGAGCGGGCTGCTCGAAGTCACCCCCGATCCCGCCGACTCGCGGGCGAACATCGTGCGTCTCACCACGCCAGGCAGGGCGCTCGTCGACAGTGCGTGGCGTGGGCTCGAACATCACCAGAGCGGCCTCGACGCGGGCGTCGACGAGCCCGCGCTGGTCGCCCAACTTGACCGAATCATTTCCAACGCCGAGGAGGCACTCTCATGAACTATCTCGAATTCGACGGACCGGGTTCCACCCTCGTCTTCCTGCACGGCGGCAACGTCGCCGGGTGGATGTGGGGACAGCAGGTTCCGGCGTTCGCCGACCACCACGTGCTTGTGCCCGACTATCCGGGCTTCGGGGCGAGCAACGACGAGCCCTGGATCTCGATCGCCGCGACCGCAGACGCGGTGGCTGAGCTGATCGCGACGACCGGCGGGCCGGCTCACGTCGTGGGGCTGTCGCTCGGGTCGAGCGTCGCGCTGGAACTCGCGGCGAGGCATCCGGAGCAGGTCTCGAGCCTGTTTCTCGCCAGCGCCCAGGTCGCGCCACCGTTACGTCGCGACATGATCGCCGCGCGGGTGCTGCTCGCGTTCTGGAATCAGCGCGGTTTCTGGACGACACTTGCGCGCAGCTACGGACTCACTGGGGACGACGCCGAACTGTTCGTGTCGACTGGGCTCGGCATCCGTCGCGAAACCGCCGTGACCATCTACAACGAGATCAGTCGCGGCATGCCCGCTAAGGTTCTGGCGGCCATCACCGTGCCGACCCTCGTGGTTGCGGGCGAGAAGGATTCGAGCGCCATCGCCGACGCGTCGCTGGCGGCGGTGCGTCGAGGCATCCCCGGTGTCATGACAGCGATCGCGCCGGGGATGCATCACCAGTGGAACATCGAGAACGTCGAACTGTTCAACAGATCGTTGCGTGCGTGGCTCGACCGGCGCGAGGTGGCCGAGGGGCTCGGCGCTAGTATTTAGGCGAAACCCACCACACGTTTTTCCTATTTGAGGAGTTCACCCATGGCCTTGATCGAGGCAGTTGGCGCCCGCGAGATTCTTGATTCCCGGGGCAACCCGACCGTTGAGGTCGAGGTTCTGCTCGAGGACGGCGTGGTCTCCCGCGCCGCCGTGCCCTCCGGCGCATCCACCGGTGCCTTCGAGGCATACGAGCTGCGCGACGGCGACAAGGCCCGCTACGGCGGCAAGGGCGTGCTCAAGGCCGTCGAGGCGGTGCTCGACGTTCTCGGCCCCGCGGTCGAGGGCTTCGACGCGGCAGACCAGCGCCTCATCGACGCCGAGATGATCGACCTCGACGGCACCGACAACAAGAAGAAGCTGGGCGCCAACGCGATCCTCGGCGTCTCGCTCGCGGTTGCCAAGGCTGCCGCCGACTCGGCCGACCTCCCGCTGTTCCGCTACCTCGGTGGCCCGAACGCCCACACCCTGCCGGTGCCGATGATGAACATCATCAACGGCGGCGCGCACGCAGACACGGCGCTCGACATCCAGGAGTTCATGGTTCTGCCGATCGGCGCCGAGTCGTTCTCCGAGGCTCTTCGCTGGGGCACCGAGGTGTACCACGCTCTCAAGGGCGAGCTGAAGAAGGCGGGCCAGAACACCGGCCTCGGCGACGAGGGTGGCTTCGCCCCCGACCTTCCCGGTGCTCGCGCCGCGCTCGACTTCATCGTCAAGGCCATCGAGACCGCCGGCTTCACCCCGGGCAAGGACTTCGCCCTGGGACTGGATGTCGCGGCCACCGAGTTCTTCGCCAACGACGTGTACTCCTTCGAGAAGCAGACGCTGACCCCCGAGCAGCTCACCGAGTTCTGGGTGGGTCTGGTCAAGGACTACCCGCTGGCGACCATCGAGGACCCGCTCGCCGAGGACGACTGGGCCGGCTACGCCCACCTCACCGCCGAGCTCGGCGACAAGGTGCAGATCGTCGGTGACGACCTGTTCGTCACGAACCCCACCCGCCTCAAGCGCGGCATCGACGAGAAGGTCGCCAACTCGATCCTCGTCAAGGTCAACCAGATCGGCACGCTCACCGAGACGCTCGACGCCGTGGCCCTGGCCCAGCGCGCCGGCTACACGACGATCATCTCGCACCGCTCCGGTGAGACCGAGGACACCACGATCGCCGATATCGCGGTGGCCACCGACTCCGGCCAGATCAAGACGGGCGCCCCCGCCCGCAGCGACCGGGTTGCCAAGTACAACCAGCTGCTGCGCATCGAGGAGGAGCTGGGCGACGCCGCGGTCTACGCCGGTCGCTCGGCGTTCCCGCGCTTCAAGGGCTGATCATTCGCTGATCGAGCTTGTCGTCGGTTGTCGAGCCCGTCGAGACACGGCGAGCTCGATCAGCGGTTAACATCGAACCCATGGCTACGCGAGACGGAACCCGCCGGGTTCCTGTCACCCTCGATCGCGAGGAGAGCGCGCCCGAGCACTGGCTGCGCACCATCCGCTTCTCGGGATTCACCGTGCTGATGCTCATGCTGGTGATCCTCGCGGTGATCGTGCTGGCCCCCAATCTGCGGATCTTCATCGAGCAGCGCCAGCAGATCGCCCAGCTGCAGCAGCAGGTCGCCGACGCTCAGGGCAGCGTCGACGAGCTCACCAAGGACGTCGCGAGGTGGAGCGATCCCGCCTACATCGAGTCCCAGGCACGGGAGCGGTTGTTCTACGTCTTCCCGGGCGACGTGAGCTATCTCGTCGTCGGGGATGCCGCGGCATCCGCCACCCCCGATGGCCAGCCCATCAGCGACCAGATCCAGGCCACCCGGGTCGACTGGCTGAAGACACTGCTCTCGTCGGTCTACACCGCCGGCCTCACGGATGCCCCGCCCGCCGATCTCGTGGGCCTCGACGTTCAGGGCGCCCAGTGACCCGCCCGCCCGGTGATCGAGCCCGTCGAGATCGAGGCCACCAGTGACCCGCCCGCCGTTCGACGCACCCAGCCCCGAGGACATCGCGACCGTCTCGCGCCAGCTCGGACGCCCCGCGCGCGACGTTGTGGGCATCGCCGCGCGGTGCGTGTGCGGGGCACCCACCGTCGTCTCGACCCGCCCTCGGCTGTCGGATGGCACGCCCTTTCCCACCTTCTACTACCTGACGCACCCCGCGGCCACCGCCGCCGTCTCCACCCTTGAGGCCGAGGGGCAGATGCCCGGATTCGCGGCCCTGCTGGTCGGCGACGTCGCCGAGCAGTACCGCGCCGCGCACGAGCAGTACATCGCCGACCGGGAGAGCATCGCCGTCGTCGAGGAGGTCGCGGGAATCTCCGCCGGGGGGATGCCCGACCGGGTGAAGTGCCTCCACGCCCTCGTCGGGCACGCGTTGGCGGCCGGACCGGGCGTCAACCCGATCGGCGATCTGGCGCTCGAGCGTTCGGCATGGAGTCCGCTGGTCTGCGAATGCGTTCCCGAGGTGTCGACGGTGTCGACGAGCGCGGAGGCGTCGTGATGCGCAAGCTTGCTGCCGTCGTCGTGCTCGCGGTCGTGGCATCCACTCTGGTGGGCGGCGCAGCGGCGAACGCTGACGGCGTGCGCAACGGGGAGTACTGGCTCGACGACTACGGCATCAGAAACGCGTGGGACACGAGCAAGGGTCGCGGCGTGACGATCGCGATCATCGACACCGGTGTCGACGGCAACGTGCCCGAGCTGCAGGGTGTCGTCGCGGGCGGCACCGACTTCTCGGGCATCGGTGCACCGGACGGCCAGACTCCGGTCGGGTCGGTCGGCAGCGAGCACGGCACCATGGTGGCCGGCCTGGCGGCGGGTCGGGGGTCGGGCGGCAACAACGGCGTGATCGGTTCGGCGCCGGAATCCGTCGTGCTGGCGATCTCGATCGGCTTCGGGGAGGGCACGCTCAGCTCCGACGACCAGATCGCGCAGGCCGTGCGGTGGGCAGTCGATCATGGCGCCGACGTCATCAACATGTCACTGACCCGAAACACCCTCGACTGGCCGGTCAGCTGGGATGACGCGTTCCTCTACGCCCAGGAGCACGATGTGGTCGTCGTGGCTGCCGCTGGCAACCGCGGCAGCGGCACAACGCAGGTCGGCGCGCCCGCCACCATGCCCGGCGTGCTGACAGTCGCCGGAGTCGACGCCAACGGCGAGGCGAGCTTCGACGCATCATCTCAGGGCATCACGATCGCCGTGGCGGCACCGAGCGAGAATCTCGTCGGAGTGGTGCCGGGCGGCGGTCACGTGATCTGGAACGGCACGAGTGGCGCCACCCCGATCGTCGCCGGTGTCGTCGCCCTCGTGCGTGCTGCCCACCCCGAGCTGGATGCCGCGAACGTCATCAACCGCGTAGTCGCCACCGCGCGCGACGAGGGAGCACCGGGGCCTGACCCGATCTACGGCTTCGGTCTGCTCGACGCCGAGGCGGCGGTGAACGCCACGGTCCCGGCGGTCGAGGCCAATCCGATGGGCGATCTGGCCGAGTGGATCAAGCTCTACCGCCGGGCGGAATCCACCCCCAGCCCGCTGCCGACCTTCGTTCCCAGCCCCTCACCGGCACCCGTGGCGGCGGGGCCGCAGAACCCGCTCGGCACCATCCTGCCGACGGTGAATCAGCTGCGTAACGTCGGCATTCCGCTGGCAGTGCTCGCCGTGTTCCTCGCGCTGGCGGTCGGCGTGGTGGTGGCGGCGGTCCGGCGTTTCAGGGGCACCCGCCGCACCCTGTAGATTGGGGGCGAACTTTCCATTAGGAGACCACCACTCGTGCCCAAGATTTTGATCGTCGGCGGCGGTTACGCCGGCTTCTACACCGCTCGCAAACTGGAGAAGTGGCTCGCCCGCGGCGAGGCCAGTGTCACCGTCGTCGAGCCGCTGCCGTACATGACGTACCAGCCGTTCCTGCCCGAGGTCGCGGCCGGCGGCATCGAGCCGCGCCACGCTGTGGTCTCGATCCGCAGGCACCTCAAGAAGACCCGAGTGATCTCGGCGAAGGTCACCGCGATCAGCCACGCGACCAAGACCGCCACGATCACGCCCCCCGTGGGCGAGCCGTGGGAGGAGTCGTACGACATCATCGTCGTCACCGCGGGCGCTGTCACGCGCACCTTCCCGATCCCCGGTGTCGCCGACCAGGCCATCGGCATGAAGAACATCGAAGAGGCGATCGCCGTGCGCGACCGCATGCTCACCAACTTCGAGAAGGCGTCCACCCTTCCCGCCGGGCCGCTGCGCGACCGTCTGCTGACGTTCGTTGTGGTGGGCGGCGGTTTCGCCGGGATTGAGACCTACGGCGAGATGCGCAGCTTCGCGTCATCCCTCATCGCTCAGTACCCCACGCTCACCTTCGATGACGTGCACTTCCACCTGATCGAGGCCATGGGTCGCATCATGCCAGAGGTGTCGCTCAAGACGAGCCTCTGGGTGATCAAGAACCTCGAGCAGCGCGGCGCGCCCATCCACCTCGAGACCCAGCTGACCTCCGCGGTCGACGGCAAGATCGAGCTGTCGACGGGGGAGAGCTTCGAGTCCGACCTCATCGTCTGGACCGCTGGCGTCATGGCCAGCCCCGTACTGTCCAACACCGACCTGCCCGTCGAGGAGCGTCGTCGCCTGCGCGTGCAGGCCGACATGCGCGTCGTCGACGACAACGGCATCGTCGAGGACGCGTGGGGCGCCGGAGACGTCTCGGCCGTTCCCGACCTGTCGGGTGGCGGTGTCGGCGGATACTGCGTTCCGAACGCCCAGCACGCTGTGCGCCAGGGCAAGCTGCTCGCGAAGAACATCGTCGCCGTACTGCGCGACGAGAACCCGAAGGACTACTTCCACAAGAACCAGGGAGCGGTCGCCGGCATCGGCCTCAACAACGGTGTCTTCCAGTCGGGCAACTTCGCGATCAAGGGCTACATCGCCTGGGTCATGCACCGCGGCTACCACGGTCTCGCGATCCCCACGTGGGAGCGCAAGATCCGCGTGTTCGTGGATGACATCGTCAACTTCCTGTTCCGCCGCGACCTGATCGCGCTCGACGCGCGGTCCAACCCGCGTGCGGCGTTCGAGGAGTTCGCGGCGCGTCCGAAGGCGTAACGGGCTTTCGCTTGCGGCTGTGCGCCGTGAGATGACTCAAACGCACGGTCTGGATGCTCGGCACTGACCATTTGCGTCATCTCACGTTCGGCGTTCCGTCGCGCCCGCGTGCCAGACTGGTGACCGCGCCCCGGTAGCCCAATTGGCAGAGGCAGACGACTTAAAATCGTCCGAGTCAGGGTTCGAGTCCCTGCCGGGGCACGGTTCGGCGGGCCGCCAACGGCGGCGCGACGAGACGTTCGTCGGTGCGGCACCTCGAGGCCTCGGGGTCCCCGCCGCACCGGTTCCGACGCATCGCGCGCTTCGTTCGTGGTTGCGCTTCCGGTGTACCGCGCGATGTGGCGGCCGTGCCGGTGGGGAGTCGAGTCCCTGCCGGGGCACCGGGGCCCGGCCGCGGTCCCACGATGCGAAAAAGCGGTCGCGATAGCTCTGGATGGGTGATGCCTTCGCGATTCTGGACCTGCGCAACGGTCAGGCGTCCCCATGGGTCGTCCCCACTGCTGCACTTAGCCTGCGTGGGCGCCTCTAGTGAGGCGGCGCGACGGCCATCCCCCAGAGGTTAGATGTCATGTTGAGCCGGTACTGCGAGGGGTGCCAACGGAACGTGTGGCCGGCACCGGCCAGTACCGTCAGGGCATCGAGCGCCTCGACTCCGATTCCGATGTCCAAGAGCCGCGACTCCGCCGAGCCGCCCTCGGCTGCCCATACACCGCAGCCTGCAGCAAGCAGCGCCGTGCGCAGCACGTTGGCATGGTCGATCTCGGGGGCCCACACCCAAACCGATCGGGGACTGGTCGACAGCTCGAGCTCCATCAGTGCTGCCTGGACTTCCTGAGTGCAGCGGCGGTGTTCTCAATGACGTGAGCGCTGAGGCCGCGGATCTCCTCCAGCCACCCGAGCATGTGCCGCGCGTCATCGACCGATCTGAAGGTGGGGCTGGATTGCCAGAAGAACTGTCCGTCATCCTCCACCCGGAGAGTCTGGAACGCGCCTGCGCCGGACGGGTGCGCCATCGAACTCAGATGGTCGTAGAGGTCTTTGAATCCGGGCAGACTCTGCTGTGCTGCGGCCACGACCTTGCCCATGGGAAGCCCCTGCTCGGCGCCGGGGCGAAGTCTCTCGAACTCATGCGGATTCTTCTCCACGTAGAACGCGACGGCGAGGTTCTCGGCGAAGGATCGCAGGAGTGTCGCCGCCGCGAGCGGGTTACCGTGTTCGACCATTTCCAAAACGCCCTTGTGGAACGCCTGCGCTCGCTCGACGAAGCCCAGCAGGGGAAGGTGATCGAGGGTGAATCCGCGGTCCTCGCCGACTGCGCGCAAAGCACCCCGTACCATCTCTTTGGAAGCGATCCGTGCCTGCTCCAGTTCATCGGCCACTTGGCCTGCGTCGAAGACCTGGCTGCGATCCTCGCCGCGATCGCCTCTGGGGGTGTCCAGTATCCCTGAGGCGCCTTGGGACTTCGCGTAGGTGTCCCAATCCTGGAGATGCTCGGTTAGGGACTGGTTCAGCGCGTGTGCGGTTGTGGAGTGCAGGTAGTGGCGCACGTCGTGGATCGTGACGACGATGCACTCATCCTCGTCCATGCCGGTCAACTGTACCTTCACGTGACCCTCAGGCCAGTTTCGTGCCACGGCCGGCTCATGCGTCACAGACGCGGCCGGTTGCCGGTCGCGCTTGCCTCGACTCGCTTTACCCATGCGGACAGCCTCGGCTCGGTTTGAAGTTATAGCAAGCGCGGGCCGACGCAGGAGAGGACTCGAAACGCTCGTCGCGGGCGATGGGGTGTGCATCGATGGGGCTCGCGCGCCAACCTATTGGTGGGGATGGGAGACACATGCACTATAGCGAACTGCTCCCTGAGTAACATCAGGCCATGCCCGACGAAAAGCATGATGCTGTAGTGCCCTTCTCACTTCTCTCCCTTCGGCCTAAGGCGCAAGCAGAGCACTCGACCTACGGCGAGTACTTGGCGAGGGCACTTAGGGACGAGTCGGTCGATGCGCCGAAGAACATAGCGCTGTCGGGTGGGTACGGAACAGGCAAGAGCAGCATCTTGGAAGAGACGGCCTCGACCTTCGAGAGAAGGGTGGTCCGCGTTTCGTTTTCGACGCTGGGAGCCTCGCGCGAAAAACGCGAAGGGGATGATCGAAATGAAACAGAACTGGACTCCGTCCAGAAGGAGATCGTCAAGCAGATTCTCTACACTTCCGCTCCCAGTGGGGTCCCCGCGTCACGGTTCCGGCGACTTGACAGCTTCCATTGGGTCCGGTCGATCTTCATATCCGCGACCATTGCCACGCTCATCGCGATCGTCGTCTACGCGACGGGGGTGGCCAGTCGTCTCGAAGACGTCGTTGCAGCCGGCCAATTGAAAGGTTGGGTGGGCTACGTTGCCGCTATAGCCTTCATGACGATCGCGGCCACAGCGATCCAGTACATACTTCAAACCGTGCGGATTGGCAAAGTCTCAACAGCCAACTCATCAATTGAGCTCGCCGAGACAAGCACAAGCTATTTCGACCAGTATCTCGATGAGATCGTCTATTTCTTTCAGCAATCTCGTCGCGACATTGTGCTGCTCGAGGATCTGGATCGATTCGAGAGTTCATCTGTATTCGAGGAATTGCGCGAGCTCAACACGCTCCTCAACGGGGCGAGACAGATTGGCCGTTCGATCAAGTTTGTCTATGCGGTCAAGGATGCCTTGTTCGAGAGCTGGCCAGCCGGCGATCCTGCTGATCTAACACAGAGCGCAGCAGTGCGACGGACCAAGTTCTTCGACTTAGTCATCCCAGTAGTGCCGTTTATCGGCCAGCGTTCGGCCCGCGAGTACCTCAGCGAACTTGCGGAAGGGGCTCACATCGAGTTGCCCGATCGGCTCGTTGCGCTCGTTGCCAGGCGGCTTCCCGAGATGAGGCTCCTAGAACATCGTTAACGAATATACGGTGTTCGCACAGGTGGCGGCCGCTGATGGTACGCAGGGATTCGACAACGCGGCCGAGCGTTTTGCGATGGTGGTGTTCAAGAACGTGCGTCCAAGAGACTTCGAGGCGATTCACTCCGGCAACGCATCACTCAACCGCATATATGAGTCTTACCGCCGCATCATCGTGGCTGAAGCCAACCGACTCGAGGCAGACCTGGCCGAGCTCGGGAAGGTCTCGGCCCTCACCGAGGCAGCCAAGACCCTCGCTGCGGACTCGGGGCGGGAGACGGTGTCCTATGTATCTCGGATCCTCAGCGTGAACTTCACACCGGGCACAACCTTCACCTACACGGTCGGGGGCGTCAGCTACAGCGCATCGCAAATTGGGGAACCGTCGTTCTGGGACGCCCTGTACGCGTCGGCAGACAAAGTCATGCACGTCGATGCAAACGGGTCGCAGGCTGGAGTTTTCCGGCTTGACGACTTGAAACGGGAGCTTGATCTTCCGACTTCGGGGGCAGGGTGGAACGTTGAGGGTCGAAAGCGGCTGCAGCGGCAACGAAGCGAGGTCGCCGGCCTGCTCGCCACAGTCAGACGCGCCACCTTCGCATCGCTCGTCGCGCGACCGGACCTCGTGGATGCAGAGACCACTCAGCCGCTCGCGAGCCTGGTTGCTAGCGAGCTGGAGAAGGGAACTCTCGCATCTGATCTCGTCACCGCAGGATTCATCGATCAACACTTCAACCTCTACGTCACGCGCTTCAAGGGGCTGCATCTCACGAAAGAAGCCGCGACCTATCTCGTCCAAACGATCGAGCAGCTCAAATACGATCCGGAATACGAGCTCGGCCCAGCGACCGTCGTCGAAGCTCTCATCGAACAAGCTGGCGGCGAGTTTTTGGGTGAGGCGAGCGCCCTCAACATAAACATCTTCGACGCGATGCTCGGTCAGCCTTCCCTCGAGCCGGCAATCCGTCGACTAGCAGATGCCAGTCCTACCGACCCCTTCATCTCCCTCTATCTCGACAAGGGCAAGAAGCCGGACATCTTGATTCAGCAGTTGGCACCGTTCTGGCCAGGGCTCTTTCGTCTGGCGGCCGAAGAGTCAACTGGTGCGCTTCAGCGCGATGCTGTGCTGCGGATTGCCATCGAGAACGCGGATCCAGAGGTGCGGTACGACAAATCTGACGGCATTTCGACACGACTCAGTTCCGACTTGCCATCGCTCACCGTCGATCTTGAGCCGTCATTCGCATATGAAGACCTCGGGACGATCCTTGCGAGGCTGGACGTCAATGCCGCAGACCTCGTCGCACTTCCCTCTCGTCTTGGCCGTCGGCTGGCTGACCTTGGAAACTATCAACGACTGAGGCAAACCTTCAGTTCGCGGCCGATGGATTGTCCATATCCCTGGAAGATCTCCAAGGCACTCCAGCTTTCGCAAAAGTGACGTCCGATCTGGCCGGGTACCTTTCGCTTGCTGGCACGACTGGCAGCCCCACACTTCGCGATTTAGACCAGCTCCCAGAGGTGTTGGAGCACCTTGCGGACGCCGGAATCACGGACGTGCAGGGCATCTTGGAGCAGGCTGATCCGTCTATCTTCGTGTCCAGTTGGACCCAGATCGCAGAGACGCAGCGCTCATCGGCAGTCGCGTCGAAACGAATCGCGCCCAACTTCGACCTCATCGAGGATTACATAACGGATTTCGGCCTAGACGTTCCCATGGCGCACTACATCGAGGCGATACAGGACATGCCTCAGTTCTCCGACACCGACCCGTCCCAGTCGCGTCGACGGGCAGTCGCAGTTCGCATCCTGAATTCTTCCATCGGCCTCCAGCCCAGTCTGCGTGCCGTGAAGTCCCTCCAGCTCGAAGCGCCAGTGGAGGTGGAATCGCTCACCATCGACGACCCCGATGACGTCGCCGCATATCTCGACGCGGGTGTGCTGGCCGACGACCGCACTACGTGGGAAGCACTTGAAGGCCGAGCCTGGCCGGTCAAGCAAGCCTTCTTGGAGCATTCGGAGACTGTAGAGCAGTGGGCCGATCTCACTACCTTCAGAGACGCAGATCTCGAAAGCTTGTTCGCATCAGACTCCAAGGACCTCGAAAGAACCAAGCGGGTCGCCTTCGAAATGCTTGGCTCCGCATCCCTTGCCGCCGAATCCTGGAACGATCTACTCGACTTCTCCAGCGTCGCCGATCTTCTCATGAAGGACGATGTCCTTGCACATGCCGCCTCGTCGGGCGCAGACCGGATGCGCGTCCTAGACGCCTTCGTGAAAGTAGACCGAGTTCCATCAGCAATCCAGGCCGTTCTTGATGAACTCGGTGACGACTACGCCAGGGTGGCTCGTCCTGGGCACGGTCAATACAAATTCCCACACGACTCAACCCACAGAGCCCTCGGCGAAATGCTGGCACGACAGGAAATCATCAATGTGGATGAGACGAACGATTTCTTGAAGTTCAATCTTCGTCACCCGCAATAAAATGGGGTGGTGCCGCTCAGTTCGGGTCTCCTATTGTTCGAGCAGCCGAGGGTAGCCAGTCGCCCCGCGACATCCCGAGGTCCTTCCGTCTGCTGGGGGTGTCGCTGAATCGGCTTGTGATGCAATCACGTCTGCACCTAGGTTTGGGCCCGTGATCAGCTCGCCGCTCGTACGCGCATTGGCGGCGCTTAGAATCCCTGACGCGATTCTCGAGGATCTGCCCGAGGTTCCCGAATCAGTGAGCGGGCTGATCGTGTATGGCAGCCGGGCCCGAGGCGACGCCATCGAGGGGTCGGACCTGGACCTGCTTGCACTCGTGCCCTCCCATCAGCCGACGGTCAACGCCGGTGCGGTCAGTTTGAGCTTCTACACCCCCGCCCAGATCCAGTCCGGCATCGGGACGCTGTTCGGGGCACACCTCAGTCGCGACGGCAAGGTTCTCCTCGACCATGACGGAGAACTCACGGCGGCATTGGGCCGGATGGGCCACGTTGACACCGACCGGTTGTTCCGACGTGTCCTGGCCATGTCGCAGCTATTCACCACCCCCCAATTCGACCTGCCGAAGTACCTGCCGGGGCTCTTGCGGCAGGCGCGGTACCTGCTTCGCAGCAGCCTCTACGCGCAGGCCATCGCTATCGGTGCGCCCTGCTTCTCGGTTCGGGAGATTGCAGTTCGTCACGGCGACGCAGACCTCGCCCGCCTACTCGCGTCCAGGCAGGATGGGGAGGCGACCCAGCAGGACTACGCTGACTGCCTGTCCCGGCTTCGCGCGCTGATCGGCGAGTTTCCGGACAGCGTTCACGGGTCGCTCGAGGCCGCTCTGGTCAACGAGTGGGGCAGCCACACCGACCTGCTGTCGATGGCTTTCATGGCGCTCGGATCGGCAGGCGGGGGCTCTGACTATGCCGAAGTGGAGAAGATTCTGCTATGACCGACAAGCTGGCCTTTGTCGGAGACGTCCACGGCAACCTCGACGCCCTGAAAGGGGTTCTCGCAGCGCTGGCCGAGCGGGGCAATCCCCATGCGGTATTCCTCGGGGACTACATAAATAGGGGCGAAGCGCCGGCGGCTGTGCTCGAGGAACTGCTGTCGAGGCGGCGCAGGGGCGAGGTAACCCTCCTTGCCGGCAACCACGAGCAGGTGCTGCTCAGCGCCCTCGATAGCGGCGACCTGGGTCCCTTCCTGAAGATGGGAGGTGCGACCACTATCCGGTCCTACCTCGGTCGCCCGGTGCGACCGGACGTGCTAGTTGACTTCCGCGCCCACCTGCCCTCGGAGCACGTGGACTCATTACGCTCCATGCCCACGCTCTGGGATTCCGACGACATAGTGGCTCAGCACGCACCATTCAAGGAGCCGTCTTCGAAGTTTCAGGTGAGTGCGCACGTGCCCGTCGGACTCCTGCCCCGGATCACAGCCGACTCCGCGCAACTCGATACCGGTGGCGGCGACACCGCCGGCACAGGACGGCTGACCGCGCTTCTGTGGCCCAGCCGCGACTTCATCCAGGTCGATGCGCGCGGGATGCCGGTGCCGGGCGCGCGCTGACGTGGCTCTAGCGCTCGTCGAGCCTATCAAGCTGCCAGCGGGCACTTTCAACACCCTGGGCGTTGCCCATCGACTCGTTTACGGCGATGCACCTCTCGGCGTACGCACGAGCGGACTCGAGATCCCCGGCCGCCCGCGAGCACTGGGTGAGCACCATCAAGCATTTCGCGACGCCCGACGTATTGGAGGTCTGTTCGTTCAGCAATAGCGCCTGAAGCGCGAAGGGAATGCCCTCCTGCGCCCTGCCCTCTCGCAGGCGCAACTGGGCGACGGCTGTCCAGGCGTTCGCGTGCAGAGCCGAGGGGGTGCCTCCGCGCAAAGCTTCCAGCATCTCACTGGCTAGCTCGTCGGCCGCAGCGAGATCCTGCTCCCGGACCTCGAGTCGGATGAGGTTCACGAGGGACTGCGCAAGTTCGATGGCGCGCCCTCTCTCACGTCGTAGCTCCAGTGACGCGCCGAAGTCTGCTCTGGCGTCCTCTATGCGGTTCAGGCGCTGGTTGGCCAGACCTCGTTCGTCGAGAATTCGGGCCCGCACCGGCCACGCGTCGCGGGCCTTGCCGTCAAGCTCTCCCGATATCGTCCCGAGGCGATTGACCGCTTCAAGATCCTGGCCCAATCGGCGCAGAAGGCCGGCCTCGGTCAGGAACGCCTCGCCGGCAAACGCCGAGTGCACCTCGATTCGGCTACTGAGGATGGCGGCGATGGCGATGCGGACGACGGCTAGGGCCTGCTCTAGCTGTCCGCGCCGCCCGAGAGCGCGCGCGAACGCCAGGTGTTCGCGCGGGCCGCCGATCTGTGAAGCCTCTTCGAGTAGTTGAAACCCTGCGTCGGTCTGTCCGAGTTGAATGAGGCTCTCGCCCTGGATCCTCTTTCTAGCTGCGCCCAGCACGTCCCGGCCGGAGCGTGGGAGTAGGTCCAGCCACCGAGCCGTCTTCGTGCCGGCATTCTTCTGCCACCCCACCAGACGCTCGATCAGCTTCTGCTCGAGGTCACCAGAATCTGCGATCTTCTCATAGAGGAAGGAATGCCTCTGGTGCAACTGCGCCTGCAGCTCCACAATCTCCACAGCGGGTGCCGGATCGTCGATGAAGCCGACCCACATGTCCTCTAGCGGCTGGTCTCGCAGGCCCAGCGCGAGAAGGCCGGTGAACAGCTCCTCCTCGGTGCCGGACGTGTAGCCGAAGGGCCCGCCAGGGTCGGTGCCCCACGAGCTCTTGAACAGGACAATCATGAACTCGGTGGTGCCGATCAGCGGATTGATGTCGTCCTGCGGCCGCCACGCGGTGGCGCGTATCTGCTCCCAGCCGACGAACTCGAAGGGCCGCTCGCCCTCGCGCCGGAGCGTCGTGTTGTATCTGTCAAATGCCGACCTGACTAATTCCCGCTCGGGGATCAGCTCGGTCGGCGATGCGAGAAAAACGCGGAGGGGAACGTCAGTGATCACGACCGCATATTAGCGCCGCAAAGGTGGCCCGGTGAGGGTGCGGGGTACGGCGCCCTGCCCACAGTTTGCCCACATCCGCACGAGAATCCATGTGATACGGGGTGATCACGCCATCGCAAGATCATTGATTTTCCGGGGTTCTCGTGACCCCAATGCACGCGAGAAAGTCGTAGGTACGAGTTCGATCCCTGCCGGGGCACGTCTGACGGTTGCTATTCCAGCGGTGCCGAGCCGAAAGCCATGCGGTTGGCGTAGTCGTAGATCGTCAGGCTTTGTATTCCGTCCGGCAGGGCCGCGATGGGAAACGTGAAAACCTGCTCCGGGTTCGATGGGCTCACGGTGCCCGGCAACTCGAACTGGGTGTTCCCCTCCGCCGAGTAGTACCCGTCGTCGCCCTTGACCAGCGCGCCCGGATTCAGCCACAGACGCAGATCCTCACCGTCGCCGGTCGAGAAGCCACTCAGCGTGATGGTGAATTCGGTGGGCGAACTCTGAGCGACGGTCACGGTGCCCTCGGTGCTGGCGCCCTGCGACACGAACTCGCCGGAGAGTGGCAGGCGATCAGCGGCCGTTGTCTGCGCCGTTGCCGCCGTGGCTGTCGGCGATGAGGTCTCGGTCACCGCGGGGTCTGGCGCGGCCAAGGTGCACGCCGCCAACACGACAACGACGAGGCTCGCAGGAACCAAGGCTAGGGTGCGCACAATTCGACACTAGCTCAGGTATGCCTACCGCTCCACAGCCGCGCGAATAGCCACCGCGAGCTCCGCGGGCTTCGTGAACTGCGGCCAGTGCCCGGTGGGCAGGTCGACGAGTTCGTAGTCGCGCACCGACGCCAGTTCGGCGACGAATGGATGCCCGCCCGCAATCCACTGGCGCATGAGGTCGCTCGGCATCTCGCAGCAGATCACGGTGGCGGGCACCTCGTAGCGGCGGGGATCCGACAGCACCTGCTTGTCGCTGGTGACGTGCACCGGCTCCGGGATCGCGATTGCGCGGAAGTGGGCGCGGATCGCGTCATCCATGTCAACGAGGTCTTCGGGTTCGAAGACGTCCCAGTCGGGCAGCGGCACCTCACCGTCGACGACCGGCAGCTCGTCGTTGATCACTCCGCCGTCGGCCAGAGGCCCGCTGTCGACGAATACGACGCGCGCGATCGAGTCGGGTCGCGCATCCGCTACCGCCCAAGCGATCGCCCCACCGCCACTGTGCCCGACGAGCACGACCGGTGCGGGTAGCGAGTCGACGACGGCGATCACGGCGTCGACCTGGTCGCGCAGCGTGACCGCGCCGCGGTCCGCACCCAATGACATACCGGGCAGTGTGAGCGGATGCACGCCGTGCCCCGCAGTGCGCAGGTCGGCGGTCACCGGCCCCCACGAGTCGCCGTCGAGCCAGAAGCCGGGGATGAGTACGAGTTCCATGCCGCAGACGCTACGCACCACCACCGTCACCACACTCTTGCAATCGGGACGCTCGTCTGGGACAGTTGACCCACTATCGGCGGCAACGCCGAATCCCACACCAGCAGGAGCGTGCCATGAACCGCATCCCCGCCGACCAGCGCCGCGCACTGCTCGTGCAGGCCGCGCTGCGCGTGATCGCCAAGCAGGGGGTGTCCGGCGCCACGACCCGCGCCATCGTCGCAGAGGCGGGCATGTCGCTCGCGAGCTTCCACTACGCGTTCCGTTCGCACGACGAGATGATGCGCGAACTGGTCGCCTACGTGGTCGATGCCGAGTCGATGGCCTCGTTCGCGGCGCTGCGACCGGGCACCGACATCCGCACGTCGCTTCGCGCAGGCCTCGGCGCGTTCCTCGACTACGTGATGGCCGACCCGTTCCACGAGCAGGTGCTGCAGGAGCTCATGCTCTACGCCCTGCGCACCCCCGGCCTCGAGAGCCTCGCCCGCGAGCAGCACGAGCGCTACCGCGCGGCCGCGACCGAACTGCTGACCGAGGGTGCCGCCGCCGCAGGCGTCACCTGGTCGGTGCCCATCGATGATGTGGCCCGTGCGCTCATCATGACCACCGGCGGGGTGTCCCAGGCCTGGTTGGCCGACCGGGATGCCGCAGCCGCAGCCCGCGTATTGGATCTCGCAGCGACATCCCTCGCCGCCCTCGCCCAGCCCGCCCACGCACAGCCCTCCCTCGCACAGCCCTCCCACGCACAGCCCGCCCACGCAACCACGGAGTCAGCACGATGACCGACACCACGACCACTACGGCTCCCGCGCCTTTCGCGGAGCCGACGCGCGCCGTGACGGGTGGCTGGATCGCCCTGTTCGCCACCGCCTGGCTCGGCATCTGGATGGCGCAGCTCACGCCCGTGCAGCTGTTGCTGCCCGTGCAGATCGAGGCGCAGCTCGGCGCCACCTACTGGGTCGACAACGTCGTGGCGTTCGGCATCATCTCCGGCATCGCGGGCCTGTGCGCCCTCATCGCCTACCCCCTGACCGGTGCGCTCTCCGACCGCACCACGAGCCGCTTCGGTCGCCGTCGTCCATGGATCGCGGCCGGAGCCCTCCTGTTCGCCGCCTCGCTCTTCGTGCTCGGTCTCCAGGAGTCGATCGTCGGTGTCGGCGTCTTCTGGGCGCTCGCCCTCACCGGCTTCTGCGTGCTGACGGCCGCCCTCACCGCGAGCATCTCCGACCAGGTTCCGGTGAACCAGCGCGGCTACGTCTCGGGCTGGATCTCGGCACCGCAGGCGATCGGCACGATCCTCGGTCTGGCCCTGGTGGTCGGCCTCGAGCTCGGGCAGTTCCTCGGCTACGCCGCCGTCGCGGTGCTGCTTCTCGTGCTCGTGCTGCCGTTCCTGCTGCGGGTGCCCGACGCCGTGCTGCCGACCGCCTCCAAGCTCACCTTCGCGGCGTTCATCGAGGGCTTCTGGATCAGCCCGCACCGCTACCCCGACTTCGGCTGGACCCTGCTCAGCCGCATCCTCGTCAACTTCGGCAACGCCTTCGGCACCGCGCTGCTGTTCCAGTTCCTGCAGTACGGGCTGAAGGTCGACGACGCCGAGACCACCCTCATCCTGCTGACCCTCGTCTACATGGTGTTCGTCATCCTCGCCTCGCTCGTGCTCGGCAAGCTCAGCGACCGGCTCGGTCGACGCAAGGTGTTCGTGTTCGTGGCCGCCGCGCTGCAGGGTGCCGCGGCCCTCCTACTGGCCTTCGTGCCCGACCTCACCGTGGCATTCATCGCCGCCGGGATGCTCGGACTCGGCTACGGCTGCTTCCTCTCCGTCGACCAGGCCCTCGCCACGCAGGTGCTGCCCGACCCGCACACCCGCGGCAAGGACCTCGGCATCATGAACATCGCCACGGCCGTACCCCAGGCGATGGCGCCGTTGCTCGGTGCGTTCATCGTCGCCCTGCTCGCGGGATTCCAGGGTCTGTTCATCCTCTCTGCGGCAGCCGCGATACTCGGAGCCGTCGCCGTCCTCCCGATCCGGAGCGTCAAGTGATCGCCCTCAACAAGCCCACCACCCAGCCGTGGACCACGCCCGACCAGTACTGGCCGGCGCTGAGCCGGGCGACCGAAGCACTGGATCCGCCGTACGCCGCGGTCTCGGTGCCCGCACTCGCCCACAACGCCCACGACATGCTCGCGCGCGCCAACGGCACGACGATTCGCGTGGCCAGTAAGTCGGTGCGGGTGCGCGGCGTCATCGAGAGCGTGCTCGCCCTGCCCGGCTACCACGGGGTGCTCGCCTACACGCTCGCCGAGGCCCTCTGGCTCGCCGAGACCATCGACGACATCGTGGTCGGCTACCCGACCGCCGACCGCGACGCGCTCCGCACTCTGGCGACCTCGGAGACGCTGGCCAGGCGGGTCACGGTCATGGTCGACTCGGTGGCGCAGCTCGACCTGATCGACGCGGTGATCGCCCCGAGCGGCCGCGAGCCGATCCGCGTCTGCCTCGAGCTGGACGCATCCTGGGACTCCAAGACGATCGGCTTCACCGGCGTCTTCCGCTCGCCGATCCGCACTCGGGAGCAGGCGTTGCTGCTCGCCTCCGAGATCGTGTCGCGGCCGGGCTTCAAGCTCGTCGGCATCATGAGCTACGAGGCGCAGATCGCCGGCGTCGTCAATCGCCCGCCCGGCAAGAAGGTGCGTGGTCGTCTGGTCGACTGGATGCAGCGCAGCTCCTTCGCCGAGCTGCTGGAGCGGCGCACCGGCGTCGTCGCGGCGGTGCGCAACCTCACCGATCTCGAGTTCGTCAACGGCGGAGGAACCGGCTCCCTCGAGCGCACCTCCTCCGACCCCTCGGTCACCGAGATCGCCGCCGGCAGCGGGCTGTTCGGTCCCCACCTCTTCGACGGCTACAGCCATTTCAGTCCGGCTCCGGCCGCCGCGTTCGCGCTCTCGGTGGTGCGCAAGCCGACCCCGGAGATGGCGACCCTGCTCGGTGGCGGCTGGATCGCATCCGGCCCGCCAGCCTCGGACCGGATGCCGCAACTCGCCTGGCCCGAGGGCCTGAGCTTCATCGCGCGCGAGGGCGCCGGTGAGGTGCAGTCACCGCTGAAGGGTGCCGCGGCCGCCGCACTGGCCCCCGGGGACCGCGTCTGGCTCCGTCACACCAAGGCCGGCGAGCTGAGCGAACACGTCAATGAATTCGCTCTCGTCGACGGCGACCGTATCGTAGACACCATGCTGACGTATCGCGGTGAGGGGAAGGCGTTCCTGTGAGTGAAGTGCGGTCACCGCTGGTACGCGGGGGAGTGCTTGAGCCCGGCGGCCGGTGGCGCAACTGGGGGCGCTCGGAGAGCGCGCATCCGCGGTACGTGGCGACCGTGGCATCCGTCGACGAGGTCATCGAGACTGTCGCATTCGCTCGTGACGAGGGCCTCACGGTCAAGCCGATCGGGGCCGGCCACAGCTTCACCGCCATCGGCGCGACCACCGGTGTGCAGGTCGATCTCTCCGCGATCGATGGCGTGCTCGGGGTCGACGGCAACCGGGTGACCCTCGGTGCCGGCACCAACCTCTACCAGCTGCCCGCGCTGCTGCAGCCGCACGGCCTCGCGCTCGCCAACATGGGCGACATCGATCGTCAGACCATCTCCGGCGCGACCTCCACGGGTACGCACGGCACCGGGTCCGCGTTCGGTGGTCTGGCGACGCAGATCCGCGCGGTCACACTCGTCACCGCAGCCGGAGAGGTACTGAGGGTCAACGAGACCGAGAACCCCGAACTGCTGCCCGCCGCCGTGCTCGGCCTCGGTGCGCTCGGCGTGGTCGTCGACCTCACCATCGAGTGCGTGCCCACCTTCGTGCTGCACGCCGTGGAACGGCCCGAGCCGCTCGAGACCGTGCTCGCCGAGTGGTCGGAGCGCATCGCGAGCCACGACCACTTCGAGTTCTACGTGTGGCCCCACACCGAGACCGCGCTGACGAAGACCAACACCCGGCTGCCGGGGGATGCGCCGCGGCATCCGCTCGGGGCATTCTCCGGATGGTTCGACGACGAGTTCATGGCCAACGGTCTGTACCGCGGCATCGTGAACCTCGGCCATCTCGCGCCGGGCACGATCCCGCCCATCAACCGCCTCGCGGTCAAGCTCTCGGGCAATCGCGAGTTCACCGACTTCTCCCCGAACGTCTTCACCACCAATCGCACCGTGCGGTTCAAGGAGATGGAGTACGCGATCCCGGTCGAGCAGGTGCCCGCAGCCGTCGCCGAGGTGCGAGCGCTGATCGCCGACCGCGGCTGGAACATCTCCTTCCCGATCGAGGTGCGGTCGTCGGCCCCCGACGATCTGATGCTCTCGACGGCCTCGGGCCGCGCGACCGGCTACATCGCCGTGCACCGGTTCTTCCGCGAAGACGAGCGGGAGTACTTCGGCGCCGTCGAGTCGATCATGCGCGCCCACGACGGCCGCCCGCACTGGGGCAAGATGCACCGTCGCACTGCCGAGGATCTGCGCCCCGCCTACCCGCGCTTCGACGAGTTCGTGGCAGTGCGCGACAGGCTCGACCCCGACCGCCTGTTCGGCAACGAGTACCTCACCCGAGTGCTCGGGGAATGAGCGACTACCGCAGCGAGTGGCTGCACGACCCGGCGGGGCTGGCCGCGCAGATGCCCGCGGGCTTCACGATGGGCGTGGCGACGGCCGCCTTCCAGGTCGAGGGCGCCGTGCGCGAAGACGGCCGAGGTCCATCGACGTGGGACACCTTCATGGCCCAGCCCGGCCGCATCGCCGACGGGTCCGATGCGTCGGTGACCGACGACCACTACCACCGCTATCGCGAAGACGTCGCGCTCATGAAGGAGCTGGGCGTCGACGCGTACCGGTTCTCGCTGGCGTGGCCGCGCATCCAGCCCGGCGGCACGGGACCAGCCAACAAGGCCGGCATCGCGTTCTACGACCGACTGATCGACGAGCTGCTCGCCGCCGGCATCAGCCCGGTCGCGACGCTCTTCCACTGGGACATGCCCGAGCCCCTGCAGCACAAGGGCGGCTGGATGACGCGCGACACAGCATCGCGTTTCGCCGACTACGCCCTGCTCGCGGCGCAGGCCTTCGGTGACCGCGTCGACAAGTGGATCACCCTCAACGAACCCACGAGCGTCACCCTCAACGGGTACGCCCTCGGGGTGCACGCGCCGGGTGCGACGCTCATGTTCGACTCGCTGCCGGCGGTACACCACCAGCTGCTCGGCCACGGCCTCGCGGTGCAGGCGCTGCGCTCGGAGAACGTGACGGGCGGCATCGGCATCACCAACATCCACTCGCCTGTGGTGCCCGCCAAGGACAACTTCACGACCCGCGGCTACGCTGAGGTGTTCGATCTGGTGCACAACCGCATCTTCGCCGACCCGGTGCTGCTCGGCCGCTACCCGAAGTTCCCGTTCCTCGCGCGCAAGCTGTTCAAGCCGCTCATCGAGGTCGACTCCGACGACCTGAAGACGATCCACCAGCCGCTCGACTTCTACGGACTCAACTACTACGCGCCCACCCGTATCGCGTCCGGCCCGCCGGCCGATGACCGTAGCCCCGATGGCACCCCGGCACCCGGCCTTCGCGGCCTGCCGTTCCATCTGGCGTCGTTCCCGGAGTTCCCGACCACCGGCTTCGGCTGGTCGATCGCGCCCGAGTACCTGGAGGTCACCCTCAAGGACTACGCCGAGCGCTACGCCGGTGTGCTGCCACCCGTCTACATCACCGAGGGTGGCGCGAGCTTCGACGATGTGGTCGCCGCCGACGGGTCGGTGGATGACGCGGACCGCGCGAGTTACCTCGCCGAGCACCTCGCCGTCGCCTTCGCATCGGTGCCAGGACTCGACCTGCGCGGGTACTTCGCCTGGACGCTCATGGACAACTGGGAGTGGGCCGCCGGCTTCGGCGAGAGATTCGGTTTGGTGCGAGTCGACTTCGACACCCTCGAACGCACCCCGAAGCGCTCCTACCGCTGGCTTCAGCAGCTCATCGCATCCCGTTCCTCCTGACATAAAGCTCCCCTATAGTTGCCGGTATGGAAATCCTCATCGTCATCGGCGTCATCGTCCTGCTCGTCGTCATTGTCGGGATCTACCTCTGGTCGACCTACAACGGTCTCGTGACGCTCAACGTGCGCGTCGACGAAGCGTGGAGCGACATCACCGTGCAGCTCAAGCGCCGCGCGGACCTCATCCCGAACCTCATCGAGGCCGTCAAGGGCTACGCGGCCCACGAGAAGGCCGTCTTCGAGAACGTCACGAAGGCGCGCGCCGAGACGCTCAGTGCCCAAGGCCCCGTGGATGCCGCGGCCGCCGAGAACCACATGCAGACCGCCCTCAAGTCGATCTTCGCGGTCGCCGAGGCGTACCCGCAGCTTCAGGCCAACCAGAACTACCTGCAGCTGCAGGGTGAGCTGGTCGACACCGAGGACAAGATCCAGGCCAGCCGTCGCTTCTACAACGGTGGCGTGCGCGAGCTGAACACGAAGATCAAGGTGTTCCCGAACACGCTCTTCGTGCGCGGCCTCGGCTTCACCGAGCGCGAGTTCTTCGAGGTCAGCGACTCCGCAGCTATTGCAGAGCCGCCCCGCGTACAATTCTGATTCCCGCCATCGCTGGTTGAGTAGCGGCGAAGCCGCGTATCGAAACCGAGTACTTGGAGCCAGGAGCTAGATGTACCGCGCCATAGCGAAGAACAAGCGCAACACGGTGTTCATCATCCTGTTGTTCATCCTGATCATCGGTGGTCTCGCCGCGCTCGCGGCGTACATCTACCGTGACTGGACGATCGTCGTGATCACCCTCGTGATCGCGACCGGCTATGCGGTGATCCAGTACTTCGCCGCCAGCCGACAGGCGCTGTCGCTCAGTGGCGCCCACGAGATCCAGAAGGCCGACAACCCGCGGCTGTACCGCATCGTCGAGAATCTGGCGATCACCACGGGCATCCCCATGCCGAAGGTGTACATCATCAACGACCCGGCGCCGAACGCGTTCGCGACCGGACGTGACCCGCAGCACGCGTCGGTGGCGGCGACCACGGGCATCCTCGAGCTGCTGGATGACTCGGAGCTCGAGGGCGTCATGGCCCACGAGATCGGGCACGTGCAGAACTACGACATCCGCGTCTCGATGATTGTCTTCGGCCTCGTCGTGGCGGTGGGCTTCATCGCCGACATGCTGCTGCGCATCGCGTTCTTCGGAGGCCGCGGCAACAACAATGGCGGCGGCAACCCGATCGTGCTGGTCTTCGGTCTCGCGGCCTTCATCGTCGCGCCGCTCGTCGCGGCGATCGTGCAGGCGGCCATCTCCCGCCAGCGCGAGTACCTGGCGGATGCGACGGGCGCGTTCACCACTCGCCACCCGGATGCCCTTGCCAGCGCCCTCGAGAAGCTCGGGCAGTACGGCCGCCCCATGCAGCGTCAGAACTCGTCGATGGCCCACATGTGGATCTCGGACCCATCCAAGCCCGGCGCGATGGCACGTCTGTTCTCGACGCACCCGCCGATCGCCGAACGCATCGCGCGACTCGGCAAGATCGGCAGCAGCTTCTAGCAACCCGGTGGTTGAGTAGGCCGCAGGCCGTATCGAAACCGCTCGACGACTTACCCGAGGCTGGCGACGATGGCCTCGCCGATCGCCAGGGCGCCGGCGCGGCGGTCGATGGAGAACCCCGCGTCGTCGGGCCACACGTATGCTTCGACCCAGTTTCCGCCGATGACGAGGTCGATGAGGCAGTAGGCATCCCCGGGCGCGCATCGCAGCCACGCCTCGTCGTCGGCCGACAGACCGGCGATCGTGACCGCCTCCGGCACGGACGGAAGAGTCAGGAATGTGCGGGCCTCATCCCACGCCCACGCTCCACCAGGAAGAGTAGCGAGGGATCCCACACCCGCGTCCGAGTCGAGGAAGGCCCAGTAGCAGTGCGGCCCGCCCCAGTTCTCACGAGCACCGGCCTCGAGGCTCCAGCCGCCGCCACCGCTCGACGCCTGCACCGTGGCGTCGATACCGAGCGCGGACTGCACGGCGGCGTCGGGGATGACACCGGGGCAGTCGGCAGGCAGCGCCGAGGTCCCGGCGGGCGGGGTCCAGGGTGCGGCACCGGGCCCGGCGCCGGAGATTGCCGCGACAACCTCGGCACCGAGCGCCGAAGCCGCGGCCTCGGAGGTCGCACCTACCGTGGTCAACTGAACCCAGGTCGAGCCCGTCAGCACGTCGGTCGTGCAGTGAAGTGGTCCCTCGTATGCGCCGCAGTAGTCGCCCTCGGCCTCAGGTCCGTAGTAGGCGAGGTAGCGCTCCCACTGGCTTGTCGCGTTGGGTAGCACGAGTACGCGGGTGCCCACGTACGCGGGGTTTAGGCCGGCGGTGTCGCTCTGCGGCTCGCCGTTGCTCCACTCGCAGGTGATGCCACCCAGGCTGCGCACGGCGTAGGTGGGCGAGATCGCGGGGTAGGCCCCCATAGTCGCCTCGGCCGGGTCGATGGATATCGCGCTCGCTCCAAGCGCGTCGGCCAGCGTCGCCTCGCTCGCCAGGTCGCCGCACGCCACGTCGAAGACGGGCGCCGGAGCGGAGATCGCGGCAACGGTCGGGCTGGGCGTCGGTGTCGCCGACGGGGACGAGGCCGCCGGCGTTGGGCCGGCTTCGGGAGGCGTGCAGGCAGTGAGCGCCAGAGCAGTGGTGAGCACGAGGAGCATGCCAGAGGAGCGGAGGCTGTTCATGCTCTCTCGACGTTCGAGGCACCCGGTCGGGTTGACGAGAATTGCGAAGTCAGTGCAGCCGCGAGGTCGCCGACTCCTGTGACCTCGATGCGGTCCATGCCCTGCCACGCTGCCGTCTCGCGCAGCAGCTGCGCGATGCGCTCGATGTCCGCATGCTGCCCGGGCTCGTGCCACGCCGCTTGCACCCGCAGCACACCGGCCTGCCGGTCGGTCTTGAGGTCGATGCGGGCGACCAGCTGGTCGTCGATGAGCACCGGAAGCGTGTAGTAGCCGTAGATGCGCTTCGGGGCGGGCGTGTAGATCTCGATGCGGTAGCGGAACCCGAACATGCGCTCAGTCCGCTGCCGGTGCCATACGACGGGGTCGAAGGGGGAGAGCAGCGCTGCGGCATCGATGCGACGGGGGAGCCGGGCATCCCGATGCAGGTAGGCAGGCTCTCGCCAGCCGTCGACAGCGACCCGGATCAGCTCGCCGGACTCGGTGAGCTCACCGACGGCGGTGCGCACAGGCGCCTGCAGCAGCCGGAAGTAGTCCGCGAGGTCGCCCACGGTCGCGATGCCGAGCGCGCGCGAGGCGGTCGAGACGAGTTCGCGGATCGCCTCCTGCTTCGGGATGTCGCGGCCCAAGTGCTCCGCCGGCACCACCCGCTCGGCCAGATCGTAGGTGCGCTCGAACCGGGTGCGACCGGCGACCGCGACCTCGCCCCAGAAGAACAGGGTCTCGAGTCCCATCTTCACGTCTGACCACCCCCACCACGGCCCGCGGCGCACGTTCGCATCGTGCTCTACCTGCCCGGAAGTCAGCGCACCCTTCTCGCGCAGCTCTGCCCGCAGGAAGTCGAGCATCTCGGGGTGGGCGGCGCCCCACCGCCCCAGCTCCTTGCGCTCACTGCGCCACTCGGCCATCGACCAGTGCCAGAGCGGGCGCTGCTCGATTGGGATGATCGCGGCCTGGTGAGCCCAGTACTCGGTGTAGCTGCTTCGCCTGGTGAAGGTGAGCCGGTCGAGCAGAGCCTTGTCGTACGCGCCCAGCCGCGCGAAGACCGGCAGGTAGTGACTGCGTTCGAACACGTTCACCGAGTCGAGCTGGAGCACTGCGAGCCGTTGCAGCAGCAGGTTCAGCTGGCGGGTGCCCACGGGGGCGATGGGCCGGCCGAAGCCCTGAGCCGCGAGGGCGACTCGTCGGGCCTGCGCGGGAGTCAGGGAGTCGGGCACGAGCTCGACACTATCGCCGAGCACCGACGGTCATCCGTCGTTCGCCCTGCGTTCACCGCGGGGTTGATCCGCCTTTCGGCTCGCTGCTTAGCGTGGGCCTCAGGCCAGTCAGGCTCCCTTGCCCGCTCACAGCGCGGGCGGCCGACGGCCCAGAAGAAGAGGAAACCCTTGTTCAGTAAGCGCATTCTCGTCGGCGCGGCGCTCGCCGCCACCGTCGCGATCTCCCTCACCGCGTGCAGCGCATCCGGCACCCCCGCCGGTGACGTCGACGCGGCCACCGCCACGAGCGCCGAGGCGTTCGGTGGCCTCGACGCCCTCATCGCCGCCGCTAAGGCGGAGGGTCAGCTCAACGTCATCGCCCTGCCCGACAACTGGGCCAACTACGGCGAGATCAAGGCCCTCTTCGAGGAGACCTACGGCATCACCGTTAACTCGGCCGACCCCGACATCTCCAGCGCCGAGGAGATCGCGGCCGCCGACAACCTCAAGGGCCAGGACACCGCTCCCGACGTCTTCGACCTCGGCACTGCCGTCACCCTCGACAGCCTCGACTACTTCGCGCCGTACCAGGTCGCGAACTGGTCGGAGATCCCGGACGCCAACAAGGAGGCCACCGGCCTCTGGGTGAACGACTACACCGGCAGCATGTCGATCGGCTACGACTCGAACTCGGTTCCCGAGCCCACGAGCCTCGACGACCTGCTCAAGCCCGAGTACAAGGGCGCTGTCGCGCTCAACGGCGACCCGACGCAGGCGGGCGCTGCCTTCGCCGCCGTCGGTCTCGCCACGGTGCAGTCCGGTGGAACGCTGGATGACTTCACCCCCGGCATCGACTTCTTCGGAAAGCTCAACGACGCGGGCAACTTCATCCCGGTGAACGCGACCGGCGCGACGATCGCCTCGGGTGAGACCAAGGTCGTCTTCGACTGGAGCTACAACAACTTCGCGGCCGCCGCTCAGGTGGACGGCTGGAAGGTGACCACCCTCCCGGGTGCCGTGTACACGAGCTTCTACAACCAGGCCGTCAGCAAGGATGCCCCGCACCCGGCCGCTGCTCGCCTCTGGCAGGAGTTCCTCTACAGCCCCGCCGCGCAGAACCTGTTCCTCGTCGGTGGCGCCTACCCCGTGACCCTTCAGGCCATGGTGGATGCCGGCACGGTCGACAAGGCTGCGCTTGATGCACTCGGCGCCCTCGACGGTGACCTTGTCTCCGTCACCGCGGACCAGGCCACGGCCAACGCCGCGATCCTCGCCGAGAAGTGGGCTGCTGCGATCAGCTAGCAGCACCTCACACTGATGACTGTCGCCACCGCGCCAGTACTCACCACGGGCGACGCCGGGACACCCTCCCGGCGTCGCCCCCTGGGTCTGGTCAAATATCTCGGACTCACGCCGTTCGCCGCCTACGTTCTGATCTTCCTCGCGATCCCAACAACACTCGCCGTGCTCACCGGATTTGTCACGGAGGACGGTCAGTTCACCTGGGACAACGTGCTGGGCCTGTTCCAGCCCAACGTGCTCGCCGCGTTCGGAGCATCCTTCTGGGTGTCTGCCGTCACGGCCGTGATCGGCGCCGTCATCGGTGCCCTCGTCTGCTACGCGATGCTCGGCACGCGCGCCGAGGGTGCCCTGCGCACGATGGTCAACTCCGCCTCGAGCGTGCTCGCCCAGTTCGGTGGCGTCATGCTCGCCTTCGCCTTCATCGCGACGATCGGCGTTCAGGGCCTCGTCACCACGATTCTCAAGAACCAGTTCGGCGTCGACATCTTCGCGAACGGACTGTGGTTCTACCAGGTACCCGGCCTGCTGCTGCCCTACGTCTACTTCCAGGTGCCGCTCATGGTCATCACCTTCATGCCGGCGCTCGAGGGCCTCAAGCCGCAGTGGGCGGAGGCCAACGCGACCCTCGGCGGCACCCGCCTGACCTACTGGCGTCGCATCGCCATCCCGGTGCTCGCCCCGTCGTTCCTCGGCAGCCTGCTGCTGCTGTTCGCGAACGCCTTCTCCTCGTACGCCACTGCCGCCGCTCTCATCAGCCAGGGCTCGCAGATCGTTCCCCTCCAGATCCGCGGCGCGCTCGTGAGCGAGACCGTGCTCGGTCGCGAGAACATGGCCGGTGCGCTGGCCCTCGGCATGATCGTGGTCATGGTCGTCGTCATGACCGGCTACTCGGCTCTGCAGACCCGCGCATCGAGGTGGCAGAGGTGAGCAACGCGACCCGCATCGGCACCGAGCCGAGCAAGACGGCCCGCTGGATCATCCTGGTCATCGTCGGTCTGGTCTTCGCCATCCCGATCGTCTCGATGATCGAGTTCACGTTCCGGGTGGGTCCGGCTGGCGGTTACACCTTCGATCACTGGACCGCCCTCTTCGACCCGGCGAACGCGCGCAACTACCGCGACCTGTTCCAGTCGATCGGCAACTCGTTCATCCTCGCGGCCGTCACTGTCGCGATCGTGCTCGTCGTGCTGCTGCCCACGATGATCCTCGTGCACCTGCAGTTTCCGCGGCTGCGGCGCGTGCTCGAGTTCATCTGCATCGTGCCCATCACCGTGCCCGCGATCGTGCTCGTGGTCGGCCTCGCGCCGGTCTACTCGGTGGTCGTGAAGGTGTTCGGCGGGTCGATCTGGACTCTCGCCTTCGCGTACGGCATCACCGTGCTGCCTTACGCCTACCGCTCGATCCAGGCGAATCTGGATGCCGTGCCGGTCGTCACGCTGAGCGAGGCCGCTCGCTCCCTCGGTGCGGGCTGGCTGTCGGTGCTCGGGCGGGTGCTGCTGCCGAATCTCCGACGCGGCGTGCTCGCGGCCGCCTTCATCTCGGTCGCGGTCGTGCTCGGTGAGTTCACGATCGCCTCGCTGCTCAACCGCCGCAACCTTCAGACCGCTCTGCTGCAGGTATCGCAGTCCGACCCGTGGGTCGCCGTGATCCTGGCGTTGCTCTCGCTGCTGTTCGCATTCGTTCTGCTTCTACTGATCGGCAGGCTGGGCTCGCTCGGCCGAGGCAAGGAGACCACCCCGTGACCAGCAGCATCCCCGTCGCCCCCACCATCGCGCCGACCATCGCGCCGGATTCCGGCGCCACAGTCGAACTCGTCGGTGTCGTGAAGAACTTCGGCGCTCACCGGGCGCTCAACGAGATCGACCTGCGGATCGCGCCCGGCGAGTTCGTCGCGCTGCTCGGGCCGTCCGGCTGCGGGAAGACGACCGCGCTGCGGGCACTGTCGGGCCTCGAGCTGATCGATGGCGGGCGCATCCTCATCGACGGCGTCGACGTGGCGAGCGTGCCGACGAACAAGCGTGACATGGGCATGGTCTTCCAGTCGTACTCGCTGTTCCCGCACATGACGGCGATCGAGAACGTCGAGTTCGGGCTGCGGATGCGCAAGGTCGCCACCGCCGAGCGCCGCACTCGCGCGCTCGAGGCACTCGAGATGGTCGGGCTCACGAGCTTCGCCGAGCGCTTCGCACACCAGCTCTCCGGAGGCCAGCAGCAGCGGGTTGCGCTCGCGCGCGCCCTCGTCACGCGCCCTCGGGTGCTTCTGCTGGATGAGCCCCTCAGCGCCCTCGACGCCAAGGTGCGGGTGCAGCTGCGCGACGAGATCCGGCGCATCCAGACCGAGCTCGGAATCACCACGGTGTTCGTCACCCACGACCAGGAGGAGGCGCTCGCCGTCGCCGACCGCGTCGCCGTCATGCGCGACGGGGTGATCGAGCAGATCGGAACGCCCGAGGAGCTCTACACGGCCCCGCGCACCCCCTTCGTCGCCAACTTCGTCGGCCTCAGCAACCGCCTCGCGGGGGAGCACTCGAAGGGCATCGTGACGGTGCAGGGCACGCGGCTCGACCTGCTCGGCGACCGGCTGCCCGACGGACCGGTCACCGCCTACGTGCGCCCCGAGGACATCACGTTCGCAGCACGCGGGATCGCGGCGACCGTGGTGTCGTCGAGCTTCCTCGGATCGTTGCGTCGCACCCAGGTGCGGCTCGCGGATGACACCCTCCTCTCGATCCAGCACGACGTCGAAACACGCCCGCAACCCGGGGAGCTCGTGCACCTCAAACTGCGGGGAGTTCCCGTCAGCGCCGTCGTCCGCAGCTAGTGCCTCGCGCGGCGATCTAGACTGTCCGCGTGGCACTTGGACGACGGAAGACGGTCGCGGCACCGCCCGCGGATGAGGCGGTTCCCCCCGCGCTGAAGGTGGCTGCGGCGTACTCGTGGCGCATCCTCGTGATCGTCGGTGTGATCGCCGTTCTCGTCTTCGTGATCATGCAGTTCCGCGACATTGTGGTGCCGTTCTTCGTGGCGGTGCTGCTGGCTGCACTGCTTGTTCCGTTCATGAACTTCCTCGTGCGCAAGGGGTGGCCCCGGTGGCTCGCGATCGTCGTCGCGATGGTCGGCACGCTAGCCGTGATCGCCGGTTTGGTCGTGCTCGTCGTTCTTCAGGTGCGCGCCGGCTACCCCGACCTGCAGGCGCAGTCGGTCGAGGCCTACGACAACCTCAAGGCGTGGCTGCTCGCGTCGCCGCTCCAGCTCACCGAGGCCGACATCACTGCCTACCTCGGGCAGGCCTGGGAGGCGATCCAGCGCGATAGCTCGGCCCTGGTCTCCGGCATCATGTCGGTGGGAACGACCGCCGGTCATGTGCTGGCAGGGTTCCTGCTCACCCTCTTCGCGACGCTCTTCTTCCTCATCGACGGCAAGGGAGTCTGGCGCTGGATCGTCGGCCTCTTCCCCCGTCGCTCACGCCCCGCGGTGGACGGAGCCGGTCAGGCAGGCTGGATCACCCTCACGACCTTCGTGAAGGTGCAGATCTTCGTGGCAGCCGTGGACGCGATCGGCATCGGCGCCGGGGCCTGGATTCTCGGGCTGTTCTTCGGCGGATTCCCGCTGGTCATCCCGATCGCCGTTGCGGTGTTCCTCGGGTCGTTCATCCCTGTGGTCGGTGCGCTCATCTCGGGAGCGCTCGCCGTCTTCGTCGCTCTCGTGTACCTCGGCCCGGTTCCCGCTGTCATGATGCTCGGAATCGTGCTGCTCGTGCAGCAGGTCGAGGGGCACATCCTGCAGCCCCTGGTGATGGGCACCGCCGTCAAGGTGCACCCGCTCGCCGTGGTCTTCGCGGTCGCAGCCGGTGGCTTCATCGCGGGAATCCCCGGGGCGCTCTTCGCCGTGCCGGTGATCGCCGTGCTCAACGTGGTTGTCAAGTACATCGCTGCGGGGGAGTGGCGCACCCACCCGCATCCGACAGTAAAGGATCTCCTGGGTGATGCCTGAGACCGCAGTGGTTGGCCCCACCCTGGGCGGCTTCGAAGAGGCACGTGATCGTGTGACCGGTGTCGTGCAGGTCACCCTCATGGACAGCAGTCGCTACCTGAGCGACATCCTCGGTTCGCCGGTGCTGCTCAAGTGCGAGAACCTTCAGCGCACCGGCTCCTACAAGATCCGCGGTGCCTACAACCGTCTCTCCCTGCTCACCGACGAGGAGAAGGCCCGCGGCGTGGTCGCCGCGTCGGCCGGCAACCACGCGCAGGGCGTCGCCTACGCGGCTCGCGAGCTCGGCATCAAGGCGACCATCTTCATGCCCGTGGGCGTTCCCCTGCCCAAGCTGCAGGCCACCAAGGACTACGGGGCGGATGTCGTGCTCCGGGGTCACACCGTCGACGAGCCCCTGCGTGCCGCCGCCGAGTTCGCCCGCACCACGGGTGCCGTGTTCATCCACCCCTTCGACCACGAGGACATCATCGCCGGCCAGGGCACCCTGGGGCTCGAGATCTACGAACAGCAGCCCGATGTCGACACGGTCGTGGTTCCCATCGGCGGTGGCGGGCTCATCTCCGGTGTTGCGAGCGCCATCAAGCAGCGCGCCGCCATCGACGGTCGCACCGTGCGCGTCATCGGCGTGCAGGCGGCCAACGCGTCGCCCTATCCAGTCTCACTCGAGAAGGGTGCCCCAACCCAGATCACGATCCTGCCGACGATCGCCGACGGCATCGCCGTGTCGAAGCCCGGCGAGCTCAACTTCGAGATCGTGCGTCGGGTCGTCGACGAGGTCGTCACCGTCAGCGAGGACGACATGGCGCAGGCGCTGCTCGTGCTGCTGGAACGTGCGAAGCTCGTCGTCGAGCCCGCCGGTGCGGTGGGAGTGGCGGCGATCCTCGCCGGACAGGTCAGCGCGAGCGGCACGACGGTCGTCATCCTGAGCGGCGGAAACATCGATCCCATGATCATGGAGAGGGTGATCAGCCACGGTCTGGCGGCCTCGGAGCGCTACCTCAAGCTGCGCATCCCGCTGCCCGATCGGCCCGGCCAGCTCGCGCGGGTGTCGGCGCTCGTCGCCGAATGCAGCGCGAACGTCGTCGAGGTTCTGCACACCCGCCACGGTGGTGGCTTGCTGATCAGCCAGGTTGAACTCGAACTGCACATCGAGACACGCGGTCCCGAGCACGCCGAGCTCGTGCTCGAGCGCCTTCGCGACGAGGGCTTCGAGCCGCGCATCGACTTCTAGGTTGGTTGAGTAGCGCCGAAGGCGCGTATCGAAACCACACCGACGCAGAGGTTTCGATATGCCGCTTCGCGGCTACTCAACCGGCAGCAGCTCAGGGAACGTACGTCTCGACCTTGACGATCTTCACATCGATCGACTTGCCGTTGGGCGCGGTGTAGCTGGTCTCGTCGCCGACCTTCATGCCGATGATCGCGGTGCCGAGCGGGCTGCCCTCGCTGTAGACCTCGATGTCGCTGTCGCCCACGATCTCGCGCGAGCCGATGAGGAACGTGCGCTCGGTGCCGAGGATCGCCGCGGTGATGAGCGTTCCCGGCGCGACCACACCGGTCGATTCGGGGGCCTCGCCCACGACGGAGTGACGCAGCAGCTCGGTCAGCACGCGGATGCGCGCCTCGATCTTGCCCTGCTCCTCCTTGGCAGCGTGGTAGCCGCCGTTCTCCTTGAGGTCGCCCTCCTCGCGAGCGGCCTCGATCTTCTTCGCAATCTCCGTGCGACCCTCGCCGGCGAGCTGGTCGAGCTCCGCAGTCAGTCGATCGAACGCTTCCTGGGTCAGCCACGTGACCGAGCTGTCTGTAGCCACAGTGTCTCCTAACGAAATGAACCGGCCGTTGCGGGCCGGTTCCGGATGATCCCGCCGCACTGAGCAAGACTTCTGTTCAGGCGGGCGGGTGCGAGTCCGTCAAGCCTAGGTGAGCCAGCAACGGTAGATCAACCCGGTTACGGCGAGCTCGGTCGTGCGCACCGTCTTCGTGAACGTGCGCGTGCGCTCGCTCGATGCCGCCACATCCACGATCACCCAGCCGACGATCGCGAATGTCGAGTTGAGGGCCTGCACGGCGCACTTCGTCGCCGTTCCCGGCTCGACATTGACGGTCCAGCTGACCGACACCTCGCTGTCGCTGAGAATCGTGTGACCGATGTCTTCGGTCTCGAGCTGCGCCGCCGGACTCAGCAGCCCGCCCCACACGACCCACGCGGTGAACACGGCAACGAAGGCGAGCGCGGATGCCACGACCACCCACCGGGTGCGTCGCTTCGCGCTCGGCGTGCGCCCGTAGCGCGCCGCAAGCTCCGCCGACTCGGGGGCGAGTGGGGACTCAGGGTGCGACACGCATGGCTCCGTTAGGCTCGGTAGTTCAGGACCATTCTTTCACTCAAGGAGCACGGTGGCACGGCGCTTGCTAGCAGTGCACGCCCATCCCGACGACGAGTCGAGCAAGGGCGCGGCCACCTACGCGCGTTACCGCAGCCTCGGCGACGAGGTGCTGGTGGTCAGCTGCACGGGCGGCGAGCGTGGCGACGTGCAGAATCAGGGTCTTACCCCGCACGAGCTGGCGATGGCCGAGCGCGATATGGCGGGGCTCCGTCGCATCGAGATGAGCCGCGCGGCGGCAGCGATCGACATCGCACACCGCTGGCTCGGCTACGAGGATTCGGGGCTGCCGGAGGGCGACGAGCCGTTGCCGGCGAACTGCTTCGCGCGCATCCCGCTTCAGGCCAGTGCCGAGCCGCTGGTGGGCATCATCCGCGAGTTCCGACCGCATGTGCTGGTGACCTACGACGAGCAGGGTGGATACCCGCACCCCGACCACGTCCGCACTCACGAGCTGTCGATGTTCGCCTGGCGTTCGGCGGCGGATGCCCGGCAGTACCCGCAGCAGGGCCCGGCCTGGCACGTTCCGAAGGTCTACTACGACCGCATCTTCAACTCCCACCGTCTCGAGCGCGTCTACGAGGCGATGGTGGACAGCGACCACCCGCGTCGTGCCGACCTCGAGGAGTTGCGCGGCTGGATGAGCGGGCGCCCCTTCACGGCGACGACTCACGTTCCGGTCGGCGACTTTCTCGAGCACCGCGACACCGCGCTGAGGGCTCACGCAAGCCAGGTCGCTCCCGACGACCGTTTCTTCTTCTGGCCCAACGACGTGCAGCGCGAGGCATGGCCCTACGAGGACTTCGAACTCGTCGAGTCATCAGTCGAGACGACTCTCCCCGAAGACGATCTATTCGCGGGCATCACCGATGCCGCGATCACCACCGCTACCGCGATCTCAACCGATACCGAGGACACCCGATGATCACCCTGCTCGCCTGGCTCGCCGACGTCACCCCGACGCCGAGTCCGTCACCCGCTCTCAATGAGGACATGGTCACGCCGGGCGTGGTCGGGTTCATCGTGACGTTCTTCATCGCCGTGGCGACGGTGCTGCTCGTGATCGACATGACGCGTCGCATCCGTCGCGTGCGCTACCGCGCCGAGGTTCAGGAGCAGCTGGAGGCCGAGGAGCGCGAAGCCGCAGAAGGCGGCAAGGCGGGCAAGCCCGGAAAGGCTACGCCAGCACCGGAGGATTGATCGCCACGATGAAGATGCCGGTCCAGTGGCAGAGGAACGCCAGCAGGGTCAGCGTGTGGAAGATCTCGTGGAAGCCGAACTTGCCGGGGAACGGGTTGGGGCGCTTGAGCCCGTAGATGACGGCGCCGGCGGTGTAGCAGAGGCCACCCACGATGATGAGCGTCATCATGATCCAGCTGGCCTGGAAGAAGTCGACGATGAACATCATCGCCGCCCAGCCCAGCAGAACGTAGATCGGCACGTAGAGCCAGCGCGGTGCGCCGATCCAGAAGATCCGGAAGCCGATACCGAGCAGCGCTCCACCCCACACCAGCGACAGCAGCAGGATCGCCTTGGGGGTCGGAAGGCACAGCACCGTGATCGGGGTGTATGAGCCCGCGATCAGCAGGAAGATGTTCGAGTGATCGAAGCGCTTGAGCAGCACGCGGGCGCGCTCGCTCCAGGTGAAGCGGTGGTACAGGGCTGAGATGCCGAACAGCAGCAGCGACGAGGCCACGAAGATCGCGGAGCTCACCTTGGCGGGCACCCCGTCGGCAAAGACGATGAGGATGACGCCGAGCGCGATCGCCAGGGGGAAGGTTCCGGCGTGGATCCAGCCGCGCCACGTCGGCTTCACGTCGAGTGCCTCGTACTCGATGGAATCCTCGAGGAGGGGGATGTTGGGCAGCTCGGCTGCGGTGTCGTCGGGCGCCGGTTCGGGGGTGGTGTCGGGTGCCGTTCCCGTGTCGTGCGCGGTCATATCGCCAGTGTACGCGGGAGATATCACAGCAAGCTGGCAGCACCGGGTGGGCTAGCGTAGGCGTGTGAGTAAGCGCCAGGAACCCCTCGGGCGCGGCCTGCTCTACGGTCTCTACCAGAATCGCCTCCGACGCTCACTGGTGCCCGAGGAGCTGCCGCACCACGTCGCCATGATCATCGACGGCAACCGGCGCTGGGCTCGCCTGCGAGAACTCAAGACGGCAGCCCACGGACATCGCGCCGGGGCTGAGAAGATGCACGAGTTCCTCGAGTGGTGCGACGGCCTCGGCATCCGTGTCGCGACCCTCTACCTGCTCTCCACTGACAACCTGACCGGTCGGTCGAAGGATGAACTCGAGGGGCTCTTCGAGATCATCGGCGACCTCGCGGAGGACCTCTCGCACTTCAGGGACTGGAGGGTGCAGCACGTGGGCTCGACGGATGGGCTTCCGGCTGCGCTGGTGTCGAAGCTTCAGGACGCGCAGACGCGAACCGCGGGCAACACCGGCCTGCACATCAACCTCGCCATTGGCTACGGCGGTCGTCGCGAGATAGCGGATGCGATGCGCAGCATCGTGCGCACCCACGAGTCCGACGGTGGGTCGCTTGACGCACTGGCCGAACTCCTCACCCCGGAACTGATCGGCGAGCACCTGTACACGGGTGGACAGCCCGACCCGGACCTGGTCATCCGCACCTCGGGGGAGCAGCGCATCAGCGACTTCATGCTCTGGCAGAGTGCCCACAGCGAGTTCTACTTCATGGAGGCCCTGGGGCCCGATCTGCGCGAAGTGGACTTCCTGCGGGCGCTGCGTGACTTCGCCCGCAGGCAGCGTCGATTCGGCCAGTAGTCGTTGCCCAGCAATTAACCTGCCGGATACACGACGCGCGGTGTGTCGGTCGTTTCGCGCAACGCGAAACGCCTAGCGTCGAGTTATCAGGCACGGCGCCTGATCGAGACGGCCACGTAAGTTCGTCTCGCGATGTGCTAACACCACATGGCCGTCTTCGCAGACTGGATCCGGGAGCTTGACTGCCGGGGATGGAGTGCACGTGGCCGAGATGACCCGCCCGAACCAGAAGCTGAACGGATCGCAGACGGGGAGGTCGGCCAGGTCTGAGTCGTCCGCCGCGCAGGCCGAGCGCACTTATGTGCTCGACACCTCGGTTCTCCTGTCTGATCCGAAGGCCGCGTTCCGCTTCGCCGAGCACCACGTCGTGCTCCCGGTCGTCGTCATCACCGAGCTCGAGGCCAAGCGCAACGATCCCGAGATCGGGTACTTCGCCCGCCAGGCCCTGCGCAACCTCGACGAACTGCGCGTGCAGCACGAGCGCCTCGACTTCCCGATCGCCGTCGGCGACGGCGGTTCGTTGCGCGTCGAACTCAACCACTCCAACATGTCCGTGCTGCCGTCCGGGCTCCAGCTCGGCGACAACGACTCGCGCATTCTCGCGGTCGCGCTCAACCTCGCCAACGAGGGGCTCGCGGTCACCGTGGTGTCCAAGGACCTGCCGCTGCGGGTGAAGGCAGCATCCATCGGTCTGGCGGCGGAGGAGTACCGCGCTGAGCTCGCTGTCGACTCCGGCTGGACGGGCCAGAAGGACATCGACCTCAGCAGCGAGCAGATGGCTCAGCTCTACGACAACGAGCAGCTGCACTCCCGGCTCGTCGAAGACCTGCCGGTCAACACGGGACTCATCATCCACTCCGACCGGGGGTCGGCTCTCGGCCGCGTCTCGGGACGCGGGGAGATGAAGCTGGTGCGAGGCGACCGTGACATCTTCGGCCTGCACGGCCGCAGCGCCGAGCAGCGCCTAGCGATCGACCTGCTGCTCGATCCGGAGATCGGCATCGTGTCGCTCGGCGGCCGGGCCGGCACCGGCAAGTCGGCCCTCGCCCTGTGCGCGGGGCTCGAGGCGGTGCTCGAGAAGCAGCAGCACCGCAAGATCATGGTGTTCCGTCCGCTGTACGCGGTCGGTGGCCAGGAACTGGGCTTCCTGCCCGGGGATGCCGCGGAGAAGATGAACCCGTGGGCTCAGGCGGTGTTCGACACCCTCGGCTCGGTCGTGTCGCAGAACGTGCTCGATGAGGTCCTGGAGCGCGGTCTGCTCGAGGTGCTGCCGCTCACGCACATCCGCGGACGCTCGCTGCACGACGCGTTCGTGATCGTCGACGAGGCCCAGTCCCTGGAGCGCAACGTGCTGCTCACCGTGCTGTCCCGCATCGGACAGAACTCGCGCGTGGTGCTCACGCACGATGTGGCTCAGCGGGACAACCTGAGGGTCGGGCGGCACGATGGCGTGGCATCCGTCATCGAAACCCTCAAGGGGCACGCGCTGTTCGGACACATCACGCTCACGCGGTCGGAGCGCTCAGCGATCGCCGCGCTGGTCACTGAAATGCTGGAGTCGAACGAGCTCGCCTAGCCCCGGAATCATCCGTTCTGATGATTTTTTGTCAGATTGTTACTGGGAAGCGGGTGTGCGCTGCCCCTGAGAGGGGGTAGACCACGTAGGGTCTACTACCGTGAGCTGGGTATTTGGGGCCCTGGCGGTCACGTTGGGGCTCATTCTTCTGTGGGGTGTCTTCGCGCCCCGAAGTCAGTGGCGAATTCTCGCCGGGTGGAGCGTGAGCGACCCCCACCTGCATGAGCCCGGTGGGGCGTCCTACGGCCTTCGTCGCCTGCTGAGCGGGATCGGCGCGCTCACGTTGCTCGGGATCGTCGGCGTGACGTCGGCGTCGGCCGTTGCCGGTCTGCCCTCGGAGTCACCGCGCCCGTCGCTCGTCTCGCAGTTGTGGGGCCGCCCCGACCCGTCGGTGGTGAACCGGATGATCGTGCCGCTGAGCGGCCCGCCCAGCGGACTCGTCGAGATGCCCGTGCTCGGCTACGAGGATGTCAGCGACGACCTGCCCGACTACTTCGACCGACTTCACAACTTCACCCTGCTGGGCAACGGCGACGCGCCGGGCTACGTCGGGTCGCTGCCCGACGTGGGCAACGGCGCACTCGACTTCGCCGATGTCGTCGTGCAGGTGCGGGGGCCGCTGTTGTGCATTCCTCGGGCGGTCGTCGTCATCGAGACCGCCGACACCGTGCAATTCGCCGTCTACTACGGTCTGCCGGATGCCGCGGCCGATGTTCCCGTGGACAACACGGTCAGCTGCCCGACGGACGCCTCGGTGACCGGGTCCGTGCTCATCCCGCTTCGGCTGGCCGCCCCCATCGGGGATCGCACAGTTGAGACGCTCGCCGAGGATCCGATCCGTGAGGTCACGGTTCCCAGCACGTAGGGTGTGCACTACTGCGACGGCGCGAGCGGCCTGACAGATACCCTCGGCGGCATGTCTAGCGCCGCGTCATCCCGACCCCTGGCTGCCCGCTGGTGGCGTCTGCCTGCTGCCGCCGTGCTCGCGGCGATCGCCCTCGTCGCCGTTGGGCCGGACCCTCGAGTGCTGCCTCTGGTCTATCTGGCGGCCGTTACGCCGACTCTGTGCGCCATCGACGCGGTGGAGCGTCGGCTGCCGAACTCGCTCGTGCTTCCCGGCTACCTCGTGGCGGCGGCGGGGATCCTCGCGCACTGGATCGTCAGTGGCGAGTTCTCGAAGGTCGCGGTGGTTTCAGGGGTTCTCTACTTCGTCGTCATGCTCGCGTTCGCAGTGGCGGGCGGCATGGGCATGGGCGACGTCAAGCTCGCCGGAGTGCTCGGGCTCTCGGCAGGGCTCGTCTCGGCCACCGCCGCGGTCGTGTCGCCCCTGGTGGCGTTCGTGCTGGGAGGCATCGCGGCGATCGGGGCGCTGCGCGGTGGGCGCGGCGCGAGCATCCCGTTCGGGCCGTTCCTGCTGGCCGGCTTCTGGGTTGCCGTCGTGGTGGGGTAGTGGGTCTCGGCTCGGTCTCGCACTCGTCCCGATCGCCTCGGTCTAGACCTCTCCCGCAGGGCAACTTCCTCCGAACCCTGTTCTCGGCGCTCTTCTCCTCCGCACTCTTCTCCTCCACACTCTTCTCCTCCACAGGCTGGTCTGCCGAAAGATCTTCTACTCGAACATGTGTTCGATTTTTGGGAGAATGGGGGCATGACCCTCACTGACACGATGCCCGCCCCGGCGGTCGTGTCGTTCGCGCATCTGGCCGATCTGTCGTTGCCGTTCGCACCACCTGTGACCTCGACGCTGGATGATGCGGCGTTGTTGTCTGCGCAGCGGTCGGTGGCGCAGATTCGCCGGCGGGTGGATGCCACGGCTGCCGCCCTGGCTGCGGAGATCGAGCACCGCTCCCGCCGCGAACTCGGCCATGCCGGATTGGCGCAGCGACTGGGGGCACGCACCCCGGAGCGGTTGGTGCAGCACCTGACCGGATCGACATCGCGGGAGGCGTCCACGATGGTGCGCGTCGGCGGGATGATGGCCGCGGCAGCTGAGGCACAGCTGCAAGCACAACCGTCGGGCTCGGACTCCGCAGCCGAGCCCGACCCCCACCCCTTGCTGCACGAAATCGGGGTTGCTGTCGCTGCAGGGCAGCTGTCGTTGGAGGCCGCGGAGGCGATCCGCGGCGGGTTGGGGGTGCCCGACGAGACGATCAGTGCCGCGATGCTCGCCAGTGCAGCACAGACACTCCTGGCTGAGGCCACGACTCTCACAGTCGAGAAGCTCGCCGCCCGCGCCCGCGACCTCAGGGTCGGGTTGGACCTGGATCGGGTCGCCGAACGTGAACAGTTGCTGCGCTCCAAACGATACCTGCACCTGTTCCTGCAACCCGACGGCATGACCCGCCTGTCAGGGCTGCTGGATCCGGAGTCCGCAGCGATCGTCACCGCCACCTTCGACGCCGTCACCTCACCACGCCGCGGCGGACCCCGCTTCGTCGACCCCACCCTCGCCGCCCGCGCCGAACAGATCGCCACCGACGAGCGCACCACCGAACAGTTAGTGCTGGATGCGTTCGTCGAACTGATCCGCATCGGCACCGCCGCCGACACCAACGTGGTCCTCGGTGCCAAACGTCCCGGAATCAAACTCCTCGTCACCGACAACGACCTGCGTCAACGCCGCGGGGTCGGGTTCATCGAAGGTCACACCGAACCGGTGTCCATCGCCACCATCGAACGACACACCTGCACCACCGGGGTCATCCCCATCAAGTTCGACACCGAGGGCGAGATCCTCAACCTCGGCCGGGAACACCGACTCTTCAGCAGCCGACAGGGCATCGGCATCGCCGCCCGCGACGGCGGCTGCCAACTCGGCGACTGCGACCGACCACCCAGCTGGTGCGAAACCCACCACATCGACCACTGGACCCGCGACCACGGCTCAACGAACACAAACCGCGGAATCCTGCTCTGCCGACACCACCACATGCTCGTGCACAACAACGGCTGGGAAATCACCCGCACCAACGGGACCACCCACTTCATCCCCCCACCCGACATCGACCCCCACCAGAAACCCATCCGCGCACGAACCAAAAGCCCCGCACTCGCGCGACTACTGAGCACGTGACCGCGAACGCCGGCTGCGACGGCCAGCAGCCGCTGACGTAGCTCAGCTGGTCGGCGCCGCGGTGCGGCAGGATGTGCGCCGATCTCGGCGCAGCGGCGTGGGAGGATTGGCGCCGATCTCGACGCAGCGGCACCGGAGGATGTGCGCCGATCTCGACGCCGCAGCATGGGAGGAGTGGCGCCGCTCTCGGCGCCGCGCTCAGCCCGGGTGGGTCATCGACATGACGTCGAGCGCCGTGTCGAGCTGCTCCAGGCTGATCTCGCCGCGCTCGACGAAGCCGAGGTCGATGACCGCCTCACGCACGGTGATGCCCTGGGCCACCGAGTGCTTGGCGATCTTCGCCGCCGACTCGTAACCGATGAACTTGTTGAGCGGCGTCACGATCGACGGGGACGACTCGGCGAGGGCACGGGCGCGAACCAGGTTCGCCTCGAGGCCGTCAACGGTCTTGTCGGCGAGGGCGATCGACGAGTTCGACAGCAGTCGAATCGACTCGAGCAGCGCCGTGCCCATGACGGGGATGGCCACGTTGAGCTCGAAGTTGCCCGACGCACCAGCCCACGCGATCGTCGCATCGTTGCCGATGACACGGGCGGCAACCATCAGCACCGCCTCGGGAATCACGGGGTTCACCTTGCCGGGCATGATCGAGGAGCCGGGCTGCAGGTCGGGGATGTGCAGCTCGCCGATTCCGGTGTTGGGGCCAGAGCCCATCCAGCGCAGGTCGTTGCAGATCTTCGTGAGGCTCACAGCGATGACCCGCAGGGCGCCGGATGCCTCGACCAGCCCATCGCGCGCACCCTGCGCCTCGAAGTGGTCGAGTGCTTCAGTGATCGGCAGACCCGAGTCGGTGGCGAGCACCGCGATGACCCGCTGCGGAAAGCCCAGCGGGGTGTTGATGCCGGTGCCGGTGGCCGTGCCGCCGAGCGGCACCTCGGCGACCCGCGGGATCGCCGACTGCACCCGCTCGATACCCAAGCGCACCTGGCGTGCATAACCGGCGAACTCCTGGCCGAGGGTCACGGGCGTGGCATCCATCAGATGGGTGCGACCCGACTTGACCGCGTCCTTCCAGAGCACCGCCTTCTTCTCGAGAGCGATCGCGAGGTGATCGAGCGCCGGAATGAGGTCATGCAGCAGCGCGCCGGTGACAGCGATGTGCACGCTGGTGGGGAAGACGTCGTTCGACGACTGCGAGGCGTTCACGTGGTCGTTGGGGTGCACCGGCGAGCCGAGGATCTCGGTGGCCACGTGTGCGAGCACCTCGTTCATGTTCATGTTCGACGACGTGCCACTGCCGGTCTGGTAGGTGTCGACCGGGAAGTGCTCGTGGTGCTCGCCGGCGATGAGCTTCTCGGCGGCGGATGCGATCGCATCCGAGATGCCCTGATCGATCACGCCCATCTCGCCGTTGACGATGGCCGCTGCGCGCTTGATGCGCGCCAGAGCGATGATCTGCGCGCGCTCAAGGCCCGCACCCGAGATGGGAAAGTTCTCCACCGCGCGCTGCGTCTGTGCGCCGTAGAGGGCGTTGGCGGGAACCCGCACCTCGCCCATCGTGTCGTGCTCGATACGGTATTCGGGGGTGCTCACGCCAGTGTCGTCCTTCTGTGTGCCTGCGGGGAGAGAAAGTGGTGGAGTCAGACCGCGCCCACGATAACGTCGGGAACCGCGCGGCCTTCAAGCAGGCGATAGTTCGCGCCCACCACAGCCAGCGTACCCGCGGCAACCGCGTCGCTGATGAGTTCGGATGATTCGAGCAGCTCGGCGATCGTGTCGCGCAGGTGCTCGCGGCCGACCTCCTGCGAGTCGATCTCGGCGTGCTCGGCGGTGCCGGAAGCCTTGATGACTCGATGCACCGCCGGAGTGATCTTCGAGATGAGGCCCGCGATGTGCGGCGGCAGCACCGGCGCATCCTCACCCTCGGCGGCGATCGCGGCGAGCACCGCTCCGCAGCTGTCGTGACCGAGCACGACGATCAGCGGCACACCGAGCACGCCGACCGCGTACTCGAGCGAACCGATGACGGAATCCGAGATGATCTGGCCGGCGTTGCGCACGACGAACAGGTCGCCGATGCCCTTGTCGAAGATGATCTCGGCGGCCAGACGGGAGTCGCTGCATCCGAACAGGGCGGCGTGCGGCTCCTGGGCGAACGCGAGCTCCTGACGACGCTCGACGTCCTGACGGGGGTGCTCGGGGGTGCCGGCGACGAAGCGCTCGTTGCCGCGCAGCATCTCGCGCCAGACATCCGCTGGGGTTCGATTGGTCGTCACTGTGCTGGTACCTCCGAAGCGATGGATGACGCCAGCAACTCGAACTCGCTGACCGGAGCCGTGCCGTGCAGAAGTATCGTGCTCTCGCCGACCACGGTCGCCATGGAGTACGCGAAGTTGCCGGTGTCGGACTTGTCGCGCTGGTCGTACACGGTCCAGGTGAGGCCGTCGATGGTGACGGTGCCCGTCTCGGCCGCGTTGTCGAGCGTCGTGGCCTGCCAGGTCGGGTTCGCGCCGATGCCCTGGTTGAAGGCGATGAACTGCACGCTCGGGGTGATGAAGCCGACGTACCAGGTGGGCACCTCGTTGCGAGCGCCGAAGTTGGCGGCGTTCGCGCTCCATGTGTCGGGGAGCACCGGAACGATGAGCTCGGCCGATGCCTCGGGCTGTGACTGGGCGGCGATCGTGACGTAGTCGATGCCGGGCGCTGGCTCGGGGTTCGGCCGCACCACGACGACCACCAGGAACAGTACGATCCCGAGCGACGCGATCGTGGCGACGATCAGGTTGAACGCGGTCTGGTTGGCGCGCCGCTTGCGCGAGTTCTCCGCCTTGCGGGCCGCCGTCTCCTCGGGGGTCTCCGGTCGTCCGAGCTCAGCGACGATCGCGGGCTGCTTGCCTGCCACGGTCAGTCGGTCGCTGCGGCTCGTGCCGCGTCGAGACGGGCCTTGGCACCCTTGAGCCACTCCTCGCACCGGGCCGCGAGAGCCTCCCCGCGCTCCCAGAGAGTCAGCGACTCCTCGAGGCTCGATGATCCCTGCTCGAGCTCTGCAACGACCTGCATGAGCTCGTCGCGCGCCTGCTCGTAGCTGAGGTCGCTCACGTCGATCTTCTCGTTGCCCACGGTCACGATTCTATCCGTCGTCCACTGTCGCCGAGATGCGGCCGTCGGCGACTGTGAGTCGAAGCTCGGTTCCCGCTGGCGCCTCCGATACCGACCGCACGGCTCGGCCGTCGGGCAGCTGGGCGATCGCGTATCCGCGGGCGAGGGTGCGCTGCGGCGACAGCGCCCGCAGCTGCGCGGTCAGTTCCGACACCCGGGTGTGGCTGCGCTCGAGCACCCGCTCGACGAGGTCCCGGCTGCGCTGCACGTAGCGCGACAGATCGTCGGCGCGCACATCCACGATCCAGCTGGATGACGCGAGCACCGGACGAGATCGCAGCGTCTCGAGTCGATCCACCTCCGCCGACAGCCGCTGGGTTATCCGCAGGCGCAGGGATCCGAGCGCCTGCTGCACGCGGGCGAGCTCCTCCGCCACGTCCGGCACCACCCGTTTCGCCGCATCCGTGGGGGTGGATGCCCGCAGGTCGGCGACCTCGTCGAGCAGCGGTCGATCGGCCTCATGCCCGATCGCGGACACTAGGGGAGTCACGCAGGCGGCAGCCGCCCGCACGAGTGCTTCGTCGCTGAACACGAGGAGGTTCTGGAAGTCGCCGCCGCCGCGGGCGACGATGATGACCTCGACCTCGGGGTCCGCGTCGAGTACCTGGATCGCCGCGGTCACCTCGGCGGCCGCCCGGTCACCCTGAACCGCCGCATGCACCACCCGGAACTTCACCGCGGGCCAGCGCAGTTGCGCGTTGCGCAGTACATCCTTCTCCGCGTCGCTGTCCTTACCGGTCACGAGACCGATGCACCCGGGCAGGAAGGGCAGCGGCTTCTTGTGATCGAACAGGCCCTCGGCCTTGAGCTTCTGACGCAGGCGCTCGAGGCGTTCGAGCAGGTCGCCGAGCCCGACGTGGCGCATCTCGAAGACCTGCATCGTGAGCGTGCCGCCCTTGACCCAGTAGTTGGGCTTGACGAGCGCGACCACGCGGTCGCCCTGCTTGAGATCGGCGGGCAGCTTCGCGCGGGTCGACGACCACACCGTGAACGAGACCGTGGCATCCGCCTCGAGGTCTTTCAACTTGCCGTAGACGTTGCCGCCGGAGACCCCCCACTGGGTGATCTCGCCCTCGACCCAGGCCGTGCCCAGACGCTCGATCCAGCCCTTGATCTTGGTGGAGAGCAGGCCTACCGGCCACGGTGCGTCAACGGTGGATGGCGCATCATCCGTCGTCATCGTCGCCCTCCCGAATCGCTGGTCAGCATGGTTCGGCCCGTACTGTTCGGCCCGCCGCCTAGAATTGGCAGTGTGAGCACCATCTCGAACGGGAGCGTCACGGCCCTCGAAACGCCGCGCATGCCCGCCCAACGGAACAGGCTAAAGGATACCCCTGTCGCCGGAACCAAGCGGGTGCTCCTCGCTGCGCCCCGGGGATACTGCGCGGGTGTGGATCGTGCCGTGATCGCTGTGGAGAAGGCGCTCGAGCGTTACGGTGCCCCGGTGTACGTGCGCAAGCAGATCGTGCACAACATCCACGTGGTGACCACGCTGGAGAAGCAGGGCGCGATCTTCGTCGATGAGGTGGAGGAGGTGCCCGAGGGCGCTCACGTCGTCTTCAGTGCTCACGGCGTCTCGCCCGCCGTGGTGCAGGGTGCTGCCGACCGCAACCTCCAGGCGATCGACGCGACCTGTCCGCTCGTCACCAAGGTGCACCGCGAGGCCACCAGGTTCGCCCGCGACGACTACGAGATCCTTCTCATCGGCCACCACGGTCACGAGGAGGTCGAGGGCACCATGGGTCACGCACCCGAGCGCACGACCCTCGTCAACAGCCCCGCCGACGTGCCGAACATTGTCGTGAAGAACCCCGACCACCTGGTCTGGCTCTCGCAGACGACCCTGAGCGTCGACGAGACCATGGAGACCGTGCGGCTGCTGCGCGAGCGCTTCCCGAACCTGCAGGACCCGCCGAGCGACGACATCTGCTACGCCACCCAGAACCGCCAGGTCGCGATCAAGAAGGTCGCGGCCACCGCTGATCTCGTGATTGTCGTCGGTAGCGCCAACAGCTCCAACACGGTCCGGCTCGTGGATGTCGCGCTCGAGAGCGGCGCGAAGGCCGCCTACCGCGTCGACTACGCGAGCGAGATCAGGCAGGAGTGGCTCGACGGCGTCGCGACGGTCGGCGTCACGAGCGGGGCATCCGTGCCGGAGGTTCTCGTGCAGGAGGTACTCGACGACCTCGCCGACGCGGGTTACACCGACGTGAGCCAGGTGGTCACCGCCGAGGAGGACCTCATGTTCTCCCTGCCGAAGGAACTGCGCACCGACGCCGCGGGCAATCCCGATGAGCGCGGGCTCGGCGGGCGCATCCGCCAGCTGGACTGGCAGCGCGGCAATGACTGAACCGACGCCCGATCCTCGCCCCGAACCGCGCTGGGGCCAGTACTCTGACGCCCCGCCGGTCGTGGCCGCGCCCGAAACGCTTCCGCCGCCCACCGTCGCGGCGCAGCGCCCGCCCGCGCCGACCTCCGATGTCGTGCTCACAGTGCTCCTGCTCGGGATCGGACTCGTCGACGTCATCAGGCAGTTCAGTTCGTTCGCGAACTTTGCGAGCGTGATGCGCGAGTCGTACATCCAGCTCGGTTACGGCGAGTTCACCTCGGACGCTCTGGCGAACTCCATGGGAGTCGCACAGAACGTCGTGCGCGTTCTGCTCATCCTGATCGCGATCGTGTGGTCGGCCCGGCGCATCCGTCAGCGCAAGCGTGCGTTCTGGGTGCCGCTCGCGGCGGGCGGTGCTGCCGCACTGGTGCTACTCGTGGGCATCCTCGCCCTGATGCTCATCGATCCCGCGCTCGCCACCTACCTGAACACCCTGACCGGATAGCGCGGGCAGCTGGTGCGACTAGCCGTCCTTCCTCGGGATGACGCGGCCCGGGTCATCACCGGGGCCACGGCGAGAAGCGCCTGGGCGGTCAACGCCGCCAACCTGGCGCTGACTATCCCCGTGCTCGTCGAGTTCCTCGTGAGCCGGGATCTGACGGCGGCGCTGTGGGCGCCCCTCGCGATCGTCGTCGTCATGCTCGGGCTCGCGGTGGTGGCGTACCTCAGGCCGAAGGTCTGGGTAGTCGTGACGTTTCTCGTGGCCGGCGCCATCGGCGCATTCGCCTACCAGCTCGCACTCATCTCAGCGGTTCCGACCATCGAAAGCGACGCCGTGTTCTTGCTGAACCGGCCGGCGGTCTCCCTCGTACTGGTGGCGGTCGGGGCGACCAGCTGGTTCATCGCCCTGGCCTGGATCTTCTGCGGCTTTCTGGTTTCCTTGCTGGTGAGCGTGGCGGTAGCCGTGGTCACCGGGATGCCGCTTCGGCCCGGGTGGGGGCCCGTCCTGGTCTTCCTCATGTACGTCTTCGTGTTCGTCACCCTCGCGGCCATTCAGTCCCGGGCGCGCAGCCGGGTGCCCAACTTCGAACTACTCGAACAGGAGACGCGTCGGCTCCAGGTGCAGGAGAACCTCCGGGCTCGGGTGACAGCTGCCGTGCACGACACGCTCCTGAACGATCTCTCGATCATCATGAACTCACCCGACCAACTCGACCAGCGGGTCATCGATCGCCTTCGAGCGGATCTGCATACGCTCACGAGTGCCGAGTGGTTGCACGAGTCGTCCGAGGTAATCCGTGACGACCAGGATTCCGAGCTGCGCAACCAGCTCATGATGATCATGAGCGACCTCCAGTGGCGGGGACTCACCGTGCAGATCACGGGCAGCGGAACCGGAATCTATCGCCTCGCCCCTGATGTCGCGGCCGCGCTGCTGGATGCGGTCCGGGCGTGCCTGGAGAACGTGCTGCGGCACTCACAGACGACCGTCGCGGAGGTCGACTTGGCCTATTCCGACGATGAGGTGACAGTCATCGTCACCGATCAGGGAGTCGGCTTCGACCCGCACGGGGTCCCCGCCGACCGGCTGGGCATCCGTCACTCCGTCGTCGACCGCGTCGAGGCCGTTGGCGGGTCGGCGCGCGTGTGGTCGTCCCCAGATTCGGGCACGTCGATAGTCATGCGGATGCCCGTGCTCGAGGTCGTGCGACACCATGAGGAGTCCACCCATGGCGAGAGCTGACCGACGGTACTTCGCGCTCTCCGCGCAACAGGTGGATCCGCTGAGCTGGTTCACTGGGCCGCTGGTGCCGCTCGCAGTGGCGGGCATCATGGTGGTCGCTGCCACTCCCGCGATCGTGCTGACGTGGGCGCTGACGAGCATGCCGGTGCTCCAGATCGTCGCGCTGCTCGCGTGCGTGGCATCCCCGCTGCTGGTTCATCTGGCCACCCGGCCGATTCGTCGACCGATCGGATGGGGTATCGCCTCGGTCGCGCTCGCGCTGTCGGCGACCGGAGTCATTGTCTCGGCCCTCGGCTACGCGAGCAGCGACTTCACCATAGAACTGTGGTGGGCGCCGAGCTCCTTAGCCCTTGCCATCGTCAGCCTCGGGCCGTACCTGCCCGGCCGGGTACTGATCGCTGTCGGTGGAACTGCGACGATTGTGGTCACCACCATTGCGCTCCTCGTCGTGTATCCCACATCCGGTGCGTGGGGGCCGGTCGGATCGGCCGTGATCGTCTCAGCGCCAGCGGTGCTCTCCCTCGCGTCGATGGTGACCTTCTCCTACGGGGTTGTCAGTACGATGCTCCCGCTGCTGCAGAGCCCCTCACGGCTGATGGTCGCCGGGCGCGAGGTGCGCGACGAGGCGGCCGAGCAGATCGAGAGGGTGACCCTGGCGCAGCTGACCGCTCGTGCGGTGCCTTTCCTGGAATCGCTCGCCGACTCGGGACGCGTGACTCCTGCGAGCCGCGCTCTGGCGGGCCAGATCGCGCGGCGGCTGCGCGATGACCTGGTCACTCAGGGGTCGGTGAGCTGGCTTGATTCGATTGCGCAGGAATCCCGGCTCGTCGTCGTCGACCCGGAGCGCCTCGCGCGCCGCATGAACAATCCGCAGCGCACCGCGCTGCGTGGGCTGCTGGAGGCAGTACTTGCCGCTCCCGGCACCGACAGCGGGTCACTGATGGTCGAGTTGCGCAAGGCGCCTGACGGAGCGACAGCCGTCGCGGTGAGCCTCGACATGGCGCTGCCCGAGGGCAGGCGCATCATGCACCTGGCGCCGTACTACCTCACGCTGAAGACGGCCGTCGACGATCTCGAGGTGGGGCGACACGGAATCTCATTCCGGATCGCCCCTCGCGACGCGCCCTAGTTGCCGGAGTGGCCGGCCGAGCCGAGTTCGGTCGTGGCTTCGACCACCCGAGCGGCCATGGCCGTCTCGGCGAGCTTGCCCCAGGCGCGAGGGTCGTAGATCTTCTTGTTGCCGACCTCGCCGTCGACCTTCAGGAAACCGTCGTAGTTGCGCAGAACGGTGTCGGCGATCGAGCGGCTGAAGGCGTACTGGGTGTCGGTGTCGATGTTCATCTTCACCACGCCGTTCGCGACCGCCGTGGCGATCTCCTCGGGGCTCGAGCCGGAGCCACCGTGGAAGACCAGGTCGAGAGGGTGGGCCGAGGAGGTTCCGTACTTGGCCTGGAGCCCGGCCTGGATGGTGCCCAGCAGCTCCGGCTTGAGCTTGACGTTGCCGGGCTTGTAGACGCCGTGCACGTTGCCGAATGTGAGGGCCGCCATGTACCGACCCTGCTCGCCGAGGCCGAGGGCCTCGACAGTGGCGATCGCGTCATCCAGAGTCGTGTAGAGGTGCTCGTTGATGTCGTGGCTGACGCCGTCCTCCTCGCCACCCACGACGCCGATCTCGACCTCGAGGATCGCGTTGATCGCCTTCATGCGCGGTAGCAGGGTCTTCGCGATCTCCAGGTTCTCGGCGAGAGGTACCGCCGAGCCGTCCCACATGTGGGACTGGAAGATCGGGTTGCGCCCCGCCTTCACCTCGGCCTCGGATGCGGCGATGAGGGGCATGACGAAGCCGTCGAGTGCATCCTTCGGGCAGTGGTCGGTGTGGAGGGCGACCGTGATCGGGTAGTTCTTGGCGACCTCGGTCACGAACGCGGCGAACGCGAGAGCTCCGGATGCGCGCGCCTTGACGCTCTGCCCGGCGAAGTAGTCGGCGCCACCGGTCGTCACCTGGATGATGCCATCCGAACCCGCCTCGGTGAGGCCCTGGAGCACCGCATTGATCGTCGACGAGGATGACACGTTGATCGCGGGGTACGCGAAGCCGCGGCTCTTGGCCTTGTCGAGCATTTCTGCGTACTGGTCTGGCGTGGCGACAGGCATCGATGGTCTCCTTGGAATGCGGGTGGTGTCCGAAACAAAAGTCTAGCGAGGGCGAACGCTAGGCTGGACGGGCGTTGGTTCGCCGATTGAACTCCACCACAGCGTTCGGCTCTTTCACGGGATGTTTTCCATGTCGACCTCTGAAACCGGAACGCTGTTCCTCCACCCCGATCGCAACCTCGCACTCGAGTTGGTGCGAGCGACTGAAGCCGCGGCCATCCGTGCCGTGCCGTTCATCGGCAAGGGCGACAAGCTCGGCGCCGACGGTGCGGCCGTGGATGCCATGCGCAAGTTCCTCGGCACCGTCGACTTCGACGGGCTCGTGGTGATCGGCGAGGGCGAGAAGGACAATGCGCCGATGCTGTTCAACGGCGAGCATGTGGGTACCGGACGCGGTCCGGCGTGCGATATCGCCGTCGACCCGATCGACGGAACCTCGCTGACCGCTGCCGGACGTCAGAACGCGATCTCGATGATCGCCGTATCCGACCGGGGCACCATGCTTGACGCGTCGAGCGTGTTCTACATGAACAAGATCGTCACCGGCGCAGAAGGCCGGGGGGTCATCGACATTCGCCAGCCCATCGGCGAGAACATTCGCGCGTTCGCGAAGGCGAAGGGCAAGCCGGTGAGCGAGATCGTCGTCGCCGTGCTGGACCGTCCCCGGCACGAGGGACTCATTGAGGAGATTCGCGCCACCGGTGCGGGCACTCGCCTCATGCTCGACGGCGATGTGGCCGGCGGAATCAACGCGGCGCTCTACGGCACGCGCATCGACATGTGCGCGGGTATCGGCGGCAGCCCCGAGGGTGTGGCGACGGCGTGCGCGATCAAGGCCCTGGGCGGCGTCATCCAGACGATCCTCGCCCCGAAGGACGACGAGGAGCGCGCGCGGGGAGAAGCGGCGGGCCTGCTCTTCGATCACGTCTACGACGCTGACAGCCTGGTGCGCAGTGACAACACGTTCTTCGTTGCGACGGGCGTCACCGATGGCGGGCTCGTTCGCGGTGTGCGTCGGCTCGGGCCGATCATCCGCACCGAGAGCATTGTGCTGCGGTCGCACTCGGGCACGATCCGCCGGGTCGAGGCCGACCACCTCGCCGCGAAGTGGTTGGACGACTAGCCGGCCTCACCGGCCTGCCCTCGTCAGTGACATCGAGGTGGCCGAAAAGCTGGATGCGAAGGGGCTGGCACCCAGCATTGTGGCTACCTCGACTAGGCCGTCTTCTTGCTGCCCTTGGCGGGCACGGCCGGCAGCTCCATGCCGGGAAGCTCCAGCTCGGGGCGGGCGACTCCCTCGAGCTCATCGAGGGAGGCTAGCTCGAACTCGATGGCGCTGAGGGGCTTGGGCCGTTCTTCCACTACGCCGGGGGCGGGAATGATCTTGGATTCGTCGAGCTGGTCGAGCTTGCGGGCGGTCACCAGTACGCGGGACTCCAGGGAGCTCGCGAACTGGTTGTAGTTGGCCACGGTCGAGTCGAGGGAGCGACGCAGCTTCTCGGCGTGCTCCCCGAGGGTGGCGATGCGACCGAAGAGCTCCTTGCCGAGGTCGAACAGCCGCTTGGCGTCCTCGGTGAGCACCTCCTGCTGCCAAGTGAACGCGACGGTCTTCAGAGTCGCCCAGAAGCTCACGGGGGAGGCGAGCAGCACCCGCTTGCTGAAGGCGTAGTCGAGGAGGCCGGGATCCTGATCCAGCGCCACCGACAGGAGCGACTCATTGGGAATGAAGGCCATGGTGAACTCGGGGCTCGAGTCGAGGCCGGTCCAGTAGCTCTTGGCCGACAGCGCGTCGACGTGCGAGCGCACCTGCTTCGCGTGCTGCGCGAGCAGGCTCTGGCGCCGCGCCTCCTGCTCTCCGGTGGCAGTCGCGGGGATGGCGCTCGCGTCGATGTAGGAGTTGTAGGGAACCTTCGCGTCGACCGCGATCGACTTGCCGCCGGGAAGCCGCAGCACCATGTCGGGGCGACGCGCGCCGGACTCGGAGCTGATGCTGGTCTGCACGGTGAAGTCGACGCGGTTGAGCAGGCCGGCCGATTCGACCAGGTTGCGCAACTGGGTCTCGCCCCAAACTCCACGGGTCGCATTGTTGCGCAGGGCAGATGCGAGCGATTCCGCGGTCGCACGCAGTCGCTCCTCCGATTCGGTCGCGGTGCGCAACTGCTCGGAGAGCTCGCCGTGCTGGCGGCTGCGCTGCTGCTCCATGTCGAGCACCTTCTGCTGCATGGTGCGCAGCGTCTCCTGCACCGGAGACAGGGCCTGAAGAACCTTCCCCTCGGCCGCGCGCTCCTGCGCCTCGGCCTGGGCACGCTCGACGGCCTCACCGTACTGCTGCTGTGCCATGTGCAGTTGCTCGCGGAGTCCGGCGAGGCTGGCCTGCGCGGCAGCGAGCTGCGAACCGAGCTCGGCCCGCCGCTCCTGTTCGTCTGCCTGCAGCTGTGCGAGCGCGGTCGCGTGCCGTGCCTCGATCACGGCGGGATCCGCACCAGCGCCGCGCAGTCGCCCGGCAAGCAGACCGATGGCAGCGCCGAGCACGGCGCCGGAGGCGAGTCCCACGATGAGGGCGAGGATGGGGTCCATGGGCCCAGTATCACCCGGGCGTCGGACATTACCCGGCTTCGAACCGCGAGGCAGTGCAAGCCGGGCCAGTCATAGGGTGGTGTCATGACCGCGTCGGTTCCGCATCCGCTCGATGTGAGCACCGACGACCTGCGCTATCTGCTCGCCGTCGCACGGTCGGGCAGGCTTGTCTCCGCCGCCACACTGCTCGGTGTCGATCACACCACGGTGCGCAGACGCATCGACCGGTTGGAGTTGGCGCTGGGTGTGCGGCTGCTCGACCGCGGCGCCGACGGCTGGGAGCTGACCGTGATCGGTCGGGATGTCGCGGCACGAGCCGCCGGGCTCGAGCACGTCGTCGAGCAGGTCGTCGACGCGGCATCCGGGGGAGCCGACGGGCCTCGGGGCACTGTGCGGATCGTCGCGCCCGAGGGCTTCGGAACTGTCTTCGCGGCCCCCTGTCTGGTCAGGGTTCAGGCGGAGCATCCCGGCATCACTGTCGAACTGGTCACCTCGACGAGCCCGCTGAGCCTGCGCGGCTCGGGCTTCGACATCGCCGTCACGGTCGGGTCCGCCACGAGTTCGCGGCTGACCGCCGAGGCCCTCGCGCCCTACGCCTTGAGGCTGTACGCCTCGCGCGACTACCTCGCCGCGCATCCGCCGATCGTGTCGCTGAGCGACCTGGAGCGGCATCCGCTCGTCTTCTACGTGGATGCCCTGCTCACCGTGCGCGAACTCGACCTCGCTCCCGTGCTCAACGGCATGCACGTGGGTTTCGGGTCGACCAACGTGTTCGCCCAGCTGGAGGCCACCCGCAGCGGGGCGGGCATCGGTCTGCTCCACGCCTTCATGGCCGAGTCGGACCCCAGGCTGGCGCCCGTGCTGCCCGACGAGGTCGACTTCCGTCTGATGTTCTCGCTGTCGGTGCGCAAGGACAGCCTCGGAGTCGAGGCGGTGCGGGTGGTGCGTGATGCGCTCTTCGCCGAGGTGAGGCAGCGCGCGGACGAGCTGCTGCCTGTGCGATAGTGCACATTGCCTGTGCATGAATAGCTCTTGAATGCAGATCACTAGGGCTCCAGACTGGGACCACACCACACGAACCGCGACGAAGAGAGCGTGCCATGACTGAAGTCCTCGACCACTGGATCAACGGAGCGGCCGCGGCCGGCGCCTCGACTCGCACCGCGCCCGTGTACAACCCCGCCGAGGGGACCGTCTCGCGCGAGGTGCGCCTGGCGACCGTTGCCGATGTCGACGTCGCCGTGCAGGCAGCCAAGGCCGCCTTCCCCGCCTGGGCCGACTCCTCGCTGGCCAAGCGCCAGACCGTCCTCTTCGCCTTCCGCGAGCTGCTCAACGCACGCAAGTCCGAGGTTGCGGCGATCCTCACCAACGAGCACGGCAAGGTCACGAGCGACGCCCTGGGCGAGGTCGCCCGCGGACTCGAGGTCGTGGAGTTTGCGACATCCATCCCGCACCTCATGAAGGGCGAGTACTCGGAGAACGTGTCGACCGGTGTCGATGTCTACTCGCTGCACCAGCCGCTCGGGGTCGTGGGCATCATCAGCCCGTTCAACTTCCCGGCCATGGTGCCGCTCTGGTTCTTCCCCATCGCGATCGCCGCGGGCAACACCGTCGTGCTCAAGCCGAGCGAGAAGGACCCGTCGGCCGCCATCTGGATGGCGAAGCTGCTCAAGGAGGCTGGCCTGCCCGACGGCGTGTTCAACGTCGTGCACGGCGACAAGGAGTCGGTGGATGCGCTGCTCGAGCACCCCGACGTGCAGGCGATCTCGTTCGTGGGGTCCACTCCCATCGCCAAGTACATCTACGAGACGGCCTCTCACCACGGCAAGCGGGTGCAGGCGCTCGGTGGCGCGAAGAACCACATGCTCGTGCTGCCCGACGCCGACCTCGACCTCGTCGCTGACTCGGCCGTCAACGCGGGCTTCGGCTCGGCCGGCGAGCGCTGCATGGCGATCTCCGTCGTGGTGGCCGTCGAGCCGGTGGCCGACGAGCTCATCGCCAAGATCCAGGAGCGGATGTCGGGCCTGAAGGTCGGCGACGGAACCCGCGGCTGCGACATGGGTCCCCTCATCACGAAGGAGCACCGCGACAAGGTCGCGGGCTACATCGACATCGCCACGAAGGATGGAGCGACCGTCGTGGTCGACGGCCGTGGCATCCAGGCGGATGGTGGCAAGGACGGCTTCTGGCTCGGCCCGACGCTCATCGACAATGTCTCGACCGACTCCGACGTCTACAAGCACGAGATCTTCGGACCGGTGCTGTCGGTCGTGCGCGTCGCGACCTACGACGAGGGCCTCGCGCTCATCAACTCCAGCCAGTACGGCAACGGCACGGCCATCTTCACCAACGACGGGGGAGCGGCCCGCCGCTTCCAGCGCGAGGTGACCGTGGGCATGGTCGGCATCAACGTGCCGATCCCGGTGCCGGTGGGCTACTTCTCGTTCGGTGGTTGGAAGGACTCGCTGTTCGGTGACACGAAGGCCTACGGGCCCGACGCCATCCACTTCTTCACCCGCCAGAAGGCGGTCACGAGCCGCTGGCTCGACCCCAGCCACGGCGGCATCAACCTGGGCTTCCCGCAGAACGGCTAGCCGCTGGTTGAGTAGGCGCGCAGCGCGGTATCGAAACCTGCGAGGTCTCGATACGGCCTTCGGCCTACTCGACCGGCTGCAGGGCGCCGACGCGCTTGAGCTGTGCCCCAACCGCGGTCGCGAGTTCGGCGATATCGGATGCTCCGTGCCGGTCGGCCGCGTGCACGATGATCGCGGCGCACGCCTCGGCGTCGGCCAGCGCGTTGTGGTGCGCGAAGTCCTCGAAGCCGGCGGCCATCGCGGCGGACGGCAGCTTGTAGGAGTCGAGGTGGTAGGTGCGACGCGCCACCTGCAGGCTGCAGAGGTAGTCGTATGTCGGGGTGGGCACGAAGGAGGCGGCGCTCGCCGCGGCGATGACGCCCATGTCGAATCCCGCGTTGTGGGCGACCAGTACGTCGTTCTCGGCGAACGACTGCAGGTCGTGCAGCTGCTCACTCCAGAGCAGGGCGTCCGTGACGTCCGCCGCCATGATGCCGTGGATACGCACGTTCCACTCGAGGAACGCATCGTGGCCGAACGGCGGCCTGATCAGCCAGTAGGCGGAATCGACAACGCGACCGCCGCGAACCTTCACCAGACCGACCGAGCACGCGCTCGCGGGGGAGTTGTTGGCGGTCTCGAAGTCGATTGCGGTGAAGTCCAACGGCACATGTCGATCGTCGCACCGGCCCCCGACTTAGGCGGCTGGGCACGCCGCCGTCGCCGGGATCGATAGCCTGTGCAGCCGCCGGTACGCTTGAGCCTCGTGGCTCTCACTATCGCGATCGTCGGACTGCCCAATGTCGGCAAGTCCACCCTGTTCAATGCGCTGACCAAGAATTCGGTGCTGGCGGCGAACTATCCGTTCGCGACCATAGAGCCGAACGTCGGGGTCGTGAACCTGCCCGACCCGCGCCTGAAGGTGCTCGCGGGGATCTTCGGCAGCGAGCGCATCCTGCCCGCGCCGGTCTCGTTCGTCGACATCGCGGGCATCGTGAAGGGCGCGAGCGTCGGCGAGGGCCTGGGCAACAAGTTCCTTGCGAACATCCGCGAGGCCGACGCGATCGCGCAGGTGATCCGCGGCTTCACCGACGCCGATGTCGTGCACGTCGACGGGCGGGTGGATGCGGCATCCGACATGGAGACCATCAACACCGAGCTGATCCTCGCCGACCTCCAGACGCTGACGAAGGCGATCGAGCGCTACGAGAAGGAGGTCAAGACCAAGCGCGCCGAACCGGTGGTGCTGGAGACCGCCCTCGCCGCCCAGAAGGTTCTGGACTCGGGCAAGCCGCTGAGCGCATCCGGTCTCGACCTCGAGCCGATTCGCGAGCTCGGGCTGCTCACCGCCAAGCCGTTCATCTACGTCTTCAACGTCGACGAGGCGATTCTGACGGATGCCGCCAAGAAGGCCGCGCTCGCAGCCCTCGTCGCCCCTGCTCACGCTGTGTTCCTCGACGCCAAGCTCGAGTCCGAACTCATCGATCTCGACGAGGCGGACGCGGCTGAACTACTGGCGTCCACCGGCCAGGAGGAGAGCGGCCTCGACCAGCTCGCCCGCATCGGCTTCGACACCCTGGGGCTTCAGACCTACCTCACCGCGGGCCCCAAGGAGTCGCGCGCCTGGACGATCGGCAAGGGTTGGAAGGCGCCGCAGGCGGCGGGCGTCATCCACACCGACTTCGAGAAGGGCTTCATCAAGGCCGAGGTCATCGGCTTCGAGGACCTCGTCGAGACTGGCTCGATCGCCGAGGCCCGCGCGAAGGGCAAGGCCCGCATCGAGGGCAAGGACTACGTCATGCAGGACGGCGACGTGGTCGAGTTCCGGTTCAACAACTGAGATCTCAAAGCGGTCGCTTCCACCCCGCGTTTGGCGATGGGGTATCTTGCGCACGTGGGACGAAACCGAGACGTCTATGAGTGGTGGCCGGACTATGGGCAAGGGCCTCTCTGGTTGCGCACGGGCGGTGGTGGGGTCGCTGTTGACCTTGCGTCACTGAATCTGCCTGACTCGCTTGTCGTAGAACTCACGTCGTGGAGCGCCCTATACGAAGAGGCGAGAATTCCACGCGTGGATTCCGATGGTGACCCCGAGTGGTTGGCTCACGGCGTACGGCTGCTTGCCGCGACTCGGGCAGCCCTTGCCGGTCGAGTCGAGGTCGTCGTGACGGAGCCATGGTGGGGTGAGGAGCCTCTGGGCCTTGAGTTCCGATTCGAAAAGCCATGATCGCGTCAATGAGTGTCAAGCACGACAGCGACGGCTGGTCGCTTCAGTTCTCGGATGAGGCGGTCTGGCAGACGTCATTCGATTACGGAGTGTCCATCATCACGGAGCACATCGTTCTTCGTGTCGAAAAGTCATTTGAGGTCACTATCAGCGATCGAACGGTTCCGATTGAGCCGGGCTCGCCGAGCAACGCGTCAGAGGTCGTGGCGCTTCACCAACTCGCACTAGTATCGGCAACCATCCGGCCGTCGGGTGCACTGAGGGTGAACTTCTCAGGTGGCGCGACGCTTTCGGTCGCTTCGTCTGATGATCCTTGGGAGGCGTTTACCTTGGATGTCGACGGCGGGTGGAAGTTCGTCTCCATGCCCGGCGGCGGCCTCACATGGTGGCTTCCAGAAGGCGTGGACGGCGACCTGGTCGAGTTCCGGTTCAACAACTGATACCACAGTGATACCATTTCCTTCATGGCAATGACTCTGAGACTGACCGACGAGCAGGAACGCGCCCTCGCTCTCCTCGCTGAGGTTCAGGGAATCAGCAAGCAGGAGGCGACCACTCGCGCCATCACGGAGGCCGCCGCCCGGCACGTGCGCACCGAGCGCGTGTCCGAGTTGTCCGCCCTAGGCCGTGAGCGGTACGCCGCACTGCTCGACCGTCTCGCACAGTGACGGTGGACTTCCTCACTCTCGAAGACCTCCTCGCCCTCGCCGCTGATCTCGGCGTTCCGGCGGTACGAGATCTGGGCCTCCTGGATGCCGCGGCGAAGCGCCCCCAGACCAGTCTGTACGGGCGCGACGCCTACCCCGGCATCCACGAGAAGGCGGCTGTTCTCCTCGAGTCCCTCACCCGCAACCACGCGCTCATCGACGGCAACAAGCGTCTGGGCTGGCTCGCAACCTACGTCTTCTACGCGCTCAATGACCTCCAGCTCGAGGCTCCCGACGATGCCGCCTACGACCTGGTCATCGCAGTGTCCACCGGGTCGATGAGCTACCGCGAGTCGGCCGCACGACTCCAGGGCTGGTGCCGCTGACGGTGCGCGTCACGGCTCGCTAGTCTGGCCCCATGACCGACTACGAGATTCTCGAGATGGGCGCGTTTCCCGACTGGCGCGCGCACTTCGGCGGCTTCCGCCCCCGCACCTCGCGTGACGGACGGCGCGTCGTCGACCACGAGTTGCAGACCCAGTTCATCGGCATGACCGCGAACTCCTACGAACCGGGGGAGCAGGCCGGCTACTGGCACGCCCACTCCCGCATCGAGGAGCTCTACGTGTTCCTCGAGGGACGCGGACAGATGGGCCTCGATGACGACGTCGTCGATGTCGGGCCGGGCACGGTCATCCGTGTCGGTCAGGGCGTCTGGCGCACGTGGCGCTGTCTGCCTGACAGCGCCGAGGGCTTGAGGTGGCTGTGCATCCGCGCGGGCGGCGAGCCGGTGCAGGCGATCCCGGATGACGCGTCCCCCGACTACGACCGCCCGTCGCCCTGGTCGTAGCAGCTCGCGCCGTGGGGTGCGCTCGCGCGCGGTAGTTCACTAGGCTCACCGGCATGATCCTCTCTGAACTGAATTGGCTGGCAATCCTCGTCGCCTTCGTGGCGTTCTTTGTGATCGGAGCGATCTGGTTCGCGCCCAAGACCTTCTACCCGCTGTGGGTGAAGGCGATGGGCAGCGATCCGCAGAAGTCGCCCAACGCGCACGGCATGGCCCTGACCTTCGGCCTCACGGCCGTCGGCGCACTCGTTCAGGTCATCGCGACGGCCATCGTGATCCACTTCGTGAGCGCGGCATCGGGGCCGGTCGGACCGCTCGGCGGTGCGGTGACCGGCTTGCTGCTGGGCGTGGGTATTGCCGCAGCAAGCTCCCTCTCACACCGGCTCTTCGGTGGACAGGGTCTGCGTGTGTGGATCATCGAAGTGGGCGGCGACGTGGTGTCGCTCACCGTCGCTGGGCTGATCGTCGGCGCGTTCGGCTGATCGCGCGACCGGGCGTTACGGCGTCGGGGTCGGCTCCGGGGTCACCTCGGCCGCAGTGTCGAAACCGCACTGCTTCTTCTCCTGCTCGACCTGCAGCGTGAGGCGCGGCTTGCCCGCGGCGTGGGCCTCGGCGACTGTTCCGGAGTAAATGGTGTTGTCAGCGGAGTCGAGGTTGACGGCCGAGGCATCCTGGCAGAGGTGGAATACGTTGCCCGACTTGGTCCAGAACACGAGGTTCTGGCCCGTGATCTCGACGACCTGCTCGGTCTCAGCGGTGTACTGCTCGGTCGACGGCGGGTTGATCGAGGTGCCGAAGTATCCCGCCACCAGCAGAAGCACGATGCCGATCGCGCCGGCGATGCCCTTCTGCTTGCCGTCCATGTCCTTGTTGAGGAAGATCATGATGATCAGCGGCAGGAACGCGATGATCGTGATGATCGCGCCCAGCTGGTTCTGAACGAAGAACCGCACCTTGTCATTGCGCGAGGCGGGGTCGAGGCGGTTGGCCTGCTTCCACAGCAGGGATCCACCGACTGCCAGACCGCCGATCACGACGAGAAGCACGATCAGCAGAATCAGGTTGACCGGATTCTGGCGCAGCAGCCAGAAGATGGCGAAGGCCTCGGTGCCGATCGCGAGCAGCCAGAGCACACCGGCGATCACGCGGAATCCGATCGCCTTGCTCTTTGCTTCAGGAGTCGGCTTCCAGTTCGACTCGCGCGCCTCTTCGGCCTTGCTCGCCGGCGTGGATTCGACCCGCACGACCTTCTTGTCACTCTTCGCCATGATGCCCTCCAAGACTTGTTGCCACGAGCATATCGACGCTGGCGGGCTCTCGTGACGCGGCGACGGGATCAGCCGCCGGGATATCCCGAGGGCGTCTCGCACGGCAGCGCCGCATCGGCCGAATCGACCGGGGTCGAGCCGTCAGGACACGGCAGCGGCACGAAGACCGAGCTGGAGCCACCAGCCGGAGTCTCGGGGGTGACCGTGCCCGATGTCGCCGCGCTCGCCGGCTGTTTCGCAGGCGCCTGCGCGGAGCCCTTGGCGAACTGCGGCGCGCTGCGGGTCACCTCGGCAGCGGGCGTCTGGCCTGCGGAGGCGAACAGCGACGGGCCGGCAAACGCGCCCACGACGATCAGGGATGCGGCGACGATCCCCGCGATCGGAAGCCATCTGCGGGACTTGGCCCGTGTCGCCACGTGCCTGCCTCGTCTCCTGCCCACCCTGCGACAATACTGGACACCGTGACCGGCATCGCGATGTTCCCGCTCGGCTCGGTGCTGTTCCCGCACATGCCGCTGCTGCTGAAGGTCTTCGAGGACCGCTATCTCATCATGCTGTCGCAGATTCTGCAGGACGAGCCATCCGAATTCGGGGTTGCACTCATCGAGCGCGGCCAGGAGGTCGGCGGCGGCGAGCAGCGCTTCCCCGTCGCCACCGTCGCCAAGATCACCCAGATGGATGCGACCGAGGGCTTCGTCGTGCTGGTCGCGGAGGGCGGGCGTCGGGTGGAGGTCGACCAGTGGCTGGACGACGACCCCTACCCGCGTGCGTCGATAACGGAGATGGCCGAGCTCGTCTGGACTGACGACCTCCAGCCGCTGCGGGATCGCGCCGAGGAGTCGGTGCGCCGCCTGATCGCGCTGGCGAGCGAGTTCGCCGACCAGACCTGGCCAGCAGACATCACCCTCGCCGACGACCCCGTCGCGGCCGCCTGGCAGCTCGCGGCCATCGCCCCCTTCGGTCCACTCGACCAGGTGACGTTGCTCAGATCGGGCAGCCTCCAGCAGCTTCTGGAGAACATCATCGAGTTCGCCGTGGGGGCGGAGCTCACCCTGCGAGCGCCGTGGGCCGACGACGAGGAATTCCCGGACTGACGACGTACACTGCGGCCATGACCGAAGTGCAGCCGTACACCGTCGAGCGCAGCTACGACGGGTTCGAGGTTCGTCGCTATCCAGACCACCAACTCGTCGAGGTCGACGTCGATGGCTCGTTCTTCGAGGCCGGCAACCGGGGCTTCCGTCCCCTCATCGGGTTCATCAGCGGCAACAACGAGGCCCGCCAGCAGATCGCCATGACGGCCCCGGTCATCCAGAGCCCGCGGCCCGCTGGCGGTCAGACGGTCAGCTTCGTGATGCCCGAGACGATGGATGCCGCCTCAGTACCCACCCCGACGAACTCCGCCGTGCGCTCACGCACCGTGGCTGGCGGTCTCGTCGCGGCGCGCAGGTTCAGCGGCGGCTCGTCGACGCCGCGCTACGAGGACAACGCGGCTGACCTCCTCGCGGCGCTCGCTCTCGAGGGTCTCACGCCCGACGGCGACGTGTACTTCGCGCGCTACGATCCGCCATGGAAGCCGGGATTCCTCAAGCGCAACGAGGCGCTGGTCAGGCTGGCCGACTAGGTGCGGGTAGACGTTCGATCGACGTGACCGCGGGGGGTCACGACCCACTCGTCCTGGCGGAGGATGTGCCGGATCTGCGCCACGCGCACGATGATGTTCTTCAGCTCGGAGTACGCGATCACCGACACGAAGACGTACTGCCACCACCATGACGTGTGCTCGCGGATCTCCGGAGCGCCGAGCTTGTAGGCGAAGGCGATCAGGATCGGGCCTGTCGTCAGCGTGAACGCCGTCGTGAGCCAGAATACCTGCGGAGCATTGGCCAGATCGATTCCGTTGTCGCGCCAGATGAAGAACGCGAGGGTCGGCCACATCAGCGAGGCGATCCAGGGGAAGAGTTCGCGCCAGCCCAGCAGCATCCACAGGCCGTAGCGCTGGTGCAGGCTCAGGCCGCTGGGCGAGATGGCGGAGTGGCCGTGGCGCAGGCTCACCTCGAACCATCCCTGGGCCCATCGCATCCGCTGCTTCCACAGCGCGCGGAAGTTCACCGGCGCGAGCTCGCGACTGATCAGGCCCGGGTCGTTGACGATGCGTGCCCCCATCCGCACCGCGCGGATGGACGAGTCGATGTCCTCGGTCAGGAACTGCGAGCGAAGGCGGGTTTCGCGCAGAAGCTGGGTGCGCCAGTATCCGTTCGAGCCGCCGAAGATGCCGAAGTGGTGCAGTCGCTGGCGCCCCGGGTGGCTGACGGCGTAGATCTGCTCGAACTCGACCGCGACAAGGCGGGCGATACCCGACTCGTCACCGTTACGCACGACGCAGTGCCCCTGCACGACGTCGGCGCCGTCGGCGAACCAGCGCCACGCCCGCTCGAAGGATCCGACCATCGGGTGGTGGTCGGCGTCGAAGATTCCCACGAGCTCGCCGGTCACGATGGCCAGTGCCGCGTTGACGTTGTCGGCCTTCGATCGGCTGTAGGCGACCCGCAGCAGTTCGAGGCGCGGTTCCTGGGCCGCGAGGGCCCGGAGCTCGTCCTCCACCGGAAGGCTCACGGGCGAGTTGTAGGCGAGGATCACCTGAAGGCCGCCGTCGTACTTCTGCGACAGCACGGAGCGCAGGGTCTCCAGGATCGTGGCGGCCTCGTTCGGCAGATAGGCGGCAACGATGGCCGTCGCTGGCGGCGCGGGCGTTGCACTGGGCGGTGGCAGGGGATTCTTCCTCAGGGCGCTGAGACCCTCAGCGAGCTGAGTTGCCGACATGAGCAGCAGTACGGCCACCAGACCGAGATACACGAAGCCCGAGATATCCACGCCCGCCAGATAGGTGGTCATCATGATCACCAGGGGCAGCACGAACGTCAGCGCGATCGAGAGCACTGTGAGCAACGGTATGAACGCCTTGGCCGGCTTGCGTCTGGCCTTCGCGCGCTCGCCCGAACGCAGCACCAGATCCCTGTTGCGCAGCGACTGATCGGCCTGGTCGGATACGTCGCGCATGCGTGACGCGTCAGTGAAGATCTCGCCGCTCAGGCGGGTCCAGGCGGAGCCGACATCGACGTGGGTCGGGCCGTCTTCGTCGACGAGCGGCGAGCGAACCAGTCCGCCGATGAGGGACTGCATGCGGCGTCGGGCCGCGAGCGGCCGGTGGGTCGCCATCTGCACGATCAGGTGGTCGGTTCGGTCGACGTAGACGCTCTCACCGTCGCCGAGTCGCAGTGCGAGCCGGTCGAGTCCCGACTTCAGAAGTGTCGTAGTGGGGTGCGGATGCCGCTCCTGCGGTGTCGAGCGGCCCAGAGCGAATGCGGCGATGATGCCCGCGTGCAACTCGGCGGGGCGCCCCGGCAACGTGACTGCCAGCGGTGTGACCGGCTCCGATTCGACTACGTCCATGGCTGCTCCTCCCCCAAGGAGTGCGATCCGACAGCGCCAGATCGCGAATGCACCTTCCCCACCTAATGGTTTACTCCTCAAAACATCTGGGCACCAGTCCCGTCTACTGGGGACACGCCCCTCGAGCGTCGTCGGAGCCCCGGCCCGCCCGTGTGGTTGCTAGGCTGACCCCACAACTGAATACCGGGCCGCAACACGATGCGGGAGAGCTCGGGGCATGATGCCCGGAGCACCGAAGGAGCAAGCCTCCCCGCCAATCTCTCAGGTTCATGTACCGCATCGAACTGGCCACTCTGGAAAGTGCTTCTCGCGAAGCGCGAAGCAGGTTGAGTAGCGGCGCAGCCGAGTATCGAAACCCGCACCACGCACGCGAGGGCCGCCGACGGTGAAAGTGACCCCTGTCTCAGGCACGGTCGCGAAACTCTCAGGCCCATTACAGAGGGGGAGTTCTACCCGCAGCCGTGCATCCAGGAGAACTCCGTGAGCGATCGATCATCCCCCCTTCACCAGTTGCACGTCGATGCTGGGGCCAGCTTCACCGATTTCGCCGGCTGGCAGATGCCGGTGCGCTACAGCTCCGACCTGGCCGAGCACCACGCCGTGCGCACTGCCGCCGGCATCTTCGACATCTCGCACATGGCCGAGATCCTCGTGTCGGGCCCGGACGCGCCGGCGTTCCTCGACTACGCACTCGCCGGCAAGCTCTCGGCCATCGCGCTGGGGCAGGCGAAGTACTCACTGCTGCTCGCTGAGTCCGGCGGCATCATCGACGACCTCGTCGTCTACCGACGGGCGGATGACGCGTTCCTCGTCGTGGCCAACGCCGGCAATCGCTTCCCGGTGGTCGCCGCACTCACCGAGCGCGCTGGCGACTTCGACGTCACCATCGAGGACCAGAGCGACGACATCTCGCTGATCGCGGTGCAGGGGCCCCTCTCGCGCGGCATCCTCGAGGCGACCGCCGGCATCGCCCAGCTGGCGACGCCTCTCGACGAGCTCAAGTACTACTGGAGCACCGACGCGAAGTTCGGCGACCTGCCGCTCATCATCGGTCGCACCGGCTACACCGGCGAAGACGGCTACGAGCTGTACGTGCAGGCGGATGCCGCGGCATCCCTCTGGGAGGCCCTCATCTCGGCCGGCGCACCCTTCGGCCTCGTGCCGGCCGGTCTCGCCAGTCGGGACACCCTGCGGCTCGAGGCGGGCATGCCGCTGTATGGACACGAGCTGAACCTTCACACGTTGCCGGTGCAGGCCGGACTCGGTCGCGTCGTTGCGCTGACCAAGGACGGTGACTTCGTCGGCCGCGCGGCCATCGAGGCTGGCCCGACCGCCGATGCCCGCGTGCTCGTCGGGCTGCGTGGTGAGGGAAAACGCGCCGGCCGCGCCGACTACCTCATCTTCGACGGTGACGACGAGGTCGGCATCATCACCAGCGGGGCGCTGTCCCCGACCCTCGGCTACCCGATCGCGATGGCGTATGTGGATGCGGCGAGCTCCGCGGCCGGCACCACGCTCGAGATCGACGTTCGCGGAAGCCGCGTTGCGGCATCCGTTGTCCCACTGCCGTTCTACAAGAAGGAAGAGAACCATGGCTGATCCGAAGACCCTCCAGTACACGGCCGAGCACGAGTGGGTGCTCGTCGACGGCTCCGTCGCCACGGTGGGCATCACCGCCTACGCTGCCGAGAAGCTGGGCGACATCGTGTTCGTCGACCTCCCGAAGCCCGGCTCGAACGTTGCCGAGGGCAAAGTCGTCGGCGAGATCGAGTCGACCAAGTCGGTCGGTGAGCTGTTCGCTCCGGTCAACGGTACGGTCGTCGAGGCCAACGACGCCGTGGTCGCCAGCCCCGAGCTGGTCAACAGCGACCCGTTCGGCGAGGGCTGGCTCATCAAGGTGGAGTACGCCGAGCTTCCCGCCCTGCTCTCCTTCGACGAGTACTCGAAGCTGACGGGGGAGTAGTGACGGTCATCGAGCCTGTCGAGATGTTCCAGGACCGCCACATCGGCACGGATGCCGCGGCGCAGGCCACCATGCTCGCCGCGGTCGGCTATCCGAGCGTCGACGCACTCGTGAATGCCGCAGTGCCGCCCTCCATTCACGTGAAGCCGCTGGAGCGTTCGAGCATCCCCGCGGCCGCCTCCGAACGTGACGCGCTCGCCGAGCTGCGTCGGCTCGCTGCCAAGAATCGGGTGCGCCGATCGATGATCGGGCTCGGCTACTACGACACCATCACCCCCGCGGTCATCAAGCGCAACGTTCTGGAGAACCCGAGCTGGTACACGGCCTACACGCCCTATCAGCCTGAGATCAGCCAGGGGCGGCTTGAGGCACTCATCAACTTCCAGACGATGGTCTCCGAGCTCACCGGGCTGGCTACCGCAAACGCGTCGATGCTGGACGAGGGCACCGCCGTCGTCGAGGCGATGCTTCTGGCGCGCCGCGCCTCGGGCTCGGCCTCGAATGTCTTCCTCGTCGATGCCGACGCGCTGCCGCAGACCATGGCGCTGCTGCGCACCCGCGCCGAGGCGGTGGGTATCGAGCTGCGTGAGGCCCGCTGGTCGAGTGGCGGCGAAGCCGCGTATGGAGACTCGGCCGACGGTTTCGATACGCCTTCGGCTACTCAACCGGCGTTCGGTGCCCTCATCCAGTACCCCGGCGCATCCGGCCGCGTCTGGGACCCGCGGGCGGTCATCGCGTCAGTGCAGGCCCAGGGTGGTGTCGCGGTCGTCGCGGCCGACCTGCTCGCACTCACTCTGCTCGCCTCGCCGGGCGACCTCGGTGCCGACGTCGCCGTCGGCACCAGTCAGCGCTTCGGTGTGCCCATGGGCTTCGGCGGTCCCCACGCCGGTTACATGGCCGTGCGGGCCGGCCTCGAGCGTCAGCTCCCAGGTCGCCTTGTCGGCGTCTCGCAGGATGCCGACAGTCACCCCGCCTACCGGCTTTCGTTGCAGGCCCGCGAGCAGCACATCCGCCGCGAGAAGGCGACCTCCAACATCTGCACCGCGCAGGTGCTGCTGGCCGTCATGGCTTCGATGTACGCGGTGTACCACGGGCCGCACGGACTGAAGCGCATCGCGCAGTCCGTCAACATCCGCGCGCGGCTGTTCGCGCGACGGGTGGGCGTGCACGGCGACTACTTCGACACCGTGACCGTCTCAGTTCCCGGGCGCGCTGCCGCGATCGTTGCCGATGCTGGCGAGCGCGGCATCCTGCTGCGCCTGGTGGATGACGGCACCGTTTCGGTGAGTTTCGACGAGACCAGTGCCGATGGCTCGCTCGATGCAGCGCTCGACGAGATCTTCGGGGTGGATGCCTCGTCCGACGCACCCGTCGACGGTCAGTCCTGGCCCGACTCGCTGACGCGCGAGGGGGAGTACCTCACGCATCCCGTCTTCAACACGCACCGCAGCGAGACGGCGATGATGCGCTATCTCAAGTACCTCGCCGACAAGGACTACGCGCTTGATCGAGGGATGATCCCGCTCGGGTCGTGCACCATGAAGCTCAACGCGGCCACCGAGATGGAGGCGGTCACCTGGCCCGAGTTCGCGGGCCTGCACCCCTTCGCACCCGAGTCCGACGCCGAGGGATACCTGCAGCTGATCGGCGAGCTGCAGGACTGGCTCGCTGAGGTGACGGGCTACGACTCGGTGTCACTGCAGCCCAACGCCGGCAGCCAGGGTGAGCTGGCCGGGCTGCTCGCCATCCGCGGCTACCACCGCTCCCGGGGCGACCTCGACCGCACGGTCTGTCTGATCCCGTCGAGCGCCCACGGCACCAACGCGGCGAGCGCGGTGCTTGCGGGCATGCGCGTGGTCGTCGTCGCGTGCGACGACCTCGGCAACGTCGACCTCGACGACCTGAGGCTCAAGGTCGCCGAGCATGCCAGCGACCTTGCGGCACTCATGATCACCTACCCGTCGACGCACGGCGTCTACGAGCACGAGGTTCGGGCGATCTGCGAGGCAGTCCACGAGGCGGGTGGCCAGGTCTACGTCGATGGCGCCAACCTCAACGCCCTGCTGGGGTACGCCCGGTTCGGCGACTTCGGTGGGGATGTCTCGCACCTCAACCTGCACAAGACGTTCTGCATCCCGCACGGTGGTGGCGGTCCCGGTGTGGGACCGGTCGCCGCGAAGGCGCACCTCGCGCCGTTCCTGCCCAGCCACCCGATGCAGCAGCGCGACGTGATCGCCGGCCGGTCGAGTAGCCCGCAGGGCGTATCGAGGCCTCACACCGTGATCTCGGCCGCGCCGTACGGCTCCCCGAGCATCCTGCCCATCTCGTGGGCGTACGTGCGCATGATGGGCGCCGAGGGGCTGAAGGCTGCGACCGGCGCCGCCGTGCTCGCCGCCAACTACGTGGCGGTGCGGTTGCGCGAGCACTACCCGGTGCTCTACTCGGGCGACAACGGACTCATCGCGCACGAGTGCATCCTCGACCTCAGGCCGCTCAAGGAGGCGACGGGCATCGACAACAACGACGTGGCCAAGCGCCTCATCGATTACGGATTCCACGCCCCGACGATGTCGTTCCCGGTGCCCGGCACGCTCATGATCGAGCCGACCGAGAGCGAGGATCTCACCGAGATCGATCGCTTCATCGATGCGATGATCGCGATCAAGGAGGAGGCGGATGCCGTCGCCGCCGGCGTGTGGCCCGCCGACGACAACCCGCTCGTGCACGCCCCGCACACCGCCCAGTCGGTCATCGAGGGGGAATGGACTCACGCCTACTCGCGCGAGCTTGCGGTCTACCCGCTGCGCTCACTGATCCGCGGCAAGTACTGGCCGCCGGTGCGACGTGTGGACAACGCCTACGGTGATCGCAATCTGGTGTGCGCGTGCCCGCCGGTGGAGGCCTTCGCCTGAGCCCGTTCGGTGATCGAGCGGTGTCGACGATCTCGACTTCGCTCGATCACCGGTCAGCCCGGCAGGCCGAACAGTGCCGGGAAAGTCGCGGCCGCCCACGGGTAGCCGACGAAGATCGCCGTGTCGATGAGCGTGTGGGCGATCACCAGCGGCAGCACGCGCCCCCAGCGGGTGTAGAGCCAGCCGAACAGCACGCCCATCGCGAAGTTGCCGATGAACGCCCCGAAGCCCTGATAGAGGTGGTATGTGCCACGCAGGGTCGCCGAGCCCAGAATTATCGACCACTTGCCCCAGCCCAGGTCGGTGAGACGCGCGTAGAGGTAGCCGATCACGATGACCTCCTCCGTGACGCCAGCGCGCAGCGCGGAGAGAACGAGCACGGGAACGGTCCACCAGTAGCTGTCGAGCGCGTTCGGCACGACCGTGACGGTGATGCCCAGCGCGCGCCCGCCGAGGTAGACGCCGATGCCGGGGATGCCGATGAGCAGCGCGAGCACCAGCCCGCGCGCGAAGTCCGAGCCCGGGCGGGTGGCGTCGAGGCCCAGCCGCCCCAGGTGCGGGCGGGTGACCTGCCAGAGCAGGAAGGCGCACAGCGCGACCGGGACGAGATCGAAGAAGATACCCATCAACTGGTAGATGAGGTCGAACGTGGGGCGCTGGCTCAACGGGGTGTTGATCGAGGTGCTCTGATCGCCGAGGGCTTCGGTGCGCGTCATCCGGTTGACGATCGAGACGACCGAATAGGCCGCGGATGCCCCGAGCGAGAGCCCGAGCACGATCAGTACCTCTGCGGCGAGCCGACCCCGGCTGGGTAGCGGGTCCACCCCGGCTGCGGGGTAGGGACCGGGCGCGAGCCTCACTCGGCTCTCGGCATCGCGCAGGCGGGGGTGCCCCCTGGCAGGCGATGACGGTTGGCGGCGACCCAGTCGTAGACGAGCGATGCGACCCACGAGACCGGCGGAGTCGCCATCAGGTGACCCAGGAAGCGCCATCCGACGCTCGGTTGCATGCGCAGCAGGGCCGAGCCGGCGAGGTGGCCGGCATACTGGTGGCGGGATGTCACGACCCACGCGTAGCGCGTCACATCGTCGGTCGTGAGGCCGTACTCATCCAGGTCGAGCCACTGCCAGGGCGAGGTCGGGGGAAACACCGGGAGGATGGCTTTCAGCCGGTTCACGGCCGACGTGCAGAAGGCGCAGTCCCCGTCGAAGACCAGGAGCGGTCCCTTGGATGGTTTCGACAATCCCACTTCGGTCATCGTTCGATGCTACGCCGTGAATCACGCTCATTCAGATCGTCCCGTGGGGGGATCTGCAAGATAATTGCGTTTTGCGACAGATTCGCGCACGATTCCCCCGAGAAGCGCAAGGAAATCCAAAGCGCGTTACCACTGTGTAACGTTTCCCCCTACAGTTTTGCCAGTGTTATACCCCCGTTTAGGGTGTGAACTACCAAGCGCGGTGCGGCCTAGGAATTGTCGTGCCGTTTGCTCATCTTGCACAGGAGGAAAATTGAGAATCAGACGACTCGCGGCCGCGGCCGCCACGGTCGCCGCCGGTGCTCTCATCCTCTCGGGCTGCGCAGCGCCGCAGTCGGAGATTGTTGAGGGTTCATCGCTGGCGGTGGCGTGGAACCAGCCGTTCTACTCGTACAACGGACTTACCTCTTTCGGTAACGCCACGGCGAACAACAACATCACGTACGCCACTCTGAGTAGCTTCAACTACTACGACAACACCCCCGCCCTCGTGAAGGACACCTCGTTCGGAACGTACGAGAAGATCTCGGACGACCCGCTGGTGGTCAAGTACACGATCGCTGATGGCGTCAAGTGGTCCGATGGCACCGCCGTCGACGCGGCCGACCTTCTCCTGCAGTGGGCCGCACTCTCACGCGCCCTCGACACGCCGGACTTCGACGCAGCCGAGTACACGGACCCCGACACCGGTGAGTTCACCTCCGACTTCCCCACGGACGTCGTGTACTTCGACTCCGGAGCCGACCCGACGACGGGTCTCGGCCTCGTCAGCACGCTGCCCGAGGTGAGCGACGACAAGAAGTCGATCACGCTCACCTACGACGCACCGTTCGTTGACTGGGAGCTCGTCTTCAGCGCTCCGCTTCCCGCGCACGTCGTGGCGAAGAACGCGCTGGGCATCGACGACAACCAGAAGGCCAAGGACGCGATCTACGACGCCATCGAGAACGATGACAAGACCGCCCTCGCCTCCATCTCGAGCTTCTGGAACTCCGGTTTCAACTTCACCGAGATGCCGTCGAACCCCGACCTCGTTCTGTCGAGCGGCCCGTACGTGATCACCGACTTCGTCGCTGACCAGTACGTGACCCTCACGGCGAACAAGCAGTACACGGGCGCCAACCAGGCCAAGGTCGAAGAGATCACCGTGCGCTTCATCACCGACCCGCTGGCCGCTGTTCAGGCCCTGCAGAACGGTGAAGTCCAGGTCATCTCGCCCCAGGCGACGGTTGACGTGGCTGACGCGCTCGCCGCACTCGACGTCACCGTCATCGGTGGCTACGAGGGCACCTACGAGCACATCGACCTCCAGTTCGACCAGTCGAAGAGCGGAAACTTCAACGACCCCCTCGTGCGCGAGGCGTTCATGAAGGTCATCCCCCGCCAGGAGATCGTTGACAAGCTCATCGTTCCGCTGCAGCCCGACGCCACTGTCCGCAACTCGCAGGTCTTCCTGCCGGGTGCCGAGGGCTACGACGACTCGGTCGCGAACAACGGTTCGGCTGCGTACGCGGATGTCGACATCGAGGGTGCCAAGGCGCTGCTGGCCCAGGCCGGCAACCCCAACCCCGAGGTCTGCATGCTCTTCTCGTCGACGAACCCTCGTCGTGCGAACGAGTTCCTGCTGATCCAGCAGTCCGGTGCTCTCGCTGGCTTCAACGTCACCGACTGCTCCAGCCCTGACTGGGGTGGCTTGCTCGGTACCCCCGGTGCGTACGACGCGTCCCTCTTCGGATGGCAGTCGACGAGCCTCGGCGTCACCAACGGCCCGCCCCCCACGTTCACCACGGGTGGCATCAACAACCTGAACTTCTACAGCAACCCTGAGATGGACAAGCTCACCGCTGCCCTCAGTGTGGAGTTCGACACCGCGAAGCAGATCGAGATCGAAAAGCAGATCGACGCGCTTCTGTGGAGTGACTTCTACGGAGTCACGATCTTCCAGTTCCCGTCGGTGACGGCGTTCGACCCGAACGCGATCAAGGGCATCGCGCCCTCGACGCTCGCGCCGACCATCTTCTGGAACATCTGGGATTGGGAGCCTGTCACCGCTGCCACCGAGTAATGAGCTCACGCTCATGACTTGGCAGTAGCCAGGTACAACCCAGGGCGCTGGGGCCGTAACAGGCCCCAGCGCCCACCCTTGGAAGCCCGTTAGGTAGGTGCCCGTCAGTGGCAACATTCATCGTGAGGCGCTTGATCGCCTCGATCTTCATCTTTCTCGCAGCCACGTACCTCATGTACATCCTGACGGCGTTGTCAGGGGACCCGCTCGAGGACCTGCGCACCAGCACTGCCCCCAACAAGCAGCAGCTCATCGAAGCCCGCACGGCCCTGCTGCACCTCGATGTGCCGCCCTACCTGCGCTACTTCATCTGGATCGCCGGCGTCGGCAAGTGCTTCATCGGCCAGTGCGACCTCGGCGTCACGGTGCAGAACCAGCCCGTCACCGTGCTCCTGGCCCAGGCCGCCGGATCCACGCTCCAGCTCGTGACGATCGCCTCGGTCATCGCCATCATCCTCGGACTGGTCGTCGGTATCACCACCGCGCTTCGCCAGTACAGCGGTTACGACTACGGAGTGACCTTCCTGTCGTTCCTGTTCTTCTCCCTGCCGATCTTCTGGGTCGCCGTGCTGCTCAAGCAGTTCGTGGCCATCGGCTTCAACGACTTCCTGTCAGATCCCCAGATAGCCCCGTGGATCATCCCGATATTGGCGGTGATATCCGGCCTGATCTGGATGTCCATCCTGCCGGGCAAGGGGCGCCGCAAACTCATCACGTTTGCCGCCGCCGCTCTCGCCTCGGCCGCCGTGATCATCTACATGGATCTCTCCGACTGGTTCAGCTACCCGCACATCGGAATCGTCGGAGTCGCGCTCACCCTCGTCGGTGCGGCCTTCGGCGTGACCACGATCTCCACCGGGCTCAAGAATCGGCGGGCGTTGTACGCGTCGCTGGTTGTTGCCGGAATCGGGGTCGCGGCCTGGTACCCGTTCATCTACTTCACGACCGGCCTGCCGTTCTGGGGCTGGATCGGCATCGGTGTGGCCACCGTGCTGGTGGCGCTCGCCGTGGGTTGGTTCATGGGTGGGGACGACCGACGACCCGTTGCACGTACTGCCGCGATCGTAGGCTTCATCGCCTTCTCCGTGCTCTCCCTCGACCGCTTCATGCAGGTCTGGGATGACTACGCCAACTCCGGCCGCATCAAGGGTCGGCCGATCGCAACGATCGGGTCGGGCACACCGGGGCTCGAGGGCTCGCTCTGGGTTCACGGAGTGGATCTCTTCACCCACCTCCTGCTGCCGACTCTCGCGCTCATCCTCATCTCGTTCGCGACGTACACTCGCTACTCCCGCGCGAGCCTGCTCGAGGTGATGAACCAGGACTACATCCGCACGGCTCGGGCAAAGGGTCTGACCGAGCGCACCGTCGTCGTGCGCCACGCCTTCCGCAATGCGCTCATCCCTATCGCGACGATCGTCGCGTTCGACATCGGCGGCATCATCGGCGGCGCGGTCATCACCGAGCGAGTGTTCGGCTGGACGGGCATGGGCGCCCTCTTCCAGAACGGTCTCGATCACGTCGATCCGAACCCTGTGATGGCCTTCTTCCTCGTCACGGGATCGCTGGCCATCCTCTTCAATCTGATCGCCGACCTGGTTTACGCAGGTCTTGACCCGAGAATCCGGGTGAGCTGATGAGCACCATTCCCCCTCCCGTCGAACAGCCGGGACATCACGAGGGCGGCGTCACCGACGCCGAGAACTCGATCGAGCTCAAGGAGATCGCCGGCCTCAGCCAGGGTCAGATCGTGCGCAAGCGGTTCTTCCGGCACCGCGGCGCATTGATCTCAATGGTCGTGCTCGCCTTCATCATCGTGCTCGCCTTCACGTCTGTGGGTGTCGCCTTCGGCAGTTGGAAGTCCGGCGGCTGGTGGCCGTACACCTGGAACATCGCGGTCGCGATCGAGAACGGTGGTCGTCCGACCCTCAGCCTCTTCCCGTTCGCGATCGGCAACCACCCCTTCGGTCAGGATGAGATCGGTCGCGATATCTTCGCCGTCGTCATGCGGGGCACTCAGCAGTCGCTCATGATCATGGTCATCGTCGGCGCGATCGCAACCTTCATCGGTACGGTCATCGGCGCGATCTCCGGCTACTACCGCGGCTGGACCGACTCGGTGCTCATGCGCTTCACCGACATCATCATCACCATCCCGGTGATCGTGATCGGCGCCGTGCTGGGTCGTCGCTTCGGAATCTCGGGAGCGCCTGTTCTGGCGATCATTCTCGGGCTCGTGCTCTGGACCGGTCTCGCGCGACTCGTGCGTGGCGAGTTCCTCAGCCTGCGCGAGCGTGAGTTCGTCGACGCGGCCCGCGTCGCGGGCGCACGGGACCGTCGGATCATCTTCCGGCACATCCTTCCGAACGCCATCGGCGTGATCATCGTCAACTCGACGCTGCTCATGGCGGCGGCGATCCTCATCGAGACCGGCCTGAGCTTCCTCGGTTACGGCGTGCAGGCGCCCGACACCTCGCTCGGCAAGATCATCAGCGAGAACCAGGTCGCCTTCTCCACGAGGCCGTGGCTGTTCTGGTGGCCGGGTCTGTTCATCATCGCGATCGCCTTGTGCATCAACTTCATCGGCGACGGACTTCGGGATGCCTTCGACCCGCGCCAGCGGCGCATGCCCACCGACAAGGCGCTCTCCAAGGCGACGTTCGTCACCGAGAAGAGCGCGTGATGCGGCTAGAGCAGTACGCCCAGGACGCTCGCCACGAGCAGTCCACCGAGCACTGCAATGGTGGCCCAGTGGATGTCGCGGCGCACGCTCCCCGGCTCGACACCCGAGGCCAGCAGGCCGTCGGCGCGCAGGTCCTCCCAGTGCTGACGGATCACGTACGCCGCAGCTCCGCTCTCGGTGGTCGGCAGGTCTCCGGGCCGCGGCGCGAAGCCCTGCTGGTCTCCCGACAGGCTGGCGTCACGTCGGCTCGCCGAAGCGCTGGCGTATCGGGTCGGAGCTGGGCTCGCCCAGGCGGTCACGGTGCCCTCGGCAGTGTGCAGGGTGAGAGCCCACTTGGTGTCGACTCGCTCGATCGCGGGCCACGGTACGTGCACGGTGCTGAAGACGTTGCGCACCGTCACCTCGTGTTCGGCGATGTCGAGACGGGGAAACCAGAACACCGCGAGAGCGCCCGCGCCCAGCAGTGCCAGGGCCCAGCCGTAGCGCACGAGCCCCAGCCAGTCGCCGGTGACCACAAAGCTGGCGAGGCCGGCAACGGCCATAACTACAACGACCACACTCAGTACCCGGCCGAAGGCCGGACGGAAACTCGTCGGGGCGAAGCGCATTCCCCTAGCTTCGCAGACCGCGCCGGAGAGGTACCCCAGTGACCCCCACAACAACCGCAGCAGAGACCGTTCTCGAGGTCACCGACCTCGGCGTCGACTTCTGGGTCGATGGCACCTTCTACCCGGCCGCGATCGATCTGAACTACGTCGTCAAGCGCGGCGAGGTGCTGGCGATCGTCGGTGAGTCCGGCTCGGGCAAGAGCTCGAGCTCGATGGCACTGCTCGGGCTGCTTCCCGCGAATGCCAAGGTCAGCGGTTCGGTGAAGCTGCTCGGGCGCGAGCTTCGTGGCATCCCGCAGGCGGAGCTGCGCTCGGTGCGCGGCAACCAGATCGCCGTGATCTTCCAGGAGCCCATGACGGCCCTGAACCCGGTGTACACGATCGGCTTCCAGATCATGGAGGCCCTGCGCTCGCACTTCGACCTGAACCCCACCCAGGCCAAGGAGCGGGCGATCGAGCTGCTCACCAAGGTCGAGATGCCGGATCCCGCGACCGCGTTCTACAAGTACCCCCACCAGCTGTCGGGCGGCCAGCGCCAGCGTGCGATGATCGCACAGTCGATCTCCTGCGACCCCGTGCTGCTCATCGCTGACGAGCCGACGACCGCACTCGACGTGACGGTGCAGGCGGAGATCATCGACCTCCTGCGCAGCCTTCGGGAGCGCCTCGACAGCGCCATCATCCTGATCACTCACGACATGGGTGTCGTGGCCGACCTGGCCGACAACATCCTCGTGATGAAGGATGGCCTGGCCGTCGAGTCGGGAACCGTCATCGACGTGTTCACGAAGCCTCAGCATCCGTACACGAAGTCTCTTCTGGCCGCCGTGCCGCACCTGGGCACCGCGAGTGCTCAGGTCAACGAGCAGGAGCCCGCGAACGCGAGCCAGAAGCGCACTCCGGTGCTGCAGTTCGCGGATGTCGCGATCGACTACCCCAAGCGCGGGCGGGTTCCCGCGTTCCGGGCCGCCGAGCACATCAACCTCGAGATCTACCCCGGTGAGATTCTCGGCCTGGTCGGGGAGTCGGGGTCGGGCAAGACGACCCTGGGCCGGGCATCCGTCGGCCTGCTTCCGATTGCCGAGGGCACCCTCAGCGTCGTGGGCTACGACATCTCGCACGCCAACAACAAGGACCTGCGACCGCTGCGCCGCAAGACCGGCATCGTCTTCCAGGACCCGGGCTCGAGCCTCAACCCGCGCATGCCGATCGGCCAGTCCATCGGCGAACCGCTGCTGCTGGCCGGTGAGGCGAAGGGCAAGGACCTCGACAAGCGGGTGCAGGAGCTCCTGAGCCAGGTGGAGCTTCCCACCAGCTACCGCAACCGCTACCCGCACGAACTCAGCGGTGGCCAGCGTCAGCGCGTCGGCATCGCTCGCGCACTCGCGCTGACCCCCGAGCTGCTCGTCGCTGACGAGCCCACGAGCGCGTTGGACGTGTCCGTGCAGGCCCGATTCCTCGACCTGCTGCAGGAGCTGCAGGAGCGCTTGCAGTTCGCCTGCCTGTTCGTCAGCCACGACCTCGCGGTCGTCGATATCCTCGCGCACAGGATTGCGGTCATGCATCGCGGTAGACTGGTGGAGCAAGGGACCAGAGACGAGATCCTGCGCAACCCCCAAGACCCCTACACCCAGCGACTCATCGCTGCCGTGCCGCTGCCCGATCCGATTGCGCAGCGCGAGCGGCGGGAGACCCGCGTCGCATCCAAGGCCCAGAAGGGCCGCACCAGCTAAAGGAACTCTGCCATGGCAATCGCCACACGCTCCGACCTGCGCAACGTGGCGATTGTCGCTCACGTCGACCACGGAAAGACAACCCTGGTCGACGCCATGCTGCGCCAGACCAACTCGTTCGCCGAGCACGCCCACCTCGAGGAGCGGGCGATGGACTCGAACGACCTCGAGCGCGAGAAGGGCATCACGATCCTCGCCAAGAACACGGCGATCTCGTACAAGGGCAAGCACGCGACCGACGGTCCCGTGACGATCAACGTGATCGACACCCCCGGCCACGCCGACTTCGGCGGCGAGGTCGAGCGCGGCCTGTCGATGGTCGACGGCGTCGTGCTGCTCGTGGATGCGAGTGAGGGCCCCCTGCCGCAGACCCGCTTCGTGCTGCGCAAGGCCCTCGAGGCGAAGCTTCCCGTCGTGCTGCTGGTCAACAAGACCGACCGACCGGATGCCCGCATCGACGAGGTCGTGACCGAGAGCCAGGACCTGCTGCTCGGACTCGCCAGCGACATGCACGACGACTTCCCCGACCTCGACCTCGACGCCGTACTCGATGTTCCCGTGGTCTACGCCTCGGGCCGCAACGGCGCCGCGAGCTGGAACAAGCCCGAGAACGGCACTCTGCCCGACAACGACGACCTCGAGCCGCTGTTCGACGCGATCATCAAGCACATCCCCGCTCCGACGTACGACGACGAGCACCCTCTTCAGGCACACGTCACCAACCTCGACGCGAGCCCCTTCCTCGGCCGTCTCGCGCTGCTGCGCGTGTTCAACGGCACGATCAAGAAGGGCCAGACCGTGGCCTGGGTCAAGAGCGACGGCAGCGTGCACAACGTGCGCGTGACCGAGCTTCTGATCACCAAGGCACTCGACCGTTTCCCGACCGACTCCGCGGGCCCCGGTGACATCGTCGCCGTCGCCGGCTTCGAGGACATCACCATCGGCGAGACCCTCGCCGACCCCGAGGACGTGCGGCCGCTTCCGACCATCACAGTCGACGACCCGGCGATCTCGATGACCATCGGCACGAACACGAGCCCGCTCATCGGCAAGATCAAGGGCCACAAGCTGACCGCCCGCATGGTCAAGGACCGCCTCGATCGCGAACTGGTGGGAAACATCTCCATCAAGCTGCTCGACATCGGCCGCCCGGATGCCTGGGAGGTGCAGGGCCGCGGTGAGTTGGCGCTCGCCATCCTCGTCGAGCAGATGCGCCGCGAGGGCTACGAGCTGACCGTGGGCAAGCCCCAGGTGGTCACCAAGTACATCGATGGCAAGCTCCACGAACCGTTCGAGCACCTCACGGTGGATTCGCCGGAGGAGCACCTCGGCGCGATCACGCAGCTGATGGCGTCGCGCAAGGGTCGCATGGAGACGATGACGAACCACGGCACCGGCTGGGTGCGCATGGAGTTCATCGTCCCGTCACGTGGCCTCATCGGCTTCCGTACCGAATTCCTCACGATCACGCGCGGCACCGGAATCGCCAACGCGATCTCGCACGGCTACGAGCCGTGGGCGGGCGCGATCGAGACCCGCACCAACGGATCCATCGTGGCCGACCGCTCGGGCGTGGCGACACCGTTCGCGATGACCGCCCTGCAGGAGCGCATGACGTTCTTCGTCGAGCCGACGCAGGAGGTCTACGAGGGCATGGTCGTGGGCGAGAACTCGCGGGCCGACGACATGGACGTCAACATCACGAAGGAGAAGCAGCTGACTAACATGCGTCAGTCCACCTCCGACGTGTTCGAGCGCATGACCCCGTCACGCAAGCTGACGCTGGAGGAGTGCCTCGAGTTCGCCCGCGAGGACGAGTGCGTCGAGGTGACCCCCGAGGTCATCCGCATCCGCAAGGTCGAGCTCGACGCCAACGCGCGTGCCCGCGCCGCCTCGCAGCGCAAGAAGCAGAACGCCTAACTGTCAACCCGCGGCGGGGGTTCGCGCGTCGTAGAGACATGACGAAACCCCCACTGCGCGACAGTCCGCTCACCGGTTACGCTGGGCGCGTGACAGCACACGAGATACGTCAGCGCCCCCGGCGTCGGCCGGCAATTCTGGTCGCACTCGTGGGACTCGGGCTTGCGGCATCCCTGTCTCTGACCGGATGCTTCGCCGCGCCCACCATCACCGGTGGCGGCACCGGCGGCGCCGGCCAGTCCGGCCAGAGTGGCGACGGCACCGTGACCGACGGCGGCACGACCACCTCGCCGCCCGACAGCGGGCTTTCTGACTTCGCGGGCCTACCCGCCGGATTCCCGACCGACGAGATCCCGCTCATTGCCGGTGACGTGGCATTCGGCGTCGATCTGGGCACGGGCTGGACCGTGGTCATCCCCGTAGCCGACGGACCGTCGGCGTTCGCCGACGCCAGCGCTCGGCTCACCGGCGCCGGGTACGAGAGTCTCGCCGAGCAGACCCAGCCCGAGGGATCGTTCGGGGTCTTCCAGAACGACAAGTACCAGGTGCAGCTGACCATCGCAGACACCAACGACTTCGGACTCGCAGCCACCTATGTGGCCGCGCTACGAGGCTAGATCCCGCTTCACCCCTATCGAGACAGAGGAGTAACCCCATGAGCACACTGCGTAACCGTGTGACAGTCCCCATCGCGATCGCCCTCGCGCTGGTCATCACACCGGCACTGTCCGGTTGTTTCGGCAACCCGATCGAGAGCCTCATCGAAGGGGCGACCGGCGGCGACGTCGACCTCGGCGGCACCAGCCTGCCCGACGGCTACCCGAGCAGCGAGGTGCCCGTCATCGACGGTCAGATCCTCTTCGGCGGGTCTATCGGCAACGATCAGGGCAAGGTCTACAACGTGACGGTCAAGGTCGCCGACGCTGGCGCTCTCGACACGATCAAGGCACAGCTCGAGGGCGTCGGATTCAGCAGCGAGGCAGGCTTCGGCGGATCGACCGCTGACGGAGGCACCTACATCGGCCAGACCGATGCCTGGGGCGTTCTCGTGGTCGTCTCCAAGGACGGTGAGAACGGCTTCGTGGCCAACTACACCGTGACGTCGGCGGACGCCGCGCAGTAGCTCAGGCGAACAGCCCGGCGCCCACGTAGGAGTCCTGCGCGGCGCCGGGCGGCACCGCGAAGATGCCTGAGCCGACGTGGCGCAGGTACTCGTTCATGGCGTCGTGTCGAGCCAGCGAGAGCTGCACGGGCACGAACTGCGTGCGCGGGTCGGCCTGGAAGCAGATGAAGAACAGGCCGGCGTTCAGGCGGCCGAGCTCGTCGTTGCCGTCGACGAAGTTGTAGCCGCGCCGCAGCAGCGTCGCGCCGTCGTTCATCGACGGGTGCGTGAGGCGCACGTGCGACGTCTCGGCGATGAGCGGCGCGTCATCCCGCCCCGTCGCGGTGAAGTCGGGCTCGGTGAACTCGCCGCCGCCGCTGAGGGGCGCGCCCTCGCCCTTGGTGCGTCCGACCACGGTCTCCTGCTCGCGCAGTGACGTGCGGTCCCAGGTCTCGATGGTCATGCGGATCTTGCGCGCGACGAGGTACGAGCCGCCGGTCATCCAGTCGTCGCCGTCGGCCCAGACGTGAGTATCGACGAGCGCGGTGTCTTCGGCGCGGAGATTGGCGGTGCCGTCCTTGAAGCCGAACAGGTTGCGCGGGGTGACCTGGGCACGAGTCGTCGACGACGTGCGCCCGAAGCCGAGCTGCGACCATCGCAGGGATGCCCGCCCGAACGCGATGCGCGACAGGTTCCTGATCGCGTGCACGGCCACCTGCGGGTCATCCGAGCAGGCCTGAATGCAGAGGTCGCCGCCGGTCAGGGTCTCGACGAGGGCATCGCCCGGGAAGTGCGGCAGGTCGATGAGCGCCGCCGGGCGGCGCGAGGCGAGCCCGAAGCGGTCGTCGAACAGACTCGGGCCGAAGCCGAACGTGATGGTGAGTCCCGCGGGCGGAAGGTCGAGTGCCTCGCCAGTGTCGTCGGGCGGGGCGTCGTAGGCGCCACCGACAGCGCCGAGGTCGCCGGCCGACAGGCCAGCCATCATGCGGGATGCCGCGTAGCTCCAGTCCTGCAGCAGCTCCTGCAGCTCGGCTCGTGTCACGTCGCTCACGTCGAACGCGGCGAAGTGGAGCCTGTCTTGCGCGGGCGTCACGATGCCGGACTGGCGCTCGCCGTGGAACGGGTAGATGGCGGCGGCACCGGACTGGGCGGCCGACGCCGGCTGGCCCACCGGTGCCGCGAAGGAGGGGGAGCGGGTGGTCGTCGCGGCAGCGCCCGTCGCCACCGCCCCGACTCCGACAGCACCGGCCCCGAGGAATCCGAGGAGGCCGCGGCGCGAGAGCCCCGGCTGCGGGTCGTTCGTGTCACTCATCCGAGCACGAGGGCGGCCGTCAGCTTCGACAGCGGCTCGGCCAGGGCATTGACCTGGTCGGACAGGCCGCGGACCTGAGCCGCCTCGAGCTCGGTGTAGAGGCGGAATCCGTCACCGACGCGCTGCTCGTCGAGGAGCACCTGCAGCGCGTCGAACTGGGCGTCGAGACGGTCGGCGAGTGCGGCATCCTTGACCGTCAGGATGTCGCGCACGCCCTCGTACAGCACCCTCGCGCCGTCGATATTGGCCTGGAAGTCCCACAGGTCGGTGTGCGACCAGAACTCCTCCTCGCCCGTCACCTTGCCGCTGGCGACCTCGTCGAGAAGCCCGATCGCGCCGTTCGTCTGCTGCGCGAGTGTGAACTCGAGCTGCTCTACGTCGGCGTACAGGGTGTGGGTGTCATCGACGAGCTGGATGGCCAGCGCCTCGCGCTGGGCCTGGTCGTAGGGCTGGAACCCGGCCTCGGCCTCGGCGGGCCAGAGATCCTTCTCGATGGCGTGCCAGCCGGTCCAGTCCTGGCCCTCCTCGAGGTCGGCCTCGCGCAGGTCCATGCGGGGGTCGAGGTCGCCGAACGATTCGGCCACGGTCTCGATGCGCTCCCAGAAGACCCGGGTCGGCGCGTACTGAGCGCGCGCGGCGTCATCGTCACCCGCGATATAGGCGGCGGCGAACGCCTCGGTGCCCGTGACGAGGTTCTCGACCTGGTCCTTGACGTAGGCCTTGTAGTTGGCGTTGGCGGTGTCGATCTGGGCGCTGAGGTCGTCACCGAGCGTGAGGGGGGTTCCGGAGTCGGTGACCGTGAAGGCAGCCTTGCCGACGCCCGCGCCGACCATTCCGGGCTTGCAGACGGTGAAGTAGTCCCCGGCACTGGCCTGCACCACGAGGGTGCGCGAGATGCCGGGACCGATGTTCTCGGCCTCGCCGACGATGCGCAGACCGTCGTCGCCCAGCAGGTAGAACTCGGTCACCTGGTCGCCGGAGTTGGTCACGACGAACGAGATGGTGCCGCTCGGAGCCTCGGCCGCCGACACGGTGCAGGCGTCGGCGCTCGAGTCCACTGTCAGCTCGGTCGACCCGGCGGCGGATGTCGCGTTCGGCACGCATCCGGTGAGCGCGACCAGCGCGGCAAGACCCAACGCGGTGAGACTCACAGTTGCGGGGGCAGAACGGGGGATCATCAGGCTCCAGCGGTTTCGGGGGTGGGTGCAACCGGCACCGAGGGGCGCTGGCGGGACTTGAGGATGAAGATCGTCATGACCGGTACGACGTAGGCGACCCACACGATCGCCTCCAGCCAGGTGGTCGCGGGGGAGAAGTTGAGCGTGCCCTTGAGCAGCGTTCCGTACCAACTGTCCGGCGGCACGAATGCCGTCACGTCGAACGCCAGCGAATTGATACCCGGAAGCACCCCCGCCTCCTGCAGGTCGTGCACGCCGTAGGCGAGCACCCCCGCGGCGACAACGATGAGGATCACGCCCGTGTAGGTGAAGAACTTGCTGAGGTTGATCGACAGCACACCCCGGTAGATGAGGTACCCGAGCACGACCGCGACGGCGATCCCGAGAGCGGCACCGGCCAGGGGCAGGGCGGTTGAGCCACTCGCCTGCACGGCGGCCCAGATGAACAGGGCCGTCTCGATGCCCTCCCGGCCCACGGCGAGGAAAGCGACCAGCACGAGTCCCCAGCCGGCGCCGGCGAGGTGCGAATCGACGTCGCTGCGCAACTCGCGTGACAGTCCGCGGGCCGCGCGGAGCATCCAGAACACCATCCAGGTGACGAACCCTGTGGCGACGATCGACAGGATGCCGCCGATGAGCTCCTGCGCCTGGAACGAGAGGCCGTAGGTACCGAAGGTGAGGGCCGCACCGATGGCGAGGGAGAGTGCGACAGCGAGGCCGACGCCCAGCCAGATGCGGGGGAGCACGTCGTCGCGGCCGATCTTGCGCAGGTAGGCGACGAGAATACCGACCACGAGCGCGGCCTCGAGGCCCTCGCGAAGGCCGATCAGGAAGTTGGCGAGCACGTGAGCTTTCGTGAGATCTGGGGTTGGTTAGGCTAACCTTACCTATCGACCCTAGCCCGGAGGACGTATCCTGTCTACCCGGCGAGAAATTGAGGGGTAGTCAGGTGGCCGAGCGAGTGCTGTTTGTTCACGCGCATCCCGACGACGAGTCCATCTCCACGGGCGCGACGATCGCCACGCTGATCGATCGCGGTGCTTCGGTGACAGTGCTCACCCTCACGCGAGGCGAACGCGGCGAGGTGATCCCCGCTGACCTCCAGCATCTGGTCGACGCGCCCGAGCAGCTCGGCAGCGCGCGCGAGGCCGAACTCGCCGAAGCGATGCGGATTCTCGGGGTCAGCGACCACCGCATCCTGGGTAACCCCGACGCTCGTTGGCAGGGGCGTGAGCCGCGGCGGTACGTCGACTCCGGGATGAGCTGGGGCAAGCGGGGTGCGCAGGCCAGCGGCATCCTCGACCCCGATTCGCTCACGGCGGCGGACGCGGGCGAGGTGGCCGCAGACATTGCTGCCGTGCTCATCGACGTCGAACCCGATGTGGTGGTGAGCTACGCCGCCGACGGCGGCTACGGGCATCCCGACCATGTGCGCGCCCACGAGGCGACCCGCACGGCGGCTCAGGTGATCGGCGTTCCGTTCTACGTGATCGCCCCCAGGGGCAGGGCGGCGGTGGTCGTCAACGATCCCGCAGTTGCTCAGCGCAAGGCTGCAGCACTGGCGGCGCACCGCACACAGGTGCTGGTGCAGGGCGACACCTTCTCGCTCTCCTCGGGCGAGCCGCGGCCGCTGGGCGAACCCGAGCGCTTCGACCGGCTCCGCCCGGCTCGGGCATTCTCGTCGATGAGCCTGCCGTCGCGGATCGGGTCGAGCGTTCTCGGCCTGGTGATCGGTGCCTTCGCGGGGAGTGTGCTCACGGTCGCGCACCGGGCAACGGTTGACGTACTCGGAGTCACGGTGCCCTGGGGCATCATCGCGACGGTGGTGATCACGGCGGCGCTGCTGACGGGACTCAGTCTGGTGTTCGAGAGCAGGGTCGTCGCGACCTGCGCGGCCGTCGGTCTGCTCGGCGCGATCCTGCTGCTCTCGCTCGGTTCGGCCGGTGGTTCTGTGCTGGTGCCCGACGACGTCGTCGGCTACATCTTCCTCATCGCTCCGGTCGTCATCGCTGGCGTGGTGCTGGCGTGGCCGCAAGACGGGCGCTGGCGTCGCGGTAAGATGGGAATCCCTGCCGCGGAAGGTCCTGATCAGAAGTGACGTACGTCATCGCCCAGCCCTGTGTCGATCTGAAGGATCGCGCGTGCATCGACGAATGCCCGGTCGACTGCATCTACGAGGGCGAGCGCATGCTCTACATCCAGCCCGACGAGTGTGTCGACTGCGGGGCGTGCGAGCCGGTCTGCCCAGTTGAGGCGATCTACTACGAAGACGATCTTCCGGGTAAGTGGGCCGACTACTACAAGGCCAACGTGGAGTTCTTCGACGACCTCGGTTCACCCGGCGGGGCATCCAAGGTCGGCGTACTGAAGAAGGACCACCCGCTTGTCGCGGCTCTTCCCGCGGGCGGCGGCGAGGGCTGAGTGGCTCGCACGCCGCTGAAGCTTCCCGACTTCCCGTGGGATTCGCTGGCCCCGTTCGCTGAGCGTGCGCGGGCCCACCCCGACGGGTTCATCGACCTCTCCGTAGGCTCGCCCGTTGACCCGACCCCCGAGCCGATCCGTCATGCGCTCGCGGCGGCCACGGATGCCCACGCCTACCCCCAGACGTCGGGGAGCCCCGCGCTGCGCGAAGCGATCGTCGACTGGTTCGCGCGCCGGCGGGGAGTCGACGACCTCTCCGTCGCGAACGTGCTGCCCACGATCGGCTCGAAGGAACTCGTCGCCCTGATGCCCCTGATGCTGGGGCTCGGCCGGGGCGACGTCGTGGTGCACCCCACCGTGGCGTACCCGACGTACGCGATCGGTGCCGCCCTCGTCGGTGCGACGGCCGTGGCATCCGATGACCCTGCGGACTGGCCGGAGAACACCCGGCTGATCTGGCTCAACAGCCCGGGCAACCCCGACGGACGGGTGCTCGACGTCGACGAGCTGAAGGCCGCTGTCGCGCGCGCCCGCGAGCTCGGAGCTGTCGTCGCCAGCGACGAATGCTACGCCGAGCTCAACTGGCAGGGTGCCGAGCCGACCCCCTCGATCCTTGACCCGCGCGTGATCGCGGGGCAGCGCAACTCGGTGCTGGCCGTCTACTCGCTGAGCAAGCAGTCGAACCTCGCCGGGTACCGAGCCGCCTTCGTGGCCGGATGCAGCGACCTCATCGATGAGCTCCTCGCGGTGCGCAAGCACGCGGGGCTGATCCCGCCGGCGCCGGTGCAGGCGGCGATGATCGCGGCCCTGGCTGACGAGACCCACGTGGCAGAGCAGAAGGAGCGCTACCGAGCCCGTCGCGCGACCCTGGCACCCGCACTCGAGGCCGCCGGGTTCCGCATCGACGAGAGCGCGGCCGGACTGTATCTCTGGGCGACGAAGGGCGAGGACTCCTGGGCGACCGTCGCCGAGTTCGCCGAGCTCGGCATCCTCGTCGTGCCGGGTTCCTTCTACGGCGAACAGCCGCCCCGGCATGTGCGTATCGCCCTGACGGCTCCGGATGCCGCGATCGCCGACGCCGCGGCCCGCCTCGAGCTGTACGTCTGACTGTCGGTTTCCTCCAACAGGTTTTCACCGCGTTTAGCACTAACGACAGTGGCGAGCGCGTGCTTATAAGCTGTAAGCGTGACTGACGCCGCTCCCGAATCCGAGAAGGCCACCCTCCATTTCCCCGGGGGCTCGGCAGAGTTCCCGGTGATCCGGGGCACCGATGGCCACGACAGCATCGACATCTCCACCTTCACGAAGCAGACCGGCTTCACGACCCTCGACCAGGGCTTCGTCAACACCGCGTCGACGCGAAGTGCAATCACCTACATCGACGGTGACAAGGGGATTCTGCGCTACCGCGGCTATGCGATCGAGGATGTTGCGAAGAACTCGACGTACCTCGAGGTGGCGTGGCTGCTCATCTACGGCGAACTGCCCAGCGAGAGCGAGCTTGCCGAGTTCGACGAGAAGATCCGCCGCCACACACTGCTCCACGAAGACCTCCGACGGTTCTTCGATGCGCTCCCGCACAGCGCCCACCCCATGTCGGTGCTGTCGAGCGCCGTGTCGGCCCTCTCGACGTACTACGAGGATTCCCTCAACGTGCACGACCCGGAGCAGGTTGAGATCTCCACGATCCGCCTGCTGGCCAAGCTGCCGGTCATCGCCGCCTATGCGCACAAGAAGGCGCTCGGCCAGGCGTTCCTGTACCCGGACAACTCCCTGAGCTTCGTCGACAACTTCCTCAAGCTCAACTTCGGCACCATGGCCGAGCCCTACGTCGTCAACCCGGTGCTGTCGACCGCGCTCGACCGCCTGCTCATCCTGCACGAGGACCACGAGCAGAACGCCTCCACGTCGACGGTGCGTCTGGTCGGCTCGACCGAGGCCAACATCTTCGCCTCCATCTCCGCGGGCATCAACGCTCTCTACGGCCCGCTGCATGGCGGCGCCAACGAGGCCGTTCTCAAGATGCTGAGCGAGATCAAGGCGTCGGGCGAGGGCGTCGAGAAATTTGTGGAGCGGGTGAAGAACAAGGAAGACGGCATCCGTCTCATGGGCTTCGGGCACCGCGTCTACAAGAGCTTCGACCCGCGCGCCAAGCTGGTCAAGGAGAGCGCGGACGAGGTGCTCGCAGCACTCGGCGTCAAGGACGACCTGCTCGACATCGCCAAGGAGCTCGAGGCCGTGGCGCTCAGCGACGACTACTTCATCGAGCGCAAGCTCTACCCCAACGTCGACTTCTACACCGGGGTCATCTACAAGGCGATGGGCTTCCCGACCCGCATGTTCACGGTGCTGTTCGCGATCGGCCGCCTGCCGGGCTGGATCGCCAACTGGCGCGAGATGAACGAAGACACGTACACCAAGATCGGCCGCCCCCAGCAGCTCTACACGGGCGAGCCCGTGCGGGAGTGGCCGCAGCGCTAGTGGTGGTGTCCGGTGAAGTGGTTCCCTCGACGTAGGCGTTTCACTCTCGGAACCTACGTCGCTCCCGCTCAGCGGGAGGCGACGATCGAGGAGATGGTCGACGACGGGGTTCTGATCGCCGCCGCTGCTGTTCGCCTTGCGGTCAAGAACCTGATCATCCTGCGGTCGGCGCGGGACCGAGCCGACTACTCGCCCGAGCGGGTGATGGCAGCGGTTCGCGAGGAACTCGAGAACCTCGCCACGGAGAAGGACGCCGACGCGGCTCGCCTGCGCGAGGTGGGCCGTCGTGCAGCGGAGCGGGATGGGCAACCCCGTCACCACGACGACTATCGCTCGGGCGACACCGAACTACTCGCCAAGCGTGCCGAGGTCTCGGAGCGGCTGGCGACGCGCCTGCGCGAGCTCGGAAGTGATGCCGAGTTCTGCGGCGAGCTGGTCGATCGGGCCCGGCACGAGGCCTGGGAGGAGATCGCGGCATCCATCACGGCGCGGGCACGCCAGTCGTCTCGAGGCCACGACCCCGACTACGACCGGGAGAGGGGCGGCCGGATGCTGGCGCTGCTCGGTGACCTCGCCGACCTCGAGAACCGCGAGCGCTAGCCGGTCGGCTCCGCGGCCAGCACCACGTCGCGCACCACCACCGTGAGGTCGGCGTCCTGGTCGGGATAGCAGCGGATGCCCATGGTGAGCTCGGGGAGCTCGAAGACATCGGTCGCTGCGACTGTCACCCACTTGTTGGTGGGAACGCCCGTCACCAGCCCCGGCAGATCGGACAGCCGTCCGCTGACGTCGACGACGCTGCAGGCGAGCCGGGTGCGGGGTACCCCACGGTCGGCCGCGTAGATCGTGAGCGAGTACGAGACCCGGTATCGACCGTCGGCCAGCGTGAGGTTGGTCAGGGCCACCGGACGTTCGGGAGTGAAGCGCCCGGCGATCGTTGTGTCGGCAACTGTCGCGTCGGAGATCGGTGCGCAGGCGGTCAGGCAGAGGACGAGAAGTAGCGCCGCCGGTTTCACGCGTGGAGTGCGGTGTTGAGCGTGACGCCCGTGCCGTCACGCTGAAGCACCTCGACGGCGCCGGTCAGGGAGTTCCGGCGGAACAGCAATCCAGCGACCCCGCTGAGCTCGACCGCCTTGACGGTGCGAGGCTCACCGGTGCCGAGCACGGTCACCTTGGTGCCGGCGGTGACGTAGAGACCGGCCTCGACCACCGAGTCGTCGCCGATGGCGATGCCGAGGCCCGAGTTCGCCCCGAGCAGGGCGCGTGCGCCGATCGACACTCGCTGGGTGCCGCCGCCGGAGAGGGTGCCCATGATGGATGCGCCCCCGCCGATGTCAGCCCCGTCGCCGACGACGACGCCCTGTGACACGCGTCCCTCGACCATCGACGTGCCGAGCGTGCCCGCGTTGAAGTTGACGAACCCCTCGTGCATCACGGTGGTGCCGGGAGCCAGGTGTGCACCGAGCCGCACCCGGGAGGCGTCGGCGATGCGCACGCGGTCGGGCGACACGTAGTCGACCAGGCGCGGGAACTTGTCGATGCCGTGGGCGGCGATGCCGGCGCGCTGCAACTGCGGGCGCATCCGAGCGAAGTCGGTCGGGTGGATGGGGCCGGCGTTGGTCCACACGACGATCGGGAGGTGCCCGAACAGCCCGTCGAGGTTGAGGGTGTTGGGCTGCGCGAGCAGGTGACTGAGCAGGTGCAGTCGAAGGTAGGCGTCGCTGGTGGAGGCGGGCGCCTCATCCAGGTCGATCTCGACCGTGACGAAGCGCAGGGTCACATTTCGCCGATCGTCGGCACCCTCGAGCTTCTCGAACTCGGCCGGCGCGATGTACGGATCCGCGCTCGCGGGGCGCACGCCCAGGTGCGGCTCGGGGTACCAGGTGTCGAGCACGGTACCGTCGCCGGCCACGGTCGCCAGGCCGTAGCCCCAAGCTGCGCGTGAGGTCATGTTTCCTAGAGTACTTAAACTGGCTAGGTGCCTGTCACCGACCCCACCCTGCCCGTGCTCGATCTCGCGGGCTCGGTCGTCGATCTCACCCGCCAGCTGTGCGACATCGAGTCGGTGTCTGGCAACGAGCGGGGGATCGCCGATGCGATCGAGGCGAGTCTCGCCGGGTTGGCTCATCTGGAGCTGATCCGTGACGGTGACGCGGTGGTCGCGCGCACCTCGCTGGGGCGTGAACGGCGGGTGCTCATCGCCGGACACATCGACACCGTGCCCGTCAATGTCAACCTTCCGGTGCGGGTCGACGGCGACTTCCTGGTGGGTCGCGGCACCGTGGACATGAAGGCGGGAGTGGCTGTCGCCCTCAAACTCGCCGCCGAGCTGACCGAGCCGAGCGTCGACATCACCTGGATCTGGTACGACCACGAGGAGGTCGCCAGCCACCTCAACGGACTCGGGCGACTCGCCGAGAACCGTCCGGATCTGCTCACGGGCGACTTCGCGGTGCTCGGCGAGCCGACGAGCGCAACCGTCGAGGGCGGATGCAACGGCACGGCACGCGTCGACATCCGACTGCACGGCGTGCGTGCGCACAGCGCCCGGTCGTGGGTCGGTCACAACGCCATCCACGATGCGGCGCCCGTGCTCGCCATCCTCGCCGCCCACGTGCCAGCCGAGATCGAGGTCGACGGGTTGGTGTACCGCGAGGGACTCAATGCCGTGGGAATCTCGGGCGGGGTGGCGGGCAACGTCATCCCCGACGAGGCCGTCGTCAGCGTCAACTACCGCTTCGCCCCGAGCCGGTCTGCGGATGACGCGATCGCCCACCTCCACGAGGTCTTCGCCGGCTACGACATCGAGGTCACCGACCTCGCCGCCGGGGCGCGGCCCGGGCTGGACGCGCCCCTGGCCCAGGACTTCCTCGCCGCCGTCGGTGGGGTGGCGAGCCCCAAGTACGGCTGGACCGATGTTGCGCGCTTCTCGGCCCTCGGCATCCCCGCCGTCAACTACGGCCCCGGTGACCCGCTGAAGGCCCACGCCGACGACGAGCGTGTGGATGCTCGGGAGATCGTCGAGTGCGAGCGAGGGCTGCGGGCGTGGCTGACGAACGGCTGAGCACGACCCTGAAGGTGCGCTATCGGCTGACGCCGTGGTACGTGAAGGTCCTCGTGATCTTCGTGGTGTCGCGGATCGTGACGACCAGCCTGCTGCTCGCCTACGCCGCGATTCAGCCGACCAACGCCTGGACCGGCGCGAGCCCCAACTACTTCGACTTCGCGGCCATCTGGGACGGCCACTGGTACTACATCATCGCGGCCGTCGGTTACCCGACCGAGCTGCCCCTCACCGATACCGGCAACGTCGGCGAGAGCGCGTGGGCCTTCATGCCCGGGTATCCCGCGGTCGTGCGCCTCGTGATGTTCCTCACCTGGACCGACTTCCCGGTGGCCGCCGTCATCGTCTCGGTCGGCTTCGCGCTCGGCACCGCCCTGGTGTTCTACAAGCTCATGGCCCGGGTGCTTCCCGGCAGCACCGCCCTGTTCGCCGTGGTGCTGTTCTGCTTCGCACCCCTGTCGCCGATCCTGCAGGTCGCCTACGGGGAGTCGATGCACACCTTCCTGCTCGCACTCGCGCTCTACCTGCTGCTCCAGCGCCGGTACTGGCTGATGCTGCCCGTCATCGCCGTGATGGCTCTGACACGGCCCAGCGGGCTCGCCTTCGCCCTCGCGATGCTCATGCACGTGGTGTACCGGTGGTGCACGCGGGCCCGTGACCCGTTCCCGGTGGGGGAGCGTGTGGCATCCGTGGCCGTCGGTCTGTTCAGTGCCGTCATGGGTGTCGCGTGGATCCTCATCGCCTGGGCCCTGACGGGCTCGCCGACCGCCTACACCGACACGGAGCTGGCCTGGCGCTCGGCCTACATCGGCTACGTCGACCTGGTGCCGTTCACGCCGTGGCTTCAGGCCGCCGGATTCTGGGCGCCGTGGTTCGGGATGCCCCTGCCGCTGCTGCTGGTGATCCTCGGCCTGATCGTGGTCGGCTTCTTCGCCTTCCTGTTCACGCCGTGGGCCAGGCGGCTCGGGCCGGACCTGCGGTTCTGGCTGGCCAGCTACGCGCTCTACCTGCTCGCGGTGTTCTTCCCGCAGTCCAGCACTTTCCGACTGTTGGTGCCGATGTTCCCCGCGCTCGGGGCCTTCGCTGTGCCGCGAGCGATCTGGTATCGAGTGGGGATAGTGCTGCTGTTCATCGCCGGACAGTGGGGCTGGATCCACATCGGCTGGTGGGTGGACGGCTACGACTGGACCCCGCCGTGATCTGTTAACCTTCGCGCGGTTTTCCGGTAGCCGAGGAATGAACGATAATAGAGACGCTGTGTTTTTCGTCACAGCGCGCGAAAGGGGTATCTGATGGCAGCCATGAAACCGAGGACCGGTGACGGGCCCATGGAGGCTGTCAAGGAAGGCCGCCTGATCATCGTGCGCGTACCGCTGGAGGGCGGTGGCCGTCTCGTCGTGTCAGTCAACGACGCCGAAGCCAAGGAACTGCACGACGCCCTTGCCGGAGTCGTCGCGACCGCGTAGTCGCAGAAGCGGTGGCGGGTACCTGGCCGGTGCCCGAGTTAGTCGCTGACCTTCGTCAGCTGCAGCAGTCCGTCCCCCACGGGGGAGAGGGCGCTGAGAACGGCGTCGGACTTGGCGATCTCACTGAGCAGCAGCCGGAAACTGGCGACCGTGTCATCCCGTTGAGCAGGATCGGCGACCCTTCCACGCCACAGGGCGTGGGCTACCAGCACGGTGCCGCCCTTGCGCACCAGGCGAAGCCCGTGCTCGACGTACTCGATCACCGAGGCGGGGTCGGCATCGATGAACACGAGGTCGTAGCTCGACTCGTTCATGCGAGGCAGAACCTCGGATGCCCGACCCCCGATCAGGCGCACCTGCTTGGCGGGCACGCCCGCATCCAGGAACGCCTTGCGTGCCACGGTCTGGTGGTCGAGCTCGATGTCGATCGTGGTGAGCACCGCGTCGGGCGCTCCGGACAACAGCCAGAGCCCACTCACGCCGACGCCCGTGCCGACCTCGATGATGCTCGTGGCCGCCGTCGCGGCCGCAAGAACCGCGAGCTGCGCCCCCATCGAGGCGGTGATCGGTTCGACGCCGAGCTCGAGCGAGTGCTGGCGCGCGAGGGCGATGTCATCGCGTTCGATGACGAACTCCTCCGCGTACTTCCAGCTCAGTTGCTTGTCTGACACGTGACTTACCAGCGCTCCTCGGTTCGCTCTCCACTGTAGACGTGTGTCTCAGGTGGCGGCGGCTATCCTGAACGAGTGTCCTTCGGTCTGACCTTCGACAAGCTGCTGGTGCTCGGCATCATCGCTGTCTTCCTGCTCGGACCCGAACGTCTGCCGTACTACGCGTCCCAGCTCGCGCGCCTCGTGCGCAATCTCCGCGACATGGCCAACGGTGCCAAGGATCGCATGCGCGAGGAGATGGGTCCGGACTTCGACGACATCGATTGGAAGAAGCTCGACCCGCGCCAGTACGACCCGCGCCGCATCATCCGCGAGGCCCTGATCGACGACGAGCCGGCGCCGACGGTCAAGCCGCCCATCGAGTCGGCCTACGCCCAGCGCCAGCGTCGGCTCGCGGAGGGCAAGGCGGCGCCGTTCGACGCCGAGGCCACCTGACGCTAGCCCCGCCGCACGCCCTTCAGCACGCGCAGCACGAGCAGCATGAGCGGAGCGAGACGCTGCCACTGCGCACCTGTACGCGGCAGCGCGAGGATGCCCGTCGACTCGGACACCGTGCGGGCCTCGACGAACCGCAGCAGACCCTCGGGACCGTTGCGGCGCCCGAGGCCGGAGTGCTTCATGCCTCCCATCGGAGCATCCACGCTGCCGAAGCTCGCGCGATAGCCCTCGTTGATGTTCACGCTTCCCGCATCGATCTGCTCGGCGAGAGCGCGCGCCCGGCGACGTGAGCCGCTGAAGATGGATGCGTTGAGCCCGAACTCGGTGGCATTGGCCGCCGCCACCGCCTCGGCCTCGTTCTCCACGACCTGGATCGCGACGACCGGACCGAAGGTCTCGTTCGCGAAGCACGCCATCTCTCTGGTGACGCCGGTGAGCACGGTGGGCTCGTAGAAGTACGGGCCGAGGTCGGGGCGGGGCTTGCCTCCGGCGAGCACCGTCGCCCCCTTGGCGACGGCGTCGTCGACGTGAGCCGTGACACGCTCGAGCTGGGCGGCCGAGGTGAGGGAACCGACATCCGTGGAGAAGTCGAGGGCCGAGCCCTGGGCCAGGCTCGAGACGCGTGCCGCGAAGGCGGACGTGAACTCGTCGGCGACCTTCCGGTCGACGTAGATGCGCTCGATCGATACGCACAACTGGCCCATCGACGAGAAGCAGCCGTAGACGGCGCCGGCTGCGGCCTTCGCGGGCACCACGTCGTCGAGCACGATGAGGGGGTTCTTGCCACCCAGCTCCAGCGAGGCGCCGTGGAGGGCCTTCGCCGCGCGCTCGCCGACCTTCGTACCCGTGGGGGTGGAGCCGGTGAAGCAGACGTAGTCGGCGGCATCCACGACCGCATTGCCGACCTCGTCACCGGGGCCGGCAACCACGGCCCAGAGCGCGGCGGGCACGCCGGCTTCGATGAACGCGCGGCGCGAGGCGAGGATCGACAGGGCGCCCTGGTTGTCGGCCTTCTGCACGACCCCGTTGCCGGCGGCGAGGGCCGGCACGACGTCCATGAGCGAGAGCGACAGCGGGTAGTTCCAGGGCGTGATGACGCCGATGAGGCCCTTGGGCTTGTAGCTGACGCGGGTCTGCATGATGACGGGGATCGTCGCGCGGCGGCGGTGCCGGGCGAGGATGCCGCGAGCCTTGACCGCGTAGTAGCGAGCGACGTTCGCCCCCTGGAAGACCTCCTCGAAGGCCTGTCCGCGGGTCTTGCCGGTCTCCGTCTGCAGGATGTCGAGCAGGTCGTCCCTGCGCTCCACCAGCAGGTCGTGGGCCTTCAGCAGCACCGCGCGGCGGTGAGCGTGACCGGCGGCACGCCAGGCGACGGCGGCGGCGCGGGCGGATGCCGCGGCATCCGCCACGTCACTGGCACTCGACAGCGGCAGCTCGTGCAGCACCTCGCCGGTGAAGGGCGCGATGACGGTAGCGGTGGTGCCGGTCGTCGTGGTGAGGTCGCTCGTGAGTGGGCCGAACTCGACGCTGAGCGACCGGGAGATCGTGGTTTCGGACATGACGACAGCCTACGCTCGGGTGCCGTTACACTCGGCAGATGACCGCATCGGAGCGGGTGCTCACCCGTAAGACCATTGCCACCTATGCCATCGGTTCGCTGGGCACGGGAGGCTTCGGCACGCTGCCCGGCCTCGTCCTGGTCTTCTACCTGACGGACACCCTGGGCATCGCTGCGCTCGCTGCCGGCGTGCTCGTGACGATCGCCAAGGTGTGGGACGTGATCATCGATCCCGTGATCGGCGCGCGCAGCGATCGGAGCCTGGCCCGCCACGGTTCGCGCCGACCGTACATGCTGGCGGGAGCAATCGCGCTGCCGGTCTTCTTCGTGCTGACCTTTGCCGTACCCGCGGCGGTGGGCCCGGTCATCGGGGGCATCTGGGTGCTGCTCGCGTTCATGATCACGGCGACCGCCTTCAGTCTGTTCCAGGTGCCGTACATCGCGCTGCCCGCCGAACTCGCCAGCGGCTACGACGAGCGCACTCGCCTGATCTCGGCGCGGGTGGTCGTGCTCACGATCGCTATCCTGCTGTTCGGTGCCGGGGCGCCGGAGATCCGCGACTCGTTCGACGACGAGCACCTCGGCTATCTCGTGATGGCGATCGTCGCGGGCCTGGTGATCGGCCTCGGCATGTTCATCAGCTCGTTCGTCGCTCGCAAGGGCGCGCCGACCGAGGTTCCGCAATTCTCGGTCGCCGACAACTATCGCAAGGGCCTGCACGCGCTGCGCCGCAGCCAGCCGTTCCGTGCCCTGCTGCTGACCTTCCTGCTGCAGGGGCTCGCGACCGGACTCATGCTCGCCGGCGCACAGTATGTCGCCCGCTGGGTGCTCGACACCGGTGTGACGATCCTGTTCCTGTCGCTCATCGCGCCGGCGATCCTGTTCGCACCGCTGTGGGCGATCGTCTCGAGGCGAATCGGCAAGGAGCGCACCTTCTTCGTGGCTTCGGCTCTGTTCGGCATCGCGGCCCTCTCGATGACGCTGCTGATCTGGTTCCCGGGCGCCTGGCTCTACGCGCCGGTCGCGCTCGCCGGAGCGGGATACGCGGGCATGCAGTCGCTGCCGATGTCCATGCTGCCCGATGTTATCTCGCACGACGCAGGCACCCACGGCCAGGGCAGTGCGGGCACCTTCGGCGGCGTGTGGACGGCGGGGGAGACGACCGGGATGGCGTTGGGGGCGACGGTGCTGACCATCGTGCTCGCGGCATCCGGCTACCTGGAGTCGGTGGGCAACCAGGTGGTCGTGCAGCCGGGCTCGGCGATCGTGGGAATCGTGCTGAGCTTCAGCGTCGTGCCCGCGGCGATCATCGCGGCTTCGCTCATCTCGTTCGCGCGCTATCCGCTGCGCAAGGCCGACATCGACGTGACAGCATGAGGTTCGCCGAGGACCCGTTCGCAATCCTGGCCCGCCTCGACGAGCTGCGGGCCGCGGATGCGCCGACCCATGGCGGTCACGTGCTCAGCTACGTCTACGACTCGGGTCTCGCCGAGCTCGACGAACTCGCGGCGGCCGCGATCCGCGCTGTGCAGCCCGTCAACGGGCTCGACCCGACGACGTTCACGTCGGTCGCGGTCATGGAGCGCGAGGTTGTGGCGTTCGCCCGCGACCTGCTGAACGGCGGTGACGACGTGGTGGGCAGCGTCACCACGGGTGGCACGGAGAGTTGCCTGCTCGCGGTCAAGACGGCGCGGGATGTGTGGGCCGCGGGTGCGGGCTCGACGGGCTCGTCGGGCTCGACCGCCGCGCGACCGCGGCTGCTGGCCCCGGTGACCGTGCACGCGGCGTTCCAGAAGGCCGCGCACTACTTCGGGCTTGAGCTCGATCTCGTTCCCGTGCTGGCCGACGGCCGGGTCGACGCCGACGTGATCATCGAGCGCATGGGCCCGGATGTCGCGCTCGTCGTCGTCTCGGCACCGAGCTACCCCCACGCGGCTCTCGACCCCATCGCGCAGGTGGCGGCCGCCGCCGCCGAGCGTGGCATCGCCTGCCACGTCGACGCGTGCATCGGCGGACTCGTGCTGCCGTTCTGGCCCGACCTGCCTGAGTGGGACTTCCGCGTGCCGGGCGTCACCAGCATCAGCGCGGACTTCCACAAGTTCGGCTACGCGCCCAAGGGCGTCTCAGTGCTGCTCACGCGCGGTCGTGATCGCCACCGTGCGCAGTACTTCGCGACCACCCGGTGGCCGGGCTACCCCGTCGTGAACCCGACGATTCTCGGCAGCAAGTCGGCGGGCGCGCTTGCCGCGGCGTGGGCGATCACGCGCGCGCTCGGGCGCGAGGGGTTCGCCGAGCTCGCGGCATCCTGCCACCGGTCGACCACGGCGCTCGTCGAGCTCGTCGAGACCATCCCTGGACTGCGAGTCGTCGGTTCGCCCGTGGGCCCGCTCCTGGCGGTGGCCACGGATGCCACGGCTCCCGCCGACCAGCAGGTGGACCCCCACCACTGGGCCGACCAGGCTCGTGCGCACGGGTGGCACCTGCAGCTCCAGCCCGGACTCACCCAACCCGACGGAACCACGCTGCCGCGTACGACGCACCTGACGATCACGCCGGTGACCGAGTCGGTGCTGCCCGAGCTGTCGGCGGCGCTCGTCACGGCGGCCGACGAGGTACGGGGCGTTCCCGGCGTCTCCTCGGAGCAGGTGCTCGCGTCACTGCCTCCGGGGCTCGCGGCCGCCTCGCTCGATGCGCCCCTCGACGCAGCGACCGCCTTCGGCATCCTTCAGTCGATCGGGCTCGTGTCGGCGGGCGGCGGGTTGCCCGATCGCATGGCGCCATTCATCGCACTCGTGGAGGCCCTGCCCGCCCCCCTCACCCAGCGGCTGCTCACGGAACTCATCGCCCGCACGTTCGAGTAGGGCGCGCCGCGGCATCCCGTCAGGTGCCGGCCCCGTGTGTCCTGAACCAAATGCAGGAGATTTCTGCTGCGGGCGCGCGCTTCAGCGACAGATCAGGGTGCTTCACGGAAATCTCCTGCATTTGGCACTAAGCGCGAGCGGCGGGGCGGGCTGGATGCCAGCGGCATCCGTCAGCCGGTGTGCTGCGCCTCGAAGCGGGCTGCCTCGTCGCGCAGCGCGGTGACGACGGCGCGCACCGAGGGCCGCTCGGCGCGGTCGGGACGCATGAGCACGGAGATGAGCCGGGATGCCCGCACTCCGGTGAGCGGGCGTGTGATGAGCCCGTTCTCCCGATCTCGGGTCGTGTAGCGCGGCAGGATCGCGATTCCGTGGCCGGCGGCGACGAGCGACTCGACGATGCCGTTGTCGGCAAACCGCTGTGCGATGCGCGCGGGGGTGCCGTTCGCCCCCTCGATGCGTCGAAGGATGCGGTCGAAGGGGAGGCCCTCGGGCGTGCCGATCCAGGTCTGGTCGGCGAGATCGGCAGGGGAGAGTGAGGAACGGGCCCCGAGGGGATGGCCCTCGGGCAGGGCGATGTCGAGCGGCTCGCGCATGAGCTGCACGACAGCGAGGCCGCGCTCCGACCAGCCGGGGAGCACGCCGGGGGAGTCGGCGACGACGACGTCGTAGTCGGCCGTGAGGTCGGCGATGTCGCCGACGGTCGAGTCGAGGTCGCCGGCGTGGAGGGTGAGTCCGGGCATCCCGTCGACCGTGGTCAGCAACCCCGGCAGCAGCATCTGCCCGCCGGTCGGGAAGATCACCAGCGACACCTCACCGCGGGGCTGGGCGCGGAACTCCTCCCACAGGGCCTCGGCGCGCTCGATCGCGGTGGCGACCTCGGTCGCGGTGCGGGCCAGGGCGCGGCCCGCCGAGGTCAGGGCGATGCCGCGGCCTGCACGCTCGGTCAGCGGCACGCCGGCCTCGCGCTCGAGGATCTTCAACTGCTGCGAAACAGCGGATGCAGTTCGGTGCGTCGCCGCCGCAACCGCCGTGACACTGCCGCGGTCGGCGAGCTCCCTGAGCAACTCGAGGCGTCGGATATCCATGAAGGTAGCCTACATAGTTACTTTAGAAAGGTGAGCTTGTTCTACATGGTTGTCACGGCTTGAATTGACACATGTCTCCCGATCTCATCGTTCTCGCAGCCCTCTCCCTCGCCGGCATCGCCGGCTCCATCGTTCTCGTCATCCGCGACGGTTACCGCCGCGTGCCGACCCGCTGAACTCATCGCTGATCGAGACTGTCGAGATCTCGACTTCGCTCGATCACCGGTCGGGCTGATCTCGACTTCGCTCGATCACCGGGGCGTCAGCGCGGGCTGAGCCCCAGCTTGCGCCCCGCCAGCCCGCGTTCGCGCGTGGCCAGCTGATCCGCCAGTGACAGGATGACGCGCGCCGCCGCATCCTCGGGGTCGCTCAGCACCACGGGCTGCCCCGCGTCCCCGCCCTCGCGCAGGGCGACGCTCAGGGGAACCGAGGCCAGCACCGGAACTCCCAGCCGCGCCGCGGCATCCGCCCCACCGCCCGAGCCGAACAGCTCGAGAACGCTGCCGTCGGGCTGCACCAGCCCCGCCATGTTCTCGACCACACCGATCACGCTCTGGCCGGTCTGACGGGCCACGAGTGCACTGCGCTCGGCCACCTCGGCCGCTGCCGCCTGCGGGGTCGTCACCACGATCACCTCGGCCTGCGGTAGCAGCTGCCCCAGGCTGATCGCGACGTCGCCCGTTCCGGGCGGCAGGTCGATGAGCAGCACGTCGAGGTCGCCGAAGAACACATCGGTGAGAAACTGCTGGATCGTGCGATGCAGCATTGGTCCGCGCCAGGAGACGGCCTGCGATCCGTCGACGAACATGCCGATCGAGATTACCTTCACGTCGTGCGCGACCGGCGGGAGGATCATCTCGCCCACCTTGGTGGGCTTCACCCCGGCCACCCCGAGCAGCCCAGGGATCGAGAAACCGAACACGTCGGCATCCACGATGCCCACCGACAGCCCCCGCGCGGCCAGGGCGACCCCGAGGTTCGCGGTGAGTGTCGACTTGCCGACGCCGCCCTTGCCGCTCGTGATGGCGTAGATGCGGGTCAGGGAGTCCGGGCCGAACTGGAGCGCCTTCGGACGGCCGCCCCGCAGCTTGTCGGTGAGCGCCTCACGTTCCTCGCGCGACATCACACCGACGCTGAGCGCTACCGCAGTGACCCCGGCCGTGCCGGCGACGGCCGCGCGCACGTCACGTTCGATCGTGTCGGCGGCCGGGCATCCGACGATCGTCAACTTCAGGTCGACGGATGCCGCGCCCGCCTCGTCGACGGACACCGCCCCGATCATGTCCAGCTCCGTGACCGGCCGCCGCAGCTCGGGGTCGATCACGCGGGAGAGGGACTCGCGGATGCGCTGGTTGAGTAGACCGGCGAAGTCGGTCGTATCGAAACCGGGATCGCCACTGGTTTCGATACGCGACCTACGGTCGCTACTCAACCGGCTTGTCCTTCTCAAGCTCCTCCAGCAGGGCCCTCAGCTCGGCACGGATGAAGTCCTTGCTGGCGAGATCTTTCACGGCCAGGCGCAGCGAGACCACCTCGCGGGCGAGGTACTCGGTGTCGTTGAGGTTGCGCTCGGCGCGCTGACGGTCCTGTTCGATCTGCACGCGGTCGCGGTCGTCCTGACGGTTCTGCGCGAGCAGGATCATCGGAGCCGCGTACGAGGCCTGCAACGAGAGGATCAGCGTCAGCAGCGTGAAGTTGGTCAGGCGCGGGTCGAACTGCGCTTCCTCGGGCGCGAGCGTGTTGTAAGTCAGCCACACGACCACGACCACGGTCATGCCGACGAGGAACCACGGCGTACCCATCGCGCGGGCGAACGCCTCGGAGAATCGGCCCATGCGGTCGCGGCTCTGGAACAGCGGGAAGTTGGTGCGCAGACCCTTCGGTGAGTCGAGTCGCGTGTCGTTACGGGTGTTAGCGCGTGCCACTGGGTGTCCTCCTTCCCTTCACAGGCTGCTGCGGTCTGCTGGGCTGATCGTCGGTGGTACTTCGCCAGTCATCCGGCAGCAGATAGTCGAGGACATCGTCAATGGTCACCACCCCGACCAGGCGGTGGTTCTCGTCAACGACGGGAACCGAGACGAGGTTGTAGCTGGCAAGGATGCGCGAGACTTCGGCCGCGCTCGTGTTGGCTTGTACGGGCTCCAAGCTCTGGTCGAGCAACGTGCCGAGGCGTTCGTTGGGCGGGTAGCGCAGCATCCGCTGGAAGTGCACCATGCCGAGGAACCGGCCGGTCGGGGGCTCGTACGGCGGAAGCGTCACGCAGATGGCGGCGCCGAGTGCGGGTGCGAGCTCGTGACGGCGGATCAGCGCGAGACCCTCGGCGACCGTGGCATCCGCCGACACGATGATCGGTTCGGTGGTCATGAGGCCGCCAGCGGTGTCCGGGGCGTAGGACAGCAGGAAGCGCACGTCGTCCGCCTCCTCGGGCTCCATGAGCTCCAGGAGCGCCTCGCCGCGCTCGTCGCTCAGGTGCGCGATGAGGTCTGCGGCGTCATCCGGCTGCATCTGGTCAAGCACGTCGGCCGCCCGGTCGTCATCGAGCTGGTTCAGGATGTCGACCTGCTCGTCTTCGGGCATCTCCTCGAGCACGTCGGCGAGACGGTCATCGCTCAGCTCCTCGGCGACCTCGAGCATGCGCTGCTCAGGCAGGTCGAGCATGGCGCTGGCCAGGTCGGCGGGAAGCATGTCGGCGTAGCTGGCCACGAGCTGGGTGGCGGACTGCGATTCGCCGGCCGGGGCATCCTCGATCAGGTCGTTCCAGTTGGCGAAAACAGTCGCGCCCTTGGAGAACGGCGAGCCGCCGGTCTTGGGGCGGCGCAGGAACACCTGGCTGATCTCCCAGTCGCCGAGACCGACTTCTTCGATCGCGACATCCTCGATGTTGGCGTGGCCGGAGCCGTCGCGCAGGCGCACCTTGCGGCCCAGCATTTCGGCGATGACTCGCACCTCGCCGCCGCGCTGTTCGAAACGGCGCAGGTTGATGAGGCCCGTGGCGATGATCTGACTCGAACCGATGCTGGTGACCCGCCCGATCGACAGGAACACCCGGCGCTTGCCCGGAACCTCAAGAACCATTCCCACCACGCGCGGCCCGCCGTTCGTGCGGTACACCACCAGCACGTCGCGAACCTTGCCGACCCGGTCGCCGTTGGGGTCGAAAACGGAGCACCCGACCAACCGGGCGGCGAAGACTCTGGTCGTGCTCACGGGTAAAACCCTACCCCCGCGTGGAACAATGGGTTCGTGAGCAACCCTTCCACACTCGGCCGCAGAGGCGTGCCCGCCCCGAGCCTGCCCAAGGGCGATGTGCTCGGCACCTACGACACATACCCCGAGGCGTCATCGGTCGTCGATCGGCTGAGCAAGGCGGAGTTCGACGTCAAGCAGCTGTCGATCATCGGCAACGACCTCAAGACGGTCGAGCGCGTGACGGGCAAGCTCACCTACGGTCGTGCTGCCCTCGCCGGTGCCGCGAGCGGTGCCTGGCTCGGTCTGTTCTTCGGCCTCCTGCTGACCATCTTCGGGCCGGTCTCCACCCAATCCCTCACCCTTGTCGGCGCCGCCCTCATCATCGGTGCTGGGTTCGGCATGATCTTCGGCATCGTCACCTACGCGATCAACCGTCGCCGTCGCGACTTCACGTCCACCCACCAGGTGATCGCGAGCAACTACCAGATCATCATCGACCCGGAGCTGACGGCCAAGGCGCAGCAGACCCTCGCGGAGCATCCGGCCGAGTAGCCTGAGTAGAACCTGAGCGCCGAGACGGCGCTCAGCGCTGGCGTCGCGGCGAAGGCCAGAAATGGCCTTCGCTCTAAGCTCCAGCGCGCGAGAGCCACGCCTCCACGTCGTCGGCGGTGCGCGGGATGCCGATCGACAGGTTCTCGGCGCCGGTCTCGGTGACGAGGATGTTGTCCTCGATGCGCACGCCGATGCCGCGGTACTTCTCGGGAACGCTCAGGTCGTCGGGCTGGAAGTAGAGCCCGGGCTCGATCGTGAACACCATGCCCGCCTCCAGAGTGCCGTCGAGGTAGAGCTCGCGGCGGGCGGCAGCGCAGTCGTGCACGTCGAGACCCAGGTGATGGCTCGTGCCGTGCACCATGTAGCGGCGGTGGTACTGCTGATCGGGCTCGAGAGACTCCTCCGCGGTGACCGGCAGCAGTCCCCACTCGGCGGTGCGCGCCGCGATGACCTGCATGGCGGCGGCGTGGATCTCGCGGAACTTGATGCCGGGCCGAACGATCGCGAACGCGGCATCCGCTGCCTCGCGCACCGCCTCGTAGACGCGGCGCTGCACGGGCATGAAGGTGCCGCTGACGGGCAGCGTGCGGGTGATGTCGGCGGTGTAGTAGCTGTCGAGCTCGATACCCGCGTCGATGAGAATCAGGTCACCCGGCACGACGGGGCCGTCGTTGCGGGTCCAGTGCAGAATGCACGCGTGCGGTCCGGATGCCGCGATCGTGTCGTAACCCACGGTGTTGCCCTCGGCCCGCGCACGCCGGTTGAACGTGCCCTCGACGAGGCGCTCCCCGCGCTCGTGCGCGACGATCGTGGACAGGTCGCCGATCACGTCGTCGAAGCCGAGCTTGGTGGCGGCGACCGCGGCGCGCATCTCGGCGAGCTCGAACTCGTCCTTGACGAGGCGCAGCTCACTGAGGTCGCGCGCGAGTTCGGCGTCGCCGGAGGTGTCGAGAGTCTCGGTGTCCGCCGACTCGGCAGTGACCAGGCGGCGGCCGTCGATCTGGTCGGTGAGATCGCGGTCGGCGTCGCGCACGACGAGGGTCGCGGCATCCGTCGCGTCGAGCACATCGCTGAACGCGGCGAGGGTGCGGGTGGCGAGCCCCAGGTCGGCGGCGACGTGCTCGAGCGAGGGGCGCGGGCCGGTCCAGAACTCGCCGATCTCGGGGTTGGCGTAGAACTCGTCGGTGTCGCGGCCGGCCGCCTCGCGGAAGTAGAGGGTGGCGTCGTGGCCGTCGGCAGTCGGCTCCAGCACAAGCACGCTGCCGGCGACCGAGTCGGAGCCCCACCCGGTGAGCCACGCGAAGGCGGAGTGTGCGCGATACGCGTAGTCCGTGTCATTCGAGCGGGTCTTGGCCGCGCCCGCCGGGACGACGAGGCGCTTACCCGGATGCATCGCCGAGATGCGCGAACGGCGCTCTGCGGCGTACGACGCCTGCTCGCGGGGCGACGGCAGCACGTCGGGCCGCTCCGCCCACTGCGAGGCGATGTACTGCGCGAAGGTCTCGCTCACCGGGGTGGTGGAGCGGTTCGAGGTCGCGCGGGGGGCCGGAGTCGTGGATTCTGCCATGACACCATTCTCACCCCGCGGGCGACAACTGCACGAGGATCGGGCGGTGGTCGCTTCCGTAGCCGTCGTGCGAGGCGATCACCCGCATGCCGCTGACGCGCCAGTTCGGTGTCGCCAGAACGTGGTCGATGGGCGCACCGATAAGCGCGGGCAGCATCGTCGGCCAGGTGCCGACGGCGGCGTTGTCGGTGGCGAGGGCCGCGTCGGCGCAGTTGCCCAGGGTTGCCCCTTCGGCGTGCAGCAGTCCGCCGAAGTGGTCGAGCGTCGCGTTGAAGTCGCCCGCCATGATCACGTTGTCGCCCGAGCAGGCGGATGCCGCCCACCTGAGGTCGCTCTCCCAGGCCGCCATCATCGGCGGGATGGGGGCGAGCGTGTGCACGGCGATGATCGTCGGACCCGAGCCGTCTGCCGGCGTGGCGACGATCGACGGCAGCTGGGCGGTGGTGGGCACCGTGTCATCCACGTCATAGTCGCCCAAATCGTTGCCGATCAGCAGGGTCGTCGAGCGGGCCTTCGAGACCTCGTCGTACGCGACCGTCAGAACCTGCATCGGATGCCCGGCCTCAGCCATGAGCGCAGCGACCTCCTCACCCGTGGCCCGCGTCGTCTCCGGCAGGGCCACCACGTCGGCCCCGGACTCGAGCGCGAGGCCGGCGATCACGGCCGACCCCGGAGCATCCCCGAGGGTGTTCCACGAGAGCACCGTGACCGTCGCATCGTTCGCCGTTTCGAAGGCCATGTTGCCGAATCCGCGCGTCGCCAGCACCGCGGCGTTGATCGCACAGAACGCGAGCAGCACAACGGCAAGTGACGCCAGAAAGCGGCGGGCGGCCGGCGCCAGCAGCGCGAACAGGGTGAACGTGACGACGAGCACGAGGGCGACGACGATGCCCAGCCCTCGCAGCGCGACGACCTGAGCGACGACCGGCGCGCGCGCGACGCCGAACAGTTGGGGCCAGGCGAGCACCAGAGCGGTGATGGCGATGCCCACGGTCACGAGGGCGGGCAGCAGGCGGGCAAACATCCTGCCGAAGTTTAGACCAATAGTCTTGAGGGATGTCCGACGGCCCGATCGACCTGCACACGCACAGTTCGGTTTCGGACGGCACCGAGACGCCGACGCAGCTGGTGCGCGCCGCCGTGGAGGCGGGTCTGGGAACCGTCGCGCTGACCGATCACGACTCCACTGCAGGCTGGCACGAAGCGTTCGCGGCTGCCGCGGGAACCGGGCTCACGGTCATCCCGGGCATGGAGCTCAGCACCAACTGGGGGCCGGCGAGCGTGCACGTGCTGGCCTACCTCTTCGACCCCAACAACGGCGACATCGTCGCAGAAACGGCCCGCATTCGCGACGGCCGCCTGCACCGGGCCGAGCAGATCGTCGAGCGCATCGCGGCCGACTACGACCTCACCTGGGACGACGTGCTCGCCGAGTCGTCGGACGGCACCACACTCGGTCGCCCCCACATCGCCGACGCACTGGTGCGCAAAGGCTTCGTGCCCAACCGCACGGCAGCGTTCGAGTCGATCCTGCACTGGCGCGGCGGCTACTACGTCAAGTACTACGCGCCGTCGCCCGTCGAGGGAGTGCGCACGATTGTTGCGGCCGGCGGGGTGGCCGTGCTGGCGCATCCGGTCACCAGCAACAAGTACCGGCCCATGGATGACACTGTCATCCGCCAACTCGTCGATGTGGGTCTCTTCGGTCTGGAACTCGACCACCGCGACAACACCGTCGAGGGCAAGGCGCGCCTGCGGACACTGGCGAAGAAGTTCGGCCTCGAGCTCACCGGATCCAGCGACTACCACGGCGAGGGCAAGCCGAACCGGCTCGCGGAGAACACGACGAGCCCCGAGGTGCTCGCGAAGCTGGTCGCCCGGGGCACCGGCGCGGTGCCGTTCGTGGGCTGAGTTGCGCTGCCGCGTCAGCGGGTGAACAGGGGCACGAAGGGTGAGTTGGCCACCGTCAACGACAGCAAGCCCGGCTGACAGGTCACGCCCACGCCGTCGATCGTGCTGAAGTCGAGTACGGGGACTTCCGCGCCCGTCGTGGGATCGGCCTCAGATGAGCCCACCGACGCCCAGTTCTGGATCGTCATCATGCCCGAGTCGTCGAGCGACCAGTCGCCGCTTCCGCCGAGATCGGAGTGCACGCTGAGGGGGAACGGTCCGACGCCGGGGACATCGAGAGTGCCCTCCGAGGTGACATCGGTGAGCACCGACATCAGGCCGTCGCCGGTGAACTGCACGGTCTGGCTGCCCGACATCGAGAACTCGCTGATCGGGATGCCCAGGCCGACCATGTAGGTCTGGGCCTGCTCGGCGTAATCAGGCAGGTTCAGCGACCACGGTGCCCCCGTGAGGCAGCCGCTCGCGTCGTCGACGACCGGCGGAGCCGGATCGACCGCGTCAGGATCCGGTCCGGCGTCGCTGGGTGCGGCGGAGCACGCTGCAAGCAGCGTCACCGCGGCCAGCGCGCCTGCCACACGGGGTGCACGACTCACGTGGATCATTGGGGCCTCCCTGAAGTTCACTGTGCCATCACGACGCGTGGGACCACAAGGAAGGTTGACGGCTAGGCCGCCGGCGGAGTGCTGGGCCGACGCGTGCGAGTGCGGTTGCGCGACCGCGGTGGGCGCGAGCCCTCGGCGCGGGGTTCGGCCGAACCGTCGGCCGACGTCGACGAGCTCGGACGGGACTGGCCGCCCTCGCGGGACTGGCCACCCTGGCGCGACTGGCCGCCGCGGCCGCCATCACGACTGCCGCCGTCGCGACCGCCGCGGCCGCCATCGCGGCCTGCGGGCGGTGCCACGACCTTGGTCGAGTGAGTGCCCGGCAGGCGACCCTTGGTGCCCTCCGGGATGTCGAGATCGGTGAACAGGTGCGGACTCGACGAGTAGGTCTCGGTCGGTTCCGGGATGCCCATGTCGAGCGCGCGGTTGATGAGCGACCACTTGTGCATGTCGTCCCAGTCGACGAAGGTGACCGCGATGCCGGTCTTGCCCGCGCGTCCCGTGCGGCCCGCGCGGTGCAGGTAGGTGTCGTGATCGTCGGGGATGGTGTGGTTGATGACGTGGGTGACATCGTTGACGTCGATGCCGCGAGCCGCGACATCCGTGGCGATGAGGATGTCTTTCTTGCCGGCCTTGAAGGCGGCCATGGCACGCTCGCGCTGCTCCTGGTTGAGGTCACCGTGCACGGCGGCGGCGTTGAATCCGCGGTCGTTGAGCTCCTCGACGAGCTTGGCCGCTGCGCGCTTGGTGCGCGTGAACACGACGGTCTTGCCGCGACCCTCGGACTGAAGGATGCGCGCAATGACCTCGTCCTTGTCCAGGTTGTGGGCGCGGTAGACGATGTGCTTGATGTTGGCCTGCGTCAGACCCTCGTCGGGGTCGGTCGCACGGATGTGGATCGGCCGGTTCATGAAGCGGCGGGCCAGAGCCACGATCGGGCCGGGCATCGTCGCCGAGAACAGCATGGTGTGGCGGGTGGGGCTGGTCTGCGAGAACAACTTCTCGATGTCGCTCAGGAACCCGAGGTCGAGCATCTTGTCGGCCTCGTCGAGAACCATGACCTTGACGTCCTTGAGGCTCAGCAGGCGCTGGCTCGCAAGGTCGAGCAGGCGACCGGGCGTACCGACGACGACCTGCGCGCCGGCCTTGAGCTCCTCGACCTGCCCCTCGTAGGCCTTGCCGCCATAGATCGCGGCGATCTTGGTGCTGCGATTGGATGCCGCGAGCACGAGGTCCTCGGCAACCTGCACGCACAGCTCCCGGGTGGGAACCACCACGAGGGCCTTCACGCCGGGCTCGGGATCCGTGCCCAGCGACTGCAGCAGCGGCAGCCCGAAGCCGAGGGTCTTGCCCGTTCCGGTCTTCGCCTGTCCGATGATGTCCTGGCCGGAGAGGCCCATGGGGATGGTCTGCTCCTGGATGGGGAAGGGTTCGATGATGCCCTTGGTCGCGAGAGCGTCGACCATGTCTTGTTCGATGCCCAGATCTGCGAATGTCACAGTGATGTATGCCCTAACGGAAAGAGGTGCGTGAGTACGCCCGCTTGTTTCCTGGGGCGCAGAGCCCTCGCCAGAACGGAGGGCATGTGCACAGTTTAGCCGGTCGCGGCGGCGGTTTCCCCGCAGGCGCATCGAGCCTCCCGTAAGCTTGCCCCGTGGCTAACTGGTTCTGGCGTGCATCCCGGCGCATCGAGGTACCTCGACTCCGGTCCCGCTCAGAGGACATCGTCACCACCAAGGTGGACCTCGTCGAGTTCACACCGCCGCTCACGGAGTTCCTGGGCCGGGCCGCATACGTGCAGTTGACGCTCTTCGAGAACCTGTCCCGGGCGATCTCCGCCGCCCCGACGACGGCGGCGAAGGCAGCGATCGGTCGCGCAGCAGAGCTGTCGATCGCGAAGCATCGGGCGCTCGCCGACGAGATCGTGCGTGCGGGGGGTTCGGTCGCCGAGGCGATGGAGCCGTACACCGCCGAGGTCGACCAGTTCGAGCGCTGGACTCACGGCGCCGACTGGTTCGAGACCCTGATGACGTGCTACCTGTGTGCCGGGTTCCTCGACGACTTCTTCGTGCGGTTGGCAGCGGGCCTGCCGGCGGATGCGGCCAAGCGCATCACCGACATCTACCAGTCGACCTCGGCCGAGGACATTCTCGCCCAGCAGCTGCAGCAGGCCATCGATGCCAACCCTCGGCTGGCATCCCGCCTCGCCATGTGGGGGCGACGGCTGGTCGGCGACACGATGCTGGTCGCGCGCTCGGCGCTGACCTTCACCGAGAACCACCAGTCGGACGAAGCCCGGGTCGAGCCGGTGTTCACCGAACTGATCGCCGCGCACACGCGGCGTATGGATGGGTTGGGCCTTACCGCCTGAGCTCGGTGCTGCACTTGAGTGCCGGTGCTACACTTCGGTCGTGCCCACCGCTCGCGCTCGCCACAGCATCACCGAGACCCGGGCAATCGCCGCGGCTCTCGACGATGCGGCTCTGGTGTGGCCCGACCTGCGGCACGACCGAGCGGAGTTGTTGCGCCGGCTGGTCCTGGCTGGCCACAGCGCGGTGGCGGTCGATCGTCGCGCACTCGTGCGGGCATCCGCAGGCGCGGTGAGCGGCGTCTATCCGGCGAATGCCGCTGCCGCCCTGCGCACCGAGTGGCCCGAGTGATCGTTCTCGACGCGAACGTCGTGATCGCCTTCCTCGATGATCGGGATGCGCATCACCGATTCGCGGTCGACCTTCTCGAGTCGAACTCGTTCGATGAGTTCGCGTGCTCCGTGATCACCCTCGCCGAGGCACTCGTGCATCCGACTGCCGCGGGCGTGCAGGATGCAGCGCTCGCAGCAGTTACGCGGATCGGCGTGCGCATCCTCCCGCTGGCCCCCACCGATGCCGCAGAGATAGCACGCGTGCGAAGCACCTATGGCATACGGATGCCCGATGCCGTAGTCCTGCACGCCGCGATCGGCTACTCCGCCAGTGTCATGACACTCGATGAGGGACTCGCTGCTGCTGCAGCGCGGGCGGGCGTGACGCGGGCAGTGGTGGAGCCGTGACACGGCCCGTGCTGTGGGGCCGCGCCTACTTCGCTGTGCAAGCCCTCGCGGGCGCGACGTGGTGGTTACTCGTGTTCTCTTCCCCGTGGGTGAGGCTAGTGACTCTGGGTCAACTCGACCCGGTCGTCGTGGCACTGTTCGATGTTCCACTCTTCGTCCTCGCGTCCGGGTTGGCGGCAGCTGGCATCCGCATCGCGGCGTTCATCGCCACCGGCTGGACCGGACTCGTCGCAGTCGCCCTGGCCGGGTACGCGACAGTGACTGGCCAGGCTGGCTGGGGCGTGCTGGCAATGGCAGCCGCGGCAGGCGGCTCTGTCGCGGCCCTCGCTCTGCTCGTCCTCGGACTGATTCCCACGCAGTGGATCCTGCTGGGCCCGTTCGCCTTCCGGCTTGCGCGCCCGGGCGGCTCAGCGCTGCGTCATGCAGTCGCGACGGCGGTCCAGATCGTGCTCTTCTGGGGGTTCTTCCTCGGGGTCATGCCGATCATCATCCGATGGCTCGAACATCGATGGGGCTTCGCGATCACGCTGCCAGTGGGGGTGCCCGTAGTGGGCGCGGTCATCTTCGTACTTGCCAGTGCACTGGGGATCTGGTCGGCCGCTGCGATGTCCACGCTCGGGAAGGGAACCCCGCTGCCTGCCGCCATGCCTCGACAACTAGTCGTGGCCGGCCCGTACCGATTCGTTCGCAACCCCATGGCCGTCTCCGGCATCGTGCAGGGGGTTGCCGTCGGCCTGATGCTCTCGTCCTGGCTCGTTGTCGCCTACGCCTTGTTTGGGTCACTTCTGTGGAACTACGCGGTGCGACCGCACGAAGAGGCCGACCTCGAAAAGCGGTTCGGTGATCCCTATCGGCAGTACCGAGATGCGGTGCGGTGCTGGGTGCCAGGGCGCCCAGTCGCGCGATCCGTGGGTTAGGCCTTACCGCCTGAGAGCTGGGCGAACAGGCGGGCATCCGCGTCGACGCGCTGGCGGGGCAGAGTGACGGCGGCGGCGATTCCCGCGGCGACGGCTGCAGCGAGGCTGGCCACCCAGATCCAGGTTCCGTCGAACGTCTGGCCGGCCCACAGCAGGGCCACCCAGGTGATGGCGGTAGCCGCCGCGCTGATCGCGGGAACGAGAAGCACACCGTAGGTGCCCCGGCTGGGCAGCACGTAGCGCACGATGAGGCCGATGCCGGCGCCGATCACGGTGACGAAGAGCAGTTCCATGCGTCGATCCTCTCGGTCAGGCGACGAAGCCGATGCGGCGGGACTCCTCGGAGCCCACCTCCAGGTACGCAAGCGCGGCCGTGGGAACGATGTAAAGCTTGCCCTTGTCGTCCTTCAGGCTGACGAACTTGGCATCCGTGTCGAGAGCGGTGGCGACGATCTTCTCGATCTCCGCGGAGCTCTGCGACGACTCGAAGTTGATCTCACGGGGGCTGTTGGCAATGCCGATACGAATGTCCACAGGCTTAGGGTACGACAGAACTCGGGAGGCGATTCCTTGCGTTCTCTGTCAGCGCACGCCGCTACCGTTGACCCGTGACGATGATGGGATTCGCCCGCGGCCGCTCCTCGGCTCCGCCGGTCTCCATGGACCCGTCACAGCGCGTCGTAATCGATCTGGCGGATGACGCATCCGCCGCCGTTCTCGGCGCCCCCGGCACCGGCAAGACCACCACCCTCATCGAGGTGGTCGCGGACCGCGTGCTCGTCAGGGGCTGGGGTGCCGACGCGGTTCTCGCGCTCACGACGTCCCGCGCCACGGCCACCCGCCTGCGCGACGCGATCGCGCTGCGCCTCGGAGTGCCCACGACGGGGCCGATGGCGCGGTCGGTCAACTCGCTTGCCTTCGAGATCGTTCGCGATGCTGCCCGCGCGGCGGGGGCGCTGCCACCGCGGCTGGTCAGTGGCGCCGAGCAGGATGTGGAGCTCGCCTCCCTCATCGAGGGTCACCTCGAGGAGGGGTCCGGCCCGCGCTGGCCCGAGCACCTCGGTCCCGAGGTGCGGAGGCTGCGCACCTTCCGCACCGAGTTGCGTGAGTTGATGACCCGGGCCACGGAGTACGACGTCGATGTCGCGCAGCTGCGCCGCCTGGCCGGCGCGCACGGGCATCCGGAGTGGGTGGCCGCAGCGCAGCTGATCGAGGAGTACACGCAGGTTCTCTCCTACCGCTCCGAGACGCGCTTCGATCAGGCCGAGCTCACCCGTTACGCGGTTGCGGCAGTCGAGCGCGGCGAGCTGGGGGAGCGGGCCTCGGCCCTGCGCCTGGTGGTCGTCGACGACCTGCAGGAGGCGACCGAGACCACGCTGGCGCTGCTGCGCTCGCTGGCCGCCCGGGGCATCGCCGTGATCGCCTTCGGTGATCCGGATGTCGCAGCCAACGCCTTCCGCGGCGGCGAGCCCGACGCCCTCGGCCGCCTGGCCACCGTATTGGCCCTGCCGGATCTCACCACGCTCACGCTGTCGACGAGTCACCGTCAGGGTGCCGCCCTGCGGGCCTTCACGTCGTCCGTCACGGCCCGCATCGGCACGGCCGCCGCGGGCAGGCAGCGCGCCGCGATCGGCGCGGGCGCCGATGCCGCCGTGCCGGTCGCCCTCGTGCAGGCGCCGAGTCCCGCGCGCGAGTGGTCGACGGTGGCCCGCGCCCTTCGTGAGGCGCACCTGCACCGCGGCGTGCCGTGGTCTCAGATGGTTGTCGTGGTGCGCAGCGGCGCGCAGCTGGCGCCGGTGGTGCGTGCTCTGGCGATGGCCGAGGTTCCGGCTCGCACGACCGCCGCGGGAACGGCGCTGCGCGAGGACTTCGCGGCCCGCAGCCTGCTGCGGCTGGCGTCGGTGGGGGTCGGTCGTGAGCCGCTCACGCCGGCCGTGGCGACCGAGTTGCTTCTCGGCCCGTTCGGTGGGCTCGACGCGCTGGCGCTGCGCCGTCTGCGCATAGCGCTCCGCGCCGAGGAGGTCGCGGGTGGTGGCAACCGCCCCGGCGACGAGCTCGTGGCCGAGGCGCTCGCCGCTCCCGGCAGGCTCGCCTCGATCGACCATCGGGTCGCTCGGGCCGCCGAGCGCCTCGCCGAGACCATCGCCCGTCTCGGGGCGAGCGACGGCTCGATCGAGGAACTGCTGTGGATCGCGTGGGATCGCAGCGGCCTCGCCCGTAGCTGGCACGACCAGGCGCTCGGTGCCGGCATCACGGCGGCCGAGGCCAACCGCAACCTCGACGGCATCGTGGCGCTGTTCACGTCCGCGAAGCGTTTCGTGGAGCTCCGGCCCGACAAGGGCCCGTCGCTCTACCTCGACGAGGTGCTCGACGCGGAGGTGCCGGAGGACACCCTGTCGCCCCGGGCTTTCGACGACGCCGTGCTCGTCACCACACCCGCCGGAACTGTCGGCCTGGAGTTCGACACCGTCGTCGTCGGTGGCCTTCAGGATGGCGCATGGCCCAACCTGCGGCTGCGCGGCTCGCTTCTGGCGCCGCAGGATCTTGTGCGCATCGTCACCGGGGTTGAGTCGACGGCGGTCGACGAACGCAAGCAGGTGCTCGGCGACGAGCTGAGACTCTTCGCCCTTGCCGTGTCGCGGGCCCGCACCCGGGTGATCCTCGCCGCCGTCGCCAATGACGACGAGGCGTCGAGCGTGTTCCTCGGCTTGGCCCCGGCGGGCACCGAGACGCTCGATCCGACCGCCACCCCGCTGTCGCTTCGCGCGCAGGTCGGCAAGCTGCGCCGGATGCTCGTGGCCGGGCAGCGCGCGGGGGAGGCCGCGGCATCCCTCGCCGCGCTCGCGGTCGAGTCGGTGCCCGGCGCCGACCCGGACGACTGGCACGGTCTCAGGCAGCCCAGCTCCACCGGGCCGCTGTTCGATGGCGAGCAGGTGCCGGTGTCACCGTCGGCGATTGAGAAGCTGCTCGACAGCCCGCTCGACTGGTTCCTCGAGAAGATCGCGGGCTCCGACTCGGGCGTGATCGCCAACGTCGGCACCATCGTGCACTGGGCCATGGAGACCGCCCCCGAGCCCACGCAGGAGGCGCTGTGGGCGGCGGTGGAGCAGCGCTGGAGCGAGTTGCTGTTCGAGGCACCCTGGCTCGCCGAGCGCCAGCGACGCATCGCGATGGGTTTCACGACGGCGCTCGCCGAGTACCTGCAGGACTTCCAGCGCGAGGGCAAGACCCTCGTCGGCGCCGAGAGCCGGTTCACCCTCGAGGTCGATAACGCGAAGCTCAGCGGGTCGATCGACCGCGTCGAGATCTCACCGACGGGCGAGGTCGTCATCGTTGACTTGAAGACCGGCACGCCGATCACCACCCAGTCGACCATCGACGAGCATCCGCAGCTCGCGGCATACCAGCTCGCCTACACCGAAGGCATCCTCGACGAGCCGCTCGCTGGCCACGACGGGCACCGACAGGGCGGAGCCAAGCTGCTCTTCGTCAAGCAGGGCATCGGCTCGAAGCTCTACCGCGAGGCCCATCAGGCTCCGCTCGACGCCGATCAGCTGGAGGCCTTCCGCGAGCGGGTGCGTGCGGCGGCGTCACTGATCGCGGCGGCCGAGTTCGCGGGTGAGGCGGAGCTTCCGATCTACGGTCGGGGAGACCCTTCGCGGTTGAGGCTGCAGCGGGTGCGGGCGGTGTCCAGTGACTGAGCCGACGATCAACGCCGACCAGATCGCGGATGCCCTGTCCCGTCCCCGACCGACCGCACAGCAGCGCGCCGTCATCGAGTCCCCTCTCGCCCCCGCGCTCGTGGTTGCGGGTGCCGGCAGCGGCAAGACCGAGACGATGGCGGGGCGGGTGCTGTGGCTGCTCGCCAACCGCATGGTCGACCCGAGCCAGATTCTCGGTCTCACCTTCACGCGCAAGGCGGCGGGCGAACTCGCCCTGCGCATCCGGGAGCGCATCGCCGACCTCGCGCGCGTGGGCCTGCTCGGCGAGGGCTATGACCCGTTCGACGCTCCGACAGTGGCGACCTACAACTCCTACGCGAACACCCTCTACCGCGACAATGCCGCGGCGCTCGGCCGGGAGAGCGACGGTGCCGTTCTCGGCGAGGCGGCCGCCTGGCAGCTGGCGCGCACGACGGTGATCAGAACCAAGGATGACCGGCTCGCCGACATCGGCAAGAACCTCGACCCCGTCACCAAGGCCACGCTCACGATCTCGCGCTCCCTCGCGGAGAACGTCGCGGTGCCCGTCGAGGTGCAGGAGTTCGCTCGGCGTTTCGCGCGAATCGTCGACCTGCCCCCGGGCGGTCGCGGTGCCTACGCCCAGGTCGACGGGTGGGCCGAGACCGTCGGCGCCCTCGATGTGCTTGTCGACCTGGCCGCCGAGTACGGCGACGCGAAGGTGCGGCGCGGGCTGGTCGAGTACTCCGACCAGGTGGCTCTCGCCCTCGAGATTCTGCGCCGCCAGCCGCGAGTCGCCGAGATCGAGCGGGACCGGTTCCGTGTCGTGCTGCTCGACGAGTACCAGGACACCTCGGTCGTGCAGGCCCGGTTGCTCGCCCAACTGTTCGCCGGGCATCCGGTGATGGCGGTCGGCGACCCCAACCAGTCCATCTACGGCTGGCGCGGGGCGAGCGCCTCGAACCTCGACGACTTCGCGACCGCGTTCGGGGCGACCGACACGCGCTTCGCGCTGTCGACGAGCTGGCGTAACGGCAGGCGCATCCTCGACGTCGCCAACACGATCGTGGCGCCGTTCGTCGCCGGCGCGAAGGTGCAGGTCGATCGTCTCGACGCGAGCCCGACCGCGAGCGACCTCCCGGTCGACATCGAGTTCCTCGAGACGGTCGCCGATGAGGCGGATGCCGCGGCCCGCTGGCTCAAGGCCAGGCTCGACGTGCGCGGCACGCCACCCTCCGCGGCGATGCTTTTCCGCACCCGCAAGACTCAGGGCTTCTTCCTCGAGGCGATGCGGCGGCACGGCGTGAAGTTCCACGTGCTCGGCATCGGAGGACTTCTCGCCGAGCCCGAGGTCGCCGACCTGGTGTGCGCTCTCACCGTGATGAACGATCCGTCGGCGGGCCTCGAGCTGGTTCGCCTGCTCGCGGGTTCGCGCTGGCGAGTCGGGGTGCAGGATCTCTGGGCACTGCACCGTCTCGCGTCATGGCTGCGGGATCGCGACTATGCGCAGCAGCGCTACGACGACGAACTCGCGCAGGCACTGAAGGCCTCGGTCGCGGAGGGCGAGGGCGGGTCGATCGTGGATGCTCTCGACTTCCTGTCGACCGCGCGCGAGGGCCACACCGCGCTCGCTAGCTTCACGCCCGAAGGACTCGATCGGCTGCGTGACGCAGGCAGGCTCATCGCGCGACTGCGCTCGCGGGGTGGCCTCGATCTGCCCGACCTCGTCGCCTTCGTGCTTCAGGAGCTCCAGCTCGACATCGAGGTCTCGGCGAACGACTACCGGCCGCTCGGAGCATCCACCTTCGAGGCGTTCTTCGATGCGGTCGGCAACTACCTCGCGCTCGAGGAGGTCGCCACCCTCGGCGGCTTCCTCTCCTGGCTGCGTGAGGCGGAGCAGCGCGAGGATCTCTCCCCGCGCCCGGAGGATCCGGAACCCGGAACCGTGCAGGTGCTCACTATTCACGGCGCCAAGGGTCTCGAGTGGGATCACGTGGTCGTGCCGCGCCTCGTCGACGACGAGCTTCCCGGTCGGCCCGTCGAGGGCGGCTACCTCGGCTGGCTCGCCTTCGGTCAACTGCCGTGGTCCTTCCGCGGGGATGTCGCCGAGCTGCCCGTCTTCGCCTGGGAGTCCCAGACCACCCGCAAGGATCTGGTCGACGAGCAGAAGGCGTTCGGCGGTCGGGTGCGCGAGCACCTGCTGGCCGAGGAGCGGCGGCTCGCCTACGTCGCGGTCACCCGAGCCCGGCACGGGCTGCTGCTGAGCGGTTCGTTCTGGGCGACCCAGGCCAAACCGCGCGTGCCGAGCGTCTACCTCACCGAGCTGGGCCTCGACCTGCCCGAGGGTCCCGCATCCGATGAGAACCCGATGGGCGACGATCTCGAGCGCATCATCTGGCCGATGGACCCACTCGGTCGGCGTCGTACAGCGGTCGAGAGCGCCGCCGCGGCCGTGCGGGAGACGGATCCGGCCATCGCCGGACCGTGGGCTGATGACATCGAGCTACTTCTCGAGGAGCGTCGCCGTCGGCTCGGTGCCCCGGAACCCGTCGAGGTTCCCACCCGCGTGCCGGCTTCCCGATTCAAGGACTACGTGAGCGAGCCGGGCGCCGTGGCATCGGGCCTGCGCCGACCCATGCCGGAGCAGCCCTATCGGGCAACCCAACTCGGCACCCTGTTCCACTCCTGGGTGGAGAACCGGTTCGGTCCAGGCGGAGACGCCGAGCAGCTTGCCGCCGCGACGGTCGGTGCCGACGAGCTGGATGCCGCACCCGGCGAGACCGACGCCGGAGACACCCTCACCGACGCCGACCTCGACCGCCTCAAGGCAACCTTCGAGGCCAGCCCCTGGGCGGCGCGGCGGCCGGTCGAGGTGGAGCGGGAGATCCACCTGCCCTTCGACGGCCGCATCATCATCTGCAAGATCGACGCCGTCTACGAGCTCGACGGACGCTTCGAGGTCGTCGACTGGAAGACCGGCAAGGCGCCGAAGGATGCCGCAGATCTCGAGCAGAAGCAGCTCCAGCTCGCCCTCTACCGTCTCGCCTATTCGAAGTGGCGCGGCATCGATCCCGACCTCATCGACGCGGTGTTCTACTTCGTCGCCGACAATCGCGTGATCCGGCCCGATCACATCTACGATGAGTCCGAATTGCTCGAACGATGGCGAGCCGCGCTGGCGTAGCGCGGCACACGCAGACGGGAGGCGCGGTGAACTTCTTCTTCTACGACGGTCCGATCTGGATCGCGCTGCCCACGTTCGTGCTCCTCTTCCTCGCGTTCTCGTGGGCGATCCTGCTCGCCGTGCGTCCGTGGGTGAAGCGGGTGTCGGCCAACCACGAGGAGTGGGACCGGGTACTCGGGTATGCGATGCAGTCCTACGGGATCTTCTACGGCATCCTGTTGGCGCTGATCGCGGTGTCGGTCTACGAGAACTTCCAGCGCGTCAGCGGTGTCGTGCTCGACGAGGCATCCTCGCTCGGAACCCTGTACCGGGCGGTCTCGTCGTACCCGCCGCCCGTCGGCCCCGATCTGCAGGAGCAACTGCGGCTGTACACGCAGAACGTCATCTCCGTGGACTGGCCTCTTCAGGGCCGCGACATCATTCCGGCCGAGGGCAATGCCCAGGTCGATTCCATCCAGTCGATTCTCTTCGCCTACGAGCCCTCGACCAGCGGGGGACAGGCACTGCACAACCAGACCGTGGGTCTGTTCTTCGATTTCGTCGAAGCCCGCCGCGCTCGGCTGGACGAGACGAAGCTCGCCCTGCCGCCGCTGCTGTGGGTGCTCGTCGCCGTCGGGGCCGCCCTCAACGCCCTGATGCTCGCGCTCGTCGAGGCGCGCAACCTGCGCGTGCACCTGATCATGTCCGGCCTCATCGCCGTGTTCGTCGCGCTGCTGATCTTCGTGACGGCGGCCATGGATCACCCGTACTCCGGCTTCGTCAGTGTGCCTCCCGAGCCATTCCAGAACCTGCTCGAGCAGGCGATGAAGCCCTGACCGGTGGTGCCCACCCTGACGCAGGGCCTACTGGTGCACCGGTCTGCTGAGGATCGCGGCGGTCAGGGCATCGATCGGACCGCGGGGCGCGCTCGGGTTGTCGAGCAGCGAGAAGTCGACGTCGCCGAGTTCGGGAAGTTCGTAGTTGGCGGAGACCTGCGCCAGGTCCGGGGGGATCAGCGACTGGGGGAACACCGCGATCCCGATGCCGGCCCGTACCGCCGCGAGCACTCCGTTGACCTCCTTGACGTTGCACGTGATGCGCCACATGCGGCCGACGGATTCCAGGGAGCGAATCGCGTACATGCGACTGAGGCTCGGCGCCTGGTAGGCGATCAGGGGCACCGGGGCATCCCGGTCGAGGGTCATGCTGCGGTGACCCAGCCACACCATGCGATCGCGCCGCACCAGTCGACCCTCGGTGCTGCCCGGATCCTGCTTGATGAATACGAGATCGAGGGCTCCGGCAGCGAGCCGACGCAGCAGTGTGGGGCTCTGGCTGACCGTCAACTCCAGATTGATCTGCGGGTAGAGCTGCCGGAAGTCCCGCAGGATGCCCGGCAACTGCGTGAGGGCGAGGTCGTCGGCCGACCCGAAGCGCAGGCGCCCCCGCATTGCTGACCCGGTGAAGTAGCTCTGGGCCTGATCCTGCGCGGCGAGAATCGTTCGGGCGAATCCCAGCATCGCCTCGCCGTTGTCGGTGAGTGCCACCGATCGAGTGTCGCGGGTCACCAGATTGCGCCCGGCGGCGAGCTCCAGCTTGCGGATGTGCTGGCTCACCGTCGGTTGGCTGAGGCTCAGCTGATGGGCCGACTGGGTGAAACTCAGCGTCTCGGCGACGGCGACGAAGCTGCGCAGCAGCACCGGATCGAACACGGCCAGCCACCTCTCATTACGTTTCGCTATGGGACTTATTGAGCCAATTATCCCATCGCATGAATGCCTCGAGACTATCGTCGTAGGGTGACTGATCCCGCGACGATGCCGATCGCCGTCGCGATGCAGCGGCCAGCATGGCGCGACACCTTCAGCGCGCTGCGGTTGCACAACTACCGCCTGTACGTCGTCGCCCAACTCATCTCGAACACAGCCGGCTGGATGCAGCGCATCGCCGTCGACTGGCTGGTGCTCGAGCTCACCGGCAGCGTGGCGCTGGTCGGGCTGACGATCGCCCTGCAGTTCCTGCCGACGCTGGTGCTCGGCGCGCACGCCGGAGTCATCGCCGACCGCTTCTCCAAGCGTGCCGTCATGCTGGTCTGCCAAGCCGTCGGCGGGCTCCTCAACCTCGTGCTCGCGATCCTCGCGATCACGGGCCATGCCCAACTGCTCACCGTGTACGCGCTGGTGCTCGCGGTCGGCATCGCCCAAGTCTTCGACCTTCCGGCCCGCTCCGTCTTCATCACCGAGATGGTCGGGGCTCGTCACCTGCGCAATGCCATCAGTGTCAACGCGTCGATCTTCCACCTCGGCGCACTCGTCGGCCCCGCCCTGAGTGGCCTGCTGATCGTGGCCGTCGGATCGGGGTGGGCGATCGGACTCAACGTGGTCGCCGCGGCGATCGGCATCGTGCTGCTGCTCGCGATCCGCTCGGCGGACCTGCATCCCGCGCCCCGGGCGCCGAATACGAAGGGACAGGTGAGGGAGGCGGTGCGCTACATCATGGGCAAGCCCAGCCTGTTCTGGACGCTCGTGATCGTCGGTGTCGTCGCCATCTTCGGGATGCCCATGCCGGCCCTCCTCGCAGGCGTCGCCGACTCCGTGTACGGCACCGGCGCCACCGGGTACGGGCTGTACAACTCGCTTGCCGCCGTCGGAGCGCTGACCGGGGCACTCGCATCCGCCCGCCGGTCGAGTCTTCGACTGCGCACGATCATCTTCAGCGCGCTGCTCTACGGGCTCGCCATGACGCTGCTCGGCCTAGCGCCGTTCTACCCCGTCTTTCTCGCGCTCCTCGTGGGCGTCGGCCTGAGCCGCCTGATGCTCATGACCGCGGGGGAGACCATGATGCAGTTCTCGTCGAACCTGGCGATCCGCGGTCGCGTGATGGCGTTCTGGGCGATGGTGATCGTCGGCGGTCAGGCGATCGGCGGCCCGCTGATGGGGTTCATCGCCGAGCAGATCGGCCCGAAGAACGCCCTCGTCGTCGCGGGGGCCGTGCCCGCCGTCGCCGCCGTGGCGATCGCGCTGTTGCTGGCGCGCTCGGGTCGACTGAAGATGCGCGTCACCCCTCGACGCGGTCGCTGGGTCGCGATCGTTCCGCGTTCGAGCTAGACGGGGCCCTCCGGCTCTTCCTAGACGGCGCGCTCGTTGCGGTCGAGGAACGCCTCGACCTCGTCGACGGCCATGGTCGGCATGGTCTGCGCGCCGATCGGGTTCATGACGTCGTTGCGCAGATTGTCGGCGAGAGCGGTGAGCATCTCGACCGCGTCATCCACGATCTCGGTGCTGCGCGTCTCGGTGCCGTGCAGCAGCCACTTGGCCACCTCGAGCTCCGCGTACAGGGTGGCGCGCTGGCGAAGCTGGCGGTCGCTTGCACCCCGCAGCCGGGAGTACGCGTCGAAGGCGCTGTCGATGATGGCGTCGCTGTGTGACCCGAGCAGCCACTGCATGTCCCTGGCCGGGTCGCCGACCCGCAGATCCTGCCAGCCGAGCACGCCGGTCACACTGCCGTCCTGCTGCAGGAACGAGTCGGCGGCCAGTGAGCCATTGATCACCGTCGGCTGGAACTGCCAGAGCTTGGCATCCTCGGCCGCACGCTCCCACCGGCCCAGCAGGGCAGCGGGCACCAGCCCGGTCGCGGCGGCGCGGTCCATCACGGTCACGCAGGAACGCAGGCACTCGCCGGCGGTCATGACCGGCAGTCCGGCGTCGGCCACGAAACTCGTCGGCAGGCCGTGGATCGCCGCGATCGCCCGACCGACGGATGCCGCGAGCGAATCCGGTCCGGCGGTGTACGAGTCGAGCGGGGTCTTCGTGCCGTAGACGAACTCATAGACGATGCCGCGGGTGCTGTCGACGGGCACCTGGCCGGCGAAGGCGGAGACGGCGAACGGCAGTCGGGTGCGCACGCCGGTGCTCAGTGCCCGAAGGGCCACGAGGTCGGCGGACTGCTCCGCCTCGGCCCGCGGATTGCGCGGAACCCGGATGATCCAGTGCCGACCGTCTCTGCCGGTGATGATCGCCGCGTCGAAGTCGCTGCTCTGTCCCGCCCCGAAGCTGGCGGCGGCGGCGATGTCAAGGCCCGGGACGGCGGATGTCGCGAGCGCGGCTAGAGTGAGATGAGATCTGGCCATACCGCTAAGGGTAGGTCGGCTACGCCTCGCATCCGCCGCACGCCACGCATCTTCACGGGGTCGCATCCATGTCACAGTCCTTCCTCTCGAGGCTCCCGCTGTCGCGTTTCGAGCTGGATCGGGACCACCTGGGTCGAGAGCGGCCCGCCCTGTTCGACGAGTTGTGGGCGAACCCGGCCACGCGCATCCTGCCGATCTTCCAGGGCTCGGCGCTGCTGGCGACGCCCGACTCGCTCGCGCTGCTGCCGGTGGATGCTGTGCCGCACTTCAGCGAGCGGGTCTACCTCGGTACGTCAACGTCGACGACGAGTCCCGAGCCCGCGGGAACCCCGATCGTGGCCGTCGAGTTGGACGATGCTGGCCACCTTGCCGAGTCGGACTGGGCGAACCTGCGCCAGGTCGGCAGCCGCCTGAGCGACCGCGACGCAGGGCTCCTTACTGAGGCCCTGGGCATCCTGAACTGGCACACCTCGCACCGCTTCTCGCCGCGCACCGGCGAACCGACTGTGTCGGAGAAGGGCGGCTGGGTGCGCCGCGATCCGGTGTCGGGAGGCGAGGTCTTTCCGCGCACCGACCCCGCGATCATCGTGGGCGTCACCGACGCCGACGACCGAATCCTGCTCGGGTCGAACGCCCTCTGGGAGAGCAACCGCTACTCCCTGCTCGCTGGCTTCGTCGAGCCGGGGGAGTCGCTCGAGAGCGCCGTCATGCGCGAGGTGCACGAGGAGTCGGGCCTGCGCGTCGTCGACCCGGTGTACCTGGGCAGCCAGCCGTGGCCGTTCCCCGCGTCCCTGATGGTGGGTTTCACCGCGCGCGTGGAGGACGGCTTCACGGGTGCCGCAACGCCCGATGGCACCGAGATCCTCGACCTGCGGTGGTTCTCCCGCGCCGAGCTGGCCATGGCCCTCGACGAGATCCGTCTGCCCGGTCCGACTTCCATCGCCCGGGCGATCGTGGAGCACTGGTACGGCTCGAGCATCGACGACGGCCAGCGGTGACCACACCCGCAGCTCTGCTCGACGGACTCGACGACCAGCAGCGGGTCGCGGCCGAAGCGTTGCTGGGACCGGTCTGCCTTCTCGCCGGTGCGGGCACGGGCAAGACGCGCGCGATCACCCACCGCATCGCCTACGGGGTCGCGACCGGCGTCTATCCGCCCGGGCGGGTGATGGCTCTCACCTTCACCGCGCGCGCCGCAGGCGAACTTCGGGGACGACTGCGCGCCCTCGGTGCCGGCGGGGTCGCGGCCCGCACGTTCCACGCATCCGCGCTGGCGCAACTGAACTTCTTCTGGCCCCAGGTGATCGGCGGCACGATGCCGCGGCTCCTCGACAGCAAGGCGCGCCTGATCGCCCACGCCGCCGACGGCCTCAAGCTCAAACTCGACACGGCGACGCTGCGGGATGCCGCGGCCGAGGTCGAATGGCGCAAGACCTCGCGTCTGAGCGTGGAGCAGTACGCCACCCGAACTCGCACGTTGCCCACCTCGCTGCCCATGGATCGCATGGTCGATCTTCAGCGTGCCTACGAGGACCTCAAGGACGAGCGCCGTCAGCTCGACTTCGAAGATGTGCTGCTGGCCGCTGCCGGAATGATCGAGGCGGAGCCCCGGGTCGCACAGCAGGTGCGCGAGCAGTACCGGTTCTTCGTGGTCGACGAGTATCAGGACGTGTCACCGCTGCAGCACGACCTGCTCGAACTCTGGCTCGGTGACCACGACGACCTGTGCGTGGTGGGCGACGCCAGCCAGACGATCTACTCGTTCGCGGGGGCGAGTCCCGAGTACCTGCTCGGCTTCGCGGCTGAGCACGAGAACGCCGTGGTGCTTCGGCTGGAGCAGAACTACCGGTCGGCTCCACCGATCATCGATGCGGCGAACCGTCTCATGCGCGGTCGTCCGGGTGCGCTCAGTCTGACCGCCGCATCCGAGCTGACCGGCCCTCGGCCGACCGTGAATACCTACGACAGCGACAGCTCGGAGGCGCGGGCGGTGGCGGCGGCCATCGCCGAGGAGATTGCGTCGGGCATCCCGCCGGAGCAGATCGCCGTTCTGTATCGCATCAATGTGCAGTCGCAGGCGATCGAGACGGCGCTGGGCGATGCCGGAGTGCCCTGCGTGGTGCGCGGTGCGACGCGCTTCTTCGACCAGCGCGAGGTGAAGGAGGCGCTCATGCTGTTGCGCGGCGCGACCGTCACGACCTCGATCGAGCCGCTGTTCAAGACCGTCAGCGACGTGCTGCGCTCGATCGGCTGGTCGCAGGAACCGCCCGAGGCCCGCGGAGCCGTGCGGGATCGGTGGGAGTCACTCAACGCTCTCATGCAGCTCGCCGAGGCGGCCGTGCCGGGCACGACGCTCAAGCAGTTCGTCGACGAGCTGTTCGAGCGACAGGCGGGGCAACATGAGCCGGTCCTGTCCGCCGTCACCCTGGCCACCCTGCATTCGGCCAAGGGCCTCGAGTGGGAGAGTGTGCACCTCGTCGGGCTCAGCGAGGGTCTGCTGCCGATCAGCTACGCGAAGGATGCCGCCGCCGTCGAGGAGGAACGCCGACTGCTGTACGTGGGGGTCACTCGCGCCCGCCGTCGGCTCGGACTCAGCTGGTCGGCGAGCCCAGCCCCCGGCCGCTCCGCGCAGCGGCAGCCCAGTCGGTTCCTGAGCGACCTCTAGGGCCGAGCGCACCGAGGTGCTCGATGCCGCGGCATCCGCAGTCGGGGTGCTGGCGCCAGGTTGCGTAGGAGCGCTCGCCGGTGTCGGCGTCGATGCGCAACGACACGGATGACGCGCGCGAACCCCCGGCCAACCGGTCGAGGCTCAGTCGATCGAGGATGAGCCGCGCCGCCGCCGCGGCGCCCTCGCCCGCGAGCAGGGCGGACTCCGCGGCTCCCCGTCGCCCCACCAGCTGGGTCGCGATGGCGGGCCACGCGATGTCGCGGTCGCGGTGGTGCAGCTCCAGGCAGCGCAGGCAGGGCCCGGTGCCCGGCTCGACGATGGGGCCGACCCTTACGGCGGAGTCGCTGAACACGATCGGCAGGTGGGGAACGTCACGCCGCAACCACACCGAGTGGAGTTCGGGCGCCAACACGTAGTGGGCGACGGCGACGGCCAGGTCGGCTCCCTCGTCGACGAGTGCCTCCACCCGCGGACTGGTGAGCACGTGCACACCGCTTCCCGCGAGAATCCGCGCGAGGTCATCGGCCAGTGGGCCGGAGCCGGATAGGGCAACCACGAGTGGTTGGGTGGCGGACTCGGCAGCAGGCAGCAGCGCCGGAGCCAGGGCGTCGAGCAGCTCCCGGGCCTGCGCTGGCGCCTCCCTGGTGACGATGCCGACGCCCGCGTCGCTCACTCCGGGGCCGAGGGCAGCGAGTAGCCGCTCCTGACCGCTGGTGAGATCCTCGACGACCACGATCGGCGGATCGATGCCGACCTGCACGCTCGACGGGCTTCGCCAGACGACCGGATACCGAGGGTCGAGCTTCAGGATCATGCGCTCAAGGGTGCCGGTTCACGGCCTCGCCGCGAGCCAGCGTTCCACAGGCTCAGTCCTCGTGCGGGCGGTCCGTCGTGTCGTCGCCGAGCAGATCCTCGATCGCCCGGTCGATGTCGTCGGGCTGCACCTCGGTGGCGGTGATGCGCGCGATGAGGGCGCTCGGGTCGTCGATGTCCTCACCCTGGGGTACGAGGTCGGGGTGCGACCACAGTTCGTCGCGCGCGGAATTGCCGACGGCATCCGTCACCTGCTGCCACATCGCTGCGGCCTCACGCAGGCGACGCGGACGCAGCTCGAGGCCCACGAGGGTGGCGAATGCGGATTCTGCCGGGCCGCCCGAGGCGCGCCGCCGCCGTACGGTCTCGGCGATGGCGGCGCTCGACGGAAGGCGGGTGGTGGCCTGTGCGGTGACGACGTCGACCCAGCCCTCGATGAGGGCGAGCATCGTCTCCAGCCGCTCGAGCGCAGCGAGCTGCTCGGGCGACTTCGGCGGGATGAGCGCGCCGCTGGTCATGGCCTCGCGCAGTTCTTCGGGGTTGTTCGGATCGAAGTCGCTCGCGAGCTGCTCGAGGCGCTCGGTGTCGATGTGGATGCCCCGGGCGAACTCGGTGATCGAGGTGAGCAACTGCAGGCGCAGCCACTTGGCGTGCTTGAACAGGCGGGCGTGGGCGAGCTCACGCACCGCCAGGTACAACTCGACCTGGTCGATGGGAATGTCGAGGCCGGCCCCGAACGCGATCGTGTTCTGGGGGATGAGCGCGGCCTGGTCGCTCTCCATGAGCGGGATGCCGATATCGCCTCCGGAGACGACCTCGCTCGAGAGCTGGCCGACGACCTGCCCGAGCTGCATGGCGAACAGGGTGCCGCCGACGTTGCGCATCATCTGGCTGGCGCCCTTGATCATGTCGTCGAGCTCGTCGCCGGCGCTCTGCTGGAGCACCTCGGTGAGCGAGTTCGCAATCGAGTTGGCCACGGGCTCGGCGAGCTGGGTCCACACCGGCATCGTTGCGGCCACCCACTCCTGCCGGCTCATCAGGCGAGGTTCGGTCGCAAGGGGTGAGATCTCGGTCACCTCATCGAGCCAGAGGGATGCCACGTGCAGGGCCTGCTCGAGCTGCGAACGTTCGGCGGGCAGCGACACGACCGTGGTACGCCCGGCAATGCCGCGCGCCTGTTCGAGCGCGAGACCCCAGTTGATTCCGTCGCCGCTGTTGGCCAGCGCGCTCTGCAACTGGCTGATCAGCTGGGCGACCATCTCGGGATCGTTGGGCAGTCCGGCAGCGCCCGCGAGCTTAGCCGGGTCGATGCTCGTGTTTCCCGCGAGGAAGTCGCGGAGCATGTCGCGGAACTCGTCCTCGGGGTTGTCCCGGTCGTCTTCCGGCGAATCGTCAGGCATGAAAACTACGCTAGCCGCTGCGTGGTCGGCGATGCTGACTTTTCACCTAGGCTGGGGCTCGTGGCTGTGCGCCTGTGGCGAACAGATGGGCAGCCCCACCCGACGCCTCTCAAGACCCCGGAGGATCGCTCTGACCCTGTTCACCGATCTCGACCCTGATCCGCCAGCACGCCGTCGTGCCAGTGGATGGCTCGGGTGGTCCTTGCTGATCGTCGCGCTCGTCGGCGCCGTCATCGTCGCGCTCCTGCCCGCTCCCTATGTGATCGAGCAGCCCGGCCCCGTCTACGACGTGCTCGGTGACGTCACCGTCAACGGCGATGAGGTCCCCATGATCCAGATCCCCATGGAGGAGACCTTCCCGACCGAGGGCTCGCTCGACATGCTCACGGTGCGGGTGCTCGGCAGCCCCGACAGCCTGCCGAACTGGCTCGATGTGGCCACGGCCTACCTCGATCCGAGCCGGGCCATCGTGCCGGTCGAGGAGATCTACCCTCCCGGCGTCACCTCTGAGCAGTCCACCGAGCAGGGCAAGGTCGACATGGCCAACTCCCAGAAGGAGGCCATCGCCGCCGCTCTCACCTACTTGGGCAACGAGGTTCCGAGCACGCTCAGTGTCGCCGAGGTGCAGGCGGGCGGCCCATCAGACGGGCTTCTCGAGGTCGGTGACGTCATCGAGACGGTCAACGGGGTGACGTTCCCGGATGTCACGGGCCTCCGTGCCGCGATCGCCGACAACGGCGTGAGCCAGCCGGCGGAGGTGACCGTGTTGCGCGCCGGAGTGTCGACGACCCTGCGCATCAATCCAGAGCTCAGCGCCGGCGACAACCCGGTACCGATCTTGGGCATCGTGGTGGCGAGCGATTACGACTTCCCGTTCACCGTCACCATCCAGCTGGAGAACGTCGGAGGGCCGAGCGCGGGCATGATGTTCGCCCTCGGGATCGTGGACAAGCTCACGCCGGGCTCGCTCAACGGTGGGGAGTCGGTCGCGGGCACCGGCACGATCAGCTCGACGGGCGAGGTTGGGCCGATTGGCGGCATCCGTCAGAAGATGTGGGGGGCCAAGAATGCTGGTGCTGACTGGTTCCTGGCGCCGTCATCGAACTGCGATGAAGTGACAGGGCACATCCCGGGCGGACTCACCGTGCTGTCGGTCACCACCCTGGACGACGCCATGACGGCGCTCGCCGCGATCCGCGGAGACGGATCAACCGCGGGATTGCCGACCTGCCCCACGAAGTGAGCTTTCGGGCGACTTAGCAGGTTCGGCCCTTAAGATGGGCGCAGTCCCCAACAGCATGGAGAACCTCGTGTCAAGCACCGCAGCGTCCGGAACGTCCAACGCGCCCGCCAACCGGACGAGGGTCACCCTCACGATCACGGCCATCGTGATCGCGGTTGTCGTCATCGCCTTCTTCGTCGTAGCGAACCTCTACACCGATGTGCTGTGGTTCGACCAGCTCGGGTACCTCAACGTGCTGACCACGCAGTGGATCGCCGGCGCGATCATGTTCTTCGTCGGGTTCTTCGGCATGGCCGTGCCCGTGTGGGCGAGCATCGAGCTCGCCTTCCGCGCGCGCCCCGTCTACGCGAAGCTCAACTCGCAGCTGGATCGCTACCAGCAGGTCATCGAGCCGCTGCGTCGTCTCGCGATGTTCGGCATCCCGGTGGTGCTCGGAGTCTTCGCGGGAATCTCCACCGCGACACGCTGGCCGCTCGTGTGGCAGTGGCTCAACAAGACCGAGTTCGGTGAGACCGACCCGCAGTTCGGTCTCGACCTGTCGTTCTACTTCTACGACCTGCCGCTGTGGCAGGGTGTCGTGGGCTTCGCGTCTGCGGTCGTTCTCATCGCGGGTCTCGCGGCGCTTGCCACCAGCTACCTCTACGGGGCGATCCGGTTCAGCGGTCGCGAGGTGCGCATCTCGCGTTCGGCGCGCATCCAGCTCGCCATCACCGCCGCCATCTACCTCGCGCTTCAGGCGGTGAGCCTCTGGCTCGACCAGTACGCGACCCTCTACAGCACCAGCCAGGGCTTCCTCAACACGGGTGCCGGCTACACCGAGGCGAATGCGACGATCCCCGGCCGCGCGATCCTGGCGGGCATCGCTGCCCTCGTCGCGGTGCTCTTCATCGTCACGGCGATCATCGGTCGCTGGCGCCTGCCGATCATCGGCACCGCGCTGCTGCTCGTGAGCGGTCTCGTCGTCGGCAGCATCTACCCGTGGATCGTGCAGCGCTTCCAGGTCGAGCCGAGCGCTCGCACCTACGAAGCGCCGTACATCGAACGCAATATCGCGGCAACCCGGGCGGCCTATGGGGTCGACGGGGTGCAGGAGGTGCCCTACAGCGCGAAGACCGACGCCGAGCCGGGCGCGCTGCGCCTCGATGCCGAGACGACGGCGAACATCCGCATCCTCGACCCCGCCATCGCCCCGCAGGCCTTCGCGCAGCTCGAGCAGTTCAAGCAGTACTACCAGTTCGCCAACCACCTGGACGTGGACCGCTACACGATCGAGGGCAAGACCCAGGACACCGTGATCGCGGTGCGCGAGCTCAACCAGGCCGGCCTGGGCGACTCCCGCTCCTGGTACAACGACACCGTCGTCTACACCCACGGCTACGGCGTGGTCGCGGCGTACGGCAACCAGCGCGCGACCGACGGCCAGCCCGTGTTCCTCGAGTCGGGCATCCCGAGCACTGGCGAACTGGGTGACTTCGAGCCCCGCGTCTACTTCGGTGAGGAGTCGCCCGAGTACTCGATCGTCGGTGGGGCGCCCGGCGCCAAGGACATCGAACTCGACTACCCCTCCGGTGGCGAGGACAGCAACCAGAACGCGACGACGACCTTCTCCGGCGACGGTGGGCCGAAGCTCGACAACATCTTCACGAAGCTGATCTACGCGATCAAGTTCCAGTCCGAGCAGATCTTCCTGTCGGATGCCGTGACCAACGATTCGCAGATCCTCTACGACCGCAACCCCCAGGACCGCGTCGCCAAGGTCGCGCCCTACCTGACGCTGGACGCCGACACCTACCCGGCCATCGTCGACGGGCGCATCGTCTGGATCGTCGACGGCTACACGACCGGCGCGAACTACCCGTACTCCAAGGTGGAGCAGCTCTCGAGCGCCATCGCCGACACGTACACGCCGGCACCGGCGTTCGCCGTCGATGACATCAACTACATCCGCAACTCGGTGAAGGCCACCGTCGACGCCTACGACGGCAGCGTGAAGCTGTACGCGTGGGACGACAAGGACCCGGTGCTGAAGACCTGGTCGAAGGTCTTCCCGACCACTCTGCTGCCGATGAGCGACATGAGCGAGCAGCTGCTCGACCACGTGCGCTACCCGTCAGACCTGTTCAAGGTGCAGCGCGCGATCCTCGGCTCGTACCACGTGACCGACGCGGGCTCGTTCTACTCGAGCGACGACCAGTGGATCACGCCGAATGACCCGGTGGCCGCGACAGGCAACCAGACGCTGCAGCCGCCCTACTACCTCACCATGCAGGTACCGGGCACCGACCAGCCGGCGTTCACGCTGTACTCGACATACATCCCGAACGCGAGTGGTGACTCCAGCCGCAACGTGCTCACCGGATACCTCGCAGTCGACTCTGACGCCGGACCCAACTACGGCAAGCTGACGCTGCTGACGCTGCCCAAGCAGACCACGGTGCCCGGCCCCGGCCAGGTGGAGACCAACTTCAAGACGGACACCGCCGTGGCCAACCAGCTCGCGTTGCTGCAGCGGGGTGAGACCGAGGTCAAGCTCGGCAACCTGCTGACATTGCCCGTGGGTGGGGGACTGCTGTACGTGCAGCCGGTCTACGTGCAGGCGACGTCGGGCACGATCTACCCGCTGCTGCGCAAGGTGCTCGTCTCGTTCGGTGACCAGATCGCCTTCGAGGACTCCCTCGATCAGGCTCTGGATACGCTGTTCGGCGGCGACTCGGGTGCATCTGCCGGTGACGGCACCGTGCCGCCCACGCCGACCGATCCCACCACACCCACGGATCCGACGACGCCGACTACCCCGACGACGCCGACCGACAACGCCGCGCTGACGCAGGCGCTGGCCGACTACCAGGCCGCGCTGGCCGATCGCCAGCAGGCGTACGCCGACGGCGACCTCGTCGCGGCGGCCGAGGCCGACAAGCTCATGCAGGAGGCGGTGGCGCGAGCGATTGCTGCCCTAGGGTAGTACCTCGCTGGTTGAGTAGCGGCCCCGCTGGGGCCGCGTATCGAAACCGCGATCCCGTCTGGACACCCCCGCGCCTGTGTTACTCTGGAAGCACGACGCGGGGTGGAGCAGCTCGGTAGCTCGCTGGGCTCATAACCCAGAGGTCGCAGGTTCAAATCCTGTCCCCGCAACTCACTGAAAAGGCTCGGTCCTCGGACCGGGCCTTTTTCGCTGCCGCCTAGGCTGAACACATGCGATTCGGAATCTTCATCCCCCAGGGCTGGCGCCACGATCTTGTCGACATCGAGCCGAAGGACCACTGGGCAACCATGAAGTCGCTCGCCCAGGCGGCCGACGCCGGCCCCTGGGAGTCGCTGTGGGTGTACGACCATTTCCACACCGTGCCGGTGCCGACCCAGGAGGCCACTCACGAGGCGTGGACGCTGATGTCGGCGTTCGCGGCATCCACGTCGAGGATTCGTCTCGGCCAGATGTGCACGTGCATGAGCTACCGCAACCCCGCCTACCTCGCGAAGGTCGCTGCAACCGTCGACATCATCTCGGGCGGACGCACCGAGATGGGCATCGGCGGCGGCTGGTACGAGCACGAGTGGCGCGCGTACGGCTACGGCTTCCCGGAGGTGAAGGAGCGGCTCGGCCGCCTGCGCGAGGGCGTGGAGATCATGCGCCAGGCGTGGACCACCGGCTCCGCGACCCTCGACGGGCAGTACTACCAGGTCGACGGCGCGATGGTGCGGCCGCTGCCCCTGCAGGAGGGCGGCATCCCGATCTGGGTCGCCGGCGGCGGCGAGAAGGTGACCCTGCGCATCGCGGCGCAGTACGCGCAGTACACGAACTTCGCGGGTACCCCCGACGAGTTCGAGGCGAAGTCGGCGTTGCTCAAGGGGCACTGCGACGACCTCGGAACCGACTACGGAGCGATCACTCGCTCCGCCAACTACAACACGGTGATCGGTGCGACCGAGGCCGAGGTTCAGGACCGCATCAAGGCGATCATCGCCCGGGTCACGCCTTACATCGGCGCCGATCGGGCCGAGGCCTTCCGCGCCCAGAACCTGTCAGCGGATGCCCTGGCCGTCGGCACTCCGGAGCAAGTGGTCGAGCGCCTCACCGACATGAAGAAGCGCGGCATGACGTACGCGATCCACAACTTCCCGGAGTCGGCGTACGACCGCAGCGGCGTCGAGCTGTTCGAGCGCGAGGTCATCCCAGCGCTCGCCTAGCTCGGCGCGTGCGACTCCAGGAACTCGAAGACCTCGGTCTGGTCGACGCCCGGGAACGTGCCGGTGGGCATCGCAGCGAGCAACGAGCTGTTGAGTCGCGCGCTCGGGAGTGACTGCTGCGCCCAACGGGAGGCGAGGTCCGTCGGGGGGCGGCGGCAGCATCCCTCGTCGGGGCAGGTCGACGTCGAGCGGTTGGGGGTGTCCCGCCCGCGGAACCACTTCACGTGCGCGAAGGGGGTGCCCACGCTCACCGAGAACTCGCCACGACTGGTCGACTGGATGCGCGACGTGCACCAGTAGGTGCCCGACGGCTTGTCCGTGTACTGGTGGTACGGGCTGAAGCGATCGTCGACGTCGAACACGCGGCGGGCACTCCAGTAGCGGCACACGATCTGGCCCTCGACGGAGCCCAGGGCATCCGTGGGGAAGGCGACGTTGTCGTTCTCGTAGGCCTTCGAGAGGGTTCCGCTCTCGTGCACCTTGAGGAAGTGCACGGGGATTCCGAGGTGCTGCGTGGCGAGGTTCGTGAACCGGTGAGCAGCAGTCTCGTAGGTGACCGCGAACGCGTCGCGCAGGTCTTCCACCGACAGTTCGCGCTTGTCGCGGGCCGCGGTCAGGAACTCGATCGCCGACTGCTCGGGCACCATCAACGCGCCGGCCAGGTAGTTGGTTTCGACCCGCTGACGCAGGAAGTCCGCATAGTCCTTCGGCTCGGTCACCCCGAGCACGTGGCTCGCGAGGGCCTGCAGCAGCGTCGTGCGAGGGTCGGCCCCGGCCGCCTGCCCGACCGGGAGGTAGATGCGGTGGTTCTTCAGGTCGGTCACGCTGCGGGTCGACGTGGGCAGGTCGGGCACGTAGTGCAGCGAGAACCCCAGGTGCGAGGCCAGATCGGATGCGACGCGCTGCGACAGCGGACCCCCGGCATGCCCGACGGCCTCGAGCAGCGACTTGGCGGTGGCCTCGAGCTCGCCGAAGTAGTTGTTGCGCTTGCGCATCGCCCGCCGTAGCTCGGTGTTGGCGCGCCGCGCCTCCTCCGGAGTCGCCGCGCGCTGCCGGTGCAGCCTCTGGAGTTCGTCGTGGAGCCCCAGGATGGTCTCGATCGCCTCGTCGCTCAGTGTCTTGCGCACGGGCAGGGCCGGCAGTGACAGCGACGAGTAGAGCGGCCCGCGCTGGGCGCGCTCAAGGGCGATCTCGAGGGCGGCCCGCTTCGACGGGGCCTCGGGGCTCAGCAACTCGTCGAGCGTGACGCCGAGGATGCGCGCGAGCTTCTGCACTTCGCCGAGCTTGAGTTCGCGCTTGCCGTTCTCGATGACGCTCACCTGTGATGCGGCGCGCCCGAGCGCCTCGCCGAGGTCGTCGAGGGTCAGTCCGCGGTCGGAACGCAACTGGCGGATGCGCCGACCGATGGTCAGGGAATCGAGCATGCTCTCATCCTCGGCGGCCAGTGCGGCTGCGGGATCGGTCATCGCGGGGCTCCTCGTCGAGTTCTTCGGGTTCACAGAAGAATAGCCAATCTTCTGGGGGCAATGCCTGAGAAGAACCCCTGCCGCGGCCGCAGAGTCGAACCACAGCACATGCACCGACCGCAAGAGAAGGAGTCAGAGATGACGAACCCCACCCGCCCCGGCGACCAGACCCAGACCGCGGCTCAGCTCGAGTCCGAGTGGAAGACCGACGCCCGTTGGAACGGAATTCACCGCGACTACTCGGCCGAGGATGTCGTCGCCCTGCGCGGGTCGGTGCGCGAGGAGCGCACCCTCGCCCGCCGCGGCGCCGAGAACCTGTGGCGGCTCATCCATGAGGAAGAGTGGGTGCCCGCCCTCGGCGCCCTCACCGGTAACCAGGCCGTGCAGCAGGTGCGCGCCGGCCTGAAGGCGATCTACCTGAGCGGCTGGCAGGTGGCGGCCGATGCCAACCTTTCCGGCCAGACCTACCCCGACCAGAGCCTCTACCCGGCCAACAGCGTTCCCGCGGTCGTGCGACGCATCAACAACGCGCTGTTGCGGGCCGACCAGATCGCCTTCGAAGAAGGCGGATTGAGTAGCCCGCAGGGCGTATCGAAATCCGACGCGGCGGGGGTCTCGACAGGCTCGACCACCGGCATCGACTGGCTCGCCCCGATCGTCGCCGACGCCGAGGCCGGCTTCGGCGGACCCCTCAACGCCTACGAGCTCATGAGCTCGATGATCGAGGCCGGGGCCGCCGGCGTGCACTGGGAGGACCAGCTCGCCAGCGAGAAGAAGTGCGGACACATGGGAGGCAAGGTGCTCATCCCGACGGCCCAGCACATCCGCACCCTCAATGCGGCCCGTCTGGCGGCGGATGTCGCGGGCGTCCCCACGATCATCGTGGCGCGCACCGACTCCCTCGCCGCCGACCTCATCACGAGCGACGTGGATGACCGCGACAAGCCGTTCCTCACCGGGGACCGCACGAGCGAGGGCTTCTACCGCACCACCCCCGGCATCGAGACGGTGCTCGCCCGCGGCCACGCCTACGCACCGTACGCCGACCTGCTGTGGGTGGAGTCCGCCGAGCCCGACCTAGAGTTGGCGCGCACGTTCGCGGAGTCGATCCACCGGGAGTTCCCGGGCAAGAAGCTCGCCTACAACTGCAGCCCGAGCTTCAACTGGAAGAGCCACCTCGACGACGCGACGATCGCGAGGTTCCAGCGGGAGCTCGCATCCATGGGCTACGCGTTCCAGTTCATCACCCTCGCGGGATTCCACGCCCTCAACCACTCGATGTACACGCTCGCGCGCGACTACTCGCAGCGCCACATGAGCGCCTACGTCGAGTTGCAGGAGGCAGAGTTCGCGTCCGAGAAGGACGGCTACACGGCGACGCGCCACCAGCGCGAAGTCGGCACGGGCTACTTCGACCGCATTGCCACGGCGCTGAACCCCGACAGCGAGACCCTCGCACTCGTGGGCAGCACCGAGACCGCACAGTTCCACTGAACCCCGCCGGTCGAGTAGGCCGCAGGCCGTATCGAGACCCCGCTCCCGGTTTCGATACGCGGCTTCGCCGCTACTCAACCAGCCACCAACCGAAAGGCACGACCATGACCACACCCCGTATCGAGGTGCTCGGCGAGTACGACGAGCGCTTCGACGAGATTCTGACCCCGGAGGCCCTGGCCTTCCTCACCCGCCTGCACGACCAGTTCGCCGGTCGTCGCCACGATCGCCTCGCGGCACGGATGCACCAGCGCAAGCACATCGAGAACGGCCGGGATCTCAAGTTCCTGTCCGAGACCGCCGCCATCCGCGAGGATGCCACGTGGCGCGTCGCCGGAGCCGGGCCCGGCCTCGAGGACCGCCGCGTCGAGATCACCGGTCCGACCGACCGCAAGATGACCATCAACGCCATGAACTCGGGCGCCAAGGTGTGGCTCGCCGACCAGGAGGATGCCACGAGCCCGACCTGGGCCAACGTGATCGGCGGGCAGCTGAGCCTTCACGACGCGATTCGTCGCCAGATCGACTTCACCAGCGAGGAGGGCAAGCAGTACCGGCTGGGGGAGACCACTCCGACGATCGTGATGCGACCGCGCGGCTGGCACCTCGTCGAGAAGCACCTGCGCTACACCGACCGCGCCGGGCTGCGCGCCCCCGCGTCGGGGTCGCTCGTCGACTTCGGGCTGTACTTCTTCCACAACGCGAAGGCGCTCATCGATGGCGGCACCGGGCCGTACTTCTACATCGCGAAGCTCGAGAACCACCTCGAGGCGCGGTTGTGGGATGACGTGTTCACGTTCTCGGAGAACGCCCTGAGCATCCCGCACGGCACCATCCGCGCGACGGTGCTGATCGAGACGATCCCTGCGGCGTTCGAGATGGAGGAGATCCTGTACGAGCTGCGCGACCACTGCGCGGGCCTGAACGCCGGGCGCTGGGACTACATCTTCTCGATCATCAAGAACTTCCGCGGGCGCGGCGCGAGCTTCGTGCTGCCCGACCGGTCGAGCATCACGATGACCGTTCCGTTCATGCGGGCGTACACCGAGCTGCTCGTCTCCACCTGCCACAAGCGGGGGGCGCACGCGATCGGAGGCATGAGCGCGTTCATCCCCAATCGCCGCGACCCCGAGGTGACCGCGCGAGCGCTGGCGGCGGTCAGTGCGGACAAGAAGCGCGAAGCCGGCGACGGATTCGACGGCACCTGGGTGGCGCATCCCGACCTCGTGCAGACGGCGCGCGCCGAGTTCGACGCGGTGCTGGGCGACAAGCCGAACCAGCTCGATCGGCTGCGCGACGACGTGCACGTGACCGGTGCCGACCTGCTCGACCTGCGCATCGATGGTGTGGTGACGGATGCCGGGGTCGCCGCGAACGTGTCCATCGCGGTTCGCTATATCGAGAGCTGGCTGCGCGGAGTCGGAGCTGCCGCCATCGACAACCTCATGGAGGACGCCGCGACAGCCGAGATCAGCCGCGGTCAGCTCTGGCAGTGGATGCACCAGCGCGTTGTCACCGCGGAGGGCACCCTCATCACGCGCGGGCTCGTGGAGAGGGAACTTCAGCGCACGCTCGAGCAGTTCGGGGGAGCTCCCGGCAACCGGTTCGAGGATGCCGCCGAGGTGTTCCGCTCAGTGACCCTCGAGGAGGACTTCCCGACCTTCCTCACGATCACCGCCTACTCGCGCTACCTCGTGGACGAGCGGGAGGCGGTCGCCGCCTAGGTAGGTCGAGTAGCGCGAAGCGCGTATCGAGACCCTAGATGGTTTCGATACGCGCTCTCGCGCTACTTAACCAGCCGTCTAGCGGCGGTAGATTCGAGTCATGAATCCCCTGCAGGCCCGCATCATCTACGACCTCAACGTGGTGCCCTCGATCGACCCGGCCGAACAGGTCGCCGCGCGAGTGGGCTTCCTCAAGGACTACCTGCTGGCATCGAAGGCCCGAGGCTTCGTGCTCGGCATCAGCGGAGGCCAGGACTCATCCCTCGCCGGGCGGCTCTGCCAGCTCGCGGTCGAGCAGCTGCGAGCCGAGGGTGCCGACGCGACGTTCATGGCCGTGCGCCTGCCCTACCGGGTGCAGGCCGACGAGGCGGATGCCCAGCTCGCCCTCGACTTCATCACCCCCGACCGCGAGATCACCTTCAACATCGAGCGCGGCGTCGATGGGGTGGACGCCGAGTACATCGACGCCACGGGCGATCCGCTGCTCGACTTCACCAAGGGCAACGTGAAGGCGCGCATGCGCATGATCGCCCAGTACGCGATCGCGGGCCAGCACGGCCTGCTCGTCGTCGGCACCGATCACGCCGCGGAGGCGGTCACCGGGTTCTTCACGAAGTTCGGCGACGGCGGGGCCGACCTGTTGCCGCTCTCCGGTCTCACCAAGCGTCAGGGTCGCTCGATGCTGCAGCACCTCGACGCCCCCGAGCGTCTCTACCTCAAGGCGCCCACAGCCGACCTGCTCGACGGCATCCCTGGTCAGACCGACGAGGCCAACCTCGGCCTCACGTACCAGCAGATCGACGACTACCTCGAGGGTGAGGAGGTCGCACCCGAGGTCGCCGTCGCGATCGAGGAGCGGTACCTGGCCACCCAGCACAAGCGGCGCGAGCCTGTGACGATGTTCGACGACTGGTGGCGCTGATGGCGGGTCTCGGTGTCGCGCAGTTCGCGCCCGGCGCCGACACCGCGGCCAACCTGAAGACCATCGCCGGCCTGGCGGAGGTCGCCGTCGCCCGGGGCGCAACCCTCGTGCTGCTGCCCGAGTACTCGTCGTACTTCACTCCCGAGCCCGACGCGGGCTGGCTGCGCGCGGCTCAGCACCTCGACGGCGAGTTCGTGATGGGCTTGGGCGACGTGGCCAGGCGGCTGGGCATCCATCTGGTCGCCGGCTTCATCGAGACCGCGGATGCCACGCACGTCAGCAACACGGTTGTCGCCGTCACCCCGACCGGCGCCGTCGCGGCCGTGTACCGCAAGATGCACCTGTACGACGCCTTCGGGCAGCGCGAATCGGACTGGGTCGCCCCCGGCCCCATCGAGGAGCCCCAGACGTTCGCCTGGGACGGCTTTACCGTGGGCCTCCAGACCTGCTACGACGTGCGCTTCCCGGAGGTGAGTCGCCGCCTCGTCGACGCTGGCGCCGACCTGCTTCTGGTGCCCGCCGAGTGGGTACGCGGGCCGCTCAAGGAGCACCACTGGCGCACACTGCTCACGGCACGGGCGCTGGAGAACACGGTGTTCGTGGCGGCCGCCGACCACGCGCCACCGGTCGGGGTCGGCAACAGCATGGTGCTCGACCCGATGGGCGTTGAGCTCGTCACGATCGGCGAGGAGACCGGCGTGGCGGTTGCCCACATCGACCCCCACCGCATCGCGTCGGTGCGCGCCATCAATCCGGCCCTCGCACTGCGGCGATTCGGCACGATACCCCGGTAAACATCACCCGGTTTGGGGGTGACACCTCATGGGCGCGGCAGGCCAATCGGGGTACAGTTGGGTACATCGCATCCAGAGGGGGTCTGGTCATGTCCGAACCATTCAGAGTCATCGTCATCGAAGACGATCCTGATGTCGCGCTGTTCTCCAAGACGGTGCTCGAGAAGCGGGAACTCTGTGTCGTCCTGACGATCGCCGATCCGCGAGCGGTGGGCGCAGCTGTGCTCGACTTCGTGCCCGATCTGGTGATCACTGACATCGAGCTGCCCGGTGCGTCGGGCCTCGAGCTCATCGGGGTCATCCGCGAGTTGCGTCCGGGCATCCCCGTCATCGTCATGACGGCGCACGCCTCACTCGACTACGCCGTGACTGCCCTGCGCAGCCAGGCCGACGAGTTCCTCACCAAGCCGGTGACCTCCGCCGATCTGGTCGGGCACGTCACCCGGCTGGCGACGAAGGCGCGGGAGTCCGCAGCATCCACGCCGCGCAAGCAGGTGGTGCTCGCGATCGGTGCCCACCCCGATGATGTCGAGGTCGGGGTCGGGGGCATCCTGGCTGCCCACACCGCTGCGGGAGACTCGGTCACGATCCTCACCCTGTCGCGCGGCATGCGCGACACCGGCATCCAGGGCGCGTGGACCGAGAGTTCGGAGGCCGCTGGCGTGATCGGTGCCCAGGTCGTGCTGGAGGACATTCCCGGCCACGCTTTGGCGACGTCGCCGCAGATCGCCGAGATCATCCGCAAGGTGGTCGAGGAGCTGAAGCCCACCATCGTCTACACGCACAGCAAGAACGACGACAACCAGGATCACCGCGCCGTACACGATGCGACTCTCGTGACGACGTCCAACGTGCGCACCGTCGCGTGCTTCCAGGGCACAGCGGCAACCGTCGAGTTCCGCCCCAACCGGTTCGTCACCATCGACGGCTTCACCGACAAGAAGCTGGCCATGCTCGGATGTTTCGCCCGCGACGCCGCAGATCGCCCCGACTACCTCGAACCCGACTTCGCACTGGCCACGGCCCGTTCGTGGTCCCGATACGGCCAGGGCTCGTACTGTGAGCCGTTGGAGATCATCCGCGACTCGGCAGATGTTGCCGGGTCGAACTGAATCGCGCAGCCGAGCGCCTGAGGTTGGGCCGCCGCGCCTCGCCGGTGGGCCGGCCCTAGAGTTACCACGAGGGGGTACGTGATGTCTGAAGGCGCCTATCGGGTGCTCGTCGTCGACGACGATCCCGATGTGGCCCAGTACACGCGCACCCTCCTGGAGCGGCGTGCCGAGTGCGTGGTGATGGCTGTGGGAGACGCCCATCAGGCGCAACGCGCGATGGCCCAGTTCAACCCCGATGTCGTCGTCACCGACATCGAGATGCCGGGCATGACGGGCCTCGAACTGCTCGCGGCGCTTCGCGCAGATCGGCCCGATCTGCCGGTTGTCGTGATGACGGCGCATGTCTCGGTCGACTACGCGGTCAGCGCCCTTCGCGGCCAGGCCGACGAGTTCATCACGAAGCCGATCGATTCTGCGCACCTGGTGGCGACGGTGCTCCGATTGGCTGAGGAGGGTCGTGCGCGGCACAACCCCGGCCGCCCGCGCGAGTACGTTCTCGCCGTGGGTGCGCATCCCGACGACGTCGAGATCGGTGTCGGTGGCATCCTCGCCTCGCACCGCGCGTCGGGCGACCAGGTCGTGATCCTGACCCTCTCCCGCGGCGGTAGGGGTGGTTCCCCCGAAGATCGCCAGCACGAGTCGCTCGCCGCCGCCGACCTCCTGGGCGCGCGCCTGTTCCTCGAAGACCTGGTCGACACCGAGATCACCAACACCGGCCCCACCGTGCAGATCATCGAACGCGTCGTGCGCGAGGTGAATCCCACGATCGTCTACACCCACTCGATCCACGATCGCCATCAGGACCACCGCGCCACTCACGAGGCGACGGTCGTCGCGACCCGCTCGGTCGACACGGTCGCCTGTTTTCAGAGTCCGTCGTCGACAGTGGACTTCAGACCCACCCGGTTCGTCTCGATCGACGGGTTCACCGAGAAGAAGCTCGCGCTGCTGTCGTGCTTCGAATCGCAGTCCCAGATCCGCAACTATCTTGACCCCGAGTTCGTGCTCGCCACGGCGCGGTACTGGTCGCGATTCGGTGCCGGCGAGAGCGTCGAGCCGCTCGAGATCCTCCGCGAGACCGCCGACATGTCCATGCCGGTGCGCAAGCGTCCGCAGGCGCAGACCAGCTCGGGGGAGGGTAGCCGATGACTCGTGTACTCGTCACGGGAGCCGGCGGCCCGGCCGGGGTGGCCGTCATCCGCTCGCTGCTTGCTCGCGACGACATTGACGTCTTCGCCGCCGACATGGATCGCTGGGCGAGCGGTCTCTACCTCGTCGCCGCAGATCGACGACGGATCGTGCCGCCCGCTCTAGCCGACGAATTTGTCGACTCGGTTCGCGACGTGGTGGCTTCCGACGGCATCGACGTGGTCGTGTCGACCGTCGACTTCGAACTGCGACCGCTGGCGCTGCGCCGAGCTGAGCTCGGGGCCGTACTCGCAGCCCCCTCGATCGACACCCTCGAGGTCTGCCTCGACAAGTGGATGCTCGCCCAACGCTGCGAGGGTCGGCTGCGGGTGCCCACGACCGCGCTGCTCACCGCCGAGGCCATCGCGTCGCACTGGGATTTCCCGGTGATCGTCAAGCCCCGCAGCGGCGCGGGCTCCCGCGGTGTGCGGCTTGTCGAGGACCGCGCCACCCTCGAGGCGATCGGCCCCGATGAGTCGCAGATCATCCAGGAGAACCTCCCTGGTGACGAGTTCTCGGTCGATGTTCTCGCGGGAGCCGACGGAGCGGTCATCGCCGCCGTTCCCCGCAGTCGCACGAAGGTCGACTCGGGCGTCTCCATCGCGGGCTACACCTTGCATTCCACCGAGTTGGAGCAGACGGCTGCCGCGGTTGCCGAAGCCATCGGACTCGTGGGGGTCGCCAACGTGCAGCTGCGCTATGACAGCGCCGGAGTCGCCGCGCTGCTCGAGGTCAACCCGCGGTTCCCGGGTGCGATGCCTCTCACGATCGCGGCCGGCGTGGACATGCCCTCCCTCGCGGTGGATCTCGCCTTGGGTCGCCCGCTGCCCGCGCGACTGCCGTTCCGGGAGCTTGCCAACGTGCGCTTCCTCGAAGACATCTTCTTGGATCCGGCGCAGATCGTGCTCGCGGCCGACCCGCAGCCGGGAGAGAGCCGCACGTGAAGCCGCCACGGCATCCGGAGCTGTCGGGGGACTATCACGTCCACTCGACGTTCTCCGACGATGCCGTTTCGAGCCTTGCCGACAACATCGCGGCGGCTGCCAGGGCCGGTCTCAGTGTCATCCGGCTGACCGATCACGTCAGGGTCTCCACGACCTGGGTGCCCGAGTTCGTCTCCGCCGTTGCGGCACAGCCCGTGCCCGACGGTCTCACAGTGCTGACGGGAGTCGAAGCCAAGATCCTCGACGCCTCCGGCACCCTCGACGTGCCGCCCACTCTGGCGGGCGTCGATGCGATAGTCATCGCCGACCATCAGTTCCCCGGCTCCGACGGACCGTTGCTCCCGCATCTGGTTCGAGAGCGACTCGACAACGGACTGCCGGTCGCCGATGCGCTCGACATGCTCGTCGGGGCCCTCGTCGGTGCGATGAGGCGAGCGCCGGGAAACCAGCTAGCGCACTGCTTCTCGATTCTTCCCAAGATCGGGCTCAGCGAGGACGATCTGTCGGATGCCCAGCTCGACCTCTGGGCCTCGACGGCGGCCGACACATCCACCCTCATCGAGGTGAACGAGAAGTGGGGCTGCCCCGGCCCGCGCTCGCTCGGGGTCGCGCTTGCAGCTGGCGCAGTGGTCGTCGCCTCAACCGACGCGCACGAAGCGTCGGAGGTCGGACGGTACGAGCGCGTGCCGGCGATGCTGACGGAGGCCCGACGATGACCATCGACTGGGCCACCCTCGGCTACAACATCCTCACAGTGTTCCTGCTGCTGCTCGTGATTTCCGGGGCCATGCCGGTCATCACCACGCTGGTGCTCTTCCTGGCGATTCCCTTTCATGGAAGCATCAACAACTATCGCAAGTCCGCGCCCTATCTGCCGCGGGTTGCCGTTCTCGTGCCCGCATGGAACGAAGAGGCCGTGATCGGCGCCACCATTGACCGTTTCATGTCTCTCGAGTACCCGCGTGCGCGACTACGTGTCTACGTCATCGATGATGCCAGCACGGATGCCACGGCCGACGTCGTCGAGGATCGGGCCGCCCGCTACCCGGGTGCCGTGTTCCATCTTCGGCGGTCGCACGGGGGTGAGGGCAAGGCACACACGCTCAATCACGGACTGAACATCGTTCTGGGCGAGGACTGGGCCGAAGCTGTCCTCATCACCGACGCCGACGTGATCTACGCGCCCGACTCGCTCCGCAAACTCACTCGGCATCTTGTCGACCCGGAGGTCGGAGCTGTGACCGCCTACGTGCGTGAGGGCAGCATCCGCAAGAACTACCTCACTCGCTTCATCGCCATCGAGTACGTGATGGCTCAGGCCGCCGCCCGGCGCGCCCAGAACGTACTCGGCGCGCAGGCCTGCCTCGCCGGAGGGGCACAGTTGCACACCCGGGAGAACCTCGTGGCGATGGGAAGTGTGATCGACACCAGTGGGTTCGCCGAGGACACCGTCACGACATTCGAGACCCAACTGCGAGGCAAGAGGGTGGTGTTCGATCCCCGCGCCGTGGTGCTGGCAGAGGAACCCGGCACCGTGCGAGCGCTATGGAAGCAGCGTCTCAGGTGGGCGCGCGGCAATGTGGAGATCACCGCTCGCTACCGAGCGATGTGGTTCCGCCCCAACAAAGGTCACGGTCTCGGAACGCTGGGATTCGGACTTGCTTGGTTCAGCATCCAACTGCTGCCTCTGGTCATGATCCTGTCATCACTGGGACTCCTCGGCCTCCTGCTCGTGGGAAGCGACTTGGCCAATGTCGCATTCCGCGGGCTGTGGGTGCTGGCCGCCTGCACCTACTTCTTCTCGATCTTCCTCTCGCTCCAGCTCGACTGGGGGATCGGCCGGCGCACGCTCGTCGAGGCGCTGTTCTTCCCCGGAATCATTTCGATGATCGTCATGCTCACGGCCTTCTTCCCCGGGCTGTTCGAGGAGGTCCTGCCGAGTGCGTTCGGAATAGTGCTCACCGACACTGCGGTCTTCTGGTGGACGGTCTTCGTCTACTTCTGGATCTCGTTGTCGATGCTCGGCGGATGGTTGGCCAAGGCGGTCGAGGGAACGATCGTGGGCCGAGTACTCACCCCGGTACTCGTCTACGTCGTCGGTTACGGACCGATCCTCTGCGCGATCACGGTCGACTCCTACATCAAGGAGTTCCGCGGGGCGGAGACCTCCTGGGACAAGACCGAGAAGACCGGAAGGGTCTCCGCATGAGAATGGCGATGAAACACGCGGAAGGCCACGAGCCGCGCCACTCGGCCGCGTCGGTCGTGGTGCCGACGGACTTCCGCAACCCCGGTGCGGTCTTCATTCAGCAGGAGATCGACAGGGATCGTCGATCCGAACGGTGGTTGTGGCTGAAGGCAGTGGTGGCACTGGTGCTGGTCGCCGCACTCGTCGTCGTGAGGCAGGTGTTCTTCGCATGACAGGGTCACGTCGGAATCAGGTGCTCGTCGTGGAGGACAGTGCAGACCAGGCCGGTCTTCTGCGCCAATACTTCGAGAAGGCCGGATGCGCCGTGCACGTCGTCGGCACGGGTGAGGAGGCACTGGCCGCTGCGGCCGACCTGCCGCCTGATCTCGCCGTGATCGATCTCATGCTCCCCGGCATGGGCGGCTGGGAACTCATCACCCGCTTTCGCGAGGTCGTGCCGGAGTGCGCCATCGTCGTCGCCTCGGTGCTCGACGCCTCGGACTTCCCGGTAGCCGACGCGATCCTGCCGAAACCCTTCACCGGTGCGCAAGTGCGCCAGGTGCTTGCCGACCTCACAACCCTCGGGAGGATCCCATGACCCACACCGTGGTCATTGCCGACGACGACGCTGACATCAGGCAATTGGTGACAATTGCCGTCAAGAAGGCGGGTCTGACCGTTGCAGCAGTCGCCGCGGACGGCGCCGAGGCGCTCGAGGCGATCCGCACCCACCACCCCGATCTCGCGATTCTCGACATTGCGATGCCCGAGATGAGCGGCGTCGACGTCTGTCGTGCCGTTCGTGCCGACTCGTCGATCGGTGATGTGCGCATCGTGCTGCTGTCGGCGTCGGTCGAGGAGCAGGCCATCGAGGTGGGCATCAACGCGGGAGCCGACTACTTCTTCATGAAGCCGTTCAGTCCTCGCGACCTCGTCGCGTGGCTTGCGGTGGGCAAGGAAGCGCGATGACCGCCATGGACCGCGTGCGGGTCTGGACCCACAACATCCTGAATCGACCATCGCCGATCGTCAAGCAGTCGGCCACGCTCGGTGCCGTCGTGGCTGCGGTTCTTATCATCGCCCTTGTTCCCGACGTGTCCATGAACTATCCGGCGTTGGCCTGGACCGGCGTCGCTGTCGTCGGATTCGCCACCGTGCTCGCGGTGGTGCTCTCCCGAGTGCACGAGTGGCACCGTTTCGCGTTGCTGGTTCCTGTGATTGATATCTTCGCGATCGGGGCGTTCCGAGGCGGCACGGGCGGCGTGATGTCACCCTTCACCGCACTCATTGTGCTGCCCGTCGTCTGGCTCGCGTCGGGCAACGGGCGTCGGTACATCCTGTACTCGGGTGTCGGCACCTTTCTCGCGCTGCTCATTCCCGTCTTCCTGGGGCTCACTGCGCCGTCGGCGCCGTCGGAGTGGGTGCGAGGCACCTACACCCCGCTGGTACTCACCATCGCGGCGGGGATCGTGAACGAGCTCGCCCGCCAGGGACGGGAGCAGCTGCGCTCGATTCGTGGGCTCGTGGACGAGAAGGAGCGGATGCTCCAACGCACCGTCGAGTTCGCTGCGCAGCTGCAGGCGAGTGAGTCGAAGTACCGGGCCGCCGATCGTATGTTCCGTGGCGTGTGGGCCGCCGTCACTGAGCAGAGCGTGATCGGCACCGATGCCACCGGACTGATTGACGCGTGGAATCCCGGCGCTACCAAGTTGCTCGGCCCGGACCGGGATGACGCCGAGGACAAGATGCACATCTTCGACTTCCACCTCCCGGAGGAGTTGGAGGATCGGGCGCGCGAGCTCAACTACCCGCCCGGCGAGACAGTGCTCAACCCGGGCTTCTCGGCGCTGGTCGAGTCGGCTCGCCTCGGCAAGTCGGAGACCAGGGAGTGGACCTACGTGCGTCCCGACGGCACTCACGTGCCGGTGCAGCTCTCGGTGACCAAGCGCGTCGACGAGGATGGCGACACCGTCGGATACCTGTTCGTCGCGTCCGATGTCACCCAGGCGCGCGAGGTCTCCCGCCTCAAGGACGAGTTCGTGGGCCTGATCTCCCACGAGCTGCGCACCCCGCTGAGCTCCATCCTGGGGTACTTGGAACTGCTTCGTGACGACGAGGACCAGCCCCTGTCAGCCGAGCAGCTCCAGTACCTCTCGGTGGCGGAACGCAACGCCCACCGGCTGCTTCGGCTCGTAGGAGACCTGCTGTTCACCGCGCAGGTCGAGTCAGGAAAGTTCCCGCTGGATGCTCGGGACATCGAGCTCGAGGCGATCATCACGGCGTCGATCGAGACCGCCCGCCCTGCAGCGGACAACGCCGGCATCGAGGTACTGAACGTGCTCCCCGACGGTCCGGTCATGGTGCACGGCGACTCGACTCGGCTCGGTCAGGCCGTCGACAACCTGGTCTCCAACGCCCTCAAGTTCACTCCGCGAGGGGGCAAGGTGATCGTCGAACTCAGCACCGCGGGCTCGAATGCCGTCATCACGGTGCGCGACACGGGCATGGGCATCCCGGCGGAGGAACTCGACATGCTGTTCTCCCGGTTCTTCCGAGCCACCACCGCTACCCGCAATGCCGTGCCCGGGGTCGGCCTGGGGCTCACCATCACGAAGGCCATCATCACCGCCCACGGGGGCGCGATGGGGGTATCGAGTGAAGAGGGCGTCGGCACCGAGTTCAGCGTGACGCTGCCGCTATCGCGCGTTGCCGCGGAGGTTCAGCCCAGCGTCTGAGACGACGGTCATGCCGGCCAGGCGTGCCGCGGCATCCTCAAGAAGTTCGGCGCGCTTGCAGAAGGCGAATCGGATCAGGCTCGAATACTGCGCTCGGTTGGCCGGCCGCACGAACGCGGTCACGGGAACCCCGACGACTCCGGTGAGTGAGGGCAGCGCGCGACAGAACTCCGCGGCATCTGTCACTCCCAGGGGCGCCGCGTCGGCGATGACGAAGTACCCGGCGTCGGGTGTGCCCACCGTGAACCCCGCGGATGCCAGCCCTGCGCTCAGGATGTCACGCTTGGCGCGAAGCGTGGCCGCAGCGCTCGAGAAGAACTCGTCCGGCAGGCCCAGGCCCACCGCGATGGCGGGCTGGAACGGTGCGCCGTTGACATAGGTCAGGTACTGCTTCACGGCGGCCATCGCCTGGATGAGCTCGGCAGGAGCGACGGCCCACCCGATCTTCCACCCGGTGGTGCTGAACGTCTTGCCGCCGCTCGAGATCGTCACGGTGCGTTCGAAGGCACCGGGCAGAGTGGACACCGGCACGTGCTCGACGCCAAAGGTGAGGTGCTCGTACACCTCGTCGGTGACGATGATGGCATCGTGGCGGTGGGCGAGTTCGACGATGAGCTCGAGGATCTCCCGCGGAAACACGACCCCGGTGGGATTGTGGGGCGAGTTGACCAGAATCACGCGCGTGCGATCGTTCACCGCAGCTCGAAGCTCGTCGAGGTCGGGAAGGAAGTGCGGCGCTCGCAGCGGTACCGTCACCTGGGTCGCACGACCGAGAGCCGTGATGGCGCCGTACTCGTCGTAGAACGGTTCGAAGGTGACCACCTCGTCACCGGTGTCGGTGAGCGCGAGCAGGGTCGCGGCGATCGCCTCGGTGGCGCCGGCCGTCACGAGCACCTGGGTTGCGGCATCCACCTCGATTCCGTAGAACCTCTTCTGGTGGGCCGCGATGGCCTCGCGCAGCACGGGCATGCCGAGACCCGGCGGGTACTGGTTGACTCCGGCGCTGATGGCGGCACGGGCGGCCTCAAGAACCTCGGCGGGGCCGTCCTCGTCGGGAAAGCCCTGGCCCAGGTTGATCGCCCCCGTGGATGCCGCGAGCGCAGACATCTCCGCGAAGATGGTCGGGCTCAGCTCGCCGCCGGGCCCGAGCAACATGGCACCGCGGGCGGTGCGCTCCCAGGATCCCGAGACGCTCATAGTGGTTCGAGCCTAGCGTCGGGTGCCCGATCGGCCCGCTCGGGTATGCCGCAGAGTCCTCCCAGCCCGTCCAAATACAATGCTCAGGTTGGCGATGGATGCTGTTCCTCGCTGGAAGGAGCACCCACCATGACCACCTCGCCCGAGAAGAACGAATCCGCCCCCGTCGATGGTGGCGCAACCGCGATGCCGATCGATCCCGCGCAGCACCCCGCGCTCGCCAAGCAGCGCCGCGCCATCGCGCCAGTCGGTGTCATCGCCGCGCTGGCCGTGGGTGCTCTGGTCGGTGGTGTGTCGGGCGCCGGCGTCACCCTCTGGGCTACGTCAGCGAACAGCGGCGCACCGTCGGTGACGACATCGTCGCCGACCACCATCACGGTCAACGACCCCGCCAATGCGACGCAGATCACCGCGGTCGCGGCGAAGGCATCCCCCTCGGTCGTCACGATCTCGGTCTCGTCGCCGAACGCGTCGGGAACCGGCTCGGGCGTCATCATCGACACCGAGGGCCACGTGCTCACGAACACGCACGTCGTCACCCTCGAGGGTGCCGCTGCCGATCCCACCATTCAGGTGCAGACCAACGATGGGCGGCTCATCTCCGCGAAGATCGTGGGAATCGACCCGATCTCCGACCTCGCGGTGATCCAGCTGGCCGACACTTCCAACCTCCAGCCCGCTGAGTTCGCTGACTCGTCGAAGCTCAACGTCGGCGACGGCGCGATCGCCATCGGCGCCCCGCTAGGTCTCGCGGGCACCGTCACCGACGGAATCGTGAGCGCGCTCAACCGCTCGATCACGATCGCATCATCGGCACTTCCCGACACCTCGACCAACAACGATCAGGCTCCCGACACGCAGAGCCCGTTCGACTTCTGGAACTTCGACCTCCCCGGACAGAACCAGCCCAACACCCCGACCTCCTCCTCTCAGACGATCTCCCTGTCGGTCATCCAGACGGATGCCGCGATCAACCCCGGCAACTCCGGCGGCGCCCTCCTCGACTCCGAGGGCCGCGTCATCGGAATCAACGTGGCGATCGCGTCGGCGGGCAGCAGCTCGGGCGGACAGTCGGGCAGCATCGGTGTGGGCTTCGCCATTCCCGCGAATCTCGCGCAGCGTATCGCGGGGGAGCTGATCGCGACAGGCAAGGCCACCCACGGACTGCTCGGCGCGAGCGTCGCTGACGTCACCGAGGACACGACTCAGACCAACAGCACGGTGGTGGGTGCGAGCATCGTCGAGCTCACCAGCGGCGGCGCCGCGTCGGCGGCCGGACTCGCGGTCGGCGACATCATCACCGGCATCAACGGCCTGCCCGTCACGGGCAAGACCGACCTCACGGCGCAGGTGCGGGCTCTTGCGGCCGGCTCCAAGGCCACCCTGAACTACGTGCGTGACGGCAAGCCCGCCACTGTCGACGTCACTCTGGGCAGCCTCAGCTGATTCCGACTCACCGAGCGGCGCGCATCGTCATCCTCGCGGATTTCGATGCGCGCCGTTCTGCGGTGCGCAACCGGCCTTCGCGGTAGGCTCAACCGACCTACCAGCGAGACGTATTGGACACCATGGCAGCGAAGTCGGATGCCCTTCCCGGAGTCTCCTACGTGATGCCCGTGCTCAACGAGGTGCAGCACATCGAGGCGGCCATCAACAGCCTGACCGCACAGGACTACGCCGGCGACTTCGAGATCATCCTGGCCCTCGGCCCGAGCGTGGATGGCACCAACGACATCGTCTCGGCGATGGCGGCGGCCGACCCGCGCATCCGTCGCATCGACAACGAGCTCGGGTCGACCCCGGGCGGGCTCAACGTGGCGATTCGCGCGTCGGTCAACCCCGTCGTCATCCGGGTGGATGCGCATTCGGTGCTTCCCCCCGACTACACGCGCGTCGCGGTGCGCACCCTGCTAGAGACCGGGGCCGACAACGTCGGCGGCATCATGAAGGCCGTCGGGGTCACCCCCTTCGAGAAGGCCGTCGCTCACGCCTACGGCTCGCCCGAGGGACTGGGTGGCACGCAGCACCACGTGGGCGGCAAGGCTGGCCCGGCAGACACCGCCTATCTGGGAGTGTTCCGTCGCGAACGCCTCCTCGAGGTCGGGTTGTTCGACGAGGACATCAAGCGCGGCCAGGACTGGGAGCTCAACCGTCGGCTGCGGGCGACCGGCGGCACCGTGTGGTTCACCCCCGAGCTCGAGGTGGTGTACCGACCGCGGTCGAGCCTGCGCAAGCTCATCCGCCAGTTCGTTGCGACGGGAATCTGGCGCGGCGAGCTCGCGCGCCGCTTCGGCACGGCCAACTCGGTGCGCTACTTCATCCCGCCGCTCGCGGTGGTCGGCGTCTTCGGCGGTCTCATTCTGGGCGTCCTCGGCATCGTGTTGTCCACGCCGTGGATGCTGCTCGGGTTCGCGATACCCGGTGCCTACGCGGTGCTCGTCATCGCGGCATCCGTCATCGCGGCCCGAGAAGGGTTCACCACGGGCCTCTGGTACCTCGTAGTCTTGCCGTGCATCCACTTCGGGTGGGGCACGGGGTTCGTTCTCGGATTCCTCAAGATCACCCGGAACATCACCGCACACACGGGAAGGTGACAGTGTCACTCGACGCTCACCCCACGCGCCCCACCTCCATCGCCCAACTGCGCGAGGTCAGCCAGCCGCCCGAGGTGCGGTTACGGGCGAATGCCGAGCACTGGACGGCGTCCCTGTACCTGCGTGACCTCTCGCCCTACCTCACCTGGCTGTTGCTGCGCACGAGCATCTCCGCCAACGGTGTGACCGGCCTCATGATCCTCGTGGGATGGTCGACCGCGGCGGCGCTGCTGATCCCCGGTATCGGCGGTGCGGCGCTGGCGCTCGTGCTCGGTCAGCTTCAGATGCTCGTCGACTGCTGCGACGGGGAAGTCGCGCGCTGGCGCAACACGAGGTCACCCGCCGGGGTGTTCCTCGACAAGGTCGGCCACTACACGACCGAGGCCCTCATCCCGATCGCGCTCGGCATCCGGGCGGCGGGCTGGCCCCTCGAGTTCCCCGCCGACTTCGCCTGGACGAGCGCGGGCCTTGCGCTGGCCCTCCTCATTGTCCTGAACAAGGCGCTCAACGACATGGTTCACGTGGCCCGAGCCAATGCCGGTCTCGAGAAGCTCAGCGACCGCAAGGAGGAGGCCGTGCCGAGCGGACGCGTCATCGCGCGCCTTCGCCGAGCGGCCCGGTTCGTGCCCTTCCACCGGTTGTACCACTCGGTCGAGCTCACGATCATCATCTTCGCTGCGTCGGTCGTCGGCCTCTTCCTGCCGCCGCTGGTCGCCGAGCGGTGGGTGCTGCTGATCCTGCTTCCGCTGGCCCTTCTGGCGCTGGTCGGCCACTTCGTGGCGATCATGGCGTCGAAGAGAGTGCGCTCCTGATTCCCACGGTGGGCGTCGTCTCGCTGAGCCAGGGCACCCGACCGGATGACCTGGCTCGGGGTCTCGCGTCGGTGCTCGCACAGACCGGCGTGACGCTGGATGTGATCGTGGTCGGCAATGCTTGGACGCCGAGTGGCCTGCCGCGCGGCGTGCGCTCGCTCGCGCTGCCTGAGAACGTGGGGATCCCTGCCGGCCGCAATCGTGGAGCGGCCGAGGTGAGCGGCGACTACATCTTCTTCCTCGACGACGATGCGAGCATCCCCTCGCCGACGTTCCTGCTCGACGCGATCGCCCTGATCGAGGCCGACCCGAGCATCGGCCTGCTGCAGCCGCGCGTGGTCGACCCCAGCGGTATCGAGAACCCGCGTCGCTGGATTCCGCGCATCCGCAAGGGTGACCCCGAGCACTCGAGCAACGTCTTCTCCGTGTGGGAGGGGGCGACGCTGCTGCCCAGGGCCGTGTTCGACGCGACCGGTGGCTGGGCCGACCCGTTCTTCTATGCTCATGAGGGCATCGAGCTTGCCTGGCGGGTCTGGGACACCGGGCATCGCGTGCTCTATGCCGGTGACCTGGTCGCGAACCATCCGGCGATCGAACCGACCCGTCACTCCTACTATTACCGGCTCAACGCCCGCAATCGGGTGTGGCTGGCCAAGCGCAACCTGCCGTGGATACTCGTGCCCATCTACGTCGGCTCGTGGACCGGCATTCAGCTGCTGCGCTGGGCACGACGGCCTCAGGCGCTCAAGGCATGGTTCGGCGGCTGGGTTGCGGGGTGGCGTGAGAACCCGGGCGGCCGTCGGGGCATCAGATGGGTAACGGTGTGGCGGATGACGCGCGCCGGGCGCCCACCGCTGGTTTGATGGAGAGACACCTTTATCTCGGGGGAGGGATCGGCCGTGGCGCTGCTGCATGACATCAGGACCGCTCGCAACGTGCTGCGCGGCATCCTGCGTTCCCGACGCACGCGCGCCCAGGTTGCGCGGCGTGAGCCCGGGCAGAAGCGCCCGGCGCCGGGCACCATCAAGATCGCCGTCTACTTCGCCGATTCGAAGGTGAACCTGTACCAGATCCGTCAGTGGTACGCACCCCTGGCCGAGATCAATCAGACCTGGCCGGTTGCGATCATCTCCCGCAGTCCCAGCGCCGTTCTGGAGTTGTGGAACGAGTCGCCGGTGCCTGCCCTGTACCTGCGCCGGGTGACCGACCTCGAGGAGTTCGTGCACACCCAGGACATTCGGATCGTCTTCTATGTCAACCAGAACGCCAAGAACTTCCAGATGTTCCGGTACGGCCGCATGTGGCACGTGTTCATCAACCATGGCGAGTCCGACAAGATGTACATGACCACCAACCAGTTCAAGGCCTACGACTTCAGCTTCGTCGCGGGTGATGCGGCCATCGACCGGCTCAGCCACAAGCTCTGGGACTTCGACCTCGCCAATCGCGCGATTGCCATCGGCCGCCCGCAGGCCGACCATTTCGCGGGCGAGTTGCCGTACACGGCCGACGAGCGCACGGTTGTGCTCTACGCGCCGACGTGGGAGGGCGACCGCGATGCGGCCGCCTACGGTTCGATCGCCTCCCACGGCGTGACGCTCGTTCGAGAGCTGCTCGCCACCGGGCGCCACCGGGTGATCTACCGTCCGCACCCGCGCAGCGGTGTCGTGGACAGCGAATACGGGGCCGCGAACCGTGCGATCATCGACGCGATAGCCCGGGCCAACGCCGCAGATCCGGCGGCGCAGCACATCTTCGACGACGGGCCGAGCCTCGGCTGGCAGTTGGCGGCGGCGGATGTCGCGATCACCGACATCTCCGCGATGGTCTACGACCGTCTCGCGACCGGCAAGCCGCTCATCGTCACCCGCCCGGTGTCCGCCTCAGCCGAGGTGGACGAGAACGGATACCTCGGCGCCTGCGAGTGGCTCACGGCTGACGCCGCCGGCGAGATCGTCGCGATCGCCGACGCCGTGCAGTTCGACGCCGAGGCTCAGAAGCGTCTGAAGTTCTGGGTCGAGCGCCACTTCGGCGACACGACCCCCGGCGTCGCGACCGCACGATTCCATGAGGCCATCGAGCGCCTCATGGCCCTCTGGGAGGTCAACGCGCGCATCCACGAGGGTGACTCGGTGGGCAGCGAGGGCGATCCGTTCGACGACGATGACGACGAGGATGCCCTGCCGTCCGACTGACGGCTACTCCTCCGGCGACTCGACCCACTTCTCGGCGCGTCGGGGCAGTGACGGCAGCGGGATCCGCAGTTCGCGACGCTGGCCCTGAGGGCGGGCATCCTTGGCCGGCTTGGGCGCCTTGGGCGCCTTCGGCTCACGGATGACCGGCTCCAGCCAAGTGGGGAACGTGTCGGGCGCAGGTCCGAACCCTTCGCGCGCGGTGCGCACGATCTGGCGCCCAAGCAGGTGGTTGCCACCACCGCCGATCGCCGCGCCGATGCCGAATGGGATGAGTCGCCCGACGACGTTGGTGCCCTGGGCGACGGCGAACTTCTTGACGAACGTGCGCTTGATGCGGTCCGCGATGGGCCCCATGACGGCACGGGGCAGGTTCTTCGTGATCGTCTCGCCCCAGAACGCGGTGCGGGCGGGCGCGCTGCCCGTGACCTGTCCGGCGAGCTGGCCGACGAGTTCGGTGCCCGCCGTGCCGAGCACCATCGTCATCACGAGTGCGCGCGCACGGTCGGGGTCGTCGACCACGATTCCGTGCACCTCGGTGATCGACTGGGCGAACAGGGCGCTCGCCTCGAGAAAGCCTGCGGTCTCGACCGCCGACAGCGCCAGCGAGGTACCCGTGCCGATCGCCGGCACCACCGCAGTCGCACCCACGGCGGCACCCCCGGTGGTCACCGCCGTCAGGTAGCGGCGCTCGAGCGTGCGAATGATCTCGGCCGGCGACGCGTTCGGTCGCCCGCGACGGATGCTGCGAATGTGCGCCAGCACCACGGGTCGCTGCACGGTGAGGAGCCGGTCGATTCCCCGAACCATCATGGGGTTCGAGACGCTCACAGTCTGAGTCTTCGCCATCTCTCCACCGTACTCGACGCCGCCGATGGGCAGGCTGGGGCTTTACTCGGCGTAGTCGGCGTTGTACCGCTCGAGCACGTCACCGATGGGGCCGTCCAGCACGAGAGCTCCGGCATCCAGATACAGTCCGCGCGTGCAGAATCGCCGCAGGTCCTTCTCGTTGTGCGACACGAAGAACAGGGTGCGGCCTCCCGCAAGCAGTTCCTCGATGCGGCGGTAGCACTTCTCGCGAAAGCCCTTGTCGCCGACGGCGAGTACTTCGTCGACCAGGATGATCGGCTCCTCGAGCCGCGAGATGACGGAGAACGCGATGCGCACCTTCATGCCCGAGGAGAGGTGTTTGTAGGGAGTGTCGAGAAAGTCGCGAATCTCGGCGAAGTCGATGATCTCGTCGAAGCGGTCGGAGATCTCGGCACGCGTCATCCCGTGCAGACCTGCCGTGAGAAACACGTTGTCGCGCACGCTGAGATCGTCCACGAACCCGCCGGTGATCTCGATGAGCGGCGCCACGCCCTCGGCGACCTGCACTCGCCCCTCATCGGGCAGGATCACCTCGGCCACGAGCTTGAGCAAGGTCGACTTGCCTTGACCGTTGCGTCCGACGACTCCGATCGCTTCGCCGGAGTGCACGGCGAATGACACGTGTCGCAAGGCCCAGAACTCGCCCGGACGGGTGCGGCGCTTGCGCCCGGCGAACAGGTCCTTGAAGCTGCGCCGAGCGCGCCGGTTGCGACGGAAACGGATGCCGGCGTCATCGACGCGGATGACCACGTTCTCGGAATCGGTCACGGCCTAGATCTCCTTGAGCACGGCACGCTCGGTGCGCGCGAATACGAGGACACCCACACAGAAGATGATGGCGCTGATGATGGCCGCCATGCCGACCGCGAACCAGTCCAGCTGCTCGGGGAAGAACGCTGAGCGGTACAGGCTGAAGATGCCCGCGAGCGGATTGAAGGTGGCCCAGAAGTGCAGCCCGGAGGGCAGGTCGCTGAGTCCGTAGATGATGGGGCTTGCGTAGAAGAGAAAGCGCAGGGCCAGCTTGGTGGCTCGCTCCAGGTCCCGGAAGAACACCACGAGGGGGGCCACGATGAGACCGACCCCCATCGTGAGCACGGCCTGAAGTAGGAGTGCGAAGGGGAGGAGCGCCGCCTCCCACTGCAGCGTCGCGCCGGTGGCGATCGCGAAGATCACGACGACCGGGATGCTCGCCACGAACTCGATGCCCTTCGAGAGCACGAGGCGCGCGACCCAGATCGTGCGGGGAATCTTGGTCGAGCGGATGAGTTTGGCTTCGCGCAAGTAGGCGCGGGTGGCATCGGATGTCGCGCCGTTGAACCACATCCAGGGCAGCAGCGCCGTCAACAGGAAGACGATGTAGGGCTGGGCGCCCACGGTGCGGTCGAACACCTGGGTGAAGACGAACCAGTAGATGGCCGCCATCACCAGCGGATCGAGGATCGACCAGAAGTACCCGAGCACCGAGGTGGAGTAGCGCACCCGCAGGTCGCGAACCGTGAGCAACCACAGCGAACGTCGGTAGCGCGCCGCCGGGCTCCAGACGGGTCGCCCCAGTGCGCTGTTGGTCACGTGCCTATCGTATGACCCCTCGGTGGCCGAGGCCGCCGAGATCAGACGAAGAGGTTCGCGCGCTCCAGGTCTTCGGCGAAGTCGACCTCGACCGCGTACAGGTCGCTGATGTCGACCGGCTCGATGAGAATGCCGTCCTGCTCGATCGCCAGCTCGATGCCGCGCTCGAAGTAGTCCTGGTCACCGACACGCTTGAGCTGGCGCAGGAGCACCGCCTTGTCGTTGCGGGAGATGTAGTTGATGCCCACGGCCTCGCCGAGCCCACCGGTGACGGTCTTCGACAGTTCCTTGATGAAGCCCTCGGCGTCGGTCGTGTACTTGACCTCCTCGTCGGACACCTTGGCGGTGTTCACGGAGACGAACGACTGGTCGCGGGCGACCATCAGGGCTGCACGCTCGAGCGCGGTGGGGTCGAACACGACGTCACCGTTCATCCACAGCACGCCACCGGGAGTGGATGCCTGCAGCGCACGCATCAGGCTCTTCGAGGTGTTCGTCTGGTCGTACTGCTCGTTGTAGACGAATGACGCGTCGGGGAATGCCTCGATGATGTGCTCGAGCTTGTAGCCGACAACGATCGTCACGTGCGCCTCGTTGCCGAAGGCGTGCCGGATGTTGTCGAACTGCTGCTGCATGATCGTGCGGCCGTCAGCCAACTCGGTCAGGGGCTTCGGAAGGCTGCGGCCGAGGCGGCTGCCCATTCCGGCGGCCAGAATGACGATCTGGGTGGTCATAGAGGTCTCCTCAAGGGTTGTGTCGTGATCCCTGGTGAGAACGAAGAATTCGCCTGCTGTTCACCGATGGGAATGTGATTGGACACACCTTTGTGCTGGTACCAGAGTATCGGCGGTGCCTGAGAGGGTCACGAGAATGCGCGGGATGTTGCGCATTCGTGATGCAAGCTCAACGGGTCGCCCGACCGTTGGTAGGTTGGGACGGTGGAAAACGTCCCAGAGCCTGGCCCGGCGAAGAAACCCCAGCGGAGAATCCCGACCAAGCCCGGGACAGGAGCGCGCAAGCCCTCGCCCGCTCGAAAGCCGACGGCGAAGCCCACCGGCCGCCCGTCGGGACAGCCTGCGGCAGCCGGATCCTCCTCGCCAGCCGACGCGGCGCCGTCGGCTGCCGTGACCGAGCCTGACGAGACGGCGGGAAGCCCGACGGCCATCGAGGCCGAATCGTCGACGAGCGAAGCCAAGTCGTCAGGGGTTCTTGGCTTCACGGTGCCCAAGCTGTCGATCCCCACGATCATGCTCGGTCGCGCGAAGAGCCAGGATGCTGCCCCGGTCGAGGCGCCCGACGAGCCAGCGCTGGCCGCCGAGCCATCCGAAGCTGAGGCCGAGTCCGAGTCCGAAGTTGAGCTGGGAGCCGAGCCGGAGCCCGATCCCGAGCCTGAAACCGAGGCTGAACCCGAGCCGGAAGCCGAGCCCGAAGCCGAGCCCGAACATGTGGCCGACGCGGTGGCGGTCGTCGCAGCCGACTCCAAGAGCGTCGGTCGCAAGAGAGGCAAGACCGTTCCGCCCATCTTGCGGGTGGACTCCCTCACCAAGCGCTTCGACGACAAGCTCGCCGTGAACGACGTGCACCTCGAGATCGCGCCCGGCGCGTTCTACGGCATCGTCGGCCCCAACGGAGCGGGCAAGACCACGACCCTGTCGATGATCACGGGGCTGCTGCGCCCCACGGCCGGAACCGTGACAGTGCATGGCTCGGATGTCTGGAGCGACCCCGTCGTCGCCAAACGGAACATGGGGGTGCTGCCCGACCGCCTCAGGTTGTTCGACCGCCTCACCGGCGCTCAGTTGCTGTTCTACGCGGGTGCCCTGCGCGGCATGGACGGCGAGACGGTGCGCGCCAGAACGGCCGACCTGGCGCACGCCTTCGGGCTCGAGGCATCCCTTTCTCGGCTCGTGAGCGACTACTCGGCAGGCATGACGAAGAAGATTGCTCTGGCGGCGGCGATGATCCACTCGCCGCGACTTCTCGTGCTTGACGAGCCGTTCGAGTCGGTCGACCCGGTCTCGTCGGCCACAGTGACCGAGATCCTTCAGAAGTACGTGGCCGCGGGGGGAACGGTGCTGCTGTCCAGCCACAGCATGGACCTGGTGCAGCGCATCTGCGACTACGTCGCGGTGATCGTCGACGGCTCGGTGCTGGCCGACGGCACCATGGCTGCAGTGCGAAACGGGCGCACCCTCGAGGAGCGCTTCGTCGAGCTCGCGGGCGGCCGGGAGACGGTGGAGGGGCTCGAGTGGTTGCACAGTTTCTCCGACTGAAGCTGACGCTGCTGGGCAACTCGTTCCGGCGAAGCCCAGCCCAGCTCCTGGGCATGCTCATCGCGCTCACCTACGGCGTCGGTGTTGCCGCGTTCATCGTCGTCGGCCTCGTGTCGTTGCGGTTCGCGAGCACCGACATCTCCCGCACCGTGGTGATCGTCTTCGGGTCGATCGTGGTGCTGGCGTTCCTTCTGCTGCCGCTGGCGTTCGGGGTCGATGACACCATCGACCCGCGTCGGTTCAGCCTCTTCGGCATCGAGACGACGCGGCTCTCGGTAGCTCTCGCCATCTCGGCTCTGGTGAGCATCCCGTCGCTGCTCATCGTGATCTTCTCGATCGCGCAGATCGCGACGTGGAGTGCGACTGGGTCGACGGCCCTTCTCGCAGTACTTGCGGCGGTGCTGATCGTGGCGACGTGCGTGCTGGCGGCGCGGGTGTCGAGCGCCGTGGCATCCCTGGCCCTGGCGACCCGGCGGGTGCGGGAGACCACGGCGGTCATCCTCGTTGCTGTGCTCGCCCTGCTCGCGCCGCTGCTGGCGATCATGGCGACGATCGACTGGGGTTCGCGCGGGCTCCCGATCCTGCGGCGGATCGCCGCGGTGCTCACGTGGACGCCGCTGGGTGCGGCATGGAGCATCCCGGCCGATGCGGCCGACGGCCGATGGGGTCAGGTGCCCCTCAAGATCCTGATCGCGGTCGCCTTCCTGATCGCTCTGGCACTCGTGTGGCGCTGGCTCGTCGGCGTCATGCTGACCACCCCGCAGCGTGAGGGCATGGCCCGGTCGTACACGGGTCTGGGCTGGTTCGAACGCGTGCCCACCACGCCGACCGGGGCGGTCGCCGCCCGTAGCCTCAGCTACTGGAGTCGTGACGCGCGCTACCGGGTGGGTCTCGCCGTGATCCCTGTGGTACCGATCGTGATGGTGGGGGCGCTGCTGATCGCCGGCGTGCCGATCGGCCTGCTGGCCTGGCTGCCGGTGCCCGTCATGTGCCTGTTCCTCGGGTGGACCGTGCACAACGACGTCGCGCACGACAGCACCGCCTTCTGGGCCCACGTCTCGGCGAATCTCGCCGGTCGCGCCGACCGCTGGGGCCGGCTCGTGCCCGCCCTGGGCATCGGGGTTCCGCTCGTGCTGATCGGCAGCGTGGTGACCTCTACGGTGTCCGGCAACTGGGCCGCCCTGCCCGGCTTCATCGGGCTGTCGGCGAGCGTTCTGCTGTTCGGCCTGGGAGTGTCGAGTGTCATCTCGGCCGCGTTCCCGTATCCCGCCGTGCATCCCGGTGACAGCCCGTTCGCTCAGCCGCAGGCCGCGGGCGCCACGGGATCCGTAGTCCAGTCGCTGTCGTTCACGGTGACGGTGCTCTCGGCGGCCCCGGTCGCGTTCCTCGCCTTTCTCGGCGAGACGGTGTCTCCCGTCTGGCACTTCGCCGCACTCGGGGCCGGACTGCTGATCGGCGTCGGCGCGCTCATCGGCGGGGTGTTCTGGGGCGGACGTCTCGTCGACCGACGCGCGCCCGAGCTACTCGCCTTCACTCTGCAGAATTAGACTCGAGCCATGGCTGACAGTGACACCACCGGAGGCGGCGGGCTCGACACGCTCGATCGCGAGCTCGAGGAGCTCCTCACGCGCGAGGTCGTCGAGGAAGGCGACCACGAGCGGTTCTCCCACTACGCGCCGAAGAACGCGATCATGGAATCGGCTCTCACCGGCAAGCCCGTTCGGGCGCTGTGCGGCAAGCTCTGGGTTCCCGGGCGTGACCCCGAGAAGTTCCCGGTCTGCCCCACCTGCAAGGAGATCTACGAGAAGCTCACGTAGCTACGCGTAGACGGTCGGGATCGCGGGTTCGCCGCGGCTGAGGCGCAGCGCGTCAGCGGGCAGCTCGGCAAGAGCCGCGGCAGCCTGCTCGCGGGCGAGGGTGGTTCCCGCGGGCCCGAGATACTTCGGCTCGGCGGCGCCGGCCGTGATCAGCTGCACCTGCAGGGGGCGCGCGGTGTCATTCGCCGGGGGAGTCTGACCGATGTAGATGGTCTCGGCGACCGCGCGACCGCGCTCGAGGGTGCGCACGGGGGTCTTGCGGCCGCCGACGGTCGCCTTTGCCGCGGAGCGCTTGGCGACCGACAACCACTCTCCGGCCGAGTCGCGGTGGGCCACCAGCTTGTAGACGAAACCGGCGGCCGGATGCCCCGAACCGGTCACCACGGACGTCCCGACCCCGAACGAGTCGACGGGCGCACCGCGCAGGGCCGCGATCGTGTACTCGTCGAGGTCGTTGGTCACGGTGATCTTCGTGCCAGTCGCTCCGAGCGAGTCGAGCTGGCGGCGGACCTCGCCCACCACCGTCGGCAGATCGCCCGAGTCGATGCGCACGGCACCGAGCCCCGGTCCCGCGACCTTCACGGCGAGGGCGACGCCCTGCTCGATGTCGTAGGTGTCGACCAGCAGCGTGGTGCCGGAGCCGAGGGCATCCACCTGGGCACGGAAGGCCTCCTCCTCGCTGTCGTGCAGCAGCGTGAAGGAGTGGGCGGCGGTTCCCATCGTCGGGATGCCCCAGCGCGACCCCGCGGCGAGGTTGCTCGTGGCGCCGAAGCCCGCGATGTAGGCGGCGCGGGCGGCCGCGACGGCGGCGCTCTCGTTGGCTCGCCGCGAGCCCATCTCCGAGAGGGGCCGACCCTCGGCCGCCGACACCATGCGGGCCGCAGCGGATGCCACGGCCGAGTCGTAGTTGAGGACGCTCAGCACGAGCGTCTCCAGGATGACGGCCTCGGCGAAGGTGCCGTCGACCGTGAGGATGGGGGAGCCGGGGAAGAACGCGTCGCCCTCCCGGTAGCCGCTGATGTTGCCTTCGAACCGGTAGGCGGCGAGCCAGTCCAGCGCATCGGCGCCGACGACATGGTTGTCGCGCAGCCAGGCGAGCTCGGCATCGCCGAAGCGGAATTCGGAAATCAGCTCGAGCAGGCGGCCCGTGCCGCCCACGATTCCGAAGCGGCGACCGTCGGGCAGCCGGCGCGAGAACACCTCGAATACGCACTCGCGGTCGTAGGTGCCGCTGCGCATGGCGGCATCGAGCATGGTGAGTTCGTAGCGGTCGGTCAGCAGCGCGGTGCTCATACTTCAGAAGCCTAGGGGCAGCCGCACCGGTACCAGCGGCTAAACTCGTGGGGGTGCCGCGGCACCGCTGGGCACTGGAGAAGAGGTGGAGCGCGTGGCCTTCCAGCCCGACAGCATCACCGAGTTCCGGTACCTCGACGCGCGACTGGACCGCACCACGGGTGAGGCGCAGTTCGATTTCGCGTTGGTGGGCGCATCCAGCGAACTGTTCACAGAGCGCGTCACCTTCACGCTCCCGCCAGACACAGCCGACGTCGACTGGCAGCGCGTCGACGCGCTCGTGGTGCTGCTCGGGGCCGTGCTCGGCCTGAGCTACTACAAGGCCGCCGCACCGCCGCTGTACACAGTGGCGGTGCCGGGGCTCACGGATGCCGCACTCGACTACCTCGCACTGACCCTCAAGCACGGCCTCGCCGAGTTCGCCTACCGGGCAGCGCTGCCCGGTCTCGTCGAGCCCCGGATCGAGCGCAGCAGCGGCGCCGAGCCCTTCCGCGCGACGATCGTGCCCGCCGGGGCGCCGCTCGTTCCCATCGGTGGCGGTAAGGACTCCGTGGTCACCGTCGAATCGCTGGTGGCCGCGGGCCTCGCGCCGGTGCAGTTCGCCGTGAACGCGAACGCGATCATCCGCCGGGTCGCCGACGTGAGCGGACTGCCGTTGGTCACGGCGACGCGCAGCCTTGATCGCCACCTCCTCGAGCTCAACGACGACGGCGCTCTCAACGGGCACGTGCCGGTGACGGCGATGAACTCGCTGATCGCGCTCATCCAGTCGCGGCTGCTCGGGCTCGGGCCGGTCGTGATGTCGAACGAGAGCTCGGCCTCAGACCCGACCCTCGTCTGGAACGGTGAACCTGTGAACCACCAGTGGTCGAAGAGCCTCGAGGCGGAGCGCGCCCTGCGCGACGTGGTCGCCGTGCAGGCCGGTCTCACCGACGCGTACTTCTCGCTGCTGCGCCCGTTCTCCGAGTTGCGCATCGCGCGGGGGTTCGCCGAAACCAGCAAGTACGACGCGTCGATCGTCAGCTGCAACCGCGCGTTCCGGCTCGGCGCCGACCGCGTGGGCTGGTGCGGCGACTGCGACAAGTGCCGGTTCGTCTTCCTGGTGTTCGCGACGTTCATGCCTCGCGAGCGGGTCGTGTCGATCATCGGCAAGGACATGCTCGACGACCCGACCCAGCTGCCCGGTTATCGCGCCCTGCTGGGTCTGGGTGCACACAAGCCCTTCGAGTGCGTCGGCGAGGAGGCCGAGTGCTCCGTCGCGATGAGCATCGTGAGCCGCACCGGCGACTGGGCGGACTCGGCCGTCGTGGCCGCGCTGCTCGAGGAGATCCCGACCCTTCGCGAGGGCAGCGCCGATCTCGAGCATCACGTGCTCGACGATGCGGAGGCCGACCCGCTGCCGGAACCCTACGAACGGGCCCGCCGTGCGCTTATCTGACCTCGACGGTCGCCGCGTTCTCGTGCTAGGTACCGGGCGCGAGGGCTCTGCCGTCGCCGAGGCGCTCTCCCTGCGCGGCATCGCCGTGACCGCCGTCGACGACCGCGAGTCGGAGGGCTCAGCGCGATTCGCCGAGCGGTGGGGTCCGGTGCTCATCGCGCCCGACTTCGGCTCGGTGGCGGGCAGCGTCGATGTGATCGTCAAGTCGCCGGGGTTCAGCCCGCGGCATCCGTTCGTCGCCGCTGCCATCGCGGCCGGGGTGCCGATCACGAGCGGCACCGACCTGTGGGTGGCCGACAACTTCGCCACCACCACGGGCGTCACGGGCAGCAAGGGCAAGAGCACCACGGCGGCGCTCACGCATCACCTGACCGTCGCCCACGGGGTGGATGCCGCGCTCGCAGGCAACATCGGAGTGCCCCTGCTCGGGCTGCCGAGCGCCGCCCGCACCATCGTTGAGCTCTCCAGCTACCAGGCGCAGTCGCTGACCGTCTCGCCGGACGTCGTCGTGCTCACCGCGCTCTTCCCGGAGCACCTGGACTGGCATGGTTCCGAGCAGCAGTACTACGACGACAAGCTGAACATCCTCGCCCACGGGCCGCGCCGAGTGATCGTGAACGCCGAGGATGCGCGGCTGGCCGCCGAGGTCGAGCGGCACGGTGTGACGTTCGAGCCTGTCGGTCCCGGTGCCGCCTGGGGTCTGGCCGTGCTCGACGGCGCCGAGTGGATCGTGCACCACGACGAGCCGATCGTGCGCGCATCCGCGCTGCCGGTGCGGGGGCGACACAATGCGGTCAACGCGGCCCTGGCCCTCGCGGCCGTCGAAGCGAGCGGCGTTACGATCGACCCAGAACTCGCACTCACCGCGCTGCAGAGTTTCGCCCCGCTGGAGCATCGCCTCGAGCCGATCGCTGACTCCTCCGGTCTGACCTTCGTGGATGACTCGCTCTCAACGAGCCCGTTCGCGGCGATCGAGGCGCTCAAGGCCTTCGGCTCCGACGGTGTCGTGCTGATCGTGGGCGGGCAGGATCGGGGGGTGGACTACTCGCCCCTTGCCGAGCATCTGGCGCAGCATCCCGTCACCGCGGTGGTGGGCCTGCCGCCCGGTGGCCGGCGCATCCTCGAGGTGATCGCGAGCACGGGCATCCCGAGCGAATTGGCCGAGGACATGCTCGACGCGGTCACCCGCGCCCGCCGTCTGACCGCCCCCGGCGGCACCGTGCTGCTCTCGCCCGCCGCGCCCAGCTACGGTATCTACCGGGACTTCGCGCACCGCGCCGAGGTGTTCCGCGCGGCCATCGTCGCCACCAGCCCCTGACCCGCCCCAACCACGAGAGAAGACCATGACCCGAGCCGACGGCCGTGAGAACACCCAGCTGCGCCCCGTGACCATCGAGCGCGGCTGGAGCGAACAGGCCGAAGGGTCGGCGCTCATCTCCTTCGGGCGCACCAAGGTGCTGTGCACGGCGAGCTTCACCAACGGGGTTCCGCGCTGGCTGACCGGCAAGGGCAAGGGCTGGGTGACTGCGGAGTACGGCATGCTGCCGCGCTCCACGAACGACCGCATGGATCGCGAGTCGGTCAAGGGCAAGGTCGGGGGCCGCACGCACGAGATCTCGCGCCTGATTGGTCGTTCGTTGCGTGCCGTGATCGACACCAAGGCGCTCGGCGAGAACACCATCGTGATCGACTGCGACGTACTGCAGGCCGACGGCGGCACGCGCACCGCCGCGATCACGGGAGCCTATGTCGCGCTCGCCGACGCGATCGAGTGGGGTCGCGACCACAACTTCATCGGCAAGAACGCCAAGGCCCTGCACGACTCAGTCGCCGCAGTCAGCGTCGGCATCATCGACGGCGAGCCGATGCTCGACCTGGCCTACACCGAGGATTCCCGCGCCGAGACCGACATGAACGTCGTCGTGACGGGTCGCGGCCTGTTCGTCGAGGTGCAGGGCACCGCCGAGGGCGCGCCCTTCGACCGTCGCGAGCTCGACAGCCTGCTCGATCTCGCCCTCGGGGGCGCGGCCGACCTCACTGCCTTGCAGGTCGCGGCGCTGGCCTAGGTCGCGCCAGTCGCGGGGCCTGCTGACGCCGACGGGTCCATCGGCGGCATCAGATCGGTGAGGGGTTGCACGCGCTGCGGGTGCTTCAGCGAGGCGGCCATCCGTTCGCCCAGCTCGGTGCGTCGGCCGTCGGCGCGCAGGTGCCCGTGCCAGCCGTTCGCCTGGTGGAATGCCGAGGCCGCGTACAGCAGGCAGGTGCCCACCTGGCGGCGACGCCACGCCTCGCCCACGAAGATCTGGTGGATGACGCCGCTGCGGTACCACCGGATCGCCCCCGCCTGACTGTCATTGGGCACCCCCATGCTCGCGAACGCGTAGCGGTCGACGATGGTGCCCGGCGCGACACGGTCGTCGGCGAAAGCGACGAGGTTGGCCGCCACCGGGCTGGCCCGCGGCTCGTCCACCCACACGTACCAGAGCGGGGGCGCGCCGGGGGCGGCACGCTCGGCGATGCTTACCCGCAGCAGGCCCGGGGTCGCGTCATCCGTGGACCAGAGGCTCGGTGCGCTCGGCAGGTCGGCGGGGTCGAGGTCGACCCAGGTGCCGTCCCGATGCTCGGCGCCCAGGTACGCCGACACCCGGTGCAGCCCCGACCCGAGTGCTCCGGTGCGCGCGTACCACGCGGCCGATCTCGTGGGTTCTAGGGATATCGCTTCGGGTTCGGGCACGCGCTCCAGTCTGCCCGAGTCGTGGGCTCGGGGCGTCACCCGGCGTCTGCTAGCGTGGTCGAAACCCGACTCCCCAGCCCCTGGAGATGCATGCGCCCGTCAGTAGCTCTCGCGAGCGCCTCCGCTGTTGGACTGGTCGCCGCGGTGGGCGGTGCGGCAGCTCCGGCGATGGCCGACGACGTCGTGACGACTCCCTGCGCGACCATCACCGAGCAGACGTCGATCTCGCCTACGCCGCACGACAACTGGTACATGGATTGCATCCCCCAGTACGGGCTCGGCAAGGCCGAGTTCACGATCGACTCCGATGTGCCCTACCCCGACGAGTTCCTCGACCTCGACGACCCGGGCGTCGAGACCTCAACCAATCTCGACACGGATGCTCTCACGGCGTACTTCGGTTCGACTCCCTTCGAGGACTCCTCTGCCGTCAGCGTGCAGCTGCTGGACGAGACGGCCAGCTCGCAGCGGTACGCAAGCCTCTGGATCGCCCCGATCACCTCGGTGGGGGCCGTGGACCAGTCGACCCTGCCCACGGAGCACCCCGAGATCGCAGCCGCCTGTCACTTCGACGAGGTGAGCTACGTCTACGCGTACAAGGCGACCTACGGGGAGTCGAATACGACCTTCCACCAGGTGATCGCGGGCCAGAACTGGGACTACACGATCGGCGGCACCTCACCCGACCTGTACTTCTTCTTCCCCGAGCTCGACGCGCCCGATGACGCCGCCGCGGTCTGCATCTCCAACGGGCAGTACACGGTGTACGGCGCTGTGGGAGATATCGATTCGACTCTGTTGACCGTGGCCATCTGGGCGGTGCCGCCCTACTCGTTCCCGCTCACCGAGGACGAGCTCTACGATCTCGGCATCTTCTCGCGCGTCTCCCCGAAGCTCGCGGCGACCGGAACGCCCGTCGATTCTGCCCCGGCACTGGCCGCGGCCGGCGGGCTGCTGAGCGTCGGCCTGCTGGCCCTGCTCGGTTCGGCCGCAGTACGACGCCGGCGCGTGCGCCAGTAGGTGCGTCCATGACGGTCAGGGTCGTACTCGCCACCCACAACGCGCACAAGGTCACCGAGCTGCGCACGATCCTCGGTCCCGCGCTCGAGGGTATCGAGCTGGTCGCCTACGACGGACCTGAGCCGGTCGAGGATGGCGAGACGTTCGAGGAGAATGCGCTGATCAAGGCGCGCGCGGCATCCGCTCACACGGGGCTTCCGGCGCTTGCGGACGACTCGGGCATCTGCGTCGACGCGCTCGGGGGAGCCCCGGGCATCCACTCGGCTCGCTATGCCGGCACCCGGGATGACGCCGACAACGTCGCGCTGCTGCTCACCAATCTCGGGGCCGAACCCAACCGGGCCGCGCAGTTCGTCTGCGCCGCGGCCCTCGTGATCGGCGACCGCGAGTTCGTCGAGCGCGGCACCTGGCCAGGCAGCGTGCTGTTCGAGCCCGCCGGACCGAATGGTTTCGGGTACGACCCCGTGTTCAAGCCGGCCGGGCTCAGCGTGAGTTCCGCCGAGCTGCGTCCCGACGAGAAGAACACGATCAGCCACCGTCAGCGTGCGTTCAGCGCGCTGATCGGGGCGACCCGCGAGATCCTGCTCGACTCCTGACTTCGGTGATCATGAGCCGAGCTCAGAAGCCGAGCTTAGAATCCCAGGCTCGACAGTGACGAGCGTAGAGTCGCGGCGGAGGCCTCGAGCATCCGCATCTCGTCAACCGAATACGGCACGTCGATCACCTGGGCGACCCCGCGTGCGTCGACCACGCTCGGCACCGACAGCGCGACACCCGAGATGCCCCGGTAGTCGTCGAGCACGGAACTGACCGGAAGGATCCTGCCCTCGTCGCGCAGGATGGCCTCCACGATGCGCGCGCCCGAGAGTCCGATGGCGAAGTTGGTGGCGCCCTTGCCGGCGATCACCCGGTAGGCCGCGGTCTTGACGTCCTCGGCGATGGTGGCCAGCTCGGCCGCGTCGAGCGGATGCCCGTTCTCGAGTGCCCACTCCAGGATCGGTACCGGTCCGATCCTCGCCTGCGACCACAGCGGAAATTCGGAGTCGCCGTGCTCCCCGACGATCATCGCGTGCACACTGGATGTCGCGACCCCGACCCGCTCGGAGAGCAGCCATCGCAGCCGCGACGAATCGAGCACCGTGCCGGAGGCGAAGATCTGCGAGGTCGGCAGGCCGGTGATGCGCTGGGCGGCCACGGCGAGCACGTCGCAGGGGTTGGACACGAGGATGTAGACCGCCTCGGGTGCGCGGTCGAGCAGCTTCGGCATGAGGTCGCGCAGGATGGCGACGTTGTCGGCCGCCAGGTCGAGTCGAGACTGACCGGGGTGCTGCTTGGCGCCCGCGGTGATGACGACGACGTTCGAGCCCTGCACGACATCCAGATCATCGGAGCCCTGGATGCGCGACACCCCCGTGAACTGCGATCCGTGCGCGAGGTCGAGCACCTCGGCTGCCACCTTCTCGGTGCGGATGTCGTACAGCGCGATCTCGCGCGCCGACTCGCGGATCATTGCTGCGTAGGCGAGCGAGGTGCCCACCGCTCCGGCGCCGATGATGGCCAGCTTCGACTGTTCGATAACGCTCATGCATCGAGCATGGCGGGTCACTCCGGTGTGCGCGAGTGACCTTGGTCCCGTCGACCCTGCGCCACTAGAGTTTCGGTATGCCGAAATTTCCAGAGTCGGGGCTGGTCAAGCCCGGTGCCGCGCGCGTGCGAGTGCCGCTGGCGCTACTCGGCCCGGCATTCGTGGCGGCCATTGCCTACGTCGATCCCGGCAACGTCGCGGCCAACCTCACCGCCGGTGCCCGGTACGGCTACCTGCTGCTCTGGGTGCTCATCGTCGCCAACGCGATCGCGGTGATCGTGCAGTACCAGTCGGCGAAACTGGGCATCGTCACCGGCCAAAGCCTGCCGGAGATCCTGGGGGAGCGGCTCAAGACCGGCCCCCGCCGGGTGTACTGGATCCAGGCCGAGCTCGTTGCCGCAGCCACCGACATCGCCGAAGTGCTCGGCGGGGCCATTGCCCTCAACCTGCTGTTCGGCCTGCCGCTCGTTGTGGGAGGCATCATCGTGGGGCTCGCCTCCATGGCGCTGCTCACGGTGCAGTCGCGACGCGGGCAGCGCACCTTCGAGGTGATCATCGTCACGCTGCTGGCCGTGATCGTCGTCGGCTTCGTCACCGGGCTGTTCTTCTCGGGAGTGGACGGCGGGCAGGCGCTCGCCGGCATCGTGCCGCGCTTCGAGGGGACAGACTCGGTGCTGTTGGCCACCAGCATGCTGGGTGCGACGGTGATGCCGCACGTCATCTACCTGCACTCGGCGCTCACCCGGGACCGTCACGGCGTCACGGGCGATCCGGTGCGCATCCGCCACCTCCTGCGGGCGACCCGGTGGGACGTCGGCGGGGCGTTGTTCGTGGCGGGAGCGGTGAACATCTCGATGCTGCTGCTGGCGGCATCCGCGCTCAGAGGCATCGAGGGAACCGACACGATCGACGGTGCGCATGCCGCCGTCGTCGCGACGCTCGGGCCGGCCGTCGGAGTGATCTTCGCGATCGGCCTGCTCGCCTCGGGTCTGGCCTCGACGAGTGTGGGCACCTACGCCGGCTCGGCGATCATGGGCGGCCTGCTCAAGGTGCGGGTGCCGCTGCTGCTGCGGCGCGCGATCACCCTCGTCCCCGCCCTCGTCATTCTCGCGATCGGCTTCGACCCGACCCGCGCACTCGTGCTCAGCCAGGTGGTGCTGAGTTTCGGCATCCCGTTCGCGCTGATTCCGCTGGTGTGGCTCGCGAGCTCGCGCAAGGAGATGGGCGAGTTCGTCAACGCTCCCTGGCTGCGGGTCGCAGGCTGGGCGGCGGCCGCCCTCATCACCGTGCTCAACGTGTTGCTCATCGTGCTCGTGATCGCGGGCGGCTGATGCCCGCTCCGACACCGACCGCGATGGAGGACTACGTCAAGGTCATCTACGCGCACACCGAGTGGCAGAGCCAGCCGATCACCACGAACGCGCTCGCGGCGCGGCTGGGCTTGGCCGCGTCGTCAGTCACTGAGATGGTGAAGAAGCTCACCGCCCAAGGGCTCGCCCACCACGAGCCGTACGGGGCGATCGAGCTCACCGAGCGGGGACGCACTCTCGCGCTCACGATGGTGCGGCGCCACCGCCTCATCGAGACGTGGCTGGTCGAGCGCTTCGGCTACCGCTGGGACGAGGTGCACGACGAGGCCGAGGTGCTCGAGCACGCGATGAGTGATCGGCTGCTCGACGCCATCGACGAGGAGCTCGGGCGTCCGGCGCGCGACCCGCACGGTGACCCGATCCCGGCGGCGGACGGCACTCTCGCGCTGCCGGAGGCCGTGGTGCTTGCGGAGGCGGCATCCGGTGGACGGGTGGTGCGCATCAGCGACCGTGACCCGCTGCTGCTGCGTCATCTCGCGGCCGAGGGAATCGTGCTCGATGCTGTCGTGTCGGCCGAGCGTCGGGCGCAGCTCGGCGAGGAGGCGCTGGCCTCGATCTGGGTGAGTGCCCCGTAGGGTTGTTCCCGTGCCAGACGTACCCGTTGACCTGCCCATCGAACAGCGCATCGCCCAGGCGGTGGCCGAACTCGGCGAGCCGACCGTGGTGCTGCGCGCCCTGTCGCTCATCGCGGGCAACAACGAGGGCGAGGACTTCCTGCTCGTGGTCGGCGGCGAGCACGCCCGCGGCATCCTCGACGGGGCTCCGGTGCTCTACTGGCCCGAGCTCTGGGGCACCCGCGCCCTGCTCTACGTCTGGAACGACAGCGCCGTCATCGCGGTGACCGCGGCGCTGCACAACCAGGCGTGGCGGGTACGCGAGATGGCTGCGCGGGTCGCAGCGGCCCGCGGTCTCGACGTGGCCCCGATGCTGGTCGGGATGCTCGGCGACGAGACCCCGCGGGTGCGCGCAGCAGCGGCCAGGGCCCTCGGGGCTCTGGGTACGGCTGAGACGGTGGACGACATCCGCCCGCTGCTCAAGGACCCCGAGATCGACGTGCGCCGCGGCGCGCAGCAGGGAATCGACGCGATCAGGTCGCGCATCCCGGGCTGATCCAGGCCGAGGCTACTCGGGCTTCTTGTCGAAGTCCTCGGGGTGCAGCACGAGCTCCTGAACCGTGTCGTCATCCATAAGCTGCGCGTTGCGCTTCTTGCGCGCCTTGATGCTCGACTGGATGTAGTGGTACACCGTGGGGACCACGGCCAGAGCGACAGCGCCCAGCAGGATCAGGTCGATGTACTTGGTCACGAAGTCGCTGAGCGGCGGGATGTAGCCCAGGAGGTAGCCGGCGAAGGTGAGACCGGAGCCCCACAGCAGGGCGCCGGCCGCGTTGTAGAGCGAGTACTTGCGGTAGTTCATGTGGCCGACGCCCGCCGCGACCGGAGCGAACGTGCGCACGATAGGCACGAAGCGGGCAACGATGACGGCCAGGCCGCCGAAGCGCTCGAAGAAGCCGTTGGTGCGCCTGACGTTCTCGATGCTGAAGAAGCCGGACTCCTTGCGCTCGAAGATTCTCGGGCCCGCCTTATGGCCGATCAGGTAGCCGACTTCACCGCCAAGGAACGCGGCGAGGCTGATCGCCAGACAAACCCAGAGGATCCAGATGTCGATGACACCCTGGAAGGTGAGCAGGCCCGTGATGATCAGAAGCGTGTCGCCGGGGAAGAGGAATCCGAACAGCAGCCCCGTCTCGGCGAAGACGATGAGGCACACGCCCAGCAGCGCGAAGGCACCGAAGCCCGCGATGAGATTCTCAGGATCGAGCCAGGGGATGAGGGCGGCAGGCAGCAAGTCGAACTCCAGTCGTCGCGGGCGTTCTTGACAGGGTACTAGGTCGCTGCCGGAGACGCCTGAGCGTGAGCGGCACCGTCGACTTGACAGCTTCGGTCACTAGTTATAATAATGATTGAAATAAGTCAGTTCCTCCGACCAGTTCCCTCCGACCAAGGACGATCGATGAAGACCGCCGCATCCCGTAACGCACGACTGACGTCGCTCGAACGAACCACGGTCGCCAGCGACTTTCCCGATGACTTTCGCTGGGGGCTGGCCACCGCCGCCTACCAGATCGAGGGAGCGGCCCGCGAGGGCGGACGCGGCCCCAGCATCTGGGACACCTTCAGCCACACCCCCGGCCTCAGCCACAACGGCGACACCGGTGACATCGCCTGCGACCACTACCACCGCTGGAACGCCGATTTCGATCTGCTGGCCGAGTTGGGCGTGACCCACTACCGGCTGTCCGTGTCGTGGTCGCGCCTCCAGCCGGCGGGTCACGGTCCCCTCAACGAGGAGGCCGTCGAGTTCTACCGGGCGCAGCTGCGCGGGCTGGCGGACCGTGGCATCCGACCTCTGGTCACGCTCTATCACTGGGACCTGCCGCAGCCTCTCGAAGATGAGGGCGGCTGGCCGGTGCGCTCCACGGCCGTCGCCTTCGGCGAGTTCGCCACCGAGGTCGTGCGTCGACTCGGCGATCTGGCAACCGACTGGGTCACCCTCAACGAGCCGTGGTGCAGCTCCTTCCTCGGCTACGGCTTCGGAGCGCACGCGCCGGGTCGCACTGACCTCCGGGCAGCAGTCGCGGCCGCGCACCACCTCAACCTCGCCCACGGACTGGCTCTGCGAGGCATCCGGTCGGTGCGACCCGAGGCGCGCGTGGGCATCACGAACATCATCACCGACATCGTGCCGCTCACCGGCGATGCCCGGGATGCCGCGGCCGTCGAACGCCTCGACGCAACCAGCAACCGTGTCTTCCTCGACCCCGCCTACGTCGGCGAGTACTCGGCCGCAGTGTGGGACGCGCTGGGTCCACTCGGCCTCGCCGATGTGGTGCTCGAGGGCGATCTGCAGCTGATCTCCGCTCCGACCGACTTCGCCGGCGTCAACCACTACCAGCGGGTGGTGGCCTGGCACGACGACGACGAGCCTTTCGCCGTTGGCCAGCGCCCCGCCGAACCCGCAACGACGTCGTTCGGGTGGTCGGTCATCCCGGAGTCGTTGACGGCCGTGCTGGTGCGGGTGTCGCGCGAGTTCACGGCGCTTCCGATCTACGTGACCGAGAGCGGCGCGAGCTTCCACGACTACGTCGACCCGAACGGCGAGGTGATCGACGCGGAGAGGGTCAGCTACCTCGACGGGTACCTCGCGGCGGCGGCGGACGCCATTCGGGCCGGGGTCGACCTGCGCGGCTACTACGCGTGGTCGTTCCTCGACAACTTCGAGTGGGCCGAGGGGTACAGCAAGCGCTTCGGTCTCGTCTACGTCGACTACCGCACTCAGGAGCGGATTCCCAAGCTGAGCGCGCACTGGTACGCGCAGCTCATCTCAGACCATCAGGCCGTCGCGACCCGCGCGACAGCCTGACCCCAAAAAAGGTGCAAGTCTGGAAGACCGGCACCGCCCTTGCAAATCACACGAGAAAAGGAACCTCAATGAAGAGAACAGCGAAGACCGCTCTGGCCATCGCCGCGGTGGCCGGCCTCACACTGGGAATGTCGGCCTGCTCGGCGCCCACCGAGGAGGCGTCAGGCCCATTGACCGTCTGGGTCATGGGAGACTCGGGCACCAACTTCGAGACCCTCGTCGCCGACAGCGGCATCGAGGTCGACGTGGTCGCGATCCCGTGGGACGCGATCGACGAGAAGCTGACCACTGCGGTCGCTTCAGGCAACGGCCCGGACATCCTGCAGATCGGTCTGTCCAAGCTGGCGACCTTCGCCGAGGCGGGCGCGCTGCTGCCGCTCGACTCGCTCATCGCCGACCACCCCGACCTCGCGCCGGACAACTTCCCCGCGGGAGTCTCGGGAACGTCCACCGCAGTCAACGGCGAGATCGTCAGCATCCCGTGGACCAGCGACACCCGCGTGTTGTTCACGCGCACCGACATCCTCGCCGAGAACGGCATCGACGCCCCGCCCGCCACCTGGGATGAGCTGCGCGCCGACGCGAAGATCCTGGCCGCTCGCGGCGAAGGACAGTACGGCTACTACATCCCGCAGTGGGATGCGCCGCTGCCGATCGAGATGACCTGGAGCATGGGCGGTGAGGTCATCGACGCCGACGGCAACGTCGACTTCGACACCCCCGAGTTCCAGAAGGCCGTCGACCTGTACACCGGTCTCTACGCCGATGGCAGCGTGCCGACCAACAGCGACTTCGACCAGACGCAGGGCTTCATCTCGGGCATCGCCCCGATGCTGGTGAGCGGCCCCTACCTGGCCAACGGTGTCTCCAGCGCCGCCCCCGAGCTCGACGGCAAGTGGCAGGCGAGCCCGCTGCCCGCCGGCGACGGAGGATCCATCTCGCTGTTCGCAGGCTCGAACCTGGGCATCTGGCACAACTCCGATCAGGTCGACCAGTCGCTGGCCCTGCTGGACTACATCTCCCAGCCGGAGCAGCAGCTCGCTTGGTACAAGCTCACGGGTGAGCTGCCCACGGTCAATGCCGCTCTGTCGGATGCCACGCTCAACGCCGACCCGAACGTGCAGGTCTACACGGCTCAGCTGGCCACCGCGAAGGTGCTGCCGATCGTGGCGAACTGGGACGGCGTCGTCGGCACGGGCCTGCTCAACGCCCTGAACTCGATCGTGCTCACCGGTGCCGACCGCACCACCGCGCTCGACGCGTTCTTCGCGGAGACCAAGGGTCTGTCCATCAAGTAGTACCCGGCGGGGCCGCACACCGTGCGGCCCCGCCCTTCACGCAGCATCCGCGCCGTCGACAAGAAAGGAAGGTACCTCGATGCGCAACCGTCTCGTGCCCTACTTCTTCGTCACCCCGGCGATGCTGCTGCTGATCACCTTCGGCATTCTGCCCATCGCGGTCGCCGCGGTCATCAGCACCACCAACATGAACATCTCGGCGTTCGCCAGCTGGAACAACGTCGACTTCGTCGGGCTCGACAACTACGCGAAGCTCTTCGCCGACTCCGACTTCTGGCAGGCCCTGGGCAACACCGGCCTCTTCGCCGTCGTGGGCGTGCCCGCGATCGTCATCCTCTCGCTCGGCACGGCGCTGCTGCTCAACCGCAGCCAGAGCTGGTTCTTCCGCAGCCTGCGCGCCTTCTACTTCCTGCCGGCGATCACCGCCATCGTGGCGATCTCGCTGGTCTGGAGCTACCTCTACAACACGCAGTTCGGGCTGCTGAACTACCTGTTCTCGCTGGTCGGTGTGCCGCCGGTGCAGTGGCTGTCCGACCCGTGGCTGGCCAAGTTCTCGGTCGCGCTGGTCGCCGTCTGGCGTGGCACGGGACTCAACATCATCATCTTCCTTGCGGCGCTTCAGGGTGTTCCCAAGGAGTACCTCGAGGCGGCATCCCTCGACGGCGCCGGCGAGTGGCGCAAGACCGTGTCGATCACGGTGCCGCTACTGAGGTTCGCCATCTTCTTCGTCTCGGTCACCACGACCATCGCGTGGCTGCAGTTCTTCGACGAACCCTTCGTGCTCACCGACGGCGGCCCGCTCGGGGCCACGACCTCGGTCTCGATCTTCCTGTACAAGGAGGGCTTCCGGCTCAACCAGTTCGGTTACGCCAGCGCAGGATCCATCGTGCTGTTCGTCATCATCGCGGCCATCACGCTCGTGCAGCTGCGGCTGAGGAGGGCCGACGATGAGTACTGAGACCATGGCGGGCCGGGACCGGTCCGCCGCCGCCCGCGCCACAGGCCTGACCCTGCTGATCGCCGTGGCGCTGGGCATCGGGGCGCTCATCACGGCGTTCCCGTTCTTCTGGATGCTCGCGACATCCGTCAAGCCCCAGCGTGAAGCCATCGACTTCCCGCCCACGATCCTGCCGCAGCAACCCACGCTCGAGTGGTACGGGCAGCTGTTCACGGAGCTGGACTTCGGCCGCTACCTGATCAACACCGTGATCGTCGTGCTCATCGGGTTCGTGGGACTGCTGCTCATGGCGATGGCGGGCTACGCCTTCGCCAAGTTCGACTTCCGCGGCCGCCGGTGGATGTTCTTCCTCGTGCTGGCCACCATGATGATCCCGGTGCAGGTGACGATGATCCCCACCTATCTGATCCTCAACGGCATGAAGCTCACGAACACGCTCGTGGGTATCGCCCTTCCCACGCTGGTCAGCGGGTTCAGCATCTTCCTCTTCCGGCAGTTCATGTCGACGATCCCCACGGAGATGCTCGAGGCGGCTCGCCTCGATGGCGCGGGCGAGTTCCGCACCTTCTGGCAGATCGTGCTGCCGATGTCGGGCCCGATCCTCGCGGTGCAGGTCGTGCTCACCTTCATCTCCGGCTGGAACAGCTTCCTTTGGCCGCTCATCATCGCCAGCGACCAGAAGCTCTACACGCTCTCGGTGGGGCTCGCGCTGCTCAACCAGCAGCTGGCCGTCAACCCGTCGCTGCAGATGGCTGCGGCATCGGTGATGGTGGTTCCGATCCTCGTGATCTTCATCATCTTCCAGCGCTATGTGATGCAGGGATTCGCCCTGTCCGGACTCAAATGACTGTGGAGCTCAACCGCGTGACCGACCTCGATACCCCAACCGCCGCACCGTTCGGTCACCGTCCGGCGAACTTCTCCGGCTTCGTGCGCGCCAAGGATGCCCGGCTCGTCGACGGCGACGGCACCGAGGTGCTGCTGCGCGGTGTGGGCCTCGGCAACTGGATGCTGCCCGAGGGCTACATGTGGGGCTTCGGGCCCGGAGCCGAGTCACCGCGCGAGATCGAGGCACTGTTCGCGCGTCATGCGCCTGAGGCAGCGGCATCCTTCTGGGAGGAGTTCCGCGACGCGTTCATCGACGAGGCCGACATCGCGCTCATCGCCGCGAGCGGGTTCGATCACGTGCGTCTGCCGATCAACTCCCGGGTGATTCAGGATGACGCCGGCAACCCCATCGAGGCGGGCTACGCCCTCATCGACCGCCTCATCGAGTGGTGCCGCACCCACCGGCTGTGGGTGCTCCTCGATCTGCACGGTGCGCCCGGCGGGCAGACCGGCACCAACATCGACGACTCTCCGCGCAACCTTCCGGAGCTGTTCATGGTCGAGGAGTACCGCGAGCGCACGGTGCGGTTGTGGCGTGACCTCGCCACGCGCTACGCCAGCGAGACGGTCGTGCTCGGCTACGACCTGCTCAACGAGCCCCTGCCCAACGAGTGGCAGCACACCTACGCCGCCGAGCTCGCCGACCTCTACCGCGAACTCACCCGCGAGATCCGCGCCATCGACCCCGACCATCTGATCGTCTACGAGGGTTCGCACTGGGCCACCAACTGGGACATCTTCACCGAGGTGTGGGACGACAACTCGATGCTGCAGTTCCACAAGTACTGGTCGTCGCCCGACACCGACAGTATCGAGCGCTTCCTGGAGGCGCGCGATCGGCTCAGTCTGCCCATCTACATGGGTGAGGGCGGCGAGAACACCATCGAGTGGCTGTACACGGCCTTCCGGCTGTACGAGACCCACGACATCGGGTGGAACTTCTGGCCGTGGAAGAAGATCGCCACGCGCACCTCGCCGCTGTCGGTCATCCCACCCGAGGGCTGGCGCTCGGTCGTCGCGGGTGTCTCCGACCCCGCCGCCCTGGAGGGGGTGGATGTCGCGCGCATCCTCACCGACCTGCTGGAGGCGGTGCGCGTGCGCAACTGCCAGTGGCAGCCCGAGATCGTGGCGGCGTTGCTGTCGCACGAGCCCCGCGTCATCCCGGCGTGGGGGTTCGGGTTCCGGGGCGAAGGCGAGTCGTACTCGGTGCGCTCCGGCACGGCGCTTCCCGGCATCAGGCAGACGGATGCCGCGGGCATCACCTGGGCGCACCCCGGAGACAACCCGGCCAACCCCTTCGAGCAGAACGACGGGCGCGAATACCGGGCCGAGGAGCAGCTGGTCGTGCGACTCGAGCCGGGGGACTGGCTGGAGTTCGAGGTCGAGGCTGCGGGACCGATGGCCGCGCTGGATGGTGCGGGCGCCGAGGCACCGGTGTGGGTCGAGCGTTCGGCACGCGGCATCCGGGTGACGGCTCGCGAGGCGACCGATCTGGCGCGTCTGGTTCCCCGCAGCGGGGGCGGGACTTGGTAGGTTCGGCATCATGACGCCACGCATCGCAGCGGCCCGCCCGGCGGCGGCCCCCGCGACAGTGGGCGAGGTGCGCCAGCGCAACCGGTCGCAGGCGTTGCGCAGCATCATCCTGAGCGGGCAGACCTCGCGGGCGGAACTCGCCCGCGACTGCGGCCTGTCGGTTGCGTCGGTGACCAACCTCGTGTCCGAGCTCATCTCCGAGGGGCTCGTGATGGAGGCCGGTTCCGTGGCCTCGAGCGGTGGACGCCCGGTCACGTTGCTCGCGCCGAACCCGTCGGGCGCGTACTTCCTAGGGGCCGACGTCGGCGAGCGTGGCGTCGCTGTCGAACTGTTCGACCTCACGATGACCCGCATCGATCGCGAGTTCCGGGGCGGCGCCGAAGGCGAGCAACTGGATGCGATCGGTCGCGACCTCGACGCCGCCCTCGACGCCCTGCGCGACCGCAACCCCGAGGCCTGGCCGCGCGTGGTCGGCCTCGGCCTGGGGCTCCCGGGAATCGTCGAGCAGGGTGCCGACGGCGAGCAGACCCTCTACGCGCAGAGCCTCGGCTGGCCGGCCGTGCCGGTGCGCCAGCTCGTCACCCACGACATCGCCGTGTTCGCCGAGAACGGTGCGAAGACCGAAGCCATGGCCGAGGTCTGGGATGGTGCCGCCCGCGGCGTCGACGAAGCCCTCGTGGTGCTGCTCGGGCGCGGCGTGGGACTCGCGATCGTCAGCGACGGCGAACTCGCCCACGGGCTGACCAGCAGCGCGGGGGAGTGGGGCCACGTCAAGATCGTTCGAGGCGGACGGATGTGCCGCTGCGGCGGCCGCGGCTGCGTCGAGGCCTACCTCGGCGCCGACGCGATACTCGCCTCGTGGCGTGAGGCCGGCGGCCAGTTCGACGGCTCCGGGTGGGGCGCCCTCGGCGGCCTGCTCGACGCCGAACAGGCGGGCGACACCGTAGCCGCAGCCGTCGTCGAGGAAATCGTCTCGACCCTCGGCTCGGCGCTCGGCGGGCTCGTGAACCTGACCAACCCGGAGCGCGTCGTCATCGGCGGGTGGGTGGGACTGCGCCTCATGGAGTCCCTCGCACCACGTATCGAAGAGGCGACCCGTCGTGAAGCGCTGGTGCGCCCGGGCGGGCAGTTCACCCTCGCGGCCTGCCGGTTCGGCGGCGACACCGTCGCACTCGGCGCCGCAATGATGCCCCTCGAGTCGTTGCTCGGGATGCCGCGGGGTGCGCGCAGCGGGTTGTGAGCGGGCTCGCCAGCGACTCCCGCACCCGTGCCACTACCCAGAGAGAAGCCGGGCCACGACAGCCAGAAGTTCTGGAACGCGTTGGGAGGCGGCGCTCCACACGACTGCGTCGTCGACGACGGTGTAGCCGTGGGCAAGGATGTTCCTGAGCCCGATGATTCGGGCGATTTCCGGGATCTGATCGCCGGTGGCTGGATCCGTTTTCCTCAGGTTCTTCAGCACCTCGCCAATGATCTCAAGCTGGCGCTCGACTGCTGAACTCCTCAACTCGTCGGCGGCGTAGGCGTCGGCATCGAGGCCCACGATGAAGCCGGCCACTCGAGTAGCTGCCGCGTGTACGTCCCAGAGGAGTGCAGCGGAATCAGGCTGCATAGACTTCTTCAGCCCCGATCGCTGCCGACGCAGCGAAGTGCGGGTTTCGGACAGCGTTCGCCATCACCAAGTCCACCGGTCGACCGAGCAAACCTTCGAGGTCTTCCTTGAGGCCGAAATAGGCACCGAAAGCGTCACTGGACCCGGGGGTGAACTCGACGAGAAAATCCACATCGCTCCGCTCGGCGTCGAAACGCGGGGACGTGACGGATCCAAAAATCGCAAGACGACTGACACCGTGCGTGCGGCACGCCCGAGCAATGGCTGCCCGGTCGAGCGCAATGGCAATTGTCATGGTCGAAGTCTACCGAGCCCCTGCCCGCGCTCCGGGAGTGAATTGCATGCAGGTGCGGTGCGGAAGGCGGGACTTGAACCCGCCCCACCGGCACGGCCGTCACACGGCTTCGCCGTGCGCCGGAACCGGCGCGGCGGGGGCCTCGGTGCGTTTCGCGCCCGCCCTGTGAACGAGCGTGCCGACGCCTGGAGGCGTCGACCCCCTCGTGCGGAAGGCGGGACTTGAACCCGCACGCTCGAAAGCACAGGAACCTAAATCCTGCGTGTCTGCCAATTTCACCACTCCCGCTGGCAGGTCGATTGTAGCCGCCCGGCGTACGCTGGCGTGATGACCCCCGACGACGCTGCCGCCGAACTCGGCGTGCCGGTCGGGGCGTCCCGGCAGCAGATCGAGCGGGCGTACCGGAGACTCGCGCGCGAGACCCACCCCGATCGGCTGTCCGGGGAGGCGATGCGCGAGCAGGCGCTGGCTCAGGCGCGATTCGTGCGGGCGACCGAGGCGCGCAACGTGCTGCTCGCCGCGTTGCTGGCGACGGATGCCGCGGCATCCGCAACCCGTCTGCCCCCGAGACACAACTGGCTGTTGCTCGGCACGTGGGTGGCGCTCATGCTGCTCGCGATCGCCGTGTCGGTCGTGGGATCCCCGCTGCCGCTGACCATCTGGGAACCCACGCTGCGGTTCTCGCTGATGGTCGTCTCGGCGGTCGGGTTCGCCCTCACCGGCGCACGCGTGTGGCTCGTGCTGCTCGGTGTGGCGATCGCCGTGACCGCCCTCACGACGATCGTCTTCACCACCTTCGGGGCCCTGCTCGGGATGCTGCTGCTCGCCGCCCCGCTCTACGGGCTGTTCGTGGCGGGCCGCGCCCGCGCCGGATTCTCCCGCGACAGGCGACCCTCGCCGCGCTAGCCTGTAGGCATGGCATCGGTTCGCGCAGCATACGAGTCCACGGTCCAGCGGCACTACACGATCGCGGCGATCCTCATCGCGGCGGCGATCGCCCTGATCGCGGGTGTCGTCGTCGGCATGCTGATCGGTGGCGCCGGCCTGGGTCTTCCCGGGTCGAGCGCGTTCTCGAGCATCACCGGCGGCTCCGTCGGTGGGGGCACCGAGCCGCGTCAGGGCGGCCGCTAGTCCCAAGCCGCTGGCCCGGGCCGCGAACGCCGGCCGCCGGGGGACTTCCGGCCCTGTGGCCTGCGCGGGGGCATCCCTAACCTCGGTTTCATGAGCATCTACGCCGTCACCGGATCCGCCTCGGGAATGGGCAAAGCCACCGCCGATCGTCTGCGCGAGCACGGCCACACCGTGATCGGAGTCGACCTGCGTGACGCCGACATCATCGCCGACCTCTCGAATCCGCAGGGGCGCGCGTTTGCCGCATCGGAGGTGCTGCACCAGTCGGGCGGCAAGCTCCGCGGGGCCGTGCTCGCGGCGGGGATCGGCCCCGGGCCGGGTCGCACGCGAGCGTTGGCCGAGATCAACTACCTCGGTGCCGTCGAACTGCTTACGGCATGGCGTCCCGCGCTCGCCGCGACGGCCTCGGCGAAGGTTGTCGTGTTCTCGTCGAACTCGACGACGACCACGCCGCTGATCCCCGGCTCCGCGATCCGCGCCCTGCTCGACGGCAACGCGGCGAAGGCCGAGCGCATCATGGGCCGCTTCGGCAAGAACGCGCCGTCGCTCATGTACGGAACGTCCAAGATCGCGCTGAGCCGCTGGCTGCGTCGCGCAGCGGTCACTCCGGAGTGGGCTGGGGCGGGCATCCGTCTCAATGCGATCGCGCCGGGGGCGATCCTCACCCCGCTGCTGCAGGCTCAGCTCGACAACCCGGAGCAGCGTGGCGCGATCGAGGCGTTCCCGATCCCGACGGGCACCTACGGCACAGCCGACCACATCGCCGACTGGGTGATCTTCATGCTGAGCCCCGCGGCCGATTTCATGGCCGGCTCGGTCGTTTTCGTCGACGGGGGCACGGATGCCTACTTCCGCAGCGACGACTGGCCCCGCGGCGTTCCGCTGCGCGGGTTGCAGCGCTACCTGCGTTTGACCAAGCAGTTCGGTGCGCAGAAGGCCGCCGCTCGCTAGGGCTCTAGTGCGGCTGCCAGAGCTCGACCCGGTTGCCCTCCGGGTCGGTCACCCAGCCGAAGCTGCCCACGCCGTCCATGTCCTGGGTCTCTTCCGCGACGTCGGCGCCGAGTTCACGCAACTGTGTGAGCATCGCGGCGAGATTCTCTACGCGGAAGTTCAGCATCGTCTGCTGTGCCATCGAGCCGAAGTAGTCCGTGGCGGAGTCGAAGGCAGCGAAGACCGTTGGCCCCGCGGCCGGGTTCCACAGCCCGAACTCATCGGTGTCGAGACCCAGGTGGGTGCGGTACCACTCGGCCAATGCCGTCGGATCCTTCGCCCGAACGAAGTACCCACCGATTCCCTGTACGCGTTCCATGCGTCAATTCTCTCGCGTTGGCCCACACGCGGTCGGGCTAGGTGAACGAGCACAGCCGCTTGCTTCTGAAGTGGAAAGTCGCTCAGAAATTCACTGAGGTTCACTAGCGTTCCGGATCTCGTAGCCGATAGTGTCTCAGCATCCTCGTTTGGGAACGGGGTCGATCAAGGTACTCGATGAGAACGTCGGGCGTGTGGGGCGAGCCCAAGCCAAGGTCTGGGATGCGACGATCGGGACTTGTTCGTGGACGCTGTGCGCTCTTTCCGGGATCGCGTCAAGTCATTTCTGGTGAGGCGATGGCTGCCTGTTACAGCGACTGTGGCCGTGCTCGGGATGCTGGGTGCAGGGGGCATTCTGTGGATTGCCGCGAGTCCAACGTCGACGGTTGACTGCTCAACGCTGGAGGCTCCAGATTTCGGTGCGGCAAGCGGGTTGGCGGTTGCGTGCGGGGCAGAGGTCGAGGTGGTCGGAGAGCGAACCTCGTGGCAGAGTTCATGGGCCGGGGCCGACGGTACGTCTCGGCTCGAGGCGTCGGTAGTTCCGTTCAGGACTCTCGTCGATGGGGCTTGGGTTCCGGTGGACTCTACGCTCGTTGTCCACGAAGACCGGATCGACGTCTCGGCGCCAGTGTTCCCTATCTCTCTGAACCCCGGGGGCCAGGTGGGGTCAGGGGAACCTTTGGGAACGATTGAACGCGAGGGTCACGTGTTCAAAGTGTGGTTCCCGCTGGAGCTGCCGACGGCAACTCTTGAAGGTTCGAAGGTGGTCTACGACTTCGGCAGCGGCGTTCGTCTGGTGGTGACTATCAACTCTGACACGACTGGGTTCATCCCGGTGATCGAGCTTGCCAGCCAGGCTGCAGCTGGCACCTTCGCGTCGTGGCTGGCGGAGGCACGAATTTCGAACGGTGCTGCCGGTACCGCAATGGACTTGGCCTACCCGGTCGTGGTGTCCGATGGCCTTGACATCGCGGTTGACGAATACTCCCAGATGCAAGCAACTGACGCCGAGGGCGAAGTGCAGTTCTTTTCGCCGCCGCCGATAATGTGGGACTCGGCGGGTGCAACGATCGAGCTTGGCCCCGAGGTCACCGAAGTCGCCGAGACGGATCGCACGATCCAGCCCAGCGCCGGCGACAACATTGCGACCATGGTGGCAGCCCTGTCCGGGGCGACTATGGTGGTCACTCCCGACGAAGGCATGCTGGCCAGTTCTGAAACGGTGTGGCCGGTGTACATCGACCCGGGTTTCAGCGGGTTTGGGGCTTCTCAGCGGATTGCTGTGCGCACCGGCGGGTACACGGGCACGCTGGATCAGTGGACTGACATCAGTGCCTCAAGTCCGGGCGAGGGCACCGGGTACTGCTCTGACGTGGCGTCGTGCAATGTGCAGTTCAAACAGCGGCTGATCTGGAAGTTCGTTGGGCTCACGACGGTGGCTGGACTACAAGGCAGCGATATCGTCAGTGCCTCGTTTACGGTCAATGGTGTGCACTCCTACAACTGCACCGCCCAGACAACTTATCTGTGGCGAACAGCCGACATCTCGGCCTCATCGAACTGGAGCCTGTCGTGGTTGCAGCAGTTGGGCGGGCGAACTGAGTCGCAACGCTCAAGTTGCGGAACCAACGGATACCGCTCGTTTGACGCCACAGCAGGCTTCGTGTGGGCCGCTGACAATGACTCCACGACCATCTCTCTGGGTCTCATGTCTGACGAGTCAACGATGGCGACGTGGAAGCGGTTTGCCTACGATGCGACGATTAGCGTCACCTACAACCGCGCCCCGAACGCTCCCACCAGCCTTCAGCTGACGTCGCCGCCAGCTCCGGTTTGCGTTACGGGGACTTCCCGTCCCGCTATAGCGACGACGACTCCAACGCTCTCGGCGATCGTCTCTGATCCGGACTCTTCGTCGGTGAGTGCATCCTTCGAGATCTACGCCCTTCCGAGAACCACGAAGGACAAGCCCGTTTGGAGCAGCGGAGTTCTCACGGCAATCTCGAGCGGGCAGCGGGCATCTGTCGTTGTCCCGGCTGGCAAGTTGAACAGCGGTGCGTCCTACGCGTGGTGGGTGCGCGGGAATGATGGTGCCCGATACGGTGGCTCGTCTGGGTGTGAATTCAGCGTCGACACGACTGCACCGAGCACTCCGACGGTCATTGCTGTCACGAATGGGGTACCAGCCTATTACCCGGCAGGTGCGGAGAGAGGCGGAATCGGGCTTCAAGGATCTTTCACCTTGAAGCGCAACGCTGACGTCGATGTTGTCTCATTCAGCTATGGGTTCAATGCCCCCTCGATGCCATCGACTGTCGTGCCTGATGCGAACGGCAAGGCGGTGATCACGTTCACCCCGTCAGTCGCGGGACCGGTCTCGCTCACTGTGAGGTCAGTGGACGCGGCAGGGAACTTCTCGCCAACGCGCACCTACAACTTCACTGTCGCCACTCCGGCGGAGGATGCGATCTGGCCCCTTGACGAAGGCGTAGGTACTGTGGCCCTAAGTGCCCTTAATGCCCAAGTACTCAACATCTCCGGAGCAACGTGGGGTGCAGGGCCACACACACTGTTCGATTCTCGGGCCGGTGACTATGCGCTCTGGTTCCATGTGCCAGGCGACACGGCACGCACGTTGTCGCCGGTGGTTGACACGACGGATTCGTTTGCACTTTCCGCGCATGTCTTTCTAGATCCGTCTCGCGTGGGGGGACCGAACAGTCTTACCGCCTTGAGCCAAGCGGGGGTGGACCAGTCCGGGTTCCGTGTTGAATACAGTGCGACGTGTCCGGGGATGACAAACGGGTGCTGGTCTTTCGCGATGCCGGATTCCGCGTCGGGAAGCACTGAGACGGTGGTTCGTTCGGCTGTACCGGTCACGGGTGGCGAATGGACGCACCTTGTTGCGGAGTACGATGCTCCGGCGCAGCAGATGCGTTTGTGGGTATGCGAAATCGGTACCCCCGCTGACCCGGGCGTGGCGGAACCGGTTGAGTCTGCGATCACCCGGACTGCGACGCCCTGGGCGGCACCGGGGGTGTTCGAGCTCGGAAAGTCATGGAACCCCTGGACTGGGGATTCGCGGTACTGGGTCGGTGCTATTGACAACGTGCGGGTGTTCTCTGGCGAGGTGATCTCTGAGGCGAAGATCCGCCGACTCTGTCAGGGTGCGGAGGCCAGCGACTTCCCGCAGGGTAATACTGCGTTGGATCCGACCACCACGATCGGCGGGTGAGGGCAGGGATGTCCAGTAGTCGCACACTTGCTCGCATTCTTCGAAAGGCATCCACGATGGGGCACCACGTGAAGGGTCGACGGGTCGGCCTGGCCGGCACGGCAAGTGTCTTGGCGCTGATTCTTGTCGCCGACCCGTTCAGTTTGGGCACCCTCTCGGCGACGGCTGAGCAGTTGCAGTCGCGAGCCGAGGCCTTCGATTCCGCGGTGTCGACGCTGGGTCTGCCGACCGCGGCGCCCTCGGTGCCGCTGACGGGCAGCTGGGATCCCGTGCCGGGTGCAGGTGCGGTCACGGTGCCACCGGCATCGGCTCCGACAGCGGACCAGGAAGTCGTGGTTCTGAGCACCGACCCGGGCCAAGGAGCCGCGCCGGCGGGGCTGGCGGCTAGGACACTGCGTGAGGTCGACCCCCCGGTTGAGCCGTCCCCGGTCAGCGTCGAGCTGGGCGGTCTGGATGTGGTGGTCGCGGTACCTGCAGCCGAGGTTGCACCGTCCGCGGTGCTGTTGAGGGTTGCCGGGGCGGAGGAGACCGAGCAGGCGGGGATCACTGGAGTGCTGCTCGAGGTGATCGATGAGTCCACTTCTCCGTCGGCCAGCCCCGAGGTGGACTTGACCGTTTCTTACGCCACGTTCGCCGGACTGGGCTCTGGTGACTGGGCATCGCGATTGCAGTTCGTGTGGGTGCCCGATTGCGAGACTCCGGCGCCGAGTTGTGCGCCGCAGCCGATCGACACAGTAAATGATGTGACTGCGCAGACCGTTACCGCCACGGTACCGGTGGCTCCGTCCTCCTCGATGGCGCCGGCGTCGTTCACCCGGTCCAGTGTGCCGACCCGGTTAATGACCGGCGGCGGTGGGGGCGGTTCCCTGGCGATCACGGCTGGCTCTTCGAGCGCGGCCGGCGACTGGGGCGCGACGAGTCTGTCCCCGTCGTCGAGCTGGGGAAACTCCGGCTCGACTGGTGCATTCACCTGGTCGTTGCCCATTGAGGTTCCGTCGGCACCTGCCGGCCCCGCCCCGCAGTTGGCGCTGTCGTATTCCTCGGCGGCATCCGATGGGCGCACTCCGACAACCAACAACCAGTCCGGAACTATCGGCGAAGGATTTGGGGCCACCGAAGGGTATGTCGAACGCAGCTACACCCCCTGCAGCGACGACGAGTCCGGTGCCGCGACGAACATCGATCGAGTCAGCGGTGACCTGTGTTGGGGCACCGAGAACGCCACGATGATGTTCAATGGGTCGACGGTCGAGCTGATCCGCGACCAGAGCTCTGGCGACTGGCATCCCAAGCATGAGGACGGCACTCTCGTTGAGCACATCACCGGGTCTTCCTGGAACGCCGGTGAAGCCAACGAATACTGGAAGGTCACGACCACCGACGGAATCCAGTACTTCTTCGGTCGAGGGAAAGTCTCCGCCGGTGGTGCGGCATTGAACTCGGCATGGACAGTGCCGGTATACGGCAATCACCCCGGGGAACGCTGCTACGACGCGTCTTTCGCGAACTCGTCGTGCACGCAGGTGTGGCGTTGGAATCTGGACTACGTTGTCGACCCGTCCGGCAACTCGATGACCTATTTCTACGACGCCGAAACCAACCGCTACGTCTACGACGTGACGGCGAACCCGGATGTCGAGACCACCAGCTATGTCTCAGGCGGTCACGTCACCCGCATCGAGTACGGAACCCGGGCCGGAAACGAGAACTCCGGATCCGCTCCCGCGAAGGTCACTCTCAACTACCTGCCCCGATGCATCACCGACCTCGGTGACGCGGATTCGTTCTGCAGCTCGGGGCAGACCTCGATAACCGCCAACCACTGGTTGGATACTCCCGTCGACTTGATCTGCACATCGACGGCACCGGACACGTGTCAGAACTACACCCCGGTATTCTTCGACCGCACCCGCCTCGCGGAGATCACCACCTCAACATTCGATGGCAGTGCCTACCAGCCGATTGACACGTGGACGCTGAATCAGAGCTTCGACGGTGAAGGTGTCGGCGTCCCGCTCGAGTTCGCCGTCAACGTGGGTCTGGTGCTGCGGTCGGTGACTCACACGGGCAAGGGCGGCACAAGCAGCACTGCCGATGACATCACCTCCCCGCCGTTCAACTTCACCTACGACTTCTTCGCCAACAGGATCACCTCGAGCATGCTCGCGCTCCCACTGTTGCGCCCACGCGTGATCGGCATCCGCACCGACTCCGGTGCACAGATCACGGTGAACTACACAACTGACTGCGCAGAAGGCGACGTTCCGGGCGAGTCGGAGACAGCCCAAGCGGCCAATCAGCGGCTGTGCTTCCCGGTGAAATGGTCACCGGGCGATGGCACCACCCCAATCGTGGAGTACTTCCACAAGTACGTGGTCGATTCAATCGTCGAGTCCGGTGCTGCCCCCGCCGCCTCCGTCCCCAACGAGCTGATCACGGGATCACTGGATACCGTGACAACATTCGTCTACAGCGGCGGCGCCGGGTGGACCAAACCCACCGGGGCCATGGTCAAACCTGACGAAGTGACCTACTCCGACTTCCGCGGCATGGGCACCGTGACCACCACGATCGGGGTTGGTGACGACAGCTCGAGCGCCCGCGTCACGTACTTCCGAGGTCTGGGAGGCACCCTCACTGCGGGGCCCACCGGTCACGAGATCTCGGTCACGGATCATGATCAATTCCGGGGTCAAGTGTTCCTCAGCACCACTCTCAATGGTGCGACTCCCACTTCCGAAGTCATCACTGTCCCCAGCCAACCAGTGACGGTCGCCGAGAACAGCGCCCAGGTGGAAGCAACTAGAATTCCGTCCTCCTCGACATACAGCTTCTCCTACGACGCTGCAGGAGAGCTGGTCCATCGAACCGGCCTCACACAGACGTTCGACGCCAACGCCCAAGTGGTATCGGTTGACGACCGCGGGGATCTGACTACCGGCGCCGACGACACCTGCACCACGCTGAGCTACGCCCACACCACCGACACCGCCCTTGAAGCCAAGCATCTGCTCAGCCTGGTCAAAGAGACCAAGGTAGTCGCTGCCAACTGTTCAACAACCCCCTCACTGCCTAGCGACCTCATCTCCAACCTACTGAGCAGCTACGACCAGACCGGTCGACCGACTCGCACCGAACGCGCCGACCCCACCGACGGCATCGGATTCGTGCTCAGCAGCGAGATCCTCTCCTACGACAACCGCGGTCGAGCCCTAACTGTCTCGGATGCGCTAGGGAACGTCACCACCACGCAGTATCAGGAGTCGGCGGGCGGGTTGACGCAGTCGACCACCACCACATCACCTGACCCTGACGGGCTCGGGCCGTTGCCAGGCTTCACCACGACCACCAACCTGAACCCGCTGACCGGGCAGATCAGTTCGTCGGTCGATCCCAACGGGCGCGTCACGACGCGAACCTACGACTCCCTTGGTCGCTTGTTGACGGTGCGCCTCCCCCAGCATCAGGGACTGACGCTCCCGTCGGTAGCTCACGAGTACATGGTCGACCCCAATGGCCTGAACTCGGTGGTCACCAAGACGTTGAGCGCAGACGGGACCACCCAGCAGCTCAGCGTGGTGCTCTACGACGGGCTCCTCCGACCCTTCCAAACGCAGTCCTCGGGCCTGGACGCCGGCGCCGACCATAACGACACCGCCGAAGAACGCGGCCGCATGGTCACCCACACCTATTACGACTCCGCGGGTCGCGTGGACCGCACGACCGGGCAGTGGTGGGCACAAGGCATCCCCTCGGCAGCGCCGATCACGCCAGTCGCGGTGCCACCCTCGATGACGACCTACGACTACGACGCCGCCGGGCGCAATGTCGCCGAAGTGTTCTGGGTGGGAACAACCTCCGAGCCGGCCAACGAGAAATGGCGCACCGTCACCATCTACGACGGCGACACCACCCTGGTCATCCCACCGCTCGGGGCCACACCAGAAGAAACGGTCGCCGACGCCCGTGGCCGTGTCGTAGAGCGCGTCCAGTACCTGCGCGACCCGCAGGACAACTCGGCCGCCGACACCGCAGCGGAGGTTACCGCACTGACACACCAAACCACGACCTACACCTACGATGCAGCGGGGCAGCTCACCGAGTTGCACGACACCCAGAACAATCTGTGGAGCTACGACTACGACTGGGGTGGCCGACAGATCACCGCTAACGACCCCGACGGTGGCACAACCACAACCACCTACGACACGCTCGATCGAGTCGTGACGAAAACCAACGCCAACAACCAAACCCTCGCGTACACCTACGACAAGCTTGGACGTACTCAGACCCTGCGGGATGGATCAGTGACCGGTGCGGTCAGGGCCAGTTGGACCTACGACACCGCTGTGGACGAGAACGGTGCGCGCGTGTTGGGCCAGTTGGCGAAGTCCACCCGCACCGTTGGCGGCTACAACTACGTCACTTCAGTCGGCCGCTATGACAGTGCCTATCGGCCCTTGAGTACAACTTTCACCCTGCCGAACACCTCTGACTACCAAGCGTTGAGCACTCGGTCGTTCACCACCAAGTACAACTACACGGTAGGCGGGCAAGTGTCCTCGGTGGCCCTGCCAGCGATCTCGTCAGCCGCTGGGGTCAAAGCACTCGGCGCAGAAACGGTCACCACTCGCTACGACTCGGCGTCGATGCCGGAATGGATGAGCGGCGGGTTCGGCTGGGGCACCTACGTTGCTGAATCCCGGTTTGCCGCGGATGGGCGGGCCGTCGCCGCTGACCTGGGTAACACCTACGGTGCGTATCTCACCTATGGCTATGAGGAGGGTACAAACCGCCTCACGGGCATCGCGTTGACCCGCCAGAACCTCGGTGTCGGACTCAACCTCACCTACGGGTACGACGCGGCCGGCAATATCACCAGCATCAAGGACCAGCCGACCGCAAACCCGACATCGCAAGATAACCAGTGCTTTGGTTACGACGGGTTGCGGCGCCTCGAGGTCGCGTGGACCGCGGGGGATGGCAACTGCGCGACCGCTCAGAACAGCATCGTCACCGCAACCGTAGGTGGCGCGCAGCCGTACTGGACCGAGTACAACTACAACAGCCTCGGCAACCGCACCTCAGCGATTCAGCACGGAGTCGCCGGAGCGGCAACCACAACATCCACGTACTCCTCCGGCACCGGGGGTGCGAGCCCACACCAGATCGCCAGCGTCACCAAGACCACCTCCGGGGCCAGCACCACCACGTCCTACGCCTATGACGACGCCGGCAACCGCACCAGCCGCACAACAGGTGGCACGACCGATTCGTACCAGTGGGATGCCGAGGGCGAACTGGCATCCGATGACGACTACCAGTACGTCTATGACGCCAACGGAACGCGCATAGTCCGCGACGGCACCGACGGGACCACGGTGTATCTGCCGGGCGGGCAGGAACTCACCATCACCGGAACTGCGGTCTCCGCCGCCAGGTACTACACGTTCGGCGGGCAAACGATCGCTACTCGAACCTCGAAGGGGTTGAGCGGGGTCACATCACTGGTCACCGACCGTGACGGATCTGTCGTCGCGGCGGTCCCGAACACGACCTGGACGACATCCAGTCTGAAGCGCGTGTACTCAGACCCATTCGGTGCCGTGCGTGGCAGCACGGATGCTGGAGTCCCTGGAGACCACCGGTTCCTTGGGGCACCGCGAGACGCGGCGTCAGGGCTGACGCTGCTCGGGGCTCGATACTACGACCCGGTCGCGGGATGCTTCATCTCCGTCGACCCAGTACTCAACGTTGAAGTGCCGGCGCATCTGAATGCGTACGTATATGGGTTCAACAATCCAGCCTCGTTCTCCGATCCGTCGGGACTGGAACCCAAGGACAAGAACGGCAACTACGACGGCACATACTACGGCGGCGGTTCAGGTTCGTCTCCTGCACCACCCTCAACGTCCTGGGCTGCCCTGGCGAGCTGCGCCGAGGTTGCGTGCAACTTCCAGTGGGCGGCATCGTTCGGGCTGAACTATTACGGCGGAATGGCCGACGTCATCGGCGATCTTCTTTGGATGACGTGCGGTTTCTGTGCCGCAGTCAGCTCCACTCGCGATGCGATCGCCGCGTTCTCTGACCTGGATGCGTACTTCGCGCAGCAGCAAGCGAAGACGCAGGCCTTCCAGGAGTTCTGGTCCGACCCCTGGGGCAACTTCTGGCGACCCATCGGCGACGACTGGGCCAACAACCCCGGTCACGCCCTCGGGGCCACGGTAGCAATCGTGGGTACATCTGCCATACCCGGAGGGGGTCTACTCAAGGGAGGCTCAGCAGCAGCAAAAGCCGCTGGTGTGACCGAGGATGTCGCGCGGGTCGGCGCGATCGCACCCTATGCCCGGCCGTCCGGCGCAACAACGGCCGCTCAACGGGCTTCGGTCCAAGGATTGCCCTGCGTCGACTGCGGCATGATCGGCCCGACGCAGGTCGCCGATCACATTGACCCGCTAGTGGTTCAGTATTATCGGGACGGCGCAATCGATCTGGATCAGATGAAGTCCGTGACCGCAGTTCAGCCGCAGTGTTCGCAATGCTCTGCTAGCCAAGGGGGGAGGCTGAGTTGGTACTCGAGGACGATGAAAGAGACGCTGTCGGAGAGGTGACTCCCGAACAGTTCGCAGTCTGTCGAAAATACGGTGCTGCCCCATACCCACCGTTACTTCAAGAGAAGTTCGGAGTTTCTGCTTCGGTGCTTGATGGTGAATATCCCTTGAACGGGCTGCGCCACGCCGAAGAGGCGGGGACGTCAGGCTGGTTCATTTGGTCTGGCGAGGTGCTGGCGCAGGATGACCGATTCTTCTTGCCACTCCACGGAAACCATCTGACTGGGACGCGACCTGAGGTGAATCGGTTCCTCGCGCTTCCTCCAGGGTGGCGGTTCCTGATTAGTGCCGACTATGAAGATGTTTGGTTCGACCAGTCGCTTATCGATTGAGAGTGACAACTCCATCACATTTCCAGCGCTCGATGATCACTTTCTTGCGATGCATGAAGGTCGTGGGTGCGTCGATATTGCTGGCGATAGCAACAACGGGGTGTGTTGCGATGGCTTCCCCGAGCTTCCAAACACCGGCGCGATGGCGAGGTTGAATGAGAAGAAAACATGAGCTAGTTCAGCTGATTCGAACCGCCCGGAATCAACTGGATGGCGCTGATCGGGCTCTCCTGAATCTGAGCAGAGGCCCCGACGTGGAAATCAGCCATCTGCAAACCAAGACCAAGGAATTGCTCGCGATTCAGGCACGACGTCTTCGCCGTCGTCCCTCTGGGGTCTACGGATTGGAGGGTCTTGTTGCAGCATTGCGCTCGACGACGGTGCCAGGGGTCGACCTGTTCGTATACTCGGCGAATGGGGAAGTGACTTCAATCGCGGTGACACCAAACGGGGTGGTGCTCGGATGCGTTACCGGAAGGGATGCGCGCCAGTGACCGACCCCCAGGGGACTCCGCAATGACCACTTGATGGATGAGAGCAACCATCGAGACCCTTCCAAGTGTTACCGAGCCGACCGCCCTTGCTCATCTGAAGTGTGGGTTTTCTCTGACTCCATGGGCTTCTCAAGTCTCCTCGAGGACCGTTACACCGCGGCGATGGTTTACTAGTCGAACATTCGTGGGCAATTCGAATGAACCGAAAGGATGACATAGGTGGAGACGATTGGGGAGGGCGATCACAGTCAGGGCGCAATGTGGGCAGCTACGTCGCTGGACTCGGGTCGGTTTGACTCGATTGAAACGACGTCTTCTATCGGCGCCCTCAGAAGTCGGCTTGCGGCGCTGGACGCTCGCGGTGCGGGTTACTTTGAGATCAGACGCGTAGGCACAGAGTTTCCGGTGCTCACGCTTGGATTCCGTGGGTCCGAGGCTGTCGTTCAAGCATTCAGGAGCACTGGCGATGTCGCGATTCTCCATGGTCCGGGGTCGAGCACTTCGGAGGCGATTGTGATTCCGGTTTTCGATGAGGAGGCAACGTTCGATTCGTGGGCGGGTGTTAGCCTCCAAGCGGCCTGGGAGTTGGTCGAGGCATTCCTTCGGGGTGCGGAGCTCGAGTCGCTGGGAACTTGGGTCGAACTATGACGTCACGCTTCAGCTAGTGGACGAGGTCAATCTGCTTGACGTGGGTTTTCGATGAAACAGCAGGCAGCCCGAGACGTCATGAAGGTCTTTGCGCGCGGTGAGGAGGTTTCCGGTCTTATCGCCTATGGACTTCGCAACCGTGGTCATCTGACACCCGCGATATTCCCTGAGGACGTCTGGGACTTCGCCGACGAACCCGCAGACTTCACCTTGATAGGCGAAGCATGGGAGATTCTGATGTGGTGGATACCCATTCGAGTCTGGCCAGGATCGAGACACTTACGGAGCTCGCTCGAGTCCACACTGAGCCGGCTGATCGATGCCGGGTCACGCGTTGCTTGGATAGGCGCAGAAGGACTCCCGTTTTGTGACCCGCCCCAGCTATTCGACCCTGACTGCATGTCCGGTTCCGTCCTGGCCTGGATGACTGATGATGGGGTTGGTGACTGTTGGATCGACCTCATCGCGCCGATTTCCCCGGTTGAGGACAACATCCTGCACGCACTTAGGAGCCATGCCGCAGGGTTGGCCGACGCAAAGTAGGTCCTTGAATGTCAACGCATCAGACGCTCCTAGCCGCTGCTGTCGTTCGTCGTGCAGGCTTGGGCCGAGGAAGGTCTCTTTACCTACACTCGCTCCGAGCGCTAGCCATCGACGGACCAGAACGTGCGGTTCTTTCTTAGACTTTGGCCGATGAGCTACGGTGAGCGCTCGATGATCACTTTCTTGCGATGTATGAAGATCGTGGTTACGTCGATATTCCTGGTGATAGCAACGACGGGGTGCGTTGCGTTGGTTCCCCCAAACTTCCAGACACCGGCGCGATGGCAGGGCGGTCAAACCTTCCCCACTACGGAAATCACTCTCCAAGACCAGGACCGCTCCCAGGTTACGGACTTCCCTCAAGGCGTTACGCGCGCAGATGACGCAGGCCGCCCCTGCCTCGATGTCTCTTCGCCGGATAGGTATACGGGCGGGGCCACCTGGAGATCCCTGGACGCGTACTCCGTTCAGGTCAGGTTCGAAGACTCAGACATAACGATTTCCTCCGGCCCAGCATTTCTTGGAAGTCAAGACTGGACCGAGCTTCGCTGGAAGGAATGCGATACAGGCCAAATTTGGGCACTTGGAGCCGTCCAGTAGCGATCGATTTGACGTACGAAGTGCCAGTGTGGACAACTCGGCCCCCTGACCGGGCGCTCGCCCCGAGAATGGCCGCATGTCCACCGCCCTCGCCTCCATCGCCGACCGCGTGCGCGAACGCGTGCGCCGGGAGGGCGTCGACCTTTCGCCCGAGCTCGCTGACCGCTACGTGCGCGAGGAGGTGCGCAGCTATAGCGAGCGCGCGCTCGGCGGGTCTCTGCCGATGCTCGACGACGAGACGGATGCCACCCGCCAGGTCATCGCCACGCTGACCGGTTTCGGCGCGCTCCAACCCCTGCTCGACGATCCCGACATCGAGGAACTCTGGATCAACGCACCCGACGCCGTGTTCGTTGCGCGCGGCGGGGTGAGTGAGGCCACGGGCATCCGGCTGACTGACGGCCAGGTGCGCGATCTGGTCGAGCGGATGCTTCAGAGCTCGGGCCGTCGCGTCGACCTGAGTTCACCCTTCGTCGACGCCTCGCTGCCGGACGGTTCGCGCCTGCACGTCGCGATCCCGGACGTGACTCGCCGCCACTGGGCGGTCAACGTGCGCAAGTTCAGCACGCGCATCCGCGACCTGTCGGCACTCGTGGGCCTCGGCAGCCTCACGCAGCAGGCGGCCGAGTTTCTGCGGATGTGCGTGCTCGCCAACCAGAACATCCTCGTGTCGGGCGCGACGCAGAGCGGCAAGACCACGATGCTCTCGGCGCTGCTGGCGTCGGGTCGGCCGACCGAGCGCATCATCACCGTGGAGGAGACGTTCGAACTGGTCGTGCTCGGCCGCGACTCGGTCGCGCTGCAATGCCGCCAGCCCAGCCTCGAGGGCACCGGCGAGATCACCTTGCGCCGCCTCGTGAAAGAGGCCCTGCGGATGCGCCCCGACCGCCTCGTGGTCGGAGAGGTGCGCGAAGCCGAGTCCCTCGACCTCCTCATCGCGCTCAACAGCGGGCTGCCGGGAATGTCGAGCATCCACGCCAACAACGCACGGGATGCCCTCACGAAGCTCTGCACGCTGCCGCTGTTGGCGGGCCGCAACATCGATTCGGCGTTCGTGGTGCCGACTGTCGCGTCATCCATCGACGTGGTCGTGCACTGCGAGTTGGTGCGTGGCGGGCGGCGGCGGGTGGTCGAGATTCTGGCGCCGACCGGGCAGGTCACCTCGGGTGTGATCGAGGCGAGTCCGATCTTCACGCTCGAGCACGGGTCGCTCGAGCACACCGGGGGATACCCGTCGCGCACGACGAAGTTCGCGGCGGCCGGGCTCGACCCGGCGTTGGTGCTCGGGAGTCGGCGGTGACCGCGCTGGTGGGGCTGATGCTCGGCGGCGGGCTGCTGCTGGTGCTGTCACCCAGGCTGTGGCCGCGGGGTCAGGGACGCGGCATCCGGCCCCCGCAGCTCGCCAGCGTGCGGGAGCGGCTGGTGCAGGCGGGGCTGCACCGAGTCAGCCCGGCGGTCGTGGTGGTCGTATCGGTGCTGCTCGGGGTGGTCGGATTTGCGGTCGTGCTCGCGCTCACCGGGGTGGTCGTCGTGGCGACGGCCGCAGGCATCCTCGCGGCGACAGGACCGGCGCTCGCGATCGGCTGGCGCGCGCGGACGCGGCGGCAGGCGACGCGGGTGGTCTGGCCCGACCTCGTCGACCAGCTGGTGTCGTCGGTGCGGGCGGGTTCGTCGCTGCCCGATGCGATGGTCGGGCTGGCGGGGGTCGGCCCGGACTTCACCCGATCGGCCTTCACAGAACTCGCCCTCACCTACCGAACCACGGGCAACTTCGCACTCGCCCTCGACGAGCTCAAGGCCAGGCTCGCCGACCCGGTCGCCGATCGCATCGTCGAGACCGTGCGGATGTCGCGCGAGGTCGGCGGCACGGAGCTGACCACGGTGCTGCGCAACCTCAGCGGTTACCTCCGCCAGGAGGCGGCGATCCGCTCGGAGGTGCTCGCCCGCCAGTCGTGGGTCGTCAATGCGGCGCGCCTCGGCGTTGCCGCCCCGTGGGTGGTGCTCCTTCTGCTGGCGACGCGACCCGAGGCGGCCGCGGCCTACAACTCGCCCGCCGGGGTCGTGCTCATCGTCTCGGGTTTGCTCGTGTCCGTGATCGCCTACCGCGTGATGATCAGGCTCGGCCGCATGCCCGAGGAACGCCGGTGGTTCGCGTGAGCGGCTCGCTCGCGTGGGCGCTCGTCGCCGGTGTGACGCTGGGCGTCGGCCTCTGGTCGATCGCGAGCGCGACCCCGCGCCTCAGCCGTCCGCGCCTCGCGCGCCGCGTCGCCCCTTACCTTCAGGATGTCTCGCCCGGCGCCCGCGAACTCCTCGCCCCCACGCCACCCGGTCCGCTCTCGGTGATCGGACTGCTGATCGAACCCTCCGCCGCTCGCGCACGCCAGCTGCTCGGAGTGCTCCTGGGCGGCTCCGACCTGATCGCCGTCCGCTTGCGTCAATCGGGTTCGACGCTGTCCGTTGAGCGTTTCCGCTCCCAGCAACTGATCTTCGGCCTGGTCGGACTCGCGGTGGGCACGGCGTTCGCGCTCGTGGTCCGCACGCCGTTCGCCGTCGCGGTCGCAGCCGTGCTCGGAATCGGAGGAGTCTTCCTGCGCGACTACCTCCTCCAGCGCGCGGCATCTCGCCGCCTCGCGCGCCTAGCGGAGGAATTCCCCGTCATCCTCGAATTCCTCACCCTGAGCCTGTCGGCCGGTGAGGGCATCGTGGATGCGCTGCGCCGGGTATCCCGCATCGGTGTGGGTGACCTCTCCCGCGAGTTGTCGTCCGTCGTGACCGCCGTCGGCACAGGACTTCCCTTCGGAGAGACACTGACCGCCCTCTCGCGCGAGCTGCGGCTGCCGCCCCTCACCCGCTGCGTCGAGCAGATCGTCGGCGCGCTCGACCGCGGCACCCCGCTCGCGGAGGTGCTGCGCGCCCAGGCCCAGGACTCCCGCGACGACTTCAAGCGCCAACTGCTGGAGACCGCCGGCCGCAAGGAGATCGCGATGTTGTTCCCGCTGGTGTTCCTCATCCTGCCGGTGACGATCCTGTTCGCGGTGTTTCCCGGAGTCGTCGTTCTCCAACTCGGCTTCTGAGATGATGATGATGGCTCAGGGACGGAGAATTCATGGACGCCGCAGATGTCATGGGCAGCCTTGCGCCCTCCCTCGACGACCGAGCCGAGCTTGATCTGCTCGAGGAGGGACTTGCCGTCGAGGGTTGGCATCGAGCTCACTTCTCAGATCTGACGGCGCAGTGGGCATCGTGCATCGGGCGGCTTGGCTAGCGCGAGTACGCAGTTGAAGAGTATCTGAACGACTTGACCGCGCGAGATGCAATCGAACCTACGCTCGCGCGAGCTTCCGAAGGCTTGCGGCCGAGACTTGCCGAGGTCATCGGGCCGATCGACTCGACCTTCCTCCAGATCACGGTTGAGGACCTGGAGGAACACCTGTCAACTGTCTTCCGACTTCCCCAGGATCCAGGGTGGTGGTGGAGTCGAGTCCGCGCGACGCCGTTCGGCTGACGTGGCAATGTCCCAATTCACTTAGGGTGACCTAGGGGTCGCCCCCCCCCGACACGGGTAGAGCAGGCCAGCTGGACAGGCCCGTCTACTGGGGGGATGAGGGACTCTCGCTTCATGGATAGGCTCTAGCCATGTTTGGTGACGACGCGCATGCAGCCGGCGCTGAAGGCGTCCAGAAAGCCAAGCGGTGGCTGGAGTCCACAACCCGCCTAGACGCTAGCTGGATCTACCCAGAAGAAGCTTCACGCAACAAGCTTGCGTACAAGTCAAACAGCAACCCAGCCCTGGATGGGCTCGCCCGCACCGCGGACACAGCGATCGTCGAGATGACAGCCATCGAGTCAGATGCGCTCGCCGAGTTCCTCGCCCTCCCCGACGAGATTCCGACGCAAGAGTTGATCGACCCGGCTCAGATGCTGCAGACAATCGCATTCCTCAACGGCTTACCTGTGGGGACAACCATCCCGCCGGGTGTCGAGTGGTAGGCCTATCGCCGCTCGAGATCGAGCCGCCTGGCTCCGCTGACTCCGACGAGTAATTGGGGATGAAGTGAAGACGTTCTTCGAGACGATCGCCGGATTCGGTGTCACGGCCTTGATCTTTATCGGCGTGGCTATTGTTTACGGACTCATCATGGGCGATACCGCAGACGAGGTCGCGCCGCTTATCGGTTGGGGCATTGCCATTCTCGCGATCAGTGCGGTGTCTTACTGGATCTCAAAGGGCTTCCCGCCATATCCGCAACCGACCCGGGTGCCGTCTAGCGACGGTCAGGACTTCGTTGCGAAGGAGAACAATCGCAAGGTCGCGGAGCAGCTAGCGAGCGGTGAGGGGATGCTCGCGGTCAATGCTCGCCTGTGGTTGAAAGCTCACGAACGTGACCCCAGCGTGCCGATCTTTGGTGTGAGACCGTACTGGACTCCGACTGGACCTGGAGGCTCGCCCCAACTCCTGACCACGATTGGACTGAGCGGCGTCGATGCTCGCTTGGACTACGTTCGAGAAGCGACCGCTTACGACACACTCCTCCCGATCATGGCCAATGACCCAAACTCGAGGGTTCGCGACGCCGTCGCTGCTCGACTTCGCTAGGCCGGTGACCGTGGAGACGGAGCCGATGGGCCTGCCTTGATACGGGACGGAAACGGCCTGGGAGATGGACGGCGGGGTGGCGTGGTCTGGTGCGAGTGCCGCGCAACCCAACTCCCGCGCTCGCAGAGCCATTTCGTGACCTGTCCAATTGTCCGCTGGTGTTCCTCATCCTGCCGGTGACGATACCGTTCGCGATCTTCCCTCGGATGCTGGTCCTGGAGGTGGGGCTGTGATCAGGCTGGGCCCGAAAGCGGGCAGCTGCTAGCGTTGCTAGCACAAACGAAAGGAGACGCCATGGCAACCATCACCGTGCGCGGTCTCGATGACGACGTCCAGCGTCGGCTAAAGCAACGTGCGGCCGCCAACAGCCGCTCCATGGAGGCTGAGGCGCGCGCCATCCTGAGCGAGGCCGTCGACGAGCAGGAGTTCGGGGCGGCGTGGGTAGAGATGTCAGCGAGGCTGCGCGGCGAGGACATCCCGCTTCGCGCCCGGTCAGGCCTCCGCCGCCTCGACCTCTCGTGATCGTCCTCGACACCAACGTTCTCTCGGAAACGTTCCGGGCGGATGCGTCGCCCCTGGTCATCGAGTACGTCGCCACTACCCGGGATCTCGCCATCACTGCCACGTCGGCGTTCGAACTCCTCGAAGGGGCCAGGCGACTCCCCGGAGGGCGACGGCGGCGCGACATCCTCGAGGCGATTGAGCTGGTGCTCGGATCGTTCTCAAGTCGGGTGTTGCCCTACTCCGGCGCCACGGCCCGCTTGCAGGCGGGGATCGCGGCGAGTCGGCGCGCAGCCGGCCGGCCGATCGACATGGAGGACGGCATCATCGCCGCGACCTGCCTGGAGCACGGCGCGACGCTCGCCACTGGCAACACGCGCGACTTCGAGGGATTGGGCATCGAGTTCCTCAACCCTTGGGAGCCTCGCTCGCGTTCCTAGCCAAGGCTCCTCGGTCGGGTCGTCCGATGCATGGACTCTCGTTGCCTAGGGACGGTTGAGGGAGCGCCCGATCTGCCAATTGACTGCGTGCGACACAAGGGCGCCGACTAGAAAGAGCAGCCCACCGGTGCCGAGGCTGTTGCCGATGATTCCCCAGAAGGCTGTATCGGCGGCTACGCCACTCGAGGTTGCGACGGCGGTGTTCACTCCCACAATGATGTTGCCGGCGACAAGGCCACTTCCCCCCAGGATGTATAGCCAAGCCAGGGCGGGGTTGTTGCCGATATCGACCTTGTGCAGGTTGGCGGGAGTCGTCGTCTCGTTGGTCATTCTGCATCCAATCCTCTGCTGAAGTTATCTCAAAAGGGTAGCGAAAGAGGGTCGTGATGGAAGCTGAAGAACCATGCTTTCTGGGCTGGGCCGTCAGACAACGACTCCCACCATGGCGTCGCGCCCCACCGATCGTTGAGGTCGCGCCCGCCTCAATTTGCGCTCGCCTAACGCCTGACCTAGGCCGAAGCGATCGCGTCAGCGACCACGTCGAGCACCTCGGTGTCCCACGTCATCGCGGTGTCCCAGTCGGCGCCGACGGCGTCGGAGATGAAGATGCTGTGGGTGCGGGGGAACGTGAAGGTCGTGCGGTTGGGCAGAACGGCGGCCGGGACATCCACCGCATGGGCGCTCGCCACCGACACCAGCCCGTCGTGCGGCCAGTACTTCGCCGCGCCGCCATCGGCGGTGAAGTAGCTGCCACCGATGAGGGTCACCGGGATGTCGTCGAGCACGCCCGCCTGGAAGGTGTTCCAGCCGGCGTCACCGGTGAGGTAGCGCCCGGTCACCTGCTGGGCGGCGCCCACCGGTAGCGATGCCGCCCGCACCTGGAACTCGGTGAGCACCCGCTCGAGGAACGCGTCGCCCACCGCCGCAGACAGGTCGACGTCACCGATCGTGTAGTCGCCCACCACCGAGCCCTGCCAGGGAGTGCCGAGAGTGGTGAGCGAGCGCACGCGCAGCGGCGACTGCATCAGCTGCAGCAGGCGGATGGCGGAGCGGGAGAACAGCCCGCCCATCGAGTGCGCGACGATGTTGAGGGTGTCGACGCCGTGGTCGGTGTGCAGGTACGTCAGGAAACGCGCGAGGTGCTCGCCGGCGAGGTCGATGTCGCCCGTCGAGTTGACCGTCAGGTGCTCGGGCAGCACGAGAGGCATCCCGCCGAACGGGCCGAAGCTCTCGAGCTGATCCACCACCGGGCCGCGCGCGTTCATCGCCGGGGAAGTGAACACGCGATGCCCACGAGCCAGCAGGTGCTGGCGCAGAGCGGTGTCGGTGTTGCCGGCCGCGAGGCCGATCGTGCACGCCGCATCGGGCGTCGTGAACGGGCTGACCGCGTCGCCCCCCGAGACGATGATCACTGCTCTGGATGCCACGAATTCCCCCTACTGTCGACACTCAACCACCCCAGCGTAGAGCCACGGAGACCGGCCAACCCGCTAGGCTAGCGGACCCGCCATCAGAGAGGTCAGACCATGTCCAGCAGCACCCGCCGACTCATCAGCTCCGGCTCCACCTTCGAGGCCCAGATCGGGTACTCGCGCGCCGTCGTCGACGGCGACTGGGTGTTCGTGTCGGGCACGACGGGCTACGACTACTCCGACATGTCCATCTCCGACGACGTGGCCGAGCAGACGGCACAGGCGCTGCACAACATCGGCGCGGCGCTGACTGAGGCTGGGGCATCCTTCGCGGACGTCGTGCGCGTGCACTACCTGCTGCCCGACGCGAACGACTTCGAGGCGTGCTGGCCGGCGCTACGCGAGGTCTTCGGTGAGATCCGGCCCGCGGCAACAATGCTGCAGGCGGGGCTGTCGAGCGAGGCCATGAAGATCGAGATCGAGGTCACGGCGCGCATCCGGGGCTGACGCCGTCGCGCCTGTGGATAGAACCGCAGCGGGCACACGGGGACCCTCCACAATGCTCGTCATGCGTGCATTACTAAGCCGACTCCACAACGACCGCGGTGACGTACCCGGCTGGGTGCTCATCACCCTCATGACCGCTGGGCTCGTCATCATCATCTGGGGTCTCGCCGGCCCGGCGCTCAGCTCGATCTTCGAGCAGGCAATCGAGCGGGTCTCGGGCTTCTAGATGCGCCGCCTGCTTCGGGATGACGCGGGCGCCGCCATCGCGGAGTTCGTCATGGTCTCGGCTCTCCTCACCCTGCTCACGCTCTCGGTCCTCCAGCTGGGACTGGCTCTCCTCGTGCGCAACACCGTGCTCGACGCGGCGGCGGAGGGCGCGCGCTTCGCGGCGCTCGCCGACAACACTCCCGCCGACGGGGTGTCCCGTACGGTCGCGCTGATCAGCGCCACGATCGGGCCGAGCTACGCGCAGAACGTGACGGTGGCGTCGGGGCAGTATCTGGGGCATCCGGCGATCGCCGTCACGGTGCGGGCGCCGCTGCCGCTGCTCGGACTCATCGGCCTGCCCGACGGCATGGAGGTCTCGGGTCATGCCGCGGTCGAAGAGCTGGACTGACGAGACCGGCTCCGCGGCGCTCGAGTTCGTGACGCTCGGCATGATGCTGCTCGTGCCGATGGTCTACCTCGTGCTCACGATGGCCGCGATCCAGGGTGGGGCGCTCGCCGTCGAGGGCGCCGCACGCCAGGCCGCCCGTGTCTACGTCGAGTCGGGCACGCCATCCGACGCGCAAGCAGCGGCACTCCGCGCCCTCGAGGTCGCCCTCGCTGACCACGGGGTCGAGTCACCCGACGCAGACCTCAGCATCACCTGCACTCCACGCCCCGACGCGTGTCTCACCCGCCGTGGCCTCGTCACGGTCACAGTCGACCTCACCGTGCCGCTACCTCTCGTGCCCGCAGCACTCACCGGCGATTTCCCGCTCGCCGTGCCGCTGAGCGCGACCGCCACCCAGCAGGTCTCCCGGTTCTGGACCGGCGGATGATCCGCGCCCTCGCATCCGACCGCGGCTCGATCATGCCGCTCACCGTGTTCTTCGCGTTCCTGTCGCTCGCGCTGATTCTCGTGGTCGTGGCCGCGACATCCCTCTACATCGAACGCACGCGCCTGTTCACGCTCGCCGACGGTGCTGCACTCGTCGGGGCCGAGGCGTTCACGATCGACAGCGTGACCGTCTCCTCGAGCGGTCCTCGGCCCACACTCCAGCCAGCGGATGTCTCGGCCGCCGTCACCGCCTACCTCGCAAGCACCCCCGACCCCGGGTTCGATGACCTCCGGGTGGACCGCGCGACCACCGACGATGGAGCGAGCGCCACCGTCACCCTGTCCGCGGTCTGGCACCCGCCCGTGCTCGCCCCGCTCGTGCCCGACGGCCTGCGCATCGACGTCACGTCGACGGCGCGCTCGGTGTTCGACTGAGCGAGCCGCGGTCGCTTTCGACTAGTTAGTGCCGGTTCCCCACGAACAGCGACCCCACGCCCAGCCCGATCATCACCACGCCACCGGTCGCGCCGAGCGCCTCGATGCGCCGCGGGGAGCGGGCGAACCAGTCGCGCGCGACGCCCGCTACAAGCGCCCAGACGCTGTCGGTCAGCAGCGCGATCACGATGAACAGGGTTCCCAGCAGCAGCATCTGCAGCGGGATGCCGCCAGCCCCGTAGTCCACGAACTGCGGCAGCACGGCGATGAAGAACACGATCGTCTTGGGGTTCGAGACGCCGACGAGGAACCCCTGGGTGAGGATGCGCAGCTTGCTGCGGGTGGGCGGCGTCGCGGTCGCGGCATCCGCATGCTGGCGACGGTGCCGGATCGCCTGGATGCCCAAGTAGATCAGGTAGCCGGCGCCCGCGATCTTGACAATCGTGAACACGACGAGCGACTGCGCAATGAGGATGCCGACCCCGAAGGCCACGGCGACCACGACGACGAGCCCGCCGATCGCGTTACCCACGACTGAGAGCAGGCCGCCGATGCGACCGAGTGACAGCGAACGCCCGATGACGAACAGCACGCTCGGGCCCGGCACGAGGATGATCGGGATCGCCACGAGCACGAAGGCTACGAGATTGGCGAGCGGGATCATCCCGCAATGCTAGACCCGGAGCGGCTTACGGGGCAGAGGTGCGGATCTGAGCGGTGCGCCCGGCGATGAACCAACCGATCGCGCCGAGGAAGGGCGCGAAGAACACGACGACCAGCCAGAGGAACTTGCCACCGCCGGTGTAGCGCTTCGAGCCGAGGATCGAGATCAGCGAGGCGATGAACAGCACCGCCTGCGCGATGACGACGATGACCCAGACGATGATGCCGATGAGGGCGAAGTTGGTGCCGTTGTCGTTGGCGTCGAGGGGCAGAAGCGCGAACATGGTGTCCTTTCCGTTCCCCGACGGGACGGGGTTTCGGCGCTCAGACTACCGGTTCGGACCCGGTCGTGGTGCTCGCGGCGGGCGGGGGATGTAGCGCGGCACATAGCGCGCGAGAACGCCGGCGCCGAGCATCCCGAGCACCCCCATGACGGCCGCGGCAGGGGCGAGCGAGGCGATGGCGGTGATGCCCGCGATGAGCAACGGGGCCGCCGCGCCGCCGACCCCCGCGGTGAACCGCCACGCGCCCAGGAACGGCGCCGGGTTGCGCTTGTCCGCGAGGTCGGACCCCAACGTCATCAGGATGCCGCTGCCCAGCCCATTGGCCACCGACAGCACCATCGCCGCCGCGATGAACCATGCCACGTTGCTCGGCAGGTCATGGGTGAACGAGAGCAGCAGGTGCCCGGCACCTAGCCCGATCATCGACGGCAGCGCCGAGGCGAGACGGCCATAGCGGTCCATGATCCACCCGCCGAAGTAGAACAGCGCGAAGTCGACAGCGCCGGCGATGCCGATGATGAGTGCGGTGTTCGTGGCGCTCACGCCGATGCTCACCGCCCACAGCGGCAGGATCACCTGGCGACTCGCCCGCAGCGCCCCGACGAGTGCGGCGCCCGTTCCCAGCCGGCTCAGGATGCCCCGGCTCGCCCACAGCGTGCGGAACAACCCGCTCGACTCCCGTGCCACCAACGCCTCACCCTCGCGCATCTGGCGCCCCTCGAGGCGTACCGTGGCGACCTTGCCGAACGTCTTCGTCGGATCGGGCAGCGTCACCAGCACCAGGGCAGCGCCGGCGCAAGCGACGAGGTGGATCCAGAATGCCGCACCCGCCGTGCCGGTGAGCTGGATGACGCCGGCCGTGATGAACGGCCCCACGAAGTAGCCCAGCCTGAAGGTGCCGCCCAGCGTCGACAGGGCGCGGGCACGGTAGGCCACCGGAACGAAGCTCGTCATGAAGGCATGCCTCGCGAGCGCGAAGACGGCCGCCGACAGCCCCACGAGGAAGATGCCGAAGCCGAGCGCGAGCGGGTTGGGGGCGATCAGGCAGATCACCAGACCCACCACCGAGAGGCTGGTCGCGCCGATCATGGCCGGGCGCTCGCCGATGCGGGCGATGAGCCATCCGCTCGGGATGTTGCCCAGCAGCTCGCCGATCGTCAGCACCGCGGCGACGAGACCCGCGATCGCGAGGGTGGCGCCGAGGTCGTCGGCGACGGTGGGGATGATCGGGATTATCGCGCCCTCACCGATCGAGAACAGGATCGTGGGCAGCAGAGCCGGGAGGGCGATCGAGCGCCAGCGGAACGGCTCACCGACTGTCGACATCTCTGCGATGCTACCCGCGCCCGGCTCGCGCCGGGGCGAGACGGTAGTCTGGTCTGCGACATGATCGAGCTCGATATCTCCGACCAGCTGGCTGCCCTGCGCTCGACCTTCGCGGACATCCGCTCGGTTGTCGGGGTTGATCGGCTCGAGGCCGAGATCGCCGACCTCAGCGAACAGGCGGGCGCACCCGACCTGTGGGACGACACCGACAAGGCGCAGAAGGTCACGAGCGCGCTGAGCCACCGGCAGGCCGAACTCGCCAAGATCGTCTCGATCGGCTCCCGCCTCGACGACATCGAGATCATGGTCGAGCTCGCGAACGAGGAGTCCGACGAGTCCGCCGCCGCCGACGTGCACACCGAGCTTGCGAGCATCCAGAAGCTGCTCGGCGAGCTCGAGGTGCAGACCCTGCTGGACGGGGAGTACGACGACCGCCCGGCCGTCATCACCATCCGGGCCGGCGCCGGTGGGGTGGATGCCGCGGACTTCGCCGACATGCTCATGCGCATGTACCTCCGCTGGGCCGAGAAGCACAAGTACACCGCCACCGTCATGGACGTCAGCTACGCGGAGGAAGCGGGCATCAAGTCCGCCACCTTCGAGATCGACGCCCCCTACGCATTCGGCACGCTCAGCGTCGAAGCGGGCACCCACCGTCTCGTGCGGATGAGCCCCTTCGGCGCGGCGGGCAAGCGCCAGACGTCATTCGCCGCGGTCGAGGTCATCCCGCTCATGCCGGAGACCGAGGTGATCGACATTCCCGAGGGCGACATCCGGGTGGACGTCTTTCGCTCAAGCGGGCCCGGCGGGCAGTCGGTCAACACAACCGACTCGGCCGTGCGGCTCACCCACATTCCGACGGGCACCGTTGTCTCGATGCAGAACGAGAAGAGCCAGATCCAGAACCGTGCTGCCGCACTTCGGGTGCTCCAGTCGCGACTGCTCATCCTCCAGAAGGAGCAGGAGGCGGCGGTCAAGAAGGATCTCGCCGGAGTGATCACGGCCAGCTGGGGCGACCAGATGCGCTCCTACGTGCTCGCGCCGTACCAGATGGTCAAAGACCTGCGCACCGAGTACGAAGAAGGCAACCCCTCGAAGGTGTTCGACGGCGACATCGACAGTTTCATCGCTGCGGGTATCAAGTGGCGCAAGCGCGACAAATAGTCCCGGGTACCCCCGAGGTCGAGCGCAGGGCCCTCGCCTGGTCTGTGGTGCGGGTGGTCGCCACCGGCGTCGCGATGCTGGTCTTCTACTTCGTGCTGCCGTTCCGCGACGTCAGTGCGGCCGACACGCTGCTGCGTCTCGTCGGTGGCATCGTGCTCATCGCGGTTGCGATCGGGTGGCAGGTGCGCGCGATTTCTCGCTCCCACCAACCGCTACTGCGCTCCGTCGAGGCGGTGGGGCTCTCGTTCTGGCTGCTCGTCATCGTCTTCTCCATCGTCTACGTGTCGATGTCGGCGTCGAACCCGCTGGCGTTCAGCGAACCGCTCAACGAGGTCGGCGGCCTGTATTTCACGATGTCGATTCTCGCGACAGTGGGCTTCGGCGACATCTCCGCAGTCTCGGATGCCGCGCGCATCGTCGTCATCGTGCAGATCGTGCTCGACCTACTCCTCCTCGGCGTGGTGGTGCGCCTGCTGCTCGGCGCGGGCAAGGCCGCGGCCGAGGCGCGCAAGACGCAGCCGTAGCTGGGAAAAACCTCGGCGGGGGTGTCGCTGCGGGTGTGCCGCAGGCCCGTCCTTAGGCTGACACCGTCATGATTCGCTTTGATTCCGTCACCAAGGCCTACCCGGGCACGACCCGGCCCGCGCTCAACGGCGTGAGTATCGAGATCCTCAAGGGGGAGTTCGTCTTCCTGGTCGGCGCCTCGGGGTCGGGCAAGTCGAGTTTTCTGCGGTTGATCCTGCGCGAGGAGACGCCCACCAAGGGCGCCATCCATGTGCTCGGTCAGCACCTCAACACTCTTGCCAGCCGCAAGGTTCCCTACTTCCGCCGCAACCTGGGCGTCGTCTTCCAGGACTTCCGGCTGCTGCCGAACAAGACAGTCTTCGACAACGTCGCCTTCACGCTTCAGGTGATCGGCAAGAGCCGCGGCTTCATCCAGGAGGCGGTTCCGGATGCCCTCAAGATGGTCGGCCTCGCCGGCAAGTCCAACCGCTACCCGCACGAACTCTCCGGTGGTGAGCAGCAGCGCGTCGCTATCGCGCGAGCGGTCGTCAACAAGCCGGCGATCCTGCTCGCGGACGAGCCGACCGGCAACCTCGACCCCGCCACATCCGCTGGCATCATGACGCTGCTCGAGCGCATCAACCTGGGCGGCACGACCGTGCTCATGGCCACCCACGATGCGGGCATCGTCGACCAGATGAAGCGTCGCGTGATCGAGCTCATCTCCGGCCAGATCGTGCGCGACGAACGGCAGGGTGGCTACCAGACCCAGGCCGTTCCCGTGCAGGGCTTCGGTCGCATGACAGAGGAAGTCGCACCGTGAGGCTCGGCCTGATTCTCGGCGAGGTCGGCAACGGTCTGCGCCGCAACGTCTCGATGGTGATCTCGGTCATCCTCGTCACCTTCATCTCCCTGACGTTCGTCGGTGCTGCGATCCTGCTGCAGATGCAGATCGGCCAGATGAAGGGCTACTGGTACGACCGGGCCCAGGTCGCCGTCTACATGTGCACGTCGCTCGACACGACCGGCAACTGCACGCAGAGCGAGGCGACGCAGGACCAGATCGACGCCGTCGAGGCCAAGCTCAAGTCGGATGCGCTCACGCCGTACATCAAGAAGTTCGAGTACGAGAATCACGAGCAGGCCTACAAGAACTTCCAGGCCCAGCTCTCCGACAACCCGATCGCGAGCTTCGTCACCCCCGAGACGCTCAACGAGAGCTTCCGGGTGAACCTGGTCGATCCGACCGAGGCCGACATTCTCATCGAGTCGCTGTCGAGCATGCCCGGGGTGCAGGCCGTCGAAGACCAGCGCGGCTACCTCGATCGCATCTTCGCCGTGCTCAACGCGGCCAGTTACACGGCGATCGGCGTCGCGGCCCTCATGCTCATCGCGGCGGTGCTGCTGATCGCCACGACCATCCGGCTCAGTGCGTTCTCCCGACGGCGGGAGCTGGGAATCATGCGGCTCGTCGGTGCCTCGAACCGGTTCATCCAGACGCCCTTCATTCTTGAGGGCGTCTTCGCGGCGCTCATCGGCTCGGTGCTCGCGGGGCTCGCGATCGTCGGAATCGTGCAGTTCTTCGTGCAGGGCTACCTCACCACCGCGCTGCAGTCCACGACCACCCTCGTGGGACTCGGGGATGCGCTCGTCGTGGTGCCGATACTCGTCGTGGTCGGCGCTGCTCTGGCCGCGGCATCCGCTGGCGTGGCGATCAGCAGGTACCTCAAGGTCTAGCTCCCGCGTTAGGATGGTGGGCTGCCCGGACGGGCACCTACTGACGGAGAGAGACAATGCCCAGGGAACGCGGCCAGAAGGTTGTTGCCAGCAACCGCAAGGCGCGCCATGACTACACGATCGAGGACACTTTCGAGGCCGGACTGGTCTTGACGGGCACCGAGGTCAAGTCGTTGCGCGCGGGTCGCGCGAGCCTGGTCGACGGCTACGGGTTCATCGAGGGCGGTGAGGCCTGGCTCGACGCGGTGCACATCCCCGAGTTCAGCCAGGGGTCGTGGAACAACCACCCGCCCCGCCGCAAGCGCAAGATGCTGCTGCACAAGGCGCAGATCCTCAAGATCCACAACAAGGTCAAGGAGGGTGGTTACACCCTCGTGCCGTTGTCGATCTACTTCAGTGACGGCAACGCGAAGGTGGAGCTCGCGATCGCCAAGGGCAAGCGCGAGTACGACAAGCGCCAGACTCTGCGCGAGCGTCAGGACAAGCGCGAGGCCGACCGCGCGATGTCGGCGCGCAAGAACCTCAACGAGTAGCCGCGGCGCCGGGTCACGGCATCGGCCGGTACAGGTCGCCCGTGAGACTCGACCCGTCGGCTCCCGACAGAGTGCACAGCGCCCGTGAGCTGCCGGCCGCCAGGGCTTCGGGTGTGGGAACGGCCAGCGGCCCGGTCGTGACGGTATCGTCTGCGGCCTCGGTCACGAACAGCCCGTACTCGAGGAACCGTGCGCAGATCTCACCCGCGTAGCTGGTGAGAGAAGTCTGGGTCGTGTACTGGGCGGTGTTGCGGGAGAGGTCGATCTCAGCGAAGACCTGCTGGGGGTGCGGTTGATCGCAGTCGACAACGGTGTAAACGGCGAGGTCGGCGCCCTTCTCCGCGAGGCAGGAGCCGGGCTGCAGCGCCGCAGCCTCGGTGGGTCCCCAGGCCGGGCCAGAGAAGACGCTCACGATGACGGCGATCACCAGGCCGATGACGGTCACGGCGCTGGCGCCTCCGACGGCGATGAGCACGATCGCCCAGCGGGGGAGGCCGCGCTTCGTGGGCGGGGCGGAATCAACGGTCACAGCGAATACCGTAGCGCGAGACCGGGCGCAGTTGATTGAATGTCACTCGTGCCAGAAGAACGCCCGTCCCGCGCTCTGGACGTGATCACCGCGATCATGCTGGGTCTGGTCTCGGTGGTTACGGCGCTGGGGGCGTGGCAGGCCGCTGCCTGGGACGGCCGAGCCCAGGAATTCGGTCGCGACGCAGGCGACGCTCGGGACGTGAGCGTCAACCAGTCCGTGCAGGCCGACTACGCCGCGCGAACCGACCTCGAGGCATCCTTGGCCGCGCGGGCGATCGCCGATCGACGCGAGGGCCAGATCGATCCGCTCGAGCTGGCGCTCATCGACAACGAGATCCAAGCGACGCTCAGCAGCACGACTCCGGGATTCTCAGATGCCTGGTACCTCTGGCAGTCGGGCGGTTTCGACCCGACATCCGCACCGGTGGACGATCCGGACTATCTCGCGGGGCGTGACGGTTTCTACCAGTCTTACGGGGTAGCAGGCTTCGTGCTGGACGACCTCTCGCACCAGCTGCAGACACGGTCGAGCGTGCTCGCGCAGGCCGCGCTCGTGCAGGCGCTCGCGCTCTTCCTCATCGGCATCGCCGGCGTCAACCGGGTGGGCGCCGTGCGGGTCGCCATCCTCGCGCTCGGGGCTGTGGTGTTCCTCCTGGGGATCGTCGTCGCCCTGAGCTCCTTCGGAGTGGGCGCATGACCCGGCAACGAGTGGTGCTCGAGGTGGTCACAGCCGTGCTTCTGGGGCTTGTCTCCGTCGGCACCACCTTCAGTGCTTACCAGGCGACCGTGCTGAACCAGCAGGCGGCCGACCTCGACTCGATCTCCCAGCAGCAACGCGACAGGAATCTCACGAAGTTCCTGTCGAGTCAACTCACCTTCCGGGACGACAGCCGACGTGTGAGCGCCGCTTTCGCGCTGCAGAGCGAACTTATCCTGCGACCCGAGAACGCCGAACAGGTCGCCGCCGAGCGGGATGCGCTCGCCGCAGCGGGCAGCCCAGCACTGCGCGACGCGTGGCCGGCTTGGGCGGCTGCCGGTTACGGCATAGAGAGCTTCCCGCTCGCCGACCCCGACTACACGGTCGCCTTGTTCGCCGAGTCCCAGTCGCTGCAATACGCGTCATTCGTCGCCGACGGCATGGTCGATCGTGTCACAGCTCGCGCCCAGACCCTGACCGGGGCAGCGGTGATCTTCGCGCTCGCCCTGTTCGTGCTGGGCGTCGCGGGGGTGCTCACCGCGCCCCGTGCGGTCATCTCGCTCGCGGCGGGCGGAGCGGCGCTGTTCGTGGTCGCCCTCGTGATCACCCTGGTCGCGTCGGGCTGAGCTCAGCTCGCCACGAACCGGGCATCCACGACGGATGCCACGGCAATCTCCTCAGGCTTGAGCGCAAGCACCGGCGAGCTCCCGCCGTCGAACGCCTGTGCCTTCATCGCACCGCGGAACATCGGTGCGGGAGCCGCGGCACCTCCGCTCGACGGATCCCCGAGCATCCCGGGGTCGGCCAGTGCGATTGCCTTCACGCTACCGAGCCCGATCGACTGGGCGAACACGCTCGCCTTCGCGACGGCGTCTTTCACAGCTCGGGAGCGCACTTCGGTGGTGGCTGACGTGCGGGTGGCGTCGGTCAGGTCCCAGCTGATCGACCCGACGCTGACGTGCTCGACGGCCGCGGCGCTCTCGACCCACCGCGATAGTGCGTCGAAGTCGCTGAACTTCGCCGAGAACTCCACGGCGGAGTGGTACACGAGGGGTAGCTGCTTGCCCTCGTTGTTCCAGGGGCGCTCAGACCAGACCCGCACGCTGTCGGAGGTCCACCACGTGACGGGACCCTTCACCTTGTCGAACAGGGCCTCGATGGTCACGCGCAGGGTGTCAGACGAGGTCACGGCGCTGGTGAAGACCGCGTCCCGCTTCGGTCCGTCGACTTGCACGCTCGCCCGCACGGTGGCCCGTTCGGCCGGGTACCACGCCGAGTACTCGCCCTGCACCGTGATGATCGTGTCTGCCATGCTGCTCCCGTCGTCGAAGTCTGGCTTCCGATCCTGCCATGGGCCGCCGGTGGCATGGGGTATCTTGGCGGCGTACAATGGAAGGCTGCTCGGGAAACCGGGCGGGTTTGACAACTCAACAGCGCGATAGCGACCCGCAGATCTCCGGCCTCACGGCCGGACGAAGCGAAGCATGGGGATGATCGGTTTCGACATTGCCTGCAAAACTACGAGAAGCGGGTCGAGGATGCAGGGTTATCTCGTAAACGACCTCTGCAAAAAATAAGTGCCAATGTTAAGCGCACTGACCTCGCTCTTGCTGCCTAGCAGCAACTAGCCCTTAAAGGTCCGTCAGCCCGGGGATGCTCTCTACCCGGTTCCTGGCGTTATCTAGAGAGATTGCTGCGTGCTTGAGTCTCAGGGACACGCGGGACTTCAACTGAGGCTGGGCCTGTTGACCAAGATGCTCGTGGCAATGGTCAGGGCCGAGTAGAACGACTTCACGAGCTACACCCGTAGAAGGCGTGGAATTACAGCAGTGGACGGGGGTTCAATTCCCCCCATCTCCACCATCAGGTCGCTATCGCGCTGGAGTCGACAAGAAGACGAAGGGGCGCCCCCTCACGGGAGCGCCCCTTCGTTGTTCTCGCGAGCGATCTAGCGGGCTGCGTTGGCCAGCGTTCCGACCGTCTTGCCTGCCGGGTCGAGGATCAGGCAGAGGATCTCCCGGTCGCCGTTGCCCCAGCTGCCCTCGGTGGGGTAGTAGTACGAGAAGCTCAGGGTCGACTGGTCGTAGTTGATTCCCGCGAAGGTGTTGAACGCGGCGAGGCAGTCCTGCTCCGCCTGGGCGAGGATCGCATCCTCGCCGGGGTAGTCACCGTCGGGAACCTGGATCGACGAGTAGGCCTCGCTGTCGTGCGGCTGTGCGCAGTCGATGACCACGACCGAACTCACCTCGCCTTCGACTCCTCCGTCGTTGAGGCAGTCGCCGACGCCGATCGCGAAGGCGTCGGTCTCGGTGCCGTCGGTGGGGTTGGCGCTGGGGGTGGGGTCGGCAACGACGTTACCGAGCAGGCTGCAGCCCGTGAGGCCGAAACTCGCGGCGGCGATCGTGACTGCCGCAAGGGTGCGAGCCAGTCTGGTGCGGGGAAGAGTGGTCATGGACGGTCGCCTCGTTTTCTTGTGCTGCGGATGCTCAAAGGACGTGCTCCAGCGTAGCGAATGGCCGAATGCTCGGCCAGAACGCGCGACCAGAACGCCCGGCTCCGTCGGCCTTCGGTGCGCCCCGGTCAGCGCGCCGCGAGAAGCTCGAGCACCCTGTCGTGCAGCAGGCCGTTGGTGGCGATCGCGTTGCCCTCCCAAGGGCCCGGGATGCCCGTCACCGAGGTGAATGTGCCACCCGCCTCCTCGACGATGGGAATCAGCGCGGCCATGTCGTAGGGCTTCAGGTCGAACTCGCCCACGATGTCCAGCGCACCCTCCGCGAGCAGCATGTACGACCACATGTCGCCGATGGCGCGGGATCGCCAGACCGCACGCGACAGCGCGACGACGTCGTCGAGGCGACCCACCTCATCCCAGCCCTGCATGCTGTTGTAGCTGAGCGAGGCGTCGGCGAGCTCTGCCACCCGGCTGACGCGGATGGCGCGCGGCTCGTGGCCGGTCTCCTGCGCCCACGCGCCGTGCCCGGTTGCGCCCCACCACCGCTTGCCGAGCGCCGGCGACGAGACGACGCCGACCGTCGGCACGCCGTCCACGGCCAGCGCGATGAGCGTGCCCCAGATCGGCACACCGCGCAGGAAGTTGGCGGTGCCGTCGATCGGGTCGATGATCCACTGCCGTGATCCGGAACCCTGGGTTCCGTACTCCTCGCCGAGGATCGAGTCGTGCGGTCGCGCGGCCTCGATGCCGGTGCGGATGCTGCGCTCGACCGCCTGATCGGCATCCGTCACGGGCGTGCGGTCGGGCTTGGTCGTCACGACCAGGTCGACCGAACGGTAGCGATCCATCGAGATGTGGTCGGCGTCGGCGGCGAGCTTGAGGGCGAGGGCGAGGTCGTCGGAGGTGGTGTAGTCGGTCACGAACCCAGCGTAGTGATGAGGCGCTGGAAGGAATCCAGCCGCAGCTTGCCGATCTCGCCGAGTTCGCCTGCGTTCACCCGCTCGATCATTGCGCAGTCGGGGGAGTCGGGCAGATGCGTGCACCCGCGCGGGCAGTCCTCGGCTATCGCGGCGAGATCGGTGAACGACCTGAGGATGTTGGCGGGGTCGACATGTCCGAGGCCGAACGAACGAACACCGGGCGTATCGACGATCCAGCCGCTGCCGATGCGGTACGAGACGGTGGATGACGACGTGTGCCGTCCCCGGCCCGTCACGTCGTTGACACGCCCGGTGGCCCGGTTCGCCTCGGGCACGAGCGCATTCACGAGGGTCGACTTGCCGACCCCGGAGTGGCCGACGGCAACAGTGGTGTGCCCCTGCAGGGCGGCACGGATCTCCTCGAGCGGGAAGTCGTCGGAGCGGCTGCGGAAGATCGTGATGTCGAGCCCCGCGAAGTTGGCGAGGAACTCGGTGGGGTCGGCGAGGTCGGTCTTGGTGATGCACAGCAACGGGGCGATCCCCGCGTCGAAGGCGGCGACCAGATAGCGGTCGACGAGTCGCGGGCGGGGCTCCGGGTCCTTCGCGGCAACGACGATGAGCATCTGGTCGGCGTTGGCGACGATGATGCGCTCCACGGCATCCGTGTCGTCGGCACTGCGGCGCAGCAGGGTGGAGCGGGGCTGGATGCGCACGATGCGAGCGAGACTGCCCTCGTCGCCGGTGACATCGCCCACCAGATCGACCCAGTCTCCGGTCACGACCGACACCTTGCCGTCGGCCGCGCGATCGAGCGAGGTCTTGCCGAGCTCCCTCGCCTTCGTTGCGACGATCTGGCGCTCCTCGGGGGTGTTCTCGTCCACCCAGACGCCGTACCGGCCGCGGTCCACACTGAACACCCGACCGCTCACCGCGTCGGCGTGCTCCGGGCGGTTCTTGCTGCGGGGCTTGTTGCCCTTGGGATTCGGGCGCACCTTGGCCGCCGACTCGTCGTACTCGGCGTAGTCGCCGTCGTCGTCGTCGTTCGCCAGCCAACTCACGCTAGATGATGCCGATCGTCTCGACTGTCGCGTGCGGCTCCGCGAGCATCGCGGCCCAGAGGGTGGGGAACTGCGGAAGGGTCTTCGCGGTCGTGGCGATGTCGTCGATCTCCACCCCCGGCACGGCCAAGCCGATGATCGCGCCGGCGGTCGCCATGCGGTGGTCCTCGTAGCTGCGCCACGCTCCACCGTGCAGCGCGCTGGGCTCGAGGTCGAGGCCGTCCTCGTGCTCGGTTACCGATCCGCCGAGCCCGCTGATCTCCGCTGTGAGCGCGGCCAGACGATCGGTCTCGTGCCCGCGCAGGTGACCGATGCCGGTGATGCGGCTCGGTCCCGTGGCGAGGGCGGCGAGCGCGACCAGGGCGGGGGCCAGTTCACCCCCGGTGCTCAGGTCGAGGTCGACGCCGGTGATCTCCGAGCCGCCCGTCACGGTCAGCGCATCGCCGTCGCGGGTCACCGTGGCGCCGAAGTGGGGGAGCAGGTGCGCAAGATCGGCACCCACCTGTGTCGTGGTCGCGGGCCAGCCGGTGATGGTCACGGATCCGCCGGCCACCACGGCCGCGGCCAGGAAGGGCGCGGCATTCGACAAATCGGGCTCGATGTCGATCGTCGCGCCCGCGATCGGTCCGGGGGCGACCACCCAGACCCCGGGCTCCGGGCTCTCGACCGTGACACCCCGCGCCGCCAGGCAGGCGATGGTCATCTCGATGTGCGGCATGCTCGGCAGGCGTTCGCCGGTGTGCCGCAGACGCAGTCCGTTGGTGAAGCGCGGTGCCGCCAGCAGCAGTCCGGACACGAACTGACTCGACGCCGACGCGTCGATCTCCAGGTCCCCACCCGCCACCTCGCCGGTGCCGTACAGGCTGAAGGGCAGGGCGCCCCGGCCGTCGTCGGTGACGTCGACCCCGAGGGCGCGCAGGGAGTCGATGGTCGTGCGCATCGGACGACGGCGTGCCGAGGCATCCCCGTCGAAGGCGACCGGGCCGAGCGCGAGCGACGCGACGGGCGGCAGGAACCGCATGACCGTGCCTGCGAGCCCACAGTCGATGGAGGTGCCGCCCTCGAGCGGCGCCGGCGTGATCTCCCAGTCCGGCCCGAAGACGCTGTCGGTCGGCACCTCGCGGATGCCCACACCGAGCGAGCGCAACGCCTCAACCATCAGGGCGGTGTCGCGCGAGTGCAGGGGTGCGCGCAGCAGCGACGGTCCGTCGGCCAGTGCGGAGAGCACGAGCTCGCGATTGGTCAGACTCTTGGATCCGGGCAGCGCGAGCGTCGCCTTCAGTGGCGCGGATGCCACGGGCGCACGCCACGGCCCCGGGTCGGTTGTGGCGACCCGCTCGTCGTCCCCGTAGGGGCTGAACTCGGGCCCGGAATACCTGAATACCTGCATCGGTTACCACAGTATCGGCACTTGAGCATGCCGGGAGGAGACCGCACGAGATGGCCACGATGCTGGATGCACGGCAGAACGTGATCCTCGGCGACCTAGAATTGGCGCTGATGGATATCGATGAGGTCGAACCGGCCGCCGCACTCGACGGGCCCGAAGACAAGAAGCGTCTCTTCGAGGAGCAGGCGCTTCCCTTCATGGACCAGCTCTACGCCGCCGCAATGCGAATGACCCGCAATCCCGCCGACGCCGCTGACCTCGTGCAGGAGACGTTCGTGAAGGCGTTCCAGGCGTTCGCGCAGTTCCAACAGGGCACGAACCTCAAGGCCTGGCTGTACCGCATCCAGACCAACACCTTCATCAACAACTACCGCAAGAACCAGCGGAACCCCTATCAGGGCACCATCGACGATCTCGAGGACTGGCAGCTCGGCGGCGCCGAGTCGGTCACCCAGTCGCTGTCGACCCGATCGGCCGAGGCTGAGGCGATCGACCACCTGCCGGACAGCACGGTCAAGGAAGCCCTGCAGGCGATCCCCGAGGACTTCCGGTTGGCGGTCTATTTCGCCGACGTGGAGGGCTTCTCCTATCAGGAGATCGCCGACATCATGAAGACCCCGGTCGGAACCGTCATGAGCCGTCTGCACCGTGGCAGGCGAATGCTGCGTGACATGCTCTCCGACTATGCACGCGAGCGGGGCATCCCGGTCGCCCCGGCCACCACCAGGAGCACGACATGACCGACTGCGGTTGCGACAAGGCCAAGGCTGAGCTCGAAGAGTACCTTCACCGCGAGCTGAGCCAGCAGGACTTCGCCGACATCACCGAGCACCTCGCGGGCTGCGACGACTGCAGCGCCGAGCACCTCGTCGGCATCACGTTGACCCTCAAGGTGCAGAAGGCGTGCAAGGAGACGGCGCCCGAGGAGCTTCGCGCGGCCATCATGGCCCGCCTTGAGAATGCCTGAGTGACGTGAAGACGCTCCTCAACGTCATCTGGCTCGTGCTCTGCGGATTCTGGCTGTTCCTCGGCTATGCCCTCGCCGGCGTCATCTGCTGCATCCTGATCGTGACCATCCCGTGGGGGATCGCCTCGTTCCGCATCGCCAACTACGTGCTGTGGCCGTTTGGTCGGCAGGTGGTGCAGAAGCCCACGGCCGGAGCCTTCTCGTTTCTCGGCAACGTGATCTGGTTCATCTTCGCGGGGCTGTGGCTGGCGATCGGCCACGTCATCTCCGGTGTCGCCCTCGCGATCACGATCATCGGCATCCCGCTGGCGATCGCGGACTTCAAGATGATTCCCATCTCGCTCGCCCCGCTGGGCAAGGAGATCGTGTCGACCGGCGGCACGACGATCGTGGCCCCGCAGACCACCTGACCAACGTCAGGTGGACCTCGGCGCCCCAGAGGGTCACTGCCCTAGCGTCAGCGCCTTCTCGATCAGGTCCGCCTGCTCCTGCGCGCTGCGCTTCGACGAGCCGGTCGCGGGCGACGCGGATGCCGGTCGCGAGGCGACCTTGATCGTGCGGCCCTTGAGGTGCTTGACGAGCTCCAGGCAGATGAACGGCCAGGCACCCTGGTTCTCCGGCTCGTCCTGCGTCCAGACGATGTCGGCGTTCGGGTACTGCTCCAGGGCGGCGTTGATCTCCGAGATCGGTGTTGGGTAGTACTGCTCCATCCGCACGACCGCGACCGACTTCTCCTCGCGCTTGTCGAGCTCGGCGATGATGTCGTAGTAGATCTTGCCCGAGGTCAGGATGACGCGCTTCACAGCGGCCTTGTCGGTCACCCGGCTGTCGTCGATCACCGGCTCGAACCGACCGGTGGTGAAGTCGGAGACCTCGCTGGTCGCACCCTTGAGGCGCAGCATCGCCTTGGGGGTGAAGACGACAAGCGGGCGACGGGGGCGTGCATACGCCTGGCGGCGCAGCAGGTGGAAGTGCGACGCCGGAGTCGACGGCCGCGCGACCGTCATGTTGTTCTCCGCGCAGAGCTGCAGGTAGCGCTCGATGCGCGCCGACGAGTGGTCGGGTCCCTGGCCCTCGTAGCCGTGCGGCAGCAGCAGGACGACGCTGGAGCGCTGGCCCCACTTCTGCTCGGCGCTGGAGATGAACTCGTCGATCACGGTCTGGGCGCCATTGGCGAAGTCACCGAACTGGGCCTCCCAGAGCACGAGCGCGTCGGCGCGTTCCACCGAGTAGCCGTACTCGTAGCCCATGGCGGCGTACTCGCTGAGCAGCGAGTCGTAGATCCAGAAGCGAGCCTGGTTCTCGGCGAGGTTGGCCAGGGGCAGCCACTCCTGGCCGTTCTCCCGGTCGTGGAACACCGCGTGGCGCTGAACGAACGTGCCACGGCGAGTGTCCTGGCCGACCATGCGCACCGGCGTTCCCTCGAGAAGCACCGAGCCGAGGGCGAGCAGCTCGCCGAAGCCCCAGTCGATCGAGCCGCTGCGGCTCATCTCGACGCGCTTCTTCAGGAGAGCCTGCAGCTTGGGGTGCACAGTGAATCCGGCGGGGATGTTGTCGTGGGCGTCACCGATGACCCGCACGATCGACTCGCTCACGCCCGTGGTGGCGGGCTCGCCCACCGCGTCATCCTGCTGGGAGCCGGGCTTCTCCAGGTCGGACACGGATGCCGCGCCGACGATCGGCATCGAGCCGGTCTGAGCGGCATGGGTCTCGGCGAATGCGCGCTCGAGGCTGTCCTGGAAGTCGCGGTGCGCGGCCTCGTACTCCTCCTGGGTGATGTCACCGCGACCGACGAGGGCCTCGGTGTAGAGGGTGCGCACCGAACGCTTCGCCTCGATCAGGTTGTACATGAGCGGCTGCGTCATCGACGGGTCGTCGCCCTCGTTGTGTCCGCGGCGGCGGTAGCAAATCAGGTCGATGACGACATCGCGATGGAACTGCTGGCGGTACGCGAAGGCGAGCTCACCGACGCGCATGACGGCCTCGGGGTCATCACCGTTCACGTGGAAGATCGGCGCCTGGATCGTCTTGGCCACGTCGGTCGAGTAGGTCGACGTGCGACCCTCGGCCGGCGGGGTGGTGAATCCGACCTGGTTGTTGATGTTGACGTGGATGGTGCCGCCGGTGCGGTACGCCCGCAGCTGCGACATCTGGAGGATCTCCACGACGATGCCCTGGCCGGCCATGGCCGCGTCACCGTGCACCATCACGGGCAGCACGGTAAATGAGCCGATCGGACGGCGGTCCTGCTTGGCACGCACGATGCCCTCGAGCACGCCGTCGACGGCCTCGAGGTGGGAGGGGTTGGCCGCGAGGTAGACGGGAATGGTCTCGCCGTGGGCGGCCGTGAACGTGCCCTCGGTGCCGAGGTGGTACTTCACGTCTCCCGAGCCCTGAACCGTCTTGGGATCCTGCGTGCCCTCGAACTCGCGGAAGATCTGACCGTAGGTCTTACCCGCGATGTTGGTGAGCACGTTGAGGCGGCCGCGGTGGGCCATGCCGATGGCGACCTCTTCGAGGTTGGCCTCGGCCGACTTCTGCAGCACGGTGTCGAGAAGGGCCACGAGCGACTCGCCGCCCTCGAGGCTGAACCGCTTCTGGCCGACGTACTTGGTCTGCAGGAACGTCTCGAAGGCCTCGGCCTCGTTGAGCTTGCCGAGGATGCGCATCTGCATGTCGTGGTCGGGCTTGGTGTACTTCTGCTCGACGTGCTCCTGGAACCAGCGGCGCTGCTCCGGGTCCTGGATGTGCATGTACTCGATGCCGATCGTGCGGCAGTAGGAGTCACGCAGCACGCCCAGGATCTCGCGCAACAGCATCGTGCGCTTGCCGCCGAAACCACCGGTCACGAATTCACGGTCGAGGTCCCAGAAGGTGAGGCCGTGGCTCGAGATATCGAGGTCGGGATGCGACCGCTGGCGGTACTCCAGCGGGTCGATGTCGGCCATGAGGTGGCCTCGCACCCGGAAGGCGTTTATGAGTTCCTGCACGCGCGCCGTCTTGTCGACGTTGTCGGCGAGGTCGACGCTGATGTCCGCGGCCCAGTGGATCGGGTCGTAGGGGATGCGCAGCGCCGCGAAGATGTCCTCGTAGAAGTGGTGCTCACCGATGAGCCGCTCGTGGATCTTCTTGAGGAACTCACCCGAGCCAGCGCCCTGGATGACGCGGTGGTCGTAGGTGCTCGTGAGCGTGATCGTCTTGCCGATCGCCAACTCCGCCAGGGTCTTGGGGCTGGCGCCCTGGAACTCGGCCGGGTACTCGAGCGCACCGGCTCCGACGATGCAGCCGGCGCCCTTCATGAGGCGCGGAACGGAGTGCTCGGTGCCGATGCCGCCCGGGTTGGTCAGCGAGATGGTGTTGCCGGCGTAGTCGGCGGCGGTGAGCTTGTTGGCACGACCGCGTGCGACGACATCCTCGTAGGCGGTGAGGAACTCGCCGAAGCCCATCGTGTCGGCGCGCTTGACGCCGGGCACCACGAGCGAACGGGTGCCATCGGGCTTGGGGATGTCGATCGCGATACCGAGGTTGACGTGCGCCGGGGTGACGACCGAGGGCTTGCCATCCACCTCGTCGTAGAAGACGTTCTGGCTGGGGAATTCCTTGAGTGTCTGCACGATCGCCCACGCGATGAGATGGGTGAAGGAGACCTTGCCACCGCGGGCGCGCTTGAGGTGGTTGTTGATGACGATGCGGTTGTCGATCATCAGCTTGGCGGGGATGGTGCGCACGCTGGTTGCCGTGGGAACCGACAGGCTCGCGTCCATGTTGGCGGCCAACGACTTGGTCGCGCCCTTGAGCACGGTGACGACGTTCTCACCCTCGGCTGCGGGGTCGACGTCGGTTGCCGGGGTGACGATGGGCGACGTCGCCGGGGCGTCGGCGGGAATCGGCTGCGGCTTCGCCTGAAGTGAGGTCGTGCGCGCGACCGGGATGTTTCCGGTCGCCGGCGCGGCGGCGGGTGCGGCGGGTGCGGGTGCGGCAGCGGCCGGTGCGGGGGCCTCGGGTGCGGCAACGGCGGGGGACTCGGCGGCGGGGGCCGCGGCATCCGTCACGGTCGGAATCGTGCCGGTGGGGGTGGGGTCTGCGACTGTGCGGTGGTAGTTCTCCAACACCGGCCACCACGTGCTGTCGACGAGGTTCTTGTCCTGGAGGTAGAGCTCGTACATTTCATCAACGAGCCATTCGTTGGCTCCGAATTCGCCTGAGGAGTCACCCTCGGGTGCGATTCCGGTCACTTGGCTTGACACAGCCGACCGCCCACTTTCAGTTCTTCTCGTCACAACTTAAGGGCGTGCACCACATAAGACACACCGCCTCTAGAGTAATGGCTTTTGCTGCGTGCCCGCTGTTCGTCGCCGGGCGCACTAGCGTTAAATTCATGCGCTTTTACGAGACCACGCCCTCCCACGATCTCACCTACTCCGACGTGTTCCTCGTGCCGGAGCGGTCGGCTGTCACGAGTCGCCTGACGGTCTCCTTGGCGCCCGAGGACGGCACCGGCGCGACCATTCCGATCGTCTCGGCGAACATGAACTCGGTGACCGGGCCACGGCTGGCGGCGACGCTGGCACGCCGTGGCGGCCTCGGGGTCATTCCTCAGGACCTTCCTGCGACCGAGCTGGATGCCGCGATCCGCTGGGTCAAGGCCCAGCCCGTGGCCTACGACGCACCTGTCGATCTCGGCCCCGGTGACACCGTCGCCGCGGCTCTCGCCCTGCTGCCGCCGCTGGCGGGGCACGGCATCATCGTGCACGACGAGCACGGCGAGTTCCTCGGCGCGATTGCCGCCGAACGGCTGGCCACCGCCCTGCCCGACGCCAGGCTGGGCGACCTCGTCGCCCGTGTGACCGAAATCGATGTCGACGAGCTCGACGGGCCGCGGGCGGCTTTCGACCTCATGGTGGCGGCAGACCTCCAGTTCGCCCCAGTGCTGCACGAGGGCAAGGTGGTTGGTGCGCTCAGCCGCAAGGGTGCCCTGCGCTCGACGCTCTACGAGCCTGCCCTAGACGCTCAGGGGCGGCTGCGCGTCGCCGCCGCCATCGGCATCAATGGCGACGTCGCGGGCAAGGCGAAGGCCATCGTCGCGGCCGGTGCCGACGTGCTCGTGATCGATACCGCGCACGGACACCAGGACGCCATGGTTCGGGCGATCAGCACCGTCGCGTCCCTCGGACTCGGCGTGCCGATTGTGGCGGGCAACGTGGTCACCGCCGATGCGGTGCGCGATCTGGTCGGCGCTGGCGCAACGATCATCAAGGTGGGCGTGGGTCCCGGTGCGATGTGCACGACCCGCATGATGACGGCGGTCGGTCGCCCGCAGTTCTCAGCGGTGCTCGAGACGGCCCAGGCCGCGCGGTCCCTCGGTGCCCACGTGTGGGCCGACGGCGGGGTGCGCTACCCGCGCGACGTCGCACTGGCGCTCGCGGCGGGCGCGTCATCCGTGATGATCGGGTCGTGGTTCGCGGGAACCATCGAAGCCCCGGGAACTCTCGCAGTCGACGAGCAGGGCCGGGCCTACAAGGAGAGCTGGGGCATGGCCTCCACCAAGGCCGTGCGGGAGCGCTTCGACAAGCTGGATGCGTACGAGCTCGCTCGCAAGACCCTCTTCGCCGAGGGCATCTCGAGCTCGAAGATCTATCTCGACCCGCTGCGCCCGTCGCTCGAGGATCTCCTCGACATGATCACCTCGGGCGTGCGCAGCTCGCTGAGCTACGCGGGCGCCACGACGCTCGCCGAGTTCCACGAACGGGCGCTCGTGGGTGTGCAGTCAGCGGCCGGATACGAGGAGGGCAAGGCGCTTCCCGTCAGCTGGTGATCTCGACGGGCTCCTAGACCTGTGATCCGGTATCCTTGACCAGATAATGGACGACCCTCCCTCTAGTCGCCGGGCCGGTGCCGCGCATGTCTGAGCTCATCATGCTCGGCGTGGGCTTGCTGCTGACCATCGGCACGGGGTTGTTCGTCGCCTCGGAGTTCGCCCTGGTCAATCTCGACCGGTCCGATCTCGAGGTACGGCAGTCGCGAGGTGAGCGCGGGCTCGGCACAGTCATCTCCGCGCTCAAGCAAACGTCCACTCACCTCTCCAGCGCGCAGCTCGGCATCACCCTCACCACCCTGCTCGCGGGGTACACGCTCGAGCCGGCCTTCAGCTCGTGGCTGTCGGTGCCGCTCACCGCCCTCGGCCTCTCGGCGCCCGTTGTGCGCGTCATCGCGTCGATCCTCGCGATCACGGTCGCGACCCTGCTCTCGATGATCATCGGCGAGCTGGTGCCCAAGAATCTGGCCCTTGCTCTGCCACGGGCGGTGGCGAAGGTCGTCGTGCCATTCCAGGTGGGATTCACCGCCGTCTTCCGCCCCGCAGTGGCCCTCCTCAATTCGACCGCCAACGCGATCCTCCGACTCATCGGCATCGAGCCGAAGGAGGAGCTGTCGGGTGCGCGCACGGCTGAGGAGCTCACTTCGCTCGTGCGGCGGTCGGCGCGCGAGGGCAGCCTCGATCGCGACACCGCGACGCTGCTCGCCCGCACACTCGCCTTCGCGGACCACACCGCACAGGATGTGATGACGCCCCGCCCCCGCGTCGCCAGCGTCGAGCGCACCGACACCGCGCAGGATGTCATCGAGCTGGCCCGTCGCACGGGCTTCTCGCGCTTTCCCGTGATCGATGACGGGATCGATGATGTCGTCGGCATCGTGCACATCAAGCAGGCGGTCGCCGTGCCTCGGGAGAAGCGCGCCGACGTTCCCGTCTCAGCCCTGCAGTCGGATGCCCTGCGCGTGCCCGAGACGATGAAGCTCGATTCGCTGCTCGCCGAGCTCCGCGGCCGGGGTTACCAGATGGCGGTCGTCGTTGACGAATACGGGGGCACCGCCGGGGTCACCACCCTCGAGGATCTCGTCGAGGAACTCGTCGGCGAGGTCAGCGACGAGCATGACCGCACCAAGGCCGATGTCGTGCGCTCACGGGACTGGTTCACCTTCCCGGGCATCCTGCGCCCCGATGAACTGCTCGAACGCACCGACGTCGTGGTACCCGAGGAGGGTCCCTACGAGACGGTCGCCGGCTGGCTGATGAGCGAGCTCGGTCGGCTACCGAAGGTCGGCGACACGGTGGAGATCGAACGCGGTGTGTTCCGCATCGAACGGCTCGAGGGTCGACGCATCGACCGCGTGCGGTACACACCGCGCCGCGAACCTGCGGAAGGTGACGCCTGATGGACTGGTGGGGAATCGCCTGGCTGGGCGTGCTCCTGTTGATCAACGCCTTCTTCGTCGGCGCCGAGTTCGCCGTGATCTCGGCGCGGCGCTCGCAGATCGAACCGCTGGCCGAGGCGGGGTCACGTGCGGCGAAGACGGCACTGTGGGCGATGGAGCACGCCACGCTAATGCTCGCGGCCTGCCAATTGGGCATCACCGTGTGCTCGCTGCTGATCCTCAACGTGTCGGAGCCCGCGATCCATCATCTGCTCGAGGTGCCGCTGGCCCTCACGGGGTGGTCCGAGGAGGTGATCGGAACCGTCGCCTTCATCATCGCGCTGGTGCTGGTTTCGTTCCTGCACGTGGTGTTCGGGGAGATGGTGCCCAAGAACATCAGCTTCTCGCTGCCCGACCGTGCGGCCCTCATCCTCGCTCCGCCCCTCGTGTTCATCGCCCGCATCTTCAACCCGCTGATCGTCGCGCTCAACGCGATCGCCAATGGCATTCTTCGGCTCTTTCGGGTTACCCCGAAGTCGGAGGCGAACAGCATCTTCACCCTCGATGAGGTGGCCACGATTGTCGCCCAGTCGACCAGGGAAGGGGTGCTCACCGACGCCGGCGGCACCCTGAACGCGGCCTTCGAGTTCACCTCCAAGAAGGTTCAGGATGTCGCGGTCGGCATGTCGGCGCTCGTCACCCTGCCCGAGGACGCAACGCCCGCGGATGTGGAGCGTGCCGTGGCGCAACGAGGGTTCTCGCGCTACATCCTCGTGGACGAGGGAGGCGAGCCCACCGGGTACCTGCACCTCAAGGACGTCATCGATCTCGATGATGCCGACGAGTTTACCGAGCCGGTGCCGCCGAAGCGGATCCGGCAGCTCATCTCGATCTTCCGCGGAACCGATCTCGAAGACGCCCTCGCCACGATGCGGCGCTCAGGAGTGCACGTCGCCCGCGCCTTCGACGAGAGCGGCTCCACGAAGGGCGTGCTGTTCCTCGAGGACATCATCGAGGAACTGGTCGGCGAGGTGCAGGACGCGACCCGCCGTCGCTAGACCGGCGCCGCCTAACTGGCGCTCGGCCCGGGATACGGCGCCCGCAGGTACTGCTTGGGCACGTAGTCGACGGCGACGCCGAGTTCGGCGGCGGCCCGCAGGGCGAAGTGCGGGTCGCGGAGCATCTCGCGCGCGACCATGACCGCGTCGGCCTCACCCGTGGCGACGATCTCCTCGGCGTGCTGCGCCTCGGTGATCATGCCGACCGCGCTGACCGGCAGGTCGGGTTCGTGCACGTGCGCAGCGAGCGGCACCTGGTAGCCCTTCCCCACGGGGATGGTCACGCCGCCCACGAGCCCGCCGCTGGAGATGTCGAACAGGTCGGCACCCGCCTCGACCGCCCAGCGCGCGACGGTCTTGGTGTCCTCCTTGTTCCAGCCGCCCTCGGTCCAGTCGGTGGCGGAGAAGCGCACGAAGATCGGCACATCCTCGCCGACTTCGGCGCGAACGGCTCGCACGATCTCGAGCACTAGGCGAGCCCGGTTCTCGAGGCTGCCGCCGAACTCGTCATCGCGAAGGTTCGACAGCGGCGAGAGGAACTGGTGCAGCAGGTACCCGTGCGCCGCATGCACTTCGAGGAGCTCGAATCCGGCGTCGATGGCCCGTCGCGCCGCGCTGGCGAAGGCGGCGACGATGTCGGGGAGCTCGGAGGCATCCAGCTCGCGGGGCGTGGCGTAGCCCTCGAAGGCCACGGCCGACGGCGCAACCGGCTGCCAGCCGCCGGCGCTCGCCGGAACGGTGCCGTGCTCTCCGGACCACGGGCGCCAGGTCGATGCCTTGCGGCCGGCGTGCGCCAGCTGGATCGCGGCGATCGCGCCCTGGGCGCGGATGAACGCGGCGATCGGTGCCCACGCGTCACGCTGGGCGTCGTTCCAGATGCCGGTGTCCTGCGGGGAGATGCGCCCGTCCGGGGTCACGGCGGTCGCCTCGGTCATGACCAGGCCCGCGCCACCCACCGCGAACGATCCGAGATGCGTCGCGTGCCAGGTGGTCGGCACGCCGTCCTCCAGCTCGACCGAGTACTGGCACATCGGGGCGACCCAGAGCCGGTTGCGGGCGGTGACCGATCGCAGTGTCATCGGGGTGAACAAGGCACTCATGCGGCGAGGCTCCTCAGGAAGGCGTCGAGGCCGGCCACAGACGTGAAGTGATGCGTGGTGATTCCGAGCGCGGCGGCCGCGTCGGTGTTGACGGACTTGTTGTCAATGAAGACCATCTCGGCCGGGGATATTCCCAGTTCGTCGGCCACCTCGAGATAGATGGCCGGATCGGGCTTGATCGCATCCATCTCGGCGCTCACGAAGACGCGCTCGAAGTAGGTTCCCATCGGGGAGAACCGGAACCCGCTGGCGAAGTCGAAGCCGGCGTTGGAGAGGATCGCCAGCCGGGTTCCGCCGGCGTGGAGCTCCTCGATCAGCCGAAGGGTGCCCGGTTCGACGCTCCACCAGCTGCGGAAGTCGGCCACCCAGAGGGCGTGCACCGTGGGCGCGTCCCAGACCGACCCGGTGTCGGCGGCAACCAGTGCCCAATAGTCGGGAATTGTGACGGTTCCCTGGTCGAGGCCGTCGCGATGGCGCCAGTAGGAGTCCCAGAAGGGGGCGGCGTCGCATCCGGAGATGGCCAGCAGCTCGGAGCGATCCTTGTCGGAGGGCGACAGCGAGATGACCTCCCCGTAATCGAAGACGACGACGCGGTCACGAATGCTCAGGGTCACGCCATCCAAACTATCGTGGGAGCCATGAGCTCCTTCACCGACTGGACCGCGGATGACGCGGCCACCCGCATAGCGGTGCCCGGGCTCCACGACGACAAGTACAGCCGCGGGGTGCTCGGCGTGATCACGGGATCCCAGCAGTACCCGGGCGCTGCGGTTCTCGGTGTCGAGGCTGCGCTGCACACCGGGGTCGGCATGGTGCGCTACCTCGGACCCTCGGTTCCCGCCCAGCTGGTGCTCGCGAGGCGTCCCGAGGCCGTCACCTCAGCGGGGCGTGTGCAGGCCTGGCTGCTGGGCTCGGGAATGGACCCGGTCGATCGCGACGTCGCATCCATGACGGATGCCCTGGCCCAGGCACTGCCGACGGTGCTGGACGGGGGTGCCCTCGACCTCCACGACCGGGTGGGAGGCCCGGTGGTCATCACGCCGCACTACCGGGAGCTCGCCCGGGTTCTGGGCGCCGACGCCGAGCGCATCGCCGCCGATCCTGAGCACTGGGCGCGAGTGGCTGCCGACGACCTCGGCGTGACTGTTCTGCTCAAGGGTCACACCACGCTCGTCGCCGGCCCGGGTGTCTCGCTGCGGGTGCGCTCGGCGCCCACGTGGCTTGCGACCGCGGGTGCCGGGGACGCGCTCGGGGGCATCCTCGGGGCGCTCGTTGCGACCCACTCGGATGCGGTGCGTGACGACCCCGACGAGCTCGCCCGTCTGGCGGCAACCGCATCGGTCATCCACGGCCTCGCGGCCGAGAGGGCCGGCGGTGGTGGCCCGTTCACGATTCTCGGTCTCTGCTCGGCGCTGCCGGCGACCGTGGCCGAGCTGCTCAGCCGGCGTTGAAGCGGGAGAGGAACGCCTGCGTGCGCTCCTCGCGAGGAGCGCCGAACACCTCAGCCGGAGCACCCTGCTCGGCAACCACGCCGCTGTCGAGGAAGACGACGCGGTCGGCGACATCCCGCGCGAAGGCCATCTCGTGGGTGGCCATGACGATCGTTGTTCCCTCGGTCTTGAGCTCGCGCACCAGGTCGAGCACCTCTGTCACCAGCTCGGGGTCGAGGGCGCTCGTGATCTCGTCCAGCAGCAGCAACTCGGGGTTGGTCGCCACGGCACGGGCGATCGCAGCGCGCTGCTGCTGTCCACCCGACAGGCGGTCGGGGTAGGAGCGGGCCTGCGGCGCGAGTCCGATGCGCTCGAGCAGTTCGAGGCCGTGAGCCTCGGCGGCATCCCGGGACTGCTTGAACACCCGGCGTGAGGCGAGGGTCACGTTGTCGAGCACGGTGAGGTGCGGAAACAGGTTGTAGTGCTGGAACACGACACCGATGCGCGCCCGCACCTGGTCGACCACGGTGCGAGGGTCGCTGATGTCGACACCCTGCAGCCATACCTGCCCGTCGTCGACGCGCTCGAGCAGGTTGATGGTGCGCAGCAGAGTCGACTTGCCGGAGCCGCTGGCGCCGATCAGCGCGACCACCTCGTGGGCGTCCACGGTCACGTCGACGCCTCGCAGCACCTGGGTCGAGCCGAACGACTTGTGGATGTTCTGAAGCCGCAGAACCGGTTCGGTCGTCATACGATGCCGCCAACCTGCTCGCGCTCACGGAGCCGTGCGGTGTACCAGTCGGTGAGCCTGATCATCGGCAGCGCCAGCAGCACGAACAACAGGCCAGCGAGCACGTAGGGCGTGAAGTTGAAGAACTTGGCGGTCTCGATCTGCGCGGCGCGCACCGCGTCAACGGCTCCGAGCACCGAGATCAGGCCGACGTCCTTCTGCATCGCGATGAAGTCATTCATGAGCGCCGGGGTGACCTTGCGCACCGCCTGCGGGAGGATGACCAGCCGAAGGGACTGCGCGTGGGTGAGCCCGAGCGATCGCGCGGCGAGCCGCTGTGACGGATGCACCGCCTCGATGCCCGCGCGGAACACCTCAGACACGTAGGCGGAGTAGGTGAGGATCAGCGCGATCGTGCCGAGCACGGCCGCGGGGATCCGTGCTCCATCGGCCCCCTGAAGTCCGGGGATGCCGTACCCGACGAGGTACAGCACGATGATGAGCGGCATGCCGCGGAACAGGTCGGTGTAGCCCGCGGCAAGGGCCCGCAGCGGAAAGAACACCGGACCGCGCAACGTGCGGATGACCGCGATCAGCACCGCGACGACGAAGACGCCGATCACGGCGAAGAACAGCACTCGCAGGTTCAGGAGGAAGCCGTCCCACACGCGAGGCAGGGCAGACACGAACACCTGCGGATCGAAGAAGGTGCGCTGGACCTGCGCCCAGCCGGGGGTGTTGATCAGGAACAGCCACGCCGCGACGGCGAGCACGAGGGTGCTGGCGATGCTGATGAGCACGGACCGCAGCGACTGCCGACGCCGGAAGGCCCGGCGGTCGAGTTCTACTGAACTCGGCTGCCGGGCCTCGCGGTCTGCGTCGTGGGAGGTCACCCTGACGAAACTACTGGAACTACTTCAGAACGGGTGCGTTCGCGGCATCCGCAAGCCAGGTCGCGGCGATCTCGGCGAGGGTTCCGTTGTCGCGCAGGGCATCGACCGCGGCCGTGACCTTGGCGGTCAGCGGGCTTCCCTTGGCCAGGACCAGACCGAACTCGTCGCCGCTCTTGCCGTCGGCGAGGGGGAGCTGGCCCACGATGATGCCGTCGGTGAGTTCAACTCCGGTCAAGTAGAACGCGGTGGGGAGGTCGACGACGATCGCGTCGACGGTGCCGCTCTCGAGCGCCAGCTTGGCATCGTCGTTGGAGTTGAAGGCCTGGGCGCCGGTGGTGGGAGCGATCAGCTGCTCGATGGCGTCGAAGCTCGTCGTGCCGGTCGCGGCGCCGATCAGGAGTCCCTTGAGGTCGGCGATGCTCTTCGCGCCCGCGGCCTTCGAGGCGCCGGTCGTGATCACGACCTGAGTGGTCTCATAGTACGGCGAGCTGAAGTCGACGTTCTGCTTGCGCTCGTCTGTGATCGAGTACTGCTGGAGGTTGAAGTCGAAGTTCTTCGGGCCGGGCGCAATGGCCTCGTCGAAGGTGGTGCGCACCCACACGACGTCGTCCTTGGCGAAGCCGAGCTGGTCAGCGACCGCATAGGCGATGGCGGCCTCGAAGCCCTCTCCGGACTCCGGCGCATCGTCGATGACCCACGGGTAGTACGCGGGCTGGCCGGTGCCGATGGTCAGCTTGCCGTCGGTCACGAACTCGCTCGTGGTCTCGGCGGCGGGCGTGCACGCGGCGAGGGTGAGGGCGATGGTGGCGGCACCGAGGGCGGCGGCCACCCGGGCGAAACGGGGAGTGCGGGACATGGTCGTTCTCCTTGGCTGCAGTGAAGGGATTTCCATCTTGCCCCAGGTTGGTCAACCGCACGGAACGGGGACGAAATGTTACCGGGCTACGCTGGTGGCATGACCGTGATCGCGCCCGTGCTGTCGCGCGTCGCACCCGTGGCCCGCACTGTGGTGTCGAGCTCGATGGCGGTCTGGGCGGCCTTCGTTCTGGTGCACCTCTGGCTCGGACTGCTGAACCTGTGGGCACCCGGTCTGCCGCTGGGCGATGTGACGATCGTCTACAAGTTCTGGATGGATCAGGCGCTCATCGCCCAGTACTGGGTGGGCATTGACACCGTATGGGTGTACCCGATCGTGGCGCTCGTGCCGATGCTCGCCGCCTATGCGTTCGGGCCCGAGCAGTACGCGGCTACGTGGCTGTCGATGATCATGGTGCTCAACGCCGTCGCCTTCGGCTTTCTCACCAGATGGGGTCGGTCGCGTGAGCGAGTCGCCGTCGCCTGGTGGTGGGTCGCCTTCCTCTTCCTGCTCGGACCCATCGCCCTCGGACGCATCGACTCCGTGACAGTTCCCCTCGCCATGATCGGAGTGCTGCTCATCGCACGCTCACCCGTTGTCGCAACAGTGGTGCTCACTGTCGCAACGTGGATCAAGGTGTGGCCAGCGGCACTCATCGCAGCGGCGGTCATCGCGCTGCGGGGACGACTGCGGATCGTCGCCACCGCACTGCTGAGTTCAGCGCTCATCATGATCGTGGCGCTCACGTTGGGCAGCGGCGCCAACGTTCTGAGCTTCGTCACCCAGCAGACGGGGCGCGGTCTGCAGATCGAGGCGCCCGTGAGCACGTTCTGGCTCTGGCAGGCCGCCGCCGGGGTGCCGGGTGCGTTCGTGTACTACGACCAGCAGATTCTCACCTTCCAGATCAACGGAGACGGTGTCGACGTGGCATCCGCTCTCATGACGCCGCTGCTGGGGCTCGCGATCCTCGTCATCGCGCTGCTGGGGGTGCGGGCCACCCGTAGTGGCGTGGCCGCGGGTGACCTGCTGCCCTCGCTGAGTCTCGCTCTCGTGACGGCGCTGATCGCCTTCAACAAGGTCGGCTCGCCGCAGTTCGTGAGCTGGTTGGCTGTTCCCGTCGTGCTCGGGCTGGCCACTCGAGCGGCCGGGCACGGTCGTTCGTTCCGGACTCCGGCGATCATGGTGCTCGTGATCGCCGGGCTCACGCAGTTCATCTATCCGTACCTCTACACCGCGCTGCTGCAGGTGCAGGTACCGATGCTGATCGTGCTGACCGGTCGCAACGCCATGCTGTTCGTGCTGCTGGGGTGGGCGATCTGGTCGATTGCGACGGCACCGCGCCTGCCCTTGCTCGACGTCGACGCCGATGGCACTCATGATGACTGGCTCGACTCGGTCTGGCCCCTCGACCGCGACCTGCCGGGCGAGGAACACTCGTCTGTGGTCATGCCCGCCGCACTGAAGGAGTAGCCCATGCTCGTCGCATTCTCGGTAGCACCCAGCGGTGGTGGAGACGGCTCCGACTCCGTGCACGACGCGGTCGCAGCCGCCGTGCGCGTCGTCCGCGAGTCGGGGTTGCCCAATCACACCGACTCGATGTTCACGACGATCGAGGGGGAGTGGGACGAGGTCTTCGCCGTGATCAAACGGGCAACCGATGAGGTGGGACGATTCGGCACGCGGGTGTCTCTCGTGCTCAAGGCCGACATCCGCCCCGGTCACACCGGCGAACTCACCGGCAAGGTCGAGCGCCTGGAAGGCGCCATCCGCGAGGCCGCGCTCGACTGATCGGCACTCGGCCGGACCCTAGACTTGACGGGTCTCGACGGTGAGCGCTCCCGTCTTCTGCGTCGATCGGTTGAAATGACTCACTCTCCTGCCCGTATTCGCCTCGCTCTGCTTGCGCTCGCGCTCGGCGGCTTCGGAATCGGGCTCACGGAGTTCGTGGCCATGGGGCTGCTGCCCAACCTCGCCGCCGATCTTCTTCCCGCGGTCTGGGCTCAGTCGCATGAGCAGGCGAACGCGCAGGCGGGATGGATCGTCTCGGCGTACGCGCTCGGCGTGGTCGTGGGCGCCCCGACCATTGCGGCGGCGGCGGCCCGGTTCCCTCGCAAGCAGCTGCTGCTCGCCTGCGTTGCCGTCTTCGTGTTCGGCACCGTGGCCTCCGCCCTGCTGCCGACCTTCGGTCTCGTGCTCGTGGCTCGCTTCGTGGCAGCACTGCCGCACGGTGCCTACTTCGGTATCGCGGCCCTGGTGGCGGCGTCGCTCATGGGGCCGGGCAAGCGCGGGCGGGGCGTGGCTCTCGTGCTCTCGGGGCTCACCATCGCCAACGTCATCGGGGTGCCGACGGTGACCTGGCTCGGCCAGGTCGCGGGATGGCGGGTCGCCTACCTGGCCGTGGCCGCCGTGTTCCTGCTCACCTTTGCAGCGATCGCGCTCGCCGTGCCGCTGCAGCCGGGCGACCCGGCGGCGACGATCCGCCGGGAGCTGAAGATCTTCGGTCGCGTGCAGGTGTGGCTCGCCCTGCTCATCGGCGCCGTCGGCTTCGGCGGATTCTTCGCCGTGTACACCTATGTCTCCCCGGTCGTCACGACCGTGACCCAGCTCTCACCCGCCGTCGTGCCGTGGGCGCTCGTCGCGGCCGGCATCGGAATGACCATCGGCAACTTCGTCGGTGGCCGGGCCGCCGATCACAACGTCATGGCTACGCTGTTCATCTGCTTCGGGGTCTTCGCGCTGTCACTCACCGGCCTGGCGCTCACGGCCCAGACTCCGGTCGGGCTGTTCGTCTTCCTGTTCCTCGTGGGCGCCGCCGCGTCGGCGCTGTCGCCGGCGATTCAGACCAGGCTCATGGATGTCGCGGGCGACGGCCAATCGCTGGCTGCGGCGATCAACCACTCGTCCCTCAACATCGGCAACAGCCTCGGTGCCTACCTCGGCGGGCTCACCATCGCCGCAGGTCTCGGCTACCTGTCACCGACCTGGGTGGGGCTCCTGCTGTGCGTGCCGGGCGTCGCCCTCGCGCTGGTTGCTCTCGTGCTGCAGCGCCGCAGCGACCGGTCAGAAGCCGCGCGGCAGATCCGACTCGACGAGGATGCCGTCCTCGATCGCACGCTTGCGTAGAGCAACCTTCGTGCCGACGTCGAAGCCGGCGACGCGGTACTTCTCCCGGATGCGCTTGAGGTAGCTCTTCGCCGTCTCCTCGGAGATCGACAGCTGGAATGCCACCGCCTTGACGGGCTCCCCGCCGCCGTAGAGCGCCATCACCCGGCGCTCCTGCGCGCTGAGCTTCGGTGCTCCGCCGATCTCGCCGGCGTTGAGGGCCAGGTCCAACTCGGCGGATACGAAGGGTTCGCCCTTCGACGCCGCACGGATCGCCTCGACGATCATGCCGGCATCCTCGCTCTTGACCAGGTAGCCGAGCGCACCGGCAGCCAGGGCCTCACGCACCAGGTTCGGCTCCGAGTACGTGCTCATCAGCACGACCTTCACGCCCATCGTCTTCAGCGTGTTGATCTTGAGCGAGATGGGGATGTTGTCCTTGAGGTCGACGTCGAGCAGCACCACGTCAACCGGGAACTCCGGGTGGATCGTCAGTTCGGGCCACGTGGGAACGGCCGCGACCATGTCGATATCGGATGCCGCGTTCCTGATCCACTCCGTCAGCGCACCGAGCAACATCCTGTGGTCGTCGACGATGGCGAGCCTGATGCGGTTCATTTCGGTCACTGGGTTCCCCTTGATTCGATCTTCTGGTGCTGCGGTGATGTTACTGGTCTGCCGGGTTGTCGACGAGGCAGGAGATGTCGACCCGAAGGCTCGAGTTCTGAGTTGAGTCACTGTACTGCCCGACTCGGCCGATGGCCTCCCACGTCGCCGGATCGACACGATTTCGTGCCACGCCCGTTGTCGTGATCACGATGGGCACAAGGATCTTGTGGCCCGTGCCCTCCTGGGCGGGGGAGGAGACCGGTCCGATCTGCAGCTGCACAGTGCGATCGGAGGTGCGCTTGGCGGTGTCGCTGACCAGGAGCCAGGCCGTCGACAGCAGGCCGTCGCGCTGCTGGGGATCGAGGAGCCCCGCAAGACTTCCCTTGTCGATGAGCGTCACGGCCTTGCCGAGCAGGTCGGACTCGGTGACCGCGTGGTACAGCCAGGTCTCCCGGCGTCCTTCGATGAGATGCAGCCGCAGCTCGGTGGCGAGGGATGCCGCGACCGACGCCGTCTTCGGGTCCAGCGGAAGCTTCGTCTTGCCGGTCGCGACCGACTCGAGCAGCTCCTCGGCGGCGAGGTCGAGACGGGCCAGCTCCTCCGACGCCATCATGCCCACGGCGAACCGGGGCGCCGAGACGGTGCTCTGCACGAGCACCCGGTCGAGTTCGACCTGCACCAGACGACGGAAGCCGTTGACGACGACCACTCCGATGACCGCGGGCAGCACAGCGAACGCGAGGGCCGTGATCTGGGGCGCGATGTCATCCGGATCGGGGCGAGTGTTCAGCACCATGGCGACAGCGAGGCCGACGCCCAGCACCGATACCGCGATCAGGATGTCGCGGGTGCGCCGCAGGGTGATCACGACGAGCAGCGCCATGCCGGCCGTCAAGGCTGCTGTGGCGTTGCGGCCGATGTCGTGAAGCGGCCAGACCGCGACGAGGTCGAGAGCGACGGCAGCGGCGAGACCCGCGAGGAACAGCACGAACGCCCAGTCGGGCAGCTGGTCGCCGATGACGCGCGCGGTGATGAACGTCGCGACGAGGGTCGCGATCAGGATGACCCATGCCAGCAGGGCCGGCATCGGGTCGGGGTAGGTGGGCCAGAGGCTGACAAACCACACGAAGCCGTAAATCGCGCGGAGGGCGACGACCACGGCCGCCCCGATGCCGATGAACCCGGTTCCGAGGCTCGAGCGGCGCGGGGTGGCCGCGCGGATGACCCGGCGGGTGGCATCGGCCTCGCGTCGCTGTGACTTGGCGCCGACGATGGCGCCGAGGGTGTTCTCCTCGGGAAGGCTCGTCATCGGGGCACCTCCAGAACGACAGTCGTTCCCGAGCCGGGCGCGGAGAACAGGCGAGCACGCCCGCCGACCTCCTTGAGGCGTCCGACCACTGACTCCTTGAAGCCCAGCCGGGCCGAGTCGACGTCATCGAGCGTGAAACCCACCCCGGAGTCGGTGATCATCGCTCGAACCGTCGTCTCGTCGTCGGTGATGGTCACGTGCGCCTCGGTGACGCCGGAGTGACGCCGCACGTTCTCCAGGCACTCGGCCAGCGCGAGCAGGAACGCATCGAGCACGTCACTGGGCAGCAGAACCTGACCCGTGCCGTGCCAACTCACCTCGAGTCCCATGCGGCCGAAGCGCTGCTTGACCGACTCGAGCGTGGTGCCGAGCACCGTGTCCTCGACGCCCTCGAGGTTGTAGACACCGGATGACTGCGGCGTCGGTGTCGCGCCGAGCCGAAGCTGCCGCAGCAGACGTGCATCGTCTGCTGCCTGCTGGCGCAGCGACTCGGGCGCGACGCCGACGCCGGAGTGTGCGAGAAGGGTGAGGGTGGCCAGCACCGTGTCGTGCAGAAGTCGCGCACCCTGTCGCCGCTGCGCCTCGGTCTCACTCGCCTGGCGCTCGGCGCGGTGGGCGCGTCCGATGCTGGCGATCCGTCGGGCTGCCTGGGGCACGCCCGCGCTGATCCAGAATCCGATGATTGTCGCGAGAGTCCAGCCCAGCACGAGCAGCGGCACAGATCGAAGGGGTGTGTGCACGGGTTCGAGGAGCAGAGCCGTAAGGGAACCCACGACGAGGAATGCCCCGGCCAGCAGCATCCGTCTGACGGTGTCCGTGGTGAGCACGATGGCGAACGAGGCGAGGGATGCCGCGGCCAGCTGCATCGCGGCCGACACTCCCGCGGCACCGGGGCCGCCGGGCGTGACTATCGCGATCACGACGATCGCGGCGATGCCCGCGAGGATCCCCGGACCGATCCACAGCAGCGACCTGCTCACCCCCAGACGGAACTGGCTGACGGCCACGATCGCGTACAGAGGGAGGGCGATGAAGTAGGCGACCGCGTTGACGGAGCCGGGGATGCTCAGACAGATGAGGGAGACAATGGTGAAGCTCAGGCCGTAGATGCGCGCGGTGCGCTGGAGCAGCCGGTCCCGCTCCTTGGCGATGAGATCCATGTGAAGTCATGTTTCCACACCGTGCCCCACAATTGGGGGTGGCTCACCGCACCGCGCGGCGGAATTCTGCGGGGTACAGTCATAGTCAGAGGGGCATGCGAGGCGACTCGCAGTCACACAACGGGAACCACCCGCTCGTGCCCAGAGCGATGGTTCCGAGCACGTACAACCCGAATGCACGCGCCGGGTGGGGCACACAGCTCCACCAAACCGGGGGGTTGCCAGGGGCCGCAGCACCAACTGCGGCCCCACCCGCAGTTAACGGGCCTGTCGAGGGCTCAGGGAAGGCCGCAGTAGTCGCCGAAGAAGTCGTAGAGGCTCGCTCGCACGGCATCGCTCACGGGCACGTACAGTTGCCCCGACCGGCCCGTGCTCGTCTCCACCTCGAGGGGGAAGAACGTTCCGCGCTTGTCCTCGGCCACCGCGTGCGGATCGCATCGCGCAGGCACGAGTCGCAACCGCACGACGCCCGGCCCGGAGCCCGCGTCAACGACGATCTGCTCCGCATGCTCGTACACGGCGTTGCCAGCCTCGTCGACAAGCCCGAGGAGCACTGTCGCCTTCGACTCGACGATGGTGAGGGTGCCGTCGGCGCCGGTCGGAGTGGCCGTGAGGTCGAGCACCGCGGGCTCGTGGGCCCCGGCGGTCCACTGCGCAGTGTCGCCGGCGGTGAGCGTCGCGATCGCCGCGACCTCGACGCCGAGGCAATCCTCGTCATTGACCGAATCGATTGGAGTCACGTCGGCGAGCGGCAGTCGCGCCGTTCCCGAGGATCCGTCTTCGAGCACGAACTCGAGTTGCACCTCGTCGCGCGCCGGCTCGGTGCCGCATGCCGGTTCCCCGAGTTGCACTCGGAGGTCACGGGCGGCTCCGGACGGCACGCGCTGGGGACGATCCCAGACGGCGGGTTCGGCGAAGCGTGTCGAGTCGAGAGCCGCCGAGGTGACGGTGATCGCGGCATCCGTGTCATTGCTGACCTTGATCTCGATCTGGTGGAGTCCCCTGTCGAATCGTGACTGGAAGACCGATACCGTGACTCCCTCGGGTAGCGCGGCGGGTCCCGGGCTGCATCCGCTCAGGACGAGCGCAGCGAGCAGTGCCGCAGAGATGCCCGCCCAGACGCGTTGCATATCAGTCCTCCAGGAGCCGTCGCAGTTGTGCGCCGACGATAGCATCCTCGATCAGGAAGCCGTCGTGGCCGAATGGCGAACTGATCACGTGCGGCGTCGTGCCGTCGATCGCCGTGCCGAGGTGAGCCGCGATCTGCACCTGGTCGGGCACCGGGAACAGGCGATCAGAGTCGATGCCGAGCACGAGAGCCCGTGCCGTGACCCGCGCGAGGGCCTGCGCAGTGCCGCCGCGACCCCGGCCGATGTCGTGCGAACTCATCGCCTCGACCAGCGTGAGGTAGCTGTTGGCGTCGAAGCGCCGGGTGAACTTGTTGCCGTGGTAGTCGAGATAACTCTCCACGGCGTAGCGCCCACCGCCACCGAGCGGACTCAGGCCGCTCTGCCAGCTGCGGGCGAAGCGATCGTTGAGCTCGGTGGGGGAGCGGTAGTTGAGCAGCGCCATCCTGCGCGCCAGAGCGAGGCCCTGATGCGGGCCGTCGCCGTCCGCGGCGTCGTAGTAATCCCCATCGACGAAGGCGGAGTCCATACGGATCGCCTGCAGCTGCACCGAGTTGAGCGCAATCTGGTCGGCGTTGGACTGCGCGGGAGCCGCCAGCACAGCGACTCGCTCCAGTCGATCGGGGTAGCCGACCGCCCACTCGAGCGACTGCATTCCGCCCATGGATCCGCCGATGACGGCCGCCCAGCGTGAGATGCCGAGGGCGTCGGTGAGGGCGACCTGCGCGTCGACCTGATCCCGAATGGTCACGAAGGGGAAGCGCGCACCCCACTCGCGGCCGTCGGGAGCGTGCGATGCCGGGCCCGTGGTGCCCTGACATCCGCCCAGCATGTTGGGTGCGACGACGAACCACCGGTCGGTGTCGACGGCAAGGCCAGGCCCGACGATCCCGCCCCACCAGCCGCCGGTGGGATGCCCGGGGCCGGGGTCACCGACGACGTGGCTGTCGCCCGTGAGCGCGTGCACGATCAGCACGGCGTTCGACTTGTTGGCGTTGAGCGTTCCGTAGGTCTCGTAGGCCACCCGGACCGACGGCAGCTCGCCGCCGCGTTCCAGTGTCATCGGCCCGATGGAGGCGAACTGTCGCTGCCCGACCGGGTCACCTTCGCGCCACGCGCCGGTGGCAGGAGGCTTGCCGAGCACTGAGCGCGCGTTCGCCTCGGTCGTGAAGGCCGAGGGAACGGTGTCCTCGGGAGTCTGCCAGTCCATGTCGAGTCAAGTATCCCGGAAACGGCGAAGCGCCCCCGCCTTTGTTACAGCGGGGGCGCTTCGGTCGTCGAGCTTGTCGAGACCGATCTCGACTTCGCTCGATCACCGCACGTTACTTGGCTGCGTTGGCCGCCGCGATCGTGCGAGCGGCCGCGAAGCCCGCTTCGAGGTCGGCCTTGAGGTCTGCCACGTTCTCGATGCCGACCGAGAGCCGCACGAGGCCCGGCGTGACGCCGGCCGTGAGCTGCTGCTCCGGGCTCAGCTGCGAGTGGGTGGTGGAGGCGGGGTGGATGATCAGGCTGCGCACATCGCCGATGTTGGCGAGGTGGCTGAACAGCTCGACGTTCTCGACGAGGGCGCGACCCGCGTCGACTCCGCCCTTGAGCTCGAAGGAGACGACGGCACCGACGCCCTTGGGGGCGTACTTGTTGGCGGCGGCGTACCACGGGCTGGAGGGCAGGCCCGAGTAGTTGACTGACGCGACATCCGGGTGGTTCTCGAGCCACTCGGCGATCTCCTGGGTGTTCTGCACGTGACGCTCGATGCGCAGGCTCAGGGTCTCGATTCCCTGGATGATCGAGAAGGCGCTGTCGGGGGACAGTGCGGCACCGGTGTCGCGCAGCAGCTGCACGCGGATCTTGATGACGTAGGCGATCGCATCCCCGAGCACGGTGGTGTAGCTCGCGCCGTGGTAGCTGGGGTCGGGCTCGGTGAGGCCGGGGAACTTCTCGGCGTTCTTCGCCCACGGGAACTTGCCGCCGTCGACGATGACGCCCGCGATGACAGTTCCGTGACCACCGAGGAACTTGGTGGCCGAATGCACGACGATGTCGGCGCCGAACTCGAACGGGCGGATCAGGTAGGGAGTCGCGATCGTGTTGTCGACGATGAGCGGCAGGTTGTTGCTGTGGGCGACGTCGGCGACGCGCTCGATGTCGAGGACGTTGATCTTGGGGTTACCGATCGTCTCCGCGAAGAACAGCTTGGTGTTCGGGCGCACGGCCGCGGCCCACTCGGCCTCGTCGTCCTGGTTCTCGACGAAGGTGACCTCGATGCCGAGCTTGGCCAGCGTGTACTTGAACAGGTTGTAGGTACCGCCGTAGATCGACGACGACGACACGATGTGGTCGCCGGCGCCGGCGATGTTGAGCACCGCGTAGGTGATCGCCGATGAGCCGGATGCCACGGCGAGCGCCGCGGTTCCGCCCTCGAGCGCGGCGACCCGCTGCTCGAGCACGTCGGTGGTCGGGTTCATGAGGCGGGTGTAGATGTTGCCGAACTCCGCCAGCGCGAAGAGGTTCTGGGCGTGCGCCGTGTCGTTGAACACATACGAGGTGGTCTTGTAGATCGGGGTGGCGCGAGCGTTGGTGGTCGGGTCGGGCTTGGCGCCGGAGTGGACCTGCTTGGTTTCGAACTTCCAGTCGGACATGGCGGACTCCTTGGTTGGGCTGAGTGCGGAAAGACGGTGACGGGCGGGACTTCACGCCCACTCAAGAGTGAGCATAGGAAGCCGCTGGGTGGGCGGCAATCGCCTCCGAAACATGACGTAACTTGACACGCGCGACTACTCTTGCGAGAGTACTGCCGTGTCATCCATCCGAATCTTCATCCTCGGCGCACTGGACGCCCGGGGGGAGATGCACGGTCATCAGCTCCGGCTCCTGGCCGAGGAGGAGCACATCGACCAATGGACCGACATCACTGTGGGAGCTCTCTACGGGGCGATCAAGCGCCTCGCGACCGAGGGCCTCATCGAGGAACGCCGGGTCGAGCGCGAGGGATCCTTCCCCGAACGTCAGGTGTGGGGCATCACGGCCGAGGGCCGTGAGGCGCTCGGCGTCCTGCGTCATCGGGGTCTTCGCGAGATCGTGCACAAACCCGATCCATTCGACCTGGCCATGACCCGACTGGATTCCAACAAGCTCGACGACGTCGAGGCGATTCTGCTCAGTCGCCTGTCGTCGCTGCGATCAGAACTGCTCGACTCCCAGACCCACCTCCAGACGATCAAGCAGTACCTCACCGTTGCCGAGCAGATCGTCATGAATCACAAGGCGCATCGGCTTGCGGCCGACATCGCCTGGCACGAGGAACTGCTCGGCCAGCTGCCCGAGATCATCGCCGACGAACTGTCCAGAAAGGACTGACATGTCATCCGCCCCCGCCCCCGCAGCGGCGCCCCCGGTCGCCCGCGGAGCCTGGCTTGCTCTCGCCGTCGTGCTCGGGGCCGCATTCATGTCCCTGCTCGACACCACCATCGTGAACGTCGCGTTGCCGACAATCCGCACCAGTTTGGATGCCTCGGAGTCGACCCTCTCGTGGATCATCTCCGGCTACGCCCTCGCCTTCGGGCTCGCGCTCATCCCCGCGGGCCGCCTGGGGGACCGCTACGGCCACAAATGGGTGTTCATCACCGGCCTCGCCCTGTTCACCGCGGCAAGTCTCGCGTGCGGGCTCGCCCAGAACGATCTGCAGCTCATCCTCGCGCGCGTCGTGCAGGGTCTCGGCGGCGGCATCTTCTTCCCGGCGGTGAGCGCGTTCATCCAGCTGCTCTTCCCGCCGATGGCTCGCGGCAGGGCGTTCGCCATCCTCGGTGCGGTCATCGGTGTCTCGTCGGCGCTCGGCCCGCTCGTCGGCGGTCTGATCATCCAGGCCCTCGGTGATGAGACCGGCTGGCGCTGGATCTTCGCGGTCAACCTACCGATCGGCGTCATCGTGCTGGTCGCGGCCATCGCGCTGCTTCCCTCCGAAGCCGCGGGCAAGGCGACCTCCAACGATCTCATCGGCCTCGTGCTGCTGTCGGGCGCGCTCGTCGCGCTCCTGGTCCCGTTGATTCAGGGCCAGGAGGAGGGCTGGCCGTTGTGGACCTACCTGTCGATCGGCGGCGGTGTGCTGCTTGTGGTGCTGTTCGCGCTCTGGGAGCGGAGCGTGGCATCCCGTGGAAAGGACCCGCTGGTGCCGCCGCGCTTGTTCGCTCACGCGCAGTTCGCCGCGGGTACGATTCTCGCCCTGGTGTTCTTCGCCGCCTTCACGAGCATCTTCTTCACGATCTCGCTGCTCTGGCAGGCCGGACTCGGCCACACCGCACTGGAGTCGGGCCTCGTGAGCGTGCCCTTCGCGATCGGCAACATCATCGGCGCGAGCCAGAGTGACCGTCTCGCGGCGCGACTCGGGCGGGCAGTGCTGGCCATCGGGGTGGCACTGCTCACGATCGGCCTCACCGCGCTGTTCCTGATCCTCCTGCTGGTTCCCACCGCCGATCTGACCAACTGGACACTGCTCGGTCCCCTCTTGGTCGCAGGCCTCGGCAGCGGCCTGTTCATCGCCCCCAACGTGCGCTTCATCGTGGCGACAGTCGACCGGTCCGAGGCGGGCGCCGCGAGCGGAGTGATCGGCACGATGCAGCGCGTCGGCGCGGCTGCGGGCATCGCCGTGATCGGCAGCGTGTTCTTCGGCAACATCGGGCCGATCGCCGGCCCCGGTGACCTACCGGCGGCGTTCGGTCAGGCCGCGACCCCGGCGCTCGCAGTGAGTGCGACGCTCGCGCTGGTCGCGTTCCTGCTGGTCTTCACCCTGCCCAAGCGGGTGCAGCTGCACTGAGCATGTTCTGCAGCGAGCCCGTCGTTCAGGCGGCCGGTCGACCGTCCGCCTGAACGAACAGCCACCTCGGCTTGGGCTCGATGATCGGGCGGAAGATGCGGCGCACGAGCTTCGTCGACAGCAGCACCGACAGTGCGATGCTCGCGAGCACCATGCCGATGAGCCACAGGAGCGAGCTGTTCTCGCCGCCGAGGATGCCCGACTCGCGCACGGGGTAGAGCACGAACGTGTGCAGCAGGTAGACGTACATCGTCGCCTGGCCGAAGTCGGTGATCCAGGTCTCCCGACGCGGGATCAGAGCGAACAGCGCCGCGCTCAGTACCGTGGCCATCACCAGGAATCCGAGCCGCGCGAATCCGCCCCACCACTGGGCGGCATCGAGGTCGGCGTACGAGGAGTCGTAGAAGAACCAGTGGGTGAGGTTGATGGCCCTGAACTGGTTGACGAAGACGAAGGCGACGACGAGCCATCCCCCGAGCACGATCGCGGCGCCGAGTCGCACCCAGGTGCTTCCGCGATCCATGGCGAGCCAGCGGTCCATCACGCCCCACTGCTTGAGCTTCCAGCCGAGCACGAAGAACGGCAGGATGCCGAACGCGCGCGCCAGCGAGAAGGTGCTGTCGACGTTGGCCCAGTACCCGACCGCCACCGAGAACAGCACGGCCCAGGCCAGCGGCCAGCGCAGCAGGGCGAGGTAGGGCAACACGAGCCGGAAGATCGCCAACGCCAGCAGGAACCAGAGGGTCCAGCTCGCCGTTGTGGGGTTGAAGTCGACGGAGCCGTAGAGCACGAACTTCACCACCGACCAGATCGCCTCCATGATCAGGTACGGCAGCAGGATGTCGGTGATGACCTTCGTCATCTGCACCCGGTTCGGCGGATCGGACTTCGAGAAGTAGCCGGAGATGATCGCGAACGCGGGCATGTGGAACGCGAAGATGAACAGGTAGAGCGACAACGCGGGGTCTGAGTCGGCGGTGAGCCGCTGGATGCCGTGGCCGATGACGACGAGCGTGACGCAGACGAAGCGCGCGTTGTCCCAGAAGGGAACGCGCGGCTTGGGTGCGGCGGGCGTGGCCACCGCGGGGGAGGGCGTGCTGTCGGTCATCGGCACCACCCTACCCGCGCTACTTTGGTGGGTATGGCATCCAAGCGCGCAGTGGTCACCGGGGCGAGTTCGGGCATCGGAGCGGCCACGGTGCGGTTGCTGCGCTCCCACGGCTGGGATGTCGTCGGCGTCGCGCGACGCGCCGACCGGCTGGAGGCTCTCGCGGCCGAGACCGGTGCCGACGTCTTCGTCGCCGACGTCACGAAGCAGGCCGACGTGGATGCCCTGCGCGACCACCTCGCGGCGCTCGGCCCGATCCACTCCCTCGTCAACAATGCGGGTGGTGCGTACGGGCTGGCGAGCGTCGAGGACTCCGACCCGGACGACTGGTCCCGCATGTTCGACGTCAACGTCATCGGCACCAAGCGGGTGACGAGTGCCCTGCTTCCACTGCTGCGGGCCGGCGTCGCTCCGGGCTCCAGCGCCGACATCGTGATGATCACCTCGATCGCGGGCCACATCGCCTACGAGGGCGGCGGGGGCTACAACGCCGCGAAGTTCGCCGAGCACGCGATGACCGCCGTGCTGCGGCTCGAGCTCGCGGGCGAACCGATCCGGGTGATCGAGATCGCGCCGGGCATGGTCAAGACCGACGAGTTCTCGCTGGTGCGCTTCGGCGGTGATCAGGCGAGGGCGGACGCCGTCTACGACAACGTGCCCAACCCGCTGTACGCCGAGGACGTGGCCGAGGCGATCGTGCACTCGATCGAGTTGCCGTTCCACGTCGACCTCGACCTCGTCACCATCAAGCCGGTCGCCCAGGCGGCACCGCACAAGGTGGTGCGCGGCGAACTGAAACCGCGCTAGCCAGCGCCTAGACCTCGATCTCGCCGCCCACGGTGCGCAGGTGCTCACGGAAGGTCAGCGCGGGATTCGCGGCGCGGGCGGCCAGGTAGTCGGAGAAACGCACCTGCTGCCGCAAGGTCACCCCGTCGACGATGCGGTCCGCCTGCCGTCGCTCGGTGTCCCGGATGCCCTCGGCGAGGGTGAGGAGCTCGTCGATACGGTCCGCCGGCAGGAACAGCACACCGTCGTCGTCGGCCGCCACGAGGTCACTGAAGTCGACGGTCCAGTCGCCGATCTGGGCGGAGTCGAGCGCGGCGCTCGGGCGGGCATCCGCGCTCAGGGGCCCGGTGGGAATCGAACCGCAGCTGAACAGCGGGATGTCGATGGCCGCGATGTCGACCGTGTCGCGGTGGAGGCCCCAGATCACGATTCCCGCGAGACCGGCACTCGCGGCCTCCTGCGCCATGAGGTCGCCGATGCAGCTCTCGTCGACGCGGCCCCGGTTGTCGGCGACCAGCACATCTCCGGGCTGCGCGTTCTCGATCGCTTCGAGGAACACGTCGACGCTGCCGACGTGACGGGCCGGCAGCACGCGACCGATGAGTCTCATGTCCGCCGACAGCGACTGGATCTGCGCGGGCGCGCACCGCACTTCGACTCCGGCCCGCACGCAGGCATCGGCAAGGTGGGGAGTGGTCAGCTCGGCGAAACGCGCGGCGATATCGGGCATCAGATCCTCTTCTCGAACCAGTGGTGGGCGTAGGGCTCGTCGTTGTAGGCGTCAATCTCGCGGTAGCCCAGCGCGCGGTAGAGCGCGATGGCCTCCGTGAGAGCACGGTTGGTGTCGAGCCTGAGGGTGTGGATGCCCCGGCTCGATCCCTCGGCTTCGATGCGGCCGAGCATCCGTCGAGCCAACCCGAGCCCTCGAACCTCGCTCGACACCCGCAGCCGCTTGACCTCACCCACACCGTCGGCGTGCAACTTGAGGCCGACACAGCCGACGGGTCGATCGTGGAGGGTGGCGAGCAGCACCAGCCCCGCGGGCAACCGGAACTGCTCGTCGGCGGTCGGCAGGGTGACGGCCGGGTCGAAGCCCGCCTCGAACCTGCGGGCGAGTTCGTCGAAGTACGCGGCCATGCTTGTGCGGACAGCCGGGCTTGCCGGATCCGCGATGGTCACGGTGATCGCCGATGCCTCGAGCAGTCGACTGACAGTCGCCATGGCCCCGGCGAGTTCGACGCGCTGACGGTCGCCCAGAGGGTCGAGCATTGCGCTCGCCTGGGCATCGGAGAGCTCGTCGAGGGCGGCGCGCTCGCGGAGACCGGCCGGGGTGAGGGCGACACGGCGCACGCGCCTGTCGTCTCCGTCGGTGCTGACCGTGGCGAGCCCGTCGGTCTCCAACGAGCGCAGGATGCGGCTGAGGTACCCGGAGTCGAGGTCGAGCCGGGCCCGCAGTTCGCGCAGCTCGGCACCGTCACCGATCTCCCACAGCACGCGGGAGTGGCCGAGGGGGCGGCCGCGGGAGAGGAACGAGTCATTGAGCGCGCCGACGCGCTGCGTGACCGTGCGGTTGAACCTCCGCACGACGCCGACCTGCACCTCGTCCATTTCTCTGACTTTAGTCAGAGAAAGCCCGGAGCGCTACTCTGCGACGGCGGCCGCACTCTCCTCGATCAGTGCCTCTTCCACGTCGGCGAAGGCGAGCTTCGGCACGAGGAAGAGCAGCACCGCCGCCACGAGCGCGCCGACGCCACAGATCGTGAACACCGTGAGGTAGCCGAGCAGGCTCGATGCGGTCGCCGTGACCGCGCCGGCCGCTCCGGCGGCGAGCACGATCGCGAACGTCGCCGAGGCGAATGATCCACCGATCGTCTTGGTCGTATTCGTGAGCGCGGTCGCGATGCCAGTCTGCCCGCGTGGCGCGGCAGCGGCGGCGGCCGACGGCAGGGCTCCGACGAGGGCACCGGAGCCGATGCCCGCGATCGCCATGTTGACGAACACGCCGGCGACCGACGTGTGATTGACGAGGAACAGCAGATAGCCCGTCGCCACGAAGAACGTGGCGATGATGAGGGCGACGCGGGGACTGAACCACTTCGACACCCGCGGGAACAGCAGGGCACCCACGATCATCGACACCAGGTACGCGCCGATGATGTACGAGATCTCGTCGGCCGCCATGCCGAGTCCGTAGCCGTTGATGGGGTCGGTGCCCGCGAACGTTGCCAGAGGTGCTTGGGCACCCAGCAGGCTGATGCCGACGAGGCCGGCGGTCAGCTGCACCGGCCACATGTTCGGTTGCTTCAGCACGCGCAGATCGATCGCGGGGTCCTTCTGCTTGAGCTCGTAGCGACTCCACGGGATGAAGATGAGCACCCCCACGACCATCAGCAGGTAGCACCACCAGGCGGTCGGCCCGTTGATGCGCAGGAAGGTCAGACCGGACGTGATGAACAGCAGCCCGATGGTCAGAAGCACGAAGCCCCACAGGTCGAGCGAGCGGCCCGGCAGCGGCTTCGACTCCGGCACCCCGAACAGGATCGCGAAGAACACGAGGGTCACCGCGACGGCAGGCACCATGAGGGTGGTCTGCACGTCCCCGCCGAGGGCCTTGAAGATGCGCCCCGCGCCGAGAGCGCCGATGATCGCACCGGCCTCGAGGGCGACCACGAGGTATCCGGCGGCGCGCCTCGTCTGGGATGCACCGCGACCGGTGACGCGCCCGCGGTCGAAGATGAGGGCCACCTCGAGCGGCAGCCACACGACGTAGAAGCCCTGCAGCGCCCACGCGATGAGGAAGGTCGTGAACGAGTTCGTGAACGCCAGCGCCCAGGTCGAGCCGGCGGTCAGCACCGTCGCGATCAGCAGGATGCGCTTGTGCCCGAACATGTCACCGCACTTGGCGAGAATCGGCACCACGATCGCGCTGAGGAGCAGTTGCGCTGCCTCGAACCAGTTGAAGTCGGCGTCCTTGATGCCCAAGTGATCGACGAGGTCGGGGATGAGCGGAACATAGAAACCCTGCAGGATTCCGCTGACCAGCTCGACGAGGAACAGGAAACCCACGAGGCCGAACGTGATAGCTCCGGCCTTCTCTTTCACCAGTGACATGAACGGATGCTACAACCGTCGCGCTCCCGCGGGTGAACGAACTCGGCTGACCGGCGCGCTAGCGTAGTGGCATGGCCGACGACGAACGCGAAGTGCTCACCTGGAGCGACTTCGGGAGCGCATCGCGCGACCTGGCGTTGGATGTGATCCGCAGCGGTTTCGAGGCCGAAGTCGTGGTTGCCATCGCCCGGGGTGGACTCCTGCTCGCGGGCGGGATCGCCTACGCGCTGGGGCTCAAGAGTTGCGGTGCCGTCAACGCCGAGTTCTACACCGGCGTGGGCACGCGTCTCGACACCCCGATCCTGCTTCCGCCCTTCCTCGACGCCCAGTCGATCGACGGCAAGAAGGTGCTGCTGGTCGACGACGTCTCCGACTCGGGTCGCACACTCGCGATGGTGGTGACTCTGCTCGAGGGCATGGGTGCCGAAGTGCGCACCGCCGTGCTCTACACCAAGCCCGGCACCGTGCACGAGCCCGCGTACACCTGGCGCCGGACCGCCCAGTGGATCACCTTCCCGTGGTCGGCCGAGCCGCCGGTGACGCTCGAGGCCTGAGTCCTCAGCACCATGGCACCGAAGCCGCTGGCCGAACTCGTCGACCCCGGGTGGGCGGCGGCCCTGGGGCCAGTGGAGTCCCAGATTGCCGCGATGGGGGAGTTCCTGCGAGCCGAGACTGCGGCCGGGCGCCGCTACCTTCCGGCCGGGGATCGGGTGCTGCGCGCGTTCACCTACCCGCTGGCCGACGTGCGGGTGCTCATCGTCGGGCAGGACCCGTACCCCACGCCCGGGCATCCGATCGGCCTCTCGTTCGCGGTCGAGCGCGATGTGCGACCGGTTCCGCGCAGCCTCGCGAACATCTACAAGGAACTGCACGACGACCTCGGCGTCGCGCCCGCCCCCCACGGCGATCTCACACCGTGGGCCGAGCACGGGGTGATGCTGCTCAACCGGGTGCTGACGGTGCAGGCCGGGGCATCCGGGTCGCACCGCGGCAAGGGCTGGGAGGCGGTGACCGAAGCGGCGATCAGGGCGCTCGTCGCCCGCGGTGGTCCGCTGGTGGCGATTCTGTGGGGCCGGGATGCCGCGAACCTGAAGCCTCTGCTCGGTTCGACTCCCACGATCACGTCCGTGCACCCCAGCCCGCTCTCGGCGCACAACGGATTCTTCGGCTCGCGTCCGTTCAGTCGGGCCAACGAGCTGCTGGTCGCGCAGGGCGCCGAGCCGGTCGACTGGCGACTGGGCTGAGTCTGGCCTCCGGGTCGTTCGGCACTGGCGCCGGTGGCGCAGATCTGTCACTATTGTTCTATGCGAACTAGAACTAAGGAAGACGGCACGACTCTCCAGTTCACGAACCTGTCGAAGTCGTTCGGTGCCGTTCGGGCGGTCTCCGACCTGAGCTTCACGGTGGAGCCCGGCCGAGTGACTGGCTTCCTCGGTCCCAACGGCGCGGGCAAGACCACGACCCTGCGCATGCTGCTCGGGCTCGTGAACCCCACGAGTGGCGTCGCCACCATAGGAGGCCGCCGGTACTCCGAACTCGAGAAGCCCCTGGCGACCGTCGGAACGGCGCTCGAGGCATCTGACTTCCATCCCGGGCGCTCGGCCCGCAACCACCTCCGGGTGTACGCGGCGGCCGCGGCCATCGCTACTGCCCGAGTCGACGAGGTGCTCGGCATCGTCGGGCTCACCGAGTACGCCGATCGCCGGGTCGGCGGCTACTCGCTCGGCATGCGCCAGCGTCTGGGCCTCGCGTTCGCGCTACTCGGCGACCCCGACGTGCTCGTACTCGACGAGCCGACCAACGGCCTCGATCCGGAGGGGATCCGCTGGATGCGGGGGTTCCTCCAGAGTCTCGCCGCCGAGGGGCGCACGGTGCTCCTCTCCTCGCACCTGCTCGCCGAGGTGCAGCAGACCGTCGACTGGGTCGTCATCATCTCGCGCGGACGATCCGTGTACGAGGGATCCCTCGACGGACTCGAGACCGGCCAGGTCGTGCGGATCGACTCATCCGATCGCGCGGCGCTCACGAACGCCCTCAGCTCTGCCGGCGCCGAGGTGCGGGCGACGGATGACGCGCTGCTGGCCACGGGCATCACCGCGGGTGAGGCCGGGGCCGCCGCCCTCGCCGCCGGGGTGCCGCTCAGCCTGCTCATCACGGAGTCGGTCGGTCTCGAGGAGGTTTTCCTCCAACTGGTCGGATCGGATGCCGACAGCATCGCCGACGGCATCGCGCAGGTGTCGGCATGATCGGCGCGCTGAGGTCGGAGTTCCTCAAGCTGACGACCGTGCGACTGTGGTGGGTGTTGTTGCTCACGCTGTTCGGGTACGTGGGCTTCACGAGCGGCCTGCTCGCCGGCGTGTTCGGCGCGCTGGGTGACCAGCTGGCGACGAGCCCGAACGCCCCGCAACTACCGGCAGACGCCCTTCCTCCCCTCATCTACAGCACGGTCACGGCGGTGGGCTACGTGATCCCGCTGATTCTCGGGGCGCTCTCGGTGACCTCGGAGTTCCGGTACCAGACCTTGACCCCCACGTTCCTCGCCGGTCCGCGTCGGGGCGTCGTGCTCGGTGCGAAGGTCATGGTTCTGGCCGCCGCCGGTGCGGTGTTCGGCATCGTCGGGCTGGTGTCATCCATGGGCATCGGTGGTTCGATTCTCGCGTTCAGCGGAATCGATCCGCAGCTCGGCAGCGCCGACACCTGGCTGCTCGCCGGTCGGGTCGTCATCGCCTCGGCGTTGTGGGCGGTGATCGGGGTGGGAGTCGGCAGCCTCATCACCAATCAGGTCGCGTCGATCGTGGTCGTGCTCGCGTTCGCGCAGTTCGTGGAGCCGATCCTGCGGTTGGGCGCATCCATCTGGGAGTGGACAGCGGCGGTCGGCAAGTTCCTTCCGGGAGCGGCCAGCGACGCCCTTGTCGGCTCGAGCATCTTCACCTCGCTCGGCACGGGTACCACGTCCGTTCAGACCCTGGAGTGGTGGCAGGGCGGCCTCGTGCTGCTCGGGCTGGGCGTCGTTCTTGCCCTGGCCGGATTCCTGACATCGTGGCGCAAGGATGTCACTTAGACTCGTGCGCATGACGAGCGGGGAGCGCTGATGCTGGAGGAGGAGTACCAGCCCAGGCGCAAGCTGCCGCCGCATCTGGCGCCGAAACCCGCCCCCGAGACGCCCTTCGCATACTCGATCCGGGATGCCACGGTCACCGACCTTCCCCACGTGCGCGAGATCTACAACCACTACGTCCTGAACTCGACAGTCACCTTCGACGAGAAGCCCATGACCCTCGCGGACTTCAAGCGCAAGTTCGCCAAGGTGCAGGAGAAGAAGATGCCGTTCCTGGTGGCCGAGAATCCGGCGGGCCAGTTGCTCGGGTACGCCTACGTGTATCCGTGGAAGGAGAAGGCGGCCTACCGGTACACGGTGGAGAACTCGATCTACCTGGGCCCGGCATCCACCGGCAAGGGACTCGGCAAGGCCCTGCTCGCCGAGCTCATCGACAGGTCGCGTGCCGCCGGGCTCAAGGAGATCATCGCCGTGATCGCCGACAGGGGCGCCGAGGCGTCGATCGCGATGCACGAGAACTTCGGCTTCAAGGAGATCGGCCACATGGGCAAGGTCGGCTTCAAGTTCGACCGCTGGCTCGGCACCGTGCTGATGCAGAAGTCGCTCAAGTAGCGCTCGCTCGGGTAGCCTCCACGATCTCCCTCAGGGCCTTCTCCGTCTCGTCGACCGTGGACGGTTCGCCCAGCCAGAGGATCCTCAGCAGCAGGCCGTCGAGGGCGAGCGCCCGCACCCGGGTCTGCCGCGGGTGCTTTGCGTGGGGATCGATCGCATGTTCCAGCGCGCCGTACCAGGCCTGCGCGTCGGCGCGGAGCGCGTCGCGCCGCATCGCGAGGAACATGAGTTCGTACTGCGCGAGGGCAGCTCCCCGGTTCTCGGTCGCCCACCGGTGGATGAGACGTGCGACGGCGCGCAGGTCATTCATTTCTGTGCCCGCGAACAGGGCCACCTGCTCCTCGGTCGCGCGCCGGAGTGCGCTGACGTACAGGTCGTCGAGGTCGTCGAAGTAGTAGGTCGCCGCCGCGAGCGGCACCCCCGCCTCGCGGGCGACGGAGCGATGCGTGACGGCGCCGGGCCCTTCACGTTCGAGAACTCGCAGCACCGCGTCGAGGAGCGCGGCACGACGCGCCTCGCCCTTGGGTGTGAGGCTCACGCGGAGTGCTTCCCGCCGGCCTCCAGCAGCACGACCCCTCCGGTCACCAGCACGATCCCCAGCACTTGCTGCCAGGTGAGCGACTCGCCGAACGCGAGCCAGCTGATGACCGCCACGAGCACGACCCCCACTCCGGCCCAGATCGCGTACGCCGTGCCGAGGGGCACTCCTCGACCGAGGGCGAGCGAGAGCATCCCGAAGGCGAAGACGTAGCCGACGCCCACGATGGCATAGGCCCACCAGACGGCCTTCTCTCCCGAGGTGAACTTGAGGAAGGTGGTGGCGATGACCTCGCCGACTATGGCAAGCCCGAGGAATACGTAACCCATGATGCAACTCCTTTTGGTACAAATGTACCAGAAAGCTCCGCACGAGTCATCGGCCTAGGCTCGTTCCGTGATCACTCCAACCACTCAGCTGCGCCTCGTCGTCGAGACCGAGGACTTCGATGCAGCACTTGCGTTCTACCGCGACGCCCTCGGCTTGCCCGAACTCGAGGCCTACGAGGGGGAGGGCGGCGCCCGTGTCGTGATCCTCTCGGTGCCGACCGCGACCCTGGAGTTGTCGAACCCCGCGCAGGTGAGGCTCATCGACGAGGTCGAGGTGGGGCATCCGGTGGCCCGCCCCTACCCGCTCAGCATCAGGGTGGCCTTCGAGGTCGCGGATGCCGCGGCGACGACCACGGCGCTCGAGGCCGGTGGGGCGACCGTCGTCGCCCCACCCACCCTCACGCCGTGGAACTCGCTGAACTCACGTCTGGACGCCCCCGGCGGATTGCAGATCACGGCCTTCCAGGAACTGGGGCAGGTGCCGCCCAGCTAGTCAGGCGCGCGGGGTTGCCCGCCGCAGGATGAGGTAGCCGGCCACGCCGGAGATCGCTGTGATCACCAGACTCCAGGCGTAGGTGCCGACGAAGCCCGCCGCAGCGAGGAACTCACCGACCGCAGCCCAGCTGTCGGTGAGAGTCAGCAGGTACAGCGCCAGGATCACCAGAGCACCGAGAGCGACCAAGAAGAACGTGACGCCGGTGGCCTTCCATCGCACGTAGACCGCGCCCAGCACTGCGCCCACGAAGAAGAAGAAGAGCATCAGTACGAAGAAGACGAAGAACTGCAGGTACCACGGCAGGTCCGAGCCGAAGTACGCGGCGGTGAACATCCTGCCGCCCAGCCCCCATCCGTTGGTTGCTGTCTCGATGGTCGCAAGGATGGTCAGGCCGGCCGCGTACATCGCCGACAGGGTGACGAACTGCACTGCCGTGCCGAGGAAGAAGTCCCTCCGGGTCACGCCGTAGCCGAGGGCAAACGGGAAGGTGACGTTGACGGCCTGAATGGCCACCACCATCATGTACACGAAGATGTAGAGCGAGGCTCCGCTCCACTGCAGTCCTTTGGCGATGTTGGCGTGCGCCGACTCCGGTGTGTTCAGGAAGATCAGTGCCCAGATCGCCAGGTTGGCCGCGAAGATCGTGCCGAGGATGATCCACGGCAGAGTGATCGTCGTCCATGGGTTGGCCAAGTGGAGCTTCATCACGCTCAGTAGCCGTGAGGTGGTCGGACGGGCCGGGGGCAGGGTGATGGTGGTCATGCGCTGTGCTCGAATTCCTTCTCGGAGACGTTGGTCAGTCGGATGATGAGTTGCTGCAATGAGACGGCGCCCAGCTCGAGTCCGGCGGCGGATGCCTCGGCCCGCTCCCTCTCGTCGAGGCCTGCCACGGTGACCGTCGCCAACCCGCCGAGGCCATCGCGGTGGAGGATCTCGCGACCCTCCACGAAGGCGTCGACCGCCGCTCGCGTGCCGACGACAGTGGTAGCGGAGCCGCGCAGGGCGTCGGCGTCCTCGTCGATGATGATGCGGCCCTGATCGATCACGAGCACGTGCTCGAGCAGGTTGGCGACCTCGTCGATCAGGTGGGTGGAGAGCACCACCGTGCGCGGGTGCTCGGCGTAGTCCTCGAGTAGGCGATCGTAGAAGGTCTGGCGGGCCACGGCATCCAGCCCCAGGTAGGGCTCGTCGAAGAAGGTCAGGGGTGCTCGGGAGGCGAGCCCCACGATGACGCCGATCGCGGAGAGCTGGCCCCGCGAGAGCTTCTTGATGCGCGTGTTGAGGGGGAGCCGGAAGTCGTCGACGAGTTGCTCTGCGAACTCGGCGTCCCAGTTCTCGAAGAACCAGGGGGCGCTGCGCAGCACGTGCTTCGGCCGGAAGTCCTCCGGGTAGCGCTGGCTCTCCTTGATGAAGGAGACGTGCTGCAGTACGCCCGCGTTCTCCACCGGGCTCTGACCGAACACTCGGATGGTGCCCGAACTGGCGAACTCCTGCCCGGTGAGCAGTTGCATGAGCGTGGTCTTGCCTGCTCCGTTACGCCCGAGCAGGCCGTGGATGCGGTTGCCCTCGAGGGTGAAGGTCGCGTCATCCACCGCGGCGAGGCGGCCGTAGCGTCTGGTGAGGCCGTCGACCTCGATCACTGCTGTCATTTCTCTTCCTTCTTGATCATGCCGATGAGTTGTGCGGAGGTGATGCCGAGCTTGGCTGCCTCGGTGATGAGGGGACGCACGAACTCGGCTTCGAACACCGCGCGGCGCTGGTCGAGGATGCGCTGTCGCGCTCCCGTGGCCACGAACATGCCGATACCGCGCTTCTTGTAGAGGATCCCCGCGTCGACCAGCAGGGTGACGCCCTTGAGCGCCGTCGCCGGGTTGATGCGGTGGAAGGCGGCGAACTCGTTGGTCGAGGGCACCTGGTCCTCCTCGGCGAGGGCACCCATGATGATGTCGTTCTCGATCTGCTCTGCGACCTGCAGGAAGATCGGTCGTGACTCGTCCATGGACCTCCTCTCGGTGTATGGGTTAGTTGGTCAGGTAACTAACCAATCAGGCCAAGCTCATCTTGTCAAGCTCTAGGCTCGAAGAATGTTCGAGCTGCACCACCTCACCGCCCTCGAGCAGCTCGACTGGCTGCGCCGGGGCCAGGTCTCGCCGCTCGAACTCGCCGAGCACTACCTCGAGCGCATCGCACGGCTCGACCCCGGCATCGGTGCGTTCGCGACCGTCACGGCGGATGCCGCGCGCGCCCGCGCCGCCACACTCGAGTCGCTAGTGCCGCGAGCCGCCGGACTCTGGGGGCTGCCCTCGGCCGACAAGGACCTGTGGGCGCGCGCCGGGGTGCGCACGACGTTCGGCTCGCGCCACTTCCACGACTTCGTGCCCGACGAGTCCGACCAGATCGTCCAGACCCTCGATGCCGCCGGCGCGGTCAGCCTCGGCAAGACCGCGACCCCCGAGTTCGGGATGCCCGCCTACACCGAGTCCGCGCTGCTGGGCGCGACGCGCAACCCGTGGAACCCCGAGCTCGGCGTCGGCGGCAGCAGCGGGGGAGCGGCGGCTGCCGTCGCGGCCGGGCTGCTTCCTCTCGCCCCAGGCTCAGACGGCGGCGGCTCGATCCGCATCCCCGCCGCGGCGACGGGTCTGGTCGGCCTCAAGCCCTCCCGCGGCCGTGTTGCCTCCGGCTCGGGCTTCACGACCCTCGGTGGCCTCGTGGCCTACGGGCCGCTCGCCCGCACCGTCTCGGATGCGGCGCTGCTGCTCGACGCCCTCATCGGCGACTCCGAGTGGGCGACCCAGCCGCCGACCTGGGACGGTGGCGCCTACCTCAACGCCGCGATCCGGGGCGAGGGTCGTTACCAACTCGGGGTGATGACCTCATCGCCGTGGGACGACTCGCACGAGATCACCGTCTCACCCGAGGCGCGCGCCACCCTCGACCTCGCGGTCGCCGAGCTGGATGCCCTCGGTCACGGCATCGACACCGTCTCGCTGCCACCGTCGCCGGACTACCCCGACGCCTTCCGCACCCTGTGGCAGGCGGGGGCCTCGGCGATCCCGGTGGAGGGGCAGGAGCTCGAGCGGCTTGAGCCGCTCACGCGGTGGCTTGTCGAGCGCGGTCGCGCGCTCGACGCCCGGCGGCTCACGGAGGCGCTCGAGTACCTTGCGGGGTTCGAGCGCGGCGTCATCCGTCAGTTCACCGGCTTCGATGCCGTGCTGACCCCGGCGCTCGCGCACACCCCACCGCCGATCGGCTGGTTCGACCAGGAGGACGGCGAGCGCAACTTCGCGCAGCAGGTGCAGTTCACGCCGTGGACGAGCTTCGTCAACGTGAGCGGACTGCCCGCGATCACGCTTCCGGTCGGCCAGAGCCCCGACGGGCTGCCCGTCGGCGTGCAGCTGGTCGGGCGGCCGGGCGGCGAGCACGTGCTGCTTGCGCTGGGGGCGCAGCTGGAGCGACGGTTCCGGTGGCAGCGCCGGCATCCGTCGATGTGGTGATCGGCTACGGCACCGTCGCGAGCATCTCGTCGAGGATCTCCGTCGTGGTCGCGACGTACATGGCGCCCGGCACGATGAGGAAGAACTCGAACGCGTTGCCCTCGGTCGCGGAGTCGTAGAGGGTGCCACCGGCGTAGGACGAGGTGACATAGCCGTCGTTCGTCCCGATGATCAGCGAGTCGGCCTCGGCCACCTGCGAGTCGGCCAGCGGGGCATAGCCGTAGGCGACCACGACCTCACTGCTCGTCGCGTAGGGGCAGACGATTCCGCCGTTGTCCTGCATGAGGATGTACGGGCTCGACGAGACCTCCGAGCGCACCTTGGCGAAGAAGTCGGCGGGTGCGAAGAGCGGCCACCCGCTCGTGGCGAGCCAGTCCTGGCGCGAGGCGGGGATGATCGAGGTGCAGTCGATCACGAAGGGTGCCACTGCCGTGGGTGTCGGGCTCGCGGTGGGCGTCGGCTTGGGTTTCGCGGATGCGCTCACGCTCGGGCTGGGCGAACCAGTCGCGTCGGCGGTGTCGGTGCCGCCGGTGGGAGTGCAGGCCGCGAGCAGCGCGACCGCGATGCCCGCGCCGATGAGGGTCAGTGCTGTCCGTCGAGCATGAAAGTCTCTCATGCGCCTACCCTAGCGGGAGGGGTCGGCCTAGCGCACTGGGTCGGGCAGGGCGACAAGAGCCGCCGAACGATCCCAGAGCTCGGCGGCGGCCGCGGCATCCCGAGCGGTGCGATGCGTGCGGCCGTTCGGCTTCAGCCCGTCGAAGTACGTTCCGCTGGGCACGCCCACCGACTCGGCGACGGCGAGATGCACGAGCGGCGTTGCGCCCTGCTCGGTGCTGATTGCCAGGCGTCCGCCCGATACCCGGTTGCCGAAGCGCATGAACGCCGACTCGGTTCCGAAGTTCGTCGCGACGTAGCCGGGGTGGAAGGCGTAGGCCTCGACGCTCGATCGGCGGGCCAGCTCCTGAGTGAACAGGATCACGGCGATCTTGCTGACGCCGTAGGCTCGCCATCCGCCCAGATACGGTCGACCCTGCCACTGCAGGTCGTCGAGGCGGATCGGCGAGAAGGTGTTCGCGACGCTCGCCGTGCCGACCACCCGGGCATCGGAGGCCTCGAGCACGGGCAGCAGCAGTCTCGTCAGCAGGTACGGCGCCAGGTGGTTGTGCTGAATGGTGCGCTCGTAGCCGTCGGCGGACAGGCCACGGCTCGGCACCAGGCCGCCGGCGTTGTTGGCGAGCAGATCGATGCGCTCGTACCGTGACGCGAGGGATGCCGCGAGTGCGCGCACATCGTCGAGCCTGTCGTAGTCCGCGAGGAACGCCGTACCGCCCACGCTCTCCGCAACGGACCGCGTGCGCTCGGGATTGCGGCCCACGACTGCGACCTCCCAGCCCGCGGTGGTGAGGCGGGCCGCGGCATTCGCGCCGATGCCCGAGCTCGCGCCGGTGATGACCGCCACCTTGCTCACACGTACCCGCCCCTCTTCAGCCCCGCTTCGATCTCGAACCGGTTGTGCAGGGCGTTCTGGCCCGCCGAGACGTAGAGCGGGATGAAGGCGAGCCCGTACCGCTTCCACTGGGCTCGATGCACAGCCTCATGCTCCAGGATGCCCGGCGTGACGTTGGTATTGGTGAGGTAGACGGCGCCCACGGTGGTGCCACCCCGGCCGAAACCCCAGTTCGGCAGGTTCGCTGCGACGATCAGCCCGCCCTGACGGCTGAGGTGGAAGCGCCCGAGCAGTGCGCCCCAGAATAGTGCGCAGGCCGTCGCGAACCAGTACCCGGGCCTGGCGACCACCGGGGTCAGCAGGAGCCACCGCAGCCATCGCACCCGGCTGAGACGCGGGACGATCCCGATGCGGGCGCGGCGCCCCCGGTCGACCGGCGGGGGCGGTTCCTGCGACATACTCCGCAGAATACAGTGGCACCATGGCCGGTGTGATCCAGCGCGTCGCGATGGTCTCGATGCACACCTCGCCGTCGGCGGCGCCCGGTGTCGGGGACTCGGGCGGCATGAATGTGGCGATTCTCGCCCTTGCCGCCGAACTCGCCATCCGCGGCACGGAAGTCGACCTCCTGACGCGCGCGGTCGGGGCACCGTCGTCCCGGGTTCTGCTTCCGGGGGTCACCCTGCACGAACTGCCCGCAGGCTCCGGCACCCTCGTCAAGCAGGATCTCGCGAGCGTCACCGACGACTTCGGCGAGGCCGTCGCCCACCTCGCCAGGAGCACCCGGTACGACGTCATCCACAGTCACTACTGGCTCAGCGGCATCACCGCGCTGCCCGTCGCCCTCGAGCTGGGCATACCGCTCGTGCAGAGCTTCCACACGCTCGCCGCAATGAAGGATGCCGATCTGGGCGGGTCCGACGAACCCGTGATTCGATCGCGCAGCGAGACGTTCGTCGCGACTCAGGCCGATGCGCTCGTCGCCGCGTCCTCGGCGGAAGCCACCGCCCTGATCGACGACGTGGGTGCACCCGCCGAACGCACCTGGATCATCCCGCCCGGCGTCGACCTCGAGCTCTTCGTCCCGAGACCGGAGTCCTTGTCGGTGCTCGTGCGACGACGGTTGCGACTCGACCCGGCGCGGTCGCTCGTCGCACTGGTCGGCAGGGTGCAACCCCTCAAGGGACACGAGCTCGCGGTTCGCGCCCTGGCCGAGATCAGGGCGTTGCGGGGGTGGGCGCCCCAGTTGGTGATCGTGGGGGACGCCACCCCCGGGCACGAGGGATTCGTCGAGGAGCTTGGCGCGCTGGCGGGCCAGCTCGGGGTGGCTGATGACATCCGCTTCGTGGGGTCGCTGCCGAGGGAGGACCTCGCCGACCTGCTGTCCATCGTCGACCTCACGATCGTGCCCTCGTTCAGCGAGACCTTCGGTCTCGTGGCCCTCGAATCTGCCGCGGCTGGCACGCCGGTCATCGGCTACCGCAGCGGGGGTCTGCGCGAGTCGATCTCGGAGGGGGTATCGGGGTTGCTTCTCGGTACGCGCGATCCCCGGTACTGGGCCACCGAGATCGCCAACCTTCTGGAGAACGACGAGCGCCGACTCGAGCTCGGCACCTCCGCCCGCGCGTTCGCGCAGCGGTTCACCTGGGGTGCTGCCGCGACCGGTCTGCTCGGGGTGTACGCCAGCGTCGCGCGCTGAGGCGGCGGCTCAGGCCGTGTGCACCGGCCGTCCGTAGGTCTCCAGGAGGCGCAGCCAGATCTCGTTCATCGTGGGGTACGCCGGCACCGCATGCCACAGTCGGGCGAGCGGGACCTCGCCCGCGACCGCGATCGTCGCCGCGTGGATGAGCTCGCTCACGTCCTGGCCCACGAAGGTCACCCCGATGATGACCCCGCGATCCTCATCGACGACCATCCGCGCCTGACCCTCGTAATCGTCGGCCTGCAGACTCGCGCCGGCCACCCAGCCGAGGTTGTAGTCCACGACCCGGATGTTCCGGCCCGCCGCCCTGGCCGCGTGCGAGGTGATGCCGACTGACGCCACCTCCGGGTCACTGAAGGTCACCTGCGGCACCGCGTCGTGATCGGCGGTCGCCACGTGGATGCCCCAGGGGGCGTCATCCACGGGCCCGCCCTTCGCGCGGGCGGCGATGACGTCGCCCGCCGCGCGAGCCTGGTACTTGCCCTGGTGGGTCAGCAGCGCGCGATGGTTCACATCGCCAGTCGCATACAGCCAGTCGTAGCCGGGCACGCGCAGGGTCTCGTCGACGGTGATCCACTCGCCGGGCTCGAGGCCGATCGTCTCCAGCCCGATGTCGGTCGTGCGGGGCGTGCGACCGGTAGCGACGAGCACCTCGCTGGCGGTCACGGAATCATCCCCGGCGCGAACTGTCACACCCGACTCGGTGCGCTCGACGAGGGTGGGGGAGGCCCGGCGGATGTCGACACCGAGACCGGCGAGCCCGGCCGTCACGAGCTCGGCGGCGAAGTCCTCCTGGCCCTGGAGCAGGCCGCTGCGCGCGAAGATCGTGACCGCTGTGCCGAAGCTCGCGTAGGCGGTCGCCATCTCGACGGCGACGACCCCGCCGCCGATGATGGCAATGCTGGCCGGCGCGCTCGTGGCGCTCGTCGCGTCCCGCGGCGTCCACGGGTTCGCCTCGACCAGTCCCGGAATGTCGGGAAGCAGCGGATCAGATCCGGTACTGATCACGACGGCGTGGGTCGCAATCACGTCGGTGATGCTGCCGTCAGCCGCGGTCACCGACACCCGCTTCTCGCCGGTGAGTCGCGCGTGGCCACGAAGGAGCGAGATGCCCGCCCCGTCGACCCACGTCACCTGGCTCGCGTCATCCCAGTCGTGGGTGAAGACGGTGCGCCGGGCGAACACTGCTGCGACGTCGAGGTCGCCGGTGACCGCTTGCTTGGCTCCTTGCAGTCGCTGCGCCGCCCGCAGAGCCATGCCGCTGCGGATCAGGGCCTTCGACGGCATGCACGCCCAGTAGGAGCACTCACCGCCGACGAGCTCGCTCTCGATGAGCAGCGCGGTCAGGCCGCCCTGCACTGCGCGGTCGGCGACGTTCTCGGCGACGGCGCCGGCCCCGAGGATGACGACGTCGTAGTTCTGCGGTTCGGTCGTCATCTCAGCGCCCCACGAACGTCGCGGGCTTGCGGGTGACGAACGCTTCCATGCCGATGCGGGCATCCTCTGTGGCAGCGAGCAGGCCGAGGGCGGGCTGGAGCGTTGCTTCGGCCACGGCATCCCCGTCGCGGACGGCGATCTTGGCGTTCATGAGTGCCGCCTGCACGGCGAGGGGAGCCTGGGCCGCGATGCGCTGCGCCAGCTCGAGTCCGCGCGCGTACTGCTCGCCGTGCGGCACGACCTCCTGGACGAGGCCGATGCGCAGCGCCTCTGCAGCGTCGAACGTGTCGCCGGTGAGGATCCAGCGCATCGCGTTGCCCCAGCCGACGGCGCGCGGAAAGCGGATCGTCGCGCCACCGAACGGCAGGATGCCCCGTGCCACTTCGATCTGCGCGAAGCTCGCCGAGTCGGCCGCGACCACGATGTCGCTGGCCAGCATCAGTTCGATCCCGAGCGTGAGACAGGTGCCCTGCACCGCCATCACCACGGGTTTGCTGAGCAACTGACCATTGACCTGCCACGGATGGAGCCCGCCGTTCGGAACGACGTCGAGACCGTCGGGGCCCAGGCGCGGCCCGACGTCGGCGAGGTCGAGACCCCCCGTGAAGTGGTCGCCGTGGGCGAAGACGAAGCCCGCCCGCAGGTCGGGATCGTTCTCCAGTTCGGCGTAGGCGATGGCCAGCTGTTGGAGCATCGCGAAGTCGGCAGCATTGCGCTTGTCCGGGCGGTTCAGCCCGATCAGCAGCACCGCGCCTTCGCGTTCGAGGGTGATTCGGGAAGGTGTCTCGACCGCGTCAGTCATGCACCCAGACTACGTCGCAGCACCCCTGCCATGGGCTGCAGCGAGTCCTCTAAGCTGGTGGGCACTCGACCGTGAGATCCGTGAGAGAGGCCTTTCATGAACCGACTCGCCCCCGCACTCGCCGCGGCCGCGGTAGTCGCCGCCCTGCTCAGTGGATGTACCGCGACGGCGACGTACACCGTCTCGCCCGAGGACCTCGCAACCACCGCCGAGAACGCGCTCGAACAGCAGGTGGGTTCCCGGCCCGACATCGACTGCGGAACCGAGGACATCGACCTCGTCAAGGGCACGATCGTGCCGTGCATCCTGACCGACCCGGCATCGGGCGACCGGTTCGATGCACCGGTGACGATCGAGGAGGTCGACGGGTCGAACTACACGATCGGCGTGCAGGTCGCGGATGCGCCGAAGCCCTAGCGTCGTCTAGCCGGCGGCCGAGGCCAGCGCGCCCACCAGGCGCAGGATCGTCGGCATGTCCTCGACCGCGTCTCGCGGCGAAGCGGGAGCGAACTCAGTGATGCCGGCACCCGCGAGGGGGAAGCGCGCCACCAGAGCCTTGAGCGCATTCACCAGATCGGCCGAGCGCACGCCGAAGGGCTCGGGATAGCCGAGTCCCTGGATGTCCTCAGGGTCGAGCACGTCGAGGTCGATGTGCACATAGACGGATGCCGCCCCCGACGCCACCACCGCATCGACCAGGCTCTGGCCGCTCACCTCGTCGGCTCCGATGGTCACCACACGGTGCGCGGCGATGTACTCGTCCTCGCCCGGGTCGAACGACCGCGCACCGGCGAGGATCACGCGGCTGGGCTTCAGGGGCGTGCCGGGCACGAGCTGGGCTGGCCCCTCGCCGAGCAGGGTTCGCAGCACCATCCCGGTGAACGCGCCCGAGGGACTCGACTCCGGCGTGTTGAGGTCGGGGTGGGCATCCAACCAGATGACTGCCACGTCGTCGCCCGCCACGTGCTCGATGGCCGCAAGCTCTACGCCGCAGTCGCCGCCGATGGTGATCACCGGGCCGTCGATGGTGGCCACGTCGGCGGCGAGACGGTCGCGAACGAGTGCGATCGAGCTGAGGCGATGCACCGCCGTGCCCTGGCCGTCACCCGCCTCGAGGGGAATCTCTATGGTCCTGGTGGAACTGCTGGGCAGATCCCCCCGGATCGCCTCGGCCCCATCAACGAGCCGCATCGCCCGGGACGAGCCCGAGCCCTGCCACTGGGGAACGACGACGAAGGTGGCGACCATGGGGAAACCCTAGCGCGTGGCGATTGCGAGATTCGCGCGCAGTTCGTCCGCGTTCTGACGCACTCCGTACGCGGGCTGGTTGGTCTCCACCCGCCAGCTGTCGGCGAGCCCGCCCACGACCACCGCGTCGAATCCGAACTGGTCGTAGAGCTTCTGCGCGAACTCCAGCGCCTCGCGGTCGTCGCCGGCGAGAGCCAACGCGCGGCGGTTCGGTGTGCCGGCGGGCGTGCCGTCAGTCGCTATGCTCGCCGCCTGGATGTGGTTGAACGCCTTCACCACGCGGCTCGTTGGCAGGTGCTTCTGCAGCAGTCCGCTGGAGGTGTCGGTCTTCTCGTCGAGCGCGGCGATGTTGCCATCCCGCTGCGGGTAGTAGTTGTTGGTGTCGAGCACGATCTTGCCCGCGAGCGGTTCGACCGGAACGGAGGCATACGCGCGCAGTGGCACCGTCACCATGACGACATCGCCGCTCGCCGCGGCATCCGCCACCGTTGCGGCGCGCGCCTTCGGGCCGAGTTCGGCGACGAGGGCGGCCAGCGTCTCCGGCCCGCGGGAGTTGGAGATGACTACGTCGTAGCCGTTGTCGATCGCCTTGCGTGCCACGTGGCCGCCGATGTTTCCAGCGCCGATGATTCCGAGAGTTGTCATGCTGGTGTCAAGCGCGACGCCGCGCGCTTTGTTCCCGCACTCGGCTCGTTGCTAGGAGGTGACAGCCTTCGGTGCGCTACCGGCCTTGAGGGCGGCCAGACGGGCATCCACCTCGGCCTGCTTGTCGAGGTCATCGAGGCTCTCGAACTGAGCGTCGAGGGTGGATGCCGCGATCTCCTGCTGACCGAGCACCTTCGCCTCCTCGCGCCGGATCTTGTCCTCGAAGCGCGAGATCTCGCTGGTCGGGTCGAGCAGGTCGATCGACTTGACGGCGTCGATGACCTGGGACTGGGCTGCCGCCGACTTGGCCCGAGCGACGAGCTCGTCGCGCTTGGCGGTGAGTTCGCTCAGCTTCGCGCGCATGCCGTCGAGGCCGCTCTTGAGCTGCTCGACGACGGTGGTCTGCGACGCGATCGTGGGCTCGACGGCCTTCGCTTCGTTCTCCGAGGAGACCTGCTTGCCGAGGGCGATCTTGGCCAGGTTGTCGAACTTGTCGGCGTCGGCCGAGTTGCCGCCGGCACGTAGTTCGTCGGCCTTGGAGCTGGCGGCGAGGGCCTTGCGACCCCAGTCGGCGGCCGCGTCGATGTCCTCGGCGTGGTCCTGCTCCATCAGGCGCAGGTTGCCGATGGTCTGCGCCACGGCGCTCTCCGCCTCGGCGATCGAGTTCGTGTAGTCGCGCACCAGCTGGTCGAGCAGCAGCTGCGGGTCCTCCGCCTGATCGATGAGGGCGTTGATGTTGGCCTTCAGAAGCTGGGAGATGCGCCCGAGGATTGATTGCTTAGCCATGTCAGCGTGCCTTTCGTGTGGAGAACCTTCTTCGAGGTCTGTGTTAGAACCTACCGCCGCGGCTACGCCCGCCACCACTGCTGGAGCGCGCGCTGCGTGAACTTCCGCCGAACGAACCGGAGCGCGAACTGCGGCTCGGCCGGTAGCTGCTGCCCGACGACCCACCGCCACCGAACCAGCCACCACCGCCCGAACTGCGGCCGCCGCCTCCCGATCCGAGCATGCCGCCGATGACACCGCCGAGAAGCCCGCCGAGGTCGGCGCCGTCGGATCCCCGCGGCATGCCGCCGTAGCTGTCCTGCCGGGTGAACTCCGAGACATCGCTGCGGGCGAGTTCGAACGCCTGTGAGGCGAGGTCGTTGGCTCGCTGCGCCTCACCGAGCGCCTTCACCGGATCGGAGTCGGACAGTGCTTCGGCCTGGCCGAGATGACGCTCCGCCTCGCTCACCCGGGTGCGGGCACTCTCGCCGATACCGCCCCGTCGGGTGGTGATGTACTCCCGGGCGCTCGACAACTGGGCGCGTGCGGCGGAGATCGCGGCATCCAGCTGCGTGCGTGCCGAGGAGATCTTCTGCTGTTCGTCGCGCACTCCGGTGAAGACCTGGTCGAGGGCGGAGTTGGCCAGTTCCAGCTTCGCGAGGCTTGCCACGGGGTCGCCCTTCGTGGCGGTTGCCCCGCTCAGTGCCGCAGCCGCGGCGGCGATCGCCGGTGCGAGGGCGGCGGATGCCTCGTCCTGCGGCAGCGCTCGGGCCGCCGCGACGTCCTGGGTGGTGTCGGCGATCGCCGTCTCGAGCTTCGTCGTCGCATCCCCGAGGGTGGACTTCAGGGTGTCGATCGCCGTGAACAGCTGCTGGGCCTGGCCCACGCTGGCCTGCACCGTGCGCACCGCAATGGCCGCCTGGCTCGAATCGCTCGCGGCTATCGCGGTGTCGGCCTTGCCTGCTGCCGCCTCGGCGAAGTCGAGCAGTTTGGCCGCCTGCTCGATGTTGGTCGAGACCGCTGCGACGGCGGATGCCGCGTACATCTTCGAGAGCGCCTTCACGGTGTCTGCGGCCTCCGCCGACTGGGCTCGCGCCGCGCCGGCGGACTCGCGGGCCGCCGCGAGCGCCTGCGGCACGTTCTTCTCGAGTTCGCGCAGTGCGTCGAAGGCGTCGGCCTGGCTGTCGAGTTCCGCATCGGCGGCCTCACACAGCTCGATGATCTTCGTGGTCCACGCCCTCTGGTCGGCGGGGGAGTCGGGTGTCGCGTCGTCGAGCTTCTGCTTGAGCGTGAACGCCTCAGCGACCTTGGCTTTGGCGCTGGCCAGCACCGCTGTGAAGTCCTTGGTCGCGTCATCCCCGAATTGTGCGACCGCGAAGCCGAGTTCCTGCTCGCTGGTCTTGAGGGAGTCGTCAAGCTGAACGAGCAGGCTGCCGGCCCGCTGGTCGAGCTGCTTCTGGGTCATGCCCTCAGGCGCAGAGGCGACCCGGCCGTCGCTGCCCCGCCGGCGGATGCGCGAGAAGATGAACACCCCGGCGCCGACGACCGCGACTCCGCCGATGATCGGCACGATCGGGATGCCGCCGCCCGACTCCGCCGGCGGATCGGTGGGAGTCGTCGGGTCCGAGGGCTGGTTGGGTCCGACCACGCCGGTCGCCTCCGCCTCGAGCGACTGTGCCCCCGCGATCGCGGCCTGCGCCCAGTTGTCGTCGCGCAACTCGGCCTCAATGGCCTGTTCGACGACGGTGATCTGGGTGTCGGAGAGCGTGAAGCTGTCATCGATCGAGAGAGCGTACTGGCGGTCGTCGACCGCGACCGCGAGCAGCACGTCGTTGCCGCCCAGACCGTTGTCGATCGCCACGGTGTCGGCCCAGTCGACGGGGTCGGTGGGGTTGGAGAACGAGTCCACATAGACGACGAAGAGCTGGATGCTCGCCCTCGTGTACAGGGAGTCCAGGGCACCGAGGATCTCGGTGCCCTCGTCAGGGGTGATCGCGCGCACCTTGTCGACGATGTAAGCACCGCTCAGGTCGACGGGATCCTCGGCGAGGGCGGCAGGGGTTCCGAGGGCGAGCAACCCCGCAAGAATCGCGGTGCCAACACCGATTCGTGACCACATCAGCTGCGACTCCTCTGCTTGCCCGACGAACGGATTCTATTCGAGGTGCTGCCGCGTGCCGAAGGCCCGATTTGTACCCCGGACAGTCTTCGGCTAGGTTCTCACTCACTAAAGGAAGATCGCCGTCACAACGAAGTGGCGGCGATTCTCTTTTGCCGCTCTACTGCAGTTGGATCGTCGACCGCGGGCCCGTCACCAGGTCCAGACCTGGCGTCGAGCCGTCGGTTGGTGCGGCATCGGGCAGGAAGTCCAGAGCCGCCGACAGGTCGTAGTCACCGGCGGGAACCGGCGGCAGGTCGGCCCGGAACTGCTCGGAGCCGTCATCCTCCACGGTGCACTGCACCGGCACGAAGGTTGCCTCGTACTCGATCGACTCGCCCGGGGCCAGGGTCACGGCGCGTTCCGGGGTCTCCGCCTGACCGTTGCTGTGCCAGAGCACGACGCCGTCGCGCGACAGCGTGATGGCGGGCACCGTTGTGGTGGTGCCGGACACTGTGAGGTCGCTGGTGTTCGTGAGGCGCACGGCGCCGACCACGGGGTCGGCGCCTACCGGCGCTGTGGCAGGGAAGGCGACATCCAGCTGCAGACCCAGAGTGCTCGGCGCCACGTCGGCCAGGGGCGCTTCGCAGAGGTTGATCCTGTCGGCCGGCGCTCGCTTGATCGAGTCGGCACTCGCCTCGGGTGCGGCGCCGCCCTCGGCGGACTGGTCCATCATCGAGACCGTGCTGGGCGGCTGGGAGACCAGAGAGGTCTGGATGACGACGACGCTGATTCCCGCGACGGCGAGCACGCTCACGGCCCCCGCCGCGAGCTGGCGCGGTAGCCGACGCCGACGGCTGCGCGCGATGATGCGCTGGGCATCCAGCTCATGGGGCGCGTGGGCCGATGAGAGCAGGTCGCGCAGTTCGGATTCACTGGGCACGGGGCGCCCCCTTTCCGTCGCGGATGGCAGGGCCGTCTTCGGTCAGGGTGACGGCGAGCTTGGCCAGCGCGTCGCTGAGGTAGCGCTTCACCGCGCCGGCACTGATTCCGAGCCACTCGGCGATGTCGTCGACCTTGAGGTCCTCGTAGTAGCGCAGTACGACGCAGGCGCGCTCGCGCGGCGTGAGCTTCATCAACTCGCGAGTCACGTCCAGTCGCGACTCGGTCTGCGCGTCGCGGGGTTCGTCCAGTTCGGGAGCGGCGTTCAGGTGGGCGATCTTGCGCCACCGGCTGGTGCGCCGACCCGAGTCAAGATAGGTGTTCAGGATGGCCCGGCGCACGTACGCCTCGGCGCTCGCGATCGAGAATCCGTTGCGCACCCTGCCGAAGGTCTTGACCAGGGCGTCCTGCACGAGGTCGGACGCGTCATCCCGGTTGCCGGAGATCAGGAATGCGTAGCGTGTCAGCGCGTCGCCCCGCTCGGCGACGAGGCGGGTAACCACGTCCTCCCAGCGCGTCGGCTCGCCGGCTGTGCTGGACACGCCTGACCTCCTCGCGCTGACGGATGCCGCGGCGCGCTGCGTCCGGGCCATCTCAAAAGTAGTGGAGCTCACACCTTCTAAGACGCGCAACAAGCGCGAAACGTTGGGTCAGACCCGACCCGGAGCGCTAAACGGTGAGTCAGGCGAGTTTGCTGCGCAGGATGTCGAGCTGCTTGGTGACCGCGGCAGGCACGCGCCCGTCGAAGCTCTCGAAGAACTCGGACGTCGCATCCGCCTCGGCCAACCAGGTCTCGCGGTCGATGGCGAACAGCTCGGATAGGTCGTCATCGGAGATGTCCAGGCCATCGACGTTCAGCTCGCCCGCGTGGGGGAGCAGCCCGATCGGGCTCTCCTCTGCGGCGACCTGGCCGTCGACGCGCTCGAGGATCCACTCGATGACCCGCGAGTTCTCGCCGAAGCCGGGCCACAGGAACCGACCGTCGGCACCCTTGCGGAACCAGTTGACCTGGAAGATGCGCGGCACCGATCCTGTCTTGCGCAGCTCGGCACCCACGCTGAGCCAGTGGGCCCAGTGATCGGCCATGTTGTACCCGCAGAACGGGGCCATGGCGAAGGGGTCGCGGCGAAGCTCCCCCAGAGTGCCTTCGGCGGCCGCGGTGCGCTCGGACGAGATCGTGGCGCCCAGGTAGACACCATGCTCCCAATCCCGTGCCTCCACCACTAGCGGCACGTTGGTCGCGCGGCGGCCGCCGAAGATTATCGCGTCGATGACGACGCCCCGTGGGTCCTCCCAGTCATCCGAGATGCTCGGGCACTGGCGGGCTGCCACAGTAAAACGCGAGTTCGGGTGGGCTGCAGGCCGACCCGATGCCGGTGTCCACGGGTTGCCCTCCCAGTCGGTGAGCTGGGCGGGAACCGTGTCGCTCATGCCCTCCCACCAGACGTCGCCATCGTCGCGGAGGGCGACGTTCGTGAAGATCGTGTTGCCCCAGATGGTGTCCATCGCGGTGGCGTTGGTCGAGTAGCCGGTGCCCGGCGCGACTCCGAAGAAGCCGGCCTCGGGGTTGATCGCGCGCAGGCGTCCATCCTCACCGCGGCCCAGCCAGGCGATGTCGTCGCCGATGGTCTCGACCTTCCAGCCGGGAATGGTCGGCTTCAGCATGGCGAGGTTCGTCTTTCCGCAGGCGCTCGGGAACGCCGCGGCCACGTGGAAGACCCGACCCCGCGGGTTGGTGACCTTGATGATGAGCATGTGCTCGGCGAGCCATCCCTCGTCGCGGGCCATGACCGAGGCGATGCGCAGCGCGAAAGACTTCTTGCCGAGCAGCGCGTTGCCGCCGTAACCCGAACCGAAAGACCAGATCTCGCGGCTCTCAGGGAAGTGGGTGATGTACTTCGTCTCGTTGCACGGCCACGGCACATCGTCCTGGCCGGGGGAGAGCGGCGCTCCCACGCTGTGCACGGCACGCACCCACTGCGTCGTGGGAGTGAACTGGCTCAGCACCTCGGTGCCGATGCGGGTCATGATCCCCATGCTCGCGGCGACGTAGGGCGAATCCGTGACCTCGACCCCAAGGCGCGACAGCGGGGATCCCAGCGGGCCCATGGAGAACGGCACCACGTACATCGTGCGACCGCGCATGCTTCCGCTGAACAGCGGCTGCAGGGTGGCGCGCATCTCGATCGGGTCCATCCAGTTGTTGGTGGGGCCGGCATCCACGGGATCGACCGAGCAGATGAAGGTGCGGTCCTCGACCCGCGCGACGTCGTTGGGATCGCTGCGAGCGAGGAAGCTGTAAGGGCGGTGCTCGGCGTTGAGGCGGATCAGGGTTCCGCTTGCGACCATCTCGCGGGCCAGGGCATCCCACTCGGCGCGGGAACCGTCGCACCAGACGACGTCGTCGGGCAGCGTCAGGGCTGCGATCTCGTCGACCCAGGCGACGACCGACTCCGGCGCACCATCGGGCACGGGGGACTGAGTACGGGTGATCTCCGCGATGCTCATCTAGCATTCCTTCCGGCTCAAAACGTGGTGTTCTTCCACTGTGCGCCATGCAATGCGGCTCAATCTCTGAAATGTGGGTGAAAGATCACTCGATCTTTCGCTAATCTGGTCTCGTGAACGATCTTGTGACCCTCGGACAGCGCATTCGGCACTTCCGCACCTCGGCCGGCATGACCCTTGACCAGCTCGGCGACAAGGTCGGCATCGCCGGCAGTCAGCTCTCGCTCATGGAGAACGGCCGACGGGAACCACGGCTGAGCCTGCTCGGCGCGATCGCCACGGCCACGGGCATCCAGCTCGCCGACCTGCTGGATGACGCGCCCCCCAGCAAGCGCGCAGCCCTCGAGATCGAGCTGGACCGGGCACAGCGCTCAAGTGTGTACGCGTCGCTCGGACTTCCCTCGATCCGCCCGTCGAAGGGCACCGCCGATGAGACCCTCGAGGCCCTGGTGGGCCTCCACCGCGAGCTCGCCCGGCGCGCGCGCGAGGCGATCGCGACCCCCGAGGAGGCGAGGCGCGCCAACACCGACCTGCGCCTGCACATGCGCACCCTCGACAACTACCTGCCCGACATCGACGACGTCGCCGAGAAGCTGCTGGCCGATGTCGGACACACCACGGGCGCCCTCACTCACCGCTCGGTGAGCATGATGGCCGAGCGCCTCGGCTTCGAGCTCGTGCACGTCAACGACCTGCCGCACTCGGCCCGCTCTGTCACCGATCTCGCCAACGGGCGCATCTACCTTCCGCCGGCGTCGATCCCGGGAGGCCACGGTCTGCGCGGCATGGCGTTGCAGGCGATGGCGCATCGTGTGCTCGGCCACGAGACACCCGCGACCTATGCCGACTTCCTGCGCCAACGACTGGAGATCAACTACTTCGCGGCGGCGGTGCTCATGCCGAGGCGTCAGTCCGTCGAGTTCCTGTCGGCGGCCAAAGCCGACCGCAACATCGCCGTCGAGGACTTCAGGGATGCCTTCGGCGTCACCCACGAGGCTGCCGCGCTGCGCTTCACGAACCTCGCCACAGCACACCTCGATCTCGAGGTGCACTTCCTGCGCGTCGGAGACGACGGCGCCGTGTACAAGGCCTACGAGAACGACGGCCTGCGTCTGCCCGTGGACGTGACCGGATCGACTGAGGGCCAGATCGTCTGCCGCAAGTGGAGCGCGCGCACGGCGTTCGCCCGCACCAACCGCACGACCGAGTTCTACCAGTACACCGACACCCCGGAGGGCACCTTCTTCGACTCGACCCAGACGGGAACCACGTCGGCCGAGGAGTTCTCCATCACGATCGGCGTTCCGTTCTCGCACTCGAAGTGGTTCCGCGGTCGCGAGACGAGCAACCGCACTTCATCGACCTGCCCCGACGAGTCATGCTGCCGCACGCCCGACGGCACCCTCACCGAGCGCTGGGCGGGCAAGGCCTGGTCGAGTGCGCGGCTGCACGCGCACATCCTGTCGCCGTTGCCGTCGGGGACCTTCCCCGGGGTCGACGATCGCGAGCTCTACGAGTTCCTCGAGGCGCACGCCGTCACGAACGACTGAACTCGCGCGCTGCGAGGGTGCCCGCTTCCCGGAGCCAGCGCCAAGGGTCCGCCATCGCCTGCTCGGCGCTGCCAGCGAGGTCGGTGAGGGACATCGACCAGCCCGGCGCGGCAGCTGCGAGCGACCCCGCGATGACGGCGACGGGTCGGCCCAGGCCGAGCGCGTGGCCCACGACCTTGCCGCCCAGCGATTGGTCGTCGAACCGCCCCTCGCCCGTGATGATCAGATCCGCGGATGCCGCCGCCGCCGTCAACCCGGTGAGCTCCGCGATCCGCGGCGCACCGGGCACGATTCGCGCACCCCACACCGTCGCAAACCCGTAGGCCGTCCCGCCTGCGGCGCCCGCCCCCGGAGCGTCGGGGTCGCCCCCGAGCAGCTCCGCCCACCGCGCCAGCGCGGCATCGAGCTCGGCGCACTGGGTGGGGCTCGCGCCCTTCTGCGGGCCGAAGACGTGTGCGGCGCCGGTGGGCCCGAGCAGGGGATTGGTCACATCGGTGAGCAGGGTCACCCCGCCGGGCGGGGCCGGCACGAGAAGGCCGCGATCGACTCGCGCCAGCATCGCGAGGCCAGCGCCGCCCTCGGCGATCGGGCGGTCGCGGCCGTCGGTCAGTCCCAACCCCAGCGCGGACAGCGCGCCAGAACCTCCGTCGGTCGTCGCCGAGCCACCCAGCGCGAGCAGGAGTGAGTGTGCACCCGCCTCCAGGGCGCTGCGGATGACCTCGCCGGTGCCGCGCGTCGACGCGGCCGGGGCATCCCGAACCGTCATGAGCGGCAGGCCGCTGGCCCCGGCAAGCTCGACGACCGCAGTGCCGTCGGGCAGCTTGAGCCACTCGCCCGGCGTCGGCCGACCGTCGGGACCGGTCACCGGTCCCGCACTGTGCCTGACCGCGCCCGGCACGGATGCCTCGATCGCGTCAAGAGTTCCCTCACCGCCGTCGGCCTGGGGCAGAAGTGTCAGCACGTCGCCCGGGCGTTCCGACAGCCAGCCCGCCGCGATGGCGTCGGCGACATCCTCCGCGGCCAGCGATCCCTTGAAGGAGTCGGGCGCGATCACGATGCGCAAGATGGACCGTTCTGAGCTGCCCATCATGGCGTCAGAGTAGCAGCGGAGCGGTGCTGTGCCGAGAGGTGTTCACGGTTGTAGCCTGTGCGTGACGTCCGGCAACGATGTCGGCGAACGATCAGGAGAGTGACCCCACCCATGTCAACAACCACCGAGAACCAGCTCGTCGGACTGTTCCGTCAGTCGCGCACCGTCTGGGCGATTCGCGCCGCGGCCGCGCTCATCATCGGCATCCTCGTGCTGGTGTGGCCGCAGGCCACAGTGAGCATCCTCGCGATCCTCCTGGGCATCTACTTCGTGATCCTCGGCGTCGTGCGCGTCATCCAGGGCTTCGTCGACAAGGACCTCAACGGCGGCGGCAAGGCTGCCAACTTCATCATCGGTGCGCTGATCCTCGCGGCCGGCGTGATCGTCATCAAGAACCCCTTCGAGACCGCCGTGTTCATCGTGCTGCTCGTCGGCATCTCGTGGATCTTCGAGGGCATCGCGACGCTGGTCGACACCGCTCGCGGGCACGGTGACGGTGTCTCGATCCTCATCGGAATCCTCATCGCCCTGGCCGGTGTGGTTGTCGTGCTGTTTGCTCCCGCCGCGACCACCGCGTACGCGGTCTTCTTCGGCATCGTGCTGATCATCGTGGCGATCCTCGACTTCGTGCTGCTCTTCGCTGTCGGTCGCGCGGTCAAGAAGGCGAAGGCCTGAGCATGGCCGAGAGCAAGAACTCCACCGGCGCCGTAGTCAAGCTCGTCGTATCGATCGCGGCGATCGTGGTCGGACTCTTCCTGGTGTTCGGCGCCACGACCCCCGCTATCGCCGACGGCGTCTTCGTGGGCTCGATCTCGCTCGTGCTGGCGATCTACCTCTGGTCGGGTGTGACCACGGGTCAGGCGCGCACGCTCGCGATCGTGCTCATCCTGCTGGCCGCCTATGCCTTCATTCGTGGATTCGGTCTCCTCGACCTAGCGGTACTGCGCCAGTTGGGCGGAATCGCGGCGATCGTCATGGGCGTCATCCTGATCATCCCGTTCCTGCGTGAGCGCTTCGGGAGCAAGTCCGCGTCATAGCCACAGCGGCACCCTGAGGGGCGTCCTATTGCGCCAGCGGCACGTCCGCAGGTGCAACGGGGCGCCCCTCGCGGTGTATCGGTGCCCCCAGGCAGATTCGAACTGCCGCCCCTGCCTCCGGAGGGCAGTGCTCTATCCCCTGAGCTATGGGGGCCAGGAGTGCAGCTAACAGAGTATCAGCGCCGCAGCGCCGCGCGCGGCGTGACAGGATCGAGGGATGCTGCGCACCGTCACCACTCGCCTCGACCTCGCGATCGACGGACGCACCAACATGGTCTTCAGCATCGCGGCGGCCCGGGATTCCTACTTCGGCAAGGAGAGCCTCTCGTTCGTGCTCGACGGTGTGCCGCTGAAGGCAACCGAGCTGGTCGACGACCACGGAACCCGCCTGCACCGACTCATCAGCGATGCGGGAACCATGGTGGTCGAGTACTCGGCCGAGGTGGTCGGTCGAGCCAACCCCTTGGTTGCCAATGACATCGACCTCGTCACCTACCTGCGACCCAGCCGCTACTGCGAGTCCGACTCGCTCACTCCCACGGCCCGCAGCGAGTTCGCTGGTCTCAGCGGCCACGACCTCCTTTCGGCGGTCACGCTCTGGGTCTGGGAGCGGCTGCGCTACGTGCCGGGTTCCAGCCTTCCGACCGATGGCGCCGAGCAGACCCTGCTCGCCCGCCGAGGCGTCTGCCGGGACTACGCCCACCTCGTCATCGCCCTGCTCCGAGCGCTCGACGTGCCCGCCCGCATGGTCGCGGTCTACGCACCGGGCCTGTCGCCGATGGACTTCCATGCGGTGGCCGAGGCCTGGGTCGACGGCGCCTGGTGGACCGTGGATGCCACGCGCCTGGCACCCCGTCAGAGCATGCTGCGCATCTCAACGGGCCGTGACGCGGCGGACATCGCCTTCCTCACGAACCACTGGGCCGACCTGTCCCTGACTCGGATGGAGGTGCTCGCGATCGTCGACGAGCTGCCGTCCGACGACGGCACTCAGCTCGTGCAGCTCGGCTAGCTAGCCGAGGTTGGCGATGGCCGCGGCCATGAGCGGCGCGACATCCCCGGGCTCGAAGAACAGCGACGAGGTCGCGACGATCCAGTAGGGGTCATCGAACGCCTGGGCGGTGCCTACCCCGTTGTCCACGATGAAGTAGCCCTCGACCTCGTAGGTGGGCACGGGGTTGCTGGTGGTCACCAGTTCGTTCTTCTTCGCGGTCAACACGGTGTCGCCGGGGTTGGCCACGGAGATCTCGATCAGCTCGCCACTGGTCTGGTTGACCCAGGCGCAGGCGATGCCCTTGCGCTCGAGGGCTTCGGCGCCGAGCGACCCCGCGGCGGGGGAGTAGTCGGCCTTCGCGCTGAAGTTCGGGTTGAAGTCGTACATCTCCTGCAGCGAGATGAGCGAGTCGCATCCGATGGTCACCGGCGTGGAGGGTGAGGCGCTCGCGGTGGGACTGGCGCTCGGCGTCGCGCTGGCACTTGCCGACGCCGACGGCGTGGCACTCCCGCTGGGCGTGGTCGACCCGGTCGGCACGCACGCCGTGAGCAGCAGCAGGCTGAGGGGGAGGATGGCCACGAGGGTTCGACGAGTGCGCATGGTCCTATCCTCACCACGGTTGCGTGTGAGCGCGCTGCCAAAGCGCGCGCGTCGGGATTTCGGGCGCCAGTTCGGGCACCCAACTCGCCGGTCGGATTCGGTGTGAAGCGCCCCGGCTAAGCTTGTGCCTCGTGAATCCCGCCGATCTCTCCGCCGCCCTGCTCACCGTCGTCTCGGGCATCGTGACGCGACGCGGGGGCACGGCGGAGCTCACGGTCGACGACGTCGCCCTCGAGCGCCCGCGCAATCGCGACCACGGGGACTGGGCCTCCAACATCGCCATGAAGCTCGCCAAGTCGCTCGGTGCGAACCCCCGGGAGCTCGCGCAGGAGATCGCCGACGCGGCCGCCGAACTTGCTGGCGTGGCATCCGTCGACGTGGCGGGCCCCGGCTTCATCAACATCACTCTGGATGCCGCCGCAGCCGGCGCCCTGGCCAAGACCATCGTCGAGCAGGCCGACGCCTACGGGCTCGGCGATCTCTACCGCGGCGTCACCATCAACCTCGAGTTCGTGTCGGCGAACCCGACCGGGCCGATCCACATCGGTGGCGTTCGCTGGGCCGCGGTGGGCGACAGCCTGGCGCGCATCTTCCAGGCGCAGGGCGGCATCGTCACCCGCGAGTACTACTTCAACGACCACGGCGCGCAGATCGACCGGTTCGCGCGCAGCCTGCTCGCGAGTTGGCTCGGCGAGCCCGCGCCGGAGGACGGCTACGGCGGCGACTACATCGCCGACATCGCCGCGCGTGTGCTCACGCTCTACCCGGGCGACCTGTTTCACATTCCGCGCGACGAGCAGCAGGAGGTGTTCCGGGCGGTCGGCGTCGAGCTGATGTTCGGCGACATCAAGGCGAGCCTGCACGAGTTCGGCGTCAAGTTCGACGTCTACTTCCACGAGAACGAATTGCACGAGTCGGGCGCCGTGAACCACGCCATCGACCGGCTGCGCGAGCTCGGCGCGATCTACGAGGCCGACGGGGCGACGTGGTTCCGCTCGACCGACTACGGCGACGACAAGGACCGCGTCCTCATCAAGAGCGACGGCGAGTTCGGGTACATGTCCGGCGACCTCGCCTACTACCTCAACAAGCGCGAGCGCGGGTTCGAGCGCAACCTGATCATGCTCGGCGCCGACCACCACGGCTACGTCAAGCGCCTCATGGCGATGACGGCCGCGTTCGGCGACACCCCGTACGTGAACCTCGAGATCCTCATCGGCCAGCTCGTGAACCTGGTGCGCAATGGCGAACCCGTGCGCATGTCCAAGCGCGCGGGCACCGTCGTCACCCTCGAGGACCTCGTCGAGGCCGTCGGCGTGGACGCCGGCCGCTACGCCCTCGTGCGCAGCTCGATCGATTCGCAGGTCGACATCGATCTCGACCTGTGGGGCAAGAAGACCAACGACAACCCCGTGTTCTACGTGCAGTACGCACATGCCCGCACGCACAGCGTGGCGCGCAACGCTTCCGGCTCCGGGGTCGATCGCAGCGCATTCGAGGCGAGCCTGCTCGACCACGAGACCGAGAGCATCCTGCTGGGCATCCTCGCCGAGTACCCGCGGCTGCTGCGCCAGGCCGCCGAACTGCGCGAGCCGCACCGGGTCGCCCGCTACGTCGAGGAGCTCGCCGGCGCCTATCACCGCTGGTACGACAGCTGCCGGGTCACCCCCTTGGGCGACGAGCCGGTCGGCGACGTGCACCGCACCCGCCTGTGGCTGAACGACGCCGTCGGACAGGTGCTGCGCAACGGTCTCGGACTGCTGGGCGTCAGCGCCCCGGAGAGGATGTAGCAATGGCCGAGCCCATCGAACCGGTGGTCGAGCCGGTGGTCGAGCCCGTCGAGACCTCCACCGAGGTGCTCCCCTCAACACCTGCCGCAACCCCTCCCGCACAGCCCCGCAAGCGCCGCCGCTGGATCGGCTGGGTCATCGCCCTCGTCGTACTTGTCGTGCTGCTCGTCGTGGGCTTCTTCGTGGCCGACGCCTACGCGAAGGACTACGCCAAGGGCTACGTGCGTGACCAGATCATCCAGGTGCTGAAACTCGACCCGGCCACGAAGGTCGATGTCGACCTCGGTGGCGGCTCCGTCATCCTCCAGGCCCTGCGCGGTTCCATCGACGAGGTCACGGTGGATGTCGCCGAGCTCTCCTTCGGCGACATCACGGGTTCTGCCGTGATCACCGCCGCAGGGGTGCCCCTCGATGGTGCGCAGCCGGTCGACAAGCTCGGGATCGTCGCCACAGTCTCCGAGACCAACGTGCGCAAGCTCGCGAGCTTCATGAGCGGCATCGAACTCAAGACCATCGAACTGGGCGACGGGGTCATCACCGCGAGCACCGAGTTCAACGTTCTCGGCTTCTTCGTGATCCCCGTGTCGGTCGACCTCGTGCCCTCCGCCGTCGACGGCGGCATCAGCTTCGACCCGAAGACGATCACGCTCGCGGGGGAGGACATCTCGGTGGCCGACCTGCGCGCGAGTCCTGAGTTCGCGGGGATTGCCGGACAGTTCCTTCAGTCTCAGGACTTCTGCGTCGCATCCAGCCTGCCGAAGGCTCTGACGATCACCGATGTCGACGTCGTCGGCTCCAACCTGGTCATCGCGATCAACGGCGACGGCACCGCGCTCAGCGGTCCGGGGCTGTCCGAACTCGGGGTCTGCAAGGCGAAGTAGTCAGATCTGCACCGTCTCCGATTGCTCGGGCACGCGCGCGTTCCAACCCAGTTCGTGACGAATCCGTGCACGCAGGGTGTCGGCAGACGCAGGCTCACCGTGGGTCACGTAGATCATCTCGGGGGGCGTCGGAACCGCTCCCAACCAGGCGAGTACGCCGTCGGCGTCGGCGTGCGCCGACATCGTCTGCAGTTGCACGACCTCGGCCCTGATCGGGACATCCTTGCCGAAGATGCGGAGGTGGTCGGCACCGGCGGCCAGCGCGGCTCCTCGAGTCCCACCCGCCTGAAACCCGCTCAGCACGATGGCGTTCGCGGGATCGTCACCGTACGCGACCACGTGGTGGAGCACTCGGCCGCCGGTGAGCATCCCGCTCGCGGAGATGATGATCATCGGCCCACCGCGGAGGTTGAGGAGCTTTGAGTCATCCACGCTGGTCACGATCGTCGCGAGGTTGTACATGTCCTCGAAGTCGCCGTCGGAGATGCGGTTCTCCTCCCGGTGCGATCGGTAGAGGCTGGTCGCGTCCTTCGCCATGGGGCTGTTGAGGTACACCGGAACCTCAGGAATTCGACCCGCCCTGCGCAGCCGGGCGAGGTGGAGCAGCAATTCCTGGGTTCTACCGACCGCGAAGGCGGGGATGATCACGACGCCGCCGCGGGAGGCGACACGGGAGATCACAGAGGCCAACTCATCCGCCGGATCTGCCGCCGGGTGCGCTCGGTCGCCGTAGGTCGATTCGCACACCACGATGTCGGTCGGCTCGAGAGCGCGTGGCGCGCGCATGAGCGGATCGTCCGTGCGTCCGAGATCTCCGGAGAAGTGAACGGTTCTGCCCGCGTGCGCTATCCGCACCTGTGCGGCGCCGAGTATGTGGCCAGCCGGTACCAGGGTCGCGGTGAGCTCGGGGCCCAACTCCACGGTGTGATCGAAGTCGACCGGGACGATCCTCTCGAGCGCACGCTCGGCATCCTCAACCGTGTACAGAGCCTGCGGATGCTCGTGGCGGGAGAAACCGTGTCGGGCGGCGAACTTCGCCTCCTCCTCCAACAGGTGCGCGCTGTCGAGAAGCAGCAGACCGAGCAACTCGGCCGTGCCGTGCGTGACGTGGATCGGACCGGCAAATCCGTCCCGCACGAGTGCGGGCAGGTAGCCGGAGTGATCGAGGTGTGCGTGGGAGACGACCACCGAGTCGATGGAGGAGGGATCGATCGGGAACTGTGCCCGATTGCGTTCCCGAAGCACCTTGTAGCCCTGGAAGAGGCCGCAGTCCACGAGGATCCGTCTCTGCTGGGCCGTCACGAGGTAGCGCGATCCGGTGACTGTGTCCGCCGCACCGAGGAACTGCAGTGTTGCCGCCGTGTCTGACATGGTGCCTCCTGTCGCGGCGTGGCGTCGCCGTTGTCCCAGTGTGCGCCGAGGAGTGGTCTCGCGACAGTGACCTTTGGCCTACCGCTAGTATTTACTCGGCTTCAGGGACCAATCCGGGTTCGCTCGCCTCACCTAGAAACAACCTCGTGAGGTCTGCCGTGTCATCCAACCCTCTCGCACCCGCGTGGCTCGTCGAGCCCGCCGATGCCAACGCGCTGCCTGCTGCCGTGTGGTCGCACAACGCGCGGCGCTCCGCGGGCGGCGAACTGGAGATCGCGGGGGTGTCCGCCTCAGCGCTGGTGGCCGACTTCGGTACGCCCGTGTACGTGGTCGACGAGGCCGACGCCCGCAGTCGCGCCCGCGGCATCCGCGAATCGTTCGACCGCGAGTTCGCGCGTGTGGGCAGCAGCGCCAAGGTCTACTACGCGGGCAAGGCGTTCCTGTGCACCGAGGTCGCGCGCTGGGTCACCGAGGCGGGCCTCAACATCGATGTCGCGAGCGGCGGCGAGATGGCGGTCGCGCTCGCGGCAGGCGTCGACCCGGCACGGCTGGGGCTGCACGGAAACAACAAGAGTCTTTCCGAGATCGACCGTGCCGTGGGTGCGGGCGTCGGTGCCATCGTGATCGACAGCGTCGTCGAGATCGAGCGCGTCGCCACAGCAGCCTCACGGCACGGTCGAACCCAGCCGGTGCGCCTGCGCATCAACAGCGGGGTTCACGCATCAACCCACGAATACCTGGCGACGGCCCGCGAGGATCAGAAGTTCGGTATTCCCCTCGCGGATGCCGCGGCAGCAGTAGCCCTCATCCGCGCCCAGCCGTCGCTGTCCTTCCTCGGTCTGCACTCGCACATCGGTTCGCAGATCTTCGAGTCGGACGGCTTCGCGGAGGCCGCCCACCGCCTGTTCGCTCTGCACGCCGAGCTGCTGAAGGGCGGCCCGGTTCCCGAGTTGAACCTCGGTGGTGGCTTCGGCATCGCCTACACGAGTGTCGACGATCCGCTCGACATCGACGAGATCGCGCGGCGCTTCGCCGACATCGTCTCGCAGGGGGCTGCGGAGCTCGGCATCCCCGTGCCGGTCGTGGCGATCGAGCCGGGTCGCGCCGTCATCGGTCCGTCGACGACGACGCTCTACACGGTGGGCACGATCAAGGATGTGCTCGTGTCGGTGGTCGAGCCTGTCGAGACCGGCACCCAGGCTCATGCCGAGATCTCGACGAGCTCGATCACCGGCACCGCAACCCGCAAGTACGTCAGCGTCGACGGCGGCATGAGCGACAACATCCGCCCGGCGCTCTACGCGGCCAACTATTCCGCTCGCCTCGCCAACCGCACCAGCACAGCGGCACCGGCCCTCGTGCGCGTCGCGGGCAAGCACTGCGAGTCCGGCGACATCCTCGTGCACGCCGACTACCTGCCCGGCGACGTCGAGCCCGGCGACCTGCTCGCGATCCCCGCAACCGGTGCCTACGGCTGGGCGATGGCGAGCAACTACAACTACCTGGCCCGTCCGCCCGTGGTCGCCGTGCTCGACGGTGCCGCCCGCTTGATCATTCGCGGCGAAACCGAGGCCGACCTCTTGTCCCGTGATGTTGGAGTGACCCCATGATCGAATACCGCAACCTCCGCGTCGCCATCCTCGGTGGCGGCAGCGTCGGCTCTCAGGTCGCATCCCTGCTGCTCGAGCACGGCGCCGAGTTGGCCGCCCGGGCCGGTGCCGGCCTCGAGCTCGTCGGCGTTGCCGTGCGCGACCCGAAGGCGACGCGTGACACCGAGATCCCCGCCGAACTGATCACCACTGATGCCGAGTCGCTCATCCTCGGCGCCGACATCGTGGTCGAGCTGATCGGCGGCATCGAGCCGGCGCGCACCTACATCCTTCAGGCGTTGCACAGCGGCGCAGACGTGATCACCGCCAACAAGGCCGTGCTCGCCAACCACGGTCCCGAGCTGTTCGAGGCCGCCGAGCAGGTCGGCGCCCAGCTCTACTACGAGGCGGCCGTCGGGGGAGCGATCCCGATCATCCGCCCGCTGCGTGACAGCCTCGCTGGCGACCGGGTCAGGCGCATCCTCGGAATCGTCAACGGCACGACCAACTACATCCTCGACCGCATGGACACCTGGGGCGACGACTTCGACGAGGCCCTCGCCGAGGCGACCCGCCTGGGTTACGCGGAGGCCGACCCCACCGCCGATGTCGAGGGCTTCGACGCCGCGCAGAAGGCCTCGATCCTCGCGAGCCTCGCCTTCCACACCACGGTGCCGCTCGACGCGGTGCATCGCGAGGGCATCACGTCGGTCACCCGCGAACAGGTGCACGCCGCCCGCAAGGCCGGCTACGTCGTCAAGCTCCTCGCGATCTGCGAGCGACTCACGGATGCCGCGACCGGCGTCGAGGGCGTCAGCGCCCGGGTACACCCGGCTCTCGTGCCCCTCGACCATCCGCTCGCCGCGGTGCATGGCGCCAACAACGCCGTGTTCGTCGAGGCCGAGGCAGCGGGTTCGCTCATGTTCTACGGCGCTGGTGCCGGCGGAATCCAGACGGCATCGGCGGTTCTCGGCGACCTCGTCTCCGCCGCTCGACGTCACGTGGCCGGAGGTCCCGGCGTCGCCGAGTCGACCCATGCCAACATGCCGGTGCTGCCGATCTCCAGCGTCACGACCCGGTACCAGATCACCCTGTCGGTCATCGACGAGCCGGGTGTGCTTGCCACCATCGCCACACTGTTCAGCGATCACGGCGTCTCGGTCGAGGCGGTATCGCAGTCGGTGCGCGACGGCGCGGATGCTCCCACCGCTACCCTTGTCATAGTCACCCACGAGGCGGCCGAGTCTGCGCTCGCCTCCACCGTGACGGCGCTTGCGGCGAGCCCCGTCGTTTCCAGCGTCGTTTCCGTTCTACGAGTTGAAGGACTGTAATCAGTGGCCCACCAGTGGCGCGGAGTTCTGCGCGAATACGCCGACCGTCTCGACATCTCGGATGCGACGCCGATCATCACTCTCGGTGAGGGTGGCACCCCGCTGATTCCCGCCGACGCACTCTCGCACCGCACGGGCGCGAAGGTCTGGGTCAAGTTCGAGGGCATGAACCCCACCGGCTCCTTCAAGGACCGCGGAATGACGATGGCGGTCTCGAAGGCGGTCGAGCACGGCGCGAAGGCGATCATCTGCGCCTCGACCGGCAACACCTCGGCGTCCGCCGCCGCGTACGCCGCTCACGCGGGCATCACCGCCGCGGTGCTGGTGCCCGAGGGCAAGATCGCCATGGGCAAGCTCAGCCAGGCCGTCGCGCACAACGGCCAGCTCATCCAGCTGCGCGGAAACTTCGACGACTGCCTCGAGATCGCCCGCGAGCTCGCCGAGAAGTACCCCGTGCATCTGGTGAACTCGGTCAACAACGACCGAATCGAGGGCCAGAAGACGGCCGCCTTCGAGGTCGTCGAGGTTCTCGGCGACGCACCCGATTTCCACTTCGTTCCGGTCGGCAACGCGGGCAACTACACCGCGTACCACCGCGGTTACACCGAGGAGCTCGCGATCTCGGCCACCACCCGCATGCCGCGCATGTTCGGCTTCCAGGCCGCAGGCAGCGCACCGATGGTGCTCGGCCACGTCGTCAAGGACCCCGACACCATCGCCTCGGCTATCCGCATCGGTAACCCGGCGTCGTGGGAGCTCGCACTGAAGGCGCAGGCCGACAGCGACGGGTACTTCGGGTCGATCACCGACGACAAGATCCTCGAGGCTCACCGCATCCTGTCCGCCGAGGTCGGAATCTTCGTTGAGCCCGCGAGCGCGATCAGCGTAGCCGGTCTTCTCGAGCGGGCCGAGGCCGGCGAGATCCCGAAGGGATCGACCGTCGTTCTCACGGTGACCGGCCACGGACTCAAGGACCCCCAGTGGGCACTGCGCACCGCCGACGGCTCGGAGGTGCAGCCCACGATCGTCTCCGTCGACACCGATGAGGTGGCAGGGGTTCTCGGCCTGGTGCGCGCATGACCGATCTGGCGGGCCGGTCCGTCACCGTTCGCGTGCCGGCGACATCCGCCAATCTGGGCCCGGGATTCGACACCCTCGGACTCGCCCTGGCGCTCTACGACGAGTTGACGGTCACCGCCACAACCGAACCGGGCGTGCACGTCGAGGTCATCGGCGTCGGCGCCGGCGAGGTGCCGACCGACGAGACCAACCTCGTGGTGCGCTCCATCAAGCACACCTTCGACCACTACGGGCTGCCCATGCCCGGTCTGGTCCTCGAGGCGCACAACGTGATCCCGCACGGTCGCGGCCTCGGCTCCTCGGGTGCCGCCATCGTCTCCGGCATCATGGCGGCGAAGGGTCTGCTTGAGGGCGTCGTCGACATCGATTCGGATGCCCTGCTCACGCTCGCGACCGAGCTCGAGGGCCACCCCGACAATGTCGCGCCCGCACTCTTCGGCGGCCTGACGATCGCCTGGACCACGGCCGACGGCCCCAAGGCCAAGAAGCTCATCGTGCACCGCGGAGTGTCGCCGGTCGTCTGCGTTCCCGCGGCGACGATGTCGACCGCGCTGGCCCGCAGCCTTCAGCCGGCGTCGGTTCCTCACGCGGATGCCGTCTTCAACGTGTCGCGTAGCGCCCTTCTCATTGCCGCGCTCATCCAGAGTCCCGAACTGCTGCTCGAAGCGACCGAGGACAAGCTGCACCAGAACTACCGGGCGAGTGCGATGCCGGAGACGGATGCGCTCATCCAGGTTCTCCGCAAGAACGGGTTGGCGGCGGTGGTATCGGGCGCCGGTCCCTCGGTTCTCGTGCTCGCCAGCGACCCGTCCCAGCGACTCGTCGCGGCCGAGCTGGTGGCCTCGCACGCCACCACGCCGTGGGAGTCGCTCATGCTGGCCGTCGATTTCAAAGGTGCTACAGTGATCACGCACCAGGTAGAAGCAACGGCCTAGCCGCTATTCCCGGTTGCACCATCACCCTCGCCTCATCGCACAAGAATTCCTGTGCGCTCGCGCCGTCATCATCACGGCTCGGCTCGCAGAGCGTGTGAGGCGATCAGCTCTCCGCATCGAGTGACTAACTCTCGAGGTGGGGAAAGGAACCCAAGTAGTGACTGACGTCAACATCCGCGCCACCGGTGCGGATTCCCGCGCTGACCTGAGCGCCCTCAAGCTTGCCGAGCTCCAGGCTCTGGCGAGTTCGCTGGGCATCGTCGGCGCAACGAAACTTCGTAAAGGAGACCTCGTGAACGCAATCGAAGAGCACGACAACGACAACCAGGGCGTGACCGACGCCGAGTTCGAAGCACCGCAGCTTCAGACCTGGCAGCCGCCCGCTGACGAGGCCGAGACCCCGGTCGAGCCGGCCCCCGAGCCGATCTCCGAGCCCGTCGCTGTGAAGAAGCGCACCTCGCGTCGAGTGACGAGTGCCGACACCGAGGCCATCGCCGCCGCGCCCGTGCTGGCAGGCGCGCCCGAGGTCGAGGTCGCCGAATCGGCCGCCCCGTCCGAGACTGCTGACGCCGTCGAGGTCGTCGAGTCCGCACCCAGCCGCCGCCGTTCATCGGCTGCGCCGGTTGCTCGGGCCGACTTCGCCACCGACGACGACGCGCAGGGCGAGAACCCCGACATCGAGACCTCCGACTCCGACGCGCCGGCATCCGCTGGCGACGAGTCCGGCGACGGCGAGCAGGGCGGCTCCAACCGCAACTCGCGCAACCGCAACCGCAACCGCAACGGCGGTGAGCGCCAAGGTGCCGACAACGGTCAGGGCGCCCAGCGCCAGAACGGCCAGAACCAGAACGGCCAGAACCGCAACGCCCAGAACCAGAACGGCCAGAACCAGAATGGCCAGAACCAGAACGGCCAGAACCAGAACGGCCAGGGCAGCAACCAGCAGCCCCGCCTCGATGTCGACGGTGACAACGAGCGCAGCGGACGCAACCGCTACCGCGACCGCAAGCGCGGGCGTGGCCCGGTCGGCGACGACTTCGAGCCGGAGATCACCGAGGATGACGTGCTCATCCCCGTCGCCGGCATCCTCGATGTCCTCGACAACTACGCATTCGTTCGCACCTCCGGCTACCTGCCGGGCAACAACGACGTCTACGTCTCGCTCGGCCAGGTCAAGAAGTACAACCTGCGCAAGGGCGACGCCGTGGTCGGCGCCATCCGCCAGCCGCGCGAGGGCGACAACAGCCAGGGCCGCCAGAAGTACAACGCGATCGTGCGCATCGACTCGATCAACGGCCTGCCCGTCGAGGAAGCTGCCAACCGTGTCGAGTTCGGCAAGCTGACGCCGCTCTACCCGCAGGAGCGCCTGCGCCTGGAGACCGAGCCCGGCAAGCTCTCGACCCGCATAATCGACCTCGTGTCGCCGATCGGCAAGGGCCAGCGCGGACTCATCGTCTCGCCTCCCAAGGCCGGCAAGACGCTCGTTCTGCAGGCCATCGCGAACGCGATCGCCAAGAACAACCCCGAGGTTCACCTCATGGTCGTGCTCGTCGATGAGCGCCCCGAAGAGGTCACCGACATGCAGCGCACGGTCAAGGGTGAGGTCATCGCCTCCACCTTCGACCGGCCCGCCGAAGACCACACCACGGTCGCCGAGCTCGCCATCGAGCGCGCCAAGCGTCTGGTCGAGCTCGGGCACGACGTGGTCGTGCTCCTCGACTCGATCACCCGTCTCGGTCGTGCCTACAACCTGGCCGCTCCCGCCTCGGGTCGCATCCTCTCCGGAGGCGTCGACTCGTCGGCCCTTTACCCGCCGAAGCGTTTCTTCGGTGCCGCTCGCAACATCGAGGAGGGTGGCTCGCTGACCATCATCGCGACTGCGCTCGTCGAGACCGGGTCCAAGATGGACGAGGTCATCTTCGAGGAGTTCAAGGGCACGGGCAACATGGAGCTGCGCCTGTCACGCCAGCTGGCTGACAAGCGAATCTTCCCCGCGGTGGATGTCAACGCATCCGGAACCCGCCGTGAGGAGATGCTCATGGGCGCCGACGAGGTCAAGGTCACCTGGAAGCTGCGTCGTGCCCTCGCGGGACTCGACCAGCAGCAGGCGCTCGAGATCGTACTCGGCAAGCTCAAGGAGACGCAGTCGAACGTGGAGTTCCTCATGCAGATCCAGAAGTCGATGCCGACCGCCGCTGGCGCCAAAGAGGACTAGCCATGTTCGAGTCAGTGCAACAGTTGCTGGCCGAACATGACGAGCTCCAGGCTCAGCTTGCTGATCCGGAACTCCACTCAGACCCGGTCAGGTCGAAGAAGGTCAACCGGCGCTACGCGGAACTCGCGCGCATCGTCGCCGCGTACAACGAGTGGCGCACGCTGACCGACGACCTCGCGGCGGCCACCGAGATGGCGGCCGACGACGAGTCGTTCGCGGCCGAGATCCCCGGGCTCACCGAGGCACTGGATGCCGCGCAGGAGAAGTTGCGCCGTCTGCTCATCCCGCGCGACCCCAACGACGCCCGTGACGTGATCATGGAGATCAAGATGGGGGAGGGTGGCGCGGAGTCCGCGCTCTTCGCCGGCGATCTGCTGCGCATGTACCTGCACTACGCGGAATCCAAGAAGTGGAAGACCGAGATCATCGAGCAGACCTCGAGCGATCTGGGCGGCATCAAGGATGTCCAGCTCGCCTTCAAGGGGTCGTCCACCGACCCGGCGGAGGGCGTCTGGGCCCACCTCAAGTACGAGGGTGGCGTGCACCGGGTGCAGCGCGTTCCGGCGACGGAGTCGCAGGGTCGCATCCACACGTCGGCCGCCGGCGTGCTCGTGTTCCCCGAAGTGGACGAGCCGGAGGAGGTCGAGATCAACCAGAACGACCTCAAGATCGACGTCTACCGCTCGAGCGGCCCCGGTGGCCAGTCGGTCAACACGACCGACTCCGCCGTGCGCATCACCCATCTCCCGACCGGAATCGTCGTGGCGATGCAGAACGAGAAGTCGCAACTGCAGAACCGCGAGGCCGGCATGCGGGTGCTGCGCGCGCGAATCCTGGCCCACTATCAGGAGATCGCCGATGCTGAGGCGAGCGACTACCGCAAGAGCCAGATCCGCACGATGGATCGCTCGGAGCGCATCCGCACCTACAACTTCCCCGAGAACCGCATCGCCGACCACCGCACCGGGTACAAGGCCTACAACTTGGACTCGGTCATGAACGGGGCTCTCGAGCCCGTCATCCAATCGTGCATCATCTTCGATGAGGAAGGCCGGCTCGCCGACCTCGGCTCCGAGTAGGCCGGTTGAGTAGGGCGAAGCCCGTATCGAAACCATGAACCCGAACACCATCGCCTACGCCCTCGACCACGCCACAGCCGTGCTCGAGGAGGCCGGAGTGCCGTCGCCCCGCGTCGATGCCGAACTGCTCGTCGGCCATGTGCTGGGACTCAGCCGTGGGGGAGTGCAGGCCAAGGTCGCCACCGATGCGGCGCTCAGTGCCGAGGATTCCGTCACGATCGCAGGCCTCGTGGAGCGCCGTGCGGCCCGCGAGCCCCTGCAGCACATCACCGGGGTCGCGCCGTTCCGCAGCCGCGAGCTCGCCGTCGGTCCGGGGGTGTTCGTTCCACGGCCCGAGACCGAGCAGGTTGCGCAGTACGCGATCGATGCACTCGCGGCATCCGCAACCCCGCAACCGATCGGTGTGGATCTCGGCACCGGCAGCGGAGCGATCGCCCTCGCGATGGCCACCGAGGTGCCGCACTCCTTTGTCTACGGCGTGGAGGTCTCGCCGCGAGCCTTCGTGTGGACGAAGCAGAACTTCCGCGGCATCGACAACGCGCGTGCGGTCTTCATCGACCTCGCGCACGCGCTTTCCGAGCTCGACGGCACGGTCGACGTCGTCATCTCCAACCCTCCCTACATTCCTCTGGGTGCGATTCCGCGCGACCCCGAGGTGCGCCTCCACGACCCCGAGATCGCCCTCTACGGCGGCGACGACGGGCTGGATGTGGTGCGCCAGGTCTCAGCGACCGCCCTCAGGCTTCTTCACGCCGGCGGCACCCTTGTGCTCGAGCACGGCGAACTGCAGGCCGCGGCCATCGCCGAGCTGCTAACGCAGGACGGCTGGCGCGCGATCGCCCACCACCGCGACCTGCTCGGGCGAGATCGGGCGACGACCGCCCTGCGCTAGCCGGGCCGACGGCCACACCGTCAGGCTCGCGCCGCAGCGAACTCCTCGATCGCCGCGTGCAGCCCCTGCGGCGTGCCGTAGTGGTAGGTCGTGATGCCCAGGCCGGCCGCGCCCTCCACGTTCACCCGCATGTCGTCGGCGAAGAACGCGTTCTCGGGTTCCGTGCCGTAGGCCGCAAGCACTCGTTCGAACACCACGGGGTCGGGCTTGCGCGCTCCGTAGTCGCTCGACGTGAACAGGTGGTCGCCGAACAGCTCGACGAGCTCGGGGGCGATCGCGCGCAGGTGCTTCGACACCAGGGGACCGTTGTTCGTGAGCAGCGTGATCGTGCCCAATTCGGATGCCCGCCGCACCGCCGCGAGCGACTCCGGCCACACCGTCATCGCCCCGGCACGCGCCTCAACGAATTGCGTTTCGTCCACGGGCATCCCGATGGCCTTCTCGAACGCGGACAGGTAGTCGGCCGCCGACGCGAAGCCGCCGGCCTCGGCGGCCCACTCGCCGTCGTTGTGCCACCAGCGGCGGCGCAGCTCGTCGAGCGGAAGGCCGGTGATCTCGGTCATGGCCGACATGCGCAGGCGCCAGTCGTAGTCGTAGAGCACGTCGTCCATGTCGAAGATGAAGAGCAGGCTCATCGCGACCTCGCAGCGAAGGTTTCGACGGCCGCCAGGAGTGCGTCGGTCTGGAACTGCCCGTCGACTCGGAGCAGCTGGAATGCGGTCATGCCCACCGATCGAGCGCCCTCGACGTTGGCCAGCGAATCGTCGGCAAGAAACGCGTCAGCGGCGTCCACGCCGTAGTGGGCGAGCGCGCGACGATAGATCTCCTCGCCCGGCTTGCGCGCACCGAGCATGTAGCTGAACAGCTGATTGCGGCCCAGGATCTCGACTACGTCGGGGGCGAGGATGGGCAAGGCGCTCGCGGTCGCCGCGGGGTTGTTGGAGAGCAACGACACGACTCCGAGTTCGGAGGCTCGACGCAAGGCAACCATGCTCCCATCGATTCGGGTCATCGCGGCAGCCCGGGCAGACGCCCACTCGGCGAGGCTCAGCCGTCGGGTCGCGGTGACCCGCGCGAACTCGGCGAGGTAGGCGGCCGGCGTCGGCCACTCGCCCGCCTCGGCGCGGGCCTCGTACCCGTCGGCCCACCACGTGCGTGCGAGATGGTACTGGCTTGCGCCGGTCAGCACTGCGAGCGCCGGCAGACGTCGACGGAAGTCGTACGCGTACAGCGTCTTGTCGAGATCGAAGAAGTAAACGTCCACGGGCTCTCAAGTCTGTCACCGAATCGCCGGGTACGATGATGGGGACATGGCCCCCATCTACGACTGCTCGGTCGAGGCTGAGCTCCTCACCGGTATGCGCCTCGCCAGGACGGCGATCGGTCGCGGTGATCTCGTGGTTCTTCCGACCGACACCGTCTACGGGCTCGCGGCCGACGCATTCAACCCTGCCGCTGTGCAGAAGTTGATCGACACCAAGGGGCGCACGAGGCAGTCTCCGCCGCCGGTGCTGATCCCGGGCATCCCGACTCTGGATGCTCTCGCCGAGGGTGTGCCCGACGAGGTTCGCGCACTCGTGGCGAAGTTCTGGCCGGGTGGCCTGACGGTAATCGTTGCCGCCAACTCCGCGCTCGCCTGGGATCTCGGCGATACCCGTGGCACCGTCGCCCTGCGCATGCCCGACAACCGCATCGCGCTCGAGCTGCTGAGCGAGACCGGCCCGCTGGCAGTGTCCAGTGCCAACCTCACGGGCCAGCCCGCCGCCACCACGGCCGCGGAGGCTGAGGCGATGCTTGGCGACGCCGTCGCCGTCTACCTCGACGGGGGAGAGGCGGGAACCGTCGCCTCGACCATCGTGGATGCCACGGCCCTCGCCCTGCCCGACGGCAAGCTGCGCATCGTGCGCGAGGGTGCCATCCCGTCCGACGACATCCGTGCCCTCGTCGGAGCGGATCGATGCGAATAGTCCTCTACGCGCTCGTCACCGGCATCGCCGCCGTCGTGACCTACGGGCTCGCGATTCTCATCTGGAAGCTGTCCACCAAGTACCGGCTGTACCCGAAGATCCGTGAGCGCGACGTTCACACCCGCCCGACTCCGCGGCTGGGTGGCGTGGCGATGTTCCTCGGCATGGTCGTCGCCTTCGGCGTGGCATCCCAGGTGCCCGAGCTCAGCCTCGTCTTCTCCGACGCGGGCAAGGTGCTCGGCATCCTCGGGGCGGCTCTGATCATCGTGCTGATCGGCGTCGCCGACGACATCTGGGATCTGGACTGGGTCACCAAGCTCGCCGGCCAGATCATCGCCGCGGGCGTGCTCGCCTGGCAGGGCGTGCAACTGCAGACCCTGCCGATCGGCGGCCAGACCATCGTCTCGCCCTACATCTCGCTCATCATCACCGTGCTGGCCGTCGTGCTGGTGATGAACGCCATCAACTTCATCGACGGTCTCGACGGTCTCGTCGCCGGGGTCGCGCTCATCGCCAACAGCGTCTTCTTCGTCTACACCTACCTGCTCCAGTTGCAGGCACAGACCGAATACTTCAACCTCGCCTCGCTCACCTCCGCGGTGCTGGTCGGCGCGTGCATCGGCTTCCTGCCGCTCAACTTCCACCCCGCCAAGCTGTTCATGGGTGATGCCGGTGCACTGCTCGTCGGGCTCCTCATGGCCGCCTCCGCCATCCTCGTCACGGGGCAGGTCAACCCCGAGGTCGTCGATCGACCGGACGTCTACACCGCCTACTTCCTGCCCGCGTTCATCCCGATCCTGCTGCCGTTCGCGGTGCTCATCGTGCCGCTTCTCGACTTCGGTCTCGCGGTCACTCGCCGCCTTCGCGCCGGCAAGTCGCCGTTCACCGCCGATCGCAAGCACCTCCACCACCGCCTGCTCGACATGGGTCACTCCCACATGCATGCCGTGCTGATCTTCTACGCCTGGACCCTGGTCGTCTCGGTCGGATGCCTCGGCTTCATGTTCCTGCCCTTCTGGGTTGCAGCGCTGCTCATCCTCGTGGGGCTCGCCATCTGCACCGTGATCACGCTGTCGCCGCTGTCCAAGCGCAAGGCGCTCGAGGTGGTCGCCCAGTCCACCGAGGCGGATGACGCTGCCATCGACCCCGAGGTCGCCAAGTTCGACGGTCTGGACGCCGCCGGAGTCGACCCGGACGAGCTGCCGCTGCCGACAACGCTGCACAAGGAGAACCCATGACATCCTCAGTCGTCCACCGAGCGCTCGTGTTCGGCGGGATCGTGCTCGCGGCCGTCGCTGTGATCGGTTCGATCGTCGGACTTCTCGCGGCAGGAACATCGGGACTGGTCAGCGCCCTGTTCGCAGCCGCACTGACCGCCCTGTTCCTCGGTATGACCACGGTGAGCATCGTGGTCGCGGAGCGGGTCACCCGCACCTCGAAGTCGATGGGTGTCTATTTCGGCATCGTCATCGGGGCGTGGCTGCTGAAGTTCGTCGTGTTCGTCGTGGTCCTGCTCGTGACCCGGGGTGCCGAGTGGCTGAATCCGTTCGTGTTCTTCTACGCCCTCATCGCCGCGGTTCTGGGATCCCTGGTCGCCGATGTCGTGGCCCTCGCTGGCGCGCGGGTGAGCGCGATTCCTGCTCAGACGAGCCCCGCACCGGATGCCGCGGCCGAAGCATCCGCGAATCCGCCCGCCTAGCACGTCCTCGGCGGTTATCCCCTCGAAATACTTTTGCTAGGGTGGAGTAACCGCTGTCTTGATCGCACCGTTTCGAACGCCTGCTCCCGGAGTCCCCAACTGATTACCTCGACGCTCGTCCCGCTTCTCCCGCTCGTCACCGGTGACGACTCGGACGGTGGTTTTCACGGTCCGTCCATCGACGAGTTCTTCCCCCCGGCCGTCCTCTTCGCCGGGACCCCCTTCGAGCTGAACCGCATCATGTTGATCCGGCTGCTCGTCATGGCGGTGCTGATCATTGTCTTCTGGCTCGGCACCCGCAACATGAAGCTCGTGCCGACCCGTGGCCAGGTTGCCTTCGAGTTCATCACGGGCTTCGTGCGCAACAACATCATCGTGGGCACCCTCGGTGAGAAAGACGGCAAGCGCTTCATGCCGGTGCTCATGACGATCTTCTTCGTCACGCTGGGCATGAACATCACCGGCGTCATCCCGCCCCTGCAGATCGCGGGCACGTCGGTCATCGGCCTGCCGCTCATCATGTCGGTCGTCGCCTACGTGCTGTTCATCTACGCGGGCATCCGCAAGTTCGGCTTCAGGTACTTCAAGAACGCGCTGATACTGCCGGGTGTGCCGATCGCGCTCGTGCCGTTCCTGGCGATCCTCGAGTTCCTCTCCACGTTCATCCTGCGCCCAGTCACCCTGACGCTGCGACTTCTCATGAACATGGTCGCCGGTCACATGCTGCTCGTGCTCTGCTTCGCGGCTACTGACTTCTTCCTGTTCACCGTTCTTGCTGACGGCAACTTCCTCGGTCTACTCGGGGTCGGTACCTTCGCGTTCGGCATCGCCTTCACGCTGCTCGAGATCTTCGTCGCCGCGCTGCAGGCCTACGTCATCACCATCCTCGCCGCCATCTACATCCAGATGGCGCTGGCCGAAGAGCACTGAGCCTCACGCTCCTCGGACAAGCAATCACCCCTGAAAGGAAACAGCAATGAACATTGTTGGACAGCTCGCACCGCTCGCCTTCGGTCTGGCCGCCATCGGCTCCGGTATCGGCGTGGGTCTCATCGTCGGCAAGACCATCGAGTCGGTGGCACGCCAGCCCGAACTGCAGGGCCGCCTGCAGGGCCTGATGTTCCTCGGTATCGCACTGACCGAGGCGCTCGCGTTCATCGCCATCGCGGTCGCGTTCATCCCGTTCCCCGCGCCGTAACCCCCACCCGCCACTCAAAGGAGTCCGAATGCTCACCGCATTCGCTGTGAAAGCCGCTGAAGAAGAGGCACCCAGCCTGCTGCTGCCGACGCTGCCCGACCTCATCTGGGGCACGATCGTCTTCGTCATCATCCTGGCGTTCTTCATCTGGAGGGTCGTCCCGCGACTGAACGCCGCGCTCGACGCGCGCGCCGATGCTATCGAAGGCGGCCTCAAGCGCGCCGAGGAGGCGCAGGCGGGAGCCCAGTCGGCACTCGAGGAGTACAAGGCTCAGCTGGCCGAGGCCCGTGCCGAGGCTGCGACGATCCGCGATGCCGCCCGCGAGGACGCGAAGCGCATCCGCGCCGAGCTCGTCGAGCAGGCTCAGGCTGATGCCGCGCGCATCGTCACGAGCGCTCAGGCTCAGATCGAGGCGGAGCGTCAGAGCGCTCTCGTATCGCTGCGCGCCGAGGTGGGCGCGATCGCGATCGATCTCGCGTCGGGCGTCGTGGGCGAGAGCCTCAACGACAAGCGGTCGAAGGACATCGTCGACCGCCTGCTGGCTGACCTCGAGACCGAGTCGAAGGCCAAGGCGTAACCATGGGTTCAGCGACACGAGAGGCACTCAGCGCGGCAACCGCCACGCTGGGCGAGCAGCGCACGGTCGATCTCGCCACCGGCGAGCAGCTTCTGGCGGCCGCTCTTGTCGTCGACGGATCGGCGCCGTTGCGCTCGGCCCTGTCCGATGACACGGCACCGATGGAGAACCGTCGCTCCATCGTGAAGTCGGTGTTCGGCTCCTACACTCCCGCGGCGCAGGCCGTGCTGGAGTCGCTCGCGAGCGGACGATGGTCGAGTGAAGATGACTTCGTCGCAAGCATCGAGCGCCTGGGCATCCGTGCCGTCGCGTCATCCGCACCGAAGTCAGTGTCGGTCGACGACGAGCTGTTCGCGTTCTCGAACGCCGTCTCGTCGAACGCCGAGCTGGAGCTCGCTCTGGGCAGCAAGCTCGGATCATCCGAGGGCAAGGTGGCCCTGGTCACGAAGCTGCTCGCAGGCAAGGCGAGCGAGCAGACTGTCGCGATCCTGAAGGCACTTCTCGCGCAGCCCCGGGGTCGCCGCATCGGCGAACTCGTGCGGTACGCGTCGACAATCGTCGCCGAGGCCTTCGGTCACACGATTGCGACCATCACGGTCGCCACGCCTCTGGCCGCCGACCAGACTGCACGCCTCGAGAAGGCGCTGTCTGCTCGATACGGCACCACAATCCGCATCAACGAACTCGTTGACCCCGCCGTTCTTGGCGGCATGCGTGTGCAGATCGGTGACGACGTCATCGACGGCAGCATCGCGACCCGACTCACCGACCTCAGGCTTCAGCTCGCCTAGCGCGAGTGGCACGAGAAGTTTCCACGAAAGAGGAATGAACCAATGGCAGAACTGACCATCAGCCCGGACGAGATCCGCGACGCGCTCAAGGAGTTCGTCAAGGCTTACGAGCCCGGCAAGGCGACGACGACCGAGGTCGGCTACGTCGTGGATGCCGCAGACGGCATCGCCCACGTCGAGGGCCTGCCCGGCGCCATGGCCAACGAGCTCCTGCGCTTCGCCGACGGCACCCTGGGCCTGGCCCAGAACCTCGACGAGGACGAGATCGGTGTCGTCATCCTCGGTGAGTTCACGGGCATCGTCGAGGGCATGGAGGTGACCCGCACCGGCGAGGTCCTGTCCGTCCCCGTCGGTGACGCGTTCCTCGGTCGCGTCGTCGACCCGCTCGGTGCTCCCATCGACGGTCTGGGCGAGATCAAGGCATCCACTCGTCGTGCCCTCGAGCTCCAGGCGCCCGGCGTCATGCAGCGCAAGAGCGTGCACGAGCCCATGCAGACCGGCATCAAGGCCATCGACGCGATGATCCCGATCGGTCGCGGCCAGCGCCAGCTCATCATCGGCGACCGCCAGACCGGTAAGACGGCCATCGCGATCGACACGATCATCAACCAGAAGGCCAACTGGGAGTCGGGCGACACCAACAAGCAGGTGCGCTGCATCTACGTCGCCATCGGACAGAAGGGCTCCACGATCGCGGCCGTCAAGGGCGCGCTCGAGGATGCGGGCGCCATGGAGTACACGACCATCGTCGCGGCTCCCGCCTCCGACCCCGCCGGCTTCAAGTACCTCGCGCCGTACACCGGGTCGGCCATCGGCCAGCAGTGGATGTACGACGGCAAGCACGTCCTCATCATCTTCGATGACCTGTCCAAGCAGGCCGAAGCCTACCGCGCCGTGTCGCTGCTGCTGCGTCGCCCGCCGGGACGTGAGGCATACCCCGGTGACGTGTTCTACCTGCACTCCCGTCTGCTGGAGCGTTGTGCCAAGCTCTCCGACGAGCTGGGTGCCGGATCGATGACCGGACTTCCGATCATCGAGACGAAGGCCAACGACGTCTCCGCCTACATTCCGACCAACGTGATCTCGATCACCGACGGCCAGATCTTCCTCCAGTCCGACCTGTTCAACGCCAACCAGCGCCCCGCTGTTGACGTGGGCATCTCGGTGTCCCGCGTTGGTGGTGACGCCCAGGTCAAGTCGATCAAGAAGGTCTCCGGAACGCTCAAGCTCGAGCTCGCCCAGTACCGCTCGCTCGAGGCATTCGCGATGTTCGCCTCCGACCTGGATGCCGCGAGCCGCCGTCAGCTCGCCCGCGGTGCCCGCCTCACCGAGCTGCTGCGCCAGCCGCAGTACTCCCCGTTCCCGGTTGAGAAGCAGGTCGTCTCGATCTGGGCCGGCACCAACGGCAAGCTCGACGAGGTCGCGGTCGAGGACATCCTGCGATTCGAGTCCGAACTGCACGACTACCTCGCGCGCAACACGAAGGTGCTCGACACCCTGCGCGACACCAACGTGCTCGACGACGACACGACCGCTGCGCTCGATGCCGCGATCGACAAGTTCAAGCTCGAGTTCCAGACCGGTGACGGTCGCTCGCTGATCTCCGTCGGCACCGAGGTGTTCGAGGAGATCGCCGAAGAGGACATCGAGCAGGAGAAGATCGTCAAGCAGAAGCGCGGCAAGTAGGGCTATCGAACTCGACTGATCTCGACAAGCTCGATCACCGATAACCACTAAGGGAAGAAAGACACATGGGAGCGCAACTTCGGGTCTACCGGCAGAAGATCAAGTCTGCCCAGACGACCAAGAAGATCACTCGGGCCATGGAGCTCATCTCCGCTTCGCGCATCCAGAAGGCGCAGCAGCGGGTGGCAGCCTCCGGGCCGTACTCGCGCGCCATCACGCGCGCCGTCTCTGCGGTCGCCACGTTCTCGAACGTGGACCACATCCTCACGACCGAGCCCGAGGTGGTCGAGCGCGCTGCGATCGTCATCTTCTCGTCGGACCGCGGACTCGCGGGCGCGTTCAACTCGAACGTGCTTCGCGAAGCGGGTGAGCTCGCGGCCCGCCTCGAGGGTCAGGGCAAGACGGTCGTGTACTTCTTGGTGGGGCGCAAGGCCGTCGGCTACTTCGCCTTCCGCAAGCGCGCCGCCGAGAAGATCTGGATCGGCGGCACGGATGCCCCCGAGTTCGACACCGCCAAGGAGATCGGCGATGCGCTGGTCGAGAAGTTCGTGCAGCCGGCGAGCGAGGGTGGCGTCGACGAGATCCACATCGTCTACAACCGCTTCGTGAGCATGCTCGTGCAGGTGCCCGAGGTCGTTCGACTCCTGCCCCTCGAGATCGTGGAAGGTGTCGAAGCGCCGGACAACACCGACGTGTTCCCCGCCTACGAGTTCGAGCCCGACCCGAGCACGGTGCTGGATGCCCTGCTCCCCGTCTACATCGAGAGCCGTATCTTCAACGCCATGCTCCAGTCGGCCGCCGCCAAGCACGCGGCCACGCAGAAGGCGATGAAGTCGGCGAGCGACAACGCGGACAAGCTCATCAAGGACTACACCCGACTGGCCAACAACGCGCGCCAGTCCGAGATCACCCAACAGATTTCCGAGATCGTGGGCGGCGCAGACGCCCTGAGCTCGGCGAAGTAACGACAGAGAGAGAACATCATGGCTACCGCTACGAAGAAGGCCCCGGCCGCCCAGGCCGCCGTCGCGGGTGTCGGGCGCATTGCGCGCGTCACCGGCCCCGTCGTCGACATCGAGTTCCCGCACGACTCGATTCCCGGCATCTACAACGCACTGAAGACCACGATCACCATCGGGTCGGAGTCGACCGAGATCACGCTCGAGGTCGCACAGCACCTGGGTGACGACCTCATCCGTGCCATCGCGCTCAAGCCCACCGACGGTCTGGTGCGCGGCCAGGAGGTGCGCGACACCGGTGGCCCCATCACGGTCCCCGTCGGTGACGTCACCAAGGGCAAGGTCTTCAACGTCATCGGTGAGATCCTCAATGCTGACGCCGACGGCACCATGGGCGGCGAGAAGATCGAGATCACCGAGCGTTGGCCGATCCACCGCAAGCCCCCGGCATTCGACCAGCTCGAGTCGAAGACCGAGCTCTTCGAGACCGGCATCAAGGTCATCGACCTCCTCACCCCGTATGTACTCGGTGGAAAGATCGGCCTCTTCGGTGGTGCCGGTGTCGGCAAGACCGTGCTCATCCAGGAGATGATCCAGCGCGTGGCGTCCGATCACGGTGGTGTGTCGGTGTTCGCCGGTGTCGGTGAGCGTACCCGTGAGGGCAACGACCTCATCGCCGAGATGGAGGAGGCGGGCGTCTTCGACAAGACCGCCCTCGTCTTCGGCCAGATGGATGAGCCGCCGGGCACGCGTCTGCGTGTCGCCCTCTCCGCGCTGACGATGGCGGAGTACTTCCGCGACGTGCAGAAGCAGGACGTGCTGTTGTTCATCGACAACATCTTCCGCTTCACGCAGGCCGGTTCCGAGGTCTCGACGCTTCTGGGTCGCATGCCGTCCGCCGTGGGTTACCAGCCCAACCTCGCGGATGAGATGGGTATCCTCCAGGAGCGCATCACCTCGACTCGCGGTCACTCGATCACGTCGCTGCAGGCCATCTACGTTCCCGCCGACGACTACACGGACCCGGCTCCGGCCACGACGTTCGCGCACCTCGACGCCACGACCGAGCTCAGCCGTGAGATCGCGTCGAAGGGTCTCTACCCGGCCGTCGACCCGCTCACGTCGACCAGCCGCATCCTCGACCCCCGCTACCTGGGTGCCGACCACTACCGGGTGGCCACGAACGTGAAGGCGATCCTCCAGAAGAACAAGGAACTCCAGGAGATCATCGCGATCCTCGGTGTTGACGAGCTCTCCGAAGAGGACAAGATCACCGTGTCGCGGGCGCGCCGCATCCAGCAGTTCCTGTCGCAGAACACCTACATGGCCAAGAAGTTCACGGGCGTCGAGGGTTCGACAGTTCCGCTGAAGGACACCATCGAGTCGTTCGACGCAATCACCAAGGGTGAGTTTGACCACGTTGCCGAGCAGGCCTTCTTCAACGTCGGTGCGATCTCCGACGTCGAAGAGCGCTGGGCGCAGATCCAGAAGGAGAACGGCTAACCATGGCCGAGCTCAAGGTCAGCATCGTCTCGGCCGATCAGGAGGTCTGGTCGGGCAAGGCGAAGCAGATCATTGCCCGCACTCTCGTGGGTGAGATCGGTATTCTGGCGGGCCACGAGCCGATTCTGGCTATTCTCGGCACCGGCGAGGTGCGCGTGACGACGATCGACGGCGAGCTCATCACGGCAACAGCCGACGATGGGTTCCTCTCGGTCGACAACAACAACGTCACCGTCGTCGCCCGTAACGCCGAGCTGGTCAGTCAGGGGTAGCAACCGTGCTCGTCGCGATGGCAGGCCTCCCCGGCACGGGCAAGTCGACGATCGGGCAGGTTGTCGCGAGTCGGCTGAACATCCCCGTGGTGTCGGTCGACCCCATTGAGACCGCCATCCTGCAGGCCGGTATCGCTGCCGACCAGCCGACGGGTCTCGCGGCGTACCTCGTCGCTGAGACCCTTGCCGAGCGGGTCCTCAGCACCGGAATCGGTGTGATGGTCGATGCCGTCAACGCTGTCGCGCCCGCGCGGGAGCAGTGGGTCGCCCTGGCCGAGCGCATGCAGGAACCGATCAGGTTCATCGAAGTGATCTGCTCAGATCCCGAGCTGCACCGCAGTCGCATCGAGGGCTGGCGCAAGCGCATGCCTCACATCCAGCTGACGTGGAACGCGGTCGAGCAGAGCTTCGATGACTACGCGGACTGGACCGGATCGAGCGCAGCCGTCGCCCGGATCACCCTCGACTCCGTCGACCCGCTCGGCGTGAACGTCGAGCGCGCGATCGCCTTCCTCAAGAGCTAGTGCTTCTGCTGCTTCCCCCCTCCGAGACGAAGCGCGACGGGGGAGTGGATGCCCGTCGGCTCGATCTCGCCGAGCTGGGCTTCCCCGCCCTCACCCCTCAGCGCCGAGCCACGCTCGCCGCCCTCGCGCGCCTCTCCCGGAGCGTGGGCGACTCGATGACCGCTCTGGGCCTCGGGCCTACGCAGCGCGCGGAGATCGACCGCAATCGTCAGGTGCGCAGTTCGCCCGTGATGCCGGCGATCGATCGGTACACCGGTGTGCTCTACGACGGCCTGGATGCGGCATCCCTCACGACCGCCGAGCGAGACTTCGCGGGCCGCCATGTCGCGATCCACTCCGCCCTGTTCGGACTCCTTCGCTCGGATGACCCGATCCCGGCCTATCGGCTGTCGCATGACTCACGCCTTCCGGGTCTGTCCCTGCGCAGCCACTGGCGGTCCGCGGTAACCACAGAGCTCGCGGTCCGGTCCGGACTGCTGATCGACCTGCGCAGTGAGTCGTACGCGTCCCTGGGACCGGCACCCGACGGCGCGTGGTACGTGCGCGTGGTTGCCGAAGACGCCGCAGGGCGCAAGGTCGCCCTGTCACACTTCAACAAGAAGTCGAAGGGCGAGTTCGTGAAGGCGGTGCTAGCGAGCGGCATCGATCATGACGGCGTCGACTCGCTCATCGACTGGGCTCAGTCGACGGGCATCCGGCTGGAGAAGCGGAGCCCAGGCGAGCTCGATCTCGTGCAGTAGTTGCGGTCGGCTCGGCGCGCAGCCTTGGAGTCAGCTGGCCCGGTGGCATCCCACAACGTGGTCGTCGACGAGCCCGGCGGACTGCATGAGCGCGTACATCGTCGTGGGTCCGACGAACCGGAACCCCCGCGAGCGCAGGGCTTTGCTCAGTGCGGTGGACTCGGTCGTGACCGCCGGGATGTCCCCGAGTGACTCGGGCCTGCGCCTGCCCGCGGGCGGTGCGAAGCTCCAGACGAACTCGTCGAGCTCACCCTCGGCCATCTCAAGTGTCACCTTCGCGTTGGAGATCGTCGCCTCGATCTTCGCGCGGTTGCGGATGATGCGCGGGTCGAGCATCAGCGTCTCCACATCCTGCGGCCCCATGGCGGCAACTCGCGCGATGTCGAAGCCGTGGAACGCGTCCCTGAAGCCCGGGCGGCGCCTCAATATGGTGATCCACGACAGGCCGGCCTGAAAGCCCTCAAGGGCGATCTTCTCGAACACGCGCTGGTCGCCGTGCAGGGGTCGCCCCCACTCCTCGTCGTGGTAGCGGCGGTACTCGGGATCGTTGCCCACCCACGCGCAGCGGGCCAGGCCGTCTTCGCCGACAACAGCACTTGCGCGATCTGTCACCGGTGCTCGATGCCCTCGTGATCCAGCAGCCATTCCTTCGTCGGGATGCCGTTGCCGCCGCTGTAGCCGGTGATGCGTCCGTTGGAGGCGAGCACGCGGTGGCAGGGGATGATGATCGGTACCGGGTTCGCGCCAACGGCGCCACCGACGGCCCGCCCCGCCGTGGGGCGACCGGTTGCCATGCCGATCTCGCCGTACGAGGCAACCTCTCCGAACGGGATGTCGGTGAGCTCTCGCCAAACCGAACGCTGGAAGTCCGTGCCGCCCAGCGTGACCGGCACATCGAAGTCGCGCCGGGTGCCCGCGAAGTACTCGGATAGCTGAGCGATCGCGGTATCGATGACCGCGGTGCTGGCGTCGGGCTGGCCGTCGTGGGGGAGGCGGCCGTCGCGCTCGATGGCGAGCGAGGTGATCGAGGTGGCGTCGCTTGTGATCTCGATTCGCCCGATGGGGGAGTCGACGCGGGCGATGTGGATCGACGGCGGGGGCGGCGAGTCGATGGTGGTGTGGTTCTGCATGCTTTGACCCTAGCCGCGTCATCCGACGGCCCACTGGCACTTTTCGGACATGGGAGAAACGTCGTCTCATCGCGACTGGGGGAGGATGGGAGCATGATCACTCTCCCTCATCGTGAACTCGGCCGATCGGGCCTTGAGGTCTCAGTCGTCGGCCTCGGTGGCAACAACTTCGGCCGACCGGGCAGTCGCACCGAGAGCCAGGAGGGAACGACGGCAGTCATCGACGCTGCTGACGATCTGGGCGTCACTTTGCTCGACACCGCGGACCTGTATGGCGGTCATCCCGGTCAGAGCGAGACGTATCTCGGGGTCGCTCTGGCTGGCCGACGCGATCGATTCGTGTTGGCCACCAAGTTCGGTCACGCGCAAGTGGATCTAGGGATCGCCGACGGAGCACCCAAGGGATCGCGAGCCTATATTCGGGCGGCTGTCGCAGATTCGCTGCGTCGGCTGCAGACCGATCACATCGACCTGTATCAGCTCCACACGCCCGACCCAGTCACGCCGATCGAGGAGACGATCGGGGCTCTGACCGAGTTGGTGGCGGAGGGCACGATTCGGGCATTCGGGCATTCCAACTTCACCGCCGAGCAGGTCGTCGAGGCCGAGGAGTCGGCGGTGCGGCTGGGGGGAGCGCGCTTCGAGTCGGCTCAGAACGAGTTCAGCCTGCTCGTTCGGGACGCCGAACGGGAGCTCCTGCCGACGGTGCGCCGCTATGGGCTCGGGTTCCTGCCGTTCTTCCCGCTGTACCACGGATTGTTCACGGGCAAGTTCACCCGAACCGAGCGACCCAGTGACACCCGGATCATGCGCCAGCGGCCGCACTTGGCAGATACCGCCCCGTGGGACACCATCGAGCGCTATGAGGCGTTCTGTGCTGAGCACGGCGTGACGATGCTCTCGGCGACGATCGGCTGGCTCCTGGCTCAGCCGGGCCTCACGAGTGTGATCGCCGGGGCGACCGGTCCGGAGCAGCTGCGGCAGAACGCTGCGGCATCCCGCGAGTGGACGCCGACCGCAGACGAGGTCGCGACGATCTCGGGGATCTTCGCCTAACCGGCCGATTCGGCCGTGGGGTGGGGCGCGATGTTGATGGCCGCGTTGAGTTCCTCGGTCGTCGCGTTGAGGGCGTCGAGTTGGGCGATCAGTGAGTTGTACTGGTTCACGTTCGCCTCGATTGCGGCGTACTGGGCGTCGAGTTCATCCTGCCGGTCGACGAGCTCGCCGCGCGCGCGATCGAACTGATCCTGCGAGCTGAAGTCTCCGGCGCTCGCCCGCGCGTTGAAGGCATCGACGTCGGAGTTCAGCTCGTCGTAGGCGGAGTTGTAGGCGGCATAGTCCGAGTCGATGGATGCCGCGAGCGCGTCGATCTGCGCCGTGAGCCCCCGCACTGCCGCGGCCTGTTCGATAAACACCCGATTCGATTGCTCGTGAAGGGCGGTTACCGCTGAGCGATCGGCGAAGTACCGGGCGTAGTGCGCCTCCAGCGCGTCATCCAGCCCGGTGAATTCCGTGCCGATGATCGAGTGCAGCTCGTTCAGTCGCTCACCGGGCTCGGTGCGCTGGTAGAACTCGAGTGTGGCGGCGAAGTCGGCGTCGTCGGCGTGCTTGGCTGCCTCGGCCTCCAGCAGCGGGGCGAGGGCATCACGCTCCGCGGCGCTCATGCGGTCCCACGCCGCGTGGAGCAGCTCGTGGGCGGCAACGACATCTTCGAGACCGTCGAGGCGGGGATCGGTCACGTCGTAGAGGTGAATCTGCCGGGTGGTGGGCACGTAGCATCCGAGGATCCCCACATCCTCCTGGTGCGCGGAGCAGATGTCGTTGAAGAGCTGGCCGGTCGAGACCTGCGGTCGACTCGCGAAGAACAGGAACGAGCCCTCGTCGGTGAGGTCGGTGCGCTGAGCATAGGACGCGATCGCAGCGTCGGGTGCGTACTGCCAGACCGCAGCCTGATCGACCACACGCTGCTGGTTGAACGCGACCCAGCCGACCCCGGCGGATGCTGCCACCGAGATCACGAGGCCTACCGCGATGGCGATGCCCTGGCCGACTCCCAGTCGGGCGCGGGCCTGGGGCAGCCCGTTGGGAAGCAGCGCCCCGTTCTGGTCGATCATCACCGCAGGACTCTATCCGACCCGGCGTCAAGATTCCTCATGGTGGGTGCCTCCGGGAGTGGCGGAGTGAGTACTCACTCACTTACTATGGTGCGGTGTCCACCACAGGTTCGCGCGCGCGGCCCCTCGCCCCCGAGGACCGTCGGGAGATGATCATCGACGCCGTGATCCCGCTCATCCTCGAGCACGGTGTGGGCATCACCTCGCGGCAGATCGCCGAGGCGGCGGGTGTCGCCGAAGGTACGGTCTTTCGCGCCTTCGGTGACAAGGAGAGCCTGATCGCGGCCGCTGCCGACGCGTTCTTCGAGCGAGGCGCCAGCGGCGAAGCGGGTCCACTCATCGACGCCTCACTCGATCTCGAAGAGAAGTTGGAGATTCTCGTGGATGTCATGCGCCACCGCGTGCGGGACGTCATGAGAATGGCGATGCTCACCGGCCGTCGCGGACCGACTCCGAGCGCGGAGCAGCTCGAGCGCTTCAACCGGGTCATCTCCGATGCCTTCGCTCCCGACGCCCACCGCCTGAGGGTGGCACCCGAGCGCCTCGCTCAGTATGTGCGGGTCCTCGCGATCGCGACCTCGATTCCGGTCGGTGGCCCCGAACTCACCGACGCGGAGATCGTCGAACTCATCACCCGCGGCATCCTGGTCTCACCCGAGGCCGCCCACCCGAAGAAGGACTGACATGCTGATCTCACTCATCCTGCGGTTTCTCAAGCCGCACTGGCCGCTCATCGTGGGTGTCGTGGTCTTCCAACTCGCACAGTCGATAGCCTCGCTCTACCTGCCGAGTCTGAACGCCGACATCATCGACAAGGGCATCGCCACAGGCGACACCAACTACATCCTCGGTGTCGGGGCGGTCATGCTCGGCATCACGCTCGTTCAGGTCGCTGCGGCGATCACGGCGGTGTACTTCGGTGCCAAGGCAGCGATGAAGGTCGGGCGGGACATGCGCGGCGCGATCTTCCAGCGCGTGGGCGAGTTCTCCGAGCGGGAGGTCTCCAAGTTCGGGGCGCCCTCGCTCATCACCCGCACCACCAACGACGTGCAGCAGGTGCAACTGCTCGTGCTCATGACCTGCACGCTGCTGGTGTCGGCACCGATCCTCGCGATCGGCGGCATCATCATGGCTCTTCAGCAGGATCTGGAGCTGTCGTGGATCATGGTGATCGCGATTCCCGTGCTTCTGCTCTCGATCGGGTTGATCATCTCGCGCATGGTTCCGCTGTTCCGCCTCATGCAAACCCGGATCGACACGGTCAACCGCGTACTGCGCGAACAGCTCGCGGGCATCCGGGTGGTGCGCGCGTTCGTGCGCGAGGGCCTCGAGACAGAGCGGTTTGCGAAGGCCAACGAGGATGTCACCCAGACCGCCATCAGCGCAGGCCGCCTGTTCGCCCTGGTCTTCCCCGTCGTGCTGCTGATCATGAACGTGTCGAGCGTCGCCGTGCTCTGGTTCGGTGCCTTCCGCATCGATGACGGATCCATGCAGATCGGCGCCCTCACGGCCTTCCTCACCTACCTCATCCAGATTCTGATGGCGGTCATGATGGCGACCTTCATGGCGATCCTCATCCCGCGCGCGGCGGTGTCGGCCGATCGGATCGGGCAGGTGCTGGCCACCGAGACGTCGGTGGTGCTGCCGGAGCATCCGGTCACCGACCTCGTCGGCAAGGGGCACATCGAGCTGCGCGACGTGGAGTTCACCTACCCCGGCGCCGAGCATCCGGTGCTGCGCAACATCTCCTTCGAGGCTCGCCCGGGCCAGACCACCGCCATCATCGGCAGCACCGGCGCGGGAAAGACCACGCTGGTCAACCTGCTCCCGCGCCTGTTCGACGCGACCGGGGGCAGCGTGATGCTCGACGGTGTCGACGTGAAGCTGCTCGACGCCGACCTGCTCTGGGGGCGCATCGGTCTGGTGCCACAGAAGGCGTACCTGTTCTCCGGAACCGTGGCCAGCAACCTGCGCTACGGCAAGCCGGATGCCACCGACGAGGAACTCTGGCGGGCGCTCGAGGTCGCGCAGGCCAAGGACTTCGTCGAGGCGATGCCCGAGGGGCTGGAGTCGCCGATAGCGCAGGGTGGTACCAACGTCTCGGGTGGTCAGCGACAACGCTTGGCGATTGCCCGGGCGCTGGTGAAGCGCAGCGAGATTCTCGTCTTCGACGACTCGTTCTCCGCCCTTGACACCGCCACGGATGCCCGCCTCCGACGAGCACTGTCCCGCGCCGAGAAGGCCACCACCAAGATCATCGTTGCCCAGCGGGTGTCGACGATCGTCGATGCCGACCAGATTCTCGTGATCGAGGACGGTGAGATCGTCGGCCGGGGAACCCATGACGAGCTGCTCGCGTCGAACGAGACGTACGCCGAGATCGTCGACAGCCAGCTGAAGGCCGAGGAGGCAGCATGAGCACCACCACACCCGCGCGCCCCCCGATGAGGCGCGGCCCCGGCGGTGGCGGTCCCTTCGGTGGCATGGGGATGCCCGCCGAGAAGTCGATGAACTTCGGCCCATCGGCGAAGCGGCTGCTCGCGCGGCTCAGCCCGCACCGGGCGGGAGTGATCATCGTGATCGCCCTCTCGGTCGTCAGCGTCACGCTGTCGGTGCTGGGGCCGAAGCTGCTCGGTGAGGCCACGAACATCATCTTCTCGGGCATCATCTCGAAGACCCTTCCGACGGGGGTGACCCAGCAGCAGGTGATCGACCAGCTCCGGGCATCCGGCGACAACCAGAAGGCTGATTTCATCAGCGGCATGACGCTGACGCCCGGGCAGGGCATCGACTTCTCGGCTCTGCAGATGGTGTTGGGGATCGTTCTGCTCATCTACGTGCTCGCGTCGGTGTTCTCCTGGCTCTCCAGCTATCTGCTCAACGGCATCGTGCAGCGCACGGTCTACCGCCTCAGGGCAGACGTCGAGGCCAAGGTCAACGTGCTGCCGTTGCGCTACTTCGACGGGATGCAGCGGGGCGAGCTGCTCAGCCGCGTCACCAACGACGTCGACAACATCGGGCAGAGCATGCAGCAGACCCTGAGCCAGGTGATCACGTCGCTGCTGACGGTCGTGGGTGTGCTCGTGATGATGTTCATCATCTCGCCGGTCCTGGCTCTGATCGCCCTCATCACCATCCCGTTGACGCTCGGCATCACGGCGGTCATCGCCAAGCGATCGCAGAAGCTCTTCGTCGCCCAGTGGACCCACACCGGTGCGCTGAACGGACAGATCGAGGAGGCCTACTCGGGTCACGCCCTCGTGAAGGTGTTCGGTCGCCACCGCGAGGTCGAGAGCCGGTTCGCCGAGAAGAACGCCGAGCTCTACGAAGCCAGCTTCGGCGCACAGTTCGTGAGCGGCATCATCATGCCCGCGATGATGTTCGTGGGAAACCTGGTCTACGTGGCGATCGCGGTGGTCGGCGGACTGTTCGTGTCCAACGGCACGATGAGCCTCGGTGACGTGCAGGCCTTCATCCAGTACTCGCGTCAGTTCACCCAGCCGCTCAGCCAGCTCGGTTCGATGGCGAATCTCCTGCAGTCGGGAGTCGCGTCGGCGGAGCGGGTGTTCGAGCTACTTGATGCGCCCGAGCAGTCGCCCGATCCTGAGGGCTCGGAGACGCAGGCCCTGGGTGAGTACGGCGGTGCGTCCGGCCGCCTCGCCTTCGAGAACGTCTCGTTCCGCTACGAGCCGGAGAAGCCGCTCATCGACGACCTGTCGCTCGTCGCGGAACCCGGTCAGACGATCGCGATCGTGGGACCGACCGGCGCAGGCAAGACAACGCTCGTCAACCTCATGATGCGTTTCTACGAGATCGACTCCGGACGCATCACGCTCGACGGTGTCGACATCGCGACCATGTCGCGCGACGCGCTGCGCTCGCGCATGGGCATGGTGCTGCAGGACACCTGGCTGTTCGCGGGCACGATCCGAGCGAACATCGCGTACGGGCGGCCGGAGGCGACGGAGGAGGAGATCATGGATGCCGCGCGCGCAACCTACGTCGACCGTTTCGTGCACTCCCTGCCCGACGGCTACGACACCCTGCTCGATGACGAGGGCTCGAACGTCAGCGCGGGCGAGAAGCAACTGCTCACGATCGCGCGGGCCTTCCTCGCGCGGCCGAGCGTGCTCATCCTGGATGAGGCCACCAGCTCGGTGGACACCCGCACCGAGGTGCTGGTGCAGCAGGCGATGAAGGCGCTGCGGCAGGATCGCACCAGTTTCGTGATCGCGCATCGCCTCTCGACGATCCGTGATGCGGACCTGATCCTGGTGATGGAGAACGGTGCCATCGTCGAGCAGGGCACCCACGACGAGTTGCTCGCCGCTCGCGGTGCCTACTTCGAGCTGTACACCTCTCAGTTCGCGGCGGCGATCACGGATTGACCTCCGTGTCGCCGCCGCGAGCGGCAGGCCTACGGCTGCAGGATCACCTGGAGGTCGAGCGTGATGGTCACGTCGTCGCCGAGGGTCATGCCACCGGCCTCGAGCGCGGCGTTCCAGTTGACGCCGAAGTCGTGACGGTTGATCTTCGCGGTCGCCGTCGCACCGGCGCGGGTGTTGCCGTAGCCGTCGGTGATGATGCCGCCGAACTCGCCCTTCAGAACGACGCTCTTGGTGACGCCCCGCAGGGTGAGGTCACCGGTGACGGAGAAGTCGTCGGGCTCGCCGTCGAAGGAGGTGGAGACGAAGCTCATCGTCGGGTGCTCCTCGACGAGGAAGAAGTCGCTGGTGCGCAGGTGGTTGTCGCGCCCCTCGTTGCCGGTGTTGACGGATGCCACGTCGATGGTGGCCTCGATGGTGCTGTCGTGCGGGTTCTCGGCGGTGACGATCGTGACATCGAAGGTCTCGAAGACGCCGCGAACCTTGCTGATCATGAGGTGCTTCACCGTGAACGACACCTCGGAGTGGCTCGGGTCGAGCTTCCAGGTGCCGGTGATGTAGTCAGGGTGAATGCTGGTTGATGTAGTCATGATGCATGAAAGTGCATCGATCGCTGGATCATTCCCGATTTAGTGGACGCGTCAACTAAATTTACGCGGCCGTAACAATCAGTGCCCGACGAGCGGCCCCATGAGCTTCGCCGCGAGGGACGGCCGCTTGGTGATGCGCTCTTCGGTATCCGCCACCGTCATGGCGAGCAGACCCGCGTTGGCGCCGAGGAACCGCAGGGGCTCCGGCTCCCACGACGGTGACGAGTGGTTCACCCACGGCAGTCGCACGAGCTCCGTGTCGGTTCCCGTGATCAGGTCGGCCAGGGTGCGGCCCGCGAGGTTCGTCGTGCTCAGCCCGTCGCCCACATAGCCGCCGGCCCAGGCCATGCCCTGTGCCCGGTCATAGCTGGCGGTCGCGTGCCAATCCCTCGGCACGCCGAGCGGGCCACCCCAGGTGTGAGTCACGCCCAGGTCGCCGATCGAGGGGAAGAAGTCGCGCAGTGTCGCCCGAAGGTGATCGAACACGCCACGGACCCTGTCGTACTCGGGCTTGATGGCGCTGCCCCAGTGGTAGCGCGCCCCGCGTCCACCGAAGGCGAAGCGATTGTCTGCCGTGCGCTGTCCGTAGACGAGGAGGTGGCGGTAGTCGGTGAAGGTCTGGCCGTGCGCGATGCCGATCTCGTCCCACGCGGCATCCGTCATGGGCTCGCTGGCGATCATCAGCGAATAGAGGGGCAGCACACGGCGGCGGGTGGCGCGCAGGGTCGCACCGTACCCCTCGGTCGCGATGACGACGTTCTCGGCCCGAACCGTGCCGCCGGACGTGAAGACCGTGCGAGGCGCGTAGTCGAGCACCTCGGTCTGCTCGAAGATCGTCGCGCTGCGCTTCTCGAGGGAGCGTGCTAGCCCGCGCACGAGCTTCGCGGGGTGGATGCGCGCACAGGCCGGATCGAAGCTCGCCCCCAGCGCGCCAGCGGCCTTGACCGCATGGATGCCCCACAACTCGGTCTCGTCGACACCGTAGCGCTGGGCCTCAGCCACCTCCTCGCGGGCTGCTGCGAGCTGAACCGACGACCGCGCGAACGCGATGGTGCCGCCCTTGGCGTAGTCGATACCGATGTCAGCGGATGCCGCGACCCGCCCGACCTCGTCGACGGTCTGCACCATCGCCCGCCGCATCGCCACTGCAGCATCACGCCCGTGGGTGCGCTCCAGGGACGCCGTGGACCGCGGGAACAGGGCGCTGCACCAGCCGCCGTTGCGTCCGGATGCGCCGAACCCGACGATCTCCTTCTCGAGCACCGCGATGCGCAGCTTGGGGTCACGCTCGAGCAGGTACCACGCCGTCCAGAGTCCGGTCAGTCCGCCACCCACGATGGCGACATCGACGTCGAGATCGCCCGCGAGTGCCGACCGGGGACTGAGGTCGTCGGGCACGGTGTCGTGCCAGAAGCTCAGCCGCCGGTACGCGCGCTGCGCATCCCCACCCGCGGCAGCATCCTCCCCGGCGCTCAGAGCCGGGACCACGCCTCGGTGAGCACGCCGCGCAGGATGCCCTCGATCTCGTCGAACTCGGTCGGCCCGATCGTCAGCGGCGGTGCGAGCTGGATCACGGGGTCGCCGCGGTCGTCGGCGCGGCAGTACAGGCCCGCGTCGAAGAGCGCCTTCGAGAGGAAGCCGCGCAGCAGGCGTTCGGACTCGGCGTCGTTGAAGGTCTCCTTGGTGGCCTTGTCCTTGACGAGCTCGATTCCGAAGAAGTAGCCGTCGCCGCGCACGTTACCCACGATCGGCAGATCATTCAGGCGCTCGAGCGCCGATCGGAACAGCGGCGAGTTCTCGCGAACGCGCTCGTTGAGCTTCTCCTCCTCGAAGATGTCGAGGTTGGCCAGCGCGACAGCGGATGACACGGGGTGCCCGCCGAACGTGTAGCCGTGGTAGAACGACGTCGTGCCGTGCTTGAAGGGCTCGTATACGCGGTCGCTCACGATCGTGGCGCCGATGGGGGAGTATCCGCTGGTCATTCCCTTGGCGCAGGTGATCATGTCGGGCACGTAGCCGAACTCGTCGCAGGCGAACATGTGGCCGATGCGTCCGAAGGCGCAGATGACCTCGTCGCTGACGAGCAGCACGTCGTACTGGTCGCAGATCTCGCGCACCCGCTGGAAGTATCCGGGGGGCGGGGGGAAGCATCCGCCCGAGTTCTGCACCGGTTCGAGGAAGACGGCGGCCACCGTCTCGGGGCCTTCGAAGAGGATCATCTCCTCGATGCGGTTGGCGGCCCACAGCCCGAACTCGCGTTCGGCGGTGGCCGAGTCGGCACCGGGGGAGGCGACGAAGCCCATCTCCTCGGAGCGGTAGAAGTTGGTGTTGGGCACGCGGAAGCCGCCGGGCACCAGGGGCTCGAACATCTCCTTCATGCCCGGGATGCCCGTGATGGCAAGCGCTCCCTGCGGCGTGCCGTGGTAGGCGATCGACCGGGAGATCACCTTGTGCTTGGTCGGGCGTCCCTGCAGCTTCCAGTAGTACTTGGCGAGCTTGAACGCGGTCTCGACCGCCTCGCCGCCGCCGGTGGAGAAGAAGACTCGGTTGAGGTCGCCGGGCGCGTAGGAGGCCAGACGGTCGGCGAGCTCGATCGCGTTGGGGTGCGCGTACGACCAGATCGGGAAGAAGGCGAGTTCCTCGGCCTGGCGGGCTGCGACATCCGCGAGTCGCTTGCGACCGTGGCCGGCGTTGACAACGAACAGGCCGCTGAGGCCGTCGATGTACTTGCGACCGGTGGAGTCCCAGATGTGGTGGCCCTCGCCCTTGACGATGATGGGCACTCCCGCACCGCTCTCCATGACGGACTGGCGGGAGAAGTGCATCCAGAGGTGGTCCTTGGCCTTCTGCTGAAGGTCCGCCTCGTTGTAGGTGGTCAGGGTCGGTTCGGTCATTGTCATCTCTATCTCGTTCCCCAGTTGTAGAACTGCTTGAGCAGCTTCAGGTAGACGAAGGTCTCCGTGGACTGCACGCCCTCGATGCCGCGGATCTGCTTGTTGAGCAGTTCGATGAGATCCTCGTCGTTCTCGCACACGACCTCCGCGAGGATGTCGAAGCTTCCGGCGGTCAGCACGACGTAGTCGACCGCGGGCAGGCGTCCGAGCTTCTCGGCGACGGTGGTGGTATCTCCGGACACGCGGATCCCGATCATCGCCTGGCGGTAGAAGCCCAGCTGCATCGGATCGGTGACGGCCACGACTTGCATGACGCCCGAGTCGGTGAGCTTCTGCACGCGTTGACGAACCGCGGCCTCGCTGAGACCCACGGCCTTGCCGATCTCCGCGTATGAGCGTCGTCCATCGCCCTGCAGCTGTTCGATGATCGCCTTCGAGACGTCATCGAGCGCGATCGGCTTCGATCCCGGAGGACGCGGAGGACGGCTCATGGCTCGATTCTGTCAGTGTGCGAGGGTAGTCACAAGCGATTCCGCACCTCAGACTTGAAATGACTGCTGAAATCGTTGGTGTCAACGCTGGATGCCACGGCTGACGCCCGGCTAAGTTAGTGCCATGGCAGAGATCCGTAACTTCATCAACGGCGAATTCGTCTCCGCGCGCGGCGACTCGAGTTTCGAGGTCATCGACCCGGCAACAGAGGAGTCGTACGCGACATCCCCTGTGTCGGGCAAGGCCGACGTCGACGCGGCCTACTCCGCGGCCGCCGCAGCGTTCGAGGAGTGGGGCGAGACCACTCCCGCGGAGCGCCAGCTCGCACTGTTCCGCATCGCCGACGCGATGGAGGCTCGCGCGGACGAGTTCGCCGACCTGGAGTCGAAGGACACCGGCAAGCCTCGCGCATCCCTCGTCGCCGACGAGATCATGCTCTCGGTCGACCAGATCCGGTTCTTCGCTGGCGAGGCGCGCCACCTCAGCGGCGTCGCCACCGGCGAATACCTGAAGGACCACACCTCCTCGATCCGCCGTGAGCCGATCGGCGTCATCGGTCAGGTCACCCCCTGGAACTATCCGCTCAACATGGCTGTGTGGAAGTTCGCCCCGGCCATCGCCGCAGGCAACACCACGGTGCTCAAGCCCAGCGACACGACACCGTCGTCGACGCTCCTGCTGGCAGAGGTTGCGGCCGAGTTCCTGCCGCCGGGAGTGCTCAACGTCATCACCGGTGACCGCACGACCGGTGGTCTCATGATCGACCACAAGACGCCGCAGATGGTGTCGATCACGGGCTCGGTGCGGGCGGGCATGGAGGTCGCGAAGGCCGCGGCATCCGATCTGAAGCGCGTGCACCTCGAGCTCGGCGGCAAGGCACCGGTGATCGTCTTCGACGATGCCGACATCGAGGCCGCCGTCGAGGGTATCGGCATCGCCGGCTACTTCAACGCCGGGCAGGACTGCACCGCGGCGACCCGCGTGCTCGTGCACAAGAACGTGCACGACGAGTTCGTGGCGGCGCTCGCCGCCTGGGCCAAGGACAATGCCAAGACCGGCGCTCCCGACCGCGAGGACATCCTGTTCGGTCCGGTCAACAACGCCAGCCAGCTGGAGCGCGTCTCCGGCATCATCGACGCGCTTCCTTCGAACGCGAAGATCGAGCTCGGCGGGGCGCGTCAGGGCGACAAGGGCTACTTCTACGAGGCCACGATCGTGTCGGGCCTCACGCAGACGGATGACGCGATCCAGAACGAGATCTTCGGGCCCGTGATCACCGTGCAGTCCTTCACCGACGAGAAGCAGGCCCTCGAGTGGGCCAACGGGGTGCAGTACGGGCTGTCATCCAGTGTCTGGACCAAGGATCACGCCCGCGCGATGCGCTTCGCCAAGCACCTCGACTTCGGTTGCGTGTGGATCAACACCCACATCCCGCTGGTCGCCGAGATGCCGCACGGAGGCTTCAAGCACTCGGGCTACGGCAAGGACCTCTCCAGCTACGGCTTCGAGGACTACACCCGCATCAAGCACGTCATGAGTTTCATTGGAAACTCATGACCAGCGGACACCGTATGAGTTTCATTGGAAACTCATGACCAGCAGACACCGTATGAGTTTCATCGGGTGACCGACGACCTCGACGACACGGTGATCGTGCCTCCGCGCGATCTGCCGTCCGTCGCGCCATCGGCCGTGCCCGACGTCGAGCACACCCGCATCGTGCCGAAGTCTGCGCCGACGCGGATCGACCACGCCACGGGGCTTCCGATCGTCGACGAGCCTCAACAGACCGAGGAGATTGCGCCGCTGCGCTACTACGCGGTGCGGGTGTCGTCGCGCGCCGAACCGATTGTGCTCGACGCGCCGTGCTACGTCGGTCGCAATCCTTCGGCGCCCAGAGTGGTCACCGGAGCGCCGCCGCGTCTGATTCGAGTGCCGTCGCCCCAGCGGGAGGTCTCTGCATCCCACGTCGAGGTGCGTCAGCTGGGCGCCACGGTGGTGGTCACCGACCTCAGATCAACGAACGGATCGATCGTCATGGTGCCGGGCAGTGTGCCACGCAAGCTGCGTCAGGGTGAGTCGGTGGTAGTGTCTCCGGGCACACTGGTGGATATTGGTGACGACAACATCCTCCAGATCCTCCCGATGCAACGCCCGGCCTAGCAGGGCGGAGAGGCAGTCGTGACCGAGATCGGCGCCAGCACGGCGCGCTTGGCCGTGCCCATCCCCGGGCACCCTGGCGACGCGTTCGTGATCGCATGGGCGGCGGCCACCGACACCGGTCGCAGGCGTGCCGCAAACGAGGACAGTTACGTCGCGCAGTCCCCCATGTTCGCCGTGGCAGACGGGATGGGCGGCCACTCGGCGGGGGATCTGGCCAGTGCGGCCGTCGTGCGGCGGCTCGCCGAGGCCGCGGTGGGGGACTTCGCTGCCCCTCGCGCCATCGAGCGCGCGCTGGAGGCGGCAACCGACGACATTTCGGTGATCTCGGGGGAGAGCGAGCTCGGCGTCGGCACCACTGTCACGGGTGCCCTCCTGACCCTTCAAGATGACGAGCCGTATTTCGCGATCTTCAATGTCGGCGACAGCCGGGTCTACTCGTTCGAACGCAACGAGCTCACCCAGGTGACGGTCGATCACTCGGTGGTTCAGGAGCTGGTGGAGTCGGGAACTCTCACGCGCGACGAGGCCGAGCATCATCCGGACAGCAACATCATCACGCGGGCCGTCGGATTCAATGCGGCACCCATTCCGGACTTCTGGATGATCCGGGCTCACGCCGGGCTCCGTCTGCTGCTGTGCTCCGACGGGCTGACCAAGGAGGTCAGCACCGAACGCCTCCGACTGCACCTGGCGGCGGGGTTGTCGGCGCTTGAGACCGCTGGCGCACTCATCGATGCTGCGCTCGCAGCCGGGGGCCGCGACAACATCACGGCGATCGTCATCGACGTTCTGGATGCTCCGGAGTCGGTTCCCGACGACGACACGGCACCGCGTCCAGCCCGCTCGCACTGAGTTCACAGGTACCGACCGCGGGCCCTCGACGGCCCAGAAGTGGGGGTCGGTCGCGCGACCCCTTTTAGGGGTACACGGCGACCATGCCTGCGGGGTACCTGCCTACAATGGTCGGATACGTCCAGAGGCGAGGGGGTGTTCGTGGCGCGCCGACTGCCATCCCAACCCCCGACGCTGCCGGGATTCTCCCACATTCACATTCTGGGCTCCGGCGGATTCGCAGACGTCTTCCTGTACGAGCAGAACATGCCTCGTCGTCAGGTCGCCGTCAAGGTCATGCTCAGCGAGGTCGTCAACGATCAGGTGCGCCAGATGTTCCAGGCCGAGGCGAACCTGATGGCCCAGTTGAGCGCGCATCCCTCGATCCTCACGGTGTATCAGGCGAGCGTGTCATCCGACGGCAGGCCCTACCTGGTGATGGAACTGTGCTCGTCGGCTCTGAGCCAGCGGTACCGCGTCGAACGGCTGCCCGTCGCCGAGGTGTTGCGCATCGCGGTCAAGATCGGCAGCGCGATCGAGACAGCGCACCGTGCGGGGGTGCTCCATCGCGATATCAAGCCGTCCAACATCTTGCTCACCGCCTACGGACACCCCGTGCTGTCCGATTTCGGCATCGCCGCCACCCTGAGCGAGTCCGACGACCGCGAGGCCGTGGGCATGTCGATCCCGTGGTCGGCGCCCGAGGTGCTCATGGACGAGACGGCGGGCACCGTGGCATCCGAGGTGTGGGCCTTCGCGGCGACGGTCTACTCGCTGCTCGCGGGGCGCTCGCCTTTCGAGGTGCCCGGCGACTCCAACAAGTCGACCGATCTCATCTCGCGCATCAACCGGGCGAAGCCGCAGCCGATGGATCGCAATGATGTGCCCCAGAGCCTGGAGCGCGCCCTCTGGCGGGCCATGTCCCGCAAGCCCGAGAACCGCCAGTCCAGCATCCTGGAGCTGGTGCGCGAATTGCAGGCGGTGGAGACCGAGATCGGTGTGCCGCAGACACCCGTGGAGGTCGTCATGGACGACTGGGCACTCGCGACGGTCGCCGACCTTGAGGACCGCACCAGGATCCGTGGGGGCGTCGTCCCACGGGGGACGGTCTCACAGCGCCGTCGTCGGCGACGCGGTGGGGAGACCACCGGTGACTACAGCGCGGTGGGAACACTCATCAAGGAGGACGCCCCGTTGCCCCGGAGTTCGGGCACGCGGCCCCAGGATCGCGGTGGCCGATTCCAGACGATCGCGTGGATCTTGGTTGCGGCGGCGGTACTCGCGGTCGTCCTCGGTACGGTCGCGACACTGGTGCTGTTGCGATCGGCATCGTCGGACATCCCGATGGTGACCGCAATCGAGACGCAGATCACCGACAACACCGTCGAGTTCACATGGAGTGACCCGGGCCTTGGTGCCACTGACACGTATCAGGTGAGCACGTCAGACGGAGGCGCACCCGTGCAGCAGCGCGGCACGAGCTTCGTGGTCGACGCGGAGCCCGGCGACCGGGTCTGCATCACGGTCGCAGTAAACCGTGAAGGTAAGACCGGATCGCCCAGCAGCGAGAAGTGCGCTGACGTACCCCAATGACGGTGATCACGTGATCAGGAAGTGGATTTCCGCCCACGCGTCGCTCGTCATCAGCGTGACCAGCGGTGTCGTCATCGCCGCCCTGGTGGGGGCGGTTGCCATCGTGTCGACGGGCTACCCGGCGCAGCAACTCGAACTGGGTGATGGCTCGGTCTGGGTCGCCAACAGCCAGCAGCAGGCGATCGGTCGCGCCAACACCGAGGTGCTCGAGCTCAACACCGTTGTCGCGTCGACAGGCAACGACATCCAGGTGCTTCAGCAGGGCTCCACGGTGCTGCTGGTCGATCGCACCGAGAACAAGATCGACATCGTGGATGCCGCGACCTCTGAGATCAGCGACAGCGTCGCGCTCCCACCCAACCAGCCCGAGGTGCTCCTGGCTGGCACCCGTGTTGCCGTCTTCGAGCAGGGCACCGGCGAACTCTGGCTGCTGAACTCAGCCGACCTGTCCACCTTCGACGCCCAGTCCGATTCGACGTTGAGCCTGGGCACCGACGCCATGGTGAGCATGGATCCGGTGGGAATGCTCTTCGCCTATTCGCCGTCGGCCGGGCTCGTCTATCGAGTGAACGCCGCATCCTCCGACGGTGTTGACAGTTCGCAGTCGGTGACAGTTCCCGGCACGGCGTCCAGCCGCAGTATTACCTCCGTCGGCGGACACTGGGCGATTCTCGACACCCAGACCGACGTGCTCCTTCTCGACGGTCGCACCGTCGACCTCTCGGCCGAGCTGGGATCCGGCACGGGTGCGGTGGTGCAGTGGCCGAGTATCGACGGTGAGCGCGTGCTCATTGGCTACTCGGGGGGACTCATCGCTGTCTCGCTGGGCAGTGGTGCTGTGTCATCCCTGGTCACGGACACCGCTGGTAGCCCGGCTCGCCCGCTGAGCCTTGCGGGATGCGACTATGCCGCGTGGTCGAACGGGCAGAACTGGCGCAGGTGCGGTGGTGAATCCGAGGGCGTGACTGCGGTGCTCGCCTCGATGCCGGGTACTGCCCGACTGAGCTTCGAAACGAATGGTGCCCGGGCCGTTCTCAACGATCGGCGGTCGGGTGCCACCTGGGCGGTGCAACGCGCCGGGGAGCTCATCGACAACTGGGACGAGCTCATCACGGTCGACGACCAGACGCCCCAGGAGCAGCAGAACGACGAGGAGATCCCTCCCGAGGTGGAGAAGGCTCAGCAGCCTCCTGTCGCTCTCGACGACGAGTTCGGCGCGCGTCCCGGCAGGTCGACGGTGCTTCCGGTACTGCTCAATGACTATGACCCGAACGGCGACGTTCTGGTGGTGTCCGAGCTCACGCCCATCGATGAGGCTGTCGGTCGCATCGACCTCATAACCGAACGGCAGCAGATCCAACTCACCCTCTCTCCCGGCGCCTCGGGACAGCTGCGGTTCGACTACTCCATCACCGATGGGCGGGGCGGAACTGCAACGGCGAGCGTCGTCGTCACCATTCGAGGCGAAGCCGAGAACTCCGCGCCGCAGCAGGTGCGCACAACCAAGGCCGTCGTGCAGGCTGGCGGCCGCGTCACCTCCCAGGTGCTCTCGGATTGGGTCGATCCCGACGGCGACGCGTTCTACCTCACGAGCGCCAGTACGGCCGACCCAGACTCGGTCAGCTACAAGCCGGGCGGCTCGGTCGTCTTCACCGATGCGGGCACCGGCGGCGACCTCAAGGTTGTGACCATTGTCGTTTCAGACGGCAGCGCCGAGGCAACCGGCACGCTCACCGTCACCGTGAAGGCCGCGGGCGAGGTGCCCATCGTGGCCGAGCCCTTCGCGGTGCTCGCGTACGCCGGACAGGAAGTCACCCTGAGCCCACTCGACCACGTTCGTGGTGGATCGGGCACACTGCGGCTGAACAGCGTGCCCGCCAAGACGGATGTCACGATCACCCCGAGCTACGAGACCGGAACCTTCCGCTTCACCAGTTCGGCGGTGCGCACCCACTACCTGGAATTCGTCGTCACCGATGGAACGCAGACCGTCACAGGGCTCGTGCGCGTGGATGTCGCAGCCCCGCCCGACGCGAACACGAAGCCCATCACGGTGCCCAAGACCGTATTCGTCAAGACACTGCGCAACGAACGCATCGATGTCGCCGGCACTGACGTCGATCCGGCGGGCGGCGTGCTGCTGGTCACGGGAATCACCAATCTGCCCGCGAACTCGGGAGTTCGAGCTGAGGTGCTCGAACAGCGTCTCGTGCGCGTGAGCCTCGAGGCGCCGCTGGATCACCCGGTGACCTTCAACTACCGAATCAGCAACGGCCTCGCCGAGGCCGAGGGCGTGATCACAGTTATCGAGATCCCGACTCCGACCCGCGTTCAGGCGCCGATCGCCACTGACGACAGCGTGACGGTGCGCGTGGGGCAGGCGATCGACATCCCTGTTCTTCGCAACGACGAGCATCCGGATGGCCTGGATCTGACCCTGCAACCCACCCTCGAACAGCAGCTGCCCGCGAACTCGGGTCTGCTCTTCGCGTCGGGCAACGTGCTGCGGTACCTTGCTCCCGAACGCACCGGCAACTTCACGGCGAGCTACCGGGTCACCGGACCCGACGGTCAGGCGGCGACGGCCGTGGTGAGGATCAACGTTCGCGAGGAGGACCAGGCCACCAACAACGCGCCGGTGCCTGCGACGGTCACCGCTCGGGTTCTCGCGGGGGAGACGGTTCGGGTGAAGATTCCGCTGACGGGGATCGATCCGGATGGCGACTCGGTGCAATTGCTCGGTCAGGCCAGCAACCCGGAGAAGGGTGCGGTCATCGACACCCAGGCTGACACGATCTCCTATCAGGCCGGCGACTACTCGGCGGGAACCGACACCTTCACCTACACCGTCATCGACTCCCTCGGTGCACGCTCCACCGGCACCATCCGCGTGGGCATCAGCCCACGGCTCGAAGGTGCTCGCAACCCGGTCGCCATCGTCGACGAGGTCACCGTGCGGCCGGGCGTGACCGTCTCGGTGCAGGTGCTCGCCAACGACTCGGACCCGGACGGAAGCCCGCTCACGATCGTCTCCGCCGAGCCCAACGACACGGTGACGACTGCGGAGATCGTCGGGGATCTCGTGCAGGTCACCCCGCCCCGCGCCCCCGGCACCTATGGCGTCATCTACTCGATCGCCAACGCCTCCGGCGGCAGCAGCCAGAACTTCATCCGCATCACCGTGAAGGCCGACGCGGCGCTGGCCTATCCGCTCGTATCCGACACTGTGCTCACCCTGTCCGACGTGCTCGATCGTGACCAGGTCACGGTGGATGTCCTGGCGAACGTCTTCTTCGCCGACGGCGATCCGCGCACGCTCGGCCTGTCGATCTACCCCGGCTACGGCGCGAACGCGACGGTGACCAGCGGCAAGCGCGTCATCGTCACCGTCGGCAAGAAGAGCCAGATCATCCCGTTCAAGGTCACCCACCCGGACGACCCGTCAGTGGTCAGCTACGGCTTCATCCGGGTTCCGGGATCCGATGACGCCCTGCCCCAGATCGATCGCCGCGCTCCAGCTCTGCGCGTCAATAGCGAGGACACACTGACCATCGATCTCAATGACTACGTGATCGCCGTCGGCGGCAAGCAGGTGAGGCTCACCGACGCGAACAGTGTGCGGGCGACCCACTCCGACGGCAGCAACCTCGTGGTGGATGACGACACTCTCGCCTTTACCTCGGCCGACAAGTACTTCGGGCCTGCATCGATTTCCTTCGAGGTGACCGACGGCACCTCGGCTACGGATCCGAACGGCCGCACCGCGATCCTCGTGTTGCCGATCACGGTCCTGCCCCGAGACAACCAGCCTCCGGTCTTCCGCGGCGCCGTCATCAGCTTCGAGCCCGGTCAGGAGAAGGTGATCGACCTGCTCAAGCTGACCAACTACCCCTATCCTGACGACCTGGCTGAGCTCGCCTACTCGGTCATCGATCCGCTCCCCGTCGGCTTCAGCTACGCCCTGAATGGCTCGCAGCTCACCCTGCGCGCCGACGACGACGCGGTCAAGGGCTCGGCAACGGCGATGACACTCGGGGTGAAGGACGACCTGTCGGTGGGTCAGTCCGGGCGAATCGAGTTGAGCGTCGTCCAGTCCACGCGGCCGCTGGTGCGGCCGGGCGCCGACCAGGCCATTGTGAAGCGCAGCTCGACGACGACCGTCGACGTGCTCGCGAACGACGAGGCGACCAACCCGTTCGCAGGCAAGCCCCTGCGGGTCGTCGCCATTCGGGGTCTCGACGGCGACGCCCTTCCCGCGGGTGTGGAGATCGTCCCGAGCGCCAACAAGAGTTCCCTGTCGGTCACGGTCTCCTCGACTGCCGCGCCGGGCGACGTCACCCTTCAGTACCAGGTGGCTGACGCGACCAACGATCCGGACCGGTTCGTGTGGGGCCTCGTCACGATTTCCGTGCAGGATCGCCCGGATCCGGTCACGAACCTGACGGCCACGGGCTTCGGTGATCGCGAGATCTCGTTGCGCTGGAATGCCGGCGCATTCAACAACTCGCCGATCACCGGCTATCGAGTCGTCGTGAGTACCACCTCGGGGTCAACCTTCACCACCGTCACCTGTGCAGGAACCACCTGCACGGTGCCCACCCCCGGAAACGGATCCGCCAACGCGGTGAGATTCTCCGTGGTGTCGACCAACGCCATCGGCGACTCCGACGCCGTATCCACCGGTTCAGGTGTCTGGTCCGACATCGTGCCAGCAGCGCCAAGCGGCGTCTCAGCGGAGCCCCTCGACCACGGACTGCGCGTGACCTGGAACGCGGTCCCGACACCCTCCGGCGGCACCCCAGTATCGACCTACGTCGTCGACGTGGGCGGGGTGTCGACGTCTGTCGGATGCTCCACCGCAACCTGCACGACATCCGTCGTCGACTCTTCCCTCGCCAACGGCACCCTCGTCACGTACTCGGTCAGCGCCCGCAACGACGCCTTCGGTCCACTGGCGGCCTGGAACTCCACGTCCCAGCAGGGCACGCCGGCGGGCGCCCCGCTGGCGGTTGCGCCACCGATCGCGACGTCGACGAGTGACACGAGCATCGCCCTGGACTGGAGCGGGACGTTCTCCGCCAACGGGCGTGCGGTGTCCGACTACACGGCAGCGATCTACACGGGCGCCGGCCCGAGTTGTGCTGCCGACGGCACCGTCAACGACAACGGAGCGACGCTTTTCGCCGCGGGAACCGGCACGTCGACGATCTTCAGCGGCCTGTCACCTGAAGTCGAGTACACGCTGGTTGTCTTCGCCTACAACGGACAGGGCTGCACCCAGAGTCAGACAGTGATCGCCCGCACGCCTCCGTCAGTCGTGGTCGACCTCTCGGTCTCCGGGCCGTCAGCCAACGGGTCGGTGTTCGACTTCGTCCTTCAGGGAATCGACCTCGGTGGCGGCATGGTCTCCAGCGGCTACTCCGTGTACTACCGGCTGGATGGCGGCACGGAGTACGGCCCTGTCAGCATTCCCGGATTCCTGGCGGCCGAGCCTCTCCAGTTCGGCCAGTCCGTGTCGGTGGAACTCAGGGCGTGCCGCGATTACGGCGGGCAGCTCGTGTGCCAGCCGACGATGTCGTCGGCCTTCCCGTTGGGTGTTCCCGTCGACCCCCAGGTCATTGGCCCGTTGACCTTCACTCAGGATGACTCGGGCGATCCGCAGAACGATGGAACGTTCGCGTGGCTAGGCTTTCCCTCCGGAAGCTACGAGCTCGTCGAGTACGCCTGCGGCACGGCACCGGGGGATGGCACGTTCATCGTCGCGGGGAGCGATCCGACCTGCCACGTCTCGGCGAACCCCGCACAGACACCGTGGCTCACCATCCGGGTGACAGCCAACGGCGGGCAGACCTACACGATTTCCTACAACGGCTTCGACTATGACTGACAGCATCACGAATGAAGGGCATCCCATGACCATGACACCGGAGCAGGCGACGTGGTTCTCCGACATCTTCAACCGCCTGGTGGCCAATGTCGACCAGGTACTGCTGGGCAAGACGTTCGTCATCCGACTCGGATTCACCGCGCTGCTCAGCGAGGGACACCTGCTGCTCGAGGACTTCCCGGGAACCGGCAAGACGTCCTTCGCGAGGGCGATGGCGCAGAGCGTCGCGGGCACGACCAGTCGCATCCAGTTCACCCCCGACCTGCTCCCCGGCGACATCACCGGGGTGAGCATCTACGACCAGTCGAAGTCGGCATTCGAATTCCACGCGGGGCCGATCTTCGCGAACATCGTGCTTGCCGACGAGATCAACCGGGCGAGCCCGAAGACCCAGTCGGCGCTCCTGGAGGTGATGGAGGAGGCACATGTCACAGTCGATGGCGTCACCCACCCCGTAGGGGCGCCCTTCATGGTGATCGCCACGCAGAATCCGATCGAGCAGGCCGGCACCTATCGCCTGCCCGAAGCCCAACTCGACCGCTTCATCATGAAGGCATCGATCGGGTATCCCGATCATTCGTCTACCCTGCGAATCCTCGAGGGCGCCGGCAACAAGGCTCACGAGATTGTTATTCCCCCGATAGTGACTGCGGATGTGGTGGTCGAGATGGGGCAACTGGCTCGCACGGTCCACGTGGATCCGACCATCAACGACTATGTGAGTCGGCTGGTCGAGGCCACCCGCACGGCGTCCGAGGTTCGGCTGGGCGCCAGCGTGCGCGGAGCGCTCGCCCTCATTCGCACGGCGAAGACGCTGGCGGCGGCGAGCGGGCGCCACTACGTCATTCCGGACGACGTCAAGGCGCTCGCCGAGCCGGTGCTCGCCCACCGACTGATCATCGACCCGGAGGCGGAGTTCGACGGTGTCACCGCGCCCAGCATCATGGGACAGATCCTGATTGAGACGCCCCCGCCGAGCGAGCGGCAAGCCGTGTAATGGCTCGGGCGAAGGTGCCCGGCGGCGTGTCATCCGTTCGCGGATCGACACGCTCTTCGTCACGCCCCGCTGGCAGCACGACCGGGTCGCGCACAGACCTTCACTCGACGACGTCAACGAAGGGGCTCACCAATGCGCGAACCCGGATCGTCGGTGACCGCACGGGATTCCTCGCTGACGCGATAGTCACCGTTGTCCGGCTCGCAACGGCATTCGGTGAGGCTCTCAGCCGTGTGTTCGGGCGAGTCGCTGCGGTGGTGACTCCACTCGGGTGGACCGTCGTGCTGCTTGTGCCGCTGACGCTGGGGTTCGGCTACGGGCTGGGCTGGATCGAGCTCATCGTCGTCGGGTTCGCGGGACTGGCGATGCTCGTCATTGCGACCCTCTATCTCATCGGGCGGAGCCCGGTGAGCATCGCACTGACCGTCGAACACAGCCGCGTCGTAGTCGGAGAGCCAGCGGCAGGCCAGCTTGTGGCCACCAACCCCGGCCGGCGCCGCGCCCTCGGCGTGACGGTGGAGGTACCGGTTGGCCTCGGATTGGCCGAACTGGTGCTTCCCGGGCTCGCGCGCGGCGCTAGCGTGCAACGCCAGTTCCCCATCCCCACCGCGCGTCGAGGTGTCGTGCCGGTGGGACCCGTGCGAACTGTGCGCGCCGATCCCGTGGGGCTCGTTCGCCGCGAACTGATCTGGGCGGATGTCGCCGAACTGTTCGTGCATCCGAGGACCATCGGCATCCCGAGCCTCAGCACCGGGCTGATCAGGGACCTCGAAGGCAAGCCCACGAGGGATCTGTCCAACAACGACGTGTCGTTCCATGCCCTCCGTGAGTACCTTCCCGGGGACGAGCGGCGCTACATCCACTGGAAGTCCACGGCCCGCACGGGCAAGTACATGGTGCGGCAATTCGAGGAGACCCGACGCAGCCATCTCGTGGTTGCGCTGAGTCTGGCGAGTTCCGACTATGGAACCGACGCCGAGTTCGAGATGGCGGTGAGTGTTGCGGGTTCGCTGGGTGCTCGCGCCATTCGGGATGCCCGTACGGTCTCGGTTGTGGCGAGCGAGTACACGCCTCAATTCGCCAAACGCAAGGTGTTCGCGGTGCGATTGCTGTCGACTCTGACCAGGTCCAGGCTTCTCGACGATCTCGCCGTGGTCGAGAAGTCGGAGACGGCCCTGAGCATCACCGATGTTGCCAAGGTCGCGGGGGATCAGGCAACCGGTGTCTCGGTCGCCTTCCTCGTCTGCGGGTCCACGGTCAACCCGCAGGAACTGCGCGCGGCTTCGGTCGCGTTCCCGGTCGGCGTTGAGGTGATCGCCATCGTCTGCGATCCCGACCGAACTCCGGGCCTGCGCCGGGTCTCGGGCCTCAGCGTTCTCACCATCGGGTATCTCGAGGACCTTCAGAAGTCTCTCGCTCGATCGGTGGCCGCCTGATGTCCCCCCGGCCGAGCGCGATTGTGGTGGCGGTCAACACCGTCATGCTGTGGTTGGCGACAGTGGTGGCGGCCAGCGCGCTGTGGCCCATCTACGCGAGTTCGGCATTCCTCGTGATGGTGGCGGTCGCCCTCGCGGTGGGAACCCTGATCGCCATCCTCGGAGCGATCTTCCGGTGGCCGGCCTTCGTCGTGATGCTCGCGACCGTTGTGGGATTCTTTGCTGTCGGAGTGCCGGTTGCCGTGCCGTCCAAGACCCAGTTCGGCGTTCTGCCGACCTTCGAGGGGCTTATCGATCTTGTCGCCGGTGTTGCCCTCGGGTGGAAGCAACTTCTCACGATCACCCTTCCCGTCGGTGACTATGAGGCGTTGCTGGTTCCCGCATTCGTATTGGTGCTCCTGAGCACCGTCGTGGGCCTGACGGTGGCGCTGCGCGCGCAGTGGGGCGAACTCGGTGTGCTCGCCCCGATCGTCGTATTCATCGTTGCCACCGCGTTCGGTCCCGAGTTCCCCGACCGGCCTCTGATCGCCCCGATCGCCCTCATGGTCATCGTGCTCTTCTGGCTCGTGTGGTTTCGGTGGTATCGACGCCGTACGGCGATCAGGATGCTCGTCAGCCGAACCGGGGATGGGGCCGCGGGCGGCGCAGAGACTCCCATCGCCGGCCTGCGCACAGTGGTCGCTGCTGGTGTCATCATGGCGGTGGCGTCCGTGGGGGCTGTCGCGGGTGCCGCTGCGCTTCCTCCGTCCGCCGATCGCACTGTTCTTCGCACGACCATCGTTCAGCCCTTCGATCCGCGGGACTACGTCAGTCCGCTCGCCGGATTCCGCAGCTTCTGGCGCCCGAACCAGGTGGACGCGTCGCAGTTCACGGTGGACGGCCTGGCGGACGGGGAGCGCATCCGCCTCGCCACCATGGACACCTACGACGGCATCGTCTTCTCCGTCGGGAGCGGCGACGTCAGCACGGAGTCGGGCTCATTCACGCGGGTTCCCTACCGATTCGACCAGTCGGGCGTGAGCGGCGATCGGGTGAGCGTCGCCGTCACCATCGACGCCTACTCCGGAGTCTGGCTACCCACGATCGGTCAGTTCGAGTCGATCGAGTTCGCCGGTGACGACGCCGCCGATCTGCGCAAGGCGTTCTACTACAACGACGTGACGGGAACCGCGGCAGTCATCGGAGGCCTGAGCCAGGGTGATTCGTACACCCTTACCGCTGTGGTTCCGCGCCAGCCGACGGACGACCAGTGGGACACTCTGACGCCCGGCTCGGCCACTGTGCCCACCCCGAGTTCGGTCCCCGCGGAGGTAGCGACCAAGCTCGACGAGTACACCGCGGATGTCGATGGTGCCGGTCCGAAGCTCGTCGCGATGATCGCCGGTCTCACCGCCGAGGGGTACATCAGTCACGGAGTCGGCGCAGACGAGCCCGCCAGCCGCTCCGGCCACGCCGCGGACCGCATCGCCGAGCTGCTCAGTGCGCCGCGCATGATTGGCGACGCCGAGCAGTATGCGGTCGCCGCAGCGCTCATGGCCAATCAGCTCGGCTTTGCGGCCCGCGTCGTCCTGGGGTTCCAGCCCCAGTCCGGGGTGGTGCGGGGGTCAGACGTCTCGGCATGGATCGAGGTCAGCACGGCCCAGTTCGGGTGGGTGGCTCTCGACCCCACTCCGCCGTTGCGAGAGATCCCGGATGAGCAGCCTCCCGACAATGCGCAGGTGTCGCGTCCGCCCACGATCGTTCCCCCGCCCGTCGTGGACTCCGAACGGTTCGACCGACAGACCACTCCCGACAGCGAGCAGGAGCTTCCGCCCGATCTCGACCCGGTGCTCCAGGTCCTGCTGGTGCTGCTCCGTGTCATCGGCTGGGTGCTGTTGGCCGCAGCAATCGTCGTGGCCCCGTTTCTGTTGATCATCGCCGCCAAGCTCCGGCGGCGGCGTCTGCGCAGGCGCGCTCCCAGCACCATCGAACAGATCAGCGGGGGTTGGCAGGAGTTCGAGGACGCCGTCATCGATCACGGACTCAGCCCCGCTGCATCCGCCACGCGCAGTGAAGTGGCTGCTATCGCGGGCGGTGTCCAGTCCCAGGTTCTGGCGGCCGTTGCCGATCGGGCGATCTTCTCGCCGGATGAGCCGGTGGCATCCGATGTCGACAGCGTGTGGCGGGCAGTGGATGAGCTGCACGCCTCGCTCGACGAGGGGCTCACCCGCTGGCAGAGGCTGAAGGCACGAATCTCGCTTCGCTCACTCGGTGGTTATAGTGTCAGAGACCTGTTCAAGCGATAGGACTGCACTGTGAACTGCTCCTACTGCGCGACAGAGCTTCCATTGGGGGCGATGTTCTGCGGCGAATGCGGCCGATCCGTCGCGAGCGCGGCGACGCCGAGAGCCGCGCCCGCGCCGACGGCCACACCGGTGCACGAGGGTGCCGAGCTGGTCGAGCCGGGGTCGTCGGTTCGTGATGAAGCGCGAATTCTGCCAGAGCTGGAGCCGGAACCTGAGCCTGTGCCTGAGCTCGCGCTGGAACCGGTGGCTGAGCCGGAACCCGAGCCTGAGGTCGAGCCGGAACCCGAGCCTGAGGTCGCGCGCGAGCCGGAGCCCGAACCCGCGAATGACGTCGCGCCCGAGCTGCAGCCCGAGCCGGATGACACGCCGTCCCAGGGCGCCCCGCCGGAGTCGTGTGCACAGTGCGGCACTCGGCTTGATACCGCCGACATCTTCTGTCCCGAGTGTGGCTTCGTTCGACAGTCCGCCGCCAATCGGCCGCGCGACACCGTCGCCCTGGATCCATTTCCGTGGGGTACTCCGGCCGGCGCGCCACTGCCAGCCCCCGCAGTCGAGATCAGCGAGAACCAGGGGGATTCTGCACGCGTTCAGTATGACGACATCGATGACACGCGCATCGTGGATCGAAGTCGGAGTGGGGAGCGTTTCGTCCTTCAGTTCAGCACGGGCGAGAGTGTGAGTGTGACCAGCGCCGGTCTGCTCGGGCGCAATCCGATGCCCGAGCCGGGCGAATACTTCGAGGCGCTCGTCGCCATCTCCGATCCCGGCAAGTCGGTATCCAAGACACACCTCGAGTTCGGCCAGGACGGTGGTGCGTTCTGGATCAGCGACCGGTACTCCGGCAACGGAACCGTGGTGCGCGAACCCGATGCCCAGCCCCGGCGCTGCGAGCCGGGCAAGCGCTACCGCATCGTTCGTGGCACGCGGGTGGACATCGGCGAGCAGTTCTTCGTGGTCAGCTGACACCTCCGCACCATCCGGTGCTGCACCGATTTCTGCACGAAGCAGGGCGATGCCGTTCGGACGAGAACGCCCGCATGGTGTCGTGGGAAGGTGACTCCGGTACCGCTCGAGCTGCCCCTCCCGCCCGAACGTCCGGCGCCCTTCCGATTTCCGATCATTGCCGCCTCCGCGCCGGTGATTCTCGCCGTCGGAATCTTCGTCGTCACCGGATCGGCCTTCACTCTCGCATTCGCAGCGCTCGGGCCCGCCACCGCGATCGCCGGATACTTCGATTCACGGTGGAGTGCCCGCAAGCTGCGTCGTCGCGAGACCACGCGCTTCGCGATCGATCGGGATCGCGTCGGGGACGAGATCGAGCGGCGCCACGCCGACGAGCGCACCAGGTTGTTCGACGCGAGCCCGGATCCCGCACGGCTCGTCACACACGAGGGGCCAGACCCTCATCGTTGGCGCGGCGATGGGCACTCTCCGATTCTGGTTGTCGTCGGAACCGCATCGATTCCGAGCATGCTGCCGGTGGATGCGCCTGCCGCCCGTATTTCCGGTACGCCGTCGGATGCCGATCGCGCGATCGCCGACCTCGTCGATCGCGCCCGGGTGCTCGAGCGAGCACCGATGACAGTCGACGCGCGTCTCGGCATCGGCGTGACCGGCCCGCCCGCGTTTGCCCGGGCGATCGCCCGCGGAATCGCCGTCCAGCTTGCACGGAGGCTCTCCCCGTCACACTGCTGGCGGTCGGCGAGCTCTGCACCCTACGACCTGTGGCTCGATGACCTGCCCCATGAAGCAGCGGCGGCGAGTCTGCCCGGCTTGGTCGTCGAGTTCGGTCAGAAGGGTGAAGCGGTGCCGCTGGCCATCGTTGCTGTTGCCGAGTCACCAGCTCATCTCCCCGGCGCCTGCTCCATCGTGCTCGGTGTCGTGGACGGGCAACTGCGTATCCTGAGTCATCCCGACGCCGACGATCGCCGGCCGCTCCACCCACTGCCGGTCACCGAGATCGAGGCCGCGGAGTGGGCCCTTCGCCTGTCTCGGGATGCCGCCCGCGAGGGCATGACGTCTCCTCATGCCCTGCTGCCGGATGCCGTCGAGCTCACGCCGCTCCTGCGGCCGGCTGAGGCTGGAGATGTCGCCTCCCTCGCGTGCGAGCCCGGTGTGGACGCTGGTGGGTCGGTCACGCTGGATCTGGTCGCCAACGGTCCGCACGCGGTGATCGGGGGCACCACCGGAAGTGGCAAGAGCGAGCTGCTGATCGCGTGGATACTGGCGATGGCGGCGTCCCGATCACCGCAGCACGTCAGCTTCCTGCTCATCGACTACAAGGGCGGGGCAACGTTCGCAGCTCTTGCTCGGTTGCCGCACACCGTCGGCATCATCACCGATCTGGACGCGATGATGGCGGCGCGCGCGCTCGACAGCCTTCGGGCCGAGGTGCGTCACCGGGAGCGTCTGCTGGTGACCAGTGGGGCTCGTTCCATCGAACAGGTCGACTCGCTTCCCCGGCTGGTCATCGTGGTCGATGAGTTCGCGGCGATGCTCGCCGAGCATCCCGATCTGCACGGGCTGTTCGCCGATCTCGCTGCGCGAGGGCGCTCGCTGGGCATGCACCTCGTGCTGTGCACGCAACGTCCGGCGGGCGCCGTTCGCGACGGGGTACTGGCGAATGCCGACCTGAGGGTGTCCCTTCGGGTGAACAACCGAGCCGACAGCTCGGCCGTTGTGGGGTGCGACGACGCCGCGGGGATCCCACTCACGGCGCGCGGACGGGGCGTCCTCAGACTCGCCGGTGAAGCACCACGCTCGGTTCAGTTCGCCCTCGCCTCAGGGTCTGACGTCGCGCTCGTGACGCAACGATGGAGTCAGTCTCCGTCGCCGCGTCGGCCGTGGTGCGAGCCTCTTCCTGCCGTGCTGAAGGCTGCAGCCCTTCCGCGCGACGGCATCGGATGTTTCGGCCTCGTCGACCTGCCATCCGAGCAGCGTCAGGAGCCGGCCATCCACAGCCCCGAGGCAGAGGGTGCTCTACTCGTGCTCGGTTCGCCCGCCAGCGGCAAGTCGACGGCACTGCGCGCTCTGGCCGCCGGTCACCCTGGAATTCGGGTCGTTCCCGCTGAGCCCGACGGAGCATGGGATGTGATCGCCGATCTCGTCGCCGCCCTGGACTCCCCAGCGTCCACGGCGACGTGCGTCGTTCTGGACGACCTCGACGCTTTGGTTCCGCGGTTCACGGGAGAGTACCGAGCGGCATTCGTGGACTTGCTGGCGCGCGTGCTCCGGGAGGGCCCGGGGCGGGGCATCACGGCGCTGCTCAGCGCCCAGAGGATCACGGGGGAGTCCCAGGGGCTCGCAACGCTGGTGCCCGGGCGGCTCCTGCTGCGCCATCCCTCCCGCCAGGACTTCGTGATAGCCGGGGGAGAGGGTGTCCAGTTCGTCGCGGCCCTTCCCGCCGGGCGCGGACTGTGGCGTGGGCAATGGATGCAGGTGGTGGCCGACCCGCCGCCCCTGCCGGCGACCGGGCCGACTGTCGCGCCGCTACTGGACCCGCGGCGCGCGCGAGCCATCGTGACGAGCCGGGTTGCACCATTGTTGGCCAGGTGGCCGTCGGCAATTGCGCTTTCCGACGCTGGACCCGAACTCCGATCGCTGGCTCTTCCCGGCGTCACTATCGTCGGCGATCTCGACGAGTGGCAGTCACGATGGGGAGCGGTAGCGGCCCTGCGGACCCAGGCCGACATCGTTCTCGACGGATGCACCCCCGCCGACTTCCGCGCGATCACGAGGTCCCGGCAGCTGCCCCCGCCCCTTGCGCCGGGTCAGTGCTGGCAACTCAACGAGGACGGATCGGCACGCCGAGTGCGCCTCGACCCGCCGACCCGCGACTGAACGGTACCCCTAGGCTGCGAGGATCGCGGCGAGCTCGGTGTGCTTGAGGCCGTGGGCCGCGGCAACCGGCGCGTTCACGATCGAACCCGCATGGGCATTGAGACCGAGTGCGAGGGCCGGATCTGCGCGCAAGGCGTCGAGCCAACCATGGTTGGCGATCGCCCGCACGTAGGGCATGGTCGCATTCGTCAACGCGTACGTCGAGGTGTTCGGCACAGCACCGGGCATGTTGGCGACGCAGTAGAACAGCGAGCCGTGCACAGCAAAGGTCGGGTCGGCATGCGTCGTCGGGCGGGTGTCGGCAAAACAACCACCCTGGTCGACGGCGATGTCCACGAGCACACTGCCCGGCTTCATCCGTGAGACCAGGTCATTGCTCACCAGCTTCGGCGCCTTCGCTCCGGGCACGAGAACCGAACCGATCACGAGATCCGCGGTGAGCAGGGCACGTTCGATCTCGAATCCGTTCGAGGCGACCGTGTGCACACGGCCCGCGTAGAGAGCGTCGAGTTCGCGCAGGCGTTGGATGTTGGTGTCGAGCACGGTCACCTCGGCTCCCAGGCCGACTGCGACCGAGACGGCGTTCGTGCCCGCCACCCCGCCGCCGAGCACGACAACACGGGCGTTGTGCGTTCCGGGGACGCCAGGCACGAGAAGGCCGGGCCCCCCATTGGGCTTGAGCATCGCGTTCGCTCCCACGATCGGAGCGAGGCGACCCGCGACCTCGCTCATCGGCGCGAGAAGCGGGAGTGCTCGGTTCGGCAGTTGCACCGTCTCGTACGCGATGGCGGTGACGCCAGAAGTTGTGAGGGCTGTGGTCAACTCGGGCTCGGCGGCGAGGTGGAGGTAGGTGAACAGCAGCAGGTCGCTGCGGAAGTAGCCGTACTCCGACTCGATCGGCTCCTTGACCTTGAGCAGGAGTTCTGCTGCGGCCCAGACCGTGGCCGCATCCGGCGCGATGGAGGCGCCAGCGGCCACGTACGCGTCATCGGGGATAGACGAGCCGAGGCCTGCACCAGTCTCGATCAGCACCTCGTGGCCGTGCCCGACCAGGTCGTGCACGCCTGCCGGCGTGATCGCAACACGGAACTCGTTGTTCTTAATCTCTCGGGGAACGGCGACCTTCATGCCCAACAGCGTACTGGGCGTACACCATGGATTCCGCACAAATTTCGGGCGTCTTCATGCTGATTTCGTGAAATTTGTGTTACGAAGTGCGCCTTTTGCTCCCTCGGGGTGTGTCTGGGGACTGACCTGTGTCAGTATCGACGCACGCGTGAACCGAAGGAGCTGCCCCGATGACTAGACAACTTCCCCAGGACCCGATCGTCCGTGAGCTCGTCGTGCAGGCGCGGAGGATGCAGTTCTCCCGGCGCAACATTCTGCAAGGCGCGGGTATCGGCGCCGGTGCTCTTGCCCTTGCCGCCTGTGCTCCGACCAGCGCCGGAGCGCCGAAGCCGGCCGAGGACATCTCAGCCACCGACAAGACTCTGACGTGGTCGAACTGGCCCGCCTACATCGACGAGGATGACGACGGCAACTACCCGACCCTCGTGCGCTTCCAGGATCAGACGGGCATCAGCGTCGAGTACAAGGTCGATATCGACGACAACAACACCTACTACGGCACGATCAAGGATCAGCTGGCTCTCGGTCAGTTCACCGGGGCGGACACCTTCTGCCTGACCGAGTGGATGGTCGCCCGCCTCATCCGCTTCGGTTACGTGCAGGATCTGGATGCCGCGAACATCCCGAACAAGAAGAACCTCGCCCCCGCCCTGCTCAACCCCGACTTCGACCCCGGTCGCGCCAAGTCGCTGCCCTGGCAGAACGGTTTCGCGGGCCTCGCGTGGAACACCGAGGAGATCCCAGCCGGCATCAAGAGCGTCGACGACCTGTGGAAGCCCGCACTCAAGGGCAAGGTGACGGTGCTCAGCGAGATGCGCGACACGATGGGCATCCTCCTGCTGAGCCAAGGCGTCGACATCTCGTCGGAGGACTGGGGCACCGACGAGTACCAGGCCGCGATCGCTGTGCTCGAGGAGAACGTCTCATCCGGACAGATCTTCGGCATCAAGGGCAACGAGTACATGCAGGACTTCGTCTCGGGAGATGCCATCGCCGCGATCGCCTGGTCTGGCGACATCACGGTGCTCAATGCCGAGGCCGGGTACGAGAAGTGGAAGTTCGCACTGCCCGAGACCGGCGGAACTCTGTGGGGTGACACCTTCGTCGTGCCCATGGGCTCCCCGCGCAAGGCCAACGCCGAGACGCTCATGAACTACTACTACGAACCCGAGGTTGCCGCCGAGGTCGCAGCATGGGTGAACTACATCACCCCCGTCGTCGGTGCACAGGAGGTCGCCGCCGAGAAGTTCCCCGAGGTTGCCGACAACCAGCTGATCTTCCCGGATGCCACGACCCTGTCCAACGCGCACATCTTCCGCACGCTCGACTCGGCTGACGATCAGGCGTTCAACGCGGAGTTCCAGCGCGTCAAGCTGGGCGCCTGATGGCCGCTGGTGCATTCGCGGAGGCGGGCGCGGATCTCGAGCTGGTTGGTCTGCACAAGCGGTTCCCCGGGTTCACGGCGATCGAGGATCTCGATCTCACCATCCCCGCGGGCTCGTTCTTCGCGCTGCTCGGCCCGTCCGGTTGCGGCAAGACGACCACGCTGCGACTGGTTGCCGGGCTCGAGCAGCCGACGTCGGGTCGCATCCTGATCGGTGGCAAGGATGTCACGTCGGTCAAGAGCTTCAAGCGGCCGGTCAACACGGTGTTCCAGAGCTACGCGCTGTTTCCGCACATGACCGTGCTCGAGAATGTGTCGTTCGGCCTCAAGCGTCGTGGAATCGCGGATGCCACGGGCAAGGCCCACGAAGCACTGCGCCTGGTCGAACTCGACCACCTCTCGGCGCGCAAGCCTCAGCAGCTGTCCGGTGGGCAGCAGCAGCGCGTCGCGCTCGCCCGAGCGGTCGTCAATCGCCCGGCTCTACTCCTGCTCGATGAGCCGTTGGGCGCGCTCGACCTCAAGTTGCGCCGGCAGATGCAGCTCGAACTCAAGGCCATTCAGAACGAGGTGGGGCTGACCTTCCTCCACGTCACCCACGACCAGGAGGAGGCCATGACCATGGCCGATACGGTCGCGGTCATGAACAAGGGCCAGATCGAGCAGATGGGTGCCCCCGAGGAGCTCTACGAGTTGCCCAAGACGGCATTCGTCGCCAACTTCCTGGGCCAGTCCAATCTGTTCACGGGAGACGTCACCAACTCGAAGGGCGACTCGATCGTCGTCGACATTGCCGGCGTCAAGATCGAGGTGCCGAAGGATCGGGCACAGCGTCACACCGGCGAGATCACCATCGGCGTGCGTCCCGAGAAGCTCATGCTGCACACCGAAGCGCCGAAGAAGGCGCCGGGCGTCAACATCCTCGGCCCTGGTCGGGTGACGGATGTCTCGTTCTCGGGCGTCAGCACCCAGTACCAGATCGCCGTACCGGGCATCGGACTCATCACCGTCTTCGCCCAGAACATGGTCTTCGGTCCCGTCGTGAATCTTGGCGCGGAGGCCTGGGTCAGCTGGACGGTCGATCACGGGTTCGGTCTACTCGATGAGCCGGAGCACACTCCGAAGTTCTCGGCCGACACCGACACCGCCACGATCGCGTTGCAGACCCGGCACGAGCTTCTCGCGGAGATCGAGGAGGCCTAGCGCATGGCCTTCGCTGCATTTGGCTCGACGGCCGGTCCGGTCGAGCAGGCGCCACGTCGGCGCAGTTGGGTGGCGCTTGTCCTGCTGCTGCCGGGGCTCGCCTACCTCGCCCTGTTCTTTCTCACGCCCCTCGTCTCGCTCGTTCTGACCTCGTTCCAGGAGCCTGTCGAGTTCGGCGATGTCGGCCAGTTCCAGCAGGCGTTCAAGATCGAGAACTACGCCACAGTGATCGAGGCCTACTGGCCGCACTTCCTGCGCGCGTTCGGCTACGCGATCGTGGCCACCGTCGCGGCGCTGCTCATCGGCTACCCGCTCGCCTACTTCATCGGCGTGAAGTGCCGGTCGAAGCCCCTCCTGCAGGCGATGCTGCTGACGCTCGTCATCGCCCCGTTCTTCATCTCCTTCCTGCTGCGCACCCTCGCCTGGAAGCAGTTGATGGCGGATGACACCCCTCTCGTGCAGGCATTGAAGTCGCTCTCCGTGCTGCCCGCCGACGGGCACCTGACTGGCACGGCCTTCTCGGTCATCTTCGGCCTGACCTACAACTTCCTGCCGTTCATGACCCTGCCGATCTACACGACGCTCGAGCGCCTCGACACCCGCTACCTGGAGGCGGGAGCCGACCTGTACGCGAGCCCGGCCACGACATTCTGGAAGGTCACCCTGCCGCTGTCACTGCCCGGGATCGTCTCGGGCACGCTGCTGACCTTCATCCCGGCGTCCGGTGACTACATCAATGCGAGTTCGAGCTTCCTCGGATCCGCGCAGACCCAGATGGTCGGTAACGCGATCGAGGCCAACTTCCTCGGCTTGCTCAACTACCCGGAGGCCGCAGCTCTGTCGGTCATCCTGATGGGTCTGATTCTCGTGATCGTCGGCATCTACGTGCGACGCACCGGAACGGAGGACCTGCTGTGAGATTCTCACTCGGCAAGTGGCTGCTGCCGCTGTATTCGGCGCTAGCGCTCATCTTCCTTCTCACGCCGATCGTCTACACCTTCGTCTTCTCGTTCAACGATTCGGTGAAGTCCAACATCGTCTGGGTGGGCTTCACACTCGACAACTGGACGAACGTCTGCGATGCGCAGGGCGTGTGTGCGGCCTTCGTAACGAGCATCCTGGTCGGTGTTGTTGCCACCCTCATCGCAACGGTTCTGGGCACGCTGCTGGCGATTGCGCTGGCCCGGTACCGCTTCCGCGGGCGTTCCGTGATCAGTCTGCTGCTGTTCCTGCCGATGGCCACTCCTGAGGTCGTGCTGGGTGCGGGGCTTGCGGCCCAGTTCCTGACCGCCGGGGTTCCCAAGGGGCTCGGCACGATCATCATCGCCCACGCGTTGTTCTGCCTCAGCTTCGTTGTGGTGACCGTCAAGGCGCGTGTCGCGAGCCTCGACCCGGCGCTGGAGGAGGCCGGCCGCGATCTGTACGGGTCTGCGTTCCAGGTCTTCACCCGCATCACTCTGCCCCTGCTGATGCCGGGCATCATCGCCGCGGCGCTGCTGTCATTCGCGCTGAGCTTCGACGACTTCATCATCACGCGCTTCAACAACGGTGGAGTGGAGACGTTCCCCGTCTTCGTCTACACCGCCGCGGCGCGCGGCATGCCGCCCGAGGCCAACGTGATCGCCTCCGCGGTCTTCATCCTCGCGCTGGTGATCGTTGTGGTCGCCCAGACTACGTCGGCGGCGCGGCGCAAGCGCCTCGCGCGCGCCCAGTAGCGACATCCACGCAACAAGATCGGCACCACAATGTATGACGACCGACAGCGGCTGTCTGCGCTCGCTGCTGCACTCGTGAGCCTGTATGCCTGACCCCGCGGACATCGCTGCCCCCATTCCGCCACCGCGGCCTGAGACCTTCGTCTCGGTGGACATCGAGACGTCGGGTCCGACGCCCGGCCGGTACTCGATGCTCTCCGTCGGTGCGTGCCTGGTTGATGTCCCCGAGCACGGCTTCTATGTTGAGCTCAAACCCACCTCGCGGCTCGTGGTCGAGTCCGCTCAGGCCGTGGGTGGGCTCTCGCTCGACGATCTCGCCCGCGACGGGGTGGATCCTGCCGAAGCCATGGCGCGCTTCGCCGACTGGCTCGAGGCCGAGGTGCCCGCGGGCACGGTTCCGGTCTTCGTCGGCTTCAACGCCGCCTTCGACTGGATGTTCGTGGCCGACTACTTCGACCGATTCCTCGGCCGCAACCCCTTCGGTCACGCCGCGCTCGACATCAAGAGCTACACGATGGGGATGGCGGGGATCACCTGGGCGCAGACGAGTATGCGTTTCCTTGCGCCGAAGTACCTCAATGGGCGAAAGTTGACGCACAACGCCCTGGGCGACGCCCGGGATCAGGCCGAGATCTTCGCCGCTGTGCGGGCCGAATCGGCAAGGAGCCAGCCTCCGGGCGTCTGATCGAGCACGCGGCAGCGGGAGGACGAGCATGAGCGACACCAGCGACGCAGACGTCAGGAACATCGTCGAGTCGGCCCGGCGTCTGGGCATCGAGCTCGATGAGGTGGGAACCATCCAGTGGCTCACTGCGATGGCCGCGAGTCAGGACGACGACCAGATCGTGGTCGACACCGCGAGCGGCACCTTCGGACACAAGGTGTCGATGCTCGACTTCAGTCCGAGGGACCTCGAACGGTTCCGTCGCATCGGTCAGATCGTCGAGGTGACGGGTCCCGAGGGCGTCGCCGAGAGTGCTTTGGCACTGTCGGGTTCGGCGGCGCAGTCGAAGATCCAGAGCTTCCCCGGGGACTGCGATTACTTCCAGCGGCTCAACATCAAGGCTGACACGCGCGAGCAGGCGTGCGGCATCATGGCCGGCCTGATGAGGGACAAGGTGCTCTCGACCCTTCAGGGTCCCACCTACCAGTTCCTGGAGGCCAAGCTCGGTTCGTTCGCTTGGGACTGCACCCAGAACGGCGAGAAGCGCTGGAAGGGCAGCCCGATCACCTGGAAGGCGGCCGATATTGCCGCCGGGACCATCGACGTGGTCAAGGACGACGGCGCCGCCGTCACCTTGCGCTGGGACGAGGTCGCCCTCGATCCCGGATGGTGCAAACTCGACTGGGTCGTCGCTGACCCGGCGCGCACCCAGCTGTCGAACGCGAGCAATGTCATCGACGTCACCTGGGAGGCGCCGAGCGGCGAGATCGTCTCCCTCGACGGCTACCTCGACGCCTTCTTCCAGGAGGTCTACCTCGACTCCGACGATGTGCCGGTCTTCGCGAAGCTTGCGAAGTTCGTCTCGGATGACGCGCTCGACGAGTACGTCGACCGGCTCGAGGGTGAGGTGCGCAAGTACCTCACCGACCACCTGAATTACGGCAAGGCAGCCAAGCGCATGTACAACGTGTTCCGCTTGTCGGGGCGTCACCTGGATGCGGCCTTCGTGCGTGAGCTCTTCGACGAGCCGACCACGATCCTGTACCAGGTCTGGTCGCTCATCGTCACGCTCGAGAACGCGACCGAGCCGGGCTCGTCGATTCCCATCGAGGCCGTGCAGGCCCAGGCCGACACCCTGATCGTCGACGTCGTGAAGGCCCTTGATGGTGATCAGGAGGACGCGATCGTGCAGGCGCTGCGCCAGCTGCGCCGCACCCTCGAGGATCAGAACTCGGGGGAGGCTCGCAACTCCGAGGTCGAGGCCGCTCAGGCGCAGGTGGTCAACCTCATCAACACCTTCTACCGCGACAAGCTCGTGGCGATGCCGTCGATCAAGGAGTACATCGACGCCGTGCAGGCCGAGGGGCCAGCACACTAGCTCGTAGGGTCACACGAGGGCGATGAGCTCTCCGACCGGTTCTCCGCCGCCGAGCACGGGCTGGGTCGTGGCGGCGAGGACGGAGGTCGCTCGCTCGGAGTCCACGACGCCCTGTTCGTCCAGAAGGGCGAGGGCTACCGGGATCGAGGCCCGGGTCGAGCCGTCGATGATCTTAAGGGCGACGGCTGTGCCATCGGGGGACCCCGCGACGAAGACTCCCTCTGCACCGTTCTTCGCAATGAGTCCCAGTTCGCTCATCACACTGGCGACGGCGGGGCTGTCGAGCGCCCAGGGATCCCGACGGATCGCCCGCGACAGTCTCTCGGCGTCCGCGTCGGCACCGCGGGCCACGAGTCCGGTCGCGCGGGCGAGCCCGCGCAGGGAGACGGCGTGCAGCGGCGCGCCGCAACCGTCGATGCCGGTGTGATCCACTGGTTCCCCCGTGTAGTCCTCGACCGTGCGCTGGACGATCAGCTGCAGGGGGTGACGCGCAGCCAGGTACGAATCGATGGGCCATCCGTTGCGCACACAGGCCAATAGGAAGGCTGCGTGCTTGCCGGAGCAGTTCATCGTGATGCGCGCTGGGCCGGATGCCTCGTCCCGGGAGTTCGGGTCGGAAGGCCAGTCGGCTGGGCACTGCAGTGCCGACTCATCCAATCCGGCCCGGTGGAGGATCGATCTCACGACCTCTACGTGCGCTGCCGTGCCCGTGTGACTGGCTGCGGCGAGCACTAGCTCAGGGCCGTCGAGATCAACTCCGGACCTCAGAACGGTGATCGCCTGAAGGAACTTGAGCGTCGACCGCGGGTAGATGAGCGCGTCGATGTCACCGAGCGCACGCACAACCTCCCCGTCGGGCCCCACCACGGCAGCGGCGCCGAGGTGGATCGATTCGCGCATGCGCGAGCGGTGCACTGCGGCAAGGGGTACGACTCCCGCCGCCGAGAGGTTATCGAGCTCGGGGTCGCCTGCCGCGCTCCAGCTCACAGGCTGGCGAACGCCTCGTCGATGACTCCCACGGCCTCCGCGATCAGCTCGTTGCTGATGGCGAGGCTCGGCAGGAACCGAAGCACGTTGCCGTAGGTTCCCGCCGTCAGCAGCAGTACACCCTTCTGTGCGGCGAACGCCGAGATCGCCGACACGGCGGCTGCGTTGGGCTCGTGAGTTCCCGGCTGCACCAGCTCGATCGCGATCATGGCGCCGATTCCGCGCACGTCGCCGATCACCGGGTACTTCTTCTGCAGCTCGAGCAGGGCGCCCTTCAGAGCATTCTCGATGCGCACGGCCTCCGCGAGCAGGTTCTTCTGCTCGATCTGCTCGAAGACGGCGATCGCCGCAGCGGCCGACACCGGGTTGCCACCGAAGGTGCCGCCGAGTCCGCCGGGCTGGGCCGAATCCATGATCTCGGCGCGACCGGTGACGCCGGCCAGCGGCAGGCCGCCCGCGATGCCCTTGGCCGAGAGCACCATGTCGGGCACGAGGCCGAAGTGCTCGCTCGCGAAGTACTTGCCGGTGCGGGCCATGCCGCTCTGGATCTCGTCGGCGATGAAGACGATGCCGTTGGCGGTGCACCACGCCTGAAGGGCGGGCAGGTAGCCATCGGCGGGCACCTGGAAGCCACCCTCACCCTGGATGGGCTCGACGACGAGGCACGCGAGGTCGGCCGCGCCCACGGTCTTCTCGAGGTACGAGATCGTGCGGGCCGCGGCATCCGCACCGCTGAGTCCATCGTGGTACGGGTACGAGTTCGGCGCGCGGTAGACGTCGCCGGCGAAGGGCCCGAAGCCCAATGAGTACGGGGACGCCTTGAAGTTCATGGCCATCGTGAGGTTGGTGCGACCGTGGTAGGCGTGCTCCAGCACCGCGACACCGTTGCGGCCCGTGTACTTGCGGGCGATCTTGACGCCGTTCTCGACCGCCTCGGCGCCGGAGTTGACGAGCACCGTCTTCTTCGCGAAATCGCCGGGGGTGTGGGCGGCGAGGTACTCGGCGACCCGCACGTATCCCTCGTAGGGCGTGATGGTGAAGAGGGTGTGGGTGAGCTTCTCGAGCTGCTCGGTTGCCCCGGCCACCACCGCGTCATCCGTGTGCCCGATGGTGGTCACGCCGATACCAGCACCGAGGTCGATGAACTGGTTGCCGTCGACGTCGACCAGGATCGCGCCGTGAGCACGCTCGATGTAGACGGGAAGAGCGGCGGTCACGCCCACCGGCACGACCTTGAGTCGTCGCTCGTGCAGGGCCTGTGACTTGGGCCCGGGAATTGCCGTGACAACGCGGCGTTCCTGAACAACGGCAGAGGTCGTGGGCGCAAGAGTGTCAGTCATAATGGGCTCAAGTTTATCCGCCTATTGACCGGAGCGAGCCATGCAGATTGAGCATCGGTTCGAGGTGCAACTCGAGTGGCAGGGCAATCGAGGAACCGGCACCAGCAACTACCGCTCCTACGGGCGCGACCACGTGATCAGTTCGCCAGGAAATCCGCCCATCCAGGGTTCGAGTGCGCGCGTGTTCCACGGTGATGCCGACCGCTGGAACCCCGAGGAGATGCTCATCGCGTCGCTCAGCCAGTGCCACATGCTCAGCTATCTGCACGTCGCCACCGCGAACGGAATCGTGGTCGAGAGCTACCGGGATGACGCCACCGGAACGATCGAGCAGACGGCTGACGGCGGCGGACACTTCACCGGAGCAACCCTGCGTCCCGTGGTCGAGATCTCGGCCGGGGAACCCGAGCTCGCGCTTGCGCTCCACCGTGAGGCCAACGAGAAGTGCTTCATCGCATCGTCGATGAACTTCGTCGTTGCGCACGAGCCGATCATTCACGTGGTCGCCCCGTAGCTCACCCTCGTTCGCACCACACGTTCAGGCTCGGTGCGTCATGATGGATGCCTTGCCCTCACCATTCCTGAAGAAAGTTGCCCTGTGAACGTCACTCCGCGACGCGCTGCACTCTCCCTACTCGTCACGGCCGGACTCGTTGCCTCGCTCGCGGGGTGCACCACCGGCTCCACCGGGTCCTCAGACTGCGCTGCAACGCCGTCGGGTTCTGTCTCGAACGCCGTGAAGGTCTCCGGCGACTTCGGCACGAAGCCGGATGTCACGATCAACTTCCCGACCGCAGCCCCGGCCACCGAGCGCACGGTCGTGATCAACGGTGACGGCGACACAGTCGTTGCGGGTGACAACGTCAACGTCGACTATGCCCTCTTCGACGGTGAGACCGGCGTTGAGCTCGCTGCCACCGAGTACACCGAGGGTTCGACCGTCGAGTTCCCGGTTGACGACACCCAGTTCCTGGTGGGCATCGTGAAGACCCTGGAGTGCTCCACCGTCGGATCGCGCGTGGTCGGCGTCATCCCCGCCGCCGACTCGTTCGGCGAGGCCGGCTCGGACCAGCTCGGTGTCGCCCCGGGTGACGACATCGTCTTCGTGGTCGACGTCGTGTCCATCTCGGCACCCAAGATTCCCGCGCTCCCCAAGGCCGATGGCGCCGACCAGCCGGCGACCCCCGGCTTCCCGACCGTGGTGCTGGATGACACCGGCCGTCCCACGGTCACGATCCCCGATGAAGCGCCCCCCACTGAACTGAAGCTCGCCGTGCTGAAGAAGGGCACCGGGGCGGTGGTAGCCGATGGTGACGACGTCACAGTGCACTACGTCGGCGTCAACTGGAACACCAAGGTGATCTTCGACGAAAGCTGGGCCCGCGGCGAGCCGGCAACCTTCAACACCGGGCAGGTCATCGCGGGCTTCACGGCGGCGCTCGTCGGCCAGACTGTCGGTTCGCAGGTCATCGTCATCATCCCGCCGGACCAGGGTTACGGCTCGGCCGGCAGCCCGCCCGACATCGGCGGCACCGACACCCTGGTCTTCGTGATCGACATTCTGGGCATTGGCTGAGCCAGCTAGCCTGATCACATGCGCAGAGTGATCATCCTCGGTTCGACCGGTTCGATCGGCACTCAAGCGCTCGAGGTCATCGCCGCCAACCCCCACCTCTTCGAGGTCGTGGGGTTGGCGGCGGGCAGCAACCGCGAGGCGGTCGGCGCCCAGGCTGCCGAGTTCTCAGTGGAGCACATCGCCTTCGGCGCCGACGAGGCGAGCCAGCTCGTGCGCACCGTGCAGGCGGACGTGGTGCTCAACGGCATCACGGGTTCGGTCGGGCTCGGTCCCACTCTCGCGGTGCTTGAGACCGAGGCGGTTCTTGCGCTCGCCAACAAGGAGAGCCTCATCGTCGGTGGTGAGCTCGTGACATCCCGAGTGCGCCCGGGGCAGCTGGTTCCCGTCGACTCCGAGCATTCGGCGATAGCCCAGGCGCTGCGCTCGGGCACGGCGGACGAGGTCTCCCGCCTGGTCCTGACCGCTTCCGGCGGACCCTTCCGGGGTCGAAGCCGCGAATCGCTGCGAGAGGTCACCCCCCGCGAGGCGCTCGCGCATCCCACCTGGGACATGGGGCTCGTGGTCACGACGAACTCGGCAACTCTCGTGAACAAGGGCCTCGAGGTGATCGAGGCGCACCTGCTGTTCGGCGTGCCCTACGACCGCATCGAGGTCACGGTTCATCCCCAGTCGATCGTGCACTCTATGGTGGAGTTCGTGGATGGCTCGACGATCGCCCAGGCGAGCCCGCCCGACATGAGGCTTCCCATCTCGCTTGGACTCGACTGGCCCAACCGGGTCGCCGGGGTGGGACGCCCCCTCGACTGGACGGTCTCCAGTCAGTGGACCTTCGAACCACTCGACACCGACGTCTTCCCGGCGGTCGCCCTCGCCAAGCGCGTCGGCGAGGCGGGTCGCACCTATCCCGCCGTCTTCAACGCCGCGAACGAGCAGGCGGTGCTCGCGTTCCACGCTGGGCGCATCGGCTACCTCGACATCGTCGACACCGTGGAGCGAGTCGTCGACGCTCACAGCGCCGACGAGTTCAGCCTCGAGTCGGTCTTCGAAGCCGAACGCTGGGCGCGCACCGAGGCAGACAGGCTGCTCACGGTTTAGCCCGGCTATTCTTGCGCCGTGGAAACTGTCCTGCTGTACATCCTCGGCATCCTCATCATCGTCGTGGGGCTCGCATTGTCGATCGGTCTCCACGAACTCGGCCACCTGATCCCCGCGAAGCGTTTCGGCGTGCGCGTCGGCCAGTACATGATCGGCTTCGGTCCGACGATCTTCTCGAGGATGAAGGGCGAGACCGAGTACGGGCTCAAGGCGATCCCGCTGGGCGGGTACATCTCGATGTCGGGCATGTATGCGCCGGCTCACGAGGGTGGGCGCGGCCGCACCGCCACCACCAGCATGTTCGAGACCTTGGTTCAGGATGACACCAAGGCCGACGACGACGAAGGTCGCACCTTCTTCCAACTCCCCGTCTTCAAGCGTGTGATCATCATGTTCGGGGGACCGGTCATGAACCTGCTCATCGCGGTGGTGCTGTACACCGTCATCCTGTGCGGATTCGGCATCGCTCAGACCACGACGACGATCGGCAGTGTCTCGCAGTGTGTCGTCGCGGCATCCAGTCAGAGCCAGGAGTGCACGAGCGCAGACCCAGTCGCTCCCGGTGTCGAGGCGGGCATCAAGCCCGGCGACCGCATCGTGAGCATGAACGGTCAGGCGATCGGCACGTGGGACGACGCCACGGCAATCATCCGAGCCTCGGCGGGTAAGAGTATCGATATCGTCGTCGATCGGGCCGGCGCCGAGGTCGCGCTGACGGCGACGCCCTTGCTCACCGAGCGCTACGTCTACGACGACAAGGGCGCTCCCGTGAAGGGCGCCGACGGCAAGCAGGTCACCGAGGAGGTCGGATTCCTGGGGATCGGGTCGGCCACGGCGATCGTGCAGCAGCCCGTGACCGCGGTGCTGCCGACCGTCGGTGACCGCGTCGTGGGTATCATCTCGGTGATCACCCAACTTCCCCAGCGCCTCGTCGATGTCGCCGTCGCGGCCTTCGGTCCGGGGGACCGGGACCCCAACGGGCTGATCGGCGTCGTCGGTGTGGGTCGCCTCGCCGGCGAGATCACCAGCATGAGCGACATCCCGATCGCCAGTCGCGCCGCGGGAATCATCGAGGTGGTCGCGTCGCTCAACATTGCGCTGTTCGTGTTCAACCTGATCCCGCTGGTGCCGCTCGACGGTGGCCACATCGCGATCGCGCTGATCGACGGCATCCGACGGTTCTTCGCGCGAATCTTCAAGCGCCCGGAGCCCGGCCCCATCGACGCGACCCGCATCCTGCCGGTCACGCTCGTCGTCACGGTGCTTCTGGGTGCAATGACGCTGCTTCTCGTCTACGCCGACATCGTCAAGCCGATCACCCTCCAGTAGGTCACCGAACGCCCCGCCCGAGCTTGACACCGTCGCGCTCGGCGGCATACCGTCAGTCAAACCTGAATCCGGTCTCAGGTATGGGAGCCTCATGACATCGGACGGTTTGCACACCCTGGGCCGCTGGTCGGTGGATCGTGCCCTCGCCACACCCGAGCGCATCGCGATCGACGATCGAGGTGTTGTGCTCACCTACCGGGAGCTCGAGGATCGTTCCTCCCGCCTGGCCGACTCGTTCATCGATGCGGGCTACGGGGTCGGCGACCGCATCGCCACGCTCACCGGTAACAGCGCGGATCACGTGGTGCTGTTCTTCGCGTGCGCGAAGGCCGGACTCGTGCTCGTTCCCCTGTCGTGGCGGCTCTCCCCGCGGGAGTTGGCCCAGCAGCTCGAACAATCCCACCCGGCCCTGCTCCTGATCGAGGACGAGTTCGACTCGCTGGCCACCGCCGCGCTCGAACTGCTCGTGTCCAGCCCGCCGACGGGTGGCCTCGGCGTGGGCGGCATCGAGCGCGAGATGGTTGCACCCGCGCGAGGAGGCGGGGCGGGCGGCATCCGCCGTGCCGTCGAGGATGACGATGCCCTGCTCATCATGTTCACATCGGGCACACTGGACCGCGCCAAGGGGGCGATCCTCACCCACGCCAACTGCTTCTGGACCAACCTGTCGCTGTCCAGGACCGCCGAGATCACCAGTTCCGATACGGTGCTCGCTGTCATGCCCCAGTACCACGTGGGCGGCTGGAACGTGCAGCCGCTGCTGGCCTGGTGGATGGGGGCCTCTGTGGTTCTCGAGCGAACGTTCGATCCTGGGCGGGTGCTGCAGCTCATCGCCGACCGCCGCATCACGACCATGATGGGTGTTCCCGCGAATTACCTGCTGCTGGCGCAGCATCCGGATTTTGCCACCGCTGATCTGTCCAGCCTGACCCACGCGGTCGTCGGGGGAGCGCCGATGCCCGAACCGCTGCTGCGGGTGTGGCACGCACGCGGAGTCGCTCTCACCCAGGGCTACGGGCTCACCGAGGCATCGCCCAACGTGCTGTGCCTGCCCGACGATGACGCTCGACGCAAGATCGGATCAGCGGGAAAGCCCTACCCCCACGTCGAGGTCGCCGTTGCCGATCCGGTGACCGGTGAGGTGCTCGACGGCGAGGCGGAGGGGGAGCTGCTGGTTCGAGGACCGGGTGTCTTCGCCGGCTACTTCCGGCAGGATGACGCGACCCGCCAGGTACTGCGATCGGGCTGGCTCGCCACCGGCGACCTCGTCCATCGTGACGCCGAGGGCTATTTCCGCATAGTGGATCGCCTCAAGGACATCTTCATCAGCGGCGGGGAGAATGTGGCCCCGGCCGAGGTCGAGAGCGTGCTGTTCTCCCACCCCGCTGTCGCAGACGTGTCGGTCGTCGGCGTTCCCGATGACAGGTGGGGCGAGGTCGGAGTGGCCTGGGTCGTGGCGCGGGTAGGCGTCGCGACAGACGAGACCGATCTGCTGAACTTCTGCGGCTCATCACTCGCCCGGTTCAAGGTTCCCCACCACGTGCGGTTTGTTTCCGTGATACCTCGTACCTCCAGCAACAAGGCCATGAGGCGCCTGCTGCTGCAGAACTGGCTCGCCGAGCAGCCCGAGCCGATCGAGCAGCCCGAACACACCGAACACACCGAACGGACCACCCGATGAGCGCCGCCCCTCTGACCGCACGCGGCACAAGAACGAGGGCAAAGCTGCTTGCGGCCGCCGAGGTCGTGTTCGCGCGCTACGGGTACACCGAGGCATCCATCGTGCGCATCACCGAGGAGGCCGGGGTCGGGCAGGGCACGTTCTATCTGTACTTCGCCAGCAAACTCGAGATCTTCGAGGAGCTCGTCGACGACCTGAACCGGCGCGTTCGCCACGCGATGAGCGAGGCCTCGACCGGTTCGGCGACACGGCTCGAGTCGGAGCGAGCCGGCTTTCGTGCGTTCTTCGCCTTCACGGCGGAGCATCCCGCGCTGTACCGCATCGTGCGGGAGGCCGAATTCGTGTCGCCCCGCGCGCTGCGATCGCACTACACCCGCATCGTCGAGGGCTACATCTCCGGGCTCGCAGAGGCTCGCGAGAAGGGTGAGGTCGGCGACATCGACCCGACGGTCGCGGCGTGGGCGCTCATGGGCATCGGCGAGATGATCGGGATGCGCTGGGTGCTCTGGGGCGACGGAGCCCCGGTGGGCGACAACGCAGACCCGACCGCCAGCGGCACCTCCGAGGTACCGGACGCGGTCTTCGACGAGATGATGCGATTCATCCGTCGTGCGCTCGCCGTGGCCCCCGAGGTGGACGGGCCGGCACCTGCAGATCAGACGAAACCGACGGTCGGAAGGACCCAGCAATGACACTCGACGGTAGACGTGCCCTCGTCACGGGTGGAGGCAGCGGCATCGGTGCTGCCTGCGCCAAGGCCCTCTCGGGTCGGGGTGCCCACGTGATCGTCGCCGACTTCAATCGCGAGTCGGCCGAGCGCGTGGCCGAGGAGGTGGGCGGCGAGCCCTGGGTCGTCGATCTGGGCGACACCGCGGCGCTCGCGGATTTGGCGCTGGACATCGACATTCTCGTCAACAACGCCGGCATCCAGCAGGTCGGGCCCATCGAGACCTACGACCCGGCCGTGTTCGCTCGCATCCAGCGTCTGATGGTGGAGTCACCCTTCCTGTTGATCCGCGCGGCGCTGCCGGCGATGTACGCGCGCGGCTTCGGGCGGATCGTCAACCTCAGCTCGGTTCACGGGCTCCGCGCCTCGCCGTTCAAGGTCGCCTACGTCACGGCCAAGCACGGTCTCGAGGGGCTGTCCAAGGTGACCGCGCTCGAGGGCGGGCCGCACGGTGTGACGAGCAACTGCGTGAACCCGGGGTATGTGCGAACGCCCCTCGTCGAGAAGCAGATCGCCGATCAGGCGAAGGTGCACGGCATACCGGAATCCGAGGTCGTCGAGAAGGTCATGCTCACGGAGAGCGCGATCAAGCGGCTGGTGGAACCCGATGAGGTCGCAGATCTTGTCGCCTGGCTGTGCGGGCCCACGGCCGGCATGGTCACTGGCGCGTCGTACACCATGGACGGCGGCTGGAGCGCCCGGTGACGTCAGGGCCCTGCCACCTCCCACGCACGTAAACTAGAAGCGTGCCAGCCATCAATCTGGGAATGCCCAAGGTTCCCGAAGTTCTCGCTCCCCGACGTAAGACCCGCCAGATCCACGTGGGCAAGGTGGGGGTGGGCAGCGACCACCAAGTGAGCGTGCAGTCGATGACGACGACGCAGACCACGAACATCAATGCGACCCTGCAGCAGATCGCCGAGCTGACGGCCACCGGCTGCGACATCGTGCGGGTCGCCGTGCCCCATCAGGATGACGCGGATGTGCTGCACATCATCGCGGCGAAGAGCCAGATCCCCGTGATCGCCGACATCCACTTCCAGCCGCGCTACGTGTTCACGGCCATCGATGCCGGTGTGGGCGCCGTTCGCGTGAACCCCGGCAACATCAAGAAGTTCGACGACCAGGTCGGGGCGATCGCCAAGGCAGCGAAGGCCGCTGGCGTGTCGATCCGCATCGGCGTCAACGCGGGTTCACTCGAGCCGAGCATCCTGCAGAAGTACGGCAAGGCGACCCCGGAGGCGCTCGTCGAGAGCGCGGTATGGGAGGCCAGCCTCTTCGAGGAGCACGACTTCCACGACTTCAAGATCTCCGTCAAGCACAACGACCCGATCGTGATGGTCAAGGCGTACCGCCTGCTCGCAGAGCGCGGCGACTGGCCGCTGCATCTCGGCGTGACCGAGGCCGGACCCGAGTTCCAGGGCACCATCAAGAGCGCGACGGCGTTCGGCATCCTGCTCTCCGAGGGCATTGGCGACACCATCCGCGTCTCGCTCTCCGCGCCGCCCGCGCAGGAGGTCAAGGTGGGTCTTCAGATCCTGCAGTCGCTCAACCTGCGCGAACGCAAGCTCGAGATCGTCTCCTGCCCGAGCTGCGGTCGTGCCCAGGTGGATGTCTACACCCTGGCCAACGACGTCACCGCTGGCCTCGAGGGCATGACCGTGCCGCTGCGCGTCGCCGTCATGGGATGCGTCGTCAACGGTCCGGGCGAGGCCCGCGAGGCCGACCTCGGGGTTGCGAGCGGCAACGGCCGCGGCCAGATCTTCGTCAAGGGCGAGGTCATCAAGACCGTGCCCGAGGCGGACATCGTCGCGACTCTCATCGAGGAGGCCAACCGCCTCGCCGCTGAGATGCCTCCGGGCGCTACCGGCTCGCCGCTCGTCACCACCAGCTGAGCACTCCCGGTAAACTCAGCCGGGTGTCCACACGCCTCTCCCAGCTCTTCGTCCGCACTCTCCGCGAGGATCCGGTCGACGCCGAGGTCGCGAGCCATCGCCTCCTCGTTCGCGCCGGCTACATCCGTCGACAGGCTCCCGGAGTGTTCGCGTGGCTGCCTCTGGGCCTGAAGGTGCGTCGCAAGATCGAGAACGTCATCCGCGAGGAGCTCGAGGCCTTCGGCGCGCAGGAGGTGCATTTCCCGGCGCTGCTGCCGCGTGAGCCTTACGAGGTCACCGGCCGCTGGACCGAGTACGGCGATGGCATCTTCCGTCTCAAGGACCGCAAGGGCGCCGACTACCTGCTCGCGCCGACGCACGAGGAGGTCTTCACGCTGCTCGTGAAGGACCTGTACTCGAGCTACAAGGACCTTCCCCTGTCGATCTACCAGATCCAGGACAAGTACCGCGACGAGGCCCGCCCGCGAGCGGGCCTTCTGCGCGGTCGCGAGTTCTCGATGAAGGACAGCTACTCCTTCGATTACACCGATGCGGGTCTGGATGTCTCGTACCAGCAGCACCGCGACGCCTACGAGCGCATCTTCCAGCGCCTCGGGCTCGACTACGTGATCGTCAAGGCGGATGCCGGCGCGATGGGTGGATCGAAGAGCGAGGAGTTCCTGCACCCGACTCCGATCGGCGAGGACACCTTCGTGCGCACCGACGGCGGGTACGCCGCCAACGTCGAGGCATTCACGACCGCGGCGCCGCCCGCCCGCTCCTTCGAGAAGCTGACCCCCGCTGAGGTGCTCGACACCCCCGACACCCCGACGATCGCAACGCTCGTTGCGCTTGCCAACGAGAAGCACCCTCGTCCGGACGGTCGTGCCTGGACCGCGGCGGACACGCTCAAGAACATCGTGCTCGCGCTCACCGACCTCGAGGGCAATCGCGAGTTGGTGATCGTTGGCCTGCCGGGCGACCGCGACGTCGATATGAAGCGCGCCGAGGTGGCGTTCGCGCCCGCCGAGGTGGAGCCCGCCACCGAGGCGGACTTCGCACGTCTCGACAAGCTCGACGGCCGTCCCGGGCTCGTCAAGGGCTACATCGGTCCGTGGTCAGCCGCCGGTGCCGTGCTCGGCGAGAAGAGCGCCACGGGCATCCGGTATCTGCTCGACCCGAGGGTCTCCGAGGGCAGCGGCTGGATCACCGGGGCCAACGAGCACGGTCGTCACGTCTTCGGCCTCGTCGCAGGCCGCGACTTCGTCGGCGACGGCGTCGTGCAGGTCGGCGAGGTGCTCGCGGGTGACCCCGCACCGGATGGCTCGGGCCCCGTCGAGCTCGCACGCGGCATGGAGATCGGCCACGTGTTCCAACTGGGCCGCAAGTACGCCGAGGCACTCGGACTCAAGGTGCTCGACGAGAACGGCAAGCTCGTGACCGTCACAATGGGCTCCTACGGCATCGGTGTGACCCGCATCATGGCGGTCATCGCCGAGGCGAACAACGACGAGAAGGGGCTGATCTGGCCCCGCAACATCGCGCCGTTCGACGTGCACGTGATTGCGGCGGGTCGCGAGGAGGTCATCTACGAGACCGCCGAGGCGCTCGTCGGTTCGCTGGAGGAGAGCGGCTTCGACGTGCTGTTCGACGATCGCCCCAAGGTCTCGCCTGGCGTGAAGTTCGGCGACGCCGAGCTGCTCGGCGTGCCCCAGATCGTCATCGTCGGTCGGGATGCCGCCGAGGGTTGTGTCGAGCTGTGGGATCGCCGCACAGGCGAGCGCACGAGCATCGGCCTCGACGAGGTGGGCGCGGCGCTGCTCGCCTAGCTAGCCGACGAGCCCGAGGTCGTCGGCGAACTCGGTACGGATGCGCTCGCGGATTGCCAGGAGTTCCGGGTACGCCCAGAAGAACTCAAGCTTGCGCGCCACCATCGAGTCGCCCGTCGGCTCGTCCTCGAGCACGAACGTCATGAACGTCTCCGCGGCATCCTCGATCGCGTTGGTTGCCGCGTAGTCGCTCACGAAGTCGTCCTCGTGGGCGAGGTAGAACTCCCAGGCGAGGTCGGCGTCGGTGTTCGCGAGATCGGGTGCCGCGTCGCCGTAGGGCGCCCAGAACTGCTGCTGGAACGCCAGGAGCACCGAGTCGCTGTGTGCGCAACCCTCGTCGAGTTCGATCGTGTCGCACGATGTCGCGGTCGGGTCCACCTCGTCGGTGGCCAGCATCAAGATGTGTCCGTACTCGTGGATGAGTGTCGCCACCAGCTGGGTCGGATCGTCACTCGTCGCGAGGTTGGCGGCGAGCACCCAGTACTGAGGATCGTCGTCCTGGTACACGTAGGCGAGCGTGTCGCTCGACGCTGAATCGCCGACGCGGTACTGCGTCATCACCTCGGCTGCGAAATCGAGCGTGGCCACACGGGTGAAGGTGTCCCAGACCGTCGCCGTGAGGCCGGATGCCGCGGGGTCGAGAGTTCCGTCGTCCAACACTGTGTAGACGTCCACAGTGCCGAAGTCGTCATCCTGCTCCTGCGGCACCGAGCCGTCCGCGACGGGTACGGGTGCGGCTGGGACGATCGTCACGCATCCCGACAGACCGATCACCGCGATGGTGCTCAGTGCGACGGTGGCGAGGAGTCGTTCGAGGGGCATTCCTCCACAGTAGGGGAGGGCGGCCGGTGCGACGGTGTGCCGTCCGCGCCCCGACCGCTAAACTGGGTGTCGCATCGGCGGCATCGGTCGTTCGAGCACCAGATCTCAATACCGGAGGCCCTCAGTGGACATCGACCTGAGCGTGCTGCGCCTCATGGAGCGCGAGCGCGAGATCCCCTTCGAGGAACTCGTGCAGATCATCGAGCAGGCCATTCTGACGGCCTATCTCAAGCATGTCGGCCTCCTTGATCAGAAGGCACAGCCCGAGCACAAGTCGACGGATGCCACGTCGCTGAAGGCCCGCGTCGAGCTCGACCGCAAGACCGGCAAGGTCACCATCTGGGTGCCCGAACTCGACGATGAGGGTGCTGTGATCGGCGAGGCCGAGGACAGCCCCGACGACTTCGGACGCATCGCCGCATTCGCCGCCAAGCAGGTCATCAACCAGCGCCTGCGTGACATCGCCGACGATCACGTGCTCGGCGAGTTCAAGGGCCGCGAGGGCGACATCGTTGCTGGCGTCATCCAGCAGGGACCGAATCCCCGGATGATCCACGTCGACCTGGGCACCGTCGAGGCGATCCTGCCGCCCGAGGAGCAGGTGCCGGGCGAGGACTACGCGCATGGAACGCGCATCCGGGTCTACGTCACGGCGGTCAGCAAGGGACTCAAGGGTCCGCAGATCACGGTGAGCCGCACGCATCCCGCGCTCGTGCGCAAGCTGTTCGCACTCGAGGTTCCCGAGATCGCCAGCGGCATCGTCGAGATCACGTCGCTCGCCCGCGAGGCCGGACACCGCACCAAGATGGCGGTTCGGGCGCTGGAGCCCGGAGTCAACGCCAAGGGTGCGTGCATCGGTGAGCTGGGTCAGCGGGTGCGGGCCGTCACCGCCGAGCTGAACAACGAGAAGATCGACATCGTCGACTACTCCGACAACCTCGCCACCTTCGTCGCCAATGCTCTGTCGCCGGCCAAGGTGACCAGCTCGTACGTGATCGATGAGTCCACGAAGGCGGTGCGCGCGTTGGTGCCCGACTACCAGTTGTCGCTCGCGATCGGCAAGGAAGGGCAGAACGCCCGCTTGGCCGCGAAGTTGACCGGCGCCCGGATCGACATCCAGCCCGACTCGATACTTGAGGACTAGCACCGCGCCCCGTGGGTTTAGACTGGTACCCGTAAGAACTTGCATCGGCTGCCGCGTCCGCGCTGAGGCATCCCTCCTGCTGAGGGTTGTCGCACGGGATGGTGAGGTCGTCCCGGATCCGTCCGCGACACTTCCGGGCCGAGGCGCGTGGGTGCACCCCACGGCGCACTGTGTCGAGATCTCCGCCAAGCGCAGAGCATTCGGCAGGGCGCTCAGGGTGTCCAGTGCGCTGGATGCCTCGCAGGTGCTTGCACTAGTCCACTCCCAACCGGGAACTGAAGAACAGGCTGATTGACCTATGGACAACTAATGAGCGGCTCGAAATGAGACCCGTCCGTAACTAACGGTCTGCCCCTGTCCGGGTGCAGACCCAGACAGGAGAATTGTGGCTAACCCACGAGTGCACGAAATCGCTGCCGAACTCGGCATCGAATCCAAGATCGTGCTCGACAAGCTGAAAGACATCGGCCAGTTCGTCAAGGGCCCTTCGTCCAGCGTCGCGCCCCCCGTCGCCCGCAAGGTGAAGGAGGCGCTGATCGCCGACGGCGTCAAGCCGGCGGCGCCCGCCGAGAAGCCCAAGGCCGCCCCGAAGGCCGCACCGCGGCCCGCGGCCCCGGCTCCCGCTGCACCGGCAGCAGACGACTACGACGTCGATGCTCCGGCATCGGCAGCCCCGCCGCTGACGGTCGCGGAGCGCCAGGCCCAGGCCGAGGCGCTCGCACAGGCACAAGCACAGGCACAAGCACAGGCACAAGCACAGGCGGCGCAGTCCCAGGCTGCGGCCCCGGCACCCACCGAGGCGGCAGCAGCAAGCACGGATGCCGCGGCACCGAGCCCGGCGGGCATCCCGCGTCCTGGCACCCCCCGCCCCGGCAACAACCCCTTCGCGTCGAACCAGGGTATGCAGCGCCCGGGCGCACCGCGCCCCGGAAACAACCCCTTCGCCTCCAACCAGGGCATGCAGCGTCCCGGTACTCCCGGGGCCATCCCGCGCCCCGGAGCCCCGCGTCCCGGCGGCCCCGGCCAGGGTGCGCGCCCGGCGGCCTTCGGTCAGCGTCCCGGCGGTAACGCCCCGTTCCAGCAGCGTCCGGGTGGACCCGGTCGCCCGGCTGGTGGTGGCGGCGGTTTCCGTCCCGGTGGCGCCCCCGGTGGTGCGCCCGGCAACAACTTCGGACCGAACCGTCCGCCCGCCGGTGGTGCCGGTGGTCGTGGTCGTGGTCCCGGCGGTGGCACCGCTGGTGCCTTCGGTCGCGGCGGCGGCAAGAGCAAGGCCCGCAAGTCGAAGCGTACGAAGCGCGCCGAGTTCGAGCTGAGGGAAGCACCGTCGCTGGGTGGCGTGAGCGTTCCCCGCGGTGACGGCAAGACGGTCATCCGTCTGCGTCGTGGCGCGTCGATCACCGACCTGGCCGACAAGCTGGAGACACTGACCGGCTACATGGTTCAGCCAGGAAGTCTCGTGACCGCGCTCTTCCACCTCGGCCAGATGGCAACCGCTACCGAGTCGCTCGACGAGGAGACGTTCTCGATCCTCGCGGGCGAGCTCAACTACAAGATCGAGATGGTCTCGCCCGAAGACGAGGACCGCGAGCTGCTCGCCGGCTTCGACCTCGACCTCGACCAGGAGCTCGAAGACGAGAGCGACGAGGACCTGGAGATCCGTCCGCCGGTCGTGACCGTCATGGGCCACGTCGACCACGGTAAGACCAAGCTCCTCGACGCGATCCGCAACGCCAACGTGGTTGCCGGTGAGGCGGGTGGCATCACCCAGCACATCGGTGCCTACCAGGTCTGGACCGAGCACGAGGGCCACGAGCGCGCCATCACCTTCATCGACACCCCGGGTCACGAGGCGTTCACCGCCATGCGTGCTCGTGGTGCGCAGGTGACCGACGTCGCGATCCTCGTTGTCGCCGCCGATGACGGCATCATGCCGCAGACGGTGGAGGCGCTCAACCATGCGCAGGCAGCAGGCGTGCCGATCGTGGTCGCCGTCAACAAGATCGACAAGGAGGGGGCCAACCCCGCCAAGGTGCGCCAGCAGCTCACCGAGTTCGGTCTGGTCGCCGAGGAGTACGGAGGCGACACCATGTTCATGGATGTCTCCGCGCTCAACAACGTGGGTATCGCCGAGCTGCTCGACGCCGTACTGCTCACCGCAGATGCTGGACTCGACCTGCGCGCCAACCCCAACAAGGATGCTCGCGGCGTGGCCATCGAAGCCAAGCTCGACAAGGGCCGTGGTGCGGTCGCGACCGTGCTCATCCAGTCAGGAACGCTGCGCGTCGGTGACGCTATCGTCGCGGGGACCGCGTACGGCCGCGTGCGCGCCATGCACGACGAGAACGGCGACACCGTGCTCGAGGCCTGGCCGTCGCGCCCCGTGCAGGTGCAGGGTCTGTCGACCGTGCCCCGCGCAGGCGACACGTTCATCGTCGTCGAGGAGGACCGCACCGCCCGCCAGATCGCTGAGAAGCGTGAGGCAGTGGAGCGCAACGCCCTGCTGGCCAAGGCCCGCAAGCGCATCAGCCTCGAGGACTTCACCAAGGCCCTCGAAGACGGCAAGGTCGAAGCCCTCAACCTCATCATCAAGGGTGACGTCTCCGGTGCCGTTGAGGCGCTCGAGGAGTCGCTGCTCAAGATCGACGTGGATGAATCGGTGCAGCTGCGCATCATCCACCGCGGTGTGGGTGCGATCACCGAGAGCGACGTCAACCTGGCGACGATCGACAACGCGATCATCATCGGGTTCAACGTGCGCCCCGACACGAAGGCTCGCGAGCGGGCCTCGCGCGAGGGAGTGGACATCCGCTTCTACTCGGTCATCTACTCGGCTCTCGAGGAGATCGAGAACTCGCTCAAGGGCATGCTCAAGCCGGAGTTCGAAGAGGTGCAGTCGGGTGTCGCGGAGATCCGCGAGATCTTCCGCTCCTCCAAGGTCGGCAACATCGCCGGTGTCATCGTGCGGTCCGGAACGATCACGCGCAACGCGCGTGCCCGCGTCATCCGCGACGGTGTCGTGGTCGGCGACAACCTGGCCATCGAGTCGTTGCGTCGCTTCAAGGACGACGTCACCGAGGTGCGCACGGACTTCGAGGCCGGAATCGGTCTCGGCAAGTTCAACGACATCCAGATCGGCGACGAGATCGAGACGATTGAGATGAAGGAGAAGCCGCGGGTGTAGCCCGTGGTCGGCTGGGTGCCGGCGTCTCACGTCCGGGCAGGTTCGCAAACGCTGTTTGCTCAAGAGCCCGGGCGCGAGACGCCGGCATCCAGCCTCCGGAAGGCTCTTCCCGCGGGGGAGGGCCGGGAATAGCGGGTTGAGTAGCCCGAAGGGCGTATCGAAACCCAGGCAGGAGCTGGAACATGGCAGACGCAGCACGGGCCGCGAAGATGGCGGACCGCATCAAAGTGATCGTGGCCAAGACGCTCGAGCGCGGCATCAAGGATCCGCGGCTCGGATTCGTCACCATCACCGACGTTCGCGTCACGGGTGACCTTCAGCACGCCTCGATCTTCTACACGGTCTACGGCAGCGACGAGGAGCGGGCCGACACGGCCGCGGCGCTGAAGTCGGCCACCGGCATGCTGCGCAGCGAGGTCGGAAAGAACATCACGGCCCGGCTGACGCCGAGTCTCGAGTTCATTGCCGACGGCATCCCGGAGAATGCGGCCCTGATCGACTCCCTGCTCACCGAGGCCGCGGCGCGCGACGCCGAGGTCGAGTCGCTCGCGAAGACCGCACAGTACGCCGGTGACGAGGACCCGTACGTGAAGCCGCGGGTCATCGATGAGGACGACGAGGAAGAGTAGTCAGTCCCAGCCGGGGTTGATCGCGAAGCGGATGCGGTCGGCCAGATAGGTCTCGAGCGGTACCTCGGCCTGCTGGAGGCGCAGCAGTGGCGTGCCGTCGATGATCGGCAGCCGCTCGTCGCCGATGGCCAGCGGCGCGTAGCCGAAGTTGACGGCCTCGCCGGTGCGGAACCTGCCTCGCACCGCGGCGCGCTGCAGTTCGCGCCGATCCTCCTCCGCCTGGCTCTTGTTCGCCGCGAAGTCCTTCGGGGTGAGCGCGCGGGTGACCGACCCGGTGGAGTAGAGCCGGGCATCCGCGTCGAGGAGGACCTCGCCGAGCCGCCAGGCTCGCCCCACGGGCACGAGCCGCATGGGTGTGGTGATCGGCCCGATCCGGCGCGCGGGCCTCAGTTCGGCGAGCGCTTCGTCGGCGACGTCGGCCGCGCGCAGCTGTTCCACCGCCGTGGAGAGTAGGGCCGCGACATCCAGGTCATTCATCGGCCCGCCATCAGCCGAGCGCGCGGATCAGCAGCAGCAACCAGATCGGGTTGACGAGCACGCTGATCACCAGCACCGCGATCGCGCCGCCCTTGCGTGCCGACCACGCGGTCCAGATGATGGCCGCGATCGTCGTGACGGATGCCACGGCGATAGCCCCGTAGCTGAGGTGCAGCACTCGGTCGCCCGACTCCCAGGTCAGCGCCTGCAGCTCGAAGCCCCAGAGCACGACGATGGCGAGCAGGCCGAGCAGGGCGATCACCTTGGGCAGTGTGGTGCGCCGACGGGCCGCGGGCTGGCCGTCGGCGGGAGCGCTCTGGGTCATGCGCCGAGCCTAGCCATTCACTTCAGCAGTCGCGAGAGCACGCGGTCGGCGAGGGGCTTGCCGCCCGTCTGACAGGTGGGGCAGTACTGGAAGGTCGAGTCAGCGTAGATCACCTGCCGCACGGTGTCGCCGCAGACCGGGCAGGGCTGGCCGTTGCGGCCGTGCACCTGCAGGTTCGATTTCTTCTCGGCCTTGAGCTCCGACGCGGCGAGCCCGTCGGCCCGGGCGACGGCGGCGCGCAGCGTCTCCTGCATGGCGTCGTACAGGCGGCCCGAGTCATCCGGGGTCATGGCGGCCGGCTTGAAGGGGGACATCTTGGCGGCGTGCAGTATCTCGTCGGAGTACGCGTTGCCAATGCCCGCGATGACGGACTGGCTGCGCAACACCCCCTTGATCTGCGCGCGACCCTGCGTTGCGAGGATCGCTCGGAAGTGGTCGAGCGTGAAGTCGTCGGCAAGGGGATCGGGGCCGAGGGTCGCAAGCCCGGGGACATCTTGCGGTCGACGCACGACCCAGATCGCCAGCGACTTCTTGGTGCCGTACTCGGTGACGTCGAGCCCGGCGCCCTCGGTCAGGTCGGCATCGCCGACCATCAGCAGCCGCGCAGCGAGCGGCCCTGCCCCCGGTCGCTTGCCGACGGCAGGTGCCGACTCGCGCCAGCGGACCCAGCCGGCGCGGGCCAGGTGCATGACGAGGTGCAACTCTTCGCCGCCATCGCCATCGAACACAAGGTCGAGATACTTGCCATGGCGGGCCACCGCAGTAACGGTTCGGCCGGCCAGCGCGGATGCCGGCGGGTCGAATGTCTTCAGCGCCGCAAAGGACACCATGTCGAGTCGCTTCACAGTGTGGCCGATCAGTCGCGCGCCCAGGTCGGTGACGAGGGCGTGCACCTCGGGCAACTCGGGCATGCGTACAGTCTGCTACGGACGCCGCTGGTTAGGCAGACTGCATCCGGGTCTCGGGCTCGGTCGCATACGCTCGACCATTCGGTGAGGTCCACTTCAGAACGCCACCAGGTGACTGGGCAACCGTCCACCGAGTCTGGTGTTTCAACCGGTGGTGCGCCGGACACAGGTGCGCGAGATTATCGTGCGCCGTCTGCCCGTTGTGCAGCCAATCCTTCGTGTGGTCGATCTCGCAGATGCGGGCGGCGCGGCTGCACCCGGGGAAGCGGCACGTGCCATCCCGAACTCGAAGCCAGGTTCGCAGATCTGCGGGCACCGTGTACCTGTCGCGCCCCACCGAGAGCACGGCACCCGTCTCGGGGTGCGTGAGAAGGCGGGTGAAACTCGGAGCGGTCGCGGCGAGACGCATCGCGGTGTCGTGGTCGATGGGGCCGTAGCCCTCGAGCATGGCGGGCTCGTCGCTCACGCCCAAGAGGGTGAGAACGGGAACGGTCACGAGCACGCGAGGTCGGATGCCGCGGTCGCCACCCGAGTCGAGGCGGCCGTCGAGCAGCAGCTCCGCGAACAGATCGGCGCGCAACTGCGTGAGCGTGCGTTCCTCGGCGGGTGCCTGCTGGGCCGTTGCCAGGTCGGTGATGCGGTTGTAGATGCCGTGCGCAACAACCGCCGGCAGGTAGGCCGACAGCACGGCCATACCGTCGCGGGCAGGCTCGAGGGTGAGCGATCGCTCGGCCGCGGCATCCGTGAACCGAGACTCGATGGATTCGGGGCACAGCCGCTCGCGCACGGTGCGGGCGCGCCGGTCGAACTTGGCCACGGTCAAGATCTCGGCGAGTGGAACGACTGTCGTCTCAAACGCTCTCCATGACTCGGTGGGCAGCGACCGCGCGTGATCCACAATCGCGCGAGCGTGGCGCCAACTGATCGTGCCGGCGCTCAGGGCCCCGAACGTCTGCGGCAGGTCGACAAGAGCCGCACTGTCGGCAATGAGGGATTCTGCAGAGCGTTCCGGAATGCGCAGCGCGCAGGCGAGTTCTGACGCGATGACCCGCCGGGCGCGCACCTCGGCGTTCCAGCCGCCGTCTGAGCCACCCAGTGACTGCTCGGTTACCTCGCTCCACCGGCGCGCCTGATCGATGAGCTCGGCCTTGTACGCGGCGAGCGACGCCTCCATGCGGTCGAGCGCGGCGATGCCGTCGATGAGGTCACCGAGCGTGTTCGCCATGGCGCCGTGCAGGCTCGCGGTCGGACCGAGCGCAGTCGTAGCAAGCGCGGCGCCCCCGCCGGACTGCTCTGCCTCGAATCTCATGGTTCCACTTCACACCATGCCACCGACATTCGTTCGAACGTATGTTCGAGTCCTACCTACCGCGGCAGCTCGTACCCGCCATCCACGGCGACGACCAGCCCGTCGGCGAGCAGCCCTGCCAGCGCGCGGTCGCGCTGCGTCGCATCCGGCCACACGGTCGAGATCTCAGAAGCCGTGACCGGGATGTCGCTGGCCCGAAGTTCGGCCATGATGAGGCCGCGCACCTGACGGTCGCTGCCCTCGAACTTCTTCTGCACCGCCGCCCGGGGTCCGTCGTACTCGGGATAGCCCGCGGCCCGCCACGCGCACGCCGAAGCGAGCGGGCACTCGTCGCAGCGGGGTACTCGGGCGGTGCAGACGAGGGCGCCGAGCTCCATCATTCCGGCGTTGAAGAGCCGGGCATCCGGCCACGACTCGGGCAGCAACGCCTCCATCGCGGCGAGGTCTCGTCGGGTGGATGGCGGCCCGGCCACCGCCTGCCCCAGTACCGCCCGGGCGATGACGCGCCGCACGTTCGTGTCGACGACCGGATGCCGCTCGCCGTACGCGAAGGCGGCCACGGCCCGGGCGGTGTAGTCGCCGATTCCGGGCAGGGCGAGCAGGTCATCCACCGAGGAGGGTACGACCCCACCGTGCCGATCCGTGATCGCCACGGCTGCGGCATGCAGGTTCAGCGCCCGACGCGGATACCCAAGGCGATCCCACGCGCGCACCGCCTCGGCTGGGGGAGCGACCGCTAGGTCGGCGGGCGTCGGCCAGCGCTCCAGCCACTGTTCGAGCCGGGGCACCACCCGCACCACCGGCGTCTGCTGCAGCATGATCTCGCTCACGAGGATGCCCCACGCGCCGAACCCCTCCCGACGCCACGGCAGGTCGCGCCGGTGGGCGACGAACCAGTCGATGACGGCGGGGGCGATATCCACGACTCAAACCTAGACGGGCAAATCTAGACTGGGCGCATGGCCGCCTTCACACCGCTCAAGCGTGACGTGCTCGACTCGCTCGCCGACGAGTTCCTGCACAACTACGGCAAGGGACGCACCCTGCTGGCGGTCGACGGTGTCGACGGTGCGGGCAAGACCCACTTCGCGGATGCCCTGGCCGAACGACTGGGTCGCAACGGTCATGCCGTGTTCCGGGCATCCATCGACGGGTTCCACCGACCGCGTGCCGAGCGCTACGTCAAAGGGCCGGACTCGGCCGAAGGCTTCTACGCCGACTCATTCGACTACGACCTGTTTCGCCGCGTGCTGGTCGAGCCGTTTCGCCTCGGCGGAAGCGCCGGCTTCGTGACCGCCGCCTGGGACGTCGCGCGCGACACCGCGGTCGAGATGGCGTGGCAGACCGGACCGCAGGATGCCACGCTCATAGTCGACGGCATCTTCCTCAACCGGCCGCAACTTCGCGGTCTGTGGAACTACTCGATCTGGCTCGAGGTGCCCCGCGAGATCGCGGATGCCCGGCTCGCCACCCGCGACGGAGCCCCCGCCGCGCAACGCTACCTCGGCGGGCAGGCGCTGTACTTCGCCGAGGCGGATCCACGGGCCAGAGCCACGGCCATCGTCGACAACTCCGACTTCGACCACCCCCGGAGGGTCTTCGCAGACAGCTGCTAGCTGCAGCTGCTAGCTGGTTGAGTAGCGCGCAGCGCGTATCGAAACCGCGCGCTACCGCCCGCTCACCCGTGCCACCACCGCATCCGCGGTGAAGAACTCGCCCGATGCCTCGACCTCGTGCACGAGTGCAACCAGCGCGGCGTTGACCGGCGCCCGCCGACCGCGCGCCTCTGCCGCCCGCACCACAGACCCGTTGAGGTAGTCGATCTCGCTGGCTTGTCCGCGCCTGATGCTCTGCAGTGTCGACCCGGGGTTGGGGGTGCGCCCGATTCGTGCGCTCATGAGTGCGGGGAGTGCCTGACCGGCCCACAAGGGCAGGATCGAGAACAATCGAAGCAGTCTGGGGCCGAGTCCCTGGAGCTTCTCATAGTGCACCCTGCTCGCGAATCCGATGCGCACGCACTCCCGCATGCTCGAGGTCATCACCCGGCGCAGGCGCCGATTGGCCACCACCTCCTGCACGCTGAGCCCGGTGATCGCGGGCAGTGCGTTGACCTGGTTGATCACGAGCTTGGTCCACTGGGCGCCACGGAAGTTGGGGATGACGGTCGTCGGCATCACCTCGTTGAGGATGCGCGCCGCGTACCGGGCGGGCAGGTCATTCTCGCCCTCGACGCCGAGATAGGTCGGGCCCGGGGTGGTGATGGCGATCTCGCCGGGGGAGAGGTACGAGGTCGCGTAGGTCGCGAGGGCTCCCACGATGTCGCTGCGCGGGGTGGCGGCGTGCGCATTGGTGAGGCTGTCGAGTCCGTTCTGCACGACGACGAGGGGGACCCCTCTCAACAGCGCGACGTTCTCGCGGATCGCGGCCACGGCATCCTGAGCCTTCGTCGCCAGGATGGCCAGCTCGGGTCCGCGGGTCAGAGTCTCGTTGGCGAGAACGCTGGCCGTGTACTCGCCCCAGCCGCCGGTGAGGTGGATGCCCCGCTCCCGGATCGCGTCGAGGTGCGCGCCGCGCGCCGTCACCTCGACCTCGTGGCCGGCCCGCGCGAGCAGTGCCGCGATGGCGCCGCCGACCGCTCCCGCTCCGATGACGCCGATCCGCATGCTCAGATACTAGGGGCGTGTACCCCGTCCGCCCGGGACGCGCGCCCGGACGGCAGCGTTAGGATCGCAAGAGTGAAGTCCGCACCGGCCAACCCCGCCAGCGGCATCCTGCTCGTCGACAAACCGCAGGGCATCACCAGCCACGACGTGGTCGCCCGTGCCCGCAAGGGTGTCGGCACCCGCAAGGTCGGCCACGCGGGAACCCTCGACCCGATGGCAACCGGCCTGCTGATCCTCGGCGTGAACTCGGCGACGCGCCTGCTGACCTACATCGTCGGTCTCGACAAGCAGTACACGGCCACGATCAGACTGGGTGTTGCGACGACCACGGATGACGCCGAGGGCGAGCCGCTCGCTGGCGGGCCAGCAGAGGCGCTCACCGCCGTCACCGACGACGCGATCATCGCGGGGGCGGCAGGATTCACCGGCACCATCCTCCAGCGCCCGAGCAGCGTCAGCGCGATCAAGGTGGATGGCCGTCGCGCCTACGCCCTGGCTCGCGAGGGCGTGCCGGTCGAGCTTGCCCCGCGCAGCGTGACGGTCTCCGCCTTCGACGTGCTGGCCATCCGTCGATCGGAGTGGATCGACGTTGACGTTCGCGTGGATTGCAGCTCGGGCACGTACATTCGCGCGCTCGCCCGCGACCTGGGGGACCTGCTGGGAGTCGGCGGTCACCTGACGGCCCTGCGGCGCACACGCATTGGCCCGTTCCGAGTGGATGCCGCGGTCGGGCTGGAAGAGCCGTTGGCCGAGAGGATGCTCGCCCCGGCCGCCGTCGCGGCATCCCTTCACCCCCGACTCGACCTGACCACCCAGGAGGCCGTCGACCTCGCCCACGGCAAGCGGATCGCGCTCGCCGGCGCGGGAACGCGAGCGGCGGTTGCCCCGGACGGTCGCCTCGTCGGCCTCGTCGAAGCAGTCGACGGCAAGGCCGTCGTCCTCGTGAACTTTCCGCCGGACCCAACAGCGCCGAGCAGAATCGAAACCCAGGGAGAGCAGACATGATCGAGTGGTTCACGACGGTGCAACTGGTGGTCGCCGTCGCCGCCGGGCTTCTGGCCGTCGTGCTCGGCCTGGCCGGTCGCAAACCCAACGATCTCGTGCTCGCATCCGCAGCACTGGTCGAGCTTCTGCTGATCGCGCAGATCATCGTGGCCATCGTCGCCCCTGCCGTCGGCAATGCGCCGACCGGCAGCGGTCTGGAATTCTGGGTCTACCTGGTCTCGGCGGCGCTGCTGCCGCCGCTCGCTGTCTTCTGGGCGCTCGTGGAGCGCAACCGCTGGAGCACCGTCATCGTCGGCGTGGCCTGTTTCGCCGTCGCGGTGATGCTTTACCGTATGGGCCAGATCTGGTTCGTCCAGGTCGCGTGAGCGGGGAAGTGCAGGCCGTCGAGTCGCCTAAAGTTGACCCGATGGCTGAGAAAGGTTCCACCCGCGCGATCGGCGTCGGTCGTGTGCTGATTGCCGTGTACGCGGTGCTCGCCCTCGGCGCGACTGCACGATCTCTCTTTCAGATCGCGACGAAGTTCGATGATGCACCGGTCGCCTACCTGCTCTCCGGGCTGGCCGGCCTGGTCTACATCCTCGCCACGGTGGCCCTCCTCAATCGCGGCCGTGCCTGGTACCTGGTTGCCTGGGTCACCATCAGCTTCGAGTTGCTCGGTGTACTGGTGATCGGGCTGCTCAGCGTGATCGACCCCGTGCTCTTCCCGGCCGACACCGTGTGGTCGTACTTCGGGCGCGGCTATCTGTTCATCCCGCTCCTGCTGCCCATCTTCGGGATTCTCTGGCTCGTGCGCACCCGACCCGCGGTCGAGGCAGCCCGATGAGGATCTTCACCAGCCTCTCGGATGTTCCTGCCGACTTCGGTCCGAGCGTTGTGACGATCGGCAAGTTCGACGGCGTGCACGAGGGACATCGGGCGATGGTGCACCGCCTGCGCACCACGGCGGCCGCACGCGGACTCGCGTCGGTCGTCGTCACCTTCGATCGCAACCCGCTGTCGCTACTGCGGCCCGAGGTGTGTCCCGAACCGCTCGTCAGCACCGAGCAGAAGCTCGACCTTCTGGCGGCGACGGATCCGGACGCGACCCTCGTGCTCACCTTCGACCGGTCGCTGGCGGAGGAGACGCCCGAGGAGTTCGTGCGGACTGTGCTCGTCGAGCCGCTCAGGGCCGCGGTAGTGCTGGTCGGAGCCGACTTCAGGTTCGGCGCGAAGGGTGCCGGAAGCGTCGAGACCCTCATCGAACTCGGTGCGACTCACGGTTTCGAGGTGCTGGTCGTCGATGACGTGACGGCAGTCGATGGTCGCCGGGTGTCATCGAGCTGGATCCGCGAGCTGCTGAGCGAGGGGCGCGTTGCCGAGGCCGCTCGGCTACTCGGTGCGCCGCACACCATCAGAGGCACGGTCGTGCACGGGCACCAGCGGGGTCGCCAGCTGGGGTATCCCACGGCCAACCTCTCGCGTGAGGTCGACGGCTTCGTGCCGGCCGACGGGGTCTATGCGGCGTGGCTCACTGCGCGCGACATCCGTTATCCGGCAGCCGTCTCGATCGGCAACAACCCGACATTCGAGGGAATCGTGGATCGGCAGATCGAGGCGCACGCGATCGATGCGGCCTTCGACATCTACGACGAGGTCGTCGATGTGTCGTTCGTCGAGTACATCCGCGGCATGCGCAAGTTCCCCGGGCCCGATGAGCTCGCGGTGCAGATGGGTGCTGACGAGGATCAGATTCGAACGATCTTGGGTGTGCCCCCGAAAGCTCACCAGTGACCGTAGTCGCGACCCGCCCGCTCTGGGCGGGGCGCTCGCTTGCGTTGGTGGGCATCGTGCTTCTCGCCTTCAACCTGCGCACCGCCGTTGCCGCCGTGTCTCCGATCTACGCGGTGATCTCGCGGGACATCCCCCTGGGAAACCTGGGAATCGGCTTTCTGGGCATGCTTCCTCCGCTCGCATTCGCGGCGTCGGGCATCGTGGCCCCGGCGGTCGCACGACGGCTCGGACTCGAGGCGACGCTTGCCGCGGCCTGCGCGGCTATGGTGGCGGGCGGCATTCTGCGCGCGAGTGCCGGAAACTACGCCACCCTGGTGGCCGGAAGCGTGGTGCTTCTCGCGGGCATGGGTTTTGGGAACATCCTGCTGCCGCCGGTGATCAAGAGGTATTTCCCCGACCGCATCGGCCTCATGACGGCCACCTACGCCACGCTCATGGCGATCGGGGCTGCGATTCCGCCGCTGGTGGCGGCCCCGATAGCCGAGGCCACCGGCTGGCGGATCTCGCTGGGGACCTGGGGGCTCGTCGCGGTTGCGGCCGTCGTGCCCTGGTTCTTCCTCTGGGTCAGGCGGAGGGCCGACGACCGCGCATCGGCGAACGACGGTCTGGTGGAGGAGGCGGCGCCCCAGCTGGTCGGCAGGATGTGGCGCTCGCCGGTGGCCTGGGCGATCACGATCGCGTTCGCGGTACCGAGTTTCAACGTCTACGCGATGTTCGCGTGGTTGCCCGCGATCATCACCGATCTCACGACTCTGGGCGCGACTGAGGCGGGCGGTCTGCTAGCGCTGTTCGCGATCATGGGCCTGCCGTTCGCCCTGGTCGTGCCGCTGATCGCGGTGAGAGTGCGCAATGTGGGGTGGATGCTGGCACTGGGCGTCGCGTTCTTCGTGACCGGTTATCTCGGGATGCTCCTCGCCCCCGCCCAGGCGACGTGGCTCTGGGTGCTGCTCATCGGCAGTGGCCCGATCGTCTTCCCGCTGACGCTCACGCTGATCAACCTGCGTACCCGCACGCACGAGGCATCCGTCGCTCTCAGCGGATTCGTGCAGAGCATCGGCTACGGAGCGGCGGCCTTGGGTCCGTTGACCTTGGGGTTCATCCATGACGTGACAGGCTCGTGGGTCGCGCCCTTGATCTTCCTGATCGGTCTCGTGCTGGTCGCCCTCATTCCGGCATTCGTGCTGGCGCGGCCTCGAATGGTCGAAGACGATCTGGCACGGCCCGCGTCTAACTGACGAGTGCTGCGCGGTGGATCAGCGCGGCCGCGCCGATCAGCGGGCCGTCTCCCGACAGGGCGGAGGGGATCACCCTGACCTTGGTGACGAACGGGAACGCGGCCCGCTCGTCGATCGCTCGCCGAATCAGGTCGAACAGGTCGGGAGATACGTGCGAGAACCCACCACCGATCGCCACCAGCTCGAGATCGACGAGCGCTGTGGCGGAGGCTATCGCCTGGCCGATGGCAGTTCCGGATCGTGTTACCGCAGCGATCGCAATGGGGTCGCCGGCACTGTAGCTTGTGGCGAGATCTTCCCCCGTGCTGCCCGACCAGCCGTGCTTCTGCGCCCAGGCGGTCGTCTTCGGGCCTGACGCGATCGCCTCCACACATCCGGTTCCACCGCACGCGCAGGGGTCGTCGTAGCCGCCGACCTCGACGTGTCCGATGTGCCCGGCGTTTCCGGTGGGTCCCGCAACGGCGCGCCCTCCCAGGATGAGGCCGCCGCCGATACCCGTCGAGACGACCATGCCCATGAGGTTCTGAGACCCTTGTGCAGCGCCCACCCAGTGCTCGGCGAGGGTGATGCACTCGCCGTCCATGCGAAGGGTCACGGGACTGCCAGGAAGCAGTGCGCGAACGTGCTCGAGCAGGGGATAGTCCCGCCAGCTCGGAAGGTTGAGCGGGGACACGAGACCGGTCGCGACGGTGATGGGTCCGGCCGAGCCGATTCCGGCACCGAGGAGCTCGCCTCCGCCGGACAGCGTGCCCAGACTCTCGCGCACGACTGTGTCGACGCTTGCGGCGAGCTGCTCACTGGTCGATTCCCGGCCCGTCGGTGACCGAAAACGGCTGCCGGGGAGAAGCATGCCCGAATCATCCACGAGCGCGGCTTCAACTTTCGTGCCCCCGAGATCGAGGGCGAGAACCCAGCCGCTCACGGAACGGTCATCTCCGAGGAGCTCGAACTCGTCATGCCCAGATCCTACTGGGCGCCGAAGGTACGATCCCGCGACTGGCCCCACCGACGTGATCGACCCCTCTGGAGGTCCGGTCAGCGCTCGACGTGGCCACCGGGCCCCGTCACGGCGCTGCGCATAGTTGCAGCGCACGGACGGGAATGTGCTCACATGAGCGTTGATATTGGTGTGATGATCTGCCGCTCAGTATGGTCGCCACAACGGTTACTCGAGTGTTTCGGATGGTCAATGATGATCGCAGTGGCGGGTGGGTTCGGCATCGGAATGACGATGCGCCTCGACCACGCCCCCGAGGCCGGGGAGACCGTGACCGGGGGTGTCCTGGCCAGCGGTCCGGGCGGCAAGGGCTCCAATCAGGCGATAGCGATTGCACGTCTCGGCCACTCGGTCGCGCTGTTCAGCTCGGTCGGTGACGACTCCGCGGGACGCGACGCCTACACCCTCTGGACCTCTGAGGGAGTTGATTGGGGTGCGGTTGTCGTCACTCCCGCCCCGACAATGACGGGGTTCATCCTCGTGGACGGTACCGGCGAGAACCGAATCGCGATCGCTCCCGGGGCCCTTGCACTTCTTGAACCGCGTCATGTTGAGCGGTTCCGTAGCCGTATCCGGGATGCCGAACTGGTTGTGGTCTCGCTCGAGGTGCCGTGGGGTGTGGCGCGGCGGGTGCTCGAGATCGCGGCCGAGGAGGGCACCCGACGCCTGCTGAATCCGGCTCCCGCGACCGTGCCGATGGGTGACCTTGTCGGCATTGCTGACATCGTCACACCGAACGCCTCCGAGGCCCGAGCGCTGCTGGGCATCCGCCACGGTGACGAGCGCTCCGAGAGTTCGCTCGCGATCGAACTCTCCACCGTGATCGGATGCGACGTCGTGCTGACGCTCGGATCGCGCGGAGCCATCGTCGTTCAGGCGGGTGTGGCGACGGAGATCCCACCGCACCCCGTGGCGGTCACGGTCGACACCACCGGTGCCGGCGATGCCTTCACTGCGGCGCTCGCCGTCGCTGTGGCCGAAGCGGTGCCTCTCCTGGATGCAGCCCGTTGGGCGGCCCGTGCAGGTGCCCATGCGGTGGGGATCGCCGAAGTCGTCCCCGCGCTGGCCACCCGATCCGATCTCGGTGAACCGACGATGCACCAGGAGGAACGCAGTTAGCCATGACCGACACGACAACGGTGGCACGCCACATCCAGCACACTCTCATCGAGGCGGACAGTACTCGCGATCGCATGGTTGATCACGCCCGGGAGTGCATCGAATGGGGATTCAATGCCGCAATGGTTCCGGGCTCCTGGGTGCCGGTCGTGGCCGCCGAACTGGCGGGCACCGGGGTGCTCACCGCCTCTGCCCTCGACTTTCCGATCGTGGGGACCATGACCTCAGCGGGCAAGGCGGCAGAGGCCGCCGAACTGGTGCGCCTCGGCGCGAACCAGATCGACATCGGAGTTCAGATCGGATGGCTCAAGAGTGGCCTGTGGGACGCGTTCCGAGACGACATTGCCGGTGTCGTCACTGCGGCGGGTGTGCCGATCAAGGTGATGTTGGAGCTGCCCTTGCTGACGCCTGAGGAGCGACGGGTCGCCGTCGAGCTCTCCATCGAGGCCGGGGCTGCGTATCTGAAGAACGCGAGCAGCGGCGCCGTGGAGACCGCCAACCCCGCAAGCATCGCCTGGCTGGTCAAAGCCGCAGCGGGACGCGCCCTGGTCAAGGCTTCCGGGTCGATCAAGTCTCTCGATCAGGTGCGCTCGCTCCTCGAGGCCGGCGCCGATCTCGTAGGCACGAGCGCCGGAATTCAGATCGTGTCCGACTCAGCCACCGCAGCGACATCCAGCTACTGACAGGAACCAACCATGACCATCCGACTCATCATCGACTGCGACACGGGCAGTGACGACGCCGTGGCCATCATGGCTGCGGCGCTGCATTCGGAGCTTGACCTGATTGCTGTCACCACCGTCAACGGCAACGTTCCCCTTGCCAACACGACAGAGAACTCGCTGCGGGTGCTCGATCACATCGGATCCTCGGTGCCGGTGTTCGCGGGGGCACCTCGCCCGTTGGTACGCCCCGATTTCCCGATTCCCCGAGCGGTGCTCAATGGCGACGACCCGGAGTTCCAGCAGCTGTACCTAGACTTCCCGCCGGCCGTCAGCGCGGTGCAGAGCACCAACGCTGTGCAGTTCTTGATCGATACCTACTCTGACGACGCGAATCTCGACGTCGTGCTCGTCGCTGTTGGGCCCCTGACGAACGTGGCGGCCGCACTTGCCGCAGCACCTCAGCTGGCCAGCCGCATCCCGCGACTGGTGATCATGGGCGGATCGATCGGGTGGGGGAATGTGACACCGGCAGCCGAGTTCAACTTCTGGGTTGACCCTGAGGCTGCTGAGGCGGTTCTGAGCTCGGGCATTCGCGAGATCACGATTCTTCCCCTGGATGCGACGCACGATGCTCCCATCAGCCTCGCGGACTGCGACCGCCTCGATCAGATCGGCACTCCCGGCGCGACGGGAACGAGCGCTCTCATCCGCCATCGCATCGGTCACTACCCGGACGCGCCCGACGCGGCGAAGCTCACCGCCCCGGTACATGATGCGCTGTGTGTGGCCTACTTACTGCACCCCGAGGTCGTTACCGAGATGCTGACCTGCCCGGTACACGTCGAGACCACAGGGGAGCGCACCCTCGGCGCGATGCTTGTCGATACCCGTCCGTGGTCGGTCGAGCAACCCAACGCGCGGGTGGCAAAGCGCGCGGATGCGCAGATCTTCGTGCAGTTCCTCGCAGATGCGTTTTCACCTTGACCGGTCGCTGAGGCGCCCGCCACGCTGTACCCACTTGCCATTCGTCACATGAATTGAAGGCTCAATGTTGAGAGTTCAGTCGGTTGCTCAGGAGCTCGAGCGCCGCATCGTCAACGGCATCTATGCCGCGGGCGAGCGCGTGCCGACCGAGCCCCAGCTGGCGGCCGAGTTCTCGGTGAGTCGAACGACAGTTCGCGGCGCGGTGGCGGACCTGCAGGCACGAGGACTTGTCAGCAGGGAGCAGGGCCGCGGGACGTTCGTGCGGAGTACGGGCCGCGTGAGCGTGAGCATGATCCTCGAAACCAACTTGTCGGTGAGCGAGGTGATCCGGGCGTCCGGGCGAGAGCCTGGCACGACCGGGCTGAGCGTGCAGAGGAAGCTCGCTCCCGCGGCCGTGCTCGCCGCGCTTCGGTTGCCGGAAGGGTCGAAGTGTGTGGTCGTGCGGCGCACTCGCACCGCCGATGGCGTTCCCATCGCGGACAGCGTCGATCACCTGGCCGTGGTGCGCGGCCTGCCGCTGACGCCGGCCGCCTACGAGAATTCGATCTACGAACTGCTTGAGGCGACTCACAACCAGCCCGTGTCGAGCGGTACCGCTCGGATCGAGGCTCTCGCCGCACCCCTCGCCTCTGCGAAGCGGCTCGACGTGCCGGAAGGCACCCCCATACTCGTGCTCTCCCAAGTGCACGAACTCGTCGATGGTTCTCCCGTCATGTACTCGATCGTCTCGTTGCGCAGCGACGTGATGAACCTGTACGTGCACCGTGGTCCCACCGGCGGACAAACGCTCCACGAGAGCACAAGCAGTGCGTCGTCCGAACCGGACGACTCGAAAGTCCTCACCGCTGCCGGCAGAGTCGCCGGGCAGAAATAACAACCCATCCGAAAGGCAAAGCAATGACTAGTGCCCCCGTAGCGGCCGCTCCGAAGAAGAGCAGCCGACTCAACCGCAACAACCTCCCGATGACGTTGATCGTGACGCTCATCCCGGTGTGCGTCGCTCTCAACATCGTTGGCGGATACATCGCTAGCGCCCTTCGCCTGCCCGTGTATCTGGACATGATCGGCACCGCGATCTCCGCGATCGTGCTCGGACCCTGGTGGGGCGCGCTCGTCGGCGTCCTCACCAACGGTGGTTCCGCACTGATCAGCGGCCCGGTCAGCCTGCCGTTCGCCCTGGTGAACGTCGTTGGCGCTCTGATCTGGGGCTACGGCGTCCGTTCCTGGAAGCTCGGTCGCACGATCCCGCGCTTCTTCCTGCTGAACGTGATCGTTGCAGTCGCCTGCACGATCGTGGCTGCCCCGATCATCGTCCTGGTGTTCGGTGGCGCGACCGGCAACGGCGCGGATGCGCTCACCGGTACGTTCCTCGCGGTGGGGCAGAACTTGGTGGGTTCGGTCTTCTCGTCGAACATCCTCACGTCGCTGGCAGACAAGATCATCGGAGGTTTCGTCGCTCTGGCGATCATCGAGGCGCTGCCGAAGTCACTGACGGCGAACATCGACATCGTGAAGGCCACCCCGCTCAAGGGCGTCCTGCTCGCGGTGGCCGGAGTCGTCGTCGGCGTGCTCATCATCGTCGTGTTCCTCGCCCTGAACGCCGGCGCGTCCGCCTGATCCACAACTGACCTGGGGGTGCCCTCGCCCGCGGGGGCACCCCCAGCCTCAAGGAGAGCAATGCCAGAACCAATCATCACCTTCGACAACGTGACCTTCACCTATCCCGGAACAGAGGAACCGGCCCTGCGCGACATCTCGTTCAGCATCATGCCTGGCGAGTACGTCGCGGTGCTGGGGCTCAATGGTGCGGGGAAGACCACTATGGGCCTCTGCGTCAACGGTGTCGTGCCCACGATGCTGGGTGGAGACCTCACGGGAACGGTGACGGTGGGTGGCCTCACTGTCTCGGACTACCCCGTGCGGGAGATGTCCAAGCTCGTGGGCATGGTGTTCGACAATCCCGAGTTCCAGATGAGCCAGATGTCAGCGGCCGAGGAGGTTGCCCTGGGGCTCGAGAACGCGGGGGTTGCCTACGAGGACATGAAACGGATCATCCCCGAGACTCTGGAGCTCGTCGGCCTCGCCGGTTTCGAGGAGCGGTCGCCACTCGGTCTCTCCGGTGGTCAGCAGCAGCGTCTCGCCATCGCGGCGGTGCTCGCAATGGCGCCCCAGATTCTCATCATGGACGAGCCGACGTCGAACCTCGATCCCATCGGCAAGCAGGAAGTATTCGACATGGCTGCGAAGCTCAATCGCGACCGGGGGATGACCGTGATCGTCATCGAGCACGAGGTCGAGGTCATGGCGCGCTACGCCGACCGCGTCATCGTTCTGGACCAGGGCCGAATCGTCATGAATGGAACGCCGCAGGAGATCTTCAGTCGCGTCGACGACCTCGCGGCTCTCAAACTCCGGGTGCCCGAGGCGTCCGAACTCGCGACCATCCTCGGCTCCGAGTACGGCCTCTGGAAGGGCCCGATTCCGATCACCACCGAGCCGGCAGTCGCCGAGATCTCCGAACTGCTGGGAGCCAAGAATGGTTGAGTCAACCCCCACCAACGGAACCCTGGCGATCGATGTCCGCGGGGCGCGCTACGTCTATCCGACGGGCAACGTTGTCGCCCTCGGTGGCGTTGACCTCCAGGTCGCGCACGGTGAGATCATCGGAATCATCGGGCAGAACGGCTCTGGCAAGACGACGCTCACCAAGCTCTTCAACGGGCTGCTCAAGCCCACCGCAGGAACGGTCATTGTCAACGGTGTCGACACCGCGAAACACAGCGTTCAGCAGATGGCCGCCCACGTCGGGTACGTGTTCCAGAACCCGAACCACCAGCTGTTCGCCCGAACGGTTCGCATGGAGCTCGAGTTCGGCCCGCGCAACATCGGGGTTCCCGAGGACGAGATCACCGAGCGAGTCGACGAGGTTGTCGAGTTCTTCGGACTCCAGGAGTTCATCGAAGAGCATCCCTATCGGGTCAGTTTCCCCGTGCGCAAACTCGTGGGAATCGCCTCGATCGTGGCGATGCGCCCGCCGATCATCATCTTCGACGAGCCCTCGACAGGTCAGGACCACAACACCACGCACATCATCAACGGCCTCATGCGCCGCCTGCGAGAGCGAGGAACGACGGTCGTCTGCGTCTCCCACGACATGCCGCTGCTGGCCGACGTCGTCGAGCGCGTGATCGTGATGAAGAGCACCGAGGTGATCGCGGATGCCTCGCCGCGCGAGGTCTTCGCAGACCAGGCGCTGATGGCCAGGACCAACCTTCAGGCTCCCCAGGTGACGCAGATCGCCCTCCAGACTGTGGTGCCCCTCGGAGGACCCGTCGCGCTCACCCCAGCCGAACTGGCTGCCGACATCGCCCAGCGCCGTGGGAAGTCCGCCCGACGCGGGCGTACCTCGAGCGTCTCAGGCTGACGAACAGGAACTACAGACATGTCAATGCAAGCAGCAATGCCGATCGCGATGATCCCGGGAAACTCGATCATCCACAGAATCAACCCGCTCGCCAAGCTCGTCTGGGTCGTGGGATATGTGATCCTCGCGTTCTCGACTCAGAACATCGTCATCCTCTATTCGATGGCCCTGTTCGCACTCCTGCTGGCGCCCATCGCGGGGGTGACCAAGCCCCTGCTCAAGGGCGCCCTCATCCTGGTCCCGGTGGGTTCGTCCCTTCTGGCGCTTCAGATCATCGCGCCGGCGGTCGAGCGTCCGTGGACGGCGGTGGACCAGATCGGGCCACTCGTGCTCTACGGCGACGGGGTGTACTACGGTTTCGTTCTTCTGGGGCGCATTGTGGCATCCCTCTTGATGGCCCTCATCATGGTGATGACCACGCACCCGAGTGACCTGTTCACGTCGTTCGCCAAGCTGAAGGTGCCCTACACGCTGAACTTCATGCTCGCCATGACGTTGCAGCTGATCCCCGTGTTCCAGCGCGAGGTCGGCATCATCATGAGCGCACAGAAGTCGCGAGGCATGAAGGGAACGGGCTTCTCGGCCGTGTTGCCCAGCTTCGTTCCCGTGTTCGTCGGTGCCATCGAACGCGTGCAGCAGCTCTCCATCTCGCTCGAGTCGCGAGGGTTCGGTTCCGATGGCATCAAGACCAGCTACCGGCAGGTACGGGGTCGGGCCAGCGACTGGGTAGTCGGCATCGTGGGTGCAGTTGTGCTCATCACCTTGTCCGTCGTGGCGATCACCAAAGGCACGTGGTCGCTGGCGAACGAGATCACCTTCTCGCCCCTGTTCGTCCTGATCACGTTCCTGATCGCGGCGACTCTGTTCGCGGGGGTCATCCTCGCAGCTGTCGCCTTCTCCTTCAAGAAATAGCCGGCTTGCCGGACGCACCAGAGAAACGGATGCATCACCATGTCCACAACTGACCACGCTGAACGTCAGCACCACATCCAGGTCGCCCCGGGAGAGGTCGGTCGCTATGTCTTCCTTCCCGGCGACCCAGGTCGATGCGAGCCGATCGCCCGATTCTTCGACGATCCCGTGCTCGTTGCGAAGAACCGCGAGTACGAGACCTGGACCGGCACCCTCGACGGCGAACGGGTTTCCGTGACCTCAACCGGCATCGGATGCCCGTCCGCAAGCATCGCGATGGAGGAGCTCGTCAAGGTCGGTGCCGACACCTTCGTGCGGGTTGGGACGTCGGGGGCGATGCAGCCCGATATCCATCCCGGAGACCTGGGTGTGATCCAGGCCGCAATTCGCGACGAGGGCACGACGCTGCACTACCTGCCGGTCGAGTTCCCGGCGGTTGCTGACCTGGACGTCACCCGGGCTCTTGCGGTCGGGGCTCGAAGCACGGGCAGAACCGTGCACGTCGGAATCTCGCAGTCGAAGGACTCCTTCTACGGTCAGCACGAGCCCGGGCGCATGCCGGTCGCCCATCGACTCGCCGAGCGCTGGTCGGCGTGGATGGCTGGCGGCGCGATCTGCTCGGAGATGGAGGCCGCTGCGCTCTACATCGTCGCGTCGACTCTGCGGGTGCGGGCAGGGGGCATCATGATGATCCTCGGTCACTGGGACATGGCGGAGATGACCGATGACGAGATCGAGCGGGGCTCGGTCGACAACCTCCTGCCAGCGGCGATCGCGGGGATGCGCGAGCTGATCGCTCGCGACCGTGAGGCGGCGGCGGCATGAGCGCGTCACACGACGAGGACGTTCAGTACCACGTCCAGCTGCGGCCCGGCGATGTCGGTCGATACGTTCTGCTTCCGGGTGACCCAGGTCGCTGCGAGCCGATCGCCGCACTGTTCGATGACGCGGCCCACATCTCCTCGAACCGGGAGTACACGACCTGGACGGGAAGTCTCGACGGCGAGAAGGTGAGCGTCGTGTCGACCGGAATCGGATGCCCGTCGGCCGCGATCGCGGTCGAGGAGCTGATCAAGCTCGGTGCCGACACGTTCATCAGGGTCGGGACATCCGGTGCGATGCAGCCGGACACCCCGTCGGGGCAGTTGGCGATCGTGACCGCCGCGATCAGGGACGAGGGAACATCCAGCCACTACCTCCCTATGGAGTTTCCGGCTGTCGCGTCACCGCAGATCGTTGACGCGCTCGCCATCGCGGCCCGAACCGTCGGAGCTGACTACCGCTTGGGAGTCACCCAGTCGAAGGACTCCTTCTTCGGAGAGGTCGAGCCGGAGCGGATGCCGATGGCGGCCCATCTCGCAGACCGCTGGAACGCGTGGATCGCGGGCGGCGCAATCTGCTCGGAGATGGAGGCTGCGGCGATCTTCGTGATCAGCTCCATCAATCGCGTGCGCGCCGGCGGCATCATGCACATGTGGTCGGAGGGTGGGGACGCCGACGCCGACCGGGCGCGCATGCTCGAGGTCTCGGTCGAATCACTTCGGGTGCTGATTGCTCAGGACAGGGCGGGCGCGCAGTGGCCGTAAGCGCGGATGCGGCCAGGCTTCGGGCCGCAGCACCCGACTACTCGAGGGCGATGGCAGCGCATCAGCGTCGAAACTTCGCCTTCCTCGTGGTGGACGGTGCGACTTTCGCATTCGCTATCTCTCTCCTGAGCGAGACCACGATCATTCCGGCGTTCGTCCAGACGCTCACCGGCAGCACCCTGCTGGTCGGTCTGGTGGCCGCGGTGTATGCCGTGGGTCACTACCTGCCGCAGGTGGTGGGGGCCCATCTCGTCCGCGGACGCACGAGGCGCAAGCCTCTTCTGCTGGCCATCGTCGTCGCGGAGCGCGTCGGAATCCTTGCCATTGCGATCACCGCGCAACTCATCGGGGTTCTCGACACGACGACCATCGTGGTCATCTTCTTCGTCGCATTCGGTGCGTATGCCGTCACCACGGGGCTCATCGGTCCGGTGTACGGGGACTTCCTTGCGAAGGCGATCACGCTCAACAGAGGCTGGTTCTTCGCGATCGTTCAGCTGCTGGGTGGGTTGCTCGGCTTCACGGCGGCTCTCGTCGCGGAGTCCATCGTCCGCTCGAACGACTTTCCCTATGGCATCCAGTTGTGCTTCTGGATCTGTTTCGCGCTGTCCTTCCTGTCGATCTTCTTCGTCGCCGGCCTGAAGGAGGAACCGTACCCGCACCCGGAACCGCGAGGACACTTCCGGTCGACGGTGCGGGAGATTCCCGCTCTGGTCACGACGGACCGTGCCTACCGCCGTTTCATCCTCGCGCGGTGCCTGCTCGCATTCGCCACGCTCGGCATCGGTTTCGTCGTGGTGGACGGGCTGCGTGAGGGTGTGCTGAAACCCTCGGACGCCGCGCTCCTTGCGGCCGTCTTCATCCTCTCCCAGGCCGTGCTGGGTTTCCTGTTGAGCATCGTGGGCAACTACTTCGGCTGGAAGGCCGTCGTCGTGCTGGGGGGCATCTTCCTGGTCATCGGAATGAGCTGCGCGGTATTCGGCGGATTCATCGGTGTATATGTGGTCGCGTTCGTCGCGCTGGGTGGTGCGAATGCGGTGACCGTGATCGGTGACCCGAACATGTCGATCGAACTCGCCCCGACGGCGCGCACGAGCCTCTATCTCGGAACGACCTCGACCGTGCTCGCGCCGTTCTTCATTCTCGGGCCGCTCATTGCTGGCGCGGTGGCCGACGGCGTCGGGTACCGCGTGGTGTTCGGGGCCGCCATTGTGCTCGCTGTCATCGGGGTGGTGTTCGCGCTTCGGATGGCCGAACCTCGCCGAGCGCCGGGCGTGCTTGAGGTCGCGAGCGTCGGACAACCAGGAGTGCAACCATGAGGCGAATGATCATCGACACCGACACCGCAGCTGACGACAGCTTCGCGCTTCTTGTCGGTCTTCTGCACCCGGAGGCGCAGCTCGAGGCGATCACGATCGTGTCGGGCAATGTCGACTTCGACCAGCAGATCCAGAACGCCCTCATCACCGTGGACGCTGCCGGCCGCGGTGGTGAGGTGCCAGTACACATCGGGGCCCGCGTGCCCATGACTCGGCCGTGGTACGCGGCGCAGGCGCACGGCGACGGCAAGGGGAACCATGACTTCCCTGTGCCGACCCAGAAGGCCAGTGCCGAGCGTGCCGCTGATGCGCTGGTTCGGATCGTCGACGAGAATCCCGGGCAGATCGACATTGTCGCCATCGGCCCGCTGACGAACATCGCGACCGCGGTGCTGCTCGATCGCGAGTTCGCCTCCAAGGTGCGGCAACTGTGGGTCATGGGCGGATGCGACAACTCGGTGGGCAATGTCTCCGCGGCAGCGGAGTACAACTTCTTCGTCGACCCGGAGGCGGCCGATATCGTCTTCCGGGCAGGCTTCGACGTCACGGTCGTTACGTGGACACTCACGCTCGCCCGCGCCCTCTGGGATCGCGATCAGCTGGCCGAGATCGCGGCGCTGGGCACGGCGCTCTCCGAGTTCTTCACCATTCTCGACACGCCGAACCTCGAGTTCAATGAGGGGGTATCCATACTCGGGAGTACGCATCCGGACTCGCTGACCGCGATGTTGCTCGTGCGCCCCGACCTGATTCGAGCATCCAGTCGCAAGTTCGTGGCGATCGAGCACTCCAGCGAGCTGACGAGGGGGTATTCGCTGTTCGACGATCGTCCCGAACGCAACGAGCCCAATGCGACAGTGATCGACGACGTGGACGCCGACGGGTTCTACCGGGCCTACCTGGAGTTGCTGTCCGGGCGCAACTAGTGCTCATATGAGCATTCAACGCTGCAGATGTTGTGTTCGACTGATGTGAACCGTAGGGTCGAGAACGTGGGAAGGCTGGCATGAACGAGACGACTGAACTGCTCTCCGTGCGCGTCGCCGAGCTCTACTACGAGGAGAACAAGTCCCAGGATGAGATCGGCGGGCTGCTCGGCATCACCCGCTGGAAGGTCGGCCGGTTGCTCACTCAGGCCCGCGAGCGCGGGATCGTGAGAATCGAGATAGTGCATCCCCGCGCCCGTCGACTCGGGGCTGAGCGCCAACTGCGCGAACAGTTCGGGCTTCACGATGCCGTGGTCGTGCCCACACCGTCCCACGCCAGTGAGCTGACCGACCGTGTGACGCAGGCTGCCGCCGACTACCTCACGGCGATGCGCCCGGTTCCGCGCACGCTCGGGGTGAGCTGGGGACGCACGATGGATGCGATCGCCGGCCATCTCGTGGCCGGATGGGCGACCGCAGTGACGGTGGTGCAGATCAACGGCGCGGTCAGCCTCAACCGGCGCCCGACGACGGCCGCTAACACCGCGGCCACCATTGCCCAGAAGGCCGGCGGACAGGTGATCCTGCTCCCCAGCCCCGCGATCCTCGAACGCCTCGAGACCAAGCAGGCCATCGAGTCGGACCGCACCGTGGCGGGCGTCATCGAACTCGCGGCCGGTGCATCCGCCTACCTGTTCAGCGGGGGAGTGGCCGACGGAACCTCCGCACTCGTGGAAAGCGGCTATCTGTCCGGCACGGATGTCACCGAGTTGCGTCGCAAGGGGGCGATCGGCGACGTCGTCGGTCGCTTTATCGATGCCAACGGGAATATCGTTGATCCCGGACTTGATGAGCGCACCATGGGTCTGAGCTTGGAGCAACTCCGAGCAGCAGCGAATGCCATCTTCGTTGTCTCGGGCGAGGCTAAGCACCCTGTCGCGCGTGCGGTCGTGACGAGCGGACTGTGCACCGTAATCGTCACGGACGAAGCGACGGCACTGGCACTACTGGAGGAGAACGCATGACACCGAGTGCAGCGCTGGCCCCGGCCGAGCGGGCCCTGGGGCTCATCGGCCCCGACCTCACCGAGAAGAGTCTTCGCCTCCACCTGGAGGGCCTCTCGGGAATCGACGCCGTCGGTCTCGAGGAGCGCGCGGCCGCCCTCGGTACCCGCTCGATCAAGACCACCTCGAAGGCATGGGCGCTCGACACCATCATCAGGCTGATCGACCTCACGACTCTCGAGGGCGCTGACACCGACGGCAAGGTGCGCTCCTTGGTCGCCAAGGCGTTGAATCCCGACGCGTCAGACCCCACCGTTCCCCGCGTTGCCGCGGTGTGCGTCTACGGTGACATGGTCCCCACCGCCGTGGATGCGCTCGGCTCGGCGCACGGTGACCCCGACGCGGGCAACATCAGCGTCGCCGCCGTGGCCACCGCCTTCCCGAGCGGTCGAGCCTCGCTCGCCGTGAAGACACTGGACACCACTGAGGCGGTCGCTGCCGGAGCGAACGAGATCGACATGGTCATCGACCGCGGTGCCTTCCTCTCCGGCAACTACGGGCTCGTCTTCGACCAGATCGTGGCAGTCAAAGAGGCCTGTCGTCGTGAAGATGGCAGCTACGCCCACCTCAAGGTGATCCTCGAGACGGGTGAGCTGAACACCTACGACAACGTGCGCCGGGCATCCTGGCTCGCGATTCTTGCGGGTGGCGACTTCATCAAGACCTCCACGGGCAAGGTTGCTCCCGCCGCCACGCTTCCGGTGACCCTGCTGATGCTCGAGGTCGTGCGCGACTGGCACCGGCTGACGGGCGAGCGCATCGGTGTGAAGCCGGCCGGGGGCATCCGTACCTCGAAGGACGCGATCAAGTACCTCGTGACCGTCGCCGAGACCGTCGGGGAGGAGTGGCTGCAGCCGCACCTGTTCCGGTTCGGGGCATCGAGCCTGCTCAACGACGTACTGCTCCAGCGCCAGAAGCTCACCACCGGCCGCTACTCGGGCCCCGACTACGTGACGATTGACTGAGAACAATGACTGAGATCGTGAAGCCGCACCGTTTTCTCGACTACGCGCCCGCGCCCGAGTCGACGAGCATCCTGCACCTGAAGAAGAGCTACGGGCTCTTCATCGACGGGGAGTTCGTCAAGGGTCACGGCAAGCCGTTCCTCACCGTCGCTCCGGCAACCGAGGAGAAGATCGCCGAGATCGCCAACGCCAACTCCAAGGACGTGGATGCCGCGGTAGCCGCCGCGCGTCGCGCCTACGATCGCACCTGGTCGAAGCTCTCGGGCGCCGACCGCGGCAAGTACCTGTTCCGCATCGCGCGGCTCGTGCAGGAGCGGGCCCGAGAACTGGCCGTCGCGGAGAGTATCGACAACGGCAAGCCGATCAAGGAGTCCCGCGACGTCGACGTGCCCCTGGTCGCGGCGTGGTTCTTCTACTACGCGGGCTGGGCCGACAAGCTCGACTACGCGGGCCTGGGCCCGAACCCTCGTGCACTGGGGGTCGCCGCCCAGGTGATTCCGTGGAACTTCCCGCTGCTCATGCTGGCCTGGAAGATCGCACCCGCGCTCGCCGCCGGCAACACGGTGGTGATCAAGCCCGCCGAGACGACACCACTGAGCTCGCTCATCCTGGCCGAGATCCTCCAGCAGGCCGAACTGCCGGCGGGTGTCGTCAACATCATCACCGGAGCGGGAGACACGGGCCAGGCGCTCGTCAACCACCCGGATGTCAACAAGGTCGCCTTCACCGGGTCGACCGCCGTCGGGCGCGCGATCGCCAAGTCGGTCGCCGGTTCCGGTAAGAAGCTCACGCTCGAGCTGGGTGGCAAGGCCGCCAACATCGTCTTCGACGACGCGCCGATCGATCAGGCCGTCGAGGGGATCGTCAACGGGATCTTCTTCAACCAGGGTCACGTCTGCTGCGCCGGTTCGCGACTGCTCGTGCAGGAGAACGTGCACGACGAGGTCGTCGACCGGCTCAAGCTGCGCCTCTCGACGCTGCGCCTCGGCGACCCGCTCGACAAGAACACCGACATCGGAGCGATCAACTCGCGCGAGCAGCTCGAGCGCATTCGCGAGTTGAGCGACATCGGTGAGCGCGAGGGTGCCGAGCGCTGGACGGCGCCCTGCGTCATCCCGGACAAGGGGTTCTGGTTCGCCCCGACCATCTTCACGAACGTCTCGACCAGTTCGACGATCGCCCGCGAGGAGATCTTCGGGCCGGTGCTGAGCGTGCTGACGTTCCGCACCCCCGCCGAGGCGATCGCCAAGGCCAACAACACCCCGTACGGCCTGTCGGCCGGCATCTGGAGCGAGAAGGGCTCGCGCATCCTCGCGGTCGCCGACCAGCTTCGTGCCGGTGTGATCTGGGCGAACACGTTCAACCGCTTCGACCCGGCCAGCCCCTTCGGCGGCTACAAGGAGAGCGGCTACGGCCGGGAAGGCGGGCGTCACGGCCTCGCCGCGTATTTGCAGGGAGCATCATGGTAGGCCGTCTCGCGGTACCCAAGACCTACAAGCTGTACATCGGCGGAAAGTTCCCGCGCAGCGAGAGTGGGCGCACCTACGAGGTGCTCTCGAAGAAGGGTGCCTTCCTTGCCAACGCCGCCCTCGCCAGCCGCAAGGATGCCCGTGACGCGGTAGTCGCGGCGCGTGCCGCCTTCGGCGGCTGGTCGTCCGCCACGGCGTACAACCGGGGGCAGGTGCTGTATCGCATCGCCGAGCTGCTCGAGGGCCGTCGCGACCAGTTCGTGGACGAGTTGGTCTCGGCGGAGGGACTGTCGCGCACGGCCGCCGTCAAGCAGGTCGACACCGCGATCGACACCTGGGTCTGGTACGCGGGCTGGGCCGACAAGTACGTGCAGGTTGCCGGCAACGGCAACGCGGTGTCCGGCCCGTACTTCAACCTGTCGACGCCGGAGCCGACCGGTGTCGTGGCGATCGTCGCTCCGCAGTCGGGCGGGTCGCTGCTCGGTCTCGTCAGCGTGGTCGCCCCGGCGATCGTCTCGGGCAACACCGTCGTCGTGGTGGCTCAGCAGTCAGCACCGCTCAGCGCGATCAGTCTCAGTGAGGTTCTCGCGACGAGCGACGTGCCCGGGGGAGTGGTGAACATCCTCACCGGTTCTCCCGCGGAGATCGCACCGTGGCTCGCCGGTCACGCCGACGTGAACGCGATCGACCTCGCCGGAGCAGGCGACCTCGAGTGGGTTGACATGCAGATCACTGCCGCCGACACCCTCAAGCGAGTCATCGCGCCGGAGGTCGGCGCGCCAGCGCCGTCTCTTCACCGCATCGTCGCCCTGACCGAGACGAAGACGGTCTGGCACACGAAGTCGCTGATCTGAGCGTGCCGACCTCGGGTCGCTGGTGTGAGGTAGCGGGGCGGGCAACCGCCAGTCGGCACACAGGTCGACGCACGTAGGCTCGATCCATGCGCATCCTCGTCACCGGCGCGACCGGGTACATCGGAGGGCGCCTCGCGCCGCGGCTGGTCGACGCCGGGCACGAGGTGAGGATTCTCGTGCGAGACGCTGCCCGCGTTCGCGACGTGCCGTGGGCCAAGCGGGTCGAGGTGGTAACCGGCGACCTCAGCGATGCCGCGACACTGCCGGCTGCTTTCGAGGGAATCGATGTGGCCTACTACCTCGTGCACGCCATGGGGGCCGGGGGAGATTTCGAGCGCACGGAACTGACCTCGGCGCGCAACGTTGCTGCGGCAGCGAAGGCCGCCGGTGTCAAGCGCATCGTCTACCTCGGGGGTCTTCACCCCGACGTTCCCCTCGCACAGTTGAGCACTCACCTTCGCAGTCGCGCGGAGGTGGGGGAGATTCTGATCGCGTCGGGCGTTCCGACTGCGGCGCTCCAGGCGGGCACCGTGATCGGCTCGGGTTCCGCATCGTTCGAGATGATCCGGCACCTCACCGAGGTGCTGCCGTACATGCCAGCGCCGAAGTGGGTGCGCAACTTCATCCAGCCGATCGCCGTGCGTGACGTGCTCTACTACCTCGTCGCTGCGGCGTCGCTGCCCGCCGAGGTCAACCGTACGTTCGACATCGGCGGCCCCGACGTGCTGCGCTATGGCCAGATGATGAACGGGTACGCCCTCGAGGCGGGCCTGCGCCAGCGTCCGATCGCCTCGCTGCCGGTGCTGACGCCGTGGCTTGCCTCGCAGTGGGTCAACCTCGTCACACCGATTCCGCGCCAGCTCGCCGTGCCCATCATCGCGCCGCTGCAATACGACTGCGTGGCGAGCGAGCACGACATCGCCCACTACATTCCCGACCCCGAGGGCGGGCTCACGGGCTACCGCAAGGCGGTGCGCCTCGCGCTCGCCAAGGTGCGTGACGGTCAGGTGGAGACGAGCTGGCAGAACGCCGCGATCGCCGGCGCCCCCAGTAACGCGCTGCCGAGTGACCCCGACTGGTCGGGCCACACGGTGTACACGGACGTGCGGGAGCAGCACTCCGCGGCATCCGTCGACCAGCTCTGGGAGGTCGTCGAGTCGATCGGCGGCGAGAACGGCTGGTACTCGTTTCCTCTTGCCTGGGCGGTGCGCGGCTGGCTCGACAAGCTCGTGGGGGGTGTCGGCCTGCGTCGCGGTCGTCGGGATGCCCGGCGTCTCGAACCGGGGGATGCTCTCGACTTCTGGCGGGTCGAGGACATCGACCGCGGGCACTTCCTTCGCCTCCGTGCGGAGATGAAGGTGCCCGGGCGAGCGTGGCTCGAGATGACGACCGAGGCCGATCCCCAGGGCGGCTCGACCTACCGGCAGCGGGCCGTGTTCTTCCCGTCGGGGCTCGGCGGACGACTCTACTGGTACTCGATACTTCCCTTCCACGGGGTGATCTTCAGCGGCATGGCCAACCAGATCACGCAGAGCGCCGAGCGGCCGGTACGGTAGAGCAGTGTCATCCGTCATCGTCGTCGGCAGCGCCAATGTCGACCAGGTCTTCCGAGTTGAGCGCATCCCCTCTCCGGGCGAGACCGTCTTGTCCACGGGATTCTCCACGGCACGCGGGGGCAAGGGGCAGAACCAGGCCGTCGCCGCCGCGCGCGCCGGCGCACCCACGGCGTTCATCGCAGCCCTCGGTGACGATGCCTTCGGCTCCGACACTCGGGCGGGCCTGATCGACGACGGCGTCGACGTGACGGGTGTCAGGTCCTTGGACGCCGCGACCGGCACCGCACTCATCGCTGTCGATTCGGTGGGTGAGAACACGATCATCGTCGAGGCCGGCGCCAACCGACTCCTCGTCGATCTGCAGTCCGCGGATGCCGCGGCGATCGCCGCATCGTCGGTGCTCGCCATGCAGCTCGAGATCCCCCTGGAGACCGTCATCGCAGCGGCCCGGATCGCTCGGGCCGGCGGCACCACGGTGATGCTCAACGCCGCACCCATTCGCGACCTGCCTGCCGAGCTTCTGAGTTCACTCGACATCCTCGTCGTCAACGAGCACGAGGCGAGCCACCTCGCCGGGGAGCGCGACTGGCGGGAGCTGACCGAACAGGTTCCTGTCGTGGTCGTGACCCTCGGCTCCGAGGGCGCGCTGTTGCTGAGGCGAGGCTCGGACGAGGTGCGGGTGGCGGCGCCATCCGTTCACGCGGTCGACGCGACCGGCGCCGGCGACACCTTCTGCGGGGCCTTCGCGGCGGGGCTGGCGGAGGACATGGAGTTGGAGCAGGCTCTGCGGTTCGCGGTGACCGCCGCTTCGCTCTCGGTGCAGAGCTACGGGGCGGTTCCCTCGATTCCGTTGCGAGCGCAGATCGACGCCGCAACTTCACGCTGACCCATATGTAACAGATCGGTAACGAAGACGCTATAGTCGATTCACGCTCGCGACGGTGTGAGTGACCCGACAGATTGGCGTCCTTGTGGCGATTGCGCGGTGGTGGCACTCCGGTGGCAGTGCGCTGCGCAGGCCTGCCTCCCGCCCCGCCGTCGCGACCTCGGCGATTCTCGGGCTCGTCCTCGTCATCGCCCTGGCACCCGACGCCGGCAGCGTGCATGCCGCGAGTCTGTTCGATGCACTGCGAGCTCCGGGACAGGCGGGGTTCGTGGCCGGCCATCGCGGTGACAAGGATGGCGCTCCGGAGAACACCCTCCCCGCATTCGAGCTCGCGATCAACAGCAACGTGGCGTTCGTCGAGACGGACATCCAGCTCACCTCCGACGGCGTGCCGGTACTGATGCACGACTGGACCGTCGACCGGACGACCGACGGCACCGGCCCGGTCTGGAACATGACCTACGACCAGATCAGTCGACTGGATGCCGGCAGCTGGTACGGTCCCCAATTCGCCGGTACCCGAGTGCCCACCCTCGAGCAGCTCCTGTTCCTGCTGCAGCCCACCGGCAAGCACGCGATCCTCGAACTCAAGGGGGCGTGGACCGAGGATCAGACTCAGACCATCGCCGACCTGCTGTATGAGTACGGGGTGCAGGGCCGGGTCATCCTCGCCGGCTTCGACCTGGTCACACTGCAGGCACTCGAGCAGCGCGCACCTGACGTTCCCCGGGTGGTGATCACTCATGCGGTGATCGGCGATCCTGCGGTGCTCGCGAAGGCATGCGGCGCGATCGCGATCGTCACCAGCCTCGACTACATCCGCAGCGATCCTGGGGCCGTGGCGCGCATCCACGATGAGGGTCTGGGCGTGCTGCTGTACACCCTCAATGACACCGACACCTGGGCCGAGGCTGTCGCGCTCGGGGTCGACGGGCTCATCACCGACAAGCCCGTCAAGCTCGACACCTGGTTGGCCAGAAGCGCTTCCGGCGCAGGCTAGGCGCCGCCCACGACCGGGCTACAGCGCGCTGAGCAGGGTGCGGTAGAACTCGATGCCCTTGAGGAACGAGCTCACGCGGATCCGTTCGTTCATCGCGTGCAGGGTGTCTCGCTCCTCGCGTGACATCTCGAACGGCACGAACCGGTAGATGGCGCTCGAGAGGCCGGTGAAATGCCGGCTGTCGGTCGCGCCATTCTGCACGTACGGGGTGACGATCGCGCCGGGGAACTCCGCCTCGATCGTCGCCGAGAGCAGTCCCCAGGCCTGGCCTCCCGTCGGCGAGACCGGCGCCGGCTCGCCAGCGCTGAGAACATTGATCACCACGGCATCGTCGTGGATGGCGCGGCGCAGGTGCTTCACCGCCGCGGCAACCGACGATCCGACCGCGATTCGCAGGTTGACTATCGCGGTTGCGCGCTCGGCCAGGGCATTGGCAGCCTGACCGGCTTCCAGGATGGTCACAGCCTGGGTGGTGCGCACCATGGCGCGGGTCTCATCGTTGCCCCGTGCCAACGCCCGCACCAGCAGCGGACCGGTGAGCCGTGCTGATCGCAGCGCCCATCCCATGCCCCCCGTCGCGTGCGGCGCGAGCGCCGCGAACATCTCCTTGGTGGGCTCGGGAAGTCGGGCGGGAAACGGGCGTCCGTTCAACCGCACGATCGCTCGCGCCAAGCGTGCGGTCGCGCTGAGCCGCGGCGGAGTGGAGGAGTGTCCGCCCTGCTGGTTCACGATCAGCTCGACGAGCGTGGTGCCCTTCTCGCTGATACCCACCGCCGCGGTCGCACCACTCACGCCGGGAAAGGCGCCGTGCACGACCGCGCCGCCCTCGTCGAGCACGAGCAGGGGGCGGATGCCACGCTCCTGGAGCAGTGCGGCAATTGCGGCCGCCCCGGTACCGCTCGTCTCCTCGTCGTGCCCGAAGGCGAGATATACATCGTGCGTGGGCACGATGCCGTCCGACAGTGCGGCCTCCACGGCTTCGAGCAGAGCGATGAGCGAGCCCTTGTCGTCGAGCGTGCCCCGGCCCCACACGACCGCGTCATCACCGGAGCCGACGAGGTGCGCCTCGAATGGCGGGTGCTCCCAGCCTCGATCGGTTGCTGCGACGACGTCGTAGTGGGCCATGAGAACGACCGGCTGGTCGGCGGCCCGGCCCACCCATCGGAAGAGCAGGGAGTGCCCGGCCACGATCTCGCGCTCGAGCGAGGCGTGCACCAGGGGATAGAGCTGCTGCAGGGTGTGGATGAACCGATCGAACTCATCCCACTCGACGAGCGACTCGTCGAGCCGTGAGATGGTCGGTATTCGAAGCGCCTCCCGGAGCCTCTCGACTGAACGGTCACCGGTCATGGGTCGACTCTACCTAGCTCGGGGCCGCGCGCATCCCGTAGTTTGGGCACATGAGACGTGCCGTGCTGTCCGCTGTCGCCGCCCTGCTCATGGTGTTGTCGTTCGGCGCCCTCCCTGCGGCGGCCGAGCCTGCTGCGCCTGATGCGCCGGGAATCGTGCTCGCCGGGGTCGATGACTTCTCCTTCGAGAGCTTCAGCGCCGACTACTCGCTGTCTACCGATGCCGACGGTCGGTCGACCCTCACGACGGTCGAGACCTTCGTCGCCGTCTTCCCCGAGATCGATCAGAACCACGGCATGCGTCGGGCGATCCCGGGCGACTACCAGGGTGCGCCGACGGATGTCTCGATCCTGTCCGTCACCGATGAGAACGGTGCACCGCGGCCATTCGACGTGGAGACCGACGACGAGGGCTTCGTGCTCGTCACCAGTCGTGAAGACGGATTCGTGCACGGCCGCCAGACCTACGTGTTCACCTACACACAGCGCAATGTCACCCGCTACTTCGCCGACACCAATGACGACGAGTTCTTCTGGGACACCAACGGCACGGGCTGGTCGCAGGCCTTCGGTTCGGTCTCGGCGAGGGTGCATGTGCCTACGGCGCTCGCCGGCGCGCTGACCGGCCAGAACGCCTGCTACCGCGGCTACGAGGGCTCAACTGACACCTGCGAGATGGTCGTCTCCGAAGAGGCCGGAGGCACGGTGTTGAGCACCGCTGTCGATCAGATCGGGCCCTACGAGAACGTCACGCTCGCGATCGGTTTCGCTCCCCACACCTTCGTGCCCCGGGATGACTCGTACCTCGGTTCGTCGCAGGCGCCCCTCCAGCTGCTCGCGGTGGCCGCCAGCATCGCAGCGCTGATCTGGTCGATCATCCTTCGCCGCACCGTGCTCGCGGATGGGCGCGGGCGCCCGACGATCATCGCGGAGTACTCGCCGCCGAAGGATCTGGACGTGATCACCGCATCGGTGCTGATCAAGCGCACCCAGCGCGCTGCGGCAGCGCAGTTCGTCGATTTCGCCGTGGGACGCCGCATTCGCATCGTCGAGACCGAGACCCAGAGCTGGTTCTCGAAGAGCACGACCTACCTTCTCGAGCTGCTGGATGCCCGCGGTCTGGCCGGACCGCAGCTCGCCCTCGCGGTCGCACTGTTCGGCTACCAGCTGCAGCCGGGAACCGGCTACCTGATGTCGGGCAAAGACGTCACCCTGAGTGAGCTGGTTCGGGGGATCATCCAGAATGCCACCGCGGCGACGACCCGGGAGGGGCTTCGCAAGAGTCCGCGGGTCGGGGCGGCGATACTTCCGAGCCTCATCGCGATCCTGGCCGCGGTCGCAACGTTCGTCACGGGTATCGCGATGCTCGACAACTCGGAGGGCGGCATCATCCCGTTCCTGCTCTTCATTCCACCCGTGATCGTCGCGCTCGCTGTGTTCGGGCTGGTGTTCCGCACCCCGCTCACCGAGAAGGGGGCCGAGCTGCGGGATCACCTGAAGGGCCTCGAGCTGTACATCCGCCTCGCAGAGGCCGATCGCCTGAGGATGCTCCAGAGCCCCACGGGCGCCGAGCGGGAGGCGATCTCCACGAGCGATCCGCGCCAGATCATCGACGTCTACGAGAAGCTTCTGCCGTATGCCGTTCTCTTCAGCCTGGAGAAGCAGTGGGCTCAGGAGCTCGGCAAGTACTACACCGAGCAATCGCCCGACTGGTACTCGGGATCGGGCGCGTTCAATGCTGCGGTATTCGCATCGAGCATCAGTTCGATGTCGACGACAGCGGCGAGCTCGTACTCGGGCAGTTCGTCGAGCAGTTCGAGCGGCGGCTCCGGCGGGGGCGGGTCATCCGGTGGTGGCGGGGGTGGCGGCGGTGGCGGTGGTGTCTAGCCGCCCGTGATGCCGCTCGTCATGATGAAGTAGCCGGTCACGACCGACACTGTCATGAGCACGGTGCCCCACAGCGGCGCCGTCCAGCTGCGACGGCCCCGGATCACGCGCATCAGGTACGTCAACGTCGTCAGCGCAACGAACCCGGCGCCTCCGATGAGCGCGACGAGGAAGCCCACCTGCACCCCCTCGAACGCGTTGGGATCCGACGCGTGCTCGAGCCCGAACAGGTAGAGCGACGAGATCGCGAGGAATCCGATGAGCACCTCAGCGACCAGGATGACCAGGCCCACGAGTGCGTCGAGCCCCCGATCGCTGCCCTCGAGCGGCGCGCGACCCGTGCCGAGACGGGCGCCGGGGTAGTTCGCGTTGAGGGTCATGCCGTCAGCCTATCTACGCCGCACCGGCCGCCCAGTCGACCACGACGTCACCCGGCGCGTCCCCGAGTTTCGCGTGAAGTTTCGACCCCGGGTACACCAGCGGCAGCGCGGTGGCGGGAATCGCGTTGCCCACCTGGACCTGGTAGGGCGTTGGCACGCCCGTGGCCACGGTCAGAGTCAGTGCATGCACTGGGTCGCCCTTCGCGTTGTTCACCCCGATGGGTTGATTGGCCACGAGCACAACGGTGATCGGTTTTCCGTGTTCGAGGATGTAAGCGGCGCTGCCCGGCCCGGTCGACTCGGGCAGGTTCACCTCCGGAGGCTGGCTGCCGAAGTCGATCGCAACCCTGCTGTGGTCTGCGGCATCCACGCGTACAGCGACAACGACACCCGGTTGCTGGAGCTGGGGGATCATGACCTCCTGCACGCGCTGCGAGACTGTGGCTTGGAACGGCTTCTGACCGTCCATGATCACGTTCAGCACGAACGTGCAGGTGCGTTCGACGAGGTTGTTCATGATCTGCACCGTCGAACCCGAGAGTGTGATGGAGAGGATCTCGCCGCGCGCGAGGATACCCGTCTCGATCAGCTCGGTATCCACCCCTCCGGTCAGATTCTGGAACCCCTTGGCGATGCTGTCGAACAATCCCACCGTCGTGCCCTTCGTCGAGTCGAGTGCTGCTATCGACGCACAGACTAGCGCCGGGGCAGCGCCCGCGATAGGGCGCCGCCGACCGGGATAGGCTCCTGAGGGTGAGCGCTTCCTATCCCACGCCCGCCCGCCGCACCGCCCTCATCCCGTCGATCATCGCGGTGATCGCGCTGCTCGCCGGGGTCGCCCTCATCGAGAGCGATGGGTTCATTGTGATCCGCTACATCGTGAGCATCTTCGCCCTGATCGTCGCGGTGTTCGGTTGGCAGGCGCGCCAGTGGTGGTGGGTCGTGCCGCTGGCGGCGATCGCCGTGCTGTGGAACCCGGTGTTCCCACTCGACCTGAACTCGCCGGATGTCTGGCTCGGCCTGCAGTACGGTGCCGCCCTGGTGTTCCTTGCTGCGGGCATCCTCATCAAGGTTGTCGACACGGGCGGCGCTTCGGCCAAGCGGTGACGGGGCAAACGGGGGTACACTGATCCCAACGCCCGCTGAGCCCACCAGTCGCCTCGCGACTGGGTCTGGATGTCTCAAGCCGGGCGCCGTCATCCGGTGGTTGTGCCGATGGCCACACGTATACGAAGTGCCGGGCGGAAGCGCCATGCACTAGGAGAACCCTTGGTATCTTCCGGACAGACCGAGCCGGGCCAGCGCCAGAAGCGCCAGCGATCCGCGTCGCAGCGCCAGCAGTCGACCCAGCGTCGCCGGGTGCGACCGGGCGACGACGTCGGTGTCATCCCCGTGCTCGCACGCGCCGCACGCGAGGTCGAGACGGCCGTGCAGAAGGGGCCGCTCAAGCCGGCTAACCGCGCGCGGTTCCAGGTTGCCACCCTCCTGCTGCGCGAGGAGCGCGCGAGGGTCAAGGCCGACAAGACGCTCACCGACGCGGAGCGCGCCAACGAGCAGAAGCGTCTCGATGGGCTTGCGGGCATTCTCGCGAAGACGGCCGCGCGCGATACGAGCCTCATCGTCATGCTCGGCGACGACGCCCCCGTCACTGCCGCCGCGAAGGCGCTTCGCCGCGACCTTCTCCTCGCAGCCGGAGTCGAGCTGAGCCCCGACGAGCTGATCATCACGACAGAGCCCAAGCTCGTCGACAAGCAGGTGGAGAAGCAGGTCGTGCCCGCGTCGGTGCGTCAGATGCAGATGTCCAACCCGTTCCTCGCGCCCGACTTCAGCGCTGTCGCGGCCAAGCCCGCGACAGTCAACCGGCTCGCCAACTGGGAGCTCATCGAGCCCCTGTTCCGCTCATTCGAGTACGGTGCAGGCGGGGGAGCCGCCACGATGGATCTTCCCGAGGCCGGTTCCCTGCGCACGCAGGGCGACCTCGAGCTCATGCGCCACCAGGCGCGTTTCGTCGAGGAGGTCAAGCGCGGCCACCGCACGTTCCTGCTCGCCGACGAGCCCGGACTCGGCAAGACGGCCCAGGCGCTGCTCGCCGCTGCCGCATCCAACTCCTATCCGCTGCTCGTGGTGGTTCCCAACGTGGTGAAGACCAACTGGGCGCGCGAGGTCGGACTCTGGACCCCCGGTCGTACGGCCACGGTCGTGCACGGCGACGGCAATGACGTCGACGCCTTCAGTGACGTGGTGATCGTCAACTACGAGATCCTCGACCGCCACGTCGGTTGGCTCGGTCGGTTCGGCTTCAAGGGGATGGTCGTCGACGAGGCGCACTTCATCAAGAACCTGAAGTCCGAGCGTTCCAAGCACGTGCTCGCGCTGTCGCGCAGCATCCGGGCCACCTACCCGAAGGCCCTCCTGATGGCGCTCACAGGTACGCCGCTGATCAACTCGATCGAGGACTTTCGCGCGATCTGGCAGTTCCTCGGCTGGATCGATGACAAGAAGCCGCTGGCCGCCCTCATGAACAAGCTCGAGGAGACCGGGCTCACCCCCGCCGACTTCGGCTTCTTCGCGGAGGCGCGGCGTGCCGTGATCGACATGGGCATCGTGCGACGCAAGAAGGTGGATGTCGCCGCCGACATCCCCGCCCGCCGCATCGCCGACATCCCCGTGGAGCTCGACGACGATCTCGGTCGATCGATCCGTGCCGCCGAGGCAGCACTGACGGCGCGGCTGGTCGACCGTTTCAACCGGGTGCGCTCCCTCAAGCCCGATGCCACCGACGACGAGCTCATCCGCGTGGTCGCCCACGCCGAGCTCGAGGAGTCGAAGGGCGCCACGACCGGCGAGAACGTCTTCACGATGGTTCGCAGGATCGGACAGGCGAAAGCCACCCTCGCAGCGGACTACACCTCGCAGCTCGCGCGATCCGTGGGCAAGGTCGTGTTCTTCGCCAAGCACATCGACGTGATGGACCAGGCCGAGGAGCACTTCGCGAAGCTGGGTCTGAAGTCGGTGTCGATCCGCGGCGACCAGAGCGCGAAGGCGCGTCAGAATGCGATCGACTCCTTCGACTCCGACCCCGAGGTCTCCGTGGTCGTGGCCTCGCTCACGGCCGCCGGTGTCGGGCTCAACCTGCAGGCGGCGTCCAACGTCGTGCTCGCCGAGCTGAGCTGGACGAGCGCCGAGCAGACCCAGGCCATCGACCGCGTGCACCGCATCGGTCAGGAGCTGCCGGTCACGGCGTGGCGCATCATCGCGGCGCACACGATTGACGCCCGCATCGCCGAACTCATCGACAGCAAGGCGGGACTTGCCGCACGCGCCCTCGACGGGTCCGACGTGGATGTCGCGGCCGAGTCCAACATCCAGCTCGAGGCGCTGTCGAGCCTGCTGCGCGACGCGCTCGGGGAGCGCGACGCCGACTAGCGCGACGCGCTCGGGGAGCGCGACGCCGACTAGCGCGACGCGCTCGGGGAGCGCGACGCCGACTAGCTCCGCGCGCTGAACGGCGTGACCAACTAGGCGGTCAGGCGCTCGATCGCCCCCACCGGGATCGGAAGCCAGTCCGGTCTGTTGCGCGCTTCGTAGACGGTCTCATAGAGAGCCTTGTCGAGCTCGAACGCGTCGACGAGGGCACCATTCGACCGGAGGTCGCGGCCCGACGCCGCGCCGTACCCCGCGTTGAAGGCTGCTCGCGCCGCGTCAGCCCAGTCGCGTGCATCGCGGCTCGCCCCGGAGATCGCAATCGATCCGGCAATGTAGTCGAACGACCGGAGCATGCCCGCGACGTCGCGAAGCGGGCTGTCGAGACCGGAGCGTTCGTTCATCGCCCGCAGCGGTTCACCCTCGAAGTCGACGATGACCCAGCCCCGATCGGGCACGGCGAGTACCTGCCCGAGGTGGAGGTCGCCGTGGATGCGCTGCTGGGCGGGCCACAGCGCCGCCTCGGCCCGGTCGAATGTGGCGGTGATCGTGGGGGAGCAGGCGGCGAGCCGAGGTGCCTCGGCGATGGCGCGCTCGAGGCGGGCGCGCATCCCCGCGACCGCGATCGCAACGTCGTCAGCGGTCGCCGGACGAGTGGGCAGGGTGGCGGCAAGCGTCGCGTGCACGCCCGCGGTCGCGATTCCGAGTTCGCGCGCCTCGGTGCTGAAGTCGATGCCGGCTTCGGCCGCCGCCAGGGCGACGCGCCAGCCGTCGGTCGAGCCCGGGAGGTACTCCTGCGCGAACGCGAGATGCCCCCGCGCCCGACCATCGGAGCGCCCGCGATCCGACCAGGTGGCTACGATGCTGCCGACCGGGTTCGGCACGGCGGTGGAGCCAGCCGCCGCGAGCGCGGTCTGAAGTTCGACGTCCGGATTCTCACCGTGGTGCAGCGCCCGGAACAGCTTGACGATGATCGGTCGCCCCGACCCCTCGTAGATGATCGAGGTGTTGGACTGCTCGCCCGAGAGCACCCGGCTGTGCGTCGTGGGTTCGGACGCGGCATCCGTGCCCGCCAGCAGACCGGCACCGGATGCCCGATCTCCGGTCAGAACACGGTGCGCGAGTATGGCCCCCAGCAACGCCTGGGCGAACTCCGGATCGTGCGGCGCGTCATGCACCTGCCAGCCGTCCAGATCGCCGATCCAGCCCACGCGAAGAGCCTGCCGCCGGTACGACAGGGGCACTTGATAGAGCGCGGGCTTGCCCACTGTGTGGTCGAGAAGAAGGTGGACTATGACCGTCGCATCGCCGGGGCTCGGCATTCGCAGACTGCCGATCTCCTCGAGCACAGGAAGCGCGCCCCGGTTCGCATACCAGCGCTGTTCGCTCATCCAGGGGCGCAGCCACTCGAGTGGCAGTGCGAATCCCGGCTCCGCCGGCGGGAAGGTCATCGCTCAGACTAGGCACGGTGCACGGGGTGAGGTCAAGCGCTTGCACAATGTGCAGTTGATGCCCAGCAGTATCCAAGGCACGGGTCGTATCGTGGGCACATGGCAGTACGCGCCCCGGCATTGCGCCGGGTTCCGGTGTGGATGTGGCGCGCGCTCATGGCCCATCTGGCACCGCGGGAGCTGCGTCGATTCAACGCGAATCCCATCAGCGACGTGAGCTACACCCTCGACGTGGACTATGTGGGTGACGGCACCCGCGAGCATCGCCTCGACGTGATCGCTCCCCGCGACATCCCGGGCCCGCTGCCGGTCTACGTCTACTTCCACGGCGGGGGCTGGACGAGCGGTGACAAGTCCGCCCTCACGAAGTACTGCGCCACCCAGGCTCTCGGGGGCATGATCGTGGTCAACGCCAACTACCGGATGGCCCCGCGAGCCACCATGCAGCACATGATGCAGGATGCCCACGCCGTGCTGCGCTGGATCTCAACGACCATCGCCGAATTCGGCGGCGACCCCGACCGGGTGGTACTCGGCGGCGACTCAGCGGGTGGTCAGATCTCGGCGCTTCTCGCCGCATCCACGACCGATGCGGAGCTCGCCCGTCACTATGGCCTGACACCGGTGCTCGCGACAGTCCGCGGGGTCGTTCAGCACTGCAGTGCCGTCGATTTCTCGGTGATGTTCGAGCGCGGGTTCATCCTCAGCCTCGAATTCGTGCGCATGCTTCTGCCGCGACGCGACCGGGGGCTTCCCCTGCGCAGCGCCGCGCACTACCTCTCGCCGATCGAGTGGGTGGACAGCACTTTCCCACCGGCGCTGGTCACGACCTCGCGCAAAGACCCGTTCTACCAGGCGAATCTCAACTTCATCGCAGAACTGATGCGCAAGGGAGTCCCTGTGGAGTCCCACATCGACGAGCGTGCCGATCACACCTGGCAGCAGGACTCCCATCACCCGGGATCCGCCGTTGTCTACGAGCGACTGCAGGCCTTCGTGCGTCGAGTGGCTCCGGTCCCCGTCGGCTGATTCCGAACGGGGCGCTGGGGCGCTAACGTGGCTGCGTGACTCTGGATGATTCCCGAGCGGCGGAGCCCGGGCCCTCCGATGACGCACGGCGGCGCGCACGTCAGCTCGACGAGACCCTGCCCGACATCGACTGGACCGTTCCGCCCCGCGGTGCTGTGCGGGGCTGGGTTGACGCGCCCAGCGGGCGAATCGCCACGCTCTCGCAGGGCGACCCTGCGGCGCCGCTCGTGCTCTTGGTGCCCGGTGTGACCGGCTCCAAAGAGGACTTCGCCCTCATGCTGCCACTTCTGGCCGACGCGGGCTTCCATGCGGTGAGCTACGACATGGCCGGCCAGTACGAGTCCCGGGATGCCGGCCCCGAGCACCTGCGCCCGCCGCGCCCCAACTACGACCACGACCTGTTCGTGGGTGACCTGTTGTTCATGCTCGAGTCCGCTCCCGGGCCTGCGCACGTGCTCGGGTACTCGTTCGCGGGCACGGTGGCGCAGATCGCCTACACCCGCAGCCCCGAGCGGTTCGCGAGCCTGACGCTGCTGAGTTGTCCGCCGGAGCCCGGCCAGGGGTTCCGGGGCGTCAAGCGCATCGGTCCCATCTCGCACTTCACGACGGGTCGGATCGGTGCGGCTCTCATGATCTGGGGTGTTCGCCGCAACTTCACCCACGTGCCGCCGGGGCGCCTCGCCTTCGTACGGCATCGCTTCGGTCTGACCAGGCGCAGCGCCGTTGCCGACATCATCTCGCTCATGAAGCGCTCGCCCGATCTCAGGGAGGCTCTGGCGATGTCGAGCATCCCGAAGTTGGTCGCCGTCGGGGAGCACGACCTGTGGCCTCGCGAGCTGCACGCCAAGTTCGCGGCGTCCATCGGTGCTGAGTTGGCGACGTACGCGACCGGTCACAGCCCGTGTGAGACGGCTCCGCACGAGCTCACTCTCGACCTCTTGGGTCTCTACGCGCGAGCGCGGTGAGGGCGCAGCCGCCCAATCAGCCCTTTAGCCGAACGCCTCTTCGGCCTGTTCGCGCTCCCAAGCGCGTTGGGCGGCACGGCGCTGCGAGAACGGCTTCTCGCGCGAGTTGAGACTCAGAGTGGTGTAGGCCCAGGTCAGGCGTCGCCCCAGACCGGAGATCGACTGGAAGGGGCGCGCGGAGACGCCGACCCGCAGAGTCTTGTCGAAGACCACGGGCATGTCGGGCTCGATGTGGATCGCCAGGTCCAGGTCGTCGTGTATCTCACGCATCGACCGATGCACCGTCGTGCGCAGTCGCGCCCAAGTGCCCTTGCGCAGGGCGAGATTGGAGCCGAACAGCGGCGCGTGACCGACGAGCCAGCCCACGAACCAGATGTAGCCGCCGATGTACAGGTTCTCGGCGACCCAGTGCACGAACGCGTTCGACCCGTAGAAGTCGCCGGGGCCGCTCAGGGCAGCAAGGTGGGGGTCGTTCTCGAACGCGGTGACGATCCGCTCCAGCCAGTCCGCGGGGGGAACCGAGTCAGCGTCGAGCCGCGCGAGAAGATCGCCGCTTGCTGCGTCGAATCCGGCGGCGGTCGCAGGGAAGATGCCGCGCAGCGGTTCCTCGATCACGAGCGCGCCGGCGGCGAGAGCTACGGCGGCGGTGTCATCCGTGCTGCCGTTGTCGACAACGATGATCTCGTCGGCCAGCCTCGTTTGGGCTGCGAGGGCGCGCAGGCAATTCGCCAACATCGGCGAGTCGTTCAGTGCGGGGATCACAACGCTAACGCGAGTCATTTGCTCCCAGCATAGCTACGACGCGGCTCGGGCCCGACTGTAGGGTGGCTTCGTGAATCTGACTCGGATGCGTACTCTGGGCGCCGCGCTGGTGGCTGCGGCACTGGTATTCGCGGGACCGGCGATCTCGGCCGATGCAGTCGCGCCCTCGGCGCTCAGCGATGTCAGCGACTTCGACTTCGAGTCCTTCTCGGCTGAGTATCATCTCGATACCGACGGCTCGGGACGCGCGACGATGCGGGTCGTGGAGACGCTCGTCGCGCGGTTCCCGGACTTCGATCAGAACCGGGGGATCATCCGCGCCATCCCTCTCAAGGACGGCGAGTACCCGCTCGACGTGACGATGATGTCGGTGACCGATGCGCAAGGTGCTCCCGTGTACTACGAGCGCAACGACTACGACGGATTCGCCGAGTTCGCGCTGGGCACCGACGAGTTCGTGCACGGGCGCACAACCTACGTGCTCGAGTACACGATCAACAACCCGATTCGGCATTTCACCGACTCCGGCGGTGACGAGTTCTACTGGGACATCAACGGCAACGGCTGGCAGCAGCAGTTCGACACCGTATCGGCGAAGGTCTTCCTCTCCCCGAAGCTGGCCGACGCTCTGACCGGCGAGGCTTCCTGCTATCTCGGCTACTACGGCGAGACAGATCAGTGCGAATTGACCCGTAACGACAGCGGCACCCAGTTCGAGGCAACGGTCGGACCGGTCGGGCCGTACAACACGCTCACTCTCGCGGTCGGATTCGACGGCGGCACTGTCGTGCAGCCCACCCTGCCGCGCGACAGCTGGATCGTGCAGATCGTGCCCAAGGTGCTGCTCGGCCTCCAGGGTCTGCTGGCCGCCATCGCGATCGTCATTCGGTCGGTTCTGTGGCGGGATGCCCGTGGCCGGGGCACCATCATCGCCGAGTACACCCCGCCCGGCGACTCCGACCTGCTGCTCGACGCGAACATCATCGGACGCGTCGATGCGGCACTGCCCGCTCAGCTCGTGGACTTCGCGGTCCGCGGTCTCATCCGCGTGATCGACACCGACCCCGGTGCCTCGACGGGGTCGGCCACCGGGCGATTCTCGCTCGAACTCGTGACCACTGATGGCGCGTCGGCCCGCGAGCTCAAGGTGCTCGTGATGCTGTTCGGCGTGACTCTCGCTCCCGGCAAGCGAGTCAATCCCGGTTCGCTCAGCGCCGCGATCGGTGCCTCGCTCTACGGGCTCCCCGCATCGACGGCCAATCACGCGATCGCCGCAGGATTCCGTGCCGAGCCGAAGAGCGCCGCGGCGAAGGTGCTGTCGCGCGCCGCTTTCTGGGTGGTCGCGGCCTTCGTGCCGGTGTGGATCTGGGCCGCCTTCCTCGATGTGCTCGAGGCGAATGTCGTGCTTCCGGCACTCGCGACGGCGGCGCTGTGGATCGCTGTGCCGATCATCCTGATCAAGCCGAAGCTGTTGACCCGCAAGGGCGCCGAGGCCAAGGAGTACCTGCTCGGGCTCCGCGAGTACCTGACCATCGCCGAGGAGGACCGCATGCGAGTGCTGCAGAGTCCCCAGGGAGCGCTTCGGGTGGATGTCACCGACAAGGACGCCGTGGTCAAGCTCAACGAGCGACTGCTGCCCTACGCCGTGCTCTGGGGTGTCGAGGATCGCTGGGCGGACGAGCTGCGGGTGCAGTACGACGGCCGCACACCCGACTGGCTCGATGGCGCCAGCCTCTCCGGCAGCATGCTGCGCAGCTTCGCCTCGGCAACGACGTCCTCGGTTCGGCCGATCGTGAGTTCGTCGTCATCATCGGGCGGAAGCAGTTGGTCCTCCAGCGGCGGATCGAGCTTCTCGAGCGGGTCGAGTGGCGGTGGCTTCTCCGGTGGTGGTGGCGGTGGTGGCGGTGGTGGCGGCCGCTGAGCCCACAGTCGTCAGCCCCCAGTCGTCAGCCCACTAGCCCGTCAGCCCAGCAGCGCCCGAACGGCGAATGCACCGTCGATGGCTGCCGACACCGTCAGTTGCGGCAGGCTCACGGCGATCGGGTCACCGGTGGAGACGCCCTGGATCGTGATCGAGTAGGTCGTATCGAACAGGTACAGGGCGGAGTCCAGGGTGCCGTCTGCCGCGTCATCGGGGCCCAAAGTCTGGATGACGGCGCCGTACTGGGCCAGACGGTCGTCCGCGATCGCATTGGGCAGGGTCGCGTAGCTGTCGATCTCGGCCTGCTGGAACGGAATGGCAGCGATCGTCACCCCGAGCTGAGTCACCGAGTCCTCGGTCTCGTACACGCAGACCCGCTGCGCGTAGTCCTCCGGGGCGGTCTGCGCCTCGGAGGTCGTCGCGTTGAAGGCGAGTGACCCGACCAGCGATCCGATGGCGTCGGTTACCTCGGCGCAGGTGGGCAGGCGGCCGCCCGCGGTGGCCGGTGCGCTCGAACCTGCACTTGCCGTGGGCTCCGGTTGCGGTGCGACAGGGTTGGACGTGCAGCCGCTGAGAAGCACGACCGCAATAAGTGCCGCGGATGCCGCGGCGATTCTCGAAAGCATGCTGTGACGATAACAATTCCCGCCTGTGAATGAGATCGGCAGGCGGGTCGAAGGCATAGAGTGGTTGGTCGCCGGTCAACGACGATCGGCAGGAACAACACAACGCCACAAGCGTGAAGGGCCATCATGTCCAGTGAAACCACGTCCACCGAAACGCGGATCGAGACCGACTCCCTCGGGTCGATGCCAGTCCCAGCCCTTGCATACTGGGGCATCCACACGGCTCGCGCGCTCGAGAACTTCCCGATCACCCGCCGCGCCCTCTCGGTGTATCCCGACCTCATCATCGCCCTCGCGCGAGTCAAGCAGGCCGCTGCCAGGGCCAACCTCGAACTCGGGGTTCTCGAACCCGAGAAGGCGGCGGTGATCGACCAGGTCTGCGAGGAGATCGTGGGCGGGGCGCTGCACCGCCAGTTCTGCGTTGGCGTCATCCAGGGCGGTGCGGGCACCTCCACGAACATGAACGCGAACGAGGTCATCGCGAACCGCGGTCTCGAGATTCTCGGGCACGGCAGGGGGGAGTACCAGTTCCTCCACCCGATCGACGACGTCAATCGCAGCCAGAGCACCAACGACGTCTACCCCACGGCGATCAAGCTGGCCATGGTCATGGGTGTGCAGCGACTGCTCGCCGAGCACGAGCGCCTCACCAAGTCGTTCGCCGCGAAGGGGCGCGAGTTCAACAGCATCCTCAAGATCGGTCGCACCCAGATGCAGGATGCCGTGCCCATGACCCTCGGGCAGGAGTTCTCCGGGTTCGCGCACACGCTCCAGGAGGACCACGACCGGCTCTCGGAGACGATCCCGTGGCTCAACGAGATCAACATGGGTGCGACAGCCATCGGCACCGGCATCACCGCCGACCCGCGCTACGCCGACGCGGTGCGCCGCCACCTGATCGAGGTCACCGGCATCGAGATGGAGACTGCTCCCGACCTGATCGAGGCGACATCTGATGCGGGCATCTTCATGACCTTGAGCGGCATCCTCAAGCGCTCCGCGGTCAAGCTCTCGAAGATCTGCAACGACCTGCGACTACTCTCCAGCGGACCCCAGGCCGGATTCGGCGAGATCTTCCTGCCGGCACGTCAGGCGGGGTCGTCGATCATGCCGGGCAAGGTCAATCCGGTCATCCCCGAGGTCGTCAACCAGGTCGCGTTCAGCGTCATCGGGGCGGATGCCACGGTCACCGCCGCGGCGGAAGCCGGGCAGTTGCAACTCAACGCCTTCGAGCCGGTGATCGCGCACTCGATCCTGCAGTCGCTCATGTGGATGACCAACGCCTGCTACACGTTGCGCGTCAACTGCATCGACGGCATCACGGCCAATGTCGAGCGGCTCGCCATGCAGGTGGAGACCTCGGTGGGGGTGGTCACGGCGCTCACGCCGTACATCGGCTACGCGGCAGCGGCAACCCTCGCCCACACGGCGCTGACGACCAACGCGTCGATCAAGGATCTGGTGGTCGAGGCGGGGCTCATGACCTCGGAGAAGGTGTCGCAGGTGCTCTCTCCCGAGCGCCTGAGCGGTATGGTGCCGCTGACGGGACCGCTCACGCTGCCGATCGTGCCGCCGAAACCCTAGGCCTTCGCGTCGTCCTCGTCGTCCAGCACGTCGAGGGCGGCGTCCCTGGCCTCGCCGGCGGTCGCGACGGCGGAGTCGACGAGGTTCTCGCCGCGCTCCCGAAGGTCGGCGGCGACATCCTTGGCCCTGTCGGCAACGTCCTTGGCGGTGGCGCTTGCCTTCTCCGCGACGTCCTTCGCTGTCGCGGTGGCCTTGCTCGCCACGTCCTTCGCGGTGGTCGACACCTGACCCGCGACATCCTTGGCGGTCGTACTGACCTTCTCGGCGACATCCCTGGCGACTCCCGGGGCGGCCTTGGCGGCTGCCTCGGCGCGATCGCGGATGATCGGCGCCTGAGCTCGGGCGTAGTCCTCGACATCCTTGCGCGCCCTGGCGACTCGCGGGTCCTCCCAGAGTTCGGTCACCTTCTTCTTCATGGCGTCGTAGCGCTCGCGCCCATCCCTGGTGCCGAGCACATAGCCGACCGCAATTCCGAGTCCGAGCATGATCAGTCTGGGGTTCATACCTGACAGCCTAGGTTGCCCGCCCAGCACTGGCCACGGCCTAGCTTTCGGCGCGAACGTCTGCTACCGGCTTGTCGGGCCGCCAGCCGCGCCACACCGGATGCCGCAGCTTTCCGGTTGGCGTCCACTCGGCGAATTCCACCTCGCCCACCAGCGTGGGGGAGATGTAGTGCGCGTCGGCGGCGTCTGCAGTCGGCAGTTCCGCGAACGGACTGGTCACCCGCTCCATCCGGCGGAACTTCGCTGCGAGAAGGTCGAACTCCTTCTCGGTGATTCCCGACGAGACGCGGCCGACATAGCGCAGCCCGTCCTCGCCGGGGATGCCCATAAGCAGTGAGCCGACTCGGTGCGACCGTGCGCCAGAACCGGGCCGCCATGCGCCGATGACGACCTCCTGCGCGAGGTGGTGCTTGAGCTTGATCCACGAGCGCGTACGTTTGCCCACCGAGTAGGTGCTGGCCCGCCGCTTGGCGATCACGCCCTCGAGGCCGAGAGCGCGGCTAGTGCGCATCGCCTCGTCGATCGAGCCCTCGAACGCGGGTGGCACTTCGATGGCGCCGCGCGGGGGGAGCGCCGCGTCCAGCTCGCGTCGGCGTTCCGTGTACTCCTCGCCGATGAGGCTCCGCCCACCCGACTCGAGAAGATCGAATGCCATGAACGTCACGGGGGTCGCTGCCGCGGCCGGATCGACGTCGGACTTCTTGTTCAGGTTCATCCGCTTCTGGAGCAACGCGAAGTCGGGGCGTCCCGCCTTGTTCAGCGCGACGATCTCACCGTCGATGAGGGCATCCCCGGACACGATCTCCGCCAGCTCGGCGAGCTCGGGATAGGTCGCCGACACGTCGATTCCGTTGCGGCTGATCACCTGCACCTGGCCGTCGTCGATTCTGGCCAGGGCACGGATGCCGTCCCACTTCATCTCGAACGCCCACTGACCGGTGTCCCCGAGTTCGCCTGCCGTGCCGGGACTCGCCAGCATCGGTGCTGGCAGTCGATCAGACGCGCGCCGCACCGGACGGGTGCCGCCGATCACCTTGCGTCGGGAATCAGCCCTGGCGGTGCGCACCGGCTGCTCCTCGACGGACTTCATGAGGTGGATGAGCCAATTGTTCTCGCTGTCACCGTCCCTGCCGCCGGTGTGGATGAGCGCGTACCGGTGCGACCCGTGCTTCTCGCCGTGCAGCGTCGCGATCACCTCCTTGCCGTCGCGCCACTTCTCCAGGTCGTAGGTTCCGCGGTCCCAGATGGTCACCTCGCCTGCGCCGTACTGCCCGGCCGGGATGGTTCCTTCGAAGGCGCCGTAGGCGAGCGGATGATCCTCCGTCTGCACAGCGAGGTGGTTGCCGCTCAGATCGGTGGGAACCCCCTTCGGGATCGCCCAGCTCACCAGCACGCCGTCGTGTTCGAGCCGGAAGTCGTAGTGCAACCGCCGCGCCTTGTGCTCCTGGATGACGAACGAGTTGCCCTGCGAGGTCGCGGGGGCGTCCACGGGCACGGGTTCGGGAGTCTTGGACCCGTCACGCATGCTGCGGTAGGTGGCGAGGCGGTCATCCGGGCCACCGGGTGCTGGTGTCGCAGCGATGAAGCCGGCCATCCGCTGCGGGGTCGGTTCGAGTGAGGCGAGGTGGCCGGCCGTCAGATTCTCGAGGATGTCGCCCTTCTTCTCGACCCGCTTGATCACCTCGCGGTAGTCGAGGTGCGCGAGGTCCTTGCTCGCGAGCTCCCGCCAGGTACGGGGGGCGGCGACCATGGGATGGGACCTGCCGCGTAGCGAGTACGGCGTGATAGTGGTCTTGCTGCCGTTGTTCTGGCTCCAGTCGACGAGCACCTTGCCGCCGCGCAGCGCCTTCTTCATGTCGCTGACCACCAGGTCGGGGTGGTCGGCCTCGAGTGCCCGGGCGAGTTCGTGGGCGACCTCGGAGACCTCGTCGCTGGTCTGCTTGCCGTCGAGCGGTGCGTACAGGTGGATACCCTTGCTGCCGCTCGTCACCGGCATCGGGTCGAGTCCCATGCCGGTCAGGATGACGCGAGCCAGACGCGCCACCTCGGCGCACTCCTGCAGCCCGGCTCCCGGCCCCGGGTCGAGGTCCAGCACCATGCGGTCGGGATTCTTGCGCACGCCGGTGCGACCGAACTGCCACTGCGGAACATGGATCTCGAGTGCGGCGATCTGCCCGAGCCAGGTGAGGGTGGCGAGGTCGTTGACCAGCGGATAGGTGTTGACGTGGTCGGAGTGCTGGATCTCCCGGCGCAGCACCCACTGCGGCGTCGAGCGCTCGTCGAGGTTCTTCTGGAAGAACATCTCGCCGGGTTCCTCGTCGGTTCCCACGCCGTGCACCCAGCGCTTGCGGGTCGCCGGGCGGTTGGCGGCATGCCGGATGAGGGCGTCGGAGACCCGGGCGTAGTAGTCGAGCACGTCGGCCTTGGTGGTGCCCGTCTCGGGGTAGAGCACCTTGCCCAGGTTGGTGAGCTTGAGGCGATGACCGTCGATCGTCACGGTCTGCTCGTCGGCTGCCATGACTCCATCATGGGCGGTCGGGGGTGACAGGGCTAGGCCGGTGGGGGAGACTTGACGGCATGCGATCGATCTGGAAAGGCGCCATCACCTTCGGGCTCGTCAACGTGCCCGTCAAGGTCTACAGCGCCACCGAGGACCACGACGTGTCCCTGCACCAGGTGCATGACGCCGACGGCGGACGCATCCGGTACCAGCGTCGCTGCGAGATCTGCGGCAATGTCGTCGAATACTCGAACATCGCGAAGGCTTTCGACGACGGTGAGCGCACCGTCGTGCTCACCGAGGCCGACCTGGCGTCACTTCCCGCCGAGCGGTCGAAGGAGATCGACGTCGTCGAGTTCGTGCCGAGCGATCAGGTCGACCCGATCATGTTCGAGAAGAGCTACTACCTCGAGCCCGACTCCAGATCGGTGAAGGCCTACGCGCTGCTGCGTCGCACCCTCGAGGAGACCGATCGCACGGCGATTGTGACCTTCGCGCTTCGGCAGAAGACCCGTCTCGGCGCGCTGCGGGTGCGCGGCGATGTGCTGATGCTGCAGGCACTTCTCTGGGACGACGAGGTTCGCGAGGCGCGGTTCCCGGCGCTCGACGAGAAGGTGTCGATCTCAGCGAAGGAGCTGGAGATGAGCGAGGCGCTGGTCAAGAGCTTCGAGTCGGACTTCTCGCCCGAGAAGTTCACCGACGACTTCCAGGACCAGCTGCGTGAGCTCATCGAGGCCAAACTCGACAAAGGCGATGCCGTCGACACCGCCGAGACGTTCGGCGAGAAGGCCGACGACGACAACGGCGGTGAGGTGCTCGACCTCATGGAGGCCCTGCGGCGCAGCGTCGAGCGCAACCGCGCAGCGGCGAAGCCCGCGCCCAAGAAGAGCCCGAAGAAGTCCGCGAGCGCCTAGTTCAGGTGCCGCCGGACCGCGGCGGGAAGCAGCACCCAGGTCGCGCTGATCAGGATGAGCGCCACCACCCCGGCGACGACGCCCGGGCCACGGCCGACCACGACATCGAAGATCAGCATGATCGTGCCCGACAGAGTCAGCGCGACCCCGAACAGCGTCACCTGCAGGATTCGGTTGGTGATGCGCACGATGGTCTCCTTCGCGCGACGGCGGAACAGCGTGCGGTGAAGACTCACGGGTGCGAGGCCGAGCGCCGTCGTGAGGCCGGCGACGATCACGAGGGTGAGGTAGGCCGTCACCTGGTACTCGTCGAGGTCGACGAATCGCTGCGCGAACGCGACGGTGAGCAGGAAGCCCGTCAGAATCTGAGTACCGGTCTGGATGACCCGCAGCTCCTGCAGCAACTCGCTCCAGTTGCGCTCCAGACGATCGTGTTCGGTCTCGATCTCGGGGGCGTCCGCGGGAAGGCTGGTCATGCCCGAATCGTACCGGTCGGGCGTGAACGCCAGAGGTGCAGGCCCGCATAGCTGCGCCACGGGGCCCACCGCGACCCGTGCTCGGCGAGGGCTCCTGGCGACGAGGGCAGGCCCAGAGCGCCGGCGCTCTGCCTGATCACGAGGTCGCTGGTCAGGAGCACGTCCGGGTTGCCGAGTACGCGCATGGCGAGATAGCCCGCGGTCCAGGGGCCGATCCCGGGCAGTGCCACGAGCCGCGCGGTGAACTCGTCGGCGGGCATCCCGACATCGAGCACGAGCTCGCCGCTGGCGAGCGCTCGGGCTGCACCGAGGATCGTGGTCACGCGTGATGCCGGTCCCCGCAGCACCGTCTCGCCGTGCTCGGCGAGCTGCGTGGCCGTCGGGAACAGGCCGTCGGTACCCAGCTCCGCGGTGATGCGGCCGAGCACCGTGCGCGCTGCCGCCACCGAGATCTGCTGGCCGACCAGAGTGCGCATGAGCGCCTCCTCGGGGTCCAGGGCGCCCGGCAGACGGATGCCCGGCACCGCCACCACGAGGGGAGCGAGCACGGCATCCGCCGACAGCGCGCCGTCGATCGAGTGGGAGTCGGCGTCCAGGTCGCAGAGGCGACGGACCCGCGCGACGAGGGTCGCGACATCCGCGATGTTCTCGAGGCTTGCCGTGCACCGCACGCCTGAGTCGCCGTCGAGAGCGAGGCTCAGGTGGACCGTTCCCCCGGGAAGTCGCACAGCGCGCTCGAAGGTCTCGGAATCGCCCGACTCGAGTCCGGGCACGGCGTGGTCGGCGAAGAAGCGCATGAGCCCCGGCCCGTCGAATGGGGCTCGGGCCGGCAGTCTGAGCGTGATGCTGGTGGCGTCAGTCGCGGCCACCCGGGCCCGCCCTCGTCGAGCGAGGGCGCGCAGACCACTCGGGGTGGTCTCGTAGACGCTCAGGATCGTGTCGTTGAACTGGCGAATGCTGGAGAAACCGCTCGCGAACGCGACGTCGGCGATGGATAGCTGGGTGGACGCGAGCAGGGTGCGCGCCGTCTGTGCACGGTGCGCCCGGGCGAGCGCGAGCGGGCCGGCACCGAGCTCGGTCGCGAGCACCCGGGTGAGGTGGCGGGAGGTGTACCCCAGGCGGGCCGCCAGCCCCGTGACGCCCTCGCGCTCGACGATTCCGTCGGAGATCAGCCTCATGGCTCGCGAGGCGAGATCGTCGCTGAGGTTCCAGTCGGGGGAGCCGGGCACGGCGTCGGGCTGGCAGCGTTTGCAGGCCCGCAGACCGTCCTCGTGGGCGGCCGCGGCGGTGCGGTAGAAGCTCACGTTCTTGGCGTGCGGCGTCATGGCCGGGCAGCTGGGTCGACAGTAGATTCCGGTGGAATGCACCCCCGCGATGAACTGGCCGTCGAAACGCGTGTCGCGCGAGGAGAGCGCGCGGTAGCGCTCAGCGAATCGCTCGTCGAATCGTGCCTCGGTAGCGCCCATGAGTATCAGGGTGCCACGGCGCCACGCCCTTCACTAGCGGGATTCGGACATGGCCGAAGACTCTAGAGTGGATCCATGGCCGATGTCGTTCAGCTTCTCTCGCAGGCTCTCGGTGACGTCGTCTCCGTTGATGCCCACCAGCTGGATGCTGCGCGATACGACAAATCCGGACACGCGGCACCAGCGGCCCCGCTGGCGGTGGTGACCGCGCGCTCGATCGACGACGTGCAGGCCACGATGCGCATCGCGACCGAGACGGGCACGGCCGTCGTGACGCGTGGTGCCGGCACCGGGCTCGCCGGGGGAGCGATCGCCGGGGCTGGCGAGATCGTGCTCTCGACGCTGGGCATGGATCGCCTGCTCGAGGTGTCGGTCGATGACGAGCTTGCGGTGGTGCAGCCGGGCATCATCAATGCCGAGCTCAATCGGCAGCTCGAGCCCCACGGCCTCTGGTTCACGCCCGACCCGGCGAGCCGCGCGATCTCCACCGTTGGCGGAAACATCGCCACCAACGCGGGAGGCCTGCTCTGCGCCAAGTACGGCGTGACCCGCGAGGCTGTGCTCGGCCTGAAGGTCGTGCTTGCCGACGGCCGTCTCATCGAACTCGGGCACCGCACCGTGAAGGGTGTCACGGGCCTCGACTTCACAGCTCTCATGATCGGCTCCGAGGGCACCCTGGGCGTCATTGTCGAGGCAACAGTCAAGGTGCGGCGTCTGGTCGCGGGCGTAGTGCCCACCATCAGTGCAACCTTCGCCACGGTCGACGATGCGGCACGCGCGTCGGCAGTGATCACGGCATCCGGACTTCATCCCTCGATCATGGAACTCATCGGCGACAGCGCCATGGCTGCGATCTGCGCTCACCTCGGGATCGAGCATCCTGGCGGCTCACAACTGATCATTCAGACCGACGGACCCGGCGCCGAGATCGAGGCCGAGACCATCGCCGCCATCATCGCCTCGCTCGGTGGCGCGGTCGAACTCTCCATCGACGCGGAGGATGCCGCACGACTGTTCAGCATCCGGCGTTCGGCACACGCCGCCATCTCCACTCTCGGCACGGTGCTCATCGAGGACGTCTGCGTGCCGCGCAGCGCCCTCCCCGCGATGTTCGCGGCGATCCACGAGATCGAGCAGAAATACTCGATCACGATCCCGGTCGTGGCCCATGCCGCCGACGGCAACCTGCACCCGAACTTCGTGTTCCAGGGTGATGAGGTGCCGCAGCAGATCTGGTCGGCCGCCGACGAGATGTTCCTCGCGGCCCTGCGCCTCGGCGGAACACTCACGGGCGAGCACGGCATCGGCATCCTCAAGAAGCGCTGGCTTCGCGACGAGCTGGGCGATGACCAGTTCGACCTGCAGCAGAAGGTGAAGGCGGTGTTCGACCCGCTCGGCATCCTCAATCCCGGCAAGGTCTTCTGAGACCCATGGCGCGCGCGGCGCAGTAGCCTGTTGGCATGACGTTCCTGCCCATCACGACGTACGAGAGTCTGGATGCGACGGCCCGGGCGGCCAGTGACCGCCAGCTCGAACTGCACGGCGGTCGCATCACGAACATGAAGGCGACCCTGCTCAGCCACGTCCCCAGCTTCGACGCGTACATGCAGTGGTACACGCTGAGGGACGCCCTGGTGCCGTTCATCGGCGAGCGTGCCGTGTCGCTGTTCAGCTATGCCATCTCCGACGAGAACGATTGCCTGGTCTGCTCGGTCTTCTTCCGCAAGATCCTCATCGACAACGGCGAGGACCCTGACCACCCCAACGTCACCGAGGCCGAACAGCTGCTCATCGATTTCGGGCGTGCGATCGCCCGCACGCCGTCGGCGATCGAGCCGGAGTTCTATGCGCGGCTCGAGTCGACCTTCAACCCGCAACTGCGCGTGCTTCTCGTGGCCTTCGCCGGGCAGATGGTGGCCACCAACCTGTTCGTGACGGTGGGCAAGGTGCCGCTCGACGAGGTGCTCTACGACTACCGGAAGCCGGGGGATGAGCGCACCGGTGGAGACTGACCGGCCGTTCGCCGGGCGCGTCGCCTTCATCACGGGAGCGGCGCACGGGCAGGGCCGTGCTGTCGCGCTCGCGCTCGCGGAGTCGGGCGCGGACATCGTGGCGTTCGACGTCGCGGCGAAGATCGAGTATCCCGCCTACGCTCAGGGATCGGGCGCCGAGCTCGACTCGCTCGTCGCCGAGGTGCACGCGCTCGGGCGCCGAGCCCTGGCCTTCGTTGGGGATGTGCGGGACTCCGCCGCGATCCAGCAGGCCGTCGATGCCGCCGTCGCCGAGTTCGGGCGCATCGATGTGCTCTTCAACAACGCCGGAATCGTCGCCTACGCCGCCGCCGACGAGATGACCGAGCTCGAGTGGGACGCCATGATCGACGTGAACCTCAAGGGTCCGTTCCTGGTCGCGCGCAGCGTCATCCCGGTCATGAAGGCCCAGCGCAGTGGCGTCATCATCAACAACTCGAGCGTGATGGGGCTCCGCGGAGGCAACCGGCTGTCGCACTACGTCGCATCGAAGCACGGGCTCACGGGGCTCACCAAGGCGTGGGCGATCGAACTCGCGCCGTGGGGCATCCGCGTGGTGAGCATCCACCCCACGGGCGTGAACACCCCCATGAACGACGGGCTCGCCGAGCTTGAGGGGGCGACGGCGATCGAGATCGCCGAACGCAGCGCCGGCAACCTCTTGCCCGGGGTGCCGTGGATCGAGGCGTCGGATGTCGCCGAGCTCGTGCTCTACCTCGCCAGCGATCGGGCGCGCTACGCCACCGGCGCCCAGTTCACCCTCGACGCGGGACTGCTCACCCGCTGATCCGGACGAGGTACCCGAGCACCGGTAGTGTCTCAAGCGTGGAACTGAACTGGATGCCCGCCACCGTTGCCCTCGCCGTGTGGCTCGTCGCCCTGTCCCTCCAACTGGCCGACCTCGGCACCGCCCGGTTCGACATCCGGCGCCTGAACCGAGGAACCCGCACGCTGGTTCGCCTCCACCCCGTGACCTGGGTCGTGCCGCTCGCAGCGCTGTCGCTTGTCGCCCTCGGGTTCGCGATCGAGTATGGGCAGCGCCTCCTGTTCGACGAGGGCGAGCCCGTCATGGCCTTGGTCGTGGCGCTGGCGATCGTGGTGCTTCTGGTCGCTGGCTGGGTCGTGATCACGAGTGCGGCGACGAGCCCCGCGGCCGACAGCTACCGTGCAGTGCGCGACGAGCTCGTCGACCTGCGCGGCAGCCGCGTTCAGCAGGAATGGCTCGACGGGCTGCGGGAGCGCCTCACCGTCATCGACGAGACGACGGCGCGCACCCCCGCCCCGCCGATCGTGTCCTGGCGTGCTGCAGCAGGATGGGTCGTCCGCCGTCCCCAGCGCACGCTTCCGGTGATCTCGGCGGTTCTTCTTCTCGTGCTGGTCATTGTCGCCGCCGTCGAGGATCCCGGTCACGAGTGGGTGGTGGTTGCGGCGATCGGCGCCGTGCTGGTGAGCATGGCGTGCGCTGTGCTCGGGGCGCGGGCATCCCTCGTGCTGCTGGCGGCGGTTCGGGAGACCCAGCTTCAGTACCGGCGAGAGGCCGAGCAGCTGTTGATCGAGGCGGAGAAGACCTCGCGCAAGCCCGTCGCCGGGCTGGGCGAGCGTGTCACGAGAGCCCTGCAGATCCTGCGGGAGCAGCAGAGTTGATGACCGATCGGGCCCATCGCAGCCGCTAGTGTCGTGGGCATGACAAACCCCACTGCGGCCACGCCCGACCACACCGCGTCAGCGGGAATCACCGGCGCGGCACCGGCAACAGCGCCCGCCGCTGTCGCCCAGTCTGCTGTCACAGCACCGGCCGGGCTCGCCGCTCCTGTGCAGCGCAGTTCGGCGGTGGTGGCGCTGGCGATCATCGGCATCATCGTGCTGGCCGTGATCGCCCTGTTCGTGACGGTCTACCTCATCAGCGGGCTCGGGGTCAGTGGGTTCGCACTCGGCGGTGTCATGGCACTGGTGCCGCTGGCCATCGTCTTCTTCGGGGTGCGCTGGATCGACCGGTGGGAGCCCGAACCGAGGGCAGCAGTCGTGTTCGCCTTTCTCTGGGGTGCCGGCGTCGCCGTGCTGATCGCCCTTCTCGTGGGTGCCGAGATCGACAACGTGATCAACAGCATGGGTGGCCCCGGCCCCGGTTATGACTTCTTCGCGGCGGCCATTCAGGCTCCGATCGTGGAGGAGACCGCCAAGGGTCTCGGCGTCCTGATCCTGTTCTGGGCCGCGCGCAGGCACTTCGATGGTCCCGTCGATGGACTGGTCTACGCGGCCTGGGTCGCGGGCGGGTTCGCGTTCACCGAGAACATCCTTTACTTCGGTTCGGAGCTGCTCAACCCGCAGGGTGCCCCGCTCGAGATCTTCCTCATCCGCGGCATCATGTCGCCGTTCGCACACGTCATGTTCACCGCCTGCACCGGCCTCGCGCTCGGGTTCGCCGCCCGTCGCACTGGCGCGTTCGGTGCCATCGGGTTCTTCCTGCTCGGGCTCATTCCGGCGATCTTCCTGCACGCACTCTGGAATGGTGCCCTGTTCTTCGTCTCCGACTTCTTCGCGTACTACGCGATCGTGCAGTTCCCGCTCTTCCTCGGGGCGGTGTTCCTCGTTCTCTACCTGCGACGGCAGGAGGCCAAGCTCACGCACGACCGACTCGCCGAGTACGCGGCGGTCGGGTGGTTCAGCCCGGAAGAACTGCCGGCGCTGGCGACCCGTCCAGGGCGTCGCCAGGCGATCACGTGGGCGAATCGCAACGGCAAGGGCGCTGAGATGAAGAAGTACATCCGGGATGCGACGAGGCTCGCCTTCGCCCGCCAGCGCATCATCACCGGACGTCACCGCACCGCGGCCGAAGCCGACGAGACCGCCCTGCTCGCCTCGATTGTGGAGAGCCGCAAGAACCTCACGGGCCTCGGAACCGCTACGGCCTGATCAGCTCGTCGGGTTGCGTGCGTCGTAACGACCCGCGACGCTTCGGGGACCGGTCAGATCCCCAGCGCGTCGGCGAGGAATGACCAGGCCCAGATGGCCCCGAACACGATCACGGTGATCACGGCAACCACCGACACTCCGCGTCGGAGTCGGCGTCCCTCGGGGGCCACGATGTTCGCCGCTGGACTGCCCACGCGCTCATCGGCGTACAGGTCGGTGCGCGAGAGCGTCTTCGCCCCGACCGTGTCCACGATCCGCAGGATGCGCTGGTGCGCTGCGGGATTGCGCAGGTCGAACACGGTGGCGGAGTAGACGAACATCCAACTGTCGACGATCTCGACATCGAATGGCGCGGCCTCATCGATGAGCAGAGCCATGAGATCGGGGGTGAACACGTAGAGGGCATCCCGCTCGTACTCCCGCGGGCAGTACAGGGTGAAGTGGGTGTCGAAGTCGCCCTCGAGTGACAGCACCTGGTCTTTCGAGAAGACCGTCGGCAGGTTGGTGCCGCCGAAGAGTCCGTTGTTGGACCGGGAGTCGAGCACCATGTGCGGCAGAGCGCGGTCGAGGCTCAGAGCCACGAAGCCCCAGTTGTGGGTCGTCGAGTTCTTACCGCTGCCAGTGACATAGCGGTAGTTGCCGTAGTCGAAGAACCGACCGGCGGGGGTGCGCAGGTGATCGAGCGCGACCCGGCTGCGTCCCGAGATGAAGATCGCGCCCGGGTAGGTCGGGTCGGCGTCGACCGGGGAGAAGATCAGCCCGTTGGCTGCCGCGAAGGTGGTGAGCCGGTACCACCGTTCCCATCGACCGCCCCCACCGAGCGCCCCGCGCACCGCGATCACGACGATGATCGCGAAGGCGGCGATGAACAGCAGCGGGAAGAGCAGAGACACCGCAGTGGTGATCGTCAGCCCCTGCGCAGCGCTCGATGCAACCATGCTCACGATCACTCCGGCGAAGCCGAGGAAGAGGAAGCCGATCACGACGAACACGAAAACCAGCACCACGACCTGCGCGACGCCGAACTGGCTCGAATAGGCGGGGTCACGCAGAGCCTGCTGTCGGAAGGTGCGCACCTGCTCCGAGGTGACTGGTGCCGTGAGCGCGGTGTAGTCGACCGATCGAGCCATGCGCCCATGGTATCGACGGGTGGGAAAAGACTCATCGCCCAGCGGTGCGGCAATGCCTGCGACTCGACTGGGCGATGAGTTGTACTGCCTCCAGACTGTCACCGGCTCAACGCCCGCGCAAGAGGTCTTTCGCATCCGCGTAGACTGGAACGCCGGATTTCGAGGGGTGACTGGGATGCCGTCAGGCGAGTTGGACACGGAGCGCGCGTACGTCGCCACCCTGTACGCGAGGCTCGACGCGCTGCGCGAGGAAGCGCAGCAACAGCTCGAGGTCGTGCGCCGCTCCAACCCCGGGGGCACGCATCAGAATCGATCAGAGCGGGATGCCTTCGCGCGCATCTACGAGGACCGGGTGCTGCAGCTGCGCCAGATCGACGAACGTCTCGCGTTCGGCCGACTGGAGATGAAGTCGGACGGTGCCGAGCCGGTGCTCCACTACATCGGTCGCATCGGACTGCGCGACGAGGAGCAGAAGCCGCTGCTGCTCGACTGGCGGGTTCCGCAGGCGCGTGCCTTCTACCAGGCGACTGCCGCAACACCGCTCGGCGCCCGGGCGCGCAGACACCTGCAGAGCCAGGGTCGCGAGATCGTTCGAATCGACGACGAGATCTTCGACCCCGACCTGCTCGACGGAGATGTCTCGGGCCTCCAGGGCGAGGCCGCCCTCATGGCGACCTTGACGGCGCAGCGCACCGGACGGATGTCGGACATCGTCGCGACCATCCAGGCCGAACAGGATGCGATCATCCGCTCCGAGCTGGGTGGCACGCTCGTGGTGCAGGGCGGTCCGGGCACGGGCAAGACGGCGGTGGCGCTGCATCGGGCGGCGTACCTGCTGTATTCCCATCGGGACCGGCTCGCGGCATCCGGTGTTCTCATCGTGGGTCCGTCGCGCTCGTTCCTGCAGTACATCGAGGCGGTGCTGCCGTCGCTGGGCGAGACCGGGGTGGTGCTCGCGAGCGTGGGGCAGCTGTTCCCGGGAATGGATGTGTCGGCGGAGGACGCGCCCGAGGTTGCGGCCCTCAAGGGTTCACTCGAGATGGCGCAACTGCTCAGTCGTGCGGTGCGCTCGCGGCAGGTGGTGCCCACCGAGCCGCAGGTGCTCGACATCAACGGGGAGCTGCTCACCGTGCCGCCGCAGCTGATTCACTCGGCGATGCAGCGGGCGTGGGAGACGAAGAAGCCGCACAATCTCGCCCGCGTGACGTTCAACAAGGCCGCGATCTCCGCGCTGTCTCGCCTGCTCGCCGACCAGCTTCGCTCGCACGGCAACACCATCGAGGACAGCGACCAGGCCTGGCTGCGGGAGGACCTGCGCACGTCGCACGACGTCAAGGTCGCCCTCAACACCGCGTGGCTTCCCCTCACGCCGCAGAAGCTCCTGCAGGACCTCTACGCCAGGCCGCAGTGGCTCGCCTCGCTCACCCCGCGGTGGAGCACCGAGCAGCGTGCCCTGCTTCTGCGCGACCGCGACGCGGACTTCACCGTGAGCGATGTGGCCCTGCTCGACGAGGCAGCCGAGCTGCTCGGGGAGTCCGACGACCTCGCCGACGCGCACAAGAGTGAGCGCAAGCAGCAGCGCAAGCGCGACATCGAGAACGCCGAGCAGGCGATCCGCAACATGGGTGTCGAAGGCCTCGTGGATGCCGCGACCCTCGCCGAGGGCTTCGAGGCCGCTGTGGAGCGGGGCACGACGGCCGAGATCGCGGCCGCCGATCGCGAGTGGGCCTACGGGCACGTCGTGGTCGACGAGGCGCAGGAACTCTCCCCGATGCAGTGGCGCCTGCTCATGCGGCGCAACCCGCTCAAGTCGTTCACCATCGTGGGCGATGTCGCTCAGGCGAGCGCGGCCGCCGGCACCACCAGCTGGGAGGGTGCCCTGCGCCCCCACGTCGGCGACAACTGGCGTCTCGAGGAGCTGACCGTCAACTACCGCACCCCCGCCCAAATCAGCGAGGTTGCAGAGTCGATGGCGATCGCGCACGGCGTGACCATCACCCGGTCGCGCGCGGTACGTGCGAGCGAGTGGCCGGTCGAGATCGTGCGCACGACCCAGCTCGCGGCCGCTGTCGCCGATGCTGTTGCCGCCGAGCGTGAGGCGGATACTCCCGGCACGGTCGCGGTGATCGCCAGCGAGAGCCTGCTGCCGGGCATCCACCCCACTCTCGTCGAGCGGTTCGGATCGCACGTGGGACGCGGCGCGGTCGGGCTGTCGAGGGCGATTGCGGTGCTGAGTCCCCAGGAGGCCAAGGGCCTCGAGTTCGACGCCGTGATCGTGGTGGAACCGCAGGGGATTGTCGATGAGATTCCGCGTGGGGCGGCGGCGTTGTACGTCGCGATGACACGTCCGACTCAGCGCCTCACGCTCGTCACAACGGGTACTCTGCCAGCGGGAATCGAGTAACACCAGTCACAGGCGTCCCGACAGCCACACGTCCCCCATTTCGGGGATGCCCCCAAGTGGGGGTTTGCAGCACATTCACAGGATGGCCACACTGTAACTACGAACCCGCTCTTCGGGGGAAGAAGGTTCGATCGGGTGCGATTCGTCGCAGCGAGTGGGGCCGGAGGCGGGGGAGCCTCCGGCCCAACGTCGTCTTACGGGCCGTGTGAGTTCCCCGACACGATCAGGGGAGACCAGGATGGCGCAGGGTCGCAGACTCCGTGAGCGGGTCGCCGGCCAGACCGCGATGAGCGACGTCGTGCACTCGCCATCGGTGAATCGCGAGCGCGGCACCCTCGCCCGCATCGCCGGGGTCAGTCCGCTGGATTCGACGAGTCGGCGTGCCTACCGAATCGCCCTCGGCGAACTCGTGGTGGGCGACATCCTCGACGGCCTCGGCCAGCGGTGGGACGTGCTGCACGACCTGCCGCTCGGCGGCGACAGCACCCTCGAACACCTGGTGATGGGTCCCTCCGGCATCTTCGCCGTGAGAACGGCCAACCACGGAGACGTCGAGGTCGTCGTCGATGGCGACATCGTGCTCGCCGGCGGTGAGCCCCATGACGACATCGAGGTCTGCGTTCGTCAGGCCGTTGCGGCCGCCCGGGCACTGACGGCTGCCGCGGGCGAGACCGTGCTGGTGCAGCCCCTGCTTGTGGTCGTGGCTCCGCGGCGTCTGACCGTGCGACGGGAGCCGAGCGGAGTGCTGATCAGCGAGTCATCCGGGCTCGAGCGCATGCTCATCCGCGCCCCGAGCCAGCTCGGCGGAGAACAGGTCGCTCGCATCTCCGATCTCGCCGATCTGGAGACGACCTGGCCCGAGGCATCCGAGGTCACTCTCGACACCCAACGACTGAATCGGCAGTTCACGCTGGTTCGTGCGGAGGTGCGCTCGGCCCTGGCCATTCGCACCGCCTGGGTGGTGGGCGCGCTTCTGGTTGCCTGCTCCGGACTCTGGATGATGATCGCCCGGTTCGTCACCCAGATGGTCGCCGTATAGGCGGCGTGCAGGGTTCGCACGAGTTCATCGGGCACGATGGGTGAATGTTCCTCCGGCACCCGATCCTGACCGTGCTGACGTTCGCCTACCTGGCGCTCGTCGGCTGGGTCACGCTGTCGCCCCAGTCGACGATCGAACAGGGGTCGCTGCTCTGGCGCCTCGCCGCCCTGCTCGACCGGATTCCGGGGGCCGACTGGTTCACGTTCTCGCGTCTCGAGTTTCTCGCCAACGTGACCATGTTCGTGCCGGTGGGACTGTTCTTCGTGCTCCTGCTGGGGCGCTCACGGTGGTGGCTGTCGATCCTCCTCGGGGTGGCGATGACGGTGGGGATCGAACTCGCCCAGCAGTCGATCGCGGGCCGCGTCTCCGATCCGCGGGATGTGGTGGCCAACTCCATGGGTGCGGTGATCGGAACGCTGCTTGCACTGCTGCTGACGGCTAGCAAGGCGCGTCGGATTCGCCGTGAGGCCCGACTTTCCACACCGAGCGCGGTCTAATGGGCGCCGAGTCTGAGTCCGCGTACGCTGAGCGAGTGAGACGACTCTGGGCTTTCGTTCCCTTCCTGGTGGTCGGGGTCATCCACCTTGCGGCCCTGTTCCTCGGCATGGAGCCGCTGTCGAGCCCGACGAAGTACTTCCTGATGCCCGCGCTTCTGGTCGGATTCCTGATCGCGCTGCCGCGGCGGCGCACCGAGCTCGCTCTGGTCGGTTCGGCCGCGATCGTTCTGTCGTGGCTTGGCGACGTGCTTCTCTCGGCGCCCGGCGATCTCGGATTCCTCATCGGGCTCGGCTTCTTCCTGCTCGCCCACCTGGCTTACATTGCTCAGTTCACCCGTTCGCTGCGCGTGCGTCGGGTGCCGCTGATCGCACTGGTGTACGTGCCGTGGTGGGTCGTGCTGCTGATTGCCCTCACGCCCTACGCGGGAGCACTCGTGGTTCCGGTTGCCATCTACGGTGCGGTGTTGGCCGTGAGTGCGGCGACCGCGCTGGGCGCCAACCGAATTGTCGCAGTCGGGGCGCTGGTGTTCTTCGTTTCCGACACTCTTCTGGGCTTCAAGATGTTCTGGCCTGGCTTCAGCCTGTGGCAGGCGGACTTCCTCATCATGCTCGCGTACATCACGGGGCAGGGTCTCATCGCGCTGGGATCGGTGCGCCACGCTCAGCGGTCAGTCGGAGATGCAGTCCCCGCTTGAGACCGTCGCGGTGAGGGTGGACGCTTCGGCCGCCACCGGGTCGAGTTCGGCCATCGTCATCGCAAACCCGACACTCGCGGTATCCGCGCTGCGGGCGAACACCACTCCGGCCACGGTGCCGTCGAGTGTGAGCACGGGTCCGCCCGAGTTGCCCTGCCGCACGTCCGCGGCCAGCGTGTACACCTCGCGCGGGTGGGTGCTGGTGCCGTAGATGTCGTCGACCTGTGCCGTACCCACCTGCATGACCCGCGCGGCACCGGACGTGAAGGGGCCACCGAAGGGGTAGCCCTGCACCGCGGCATCCGTGCCGGCGGGCAGTGAGCCGCCGAGCGGCAAGGGGTCTGCCGTGAGCCCGGGAACAGCGATGATCGCAAGGTCGAGCACGGGGTCGAAGTAGACGATCGAGCCGGCGATGGCTTCACCGTTGGGCGCTTCGACGACCGGCTCGGTGACGCCGGCCACCACATGAGCATTCGTGACGACGCGATCGTCGGCGACCACGAAGCCGGTTCCCGACTGTGAGACTCCGCACGCGAAGGCGTTGCCGGTGATGCGCACAACAGACTGCGCCGCCGCATTCAGTTGTGGGCTGCCGGTATCCAGCTGGGGTATGACGGGTGCGGGCCCACCGAGTGCATCCGAGATCACAGGCAGGCCGCTGTCAGCCACGATCGACTTGAGCTGGGCGACCCACGCCTCGACCGGGTCTGGGGTCAGCGCGTTGATGGTGCGCAGCACCGCCGACCCCGCCGTCGCCCTCGACAGCACCGGCACACCGAGTTGGCTCACGGTCGACCCGACGACCGACGCCACAAGCGCTGCGGCGACTCCCGTCACCACGGCGCCGAGCAGCCTGTCCAGCCCGCTCAACGGGGTGCGCTCGATGCCGCGACGGATGCCACGGCCGAGGCTCGAGCCGAGTGCATGCCCTGCCGCCACCAGGGCGACAGTCACGGCGATCGTCACCACGGGGCGGGCCAGCGACCATGCGACCCAGCCCGTCACCAGGGGCACCACGAAGAACGCGGCGATCGCGCCGGCGACAACGCCGGCAATGACGAAGATGCTCCGGGACAGGCCATTCCTGAAGCCGTAGACGACGTACGCGATGAGAAGCACGATGAGGAGCACGTCGAGCACGATCGCGTCAGTCATGGCTGCGAGCCTACGGGGCGCAACCCGCAGAACACCCCGAAGGGACCTTCGGCCCTATGCGCCGGGTCCGGTGCAGAGGAGAGTGAGTTTCACGAAGGCGGTCGGGGGCTGACCGTGGAGCGCGTGATTCGGGTTCAGGCGCTCATCTTCTTACGGGGTACATCCCGGATGCCGCAGACGGGGGTCGCGGCATCCGGGCACTCTCATCGCAACCGGCACCATCAGGGTGCGGGTCGTCGTCATCCACGCGATCTGGCGTCTCGTTGCCAACCATGTTCCTCGAGGCGAGGTTGCCGACGCGCTGACGCTCGACGCGCGCGCCCCGTAGTGGGGACTGCCGCGGAATCCGGGTGACTGGCTAGCGTGGAGTCATCGACATTCGGGGGGATGTGGTGACAGATCTTTTGGCTCGCCCGCTGGGCGAGGAGCGTGAGGGTAGGGGCCCTGACGTGGTGCGTCAGACCGCGCCGACCGTGCGGGTGCGCGGTGCCGCCTACGGCGTCATCGCGGAGAGCCTCCGCGTGCAGGCCGATGCTCGCCCGCAGACCCTGGCGGCGAAGGTCTTCGGCGTCAGCCCGCTCAGTGCCGATGCGCGCAGCTGGTACCGCGCCGCCCTCGGGCAGATCGAGATCGTCCGTTCCCTGAACTCTCTCGGCTCGCACTGGACGCTGCTGCATCCGGTGGCGGGCAGCTCCGATTCCGACTACCTCGTGATCGGCCCCGGTGGCGTTTTCGTCATCACCATCAAGAACCATTCCGGTCAGCGTGTTGTGGTGGAGAGCGAGCAACTGCTCGTCAACAACCGCCGCACCAACCACCTCCGGGATGCCCGCTTCGAGGCCGCACGGGTTTCGAAGCTCCTGAGCACGGAGGCGAGCGAGTCCATCGCGGTGAACCCCCTCATCGCGATTGTGGACCCAGGCTCGCTCGCCTTCGTTCGACGGCGGCCACGGGACGTCACTGTGGTCGCTTCCTCACAACTGGTGCGCGGTCTGCTGCGGCGACGGAGGGTTTTCTCCGCCGCCGCAGCCCGCGCGCTGGTGGCTGCGGCCGAACGAACCGGTGTGTGGCACAGCGCTGAACACGTCATCGACGACACACTGCGTCACGAGGCTCGCTTCCAGCGGCTGCGCTACGAGGTGGATGCCGCGGCGCGCCGCAGCGTCGCCTGGATCGTGCTCGCGGCCGCCGCCGTTCTCGCCATCGTTCTGGCCGTGTACTTCCTGTAGTTCGCGCTCCTGGGCTGGTTCGCGCTACTTGGCCGGCTTGGCGGGCGGAGCCGGGGGAGCGGCAGGTGCGGCGGGAACAACCACCGCGTCACTCTTCGACGGGTCGCACAGGCGCACGATCAGCACGATCGCTCCAGCGATCGGCAGCAGGATCCAGAAGATCTCGGTCCAGCGGTGTCCGGCGTCGCGCAGGCGGCGCACTGTCACGGCGAGGCTCGGCAGAAGCACGGCGATGCTCCAGAAGCCCGCGAGGTTGATGACCGGTCCCGTGCGGAACGCGTCACCCAGCATGACGACATCGTTGTTGATGGGCTGGTAGCCGCCCATCATGTACTGGCCGGGCAGCAGAGCGCTCAGCGCGGCGCTCACCAGGAAGCTGAACAGCGCGAACCACCAGAACTCGGGGCGGGTGGCCCGGCCCTCGAACGTGGCGTACTTGCGGAACACGGTCTTGATGGACTCGAAGAAGGTCATGCAGCGAGCTTGTCACGTTCCGGTGCCGCCCGGGAGGGGGCTAACCCCCGATTCGCGCGCCGTGTCGCATTGGCGGCCGCTCACGCGACCATCGTGACCCGAGACTTGCCGAGCGGCGTCCACTGCTGCGCAGCGTCGATCCATGCGGGTGCGCGCAGCTCGGGTCGGCCGTTGACCATCCTGAGTTCGTAGTCCGACGCGTGCAAAGCGTGATGGTGGGCGGGGCACAACAGCACCCCGTTGTCGATGTCGGTGAGCCCACCATCGCGATACTCGATCACGTGGTGGGCGTGGCACCAGCTGGGTGGGGCGTGGCATCCGCTCCAGATGCACCCACCATCTCGAACCGCGAGAGCGAGTCGTTGCGCTCGACTGTGGAGGCGTTCGGTGCGGCCCAGGTACAGCGGTTCGCCGTTGTCGCCCAGTACGAGCGTGCGTACGCCCGCATCGCACGCCAGTTCGCTGATCGTGGCGACGGAGACGGGCTCTGCGACGTCGTCGAGCCAGCCGACCCCCGTTCCGGCTTCGAGATCCTTCTTGTTGACGACAGCGATCACCGTCGTCAGGCTGCGCATGCTCTTGCGTGTGCTCTCACTCGAACGGATGCCCGCCGTGATCAGGCCCATCACGATGTCGAAGTTGCGTTGGTCAGTGGTGCGCGGGTCGCGCGTATTGGTCGCCACAGCGAGTTCCTCTGCCGAGAGGAACCGCGGTTGAACATTCGGCCCACTGCGCTCAGCCAACGCCGCCTTGAGCAGCGCGGCGTTGACGGGGTCGGCGTACCCGCCGAACTTTGAGAGCCCGTTCACCTCCTGACCGATCCAGAATTGCCGGCGGCGCCGCAGGTCTTCGTCTCGGGGTTCGGCGCCATCCGGGTCGAGGGCCTCGCGCCACACTCGGGCGCGCACCGCCACCAGGTCGGCGGACATGCTGGCGGCATCCTCCACGAGGGCGTGCTCGGCGCGGTCGCGGTGTTCGCGAGGTGCGGTGTCGGCTTGTGTGAGGTGCTGCACGATCAGGGCGGCCGAGTCGAGCCCGAGCATCCCGTCGGCAAGACCTGCCGAGACGGCTGAGAACTCGGCGGGCAGGGGGCTACCGTCGAGCGCGAACCTGGCCCGGGTTGCCCGCCCGAGGCGCACTCGTCGCGCTGCCTCGCGGCTCGAGACCAGAGTGACCTTCTCGATCAGGTGCACCGCGCGCGTTTCGCCGAGCCGCTGGGCGAGTCCGTCGCGACCCAGTTCGTACCGCGAACGCTCGTCGATCTCGCCCGCCAGTTGCACCCGCAGCGCGTCGACGAGCCGCCCGAGTTCTTCCGCAGTCGAGGCAGCGAGCACCAGGGCTGAGTCGTCAAGACCGGCGGCACCGGCGCGCGCGGCCGCGGCGAGAAGGCCCTTCGCCTCGCCGAGTCGGCCGATCGCATCCAGCGCTGGTGTCATGTTCACACTCTGACAGCACCCACCGACATTCCCTTTATGCTGATCAGAAGGTCAATTTACTGTGGAAAACTCCCTACAGCGGCGACCTGTGGAGGAGAGGACCCAACCACACGCATCCGATCTGCCAGACTCGAAGAAAGCACGACTACCCCCGCAGGAGGAACCCCCGTTGGTCACCGGTGAGCTCAGGAGCCAGGTCGACAAGGTCTGGAGTGCGTTCTGGTCGGGCGGCATCGCCAACCCTCTCGAGGTGATCGAGCAGATCACCTACCTGCTCTTCATCAAGCGCCTCGACGACCTGCACACCCTCGCTGAGAGCAAGGCCAACCTGCTCGGCAAGCCGATCGAGAACCCGGTCTTCCCCGACGGGATGGATGACACCGGCCGGCGCCCGCGCCCCTACAGCGACCTGCGCTGGAGCCGCTTCAAGAACTTCTCGGCGCAGGAGATGTACGACGTCGTCGAGCAGAACGTGTTCCCGTTCATCCGCGGTCTCGGTGCCGAGGGCTCGAGCTTCGCAGCCAACATGAAGGACGCGCGTTTCACCATCCCGACCCCCGCCCTGCTGAGCAAGGTCGTCGATCTGCTCGAGGACATCCCGATGGATGACCGCGACACCAAGGGCGACATCTACGAGTACATGCTCGGCAAGCTCGCCACCTCGGGGCAGAACGGGCAGTTCCGCACGTCGCGCCACATCATCCAGCTCATGGTGGACATGACCGCGCCGACGCCGCAGGACCGCATCATCGACCCCGCGGCGGGCACGGCGGGCTTCCTCGTGGCGGCGAGCGAGTACCTGCGCGAGCATCACCCCGAGATCTGGGCGGATGCCGCGAGCCGCGACCACTTCAACCGTCTCGCGTTCACCGGCTTCGACTCCGACGCGTCGATGTCCCGCATCGGCAGCATGAACATGCAGTTGCACGGCGTGGAGAATCCCACGATCCAGCGCCGCGACTCGCTCGCCGAGGAGCACACCGACGCGGAGGGCAGCTACACCCTCGTGCTCGCCAACCCACCCTTCGCCGGCAGCCTCGACTACGAGACGACGGCTAAGGATCTGCTCGCGATCGTCAAGACGAAGAAGACCGAGCTGCTGTTCCTGGCGCTGATGATCCGCCTGCTGAAGAACGGCGGGCGCGCGGCGGTCATCGTTCCCGATGGCGTGCTGTTCGGGTCATCCACCGCTCATAAAGCATTGAGACGGATGCTCGTGGAGGACCACAAGCTCGATGCCGTGGTGAAGCTGCCGAGCGGCACCTTCAAGCCGTACACGGGCGTGTCGACCGCGATCCTGTTCTTCACGAAGACCAGCTCGGGCGGCACCGACCACGTGTGGTTCTACGACGTGCGCGCCGACGGCTTCACCCTCGACGACAAGCGCACCCCCACCGAGCAGAACGATCTCCCCGACGTGCTGACCCGCTGGTTGAGTAGGCCGCAAAGCGGCCGTATCGAAACCACCACATCACCGTGGTCAGAGCAAGACCGCCCCCGAACCGCCCAATCCTTCCTAGTCCCCAAGTCCGAGATCGCCGCCCAGGGCTACGACCTCTCCCTCAACCGCTACCGCGAGGTCGAGCACGAGGAGGTCGAGCACCGCGATCCGCAGGTAATCCTCGCCGAACTGATGGAACTCGAGCGCGAGATCCAGGAGGCGACGGCGGCGCTGGCGAAGTCGTTGGCGGAGCGCAGCTAGTGGTGAGACTTGGCGAGGTGGCTCGCATTGACAGGCGATCGGTCCAGCCAGAGGACATTGCTGACGGGCAGGTCTACCTTGGTCTCGAACACATCGAGACTGGCGGCTATATCGCCAAGGCCAACGCGGTGAACGCGGGCGATCTGAAGAGTCCCAAGTTCGCTTTCGACACCCGACATGTTCTCTTTGGGAAACTGAGACCAAACTTGGCGAAAGTGGCGCGACCGTCCTTCGAAGGCGTGTGCAGCACCGACATTGTGCCGATTCTCCCGGGCGATAGTCTCGATCGCGATTACTTGGCAAACTTTCTGCTCACGCCACAGATTGTGGATTGGGCAAGTTCTCGAACTTCCGGAGTCAATCTTCCGCGACTCAGTCCTGGTGTGCTTGAGGGTCTCGAGATCCCCCTCCCACCCCTCCCCGAACAGCGACGAATCGCCTCAACTCTGGACGATCTTGATCAACTGCGCCGACAGCGAAGAGGTGCGATCGCCGCAACGAGCGAGTTGCTGACATCCGCTTTCATTGACGAATTCGGTGATCCCCTGCGGACCGCGTCACATCGTTCCGCCGTAACGCTGGAGTCACTCTGTACAGCAGTTGTCGACTGTCCTCACACAACCCCATCGTGGACCGAATCAGGCGTTCTCTGCCTCCGAACAACGAACCTCGCACGCGGCGAATGGAGGTTCGACGAGACCAGGTACGTTTCAGCAGAAACCCACGAGAGTCGTGTGAAGCGCGCAAGGCTTGAGCCGGGTGACATCATCTTGAGCAGGGAGGGCACCGTCGGCATCGGGGCGATTGTCCCTCCGTCGATGATCGCCTCGATGGGGCAGAGATTGGTTCAGTTGCGACCTGACCAGAGTCGCGTTCTTCCTGAATTCTTGTTGAGTTTCCTGCTCGAGGTTCTTGAGCCGACCCGTCTTTCGAGGCTCTTGGTCGGGTCGACAGCACTTCATGTGAACGTAAGGGACATCAGGACGTTACGTGTCGATGTCCCTCCCATGGAGCGACAGCTGGCGTTCGGAAAAGCTGTTGGCGTCGTGAGAGCCAAGCTGGAACTGCAGCGAGCGCATCTAGCCAAGCTCGACGAACTCTTCGCCTCCCTCCAACACCGCGCCTTCCGAGGAGAACTATGACGAACGACGTCACCGTCTCGACCATCAACACGTGGCGCACCTTCGCCCGGCAGGTAAATCCCTAGCGACGGCTTAGCATGCGTCTGACGGCAGCAACGAGGTCGGGCACGTCTCGCTCCGCTGTGGCACGCAGCAAGGAGTGCGCCGTATCAAAGTACCGATGGGCAAGATGGTCGCGCATCCGCGCGATCTCCTGCCATGGGATGCCTGGCTCGAGAGTTCGGGTCTCAGGGCTGAGGTCTTTGACCGCCTCCCCGATCTCGATCAATCGCACGCGGATTGCATCGAAACGCACGTCGTTATCCAGCGACTCTCGTTCGAGATAGGAGGCGATGGCCTCGCACGCCGCAAGGATGTCGAGCAGCCGCTCCTGTTCGGGCCGGCTCACAGCGGCACGGCCTCGGCGAGCACCCGCGCGCGAACATCTGGCTTGAGGCTGTTCTCGGGCACGACGTCAACTGTTGCTCGGAGGATTCGCTCCGCCGCTGACCTCATCTTGCCGAGCGCGAACAGGCCAGCGGAGTCGCCAATGTCGACCAGGAGGTCGACGTCGCTGCCGCCCGTGTCCTCGCCGCGGGCCACGCTTCCGAACACTCGAATGTTCGATGCCCCGAGCTCCTGCAACTCGCGGCGCAACCGCAGCCGATTCCGGTCGAGAACGACCTGCAGGCGTGACTTAGGCGCCGCAGGTGCCAACCCGACGCGGAGATCGAAGCCTGCCGCCGCAACGAGTCGCGCGAGCATGTCGACGCTGGGCTCCCGCCGCGCAGACTCGTAGGCGCTGATCACGCTCTGAGGCACGTCGGCTCGTCGGCCCAGTTCGGCCTGCGTCAGGCGCGATCGCTGCCGAGCATCCCGAAGCACATGCGAGGCGGCGATCATTGTCAAAGTATAGCGAATTGTCGATATTTTGCGGGTGCACCAGATCTGGTTCATGTGTTCCAGATCTGGTGCATCCGTGGTTCGGCTACACGACCTTCACGAAGTACGGGTCACTCAGGAACGTCGAGATCGTGAACGCGCCCTTCTCGATGTCCGCACTCGGCGCCATGATCGCGATGTTGCCCGTGGCGGTGGCCCCGTTGTACATCTCGTTGATGCTCGTGTAGTCGTTGGGAATGACGACGTACGCGTTGGAGTGCGTCGTGCCCGCCGCCGAGACGAACTCGATGGTGACGTCGAGCCACGGGGTTCCGCTCTCGTTGCCCACGTAGGTGTACGTCACCGGCACGAGGATGTACTGGAATCCCTCATCGGCCGCGTCGTTGAACTGGTTCTCTGCGGCGATCACTTCGCCAGCATTGAGGTTCGCTGCACCGATCTGTACCTCCCAGATCGGGCCGCTCGCATCGCTGATCTCGACGGTGCTGCCCGCCGGCGCCGGGTTCGCGCGCGTTCCCTCCTCGGCCGGAGCCTCCGGCTTGGGCGTCTGGGTGGCGGGCTTGTCCGGCGTCTCGACGAGCGGCTGGGGCTTCGCCTGGTCGACGCTGGATGCAACGCCACCGACGATCGCGGAGACGCTCACCACGATGCCCACCAGCAGCGCAATCGGCCCCAGGATCACGCCCGTGAGCGCCATCCCGCGCGCCGGCGCCTTCGAGATGAGGCCGGCAATACCGAGGCCGAGCGCGGTGAGGGCGGGCAGGAATGCCACGAAGCTGAGCCCGGGGATGATCGCGAACACGATCGCCACGATGCCGACGATCAGGGCGGCCAGCGGCAGGCGGCTGCGCTTCGGGGGTGCTTCGAGAGCCACTGCGACCGGGGTCGGGGTGGGTTCGGGAGTGGTGCTGTCAGACATGATGTCTCCTTGCTTGCTGTTGCCCGCGGCGCTCGCCGCGGAACCTGCCGGAGGCAAGTCGGACAGTTGACCAGAGGCCTCCGACATTTCGTCACGTCCAGATCAATGAGCTGCTATTCATGAGATAGATGAGCTGCTAATCTGATGGTAGAGGGCCTGCTAAACACAGGATAGGAGTCCGGATGGGCTACCAGCGCCGCCTGATCGACGATGAGCTAGACGAACTGCTGCCGGGACTCGCCGCAATCAGCCTTGATGGGCCGAAGGGGGTCGGCAAGACCGCCACGGCGAGTCAGCGCGCGGCCACGATCCTGAGGATGGACTCGTCAGCCGACGCCGAGCTGATTCGTGCGGCCCCAGACCAGCTGCGAACGGCAGCGCGGCCCGTGCTGATCGATGAGTGGCAGCGGCTTCCCGAAGTATGGGACGCGGTGCGGCGTCTGGTGGACGATGATCGCGCCGGCGGGCAGTTCCTGCTCACCGGCAGCGCCGCACCCGCCGGAGCGAACATCCACTCGGGCGCCGGTCGCATCGTGAGCCTCCGGATGCGTCCTCTGTCCCTCGCCGAACGCGGTGTCGAAACGCCCACCGTGTCCCTCGCGGCGTTGGCGACCCAGGGAGCCACGCCTATCGACGGCGACACCGCCATGGGGCTCAGCGACTACGTCGCAGAAATCATGGCGTCCGGTCTGCCGGGAATTCGAGGACTCGGCCCGCGACAGAGGCGGGAGCAGCTGGACGGGTACATAGCGCGCGTGATCGACAAGGAGTTCGCCGAACAGGGCCTCCGGGTGCGACGCCCAGCCACTCTGCGAGCGTGGTTGCAGGCGTACGCCGCAGCCACGGCATCCACGGCCAGCTACACGACGATTCTGGATGCCGCGACCCCCGGTCAGGCCGACAAGCCAGCGATCTCGACCACCACCACCTATCGCGATGTGCTCTCTCAACTCTGGTTGCTCGACGAGGTCCCCGCGTGGTCATCGATCGGGGCGCAGTTCACTCGCTTGGGGAGCACGGCCAAGCATTTCCTTGCGGACCCGGCGCTCGCGGCGCGATTGCTGCAACTGCGTGATGACGATGTGATCGACGCCGCGAGGGGCACAGTGATCGGTCCTCAGGCCGGTGGAATCCTCGGCCGCCTGTTCGAGGCTCTCGTTGCCCTCTCCCTCCAGACCTACTCGCAGGTAGGCGAGTACTCGCTCAGTCACCTGCGCACGCGCAACGGCGACCACGAAGTGGATTTCATCGTGCACCGCGGCGCGGCGTGCGTCGGGGTGGAGGTCAAGTTGGGCGCCAGTGTGGACGACACCGACGTACAGCACCTGCTGTGGCTGAAGCAGCAGCTCGGCGAAGACCTGCGGGACATGGTCGTCGTCAACACCGGCAGCCGAGCCTACCGCCGCGCCGATGGAGTCGCTGTGGTACCGGCCGCCCTGCTGGGTCCGTGACCGATGACACCCCAGGCCCGATAATCTGTTCGGCAAGCACTGAGGAAGGATCGAATGAGCAACTTCGACTTCCTGCGTGCCGGCTGGCCCCAGATAGCCGAAGAGGCGCGCCGCGCCGAGCACTACACCAACGGTGACCCGCGCTCGTCGGTCTTCTACTCGCGTCGGGCGATCGAGCTCATGGTGCACTGGCTCTATCAAGTGGATGACACGCTCACCAAGCCCTACAAGGACGACCTCGCCGCGCTGCTCTACGAGCCCACCTTCAAGCGACTCGTCGGCCCGGCCATCCACACCAAACTCGACCTGATCCGCAAGCAGGGCAACTACGCCGTGCACCGCCCAGCACCATTCACACCGAAGGACAGCCTGCCGGTGGTGCGGGAGCTGTTCCACGTGATGGTGTGGGTGGCTACGCGCTACGCGCTCACGCCCGAGGAGAGGCCGGCCCCGGGCATCCCGTTCGATGCGGCCGCACTGCCTACACCGCAAACGGGCGTGGTCGCCAAGACCATGGCGCAGCTCAAGAAGCTCAACGACGAGCTCGATGCCAAGGATGCCGCGCTCGCCAAGGCGCAGGACGCCAACGAGGCCCTCGAGGCCCAGATCGCCGTGCTGCGCGAGGAAGTGGCGCTCGCGAAGGCCGCCAATGCGACAGTTCCCGACACGCACGACTACCGCGAAGATGAGACCCGCGACCTGTTCATCGACGTGCTGCTGCGCGAGGCAGGCTGGAAGCTCGACCAGGCTCGCGACCGCGAATTCCCGGTCACGGGCATGCCCAACAACTCCGAGGGCGGCAAGGGTTTCGTCGACTACGTGCTCTGGGGTGACGACGGCCTGCCACTCGGACTCGTCGAAGCCAAGCGCACCCGCAAGGACGCGCACGCCGGTCAGCAGCAGGCGAAGCTCTATGCCGACCGGCTGGAGGCGGTGTACGGGCAGCGTCCGGTGATCTTCTACACCAACGGCTACGAGCACTTTCTCTGGGATGACGCGAGCTACCCGCCGCGGCGGGTGGACGGCTTCTACACCCGCGACCAGCTCGAGCTGCTGATCCAGCGCCGAACCACCCGCAAGCCTTTGGCGAGTGTCGAGGTGAACCCCTCAATCGTCGAGCGCTACTACCAGCGGCGTGCGATCGCGAAGGTCGCTGAGGTGTTCGAGAACAAGGAGCGCAAGGCGCTGCTGGTGATGGCCACGGGTTCCGGCAAGACGCGAACGGTGATCGCCCTCGCCGACGTGCTGATCCGCGCGAACTGGGCGAAGCGCATCCTGTTCCTCGCCGACAGAGTGGCGCTCGTCAACCAGGCAGCCAACGCATTCAAGCAGCAGCTGCCCGACTCGGCGCCGGTGAACCTCGTGACCGACAAGGATTCCGAAGGGCGCGTCTACGTCTCGACCTACCCGACGATGATGGGCCTCATCAATCCGGACACGAACGGTGTCAGGCGCTTCGGGCCCGGTCATTTCGACCTAGTGATCATCGATGAGGCGCACCGCTCGGTGTACCAGAAGTACGGCGCGCTCTTCGACTACTTCGACTCCCTGCTCGTGGGCCTGACGGCCACCCCGAAGGACGAGATCGACCACAACACCTACGGCCTCTTCAACCTCGAGGATGGCGTACCCACCGACTCCTACGACCTCACCGATGCGATAGAGGAGGGCTATTTGGTTCCGCCGGTGGGCCGTTCGATCGCGACGAAGTTCGTGCGGGAGGGCATCCGCTACGACGATCTCAGCGAGAGCGAGAAGCAGGAATGGGACCTGCTCGACTGGGAGGACGGGCTCATCCCGAGCGAGGTCGATTCCAGCGCGATGAACACCTGGCTGTTCAACAAGGACACGGTCGACACGGTTCTCGAAACCCTGATGACCGAGGGGCGGATGGTCGCGGGCGGCGACCGGCTCGGCAAGACGATCATCTTCGCCAAGAACAACGATCACGCCATCTTCATCGCGGAGCGGTTCAATGAGAACTACCCGCAGTACAAGGGCGAGTTCGCGCGCATGATCACGTACCAGCAGACGTACAACCAGAGCATGATCGACGACTTCTCCAAGCCCGAGTCGTCGCCGCACATCGCCATCTCCGTCGACATGCTCGACACCGGCATCGACGTGCCCGAGGTCGTGAACCTGGTGTTCTTCAAGCCCGTGCACTCCAAGACGAAGTACTGGCAGATGGTCGGCCGCGGCACTCGCCTGCGCCCCGATCTGTACGGGCCGGGGGAGGACAAGAAGGACTTCGTGATCTTCGATGTGTGTCAGAACATCGAGTACTTCAACCAGGACCTTCCTTCGGCGGGCACCTCGGCCACGCCGTCGCTCCGGTCGCGCCTGTTCACGTCACGTCTCGAGCTGCTTGCCGCGATCGATGCCGCCCCGGATGACGCTGAGCTCTCCGCACTGCGCGAGGGCATCGCCGCTCGCCTCCACGAACAGGTCTCGGGCATGAGCCTGGACAACTTCCTCGTGCGGCGCTCGCGGCGGGCCGTGGAGCGGTTCGCTCAGGGGTCGTCGTGGCTCTCGATCAGCGGAGACGACTTCACCGAGGCCGGCACCCTCGCCGACCTGCCGTCGGCCATTGACGTGCAAGACACCGATGAACTGGCGAAGCGCTTCGACCTCCTCGCGCTGCGGGCACAGCTGGGAGTGCTTGCGGCGGATCCCGGTTTAGCCGCCGCCAAGGAGCGCATGCGCGCCATTGCCAGTGCGCTGGGGGAACAGCGGGGCATCCCGGTGATCGACAACAACATCCAGCTGATCGAGGCCGTCGCCGGCGAGGACTGGTGGGTGGATGTCACAGTGCCGCTGCTCGAGCTCGCGCGCATCCGGCTGCGGGAACTCGTCAAGCTGATCGACTCGTCGGCGCGCACCGTTGTCTACACCGACTTCAAAGACACGGCGGGGGAGTCGGCGATCGTCGAGATCCGTAAGGTCGCGGTCGGCGTGGACCGCGCGCGCTTCCGCGAGAAGGCGATCGCGTTCCTGCGCGAGCACGAGAACGACCTCGCGATCTCGCGCCTTCGCAAGGGTCTGCCGCTCGCGCCCGGCGACCTGCAGCAGCTCGAGAACATCATGATCGAGAACGGCCTCGACGCGACCCAGGTTCGGGATGCCGCGACCGCCGCCCACGGGCTCGGTCTGTTCGTGCGTTCCCTCGTCGGCCTGGACCGCGCCGCAGCCACGGATGCGCTCTCGTCGTTCACCGCGGGCCTCACCCTGACCGCGAACCAGCAGTCGTTCGTGGGGCTCATCGTGGAGCAGCTCACGCAGCGGGGGATCGTGGAGCCGGAGTTGCTCTTCGCGGCACCGTTCATCGATGTCGCACCTACGGGGCCGGTCGCTCTGTTCGGTGATGCAAAGGTGAACGAGCTGGTGGCGGTGCTGCGGCGGATTCGCGAGACGGCGGAGGTTGGGTAGGCCGTCTCTCTGCTAAACTCCCAAGGTTGCCGTCTAACGGCCGCGGATAAAGAGAGCTCAGGCATCCTGCCCATGGGCACCGCGCAACGAGGAGAAAGGGGATCACCTTATGGCTCTTGAAGCCAGTGTCAAGAAGGCGATCATCGACGAGTACGCTACCCACCCAGGTGACACGGGATCCCCCGAGGTCCAGGTCGCGATGCTCACGCACCGCATCAAGGACCTGACCGAGCACCTCAAGGAGCACAAGCACGACCACCACTCACGTCGTGGCCTGCTTCTGCTCGTAGGTCAGCGTCGTCGCCTGCTGGGCTACCTCCAGGACATCGACATCGAGCGTTACCGCTCGCTGATCGAGCGTCTCGGACTGCGTCGCTAGGGTCTCGACTCTGCTCGACCACCGATCGCGTCGAACTTGACGACGGGCCGTACTCCTGAGGGAGTACGGCCCGTTTCTCATTCGGCCTTAGCCTGAGAGATGTGCCAGTGCCGACGTCCTTCACAGCTTTGTTCGACGAGAAGTACGTGCTCCTCACCACCTTCCGCAAGACCGGAGTCGGGGTTCCGACCGCCGTCTGGGCGGCCGCGGACGCCGACACCCTGTTCGTGATAACCGTGGCGACGGCAGGCAAGGTCAAGCGCATCGGGAACAACGCCGAGGTCACGCTCCAGCCGTGCACGATGGCCGGTCGAATCAAGGGGGATGCCGCCCCCGTCGCCGCGCGCGCCGAGATCATCGACGACCCCGACGGACTCGCCGTGGGCACTGCCGCGCTGGAGAAGAAATACGGGTGGCAGTTCCGGTTGGCGTTCCGGGCGGAGCGGCGGCGGGGCGCGGGCGCCTCGAGCCGTGTCATCCTGAAGATCACGGCGGCTTAGCCGCCCGCAGGATCACGGCGGCCTGGCCGCCCGAAGCGAACGGACGACATCCCATGACACGACGCGTCATCTACGCCGAGCACGGCGGACCCGAGGTTCTGACCTTGGTCGAGGCCGAGATCCCCGAACCCGGTCCCGGTCAGGTGCGCGTGCGGGTGCAGGCGGCGGGTCTGAATCCGGTCGACTGGAAGACCTTCCGCGGCGGCGGAATGTACGGGGTGCCCCTGCCGTCCGGTGTCGGCAATGACTTCGCGGGTGTGGTGGATGCCCTCGGATCCGGTGTCGTGGGGTTTGAGCTCGGGTCCGCAGTCTACGGCGGCGCACGGCATCAGGCCGAGGCGGACTACCTGGTGATCGACGCCGAGAAGCTGCTCCACCGCCCGGCGGGCCTGAGCCTCGAGCAGGCCGCGGGGCTCGACATCGTCGGTCGCACCGCTATCGCGAGCGTCAGAGCCATCGAGGTCGTGCCCGGCGACGTGGTGTTCGTCAGCGCCGCCGCGGGAGGCGTGGGCGGCCTCGCATCGCAGCTGGCGATCCGTGCCGGGGCGACGGTGGTGGGCACCGCCAGCGAAGCCAACCACGACTATCTGCGTTCGCTCGGAGTCATCCCCGTCGCCTACGGCGACGACCTCGTCGAGCGACTCCGGGATGCCGCCCCCGGCCCCTTCACCGCAGCCCTCGACAATCACGGCCGTCACTCGATCGACTCAGCCCTCGCGCTGGGCATCGAGCCTCGGCGCGTCAACACGATCGCGGATCGGTCGGTCGTCGCCGAGTACGGCATCTCCGATGTGGGCGGGGGAGCGGCATCCATTCACGACCTGCCGGAGCTCGCGCAGCTCATCGCGTCGGGCGAGATCCAGTTCCCGATTGACTCGACCTATCCGCTCGAGCAGGTGCGCGAGGCGTACGAGCACCTGATGGCCGGGCACCTGCGCGGCAAGGTTGTGCTGACGCTCGGCTAGCGCTGTAGCATCCGTTCATGGTTCAGGAGTTCCCCGACGTCGAGCGCAACGATCGTGGAAAGGGCTCCTTCAGCCAGTATCGCTACGGCTTGATGCCCAACAACCCGCGGGTGCGCCTGCGGCTTGCGGCCAGCAATGCCTACCAGCGGGAGCTCCAGGAGATTCTCGACAGCGGTGCGTCACCGCTCGAGACCGCCTTCTCCCGGCGCAGCCAGCAGGAGGACAGCATCGACGCCCCCATTGAGGTGCGCCTGTTCACCGGCACCCGGGTGAGCGGACCGGTGGGCTTCATTCCGCGTGGACTCGAATCGATCGTGGACGAGGCGCTGTCGCGACTCGACCTCAACGCGCGCAAGCAGCGCATCCCCGCCGTGATTGTGCGCTCGGGAGGGCGCCTGCGAGTCGAGCTGCTCATGGGGCAGACGCGCTGATACGGGCACGAGGGCTCGCGACCGCCGCGGTTCTTGCCGCGGTCGCCGTCATGCTCTCCGGATGCATCCTGGACGACGAGCGCAGATCAGTCGACGAGCTCGTGGATGAGCAGACCAACGCCGAGTTCTATGCCCTGCCCAGCGACCTGCCTGCTGGCGACCCGGGCGAGATCATCAAGTCTAAGCCGATCGACAGCGCTCCCGCTGGCACCCGTGCGTGGCGAGTCATCTACCACTCCCGTGACCTCGCCGGGGCGGATATCCCCGTGTCCGCCACGGTCATCGTGCCCGACCTGCCGGCGCCCTCCGGTGGGCGCATCATCGTCGCGTGGGCGCATCCCACCACGGGGTCAGCCCAGCAGTGCGCGCCCTCTCTCGGCAAGAACCCGTTCCTGTACGTCGAGGGCATGGATCAGCTGCTCGAGGACGGCTACGCGGTCGTGTCGACGGACTATCCCGGCATGGGTGTCGCGGGGGACTCCTCCTACCTGATCGGCGTGACCGAATCCAACAGCGTGCTCGACTCGGTGCGCGCCGCACGGCTGCTCCCCGACATCTCGCTGAGCGATCGCGTTCTGCTGTGGGGTCACTCGCAGGGCGGCCAGGCGGCGCTGTTCGCAGCTCAACGCGCTCCTCAGTACGCTCCCGAACTGATTGTCGAGGCCATTGCCGTCGCAGCGCCCGCGGCCGACCTCACACAGCTGATCAGCGACGACATCTCCGACCTCGCGGGCGTCACCATCAGCTCGTACGCGTTCGCGGCGTACGGCACCGTTTACGCCGACCGGTACCCGGTCGCGCAGCTGCAGGCGATCCTCACGCCAGCAGGTGTGTCAGCGACGCCCCAGATGGCGGCGCTGTGTCTGCTCAGCCAGAACAAGGAGATCCATGCGATCGCCGACCCGCTGGTCGGCGGGTACGTCACGAGTGACCCCGGAACCACCGAACCGTGGAAGACCCTGCTCACCGAGAACAGTGCGGGCGGCGAGAGCATCGGCATCCCGATCTTCGTGGGGCAGGGGCTCGCCGACACGCTGGTGGTTCCCGCGACCACGGAGTCATACGTCTCCCGCATCTGCGCGGCGGGGGAGCACGTGCGCTTCGAGAAGTACTCGGGCGTCTCCCACGCCCTTGCTGCATTCGCTTCGTTGCCGGATGTGATCCCCTGGTTTGCCGAGGTTGTCGCGGGTGACAAGGGGCGCTCGGATTGCTGAGCGCGCGTCGCTCCTAGGCTTCGACACGCCGTAGCTGGTAGGCTCTACGAGGTTGTCTACGGGCATCCGTACCGTACAACCGGAGCAGGCTGGCATGAAGCTGGTCATCGGTGGTGAATTTCTGATCTCGACTCGCTCGATCATCAGAGACTTTCTACTGTTGACCAGAGCAGCGGTCACCACGACCGCACCGCCAAAGCGCTAGCGCCCCTTTCTGCCTACTCCTGCTCCTTGCTGAGTCGCCGACCACACGGGTCGACGACGTAAAACAAAGGAGAAAGCCCCTTGGAGGGTCCAGAAATCAAGTTCGCCGAAGCCGTTCTCGATAACGGCAAGTTCGGCAAGCGCACCGTCCGGTTCGAGACCGGTCGGCTCGCGCAGCAGGCCCAGGGCGCGGTCGCCGCGTACCTGGACGAGGACACCATGATCCTCAGCGCGACCAGCGCAGGAAAGCAGCCGCGTGATGGCTTCGACTTCTTCCCCCTCACGGTAGACGTCGAGGAGCGCTCGTACGCGGCAGGCAAGATCCCCGGCTCGTTCTTCCGCCGCGAGGGTCGCCCGTCGACGGAGGCGATCCTGGTCTGCCGTCTCATCGACCGCCCGCTGCGCCCGACCTTCGTCGAGGGTCTGCGCAACGAGGTGCAGATCGTCATCACCGTGCTGTCCATCGCCCCCGACGAGTTCTACGACGCTCTCGCCATCAACGCGGCATCGGCGAGCACGCAGATCTCGGGCCTGCCGTTCTACGGCCCGGTCGGCGGCATCCGCCTCGCCCTCATCGGCGACCAGTGGGTGGCGTTCCCCAAGTTCAGCCAGCTCGCTGACGCCGTCTTCGACCTCACCGTCGCGGGCCGCCTCGTCACCAATGACAAGGGTGAAGAGGATGTCGCGATCATGATGGTCGAGGCCGAAGCGACCGAAGGCAGCTGGGAGCTCATCAAGGCCGGTGCGACCAAGCCCGACGAGGCTGTAGTCGCCCAGGGTCTCGAGGCCGCCAAGCCGTTCCTCACGCAGCTCATCAAGGCGCAGCAGGAGCTCGCGGCCCAGTCGGCCAAGCCGATTGCGGACTACCCGCTGTTCCCGCCGTACTCGCAGGAGACCTACGACGTCGTCGCCGGTCTCGCGTACGACGATCTGAAGCACGTCTACCAGATCGCCGACAAGCAGGAGCGTCAGGACGCCGACGACGCACTGAAGGACCGCGTCAAGGGCCACATCGCTGGCGAGATCGAGGGCGAGCGTCTGCCCGCCTCGGCCGCGTCCGAGGTCAGCGCCGCGTACAAGTCGGTGTCCAAGAAGGTCATGCGCGCTCGCGTGCTGACCGAGGGCATCCGCATCGATGGTCGTGGGCTCGCGGATATCCGCGCCCTGGACGCCGAGGTGCAGGTCATCCCGCGCGTGCACGGTTCCGCGATCTTCCAGCGCGGCGAGACCCAGATCCTGGGTGTCACCACGCTGAACATGCTCAAGATGGAGCAGCAGATCGACTCGCTGAACCCCGTCACGAAGAAGCGCTACCTGCACCACTACAACTTCCCGCCCTACTCGACCGGTGAGACCGGCCGTGTCGGTAGCCCGAAGCGTCGCGAGATCGGGCACGGCTTCCTCGCCGAGCGCGCCCTCGTGCCGGTGCTGCCGCCTCGCGAGGAGTTCCCCTACGCGATCCGCCAGGTGTCCGAGGCTCTCGGCTCCAACGGCTCCACGTCGATGGGTTCGGTCTGCGCCTCGACCCTCTCGCTGCTCAATGCCGGTGTGCCGCTGCGCGCTCCGGTCGCCGGCATCGCGATGGGTCTCATCTCCGACGAGGTCGACGGGGTCACGCGCTACGCGGCCCTCACCGACATCCTCGGTGCGGAGGACGCGCTCGGCGACATGGACTTCAAGGTCGCCGGTACCAGTGAGTTCGTCACCGCCATCCAGCTCGACACGAAGCTCGCGGGTCTGCCCTCGAGCGTGCTCGACGGTGCTCTCAAGCAGGCCAAGGAGGCTCGCACCGCGATCCTCGCCGTGATCAACGCCGCGATCGACTCGCCCGACGAGATGGCGCCCACGGCGCCCCGCGTCATCAGCGTGCAGATCCCGGTCGACAAGATCGGTGAGCTGATCGGCCCGAAGGGCAAGACGATCAACCAGATCCAGGATGACACTGGCGCCGACATCTCGATCGAGGACGACGGCACCGTGTACATCGGTGCGGTCGACGGTCCCTCGGCCGAGGCGGCCCGCGCGGCGGTCAACGCGATCGCGAACCCGCTCAACCCGGAGGTCGGCGAGCGGTTCCTCGGAACCGTCGTCAAGCTCGCGACGTTCGGCGCGTTCGTCTCGCTCACCCCGGGCAAGGACGGCCTGCTGCACATCAGCGAGGTGCGCAAGCTCGCCGGTGGCAAGCGCGTCGAGAACGTCGAGGACGTGCTCTCCGTGGGCCAGAAGATCCAGGTCGAGATCACGAAGATCGATGACCGTGGAAAGCTCTCGCTGGCCCCGGTCGACGACAGCGCGGATGCCGCGGACACCGACAGCTCGGTTGCCGCGTCCGACGGGCCCGAGGCACCTGCCGAAGGCTAGTCGCTAGCGATCCATCACTCAGGCCCGCCCCGGAAACGGGGTGGGCCTGAGTCATTCTCGGCAACTCCTGTCTGCCCCCACTTTGGGGGTAAGGAGGCAAGCGATTGCACTCCTAGGGTGAGCGAGTGACCACACCCTTCGACCACTTCATGAAGGCGTTCACCGACTGGTTGGACACCGCGTGGTACCTCTGGGTCGCCATGGTCGTGATCTTCGCCGTGGTCGTCGCCGTGGTGGTTCTGTCGAAGGTGCGGGCCCGGGCCCGCCAGCGGGTTCCCCAGTATCGCCGCCAGCTGCCGGGATGACTCAGCGCCTCATTCGCGCATAGGGCGCCCCTCTGCCCACTCGGGCCGTTCCCGCATGTGCCGGACGAGGAAACGACCTCGTAACGATTGGGCAATTCTGGCCGACTCGCGCGCTCGTGCGACGTAGTCTGAAGATGCCTTGGGGAGGCGAGAATGATTCAGTTGGATACGAGCACAGCGCTCCAAGGACAGACAGTGCCCACGCCAGACACGGTGCCCACGCCAGACACGGTTCCCACGACAGGTGAGACCTCGGCAGTAGTCGGGCAGTCCGCGCCCCGGCTGAGACGGATCGGTGAGTCGGACCTCACCGTCTTCCCCCTGGCCATCAGCGGCAACGTCTTCGGCTGGACCGCCGACGATGCGACGACCAACGCCATCCTGGACAGCTATGCCGCACAGGGCGGCAACTTCATCGACACCGCTGATTCTTATGCCGCAGGTCGCAGCGAGACGATGATCGGCAACTGGATGCGCTCCCGGCGCAACCGCTCCGATGTCGTCATCGCCACCAAGGTGGGTAAGAGCGCCGACAACCCGGGCCTTCGCGCACGGGTGCTCACGAGGGCAGTGCACGCGTCCCTTCAGCGGTTGGGAACAGATCGCATCGACCTGCTGTACCTGCACATCGATGACGAGACGGTCGAGTTCGAGGAGACCCTGCTTGCGGTCGATGAGCTGATTCGGGCGGGTGCCGTGAGGTATTTCGGCGGCTCAGATCACACGGGAAACCGGTTGATCGAAGCACGGATCGCTTCGGCTCAGGTGGGGGTCGCCCAGATGGTCGCCCTGCAGAATCACTACAACCTGATGCACCGCGACGAGTACGAGGGCGATCTCGCCCATGTCGCGGCCCAGCAGCGGCTGGGCGTGATGCCTCGATTCGCCCTCGCCAGCGGCTTCCTCACGGGTAAGTACCGCCAGAAGTCCGACCTCGCGAAGGGGGAGCGCGGGGCGGAAGTCGCCCGCTACCTGAACCGTCGCGGACTTCGCGTGCTCGCCACTCTCGACACGATTGCGGCTGCGCACGGGACGAGCGTGGCGTCGATCGCCCTGGCGTGGCTGTTGACGAAACCGAACGTCGTGGCACCGGTGGCCTCTGCCAGCCGCCCGGAGCAGGTGCGCGACCTCACGGCTGCTGCGGCAGTGCAGTTGACCCGCCATCAGGTGTCGGACCTGGATCGGGTATCGGCCGGCTAGCCCTGCGGGCGAACCGGCCGACGACCGCTAGCCCAAGCCGGGAATGGAGAGCCATCCCGCCGCGATCAGCACGACCACGGTGTTGAGAATGAGTGCGATCAGCGTGAGCGTGGTGAAGCCGCTGCCACGAGTTCCCCTCAGCACGAGCAGCAGAATCAGCACGACCTCGAGCGCGACAGCGAACACGAAGGTTCCCAGCGGCGCGGGAAAGGCGATGAAGATCGAGATGAGCATCAGCACGGCGAACACCAACTCGGCAATCGCGAGGATGGAGTTGGTGCGGTTGCCTCGTACGCGACGAATTCCGTCGAACATCGAGAGGGCGGCGGCGAGCACCGTGACGATGAGAAGCCAGGAGAGTGTGATCATGCCCATCACCCTAGGGGGAGGTGCCGGGACGGCCTCCGGGGCCTAGCCAGCGCCCGCGCGCGCCGCTACACTACGCGGGCTTGGCCGGGGATGCTTCGGCCAGCACGCGACTGGTGATGCGACCCAGAGCGGCTGTCGCAGCCACCGAGTCGCCCGCGTACCCGCCGGCGAGTGCGCCATCGCGCGCGAGGAGAAGTTCGTCGGCCGCGTCGCCCGGAACGGGATGTCCCATATTGCGCAGCATCAGGGCGAGAGTGTCGACGTACCATTCCCGGTGGTCGGTGACGATCCTGCGAACCGGGTGGTCGGCATCCGGGAACTCGGCGGCGGCATTGATGAAGGGGCAGCCGCGGAATCCGGGCCGAGCGATCTCGGCGGCGATGTCGGCGACGAAGAGGTGCAGAGCATCCTCCGGCGTCTCGGCCGAGGCGATCATGGCCTCAATGGACTCGCGAACCGTCACGTGACGAGCGCTGATGTACTCGACGATCAGGTTGTCCTTGGCGCGGTAGTGCTTGTAGAACGTCGCCTTCGTCACGGCCGACGCGCTGATGATGCGATCGACGCCGACATTGCGGATGCCGTCCTCGTAGAAGAGCTCGTTCGCTGTCTCGAGGATGCGGCCCTTCGCTGGAGCGCGCTGCGTGGTCGGAGCTTCCTCAACGACCATCACAGCGCGACTCCTTGCGGGGGTTTCCCGATCGTGGGGGACGATCGGGGTGGTGCACGACCGCCATCGGGTTAGCGGCTGTGCGGGGCTTCGGGTGCCCGATAGAAACGATAGCACATGAGGACAGACAGACCAGTCTGTTTGTCCTCATGTGTGTGCCCAGTTCGGGGGGCAGGCCATCCGTGCACCCGGATGACGTAGGCTCGATCCGATGAACGGCGCCGTAGCTCTCCCGCTCGAACTCGCGGACCTGACGTTCACCGCATCCGGTAACTCGCTCGTGCGACGAACAGTGCTGCCGAGCGGTGTGCGCATTCTCAGCGAAGCGGTCCCCGGGGCGCGGAGTTCCACGATCGGCTACTGGGTCGCGGTGGGCTCGCGGGACGAGCATCCGGAGACCTTCGGCTCGACGCACTTCCTCGAGCACCTGCTGTTCAAGGGCACCCCGAGCCGCACCGCACTCGACATCGCCGTCGCCTTCGATTCGGTCGGCGGCGAGCACAATGCGATGACAGCCAAGGAATACACCTGCTACTACGCGAAGGTGCAGGACCGCGACCTTCCGATGGCGGTCGACGTATTGGCCGACATGTTCACATCGTCGCTGATCGACCCGCAGGAGTTCGAGACCGAGCGTGGGGTGATCCTCGAGGAGCTCGCAATGGCCGACGATGACCCGGCCGATGTCACGAGCGAGCGCTTCTTCGAGGCGGTTCTGGGCGAGCATCCCCTCGGTCGCCCCATCGGTGGCAACCCGGCCACGATCACAGCGGTGAGTCGCGAGGCGGTCGTCGAGCACTACCGGGCCAACTACCGCGCGCAGGATCTCGTGATCACCGCTGCCGGTGCCGTCGATCATGACGTTCTGGTTGCCGGGGTCGTTGCTGCGCTCGAGCGAGCGGGGTGGGATCTCGGGACCGAGGCGCGTCCCGTCGACCGCCGCGATGCGACACATGACCTCATCGAGCGGGGGAGCCCTCTGGTCGTCGTGAACCGACCGATCGAGCAGGCCAACCTCATCGCCGGTGTCGTCGGCATCGCGGCAGCGGACCCGCGGCGGGCAACCCTGTCGGTGCTGAACTCGCTGTTCGGCGGCGGAATGTCCAGTCGGCTCTTCCAGGAGATCAGAGAGAAGCGCGGGCTCGCCTACTCCGTCTACTCCTTCACGCCGAGTTTCTCGGATTCCGGGCTGTTCGGCATCTATGCCGGATGCTCGCCCGCGAAGGCCCCGCAGGTCGCCGAGCTCATGCTCGGCGAGTTCGCGCGGCTCGCGGCCCACGGCGCGAGTGACGACGAGGTGCGACGCGCCGTGGGACAGCTCAGCGGGGCATCCGCTCTGGCGCTCGAGGACTCCGACACGCGCATGTCGCGCCTCGGCCGCAGCGAGATCACCCTGGGCGAGTTCGTCGATCTCGACGAGAGCCTGCGTCGGCTCGCTGCCGTCACCGCTGACGATGTGCAGGCTCTGGCTGCCGAGCTGGCCGAGCGTCCGTTGTCCATCGCTGCCGTCGGTACCGTCGACGCCTCACACTTCTCGGGACTGGCAGTGCCGCCAGTTCCGATCCCGTAACACAGCCACACGAAACACGAGGTGCCAGTCACATGGCTCACTATCTCTATCTGGTGCGTCACGGCGAGCAGCAGGATGCCGAACACGGGCTCCCCGACGGACCGCTCTCGCCCAAGGGGCAGCGGCAGGCGCGCGCCATCGCCGACCGGCTGGGGGGAGTCCCATTCAGCCGCGCCTGGCACTCGCCCCTGGAGCGGGCAGCGCAGACGGCCGCGATCATGACCGAACGGATGCCCGCCCTCACCTCCACACCGAGCTCGTTGCTGATGGACTGCATTCCGTCCGGGCCGACCCCCGACATGCCGCACGCCTTCGAGCCCTTCTTCGGATCAGTCACTCCTGAGCAGATCGAGGCGGGCGAGGCGCAGATGGCCGACGCGGTCGCGGAGTTCCTCGCCCCGGCGATGGAGGATCGCCACGACCTGCTGATCACGCACAACTTCGTGATCGCATGGTTCGTGCGCGAAGTGTTCGGGGCGCCCTCCTGGCGCTGGCTGGGGCTGAATCAGGCCAACTGCGGCCTGACGATCATCCGGGTGCGCAGTGCGAAGCCGCCCGTGCTCGTCACTCACAACGATCTCGGGCACCTTCCCGCCGAACTACGCACCGGCCTGCCGCAGGAGCAGCCCTTCTAGAGCGCCTTGCGGTACCAGTCGGTCGCGTTCGGGTTGTCGTTGTACGCGTCGATGCCCTCGTAGCCACTCGTGCGGTAGAGCTCGCCGGCAGCTTCGAGGCTCGCGTTGGTGTCGAGCACCAGCTCGGTCGCGCCGAGGCGCTTCGCGCGCTTCTCCAGTTCGTTCAGCAGCGCTCGACCCAGACCGCGACCTCGGGCCAGTGGCCGCAACCACAGGTGCTTGACCTCGAAACGCTCATTCTCGAGACGACGGATGCCGCCGCACCCGAGCGCATCGCCGAACTCACGCACCACCAGGAACACGCCGTCGGGCGCCACGAACCTCGCGGGATCCGGCTGGGTCACGCGGTACTGGGACCCCGCGGGGAAGGTGGACGCGCGGTAGGCGAAGTACTCGGTGAGCAGGGCGTGCGCCGTGGCATCCGTCACCGGGGTGGCGCGATACGTGGGCACCTGTTCAGCGTAGAACCTCGGACGCCTTCGGGTGAGCTTGTCGATCAGCTTCGCGCGAGCTCGCGCGTCGCGATGGCCGTGCGCGACGAGACTCCCCACCGCTCGAAGATGCCCGACAGGTGCTTCTCCACGGTCTTCGCACTGATGCCCAACTCGGCAGCGATCGCCGCGTTCGACATACCGCTCGCCACAAGCCGGGCCACCTGCTGCTGGCGATCGGTCAGCGGTGGGGCCTCGATCCGGGTGGCCGTGGTGACGAGCGACGGGATGCCCGTGCGCGAGTCGACCCCCAGTGCTCGCAGCGCTCGCGAGACATGACTCTGCACCGTGCGATCAGAGATGAAGAGGGTGCTGGCGATCGTGCGGTTGCTGTGGCCCTCCGCCGCGAGGACCGCGATCTCACGCTCGCGGTCGGTGAGGCTCTCCCACCCGCCGCGGCGATCGCTGAGGGCCCTCAGCTCGCGGGATGCCTCTCTGCGCACGGCGTCGGCACCGAGGCGCTCGGCCTCTCGCGCCGTCTCGCCCAGGTTGGCAATCGCCTCGCCGTGTTCGCCGCGTGCCGCGAGTGCGCCCGCCACCAGAACGCGAGATCGCAGCTCGTCGATGCGCGAACCCGTTCCAGAGTCGTGTGCAGCGGACCTGATTGCCCGTGCCAGCGCTTCGCCCGAGTTGCCCTCGGCGGCTGCGACTCGGCTCAGAGTGCGCTCCACCGCTGCCGCAGCCACTTCGTAGCGGGCGAGGGGGGCGGCCCAAGCCGCCCACTCTCGCGCTGCCGCGAGGTCACCGCGCTGCAGTGCGGCGCTCGCCAGAAGCTCGTAGCCGAATGCGCGATCCCAGGTCTTGATGCGCATCAGCCCCGGACCGCCGGCCGTGCCCAGCAGAAGTGCTGCCGCGCGCTGCACTTGCCCGATCGTGGAGAACGACCACGCCACCAGCAGGCACGAGCCCACCTGCACGTACGTGCCGACGCGTCGCGCTGCGGCGAGTACCTCGGTGCTGCGAGCATCCACCTCGACCCGGTCCCCGCTCTGTGCTGCCGCGTAGCAGAGCAGCGCGTTAGCGACCATCGCAGCCTGCGGATGCCGCGCCAGCGCGCCCTCGGACTCCAACGCCGCACATCCCGCGACGACGTCGGGCAGCTGCCCCCGGAACAACTGCGACCTGATCAACTGCAGGCGCACCCAGGTGCCGACCTGAGTACTCGAGCCCACGCCTGTCGCCGGGTGAGTGCTCACGAGCTGCTCGACCACGACGAAACGCCCCGTGGCCATGGCTGCCTCGATGAGCGGGTGCACGGCCAGTTGTGCGTCAGCGCCCAAGGTGAGCACAGCGGCGGAGCGCGCCATGACCTCGTCGAAGCTAAGGGGGAGGGTTGCGGCATCCGTGCCCTGATCGACCATGCCGGCCGCCAACAGGCGCACGGCGTCGACGTAGAAGCGCGCAAGTTCGCCGGTCGGTGACTCCAGGGCCGCCGCCTCGGCGGTCTGGGCTCCGCCGAGGTAGTCGCACGAGGTCAGTTCACAGAAGGCGCGAAAGGCGAGCAGCACTGCGCGGTCGTCAGGGCTCTGGCTTGAGTCGAGGAGGCGGCTCGCGGTTTCGAAGGCCGTGGTCACATCGCCGGAGAGGGCACGGTCCCATTCGGCGCCGACTGCCTCCCACAGCTCCATTCAGCCATGCTACCTAGGCCGCGCACTGTGCCCGGCGTTGGTAGATTTGCGGGATGACAACGACGGTCGCCCTCGCGGGCGCGACGGGCCGCATGGGCACGCTCATCAGCGATCTGATCGCCAAGTCGGGTGACTTCGAGGTCGTGGCGCGCCTGGACTCGTCCAGCGCGCTCGACGCGATGACCGGCGCAGACATCGTCGTGGACGTGACAGTTCCCGCCGTGTCGCAGCGAATCGTCGAGTTCGCCATTGCCGGCGGTCAGAGCGTCCTGGTCGGTACCTCCGGCTGGTCGTCGGAACGGATCGCGGCGCTTCAGCCTCTGGTCGATGCCAACACCTCGTCGGGCGTCGTGATCGTCCCGAACTTCTCGATCGGGTCGGTGCTCGCGACATCCTTCGCCGCGACGGCGGCGCGCTACTTCAACTCGATGGAGATCATCGAGGCTCACCACGCGACGAAGGTGGACTCCCCGTCGGGCACGGCGGTGCGCACCGCCGAATTGATGCTCGCCTCGCGGGGCGAGCTGGGGCCGGTCGCGGCCCCCCACGTCGACCAGCGGGCGCGCGGCCAGCAGGTGTCCAGCATCCCGATTCACAGCCTGCGGATGCACGGTGTGGTCGCCAAGCAGGACGTCATACTGGGCGGTACCGGCGAGCTGCTCACCATCAGTCACGAGACGCTGTCGCCCAGTTCCTACGAGGCGGGGATCATGCTGGCGCTGCGTGCCGTATCGAGTGTGCAGGGCATCGTCGTCGGACTCGATCGCATCATCGACCTGGCGGCAGCCGCCGAATGACGGCCAGAATCGGCGCGATCGTCATGGCCGCGCTGCTGGGGCTGTATCTGGTCTTCGTCTTTCAGTACGCCCTGCTGCTCATCGGGTCCCAGAACGGTATCGCCAAGGCGCTGGGCATTGCGCTGCTCGTCCTTCCGATCGTCGGAGCGTGGGCGCTGGTGTCGGAGATCGTCTTCGTCGTGCGCGGCCAGCGACTGGTTCGTCGCCTGGGCGAGCAGGGCGGCCTTCCCGTGGATGACCTGCCGCGCCTGCCCAGTGGCCGCATCGACCCGCAGGCCGCCGACCTGGAGTTCCCGCGCTATCGGGCCGAGGTCGAGGCTTCGCCCGACTCATGGCAGGCGTGGCTGCGCCTCGGACTGGCGTATGACGCGAGCGGTGACCGCGGCAGGGCTCGGTGGGCGACTCGGGCGGCGATCAGACTCGAGCGGCGTCGCTGAACTCGGCGGCCACGGCTTTCTCGATCGTCGCATCCCGGAACACGAAGCCATCGGCCAGAAGTTTGGCCGGAACGACCTTCTCGCTTGTCAGGAGCAGATCCTCGCCGGCGTCTCCCAGCAGGCGCAGGGCGAAGGTGGGGACCACGAGCAGGTGCCATCGGCGCAGCGCCGTCGCGAGCGCGCGGGTGACCTGCACCGAGGTTGCCGGCGTGGGTCCGGCAAGGTTCACAACGCCCGTCAGGCTGGAGGTCAGAAGGTGGCGGATGGCAGCCGCTTCGTCGTGGAGGCTGATCCACGGCCAGTTCTGCCGCCCCGTGCCGATTCTCGCGCCCAGACCGACCCGGGTCAGCAGGGCGAGCGGCGTGAACGCGCCGCCGCGACCGACGACGAGGCCGGTGCGGAAGGTGACGACTCGTGTCGTCGGCGGCGCGAGGTGTGCCGCCTTCTCCCAGGCCTGCACGACGTCACTGAGGAATCCCTCGCCCTTCGCGCCAGATTCGTCAAGGGCCACCCCGGGCTGGTCGCCGAAGTAGCCGACCGCAGACCCGTTGAGGAAGATGGTCGGCGGATTGCTCGAGGCACGGATCGCCTCCGCGAGGGTTGTGGTGCCGTTCACGCGCGAGTAGAGGATCTCGCGCTTGTAGGCGCGAGTCCACGGGATACGGCCGGTCGTGGCGCCGGCGAGGTTGATCACCGCGTCGGCCGATTCGATGGCCGCGGCATCCACGGTCTTCTCAGAGGGAGACCAGCGGAACTCGTTCGGCCCGGTGGGCGCGCGGCGCACGAGCCGCAGCACCGTGTGGCCGTCGGCCTCGAGCTGTCGACACAGTTCCGCACCGATGAATCCGGATGCCCCGGACACCAGAACGCGCAGGGGAGTGGGCCGCGCGGCTGCCACTAGGCGAGGCTGGCTTCGAGGGTGATCGGAATACCGGCGAGGGCCTGGGACACCGGGCATCCGGACTTGGCCTCGGCCGCGAGGCGCTGGAAGTCGTCTTCACTGATGCCGGCGATCTTGGCGCTGACGAGCAGGTGGCTTCCGGTGATGCCCGTGCCCGGCTCGAACGTGACGGCCGCCGTGACCTGCAGGCTCTCCGGAGGGGTTCCGTTCTTGGCCAGCGCGTTGGAGAACGCCATCGAGTAGCACGCCGAGTGGGCGGCGCCGAGCAGTTCTTCGGGGTTGGTCTGCCCGGAGACGCCCTCGGACCGCGCGGCCCACGTGACGGGGAATTCGGCCGCGTCCGACGAGTCCAGGGACGTGGTGCCCGATCCGCTCAGAAGGTCGCCGAACCACAGGGTTGTTGCTTCGCTGGTGACTGACATGCCTCCAGACTAGGCGGGCTCAGGCTGTAGCGGCACCCTTGCGGCCGAGGATGCCGGCGCGCACGAGCAGGAGGTAGATCTGGCACCCGAGGCAGTAGGCGAAGACCGAGTTGAGGAACGCGGCCACGAACGCCGCGCCGGCAGCGACCACGAGGGCGTAGGGCACGCCGGCCAGGTGCAGCACGATGCCGATCAGGGTGATAGTGAATCCGACACCCTGGGCGAAGGTCGGCGGTACCGGATCCTCGAGCTCGGTGGGCGGCGCGAGACGGGGGCGGATGAGTGCACGGTAGATCGCGCCATACGGGTGGCGCTGCACGCCGGCGAAGGCGCCCCAGCCGAACAGGGCCCAGATGAGGGCGAAGAGGATGAAGCCCGGCTCGGTCGCTCGAGCGGCAACCGTCGCGCCGAAGGGCGTCACCAGCCCGAGGCCGACCACGACAAGCAGGAGCACCGCGGTGATGCCGGCGCCGAAGCGGGGGCTACGCGGGTCGATGCCCTTCTGTCCCGGCTTGGCGGCGAGGGTGGGCTTGGTGGTCGTCATGGTGCCTCCGGGGCGGGCGGGAAGAGGGGCAGGGTCAGGCGGCAACGAGGATGCGGTCGAGCTCAGCGCGCACCGCGTCCCGGCGGGGAGCGCCACCGATGCGGGCACGCACGACGCCCTTGCTGTCGAGGATCAGCGTTGTCGGCGTCTGCATGATGTGGAACTGGCTGGCGAGGTCGGGCCTGTGCGTCAGGTCGACGTCGACATGCGCCACGTTGCTGTGCTCGCTCGCAACCGCGCCGAGCACGTCGCGTGTCACCTTGCAGGGCGCGCAGACCTCGGTCGAGAACTGCAGGAAGGTCGCACCTCGGGCGAACCGACGCATCCCGGGGACGTCTCCCACCTTGACCGTGGTCGTTCCGCGCGTGTGGTGGATGCGTCCCTGCTGCGAACGCCACACCAGGCCGATGACCGTCGCGACCGCGACGAGCCCCACGAGCACGCCCATCACCGCCACAGGGTTCATGGTTGCCACGATAGGCGGGCCGGCAGGGGTACGCCCGAGTGTTGAGAACTGTTACATCCCGCTTCTCAGCTATCGTGAAGGCCGTGCCTGATGACAAGCCCGCCGTGAAGTTCCGATCCGATGTCACCGTCGAGCTGGTGCGCTCGAGCGCGAGCGATTCGGATGTGCTGTTCGCCGCCCGCGTGTCCACCCAGGGCGAGAAGACGCTGGAGTCTGCCCAGGACGAGAATCTCGACGCGAGCCGCAGCAAGGGGCTCATCAACTACCTCATGCGCGACCGCCACGGCTCGCCGTTCGAGCACAACTCGATGACGTTCTACGTGCAGGCGCCGATCTTCGTGTTCCGCGAGTTCATGCGTCACCGCATCGCCTCGTACAACGAGGAGAGTGGGCGCTACCGCGAGCTCAACCCGGTGTTCTACGTGCCCGGCCCCGACCGCAACCTCGTCCAGGTCGGCAAGGCGGGCGCCTACGACTTCCTGCCCGGCAGCCCCGAGCAGACCGAGCTCGCGGTCGCCGAGTCGAAGGCTCAGGCGACCGCCGCCTACGAGTCCTACCAGCGGATGCTCGACGCCGGCATTGCCCGCGAGGTCGCCAGGATCGTGCTGCCGCTGAGCATCTACTCGTCGATGTACGTAACGATGAACGCGCGCTCACTCATGAACTTCCTCTCGCTGCGCACGAAGCGGGAGGGAACGCATTTTCCCTCGTTCCCGCAGCGTGAGATCGAGATGGCCGCGGAGCAGATGGAGGCGCTGTGGGCCGACCTCATGCCGCTGACCTACGCGACCTTCAACGAGAACGGTCGCGTCGCGCCGTAGCTGTAGCTGTAGCTCTCGCTCGCCGCAATCGACGGCCGGGCCCTAGCCGCAAACTCGGTCGACTCCTTCCCGCGCCTTCTGTTCTGCAGGAGAACGAAGGAACTCTCGTGTCTCCTGCACAACGCCGGCAGCGGCCTGCTTCTGCAGGATAAGGGAGTCGTCGTCGCCTCTCCTGCACAACAGAAGGGTTCAGCATCAGTCGCCGGAAATTCCGGGTCCCGCCGCCGACGCGCGGCCGAGCGCACACCATGGTGCAATGGAGACGAAGCTCGAACGCGACATCGGCGCCCTGGGAGGAATTGCAAAACTCTCCGAGCTACTGGACAGGGGCCACCCCCCGAGCACGTTCGCATCGCGTGCAACTATGGCCGCATCATCCGGGTGCGCAAAGGCTGGTACGCCCGGCGGGACGCACCGTCTGACGCCATACTCGCCTGGCGAGTGGGCGGCCGCCTAGCGTGCGTCAGCGCCTTGCACTACCTCGGCCTGCTCGATCGGCCCGCTGCCCTGCATGTCGGTGTCCGCGCGAACGCCTCTCGGCTCAGAGCTCCGCGCAACGCGCGATATCGGTTGGATGCGCTGTCAGCGGAAGTTGTCGTGCATTGGGTCTCAGACGCGGGCGGTGACCGGGTCACCGTCGCCCCCGCGACCGCACTCGCACAGGCCGCGCAGTGCTGGGCTACTGCAACGACGACGTCAGCCGCGCGAGGGCGTCGTTGACCTTGCCGGCGAGGGGCCGCGTCATCCACTCTTCGAGTGTCAGCAGATCGCTGGAGGCTCGGTAGTCGTCCTCGATCGCGCGCATCGCCGAGACAAAACTCTCGCCCTGAACCATGACCGATACCTCCATGTTGAGGCTGAACGAGCGCACGTCCATGTTGCTCGACCCGATCACCGCCACGTCGTCGTCGATCGTGAAGTGCTTGGAGTGCAGCACGGTCGGGGCGCGATACAGGTAGATCTTCACACCGGCTCGCAGGAGCGCTTCGTAGTACGAGCGTTGGGCGTGGTACACCAGATGCTGATCGCCGATGGCCGAGACGAAGAGCTCGACGTCGAGGCCGCGCGCGGCGGCCGTGACGATCGCCATGAGCGTGGACTCGTCAGGCACGAAGTAGGGACTCGTGATGCTCACCCTGCGCTGGCCGCTCTGCAGCAGATAGCCGAACAGCTTCAGATTGTTGTCGTTGTCGAAGCTCGGTCCGCTCGGGAGCACCTGCGAATCCAGGAGTGCGTCGTCTGTGCCGAGAACCACCGGGCTCGTGTCCAGGGGCAGCAGCACCCCCGACTCGCTGTACCAGTCGGTCACGAACACCGCATTGAGCTCCCGCACGACGGGACCCTCGAGCCGCACCATCAGTTCGTGCCAGTGCAGGCCGCGCGCGACGTTCTTCTTCTTGAGATATGTCGAGTCGATGAGGTTCTGCGAACCCGTGAAACCCACGCGACCGTCGACCACGACGAGCTTGCGGTGATTGCGCAGGTCCGGTCGCTGCCACTGACCTCGTAGGGGGCGCAGCGGCAGCATCGCGTGCCACTCGGCACCCATCTCGTCGAGGGCGCCGAAGGTCTCGCGCCGATTCGGGAACATGATGCTCGACAGGTGATCGACCAGCACCCGCACCAGCACGCCGCGCTCGCGCGCGCGGCGCAGGGCGTCGAAGAACACGCGGGTCGTGTCATCCAGAACAAGGATGTAGAACTCGACGTGCACGTACTCGGCCGCGGTGTCGATCTCGGCGGCCATTGCCGCGATCGAGCCCTCGTAGTCGGCCAGGAGCTCGGCACGGTTGCCGCCGACTATAGGCAGCGCGCCCAGGGTCAGATTCATGCGTGCAGCACTCGCAAGCCAGGCCGGCCATTCGCCTCCATGGCTCACAGCATCGAGACCCTCGGTGCGCGACAGGATGAGGTCGCTGACCTCGCGCTGCTTCTCCCGCCGGGCGCGCGGGAGCCGTCCAGCACCGACCAGCAGGTACCAGAGCGCGCCGAGAAACGGAATGAAGATGATCACGAGCACCCAGGCGACGGCCGCCGAGGGTCGCCGGTTGGTCGAGATCAGCACCGTGGCGACGAAGCCGAGCACGACGTGCGCTGCGAGAAGCAGCAGGGTGGTGGCCTCCCAGCCGGGCACTAGCGCTCGTTCTGGGTGGGAACGATGACCTTCTTGGTGATCAGCAGAATCGATGCCGAGACGGGGCAGGCGACGAGTGCGCCGAGCAGGCCGAGAAGTGTCGCGCCCACCATCGCGCCGATCAGCACCAGCGAACCGGGGATGCGAATCGCCTTGCCGACGATCCGCGGGGTGAGCACGTAGGCCTCGAGCTGCAGGTACACGAACATCACGATTCCCACGATGAGTCCTGTCGTGGGCGAGGTGAACAACGAGACGACCGTCATGATCGAGGCGCTGATCAGACTCCCCACCACCGGGATGAACGTGATCACGATCGCGAACGCCGCGAGGATGCCCGCCCACGGTACGCCGAGGATGGTGAGCAGCACGAACGAGAACGCCGCATTGATGAGGGCGAGCAGGAACATCCCGCTCAGGTACTTGCCCACCGATTGGAAGATCTCCTCGGCGATCTCGGAGAAGCCCGCGCGCCGGGAGGCGGGCACGAGCGAGTACAGCCCGTGCTTCATGGTTTCCAGCGATGCCACGAAGTAGAGCGTGAGGGCTACCACGAAGATTGCACCGAACGTTCCGTTGACGATCGACACGCTCACGTGCAGGGCGCCGCCGCCGATCGCGATCCAGACGGCCGGGTCGGAGAGCGCCTGCTGCAGAGTCTGCACGAACGGGAGGAGTCCGCCGCCGAAAGTCTCGTTGAGCGCGAGGAACCACTCCTGATGCTCGATGTCGTCGAGGCCAGCGGGAATGTACTTGATCAGCTGCCCGGCCTGCTCGACGATGTTCGGGATGATGCGCCAGAGCAGCAGTCCGACCACGACGATGAAGATGCCCATGACGGTCAGCACGGCCCCGGTGCGCGAGAACTTGAGCGACTCGAGCTTCAGCACCAGCGGATAGAGCCCCAGACTGACGAACAGGGCGAAGAAGATGAGCGTCAACGCGTACGTCAGAGACCCGATCGCGAGACCGAGTACGAGCGCCAGCAGCACGCCCAGCGTCGTGATGAATCCGAACCGGAACGGCCCGGAGTTCAGTAGGCGGTATCCGGGCATCTCACTCATTTCGTGGGGGTGAAGTTCGTGAGCAGTTCGATCAGCAGTCGGGTCGCGAATCCGGTTGCCCCCGCTGTGCGCCAGGAGTCGTCGGTGTCGCTCTGCATGGTGCCCGCGATGTCGAGGTGCGCCCACGGGATGCCGTCGACGAACTCATTGAGGAACAGTGCCGCAGTGATCGCCACATTGAACGGACCGCCCATGTTGGACATGTCCGCGTATGCCGAGTTCAACTGTGGGCGGTACCGGTGCTCGAGCGGTAGCTGCCAGATCGGCTCGTCGGTCGCCTGAGAGGCCGCGATCGCCTGGTCGACGAGTGCCTGATCGTTGCCGAACACGGCGGCGACACGAGTGCCGAGCGTTTGCAGGGCCGAGCCGGTGAGAGTGGCAACGTCGACGATGGCGTCGGGGTGCTCCTCCGTCGCGAGCACGAGCGCGTCGGCCATCACCAGGCGCCCCTCGGCGTCGGTGTTCTTGATCTCGACGGTCTTGCCGCCGCGCATCGTCAGCACATCGCCGAGTCCCATGGCGGTTCCCGAGGGCATGTTGTCGGTGCACATGAGCCACGCGCTGACCTTGCTGGTCACGCCGAGCGCCTTCAGCGCAGTCATGGCGCCCATGATGGCCGCAGCACCGGCCATGTCCATCTTCATGAGCAGATGCATGGAGTCGCTCGGCTTGAGGGAGATGCCGCCGGCGTCGTACATGATTCCCTTGCCGACGAGGGCGACGTGCGATGTCGGGGTGCCCTCGGGGGTGTAGACCATCTTGATCATGCGCGGCTCCTCCGCGCTGCCGGCGTTGACCCCGAGTAGGCCTCCGCAGCCCAGCTCGATGAGCTGCTTCTTGTCGAACACCTCGACCTTGAGGCCGTAGTCGTCGGCGATGTCGAGCCCGACAGTTCCCATGCGCGTGGCGGTGAGGTGGCCGGGAGGGTTGTTCGCCAAGTCGCGAGCGAGATTCGCCGCCCTCGAGGTGACCTCGCCCGTCGCTGCACCGGCCGTGACCTGCTCGATGGTTCCGGGTTCGCTGACGATCGTCAGCGACGCGAGCGGGATGTCTGTGGTCGTCGGCTTGAGTTCGGTGAACCGGTACCGGGCCAGCAGCGTCCCTTCCGTGACCATCTGGCCGACCACGCTCGGTTCCAGGGCGAATGCCTCACCCAGGTCGAGAGCAAGCGCGGAGTACCGTGCCGCGGCGCGCGCGAATGCGGCGGCAGCATCCCGGAGGCTGGTAGCGGTCTGCGCGGGGTCGCTGCCCACACCGACGGCGATGAAGACCGGTCCTTCGGTGCGGGGCAGAACAAGCGTCTGCCCGGGGGTGCCGGCGAACCCGGCTCGGTTCAGGGCGTCGAAGGTGGTGCCGAGGGCCGAGGGCACCTTTCCGTCGGATCCGACGGCGAAGCCGACGACCTCGACGTCGTCGGGGAGGGTGCTCGAGACGATGATCTTCGGTGCATGATCCAGCGAGGGCACCGGGGTGAAGTCCGCGGGGATCAGGCGAGAGTCGATGGCCATGGGGTTCTCCTTAGGGGGTGGGGTAGAAAGGCCAGAAGACCGGTACGAGGAACGTTGCGACGGCCACGAACAACAGGGCCAATGGCAGGCCGAGCTTCCAGTAGTCGCCGAAGCGGTAGCCACCCGGTCCGAAGACCATGGTGTTGGCGGGGGTGGCGACCGGGGTGAGGAACGAGGCCGCCGCGGCGATGGCAACCGACATTAACAGCGGTACCGGAGAGACCCCGGTTTCTGAGGCAATCGCGATGGCGATCGGTGCCAGGATCAGCGCGGTCGCGGTGTTGCTGATCAGCTGGCCGAGAACGACTGTCACGAGCGCGAGTCCGAGAGCCAGCAGATAGGGGCTGGCCGACCCGAGGGTCGCGACAATGCCGTTGGCGATCAGATCCGCGGTGCCGCTGACCTGGATCGCCGTCGAGAGCGGGATCATGCCTCCGACGAGGATCAGGGTTGTCCAGGAGATGGACCGGTGGGCCTGGTGCACGCTCAGCACCCGGAAGATCACCATGCAGGTCGCGGCGATCAGGGCGGCGACGGCCGGCGTCACGAGACCGGTCGCGAGGAGGATCACCATTCCGGCGAGGATCACCAGCGCCGTCTTGGCCTTGGCGCCCATCGGCACTGCCTGACGACGGATGGCGGCGGGCGAGTCCACCATGATGACGTTCGGATCCGCCGCGATGTTGGCGTCCAGGGCGCCCCAACTTCCGCGGAGCAGCATGACGTCGCCGACCTGGAGGGTCGCCTTTCCCAGGTTCTCGCCACCGCGCTGGATCGCCACGACCACGAGGTCGCCGCTGTCGGTGACCATTCCGGGGAAGACGTCCTGGCCGACGAGTTCAGAGCGCGGGGGGATGACAACCTCGGTCAGGCCCGCCTCACGGGTGAGGAGCTTCTGCTCGTCTTCGATCGAGTACTGCAGTGCCAGGGTCTGGGCGTGCATGCTGAGGTCCTTGGTGACGTACTGCGGCGTCAGGCGAGGCAGCAGCTTCGGGCCGAGGAGGATCGTGATCAGCACCGTGCCGATGAGTAGAGGCAGGCCCACGAGGCCGATCTGGAAGAACCCGATCGGCTTCTCACCCGCCTCGACGAGGAACTCGGAGATCAGCACGTTGACCGGGCTGCCCGTGAGCACGAGCAGCGAACCCGCGTGGGCGCCGAACGCGAGGGGGATGAGCATCTGCGAGGGCGGCTGCTTGATGCGCACGGCGAGCACCACGACCATCGGCAGCAGCGCTGCTACTGCTCCGTTGACGCTGATGAGCGCAGAGAGCACGGCGACGAGGATCATGATCAGTGTCGTCAACGAGCGCGGGTTGGTGCCCGCGCGCGTCACAAGCTGCTGGCCCGCCCACGCGGTCACGCCCGTGGCATCCAGACCCTCACTGACGACGAAGAGCGCCGCGATGAAGACGATCACCGGGTCTCCGAATCCCGCGAGGGATTGTTCGACGGTGAGCACGCCGGTCAGGTACAGGGAGAGCGCCACTCCGATCGCCACGATCCCCACGGGGATCTTGTTGGCGACGAACGCGACGACCGCCAATCCGAGGATGACGAGCGTGACAATGACGGGATTCATCTGAGCCCCAGAATTCGTATCGCCGCCTACTTCTTCTTTCGCGCTGCGCCCGGCTTGGCGCCACCCGTCGACAGTCGCTCCGGCATGTCACCGGGCGTGAAGCCGGGCATACGACCAGCAGGAACGATCGCGAGCAGCGCCAACGCGGCAAGGCCCAGGAGCGAGATCTTCAGGCCGAGCAGGCGGGCATCCTCGTTGAGGGCGATCGCCGCGTCGACCTGCTCCGGGGTCGCCGTGGTCTCGGCGAGCACGGCAGACAGCTGGTCGTTGGTGATGAAGTTGACGTTGTCGAGGTTCACCTGCGAGACGAGCTCCGGTGGCAGTTCGGGGTGGTCGCGAACGTCGGCCTGGATGATGCCGGCGAGCACGCTGACGGCGAAGACGGATGCGACGGCGATTCCGACGCTGCCCGAGAGGTTGTGCACCAGACCGCGCCACGCGCCGACGTCACCCGCGAGCTCCTTGGGAGCCGACGACAGGAGCGTGTTGAAGACCAGCGCGACGATCGCACCCTGCCCGAGGCCGAGGAGGATCAGGCCGGTGACGATCAGCACCTGGGTCCACTCGTTGCGGATCGTGAACGCGATGAGGGTCAGAGCCGACGCCACGACGATGAAGCCGACGCGAGCGATGACGCGCGGAGCGAATCGCGAGTAGAGGGTCGCGACCACCGAGCTCGCTACGAAGATCGACAGGGTGTAGGGGATGATCGACAGCGACGTCTCGAAGCTGCCGCGGCCCTGCACGATCTGGATGTAGAGCGGGATGAGGAAGTTGGCGGCCGTGCCGATGAACAGCATGAGACCCATGCAGAATGTCGTCGCGAGCTCGGTGCCGGAGCGAAGCACATCGAGGTCGAAGATCTGCGGGTGACCTTCAGCCTTGCGCTTGCGGATCCAGACGAAGAAGATCTGGGCTCCGATGATGCCGAGGATCACGAGGAGCGGGGCCGGGGAGAGGCCGAGAATCTCGAACGGTGCGGCGTCAGTGGCGAACAGGAGGCCCCACGACGACAGGCCGCTGAAGCCGAAGCTCAGCAGGATGATCGAGATCGCGGCGATGATCGCGCCGGTCCAGTCGATCGCCACCTCGGCCATTGCGGGAACCTTCTTGACGCGGAAGCTGAGCAGGAGGTTCACGACGGCCAGCCCGACCACGAGCGCGAAGGAGTAGCGCCATCCGATGGTCGACGCGAAGGCGCCGGCGATGAGCAGTGCGAGCACGCCTGCCGCCGGGATCGCCGCGGCGAGGAAACCGATCGCCTGCGCCTGCTGACGTCCCTTGAAGTTGGTGGCGATGAACACGGTCAGTGCCGGGGAGATCGCGGCGATGACGACACCAGAGGCGGCCTGGGCGATGAACAGCATTGCGGGGCTCGCGGCCAGGGCCACGCCGCCCATGGCGAGGCCGTGCACGACGACGGCGATCTGGAACACCTTGCGCGTACCGAACTTCGCCCCGAGCTTGGCACCGAGAAGGATGAAGGCCGCCATGGCGAAGGTGCTCGCCGTGATCGCGGTGCCCACCGTGGTCGCGGGGGTGTTCAGATCGGTCGTGATCCCGGCCATCGACACCGTGAGCGCGTTGACCGCGAACGACGCCTGAATCTGGGTGAGGACCACCACGATCAGAGGGAGCCAGGAGGCCCTGACCTCGGTGGATGCTGCGGTGGTGGCCATGGACGTTGCTCCTAGATTCTGGATGAGGTCAGGATTGCTCACACACTATGACCGGCGGGCGCGGACCGCGGACCATTGGCGCAGTTCTGCGCAGGTGCTGGCGCGTTCGCTATGCTGTGGCCGTGGGGACGGAAGAGGACAGCGCAGGGGTCTGGCGATCCCTCACAGTGCAGGATGTCGCACGGGTGATCGCGCAGGTCAAGGGCCAGCATCCGCTCCCGTCATCAGCACTGGAGACGATCGCCACGGCCGTCAGCGTGCGCCGCGACCTGCCTGTGCACTTCACCGCGCAACGCCGCCAGATCGGCGACGTCGGCGTGGCCTTGATGTCGATGTCGGGCATCCGAGTGGCGGGTCTGGCCGCGCAGCGATCGAACACGGTGCACCTGGCTTTTCTCCTCGATGGCCAGGTGCAGATGACGCCGCGCGAAAGCGCCTCAATAGTGCTGGAGCCCGGCGCCTGCTTCATGATCACCAACTGGTCGTCGTTCGACGTTGAAGCGCGCGAGGGCATCCGAGCGCTGCACCTTCTGATTCCCGAGGCCGTGCTGCGCGCCCGCGGGGTGCGCGTCAAGTCCACCAGGTTCCGTCTCGAGGGTTCGACGACCCTGAAGGGGCCACTACTGGCGCTCGCGTTGTCGACTGTCGATCCGGAGTGGGCGCCCTCGAACAGCGCGCAACGCGCGACGGCAAAGGCCCTGGAGGATCTGGCGATCGCCTACCTCGCGGAGAGCGACGATCACGAACTGGACCGGGCCGATCTTCGTGCCCAACTGCGCAAGCGCTCCGTCGAGGAGATTTCTCTTCGTCACCGGGATGCCGCGCTGAACCCCGCCGCGTTGGCCCGCCACCTCGGCGTGTCACTCCGACACCTCCAGCGCGCCTACGAGGGCAGTGGCACGACGATCTCCGATCAGATCCTGCACCATCGCACTGAGTCGGCCGTCACCCTCCTGTCGTCGCCCGCCGGGCGATCCCTCACGGTTGCCGAGCAGGCGCGAATTGCGGGGTTCTCGTCGGCGTACGAGTTGCGCTCCGCCGTGCGATCCAAGCTCGGGATGCTGCCGACCGAGCTCCGTGCGGCCAGTCAGGACGCGATATCCGTGCCAGAGTCAGCCGAGTAGCGCGCCACGCGCCAGCGACACCCTTCACCTATTGAGACACTGGCATTCACAGTCTGAGGAGACGTCAATGATCATGGTCCGTTCCGCGCTGGCAGTTTCCGCGATCGCGCTCGTCGCGACCCTCGCCGGATGCTCGTCGGGCGATGCCGCTGTGCGATCGGCGGTCGACCCGGCCGCGCTGGTGGGCACCTGGGCGATCGACTCCACCTTCGATTCCCCGGAGCAGCCCTTCGTCGCCTTCGTTGACGATGGAACGTGGACGGCATCCGACGGCTGCAACCGAGTGCAGGGCACCTACGAGCTCGGCGACCTCGGCGCCCTCACCACGACGTCGGGACCCTCGACGCTGATGGCCTGCGACGGCGCCCAGCTTCCGTTGGCTGTAACCATGGCCGACTACGTGCAGGTCTCGGGTGACGTGCTGACGATCGCCAGCTCGGCCGACTCGACCATCACGACCCTGGTGCGCTCGACCGACCCGACGGTCGGCCCGCAGGACAAACCGGTCGGGCAGTGGATCGAGTCCGACGCGGCGGATGCGCCGTTCCTGACGCTCGCCGCCGATGGTTCCGTGCACGGCAGCGACGGCTGCAACATCCTCAACGGGGCATGGACGCTCGCCGATGACGGCTCTATCGCCTTCGGTCCGTTCGCCTCGACTCTCAAGTTCTGCGAGGGCGTCGACACGTGGCTGCTCACGGCCGCTACCGCCACCGTGCAGGGCGGCGTCATGACGGTTCAGGATGCCGCTGGCGAGGTACTCGGCCAGCTCACGTCCCGGTAGGTCTCCTGCCCACCGGCAGGATCAGCAAATCACCATCTCGAATAGAAAAAGGAACAATGTCCGACCTCTGGCAGCTCATCTGGAACATCTTCGTCATCTTCGCCTTCGTGGCGTACCTGATGATCCTCATCTCGATCTTCGCGGACCTGTTCCGTGATCGTGCACTCAACGGCTGGTACAAGGCGCTGTGGTTCATCTTCCTCATTGTCTTCCCCTACCTCGCCGCATTCATCTACATCATCGCTCGCGGTCGCGGTATGGCCGAGCGCTCCGCAGAGCTCGCCCAGGCCCGCACCGAGGCCGCGAACTCGTACATCCGCCAGGTCGCCGGTACCGGACCGGCCGCCGACATCGCCAGCGCCAAGGCACTGCTCGACGAGGGCACGATCACCGAGGCAGAGTACGAGAAGCTCAAGAAGAAGGCCCTCGCCTAAGCGAGACCTTTCGGTGGGTGGCCGCGCGGATTCTCCGCTGCGGCCACCCACTATCGTTTAACGCGTGTCTACCCTTCCCAACCCTTTCGGCCAGGTGCTCGTCGCACTCGTCACGCCGTTCAACTCCGACGGCGAAGTGAACTGGACCGATGTTGAGAAGCACATCGACGACGTCATCACCAACGGCGCGGACGGCATCGTCGTCACGGGAACCACGGGCGAGACATCCACTCTCACCGACCCGGAGAAGGTGAAGCTTGTCGAGGTCGCGAAGAAGGTGGCAGGCAACCGCGCGAAGGTGATCACGGGTGGTGGCTCCAACGAGACCGCGCATGCCATCGAACTCGCCAAGAAGAGTGAGAAGGCCGGCGCCGACGGCAACATGATCGTCACCCCGTACTACAACAAGCCCACGCAGGCGGGCATCCTCACTCACTTCCGCATGATCGCGGATGCCACGGATCTGCCCGTGATCCTCTACGACATCCCCGGGCGCACCGGCGTGCCGATCAAGTACGAGACGATCCTGCGCGCCTCGAAGCACCCGAACATCGTCGCCGTCAAAGACGCCAAGGGCGACCTGGCGGAGGTGAGCCGCGTGCTCAACCAGACCGACCTGTACTACTTCTGCGGCGACGACGCCCTGGTGCTGCCGAGCCTCGCGATCGGCGCCACCGGGCTCATCGGCGTGACGGCGAACATCGCTCCGATGCCCTACCGCCACATCGTGGATGCCGTCAACGCGGGTGACCTCAAGGCCGCCACGGCGGCCCACAAGTCGCTCGAGCCGCTCGTGCGCGCCACCATGACGCACGTTCCCGGCACCGTCGCCACGAAGTACATCCTGCATGGACTCGGTCGCATCACCAGCCCCCGCGTGCGCCTGCCGCTCGTGGGTCCCGAGGAGTGGGAGGCCGCTCAGATCGAGGACGAGATCGACCTCGTGCAGGACATCCCCGGCGTGAGTTTCGACAACTTCCGGCCCGACCGCAACGCGGCCGCCGGCGGAGCGCTTCCGAAGGTCGCGGGCACCACGCGCTAGCCAGCGGGTAGGCTCGGCACTGATGCCAGCCTCAGTGTTCACCCCTCCCCAGCTCGCCCCCGGAACTCTCCGCGTCACGCCGATCGGCGGACTCGGCGAGATTGGTCGCAACATGACGACCTTCGAGATCGACGGCAAGATCCTCGTCGTCGACTGCGGGGTGCTCTTCCCCGAGGAGAACCAGCCGGGCGTCGACCTGATCCTTCCCGACTTCTCCCCGATCCGTGACCGCCTCGATGACGTGCTGGGCATCGTGCTCACGCACGGCCACGAGGACCACATCGGGGCCGTGCCGTACCTGCTCAAGTTGAAGGGTGACATCCCGCTCATCGGCTCGACCCTGACGCTCGCGCTCATCGAGGCGAAGCTCAAGGAGCACCGCATCACGCCCTACACGCTCACGGTCAGCGAGGGCCAGCACGAGACGCTCGGCCCGTTCGACCTCGAGTTCGTCGCGGTCAACCACTCGATTCCCGACGCGCTCGCGGTCGCCATCAAGACGAGGGCTGGCGTGGTGCTGCACACGGGTGACTTCAAGATGGACCAGCTGCCCCTCGACGACCGCATCACCGACCTGCGGGCGTTCGCGCGCCTGGGCGAGGCCGGCGTCGACCTGTTCCTGCCCGACTCGACGAATGCGGATGTCCCGGGGTTCACCCCGAGCGAGCGCGACATCGGTCCCGTGCTGGAGGCCGTCATCGCCAAGGCACCCCGCCGGGTGATCGTAGCCAGCTTCTCGAGCCACGTGCACCGCGTGCAGCAGGTGCTCGATGCGGCGGTGGCCAACAAGCGCAAGGTGGTGCTGATGGGGCGCTCGATGGTGCGCAACATGGGCATCGCCGCCGAGCTGGGCTACCTGAAGGTTCCCGACGGCGTGCTGATCGACGCGAAGAAGGCCGTCGATCTTCCCGACAACCAGCTCGTCTACATGTCGACCGGCAGCCAGGGCGAGCCCATGGCGGTGCTCGCGCGCATGGCCAACCTCGAGCACCAGATCGAGGTGGGCAAGGGTGACACGGTGATCCTGGCATCCAGTCTCATCCCGGGCAACGAGAACGCGGTCTACCGAGTGATCAACGGCCTCATGAAGCTGGGCGCGACTGTCGTGCACAAGGCCAATGCGAGGGTGCATGTGTCGGGCCACGCGGCCGCGGGGGAGTTGCTCTACTGCTACAACATCCTGAAGCCGAAGAACGTGCTTCCGGTGCACGGCGAGCAGCGCCACCTCGTCGCCAACGCCAACCTCGCGATCCAGACCGGGGTGCCCGAGGAGAACACGATCATCGCCGAGGACGGCACCGTCATCGACCTGAGGGACGGTGTCGCGAAGGTTGTCGGTCAGCTCGACCTCGGCTACGTCTACGTCGATGGCTCCAGCGTCGGCGAGATCACGGATGCCGACCTCAAGGACCGCCGCATCCTCGCCGAGGAGGGCTTCATCTCGATCTTCGTCGCCGTCGACCCGCAGACCGGCAAGGTGATCGTCGGGCCCGAGATCCAAGCCCGCGGCTTCGCCGAGGACGAGAACGTCTTCGACGCGGTGCTGCCGCAGATCATCAAGGCCCTCACGGATGCCGCAGAAAACGGCACGCGCGATCCGCACGCGTTCGCGCAAGTCATCCGCCGTACCGTCGGCCGCTGGGTCAACACCCAGCACCGCCGCCGCCCGATGATCGTGCCGGTCGTGATCGAGGCCTAAGGGCCCCGACCACTCGCGCCATGACCACCACGCGCCGCGCCATCGCGGCCGACCTCCCCTTTCTCGAAGGGGTCTTCGTGATCGCAGCTGACTGGAACCCGGAGGCCGCCAAGGGCGCCGAGTTCTGGCACGCCGACCCCACCTTCCAGAAGTACCTCGCCAGCTTTCCGCGCGACACCGACCTCGGCTTCATCGCCGAGCGCGAAGGGCAGGATGCCGGCGCCGTCTGGTCGCGCTACTTCACGGCTGCAGACCCCGGCTACGGGTTCGTCGCCGAGGACATCCCGGAGCTCAGCATCGGTGTTGTGGCGGGTCGGCGCGGGGAGGGTATTGGCCGGGCGCTGTTGAACGCGATGCTCGCGGCATCCCCGGTCAGCCTCAGCCTGAGCGTCGAAGACGGCAACCCGGCTGAGGAACTGTACCGCAAGAGCGGTTTCGTGGCGGTGGGCAGGGTCGGAAACGCGACCACGATGCTGTACACCCGGCGCAGCGACTAGAGCGTACTGCAAGCGCTTGCCGTAGCATCAACGATTGTGGCTGCAGACAACGACGTACTCTCGAAGGATCCTGACTGGTGGCGCCAGGCCGTGATCTACCAGATCTATCCGCGCAGCTTCGCCGACGCGGACGGCGATGGCCTCGGAGACCTCAAGGGCATCACGAGTCGGGTGCCGTATTTGGCCAGCCTCGGCATCGATGCGGTGTGGCTGAGCCCGTTCTATCCGTCCGAACTCGCTGACGGCGGCTATGACGTCGCCCACTACCGCGAGGTCGACCCGAAGCTCGGCACGCTGGAGCACTTCGACGAGCTCATCGCTGCGCTCCATGCAGTGGGCATCCGAGTGTTCGTGGACATCGTGCCGAACCACTCGAGCGACCAGCACGAGTGGTACCAGGCTGCCCTTGCCGCGGGCCCGGGATCGCCGGAGCGCGAGCGCTACATCTTCCGCAAGGGTCTCGGCGAACACGGTGAGCTGCCCCCGAGCGACTGGCCTTCGCACTTCGGACCGACGGCGTGGGACAGGCTGCCCGACGGCGACTGGTACCTGCATCTCTTCGCGCCCGAGCAGCCCGACTTCAACTGGGATCACCCTGAGGTGCGCGAGGACTTCCTCACGACCCTGCGATTCTGGAGCGATCGCGGCGTCGACGGCTTCAGGATCGATGTCGCCCACGCCCTCACCAAGGACCTGACCGAGCCGCTGCGTTCCAAGGCCGCCTTCATCGACTTCGACAACCCGTTGACCGGTGACGATGTGCTCTTCGATCGCAATGAGGTGCACGACATCTACCGGTCGTGGCGCGAGGTCTTCAACGAGTACGACCCGCCGCGCGTCGCTGTCGCCGAGGCCTACGTGCGAGCCGAGCGGCGCATGCTCTACGCCCGGCCGGACTCCCTCGGGCAGGCGTTCAACTTCGACCTCCTCGTGAGCCCGTGGCAGGTCGAGACCTATCGCACGGTCATCACCGACAACGTCCTGCTCGCGGAGGGCGTGGGTGCGTCATCGACGTGGGTGCTCTCCAACCACGACAAGGTGCGGCACGCGAGTCGACTCGCGCTCCCGCCCGGGGATGACGGCACCCGGTGGGTGGACTCAGACGGGCGCGACCCCGAGATCGACCGCGACCTCGGTCTGCGTCGCGCGCGCGCCGCGACCCTTCTCATGCTCGCGCTGCCCGGGTCGAGTTACATCTACCAGGGTGAGGAGCTCGGCCTGCACGAGGTGGCTGACCTTCCCGCGGAGGCACTGCAGGATCCGATCTTCAAGCGAACGGGCGAGCTCCACAAGGGCAGGGATGGATGCCGCGTGCCGCTGCCGTGGACAACCTCCGGCCCGTCGTTCGGGTTCGGGACCGCGGCGCCGCACCTGCCCCAGCCGAGTTGGTTCGGTGCGTCATCCGTCGAGGCAGAGGATGGTGCCGAGGGTTCGACCCTCGAGCTCTATCGGACCGCACTGCGCCTGCGCCGGGAGTTCGCCACCACCGAGGCCTTCGAGTGGGTGGCAAGTTCGCCCGAGGTGCTGCTGTTCCGCCGAGGAAACGGATGGCACTGCATCACCAACTTCGGCACCGAGGCGGTCGCCCTTCCCGAGGGCACGCTGCTCGTGACCAGCGGTGAACTCGACGATGGACTGCTGCCGACCGACACGACCGCCTGGGTGGCCGTTGAGGGGCCGTCGGCATCTAGCTGAGCACCCTGCGGTGAAGAGCCGTGGTCGCCGGGTCAGGGTCATTGACGCGATTCGGTACTGAGGTTCGGTGAGTCGGGATTGCAGCGTGGCTACCGGCCGCTGACGTACCCCGCAGGTACCGTGGAGCGCATGGCTACGAGCACTAGGTCGACGTCGCGCGCTCGCGCGACACCGGCCGCGCGCGGTCGCGGCAACCAGCCCACGAAACGTCTTCCTCGGGGCAAGCAGGTCGTCGTGGAAGAGCCCGGCGTGTTCACCAAGGCCTGGATGGGCCTGGCTCACGCTGCGGGCGGCGCCTTCCGGGTGCTCGGCAAGGAGACCCTCGCCAAGGAGGAGCGCCGTGACGGTGTTCCCTTCCTCATCTTCGTTCTCGCCGTCATCGGTGCGGTCGTGGAGTGGTTCAACCCCACCGATCCCGTGGCGATCGCCCTCGATGCCTACACGTTCGGCGGGCTGTTCGGTCGCGTCGCGTTCGCCCTGCCGGTGATCATGCTGCTGTTCGCGATCTGGCTGTTCAGGCATCCGTCGAGCGTTCACGACAACACCCGCATCGGCATCGGCGTCACCCTTCTGGTGACCACGATCAGCGGGCTCTGCCACCTGTTCAGCACCCAGCCGGGGGCGCCGGATGGGGCGGAAGCCCTCGCCCGGGCCGGCGGACTCGTCGGGTGGGTGTTCGCGGGATCGCTCAACTACGTGGGCACAGCGGCTCTGGCCGTGCCTGTGATCATCCTCCTGCTGGTGCTGTCCCTCTTCATCATCACCAAGACGCCACCCAACCGCATCGGATCCCGTCTACGCGAGCTCTACGCCTACCTCTTCGGCGCTCAGCTGCCCGACGAGTCGGAGCGCGCTGCCGCAAAGGCCGCCCGCAATGATTCGGTCGAGTTCGGCAGCCTGAGCGATCTGGGTATCGACGAGGATCCCGCGAGCATCCCGTGGTGGCGGCGCAACAAGGCCCCGAGCGCGGGGGAGCCGGCCTTCGACAGCCCGGTGATCTCACGCGAGCCCGTGACCGAGGTCATCGCACCGGTGCCCTCGTCTCCTGTCGCGGAGGACGAATTCGGCATCGACCTGCTCGAGGATCTCCTCAAGGCCGAGGAGGCGGTGAAGCGCTTCACGGGCGAGGTCGAGACCGGCGCGACCGGCCTCCGCGAGGACGGTCCCGGTCTGCTGCCCGGGTTCGTGACCAAGGCGAGCGAGAAGGGCGAGGCGGGCGAGTTCGACGGCGCGGTGCCGGCCAGGCCGAAGCAGCCCACGGCCGTGTACCGGATGCCCGCGGCATCCCTTCTGACGCCGGGAACGCCGCCCAAGAAGCACTCTGCCGCCAACGACGAAGTGGTCGCGGCAATCACCGAGGTGCTCAAGCAGTTCCAGGTCGACGCGCAGGTCACCGGGTTCAGCCGCGGCCCCTCGGTCACCCGCTACGAGCTCGAGCTCGGCCCGGGAGTCAAGGTCGAGCGGGTCACCGCTCTTGCTCGCAACATCTCGTATGCGGTCGCGAGCAATGAGGTCAACATCCTGTCGCCGATCCCGGGCAAGAGCGCGATCGGTGTCGAGATCCCCAACAAGGACCGCGAGATCGTTTCGCTCGGTGACGTGCTCCGCTCGGGCGCGAGCACGTCGAGCCTCCACCCCATGACCATCGGACTCGGCAAGGACGTCGAGGGCGGTTTCGTCGTCGCCAACCTCGCCAAGATGCCGCATCTGCTCGTGGCCGGCTCGACGGGTTCGGGCAAGTCGAGCTTCGTCAACTCGATGATCACCTCCATCCTCATGCGGGCCAAGCCCGCCGAGGTGCGCATGGTGCTCATTGACCCCAAGCGCGTTGAACTCTCCATCTACGCGGGCGTGCCACATCTCATCACGCCCATCATCACGAACCCCAAGAAGGCGGCAGAGGCGCTGGCGTGGGTCGTGAAGGAGATGGACATGAGGTACGACGATCTGGCGAGCTTCGGCTTCCGCCACATCGACGACTTCAACCGGGCGGTGGTGGCAGGGGAGATCGTGCTGCCGGCCGGGAGTGAGCGCAAACTGTCGCCGTACCCGTATCTGCTGGTCGTCGTCGACGAGCTCGCCGACCTCATGATGGTCGCGCCGCGCGACGTCGAGGACTCGATCGTGCGCATCACCCAGCTGGCCCGGGCGTCAGGCATCCACCTGGTGCTCGCGACGCAGCGCCCGTCGGTCGACGTGGTGACCGGCCTGATCAAGGCCAACGTGCCGTCGAGGCTGGCGTTCGCGGTGTCGAGCATGACCGACAGCCGCGTCATCCTCGATCAGCCCGGGGCCGACAAGCTCATCGGGCAGGGCGACGCGCTCTTCCTGCCGATGGGGGCGTCGAAGGCGATCCGCGTGCAGGGCGCGTGGGTGTCCGAGGCCGAGGTCAACGCGGTCGTGCAGCACGTGATTGCCCAGGCGCGGCCGGAGTACCGCGAGGATGTCGCCGCCGAAGCCACCCGCAAGCAGATCGACGCCGACATAGGTGACGACCTCGAACTGCTCCTGGCGGCCGCCGAGCTCGTGGTGAGCACCCAGTTCGGGTCCACATCCATGCTCCAGCGCAAGCTCAGGGTCGGCTTCGCCAAGGCCGGCAGGCTCATGGATCTGCTCGAGTCGCGCGAGATCGTCGGGCCGTCCGAGGGGTCCAAGGCGCGTGACGTGCTGGTGACCGCCGAACAACTTCCCGGGGTGCTTGCGCGCCTTCGCGGCGCTGACGATGCACCGGTCGCTCGTGACGCGGTCGAGGATTCCCTGAGCGGTTACGATGTCGTAGACGGCGATTCGGACGAAGACGCCTGGAAGCTGACCGATCGGGAGTAGACGCGCGTGGTTCCTGAGTCGGAAGTTCCCCAGGAGTCACCGGATCTCAGATCCGTGCATGCCAAGCGCGCCGATGCGGTCAAGGAATCGATGAAGGGCCGAGTGGCCAGTCATGGCGACACCAAGGCCTCCAACGGCAACGTCGCGAACATCATCACGGTTGCCCGCATCCTGCTCGCGCCGGTGTTCGTCTGGCTCCTCGCCGCCGACAACGGGGAGCACGGAGTGCTGCGCTGGGTCGCAGCGGGTCTGTTCATCCTCGCGATCGCAACCGACGGTGTCGACGGCTCACTCGCGCGCAGCCGCAACCTGGTGACCAACGTGGGCATCATCCTCGACCCGATCGCTGACAAGGTGCTCACGGGTGCCGCCCTCATCATGCTCTCGGCACTCGGCGAGCTCTGGTGGTGGGTGACCATCGTCATCCTCGTGCGCGAGCTCGGCATCACCGCGTTCCGGTTCGCTGTGCTGCGCAGCCGCGTCATCCCCGCGTCCCGCGGTGGCAAGCTCAAGACCATCGTGCAATCGGTGGCGATCTCGCTGTTCCTCGTGCCGCTGAACACGCTCGTCGGCGACTGGGTGCTGTGGGTGAACTGGGTCGCCATGGGCGCTGCGCTCGTGCTCACCGTCGTCACGGGCATCGACTACCTCTGGCAGGCCTGGCGGGGCAACCGGTCGAAGTGACGACCTCCGCCGAGATCATCGCCACGCTCATCGAGCGCGGGTACCAGATCGCGGTCGCCGAGTCTCTGACCGGCGGGCTTCTCGTGGCCGAACTGATCGACACTCCGGGGGCGTCCCAGGTTGTGGTGGGCGGCGTCGTCGCCTACAACACCGAGCTCAAGGCCAGCGTGCTGAACGTGGACGCCGGGGTCCTCGCGGAACACGGTGCCGTGCATCCGGATGTCGCAGCGCAGATGGCCACGGGGGTGCGGGCCGCGCTCGCTCTCGCCGCAGGGCCCCCCCACATCGGTATCTCCACGACCGGGGTGGCGGGTCCTGAGCCGCAGGACGGTCAGAGCGTGGGCACCGTCTACCTCGGCTTCGCGATCGGCGGCGACGTGAGCGTGAAGCGGCTCAGCCTGACGGGAAGTCGTGCGGACATCCGTTCGGCCACCGTCTCCGAAGCACTATCAGAGCTCGCACGACTGCTCGGCTGACCGAGCGGGAATACTGCTCGTTTCGATCTCGTTAGATGTGGTGAGTTCACACGTACTGCTCAGTTGTCAGTGGTTAGAGTTCTCATAATCGAGAGGCTGTAGTCTTAGGCCTCCAACGGGAAAACTGGCCGGATTCAACAGGCAGAAAAGGAGGGTCCAATGGTTCTGGTACGACAGGAAATCGGTGACGTTCTCCGTGACTTCCGTTTGCAGAAGGGCCGCACCCTTCGCCAGGTCGCGAGCAAGGCGAGCGTTGCGCTCGGCTACCTCAGTGAGGTGGAGCGCGGCCAGAAAGAGGCCAGCTCTGAGATTCTCGCGTCTGTAGCGGAGGCGCTCGAGACCCCGATCTCGGTCATCATGCGCGAGGTGGGCGACCGCCTCGCCGTCATCGAGGGGCTCAACCCGATCCCCGAAACCCACATCCCTGACACGCTTCCTGACGAGCTTGTAGCCCAGTTCGACTCCGACCTCGTCTCTCGCTGATCGGCCGCTGCCGATCCAGTGTCCACCGAATGCCCCGGCCGAGCGCCGGGGCATTCGTGCGTTTCGGGTTAGTTTGGTGGGGTGCGACTGAGCGAGTTCTGGCTGGCCGTGTCCGACGAGTTCGGGCCGGAGTACGGCCGCGTACTCACGAGCGACCTGGTGCTGGGCGAGATCGGCGGGCTCACGGCACAGCAGGGCATTGCCAAGGGCGTTGCGCCCCGCGAGATCTGGCTCGCCCTCTGCGAGGCGATGGATGTTCCCGCCAATCGCCGCTACGGGGTGGGGCAGCGGGAGCCGAAGAAACGCTGACACGCCGGGGGATGGGCATCGAACATCCATTCGAACAGTGCTAGCTTCTCCCTAACGTCTTCTCGAAGACGGGTTTTACCCACACTGCGCATGGCGCTCCGACTGAATGTCGGAACCCGCGCGTAGCGTGGGGCACAAGCACCACAGCCTTTGTCGGGAGGCCAGGGACCTTGCATCACCGGTCCGGGGGCGAAACGACAGCCTATGGGCAGCAACCAGCGGCGCCAGCCGTCTAACCGGAGAGAGAAGCACATGCCATCAGTAGCAGACCGCGAGAAGTCCCTCGAGACCGCCCTCGCGCAGATCGACCGCCAGTTCGGCAAGGGCTCAGTCATGCGCCTCGGTAGCGACGAACGCGCTCCGGTTGAGGTGATCCCCACTGGTTCCATCGCTCTGGATGTCGCGCTCGGCATCGGTGGGCTGCCCCGCGGCCGCATCGTGGAGATCTACGGTCCGGAGTCCTCGGGTAAGACCACCCTCACCCTCCACGCGATCGCCAATGCGCAGCGCGCCGGCGGTATTGCTGCCTTCATCGACGCAGAGCACGCGCTCGACCCCGAGTACGCGGCCAAGCTCGGCGTCGACATCGACTCCCTCTTGGTCTCGCAGCCCGACACGGGCGAGCAGGCACTCGAGATCGCCGACATGCTCGTGCGCTCCGGCTCCATCGACTTGATCGTCATCGACTCGGTCGCCGCCCTCGTGCCGCGAGCCGAGATCGAGGGCGAGATGGGTGACTCGCACGTCGGCCTCCAGGCACGCCTCATGTCGCAGGCGCTGCGCAAGCTCACCGGTGGCCTCAGCTCGACGAACACCACGATGATCTTCATCAACCAGCTCCGCGAGAAGATCGGTGTGTTCTTCGGCAGCCCCGAGACGACCGCCGGTGGCAAGGCGCTCAAGTTCTACGCGTCGGTGCGCCTCGACATCCGGCGCATCGAGACCCTGAAGGACGGCACGGATGCCGTCGGAAACCGCACCCGGGTCAAGGTCGTGAAGAACAAGATGGCACCGCCCTTCAAGCAGGCCGAGTTCGACATCCTCTTCGGCGTGGGCATCTCGCGCGAGGGCAGCCTCATCGACTTCGGTGTCGAGCACGAGATCGTGCGCAAGTCGGGCGCCTGGTACACCTACGACGGTGACCAGCTCGGGCAGGGCAAGGAGAACTCGCGCAACTTCCTGCTGGAGAACCCGAAGATCGCGGCCGAGATCGAGCAGAAGATCATGCTCAAGCTCGGCATCGGTGCCGAGGCCAAGGCGGCTCAGACGAAGGCGGCCGCCGACGCGATCGTTGCGGAGGCCGAGCAGGTCAAGGCCGCCGGTGCCAAGGCGTCAGGGCCCGTGCTTGCCGTCGCGACCGCCGACGAGCCCGGCCTGCCGTCCGCGGTAGGCGAGTGATCGTGAGCTCCTCCGGCGCAACGCCATCCGACACCGTGGAGCCCTTGGCTCCCGTGACGTGGCTGTTCGGCGAACCCCCCATCGCCGTCGCGCCGGAGGAGCACCCTTCCCCGCACTCCACCGAGGTCGCACAGCAGCAGGACGCGGTGCAGCGCGGGGGATTCGACCCCATCAACAACGTCAGCATGAACGCGTTGGCGCGCAGGGGAATGTCGATCGCCGAGATGCGCGACTACCTGATCGGCCGCGAGTTCGAGGGCGACGAGGTCGAGCTCGAACTCGAGAGGCTCATGGGCGTGGCGCTGCTGGACGACGAGCACCTCGCAGCGACGCTCGTGCGCACGCTGCGGGAGCGCAAGGGGCTCGGGCGCTCGGCCCTCACCGCCGAACTTCGGCGTCGCAAGCTGGAGCCAGCAGCAGTGGAATCTGCGCTCGACGATCTCGAGACCGGTGACGAGCTCGAGCGCGCCACCGAGATTGCCCTCAGGCGCGCCCCCCAGCTGCGATCGCTCGATCAGGCCACGGCCAAGCGCCGGCTGGGTGCCTTCCTCATGCGCAAGGGGTACTCGGGGTCGGTCGTCTCCGCGGCCGTAGCGGCGGCTCTCACTCCGTCGGGGCCGGTCTTCCGCTGAATCGACACGGTCTGCCGCGTCGTAGGCTTGTGGGCATGACCGAAGCCGTCCTGACCGCCCCGCGCACCTACGAGGTGCGCACCTACGGCTGCCAGATGAACGTGCACGACTCCGAACGGCTGAGCGGCTCGCTGGAGGCCGCGGGCTACGTGCGTGCCACAGAGGGCCAGGCTGACGTCGTCGTCATCAACACCTGTGCCGTGCGTGAGAACGCCGACAACAAGCTCTACGGCAACCTGGGCATGCTCGCCAACGTCAAGAAGACCAAGGCCGATCTGCAGATCGCCGTCGGTGGATGTCTCGCCCAGAAGGACAAGGCGGTCATCCTCGAGAAGGCTCCCTGGGTCGATGTCGTCTTCGGCACCCACAACATGGGCGCCCTGCCGACTCTGCTCGAACGGGCGCGCCACAACGGCGAGGCTCAGCTGGAGATCCTCGAGTCGCTCGACGTCTTCCCCTCGACGCTGCCGACCCGCCGCGAGTCGACGCACAGCGCGTGGGTGTCGATCTCGGTGGGCTGCAACAACACGTGCACGTTCTGCATCGTGCCGGCGCTGCGGGGCAAGGAGAAGGACCGTCGGCCCGGGGACATCCTCGCGGAGATTCAGGCGATCGTTGATGACGGTGCCATCGAGGTCACCCTGCTGGGTCAGAACGTCAACTCCTACGGCGTGGAGTTCGGGGATCGAGGAGCATTCGCGAAACTCCTGCGGGCGGCGGGCACGATCGAAGGACTCGAGCGCATCCGCTTCACGAGTCCCCACCCGGCAGCCTTCACCGACGATGTGATCGACGCCATGGCGGAAACGCCCTCCGTGATGCCTCAGCTGCACATGCCGCTCCAGTCCGGGTCCGACCGCGTGCTGAAGGCGATGCGCCGGTCGTACCGCTCCGAGAAGTTCCTGGGGATCCTCGATCGCGTGCGCGATCGCATCCCGAATGCGGCGATCAGCACCGACATCATCGTCGGGTTCCCGGGCGAGACCGAGGAGGACTTCCTCGAGACCCTCGCGGTGGTCGAACGCGCACGGTTCGCCTCGGCATTCACGTTCCAGTACTCGATACGCGAGGGCACCCCTGCCGCGACCATGCCCGACCAGGTGCCCAAGGCGATCGTGCAGGAACGGTACGAGCGACTCGTCGCCCTGCAGGATCGCATCTCGTGGGAGGAGAACCAGAAGCTCGTCGGTCAGCGGCTGAACGTGCTGGTCACGGCCGCCGAGGGGCGCAAGAGCTCCGAGACCCATCGGCTGTCCGGTCGGGCCGAAGACAGTCGCCTCGTGCACTTCGATGTGCCGGTGGGCAGCCCGGTACCGCGCCCGGGTGACGTGGTGACGGTGACCATCACCCAGGCGGCGCCCTTCCATCTGATCGCCGACTCGCCCGCCGGCGTGCCCCTCGAGGTGCGCCGCACTCGCGCGGGAGACGCGTGGGACCGCGCGGAGGCGGAGTCCTGCGCTGTGCCCACGCCCGCGTCGCAGACGGCGTCGGAGCCCGGCCGGGTGTCGCTCGGACTCCCCGGCCTCAGAGTCGCCACGGCGCCGATTTACGATCTCGCCGACGACCTGCGCTGAGACGACGACAGCCATGACCCTCGTCGTGATCGTCGGGGCGACCGGCACTGGTAAGTCCGACCTGTCCCTGAGTGTTGCTGAGGGCCTGTGGGCCCGCGGGATGCCCGCGGAGATCGTCAACGCCGACGCGATGCAGCTGTACCGCGGCATGGATGTGGGAACGGCGAAGCTCACGATCGAGGAGCGCCGCGGCATCCCGCACCACATGCTCGACGTGCTCGAGCCGTCCGACGAAGCGAGCGTCGCCGACTATCAGCGGGATGCCCGCTGGGCGATCGAGGACATCGAGGCCCGCGGCAGCGTCCCGATCCTCGTGGGCGGCAGTGGGCTCTACGTCTCGAGTGTCATCCAGGACTTCCGCTTCCCCGGCACGGACCCGGCGGTGCGCGCCCGTCTCGAGGCGGAACTGATCGAGACCGGCCCCGGAACGATGTATCGGCGCCTGCTCGAGGTCGACCCCGATGCCGCTCGAGCGATCGGCGCATCCAACGGTAGGCGGATCGTGCGGGCGCTCGAGGTCGTCGAGATCACGGGGGAGCCCTTCGGGTCCGGTCTGCCCGAAGACGGGCCGCCGTGGCGACCCACCGTCATCATCGGCCTGCAGACCCCGCGGGAGGTGCTCGTCGATCACTTGACGGCGCGAGCCGCCGGCATGTGGGACGCCGGTCTTCTCGACGAGGTCAGGGGTCTTCGCGAGCGGGAGCTTGGAGTGACGGCCAGCCGCGCTATCGGCTACGCCCAGGCTTTCGCGCAACTCGCGGGGGAGTTGACCGAGGCAGAGGCAATCGAGCAGACGGCCGTGTTGACGCGCCGGTACGCCCGCCGTCAGGTCGGCTGGTTCCGGCGCTACGGCACAGCCCGCTGGCTCGACTCCGACGATCCCGCTCGCCACGCGACCGCGCTTGCTCTTGCGATGGGGGAGGATTGACGCATGGCAACGCTCGAATTCACCAAGGGTCACGGTACCGGCAACGACTTCGTCCTGTTCGCCGACCCTGACGGTGAGATCGACCTGAGTGCAGCCCAGATCGCCGCGATCTGCGACCGTCACTTCGGTGTGGGGGCCGACGGCGTGCTGCGCGCCGTGCGTTCGCGGAGCATTCCCGAGGGCGCGGCGGTGCTCGCCGAAGACCCGGCCGCCGAGTGGTTCATGGACTATCACAACGCCGATGGTTCGGTCGCCGAGATGTGCGGCAACGGAATCCGCGTCTTCTCCCGCTTCCTGGTCGACAACGGTCTCGCCGAGCTCGAGCCCGGAGGCACCCTGCCGGTCGGAACCCGCAACGGGGTGCGCGACGTGCAACGCAATGCGTCGGGCTATCAGGCAGACCTGGGCCGGTGGGAACTCGCGGGCGGTGAGCCTCTCGTCCGGGCTCGTGAGCTGCCGGTCGCGCGACCGGGTCTCGGAATCTCGGTAGGCAACCCCCACGTGGTCGTTGCGCTGGCCAGCGACGAGGAGCTCGACAGCACCGACCTCAGCTACATCCCGGTGATCGAGCCCGAACCGGCCGATGGCGCCAACGTCGAGTTCGTCGTCGCTGCCGACCCGCTCGTCAAGGATGGCGTCGGTCACATCCGCATGCGCGTGCACGAGCGCGGCAGCGGTGAGACCCTGAGCTGCGGCACTGGGGCCGTGGCCGCAGCGCTGGCGATCAGGCACTGGGCCGGCGCCGGTGCCCCCAACCACTGGCGGGTCGACGTGCCGGGCGGAACCGTCGGGGTGCGCATGTTCCCCGCCGAGGACGGCGAGCACGTCTCGCTGAGCGGCCCCGCCGAGCTGGTCTACGTCGGCGCCCTCGAGGTCTGAGTCCCGCGAGGTCTGAGTCCCGCGAGGTCTGAGCCCCGGAGGTCTGAGCCCCCGCTCGCCGCTATTGTTCGCGGATGATGTCGATCGGCGAGGTCAGTCCGGTGCGCCGCCGCGCGCGCAGCACCCGATAGCCCTTGTTGGTGGATGCCCGCAGAAAACTGAACTCCTCGGGGAACGCGCCCTGAAGCCACCGGTGGAGCGAGTCGGAGCCGAGGTTGCGCTGCACGACGAGCCAGGCATCCGAGCCGCTCTCCAGCCTCGGCAGCCAGCGCTGGAGGAGACCGTGGAGTTCGTTCTTGCCGACCCGGATCGGAGGGTTGGACCAGATCGTGGTGAACATGATCGACGGGGGGACATCGTCAGGCAGAACTGCGTTAACATTAGTTATGGACAATTTCGCGGCGTTCGTGCGCACCAGATCCAGTGCGCGCTCGTTGACGTCCACCGCCCACACCGTCGCATGAGGTGACTCGAGCGCGAGCGTGAGGGCGATCGGACCCCAGCCGCAACCGAGATCAAGCAGGTTGCCACCCGGTGGTGGCGCCGGAACACTGCCCAGGAGCACCTGGGTTCCGGTGTCGATGCGATCCGGGCTGAACACACCATTGGCCGTCGACAACTCGTAGTCCCGCCCCAGAATCCTGGCGTGGATCGTGCGGAGTCTGAGCTCACTTCCGGGTGACGACGAGAAGTAGTGCTCACTGGCCATGCAGAGAACTTACCGAAGACTGACTAGCAAGGGTTAATAGCAATGACCGAATCTCACCACGACGACACATCACCCGAGACCGTGACACCGGATGCCGCGGCCGCACGCAGCGACGTCGATCGCGTCTTGGCCACCGAGGGCACCCGTTCAGCGGGCTACACGCTCTTCGGATCGGGCTCCGCCCTCGCGCTCCAGGAGGACTCCCACTACGAGGGCGATCGAGACGGCGACCAGTTCGACCGGGAGGATCGCCAGGCGCTGCGACGCGTGGCGGGCCTCTCCACCGAACTCGAGGATGTCACCGAGGTCGAGTACCGCCAGCTTCGTCTCGAGAATGTCGTGCTCATCGGCGTCTACTCGGGCGGCAGCGTGCAGGACGCGGAGAACTCGATCCGTGAGCTCGCGGCCCTCGCCGAGACGGCGGGAGCGGTCGTGCTCGACGGACTACTCCAGCGGCGACCGCATCCCGATCCGAGCACCTACTTCGGCAAGGGCAAGGCGCAGGAGCTGCGTGACGTGGTCGCCGCCACGGGCGCCGACACGGTCGTCGCCGACACCGAGCTGGCGCCCAGCCAGCGGCGCGCGCTCGAGGACATCGTCGGCGTCAAGGTCATCGACCGCACAGCGGTGATCCTCGATATCTTCAGCCAGCACGCGACCAGTCGCGAGGGTCGAGCTCAGGTCGAGCTCGCCCAGCTCGAGTACCTCCTGCCGCGACTGCGCGGTTGGGGTGAGTCGATGTCCCGCCAGGCCGGAGGACAGGTCGGCGCCGGCAACGGAATGGGAAGCCGCGGACCGGGTGAGACGAAGATCGAGCTCGACCGTCGCCGCATCCACACCCGCATGTCGAGGCTGCGCAAGCAGATCAAGGGCTTCGCTCCCGCGCGCGAGGCGAAGCGGGCCAACCGCAATCGCTTCGAGGTGCCGAGCGTCGCAATCGCCGGCTACACGAACGCGGGAAAGTCGAGCCTGCTCAACCGCATCACGCGGGCGGGCGTGCTCGTCGAGAACGCGCTGTTCGCGACACTGGATGCCACGGTGCGCCGTTCGACAACGCCCGACGGTCGCCTCTTCACCCTCTCCGACACCGTCGGGTTCGTGCGCAACCTGCCGCACCAACTCGTCGAGGCCTTCCGGTCCACTCTCGAGGAGGTGGGACAGTCCGACGTCATCATCCACGTCGTGGATGCCTCTCACCCGGACCCGGCGGCACAGCTGGCGACGGTACGAGACGTCATCGGTGAGGTCGGGGCTCGCGACATCCCGGAGATCGTGGCATTCAACAAGAGCGATCTCGCCGATGACGACCAGCGGCTTCTGCTGCGGGGGATGGAGCCGACCGGCATCTTCGTGTCGGCCCGCACGGGTGAGGGCATCGACGAGCTCCTCGCGCGGGTGGCCGAACTGCTGCCGGCCCCCGAGATCGAGATGACGCTGCTCGTGCCCTACGACAGGGGCGAGATCATCTCGCGTCTGCACGTGCAGGGCCGGGTGCTCTCGACCGACTATCGCGAAGATGGCACCCTGGTGACCGCCATGGTTCATCCCGCGCGTGTGGAGGAGCTGAAGCCGTTCGTGGCGTAACACGCGTTAACCCGAGTGGGCGGGACGCCTAGAATTGACGGGCTGGGGTGACCACCCCACAGGAGCGACAGCCGAGCCCGGCACCCGCCCACTCGGAATGCACCATTACCGAAGGGCCCGTGCGGTGTCTGGAGATCTCCCGTGTCGAAGTGACGCGACCTTCTCCTTTGAGCTCTATCCACCGCGGTCACCTGCGGCCGAAACCAATCTCTTCGCGGCGATCGATCGGCTCAGCGCTCTCGGTCCCGAGTTCATGTCGGTGACCTATCGCGCCACGGGCCAGGATCGCGCAGCGTCGCTTTCGGTGCTCGACAAACTCATCCGGGAGCACAGGGTGAGCGCCATGGCGCATCTCACCTGCGTGGGCTCGTCGTTCGATGAGGCGAGCCGCGTCATCCGGGAATTCCTCGACGCGGGAGTGACCAGCTTCCTCGCCCTTCGCGGTGATCCGCCGGAGGGGTTCGAGGAGGGCGACGACTTCCTCGGCGACTTCCGCAGCGCCAGCGAGCTGGTGCAGCTGATCCACAATGTGCAGGCCGAGCGCAGCCCGTTCCGGCTCGGCGAAGTGCCCGGATTCCCGGCCGCCAAGCGACTGCGCAGCGGGCAGAAGGTCACGATCGCCGTTGCGACGTTCCCCAACGGGCATCCACGGTCACGATCGCGATCACAGGACATCGACACCCTGCTCGCCAAGCAGGCCGCGGGCGCCAACCTGGCGATCACGCAACTGTTCTTCCACGCTGACGAATACCTCGGGTTCGTCGACGAGGCACGCGCGTCCGGGGTGACCATGCGCATCCTGCCCGGGATCATGCCGGTGTTGAGCGTCACCCGGCTTCAACGAATGCTCGAGCTGTCGGGCGAGGCGACGCCTGTCGATCTGCTCGCCACCCTCGAGTCGGCACCGGATGCCGCGGCCGCGAGTCGCCTGGGAATCGATGCGTGCATCAGCCTCGCCCGCGACCTCCTCGACGGAGGTGCCGACGGCATCCACCTGTACACGTTCAACAGCTCGGTGGCTCCGACCGCCGTGCTCGAAGGTGCCGGCCTCATCGGCCACTCGACCCCTCTGACACCCTCGATCGAAGGAACTCCGTGACCCGCCTCTCCCGTACTGCCCCTCTGCTCGCCGCGATAGTGGCGCTCGCCCTTGCCGGGTGCGCGGCCCCCGCCACGGGTCCGGGCTCCACTCCCGAGCCGCAGGCCACGGCGGCTGGCGGCTGCACTCACGTCGCCGTCGTAGTCGACTTCGGGCCGCTGGATGAGCCGGCGATCGCCGACTGCGTCGCCGCGGGGCCCGCCGCCGACATCCTCGGCGAGGCCGGCGTCACAACCGAGGGAACCGTCGACTACGGGGACCAGGTGGTCTGCCGGGTGAACGGCCAGCCCTCCGCTGACGCGGAGGTCACCATCGAGGGCGAGGCACCCTTCGTCGAGACCTGCCAGACCCTCAGCGCCGTCGCCTACTGGGCACTCTGGGTCAAGACCAGCCCCGAGAGCGAGTGGGAGTACGCCCAGGAGGGTGTCAGCACGCTCGAACTGACCGACGGACAGTCGGTCGGTCTGGTCTACACGCCCGGCACCGAGTCCGTACCGCCGCAGGACTGATGCGTCTGACCCGGCTTGCCGCTCTGCGGACCGCGATCCTGGTCGCGGTCGGGTTCGTCGTGGTCCGGGTGCTGTACCGCATCGTGTTCGGTGGCGCCGACGGCCCGGGGATGCTGCTGCTCGACCTGCCCCGGGTGCGGCTGTCGGGTCCCTTCGAGCACATCACCCTGCTCGGCCCGGTGACCTCGGGCGGTGTCGCCCTGATCGCCTGGAGCGCCGTTCCCTTCGCCCTCCTGGTGCTCGCGTTCGGCCTGCTCGCGGTGGTATTCGATCTGCGCGCCCTGGCCGCGCGTGGCGCAGTACGCGGGCCCGTGCGTACGATCTCGCGCGCGCTAGTCGTGGCGTGGGGCGCGGTGCCGGCATTGGTGAGCTCGGTGGCGCGAGTGCGCACTGCCCGCCACCTCCGCGGTCAGCGGGGAGTGGCATCCTTTCTGGTGCCCGTGCTGGAGCAGAGCGTGGAGCGAGCCATCGCCCTCGGATCGGCCGTGGAGGTGCGTGGCTTTGCCGCCACACGCCGGGCGGAGCCGGAGTGTGAGCGGCCGGCGTCGGTGCGCAGTGCCAGTCTCGGGTACGGCGGATCGTGGAGCCTCGTCGATCTCGACCTCGACGTCTCGCCCGGCACCCTCACCGTCGTGACGGGCGCCACCGGTTCGGGCAAGTCGACTCTTCTCGACGCGCTCAGCGGGCTGTTCCAGCACGTGGCCGGGGGAGAGCAGCAGGGGATCGTCGAGGTGGCCGGGGTGAACCGCGCCCTGGTACCTCCGCGCGAGACCGCGGGCTTCGTGGGGGTTGTAGCGCAGTCGGTTCGACTGTCGTTCGTCGCGGCGACCGTGCGGGAGGAACTCGGCTTCGCGCTGGCCAACCGGGACGTGGCCGCCGTCATCGTCACTGCGAGGGTGGAGGAGACGGCGCGGCGGCTGGGCATCCAGCATCTGCTCACGCGCTCGACGGTGGCCCTGTCTGCCGGGGAGGCGTGCTTGGTGGCGATCGGCGCCGCTCTCATCGAGCATCCGGTTCTGCTGCTCGTCGATGAGCCACTGGCCGATCTGGATGACTCGGCACGGGTGACGGTCATCGACCTTCTCGATGAGCTCGCCCACCAGGCCGGAGTCGCCGTCGTGGTCGCGGAGCATGCCATCCGGGGCTGGGGCGACCGAGCGGATGTCTGGCTCGAGGTGAGCGACGGCAGCGTCATCCGACGAACCGGTGCTGAGCTCGCACTGCGTGATTCGGCACGGACGCAGCCGCGCCACGCCGACCTCGGGCCTGCGCCCGTCAGCGCGGCGCCCATCGCCGAGATCCGGGACCTGACAGTCACCCACGGTGACGAGGTCGCCGTGGCCGGCGCCAGCCTGCACCTGTGCGGTGGTGAGGTGGTCGCTCTCCGCGGTCCCAACGGGGCGGGCAAGAGCAGCCTGCTGCTCGCCACTGCCCTGCCCACCCAGCGCGGCGCCGTCTTCGTCGATGGGTGTGATGTCCACGCCGTGGGCCGGCGCGAACGCCCGAGCTATGTCGCCCTGGTGCCCGAGCAGTTCGACGATCTGTTCTTCTCCACCTCCGTCGAGGCGGAGTGCCGTCGAGCCGACCGACGCGGCAACGCCGGCGCAACAGCGCAGCTCTTCGCCGAACTTCTCGACGCCGATCACGATCGCGCGAGTGATCTGGCGTCGCGGCACCCCCGCGACCTGTCGGCGGGGGAGCGGCTCTGCCTCGCGCTCGCGATCCAGCTGACGGCGCATCCTCGCGTTATCCTGATCGACGAGCCGAGCCGCGGGCTGGATGCCGCGGCTCGCGCCCTCGTCGGCCGCGCGATAGTCGCGGCCGCGACCCGGGGAGCAGCCGTACTGATGGCGACCCACGACGAGGACTTCGCCGCGACCTACTCGACGCGCACGATCAGGATGGCGGCAGGCCGCATCGAGCCCGTGGCGGTGACCTCGTGACATCCCGGCTCCCGGCCGTGGCCGGCACGCGTCGCGAACTCAACTCGCGGGTGGCCATGGTGATCGCCAGCCTGTTCGCTCTGGCCGGGTTCCTCTGGCCGCTCATCGCCACCGCGGTGCCGAAGGACGCCCAGGCGGCTGTGCCGGTGCTCGCGCTGGCGCTGGTGCCTGTCGCGGTTGTCGCGCTAGCTCTGACGGTGGACCGTCAGATGCACAGCGCAACGACCGTGGCGCTGCTGGGGATGCTCACCGCTGTCGGCGCCGCCGTGCGGATCGCTGGCACCGGTGTTGGCGGCCTCGAGGCCGTCTTCATCGTGCTCATCCTCTCGGGCCGGGCATTCGGTGCGCGATTCGGCTTCCTGCTCGGGATGCTGGTGATCTCCCTGTCGTCGGTGCTGTGGGGCGGCATCGGACCGTGGACGCCCTTCCAGATCTTCGCGTGCGGCTGGGTCGCCGCCGGCGCGGGCCTGCTGCCGCGCATCACCGCGCGATCGCAGCGCAGGGCAGCGCGGCTGGAGGTGCTCATGCTGGTGGGGTACGGCATCCTTGCCTCGTATGCCTTCGGCCTCATCATGAACCTGTGGTTCTGGCCGTTCGCCGTGGGTGCCGGGTCGGACATCTCGTATTCCGCCGGCGCGCCCCTCGGCCAGAATCTCGCCTCGTTCGGCCTGTACTCCCTGGTCACATCCACGCTCACCTGGGACACCGTGCGCGCGGTGACGACGGTGGTCGGCATCGTCCTGGTGGGTCCCGCGGCGCTGGCGGCGCTGCGGCGGGCGCGGATCGGTAGTGCGCGCACTCGGCGCGCGTCCGGTACTACACCGAGAAGTACTGTGCCTCGGGGTGATGGAACACGAACGCGTCAGTCGACTGCTCGGGATGAAGCTGAAGCTCCTCAGACAGTTCCACGCCCATCCGCTCGGGCTTGAGCAGCTCCACCACCTTGCGGCGATCCTCCATGTCGGGGCAGGCCGGGTAGCCGAGGGAGAAGCGCGCCCCGCGGTAGTTGAGCTTGAACATGCCGGCGATGTCGGTCGGATCCTCGGCGGCGAAGCCGAGTTCGGCACGCACGCGTGAATGCCAGTACTCGGCGAGCGCCTCGGTGAGCTGCATCGTGAGTCCGTTGAGTTCCAGGTAGTCGCGGTACTTGTTCTCGGCGAACATCTGGGCGGTGAACGCGTCGACGGCCGACCCAGCGGTCACGAGCTGCAGGGCGACCACGTCGACCTGGCCTGACTCACGCGAGCGCACGTAGTCGGCCAGACAGAGGTGCCGGTCGCGTCGCTGGCGCGGGAAGCTGAAGCGCAGGCGTTCGGTGCCGATCGGCCCGCCCGAGCCGCCATCCGGGGCGAGCAGTCCCGGGGTGCCGAGGATGCCGGTCGGGTCGTCGCCGTGGTGCAGGATGACCAGGTCGCCGCCCTCCGAGTACGCGGGGAAGTACCCGTAGTCGACCGAGGCGTCGATCATGCCCTCGGCGAGGATGCGATCCAGCCAGTAGCGCAGGCGCGGCCGGCCCTCGGTCTGCACGAGTTCCTCGTAGCTCGCGCCGTCCTCGGCGCGGCTCGGTTTGAGGCCCCACTGACCCATGAAGGTGGCGCGTTCGTCGAGGAAGGCCGCGTAGTCGGCAAGCGCGATGCCCCTGACGATGCGGGTGCCCCAGAACGGCGGGGCGGGGATCGGGTTGTCGGTGACGACATCCGATCGCTGCGGCATGTTCTCGGGCTCGGTCACGTCGATGGTCGTGCGGGCGTGGATGCGCTTCTTGAGCGGCGGGAGGCCCACCGAGTCGCGCGCGGCTCCGCGAGCGATCGCCACGAGTGGCTCCATGAGGGCGAGGCCCTCGAAGGCGTCTCTCGCGTAGCGCACCTCGCCGTCGAAGATCGACGCGAGGTCGTCCTCCACGTACGTGCGAGTCAGGGCCGCGCCGCCGAGCAGGATCGGCCAGCGGGTGCCGAGACCGCGTGCCGAGAGCTCCTGGAGGTTCTCCTTCATGACGACTGTCGACTTCACGAGCAGACCGCTCATGCCGATCACGTCGGCATTGTGCTCCTCGGCCGCTCGGATGAACTCGCTCAGCGGCTGCTTGATGCCGATGTTGATGACGTCGTAGCCGTTGTTGGTGAGGATGATGTCGACGAGGTTCTTGCCGATGTCGTGCACATCCCCGCGCACCGTGCCGATGACCATGGTGCCCTTGCCCGCGGCATCCGACTTCTCCATGTGGGGTTCGAGGAGGGCGACGGCCGCCTTCATCACCTCGGCAGACTGGAGCACGAACGGCAGTTGCATCTCGCCGCTGCCGAAGCGCTGGCCGACGACCTGCATGCCAGCGAGGAGGTGGTCGTTGATGATCGACAGCGCACTCATGCCGTCGGCGCGGGCAAGGTCGAGGTCGGCCTCGAGGCCCTTCGCCTCGCCGTCGATGATGCGGCGCTCGAGCCGCTGTCCCACCGGCAGCGCGGCCAGTTCGGCGGCACGCTGGTCCTTGAGCGCCGCTGAGTCGACACCGTCGAACAGGTCGAGCATGGCGGACAGCGGGTCATAGGTGACGGTGCCGTCGGCGTCGTACTCGCGCTTGTCCCAGACCAGGTCGAGCGCGACCCTGCGCCGATCGTCGGGCACGGATGCCAGCGGCACGATCTTCGCGGCATTGATGATCGCCGAGTCCAGCCCGGCCTCGACCGCCTCGTGCAGGAAGACGGAGTTGAGCACGGATCGGGCAGCAGGGTTCAGGCCGAACGAGACATTCGAGACACCGAGCGTGGTGTGGATGCCCGGATACTTGGCGTTGATCTGTCGGATCGCCTCGATCGTCTCGATCGCGTCGCGTCGGGTCTCCTCCTGCCCCGTCGCGATGGGGAAGGTCAGCGCATCCACGATGATGTCGTCGACCCGCATGCCCCACTCGCCCACGAGGGAGTCGACGAGCCGGGAGGCGATGCGCACCTTGTGCTCGGCCGTGCGGGCTTGGCCCTCCTCGTCGATGGTGAGGGCGATCACGGCGGCGCCGTGCTCCTTGACGAGCGGCATGATGCGGCCGAACCGTGACTGCGGGCCGTCGCCATCCTCGAAGTTCACCGAGTTGACCACGGGCCGACCGCCGATGAGTTCCATCCCGGCCTGAAGCACGGCAGGTTCGGTCGAGTCGACGACGAGGGGCAGGGTGGAGGCGCTGGCGAGCCGTGAGACGATCTCGCGCATGTCGGCCACGCCGTCGCGGCCCACGTAGTCGATGCAGACGTCGAGCAGGTTGGCGCCCTCGCGCACCTGGCTTCGGGCGATGTCGACGCAGTCATCCCAGCGCTCTTCGAGCATCGCCGCACGGAACGCGAGCGAGCCGTTCGCGTTGGTGCGCTCGCCGATCGCGAGATACGACGAGTCCTGGGTGAACGGCACGTGCTGGTACAGACTCGCGACGCCGTTGTCCTCCTCGATCGCTCGGGTGAGGGCACGGGCCCCGCCGATGCGATCGACGACGGCCTTGAGGTGCTCGGGGGTCGTGCCGCAGCATCCGCCCACGAGGCCCAGCCCGAACTCCTTCACGAACTGCTCGTGCGCCGTCGCCAGCTCGTCGGGGGTGAGCGGGTAGCTGGCACCGTTCGGCCCGAGCACGGGAAGGCCCGCGTTGGGCATGCACATCACGGGGATGTGGGCGAACTTCGACAGGTGGCGCAGGTGCTCGCTCATCTCGTCCGGACCGGTCGCGCAGTTCAGGCCGATCATGTCGATGCCGAGGGGCTCGAGAGTGGTCAGGGCTGCCGCGATCTCGCTGCCCATGAGCATGGTGCCCGTGGTTTCGACGGTCACCTCGACGAAGATGGGTAGCCGGATGCCCGTCTCGACCATCGCGACCTTGCAGCCGTTGACCGCCGCCTTCGTCTGCAGCAGATCCTGCGAGGTCTCGATCATGAGCGCGTCGGAGCCACCGAGGATGAGTCCCTTGGCCTGCTCGCCGAAGGTCAGCTTGAGGTTGTCGTAGGTGGTGTGGCCGAGGCTGGGCAGCTTGGTGCCGGGGCCGATCGAGCCGAGCACCCAGCGCATCCGGCCATCTCGGGCCTCGTAGGTCTCAACGGCCCGCCGTGCGATCTCGGCGCCCGCCCGGGAGAGCTCCTCGATGCGGTCCTCGATGCCGTAGTCGGAGAGGTTCGACCAGTTCGACCCGAACGTGTTCGTCTCGATGGCATCGATGCCCGTGTCGAGGTAGGCGTGGTGGATCGCCTCGACGATGTCGGGGCGCGACACGTTGAGGATCTCGTTGCACCCCTCGTGCTGCTGGAAGTCGTCCATTGTGGGACCGGCATCCTGCAGCATCGTGCCCATCGCACCGTCGGCGATGACGACACGCTGCCTGAGGGTCTCCATCAGCGCGTCGGAGCGCGCCGGCCGAGGAATGTTCGAGAGGTCGGCGATCGACAGGGAAGTCACACTCGATGCCACCGGATCAGCCTAGCTGTCCGCTGTGGAGCACTGTCCTGTGTGACGCCCTACAGCGCGCGCAGTACCGTGACGACCTTGCCGAGCACGACGGCGTGATCGCCGAGGATCGGCTCGAAGTTGGAGTTGCGCGGCAGCAACCAGGTGTGACCGTCGCGCTGGCGAAACACCTTGACGGTGGCCTCGCTGTCCAGCATGGCGGCCACGATGTCGCCGTTCTCCGCGGTCTGCTGCTGGCGGACCACAACCCAGTCGCCGTCGCAGATGGCGGCGTCGATCATCGACTCGCCCACGACCTTGAGCATGAACAGCTCGCCTTTGCCGGTCAGCTGGCGGGGGAGCGGGAACACCTCGTCCACCTGCTGGTCGGCGGTGATAGGGATGCCCGCCGCGATGCGACCCACGAGCGGCACCATCACGGCGTCACCCACCGCCGGCGAGGTGCTCTCGGCCGTGGCATCCGCGCCCTCGAGAGACGGCAGGTCGATGAGGACCTCCATGGCGCGCGGGCGGTTGGGGTCGCGACGCAGGTAGCCGCTGAGTTCGAGTTGGTTGAGCTGATGGGTCACGCTCGACAGGGACGAGAGCCCGACGGCGTCGCCGATCTCGCGCATGCTCGGCGGGTAGCCACGGGCGGAGACCGAGCGCTGGATCACGTCGAGGATAGCCAGCTGCTTGTCGCTCAGGCTGGTGCGGCGGCGCGTCGCCGGGCGTTCGGCTGCCGCGGTGACGTCATCAATCGCGTCGTCCATGATTCCTCAATTCTTCAGGCCGACGTCGGTCACTCGCGTGCCAATGTCGGTGGCTCATTCGAAACTGTATCCGTTCCGAAGGCACAAAACAAACACCTGTTCGAGTGTGTTGCAGGCAATGTCGGTGGCTTGTTCGAAGATCCTCTTGAAAAGGGAGGCAATCGAATGTATGTTCGGAACACAGGTACGACACGCACCTTCCCCCACACTTCGTATCCGGCTCTCCCGGCCGAGCGCCGGATACGAAACCCCCGACAGGCAGCACGATCGACAGGAAGAGGACGACCGATGAGCACAGCAGTCATCGCACCGGGCTACGGATTCACCCCGGCCCGCACGGCACAGTCAGTGCCCACCTCCGCCCCGAAGCTGCGCCTGACCAAGCGTGGCCGCGCGGTTCTCACGTTCCTCGCGGCCACACCACTCGTCATCGCGGCACTCGTCTTCGCCCTCAACGGCGGGGGAGCGACCGCGTCGCTCGAGGGCTCCGCGGTCGGCTTCGAGTATGTGACGGTCGAGTCCGGGCAGACGCTCTGGCAGCTCGCGGAGAGTATCGCCCCGGCGGCAGACCCGCGTGATGTGATCGGCGAGATCATGAAGCTCAACCTCCTCGAGTCGGCGGACGTCTACGCGGGCCAGGAGCTCGCGATTCCCGCCGCCTACGCTCACTAGTCGCGCGAGCGGGGCGCGCCCACGTCCTAGGCTTGACGGGTGACAAGCCTCGACGACCTGCCGATTCGCGACGACCTTCGTGGTCTCGAGCCCTACGGCGCACCGCAGAAGCACGTTCGGGTGCAGCTCAACGTCAATGAGAACACTCACGCGATTCCCGAGGCGGTTGCCACCGACATCGTCATGGCTCTCGCCGGCGCGGTCATGGGAGTCAATCGGTATCCCGACCGCGAGTTCACCGAGCTTCGGGATTCCCTTGCCGGCTACCTCGGGCACGGACTCACTCGCGACAACATCTGGGCGGCCAACGGGTCCAACGAAGTTCTGCAGCAGACCCTGCAGGCGTTCGGCGGACCCGGTCGTAGCGTGCTCGGCTTCCCTCCCACCTATTCGATGCACTCGATCATCGCGAGCGGCACCGGCACGCGCTGGGTCACGGCCGAGCGTGATGACGGCTACGAGCTCTCGCCGCAGACCGTTGTCGCGGCGATCGAACGCAAGCAGCCGGACATCGTGTTCCTCTGCTCGCCCAATAACCCGACCGGCACGCCACTCGGGCTGGACACCATCGAGGCCGCGTACGACGCGACCCCGGGCATCCTGCTCGTCGACGAGGCCTATGCGGAGTTCGCCGACGGTGACACCGCGCTCACTCTTCTCGAGGGTCGTCCCCGCCTGCTCATCTCGCGCACCATGAGCAAGGCGTTTGCCTTCGCGGGTGCGCGACTGGGGTATCTCGCGGCTGACCCCGCGGTGACGGATGCCCTGCGCTTGGTACGGCTTCCCTATCACCTGTCCGCGCTCACCCAGGCGGCCGCGATCGCCGCCCTCGCGCACGCGCCGGAGATGCTCGCCATGGTGGAGGACATCAAGCACCAGCGCGACCGCATGATCCTCGCCCTGCCCGCACTCGGCTACACGCCGCTGCCCAGCGCGGCCAATTTCGTGCTCTTCGGTGGTGTGGCCGATCCGCACGCCGTCTTCGAGGCTCTCCTGGAGCGCGACATCATCATCCGGGAGGTGGGGATCCCGCACCACCTGCGGGTCACCGCGGGCAGTGATGCCGAGACGACCCTCTTCCTCGACGCGCTCGGGCAACTCGAGTCGATCGGTAGGATGGCGCCATGACCGCAGGCCGCACCGCGAGCATCAGCCGCACCACGAGCGAGTCGAGCATCGAACTCTCGCTCGACCTCGACGGCACGGGCACCTCGTCGATCTCGACGACCGTGCCGTTCTTCGACCACCTGCTGACGGCCTTCTCCAAGCATTCGCTCGTCGACCTCACCGTCACGGCGACCGGCGACACGCACATCGATGTTCACCACACCGTCGAAGACGTCGGCATCGCACTGGGCACAGCCATCCGCCAGGCGCTCGGCGACAAGGCGGGCATCTCGCGGTTCGGTGACGCGCTCGTTCCTCTCGACGAGGCGCTCGTGCAGGCCGTCGTGGATGTCTCGGGCCGCCCCTACCTCGTGCACACCGGCGAGCCGGCCGGCTTCGAGCACCACCTGATCGGTGGCCACTTCACCGGCTCGATGCTGCGTCACGTGTTCGAGGCCATCACCTTCAACGCGGGCCTGACCGTGCACATCACTGTGCTCGGCGGGCGCGATCCCCACCACATCGCCGAAGCCGAGTTCAAGGCGTTCGCTCGCGCGTTCCGACTCGCGGTGCAGCCCGATGCCCGTGTCAGCGGCATCCCGTCGACCAAGGGTGCCCTCTAGCCGTGATCTCTCCCTCCGTCGTCGTTCTCGACTACGGCTCCGGCAACATCCACTCGGCCGCCAAGGCGCTCGAGCTGGCCGGAGCCCGAGTGTCACTGTCGAGCGAGAAGAGCGTGGCCGAGGCCGCCGACGGTCTGCTCGTTCCGGGCGTCGGCGCATTCTCGGCCGTGATGGCCGGCATCAACTCGGTGCGCGGGGGAGCCGCGATCGAGAAGCGGCTCACCGGCGGGCGACCTGTTCTCGGCATCTGCGTCGGCATGCAGGTGCTGTTCGAGCACGGCGTCGAGCGGGGCAACGACACCCCCGGCCTCGGTGAGTGGCCCGGCGTCGTGACCGAGCTGGATGCCCCGATCCTGCCCCACATGGGGTGGAACACGGTCGACGCTCCCGCCGACTCGCGCCTGTTCGCCGGCATCGCCGACGAGCGTTTCTACTTCGTGCACTCCTACGCCGCCCGTGAGTGGACGCTCGAGGTGCACGACCCGTTCCCGCACCCTAGGCTCACCTGGGCGAATCACGGCGGCGACACCTTCCTCGCCGCGGTGGAGAACGGCCCCCTCTCGGCGACGCAGTTCCATCCCGAGAAGTCGGGCGAAGCCGGCATCCGCCTCCTGAAGAATTGGTTGGAAACCCTATGAGCGAGTTCACCAGCACACCCCGACTGGTGTTGCTTCCCGCTGTCGACGTTGCCGGCGGCAAGGCCGTTCGGTTGACCCAGGGCGAGGCGGGCTCGGAGACCAGCTACGGCGATCCTGTCGACGCGGCGCAGGAGTGGATCGGACAGGGCGCCGAGTGGATTCACCTGGTCGACCTCGACGCGGCATTCGGGCGCGGCAACAACCACGCCGTCATCAAGAAGGTCATCAAGAACACCCCGCGGCGGGTCAACATCGAGCTGTCGGGTGGAATCCGGGATGACGCAAGCCTCGAGGCCGCACTCGCGACCGGGGCCAAGCGCATCAACCTCGGCACCGCAGCACTCGAGAACCCCGAGTGGGCTGCCCACGTGATCGCCGAGTACGGCGACGCGATCGCCGTCGGCCTCGATGTGCGCGGCACCACGCTGGCTGCCCGCGGCTGGACGCAGGAGGGCGGTGACCTCTGGCAGGTCATGGACCGTCTCGAACTCGCCGGCTGCGCACGCTACGTCGTCACCGACGTCACCAAGGACGGCACCCTCAAGGGGCCCAACATCGACCTGCTCAATCAGGTGATGGCCCGCACCGACCGGCCGGTGATCGCCTCCGGGGGAGTCGCCACTCTCGACGACATCGTCGAACTGCGTGAACTGGTTCCCCACGGACTCGAGGGCGCGATCGTGGGCAAGGCGCTGTACGCCAAGGCCTTCACCCTCGCTCAGGCTCTCGACGTCGCCAGCAGCTAGTGTCCGACTCGGCCGGCGTGCCCTGGGAGGGTCGCCACTTCGAACCGAACCCCGCCGCGGATGACGACGGTTCGGCGCCCGAGCCGCTCATGGCCGCGATCCGTCGCTTCCGGGCAGGCGAGGGCGGCGAGGCCGAGGTCGTTGATGCCGTGCGCGAATCGCGCCTGCTGGTAGCGCTCGTGGCCGAGCTCGGCGACACAGGGGTGAGCCCGCTGGGCCACACAGTCGACAAGTCCCAGGAGCTCTCCATAGTCACTGTCGCCGGCCCCGACGGGCGCAACGTGCTCCCGGTCTTCAGCTCGGTGACGGCCATGAGCGCCTGGAATCCGAAGGCCCGGCCCGTTCCGGCGGCAGGTACGCGTGTGGCGCTGGCCGCCGCGAGCGAGTCGACCGAACTCGTCGTGCTCGACCCCACCAGCGACACGGAGTTCGCCATTCGTCGGCCCGCGCTCTGGGCGATCGCCCAGTCCGTGTCGTGGATCCCGAGCTATCTCGACCCCGACGTGCTCCGTGCCTTCATGGATGCCGCGGCCCCCGAACCGACGGTGCTCGCCGTGACGCTGGCCCCCGGTGACCCCACCGCCCGTCTCGCGGGTCCCGAACTCGTCGTGCGGCTCGCGCTCGCCGAGGGGCTGGATCGGGCGTCCCTCGACGCGGTCGTGGCGCGCCTGCAGGGCCGCTGGGCGGCATCCGAGATCATCACGACCCGGGTCGACTCGCTGCGCGTGCAGCTTCTGAGCGCTGTATAGCGGCTCAGATCACGCTGCCGGTGTACTTCTCGCCGGGACCAGCACCGGGCGCATCCTGAATGAACGACGCCTCGCGGAACGCGAGCTGGAGCGAGCGCAGGCCGTCACGCAGCGGGCGGGCGTGGTTGTCGGAGATCTCGGGCGCTGCGGCGGTCACGAGTCCGGCGAGGGAGGTGATGAGCTTGCGAGCCTCGTCGAGATCGAGGTCGGCAGCGGCATCCGGGGTGTCTCCGAGGCCCAGCTTGACCGCGGCGGCGCTCATCAGGTGAACCGCAACCGTGTTGATGAGCTCGACCGCCGGAACGTCGGAGATGTCGCGGATCTCATCGTCGATGTGGTCGGGGGCGTCGGCCATGGAGCATCCTTAGTGAATCGGGGCGGCGTCTGCTATTCTTGTGCAGGCTCCGGGGCTCGCCCCGGCTACGAAAGTGGAGATTCTCCCACCTGTCAACCGCTTCTCAAGGTTACCGGGTAGTTACACCCCGCCAGGCCGCGTCACTGCGTGCCTGGTAGCAGCAAGGGTGTTGGCGCGACAGCGCTCGTGAAAATCCTCTCTCGTTCTGCCTGCGGCAGCCGCCGCACTGCACCGTTCGGTGCACACGAACTACGAGAAGGAGACCCGCATCAGCGATCCCCGTACCAATGACCGAATCCGTGTTCCGGAGGTCCGTCTTGTTGGCCCCAATGGCGAGCAGGTGGGCGTCGTCCGCATCGAGGACGCACTCCGTCTGGCTCAGGAGGCCGACCTGGATTTGGTTGAGGTAGCTCCCAATTCCAAGCCTCCCGTCGCCAAGATCATGGATTACGGCAAGTTCAAGTACGAAGAGGCCCAGAAGGCCAAGGAAGCGCGGCGCAACCAGGCGAACACGATCCTCAAGGAGGTTCGTTTCCGCCTCAAGATCGACACCCACGACTACGAAACGAAGCGCAAGCGCGCCGAGGGATTCCTCCAGGCTGGCGACAAGGTCAAAGCGATGATCCTGTTCCGCGGTCGCGAGCAGTCCCGTCCCGAGCAGGGCGTGCGCTTGCTGCAGAGGTTCGCCGAGGATGTGTCGGAGTTCGGTTCGGTCGAATCGACCCCGACCATCGACGGTCGCAACATGGTCATGGTGATCGGCCCGCACAAGACCAAGGCGGCGGCGAAGGCCGAAGCCGAGGCTCGCAAGGCCGCCAACAACTCCAAACCAGCCCGAACGGATGCCCCTGCTGCCGCAGCGGCGCCCGAGGCGGCACCGAAGGTTGCAGCCCCAGCGGCAGCAGCCGAGGCAGCGGCCCCGGAGGCAGCAGCACCGAAGGCCGCGGCGCCCAAAGCCGCCGCCCCCAAGGCTGCAGCGCCGAAGGCCGCAGCACCAGCAGACGTGGCGGCGGGAAAACCCGCCCCAGTAGTTCCGAAGAAAGAGGAAAAGGATGCCTAAGCAGAAGACGCACTCCGGTGCCAAGAAGCGCTTCAAGCTCACCGGTAGCGGCAAGGTCATGAAGCAGCAGGCTGGCATGCGCCACAACCTGGAGGTCAAGAGCGGCAAGACAAAGCGCCGCCTGAACCAGGAAGAGGTCCTCGCTCCGCAGGACGCCAAGGTCATCAAGAAGCTTCTCGGCAAGTAAGGGTCAGGTACAGAAGAAATGGCAAGAGTAAAGCGGGCGGTCAACGCCCACAAGAAGCGTCGCGTCATCCTCGATCGCGCCTCCGGTTACCGCGGCCAGCGTTCGCGCCTGTACCGCAAGGCGAAGGAGCAGGTCACCCACTCGCTCGTCTACGCATACCGTGACCGCCGTGCGCGCAAGGGTGACTTCCGTCGCCTGTGGATCCAGCGCATTAACGCCGCGTCGCGCGCGAACGGCCTGACCTACAACCGCCTTATCCAGGGTCTGAACCTGGCCGGCATCGAGGTCGACCGCCGCATTCTCGCTGACCTCGCGGTCACCGAGCCCGCCACGTTCGCCGCCATCGTCGCCACCGCGAAGGCCGCACTGCCGGCCGACACGAGCGCGCCGAAGGTGAACGCATAGGTTCAGCGCGGCGAAAGCCAGCGTTCAGTCAGCCGCAATAGGCTGTCGACATGATCGACAACCCGCGCTCACCTCGGGTGCGCGCTGTGGCAAAACTCGCTAAGAGAGAAGCCCGGTCGCAGACCGGGCTTTTTCTCTTGGAGGGACCCCAGGCCGTATCGGAGGCTCTGACCTTCCGCCCCGAGCTCATTGTCGACCTGTTCGCGACCCCCACGGCGCTGGAGCGCCACCCCGGTATCGCCGCTGCCGCAGCCGAGACCGACCTCGAGGTCGAGTTCGTCACCGAGCAGGTGCTCGAGGCGATGGCCGACACCGTCACTCCGCAGGGGGTTGTCGCCGTCTGCCGTCAGTTCCCCACCTCGGTGAAGGACATCCTGACCGGGCAGCCGAAGCTCATCGCGATCCTCGAGGAGGTGCGCGACCCGGGCAACGCCGGCACGATCATCCGTGCCGCGGATGCCGCCGGCGCCGACGCGGTCATCTTCACCGGTCGCAGCGTCGACCTCTACAACCCGAAGGTGGTTCGCGCGACCACCGGGTCGCTCTTCCACCTTCCTGTCGCCGTCGACAACGAACTGGAGAGCGTCATCGAGCGCACCAAGGCGGTCGGCGTGCAGGTGATCGCCGCCGACATCAAGGGCGCCGACCTTCTCGCTGCGCGCAAGGCGGGGGCGTTGGCCAGTCCCACGGCATGGCTGTTCGGCAACGAGGCGCGCGGCCTGAGCGATGAGCACTACGCCCTCGCCGATTGGGTGATCACCGTGCCGATCTACGGCCACGCCGAATCGATGAACCTCGCGACCGCGGCATCCGTCTGCCTGTATGAGAGTGCGTTCGCTCAGCGCAGCTGACAGTAAACTCGTCACTTGTGCCAGACCCCACGATCACCGACAGCAGCGTTGACGCCGCGAGGGATGACGCCCTCGCCGCTATCGCCGCCTCCACGACCCTGACCGAGCTGCGCGCCGCCCGCGCGGCGCACGCGGGGGAGGCCTCACCGCTCGCCCAGTTCAACGCGAGCCTGAAGACTGTCGCGCCCGATCAGCGCGCCGCAGCAGGAAAGCTCGTCGGCCAGGCCCGGGCTCGTGTCGCCGAGGCGCTGTCCTCGCGCGAGGCGGAGCTTGCCGTCGCCGAGGAGTCCGCGCGGCTGGCGAGCGAGGCGGTGGATGTCACGGCGGTGGCCACACGCTGGCGCTCCGGTGCGCGGCATCCGCTCAGCCTGCTCATGGAGCAGATGTCGGACATCTTCATCGGCATGGGCTGGGAGGTCGCGGAGGGTCCCGAACTCGAGAACGAGTGGTTCAACTTCGACGCGCTCAACATGGACGAGGATCACCCCGCCCGCGGCACGCAGGACACGTTCTTCATCGACCCGATCGAGTCGCACCTGCTGCTGCGCACGCAGACCAGCCCGGTGCAGGTGCGGTCGTTGCTCGACCGGCCGCTGCCGGTCTACGTGGTGTCGCCCGGCAAGGTGTTCCGCAAGGACGAGCTCGACGCCACCCACACGCCGGTCTTCCACCAGCTCGAGGGCATCGCCATCGACAAAGGCCTGACGATGGCACACCTGCGCGGCACCCTCGAGCACCTCGCGCGTGCGATGTTCGGTGAGGGCGCCGAGATTCGCCTGCGCCCCAACTACTTCCCGTTCACCGAGCCGAGCGCCGAGATGGACGTCTGGCAGCCGAACGCCAAGGGCGGCGCCCGCTGGGTCGAGTGGGGCGGCTGCGGCATGGTCAACCCCAACGTTCTGCGCGCCGCGGGCATCGACCCCGAGGTCTACCAGGGCTTCGCATTCGGCATGGGCATCGAGCGCACCCTCCAGTTCCGCAACGAGATGAACGACATGCGCGACATGGTCGAGGGCGATGTGCGCTTCTCGCAGCAGTTCGGAATGGTGGTCTGAGATGCGCATCCCCATCTCCTGGCTCGGCGAATTCGTCGACCTCCCCGAGGACGTCACCCACGAGCACGTGCACGCAACGCTCGTCAAGGTCGGGCTCGAAGAGGAGGACGTGCACGGCTTCGAGCTGTCGGGTCCCGTCGTCGTCGGGCAGGTGCTCGAGTTCACTCCCGAGCCGCAGGCCAACGGCAAGACCATCAACTGGTGTCAGGTGGATGTCGGCGAAGCCGAGCCGCGCGGCATCGTCTGCGGCGCCCACAACTTCGTCGTCGGCGACAAGGTCGTCGTCTCGCTGCCGGGTGCTGTGCTCCCCGGCCCGTTCCCGATCTCCGCGCGCAAGACCTACGGCCACGTCTCCGACGGCATGATCGCCTCGGCGCGCGAGTTGGGTCTCGGCGACGAGCACGACGGCATCCTGCGTCTCGCGAGCCTCGGGCTCGACCCCGAGGCGGGCACGGATGCGATCGCCCTCCTCGGCTTGGACGACTTCGCCGTCGAGGTCAACGTCACGCCCGACCGCGGGTACGCCTTCTCCATCCGAGGCATCGCACGGGAGTACGCCAACTCCACGGGGGCGGCGTTCCGCGACCCCATCTCGGTGGTCGAGCCGGTCGAGACCGAGGCGTCGGGATTCCCCGTGACCATCGCCGACGACGCGCCGATCCGCGGCCGCGTCGGTGCGACAGTCTTCATGACCCGCGCGGTTCGCGGCGTGGATGCGACCCGGCCCACCCCGCCGTGGATGGTGTCCCGGCTGGCCCTCGCGGGCATCCGCTCGGTGTCTCTCGTGGTCGACATCACCAACTACGTGATGCTCGAGACCGGACAGCCCACCCACGCCTACGACCTCGATCGGCTGACCGGTGGCATCACTGTGCGCCGCGCGAAGGCGGGGGAGACGATCACGACCCTCGACGGCAAGCAGCGCACCCTCGACCCCGAGGACCTGCTGATCACCGACGAGTCCGGCCCGATCGGTATCGCGGGCGTCATGGGCGGCGAGTCCACCGAGATCGACGCTGCAACCTCGACGAACGTGCTGGTCGAGGCCGCGAACTTCGACCCCGTGACCATCGCGCGCAGCGCCCGACGTCACAAGCTTCCGAGCGAGGCATCCCGTCGCTTCGAGCGCGGTGTCGACCCGAAGGCGGCGGCACCGGCCGTCGCGCGAGTGGTTCAGCTGCTCGTCGAGCTTGCGGGTGGTACTGCTGACACGCTCGGCTCGACTATCGACGAGTCCTCGGCGCCGGCACCCATCGATCTCCCGGACGGCTACGTCGAGGGCCTCATCGGTGTCGAGTTCTCCGCCGACGAGATCACCAGTTCGCTGATCGCGATCGGCGCGACGGTCGAGGCCTCCGACACCGGATGGCGCGTGACACCGCCCACCTGGCGCCCCGACCTGACCTTCCCCGCGACGCTCGCTGAGGAGGTCGCCCGCATCGTCGGGTACGACCGCATTCCGTCTGAGCTGCCCACTGCACCACCCGGACGGGGCCTCAGCCGCGAGCAGCGCCTGCGCCGCACGGTGGCGAGCTCGCTCGCATCCGCTGGCCTCACCGAGGTGCTCGCCTACCCGTTCGTCGCCCAGGCATCCAACGACCTCTTCGGTTCGGCGGTCGCGGGCCCGGTCGCCGCCATGACGGTCGCCAACCCGCTCGATCCGGATGCCGCGGCGTTACGCACCTCGCTGCTGCCGGGTCTTGTCACTGTCGCCCACCGCAACCTGTCGCGCGGCCTGACTGACCTCGCGCTGTTCGAGGTGGGCACGGTGTTCCTGCCCGAGTCAGGTGCGTCCTACGGCAGCGGTCCGCTGCCTGCCGGTGACGCGCGCCCCTCCGACGAGGTGCTCGGCGCGCTTCGCGCGAGCATCCCGCCCCAGCCGTGGCACGTCGCCGCGCTGTTCCTCGGCGATGCCGTCGCCAAGCAGCCCGGACAGCCCGCAGTGCCGACCGGGCTCGCGGATGCCCTCGCCGCCGCACATCACATTGCCGAGCTCGTGGCGGCGCCGCTGACCGTGGTGACGGGTCACCACCAGGCCATGCACCCCGGCCGCACGGCCGAGCTGCGGATCGGTGAGCGTCCCGTGGGCTTCGCTGGCGAACTGCTGCCGTCCCTGGCCACCGAGCTGGATCTGCCGCGCGTGGTTGCTGTGCTCGAACTCGACCTGGATGCGCTCATCGCCGCGGGGGCGACGCAGATCTCGGCGACCCCGATCTCGTCCTTCCCTGCCGCGACGCAGGATGTCTCGCTCGTCGTTTTGGCGGACGTGCCGGCCGGCGACGTGCTCGCCGTGCTGCGCGAGGGCGCGGGCGAACTGCTCGAGCACGCCGCGCTCACCGACGACTACCGCGGTCCAGGCGTGGCCGAGGGAACCAAGTCCCTCACCTACGCGCTGCGCTTCCGAGCCGCCGACCGCACCCTCACCCAAGCGGAGGCGACGGAGGCGAAGACCGCAGCAGTCGCCCTGGCCGCCACCACCTTCGGGGCAACCCTCCGGGAGTAACCGCGCTCCCCCCTCCCGTGCTGAGGGGGAGCCGAGGTGGGCTGCTCGGAGGCGGGGCGATTGATGGTTCAGCGAGCGCAAGGGGTGTTGCGTTTCTTGCGAGTTGTGAGAAAGTCCCGACGGCCGGATGGCCGTCGGGACTTTCTCATTGTCTGAGCTGAAACGCAGCGCCGCTTGCGCGAAGCGCCCCGAGTTACTTGGTCCCGCCTCCGAGCAGCCCGCCGAGCGCGCCACCGATGATGTCTTGGCCCTGCTTAGACGAGAGCAGGCCGCCGAGGATGCTGCCGATGTCGGTGCCGGTCGCGGCCGCGGGCTCTTCTGCCTTGGGCGCTGCCGCGGTGCTGCTGCCGCCCTTGGTCATCTGCTGGGCGAGGAACGCGAGCACGATGGGGGCGATGATCGGGAGCACCTGCGCGACGATGGCGCCGATGTCGGGGCCGCCCGCCTTGGCTCCGGCGGCTGCGGCGACGTCGTCGGCCTTGGCGCCGAACACGTGCTTGACGATCTTTTGGCCGTCTTCGACGTCGACGTCGTCGACGCTCACCTTCTTGTCGTGGTGCTCGACGGCGGCCTGGAGCTTCTGGGCGCCGGTGTCGGTCTTGGCGTTGGCCGCGAGGCCTCCGACGATGGCGGGCACGGCGACCGCGACGGCGGCCTTGGCGACGTTCTCGTCGATTCCGAGCTTCTTCGCGATGTCGCCGATGGGGATGAGGTTGATGAGGCCATCGAGGTCGGACATGGGTTCTCCTGTGTTCTGGTGGTGCTCCTGGTGAGCATCGATCATCAGCGTAGCGATTCGCGCTGTCCAACGGGATGGGGGTACGCTCTGTCACGTGACCGGCTTCACCCGCACCCTCGAGCGCTTCGCGCCGACCGTTGTGCTGCGCCGACGTCGCGACGAGCGACGCTAGGCGGTGTCTCGTCTGCGACCGGGAGTGATCTTCTCTGCGGTCGCATGAGTCCCCGCCGCGTCATCCCCTCGTCCGTCTCTCAATAAGGTAGAGCCATGTCCTTGTCGGTTGCCGTCGCTGGTGCCAGCGGCTACGCCGGGGGTGAGGTGCTGAGACTGCTCTCGGCGCACCCCGATTTCTCTGTCACCACCGTGACCGCGTTCCAGAACGCCGGCCAGTCGCTGGGTGCCGTTCAGCCGCACCTGCGGTCGCTCGCCCACCTTGAGTTGCAGCCGACGGATGCCGCGACTCTCGCCGGCCACGACGTCGTGTTCTTGGCGCTGCCGCACGGCAAGTCGGGGGAGGTCACCCGTGATCTGCCGGCCGACACGCTGGTCGTGGACTGCGGCGCCGATCACCGTCTCACCGACCCCTCGGCGTGGGAGACGTTCTACGGCGGCGAGTTCTTCGGCGCCTGGGACTACGGCCTGCCCGAGTTGCTGCTCGCGTCCGGCGGCACCCAGCGTGAGTCGCTCCGGGGCAGCAGGCGCATCGCGGTTCCGGGATGCAACGTCACGGCCATCACGCTGGCCCTCGCCCCGGGCATCCGGGCCGGCGTCATCGAGCCGAGCGATCTGGTCGCCGTTCTCGCCGTCGGACCGTCGGGCGCGGGCAAGACGCTGCGCACCGACCTGCTGGCCAGTGAACTGCTGGGCTCCGCGCACGCGTACCAGGTGGGCGGCATCCACCGGCACACGCCGGAGATCATCCAGAATCTGACGACCGCGGGTGGCGTCGGCGTGAGCGTGTCGTTCACTCCCGTGCTGGTGCCGATGAGCCGCGGCATCCTCGCGACGTCGACGGCACGCCTCGTGCCCGGCACCACCGCAACACAGGTGCGGGATGCCTGGGAGCAGGCCTACGCTGACGAGCCGTTCGTGCACCTGCTGCCGGCCGGCCAGTTCCCGCGCACGGCCGACACGGTGGGAGCCAATACCGCTCTGATCGGGCTCGCGATCGACGAGGCGGCAGGACGCGTGGTCGTGGTGAGCGCGATCGACAACCTGGTGAAGGGCACCGCGGGGGCGGCGATCCAGTCGGCGAACATCGCCCTGGGGCTGCCGGAGACGACCGGACTGACTGTGGATGGGGTGGCACCGTGAGCGTGACAGCGGCGAAGGGTTTCGAGGCGGCGGGCGTGACCGCGGGCCTCAAGTCGAGTGGGGGTCTGGACTTCGCCCTCGTGGTGAACCGGGGTCCGCTGGCCAACGCTGCGGCCGTGTTCACGAGCAACCGGTCGAAGGCCAACCCGATCATCTGGTCGCAGCAGGCCATCGCCGATGGCACGGCGAGCGCGATCGTGCTCAACTCCGGGGGAGCGAACTGCTTCACCGGTGCGCAGGGTTTCCAGGTGACGCACTCCACGGCGGAGGCGGTGGCATTCGCACTCGGCGTCAGCTCGGGTGACGTGCTCGTCTGCTCGACCGGTTTGATCGGCGACCAACTTCCCCTCGACAAGATCCTCGCGGGCGTCGAACTCGCGGCCGCCGCTCTCGGCGACCACGGCGAGGAGGCGAGCCTGGCGATCATGACCACCGACTCGAAGCCGAAGCGCTCGATCAAGCAGGGCACCGGCTACACGATCGGCGCTATGGCGAAGGGCGCGGGCATGCTCGCGCCGGGCCTCGCGACGATGCTCGTGGTCATCACGACCGACGTCGTGCTCTCGAGCGCCGAACTCGACATCGCGCTGCGCCACGCGACCCGCGTCAGTTTCGACCGCCTCGACTCCGACGGCTGCATGTCCACCAACGACCAGGTGTCGCTACTGGCGAGCGGGGCGTCCGGCGTGGAGCCGGAGCTCGACGCGTTCACCCAGGTGCTGACCGAGGTGTGCATCGACCTCGCCGAGCAGCTGCAGGGCGACGCGGAAGGAGCCAGCCACGACATCCGCATCGAGGTCGTCGGCGCGGCAACCGAGGACGACGCTGTCGAGGTCGGTCGCTCCGTCGCCCGCAACAACCTGTTCAAGGCCGCAGTCTTCGGCAACGACCCCAACTGGGGCCGGGTGCTCGCCGCCATCGGAACCACGGATGCCGCCTTCGACCCGTACGACGTCGACGTGAGCATGAACGGGGTGCAGGTATGCCACGCCGGGGCACCCGACCGGCCGCGTACCGACGTCGACCTGTCACCGCGCCGCGTGGACCTGCTCATCGACCTCAAGTCGGGCCAGCACACGGCGACGATCCTCACGAACGATCTCACGCACGACTACGTGCACGAGAACTCGGCGTACTCCAGCTGATGGTCAGCCAGGATCAGGCGGCCGCGAAGGCCGCAGTGCTCATCGAATCACTGCCGTGGCTGAAGCGGTTCCACGACGAGATCATCGTGGTCAAGTTCGGCGGCAACGCGATGGTCGACGATGACCTCAAGCGCGCATTCGCCGAGGACATGGCGTACCTGCGCTTTGCCGGGGTGAAGCCCGTTGTGGTGCACGGCGGCGGGCCGCAGATCACCGCCGAGTTGACGCGCCGCGGCATCCCGAGCGAATTCAAGGGCGGCTACCGGGTCACTACCCCGGAGTCGATGCCGGTGATCAGACAGGTGCTAGCCGAACAGGTCGGCGGCGAGCTGGTCGGCCTGATCAACGAGCACAGCATCACCGAGCACGCCTACCTGGCCGAGGGCATCTCGGGCGACCAGTACGGACTGTTCACCGGCGAACCGCGGGCCGCGGTCGTCGACGGCGAGCTCGTGGACCTCGGTCTGGTCGGCGATGTGACGTCGGTCGATCCGGCGGCGGTGCTGCTGGAGGTCGCCGCCGGTCGCATCCCCGTCATCTCGACTGTGGCGAACGGGCCCGACGGACTGCTCAACGTCAACGCGGACTCGGCCGCGGCATCCCTCGCCGTGGTCCTGGGAGCGGCCAAGCTCGTGATCCTCACCGATGTCGCGGGCCTCTACAGCGACTGGCCCAACCGCGATTCGCTCGTCTCGATCATCACCACGACCGAACTCGAGGCCCTGCTGCCCAGCCTCGAGTCGGGCATGATCCCCAAGATGGCGTCGTGCCTGGAGGCCGTCGCCGGGGGAGTCGCGAAGGCGGCCATCATCGACGGCCGCGAGCCGCACTCGATCCTGCTCGAGGTCTTCACGACGCAGGGCATCGGCACGGAGGTGGTACCCGCATGACGTGGCAGGACGAGTACTCGGCAAAGATCATGAAGTCGGCCGCCCTGCCGTCGCGCGAGCTCGTACGCGGCGAGGGCTGCTACGTCTGGGATGACACCGGCGCGAAGTACCTCGACTTCCTCGCCGGTATCGCGGTCAACGCCCTGGGGCACGCGCACCCCGTGCTGGTGGATGCCGTCAGCCGGCAGATCGCGACCGTCGCGCACGTCTCCAACTACTTCGCCAACCCGCCGCAGCTGGAGCTGGCCGCCCGCCTCACCCGCCTGACCGGCGGCGACCGCGTCTACTTCTGCAACTCGGGCGCTGAGGCGATCGAGGCCGCCATCAAGCTCGCCCGGCGCACCGGCAGGCCGCGCATCATCGCGCTCAACAATTCGTTCCACGGTCGCACGATGGGCTCGCTCTCGCTCACCGGCAAGCCCGCGCTGCGCGAGCCGTTCGAGCCGCTCGTGCCCAACGTCGAGCACATCGATTCGACCATCGAGGCGCTCGAGCGAGCCATCGGCCCGGATGTCGCGGCCGTCGTCATCGAGCCGATCAAGGGTGAGGCCGGCGTCATCGACCTCCCCGAGGGGTACCTCGCAGCGGCACGGGACATCACGGCTCGCCACGGCGCTCTGCTCATCCTCGACGAGATCCAGACGGGCGCCGGTCGCACCGGCACGTGGTGGGCGTTTCAACAGGCGGGGATCGTGCCCGACGCGATAGCCGTGGCCAAAGGCATCGGCGGCGGAGTGCCGATCGGGGCGCTCGTGACCTTCGGCGCGGCATCCGACCTGTTCACGGCGGGCCAACACGGCAGCACGTTCGGCGGCAACCCGCTGGCGACGGCGGCCTCGAACGCCGTGCTCGGGGAGATCGAGCGGGCGGGACTCGTCGACAACGCAGCGACCCGCGGAGAGCAGCTGCGTGCAGCGATCGCCGACCTGCCGCTGGTTGATGAGGTGCGCGGTCGCGGCCTCCTGATCGGCGTCGGCCTGACCGATGACGTCGCTCCCGCGGTGGTGGCGAAGGCCCTGGAGCTGGGACTGATCGTCAACGCGCCCAACGACACGAGCATCCGCATCGCCCCGCCCCTGATCATCGGCGACGCCGAGATCGCCGAGTTCATTGACAAGTTCACAGCAGCACTCACTCATGTAAGCGAGGCCACAGCATGACCCGCCACTTCCTCCGCGACGACGACCTGACCCAGGCCGAGCAGACCGCGATCCTCGACCTGGCCGAGCAGATCAAGGCGGACCGCTGGGGTCGCAAGCCTCTCGCCGGCCCGCAGACTGTGGCGGTGATCTTCGACAAGTCGTCGACACGCACGCGGGTGTCATTTGCAGTGGGCATCGCTGACCTCGGGGGAGTGCCGCTCATCATCTCCACGGCCAACAGCCAGCTCGGCGGCAAGGAGACGGCGTCGGATACGGCCCGCGTGCTCGAGCGCCAGGTCGCGGCGATCGTCTGGCGCACCTACGCGCAGTCGGGCCTGGTCGAGATGGCCGCCGACACCACTGTGCCGGTGATCAACGCGCTGAGTGACGAGTTCCACCCGTGTCAGTTGCTTGCCGACCTGCTCACGATCCGCGAGCACAAGGGCACCCTCGCCGGTCTCACGCTCGCCTTCCTGGGCGACGGCGCCGACAACATGGTGCACTCGTACCTGCTCGCGGGTGCGACGGCCGGCATGCACGTGCGCATCGCCTGCCCGGCCGACTACATGCCCGACGAGCGCATCGTCTCGGATGCCGACGCGATCGCCGTGCAGACCGGCGGCTCAGTCACCATCTACACCGACCCGCTCGAGGCGGTCGCGGGTGTCGACGTCGTCGTGACGGACACCTGGGTGTCGATGGGCAAGGAGGAGGAGAAGGCCGCGCGCGTGGCATCCCTCTCGCCCTACAAGGTCGACGCCGACATGATGGCTCTCGCCAAGCCCGATGCGATCTTCCTGCACTGCCTGCCCGCCGACCGCGGCTACGAGGTGACCGGCGAGGTCATCGACGGCCCGCAGAGCGTGATCTGGGACGAGGCCGAGAACCGGCTGCACGCCCAGAAGGCGCTGCTGGTCTGGCTGCTCGAGCAGTAGGCCGGTTGAGTAGCCGCGAAGCGGCGTATCGAAACCGCCAGCAGACCCATCCCTAGACTGAACCCAACCGAAGGAGACCGACCCCGTGGCAGAAGCGAAGACCGGTGACGGCGCCCTGTGGGGCGCCCGGTTCGCGAGCGGCCCCTCGGCGGAACTCGCGCGTCTGAGCCGCTCCACGCACTTCGACTGGCAGCTGGCGCCCTACGACATCGCGGGCTCCCACGCGCACGCCAAGGCGCTTGCCGCTGCGGGCTACCTGAGCGCTTCCGAGGAGACCGCGATGCACGCGGGTCTCGACGAACTGCGACGCCGGGTCGACAGCGGTGAGCTTGTCGCCGCTCCCGATGACGAAGACGTTCACGGTGCCCTCGAGTCGGCGCTGATCGACATCGTGGGTGCCGAGGTCGGTGGGCGCCTGCGCGCGGGCCGCAGCCGCAACGACCAGATCGCCACCCTGATCCGGATGTACCTGCTCGACCACGCCGCCGTGATCGGCGACCTCGTGGTCGACCTCATCGATGCCATCAACGCTCAGGCCGAGAAGGCGGGCAGCGCGATCCTGCCCGGGCGCACACACCTCCAGCACGCGCAGCCCGTGCTGCTCGCCCACCATCTGCTTGCGCACGCCTGGCCGTTGGTGCGTGACCTCGAGCGGCTGCGCGATTGGCGCGGGCGGGCATCCGCGTCGCCCTATGGCGCCGGCGCCCTCGCGGGCAGCAGCCTGGGACTCGACCCCGTCCTGGTCGCGAGTGAGCTGGGCCTGGCTCGCCCCAGCGAGAACTCGATCGACGCGACTGCGAGTCGCGACGTCGTGGCGGAGTTCGCCTTCATCGCCGCCCAGCTCGGAATTGACCTCTCCCGGTTCGCCGAGGAGATCATCATCTGGAACACGCGCGAGTTCGGCTTCGTGCGCCTCGATGACGCCTACTCCACCGGGTCGTCGATCATGCCGCAGAAGAAGAACCCCGACATCGCCGAGCTCGCGCGCGGCAAGTCCGGGCGACTGATCGGCAACCTCGCCGGCCTGCTCGCGACGCTCAAGGGGCTCCCGCTCGCCTACAACCGCGACCTGCAGGAGGACAAGGAGCCGGTCTTCGACTCGGTGGAGACTCTCGAAGTACTCCTGCCCGCGTTCACGGGCATGGTCGGGACCCTGACCTTCGACACGCAGCGCATGGCCGAACTCGCCCCGCAGGGCTTCTCCCTGGCCACGGATGTCGCCGACTGGCTCGTTCGCCAGCGGGTGCCGTTCCGCGAGGCTCACGAGATCTCGGGAGCGCTCGTACGGTTCTGCGAAGACAACGGGCTCGACCTCGACGAGCCGACCGACGAGCAGTATCAGGCAGTCTCGCCCCACCTGACCCCAGGCGTTCGTGACGTGCTCACGATCGAGGGCTCGGTGTCCAGTCGATCTGGCGTGGGCGGCACGTCGCCCGAGCGCGTCGCAGAACAACGCACCGAACTCACCGCGCGCGTTCGCGCCCTCACCTCAAGGAGCACCCTGTGACACTGCAGAATGATCAGGATCCCGGCTGGTGGCGCCGCGGCATGACCAAGCGAGCGACGACGATCGTCGTCGTCGTGAGCGTGGCCGTGCTGGTGGTCGCGTTCATCATCGTCGCGGTCAACGGGATCCCGCTGTTCTAGGGACCCTGCTTTCTCGGCCGGCCCTCGAGGTCGCGCCCCTGCTGCTCGGCGGCCACCTGACCGTCGACGGTGTCACCCTGCGCCTCACCGAGGTGGAGGCGTACCAGGGCGGGGCCGACCCCGGCTCGCACGCCTTCCGGGGGCTCACGCCGCGCACCGCGGTGATGTTCGGGCCGCCCGGTCACCTGTACACGTACTTCACCTACGGCATGCATGTGTGCGCCAACATCGTGTGCTCACCCGAGGGCGAGGCATCCGCGGTCCTGCTGCGTGCGGGCGAGATCATCGACGGCATCGAGGTCGCCCGGATGCGCCGCACGACGAGCCGCACGGATGCCGACCTCGCGCGGGGCCCGGCCCGCCTCACCGTCGCACTGGGCGTCACTCTCGCCGACGGCGGATCCAGCCTCGAGAACGGGCGGGTGCGATTCACTCCCGCCGAGAGCTCGGCTCTCTTCGCGCAGGGGCCGCGCACGGGCGTCTCCGGCGCCGGGGGAGGGGCGGACTACCCGTGGCGGTTCTTCATTCCTGGCGATCCCACGGTCTCGCCCTACAAGCGGCATCCCAGCACACCCCGTTGACCCCGCCGATCGCACCCGCAAAACTAGCCCGATGGCACACGTTGAGCATTTCGAGATTCCCGTCGACGACATCGCCCGCGCGCAGTCCTTTTACAAGGCAGTGCTCGCTTTCGACTATGAGCCCTGGGGCGACGAAATGGGCATGCTGACGCAGCCTGACAGCAAGGGCATCAACGGCGACCTGCACCTCCGCGGCTCGTCGCCGCATCCGACCGTGGTGTTCACGGTCGACAACATCGAGGAGACGGTCGCGAAGGTCATCGCGAACGGTGGTTCCCAGGTGGGAAATATCGAGTTCCTCGACGAGAACTCCCGCTGGGTCTACATCAAAGACAGTGAAGGCAACATCATCGGCCTCTACGACGAGGTCACTGCGGCCTAGCACCCGCGCACCTCCGCTACGGTTGGTGACGTGCCATCCTTAGCCCGGACCCAGCAAAACGACTCTTCTTTCCCTGATGTCTGGGAGGAACTGAACTGGCGCGGGCTCGTGCACGTTTCGACCAATGCCGATGAGCTCAAGTCGCTGCTGGCCGGTGCGCCTATCACCTACTACTGCGGGTTCGACCCGACGGCGCCGAGCCTTCATCTCGGCAACCTCGTGCAGCTGCTGCTGATGCGTCGCCTCCAGCTCGCCGGCCACAAGCCGCTCGGGTTGGTGGGCGGCTCCACCGGACTCATCGGCGACCCGCGCCCGACGGCCGAGCGCACCCTCAACGATGCGGCGGTGGTAGCCGAATGGGTCGGCTACCTCCAAGCGCAGGTCTCCAAATTCCTGAGTTTCGAGGGCGACAACGCCGCGAGGCTCGTCAACAACCTCGACTGGACCGCACCCCTGTCGGCGATCGACTTCCTCCGCGACGTGGGTAAGTACTTCCGGGTGGGCACGATGCTGAAGAAGGATGCCGTCAGCGCCCGACTCAACTCCGATGCGGGCATCAGCTACACCGAGTTCAGCTACCAGATCCTGCAGGGCATGGATTTCCTCGAGCTCTACCGAAGCTACGGCTGCGTGCTGCAAACCGGCGGCAGCGACCAGTGGGGCAACCTCACCAGCGGCACCGATCTCATCCACAAGGCGGAGGGTGTCTCAGCGCATGCCATCGGCACTCCGCTGATCACCAACTCCGACGGCACCAAGTTCGGCAAGAGCGAGGGCAATGCGATCTGGCTCGATCCGGCGATGACGAGTCCGTACGCGTTCTACCAGTTCTGGCTCAACACCGACGATGCCGACGTGATGGAGCGCATCAAGATCTTCACCTTCCTCGGTCGTGCCGAGATCGATCGCCTCGCGGCAGCCGTGGCCGCCGAGCCCTTCAAGCGCGAGGCCCAGCGGGTGCTCGCGTGGGAGGTCACGGCGCTCGTGCACGGTACGGCTGCCACCGAGGCGGCCATTGCCGCCGCAGCGGCGCTCTTCGGGCAGGGGGAGTTGACCGCACTGGATGACGCCACCCTCGAGCAGGCCCTGCGTGAACTGCCGCACACCACAGCGCCGGCGAGCTCGACCATCGCGCAGCTCCTGGTGGACACAGGGCTCTCCCCGAGCCTCGCCGCGGCCCGCCGTTCGATCGGCGAGGGCGGCGTCTACGTGAACAACGTGCGGGTGGACGACGAGGCATCCGTGCTGGATGGCTCGCTGCTGGCGGGTCGGATGGCCGTGCTCCGGCGCGGCAAGAAGACCCTCGCCGGGGTATTCGCCGAGTAGCTTTCGCGTCCGACACGCCCGGGATTCACCGTAATTTGCAGGGCGCGTAACATCCACGTAATGTAATCCCTTGTCACCCCAAAGGTGCGGGAAAGCCGCAGAGCTTCCCGGCCTCAAGAGGGACCAAATCCAGCCAGTGAATGTAGTTGCTCTAGTAGCGACTGCGGCGTCCTGGTGGTAGGTTAGAGCAGTTGCCCTGAAACGAAGCCGCAAGGTGGAAGTCAGGAGCGCCCGATCCTTGAGAACTCAACAGCGTGCACAATGTCAAATGCCAAAAACCCGTGCCTACTTCGGTAGGCCGGATTCCTTTGGAAAAGATATAAACAACAAAGCAAGTCAGTATTGATTTGTTCTGTCAGTTTCAAACTTGTCACCTCGACATCCCATTCCGGATGCGGGTGGCGCTAGATGTGCCGAGTCGCTTGCGACTCGAGCAATCAAACATTTATGGAGAGTTTGATCCTGGCTCAGGATGAACGCTGGCGGCGTGCTTAACACATGCAAGTCGAACGATGAAAGCGGGAGCTTGCTCCTGCTGGATTAGTGGCGAACGGGTGAGTAACACGTGAGTAACCTGCCCTTGACTCTGGGATAAGCGTTGGAAACGACGTCTAATACCGGATACGACCTTCGGAGGCATCTCCTGGGGGTGGAAAGAATTTCGGTCAAGGATGGACTCGCGGCCTATCAGCTAGTTGGTGAGGTAATGGCTCACCAAGGCGACGACGGGTAGCCGGCCTGAGAGGGTGACCGGCCACACTGGGACTGAGACACGGCCCAGACTCCTACGGGAGGCAGCAGTGGGGAATATTGCACAATGGGCGCAAGCCTGATGCAGCAACGCCGCGTGAGGGACGACGGCCTTCGGGTTGTAAACCTCTTTTAGTAGGGAAGAAGCGAAAGTGACGGTACCTGCAGAAAAAGCACCGGCTAACTACGTGCCAGCAGCCGCGGTAATACGTAGGGTGCAAGCGTTATCCGGAATTATTGGGCGTAAAGAGCTCGTAGGCGGTTTGTCACGTCTGCTGTGAAAACTGGAGGCTCAACCTCCAGCCTGCAGTGGGTACGGGCAGACTAGAGTGCGGTAGGGGAGATTGGAATTCCTGGTGTAGCGGTGGAATGCGCAGATATCAGGAGGAACACCGATGGCGAAGGCAGATCTCTGGGCCGTAACTGACGCTGAGGAGCGAAAGCATGGGGAGCGAACAGGATTAGATACCCTGGTAGTCCATGCCGTAAACGTTGGGAACTAGATGTAGGGACCATTCCACGGTTTCTGTGTCGCAGCTAACGCATTAAGTTCCCCGCCTGGGGAGTACGGCCGCAAGGCTAAAACTCAAAGGAATTGACGGGGGCCCGCACAAGCGGCGGAGCATGCGGATTAATTCGATGCAACGCGAAGAACCTTACCAAGGCTTGACATATACCGGAAAAGTTCAGAAATGTTCTCCCCGCAAGGTCGGTATACAGGTGGTGCATGGTTGTCGTCAGCTCGTGTCGTGAGATGTTGGGTTAAGTCCCGCAACGAGCGCAACCCTCGTTCTATGTTGCCAGCACGTAATGGTGGGAACTCATAGGAGACTGCCGGGGTCAACTCGGAGGAAGGTGGGGATGACGTCAAATCATCATGCCCCTTATGTCTTGGGCTTCACGCATGCTACAATGGCCGATACAAAGGGCTGCAATACCGCGAGGTGGAGCGAATCCCAAAAAGTCGGTCTCAGTTCGGATTGAGGTCTGCAACTCGACCTCATGAAGTCGGAGTCGCTAGTAATCGCAGATCAGCAACGCTGCGGTGAATACGTTCCCGGGCCTTGTACACACCGCCCGTCAAGTCATGAAAGTCGGTAACACCCGAAGCCAGTGGCCCAACCGCAAGGAGGGAGCTGTCGAAGGTGGGATCGGTGATTAGGACTAAGTCGTAACAAGGTAGCCGTACCGGAAGGTGCGGCTGGATCACCTCCTTTCTAAGGAGCACGTGTCGCGTCCTCTGGCCCATCCTGTTTACAGATGGCTAAAGGGGGACACTAAAGCGACCAAGCTGCACCAACCTGTTCGGGTTGGGCAGCGCTCATGGGTGGAACATTGACATTGTGACCAGGTAAGAACCTTGCCTCTCAGTACGCTTCGCTTGCGAAGAAGGAACGGATGCTCGGCTCGAGTCTGGTCTTCTGCACGCTGTTGGGTCCTGAGGGACCGGGCCGGCGCCTTCGGGTGTCGATCGGACCTCTGGACCTTGTTGTGACTGACCTGAGGGTCTGGCACACGGGGTACCGCCCGTATTTTGAGAACTACACAGTGGACGCGAGCATCTTAGATATGAACCTTCGGGTTCATATCACAAATTGGTCCAGCCGTTTCCTCGGCTGGATCTACTCATGTGATATCAATTTTCTAAGAGCAGACGGTGGATGCCTTGGCATCTGGAGCCGAAGAAGGACGTATAAATCTGCGATAAGCCTCGGGGAGCTGATAATAGAGCTTTGATCCGAGGATTTCCGAATGGGGAAACCCCGTCAGGCGTTGCAAGACGACCTGATGACTCCCGCCTGAATATATAGGGCGGGTAGAGGGAACGTGGGGAAGTGAAACATCTCAGTACCCACAGGAAGAGAAAACAACCGTGATTCCGTTAGTAGTGGCGAGCGAAACCGGAACAGGCCAAACCGATCATGTGTGATAGCCGGCAGGCGTTGCATGGTCGGGGTAGCGGGACTTTTCTGCTGTTACTGCCGTACAGCAAGCGTTACAACGATATATAGGCGAATGGCATTGAAAGGCCAGTCATAGAGGGTGCCAACCCCGTAGCCGAAATGTATCAATGGCGCGAAGAGTATCCCAAGTAGCACGGGGCCCGAGAAATCCCGTGTGAATCTGCCAGGACCACCTGGTAAGCCTAAATACTCCCAGATGACCGATAGCGGACAAGTACCGTGAGGGAAAGGTGAAAAGTACCCCGGGAGGGGAGTGAAATAGTACCTGAAACCGTCTGCTTACAAACCGTTCGAGCCTCCCTAGTAGGGGTGAGAGCGTGCCTTTTGAAGAATGAGCCTGCGAGTTAGTGCTCAGTGGCGAGGTTAACCCGAGTGGGGCAGCCGTAGCGAAAGCGAGTCTTAATAGGGCGTTTTAGTCGCTGGGTCTAGACCCGAAGCGAAGTGATCTATCCATGGCCAGGTTGAAGCGACGGTAAGACGTCGTGGAGGACCGAACCCACTTCAGTTGAAAATGGAGGGGATGAGCTGTGGATAGGGGTGAAAGGCCAATCAAACTTCGTGATAGCTGGTTCTCTCCGAAATGCATTTAGGTGCAGCGTTGCGTGTTTCTTGCCGGAGGTAGAGCTACTGGATAGCTGATGGGCCCCAAAAGGTTACTGACGTTAGCCAAACTCCGAATGCCGGTAAGTGAGAGCGCAGCAGTGAGACGGTGGGGGATAAGCTTCATCGTCGAGAGGGAAACAACCCAGACTACCAACTAAGGTCCCCAAGCGTGTGCTAAGTGGGAAAGGATGTGGAGTTGCACAGACAACCAGGAGGTTGGCTTAGAAGCAGCCACCCTTGAAAGAGTGCGTAATAGCTCACTGGTCAAGTGATTCCGCGCCGACAATGTAACGGGGCTCAAGCACACCACCGAAGTTGTAGATTTCGTGTATTAGCTAGGCATCGCAAGGTGTCCAGGCGCACGGAGTGGTAGGAGAGCGTCGTGTGGCGAGTGAAGCGGCGGTGTAAACCAGCCGTGGACGCCACACGAGTGAGAATGCAGGCATGAGTAGCGAAAGACGGGTGAGAAACCCGTCCTCCGAAAGACCAAGGGTTCCAGGGCCAGGTTAATCCGCCCTGGGTAAGTCGGGACCTAAGGCGAGGCCGACAGGCGTAGTCGATGGACAACGGGTTGATATTCCCGTACTGACGAAGAACCGCCCAAACTAATCCAGTAGTGCTAAGAGTCCTAATCCGGCTGACGGATCCCTTCGGGGTGAAGCGGCCGGCCTAACGCTCGACCCCGTTCTGGTGCGGTTAGCGTATTAACAGGTGTGACGCAGGAAGGTAGCCGTACCGGGCGATGGTTGTCCCGGTGTAAGGACGTAGGGCGAGAGATAGGCAAATCCGTCTCTCACATAGCCTGAGATCTGATGCATAGCCCTCACGGGCGAATTCGGTGATCCTATGCTGCCAAGAAAAGCATCGACGCGAGGTTCCAGTCACCCGTACCCCAAACCGACTCAGGTGGTCAGGTAGAGAATACCAAGGAGATCGAGAGAATCGTGGTTAAGGAACTCGGCAAAATGCCCCCGTAACTTCGGGAGAAGGGGGGCCTGAGGCGTGAAGGGATTTACTCCTGGAGCGTTCGATGGCCGCAGAGACCAGTGGGAAGCGACTGTTTACTAAAAACACAGGTCCGTGCTAAGTCGCAAGACGATGTATACGGACTGACGCCTGCCCGGTGCTGGAAGGTTAAGAGGAACGGTTAGCCGCAAGGCGAAGCTGAGAATTTAAGCCCCAGTAAACGGCGGTGGTAACTATAACCATCCTAAGGTAGCGAAATTCCTTGTCGGGTAAGTTCCGACCTGCACGAATGGCGTAACGACTTCCCAGCTGTCTCAACCGCGAACTCGGCGAAATTGCACTACGAGTAAAGATGCTCGTTACGCGCAGAAGGACGGAAAGACCCCGTGACCTTTACTATAGCTTTGTATTGGTGTTCGGTGTGGCTTGTGTAGGATAGGTGGGAGACTGTGAAGCTTGGACGCTAGTTCAGGTGGAGTCATTGTTGAAATACCACTCTGGTCACTCTGGATATCTAACTTCGAACCGTGATCCGGTTCAGGGACAGTGCATGGTGGGTAGTTTAACTGGGGCGGTTGCCTCCCAAAAAGTAACGGAGGCGCCCAAAGGTTCCCTCAACCTGGTTGGCAATCAGGTGTCGAGTGTAAGTGCACAAGGGAGCTTGACTGTGAGACTGACAAGTCGAGCAGGGACGAAAGTCGGGACTAGTGATCCGGCAGTGGCTTGTGGAAGCGCTGTCGCTCAACGGATAAAAGGTACCTCGGGGATAACAGGCTGATCTTGCCCAAGAGTCCATATCGACGGCATGGTTTGGCACCTCGATGTCGGCTCGTCGCATCCTGGGGCTGGAGTAGGTCCCAAGGGTTGGGCTGTTCGCCCATTAAAGCGGTACGCGAGCTGGGTTTAGAACGTCGTGAGACAGTTCGGTCCCTATCCTCTGCGCGCGCAGGAAATTTGAGAAGAGCTATCCCTAGTACGAGAGGACCGGGATGGACGAACCTCTGGTGTGTCAGTTGTTCCGCCAGGAGCACCGCTGATTAGCTACGTTCGGAACGGATAACCGCTGAAAGCATCTAAGCGGGAAGCCGGCTTCAAGATGAGATTTCCATGACTTCGGTCGAGAGGCTCCCAGCTAGACTACTGGGTTGATAGGCGGGATGTGGAAGCGAGGACTAAAGACTCGTGGAGCTGACCCGTACTAATAAGCCGATAAATTGATAACACTCCACCTTCGAGGTGAATGAGTATGCTTGCGTCCACTTTGTGGTTCCCGATTTACGGTCGGGAACTGCGCCCAGCTAGGGGAGAGCTCTTTGAGCTCGAACTGAACTGGCCAGAAACGATTGATAAATCAATAGTGTTTCGGCGGCCATAGCGAGAGGGAAACGCCCGGTTACATTCCGAACCCGGAAGCTAAGACTCTCTGCGCCGATGGTACTGCAAGGGAGACTTTGTGGGAGAGTAGGACACCGCCGGACTTCTTTGTAAAGTGGCCACCCCCGCTGTTAATAGCAGCGTGCGGGTGGCCATTTTGCGTTAACGATCCAGGAGACATCGAGATGAACGACTCGCAGGGTAAGGACAAGCCCCGGGGCCAGCGCCCGGCCGGCGGCCGTCCGGCTGCCCGCACCGGGGGAGCGCCCCATTCGGGTGCACGTCCCGCCCGTGGAGGCAAGCCCGACGAGCAGCGCCTCTGGACCAAGGGTGGCGCCCCAGCCCGCGGCGACAAGGATGCCCGCGAGCGCGAGACCCCGGAGGATCGCGACCCCTTCGGCATCCGGTCGGTTCGCGCTCATCATGACGACCCGATGATCCCGGACGAGGTTGTCCCCGGAGACCTCGATCGCGTCGCACGAAACGAATTGAAGACCCTCAGCAAGGAGAACGCCGAGGGTGTGGCACGCCATCTGGTGATGGCCGCTCGGCTGATCGACGACGATCCCGAGCTCGCTCATCAGCACGCGATCTCCGCCGCGCGCCGGGCCGGCCGCATCGGAATCGTGCGCGAGACCCTCGCGATCACGGCCTATTCGACCGGCGACTATGCACTGGCGCTTCGTGAGCTGCGCACCTACCGCCGCATCACCGGCCGCGATGACCAGCTGCCCATGATGGTCGACAGCGAGCGGGGGATGGGGCGGCCCGAGCGCGCACTCGAGCTCGGGCGATCCGTGCCCCGCGCGTCACTTCCGGTACCGGTGCAGGTCGAGCTCGCGATCGCCATGTCGGGCGCGCGGCTGGATCTCGGGCATCCCGAGGCTGCCCTGGCCGAGCTGGAGATACCCCAGCTCGACCCTTCGGTCGCCTACTCGTGGAGCCCCGGCCTGTTCGACGCTTACGCCACTGTGCTCGAGGAGCTGGGCCGGAACGATGAGGCCGCCGAGTGGCTGCGACGAGCGGATGTCGCCGCCGACGCCCTCGACGAGACCGATCCCGAAGACGACCTCATCGAGGTAGTCGAGGAGTTCGACGAGGAGCCAGAGGAGTTCGGCGGGGGCCCGGAGGAGGTCGTCGACCCCGATGAGCAGTAGCACGCCGCTGGATTCGATCGAGGTTGTGCTCGCCGATCTCGACGGTGTGATCTACCGTGGGCCGGGCGCCATCGAATATGCCGTCGAGAGCATAAACGCGATTCCGACGTCCGTCAGCGTCGGCTACATCACGAACAATGCCTCACGAACGGATGCCACAGTCGCGGGCCACCTCACCGAGTTGGGCCTCACCGTGGCTCCCAGTGACGTGGTCACCTCACCACAGGCGGCCGTCACGGTGCTCTCCGGTCTCGTACCGGTCGGATCGACGGTGTTGGTCGTCGGCGGCGACGGGCTGACCACCGAGGTGGAGCGGGCCGGGTTCGTCGTGACGCGCTCGGCCCTCGATTCGCCCGCTGCTGTCATCCAGGGCTTCGACCCGACGGTGGGCTGGGTTCACCTGGCTGAGGCCGCATTCGCCCTCAACGGCGGCGGCGAGGCCGTGCACTGGGTCGCCACGAACACGGACTGGACGATTCCGCAGGCGCGGGGCATCGCTCCCGGCAACGGCACTCTGGTGTCGGCCGTGCACACCGCCGTGGGCAGGCTGCCGATCGTTGCTGGCAAACCGGAGGTGGCGATCTTCGAGGAGGCGTTCGCGCGATTCGGTTCACGCGCGGCGCTGATGATCGGCGACCGGTTGGACACTGACATCCTCGGGGCGAATCGTTCCGGAATCCCCTCCGCACTCGTTCTGACGGGGATCGATCAGGCGAAGCAGGTGCTCGCGGCCGCGCCCGACGAGCGGCCGACATACATTCTTCAGGACCTTCGCGAACTGCACCTGCCCTACCCCGAGACGGTGTCGGAGGAATTCGCCGGGGGAGTGGACACGATCGTGGGCTCGGCCCGGGTCAGGCGCACGGGCCGGGTGCTCACCATCGAGTCGGGGTCGGGAGTCGATCTGCTGCGCGCCGGCGCGGCATCCATCTGGAACTCCGGAATGGCCATCTACGCGCTCGACGTGCCCGCCGAACTATATTCGTGAACATGAGCGACGACAGCGCAACCGTGGACGGCACCGATTCGGATGCCCTGCTCTCCCGACTCCGTCTGATCGAGGATCAGCCTCTCGAGTCGCGGGCCGCCGCCTTCGCGCAGCTGCACGACGAACTGCAGGCGCGCCTCGAGGGCGGGGACGCCTCGCCCAGCCATGGCTGACGTGGCTGACGTGGCGCCGGCCTGCGATGGACGTGCTGACCCGTGACTGACACCCGGCTGGATGCCGCCCTCGCGGCGCGCGGGCTCGCCCGGTCGCGCACCCACGCGGCGAAGCTCATAGCTGACGGGCTCGTCACCGTCGATGGCATGCCGGTCGTCAAACCGTCGGCGAGCGTCGGCGAGGGCCAGCGCATCGAGGTCGCCGGAGCTGACGACTACGTCAGCCGGGCCGCCCACAAGCTCATCGCCGCCCTCGATGGTTTCGGCATCGATCCGGCCGGTCGCCTGTGTCTCGATGTCGGCGCATCCACGGGGGGCTTCACCCAGGTACTGCTGGAGCGCGGGGCGAGCCGCGTGATCGCGCTCGATGTCGGTCACGGGCAGCTCGCGGCATCCATTCGCTCGGATGACCGGGTGAGCGTGGTCGAGGGATCGAACGCCCGCTATCTCACCGCCCCGACACTCGCCGAGCAGAGCGGAGTGACGGAGGTGCCGACCCTTGTGGTCGGGGACCTCAGCTTCATCTCGCTGCCCATGGTGCTGCCGGCGCTCGTCGAGACTGTCGGTCTGGGCGCGGACTACGTGCTGCTCATCAAGCCGCAGTTCGAGGTCGGCCGGGGCGGCATTCGCGAGGGGATCGTGCGCGACGCCGGGCTGCGCGAGGACGCCATCAACGGTGTGCTCTGGGCGGCGTGGGATCTCGGGCTGCCGACGGCGGGCATCCTCCCCTCCCCAATCGCCGGAAACGCTGGCAACCGTGAGTATCTTGCCTGGTTGAGTGCTGGTGTCGGCAGCAATCCGACAGAATGGAGACACGAGGTCTCTGCACTGGCCTGATCGATGAAGGAGCACTCTCCCGTGACAGCCGAACGACACATCCTCGTCGTGGCGCACACCGGCCGCTCCGACTCGATGGATGCCGCGATCACCGTCTGCCGTCAGCTGATCGCCGACGGACTGACCCCGGTGCTCAGCGCCGACGAGTACGCGAGCATGCTGGCCGAGGCTCCCGACCTGGTGCCCATCACGCTGCTCGGCGACACGGTCACCATCGGTGACCTCGAGCTGGTGATCGTGCTCGGCGGCGACGGCACCATCCTGCGCGCGGCCGAGATCGCGCGCGGCTGTTCTGCGCCGCTGCTGGGCGTCAACCTCGGGCACGTGGGCTTTCTCGCCGAGAGCGAGCGGGAGGACCTCACCGAAACCGTCACCCGGGCGCTCGCCCGGGACTACCTCGTCGAAGAGCGCATGACACTGTCGGTGCGCATCAAGGTCGACGCCGAGGTCATCTACGAGACGTGGGCGCTGAATGAGGCGACTGTCGAGAAGGCGAGCCGTGAGCGGATGCTCGAGGTCGTCATCGAGGTCGATGGTCGTCCGCTGTCGTCATTCGGCTGCGATGGCGTGGTCATGTCCACGCCGACCGGGTCGACGGCCTACGCCTTCTCCGCCGGGGGACCGGTGGTCTGGCCGAGCCTCGAGGCCCTGCTGCTCGTGCCGCTGAGCCCGCACGCCCTGTTCGCCCGCCCGCTCGTCGTCGGTCCCGACTCCGCCCTCGCGGTGGAGGTGCTCGACCGCACTCAGGGCACGGGCGTGCTGTGGTGCGACGGTCGTCGCACCCACGACCTGCCGCCCGGAGCCCGCGTGGTCGTGCGGCGTTCGCCGGTGCCGGTGCGCCTCGCCCGGCTCAGCCAGGGGCCGTTCACCGACCGCTTGGTCAACAAGTTCAACCTGCCGGTCTCCGGCTGGCGTGGTCCGATCGGCGAGGAGGCACGTTCCTCGTGATCGAAGAGATCTCCATTCGCGATCTGGGGGTCATCGGCGAGGCTCGCCTGCCGCTCGGCCCCGGATTCACCGCGCTGACCGGTGAGACGGGCGCGGGAAAGACGATGGTCGTGACGGCCCTCGGCCTGCTGCTGGGCGAGCGGTCCGACAGCGCCGCGATCCGTTCGGGCAGTGCTCAGGCCGTCGTCGAGGGGCGCTGGCTCATCGACCCCGACGGCCCGGTCGCCGAGCGGGTTCGGGATGCTGGCGGCGAGCTCGATGGCGCCGAACTCATTCTCGGCCGTTCCGTCTCGCCCGAGGGCCGCAGCCGCGCGGTCGTCGGTGGACGCAGCGCGCCGGTCGGCGTGCTCAGCGAGGTCGGCCAGCAGCTGGTCATCGTGCACGGGCAGTCCGATCAGGTGCGTCTTCGCTCGGCCACGGCCCAGCGCGAGGCCCTCGACCGATTCGCCGGGGTCGAACTTGCTCCGCTCCTCGAGGAGTACCAGACGGTGTACCGCCGGTGGCAGGCGACCCAGGGTGAGCTCGACGTGCTCGTGGCGGAGCGCGATCGTCGCTCGCGGGAGGCCGAGGAACTGCGCATCGCCATGGTCGAGATCGAGGCGGTGAATCCGCGTCGCGGCGAGGATGAGGAGCTGGCGGAGCGCGCCGATCGCCTCACCAATCTCGAAGACCTTCGGTTCGCGGCATCCCAGGCCCATGATCTGCTGTCGAGCGAGGCGTCGGACGAGGGGCAGGACGTCGTGGGCCTGCTTGCGTCGGCCAGGCGACAGGTTGAGCGCGTCGCCGAGCACGACGCGGCGCTCGGGCCGATCGCGGAGGGGATTGCCGCGGCATCCTTCACGATCTCGGAGCTCTCGACCCAGCTGGCGAGCTACCTCAGCGGCCTGGATGCCGACGGTGCCCGTGAGCTTGAGGTGGTGCAGGAGCGCAGGGCGACGCTGAATGCGCTGGTGCGTAAGTTCGGTCCGACGCTGGATCACGCGATCGACTACCTCGACTCGGGCAGTGGGCGCCTGCTCGAGCTCGACAACGACTCCACCCGCATCGAGTCCCTCGGTGCCGAGGTCGAGGCCGATCGGGCGTTGGTGATCGAGCTCGCGTCCCGCATCACGCAGGTGCGCACACTGAATGCAGCGCGCCTGTCGGAGCGGGTCACCGCCGAGCTGTCGGCGCTCGCGATGGCCAACGCCGCGATCACGGTGACCGTCGAGGATCGGCCGGACTACTCCCTGACGGGCAAAGACCAGGTGTCGATTCTGCTGCAGCCGCATCCGGGTGCCGAACCCCGACCGATCAGCAAGGGTGCCTCGGGCGGCGAGCTGTCGCGGGTGATGCTGGCCATCGAGGTCGTGCTCGCGGGCACCGATCCGGTGCCGACGTTCGTGTTCGACGAGATCGACGCGGGTGTCGGCGGTGCCAGTGCGACTGAGGTCGGGCGACGGCTTGCGCACCTTGCCGAGTCCGCCCAGGTGATCGTCGTCACCCACCTCGCGCAGGTCGCTGCCTTCTCCACGAACCATCTTGTGGTCGAGAAGGGCACCGACGGATCGATCACCTCGAGCAACGTGCGCCTGGTGCACGCCGAGGAGCGCACCGCCGAGATGGCGCGGCTGTTGAGCGGCAATCCCGACTCGGAGACGGCCCTCGCGCACGCCCGCGAACTGCTCGAGGCGGCACACGCACGCTGAGTCGCGGGTTTCGTTCGCCCTGAGCACAGCGCGTCGGGGAGTGCGGGTCAATTAACCGGATACGATGAAACCCCGTGGTGGATAAATCTTCAGCGGGCGTTACCAAGCACATCTTCGTGACCGGGGGCGTAGTCTCCTCGCTCGGTAAGGGCCTCACCGCCGCAAGTCTGGGCAATCTGCTCACGGCCCGCGGACTGCGCGTCGTGATGCAGAAGCTGGATCCGTACCTCAACGTCGATCCCGGAACGATGAACCCGTTCCAGCACGGAGAGGTGTTCGTCACCGATGACGGCGCCGAGACCGACCTCGACATCGGCCACTACGAGCGATTCCTCGACATCAACCTCAACCAAGCCGCCAACGTCACCACCGGCCAGATCTACTCCACCGTGATCGCCCGGGAGCGCCGGGGCGAGTACCTCGGTGACACGGTGCAGGTCATCCCGCACATCACCGACGAGATCAAGCGACGGATGCGCCTGCAGGCGCAGCCCGGACCGGCCGGCGAGCCCGCCCCCGACGTGATCATCACCGAGATCGGTGGAACCGTCGGCGACATCGAGAGCCAGCCCTTCATCGAGTCGGCGCGCCAGGTGCGCCACGAGCTCGGTCGCAAGAACGTGTTCTTCGTGCACGTCTCCCTGGTTCCCTACATGGGCGCCTCGGGGGAACAGAAGACCAAGCCCACCCAGCATTCGGTCGCGGCCCTGCGGTCCATCGGCATCCAGCCCGACGCGCTCGTGCTGCGCAGCGATCGCCCGGTCTCCGACAGCAACAAGCGCAAGATCGCGCTCATGTGTGACGTCGATGAGGCCGCCGTGGTCAACGCGGTGGACGTTCCGAGCATTTACGACATCCCCACGATGCTCCACGATCAGGGCCTCGACGCCTACATCATCGAGCAGCTCGGCCTCGTGGCCGGCGAGGTCAACTGGGACGGCTGGAGCGAGCTGCTCAAGGCCGTGCATGACCCCAAGGACGAGGTGACCATCGGTCTGGTCGGCAAGTACATCGACCTGCCCGACGCTTACCTGTCCGTCACCGAGGCTCTCAAGGCCGGTGGCTTCGCCCACCAGACCAAGGTCGTCATCAAGTGGGTTCCCTCCGACCTGTGCGAGACGCCCGAGGGCGCAGCCAAGATGCTGGGCGACCTCGACGGCATGCTCGTTCCCGGCGGTTTCGGCGTGCGTGGCATCGAGGGCAAGCTGGGCGCGCTGAAGTTCGCGCGCGAGAACGGCCTGCCGACGCTCGGACTGTGCCTCGGCCTTCAGTGCATGGTGATCGAGTACGCCCGTGATGTCGTGGGCTTGGCCGGGGCATCCTCGTCGGAGTTCGACCCCGACACCCAGTACCCCGTAATCGCCACCATGGCCGAGCAGGTCGACATCATCGACCACGGCGACATGGGCGGCACGATGCGCCTCGGCCTCTACGACGCCGCGCTCGAGCCGGGCTCGATCGTCGAGGAGCTGTACGGCGCCCCGACGGTCGCCGAGCGCCACCGTCACCGCTATGAGGTGAACAACGCCTACCGCGACCAGATCGCCGAGGCAGGCCTGTCGTTCTCGGGCATCTCGCCGGACCGGACGCTCGTCGAGTTCGTCGAGCTGCCGCGCGACGTTCACCCGTTCTACGTGGGGACGCAGGCGCACCCGGAGCTGCGCTCGCGGCCCAACCACGCGCATCCGCTGTTCCGCGGCCTAGTTGATGCGGCCTTGCGCCGCCAGCAGGCCAGTCGCTTGTTCGAGGTTCCGGATCCGCCGGATGAGTGACCTGCGCGACGACCCCACCTCGCCCCCGGTGCTCTCCAGCGAGCGCGTATTCGATGGGCGGGTCTGGGATGTGCGGCGCGAGACGTTCGAGCTCGGTGACGCCACCATCCTGCGGGACTTCGTCGATCACCCGGGTGCCGTCGCGGTGCTCGCCATGGATGAGCGCGACCGCGTGCTGCTGATCAAGCAGTACCGCCACCCGGTGCGCTCGCGCGACTGGGAGCTGCCGGCCGGACTCCTCGACATCACGGGGGAGTCGCCGCTGATCGCCGCTCAACGTGAGCTGGCCGAGGAGGTCGACCTGGTCGCCGAGACCTGGGACCTGCTCAGCGAGTTCATGACCTCGCCCGGCGGAAGCAATGAGGTCATCCGCATCTACCTCGCCCGCGGCGTGAGTGCTGCGCCCACAGTGTTCGAGCGCACCGAGGAGGAGGCCGGCATCGAGCAGCGCTGGGTGCCGCTCGACGAGGCCGTCGACGCCGTGCTGAACCGCGATGTGCAGAACGCGATCCTGTGCCTGGCGGTGCTGGCCGCCTCTGCGGGACGGGACAGGGGCTGGCAGACACTCGGGCCGGTCGATTCGCCGTGGCCGCGGCATCCGCTCGAGAGGTCATGACCGCGCTGTCGACCGCAGTCGACAGGTATCTGCGGCACGTCTCGATCGAGCGGGGGCTCTCGATCAACACCGTGCAGGCGTATCGCCGTGATCTGGGTGCGTACACCGAGACGCTGACCCGGCGGGGGATCGAGACGCCCGAGGGCATCTCGGCGGATGACGTCGCCGCCTTCGCACACGAGCTGCGGTCGCGAGCCGATCCTCTGACGGCCTCGTCGGTGGCGCGGATGCTGTCGTCGGTTCGCGGGTTCCACCGGTTCCTGCTCGACGAGGGCCTCGTGACGGCGGATGCCGCAGTCGACGCCACCCCGCCGAAGCTGCCACTGCGGCTGCCCAAGGCCATCACGATCGAGCAGATGGCGTCGGTGCTCGCGGCCACCGATGGGGACGACATCCAGGCGATGCGCGACAAGGCGCTGCTCGAGCTGCTGTACGCGACGGGTGCGCGAGTCTCGGAGGCCGTCGCCCTCAACGTCGACGACGTCATCGACGGTGACGTCGTACGGCTGTTCGGCAAGGGCAGCAAGCAGCGCATCGTTCCGGTGGGCAGCTTCGCGCAGGCTGCGATCGATGCCTATCTGGTGCGGGCACGGCCGGCCTTCTCGGTGCGGGGCACCGCGACCCCCGCACTGTTTCTCGGGGCGCGGGGCCAGCGGGTGTCGCGCCAGAACGCGTGGCTGATCATCCGTGCCGCCGCCGAGCGCGCCCAGTTGGGCATCGAGATCTCGCCGCACACGTTCAGGCACTCATTCGCGACCCACCTGCTGCAGGGCGGCGCCGATGTGCGCGTGGTACAGGAACTGCTCGGTCACTCGAGCGTCGCGACGACGCAGATCTACACGATGGTGACCGCCGACACCCTGCGGGACATGTACACGACGGCGCACCCGCGGGCGCGGTAATCGTGCTCCGGTGATCGAGCGAAGTCGAGATTCTAACCCTCTACCTGAACTAGAGGTGAGCACGCCCGCGAGTGCGTGTGCGTCGCGGACAGTCACAGCCACCCGCCGTACACTTTCCCCATGACAGTGCAGCGTGAGGACTCGGCAACCCTGCCGGGACTAGAGACGCCTGTCATCGGACCCACGGGTCGTCCGCAGACCGTCTTCCCGGAGCCGCCGCCGCTGCGCGGGCACGGCCCGGCGCGCATCATCTCGCTGTGCAACCAGAAGGGTGGCGTCGGCAAGACGACGAGCACCATCAACCTGGGGGCGGCGCTCGCCGAGTACGGCCGCAAGGTGCTCGCGATCGACTTCGACCCGCAGGGCGCCCTGTCGGCGGGGCTCGGCGTTCCGACCCACGATGTGCCCACGATCTACGACCTGCTTCTCGGCACGGTGAAGAACCCCGCCGAAGCGATCATCCACACCGACTTCGCCAACCTCGACGTGATCCCCGCGAACATCGACCTGTCGGCCGCGGAGGTGCACCTCGTCAACGAGGTCGCCCGCGAGACGATCCTGGCGCGGGTGCTCAAGAAGGTCAGCGACCAGTACGACGTCATCCTGATCGACTGCCAGCCGTCGCTCGGTCTGCTCACCGTCAACGCGCTCACCGCGGCGCACGGTGTGCTGATTCCCCTCGAGTGCGAGTTCTTCGCGCTGCGCGGCGTGGCTCTGCTCGTGGAGACGATCGACAAGGTGCGCGACCGCCTCAACCCGGCTATCGAGCTGGATGGCATCCTCGCGACGATGTACGACGCTCGCACCCTGCACTCCCGTGAGGTGCTCGAGCGCGTGGTCGAGACGTTCGGTGATCAGGTGCTCGAGACCGTCATCGGTCGCACCGTGAAGTTCCCGGATGCCAGCGTCGCCGGCGCCCCGATCACGTCGTTCGCACCCGATCACTCGGCCGCCGACGCCTACCGCCAGCTCGCCAGAGAGTTGATCTCCCGTGGCGCAGTCGCCTAGCGGCGCGGGGCTGGCAGACGGGCTGGAAACCGAATCCTCGGGTTTCTCCGTCAGCCTGAGCAACTTCAACGGTCCGTTTGACCTTCTGCTCTCGCTCATCGCCAAGCACGAGCTCGACATCACCGAGGTGTCGCTGTCGAAGATCACCGACGAGTTCATCTCCTACCTGCGCGGGCTCAATTCTGATGAGGAACTCGACCAGGCGACCGAGTTCCTGGTGGTTGCGGCGACGCTGCTCGACCTCAAGGTCGCGGGGCTACTTCCCCAAGGCGAGCTGGTCGACGCCGAGGATGTCGCCCTCCTCGAGGCGCGCGACCTGCTGTTCGCCCGACTGCTGCAGTACCGCGCGTTCAAGGAGGCCGCCCAGTGGTTCTCCGGCCGTCTCGACACGGAGTCGACCCGGCACTTCCGCTCGGTGCGGCTGGAGGACAAGTACCGCAGGTCGACACCCGAGCTGGTCTGGACGCTGACGGCTGAGGACTTCGCCGCGCTTGCGGCGTACGCCCTCGCGCCGCGAGAGCTACCCACCGTGGGACTCGACCATCTGCACGCGCCTCTGGTCAGCATCCGGGAGCAGGCCGCTCACGTGGTCGCGCTGCTGCGTTCCGGGGGCACCCTGACCTTCCGCCACCTGATCGCCGGGGCCGAGCAGAAGGGCGTGATCATCGCGCGCTTTCTCGCGGTGCTGGAGCTGTACCGGGCGGCCGCCATCTCGTTCGACCAGCTCGAGCCGCTGGGCGAACTCACCATCCGCTGGACCGCCGAGCACTGGTCGGACGACAGCCTCGCCAATCTGGGAGCCGACTATGGAAACTGAGCGTGCCCTCGAGGCGATCCTCATGGTTGCCGACGAACCGCAGAGCCTCGTGTCGCTCGCGACCGCTCTGAGCGTTCCCGTGCCCGCCGTGCGTCAGTCGATCGAGCGACTCGTCGCCGACTTCGACGGTGCCGACGGTGGCACCCGCCGCGGGTTCGAGCTGCGCGAGGTCGGTGGCGGATGGCGCATCTACGTGCGTCCCGAGCACGACGACGTCGTGCGCGACTTCGTGCTCACCCAGAACCCCACGCGCCTGAGCCAGGCCGCGCTCGAGACCCTCGCCGTCATCGCGTACAAGCAGCCGATCAGTCGGGGTTCGATCGCGTCGATTCGCGCGGTCAACGTCGACTCCGTCGTGCGCACGCTTCTCGGCCGGGGGCTGATCACCGAGGCGTTCACCGACAACGAGACGGGCGCCATCCACTATGAGACGACGGACCTGATGCTCACCCAGCTCGGAATCAACTCGATCGACGAGCTTCCGAAGATCTCGCCGCTGCTCGATGACGGATCGCAGGGCTTCGATGAACAGCGTTGACCTGGATCCGTCGGGCGCGTCGGCCGAGGGCGAGCGGCTGCAGAAGGTGATGGCGGCGTCGGGCGTGGCATCCCGTCGCGTCTCGGAGGACCTCATCGCCCAGGGCCGGGTTACCGTCAATGGCGAGATCGTCACCGAACCGGGCCGCCGCGTGCTGCCCGCCGACCTCATCACCGTCGACGGCACCGCGATCCAGACCGACACGACCAAGCGCTACGTGATGCTCAACAAGCCCGTCGGAGTCGTGAGCTCGCTCGCGGATGAGGGCGGCCGCCGTGACCTGCGCGAGTACACGCGCGACTACGAGGAGCGCCTGTTCAATGTCGGTCGACTGGATGCCGCGACCTCGGGCCTGCTCGTACTGACCAATGACGGCGAGCTCGCGCACGTGCTCGCGCACCCGTCGTTCGGCGTCTCCAAGACCTACATCGCCAAGGTCGCCGGCGTGGTCAACGCCCAGACGATCGCGAAGCTGACGCGCGGCATCGAGCTCGACGACGGGCCGATCGCCGCAGACAAGGCTCGGGCGCTTCCCGGCTCGTCACGCGCCGAGACACTCGTGGAGCTCACGCTGCACTCGGGCCGCAATCGCATCGTGCGACGCATGATGGATGCGGTCGGGCATCCGGTGATCGAGCTCGTGCGCCGCCAGTTCGGGCCGCTGCACCTCGGAACGCTGCCCGTCGGGCGCACCCGCGATCTCACTAAGGTGGAACTCGGCCAGCTGCTGACGATCGCCCGGTCAGCGGAGGCCACCGGTGGTCGAGTAGGCGAAGCCGTATCGAGCTCCGACTCAGATACGCCGCCGGAGGCGGCTACTCAACCAGCCGAAGGAGACGCCGAGTGAGCCGCATTACCGGCCAGGTGCGCATCGTGGGCGCCGGCCTGCTCGGCGCGAGCATCGGCCACGCGCTCGTGATGCGCGGGGTCGACGTGATCCTGCACGACGCCTCACGCACCAACGTCTCACTCGCCATCGACTACGGCGCCGGGCGCGCGCCCGCCGAGGGCGATGACCCCTCACTCGTGATCGTTGCGGTGCCCCCGGATGCCACGGCCGACGTCATAGCTTCTGAGCTGGCCGCGTGGCCGAACGCCACAGTGACCGATGTCTCTAGCGTCAAGGCCGGGATTCTGCGCGAGCTCGAGTCTCTGGGTGCTGACCTCACCCGCTACGTCGGCAGTCATCCGCTCGCCGGGCGCGAGCGCGGGGGAGCGATCTCCGCGCGCGCCGACCTGTTCATCGGTCGCCCCTGGGTGATCACCGGCGGACAGGGCAAGCATCGGCGTCTCGTCGAGGATCTCGTGATCGAGCTCGAGGCGCTGCCGGTGACGATGAGCGCCGAGGAGCACGACGCGAGCGTCGCGCTCGTCTCGCACGTGCCGCAAGTGGTCTCGAGCCTGCTCGCCCGGCGCCTGAACGGCGCGAGCGAGCCGGCCGTCGGACTCGCTGGCCAGGGGCTGCGCGACACCACCCGCATCGCCTCCAGCAACCCGGAGCTCTGGGTGCAGATCCTGGGCGCGAACGCGGCGCCGATCGTGGACATCCTCAAGGCCTACCGCGCCGATCTCGACGCTGTGCTCGACGCGCTCGAGCGGCCCGAGGCACCCGGCGCACGCAAGGTCGTCGCCGAGGTGCTCGCCGGGGGCAACACCGGGGTGGCGCGCATCCCGGGCAAGCACGGTCAGTCGAAGCGTTTCAGCCAGCTGGTGATCCGGGTCGACGACGAGCCGGGCCAGCTGGCGCGACTGCTGACCGACGTGGGAGAGGTGGGAGTGAACATGGAGGACCTCCGGTTGGAGCACTCGCCGGGAGCGCAGTTCGGGCTGGCGGAGATCTCCGTGGTGCCCGAGGCGGAGGCACGGCTCGCCGCTGAACTCGAGGCGCGCGGATGGACGATGGCGGGGGCATCCGAATGACGACTGTTGTAGCGATCGACGGGCCTGCGGGCAGCGGCAAGTCCAGTGTGTCGCGGGCGGCGGCGCGCGAGCTCGGGTTCGACTACCTCGACACCGGCGCCGCCTACCGCGCGCTCGCGTGGCGCTGCATCGAGCAGGGCATCGACACCTACGGCCCGCGCGACGTGATCGAGTCGCTCGGCTCGTTCGAGTACTCCATCGGAATCGACCCCGACAAGTTCTTCGTGCGCGTGGGGTCGGAGGACGTCACCGAGGACATCCGCGAACCCCGAGTCAGCGCGATCGTGAGTCGGGTGGCGCGCATTCCTGAGGTGCGAAGCTACCTTGTCGAGCTGTTCCGGAGCATCATCGCGTCGTCCACCCGGCCGGGCATCATCGTCGAAGGCAGGGACATCACCACGGTGGTCGCCCCCGACGCTGAGGTGCGCATTCTGCTCACAGCCACCGAGGAAGCTAGAATGGGGAGGCGTTCAGCGGAACTCGCCGGAGTCTCAGCCGAGAAGACCGCCCAGGAACTCAGTTCGCGCGATGCGCAGGACTCCCAGGTCGTGGATTTCATGAATGCCGCAGACGGTGTCACCACCGTCGATTCCACCGATCTTGACTTCGACCAGACCGTTCTGGCGGTCGTGAATCTGGTGCGCACGAAGGCCGGTTGAGTAGGCCGAAGTAAAGCGTACTTGTGCTGAGTAGCCGTAAGGCGTATCGAAGCATCGAAACCAAAGGACCCTCAGCATGACCGACAACGACACCGACGACTTCCCGGAGCTCGACTCCGCCCTCGTCGAGCGCATCACCTCGATCGACGAGACCGAGGCCGCCCAGCGGGCGAACGCGCTGCGGCAGGGACTCAGCGACTACGACCTCGATGACGAGGACCTCGGCATCCTCGATGCTGCAACCGAAGACGTCGACGCGATTACCTACCTGCCCGCACTTCCCGTGCTGGCCATCGTCGGCCGCCCCAACGTGGGCAAGTCGGCGCTCGTCAACCGCATCATCGGCCGCCGCGAGGCCGTCGTCGAGGACACCCCCGGCGTCACCCGCGACCGCGTCAACTACAAGGGCGAGTGGGGCCAGCGCAAGTTCACGATTGTCGACACCGGCGGCTGGGAGCCCGACGCCAAGGGCATCAACGCCTCGGTCGCGGCCCAGGCCGAGATCGCGATCGACCTCGCCGACGCCGTGCTCTTTGTAGTGGATGCCACGGTCGGAGCCACCGCCACCGACGAGCACGTCGTGCGCATGCTGCGCGCCACGAAGAAGCCCGTGATCCTCGTCGCCAACAAGGTCGACGACGTGCATCAGGAGCCGGATGCCGCTGCGCTCTGGTCGCTCGGACTCGGCGAGCCCTGGCCCGTCTCAGCCGTCCACGGCCGAGGCGTAGCCGATCTGCTCGACCACGTCATGACGGTTCTTCCCGAGATCTCCACTGTCGCCAAGGAGGAGGTCGGCGGACCCCGCCGGGTCGCCATCCTCGGACGCCCCAACGTCGGCAAGTCGAGCCTGCTCAACAAGACGGCGGGGGAGGAGCGGGTCGTCGTCAACGAACTGGCCGGCACCACTCGTGACCCGGTCGACGAGCAGATCGAGCTGGGCGGCAAGTTCTGGCGCTTTGTCGACACGGCGGGCATCCGTCGTCGGGTCAATCTCGCTCAGGGCGCCGATTTCTACGCGACGCTGCGCACCTCGGCCGCGCTCGAGAAGGCCGAAGTCGCCGTCGTCGTGCTGGATGTCACCGAGCCGATCAGCGTGCAGGACCTCAAGATCATCGACCTCGTGCTCGAGTCGGGCCGCGCGCTCGTGCTCGCTTACAACAAGTGGGACCTGCTGGATGACGAGCGCCGCATCTACCTGGAGAAGGAGATCGAGCGCGACCTCAGCCACGTGACCTGGGCTCCGCGGGTGAACATCTCCGCGAAGACCGGGCGGCACCTGGAGAAGCTGGTGCCCGCGCTCGAGCTGGCGCTCGCGTCGTGGGACACGCGCATTCCGACCGGAAAGTTCAACGCGCTGCTGGCCGAGCTCACTGCCGAGCATCCGCACCCGGTGCGTGGCGGAAAGCAGCCGCGCATCCTGTTCGGTACGCAGGCCGCTTCGCGCCCGCCGACGTTCGTGCTGTTCACGACCGGATTCCTCGACCCACAGTACCGGCGCTTCATCACGCGTCGTCTGCGCGAGATCTTCGGTTTCGAGGGCTCGCCGATCAACGTCAATATGCGCGTCCGCGAGAAGCGCAAGCGCTAGCTGATCGGTCGTCCCGATCAGCTAGCGGGTTGAGTAGCCGACGAAGTCGGCGTATCGAAACCCCAAAGCGCCGCGGTTTCGATACGCCGCTACGCGGCTACTCAACCAGCCGAGACGCTCATCCCGCGCGCAGCCAACGCAGCGACCCCCAGCGCCCGCCCCCACTCGCGCGCCCGATCCACCTCGCTACCGTCAGCGTCGTTGTCGGGCGCGAGGAACGTTCCGGGTGGCACGACCTGCTTCGATCCGCGGCGACGCAGCACCTTGGCGATCTGGCCGGCGGCCGACCCGGTGAGCCACTTGAAGGCATCCGCTCGGGTGTCGAAGGCGGCAAACAGTCTGGGTAGGTTGTCGGCGGATTCCATCCATTCGCGGATTCCGTCGCGCGCCGCTGTGGGTTCGAGGGTGAGGTCGCTCTCTTCGACGCCAGCCTGACGCACGGCCTCTGCGCGGGTCGCTTCGCGTGACATCCCGTGCACGTGGGTGGGCCCTCCGGCGACGAGCAGGTCGGCGGCGGATAGCGCGTCGTGGTCGGCCGAGCCGACGGGTAGCACGCTCGTGGGGATGGCGGCGCTGAGGCCTTCGGCGATGGCTTCTGCCATGCGGTGGGTGTTGCCGAACATCGATTCGTAGACGACGAGTGCTCTCATGGTTCCACTCTTGTCGCCCGCGCGGGCGGTCGGCAGGGTCGAACGTCCCACGTCGTGGGAGCGTCCGACCCTGCGTCGCTGCGGCTAGTGCCCTGCGCCCGCGTCGGCCCGTGCGGCTTCGCCCGCGTGGTCGAACTCGACCGGCTTGGGCACGAAGAACGCGGCGACGATCGCGAGCACCGAGATCACGGCACCCGCCATGAAGGCCGTGTGCACACCGTTGGCGAGCGCGCCCACCTCGGTCGCGCCGTTCTGCGTCGCCGTCACCGTGCCGATCGTGTACAGCGCGATGAACAGTGCGGTGCCTGCGGCACCCGCGAGCTGCTGCACTGTGGCGATGGTGGCGCTACCGTGCGAGTACAGCTTCGGGTTGAGCGCCGCCATGGATGACGTGAACAGCGGGGTGAACATGAACGCGAGGCCCACACTCAGCAGGATGTGCGCGACCAGCACGAACGCCCACGGGGTGAACTCCGTGAACATGGCCATGCCCCACAGCACCAGGCTGACCAGGATCGAGCCGGGCAGGATGAGCGGGCGCGGTCCGACGCGGTCGTACAGGCGACCGATGAACGGGCCAGCGAGTCCCATGAGCAGGCTTCCGGGCACGAGCAGCAGTCCGCTGGCGGCGGGCTCGAGACCAAGTACCTGCTGCGTGTAGATGGGCAGCAGGAACACGGTGCCGAAGAGTGCGCCCATCATGATGACCATCATGATGACGGCGACACTGAAGCCGCGTGAGCGGAACGTGCGCAGGTCGAGGAACGCGACATCCCGGCCCTGGAGCACCAGCTGGCGCGCGATGAACGCGACGAGCGCGAGGCCTCCGACGGTGAGCGGGATCCACGGCATGACCATGGTGTGACCGGCGATCGATTCGCCGATGCTGGAGAGGCCGTAGACGAGTCCACCGAAGGCGAACGCCGACAGGATGACCGACAGCACGTCGAGCGGAACGTTCGTCTTCTCCGTGACGTTCTTCACCCGCAGCCCGCCGAGCACGAGCGCGAACAGCGCGATCGGCAGCACGAGGATGAAGATGAAGCGCCAGTCGAGCGCCTGCACGATGAGTCCGCCGACGGCGGGGCCGACGGCCGGCGCGACGGACATGACGATGGAGATGTTGCCCATGGTCTTGCCGCGCTCGTGCGGCGGAACCAGCGTCATCACCGTGGTCATGAGCAGCGGCATCATGATCGCCGTGCCGCTGGCCTGTACGACGCGGCCGACAAGCAGTACTTCGAACCCGGGTGCGATCGCGGCGATCGCCGTGCCCAGGCTGAACAGGCTCATCGCGAGGATGAATACCGTGCGCGTGCTGAGGCGCTGCATGAGGAAGCCGGTCGTGGGGATCACGATGGCCATGGTCAGCATGAAGGCGGTGGACAGCCACTGGGCCGTGCTCGCCTCAATGCGCAGGTCTTCCATCACGCGCGGTACGGCAACGCCGACGATGGTCTCGTTGAGGAACACGACGAACGTCGCGACCAGCATCAGGTTGATGACGAGGCGGTTGCGGCCGCTGTGGTCTGGGGTAACGGGCGTGCTGTCGTTCGTAATAGGAATGGATGAGGTGGAGGGCGCGTCAGTCACGTGTGTCCAGTCAGTAGTCTGCGAGTTCGGTTGTGATGGGGATGCCGCGGGCAGAACCCGGCTTGAAGTGAACGTCGTGAACATACTCCCGTATTCCCCCGACATTCGTCACGCTTTCGCCGCCGCTGTGACTTCGCTGGTCGCGAACACGCTAAGCTATTCCAGTTGTCACGGGCTGTGGCGCAGCTTGGTAGCGCACTTGACTGGGGGTCAAGGGGTCGCAAGTTCAAATCTTGTCAGCCCGACTCAACGCAAGAATGGCCGCCTGTTTAGGCGGCCATTCTTGCGTTGATGGCTGCTGTCACCGGGGCCCCCGCCGCGCCGGTTCCGGCGCATCGCCGCAATACGGGATGCTCGGCTCCCGCGCTCGGCGGGCGATGTGCCGGCCGTGCCGGTGGGGCGCAGCTCCCTCAGCGAAAGGGCGCAGCGCTTTCGCGTCACGTAGGTGCATCGATCGGAATGGGCCCTTTGATTGCAGCCAAGTGAGCAGTTGCACCAGAACGGCGCACGGGCGACGACTAAAGCTGCAGTCCAAGAGGCAACCCCGCCAATACTGAGCATCCCTGCGCCCTAAATGCGGAGGACGGAGAGTGAGGGCTCGTCACAATAGGATCATGGCGTGTGTAACGCCATGAATCATCGGGTGGGTTGTACTTGCGGCTGGGGTGGAGAGGGCCATCTGGGTCGAGGCGGCGGTCCCAGTTACTCCTACAACGCCCAACCGCGCTGGCAGCCCCAAGCGACTTGGCGCGGCTGGACAAGGGATGACGGGCCCAACGCAATTTGCCCAGTGTGCGGCGCTTCGGTCTACTTTGTGCGCCCGCAAAACGGCGGAAGCATCTGGCTCGACGTAAAAGGGCCGCCATGGCCCAAGCACCCCTGCATGGATTCGGCTCCACGCCGGATTCGGTATCCAGCGCCCCTGCGCGTTCCGGCTGCCCCTGGGTCGCGGACAGATACGCCTGGCTGGGCTGTACACCAGATGGATCTGCAAGTCAGCTTTGACGGAGCGTGGAGTTGCTCCGCACTGGTCATTGCGGGGACTCAAGTTGCCACGGCAAGAAAGCCGCCGCCCGCGCTCACTCCTGCCTACCTGCGCTGGTCGGGACCTGAGCGGCTTTATGGGGAGGTCCAGTACCTCGCTGCCGGCGCGGCTGGTGTCACCACGATCACTTTGCATGTCTGCTCGTACGGAGTCATGCGCCGAGCTCGACAGGTTCGCCAAACCGCCCCGATCGAGGCCGATTGGCAAATGCTTCAGTGGTGGATTGAGGATCTTCATGAACTCGATACCGACGATATCCCTCGCCTCCTACGAGCACTGAAGCAAGGGTTTGATGCATGGCTCGTACCTGGTTGGGCCAACAGCGCCGAGAAGGTGAACTTCATCCGGAGCTCAATTCGTCAAATTTGTCGCCAATGGCCGCAGGTGAATCCGGACACGCTGTTCAAGTGGATGCGTCTGCTTCTAGGTTGATCTCAAGATTCAATGGCCTCTGCCCTACCGGTTTGACGTCCCGGGCGCTTACCCGCATCGAGGGGTGTGTCCTGAGCGAGGCAGCCATCTTCGGATCCCACTAATTCGTCCTGGCTTGGCCGGCAGCAAAGGAGGCGCACACCGAGCAGCCCCCCGGACATCACCGGCGGGGTCCTGAATGCCTACAAGTCGACAATCTCTCGAGCCGCCCGCAGTTTCGCGAATCTCTGCCGCATCTTAGAGGCGAACTGCACATCGTGAATGACGACGCCAGCTTCGAGGTTGTTCTCCGCCGCGGCTCGGGAGAGATTCGCACTTGTCACGAACGCGATTTTGGAGTCGACTATGAGCACCTTCGAGTGCTGTAGTGCGTACTGCCCACCCGGGGCCAAGTAGGTGAGGAATCGCGCCCCAGCGAGTCGCGCCTTGAGCTGGGCGGCGACCCCACCGTTGTTCACGGTGGAATCTAAGAGTACCGTCGTTCGCACCCCTCGAGCGATCGCTCGCCACAGGGCCGAGACGAAGTCGGAGTCCAGGGTGGCCGAGTAGGTGGACGCGAAGACGTCCTCGACGGCCGTGTCGATGAGGTGCGCAAGCGCCGCGGTCGTGTGGTCGCCATCCCCGTTGAAGGTCGGCCCGCTCCACACAGCGCGCACTTCGGTGGCGTTGGCCGCGCCTGCTGCCGCCAAGCCTCACAGCACGGATGCCAGCGGGGCCGCCCCCAAAAGACCGTAGGACTCCCTCAGCGGCCCTGTTAGCGGTGAGTCGTCCGCAAGCGTCGACAGTGCCTTCGTCAGGCTGCCGTCGATCTCGAGACTCGACGCGAGCTTCACCGCCACCGTGGGGGTCAGACCCGTGGCGAGCTCGACGATCGGGTCCGACATCAGCGGGGGCTCAGGGAGACACCGGCGAGGAGCGGGGCGAGGCCGAGCGACCCACTCTTCAGGTCGAGCACAAAGCGGCGATCGAGAAAGCGGTTCGCTCGCTCGCACGACGTCTCCGACAGGAATAGACAGAAGTGGCAGGCGGCCCCATGCAGGAAGTCCTCCTGATCGCGAGGCACACGATGCGCACAGATCGGGTCTGAAGAGCAGCGAGCGGCCCGATGCAACGAGTCCAAGGTGACTTCCTCGAGCCGCTCGGTGCGCGCGAGGTCGACGAGGCCGCCCAGCGTCCCCTCGCTGTCCGGTGAGGTTGTCGTGATGAGGATGCCCGCGGCCGCCGCTCGGTCGTCGCTCCCTGACCAGGCGTAGATCCGCTCCGACAGAGATGCCGAACCATAGCCGCTCGACATAGCCATCTCACGGATGAGCAAGTGCGAGAGCGTGTGCAGAGCCCAATAACGCGGTGGCGGCATCCGGTTCGCTGGGTCGATCTGAATCGCCGTACGACTCTGTCGGCGAGCAAGGTTGCGATCGTGGGCTGCAACGTGCTTCGCCCAGAGGTCGCTCGCCAGCGCCGCCGCTTCCCAGTCGGCGACGACCTCTTCGTCGAATCGGATGAACACCCCTTCGCCGCGGTCCTCGGTTGCCGGCACCCATTTCGGCTTGCCGGAGATCGAGATCGGCGCGATTCGGGTGGCATCGTCGCCGACACGATCGAGGGCGTCGATGCGAGTGAAGCCGATGAAGGCGTTCGCCTTGCGGATGCGATCGACAGCCACGACCTCCTGAATGACCGAGCTGAGGGACGGTGCGACGGGAACGGGATGCACCTTGAACCCGTTGTTGCGGTCCTCGCTGAGGAAGTCCTCCGGGTGGATCAGTGTCTCCCATTCGGGGACGAGCAGATAATTCGGATCGTAGCCACTGCCGATGGCCGCCGCTGGAGTCACGGGCGGCAGTTCGCCGCGAGCGATCTGCACGGCCTGCCAGAGGTCCTCGTCCGAGATGCCGGCGAACTTCTCGACCACGCTTGTAGGGGCGAACAGTCGCCAGGCGGCGATGTTGGCCAACGACGTCAACTTAGCGACCATCGCGGGCGGCAGCCCTTCGACCTCGCCGACGATGTCGGCCGCCTTCGGTTCCTTGCGTGCCGGCAGCACGAGCACGCTCACCGTCGCCGGGAACCACTGGTTCGCCGCTCCAAGGAGCATCAGCCGCACTTCTCCAGTGCATGGGTCATCGGGCGAGCCGAAGGTTGGAAGGTGCGGATGCCGACCACGGCAGTTCGGCAGCGCGTCATCGCCCCCGGGCCGGGTGAGTTCGACGATGTTGCGTGATGCGTCGCATTGGGCGCACCGAATGGAAACCTGGGGCCCGAGGTTCGACCGCCATTCCAGCATCCGCAGCTGCGGTTGGGCCACACACTCCTTGCGATTGCCGTCTGCGCCGTGAACCCAGTCCACATACGGGAATTCGTCGAGATGGCCGTTCGTGCAGGCGATAAGGTAGCGCGCCGGTACGGCGACTCGGTCACGTCCTTCGCCTCTGAATCGCCCCTTGCATTTGCGGTGGATGAATCGCGCCATGTCCGGACGATGCTTGCGGGTGTTCTCGAACTCGAAGACGTTGGCCGAGACCGGAGCGAGCAGATCGCATCCGGTGCAGCGAAGCCATTGGGGGAACACCCGAGTGGGGATGCCAACAGGTGTCGAGTCTCCGATCAACTCGTCGGGCAGCCATGGGGGCTGGCGCAGCTCACCGACCTGATTTCCCAGGTGGCGGCGCACCGCCTCGACGAGACGCGGCACGAGCACGAGTGTCGGATCGCCGCCCATCTTCGCGTACGCCTTGTCCCACGCGTCGATGCCTTGGGGCATTACCGCGATCTGGGGGAGATCAACGGTCGCGCCGATCCCTGACGTGTAAAGCATCGCGTTTGGGCGGATCGAGCCGACGCGGGCACGATTCTTGTTCGCCTGCATAGTGTCGGCAAACGGGTCGGCCACATCGCCGGCGATACCGACAGCGGGCTCATCCGCGACGGCCGCAGCACCCTCGTTCTCGGTCACTTCGAGCCCTTCTTCGCGTTGAACGTCCAGTTCGGCGTCTTGGCAGAGGGGCCTTCCGCGAGCTTGCCCGGGAACGGCGACACCAGCAGATTGATTTCCGGCTGCACCTCGCGCATGGAGTTGGCCACCTGGAAGAGGCGATCCCCTTCCTCGCCGATGGTGTCCTCCGGACTGACAAGCAGCGGCGTCACGTTCTGCTTCGGCAGCGACTTGCGTGAGTACGTTAAGGCGCCGCCGTGCGCATCCGCACGCTCCGTCCACTCGTCGAGCCGCAGCACGAGCTTGCTCTCGGCGAGCTTCGCCGCGTCTTCATCTCCCGCTTGAGCGATTCGGGCAACGAGGCGTGCCACGAGCTTGTCGAGCACCGCCCTGCGCGCAGCGATGCGCCCAGCCCCCGTGCTGACCTCAGGTGAGAGGGAAGCCGCCTTGCCAGCCGTTGCCTCAAGCACCCGCGCGGCAGACACAATCAGCCCCGTCAGTCCACGCTCCAGCGCTGCCTCCGAGAAGGGGGTCACCGACAGCGCCTCCACATTGGCGTAGAAAGTGTCGTGGTAGTGCTCGAACTGCTCGTAGTGCGCCATGTCGCGGGGCCGCGAGCGGTTCGCGAGCGTCACGACAAGCCCGGGCTTCGCTGCGTCACGACCCACGCGAGAGGACGCCTGGATGTACTCCGCCGTGTTCTTTGGCTGGCCCACGATCATCATGAGCCCGAGCCGGGGAACGTCGACCCCAACTTGGAGCATCGAGGTTGCAAGCACGACATCGAACGGCATCTCACGGTCGGGCAGCTTCTCGCCGGCCTTGAGCTTGGCGGCGATCAACGCACGACTGGCGCTTGAGTCCAGCCCGGGATCGAAGGGAGTGGCGAGGTGGGTGAGAGTACGTCCGATCTCCGAGGAGGAGATGCGTGACGTGAGCTCGCCGATCCGCAGGGGAGTGCGCCGACGAGGATATCCACTGGTCTTGTCGGGATTGCTCACCCGGGTCGTGACATCGTCCTCGAGATAGCGACGCATACCCGCGAGTTCGCGCGTCGCCGAGAAGTAGTCGACCAGGGTCAGGTACGGCTCCGCCGCCTCGCCGTGTGCATCGAGCAGTCTCTGACCGGCGAGCAGCAGGATCTCGCTGAGGCGGATCTCCGCAAGGGTGAGTCGTGCCCCGTGAAGGCACACCCCAACGTATTGGCGGCCCGGCTCCTGATCGAGCGGCACCTCCTTCGAGAAGAAGGTGTCGCTCACGCTGAGCACCTGCGGAGGGAACACCTCAACGGCGCGCGCGAACAGCCGCTGCACCTGCTCTGCCGCCTTGCGCACCGTTGCCGTCGAGGCGATGACGAGTGGCTTCACCGTCTTCGCGGTGGGTGCATCGCCGAGCTCCCAGGTCGACAGCACATCGATCGCGCCCTCGAAGAGCCCGACGGCGGTCCCGAGCGCGCCGGTGATGAGGTGAAGCTCATCCTGGATGATCAGGTCCGGTGGTCGGAGGCGGTCGACCGGGCCAACCTGCGTCGCAGGATAGGTGCGACCGTTCGCCTTTGCCTGGTGATGCTTGTCGGCGCCGCAGACGCTCTCGTCCGTATCGGCATGTTTGTAGCCATGGCGGGGGCATCTCGTCGACACGTAGCCGAACAGGCTGGCCGCCTCGCCCTCGCGGGCGAGCCGTGCAAACTTGTCGACGGTCGCCAGCAGGAAGGTGGGCGGGTGGCGGTAGATCTCGTCATCCACGGTGAGCACGGGGAGGCCCTCTTGAGCGCGCCCCCCGATCGAGAAGGGGCACGTCGATCGGCGGTCGCCGCAGTAGACGTGGATGCGCTTCTCTACGTCGTCTGCCTCGACGTGCGCCTTGCCGTTGATTGCGGTGCCGCACCACGGGCAGTGGTCGAACTGCAGCACCGAGAGGCCCCACGCCGAGTTGCCGTCGCTCTCGCGCACGTCTTTGATCTGCTCAGCGGCTTCGGCATAGCGTTTCGGGCTAACGGCGGACCCCACCCAGAGTCCGATGCGGAACGGCGTCGCACCCCAGAGGTCGGGATCCTCTTGCCGTACGAGCTCGGCCGCGCACATGAGCGTTGTGGCGCGCAGGAACTGCTGCGACGTGAGCAGGCGCAGTGTGTACCGCATAAGCACCGCGACACCGTCCCCGCCGTCGAGCAGACCCTCAGGCGTCTCGACCTTGCCGTTTAGTCGCCGGATGCCGAAGGTGAATGCCGCCAGCCCGAGGTATGCCTCTGTCTTTCCGCCACCCGTTGGGAAGAAGAGCAGCTCGGCACGCGGGAAGTCGGAGGAACGACGCTTGTGGGTCGGGTCAACGACGGCGGGCAGCTGCATCAAGATGAAGGCGAGCTGAAACGCATACCACGACGCGGCTTTCTTGCCGCGGCTGTCGACCTCGGCCTGTGCCTCGGCAACACTCATGGCGGGGTTCTTGATCCGCAATGCAGCGATCTGCGATCGAACACGCTGGTCGCGCATGGTGCGATTCATGAACCAGAACGCGCGCTGGGCGTCTGTGTCGGTCAGAAGCAGTGCGAGACCTTCGCGAAGACGCGTGAGGGCGCCCTGTCCGTCCTCGAGGCCGATATCGCCTTGCTCTCGCAGCCACGAAGGCAGGGTTGAGTTGGCTGTCTCCTGTTTCGCCAACCATTCCGCATAGCCGTCAAGAAGCGGCTGCAGTCCCGACCTCAAGGCTTCCGGATCGGCCACCATGAGGTCATCCATGCTCAGCTGAACACCGGCGACTTCGGGAGCTCTGGTCTGAGGCACCTCCGCGGTCGGAAGCCACGTCGTCTTTACCGCCGTCGCGCGACGAGAACCGTCAGTCGCGACTTCCCAGGCAGCGGATGCCGTACGGCCGATCGCGAATTCAAGGCGATCCCGGTAAAGCAAGTCGAGGCGCTTTACCTCGCGATCGCGAGACGCGCGATCCTCGGCAAGTGCATCTCGAGTTGGGAGGAAAATAGCGGAGTTCTTGTCGCGCGCGGTGACCGTCAGCGCGGCCTGGAAGAGCCAGAGTTTCGGCGGAAGCTCACGCCCGGTGACAGCAACATTGAGCAACGCAGCCTCGACGACCCGACGACCGTCGAGGTCGAACACCTCGATCGCTATCTCGACATGGTGGGCACCGAGCGGAACATGGTGAACTGTGCCGAATGCGATGGTGTTGAGCTCAACGCTCACCGGCACTTCGCATGGAGTCCGGTCGTAGTACGTCTGGATCTTCCCGGTCCCGTCAGCTTCACGACGAGCGTTGTACTCTCCCCACGTGGCTGTGAACAGCAGAACGTCTGTCCCCGCAGGCACCTGAAAACGGAGGCCCATCGACGACGGTGCGATGATCTTCGATTCAGGCCCGCGATCCTCATCGGAGTCTGTGGGAGCGGCCTCGCCGATTGACTCATCCTCATCGGCGGGCACACCTTGTACCTCGTGGGCGCCGCGGAGATCAGTGACCGCGAGCGACTCTTTGGCACGGACGTCCTCCTGGGAGGTCGGCAGCGGAGCGGCTACCGTCGGGGAGACGGCTCCCTCAAACATCGAGATCGGCGCCAGAGCACCCGCAAGGTATCGGGCGCGCGGAGTGCCCGTGATTTCCTCGCTGGGACCATCCCAGGGGCCAACTAGATCGCGGCAGAGTAGGTCCAGCAACTCACCGCGCACCGAGTCCGACGTGGGAGTTGGATTGAGGCGCATCAGAACAACGCTCCGTCCGGCTTCTCGGCCTGCTCAAAGCTGGCGTGAGGTGGCCTTGTTCGTCGAGTTGAGTGTGACTCCAGGGACGCACGCCTATGGTTCTCGTGAAGCAATCGCTCCAAAACAACGGCGGCGGAGTCCGGGTCAATCGAGAACCGTTCGCGACCGAAATGAGTGTAGACATTCCAATCTGGATGCACATCGGACCAGCCGAACGCTTCCAGTACGGCCTGGTCGACTTCGACGTGAGCTTGTCGAATGGCGGTGACTTCGATGTCTGGCCCGCTGTCAGATGAATGAACAAGATTGTAAAGCTGCGTGAGGCCGAGTCCCCTCCTAAACATGATCTCGGTCCGATCAGAATCGAGCGCTCGACCGCTTGAGTCGAGTCTCAGTGTTGACTCTGGGCGTGGGAAGGTTGCCACCGCTCTAGTGGGCGTGTAGTTCAATTCCGTGCCGAGCGTCGCACTGTACTTGACGCTCCACAACCAGTGGATTGAGGAAGAAAAAATCGACTGCATTGCATACGAGTCAGTCGCGAAAACGCCGAGCTTGTTGCTCAAGACTTGGTGGCTTGACACTCGAAGGGGCATGACTCGGTTGCTGACAAGGGAGATGACAAGTACCTCGTCCAGCTCAGCAATTGCTTTGCGCATTCCTGGACTCCGCTCTCCGAACTGCCACCACCTCTCGCGTCTGGACTTCCTCGGATTGTGATCTCGTTCGGGCTTGACGAGCTCCCGGACGTGTTGAGCTGGCGAGACGTACGTCTCCGCCTCCTCCAAGGGCATGTCGTCAAAATCGATGACCCACCGCGAGGCACTAAAGTCCGGGCGTGAGTTTACATCTTGGCCGGTTAGGTAAGGGAAGAGCACTTTCGCGTTGCGAGGGTCCTCGGCGAGCCACCTAGCGGCCTGTGCCCCATCTATGACAAACCCTTCGCCGTAGGGCTTGCATCCTTCGAAAGTAAGCTGAGAGTTGGATCTCAACGCAACCGGATCTATCTCAACCTGGGCCACTGGCAGCAGAGATGCCGAAATCAGGGGAGCCAAGACGCCGTCGGCCCAGCGCTCAACGCCGTCACCCAGCGTGCGACCTGTTAGCCAAATTGCAGAGTACTGGATCGATGCCGAGCGGCTGGGCCATTTCGCGCTTCGGATGGCACGATATATCTGGTCCCCTTCTTCGGCAAGTACTCCGATGGACACGTCGCGTGTTGGACCTCCGGTGACCGTATTGGTAGCGATAAGTCCGACAACCCCGTGAGTCCGCAAGAGCCTCCGAGCCCGGAGGATGAAGTATGCCACCAGGTCGGCATTCCCAGATTTACCATCGGCGATCGAGTGGACAAGGAAATCTCGAACGTTTGTGCCGCTTGCGCCGGAAAGTCGAGAACCGCCCAGAAAGGGCGGATTGCCAATTACTGCGTCAAAGCCACCGCGCCCACTGAGAACGTCGGGTGCCTCGATGATCCAGTGCAAAGGCCTCCACTGGCGTTCACCGGTCGGAACAGTCGGAGTGAGTCCACGCACGATGAGGGCCCGAAGCCTCTTTCGGTCGCCTTGGCTTCCGTCGCTGGGGTAGGCGTCGCGAAGTGCATCTGCGAGCTCGTCATACCGATCATCCAACTGATTTCCGGGCCTAGCGCCTTCGCGTAGGCCCGAGGCGACGATGCCGTCGGCAATATCGCGCAGCTTCATGGTTATCTGCCTCGACTGCGAAAGCAATGCCAGCTTTGCCCGAGTTGACCTCATGCGATCCGCGTCGTCGACCTGTCCGGAGGCCAACTCGCGCCGCAAGAGCGCGGCATCCGCGAGGTCCTTGTCAACCTCGAACCAGCGAAGCGGCGTCTTCGATTCGCGCATCTTGGGATAGATGTGCTGCGCTTTGAGCTGGGCCTCAGTTGTGACTCCGAGGAGCGAGTTTCCGTGGAAGACCCTGTCGTCGACGAACGAGAACGGCTTACCGGGGTCCATCGAGATGAGCCAAAGGGAGAGCTTGCACATCTCGACCGCCATCCCATTGATGTCCGCGCCGTAGAGGCACCGGGCGACGATTTCGCGAATCGCCCATCGTTCGAGATCCTCTTGCTGACTCTCTTCGATGCCTTCGCGTCTCCTTGCTTCGAGTAGACGTGCAGCCAAGTACCTGGCCGCGGCCACAAGGAATGCACCTGAACCGACGGCAATGTCCGCGACCCTGAGGTCGAGAATCTCGGCGGAGGACTTTAGTACCCACTCCGCGGAGTTCTCCGTGTCGAGCGGCCCCGGAGAGTAGACGAGGGGTTCGAGGGCGTGAAGAACGACCTCCTCGGCGAGCGATCGAGGCGTGTAGTGGGTTCCTGTGTTTGAGCGCTGAGGAGACTCCGTCATCACCACGCCGTGTGAGGGGACGACGTAGGGGAAGCCACGAAGGTCATCGCGGATGATGCCATGGAACGGCGCCAAGCGAGCTACTAGCTCATCATCGCCGAGGAGCGCGTGCCGAAGGCGCGTCCGTGCCTTCGCGGCGGCTTTTTGGTCCACCGACCCATAAGACTTGGCGATCTGGTTGGTGGTTGACGGCTTCGAGTTCTCTTGTGTCTTCTTGAGGTGGGCGATGAGCTTGGTGCCAAATTCTGTGGGCGTCGCCGAGTCGGAGGCGATTGCCTCAAGCTCGACCAGCGGGATCTCCGGCTCATAGCCGTTCTTGCCCTTGAGCCCGACCACGACATGGTCGACGAACTCTGCCGAGTAGCCGAGCAATCCCTCGTAGACATATCCGATCTGCTCGACGTCGAGCTCGCGGAAGGACAGCTGCATCGCGCCGTCCTCGATTGTCTGCACCGCGCGGAGGACCGCGAGCATGGTGCGGTCGGAGACCCGAACGCGCAGGCGGCCTTGCGCGTCGGTCGCTTGCAGCCACGGGAAACGGACGGGGTCGAAGAGCGAGCCGCCGTAGGCGGGCATCCGCATGTCTTCGAACGAAGCCCCGCCGAAGACCGCGTTGCTCGCAGCGAGTAGCCGGTGCCACGTCTCCGAGGTGTGGTCGAGAGCCTCCTCTGAAGTCTCGGTCGCCTCTTGCTGAAGCTGCTTTCGGATTCCATCGATGGCGTATGACGACCGATAGAGGTCGTGGTCCGGCAGCAACAGGCGCTCCTCCGCGAAGAGAAGAAACACCACTCTCATAAGGACGGTGACAGCAGCCTCATACACGAGCTGCGGATCGCCCGGCAGCGGGGAGTGCTCTCCGGCGGCGAGCGCACGGAGGTGAGTATCGGACATGGATTGGAGGACAAGCTCCACGGCCCGACGCACCTGGTCGCCGAGCGCCTCTGTGATCTGCTCGGCGCTCGCCACGCTCTCAGCGAATAGCAGCGGGAGACGCTTCTCCGCCGCCCCGCCAGCGATCGAGGAGTAATTGGCGAGTGCGAAGAAAGCGTCGCGACTCTGGCGTTCTTCGCCGCGCCAGAGTAAGGCGTCCCAGACACCGCTCGCGGTCGTCACATCCTTCTCCGCGGACACGAGCGCCCACCAGCGACCGTCGGTAACGATCCCGATGGTCACGCCGGACTCACGCAGGAGCAGCGACGTGCGGTCGATCGCGTCCGCTGCCCAGCCGTCGGAACCGACTTTGCGGAGGTTCTCGGTTCGATCGACGACGCTGACCAGTGCGGCAAGCCCATCGGGTCCATTGAGGGCGGCCCATGCTGTGACCGACACCGATCTGTCGGGCGAGTACGCCGCGACTCCGGCGGGCCCTAGGGCGAGGTCGTCGCTCCACTCAAGTGAGGTGCGCAGGACTGACTCGACCCAGCGGTCGCGCGCCCTGTTGTAGACCTCTGCCGAGGGGGTGGTCCACGCACTGGACCACCGCGCGAACTCGGCGACGAAGGTCGCATTGAGATCGTCAAGCGAAGCGTTCGACGGAAGCCCAGTCGGGTAGAACGACTTGAGCGCCGGTCGGGAGAGAAAGGGACCTTCCGTGTCGATGAGGGACAACCACTCCCATGCGTCAACGGCCATCAGTCGCCTCCCACTTCTCGGCCTCCTCCGGTGACAGCGCGAAGACCAGTGCTGCTACGAAGGTGTGAGCTTTCACGTCGCGGTACCGGCCCGCGACTGCGTCCCGTTCCACCCGAAGTTCGTCGTCGAGCGTCGCAAGACGAGTGCGCACCCTGTCGAGATCGCGTTCCCTCTGTTGCTTCTCGTCGTCGAGTTGGAAGAGCATGTCTTCCCCTGCGCGTCGTGCCTCCGCCGCGGAAGCCAGGGTGCCTTCAAGCGTGCGGCGAAAGCGTCCGAAGATCTCGTCGACGCTCGCCAGGTCGGCGGTTTCGCGGTCGCGAAGGCCGGACTCGACGTCGCCCTGAAGGCGCTGGGCGCGCCGAGCGACCGCAGCATCCACGCGAGAGCGGATGCCCGCCGAGTCCGATGCGTCGTCGTTCCAGGTCGCTGCGAGTCGGGCGAGTGCTCGATCACCTGGCGCCGACAGGCGTGCACCGTCAAGCGCGGAGGCAAGAAGCTCTTCAGCCTTCTCCAGACCAATCTCTTGGCGCCGCGAGAGGCGAGTTCCTGCGAGGAAGACCTCCTCGTGCAGCCGTATGCCACCCTGCCCGACCAGGACGAGTCGAGCGACAGCAGCAGCGAAAGACTCCTCAAGCCCTTCGACAACGACGGCGCTAACGCCGCGCAGCTGATCAGCGCGGGTCCAGACCTGGCCGCGCAGCTCGCGTGCTGCGCGTTGAATCAGAGGGTGCCCGAGGTGCGCGTAGACGACATCGGTGCGCATGCGGGCACGGTCTTCGTCGAAGGTCAGGGGTCTGAGGGTGCCGGGTGCAAGACGCGTGTCGAGCCCTTCGAGCGCGGGCACCCACGTGCGTGACAGCCCAGACGGGACACCATAGATGTTGGCCTCCTCGCGGGGATCCTCAAGCTCGCGCAGCCTCGGTTGCCCCGAGATCCGAAGGCCTTCCTGCAGCACGCGGAGAAGGTTGACCTCGTGGAGATGCATGCGATCCCGAGACCCCTCAAGCCGATCGGCGAGTCGAGTGAGACTGGCCCGCTGCTCGTGCTCTGCCTGCAGCACGCGGTTGATGACCTGACCGCCCGCGTCCTTCTTGTCGCGTCGGGCTACTTCGCCGAACCCAAGCTCGCGCTGCAAGTCCGGGGCGATGATCTCTGCGGCAGAGACTCCGTCGTGCTCGGAGTTGGCAATCTTGCTCGCCAGACGCGCGAGCAGGTCGGTGTCTTTGGCGAACGGACGCGCGTTGTCCTTGCTCGCGCGGGGGTGCCACACCAAGGGAGTGAGCGTCTGGCCGTATCGGTCGATACGGCCGATGCGCTGCTCAAGGCGGTTCGGGTTGAACGGGACATCGAAGCTCACTAGTCGGTGGCAGTAGGTCTGGAGGTCGATGCCCTCGCCGGCGGCATCCGTCGCGAGAAGGATTCGAACGGGCTGCTCCTGCGTCGGTGCCGTGAATCGCGCGCGGATCTCCTCACGGTCTTCGGCGCCGACCGAGCCGTCGATCACGGCCAGTCGGTCGCCCCCGAGCCCTCTTGATTCCAGCACCTCGCGCAGCCATTCAAGGGTGCTGACGTACTCGGTGAAGATAACGATGCGCTCGTCGCCCCACCCGAGGCCGGGGACCATGAGCTCGCCGTCGATCAAGGCGAGAAGGGCCTCAAGCTTCGAGTCCGGACGCGCGTCATAGCGGTGACCCCACTCGATGAGGTGTTCGAGGTCGTCGATGTCTTCCCTGGTCAGTGCGACCTGTGCTCGCTTCGCCGACCGGAGGGCTTCGAGTTCGGGCTGCTCGAGGCGGCCTTCTTCTTCGTCGGAGGCCTCGTCGCCGAGCACGTCTTCGTAGTCGGGGAGTGCGAGCTCATCCTCGCCACGTGTGGCGAGGTAGGTCTCGGCTGTGGAAGCGAACGCGACAGGCGAGGAGAAGAACCGCTTCTTGAGGATCAAGGTCGCGAGGTCTGATGCCCGCTTGCCGTGCTCCGCCTTCATAGCTGCGTTCCGCCGACGCGTGAACGCGATCAGTCGGTCGTAGGCGTCGCTCTCGTCTTCGGCCGGATCGAACCAGAGCTGACGAACCTCTCGAAGCATGAAGCCCTTCTCGGGCAGGTCGCGCTTCAGACGCCGCACCGTAACCGCTCGCAAGGCCTCTTCATCGAGGTCGGCGCCGCGGGCGAATCGCTGCGGGTCGACCATCTCCAGCAGGGCCGTAAACGACTCGGTGTAGCCGTTGTGCGGCGTCGCGCTAAGGAACAAGCGGTGCTCGCAGTATTCACTCAGGCGACGGACGGCCTTGGTGCGCTCGCTGTCGACGGCGTAGCGGGTCTTCTCGCCGGAGGATCGGCTCGGCGTCGCAGGGGCAACGTGGTGCGCCTCGTCGACCACGAGGATGTCGAATGCCCGACGATCGGCAGTGCGGGCATCCTTCACGCCGGAGTAGACCTCCTCGAGCATGCGCTGCGCCCGCGGTGAGGGCAGCCACGACATCGACACAATCACGCGCGGGTAGACCCTGAAGGGATTGGCGTGGATACCGAAGGTGCGTCGGAACGTCTTCATGGTCTCCGAGTTGACGATCTCGAAGTGCAGGCCGAACTTGTCGCGAAGTTCCTCTTGCCACTTGATCACGAGCCCGGCGGGGCAGACGACGATCACAGAGCGGGCGCGGTGCCGCAGGAGCAGCTCCTGGATGACGAGCCCGGCCTCGATCGTCTTGCCGAGCCCGACGTCATCCGCCAGCAGCAGGTTCGCGCGCGGGGATTCGATGGCGCGGCGTAGAGGCTCGAGTTGGTATGCCTCCACGGATGCGCTGCTACGGAAGGGTGCCTGCAGTGTGCGGGGGTCGGCGCTGGTCAGCGCGCCCCAGCGCAACGCGTCGAGGTATGCGGCGAAGGTCGTGGGGGAGTCGAAGCGGTCGGCCTGGATCTCGGAGGGGAGACCCTGCTCGCGCACGACGCTGCGACCCGGCTCAAGCTCCCAGATGACGGTGAGCTCGCGCCCGTAGTGCTCCTCTTCGATGCACTGGAGGGTGACCGCGTGCTGAAGCTCGGCCCGTCCATCGTCCGCGCTGGACCGCGGGAGGGACTGAACCGAGATGGCAGTGACCGACCAGCGGGCACCCCGCACGTCGACAAGACTGCCGATCTCGGGCAGCTCGGCGACGGCTCGATCAGTCGCGTCGGTCGCAGCTGCGATTGTGCTCATCGGGTCTCACCTCTCATTGCAAAGCTTTCCAGTATGTCGGTGGCCACCGACATGTCAAGCCGAGCGGGGCTCAGCTGCTTCCTTTGCAGCGTCCAATCCACCCAGCGTGAGCACAGTTCTGAGCAGCGCCGCGCCGAGCTGCGGGGGCACGGCATTGCCGATCATCGTGGCGAGGGCCCCCTTTGTCGGGCATCCGGTGAAGTCGAAGTAGTCAGGGAAGCCCTGGATGCGGGCGGCCTCGTGGGCGGTAAGGGCGCGGGTGAGTTCGGGATGCATGTAGCGGCCTTGACCGATGCTGCCGAATCCGCTCGTCACCGTCTGCGCTGGCTCGTTCCAGCGGAGGCGGCCGTACATGGACTTGTAGGTGTGATCACCGCGGTGGCACTCGGGCCGGAGGTGGTTGGGCAAGTCGTACTCGTCGTTGTCGAGCAGGTACCGCATGCGCTTGAGGTTCTCCGGCGACGGTTGGGGTGCTCGGTCGAGGAGCCCCGAGCGGTCGATCGTACTGAGGTCGCCGATCGCCCAGCGGAGGTCGCGTGCATGCTCGTCGGCTCCGAATGCGTCGAGAATCGCGCCCGGTTCGGGCTGGCTACTCGCTGTCGCGAGAAGTACATGACGGCGGCGAGTCTGAGCGACTCCGAGATCGGCGAAGGCGACTACCCGCTGTTCGACGCGGTAGCCCAGCGACTCGAGGTGGGCCGAGGTACGACCAACCACGCCCAGCTCGTCGTGCCGGTCGCGCACGACCGCCGGCACGTTTTCGATCAGCACGATCGCAGGGCTCAGCACCTCGGCTGCTCGCGCCATCCGCAGGTACAAGCCGTTCTTCGGGTCGACGCGGCGGGTGCGGTTGTTGAGGTTGCTGTGCCCTTGGCACGGGGGGCCGCCCACCAGCACATCGATGGAACCGACCGAACCGGTAGTCCGCTTCTCTGCGATCGTCGTTGGCGCCCCGAGGTCGCCGTCGAAGAACGATTCGACCGTGGCGGTCTCGACACGGCCTGCGAAGGGGAAGTTCTGCTGGTAGATCTTCGTCGCGAGGGGCTCGAAGTCCACGGCCAAGGGGATGTCGATCCCGTATCCGGCAGCATGAGCGGCTTGCGCGAGGCCCAGGGTGATGCCGCCGCATCCCGCGAAAAGGTCGACGATCCGCAGCGAGTGATCGCCCTTATCGAAGGAAGGCCGCTCGCGAAGTTGAAGAGGGTGCTCACTCATCGGGCGAACCCTGCTTCTCGGTCATGTGCAGAAGCTGTGACGGCCGGCCCCGCCAGGTCACGGCTAGCGCGTCGCGCGCTCGGCTCGCGGCAACATAGAGGAGAGAACGCTCGCGGAGCAATGCATCCTCCCGTTCTTCGGGAATAACCGAATCGATCCACGCGCCTGGGAAGATGCCGTCACTGATGTCGAACAAGATTACGCGACTGAACTCCATCCCCTTCGCCGTGTGCATGGTCATCGTGAGCACTCGGTCACCTCCGGACTGAGCGCTCTGCACCTGCTCAGCTGAGATGCCGTCGTCGGATAGCAGTGCCTTCACGGCGCCGGCGCGATCCTTCGAGTGTGTCAGCACGGCGATCGACGCAGGCTCGACGCCTTCGGCGAGCCAGCGCGAGATGGTGGACGAGACCCAGTTGAGCTGCTCCACGTCGGTCCTGCAGGCGACGCCTTCCGGGGCCGGGCCGTGACGTGGTGAGCGGTATCCCTCCACCTCTGCGGCGTTACCCTCGCCGTCGAGGAACTCGCCATCCTCCAGTGCGCGAACGGCGAAGCTGAGGTTCTCGGCCGTCGTGCGGTAGTTCAGGGTGAGCCGCCGAGATCGTCCTACGATCGCGATCCCGCAACGGGCGAGCACGACATGACTGCCATAGATCCTCTGGTGGGTGTCTTCTGCGATGAAGAGATCGTTGGCACCCGGTCGAGCAAGCGCTCGGAGCATCTTCCATTGTGACGGCGACAGATCCTGCCCTTCGTCGACAAGCACATGGTCGACCCGAGCGTTGGCGCCCTCTCCCTCCAGGTCGAGCCACGCTGCCGCGATCTCCGCGACCTCGGCATAGCTCAGGCTTCCAGCGCCTCGGGCGGCGAATCGGTACTCCTCGACGACCTGCCAGAGCGAGCGCCGCCGGGTTTGGTCGAGTGCGACCCTTCTTCCGGGACGACGGATCTCGAAGTACTCCTCTTCGTTCCAAACCCGTGCCGGCAAGATGACGTTCGCGTACTCAGCGGCTAGGAACGCTTCGGTCGCAAGACTGCCCAAGGGGCTGGCATCCGCGCTGTGAACGGCCGCGGTCCACCCGGACCCGTTGTCGGTCACAGTGCGAACCTTTCCCGGATCGAGGCCGAATACAGCTGCCGCGGCCACACCGAACTTGGTTGACGCGCGGGCACGGACGGCGGCTGCGAGTTGGTCGACGCCGCGGATCAGGATTCCGGGATCGCCGAGCTCATCAGCGAGGGGCAGGTCTGGGTCGAGCAAAGCGAGATCCCTCTTGAGGTTCTCCGCGAGAGCGCGCGTGTAGGTGGTGAGAACGATCGAGGCATCAGGTTTCGTTTGAGCGAGGTGCCGTGCCCGGTGAAGGAGGACCACGGTCTTGCCGGTGCCAGCACCACCGCTGAGTCTGAAGGGGCCGTTCCATGAGCCCGTGGCGTACCGGCTCTGTTCATGGTGGAGGAATACCTTCCAAGCAGCGAAATCCCCATCTTCGATGATTGACCGCAGCTCGTCGGAGTCCTCTGCGAATGCGAACTGCATGCGAGAGGCTTCACTGCGAAGCGCTCGCAAGATCCGTTCATCATCGGTTTCGGCCGCCTCTGCGACCGGCGCCTCGAGGCCCAGGTCGGTGCGGATCTTGCCGATCGATTCGCCCGCCGCGAGGCTCAATGCTGCGTTCTGTTCCCAGACGTTCTGGAATCGTTCGGCGAGCGAAAGAACCTCGTCCTCCGTCACCGCTTTCAGAAGTAGTGCAGCGGTCAACGGGTCGAAGCCGAGCTCATCGATGAGGTTGGCCTGAGAGTAGTTGAACTGTTCGATGAAGCCAGAGGTCGGCTTGTCCTTCTTGCGCTCTTGTGGAACGTCCGGGATGGGCTCGTCGTTCGTGGCAGTGGTCGCGATCAACTGAACGGCGCCATTGACGTCATTGAGGTCCATCTTGATGGTTTTCGCGCGCTCGATCGCCACATCGTGTGCCCACGCCCCCGCGTAAAGCCAAGTCCGCTCGCGTCGTTCATCCTCGAGCAGATAGAGAACGGCACGCCAACTCTGATCGATCCGTGCAGTCCGAGCCCGCGGGTCGACTGCTTGGTTCATCTTCTTAACGCGAAGACCCGGGCTTGTGTCGTCCTCGGCAAGCTTGTCGAGGAAGTCGATGATTTTCAGGCGTACGACTTTGTCGGTCGGCTGATTCTTCAGCTTCGTGTAGACCACGTTGGGCATCTACTCCGACTCCTCCCGGGCTCGTCCAACACTATCGGCGCTGGGTTGCGGTCAGAATCTGAAAGCGTCGACCGCGCGGTTCGCCAAGTGGGCAGTCCGAGCAACGATCTCGGCCTCGCTCCACCTGTCGAGACTCACGATGTCTTCATTGAGGTTCAGCTTGTTCCGGTATCCGACGAAGTTTCCGTCTGCATCCGTGCGATCCCGCTTCTCGCTGAATGATCGATTGCCCAGCGTGCTGTTGTATCCAGTGACGGTGAGATTTCCCAACTGGTGAACATGATCCCGCTGGACTCGAAGTGCCTCCTCGCGGCCGCCAAGCATGTCGATCCACGCGGCTGGAAGGTTCTCACCCTGCGGGAGGATGTGTTCGATAGTCCATACGAACACTTCCTTGTTGGAGGGAGTAGTGGAGCGTGCCCAAAGGTCCTGATGCGTTTCCTTCGTCATTCCCTGCTTGGCCAGAGTGGTGAGTACGAAGCGCGTCACCGCCACGTTGTCATCGTAGATAGGCCCGGAGAGCTGAGCGAGGAACTGCTCATCAGTTGCCGACACCAGTCTCAATGCATCTCGGATCGTGTCGAAGATGTCACCGTGGTCGTCTGACTCAAAGCCCTCGATGATCGAGACGAAGAGCCGGTCTAGATCGTAAGTCGGGGGAGTGTTGGTGAGGTTGCGTCGCACGAAGAACTTCGTCAGCAACTCTGCGATCGCCGCCAACGCGACGTCAGTCAGTCCGAACCGATCACGATTCACCACCAGGTAGAGAAGCAGCATCTGCGCCGGCGTGCCTTGGGCTCGAGTGAGGTCACGGATCGCTTCATCGAACTCGTTGGGAGGTGTGCTCGGATCGAGGTTGCCTAGTATCCGCCCGTATGCCGAAGTTGATCGGTCCATTCGATCCATGAACTCGGCAAGATCCTTACGAACGAGCTCTTCGTAGATTCGGATGAGCTTCGACCGGTATGCGATTGTAATTCCCGTGATCCCAAGATCCCACTGCACTCTGAACGCGTTGTAGAACTGCCTAAAGAAGCGCTCCTGCGAGCCATAGTCGTCGCCGAGCGCGTCCAGCCATGATGACCAGGCAGCGTACGCTCGATCCACACCCACCTCCGGGAGTTTGTCGGCGACGGAGAGCAGCGACGTCTTGATGAGGTCGATCGGGGTCAGTGGGAGCCCTCGATTGTTGAGCGACTCGAAGAGCACGAACGCGTCTGAATGGGTCTCCACCTCAAGCTTGACGAGGATGGCCTGCTTGATGCGCGAATAGAGGTCCAGTAGGGCGTGTGTCTCGTTCTTTGAACCCTCCAGAAGCCCTCCGATCCGTTTGGTGAAGTGGACGAGCGCCTTCGAGATACGTCGTACACCGACATACGTCACATGCGGTTTCTCGAGATCGAATCCGGCGTCGCGCAGGAGGAAGGCGTAATCGTTGGAGTTGGAATTCTGTCGCTGCAGTCGAAGACGCTGACGCGTCGGCTCACGAAGGCACAGCATCCTGCGCAATGTTGTGAGATCCGACCTCTGGTCGTCGTCCAACGAGTCGCTTCGCTTGGCCAGCTCCCTGTATAGCGCGAGCAGCAACAATGACAAGGTCGTCATGCGCTGCTGCCCATCCACGAGTTCCAGCACACTCTGCGCGGCAGTGTCTTCAGTCTTGTTTACGCAGATAATCGTGCCGAGGAAGTGTCCGGACTCAGCGTCCTCCTCGAGTAGATCGTCGAAAAGCGCATCCCATTGATCCCGCCCCCAGCTGTACTCCCGCTGGTATGGCGGGATGTCATAAACGATGTTGTTGTCCGGGCTGAGCAATGCGTAAAGAGGGGACTGTGACACAGACTTGATCAACTGCGGCTCCTGGTCGGGTAGTGGAACCTTGGCAACACCCGATATCGAGCATCCCGCACGTTCTCTGAAGTCAATCTACTGATTTGAGGGCGCTGGCGCCCTCAATGCTGGGCTTGCAGCTGGCTCGCTAGCGCAACCATCTGTCGCGAGATTTGTGATGGAACCTCGTTAAGAACAACCAATCTTCGTGGGTGGGCGCGATCGACGTCGGCAGCGCCAACTAGAGTCTGAACAAACCAAGAGCCTGAAGGGCGCAACATATGACGCATCCCGAAGAAGTAGCTGTTCAACGCATCACCGTTGGAGGCTCCGAAATGGCTGTCTTCGAGTTCCAGGGGCAGCTGCGTGAGTTAATGCTTGCTGACCTTCGAAACGGTTACCTCACCACAGGCAACTACACCGCGGACGGCAAGGCCATCTCGCCACATGGGATGCGGTCACTGGCGGTTGCGGCCGCCGGCGGAGCGGGGACCGTGGCGTCGGCCGCTTTCTCATCCACGTTGTTCATGGCCACCGCAAACCCCGCGACGCTGATGCAGCTCGGTTCTGGTGTGGGGTCAGCGGTGATGGGCTCGACAGGGATCGTCGCTCAGGCACCATTCATTGCGGTGGCATCGTCGTTGCCGGTAGTGGCGCCGCTGATGGCAATGCAGGTGCTGACCGCAGTCGTGATGCTGGAGCAGTTCAAGAAGCTCGACCAGAAGCTGGACGCCATCAAGGCCGCTCTTGACGTCGCGATTGCGCGCGCCGAGGCGACCCACGCCGCCGAGCTGGCGGCCGCGTCCTACATCGTCGACGAGATCTACCGGCAGTACGCGGAATCAGGGTCCTTTTCGAATGACATGCTCGTGCGGCTGGCATTCGCCGAACACGATGTGCGGCGTCTCACGGAGCGCTTCCGGTACTTCGTTGAAACGCACGCGGTGACCGACGTGGATGACATGACCGAAGTACTTCGAGCGAACTTCGACGCGCACAGCGCAATGCTCGCTTCCTGCCTGGACTTGCGTATCTCGTATCTCCGCGTCTGCGTCGATCTCCAGGAGAACCCCAAGTCTGTCGGTGCTGCCGTTGATCAGCTCAAGGGCAAGATCGAAGGCGGAATTGAGTTCTGGCAGAAACTACTCCGTCGTTCGGAGACATTGCGAGAGACCATTCGGGACCGAGAAAAGCTGCTTAGTGACATGAATTGGGTGGAGCGGAACATGCCAGGGGGTAAGGGCGCCGCCGCTGACAAGAAGCTTGCCGCCTTGAAGGCGGCCTACGTCGCTACCCTCGAAAGCGAATTGGCGATTGTGAAAGGCTTCGACTCCCTGATCGAATCTTCCAAGCAGACGCTTACGACACTGAGGAGCCCGGAAACGAGTCTCGAGGCGTCACCGACCATGGTGTATTGGCAGGATGACGACGGCGAGCACTCCTTCTTCACGGAAAAGGTGAAGTTGGGATGAGCATCCTGCCCGTGGCCGGCGATTTGAGCGAGATCGACGTCGATTTCAACTTCTTCGACGACACTCCCGACGGAAAGGACCCGGACTCTCATAGCCCCACTTTGCGGCGGTATCACCAGCTCTTGTGGAGCAAAGAGCTGCCGGATGGCCGCCCCTTCAACCTTGAGAGTCGAAAGTCGCTCTCGCCGTATCTCGTCTATCAGTCGGAAACCCAGCGCTTCGTGCTCGGCAGTGACACGATCGCTACACGTCACCGCAAGAAGCTCAGCTCACTATTCGCCGCAACCCCCTCAGAGGAGACGGATGCGTTTCTCCGTCGCTCGTACACGATCTGCGGCTTCATCGCCTTTCCGGTATCGCGAAGAAGTATCAACCAGGTCAGAGGCACCCACCCCAGGATTCAGGACCGTTGGGATCTCACACTTGAGTCGATTCGTCGCTACTACGACGGGGGAGTGAGTCCACTTACAGAGGTTCTCGAACGCGAAGCCGCATTCTTCGATCTCTTCGGCAGCTTCGAGGGCTATGTCACGCACTTCCACCTCGACGACTTCGTGTTCCCGGGCGGGGCGGTTCGCTTCATTCTCCCGTTCGCCGATTTCAACGGCCCGACTCTCCCGACGGATGTCGCCTCATATCGCGAGTACCTCCAGCAGAGCCTCGCGCTGTTCACCGCCCGGCGCGATCGACTCCAGCGGATAGTGCGCGGTCACGCGTAGCTTGCATCACTTGCTCGAGGGCGGCACCAGGATCACCCGAGTCGCGCGCCTACAACGCAGAAGCAATCCCAGGATCTCGTGGGCGATCATTGCATCACGATCGGCGAGCGGGCTGGGTGCCCGGGCCCCTTGGATGCTCGCGGAGTCATCCAGCTCCCCATCAAGCGACCTCAGAGTGATGACACCTTCGGCCCATCGTTCGAGTTGCCAGAGTGGCGCCCCATCCACGGTGCCTCGGTAGTCGAGAGTTGCCACCTTTCCGCGTTCGAGACCCGCCAGTTCGCGGTTGAGGTCTCTGCTGAGCCACCTGACGCCCATGTTGGCGGGGATCCAGTGCAGCTTGCCCACATAGTCGAATGCCTGCGCACGGGTCATCTCGGGTCGACTGTTGTCGTCGTTGATCATGGTGCCTTCACCTTCGGGGCTGCGCCCATCGACCCTTGCGGCCCACCGGTCGGCGGTTCGCCCGTTCTTGCCCTGGGGCACCCGGGAGTCGATGACTCGGGTTGCCGCGCGGCCGGCCAGGTACCGAAAGCCGCGACTCGTGAACGTAGACGAAGGCTAAGTCGTGCCTGCGACATCGGGGACGCGAGCAGGGCATCCGCTGATCATCAACGGATGCCCCGCCCACTCGAGCCGCTGGGCTACGCCCGCCCGCGCCGCAGCCCGAACGCCGTGAGGATGATCGCCACTGCCGTGATCGACAGGGCGATGATGGCCGTCGGAATGTAGGGTGCCGCCTCCGGTGCGAAGAACACGGGGAGGGTGGGCAGGAACGTGATCGCGCGCGAGATGATCACCAGCCACAAGCCCCAGGCGCGTCCGCGGAAGGCGGGGTAGACGCCGACAAGGGTGGCGACGTCGAGGGTGACGGTCGCGAGGTCAAGGGGGATGGGGGCCGGCCCGCCGATGTTGGGGACGGTGGTGACCAGTTCCACGATGGCGAGGACGCCCGCGAGCACTACTCCGATGCGGCTGAGGATCGTGGCGGGGGTGGTGGTGCGGGTGACCGAGGTGGTTGTCATGGGGGAGTCCTTCCGGATGGTCCGGGTCGGTCCCGGAGCGTGCGTCCAGACTCGCCGAGCGCGGCGACGGCCTCGACAGTGCTGGTACTGAGGCGGGGTGTGCCCAGCACCGAACTTGGGGGAGTTCGGCGCTAGTACGGTGGCGGGCGGCATCCGGGACTGGCACGATGACCGTATGACGAGGTGCTTGCTCGCCGGTTGAATGTGCTCTCTAGCGTTGTGAGGAACGAGGAGCATTGAAGGAAGAGTTTCGCGCTGCTGCCGAGCGGATTGAAGCGAACCCACTCGGTCGCCTGATGTACGGGCAACGGGAGTTGTTCCATAGCAATCTGCTCGCATGGTTCTTCGACGCGCTGCCCAGTGCAGCGGACGAGACGTTTCGAGAGCTCTCCGTTGACGGGGACGGTAGCGAACGTCGGGTCGAACGTGAACGCGGTCACCTAGACCTCGTCCTCAGGTGGCCTGATCGGGCGCCAGTGGTGATCGAGAACAAGGTGTTCGCGCTGCCGCAGCGCGAACAGCTCGAGGAGTACGCAGCGGCGACGGCGGCGTGGCGGCCAGCCCCTTCCTTTGTGCTGTTGTCCATGTCGGCGCCGCAGTTCGAGCTCGGCTCTTGGCGGCACGTCCGCTACGCAGAGTTGGCCGAACGTATCCGTGCGTCACTGCCGTCGCAGTCCACCTACGAGGTGGAGACCATGCGCCGGTATGCCGACCTGGTCACTGACCTCGATCAACTTGTCGCGGCTGTTGGTATCGAATCGCAAGACGAGCCCGTGTGGCTCGGGGATGACTTGCTCTCGGCCATCTCGAGCCCGCAGATGCGGGCTGCACTGCAGAAGGCGCGGGCGCAGCGGTTGGCGAGCGAACTTGAGCGTGTACTCACGGGTCTTGACGGGTCGCCCAACGCTTCGATGAGTAATGGCACCCCGCTCGTCGAGCTGTTTGAGTACGCACTCATCGACGGCGTACACGCGCACTTCGGATGGCAGCTGCAAGGTAGCCAATTTCGACGAGCGGTGGTTTACCACGATGTGGCCATCAAGGGCCGGGATGAGGCATCTCGTCGTCGCCGCGAAGATGTGAGCCGCGAGCATCCCGAGTTCTTCACACTGCCGAGTGTTTTGGGAGCCGAGCGGTCCGGGCGTAAGGAGTTCAATCACTATGCGCCGAACTTTGTGTACCAGTACGCGAAGGCAGGGGCGATGACGGTGGGGGAGTTAGTTTCCGCCGCGACTGAGGTTAGGGCGAGCATCCGCGCGCAGGCCGGTAGTCAGAGCTAGGCCCGGTCTAGCCTCCACCGGCCCAGCGACGGGAATGTCGTCGACCTGAGTTCGCCCGTCGACGAGGAGCCTTCTGCGGATGAGTCTGGCGCTGATTGACGCTCGTGGGCGGGTGGGTCTCGATACGCCGCTCCGCGGCTACTCGACCAGCCTTCGCGCTAGCTGCGCCGGCCGCGCCGCAGCGCCACCACGAGCAGAACGGCGCCGACCACGGCGAGGATGATGCCGATCACGAGCCAGGTCGAGTCGCCGGTCATGAAGCTTCCGGGGATCAGGTTTGCTCCCTGCCCGGCGAAGATCAGGCCCATGAGCAGCGCGAGCGCTCCGACGATGGTGAGGGCGAAGCGTGCGGCGCTACTGTTCATGGCCCCACGCTACAGCTCCGACACTGCCGCCGTCCGGGTCGGGCAGGAACGAGCCGGCGATCACCGACAGCAGCAGCACCAGCGCGCCGACGACGATCGAGCGGATGACCGTGCGCACCACACTCGAGCGCCCGAGCTGCGCGGTGACGATGGCCGTGAGGGTGAGCGAGATCAGAACCGCGGCCACGGTGGCAATCGCCCGTAGATCCGGGGGAGTGAGCAGCACGATTGCGATCGGCAGCGCGCCGCCGAGCAGGAACGCGGCCGCCCCTCCGAACGCGGCGACGAAGGGTGCGCCGGCAGGGGTGCGCTCGCGGATGCCGTGCTCGGTCTCGAGTTGGGCGGCGAGAGCGTCGTGGGCGCTGATCTGGCGGGCTACCTCGGCGGCGACATCCGGGGTCACGCCTTGCTCCTCGAAGTGCACGGCCAGCTCGCGCACCTCGGCCTCGGGGCTGATCGCGATGTCGCGCTGCTCCTCGGCGATGACGGTGAGTTCGGCGTCCCGCTCCGCGGCTGCCTCGCCGTACTTGACGCCGCCGAGGGAACCCGCGCCGGCGATGGTCGCGGCGATCGAGGCGGCGAGCAGGGCATCCGTGCCGGCGCCGGCCGCGATGAAGCCTTCGATGACGCCGGCGGTCGCGATGATGCCGTCGTTCATGTCAGGGATGCGCCCGCGCAGGTCTTCGGCGGTGGGGAGTCTCACGTAGGCGAGCCTAGGAGGTCTATCCCGTGGAGAACTAGCGGGCTTGTCAGGCTCGGCCCCGCTACTCTGGAGATCGCAGCGGGGTGTCGGGCGGCAACGCTAACCTCGAATCCGAAGGAATCACGCGGGACGGCGGAGGTGATCGCGATGACTACACAGTTCGAGTTCCGCCTGATTGGCGGAGAAGCGCCTGAGGGTGAGCTGGATGCGGACCAGCTTCTCACCATAGTCCAGAGCCTCAAGGATATTGCGACAAAGCTCGGCCGGGCCGAGACGAATGCTGAGTCCCTGGGGCGGCCCCCGAAGCGTGTTGAGAGAGTTGCGCGTCTGACCATCGGTCTGGCGCCCGGCAGCACCCGAGTTCTCGCTCGTCGCGCGAAAGTCGACGATCAGGCCCTCGATTTCGATCTCGCAGAAGAGGAGGGCTTCGACGACAAGTTTGAGGAGCTTGTGCAGAGCATTGCGCTCGACAACCGCCCTGACTGGGTCAGCGACTCGCTCGCGGCCAGCGCAGCGGACCTGACGGTGGCGTTGCAAAGGGCGGCTCCCGAGGTTGAGTTCACGGTCGGAGGGGTCGTGCGACGAGTCTTCAAGACCGCCGAGACGCATCGCGAGACATGGCGCGCCCCGGCGGGTGACTCATCCTCCGAGGCGGTAACCGTAGTGGGTCGGCTCTTCGCCGTAAACCTCAAGAGCCACCGGCTTCTCGTGCAAGACGATGTCGGTGGTGAGTTCGCTCTTCCCAAAGTGGAGAACGACCTCGAAGCCGGGCAGCTGATTGGCTCATATGTGTCGGTGACGGGTGCCCCCGAACGTGACGGGCGTGGCCGGGTCACGGAGATACACAGAGCTACGATTGCCTTGGCTTCGACCCCCGCAACGGCGGGAATTCGCGACTCCGTGCCGCTCAACGAGATACTTTCGAGCGCCCCTGGTCCGATTGCTGGAGGCATTCCCGGGCTGACCGAAGCGGAGGCAAACGCCTTTCTTGAGGCGTTGAGGTCCTGAGCGTGGACTCGCAGGGAGTCGTGCTCGATACGGACGTCTTCAGTGCGATTTACGTTACGCCTCGGGAGGTAGTGGTAAGGCAAGGTCATCCCTGGGATGCTTGGATCCTGCTGCTCAGTGGAAAGCGGACCGTGATCTCGTTCCAGACCCGAGCCGAAATCCTCTCAGGCGCTTTTTCCGCCGGATGGGGGGACCGGAGGCTTGGTGCGATTCGCGAGCGATTGGATGCCACGCCGACGATTGACGTGGATCGTGACGTGGTAGAGGCGTTTGCGCGGCTCAGCGCTGAGAGCCGGAAAGTCGGCCACGCGCTGGCATCGAAGGTGCATACGGCCGATCGCTGGATCGCGGCCAGTGCTATTGCTAAGGGGTTGCCGCTCCTCGCTAGAGATGGGATCTATGCGGGAGCACCTGGGCTCGAGCTTGTGACCGCCTAGTTGGGGTCGGATATGGCTCTCGTCAAGCGAGAACACCCCGACCTAAATTGGCTCAACTTCAGGCTAGAATTTCCGACATGAAGTCGGTACCGCTCAGTGAGGCGAAGAACAGCCTTTCGGCGCTCGTCGACGAAGCGAGTCGCGAGCACGAGATCATTCGCATCACCCGTCACGGGCAGACGGCGGCGGTGTTGATGAGCGAGACCGACCTGGAGTCCCTGCAGGAGACGGTCTTCTGGCTGTCCCAGCCGGGCATCCGCGGCGACATCGCCGAAGCGGATGCCGCGTTCGGTGCAGGTGAGACTGTGAGCGCTGCCGAGGTACGAGCGCGCTTCGGGCTTCCTGCCGAGTAGCCGGATGACCGAGGCGTGGGACGTGCAGTTCGCGCCCAGCGCGCTGCGCGGGCTGGATCGGCTCCCACCGCGCATTGCCCCGGCAATCATCGAGTTCGTGACGCAAACATTGCCGCGGAATCCCCAGCAGTTGAGCAAGCCGCTGCGCGGTGAGCTCGAGTGTCTGTGTTCAGCGCGCCGCGGGGACTATCGCGTGCTGTTCAGGTTGCACCCTGACAGGAGGATCCTGCTCGTGGTGCGAGTCGCACATCGCGCGAGCGTGTACCGCGCGGGGGAGCGGTAAGGCGCCGGCGCTCTCGAGAAGCCCGCCCCCGGTCTCGACAAGCTCGACCACCGGTGGCGGGTCTCGATACGCCGCCCTTGGCGGCTACTCGACCGGCCCAGCGCACGTACCCTTGACCCATGAGCATCACACCGCCCCCGACCGAGCGCAGCCCACGACAGGTGCGACCCGCCGCCGAGGGGTGGAGCCAGAAGCTCGGACCCGACGGGCGCCCCGCCCTGCAGTTCGCCTCCCCGAAGCGCGGCAAGCCGCCCGTGCACCTCGCCGACCTCACGCCCGACGAGCGTCGCACCCGTGTGGCCGAGCTGGGCCTGCCAGCGTTCCGCGCTGGGCAGTTGTCGACCCACTACTTCACGCACTACACGTCTGACCCGGCCGACATGACCGACCTGCCGGCCGCCGGGCGCGAGGAGCTCGTCGCGGGCCTTCTGCCGCCGCTGCTGACCGAGGTGCGCCGTCTGCGCACCGACAAGGGCGACACGATCAAGTTCCTCTGGAAGCTGCACGACGGCGCGCTCGTCGAGTCGGTGCTGATGCGCTACCCGGGCCGCATCACCCTGTGCGTGTCATCCCAGGCCGGATGCGGCATGAACTGCCCGTTCTGCGCCACGGGTCAGGCGGGCCTCACCCGCAACATGTCGACGGCCGAGATCGTCGACCAGGTGGTGCGCGCCAACCAGGCGATCGCGCAGGGCGAGCTCGGCGGTAAGAAGGCCGGCGAGACGACGCCGGAGCGCGTGAGCAACATCGTGTTCATGGGCATGGGGGAGCCGCTCGCCAATTACAACCGCGTGATGGATGCGGTGCGCTCGATGGTGGCGCCCCAACCCGACGGGCTCGGGATGTCTGCCCGCCACATCACCGTGTCGACCGTCGGCCTCGTGCCGGCGATTCTCAAGCTTGCGCAGGAGAAGATCCCGGTCACGTTCGCCCTCTCGCTGCACGCGCCCGACGACCAGCTGCGCGACGAGCTAATCCCGGTGAACTCGCGCTGGAAGGTCGACGAGGCTCTGGATGCCGCGCGCACCTACTTCGAGGCGACCGGTCGCCGCGTGTCGATCGAGTACGCCCTCATCAAGGACATGAACGACCATGCCTGGCGCGCCGAACTGCTTGCGACCAAGCTCAACGAGCGCGGCAAGGGTTGGGTGCACGTGAACCCGATCCCGCTGAACCCGACGCCCGGTTCGATCTGGACGTCGTCGGAGCCCGCCGTGATGCGCGAGTTCGTGGCACGGTTGGAGGCGGCGGGCATCCCGACGACTCTGCGCGACACGCGCGGCAAGGAGATCGACGGCGCCTGCGGGCAGCTGGCGGCGGCCGACGGCTGAGCTCAGCTGGGCGCGAGCGGCGCTTCGACGTCGGCCCGTCGCCGGTCGGGCCGCGTCACCAGCGCGCAGCCCACGAGGATCAGCACGAACCCGATGATCGTCCAGATCGTGATCGGCTCGCTCAGCACGATCGCCCCGGCGATCACGGCGACTGCAGGGTTGACGTAGGTGATGGCCGTCATGCGGATGGGGCCGATCTCGGCGACCAGCGCGAACATGACCACGAACGCGAGCGCGCTGCACACGACGGCGAGCACCACGACTGAGCCGATCACGGGCAGCGACGGAACGCTGCGCGGCCAGCCGCCCGTGATGGCGACGACCGGCAGGTAGATCAGGGCGCTGAGGCCGAGGGCGCAGGCCATGACGCCGACTCCGGGGAGATCCGACATCCAACGCGCGAGGATCGCCGGCCCCATCGCGTAGCCGACGACCACGACGAGAAGCTTGGCGACGCTGCCGAGGTCGGAGCCGCCCAGGTCGAGGCCGACGATGGCGGCGACGCCGAGCATCCCGATCACGACACGTCGAGTCATGAGTCCATCATCCACCTGTGCCGCGGTCGATGCTCGCCCGGGTCGGCGCGGGCGGCTGCGTCGTTTGACCCGCCTGCTGCTAGTGTCTGCACAAGAGCGCGGTTTGTTCACGCGTCACCCCTTGAGGAGTTGCCGTGCTGAACACTGTCCCTAACCGTCGCCCGGTGTTTGTCTGGGGCATCGTCGCAGTGGTAGCGATCCTCGGTCTCGGGGCTGGCCCGGCCACAGCGGCGACCGCCCCGTGGTCACCCCCTGTGCCGGTGGCTGACGGGCCCCGCGCGGTCGAGGCGAGCGTTGTCGCTCCCGATGGCACCATCACGGCGATCTTTGAGACTCAGGCTGGCATCGGAACCGTGACGAGTACTGACGCGGGCGCGACGTGGGGTGCGACAGTACTTGTCGGGAGTGCTGGTGACTATGCGGCGTTCCGGCCGCAGATTGCTGTGTCGTCGACGGGCCTTCTGGCCGCCACCTGGGTCGAGGATATTGCGGGAATTCGCGATGTGTACGTCGCGACAAGCTCGGACAAGGCACTGACATGGACCGCACCGTATGTGCTGCCCAACGTGACCGACGATGTCGATGAACCCATGATCGCCTCCTCGAGCCCAGACGGCTTCACCGTCGTGTGGCGAGACAACTACTTCAACAAAGTGGCCAGTTCCACCACCGATGGCGGAGTTACCTGGAGCGTCGGGTTCGTCATCACCGAGAACGTCAACTCGTACGGCGCCGCGAGTGTCGTGCCGGTCGGCCTCGATGCGGTCGTTGCGATCTTCCAAGAGTTTGATGGCAATACGGGCGAGTACAGCATTCAGAGCAGAACGAGCTTCGACGGAGGTCTGACGTGGAGCGCGAAGTCGGTTGTGGGCCCCGCGTGGAGCGGCAGCCTCGGCAACGGGCTCTACTCGATCGGCGTCTCGCCCTCCGCGGGCACTGTCATCGCTGCGTGGACCCGCGGCGTAGGTGGCTTCTCTGACGGACTATTCGCGGCTACCAGCACTGACGGTGGTCTCACCTGGGGTGCGCCCATTCAGGTGTTCGCGGGAGGGTCACTCCGAGACTTCGCGATCACCGCGGTGGGCCCCACAACGGCCGGCATTGTCTGGCACTACAACACCGGTGACGCCGCCGCGATCGCCTATGCGACGGTCGATCTTGGTGCGACCGCTGCCAGCGCGCCCGTGTCGATCAACCCGGTCCCCTTCGCGTTCTACGACCAACTGCCGTCTCTTGCAACGCTCGGCAATGTGCGCGTAGTGACCTGGATTCAGGACGAGGATGACCCGACCCAGTCGGGCCTCCGAACGGCAGCAAGCTGTGACGGTGGGGCAACGTGGACCGCCCCAACAGAGCTCGCGCTAGGAGCCGACGTCAACCTCTACGATGCCAAGAGCGTGGTGTCGGGGGGACTATTCACCGCCTTCTGGGGCACCTTTAACGAGCAGACCGACGCGCAGAGCCTCTTCGCATCTTCGTCGGATTCGCCCTGCATCGCGACAGCTGCCTTGGCGAGCACGGGCTCGGGCTCTGATTCGGTGCTCGGCGCTGTTCTCCTTGCTCTCGCGATGCTCGGCCTCGGTGTGCTGATAGTGGTGCGGCGTCGCGTGGTGGCCTAGCGTCGTGGCATAGCAGCCCACTTCACATCACGAGTCAGCCTGCGAGCGATTCCAGCACGTCGTTCGAGGGGGCGAAGAACGTGACCCCGGTCACGGCCCGGGAGACGTCGAGGATGCGGTCGTACGAGCCCTCGGGGTCGCCCACGAACATACGGGTGAGCATCCGTTCGATCACCCAGAGGTTGCGGGCGTAGCCGATGAAGTAGGTGCCGAACTCACCCTGGCCGGGACGGCCGAAGGGCATGTTGTCGCGCAGGATGGCGTGCTCGACGCCGACGTCATCGACGATCGTGGTGAGCGACTTGTGCGACTTGCGGGGTGTGGCGTCGTCGAGCTCGACGTTGTCGAACTTCGTGCGCCCGACGATCTGCTCCTGCACTTCGACGGGCAGCGCGTTCCAGGCGTCGAGGTCGTGCAGGTACTTCTGGATGACAACGTAGCTGCCGCCGACGCCCGCGGGATCCTCCTCGCCGACGATCGCCGCGTCGGCGCGCGCCGCACCCACAGGGTTCTCGGTGCCGTCGACGAAACCGAGGAGGTCGCGGGCCTCGAAGTAGCGGAAGCCGACCGTCTCGTCGACCACCGTCACCGCGTCGCCGAGAGCGGCGAGGATGAGTCGCTCCAGTTCGAAGCAGAGGTCGCCCCGCTCGGCGCGGATGTGGAATAACACGTCGCCTGCGGTCGCGAGCGCGCTGTGCGTGGTTCCGCGCACCTCGCGGAACGGGTGAAGGTCGGCGGGCCGTGGCAGGCCGGTGACGGCATCCCAAGCGTTAGCGCCGATCGCGACGATGCAGGAGAGCAGTCCGTCGAGGTCGCGGAAGCCGACGGAGCGCACGAGCCCGCCGACGTCGCCGAGCACCGCGCGAACCCGCGCCGCGGCATCCGGTGCGTCGCTGATCGCGACGGTGAGGAACACGGCGGACCGGGAGAGGGGCGAATCGACACTCTGCGGTTCGATCGGGCTGGACTCGTTCACGTGAGCCACGGTAGCAGCGCGAATCAGACTCCCGCGACGCGCAGCCCGAGCCACGACGCGAGCGCGTCGAGCTCGTCGCGCACGGCCGATCCCACGGCCGACGTGAAGGGCGAGTCCTCGTGGATGGCGTGCACGACCAGGGTGCCGCGCTCGGGGTCGGCGGCGGCATCCACCTTGCCGATGAGCCTGTCACCGTGCAGGATCGGCAGCGCGTAGTAGCCCCAGCGGCGCTTCGCGGCGGGCTTGTACATCTCGAGCGCGTAGTCGAAGTCGAACAGGTCGGCCATGCGCTTTCGATCACGGATCAGGGTGTCGAAGGGGGAGAGCAGCGCGGTGCGCGGGGTGAAGTCCTGGTCGAGGGCCTCGGGATCGAGTCGCCACGCGCCAGTCAGTCCCTCGATCGTGGCGGCGACACCGGCGTCGCCGACGCGCGTGGTCTCCACCGGCAGGTCGGGCGTGCGGTTGCGCACCACGCCCAGCGAGTGCAGGCGTCGCTCGTCGCGAATACGCAGGGCCTCCTCGAGCGGCACCGTCGGGATGTCGGAGTGATACACCCGCTCGGCAAGGTCCCACAGGCGATCGCGCCCGCTGCGACCCGCCACGGCGACCTCGCCCGACAGCATCAGGCACTGCAGCATCATCATGACGTTGCGGTTATTGTTCCAGCCCGACGACGGCCACGCCACGATGCTGGTGTCCGGGATGCCGCGAGCTGTCAGCGGCCCGTCGGCCTCCAGTAACTCCAGCACGTCGCCGCGGAACTCCTCGTTGTCGTCGAGCCAGCGGCGCGTCGTTTCGCGCTCCGGGAACGCATCCATCTGCGCCCGGAACAACGCCAGGTCTTCCATGGGCCGCACCAGCAGGTCCAGCTCGAAGAGGCTGTGCTCTTCTTCGAGAGCCGCGGTCAGGTCGGCCGGTTCGTAGGCATCCCCGAGCCGGCTGAAGAGCAGCAGATCGGCGGTCGGTGCGATCGGGGCGGTCGGTTCGAGCTGCACGAAGGTCAGCTGGCGCACGACGTCGAGCAGGGTGTCGGGGCGGTGGCCGTCGAGCAGCTGGGCGCGCACGGCGATGCGGCGGGCATCCGTCTGGCTCAGCTCCACGACCACGACGCAGAGCCTAGCTCGGGTCTACGACAGCCAGGCCGCCAGGCCACGTCAGACCTTGCCCCCAAGGGCCAAGTCAAGCGACCATCGGAACATGAACCCATCGCTGCACATCACCGGCGACACGGCCGCCGATGCCCTTCTGTCGGATGACCCGCTCGCCCTGCTCATCGGAATGCTGCTCGACCAGCAGGTGCCGATGGAGACCGCCTTCGCCGGTCCCGCGAAACTCCGCGACCGTCTGGGGCGACTCGACGCGGGCGAGATCGCCTCCTACGACGCCGACAAGATGGTGGACGTGTTCCGCATCTCGCCGTCGATCCACCGTTTTCCCGGTTCGATGGCTGGGCGGGTGCAGGCGCTGTGCGAGGCCGTGGTCAACGACTGGGGCGGCGAGGCATTCGGCATCTGGACCCAGGGCAACCCCGACGGAGCCGAGGTGCTCGCGCGACTCAACGCCCTGCCCGGGTTCGGCGAGCAGAAGGCGAAGATCTTCCTCGCGCTGCTGGGCAAGCAGTACGGGTTCGAGGGTGCCGGCTGGCGCGAGGCCGCGGGCGACTACGGCACGGCGGGCTCGTGGCGCTCGGTGGCAGACATCGTCGACGCCGAATCGCTGACCAAGGTGCGCGAGTTCAAGCGGGCGGCGAAGGCGGCAGCCAAGAAGTGACCACAGCACGCGAGATCGTGGATGCGCTGGGTCTCGAACCCAATCAGACCTGCGGCTATGTGCGGGTCACCTTCGGTAGCCCGCTGCAGCTGCCCGCCGGGACCCTGCCGCATCCCTACACCGCGGCTCGCCCGCTGGGCTCAGCCCTCTACTTTCTCGTGGCCCCGGAGGCTCCCGTGCGCCTGCACCGCATCGCCAACGACCAGCTGTACCACTACTACGCGGGCGATCCGCTCGACCTGGTACTGATGCTGCCCGACGGCAGCACCGCGCAGCATGTCGTGGGCGGCGATGTGCTTGCGGGCCAGGTTCCGCAGCTGCTGATCCCCGGTGGCACCTTCCACACGGCGCGGGTGCGCGGGGAATGGTTCCTCGGCGGCAGCACGGAGTGGCCCGGGGTCGTGCCCTCCGACGTCGAACTCGGCGACCCCGACGCGCTGGCGGAGCAGTTCCCCGATGTCGCCGAGAAGATCCGCACCTATCCGGTGCCCACCCGATAGCATTTTCGTGCGCACGCGACGGCCGCTGCGCTGGAGGGAACCATGCGCGTCGGATTTGCGATCCTGAGAGTGGCGGCCGCTGCCGCCGGAGTTGCAGCGATTGTCGGTCAGCTGATCACGAGTCTCGAGTATTGGCCAGCACACGGTGTGACCAACATCGCGCTGTCGGTCACCAACTTCTTCAGCTTCTTCACGATCCAGTCGAATGTCGCGGCGGTCGTGGTGTTCCTGATCGGTGCTGCCCTTCTGGTCACGCGCACCGGCGATGACCCGCAGTGGTTCAATACGCTTCGCGCCAGCGTCGTGACCTACATGGTCGTCACCGGCATCGTCTACAACCTGCTGCTGCGCAATGTGCCCCTGCCGCAGGGCGCGACCCTGCCGTGGTCGAACGAGATCCTGCACGTTGCCGTGCCGATTCTCATGCTCCTCGACTGGATCTTCACCCCGGGTCGAATGGTGGTGCCGTGGCGCAAGCTCTGGATCATCGTGATCTACCCGATCGTCTGGGTGGTGTACACGATGATCCGCGGCCCGCTCACCCCCAACGAGATCACGGGCGAGTCGTACTGGTACCCGTACCCGTTCCTCAACCCCGACACCTCGCCGAACGGCTACCTGTCGGTGAGCTTCTACGTCGTGCTCATCGCACTCGTGATCGTCGCCGTCGGCGCCGGCATCGCGTGGATCAGCCGCAGGAAGCCCATCCTGAAGTAATCCTCCGGTTAGTAGGCTGGGCGGCATGACTCTGCCGCTTCCCGACCCCCTGGCCAACCTCATCTTCTGGGGCGTCGTCGTCCTACTGGTGATCGTCGTGCTCGTCACGATCCTGCGCGGCATCAAGGTGGCCAAGCCTGACGAGGCGATCATCGTCACGTCGCGCCAGAAGCGGGTCAAGGGGCAGGACGACCCGCTCGCGGAGACCGCCGGGCAGCGCGTGGTCTTCGGGTCGCGAGTGTTCGTCAAGCCGATCGTCGAGGCGTTCTTCACCCTCAGCCTGCGCAGCCGTCAACTCAACGTGCAGGCGACCGCGCAGACGAAGGATGCGATCACCATCAAGGTGAACGCCGTGGCCGTGGTCAAGGTGGGGGGATCGGAGTCGATGGTGCGGGCGGCCGCGCAGCGGTTCCTCAACCAGCAGGACCAGATTGAGACATCCACCGAAGAGGTTCTGAGCGGTTCGGTGCGATCGATCGTCGGTCAGTTGACTGTCACTGAGATCATCACGAACCGGTCCGCGCTGCAGGGTCAGGTGCTCGAGGCGGTGCGTGACTCCCTCGACGTGCAGGGCCTGCAGATCGACACGCTGCAGATCAAGGAGATCGACGACGACAACGGGTACATCCGCGACCTGGGTCGTGCTGAGGCGGCCCGAGTGAAGCAGGTCGCCGAGGTGGCCGAGTCGATTGCTCGTCGAGCATCCGAGGAGGCTCGCATCGCCGCAGACCAAGCGGTCGCCGAAGCCCAGCGGGCTCTCGACCTGCGCAACGCGGAGATCCAGAAGGAGACCGACAAGGCGCGAGCCGAGGCAGCCGCGGCAACGCCCTTGGCCGCCGCGATTGCTCAGCAGGAGGTCATCGCCCAGGAGGAGATCAACGCTGGCAAGCGCGTGGGTCTTCGCAAGCAGGAGCTCGACGCCGAGATCCGTGCGGTGGCGGATGCCGAGGCCTACGCCGTGCAGAAGAACGCCGAGGCCTCTGCTGCCGCTGCGGTCGCTGCCGCCAACTCCGACCGCGACGCGCGCCGCGCGGCCGCCGAGGCCATCGAGGCCGAAGGTATCGCCGAGCGCAACCGTCGTCGGAGCGCCGCCGAGGCTGTCGAGGCCGAGGGTGTCGCCGAGAAGGCCCGCCGTATCGCGGCCGCCGAAGCACTCCAGGCCGAGGGTGAGGCGGAGGCCGCCTCGATCCGCGTCAAGGGAAACGCCGAAGCCGAAGCGACCCGCGCCAAGGCCGATGCGCTGGAGGAGCGGGCAGACGACCTCCTGCGTCAGCAGGTCATCGGGCAGCTGCCCGAGATCGTGCGCGCGGCATCCGAGCCCCTGTCGGCGATCTCGAACCTGACGGTGATCTCGTCCGACGGATCAGGCACCGAGCAGGTCGGTCAGAACGTCGCGTCGCAGTTGGTGACGGCCAACCAGATCATGAAGGATCTGGTGGGCATCGACATCTCGCAGATCATCACCGGGCGAGCGACCGGCCGGGCGATCGGTGAGGGACGTCTCGAGGCTGAGGCGCAAGCAGCAAAGCCGAAGACGTCAGCCCCCAAGGCTGCGCCAAAGCACGCCCCCACCGAGCCCGGGGCTTAGTCCTTGCGCTTGGACGCGGCCTTGTCCTTCTTGTCCTGACGCTTCTCCTTGAGGCTCTTCGAGGCGGCGGTCTTCGTCGTGGTCTTCTTGGGTGACTTGTCGGCCATGGTCAGCTCCTCCTGAGCGAATGCTCACGAGCGGGATGCTCGTACCCCGACCTTACGCCAGGGTGACTGGCAGTGTCAGTCGCGACCGAGGAGCTTCTCGATCTCGCGGCGCTCCCGCTTGGTCGGTCGGCCCGCACCTCTGTCGCGCCGGGGGAGCAGGGCCGTCTCCTCGGGGGTGGGCAGCGGCGGCGAGTTGTCGAGGTAGCTCTCCGCCGCTACTGTGGCCGCCACCCTTTTGACGAGGGTCTCGCGCACGACGAGCACCCGGTCGAAGCCCGAGATGCGCACCCGCACCTCGTCGCCCGACTTCACCGACTGCGCTGCCTTGGCCCGCTCGCCGTTGACTCGCACGTGCCCGGCTCGGCATGCCGCGGTGGCCAGCGATCGGGTCTTGAAGATGCGCACCGCCCAGAGCCATTGGTCGACTCGGGCACTTCCCTCCGCCACCGTCAGTACCAGCCGGTCGACTGCGAATGGGCCCACGCGGAGCAGGGTGACCCGTAGCGGCCGTCGATGTAGAGCAACCCCCACATCACCTGCGTCTCGTAGTTGGTGCGCCAGTCGGCCGCGTAGTTGCCCATCTTGCTGCCCGGCAACGACTGCGGGATGCCGTAGGCGCCGCTGGACGCGTTGTAGGCGTTGGTTCGCCAGCCCGATTCGCGATTCCACAGCCAGAGCAGGCAGGAGTTCTGGTCTGATCCGAAGCCCCACGCGGCGAGCTGGGCGAAGGCGAACGCCTGTGCGGCGGCCGGATTGTTGACGTCGCTGCCGGGCACCGAGAACCCACCCCCGTCGTCCGACCCGGAGTTGTTGTCGGCCGACTGCGCGATGCGGTACTGGCGCTCGAGCTCTGCCGTCGTGTTCTTGAGTGCGGCGAGCTGCTGGTAGGCCTGCGACAGTGTGGCCTGCTGCTGGGCGAGGGCGGCGTCCGCCGCATCGGCGGCGGCCAGGGCCACCTGCGATCGCGACGTCGCCTCGGCGGCGAGCCGGTCGCGTTCCTCGCGAGCGAGTGCCGCCTGGTCGGCGAGTGCGGTCGCCTCGTTCAGATCGAATCGAGCGCCAGCCAGCACATCGACGACGGTGCCGCCGACCTGGTCGAGAGCGCCCAGACGGTCAAGCAGATCTCCGGATGACCCGTCCAGCAGCAGCGCCGATGTCAGGTCCCGGCTGCCGGAGCGGTAGAGCGCCGCGGCGATCTGGGCGGCCCGGGTAGCGGACGCCGTCGATCGTGCGGCTGCGTCATCCGCTCGACGGCCGAGGGCGTTCGCGCGCGTGGTCGCGGTCACGAGGGCGGCCTGCGCGACGTCCGCCTCGGTGCGCCGAGCGACGGCCTCGTCGCCGAGAGCGGCCGACTGGTTCTGCAGATCGTCGAGCACGGCCTGCAGGGTCGCGATCGTGGCCGCCGTCGCGGATTCGGAACTGCGCGCCGCCTCGATCTCGTCCCAGGTCGGTACGTCAGCGGCGGAAACGGGCTGGCCCGGTGTGAGCACGGTGAGCGCGAGCAGCACACTGGCGACGGCGGACGTCACCGTCACAGTCCTTCGTCGCTCGCCCATACGTCAAGGCTAGGCACTTCCGTTGAGAAAGTGAATGGTGTGACTGGTGTGACTCGTGGGATCAACTAGGCCGAGGCCAGCTCGGTCTTCCAGCGCACGAGCTCCCGCACCGTGCGGCTGCGGTCCTCGGCGAGGCGCGCCATGGCATCCTCGGGCACGAAGAAGTTCACCGCGAGAAAGCCCCGCACGGTCTCCGACGGGTCGGTGACGAGCGAGCGCAGCACGTCGCACGGTGTGTTCTCGTTGCGCGCCACGCAGGCACGCACCCCGTCGTCCGAATCCCGGGCGAGCGCCTCGAACACGTCGGTCGGGGTGTGGTTGTCGAGGGCGACCCGCTCACGGATCTTCGGGTTCGGATCAGTGGCCAGCAGGCGCAGTCGCGCGATCTTGCTCTCGGTCATCACCGGCGACGGATGCAGCACCGCGGCCTGCTCCGCAGTCAGCATCGCGGGCGCCATGGCCCTCATCTGCGCGAGCTGGGCCGGGGTGTTGAAGCGGATGCACGACATGCGACAACGCTAAACGGAGGCTACGCGGTGACGGCTGATTCCTTGCGGCGCGGCGGCCACGGCACGATCGGCGAGGTGGTCGCCTGGTAGTCCGCGTACTCGGGGTACTTCGAGCGCGTGATCTCCTCGGTGAAGCGCGTCGAGCCGATGAACAGGATCGTGAGCAGCACCGCGCCCAGCACGGTCCACTGCAGCAGCGACCCGGCCGCAATCGCGCCGAACAGGAACAGCGCCCACCACTGGGCCTGCTCGAAGAAGAAGTTCGGATGACGCGAGAAGCGCCACAGGCCCGTCGTCAGGAACCGCGGCCTGAAGTCCGCCCCGCCCGCCTTCTTCGCGTTCTGGAACACCCACTGCTGCTGGTCGGCGACTGTCTCACCGATCAGCAGACCCAGGAACAGCAGCGCCACGACGACGTCGGGCACGCCGAAGCCGCCCTGGTGCTCGTAGGCCGTGAGCGCGGGCAGAGCGATCAGCACGAGGATCAGGTTCTGGTACAGCACGATGAAGAGCAGGTTGAAGATCTCGAACTGCCAGCCCTTCATGCGCGAGCGCAGGATCGGCCAGCGGTAATCCTCGGTGCCGGAGTATCCGCCCTTGCGCGCGAAGTTGAACGTCAGGCGCGCGCCCCAGAGAGTCACAAGGATCGCCATGATGGTGAGCCGGGCATCCGCGAGGCCAGCGAAGGCGGCGAAGATCCACACGTAGACGACGGGAACGATCGACCACAGACGGTCCACCCAGGAGTGCTCCTTGGTGATGAGCGAGGTGATCCAGACGAACGCGCAGACGACGCCCGCGACAATGAGGACGAGAACGAGAGGGGTCATTGAGGCATCCTATTGCTTCTGACGCGTCACTAGACTTTGCACTCGTGGGAGCAATCAAGGGCAACGAAGTGTCGGGCCGAGTGCTCACCGTGCCCAATCTGCTCAGCTTCGTGCGACTGGCCATGGTTCCGGTCTTCCTGCTGCTCGTGCTCGATGGACAGGATGCCCTCGCGCTGCTCGTGCTGGTGATCTCCAGCCTTACCGACTTCCTCGACGGGTACATCGCCCGCACCTTCAAGCAGATCAGCCGCCTCGGGCAACTGCTCGATCCCGCGGCCGATCGACTCTTCATCTTCGCGGCGCTGATCGGGCTGGCGGCCCGTGGCGTGATTCCGTGGTGGCTCTTCGCCGCGATCGTCGGCCGCGACATCCTGCTGCTGATTCTCGGCATCGTGGCCGCCAACTTCGGCTACGGCCCGCTGCCCGTTCACCACCTCGGCAAAGTTGCCACCGCCTGCCTGTTCTACGCGCTGCCGATCCTCATGCTGGGTCAGGCGTTCCCGGATGCCGCGTGGCTCACCAACCCGCTCGGCTGGGCCTTCGCGCTCTGGGGTGCCTTCCTGTACTGGTGGGCCGGCGCGATCTATCTGATAGAAACGAGTCGACTTCTGAGAATTCCCCGGGTCGAGCCGGCCACCGAATCAGATACGCTGGGAAGCTAGGGAGGATCGCGATGGTTGATTCCGGGAATTTGGGTCACGCCGCCGATGATGTGCCTCCGAGCGGTGCGTCGGCTGGGGGGCCCAACGACGACGCGACGGTGCACTACGGCGATGAGTTCGCCGCGCAACTGGCAGCGCTCGACGGGGGAGTGTCGAGCGAAGAGGTTGACGCGATTGCTGCTCTGCCCTCCGGTTCGGCGCTGCTGGTGGTGCGCCGCGGACCCAACGTGGGCGCGCGCTTCCTGCTCGACGCCGATGTGACCACGGTGGGGCGGCATCCCGAAGCCGACATCTTCCTCGACGACGTGACAGTCTCCCGACGGCACGCCGAGTTCCTGCGGCACGGCACGGCTTTTCAGGTGAAGGATCTCGGATCCCTCAACGGCACCTACTTCGACGGTGTTCGCATCGATACCGCTCTGCTCAGCGACGGCGCCGAGGTGCAGGTCGGCAAGTTCCGCCTGACGTTCTACGCGTCGCGCTACGATCTCGCGCACCTGGCTGGCCGGTAGTGGCGCGCGTTGCTTCCCAGGCACGGGTGCCTGGGGGTCCCGCCCTTCTCAGCATCGGGCAGGTGCTCGCGAAACTGAACCCGGAGTTCCCCGACCTCACGCCCTCCAAACTGCGATTTCTGGAGGAGCGGCAGCTGGTCGCCCCCGCGCGCACCGACTCGGGCTACCGCAAGTTCTCTCCCTCCGACATGGATCGGCTGCGGTTCGTACTCACCATGCAGCGCGACCACTACCTGCCGCTGAAGGTCATTCGCGGCTATCTGGCCGAGCTCGACGCCGGGCGTACCCCCGAGCTGCCGGGCGGAGCCGTCGCGTCGCCCTCGATGCTGTCGTCGGAGCGTCGCTTCACCCGCGAGGAGCTCATCCGCGAATCGGGTGCCAACGCCATGCTGTTGGGGGATGCGATCAGCGCTTCGCTGATCATGCCGGCCGACGTCTTCGGTGAGGACTCTCTCTCGGTGCTCAAGGCACTCGTCGAGTTGCAGCGCTCGGGTATCGAACCTCGGCACCTGCGCGGTTTTCGTGCGGCCATGGAGCGCGAACTCGGACTCATTGAGAACGCCCTCATGCCCGTGTCGCGGCGCAAGGATGCCTCGAGCCGTGCTCGTGCAGCGGAGATGGCCCGGGAGATCGCCGGTCAACTCGAAATTGTTCGCAGCAGTCTGATCCGATCCGCACTCACACGGCTCGATTCGTAGTACCGTCGAACTCACGTCGCGACACGCCCGGCCGATGACGGGCATCGGCACTCGGGCGTGAGTACCGTGGGGTTGCACGCAACACTAAGTGTCAACTTCAACATGAAGGTTAGAGGGGCAAGGCCATGAGCGAACTCAGCCGTAGCGAGGAACCCCGCTACGATGACGGCCTGCTCTTCACCGACGGTCTTCCCGATCTGGATGACGCTGCCGGTTACCGCGGCGCCATCGCGGCCCGCGCGGCCGGCATCAGCTACCGCCAGCTGGACTACTGGGCCCGCACCGGACTCGTGGAGCCCACGGTGCGCGGAGCTGCCGGCTCGGGGTCGCAGCGCCTCTACGGCTTCCGCGACATCCTCGTGCTCAAGCTCGTCAAGCGTCTGCTCGACACCGGAATCTCGCTGCAGCAGATCCGTGTCGCCGTGAACCAGCTGCGCGAGTCGGGCATCAACGATCTGGCCCAGACCACGCTCATGAGCGATGGTGCGAGCGTCTACCTGTGCACGTCGAGCGACGAGGTCATCGACCTCGTCAGCCGCGGTCAGGGCGTCTTCGGCATCGCCGTGGGCAAGGTTCTGCGCGAAGTCGAGCACGACCTGGTGGAGCTCGACTCCGTGCCGGGCGAAGACCCGATGGACGAGCTGGCCCGCCGTCGGGCCGTCAAGGCCTCCTAGCCCGGGGATGCCTCGCGCCGGACATCCGTGCCGTCGCCGCTAGCCGGCATCGCCGCGCTGCTCGCCGCTCCCGCTTCCCTGCTCCTTCCGGCTCTTCCCGGTTCTTCCTCGTTCCTCCTCGTTCTTCCCCTTTCGCGGATCAGGAGATCGGCCCGGACGCGCCGCTCGACACGTTCGACGGGCGGCGTGTTGCGCGGATCTCCTGATCCGCGAGAAGGTGACCGGAGCAGCGGTGACGGAGCAGCGGCGGGACCGGAGCCGCGCTGGGCAGCCGCGCTGGGCAGCCCGTAGGCAGCGTCGCTAGACGGGGTCGTTGGCGAATTCGCCGATGCGCGCCGCCCGCATGACGCGTTCCAGAAGCTGGTCGAAGTTGCGGGCCATCTCCTGCGCGCTCTCGCCTGGCCACACGTGCAGCGGCTTGGCGGCACCCTGAGCCTGCTGCAGCGACGTGCGCTCCGGCAGCTGCGGGCTCAACACGAGCGGCCCGAACATGTCGCGCAACTCCTTGATGCGGAACTGGTGCTCGAGCGATTGCGACCGCAGCCGGTTCACGATGATGCCCAGCGGCTGCAGGCGCGGGGAGAGCCCGCGGCGGATCTCCTCGATCGCGCGCAGGGCACGGTCGGCGGCAGCAACGGAGAAGAGGCCGGGTTCGGTCACGATCGTCACCCGGTCGCTCGCGGCCCACGCGGTGCGAGTGAGCGCGTTCAGAGAGGGCGCACAGTCGATGAGCACGAGGTCGTAGTCTGCCTCGACGTTGGCGAGAGCCTCCTCGAGCTTCCAGATGTCCCGGATGCTGGGGTGCGGCCCGTCGAAATTGATCGCGCTGGGCGATCCGATGAGCACGTCCACCTTGCCGGGACGACCCTTGGTCCAACCGCTCGGGGCGATCGCGGCGCGCACGATCTTCTCCTTGGGGGAGGCGAGAACATCCGCGACATTGAGGTGACCTCCGACCTCGATGTCCATACCCGTCGACACGTCGGATTGTGGGTCGAGATCGACCACGAGAGTCCGCAAGCCTTTGGCGAATGCGGCCGAGGCGAGCCCGAGCGTCACGGTGGTCTTTCCCACGCCCCCCTTGAGGGAGCTGACGCTGAGTACATGCACGAGTAACGACGATACCTTCACTACTCTTAAAGAACCTAAATCCTGACCTCCGATCAGGCCCTGCTGGGTGAATTGCCAGTGTTCGCGCGCCCTAGGCTTGACGCACGTACGAAAGGACCGGATGTTCACGAAGATTCTCGTAGCCAACCGCGGTGAGATCGCCATTCGAGCGATGCGCGCAGCATTCGAACTGGGTGCCAAGACGGTGGCGGTGTTCCCGTACGAGGATCGCAACTCCATGCATCGGCTGAAGGCCGACGAGGCGTACCAGATCGGCGAGAAGGGGCATCCGGTTCGGGCCTACCTCGATGTCTCGGAGATCATCCGTGTGGCCAAGGAGTCGGGCGCCGACGCGATCTACCCGGGGTATGGCTTCCTGTCGGAGAACCCCGATCTCGCCCAGGCTGCGGCCGACGCCGGTATCACCTTCATCGGGCCGCCGACCCGCGTGCTGGAGATGGCGGGCAACAAGGTCACGGCCAAGGAGCACGCCATTGCGGCGGGTGTTCCCGTGCTCAAGTCGACCCCCGCCTCGAAGGACATCGAGGAGCTTCTCGCGGGGGCGGCCGAGATCGGCTTCCCCATCTTCGCGAAGGCCGTTGCCGGCGGTGGCGGCCGGGGCATGCGCCGCGTCGACAAGGCGGAGGACCTGCGCGAGGCCCTTGAAGCGGCAATGCGCGAGGCCGACAGCGCGTTCGGTGACCCCACCATGTTCCTCGAGCAGGCTGTCGTGCGTCCTCGGCACATCGAGGTGCAGATCCTCGCCGACTCGCAGGGCGAGACCGTGCACCTGTTCGAGCGTGACTGCTCGGTGCAGCGCCGTCACCAGAAGGTCATCGAGATCGCGCCGGCGCCCAACCTCGACGAGACCACCCGTCAGGCCATGTACCGGGATGCGATCGCCTTCGCCAAGTCGATCGGCTACGTCAACGCCGGCACCGTCGAGTTCCTCCTCGACACGGCGGGGGAGCGCAAGGGCCAGCACGTCTTCATCGAGATGAACCCGCGCATCCAGGTCGAGCACACCGTCACGGAGGAAGTGACCGACGTCGACCTCGTGCAGTCGCAGATGCGCATCGCCTTCGGGCAGTCGCTGAAGGAGCTGGGACTGCAGCAGGAGAACCTGCACCTGCGCGGTGCCGCCCTGCAGTGCCGGATCACGACCGAGGACCCGGCAGCGGGATTCCGCCCGGACACGGGCAAGATCACGACCTACCGCTCGCCGGGCGGCGCGGGTATCCGCCTCGACGGTGGCACCGTCGCGGCCGGCGCCCAGGTCTCTCCGCACTTCGACTCGATGCTGGTCAAGATGACCTGCCGCGGCCGCGACTTCGCGGCGGCTGTCGTGCGCGCGCGCCGCGGTCTCGCCGAGTTCCGCCTGCGCGGCGTGACGACCAACATCCCGTTCCTCCAGGCTGTGCTCGACGACCCTGACTTCATCGCTGGCGACCTCAGCACCTCCTTCATCGAGGAGCGCCCGTGGCTCGTGCGCGGGCGCCAGTCGAAGGACCGCGGCACCAAGGTGCTCAACTGGCTCGCGGATGTCACGGTCAACCGCCCCTACGGCGACGGTGCCGGCCTCATCAGCCCCGCCCTGAAGCTGCCGGTGGTGGACCTCGACGCTCCCGCTCCCGCGGGCTCGCGTCAGCGGCTCCTCGAACTCGGCCCGGTGGGTTTCGCGACCGCCCTGCGCCAGCAGACTGCGCTTGCCGTCACCGAGACCACCTTCCGGGATGCCCACCAGTCGCTTCTGGCCACCCGGGTACGCACCAAGGATCTCGTCGCGGTGCTGCCGCACGTCGCGCGCCTCACCCCCGAGCTGCTCTCGATCGAGGCGTGGGGTGGGGCGACCTACGACGTCGCCCTCCGCTTCCTCGGTGAGGACCCGTGGGAGCGCCTGGGTGCCATGCGCGAGGCGCTGCCCAACGTGGCGCTCCAGATGCTGCTGCGCGGCCGCAACACCGTGGGCTACACCCCGTACCCCACCGAGGTGACCGACGCGTTCGTGCGCGAGGCGGCGGCCAGCGGCGTCGACATCTTCCGCATCTTCGACGCCCTCAACGATGTCGCGCAGATGCGCCCGGCCATTGACGCGGTGCTGGCCACCGGCTCGACAGTCGCCGAGGTCGCCCTCTGCTACACGGCCGACCTGCTCGACCCGCAAGAGAAGCTCTACACGCTCGACTACTACCTGCGCCTCGCCGAGCAGATCGTCGAGTCGGGCGCGCACATCCTCGCGATCAAGGACATGGCAGGCCTGCTGCGCGCCGAGGCCGCTGCCACGCTCGTGAGTGCCCTGCGGGAGCGATTCGATCTGCCGGTCCACGTGCACACCCACGACACGGCCGGAGGCCAGCTGGCCACGCTGCTGGCGGCCTCGCGGGCCGGTGCTGACGCCGTGGATGTCGCGAGCGCACCGATGGCGGGCACCACCAGCCAGCCGTCGGCATCCGCTCTCGTCGCGGCCCTCGCACACACCGAGCGGGACACGGGCATCTCCCTGCAGGCGGTCTCCGACCTGGAACCGTACTGGGAGGCCGTGCGCCACGTGTACAAGCCGTTCGAGTCGGGCCTGCCCGGGCCGACGGGGCGCGTCTACAAGCACGAGATCCCCGGTGGTCAGCTCTCCAATCTGCGCCAGCAGGCGATCGCTCTCGGCCTGGGCGACCAGTTCGAGAAGGTGGAAGACCTGTACGCGGCCGCCAACCAGATGCTGGGACGCCCGCCGAAGGTCACGCCGTCATCCAAGGTCGTGGGCGACCTGGCCCTGGCCCTGGCCGCTGCCAACGCCGACCCCGCGGACTTCGAGCAGAATCCCGACAAGTACGACATCCCCGACTCGGTCATCGGCTTCATGGCCGGCGAGCTGGGGGAGTTGCCGGGTGGCTGGCCTGAGCCGTTCCGGAGCAAGATTCTGAAGGGTCGCACCGTGAAGATCGGTGTCGAGCCGCTCGGTGCCGATGATGTTGCCGCCCTCGAGGGCGATTCGGCCGCGCGACGCTCGGCGCTCAATCGCCTTCTCTTCGCCGCACCCACGAAGATCTTCGAGGCGAGCCGGGAGCAGTACGGTGACCTCTCCGTGCTCGATACCGTCGACTATCTCTACGGCCTCCAGCAGGGCGCGGAGCACGTCGTGCACATCGGCACCGGCGTCAGCCTCTTCGTGGGTCTCGAGGCGATCGGCGAGGCCGACGACAAGGGCATGCGCACCGTCATGTCGACCCTCAATGGTCAGCTGCGCCCCGTGTTCGTGCGCGACAACTCCATCACCGTCGACACCAAGTCGGCCGAGAAGGCGGATGCCACCAGGCCCGGCCATGTCGCCGCGCCGTTCTCCGGCGTGGTCACCCTGCAGGTCGCCGAGGGTGACACCGTCGAGGTGGGACAGAGCGTGGCATCCATTGAGGCGATGAAGATGGAAGCGGCGATCACGGCGACGATCACGGGAACCGTCAAGCGTCTGGCCATCCCTGCAACCCAGCAGGTCGACGCCGGGGACCTGCTGCTCGTCATCGAATAGTCCACACGCGAACGCGGCTGAGTGCGAGTCACGATAAACTGGAGTGTTTGCACGAAAGGACCGTGGCCGTGGCTGCCAGAAGCAAGAAGAGTGATACCGACGTTCTCGAGTCGGATTCCGGCGCGATCGTCGTGCCCGAGGAGTCCGTCGAGAACCTGACTTTCACCGTTGCGCTACCCGTGACGGTGCACGAAACTCCGGCTGACGAAGCGGCCGTCGCGATCGACGATGTGCCGGTGAGCCCCGATGCTGTGGATGCCACGGGCCCCGCCACCACCACGATCACCGTCGTGGCGAACGACGTCGCCGTGCATCCCGAGAATCTCGTCGAGGAGCCGCACATCCCCGCGCTGCCCGAACCGGACCAGGTCTACAGCCGCCGCGGTCGCCAGCGTGGAGAGGTCTCGGCAACCCCGGAACCCGCCGCGATGCTCACCGCGGAGCGCCTCATCGAGCAGGGGCGCACGAAGCGCAAGCCGGCTCCCGAGGGATTCCTTCAGAAGCTCCTGTACGACGCCACACTGCACCTCGTGAACGTGGGCGATTCGATGCGTGTACGCCAGCGCAAGGCGCTCGATGCCCGCATCGGCAAGCCGTTGGAGGGCGAGGCGCGCTTCATCCCGGTGCTCACCCGCAAGGGCGGCGTCGGCAAGACCACCATCTCCACGCTGCTCGGCATGGCGATGGCCGACGTGCGCGAGGACCGGGTGATCGCCATCGACGCGAACCCCGACCGCGGCACCCTGGCCGAGCGCGTCACCAAGACCACCCGCGCGACCGTGCGCGACGTGGTCACGAGGGCGAGCTCGATTCAGGCGTTCAGCGAGTTCCAGACCCTGATCTCGCGGGACGACACCCGACTCGACGTACTCGCCTCGGACGCCGACCCCATGGTGTCGGAGGCGTTCGACGAGCTCGACTACACGATCGTCGCCGACATGGCTGCCCGCTTCTACTCCGTCGTGATCACGGACTGCGGCACGGGCATCGTCCACTCCGTCATGCGCGCAACTCTCCAGCGTGCCGACGGCATCGTCGTCGTGTCCGGCGGCAGCGTCGACGAGGCCCGACTCGCCTCCGAGACCCTCACGTGGCTGGAATCCAACGGCTACGCCGAGCTGGTGAAGAACGCCGTCGTCGCCCTGAACACCTCGACGCAGGGCACCAACCTGGTCAAGCTGGAGGAGATCGAGGCCCACTTCCGTTCGCGGGTGCGCGAGATCGTGCGCGTGCCGTACGATCCCGCCCTCGCCACCGGCTCGACGATCCACTTCGACGAACTCCGACCGCTGACCCGGGAGGCGGCGCGGGAACTCGCCGCGCTGGTCGTCGACGGCCTGCCCGAGCACCGGGACGCCTGACTCGATGGCGGAACGAGCCATTCGCCTGTTCGGCGACCCCGTGCTGCGGTCTGTGTGTGATCCGATTCGACCCGGGGATGCCCGTGCCGTAGCACTCGTGGACGACCTCCTCGAGACCGTCCGACTGCCCGGCCGTGCCGGCCTCGCCGCCAACCAGATCGGTGTGGCCCTTCGCGCGTTCAGCTACAACGTCGACGGGGAGGTGGGCTATGTGATCAACCCCGAGCTCGTCGAGGTGTCGGGGGAGCCCGACTTCGTCGAAGAGGGGTGCCTGTCGGTGCCCGGCTTCTACTTCCCGCGCAACCGCTACCCGTTCGCGCGGGTGCGGGGCGTCGATCTCGACGGCAATCCTGTGGAACTCAGCGGCGAGGGCTTGATGGCGCAGGCCCTTCAACACGAGGTCGACCATCTTGACGGACACCTCTACATCGAGGGACTCGCCCCCGAGACGAAGAAGGAGGCCATGCGGTTGATCCGCATGGCCCCCTGGTACTAGCAGTCACCCGCCTCAGTGGTTGAGGGAGATTCCCTCGGTCGCTGGCTGCTCCGCGTACATGCTCTCCACCTCGGTGGCGAAGTCCTGCATGATGACGTTGCGCTTGATGCTCAACTTCGGGGTGAGGTGTCCGCTCGCCTCGGTGAGGTCGGCATCCAGCACACGGAACTTGCGGATGGATTCGGCCCGCGAGACCTTCGCGTTCGCGGCATCCACCGCACGCTGGATCTCGGCAAGCACGGCCGGGTTGGTCGCTGCGACCTCCTGAGGCATGTGCGGGTCGAGGCCGTTGTTCTTCAGCCAGGCCGGCAGCATCTCCTCGTCGAGCGTGATCAGGGCCGACACGTAGGGCTTCTGGTCGCCGACGACGATCACCTGTCCGATGATCGGGTTCGCGCGGATCGGATCCTCCAGAGCGGCCGGGGCGACGTTCTTGCCACCGGCCGTGACGATGATCTCCTTCTTGCGGCCCGTGATCTCCAGATAGCCGTCCTCGTCGATCTGTCCGATGTCGCCGGTCTTGAACCACTCGCCGTCGAAGACCTCCTTGGTCGCGGCGGGGTTGTTCCAGTAGCCGTCGAACACGCAGACGCCCTTGGCCTGGATCTCGCCGTCGTCAGCGATGCGCACCGACACACCGGGCAGGGGAGGACCGACCTTGCCGATCTTGAAGTTCGACGGCACGTTCACCGACACCGGGGCGGTGGTTTCGGTCAGGCCGTAGCCCTCCAGGATCGTGAGTCCCAGGCTGCGGTAGAAGTGCCCGAGGCGCAGCCCGAGCGGCGCCGAGCCCGACACCGCGTACTTGACGCGGCCGCCCAGCGCCGTGCGGATCTTGCTCAGCACCAGACGGTCGAACAGGGCGAACTGCAGCTTGAGCCCCAGCGGAACGTGCCCGGCGTCGACGGCCTTCGAGTGAGCGATCGCGACGTCGGCCGCGCGGCGGAAGATCTTGCCCTTGCCGCCGGCTTCGGCCTTCTGCTCGGACGAGTTGTAGACCTTCTCGAACACGCGCGGTACAGCCAACAGGAAGGTCGGCTGGAACGATGCCATCGACGGTAGGAGCAGCTTTGTGTCGGGCTGGTGCCCGACCTTGACGCCGCCATGTACTGCGAGCACGGAGATGAAGCGGGCGAAGATGTGCGCGAGAGTGATGAACAGCAGAGTGCTCGAGTCCGGGTTCACGACCTCGGGGATCGCCTTCTGCGCGTTGCGGGTGAGCTCGACGAAGTTCGAGTGGGTGAGGATGCAACCCTTCGGCTTGCCGGTCGTGCCCGAGGTGTAGATGAGAGTCGCGAGGTCGCTGCCCTTCGCGATCGAGCGGCGGCGCTCGATCTCCTCGTCCTTGACGGCGGTGCCCGAGGCGGCGAGCTTGTCCAGGTCGCCGAGGTCGATCTGCCAGACATTGCGCACGGCCGGAACGTCGGCGCGGATCTCGTCGAATCGAGCGAAGTGGTCGGCGTTCTCGGTGATGATCCCCGTCGCGCCCGAGTCGGTGAGGTTCCAGAGGATCTGGGAGGGGGCCGACGTCTCGTAGATCGGCACCAGCACGGCGCCGGCGTACCAGGTGGCGAAGTCGATCAGCGTCCATTCGTAGCGAGTCTTCGCCATCAGACCGATCTTGTCGCCGGGCTCCACACCGGAGGCGACGAGACCCTTGGCGAGGGCGATCACCTGCGCCTGGAACTGGGCTGCCGTCACATCCCGCCAGCCGCCGTCGGCTGTGGGGATCGCGAAGAGCGCACGATCGGGGGTGGCAGCGACCCTGGCAACGAGCAGGTCGGTGGCGTTGGCATTCGGATCCGCCTCAACGAGGGCGGGTACGTCGAACTGTTTCACGGCAACTCCTTTGGTACCGGTCGGGGTCATTCGTTCTACTCTAACCGGGCAGGCTGAGGGAAACCACGCTGTCGCGCCGCCGGTACACTCGATCACCGTGGATGCCATTGGGATTGATATCGGGGGGACCAAGATCGCCGGCGCGGTGGTCTCCGAGGATGGCGCGATCCTCGCCGAGGAGCGAGTAGCGACCGAGGCGGGCAATTCCGCGGCCATCATCGATGCCGTCGTGGCCATGGTCGAGACGTTGTCGCAGGGGCGTCAGATCGAGGCGGCGGGAGTCGCCGCACCCGGATTCATCGACGTCGATCAGTCCACCGTGTATTACACACCCAACATCAGCTGGCGAAACGAGCCGCTGCGGGACCACCTGCGCGCTCGTCTGCCGCTCGACATCACCATCGACAACGACGCCAACGCCGCCGGCTGGGCGGAGTACCGGTTCGGTGCGGGGCGCACCGTCAGCGACATGACGATGCTCACGATCGGCACTGGCGTGGGCGGGGCGATCGTCAGCCGCGGCTCCCTGTTCCGGGGTGGATTCGGCGCCGGTGCCGAGCTCGGCCATCTGCGCATCGTTCCCGACGGCTTGCCCTGCGGATGCGGCGCGCACGGATGCATCGAACAGTACGGTTCGGGTCGTGCCCTGCTGCGCATGGCGAACGAGATCGCTGACGTCGGCGGGATAGGCCTCGCCCTGGCAGATGCCCGACGCGAGCATGGACAGCTCGATGGTTCGATCGTCGGCGCACTCATCGCCGACGGCGACCCCGGGGCCGTGCACGCGCTCGAGCAACTCGGCAATTGGCTCGGCCAGGCCTGCGCCTCGCTGAGCGCGGTGCTCGATCCCGAGCTCTTCGTATTCGGAGGTGGCGTCGCTGTCGCGGGGGAGTTGCTCCTGGCGCCGGTGCGCGAGGCGTACCGTCAGCACGTGCCCGCCAAGGGGTATCACCCCGAGCCGAACTTCGTCATCGCCGAGCTCGTCAACAATGCCGGAGTCGTCGGTGCCGCCGATCTGGCCCGCATTCACTCGCGTACGCGCTAGAGTCGGCGCGCTAGAGTGGAAGCTCCCGGCCGGAGGTAGGTAGCGATGTTCTACTGGTTCATGAAGAACCTGGTCGCCGGCCCATTGGTCAAGACCGTGTTCCGGCCGTGGGTGACCGGCGCCGACAACATCCCGAAGACCGGTGCCGTGATTCTCGCGAGCAACCACCTCTCGGTTGTCGACTCGATCTTCCTCCCGCTGGTGATCGAGCGACGCATCTCCTTCCTCGCCAAGAGCGACTACTTCATGGGCCGCGGGGTCAAGGGCTGGGCGATCAAGAACTTCCTCAAGGGAACGGGCATGCTGCCCATCGACCGTTCGGGCGGCAAGGCCTCCGAGGCGTCGCTCAACACCGGTCTGAAGGTGCTGGCCCGGGGCGAAGTGCTCGGGATTTACCCGGAGGGCACCCGCAGCCCCGACGGCAAGCTGTACCGCGGGCGCACCGGAGTCGCCCGGATGATTCTCGAGGCCCACGTACCGGTGGTTCCGGTCGCGATGATCGACACCGAGAAGGTCATGCCGATCGGCAGCAAGCTTCCCAAGGTGCGTCGCATCGGCGTCATCTTCGGTGAGCCGCTCGACTTCAGCCGCTTCGAGGGCCTCGAGAGTGATCGGTTCATCCTGCGCTCGATCACCGACGAGATCATGTACGAACTCAACCGCATCAGCGGTCAGGAGTACGTGGACATCTACGCGTCATCCATTCGGGAGAAGTTGGCCTCGCGGAGCCGGTAGCCTTGTTTGTCGGGCCAATGTCGGCCCGCGCTCCCGCACCTAGAACCAGCGAAGGAACCTCTCGTGGTTGACCCGTCCGAACCTGTTGTGCTCGCCGATCCCGCAGTGATCGCCGGTCTCGACTATTGGCGGACCCTTCCCATCAAGCAGCAGCCGGAGTGGCCTGACGCGGATGCCGTGGGTGCGGCATCCGACAAGATCGCGACCCTGCCCCCGCTGGTCTTCGCCGGCGAGGTGGACATCCTCCGTGAGCGCCTCGCTCGGGCGGCCCAGGGCGATGCGTTCCTGCTGCAGGGCGGCGACTGCGCCGAGACCTTCGCGGGAGCTACGGCGCAGCAGATCCGCGACCGGGTCAAGACGATCCTGCAGATGGCTGTGGTGCTCACCTACGGTGCATCCAAGCCGATCGTCAAGATGGGCCGCATGGCGGGTCAGTTCGCGAAGCCGCGCTCGAGCGACACCGAGACGCGCGGCGACGTCACGCTACCCGCGTACCGCGGTGACATCGTCAACGGCTACGACTTCACGCCCGAGTCCCGCCGCGCCGACCCCGCACGCCTGATTGAGGGCTACCACACGTCGGCGTCGACCCTGAATCTGGTGCGCGCGTTCACGCAGGGTGGCTTCGCCGACCTGCGCCAGGTGCACTCGTGGAACAAGGGGTTCGCCTCGAACCCGGCGAACCACCGCTACGAGAAGGTCGCCAACGAGATCGACCGTGCCATCAAGTTCATGGAGGCTGCTGGCGCGGACTTCGATGAGCTGCGCCGCGTCGAGTTCTACTCGAGCCACGAGGGCCTGCTCATGGACTACGAGCGCCCGATGACCCGTATCGACTCCCGCACGGGCACGCCGTACAACACGAGCGCGCACTTTCTCTGGATCGGTGAGCGCACCCGCGATCTCGACGGCGCTCATGTCGACTACTTCTCCCGCGTGCGCAACCCGATCGGCGTCAAGCTGGGGCCCTCGACGACCGCGGAGACGATGAAGCAGCTCATCGACAAGCTCGACCCTGAGCGCGAGCCGGGTCGTCTCACGTTCATCACGCGCATGGGTGCAGGCAAGGTGCGCGACGCGCTCCCGCCGCTTCTGGAAGCCATCAAGGGCATGGATGCCACGCCGCTCTGGGTCACCGACCCGATGCACGGCAACGGACTGACCACCCCCAACGGCTACAAGACTCGCCGGTTCGATGATGTCGTCGACGAGGTCAAGGGCTTCTTCGAGGCGCACCGGGCGGCGGGCACGTACCCCGGCGGCATCCACATCGAGCTCACCGGTGATGACGTCACGGAGTGTCTGGGTGGTTCCGAGCAGATCGACGAGGCCACTCTCGCGACGCGCTACGAGTCGCTCTGCGACCCGCGTCTCAACCACATGCAGTCGCTCGAACTCGCGTTCCTCGTGGCCGAGGAGCTCACGGCCTTCTGAGTCAGCCGCCGATGGAGAAGCCGGTGAAGCTCACCGTCGACCCCTTGTTCACGACCTGGCCGGCGGATGGATTGGTTCCGGTGACGCGGTAGACGTTGCGCAGGCCGTCGTTGAGCCCAGGGTCGGCAACGACGAAGCCGGCAGCGACGAGAGTGTCGGTTGCCTCATTGACGGTCATTCCGGTCACATCCGGAACCTCGACCTGTTCGACGCCCTTCGACGTGATGAGGTCGACGGTGTCGCCCGTACGGATAACCGTGGCCCCGTCCACGCCCTGGGCGCGGATCACGTTGCCCTGCGGAACGGTGTCGCTGAACTCCGCCTGGTTGATGGCACCGAGTTCGAGGCCCGCCGCCGTGAGCTTGGCCGTGGCGTCATCCACCGACAGGCCGGCCAGGTCGGGCAGGGCACCGGCGGAGACGATCAGCGTCACGGGCTGCAGCTCGCCGTAGGTTGCCACCCCCGTGAGGCTTGATCCATCTCCGGCGAGGGCATCGATGACAGTTCCCTCGGCCACGGTTGAATCGAACTGGTGGAGGGTGTCCTTGAGGGTGAACGGGGCCGCCTTGACCGCGGCCGTGGCATCCGCCTCGCTCATCCCCGCGAAGGCGGGCACCGGGAGCTGCTTGGGCCCGGTGGAGAGCAGGAGCTGCACGGTCGACCCCGGAGCCACCCCCGTGCCGAACGGCGGATCGGTGTTGGCAACCTGATCCACCGGGACCGTCGGGCTGTCAATCGTGCCCGTGGTCTGGTCGACGGTGAGGCCGAGCTTCTCGAGCGCGGCAGTGGCGTCCGCGATCGACATTCCCGCGATGGAGTCCGGGATGGTGACGCGGGATCCGGGACCGGCGCCGAAGTACCATCCGGTGCCGCCCGCCAGAAGAGCTATGACGGCGATGATGGCGAAGAGCACCCAACCGCGGCGTTTGCGCTTGGCCGCGGCCGTTGCCAGCTGTGCCGTGCTATCTGCGGGCGCCAGGGCTGCTACCGGTCGTTGCCGCGAGCCGATGACCTGCGTCTCGGCAGTCGTGTCGGCGGATGCCGCGGCGCTGGGCATCACCATGGTGCGCTGGGTCGACGTGGATGCCGTCGTCGGCAGCGCTGTCATGAGAGCGCTGTGGGTCTCGAAGAGATGGTCGAGCATGACCCGAGCGTCCTTGGGACGCTGCTCAGGGTCGCGTTCGGTCGCCCAGAGCACGAGTTCGTCGAGTTCTGCGGGCACCTTGGGGTTCTTCGCGCTCGGCGCGGGAACGGAGTCGTTGGCGTGCTGGTAGGCGATCTGCATGGGCTGCTCACCCTTGAACGGCTGCTCGCCGACGAGCATCTCGTACATCATGATGCCGACCGCGTAGATGTCGCTGCGGGTATCGGCAATGCCGCGGGTCACGAGTTCGGGGGAGAGATAGGCGATCGTGCCCAGCAGTGCCGCCCCGGTGGCCGTGTTGGCGGATGCCGCGCGCGCCAGCCCGAAGTCGCCGATCTTGATGCGCCCGTCGTCGGCGAGCAGCACGTTCTCCGGCTTCAGGTCGCGGTGAACTATGCCCGCCTTGTGCGCGGCCGCGAGACCGGCGAGCACCGCCTCCATGATGTCGAGGGTCTGCTCGGTCGTGAGCACCTTGTGCTCCTGCAGAAGGTCGCGCAACGTGATTCCCGGCAGGTACTCCATCACCAGGTAGGCCATGTCGCTGTCCTGGCCCTGGTCGAAGACGTTGACCACATTCGGATGCGCCAGTCGCGCTGCGGATCTGGCTTCTTGAATGAAGCGTTCCTTGAACTGGCTGTCGTCGGCCAGGTGGCCATGCATGATCTTGATCGCGACGCGGCGCTCGAGGCGCAGGTCGGTCGCGACGTACACAGTGGCCATGCCACCCCGCGCGATCCGTGAGCGGACCTGATATCGGCCGTCGAGGAGACGTCCGATCATCGGGTCGGTGCTATTGACGCTCACCGTCCGAGTCTAAAGTTGAACCGCTGTAAGACTCCCGCTAGACACGGCGCTTGAGCCACCGATCAACCCAGTTCGGCGAACCAGGCGCGCGCGGAGGCCTCCCACTTGGCGTACGCGTCCGGGTAGGCGGAGATCTGCACCCGCTGAGCGGCTTCGGTGAGTGACATCGACTGCCATCCCGAGATGTCGAGAAGTCCGCGGGTGTAGCCACGGTTGGGGTTGTTCGGTCCGCCGTAGAAGAGGCGTGCCGCGTACGCGGGATCGGTGAGCTGCTCCACCGAACCCCAGCCTGCGCTCGGACGCTGCTGGAACAGCCCGACCGAGTCGAGGTCGCCCCAACTGAGGTTGCGCATGCTGGATTCCTGCATCGCCGTGGCGAGGGCGATGACGATTCCGTATTCCGGCACCCCGAGGTCGTATCCGACCTGGATGATCACAGCCGCGTTGGCGCGCATCTCGTCGTTCAGGCCGGTGGTCTCACCGCCGACACTCGCGGGGGAACTCACCCCGGGAATCATCAGCACGCCGCCCGGGTAGATCGTGCTCTCCCAGGTGAGGCCGTTCGCGTCCAGAAGGGACTGGGTGTCGATGCCGAATCGGGCCGCGATCGACGACAGCGTGTCTCCCGAGACCACTGTGTAGTTGCCGCCGGACGGTTCCGGATCGGAGACCGGCGCGGGCGCCGGCTCCACCGCCGGTGGCTCAGTCTCGACGATCGGGGCTGCTACGGGCGGCGCTGGGGAGGGCTGCGCGGGCGCGGCGGGATCGGGTGCCGAGGCATCCGCGATCTGGTCGAAAGCGCCGGGCGCGATCACACCGGGAATGGCGATGGTCTGGCCGGGGTAGATGATGCTCGACCAGCCCAGACCGTTGGCCGTGAGGATCGAGAGTGTCGAGACGCCGAAGCGGTCTGCGATGGCGCTGATCGTGTCGCCCGCGACGATGGTGTACCGGCCGATCTCCGGGGCCTCCTCGGGCGCGGCAACCGGTGGAACGGGTCCGCTGGCGGTGAGCTTGAGCTGTTGCCCGGGAAAGATCAGCGACGACCAGCCCAGTCCGTTGAGGGCCAGCACCGAGGCGGTGGAAAGACCGAAACGACCCGCGATGTCACTGACGGTGTCGCCCCCGGCGACGGTGTACATCGCAGGTGCCGAAGCGGCAGTGATGCCGATCGAGTCGGTCGTCGACTTGATTGCCGTGTTGGCAGCGGCGATCGCCTCGCGGATCGTGCGGCCGAGTTCGGATGTGGCAGCGCGAGGCTTCAGCGCCGGTCGGGCGTTGGCGGGCTCGGCAGTCGTCGTGAGGTTCAACGTCATTGCCGCCATGGATCCCACGAGCACGATGGGAACGGTCGCGAATGCGCCACGCGCGATGCGCCCGGTCTCGCGCTGCGCCTCCGCTACGGCGACTCGCGGGGTGAGTCCGGCGAAGACGGCTCGTGCGACTGTGTCTGCATCGTCTGCTGGTGTGTCGGTCATTGCTGTTCCGTCCTGCTCCCCGGCCCCGAGAAGGCGCGGTCATCGATACCGATGGCCATGGAACCAAATTGTCACAGAAGAAGATGAGTGTCAATTACCGTTGCTTGTGTGATTTGAATTTACATATTCGAAACATTTGGTTCGGGCGAGCATCCCCTCTCTCTCAACACCGTCCGTGGCAGTCTTGGAGAGTGACCGAATCACCCGAAGTGCGCTGGCTGACCATTCCCGATCTCACGGAGATTCTGGGGCTCAAGGTGAGTCAAGTGCGCCGACTCATCGAGGACCGCGCACTGCTGGCCACTCGTGCCGATGGGGTGTGGAAGGTGCCGGACCTGTTCATCGTGGACGGCGAGCCCATGCACGAGCTCCGCGGCACCCTGGTTGTCCTGGCCGATGCGGGCTTCTCAGACGAGGAGGCCATGAACTGGCTGCTCAATGAGGAGGAGAGCCTGGGAGTGAGTCCGGTGCGTGCCCTCCTTGCCGGCCGCAAGGCTGAGGTACGGCGGGTCGCTCAGGCTCTCGGATTCTGAGGTGGGCTACGCCGAGCGTCGAGTGACGGTGTCGGCGAGCTGAAGCAGCTGAGCCCTTGCGGATGGCGCAATCGGCGCATCCTTCAGGGCGGCCACGGCCAGCCCCACGTTGTGCTCGATGATCTTCTCGACCTCCTCGATGGCTCCGCAATCCCTGAGGGCGGTTCTGATCATGTCGACCTGCTGCGAATCGAGTCCCGGATCACCGAGCAACTCGTCCATGAGATTGCGACTGGAGGCGGGCAGCCGGGTGCGGGCGAGCGCAATGAGCACAGTGCGCTTGCCCTCGCGAAGGTCGTCGCCCGCGGGCTTGCCGGTGACCTCGGGATCTCCGAAGACGCCGAGCAGATCGTCCCTGAGCTGGTACGCAACTCCGAGGGGTAGGCCGAACGAGCGAAGGGCCGCGAGCTGGGCCAAGCTCGCTCCGCCGAGTGCCGCGCCGATCGTGAGCGGCGCCTCCACGCTGTACTTGGCTGACTTGTAGACGATCACGCGATGTGCCCGGGCCAGGGCCGTCGACTCGGGATAGGTCGCCCACGAATTCTCTTCGAGGATGTCGAGGTACTGGCCCGCCGTCACTTCGGTGCGCATGCGAATGAACTCGGCACGACCGGCGACTCCGGCCGCTCGGTCGGCAAGCATGCTCGTACCGCGGTCGAACAGTTCGTCGCTCCACCCGAGCAGCAGGTCGCCGAGCAGGAGGGCGGCGGACTCGCCGAAGGCGGTCGGGTTGCCGGTCCAGCCGTCCGCGATGTGGTGTCGCTCGAACAGGCGATGGGCTGCGGGCGCGCCCCGACGGGTGTCGGAATTGTCCATGATGTCGTCGTGCACCAGCGCGGCGGCGTGGAAGAGCTCGAGGGCGGTGGCGGCCATTACCACGGCGTCGAGATCGGCGGATGCCTCGTCAGTGGGTAGCGGGTCGAATCCGCTGGTCACACCGGCCGCAGATTGCCAGCCCCAGTAGCAGAACAGGGCGCGGAATCGCTTACCGCCAGCGAGAAAGCCCCGCGCGATGTCGGTCAGTTCCGTGAGCTCTTCGGCAATGGTCGCGAGCTGACCCGATTGCTCCGAGAGGAACTCGTCGATCCTCAGTTGAATCAGGTCAACTAACCGGGTACTCTCAGCCACCCGTCTAGCCTAGCCACCGCGCTGAGGCGTACTATGGGATTCCGCGAGTCAGTGTCCACCGGAAGGGAAGAGGATGCCACTTTCCGAGCAAGAGCAGCGCCTCCTGGAAGAGATGGAGCGCAGCCTCTACCAGAACGACGCCGATTTCGTCGCGACCGTTAATCCACGTCGAGGTAAGCCCAACTACACGGTGCTGGCGATCGGTGTCCTGATCGCCGTTGTCGGTGTTGTGGCACTTCTGGGCGGGGTGATCATCCACCAGCCGATCGTGGGCGTTCTCGGATTCGTCGTCATGTTCGTCGGTGTGCTTCTTGCTGTGGCCCCACCCCGCCGGCGCGGCAGTGCCGCGGATGCCGCCGGTATGCCGTCCGGCCGCAAGAGCGGGTCATCTCGCTTCATGGACACGCTCAACGAGCGCTGGGATCAGCGCCAAGACGGTGGTCGCGACTAGACCGCCACCCGCACTTTCAGGGCCAGCCTTCGGGCTGGCCCTTTTTTTGTGCCCATTTCGGCGCGCAACAGGGAATCTTACTCCACTTCCCTCCACTGGCAAATTCCGCGAAATTGCTGGCAATGCTAGGCGACAAATCGGCAGGATCCACCCAATGTCCTTGTTAAGTGGTGCAAAGTGGAGTAAAGTGGGGGATACCTGAATCCGGGCCGGAGCGTGAGGGGAGGCTGTCGTGTTCCTCGGCACCCACACGCCCAAGCTGGACGAGAAGGGGCGCGTCATCCTTCCGGCGAAGTTCCGCGAGGAGCTGGCATCCGGCATGGTGGTCACTCGCGGCCAGGAGCGCTGCCTCTACGTCTTCAGCCAGCGGGAGTTCGAAGACATCACTCAGAAGATCCGTCAGGCCTCGATCACCAGCAAGCAGAACCGTGACTTCATCCGCCTGTTCCTCTCCGGCGCCAGTCAGGAGATTCCCGACAAGCAGAACCGCATCACTCTTCCCACCAACCTGCGCACGTACGCGGGCCTCGACCGCGATCTCACCGTGATCGGTGCGGGCAGTCGCGCCGAGATCTGGGACACCGAGGCGTGGAACGCCTACTACGAGAGCGCGGAAGCCGACTTCGTGAACACCACGGAGGAGGTGATCCCGGGACTCTTCTGATCCCTGGAACTGACTCCCAGCCGGCAGGCCCTGACTTTCTTCCCCGATGTCAGGTCGTACCGGATGGGGATCAGCTCCCGGGAACGGCCCATATCGCAATGGCAGACAACTCCATCCACACTCCCGTGCTGCTCGAGCGCACTCTCGAGCTCCTCGGACCCGCGCTCGAGCACGAGGGCGCGGTTCTCGTCGACGCAACCCTGGGCATGGCCGGTCACACCGAGGCATTTCTCGAGCGATACCCCACGCTGACCGTCGTCGGCATCGACCGTGACCCGGATGCGCTCGCCATCGCTCGCGAGCGCCTCGCGCCCTACGGTGCCCGGGTTCATCTCGTGCACGCGGTTTACGACGGCATCTTGTCGGTGCTCTCCGAACTCGGGATCGACCGCGTCTCCGGTGTGCTCTTCGACCTCGGGGTGTCGTCGCTGCAGCTGGACCGGGTCGAGCGCGGTTTCTCGTATTCCAAGGACGCGCCGCTCGACATGCGAATGGATTCCACGGGTGACCGCACTGCCGCGGCGATTCTCGCGACCTACAGCGAGTCGGAACTGCGCAGGATCTTCTACGAGTACGGGGACGAGAAGCTCGCGCCGCGCTTTGCCAGCCGTATCGTGCAATCGCGCGACACCACCCCATTGGTGTCGTCGGCACAGTTGGTCGAGCTGATCACCGCCGCAACGCCCGCCGCGGCACAGCGGGCGGGACATCCGGCCAAGCGGGTCTTCCAGGCCCTGCGCATCGAGGTGAACCAGGAGTTGTCGGTGCTCGAGCGCGCCATTCCGGATGCGATCGACGCTCTCGAGGTCGGCGGACGCATTCTGGTTCTCGCCTACCAGTCGCTGGAGGACCGGATCGTCAAGCGCGTGCTGCAGGCGCGTTCGGCTTCGACCGCCCCCCGCGGCCTGCCCGTGGAGCTGCCGGAGCACCGGCCCGAGTTGAAGCTGCTGGTACGTGGCGCCGAACTGGCCGACGACGACGAAAAGGCAGCGAACCCCCGAGCCACTCCCGTGCGCCTCAGAGCCGCCGAAAGACTGAGGTACGTGGCATGAGCAGCAACCTTGCCTACGCACGTCCCACGGTGCGGCCGGCTCAACGTCCGGCGGAGGCACCGGTCCGTTCGGTGCGTCCCGTCCCGCGGCGCACCGAGGTGGCAGCCACTCGCGATCAGCGGCGGGCTCGGCCCAAGGCCGCGTATGCGATCATCACGGTCGCGAGCCTGTTCCTGATCTTCGCGGCGCAGCTGCTGTTGAGCATCGTCGTCTCGCAGGGCGCGTACCAGATCGAGAGTCTGCAGGACCAGCGCAAGGATCTCGTGCGCACGCAGGAGGCTCTCACAGAGAACCTCGAACTGTACGGATCCAGCCAGAATCTTGCGGCGAATGCCGCTCATCTGGGTATGGTGCCGAGCGCCTATCCGCTCTTCCTGGACCTCGAAACGGGGGCGGTCTCCAGCGCCCCCGGCTCGGTCGACCGCGTCGGCTGCGGAGGCAGCTGCGACCTCGTCGCCAATTCGCTGCTCACCGGAGTTCCGCTGGTGGGAACGACACCTCCGGCTTCGACAGCGCCCACCACAGCGAGCACGTCCACCACCGCGACCGCCTCGACTGCACCGGCACCCACGCCGGTCGTGCCGGCGACCGTGGACACCCTTCCCGCGCCGGTGACGCACTAGGCCGCCCATGAGGACCAGGCGCAGCAGGGCTCGCATCTCCTTCGTGGTGGTGACCATCTTCGCGATCGTTGCGGCGTTCACCGTGCGGCTCGTGGACATCCAGCTCGTGCAGGCCAGCGAACTCAATGCTCAGTCCCTGTCGAAGAGGGCGCAGGAACAGGTGCTCTACGGCACCCGTGGGTCAATTCTCGACACCAATGGGGCAGTGCTTGCGGCGAGCGTCGAACGCTACGACATCGAGGTGTCGCCGCGCAGCGCACTCGCCCGGACGGACGCCGCGACGTCGGTGCCCGAGGCGCTCGGCAAGATCGCCGCACTCACCGGGCAGGATCCTGCTGCACTCATGGCGATACTCACCGCAGATCCTCAGTCGGACTTCGCCTATCTCACGAAGGGCGTCAAGCTCGATGTGTTCGAGGCGATCCGTGCCCTGGACATCCCGTGGGTCTACTACGAACTGCGCCCCAGCCGCACCTACCCCAACGGTGCCGTGGCCGGAAACCTCGTGGGATTCATCGGTACGGATGGGCCGCAGGCCGGAATCGAGATTGGTGAGGACAGCTGTCTGGCCAGCTCCGACGGGTCAGCGTCGTACGAGAAGGGCGAGGACGGAGTTCAGCTGCCCGGCAGTCTCGTCACCGAGGTCGCGCCGAAGGACGGCGGAACCGTTCGGCTGACGATCGACCGCGACCTTCAGTTCTACGTGCAGCAGCGCCTCATGCAGGTCTACTCCGAGCTGGGCGCAGAGTGGGCCACCGCCGTGGTGATGCGGGTCAGCGACGGGCACCTGATGGCGGTCGCCGATGCGCCATCCGTCGACCCCAACAACGTCGACGGCGTGCCGAACACCGCACTCGGCTCACGGGCCTTCAGCTGGCCGTATGAGCCCGGGTCCACGATCAAGGCCGTCACGGCCGCATCTCTGCTCGACGCGGGCGTGGTCTCCCAGACCAGCGAGGTCGTCGCGCCGGGTCGGCTGTACCTCTCCAACGGCGACTACATCAAGGATGCCTGGGCCCACGACGACACCCCCTACACACTCGCGGGGGCCTTGGTCGATTCGTCGAACACCGCTGTTTCGCTGTTCTCCGATCTGCTTCCGGCCGACAAGCGTCACGACTACCTCACCGCTTTCGGCTTCAACTCGGAGACCGAGGTGGGCTTCTACGGCGAGTCAGAGGGCGTCGTTCACCCGGCCAACGAGTGGGACGAGGTCACCAACTACGCGGTGCAGTTCGGCCAGGGCATGAGTGCGACCTCGGTGCAGGTCGCCAGCGCCTACCAGACTCTGGCCAACGGGGGAGTCAGGATGCCCGTGACGCTCGTCGAGGGATGCCAGTGGCCCGACGGCACCACGACGGATCTGCCGGCGACGGAAGGTACCCGCGTGGTGTCGGAGACCGCGGCCCGCCAGACGTCGGAGATGTTGGAGCAGGTCGTCACCAAGGGCTGGAAGTCGCCCGACCTGACGATCCCCGGATACCGCGTCGCCGCCAAGAGTGGTACGGCGCAGGTTGCCGAGGACGGCATCTACGGTGACAAGGCCGTGATCTCCTACGCGGGGTTCGCTCCGGCGGACAACCCGCAGTACGTGGTTGTCGTGACGGCGGGCATCCCTAGTAGCATCTATTCCTCAGGGGCAATCGCGACGACGTTCCACGATGTGATGGCGCAGACGCTGACCCAGTTCCGTGTCACACCATCAACGGAACCGGCCCCGGACATCCCACTGACGTGGTGATGCACTAGCACAGAGCGGGAGATCGAGTGGGTTCCGGTGAAGGCTCGATTCTTCGCCCCCAGCATCCCTCTGCCCGTCATCTGTCGGCACTCGTCGACGAATTCGGCCTGGAGACCAGGGGATCGCTCGACGACGTCGAGGTGACCGGCATCACCCTCAGTACTGACAATCTGCAGCCCGGCGACCTCTACGTCGGAGTACCCGGCGCGAATCGGCACGGGGCCATGTTCGCCGCGCAGGCGAAGGAGGGTGGAGCGGTTGCTCTGCTCACCGACGGGGCGGGGGCCGACCTTGCCGCGGCCAGCGGTCTGCCCATGATCATCGTGGAGTCGCCTCGCGAGGCCCTGGGTGCCATCTCGGCGTGGGTGTACCGTACGGCGCAGGCGGCACCGCTCCTGTTCGGGATCACGGGTACCAATGGCAAGACCAGCGTGTCCTACCTGCTCCATGGGATGCTCGCTCAGCTCGGCCTCGTAGCCGGCCTGTCCACGACGGCCGAGCGGAAGATCGGCGAGCTCACCATCGCCAGCAGCCTGACGACGCCGGAGGCGACCGAGGTGCACGGGCTCCTCGCCCGCATGCGGGAGAGCGAGGTGCGGGCCGTCGTTCTGGAGGTCAGCGCGCAGGCGCTCACCCGCAACCGGGTCGACGGACTCGTCTTCGACGTGGTGGGTTTCCTCAATCTCAGTCACGATCACCTCGACGACTATGCCGACATGGAGACCTATTTCGCGGCGAAGTTGCCGCTGTTCGAACCCGATCGCGCTCGTCGCGGAGTGGTCTCCCTCGACACCGAGTGGGGTCAGCGCGTCGTGGACGCTTCTCGCATCCCCATCACGACAGTGTCGTCGACTCCCGGCGTCGATGCGGCGTGGACCGTCACCATCCTTGAGGAGCGCGCCGAGTACACGGAGTTCGAGCTGACGCCTCCCGAGGGCCAATCGATCACCACTCGGGTACCCGTGATCGGTCGCCACATGGCCGCCAACGCAGGGCTGGCGATCGCCATGCTCGTCGAAGCCGGTTTCGAACTGGAGGCGATCGCTCACGCCCTCGACCAGGACGGGGGAATCAAGGCGTTCATCCCCGGACGCATCGAGCGGGTCTCCGGTCCATCCGGGCCCGCCGTGTATGTCGACTACGGTCACAGTCCGGATGCCTTCCTGACGACGATGGATGCGGTGCGGCGATTCACCACCGGCCGGCTCATCATGGTGTTCGGCGCCGACGGTGACCGCGACGCCTCGAAGCGACTCGACATGGGCCGAATCGGCTCGGAAGGATCTGACGTGCTCGTCATCACCGACTACAACCCTCGATTCGAGGATGCCGCCCAGATCAGGGCGATCCTTCTGGAGGGCGCCACGTCGGCCGTGAACCCTGCGGAGATCCACGAGGTTCCGTCTCAGGCTCAGGCGATCCGGGTGGCGATCGGCATGGCGCGCGAGGGTGACACCGTGCTGTGGGCGGGTCCCGGTCACGAGGACTCGATCGATGTTCAGGGCGAGAAGCTTCCGTTCTCGGCGCGAGACGAAGCGCGACGCGCCCTGCGTGAAGCGGGCTGGGCATGATCGAACTGAGTCCGACCGAGATCGCTCAGATCGTCGGAGGTCGCCTGGTAGCTGGCCCGGATGCCCCGAGCACCGTGTCCGGCGAGGTGCACACCGATTCCCGCAAGGTCGTGCCGGGGTCGATCTTCTTCGCGCTTCCGGGGGAGGTCACCGACGGTCACCTCTTCGTAGCGAACGCGGTCGAGAATGGCGCAGCGCTGCTGATCGTCGAGCGCGAGCTGGACAGCCCCGCGGCCCAGATCGTCGTCGCCGACGGCTATGACGCTCTCGCGTCGCTGGCCAGAGAGGTGGTCGCGCGGGTTCGCGCCCGCGGCACTCTCCGAGTTGTGGCTGTGACGGGCTCGAACGGCAAGACGACCACCAAGAACATGCTTCGGGCCGTGCTCGAGGGCGAGGGGCCGACCGTCGCGCCGTGGGGTTCGTTCAACAATCACGTCGGCGCGCCCATCTCGATCCTCGCCGTCGACTACTCGACCCGCTATCTCGTCGTCGAGATGGGGGCCAGTGCGATCGGGGAGATCTCCCGCCTGATCTCGATAGTGACCCCGGATGTCGGAATCGTGCTGAAGGTGGGCCTCGCCCATGTGGGCGAGTTCGGCGGGCCGGACGCCGTGGAGACGGCCAAGTCCGAGATGGTCACCGACCTTCCCGAGGGCGCTGTCGCCATCCTCAACGCCGACGACGACCGGGTGGTGCGTATGGCGGCGAAGACCCGCGCTCGGGTTGAGTGGTTCGGTCTGGACCACACGGCCGACGTTCGGGCGACGGATGTCGCGGCGACGGCATCCGGCACCGCCTTCACTCTCGAGGTCGATGGGGTGACCCGTCGCGTGCAACTGCGGATCCTCGGTGAGCACCACGTCATGAATGCCCTCGCGGCAATCGCTGCGACCCGCGCGCTGGGCGTTCCCGTCGAACGGTCCGTGCCCGCCCTGGAGGCTCTCGAGCGCGCCGAGCGATGGCGGATGGAAGTGCTCACCCGCGCCGACGGGGTCGTCGTGATCAACGACGCGTACAACGCGAGTCCCGACTCGATGGCAGCGGCCCTCAAGACCCTCGCCCAGATCACTGCCGGCGACCAGCGGTCGGTGGCGGTGCTCGGTGAGATGGCCGAACTCGGTGAGTACGCCGACGAGGAGCACGATCGCATCGGGCGACTGGCGGTTCGGCTCAACGTGCAGAAACTGATCGTGGTGGGGCACAATGCCCGCCACATCCACAACGCCGCAGGCCTCGAGGGTTCGTGGGACGGGGAGTCGGTGCTCGTTGCCACCGCTGATGAGGCTTACGATGTGCTGCGTGACGAGTTGCGCAGTGGGGACGTGGTGCTCGTGAAGTCGTCGGGATCTGCGGAACTGCGATTCCTCGGTGATCGTCTCGCGGGAGTCACCTCGTGATCGCGCTGCTCATCGCCGGCGGGGTCTCGCTGGCGTTCACGCTGTTCCTGACACCGTTGTTCATCCGCCTCTTCACTCGCCTCAAGTGGGGCCAGTTCATCCGTGATGACGGTCCGCAGTCTCACCACACCAAGCGTGGCACTCCCACCATGGGTGGCATCATCTTCATCATCGGTGCGACGACCGGCTACTTCGTCGGCCATGCTCTCGCCGGTGAGCCCCTCACACTGTCGGGGCTGCTCGTCATCTACCTCATGGTCGGCCTCGGCATCATCGGGTTCATCGATGACTTCCTCAAGACCCGCAAACAGCGCAGCCTGGGGCTCGGGGGCTGGTCGAAGATCGCCGGGCAGGTCATCGTGGCAGGCGGGTTCGCCGCGCTCGCCCTGAACTTCCCCGACGCGAACGGGCTTACGCCCGCATCGTCGATGATCTCGGCGGTGCGTGACATCCACTGGCTCAATCTCGCCGTCTTCGGCGTGGTTCTGGGCGGGATCGCCTTCGCCATCTGGGTGACGCTGATCATCGTGAGCGCGTCGAACGGCGTCAATGTCGCCGACGGGCTCGACGGGCTTGCAACCGGAGCCTCGATCTTCGCGATCTCGTCGTACATCTTCATCGGGTTCTGGCAGTTCAATCAGAACTGCACCAACCCCACGATCGATCCCGACGTGCTCTACAAGTGCTACGAGATCCGCGACCCGCTCGACCTCGCGGTCATCGCGGCCGCCATCACCGGTGCGCTCATCGGGTTCCTGTGGTGGAACACCTCGCCCGCCCAGATCTTCATGGGCGACTCCGGTTCGCTCGGCCTCGGCGGCGCGCTGGCCGCGCTCGCCATCCTCAGCCGCACCGAGTTGCTCCTCGTGCTCATCGGCGGCCTGTTCCTCGTCGTGACGGGGTCGGTCATCCTGCAGCGCACCTGGTTCAAGATCACCAAGTGGCGCTACGGGCAGGGCAGACGCATTTTCCTCATGAGCCCCCTCCATCACCATTTCGAACTCAAGGGCTGGGCCGAGATCACCGTCGTCGTGCGGTTCTGGCTCATCTCGGCGTTGTTCGTCGCAGTGGGCGTCGGGTTCTTCTACCTCGAATGGATCAACCAGTAGCCGTGCGGGATCTCGACGAGCTGACCAGCTGGTACGCCGACTGGAGTTCTCTGCGAGTGGCGGTGCTCGGGCTGGGTGCCACCGGTTTCGCCGCCGCCGACACGCTCACCGAACTTCGCTGTGCGGTGCTGGTGGTCGCCGCCGAGGCCGACGAGGAACGCATTGATCTCCTCTCCGTGATCGGAGCGCGCTACAGCCCGCAGTCCGACCGGGAGGTGATCCCGCCCGACCTGGCCTCCTTCGATCCTGAGCTCATCGTTGTGTCGCCCGGGTACGCCCCGGATCACCCGCTCGTCGCTTGGGCGCGAGAGGGCGGCATCCCGATCTGGGGTGATGTCGAACTCGCCTGGCGGCTCAGGGACAAGGTCGCACCGCCCGCGCACTGGAACCTGATAGCGGGCTCGAGCGGCGTCGAGATGACGAGCCTGCTCGCCGCTCATCTACTCGTCGGCGGCGGGCGACGGTACGTGGTTGCGGGTTCGGTGGGGATGCTCGCGCTCGACGCCGTGCGTGATCCCGTGGGTTTCGACGGCCTCATCGTGGCGCTGTCGCCGGCACAGTTGCAGTGGATCACTCGCTCGGGCCCGGGCGCCCTGCGTCCTGAGGTCAGCGTCTGCCTCACCGTCGACCCCGCGTCCGACCTTCCACAGGAAGTCTTCGGCAGGGTCTACGAGAACACGGCGATCGCCTGCGTCTACAACCACGCCGACGAGGCGACGATGCACCTGGTCGAGGACGCCGATGTGCAGGAGGGCTGCCGGGCCATCGGCGTCGGTCTGGGCGCTCCCGGGCGCAGCGATCTGGGCATGGTCGGCGACATCGTCGTCGATCGCGCCTTCCTCGATGAGCGTCACAGCACGGCGCTCGAACTCACCACGCATGGTGAGCTGGCGGAGGTCGACCTTGCCACCGCCGAGCTGCTGCCCCAGGTGCTTGCGGCGTGCGCCGTTGCGCGAGCACTCGGCGTCTCGCCCGCCGTGGTGCGCACCGCGCTTGCGACATTCATGCCCACCACCGGCTGAACTGGGCGCCATTCCCGCGACACGCGCCCGACGTCACCCACCGGCGACCCGTTTCGACCGAAACTTCAGGGGTACATCCCGCGCGCGGGACGGTTCAGCGTGCCGTCTCCTGACCAGGGGGAGAGGTGAATCGATGACAACCGGCCGGCTCCCGTCGTCCCCTCGGGTCACCGCGTCACGCGGCCCCGGTCACCCCGCCGCACCAACCGCCGCCGCACCGCGACCGGCGGTGGCAGTGATCCCCGTTCGTCGCATCTTCGCGATCGAGAACCGCAACTACTTCCTGCTCCTGGGCACCACCCTGTTCCTGGTGGCGTTCGGCCTCGTGATGGTGCTGTCGTCGTCGTCCATCGAGTCGAGCGTCGACGGTGAGGGCTTCTTCGGTCGATTCATCCGGCAGGGGTTCTCGGCGATCCTCGGCATTCCGCTCATGCTCGTCGCCTCGCGGATGCCGCCGCGGTTCTGGAAACGCTGGGCATGGCCGGCACTCCTCGTCGGCGGCGCGCTGCAACTCATCGTCTTCATCCCGGGGCTGGGTCTCGAGCACGGCGGCAACCAGAACTGGATCTCCATCGGCGGCTTCAACATGCAGCCGTCGGAGTTCGTCAAGATCGCGCTCATCGTGTGGATTGCCTGGGTGCTCTCGACCAAGGAGGAGTTGCTCGGCGACTGGCGACACGTCGCGCTCCCGATCGCTCCGGTGGCGGGAGTCGCCATCTTGTTCGTGCTGATCGGCAAGGACCTGGGCACGGCATCCATCATCGTCATGATCGTGCTGGGGTGCCTGTACTTCGCCGGAGTGCGCCTGAAGTTCCTGGCCGTCGCCCTCGCCGGCGTGAGCCTGTTGGTCATCATCATGGCTCTCGCGACGCCCTCGCGCACCGAGCGCATCAGCGTCTGGCTGAACGGATGCACCGCCGCCGACTACTCCAACCTCTGCTGGCAGGTGCAGCACGCGAGTTGGGCACTCGCCGCGGGCGGCCTCTTCGGAAGCGGCTTGGGGAATTCGAAGGCGAAGTGGAACTGGCTTCCCGAGGCAGACAACGACTTCATCTTCGCCATCATCGGCGAGGAGCTCGGTCTGATCGGAGCGATAGTCGTCCTGGTGCTGTTCATCGTTCTGGCGATTGCCTTCGTGCGGGTTCTGCGCGCCACCCGGGACAGCTTCGCGAGGATCACCACGGGGGGCGTCATGGTCTGGGTGATCGGACAGGCCCTCGTGAACATCGCCGTTGTGCTGGGCCTGCTGCCGGTGCTCGGTGTTCCGCTGCCCCTGATCTCCGCGGGTGGCTCCGCGCTCATCGCGATTCTTCTCGGAATCGGCGTGGTTCTCTCGTTCGCCCGCCAGACCGATCGTGAGAGCGCCCTCGATCAGGGCGTGGCCCAGACTCCGGCGCAACGTTCGCGCCTTCTCGCAAGCAATCGGGCGGCCCGCCGGTGACCACCTACCTGCTGGCTGGCGGTGGAACCGCCGGCCATGTCAATCCGCTGCTCGCCGTGGCCGATCGACTTCGCGAGCGCGACCCCGAGTCGACGATTCTCGTGCTGGGCACTCGCGAGGGTCTCGAGGCGCGGCTCGTGCCGGAGCGCGGCTACGAGCTCGTCACGATCGAGCGTCTTCCCTTTCCGCGTCGCCCCGGCCGTGCGGCGCTGACGTTTCCCGGCCGTTTGCGCGCTGCGGTCGCCGAGGTTCGCTCGATCATCACCAGCCGCGGCATCGACGTCGTCGTCGGCTTCGGCGGCTACGCCGCCGCCCCCGCGTACCTGGCCGCGCGCGACGAGTCGACGCCGCTCGTCGTGCACGAGGCCAACGCCCGTCCGGGCATCGCCAATCGTCTCGGAGCGCGGTTCACGCCCTTCGTGGGCGTCGCGTTCGAGGGCACCCGCATTCCGCACGCCACGTGGGTGGGCATGCCTCTGCGGCCGGAGATCGAGCGGCTCGATCGGTTCGCGGCCAGGCGGGAGGGCATCCGGCTCTTCGATCTCCTCGAGGATCGCCCCACTCTTGTGGTGACGGGTGGCTCGTCTGGTGCGCAGCGCATCAACGAGACCGTGCTCGCGTCGGCGCCGGCCGTTCTCGGCGCGGGTTGGCAGGTTCTGCACGTGACGGGCGAGTTCCGCGAAGCCGTAGACGACCCCCATCTTCCCGGGTATCGAGTTCTCAAGTACTGCGACCGCATGGACCTCGCCTTCGCGGTGGCCGACCTGTCCTTGTCACGGGCCGGCACGTCGACGGTCGCTGAGGTGACGGCTCTCGGTGTTCCGTCGGTGTTCGTGCCCTATGCGGCCGGCAACGGCGAACAGCGGCTCAATGCGCGGGGAGCGGTGGCGGCGGGGGGCGCGATCATCGTCGCCGATGCCGACTTCACCCCTCAGTGGGTCGCCGCGGAACTCGTGCCGCTTCTGCGTAACAGGGCACTCATCGCCGACATGGCTGTGCGAATAGCAACGGTCGGCGTGATCGACGGCACCGACCGCATGGTCGCTCTCATCGACGCGGCCGTCGCGGCGGCCCCCTCGCCGGGGCGACGGTAAAATCGTGTCACGATGATCAAGCCAGACCTCACCATGCCCCTGCCCGGCGAACTCGGTGCCGTGCACTTCGTAGGCATCGGAGGTTCGGGCATGAGCGGCATCGCCCGTCTCTTCCTGGCTGCCGGTCACACGGTCAGTGGGTCAGACAGGTCGGCGAATCACAACACTGACGACCTCATCGCCCTCGGTGCGACCGTGTCCATCGGTCACTCCGCCGACAACCCGGGCCTGTCGACGGCCGACGCACTGGTGTACACCGGCGCGCTCTGGCCCGACAACCCGGAATACCTGACTGCCGTGGCGCGCGGCATCCCGGTGCTGCACCGTTCTCAGGCGCTCGCCTGGCTGATCAATCGGCAAAGGCTCGTCGCCGTGGCCGGCGCGCACGGCAAGACCACCTCCACAGGGATGATCATCACGGCGTTGCTCGAACTGGGCGCCGATCCCAGTTTCGTCAACGGGGGCGTCATCCAGTCTCTGGGGCTCAGTGCGTCGTTCGGGTCGGGGGAGTTGTTCGTGGTCGAGGCCGACGAATCCGACGGTTCGTTCCTGCTCTACGACACGTCCGTGGCTCTGATCACCAACGTCGACGCAGACCACCTGGACCACTACGGAACCCACGACGAGTTCGATGCCGCTTTCGTGGCGTTCGCCGATCGCGCTTCGGAGCTGGTCGTGATCTCCAGCGACGACCCGGGCGCGGTGCGCGTCACTCGTTCGCTCTCCCACCCGAAGATCATGACCTTCGGTGAGGATGCCGCCGCCGACGTCAGGGTGCACGACATCGTCACCGACGGCCCGGTGGCCTTCGAGCTCACCTACAAGTCGGTCTCGTACCCGGCTCGCCTTCTGGTTCCCGGCAAGCACAACGCCCTGAACGCTGCCGGCGCCTTCGCCGTGCTCGTGGGACTAGGGTTCGAGCCAGCCGACGCCCTCGCTGGCATCGAGAAGTTCGCGGGAACCGAGCGGCGATTCGAGCTGCACGGTGTCGTGCGAGGGGTCAGCGTCTACGACGATTACGCCCATCACCCCACCGAGGTCGCGGCCGCGCTGAGCGCGGCGCGCAGTGTCGTGGGGGAGGGGCGCATCATCGCCGTGCACCAACCGCACCTCTACAGTCGCACGCAGGCCATGGCTGGTGAGTTCGCCGAGACCTATGAGCGCCTAGCCGATCACACGATCGTGCTCGACGTGTTCGGCGCCCGCGAGGATCCGGTCCCGGGGGTCACGGGCGCGCTGGTCTCCGGGCGTTTCGCTGACGCGAGCAACGTCGACTTCCTGCCGGACTGGCAGCAGGCATCCGATCGGGCGGCGGAGCTCGCCCGTGACGGCGACATCATCATGACCCTCAGCTGCGGTGATGTGTACCGGATTGTGCCGCAGCTGCTCGCCTCCCTCGCGTCGACGCCTGAGAGGGCGGGCGGGGTCGCAACTCCCGCATGAAACGACCCGAGGGTTTCGACCCGCCGGGGCGGTCGCAACCGCCGCCGCCGGGACGTAAGCCGTCCCAGCCGTCGCGGGTGCGCGCGTCGGGCTCGACCCACCCTTCTCAGGCCAAGCCCGCGCGGCCAGCAGGGTCGGCGACACCACCCGCGGCCGCCACGGTGCCGTGCCCGAGCCAGCAGCCCCGACCCGACCCCGCGGCGCGGGCAGAGCTTCGCAGTGCGGCGCGGGCGCGTCGCAAGTACGAGCGTGCCGAGGTGCGTCGGTTCACCCGACGTGCCCGAAACCGACGCGTCGCGATTGCACTGGTACTGGGCACGATGGCGAGTCTGGTCATCATCATCCTGGCGGCGATCTTCTCGCCGATTCTCGCACTGCGGCAGATCCAGATCGACGGCACGTCGCGGGTCAGCGCCGATGAAGTCCACAGTGCTGTCGACGGGCAGCTCGGCACCCCTCTCGCACTCATCGACTACGGCAAGCTCACGGGCGAACTCGCCGCCTTTCCGCTCATCCGCAGCTTCGTGACCGAGGTGGTGCCGCCCGACACACTCCTGATCCACATCGTCGAACGCCAGCCGGTGGGAGCGATTCTGACGGGCGGTACCTTCCATCTCGTCGATCCCGCCGGCGTGACCGTGCAGGAGTCCGCTGACCGACTGCCCGGCGTTCCCGTCATCGATATCGGTGGCGCGCCGACGTCCGGTGTGGTCTTCGATTCGGTGGTGGAGGTGCTGCTCTCTCTTCCTCCCGAGTTGCTCGCACAGGTCGACTCGGTGTGGGCGACGACTCAGGACAACGTGTCGCTCGTTCTGACCGGTGTGGGCCAGCGGGTCACGTGGGGCAGTGCCGATCAGTCGCAGAGAAAGGCCGCGCTTCTGGCGGCGCTGATCGCCCAGACGGATCCGGCCAGCGCGGGCGAGTTCGATGTGTCCGCGCCGAACAATGGGGTGTTCCGGCCCTCCTGAGCTGTCTCAGGTCGCACAGAGGTTTCCCGACACGCTGAACCCATTCAGGGCGCGGTGCGGCGAGCCGACCTACTCTCAACGGAGGAGAAGCATACTGAGTAATACTTTAATCTTCAAGTAGAGGTTGAAGGTTTGTCCAGTAAAGCTCCCAGAGCAGGCAGCGGAGGCCGGAAGTGACGTCAAACCAGAACTACCTCGCGGTGATCAAGGTAGTGGGCATCGGCGGTGGCGGTGTCAACGCCGTCAACCGCATGATCGAGCTCGGCCTGCGAGGCGTCGAGTTCATTGCGATCAACACCGACGCCCAGGCCCTGCTGATGAGTGACGCCGATGTGAAGCTGGATGTCGGTCGCGAGCTCACCCGCGGACTCGGCGCTGGCGCCGACCCGGAAGTCGGCCGTCGTGCCGCCGAGGATCACGCCGAGGAGATCGAGGAGGCACTCGCTGGCGCGGACATGGTGTTCGTCACCGCCGGAGAGGGCGGCGGAACGGGCACCGGTGGCGCGCCCGTCGTGGCTCGCATCGCGAAGTCGATCGGGGCGCTCACAATCGGTGTCGTCACGAAGCCCTTCGGATTCGAGGGAAAGCGCCGTTCTGCCCAGGCCGAAGTCGGAGTCGCGAGCCTCAAGAACGAGGTCGACACCCTCATCGTCGTTCCGAACGACCGGCTCCTCGAGATCAGCGACCGGGGCATCAGCATGCTCGAAGCCTTCGCCACGGCAGACCAGGTGCTGCTCGCCGGTGTGCAGGGCATCACCGATCTCATCACCACACCCGGACTGATCAACCTCGACTTCGCCGACGTGAAGTCGGTCATGCAGGGTGCGGGTTCCGCGCTCATGGGCATCGGGTCGGCGAGGGGAGCCGACCGCGCCATCAAGGCGGCGGAGCTCGCCGTCGCATCCCCGCTGCTCGAGGCATCCATCGACGGCGCACACGGAGTGCTGCTGTCGATCCAGGGCGGTTCCAACCTGGGCATCTTCGAGATCAACGATGCCGCGCGCTTGGTGCAGGAGGCCGTGCATCCCGAGGCGAACATCATCTTCGGCGCAGTGATCGACGACACCCTCGGCGACGAGGTTCGCGTCACCGTGATTGCGGCGGGCTTCGATGGCGGCGAGCCGACCACCAAGACACGGGATGCCCGCCGCACGAACTACGTAGTGCCCGAGTCTTCCGCGCCGGTCGTGCCCTCGGCCGATGAACCGGTGCGCGCCCCGGAACCGAGTCTGGTCACCGCCCCCATCGATCGAAGCTTCGACGACGACGAGGGCGACCTGGACATTCCCGACTTCCTCAAGTAGCGGTGCCCGACCTCGAGGCGCGCCTGGCCTCGGTCACCGCCGAGGTGGCGCAGGCGGCACGCGACGCCGGCCGGAACCCGGCGGAGATCACGACGATCGTCGTGACGAAGTTCCATCCGGCGGCACTGGTGCGGGAGCTTGCCGATCTGGGCGTTCGTGACTTCGGAGAGAGTCGCCATCAGGAGGCCCAGCCCAAGATCGCGGAGCTCGCCGATCTCGCCGCGACCTGGCACTTCATCGGCCAAGTGCAATCGAAGAAGGCTCGCCAGGTGCGGTCCTATGTCGATGTCATCCACTCCGTGGATCGACCGTCCTTGGTCGACGCGCTGGCGGGAGGCCCGCTCGACGTCTTCATTCAGGTCAACCTGACCGATGATCCAGCGCGCGGGGGAGCCCAGCCCGACGATCTCGAGTCGCTCGCTGAGCGAGTGGCATCGACCGAGGGACTCCGGTTGCGAGGCCTCATGGCCGTGGCGCCCCTCGAAAGCGAGCCCCGCCGCGAGTTCGCTCGCGTGCGCGCCCTGTCGGAGCGCCTCCGCGCGGCCCATCCCGAGGCATCCGGGCTCTCGATGGGAATGTCGGGTGACTTCCGCGAAGCGATATTGGAGGGCGCGACACACCTGCGCATTGGCACGGCAATCACGGGAAACCGTCTACTTCATGGTTAATCTCGAACCATAAGCTTCACTAGCCGTAAGGATTGACATGGCCAACCCACTGCGCAGGACAATGGTCTACCTCGGCCTCGCCGACGAGGACTACGAGTACGACCACCAGTCGGGACCCGTCGCGCCCGTCGCGCCGGTGGCCCACAACTCGGCTCCCGCACCGTCGCGCGGATCGGTGACGCCTTTGCGTCGTGCCTCCAACCACCGGGGCGCCGCGGCGGAGATGAACGAGATCCTTACTGTGCACCCGCGCCAGTACAAGGATGCCCAGCTGATCGCCGAGAACTTCCGCGAGGGCATCCCCGTCATCATCAATCTTTCCCAGATGAATGAGACGGATGCCCGCAGGCTCATCGACTTCGCCTGCGGACTCTCCGAGGGGCTGTACGGCAAGATCGAGCGTGTGACGAGCAAGGTGTTCCTGCTGTCGCCGGCGCATGTCGCGGTGAGCGGCGATCACGCCGAGGCCGAAAGCGACGTCGACGCCTCATTCTTCGCCTGAGTTGCGCGCCGTTCGTCCAGCAGCGACGTAGTCTTCTGAGGTGACTCTTGTCTCCATTGTCGCGACGATCGTCTACGTCGGCCTGACCATATTCTTCGTGCTCATGTGGGCACGCTTCATCCTCGACCTCGTTCGGGTGTTCGCCCGACGCTGGCGTCCGCGCGGGGTTGGACTGGTTCTTGCCGAGTTCGTCTATGTCGTGACCGACCCGCCGATCAAGCTCGTGCGTAGGGTCGTCCCCCCGCTGCGGGTCGGCGGAGCCGCGCTCGATTTCGCGTGGAGCATCGTGATGTTGGCTGTCATCATCCTGATCTCTGTCGCCTTGGGATTCGTGAACTAGCCCGAGCGCTGTACTGTGGAGAATCTGACGACGGTACACACGCACCGTCGATGGGTAAACTGTGACGCTGTACAAGCGTGCTGAAAGAAAGAGTGTGAGGTGACGGCGATGGCTCTGACTCCAGAAGACGTGGTCAACAAGCGGTTCCAGCCGACGAAGTTCCGTGAGGGATACGACCAGGACGAGGTCGATGACTTCCTCGATGAGGTTGTCGTCGAGCTGCGTCGCCTCAACCAGGAGAACGAGGAGCTGCGCCAGCGCCTCATCGCCAGCGACGCGCGCATGAACGAGCTCCAGCGCACCGCTGACCAGGGTGGCTTCCAGCAGCAGGCTCCCGCGATGCCGGCTGCGGCTCCGGTGCAGCAGCCCGCGTTCGCTCAGCCCGTCCCCGACGCCGCTGGCATGGACCCGAGCAACACCAACAACCTTCTCCAGCTCGCGCGTCGCCTCCACGAGGAGCACGTGCGCGAGGGTGTCGAGAAGCGTGACGCGCTCATCGCCGAGGGTCACGCGACCGCGGCCCGTGTCGTTGCCGAGGCAGAGGCGCGCCAGCGTGGCGAGCTCACCTCGCTCGAGCAGGAGCGCCAGCAGCTCGAGCGTCGCATCGAGGAGCTCCGCAACTTCGAGCGCGAGTACCGCCAGAAGCTCAAGGGGTACATCGAGGGTCAGCTCCGCGAGCTCGACGCAACCAACGAGTTGACCGCAACGCCCGCCCCTGCCGCAGCAGCCCAGTACGCGGCTCCCGCGCCGAGCTACCCGGCACAGCCGGCGCAGCAGCAGTACCCGGACTACCAGGCTCAGCAGCCCGCGCAGACGCCTCCGAACTACACCGGCGGCTTTGCCGGAAACTGACGGGCCGAAGACGGTCGCAAAGCCCGGGGTCAGTCCCCGGGCTTTGGCTTTGCTCGCGGCCGTCGCAGTGCTCGTCTACGTATTCGATCGCGTCAGCAAGTACCTCGTCACCCAGAATCTCACCCTCGGTGAGCCCGTCGAGGTTCTCGGTCCTCTCCTGCAGTTCCACTATGTCGAGAACCCGGGTGCTGCGTTCTCCCTCGGCGCAGGCAGCACGTGGATCTTCGCCATCATCGCGGCCGCGGTCACCGTCTTCATCGTGATCTTCTCCCGTCGCATCCGGTCGGTCGGCTGGGCGGTGCTGTTCGGACTCCTGCTCGGCGGAACGCTCGGCAATCTCACCGACCGTTTGACCCGCGAGCCCGGCTTCGGCCGTGGCTACGTCGTGGACTTCCTGCAGATCTGGGGATTCCCCGCGATCTTCAACATCGCCGACATCGGAATCGTCTCGTCAATGGGCCTGTTCATCATCCTGACCCTTCGCGGGGTCGGACTCGACGGCAAGCGCACTCCGAGACCGGCCAAGACCGGCGCCGCGGATCAGTCCGCCGACGACGCTCCCTGACCCCGATGGAGTCCAGGAGCCTGTTCGTTCCCGATGGCCTGGCCGGTGACCGAGTGGATGCCGCGATCGCCAAGCTCCTCGGATTCTCGCGAACCTTCGCGGCCGAGGTTGCCGAGGCCGGGGGAGTCGAGCTCGATGGGGTCGTGCTCGGCAAGTCGGATCGGCTCACCGCCGGAGGCTGGCTGAGCGTCACGTGGACGCCCAAGACCGAGCCGTCGATCATTCCCGTGGTCGTCGCCGATCTCCGGATCGTTCACGATGATGACGACATCATCGTCATCGACAAGCCACCGGGAGTCGCGGCGCACCCGAGCCTGGGGTGGGATGGGCCGACCGTGCTGGGTGCCCTCGCCGGCGCGGGCTACCGGATCGCGACATCCGGCGCCGCCGAGCGCGCGGGAATCGTGCACAGACTCGACGTGGGCACGAGCGGGCTCATGGTCGTGGCCAAGAGCGAGTCCGCCTACTCGGCACTCAAGCGGGCCTTCCATGACCGCGAGGTGCGCAAGATCTATCACGCCGTGGTTCAGGGCCACCCCGACCCCCTCGCGGGCACGATCGACGCTCCCATCGGTCGACACCCCGGTGCGAGCTGGAAGTTCGCGATCACCGCCGACGGCAAGCCGAGTGTCACGCACTACGAGACGCTCGAGGCGTTCCCCTCGGCGGCGTTGCTCGAGATCGAGTTGGAGACGGGCCGCACTCACCAGATTCGGGTGCACATGGCGGCGCAGCGGCATCCGTGCGTGGGAGACGCCATGTACGGCGCCGATCCCTCGATCTCCTCTCGACTCGGCCTCACACGCCAGTGGCTGCACGCCTTCCGGCTGGGGTTCGAGCATCCGGCGACCGGCGAGTTCGTGGAGTTCTCGAGCGACTATCCGCCCGACCTTCAACACGCACTTGAGGTGCTTCGCGGCGACTAGGCGCGTCGAGGATGACCCCGGTCTGACACACGCCTACAGTGGTATTCCACCCCGCTAGCGAAGAGACAACAGTGGCATCCTCAGACTCATTCGTGCACCTTCACGTGCACAGCGAGTACTCCATGCTCGACGGTGCCGCACGAGTGGGCGAGCTCATGAAGGCAGTCTCAACCGAGGGGATGCCCGCGGTCGCAGTCACCGACCATGGCAACATGTTCGGCGCCTACGACTTCTGGAAGCAGGCCACAGCCAACGGTGTGAAGCCGATCATCGGCACCGAGGCCTACATCACGCCGGGAACCCACCGCAGCGACAAGTCGCGGGTGCGCTGGGGCTCCAGCCAGCAGGGCCAGGACGACGTCGGTGGTTCCGGTTCTTACACCCACATGACCCTGCTCTCGGAGAACAACGAGGGCATGCACAACCTGTTCCGGCTCTCCTCGCTGGCCTCGATCGAGGGCTACTACTTCAAGCCGCGCATGGACCGCGAGCTCCTCAGCCGCTACGCACCAGGCCTCATCGCGACCACGGGATGCGTCGGTGGCGAGGTTCAGACCCGCCTGCGCCTCGGCCAGTACGAGGAGGCCAAGAAGGCCGCCGCGGAGTTCCAGGACATCTTCGGCAAGGGCAACTTCTTCGCCGAGATCATGGACCACGGCATCGACATCGAGAAGCGCACGATGCGTGACCTCATCCGGTTGGCGAAGGAACTCGATCTGCCACTCGTGGCGACCAATGACCTGCATTACACGCACGCGCACGACGCGACCGCTCACGCCGCGCTGCTGTGCGTGCAGTCAGCGTCGACCCTCGACGACCCGAATCGCTTCAAGTTCGACTCCGATGAGTTCTACCTCAAGTCGGCAGCGCAGATGCGCGACCTGTTCCGCGACTATCCCGAGGCCTGCGACAACACCCTGCTGATCGCGGAGCGCTGCGAGGTCAACTTCGAGAAGCGGGACCTGATGCCCCGGTTCCCGGTGCCCGACGGGGAGACCGAGGCATCCTGGTTCGAGAAGGAGGTGGCGACGGGGATGCGACGCCGCTTCCCACAGGGGCCGAGCGAAGCCCATCTGGCGCAGGCCAAGTACGAGGTCGACGTCATCACGACGATGGGCTTCCCGGGCTACTTCCTGGTGGTGGCTGACTTCATCGCCTGGGCGAAGAGCCAGGGCATTCGCGTGGGGCCGGGGCGTGGCTCGGCCGCCGGATCGATGGCCTCGTACGCCATGGGGATCACCGAGCTCGACCCGCTGGCACACGGCCTCATCTTCGAGCGCTTTCTCAATCCGGAGCGCGTGTCCATGCCCGACGTGGATGTCGACTTCGACGACCGTCGACGCCCCGAAGTGATCAGATACGTAACCGAGAAGTACGGTGATGACCGGGTCGCTCAGATCGTCACGTACGGCACGATCAAGGCCAAGCAGGCTCTCAAGGACTCTGCGCGAGTACTGGGTATGCCGTACTCGGTGGGGGAGAAGCTCACGAAGGCGATGCCCCCGGCCATCATGGGCAAGGACATCTCACTCGGCGACGTGCTCAACAAGGAGGCGGAGCGCTACAAGGAGGCGGCCGATCTTCGGGCGCTCATCGAGACTGATCCCGAGTCCGCTCGCGTGTTCGAGACTGCCCGGGGCATCGAGAACCTCAAGCGCCAATGGGGCGTGCACGCGGCCGGCGTGCTCATGTCGGCCGAGCCCCTGATCGACGTGCTGCCGATCATGCGCCGTGAGGATGACGGCGCCATCATCACTCAGTTCGACCAGCCGCCGCTCGAAGACCTCGGCCTGCTGAAGATGGACTTCCTCGGCCTGCGCAACCTGACCGTCATCGAAGACGCCCTGCGCATGATCGAAGCGAACACGGGTGCCCCCCTGACGATCGAGGAACTCGACCTGGACGCCGACCAGGCGACCTACGACCTGTTGGCGCGGGGCGAGACGCTCGGGGTGTTCCAGCTGGATGGCGGGCCGATGCGGGCCCTCCTCAAGCAGCTCAAGCCCACCAACTTCGAGGACATCTCCGCCGTCATCGCGCTCTACCGTCCCGGGCCGATGGGCATGAACTCGCACACCAAGTACGCCCTGCGCAAGAACGGACTCGAGCAGGTGGATGCGATCCATCCCGAACTCGAGGAGCCCCTGCGCGACATCCTCGGCACCACCTTCGGCCTGATCGTCTATCAGGAGCAGGTCATGAGCGTCGCCCAGAAGGTCGCCGGCTTCTCGCTCGGCCAGGCCGACGTGCTCCGGCGCGCCATGGGCAAGAAGAAGAAAGAAGAGCTAGACAAGCAGTACGCCGCCTTCGAATCAGGAATGGTCGGCAACGGGTACAGCACGGGTGCGGTGAAGGTGCTCTGGGAAACCCTGATGCCCTTCGCGGACTATGCCTTCAACAAGGCTCACAGCGCCGGCTACGGCGTGCTGAGCTACTGGACGGCCTACCTCAAGGCCAATCATCCGGCCGAGTACATGGCGGCCCTGCTCACGAGCGTCGGCGACTCCAAGGACAAGCTGGGGATGTACCTCAGCGAGTGCCGTCGCATGGGCATCAAGGTGCTCGCTCCCGACGTGAACGAGTCGAGTGCCGACTTCACCGCGACGGGCACCGACGTGCGCTTCGGCCTCGGTGCCGTGCGCAATGTCGGATTCGCCGTGGTCGAACTCATCGCGCGGGCGCGTGCGGAGAAGGGCGCCTTCACCAGTTTCCACGACTTCCTGCGCAAGGTTCCGATCCAGGTGGCCAACAAGCGCACGGTCGAATCGCTCATCAAGGCCGGCGCGTTCGACTCTCTCGGAGCCACTCGGCGCGCGCTACTGGAGATCCACGAAGACGCGGTCGACTCCGCGGTGAGCCTCAAGCGCAACGAAGCCAACGGGCAGGTGGGATTCGATTTCGACAGCCTCTGGGACGAGCCGGAGGCGGTGGACCACATCCCGGAGCGACCCGAATGGTCCAAGCGCGACAAACTGGCCTTCGAGCGGGAGATGCTCGGACTCTACGTCTCCGATCACCCCCTCGCGGGTCTCGAGACTCAGCTCGCGAAGCATCAGACGGCATCCATCACCGAGATCCTCGGCGGCGACGTGGCCGGCGATGGAGAGCATGTGACGATCGCCGGGCTGGTCACGAGCGTGCAGCACCGGGTGGCGCGCAACAGCGGCAACCAGTACGGAATCGTGACCGTCGAGGACTTCGCTGGCGAGATCAGCGTGATGTTCCTGGGCAAGACCTACCAGGAGTTCTCACCCGGTCTGACCAACGACTCCATCGTCGTGATCCGGGGACGAGTGAGTGTGCGCGATGACGGGATGAACCTGCACGCCGTGAGCATGTTCACGCCGGATACCGGCCCGAGCCTGGGATCGGGTCCGATCGTGATCTCGGTTCCCGAGCACCGGGCGACGACCGACATCGTCTCCGCCCTCAACGACGTGCTGATCAGGCACGCGGGCGACAACGAGGTTCGGCTCAAGCTGCTCAAGGGCACCAGCGCGAGAGTCTTCGAGATTCCCTATCCGGTCACCGTCTCGGCCGACCTCTACGGAGAACTGAAGACGCTGCTCGGTCCCAACTGCCTCAGCTAGGCGGATGATCCGGGCCGCAGGTACTGCCGCTCGTGATACAGCAGTGCCTCGTCGGGCTCGCCCAGTCCGCCGTCCACAACCTCCACCACGATCACGGCGTTCTCGTGCACGGGGTGCACGGCGATGATGCGGCCGATCATCCACGCAGTGACGCCATCGAGCAACGGGAGTCCGTCGGGGCCCGGATGCCAATGCTCGCCCTCGAAGCGCACGTCATGGTCTCCCGCCATCCGCTGGGCAAGGTGCCGGGTGCGCGGACCGAGCATGTGGATGACCACCCGATTGCCCACGGTCATCGCAGGCCACGCGGTCGAGATGCGAGCCATGTTGAAGGTCGCCAGCGGGGGAGTGGCAGCGAGGGAGGCGAGTGATGTCGCGGTGAATCCCACCGGTCGCCCGTCAGGGGCGAGAGATGTGATTGCGGCGACACCGGCAGCATGCCTGCGGAACGCCTGGATGAAGGCTTCGCGACCGGCTTCGGGCTCGGGTGTGTGATCGCTCATGACATCACGAGTCAAGCACGCACGGGCGTGCGCTATTCCCACTCGGCCACGAACTAGCATTGACAGGCCATGATGCAGACGATCGACATCCGCACCCTCCAGCCGAGCCGCAGCGAACTCGCCCGACTCGTTCCCCGGGCGAGCACCGATGTGGCTGCCGCAACCGAGTCTGCTGCCGCTCTGATCGACGATGTTCGAGCCCGCGGCGAGCTGGCCCTGCTCGAGCAGGCCGAGAAGCTGGACGGCGTTCGACCCCCGCATGTTCGCGTGCACGCATCGGAGATCTCCGAGGCCGTGCGCCAGCTCGTTCCGCAGGTCCGGGATGCTCTCGAGGCGGCGATCGAACGGGTGCGTACTGCGACCCGGGCGCAGGTGCCCGCCGGATCGGTCACGATGATTGCTCCCGGCGCCGAGGTCATCCAACGCTGGCAGCCGGTCGGCCGCGTGGGGTTCTATGTTCCCGGCGGCAAGGCCGTCTATCCCTCGAGCGTCGTCATGAACGTCGTGCCCGCACAGGTCGCCGGGGTTCGCTCTGTCGCGCTCGCCTCCCCACCGCAGAAGGCATTCGGCGGTGCCATCCACCCCACCATCCTCGGCGCGGCCGGGCTGCTCGGCGTCGATGAGATCTACGCGATGGGCGGGGCAGGAGCCATCGGCGCCCTCGCCTACGGTGTGCCGTCCATCGGCCTCGATCCCGTCGACATCATCACCGGCCCCGGCAACATCTACGTCGCCGCCGCCAAGCGACTGGTGCGCGGCGTCGCGGGTATCGACTCCGAGGCGGGCCCCACCGAGATCCTCGTCATCGCCGACGCCTCCGCCGACCCCGTACTGGTTGCTGCCGATCTCGTCAGCCAGGCCGAGCACGACGAGCTTGCCGCCGCGGTACTGGTCACCGATTCACCCGAGCTGGCGGGCGCGGTCGCCGCCGAGGTCGAGCGGATCGCGGCGTCCGCCCACCATGGCGACCGGGTGCGCACCGCGCTTGCCGGGCAGCAGTCAGCGATCGTGCTGGTCGCCGATCTGGAAGCGGCGGCCGCCTTCAGCAACGCCTACGGGCCGGAGCACCTCGAGATCCAGACCGAGGTGCCGGGCGAGGTCCTCGACTTCATCGACAACGCCGGTGCGATCTTCCTCGGTGCGCACTCGCCGGTGAGCCTGGGTGACTACCTCGCGGGCTCCAATCACGTGCTGCCCACCGGCGGGCAGTCCCGGTTCTCCTCGGGCCTCGGCGCCTACACGTTCCTGAGGCCCCAGCAGGTCATCCAGTACGACCGACCGGCCCTCGAGGCGGTCTCGCGGGCGATCGTCGATCTGAGCACTGCCGAGGACCTGCCCGCGCACGGTGCGGCGGTCACCGCCAGGTTCACCGAAACGTAGGCGTATCCTTGGGGCACCATGTTCTGCCCCTTCTGCCGTCACCCCGACAGTCGCGTCATCGACTCCCGCACGAGTGACGACGGGCTGTCGATCCGTCGCCGCCGTCAGTGCCCCGAGTGCGGTCGCCGCTTCTCCACCACGGAGACCGCCAGCCTCAGCGTGATCAAGCGCAACGGTGTGGTCGAGCCCTTCAGCCGGGAGAAGATCGTCGCTGGGGTGCGCAAGGCCTGCCAGGGACGCCCGGTGACCGACACGGATCTCGCGGTTCTCGCGCAGCGCGTCGAGGAGACCATCCGCGCGACCGGTGCCGCCCAGATCGAGGCTAACGACATCGGGCTGGCGATCCTGACCCCGCTGCGCGAGCTTGATGAGGTCGCCTACCTGCGGTTCGCCAGCGTCTACCAGGCCTTCGAGTCGCTGGAGGACTTCGAGTCCGCGATCACCCTGTTGCGCGTCGACCACGAACAGTCGGAGACCCCAACCAGCTGACCGATAGCCTGTCCTCAGCATGTATCGGATCTTCTTCACCCTGGTTCTCTCGCGGATCGATCCCGAGCGCGCACACCGGCTCGCCTATGCGGTGATTCGCGCCCTCCCGGCGCTCGGTGTCGGAGCGCTGGTGCGCCGATTCACACGCCCGTCCGTGGAGCTCTCGGTCGCAACCCTCGGCCTGACCTTCGACTCTCCGTTCGGTGTTGCGGCCGGCTTCGACAAGGAGGGCACCGCGATCCGTGGACTCGGTCAGCTCGGCTTCGGTCATGTCGAGGTCGGTACCATCACCGCGCTCGCCCAACCGGGTAATCCGAAGCCGCGACTCTTCCGTCTTGTGGCCGACCGGGCCGTGATCAACCGGATGGGGTTCAACAACCACGGGGCGGCGGCTGCGACCCCGGTGATCGCCAAGGCAGTCGCGCGCCGAGCCCGGCCGATCGTCGGGGTGAACATCGGCAAGTCTCGTGCTGTCGACGTGGATGACGCGGTCGCCGACTACCTCGAGAGCACTCGACTTCTCGCGCCTCACGCCGACTACCTCGTGGTCAACGTCAGCTCCCCGAACACCCCGGGACTGCGCGGACTCCAGGAGCTCGACAAGCTCGCCCCTCTGCTCACGGCGGTCAAGAAGGCCGCCGGCGACACACCCGTGCTGGTGAAGATCGCCCCCGATCTCACCGACGAGCAGGCGGGGCGCATTGCGGCGCTGGCCGTTCGTGAGCTCGACGGCATCATTGCGACCAATACGACGCTGTCGAGGGAGGGGCTTGAGACCGCGGCATCCGTCGTCGAGGCCGCCGGCGCCGGGGGACTGTCCGGACCGCCCGTCGCGTCGCGGTCGTTGGAGCTGCTCAGGCTCATCCGCTCGATCGTACCGAGCGAGTTCTGCGTCATCTCGGTCGGGGGAGTGGAGTCCGCCGCCGACGTCGCCGAGCGACTCGAGGCGGGCGCAACCCTCGTGCAGGGCTACACGGCGTTCCTCTACCGTGGCCCCTTGTGGGCGCGCCAGATCAATCGCGGCCTGGCAAGGCTGCGTTCGACGGCGTGACGTCGACCGCAGCCTTGCCAGTTCCTACTCGTACCTGAGCGAGTCGATGGGGCTCTGGCGTGCCGCCTTGGCCGCCGGAAGCACCGCCGCCACCAGAGCGATGGCCATCACGAGCAAGATCACCGAGATGATCGAGATCGGGGTGAATGCGATGAGCTGGAGACCGACGAGACCGGACAGGAATCCGTTGGCGAGCACGGAGCTGATGACCGAACCCAGCGCGATTCCTACGGCCGAGCCGATCGCGCTGCCCAGGAATCCGATGAACACCGCCTCAGTGCTGAAGAGGGCGAAGATGCGACTACCGCTCATGCCCATCGCCTTCATGAGACCGATCTCCCGCGTGCGTTCCTGCACGCTCATCAGCAGCGTGTTGACGATGCCGAATCCGGCGGCCAGGAGGGCGATGACCGCGAACGCGTTGAGAACGAGGATGATCCCGTCGATCACGGTCTGGAAGGTGCCGATCTGATCCGACACGGTCGTACCCGAGTAGCCGGCCGCAGTGAGATCCTTCTTGATCGTCGAGACCTCCTGATCGGTGGATGCCGGATCGAAATGAGCGACAGCACTCGCGAACTCCTCCGTCGATGAAGCAGGAAGCCCCGTGCTCTGTGCATCGAACAGCTCGGTGGTGAGAGTGTCGTTCAGGGTCGCCGTGGTGCCGAACAGCGTCGGCTCCTGTACACCGACGATGGTGGCCGTCACGGTGTGCTGCTCGCGAAGGGCGTCCGTGATTCCGATCGTGACCTGCTGGCCGATCGCGCTGTCGTAGTCGGCGAACCCCATCGGCTCGATGTAGTCGGTGGGCAGGATGATCTCCGCAGTGGTCGAATCGCTGGTGAATCCGGATCCCGCCGCCAGGTCGACAGCGACGCGGCCGCCCAGGGCGCTCAGCGACAGCACGAACTTGTCGTTGTCGCCCCACGACACGTAGTCGGGACTCACTCGCACTATCGGCTCGACCGAGGTGATGCCGTCGATCGCACCGATGGCGGTGATGTCATCGTCGGTCAGGGCGACGACTGTCGCGCCCGGCTGTCCGGTGCCCGATGAGATCGTGGATGCCGCGTCCGGGTCGTACTTCTGCGGACCGTCGGATGTGGTCGCCGTCTCGGTGGGCTTGGTGACGGTCATCACGTCGGGTGCGCCCACAGCCGACACCTGCGTGTCGATGTAGTTGTTGATACCGGTGCCGAGCCCGTTGGTGATGGTCAGCGTGAAGGCACCGATGAAGATCGCGATCACCGTGAGCGTGGTGCGCAGGCGGCTGCGGAAGCTGTTGCCGATCGCGGTGCGCAGAATGTCGAGGGCCTTCATGCGCCGACCGCCTCTGAAGCGGGAGCGTGCACATCGATCGCATCGACGACCAGTCCGTCACGCAGGTAGATCCTGCGATCCGCGCGTGCGGCGAGCTCCTCATCGTGGGTGACGATCACGAGGGTGATTCCCTTCGTGCGATTCAGGTCGAACAGGAGGTCCTCCACAACCGCCCCGGTCGCGGAGTCGAGGTTGCCGGTGGGCTCGTCGGCGAAGATGATCCGTGGATTGTTGACGAGGGCGCGCGCGATCACGACCCTCTGCTTCTGTCCGCCCGAGAGGTCGGTGGCCTTGTTCCTCGCCTTGTCATCCAGCTCAAGCAGCTGGAGCGCCTCGTGCGCTCGGCGCTTGCGTTCTCTGGAGCCCACGCGCGCGATCTTGAGGGGGAGCATCACGTTCTCCAGCACCGAGGCGTTCGGGGTGAGGAAGAACTGCTGGAACACGAACCCGAATGTGCGATTGCGCAACTCGTTGAGACGTCGACCCCTGAGGGTGCTCGCATCCGTCCCGTCGATCATCACGCTCCCGCCACTGGGTGCGTCGAGCAGCGCGAGGATGTGCATGAGCGTCGACTTGCCCGAGCCGCTCTTGCCGACGATCGCCACCGACTCGCCTTCGGCGATGTCGAGGCTCACACCTTTCAACGCATCGAATCGGGTGGAGCCGCTGCCGTAGTGTTTGCGCAGGTCGGAAGTGGACAGAGCACTGGGGGTCATTGACCCAGTCTGCTGCCGCGCAGCATCCGGCGAATCGTCCCCGGGGTGCGTGTGCGCTACTCCCGCGGGTGTATGCCCTGCATCAGGCGGGGAACTGCCAGCGCTTGACCTGAGGCTTGGGCAGGCGCATCATCCGCAGCTGCAGCGCCCGCATGGCGGCGTAGAACCGGAACTTCTCGACACGGTCTGCGCCGAACTTCTCGGCTAAGCGCCGCTTGAGCAGGAATCCCATGACGATGACGTCGAGCAGGGCCACGAAGATGAAGCCGTACACGACGATGTACAGGATCGCGACGATCTCCTGGTTCGGGATGATCGTGGCGATGATGACGATGAACAAGAACGGCAACAGCATCTCGCCGATGCTGAAACGCGCGTCGACATAGTCGCGCACATAGCGCTTCTGGGGACCACGGTCGCGGGCGGGGAGGTACTTCTCGTCACCGTTGGCCAGGCCGATCCGTGCCTTGTCGCGCTGCAACTGCATCTGAGTGCGAGCCTGCTTGCGGGCTGCCGCTCTATCGCTAGACACGAGAGGGCGCTTTCGGGCGGCCTCCTTCTCCTTGCGGGTCGGGGTCGCGTGACCCTTACCGGTAGGGGTGTCGGTTGCGTGCTCTGCGCCCGAATCGGTTGCGCTGGGGGATGTCTTGGCCACGGTGTCCTCGCCTGAATGTCTGCTTAAGATTACTCGTATGAGCTCAACGCCGCAGTCCATGCCAGATCATCCGCTTCTCGACGTCCTGCGGGAGTCGGTACAGGCTGGGCTCCCCGTCGCGATCTCCGACCTGGGACGCCTAGTGCGCATCCCCTCGGTGTCCTGGGACGGCTTCGATTCCGAGAATGTTGCGCGCAGCGCCGAAGCGGTCAAGGAACTCCTAGAGGGTCTGAACGTCTTCGACTCGGTAGCAATCGCGCGCGCACCGATCGATGCCGAGCGAATGGGGCAGCCAGCTATCCTCGCCCGCCGACCAGCGCGCAATGGCAAGCCGACGATCCTGCTGTACGCGCACCACGACGTTCAGCCTCCTGGCAACGAGGAGGACTGGGAGTCCGCACCGTTCGAACCCACGGTTCGCGGTGATCGGCTCTACGGTCGTGGCGCCGCCGACGACAAGGCTGGCATCATGGCGCACGTCGCAGCGATTCGCTCGTTCGTCGAGGTGGTCGGTGACGATTTCGATCTCGGTCTGGTGGTCTTCTTCGAGGGGGAGGAGGAGTTCGGGTCGCGCTCCTTCGCCAACTTCATCACCGAGAATCGCGACACTCTCGAAGCCGACGTCATCGTCGTCGCGGACTCGGACAACTGGGATGTGAACACGCCGGCCCTCACTGTCGGTCTTCGCGGCAACGTCACCTTCAAGCTGACGGTCTCCACCCTCGCCCATGCCTCGCACTCCGGAATGTTCGGGGGAGCGGCACCCGACGCGATGCTGGCTGCAATTCGGCTGCTCTCAACCCTGCACGCGCCGGACGGCTCGGTGGCGGTAGAGGGGCTGACGTCGCGCATGGCTACGACACCCGCCTACGACGAGTCTCGACTCGCCGAGGAGGCCGCCCTGCTGCCGGGCGTCACTCCCATCGGCCACGGTGATGTGCTCTCACGGTTGTGGGATCAGCCGGCCATCACCATTACCGGAATCGACGCTCCGACCGTGCAGAACGCCTCCAACACCCTGCTGCCGTCGGTGACCGTCAAGGTGAGTGCCCGGGTCGCTCCGGGGCAGAGTGCCACCGATGCCTACACAGCCCTCGAAACGCACCTGAGGCAGCACGCGCCGTTCGGCGCTCAGCTGACCATCAGTGATGTTGACCGCGGCAATCCGTTCCTTGTCGACACCGACGGTTGGGCAGTCGACGTCGCGAAGGACGCGATGCGCCAGGCCTGGGGTGCCGATGCCATCGAGACGGGGATCGGTGGCTCCATTCCCTTCATCTCCGACCTCGTCACGGTCTTCCCAGACGCTCAGATCCTCATCACGGGAGTCGAAGACCCGGACTCACGGGCGCACAGCCCGAACGAGTCCCTCCACCTCGGTGTGTTCCACCGGGCGATACTCACCGAGGCAGTACTGCTCACCACCCTCAACGAGCGGGGTAGAATCGACTCATGACTGACACCTCTGTGACTACCGCCGACGCACCCGTTGTGGAGCATGGAGTCGGCCTCACTGATGCCGCGGCCGCCAAGGTGCGCAGCCTCATCTCGCAGGAGGGTCGCGACGACCTGCGCCTGCGCCTTGCTGTGCAGCCCGGCGGATGCTCCGGGCTCATCTATCAGCTCTACTTCGACGAGCGCCGCCTCGACGGCGACGCCGTGCGCGAGTTCGGCGAAGGCGTCGAGGTCGTCATCGACAAGATGAGCGTCCCGTACCTGGATGGCGCGAGCATCGACTTCGAGGACACCATCCAGAAGCAGGGCTTCACGATCGACAACCCGAATGCCCAAGGCAGCTGCGCATGTGGAGATTCATTCCACTAGTTCACGCTTTTCCTCCACATTGGCGCGTCGAAAGACGCGCCAATGTGCTTTTCGGGGGCGGTGCGGTTCATGGCGCGGCATCCGGCTGGCTATAGACTGGAGACCATTCAGTCACAGTTTTGCGAGAGGTCTCAGGTGCGTTCCAACCGCCGTCTTCGATGGGCTGCCATTCCCCTTGGCATCGCGATCTCGATCATCCTTGCGGGGTGTACTCAGGCACAGCTTCAGGGCTGGCTGCCGGGTGACCCCGAAACCACTAACCACACGGGCCGCATTATCGGGCTCTGGGTAACGTCGTGGATCGTGCTGCTCGCCGTCGGCGTTGTCACGTGGGCGCTCATCATCTGGGCCGCCGTCGTCTACCGTCGCCGCAAGGGTCAGACGGGCCTTCCCGTTCAGTTGCGCTACAACATGCCGATCGAGATCTTCTACACGATCGTGCCGCTGATTCTTGTGCTCGGCTTCTTCGCCTTCACCGCTCGCGATCAGGCCGTCATCGAAGAACCCACGAAGAACCCCGACGTGAAGATCGAGGTCTTCGGCAAGCGTTGGGCGTGGGACTTCAACTACGTCACAGACAACGCGTACAGCGCTGGCGTTCAGGCCGATTTCAACTCGGATGGCACGATCAACACCGACAACCTGCCGGTTCTGTACTTGCCCGTTGACAAGTCGATCGAAGTCCAGATCGAGTCGCGGGATGTCATCCACTCCTTCTGGGTCGTCGACTTCTTGTACAAGAAGGACATGATTCCGGGCAAGAGCAACTACATGTACTTCACGCCGACAAAGATCGGCACCTACCAGGGCAAGTGCGCCGAGCTGTGCGGGGAGTACCACTCGCTCATGCTGTTCGAGGTCAAGGTCGTCTCGCAGGAGGACTACGACGCCTACATCGCAGCACAGAAGGCCGCGGGCTACGAAGGCCAGATCGGTGCTGACTACAACGTGAACCAGAACCTGCCGGGCAACGGCAGCGGCGCCGAGGGATAAGACACATGACTACACTCGACCGTCCCATGGGCCTGGTTGCTGCGCCCACTGTCACCCCCGGGGTGTCCAGTTCGGCGCAGCGCAAGGGCAACGTGATTGTCAGTTGGATCACCTCCACCGACCACAAGACCATCGGTTACCTCTACCTGATCACGGCGTTCATCTACTTCCTGCTTGGTGGAGTCATGGCGCTGGTCATTCGAGCGCAGCTCTTCGCGCCGGGATTGTCCGTGGTGGCAACGGGCGAGCAGTACAACCAGTTGTTCACGATGCACGGCACGATCATGTTGCTCATGTTCGCTACGCCACTCTTCGCGGGATTCGCCAACGTTCTCATGCCGCTGCAGATCGGCGCGCCGGACGTTGCCTTCCCTCGACTGAATGCATTCGCCTACTGGCTCTTCAACTTCGGTAGCCTCATCGCCGTCGCCGGCTTCCTCACCCCTCAGGGTGCGGCATCCTTCGGATGGTTCGCCTACGCTCCGTTGTCCAGCACCACCTTCTCGCCCGGGTACGGCGGAAACCTCTGGGTCTTCGGTCTGGCGCTCAGCGGTTTCGGCACGATCCTCGGCGCTGTCAACTTCATCACCACCATCATCACGATGCGCGCACCTGGCATGACGATGTTCCGGATGTCGATCTTCTCCTGGAACACGCTCGTCACCTCGCTGCTCGTGCTCATGGCCTTCCCGGTGCTGGCGGCGGCGCTGTTCGCGCTCGGCGCCGATCGGGTGTTCGGGGCGCATCTGTACGATCCGGCCAATGGTGGTGTGATCCTCTGGCAGCATCTGTTCTGGTTCTTCGGTCACCCCGAGGTGTACATCATCGCGCTGCCGTTCTTCGGAATCGTGTCAGAGATCCTCCCGGTCTTCAGCCGCAAGCCGATCTTCGGCTACAAGACTCTGATCTATGCGACGATCGCGATCGCCGCCCTGTCGGTGACGGTGTGGGCTCACCACATGTACGTCACCGGGTCGGTGCTGCTGCCGTTCTTCGCTCTCCTCACCATGCTGATCGCAGTGCCGACCGGCGTGAAGATCTTCAACTGGATCGGCACGATGTGGCGCGGCTCGGTGACGTTCGAGGCGCCCATGCTGTGGACCATCGGCTTCCTCATCACGTTCACGTTCGGCGGTCTCACGGGCGTCATTCTTGCCTCGCCTCCGCTCGACTTCCACGTGTCTGACACGTACTTCGTTGTGGCGCATTTCCACTACGTGGTGTTCGGCACGGTGGTGTTCGCGATGTTCGCGGGCTTCTACTTCTGGTGGCCGAAGTGGACCGGGAAGATGCTCAACGATCGCCTGGGCAAGATCCACTTCTGGCTGTTGTTCATCGGCTTCCACACGACATTCCTGATTCAGCACTGGATCGGTGTTGTGGGCATGCCGCGCCGCTACCGCACCTACCTCGCAGAGGACGGGGTGACCTGGATGAACCAGCTCTCGACCATCGGCGCCGCAATTCTCGCCATCTCGATGCTGCCGTTCCTCTACAACGTGTACATCACCGCCCGCAAGGCACCCAAGGTGACTGTCAACGACCCGTGGGGCTACGGACGATCGCTCGAGTGGGCGACGAGCTGCCCTCCGCCGCGCCACAACTTCACGTCGATTCCGCGCATCCGCTCCGAGTCTCCCGCATTCGACCTCAACCACCCCGAAGCGGGCGTTCCGGTCGGTGTGGGGCCGTTCAAGGACGCGCCCGACGCACCCACGTATGACCTCGCAGACGAGAAGGTGAAGTAGCCATGGGTACCAATGCCCGCCTGTTCTGGATTCTCGCAGGGTTCTTCTTCCTCGCCGACGCGATCTACATCATGTGGTCGCTGCTGGATACCAGCCACGCGCAGGTCGAGTGGGTGGGAGCGGTCGCGATCGGCTTGTCCGGCGCGCTTGCAGTGCTCATTGCCTTCTACCTCGGGCGCATCCACAGCTCACAGGGTGGCGAACTCCCCGAAGACCGAATCGATGCCAACATCGACGACGGTGATGCGGAGCAGGGCCACTTCAGCCCGTGGAGCTGGTGGCCCATCGTTCTGGCGGCGGCCGCCGCGATCACGGTTCTCGGCTTGGCTATCGGCCCATGGATCTCGTTCATCGGCGTGAGCATCCTCATCGTCGCTCTGGTGGGGTGGGTCTATGAGTACTACCGCGGATACTTCGCACGCTGACGCCCCCGCGATTCGGGCTGCCAGGCCCGAAGATGCTGAGCGCGTCTTCTTCCTGCTCAAGCAGCTCGCGGCCAGCTATGCACCGGACCGTCAGACCTTCGACGAGTCCTTTGCATTTCTTGTCGACGACGAGTCGACTTCGGTTTTGCTTGTCGCTGAGGATGCCGCCGGCCTGGTGACGGGGTACGCCCTGACGACGATCACGCCCCTGTTGTACACCAACGGCCGTTCGGCGCAGCTCCAGGAACTCGTCGTTGATCATCACGTGCGGGGCTCCGGCGTCGGTACCGCGCTCATCGAGGCCATCGAGGCCGTGTGTCGTGACCGCCACGTGTCGCAACTCACCGTGGCAAGTCGGCGCTCGGCTGACTTCTATGAGCGGCTCGGCTACCGTTCAACAGCCGACTTCCTCAAGAAGACTTTCGACTGACCAGGGCGCCCAGGCGAGCACCCTGGTCGTAGCCGCGTGAGCGGCGGCGGGACGTAACGCCGGCGTGCATCGATCGCGTTTCCCGCCGGGATGACTCACCTGCAAGCGAAGGGGCCCGCCAGCGTGCTGGCGGGCCCCTCTGTTCGCTCGTGAGAGCGCTAGTGGTCCGAGTGCGATCGCTCGATCTCGGTGCTCGTCACGGGCTCGATACGGTCCTCGAAGAACCATCCCGACGCGACCGCGCGCAGGCGCTGCCCGAAGGTTATCCGGCCCTTGGCGTCGGGGCGGAGCATGAGCGGCTTGTAGTCGCTGTAGCTGACGAGCTTCCAGCGCTCGTACTCATCGAGCTGCTCGTGCACCTCGATGTACTCGCCACCCGGCAGCCGCACGATTCGACCCGATTCGTAGCCGTGCAGGGCGATCTCGCGATCCTTCTTCTGGAGTGCGAGACAGATGCGCTTGGTCACGAAGTAGGCGATGATCGGCCCGATGATGAGCAGCACCTGGCAGGCGTTGATCACTCCTTCGATCGTCAGCTTGAAGTGCGTTGCGATCAGGTCGGAACTCGCGGCCGCCCACAGGACAGCGTAGAACGTCACGCCTGCAGCACCGATCGCGGTGCGGGTCGGGGCGTTGCGCGGGCGATCTGCGATGTGGTGCTCACGCTTGTCCCCGGTAACCCACGCTTCGAAGAACGGGTAGAAGGCAACCAGCGCGAGGAAGATGGGCAGAATCAGCAGCGGAACCATGATGTTCAGCGACAGCGTGAACACCCCGAGCTCCACCTCCCAGCCCGGCGGCACGAGTCGCAATGCACCATCGGCGAAGCCGATGTACCAGTCGGGCTGCGTTCCCGCGGAAACCGGAGATGGGTCGTACGGCCCATACACCCAGATCGGGTTGATCTGGAAGAACGAGGCGATGAGCACGATCACGCCGAAGATGATGAAGAAGAACCCACCGGCCTTTGCGGCGAAGACCGGCATGATCGGCACGCCCACAACGTTGTCGTTGGTGCGGCCGGGGCCGGCGAACTGGGTGTGCTTGTTCACGATGAGAAGCAGCATGTGCACGCCGAGGAGGGCGACCAAGATCGCCGGCGCCAGAAGGATGTGCACCGTGTACAGGCGCCCCACGATGTCGGTACCGGGGAACTCGCCACCGAACACGAGGTAGGAGATCCAGGTACCGACGATCGGCACACCCTTGACCATGCCGTCGATGATGCGCAGACCGTTGCCGGAGAGCAGGTCGTCGGGGAGCGAGTAGCCCGTGAAGCCCTCGAGCATCGCCAAGATGAACAGCACGAAGCCGATGATCCAGTTGATCTCGCGGGGCTTGCGGAACGCGCCCGTGAAGAACACGCGCAGCATGTGAAGGCCGATGGATGCCACGAACAGCAACGCCGCCCAGTGGTGCACCTGGCGCATCAGGAGGCCGCCGCGGATGTCGAACGACAGGTTGAGCGTCGAGTCCATCGCGGCCGACATCTCGATGCCCTTCAGCGGAACCCACGAGCCGTCGTAGATGACGGGAACCATGGATGCCTGGAAGAAGAACGTGAGGAACGTGCCGGAGAGAAGGATGACGATGAAGCTGTAGAGAGCAACCTCGCCGAGCATGAAGGACCAGTGGTCGGGGAAGATCTTGCGCCCGACCTCCTTGACCAAGCCAGAAATGCTGGTGCGCTCGTCGATGTAGTTCGCGGCCCAGCCGGTGAACCGAGTGCCGCGAGTGGGCTCGACGGCCGCGGTCTGCGGCTCCTGCGTGGTTGTCATGTGTTGCGCTCCCAGAAGCTTGGTCCAACTGGTTCGGTGAAGTCGCTGCGTGCGACAAGGTAACCCTCTGCATCCACCGTGATGGGCAGCTGGGGGAGGGGACGCTTGGCGGGTCCGAAGATGACCTTCGCCTCGCGCGTGATGTCGAACTGCGACTGGTGGCAGGGGCAGAGCAGGTGGTGGGTCTGCTGCTCGTACAGTGCCACGGGGCATCCGACGTGGGTGCAGATCTTGGAGTACGCGACGATTCCCGCGTAGTTCCAGTCCTCGCGACCGGGGGAGACCTGCAGATCCTCGGGCTTGAGGCGCATGAGCAGCACTGCTGCCTTCGCCTTCTGCTCGAGCTTGTCCTCGAGCTCGTTGAGCCCTTCGGGGATCACGTGGAAGGCGGATCCCAGAGTGACCTCGGAGGCACGGATCGGGGTTCCGGATGGGTCACGGGTCAGGCGGGTGCCCTTCTTCCACAGCGTGTGCTGCAGCAGAGGCACCGGGTCCTCGGCAGGGGCAAGGTCGCGGAAGAGGACGATCGCGGGAAGCGGTGTCACCACCAGAGCGCCGATGAGGGTCCTGCGGATGAGGGTGCGCCGCCCGAATCCGGACTCCTTGTTGCCGAGGGTGAACACCTCGACCGCCTTCGCGCGGGTCTCATCCGAACCGCGGGTGCCGTGGCGCTGCTCGACCATGTCGTGGCCGTCCATCAGCGACTTTGACCAGTGGATGGCGCCGATGCCGACGCTCAGCAGTGCGAGCGTGATGCCGATGCCGAGGAAGAGGTTGTTGAAGCGCACCGAGTTGAGGTCGCCCGGAACGATCGGGAAGATGATGTAGGCGACGATAGCCGCGACCGTTCCGACGATCGACAGGATGAAGAACCCTGCGACGCGGCGCTCCTGCTGCCGCTCCTTCGCTTCGTCCAGGTCGGTGACGCGGGGGCGGTACGGCTCGAAGCCCGGGTTGGGAATGCGGTCAGCAACGACCACGGCCGTGCCCGCCGAAGGCGGGTTCGCGCCGTACTTCTCGACCGTGGAACCTGCAGCGTCGCCGCCGGTGGCCCCGTCGTGGTCCTGTGCCATTGAATTCCCTTCAGACTTTCGAACTGTGTTCGGTTGCCGCGAGACAGCCGGTTAGTTGGACTTGGCCGTGAGCCATACCGTGATGGCCACGATCGCTCCGAGGCCGAAGATCCAGATGAACAGGCCCTCAGATACCGGGCCGATGTCGCCCAGTCCAAAACCGCCGACCGATGTCGTGTTGTCGAGGAACTTCAGGTAGGTGATGATGTTGGCCTTGTCCTCAGGGGAGATGTTGTGGTCGTTGAACACGGGCATGTTCTGCGGCCCGGTGACCATGGCCTCGTAGATGTAGGCGGGCTCAACGCCGCTCAGCGGAGGGGCGAACTTACCCTCGGTGAGAGCGCCGCCAGCGCCAGCGACGTTGTGGCACATCGCACAGTTGATTCGGAACAATTCCGCACCCACTGCGGCATCGCCGTCACCCTGAAGGTACTTCTCGTCCGGGATGCCCGGGCCAGTTCCGCGAGACGCGACGTAGGCAGAGAGAGCGGAGATCTGCTCGGCGGTGAACTGCACGGGCTTCTGCTCACCCTGCGGGCCGGTTGCGGCAAGCGGCATCCGCCCGGTACCGACCTGGAAGTCGACGGCGGCCGCCCCGACACCGATCAGACTGGGCGCCTGGCTGGTGCCCTGAAGGGCCATTCCGTGACAGGTTGCGCAGTTGGCCGCGAAGAGCTTGCCGCCCTCCTCGATCTGGGCATCTGCGGCTGCGCTCGTCTCAGCGGTCGCGCTGGTGGTGAACAGCGCGTAGGCGCCGCCCGTGCTCAGCAGACCGATCGTGAGCAGTGCGACGGTGGCGAGCGGGCTGCGGCGACCTGCCTTGCGGTTCGAGGGTGCCTCTGACTTCTTCGACATGTTCTGTTTCGTTCCGATTCTCACTTGAGTACGTAGATGACCAGGAACAGCCCGATCCACACCACGTCGACGAAGTGCCAGTAGTACGAGACGACGATCGCGGTGGTCGCCTCCTTGTGGGTGAACACCTTGACTGCGAAGATTCGGCCGATGACCAGCAAGAATGCGATCAGACCACCGGTCACGTGGAGGCCGTGGAAACCTGTCGTGAGGTAGAACACCGAGCCGTAGGAGTCGCTCGAGAGTCCGATGTGCTCGCTCACGAGACTCGCGTACTCGAAGATCTGGCCGACGACGAATGCCGCGCCCATGAAGTACGTGAGGTAGAACCATTCGACCGTTCCCCACTTCCAGAACTGGAGTGCGGTGCCCGTACGTCGCGGCTGGTTGCGCTCGGCCGCGAACACGCCTGCCTGGCAGGTGAAGGACGAGAGCACGAGGATGATCGTGTTGATCAGCGAGTACGTGACGTTGAGCTTTGCGGTCTGCTCCGACCACAACTCGGGAGACATCGATCGCAGTGTGAAGTAGATGGCAAACAGGCCTGCGAAGAACATGACTTCGCTGCCGAGCCACACGATCGTGCCAACGGCCACGATGTTGGGCCGCTGGACGGATGGCGCTGTGATCGAGCGCGATAGGGAGGCTGTGGTCACTCCTCCATTATGGTCGATTTCCGTCGCGCCAAATGTCATTCCGGGGGGTCAGTCGGCGCCCGATCGTTAGGATTTGGGTCATGTCACCCGAGCGCACCTGGCCAATCATCCTGAGCACCCTCGTTGAGGGCGATGACCTGTCGATCAGCGATGCCGAATGGGCCATGCAGCAGGTGATGGCGGGGGAGGCAACCCAGGCTCAGCTGGCCGGCCTCCTCGTGGCGCTGCGCGTGAAGGGTGAGACGGTCGACGAGATCGTCGGCTTCCGCGATGCCGTGCTCGCCAATGCGCAGCCCCTGCCGGTGTCCCCGGACGTGCTCGACATCGTCGGCACGGGCGGTGACCCCTACGGGGCGGTGCTGAACATCTCATCGGTCGCGTCGATCGTCGCCGCAGCGGCAGGAGTGCCCGTGGTCAAGCACGGCAATCGCGGCGCCAGCTCGGCTTCGGGCGCGTCCGATGTGCTGTCGGCCCTCGGTCTCAATCTCGACATCACGCCGGACCGTGTGGCCGAGGTGCTGGCGGAGACCGGCATCACCTTCGCGTTCGCCGCCCTCTTCCACCCCGGATTCCGTCACGCCGGCCCTACGCGCAAGGAGCTGGGCATCTCGACGCTGTTCAACATCCTCGGCCCGCTGTGCAATCCGGCCCGACCCAACGCCTCCGCGGTCGGCGTGGCCAGCCTGGAGCGGGTGCCGCTCGTCGTCGGTGTCTTCCAAACCCGCGGTGCGACCGCACTGGTCTACCGCGGCGACGACGGCATCGACAAGCTCACGACGACCGGCCACAGTCATATCTGGGAGGTTTCCCGCGGATTCGTGACGGAGCATGACCTCGATCCCGCCGATCTCGGGATCCCGCGCGCCGACATCCAGTCGCTGCTGGGAGCGGATGCCGCACACAACGCCTCGGTGGCGCGGGCGGTGCTCGCGGGGGAGCCGGGTCCGGTGCGCGACATCGTGCTGCTCAACGCCGCGGGCGGACTCGCCGCCTACGAGTTGTCGCGGGAGCCCGAGTTGCTGCAGGAGCCGATCCTTGAGCGACTGGCGACGCAACTGGAGCGCGCGGCATCCGTCATCGACTCCGGGGCGGCATCGGCAAAGCTTGACGAGTGGGTCGCGGCGACGAACCGGTAGTCGATCTCGACGAGCTCGATCACCGGGCCCGATCGTTGGGCCGGATCGTTGGGTCAGCGCACGTCGTCATCCACCCAGTCGAGAGTCTTCGAGACCGCCTTGCGCCAGTTGCGAAGAAGGCGCTCGCGCTCATCGTCGGGCATTGACGGTAGCCACCGGCCACCCTCACGCCAGTTGGCGCGCAGCTCGTCGAGACCCGACCAGAAACCGACCGCGAGGCCGGCGGCGTAGGCAGCGCCGAGCGCAGTGGTCTCGGCGACGACCGGGCGGATGACGGGTACCCCGAGCAGGTCGGCCTGGAACTGCATCAGCTCGGAGTTAGCGATCATTCCGCCGTCGACCTTGAGCTCGGTGAGATCCACGCCAGCGTCGGCGTTGACAGCGTCCAGTACCTCACGGGTCTGGAACGCCGTCGACTCCAGCGCAGCGCGAGCGATGTGCCCCTTGTTGGAGAACCGTGTGAGGCCGAGGATCGCACCCCGCGCATCCGGTCGCCAGTGCGGCGCGAACAGTCCGGAGAAGGCGGGCACGAAGTAGACGTTGCCGTTGTCGTCCACGGTGCGCGCGAGCGCCTCCACATCTGATGCCTTCGAGATGATGCCGAGATTGTCCCGCAGCCACTGCACCAGTGACCCGGTCACGGCGATCGAGCCCTCGAGGGCGTAGTGGGTCGGCGCATCGCCGAGCTTATAGGCGACGGTGGTGATCAGGCCGTTGCGGGAGTGGACGATGTCCTCGCCGGTGTTCACGATGAGGAAGTTGCCCGTGCCGTAGGTGTTCTTCGATTCGCCGACGCCGAACGCGGCCTGGCCGAATGTCGCAGCCTGCTGGTCGCCCAGCATTCCTGCGACCGGGACTTCGCGCAGCAGGTTCTGCAGTTCGACCGTTCCGAAGATCTCCGATGAGCTGCGAATCTCGGGGAGCAGGGCGGCGGGTACGTCGAAGGCGGCGAGAAGCTCGGGATCCCAGGCGCAGGTGGCCAGGTCCATGAGCAGCGTGCGGCTCGCGTTGGTGACATCCGTGGCGTGCACGCCCCCGTGGATGCCCCCTGTCAGGTTCCAGAGCAGCCAGGTGTCCATCGTGCCGAAGGCGAGCTCACCCGCCTCGGCGCGTGCCCGAGCTCCTTCGACGTTCTCGAGGAGCCAGGCGATCTTGGTCGCCGAGAAGTAGGTCGCCAAGGGAAGGCCGACCTTCTGCTTGAATCGATCGACGTCCCCCGCCGCGACGCGGTCGACTATCGACTGAGTGCGGGTGTCCTGCCAGACGATGGCGTTGTACACCGGAACTCCGGTGGTTCGGTCCCAGACGACCGTGGTCTCGCGCTGGTTGGTGATTCCCACAGCGGCGATGTCGTGCCGGGTGAGATTCGCCTTGCCCAGCGCCTGGCCGATCACTTCACGGGTGTTGTCCCAGATCTCGACCGGGTCGTGCTCGACCCATCCCGCCTGGGGAAAGTGCTGGCGGTGTTCCAGCTGTCCGACGGTGACGACGGCTCCGGCGTGATCGAAGATCATCGCCCGCGTGCTCGTGGTGCCCTGATCGAGCGAGAGCACGAATTTCGGAGTATCTGTGGTCATGTCGGCTCCTTCGTCGCACGGTCATTGCACCATATCAACGGCCGGCGGGCCCACCGCGGCCAGGTACCGCCACTCGCCAGCGTCGCGCAGGAACCGACTGTTCTCATGTTGCTCGCCGCTGCCTGCGGGGGATCGGTAGTGGGCGACGAACTCGACGGTGCCTTCGGTATCGAGCAACGCACCCTTCGACCGCCCGATGATGTCGAGCCTGTACCAGCGCAGGTCGGGGTCGAGTTGCAGTGAGCGCGGTCGAGTCGTCGGATGCCATGACTTCAGCAGATAGTCGGCATCGCCGAGCGCGAACGCCGTGAAGCGGCTGCGCATCAGTCGTTCGGCCGTGGGCGCGGTCACACGACCATCGATGATCGGTGCGCAGCATTCGCTCAAGGGCATGCCGCTCAGACAGGGGCAGCGCGTCACGCGAGCCGCCTCACGGGGTCAGTGCGCTGACGTAGCGGTGGGCATCCCGGGCGACTGCGACCCAGGAATCTAGCTCTGTTGGCTGCGCGAAGCTGACCCATTCCCGCATGGTGCGAGTTCCCATGGTCACCACATCTGCGTCGCCAGCCGCGACCCGCGCCTGTGCCTCCGGCTCGGGAAGCTTGGCCACCATTCGGCCTTCGCGATTGATGAACACGAAGATGGAGTCATCAACGCTGAGCCCGCGTCCGTTGAACATGCGGCCGGCCTGTACGCCCGGGACTCCGACGAAACGCTCGGCAACCCGATCCAGAAGGGACTCGCCGCGTTCGCGAGCCAACTGGCGATCTGATGGGCCGGTCGGCGCTGCCATTTGTCCCTCCAAGCGAGCGGTGTGTGCTGACCCGGGAAGTTTAGAGCCTGTCGCGAGCGTGACGCTCGAGCGGTTCGGCGTGCACGGCGTGCCGTGCCGCTCGCTCTAGGCTGGATGCCGTGTCCAAGGTACTGAGCAGTCTTCCCGTCGGCGAGCGCGTCGGCATCGCCTTCTCCGGAGGTCTCGATACCTCCTGCGCCGTCGCCTGGATGCGCGAGAAGGGTGCGGTGCCCTGCACCTACACGGCGGACATCGGCCAGTACGACGAGCCGAACATCGGCGAAGTGCCGGCGCGTGCGAAGGAGTACGGTGCCGAGATCGCCCGCCTCGTCGATGGGCGCACGGCGCTCGTGGAGGAGGGGCTCGTTGCCCTTGCCTGTGGCGCATTCCACATCCGTTCCGGCGGAAAGACTTACTTCAACACGACTCCGCTGGGTCGCGTCGTCACCGGCACCCTGCTCGTGCGCGCGATGAAGGAGGACGACGTCGACATCTGGGGCGACGGCTCCACCTACAAGGGCAACGACATCGAGCGGTTCTACCGCTACGGACTGCTGGCCAACCCGCGCCTGCGCATCTACAAGCCCTGGCTGGATGCCGACTTCGTCGGGGAGCTCGGCGGTCGCACGGAGATGAGCGAGTGGCTCGTTGCGCGCGGCTTTCCGTACCGCGACTCCACCGAGAAGGCGTACAGCACCGACGCCAACATCTGGGGTGCCACCCACGAGGCCAAGAACCTCGAGGAACTGAGCACCGGTCTCGACATCGTCGATCCGATCATGGGGGTGGCGAGCTGGCGCGACGACGTCGAGATCGCCACCGAGGAGGTGACGGTGCGCTACGAGGCGGGCCGTCCCGTCGCGATCAACGGCGTCGAATTCGCCGACCCGGTTGCTCTCGTCCTGGAGGCCAACGCGATCGGTGGACGCCACGGTCTTGGCGCATCCGATCAGATCGAGAACCGCATCATCGAGGCCAAGAGTCGCGGGATTTACGAGGCCCCCGGTATGGCGTTGCTGCACATCACGTATGAGCGCCTGCTCAACGCGATCCACAACGAGGACACGATCGCCAACTACCACGCCGAGGGTCGCCGGCTCGGTCGCCTCATGTACGAAGGTCGCTGGCTCGACCCCCAGTCGCTCATGCTGCGCGAATCTCTGCAGCGCTGGGTCGGTTCAGCAGTGACGGGTGAGGTGACCCTTCGCCTGCGGCGCGGCGACGACTACACGATCCTCAACACGGCGGGCCCGAACCTCAGCTACCACCCCGAGAAGCTGTCGATGGAGCGTGTCGGCGATGCCGCGTTCGGCCCCGGCGACCGCATCGGTCAGTTGACGATGCGCAACCTGGACATCGCGGACTCGCGCTCGCGTCTCGAGCAGTACGCCGCGATCGGCCTGATCGGCGGGCCGACGGCCGAGCTCGTCGGCGAACTCGAGGTGGGTGCCGCGAACCAGATCACCGGCGGCGCGGATGACACGGCGCTCGACCGCGCCACCGACGCCGCCAACGAGGCCTCCGCCTTCGAGCTCGGCACCGACTGACTCACCGCCGGACCACCGCCGGGCCGTGGCGGCTACCAGGTGGAGTCGCCGCGGATGATCACGTCCGAACCGCCGTCGATGAAGACGATCTGCCCGCACAGGTGGGCGTTCTCCTCGCTCGTCAGCCAGGCGAGGAGGTAGGCGACCGACCTCGGTTCGAAGATGCCGTTGAGGGGCATCGGAACCATCGTGGTGATCTGCTCGCGCTGCTCAGGGGTGGCGATGAGGTCTGCCGTCATCGGGGTCTCCACGACTCCCGGTGCGACGCCGTTGAGGGGGATCGACGCGCCCGCCCAGTCGGACGTCGCGGCGTGGCGGCGGATCCAGAGCGCTAGAGCGCGTTTCGTGGTGCCGTAGATCAGGCTTCCGAGCTGCGGGCCGCCCGCCTCGAGTTCGGCTCCACGGGCGAGGGCAGCCTTCTCGTCTCCCGCGAGGAGTGCGGTGAGGAGGGCGTCATCCGGCGGGAAGAGCGAAGCCATGGAGGCGGTCGCGACGGCGCGGGGCGCCGGGGAGTTGACCAACAGGGGGCGCAGGCCCTCGAGGGTGGCCACAGTGCCGAAGTAGTTGACAGCGACGGTGATGGCGGTCGGGGTGGCCAGTCCCGCGTTGGCGATGACGGCGTCGATCGTGCCGCCGCTGAGAGCGGTGACCTTCTCGACGAGGGCGGCCCGGCCCTCGGCGGTGGAGAGGTCCACCGTGACGTCGGCGTCGCGGATGTCGACTCCGATCACCGTGTGGCCTCGCTCGAGCAGGAGTTCTCTGGTTGCCTTGCCGATTCCGCTCGCGGCACCGGTGACGACGTAGGTACGGGACATGGCTTCGACCTTCCGATCAGTGGCGGGCGTCTGCCCGTCGGTACCATGCTCGTCCGGTTGTGCGCGGCCGGTTAGGGGATTTGGTCCCGCCCCTACCGGGACTGCGAGATCGGGCGCAGATGCACGCCCAGCTGGCCGTACCAATCGCGGACGGCCTGGGCCTGGGTCTCATCGCAGGTGTACCCGTAGCCGATGCTGACGTCCCAGTACTCGTAGCTGCTCACGTAGACGCGGTGGTCAAGTGTCCAGCCCGAGAGGTAGGTGAGCGCGAAGCAGTCCGCCATGGTTTCGGGATCTCCGCCGAACGCCTCGAGAGCGGTGTCGGTGGCATCCGGGTTGGTCATCTGGAGAACATGGGCGAACTCGTGGTAGGCGATCCCGGTTCGAAGCCAGTCCGTCATGTACGGCTGACCTGCGTCTGCCGCATCGAAGTGCACGGCGAACGGATCGTCGTACACGACGCAGGCGAGGACGTCTGCTTCGCACAGCGTGTCGGCATCATCGATCACCGTTGTGACGTGACCACCGCCGAGGTCATCGATCACTGCCTCGTAGGTGGTGCCGCTCGTATTCGAGCCCGCTTGCGCTGACGCCTCGGAGACGAGATCCTTCAGCGTGGCCTCCTCCGATTGGATGCGACGGGTATCAGCTTCGACGCTGCCGGCGCTCCAGCGGTGCGACCAGGCCAGACGGGCGATGCTCTCGTAGCTGTCGAGCGGCACCAAGGAGCTCATGAGGCTGCCGTCGAGCAGACTCGCCGTCTCGAGCAGTTGCGCCATCGCCGCCCCGAACGTCTCCTTCTTCTCGATGAGCTCGCGCTGCTGGTCGAGTTCGCGGTTCTGCTCGGCGATTCGGGAGTTGGCGGAGAGCAGCTGCACGACCAAGAAGATCACGGCGCCGATCGCGAGCGCCAAGCCGACGCCCAGGAGTATCAGGGCTAGACGCTTCGGTCGAGCAGCGGGGGCCTTCTCCTCGGTGGGCGATACCTCGACGAGGCCCTCCTCGACAGTCGGGACTGCAGTTGTCTCGTCCGACACGGACTCCTCCTCGCGTTCGTGAGAGTATATCGAGTCCGCGATCGACCGGGAATCAGGTGGGCGCGGATCGGCGACGCTGGCCGACGACGACACCGGTGATCACGAGAAGAGTGCCCACGGCCTGTCGAATACCGAAACTCTCACCCGCGAGCAGCGTTCCCAGAAGTACACCGGTGACGGGGTTGAGAAGTCCCACGAGTCCCACAGTGCCTGCTGGCAGATGGCGGAGGCCAGCGAACCACGCGATGAAAGCAAGCGCCGTCGCGATGACCGCGACGTAGACGTAGCCGAGCACGGCGCCGGGTTCACCGGCCGGGGGAGCGCCTTCCAGAATGACCGCGAAGGGAAGCACCACGAGCCCGCCGCCGATGAGCTGCCACGACGTCAGTGCGACGAGGGGCACCTCGGCTCCCCATCTCTTGGTGAGAATGAAGCCGATCGATGAGAGCACCATCGCTGCCAGTGAGGCTATGACTCCCCACCCGTCAACGGTGAGACCGCCCTCGAAGAGCAGCACGCCGACTCCGAGGAGGCCCACTGCGGCACCGATGACGCCGAACCGCGTGGGGCGTTCTCCCAGGAGCGGCCAAGCCAGCAGGAGCAGCGCCGCTGCCGAGGTCGCCATGATTGTCGACGCTATGCCCGACGGCAGTCGTTGCGAGACCACGTAGATGAGCACGAAGAATGCACCGACGTTGAGCGTGCCGAGCACGAGGGAACGCCACCACCACGAACCCCGAGGAAGACGGCGGGCGAGCAGGAGCAGAATCAGGCCGGCGGGGAGTGCTCGAAGGAGGGCGCCCCACAGAGGCGCGTCCGGCGGAAGGAAGTGACGTGTGACGAAGTAGTTGGAGCCCCACGCGATCGGGGCGATCGCGGTGACGAGAATCCAGCGCCATTTACCTTCCATGGAAGTTATACTAGCTTCCATGGAAGACAGTCGTGGCGACATCGGAGATCGGGTGTCCCGCATCCAGAGCGAATGGCGTCGGGAGCGACCTGATGTCGACGTTCAGCCGCACGGGATCATCGGGCGAGTACATCGGCTCGCAGCGTGGCTCACCGATGAGCTGACGGTGGTCTACGAACGCTACGGACTGGGGGAGGGGGAGTTCGACGTGCTCGCCGCGCTGAGGCGCGCCGGGCATCCTTTCGAGCGGGCTCCGGGGGAACTCGCCGACCACACGATGGTGACCACAGGGGCCATGACGAAGCGCATCGACCGTCTCGTCGCTCGCGGGCTGGTTGAGCGGCGTGAGGTGGAGCAGGACGGCCGTCGCCGCATCGTCGCGCTCACGCTGGCCGGCCGCGAACTCATTGACGCCGCCTTCACCGAGCACATGCGCAACGAACGACGACTCGTCGACGAACTCGACGCCGATGACCAGGCCGCACTCGAGGCGATCCTCACGCGCTGGCTCGCCGCTGGACCGACGCGCTAGGGGAGCGGGGTGAGGTCGGCCTCGACGAATGACGTCCGGGCCTCGTCCGAGGCGAGTCGACCGGCGCTGTAGTGATCGTCGAGCCGATCCGGACGCAGCAACGCGGGTCGATGATCAACGAAGTCGCTGCTGGTCTCGAACGGCTCCGTTCGGGCGTCATTGATGAGACGCATCCACGCGATCGTCCGGGTCTCGTGGTACTTGGACAGCAAGCCTGCGGCCATCGCCATTCGACCTATGCCGCCGGTCATCGCAATGACGGCACCGTCGAAGCCCTCGCGCTCTAACAGAATCCAGGCGACCCGCACGTGATCGCGGTGGGGGAAAGCGGTGAGGGTGCCGCGCTCGAACGCAGTCACGAGGTCGAGGTCATTCATGCCGATCAGACTCCCGCAGTAGTACGATTGTGAAGCAATATAGTACGATATCGTATTAACGAAGGGTATGTGCGATGGACAACTCACTGTCGGCACAGCTACTCGTCGCCGGTCACCGCGTGGGACGGATGCTCGAGGCTCGACTCCAAGCACTCGACCTGAGCGCTGGTGAGGCCATGGTGCTGGCGACACTGGGGGAGCGGGCGCTCACGATGGGCGGCATCCAGGGGGCCCTGCACATCGGAGCATCGACGGCGACCAGCCTGGTGACGCGCCTCGAGCGGGCAGGCCGGGTCAGTCGGCGCCGTAATCCGGAGGATGCGCGGTCGATCGTCGTCGAGCTCACCGAGGCGGGCCGTGAGGTCTCCGCAGCGGCGGCGCTCGCCTTCGATGAACTCGACGATCAGCTGCGCGGCGGGGAGCCCGCGGACGTCGACGCGCACCGCGCGTTGATGGAGCGCGTGGCGTCACTGAGCGAGGCGGGAACGTAGTGACCGGAAAGGCCAAGATCGAGATTCGAGTGTGGGTCAAGCCGGGGAGTCGGAAAGGGCCCCTCGTACAGGAGGCCGACCGGAACACGGATCGGAACGTGGACCTGGTGGTCTATCTGCGGCAGCAGGCCGTCGATGGGCGCGCAAACGACGAACTCGTCGGCCTGCTGGGCGAGCACTTCGGTGTTGCCGCCCGCGATGTCCGCATCGTCAGCGGGTTCGCCTCGCGATTCAAACGCGTGGCGGTGGGCTGACTTTATCTGTCACTTGACATAATGCTGATTATCGGATGTCCGATAACGCGGCAACCGGGCTCAGGCGCGCAAGAACGCCTTGATCGCCTCGACGACCAGCGCGTGGTCCTCGGTGTCGGGAAGTCCCGAGACGGTAGCCGTACCGACGATCGCGCCGCCGGCGACGCGGATCGGGAAACATCCGCCTGCGATGGCGTACTGGTACGGCTCGAGCCAGTCGGCAGGGTTGCGACCGCTTGCCTGGGCTTCGAGGCGCACTCGCAGTGTCGACGAATTGGTCAGCTTGGCCAGTCTGATCTTGCGGGCGATCCACAGGTCGTTGGTGGCGTTCGAACCCTCGGTGGCGCCGTGGGCGACGATCTGGTCGCCGCGCGAGACATCCCACGCGATTCCGAGGCCGCGAGTGGTCGCGAGCTCCATGATGACTCCCCCGAGCCGCCAGGCATCTGCATGAGAAAAACTCGGAAAAATCAGTCTCTGTTCTTGCTCCTTGATGGTGGCGATCTGGTCGCTCACGTCGGCTTCGCTGCTCATTGCTCCCTCTCGGTCGGTCGTCAGGCACTGCACGACGGCAGTTGCCGTCGCACGAGGTTGATCAGTTCGCGCGGCTCGTATGCCTCGCTCGTGCTCAGAAGTTCACTGAGGGTCCACCAGCGGTGGGCGAGCACGTCCACCCGCTCCTCGTCGGTCCACAGGTCGCTGGATGGCTCGAAGGCATCGACCACGGCGGTGTAGAACTCGGCGTGACCGGTGTCGTGGTCGGCGTCATCCCACTCGACCGCGAAGTCGTGGGCCCACACAGGTGCGCCGAGATCCTCGATGACGAGGCCGGTCTCCTCGTGGAGCTCCCGCACCGCCGCATCGTGCTGCGACTCCCCCGGGTCCACTCCGCCACCCGGCGTGATCCATCGAGCGACGCCGCTGGTGTCCGGTGCCTTCGTGAGGAACAGAAGGATGCGGTCGTCCCGGTCGAACAGGAGCACCCGGCTCGTGAGGCGGTGCACGCCGGTCGCGCTCATCGTGGACTCAGCGGGACTGGGCGAGGAAGTCGGTGACATCGCCGACGTAGTGCGTGTGATTGTCCGGCACCGGCTTCACGGCCGCCAGGGCGACCTCGGCGGCGAACTCGCCCACGTTGTAGAGGCGACCCGCCGCCTCCTTGCGGGCCTCGATAGCCCCCGGGTTCGCGCGCTGGAGAAGGGTGGCCGTGATGGTTCCCTCGATCATGTCACCCGACACCACGACGAAGCCGATGCCGGCGTCGGTGAGCTCCGGGATCAGTGCCCGCAACGCGTCCTCCCCCGCGCGCTTGCTGAGTGCGACCGGAAGATACTCGGGCATGGTCGGGACGGTCTTGATGAAGTGTGCCTGGTGGCTCGTGACGAAGACGATGCGCGACCCCGCCCCCAGCAGCGGCCGCACCGCGGCGAGGAAGTTGACCTGGGCGTCCCGATTGAGCTGCATGGCGTAGTCCTCCGCCATTCCGCTCTCCATGCCGCCCGAGGCGTTGAGCACCAGAATGTCCAGCCCGCCGAACTCCTCGCGCACGCGGTCGACGAGCGCTGCGACGGAGTCCGGGTCGGTGAGGTCGGCGCCGATCGCGATCGCACTGCCGCCGGCATCCTCGATCTGCGCAACGAGCTTCAGCGCGCGCGCCTCCTTGTTGCGGTAGTTGATGGCCACCCGAGCGCCGGCGCCAGCGAAGTAGCTTGCGGTGTCGGCACCGATACCGCGGGAGGATCCGGTGACGAGAACCCGCTTCCCGTCGAGAGAGTGCGGGGCTAGGGGGCTTTCAGACGCAGTATTCACGGTCTGACTTTAGCGTCAAGCGCCTGTCAGCGTTGGGGGCGTAGTGATACCGTCGAACCTGAGACGCGACCGCCCTAGGGAGCATGAGGAGTCCGACGCAATGCTGGTGGACCTGACGCAGTACCTGTGGATTCTGTGGTTGGCGCTCGTCGTGCTGTTCGTCGTGATCGAGCTGCTCACTCTGGAATTCACCTTCCTCATGATCGCCGCGGGAACTCTCATCGGCGGTCTCGGCGCCAACCTGATCGGCTGGCCGTGGTGGGTTCAGATCGGGCTTGCCGCGATACTGTCGGCCCTGCTCATTTTCACCATCCGGCCGCTGCTGCTGATGACGCTGCACAAGAGCGGCGACAAGACGCCGAGCAACGTGGATGCGCTCTACGGCCAGGGAGCCCGCGTGATGCGCGACTTCTCCGAGGGATCGGGAATCGTCAAGCTCGACAACGGCGAGACCTGGACCGGCCGCCTCTCCCCTGCCGCATCCGGCGCCGCGCTATACGTCGGTGACCGCGTCGTCGTCACCCGCATCGATGGAGCCATCGCCGAGGTCACACCGCCAGCCACCACTGAGGGCGCCGCCCTCGACGAAAGGACGCCAGATGCTTGACCCAGGAGCCTTCATCGGCCAATTGTTCGTGATCGTGCTTCTCGCGATTCTCGCGATCTTCGTGATCGTGGTGCTGTTCCGCTCGATCCGGATCATCCCCCAGGCCAATGCGGGCGTCGTCGAGCGCCTCGGCAAGTATCACAAGACCCTCATGCCGGGTCTGAACATTCTGGTGCCCTTCATCGACCGCGTGCGCCCGCTCATCGACATGCGCGAGCAGGTCGTCTCGTTCCCGCCGCAGCCGGTCATCACCGAGGACAACCTCGTTGTCTCGATCGACACCGTCGTCTACTTCCAGGTGACGGATGCCCGCGCAGCAACCTACGAGATCGCCAACTACCTCGGGGCCGTCGAACAGCTGACCACCACCACGTTGCGCAACGTCGTCGGTGGCCTGAACCTCGAGGAAGCCCTCACCAGCCGCGACAACATCAACGGTCAGCTGCGCGTAGTTCTCGATGAGGCGACCGGCAAGTGGGGCATCCGTGTCGGGCGTGTCGAGCTCAAGGCGATCGATCCGCCCCTGTCGATCCAGGACTCGATGGAGAAGCAGATGCGTGCCGAGCGGGACCGCCGTGCGCTCATTCTGACCGCCGAGGGAACCAAGCAGTCGGCGATCCTCACCGCTGAGGGTGCGCGCCAGGCGGCCATCCTCGAGGCCGAGGGTGAGGCCAAGGCCGCTGTGCTGCGCGCCCAGGGCGAGGCGGAGGCGATCACCACCGTCTTCGGTGCGATCCACGCGGGAAACCCCGACGCCAAGCTCCTCGCGTACCAGTACCTGCAGACGCTTCCGAAGCTCGCCGAGGGTGACTCGAACAAGATGTGGATCATCCCGTCCGAGCTGACCGAGGCGCTCAAGGGCATCAGCGAGGGCTTCTTCGGTGGCAAGCCGCCGGCAGGCAAGTAGCCCGGCAGCGCCCAGCGGCTACCTCTCCCCCGCGCGCCCGCGCGTGTTCGCCCATCGCGGGCTCGCCCTTGACGCGCCCGAGAACACTCTGCTCGCGTTCGCGAAGGCGATCGCGATCGGGGCCGAGTACATCGAGACTGATGTTCATGCGAGCCACGACGGGTTCCCGGTTGTCGCCCATGACCCCGATCTGACGCGCGTCGCTGGCCGCGATGTGAAGGTCGAGCAGCTCAGCATGGCCGAGCTGCGCCGGGTCGATCTGGGCGACGGCCAGGGATTCTGCTCTCTCGCTGATGCGCTCGATGGGTTTCCTGAGACGCGGTTCAACATCGACATCAAGTCGTCCGCTGCGGTCGAGCCGACGGTGCGGGCGATTCTCGCGCAGCGCGCGGGTGATCGAGTGCTGGTGTCCAGTTTCAGCGAGCGCAGGCGGGCAGCGGCGTTGCGTGAGCTGCCGGGTGTGGCGAGTTCGGCATCCGCAACTCGCTTCGCGACGGCTCTGCTGGCGGGCAAGGTGGGCCTCTCCCCCGTGATGCGTCGAGCACTGCGTGGGCTGGTGGCGGTGCAGGTTCCCGAGCGCGCCCTGGGTCTCTCGGTGACGACAGAGCGGATGATCGACCGGCTGCACTCCGCCAGTGTCGAGGTGCACATCTGGACCGTCAACGACCCGGATCGCATGCGCGAATTACTCGCTCTGGGCGTCGACGGGATCGTCACAGACCGTGCAGATCTCGCCCTCGAGGTTGTGCGCAGCCTGTGAACTGGCTGGGAACGGCGCACGCCTGAAAGGTTTTGCCCAGCTTCGGGGTTTATAACTATGAATCGACCGCGAAGTAAGAGGAGGCCACACAATGGCAGACCGTAGTTTGCGCGGAATGAGACTTGGGACCCAGAGCTTACAGAGCGAAGTGGGCGTGGAGTTCTCCCCGCGACAGAAGAGTGTGTACCGCGCCGCCGACGGCACGGAGTTCGAAGTGGTGTTCGCCGCCGACGCTGAGGTTCCCCAGCAGTGGGAGTCTCCGAAGACCGGTCAGGAGGGCATTCTCGTCGGTTCCGACGGTGAGCCCGTGATCCTCGACACGGCCGACGTGAAGGTGCCGCGCAGCCACTGGGACATGCTGCTCGAGCGGCGCACGCGCGCCGAGCTCGAGGAGCTGCTGCAGGAGCGCCTGGATTACCTGCGTTCCCGTCGTGGCCAGGAGAAGATCGGCGCGTAGGTAACGCCCCAGATCGTCACCCGCACCAGCGCCTCCAGCACGATCCCGGAGTGCATCTTGGAACGCCCCGTCGCCCTCTCAACGAAGGTGATGGGGTGTTCTGCTATCCGGTGTCCGGTGCGCTCGAGCTGCCACGCCAGTTCGACCTGGAAGCAGTAACCCTGCGACGACACGGCCGACAGGTCGAGATCGCGCAGAGCGCTCGCCCGGTACACCCGAAAACCTGCGGTGATGTCGCGGATGCTCGATCGAAGCGCAACCCGGGCGTACCAGTTGCCGGCGCGCGAGATCGCCTGCCGCACCCACGGCCAGTTGGCGACGGCGCCGCCCTTCACCCAGCGTGAGCCGATGACGAGATCGTTGCCGGCCCGGGCGAGCGCGAGCATGGCTGGGAGGCTGGCCGGGTCGTGGGATCCGTCCGCATCGATCTCGACCACGTACTGGTAGCCGCCGGAGAGGGCCACGTCGAAGCCGGCGAGGTAGGCGCGGCCGAGGCCGTCCTTCGCGTGCCGGTGGAGCACCGTGAGGTGCGGATCGGCGGCGGCGAGGCGCTCGGCGAGGTCTCCGGTGCCGTCGGGGCTCGCGTCATCCACCACCAGCAGATCGACCTCGGGCACCGACTGGCGCAGTCGCCCCACGATTCGTTCGAGGCTGTCGATCTCGTTGTAGGTCGGGATGATCACCAGGGTGTCAGCCACGACGCCTCCCAGGGGCTCGTGCGGCCAGCCCCGCAACGACCAGAGCGGCAAGGCCGAGGCCCGAGACGAACCATTCGAGTTCTCGTCCAGCGGCGACCGCGGGGGTGATCGTCGAGGAGAGCGCGACATCCTCGACCATGGTGCCCGGCGTGTACCAGGGCAGCTGGTCGACGATCGAGCCATCGGGTGCGATCACGGCGCTGAGCCCGACGGTGGAGATGTTGACCACGCTTCGTCCCGTCTCGATGGCGCGGATTCTCGCGATCGCCAGCTGCTGGGCAGACTCGTCGGTGCGCCCGAAGTCGGCATTGTTGGATGACGTGAAGATCGCGCGAGCGCCCTGCTCGACGGACTCGGTCAGGAGCTGATCGTCGACGATGTCGAAGCAGATGTTGATGCCCACCTTCGTTCCGTTGATGTCGAAGACCATGTCGGTCGTGCCGGGCGTGTACTCGCGACCCACGAGATCGATGAGGTCGGGGGCGAACGGTCGCCAGAACGCGCGGTCGGGAATGTACTCACCGAAGGGCACGGGATGCCTCTTGTCGTAGTAGTCGACGATGCCCTTGCCCGACTCCCAGAGGATCGACGTGTTGTAGGTCTTCTCGCCGCGCTGGGTGACCGCCCAGGTCACGAACGGCGCATTGAGCTGCTCCGACACGTAGTCGAAGACCTGTGCGGTGTAGGGGTCGTCCACCGGACTGTAGTCACTCGAGCCCTCAGGCCAGAGCACCACATCGACGTCGGTGCCGAACAGTGGAGCCGTGGCATCCAGCTGCGCCTGAAGCAGATCGCCGGGCTGGCGACTGTCGAAGTAGCCAGCCTTTCCATTGCCCTGCACGGCGGCGACTCGCAGGGTGCCGGCGTCGTCGACGGGCCACGCCGGCACGATCAGCACGAGGCTCACGAGCGCCACGGGGAGGCTAGCGCGCACGAGAGGGTCGACACCGACCTCGCGCGTCACCTGCACGACGAGCGCGGCGATCAACACGATGACGAAGCTCACCCCGGAGATGCCCAACCACGCGTATAGCGGCGCGAAGGGGCTGTCAGAGAGCGACATGCCCATCCGGCCCCAAGAGAAGCCCCCGTAGGGCCAGACTGCCGCCCAGGCCTCGCGGGCGGTCCAGAGCCCGGCCACGGCGACCGGCAGCAAACCGACCCGACCGAGTGTGGTCGGGAATGCGCGCGGGATCCACCGGTACGCGAGGGTGATCGCGAGGGCACCGGCCGCGAAGAACAGAGACTCGAGAACCGCCAGAGCCGACATCGGCAGCGGGCCGAGGAACAGCGAAGCCCACTGGATGTGGGTGAAGTAGAACGCCACTCCCCCGACGAATCCCACCAGCAGGGCGGAGCCGGCACGCCGCCCGATGAGGCTCAGGAGCACGAGCCCGACACCCACGAACGTCAGCGGCCAGATGCCCTTATCGGGAAATCCCGCGTCGATGATGGGCCCGGATGCCGCGGCGACAACAACCGCTGCCCACAGCGGCAAGACCGGCTTCACGCCGTCGGGCACAGGCATCACAACCGTAGAGCCTAAGCCACGCTGCTGTACGCGACGATCCCGCGACGGATCGCGTCGAGGGCCTTGCGCGCGGTGCGCCCCACGTCGCCATCGGCGACCACCGAGAGCTGGTCGAGCAGGTCGATCGTCTGCTTGGTCCAGCGCACGAAGTCGCCGGCGGCCATGTCGGCCTCCCGCAGTACGGCGTCGAGACTGGTGCCGCTCGCCCAGCGGTACATCGCCAGCGCGAGGCCCGTAGCCAGGGGTTGGCTGCCGGGAAGCTTGTGCAGCTGTTCGAGGTCGTCGAGCTCGCTCCACAGGGTGCCGGTCGCGTCGAATGCGGTGCGGAAGTTGCCGCGCGGCAGATGCCGATCGCCCAGCTGGCCCTCCTCGCGGCGAGGCTCGTAGACCAGGGTCGTGGCCATCGCTGCCACCGATGCCGGGTCCAGCTCGCGCCAGAACCCGCGGCGCAGCGACTCGGCCACGAGCAGGTCTCGCTCGCCGTAGATGCGTCGCAGCATCCGGCCGTCGGGACTGAGCGTGAGAGCGCCCTGCTCGCCCGGCAGCAGGTAGCCGAGTTCGACCAGCACGTCGGTGACGCGGTCGAAGATCTTCGCGACGGCACCCGTGCGCGTGCGGATCTGAGCGGTCAGCTGATCGGTCTCGCGCTTGAGCTTCCACCAGCGCTCGGCCCAGCGGGCGTGCGACTCGCGCTCGGGGCACGCGTGGCACGGATGCTGCTTCATGCGGCGGCGCAGATCGCCCAACTGGCGCTGGCGTCGGTCGCGTTCGGCGCGGCTCGCGGTGTTCGAGATGCCCTTGCGCTCGAGATCGGTCAGCTCGCGTCGAATCGTGGAGTACTCGGCGAAGTCACCCAGGTGGCACGTCATCGAGTTGCGGTAGCCCGCGAGCGACTCCTCCTGCGAACGCACTTTGCGCGCGAGATCGACGACGGCGCGATCGGCCTGGAACTGGGCGAAGCTCGACTCGAGAATCTCGCGGGTGCGATCGCGCCCGAACTGCTCGATGAGGTTGACGGCCATGTTGTAGGTCGGCTTGAAGCTGGAGTTCAGCGGGTACGTTCGGCGGCTGGCCAGCGACGCGACGGCCTGCGGGTCGAGCCCGTCGGCCCACTGGATGACGGAGTGTCCCTCGACGTCGATGCCACGCCGCCCCGCTCGGCCTGTGAGCTGGGTGTACTCCCCCGGCGTGATCGGAACGCGTGCCTCGCCGTTGAACTTCTCGAGCTTCTCGAGCACGACGGTGCGGGCGGGCATGTTGATGCCCAACGCGAGGGTCTCGGTCGCGAAGACGACCTTGACCAGCTTCTTCTGGAAGAGCTCCTCGACGACCTCCTTGAAGGCGGGCAGGAGGCCTGCATGGTGAGCGGCGACCCCGCGCTCGAGCCCCGAGAGCCAGTCCCAGTAGCCGAGCACGGCGAGGTCCTCGTCGAGGAGGGTACGGCACCGATCCTCAACGATCGCGCGAATCTCATCGCGCTCCGGCACGGTGGTGAGCCGGATGCCCGCCCTCAGCACCTTCGAGACCGCCTGGTCGCATCCGATCCGGCTGAACACGAAGAAGATCGCCGGCAAGAGATTCTTGCCCTCCAGCAGCTTGACGACGTCGGGACGGTCCATCCGCTGGTTCTCGGGGCGCCCGCCGCGCGAATGGTAGCGACCGACATCCTTCATCTGCTTGGCGCTCAGCGTGCGGCCGCCGTAGCGTGCCATTTGCACGAGCTCGGGATTCACCCGGTGGGTCGCGACGAGGCCCGAGGAGTCGAACAGGTCGATGAGCTTTGTGCGCATGAGGATGTGCTGGTCGAGCGGCACTGGACGCTCCTCGGACACGATCACCTCGGTGTCGCCGCGTACCGCCTGCAGCCAGTCGCCGAACTCCTCGGCGTTGGACACCGTCGCACTCAGTGACACCATGCGCACGTGCTGCGGGAGGTGGATGATGACCTCCTCCCACACCGCCCCGCGGAATCGGTCCGCGAGGAAGTGCACCTCGTCCATGACGACGCAGCTGAGGTTCTTGAGAAGGTCGGAGTCGGCGTACAGCATGTTGCGCAGCACCTCGGTCGTCATCACGACGATGCGGGCGTGGGAGTTGATGTTCGTGTCGCCGGTGAGCAGCCCGACGTTCTCAGCGCCGTACTCGGCTGTCAGCTCTTGGAACTTCTGATTGCTGAGCGCCTTCATCGGGGCCGTGTAGAAGACCTTGTCCTCGGATGTCTGCATCGCCCGGTAGATCGCGAATTCGGCGATGATCGTCTTGCCTGCGCCTGTGGGAGCCGCGACGAGCACGCTCTTGCCGTCCTCGACGACCGAACAGGCCGCGATCTGGAACTCGTCAAGATCGAATCGATGACGCGCGCGGAAGCTCTCAAGCACGGGGAGTCCTCGGCGCCGCTTGGCGGCAGCGAAGCGTTCGGCCGGGGACAGCTGGTCGGTCATTTGGTTCCAGCCTAGGCGCGATGGGGCGCGGCGCCGCTCAGTCTGGCGTGCCGGGGGCGGATGCAGTGGCATCCGTCTCGTGAAGGAGGTCCAGGCGCTCGCCCAGAAGTAGCGCCGCGCCCGCGACGGCCATGACCGCGGCGGACCCGAGCAGCACAACGCTCACCCCGCCCGCGGTCGGTGTGCCTCCGCCGATCTGTTCGACGATGCCGCTGGTGATGACCACGGCGAGCCCGCCGAGGGCGATGAGAGGCATGAGCATGAAGCTCGTGGCCTCGCCCGACTGCTGGGGAGGCACGACGCTCTGCACGCCGATCTGGGTGACCGAGTACGCCATGCCGCAGGCCAGCCCGGCCAGGGCCAGAGCCGCCAGATAGACGGGCAGGATGCTCGCGGTCGAGATGAGCGTGAGGCCGCCGGCTCCGACGATGGTGGCGAACGCCAGAACTCGCGTCGCCGGGAAGCGGGCGCAGAGCCATCCCCCCACCGGACCCGACAGGGCCACCCCCACCGACCCGCTCACGAACAGCAGACCCGCCTGCTGGGCGGGGAAGCCCCGGATCACCTGGAGGTCGAAGGTGGCCATGAGGATGAAGATGTTGACGCCCATGTTGCCGATGGTGCCGACGGCGATCAGGGCGACATAGGGACGGTTGCGCAGCAGTCGCGGATGGACCAGGGGGTTGGCCGCCCTGCGCTCGACGAGAGCGAACACCACCAGTCCCGCGATACCCGCGATCATGAGACCCCAGGTCAGCACAGAGCGCCAGCCGTACGGACCGATGTTGTCGATGCCCAGGCTGAGCAGGGTGAGTCCGAGCATGACCGTGATGGCACCCCACCAGTCAATGCTCGCCAGCGACCGATCGATTGCGTCATTGCGCGACTCGTGCACCCTCAGGCTTCCGAGTATGGCGACCACGGCCAGCGGAACGTTGATCCAGAACACCCACTGCCAGCCGACGGTGGAGGCGAACACTCCCCCGACGACCGGACCGAGCGCGGTGCCGACGCCGGAGAGCCCGATCATGGCTCCCACTACTTCTGGGCGCTCCCGAGGGGTCGTGTCATTGGAGATCAGGGCGAAGGCGTTCGGAATGATCAGCGCAGCCCCGATGCCCTGTACCGCCCGGCTGATCACGAGCGGGACGAGTTCAGTGCTCAGACCGCAGATCAGCGACGTGATGGCGAAGAGCGCGAGCCCGACGATGAGCGTGCGTCGTCGGCCGACGAGGTCTCCGATGCGACCGGCGGGAATGGTGAACGCGCCGATCGCGAGCAGATACGCACTCACCAACCACTGCAGGTCGGTGACCTGGTAGCCGAGCCCCTTCGCAATGGTCGGCATCGCGAGGCCGAGCGAGAAGAAATCGAGCTGTACGCACAGCAGGGCTATACCGACCGGAAAGAACCTGAGACTGCTTCGCAGCGCCGACATGCAGCAATGTTAGGCGATGGATGCCTCGAGGTCGGCGGCCCGGCGCGCGACCCCCCGGTCGTGGATCCAGGCGACCAGCGCCGCGGTGAAGTAGAGCAGCACCATGGGGATCGCGAGCAGGAACATGGAGATGATGTCGGCGGCAGGCGTCGCGATCGCCGTGAATAGGCAGATGACCAGGATGGCAATGCGCCAGCCCTTGAGGATCGCCGCCGCCGACAGCACACCGACGAAGTTCAGCAGCACCAGGAACACCGGCAGCACGAAGGCGATACCGATCGCTAGCACGAGTTTGATCACGAAGTCGTAGTAGGTGCGGGCATCCAGCAGGGTGCCCTCCTCGGGAGCCGAGAACGAGGTGAGCAACTGCACCATGTGTGGGAACAGGAACCACCCGCTGGCCGCACCCGCGAAGAACAGGGGCACAGCCGAGAAGAAGAAGCCGAAGGTGTAGCGCTTCTCACGGCTGGTGAGGCCCGGAACCAGGAACGCGAAGATCTGGTACAGCCAGATCGGGCTCGCAATGACGATCGCGATGGTGACCGAGATCGAGATGCGCAGATCGAATGCGCCCGTCACGGTCGTGTAGATGATCTGCGCGTTGCGCTGCTCGGCGATCTGGTTGATCGGCACTCGCAGGGAGTCGATCACGTAGGGGGCGAGGAAGTAACCCGCCACGACTGCCACGAGAATGGCGATCGCCGAGATGACGAGACGCTTGCGCAATTCACGGAGGTGTTCGCCGAGCGACATGCGCTCGTCGCCCTTGTTGCGCCACCGCCCGGAGCGGGTGGCCACGCGAACTAGGGCTTCGGCTTGGTGGCCTTGGGCGCGGCCTTGGGGGCCGTGCTCCTGGCCGTCGTCGTCTTCGCTGTGCTGGCCTTCGGAGCCTCGGGCTCCTCGTCCTCGACAGGCGCCGCGTCATCGTCCTTCATGGTCTTGACCTCGCTACGGAAGATGCGCATCGACTGCCCGATGCTGCGCGCGAGTCCCGGAAGCTTCGGCGCTCCGAACAAGAGGAGCACGACTGCCAGAATGACGATCAGGTGGGGCCAGCCGAATGCATTGCCGAACATGGTCAAACTCCCTCGGGGATCGTGTCAGTTCATGATACCCAGTCGGCGGGCCACTCGCGCTGAGCGGCAGCCGGGCCGGTGATGCGGCGGGCACGTGCCATCCGTCGCTCATGTCGTTGGCGTCGCAGCTCGGCGCGATGCGCCCGCCGAGCCGCCTCTCGGTCACGGATGTCGCGCACCTCGGCAAGCACGGCGATCTCGGGCTTCACGAGCACCGGGTCGTCCACCTCGAGCAGCGCGCTGCGCTCGGCCAGGTCGGCCAGGTCATCGGTCAGGGTGAGGAACTTGCGGAACAACCACCACGCGAACAGGCCGAGCATGACGAGCAGACCGAGCACGAGGCCGGTCCAGATCAGCAGCCAGGCCCACCAGGGGATGATCTCGACAGGCTCGATCACCGGTACCGGTCCGCCCCAGCAGCCGCCCACTCGGCGACGACGGCGCGGGCCTCCGGCGGCGCGACCACTGTCGCGACCCCCGGCATGCTCGCGATCAGCCGCTTGAGGCCGTGGTAGTGCGAGACGCGCACGGTCGTGCGCACTCTCCCGTCGACGATCGTCGAGGTCGCGCCGTCGGGCACGTAGTCGGCCAACAGCGCTTCGGCCCCGGCCGCCACATCGATGGTCACCAGGAGGTCGTCGGCCGAGCCCTCGAACAGGGTGTCCGGCAGGGTGACATCCGTCGCCCCGTGGGTTATCGGCTCGTCGGTGACGATCGGATCCGAGATGCGATCGAGGCGGAACGTGCGCACCGCCTCGCGCAGATGGCACCAGCCCCGCAGGTACCAGTCCGCGTCGACCGATTCGACGCGCAGCGGGTCCACATGACGGTTCTCGTGCTCGCCGCGCGAGTTGAGGTAGTCGAACTTGAGCTGAACCCCGTGCTCGACCGCGTCGCGGATCAGGCGCAGCGTGTCATCCGTCTCGCTGGCTTCGACCGCGACCTGGCTGGGAACCGCCGACGCGCCGCGGGACAGCTTGGACTGCAACGAGGCGATCGCGGCGCGGTCGGCGTGCTCGGGCAACGCCGAGAGGTACTGCAGGCCGGCGATCAGCGCTGCGGCCTCCCGGGCCGAGAACCGCGGCGAATCATCGATGGCGACGAGGTTCGTGAGCACGATCTCGTCGTTGAACTCGAAGTCGTCCCACGAGATGTCGAACAGGTCGCCGTGCTGGTACGACGCGGTCTCGCCGGGGATGCCCGACACGCTGATCAGGCGCACGGCGTCACGGATCTGCTCCTCGGGCACCCCGAAGTGAGCGGCGGTCTCGGCGACGCTCACCCGGTCGTGATCCATGAGGTACGGCACGAGCGAGAGCAGGAACGCGAGCTTGTCCTGCGCCTTCTGGGGCTGCGCGCGCTCAGCCATGGTCTGCCGCCGTTCGCATCAGCCGGTCGCGCACGGCGTCCCGCAGCTCGGGCGGGGATAGCACAAGCACCTCGGGTCCGAATCCGGCAAGCTCGTCGGCGAGGATGTTGGCATCGGAGTAGTGCAGTTCGAGATCCCCGGATGCCGCGGCGACGGTACCCCGTCGCTTGCCGAGGCGAGTGGCGGCATCCGATCCAGGCTCGACCTGAACGGTAGCGGTGTGGCTCCTCCAGACCTCCTCGAGCTCCGCGAGGGCACGCTCGGACTGGTCGGCTGCGGGCGGCGGGAAGGTCTTCGTGGTGATCGTCACGGGGCTGACGATGCGCCGCAGCAGGAACGTCTTCGTCGTGCCTGATTCGGGTTCCTGAGCATAGAGATGCCATCGACCCTGATGCTGCACCAGCGCGAGCGGGGCGACGGTGCGAAGACGCGGTGCGCCCTCCCCCGGCTTGAGGTAGGAGAACTGCACGATGACGTGCTTCTCGAGGGCCGAGCTCAATGGCTCGAACGCGGCATCCCGCACCCGCACCCGCGGGGCATAGCCCAGCACGGGCTCTGTGGTGACGACGCCGAGCGAACGGAGCTTGATGATGGCACGCCTGGACTCCCCCGAAAGCGATCCCTCCCGCCACACCATGGCCGCGAGGTTGAGCAGCGTGGTCTCCTCCGGCGAGAAGCTGATGTCAGCCGGGAGTTCGTACTCGCCTCTCGGGATGCGGTAGCGAAGATTCTGGTTATTGCCCGCCTGACCGGGACTTTCCAGGGTCTCCAGCGGCACTCCGAGATCGCGGATATCGTCCTTGTCGCGCTCGAACTGACGCTCGAGGTTCGAGTTGTCGCCCGAGTGCGCGAACTTCTGCCGGTAGCCCTGCACTGTGGAGAGGATCTCGTTCTTGGTGAGCCCGGTATCGGTCGCCAAGAGCGCCAGGACGAGACTGAAGAGTCTCTCCTCGACGGGAATCCTTGCGGCGGAGCTGGCTGGGGGCACGAGAGAAATCCTAATGTTCGTGACACCCGGCCGTGTCTGGTGCTGACTCTAGAGGATCCCCAGAATATCGAACACGAGCACGATCGTGTCGCCGTCGCTGACGCCCGTCGGAGCACTGCCCGACGCATAGCCCTCACTCGGCGGGATCGAGACGATGACCTGCGAACCGACCTTCTGGCCGATCAGGGCCTTCGCCCATCCCGGGGGAACCCCGTTGGGATCATCGGCGGTGCTCGCCGCGGTGACGTTGACGGGATTTCCGTCGTCCCACGTCGACGTGAAGACCGTGCTTGCGCCCCACACGACGCCGGTGACCTGCGCAACGACGACGTCGCCCTTCTTCACCACTGCGCCGTTGCCCTGCTTGAGGGCAGCCCAGGCCAGGTCTGTGCGGGCAGTTGAGCTGCCGAACGTGAAGCCGGGCTGGCCGTTGGGGGCCAGCACAACCGACGGGAAGCCGGCGGGGGCGAGCTGGTCGGCACCGGTGGCGCGCCCCGGGAAGACGCGCTGCGCATCCAGGACGAGCACGATCGTGTCGGTTCCCTTCACACCCGCGGTGCTCGGATCCACGCCGGGGAAGATGCTCTCGAAGCTCGCGGCCGAAGCAACGCGGGAGCCCACGGATGCGCATTGCAGCATCTGGCCGAGGGCGTCGCCGGCGCCAACGGTGCGCCGAATGGGCTGGGTCTTGTCGTAACTCGAGGCCGTGAGCACGTCGCCAGTCGATCCCAGCAGCGCGGTGACCTGGAAGTCAACAACATCGCCGGGGGCGACGATCGCGCCGTCACCCTTCACCAACTCGGTCACCTCGGTCGACTTCGCCACGAGCGGTGTGGGGAAGGTCGTCTTCGGGGCGGTACCGACAGAGCCATCCGCCGTCACGAGAGCCGAGTTGGAACCGCTGGGGAAGGCCGGAGTGCACGCGGAACTGAACGGCGCTCCGGTGCAGGCGGACAGGGAGACCAGCAGGCCTGCGGTCGCGAGAATAGCCGGGAGCTTGCGCACGAACACTCGTTTCTTGAGGGTGTCTTGAGGGGTGGATACCGCGAATACTCTACTCGCGGGCGGGCGTGGCTTCCTGCGAAGCAGCCCGGGCTGCGGCCTGTGCCTCGCGGGCGGCCTTGCGCAGCGCCTTGTCACTCGCGCTCCGGTCGCCGAGTGCTCCGGGCGTCCAGATCTCGACGTCCTCATCGGTGTAGTCGGACTTGGATGCGCGCCGTTTGAGGGCGGGCACGACGGTGCCCGGCGCGAGCCGCCGTGCGGTCAGCAGGAACCCCGTGTGACCGATCATGCGGTGGTCGGGGCGCACCGCCAGCCCCTCGACGTGCCAGGTGCGCACGAGCGTCTCGCTCGGCTCGGGATCGGTGAACTCCCCCGTCGCCCGAATCGCCTCGGCGACCCGCGAGAGCTGAGTGACCGTGGCGATGTAGCAGATGAGCACTCCGCCCGGGGTCAGCGCGGTCGCGCAGACGTCCAGGCATTCCCAGGGCGCGAGCATGTCGAGCACGATGCGGTCGACCGAGCCGGCCTCGAGGGTGGCCGGGAGCGCATCCTGCAGGTCCCCGACGACGACCGACCAGTTCTCGGGCTGGGCTCCGAGGAAGGCACCCACGTTGCCCTGTGCCACGTCAGCGAACTCCTGCCGGCGCTCGAATGACACGAGCCTGCCCGCCGGGCCGATGGCCCGCAGGAGCCACAGCGAGAGTGCTCCCGAGCCCACCCCGGCTTCGACAACGGTTGCGCCGGGGAAGATGTCGGCCTGGCCGAGTATCTGAGCGGCATCCTTCGGGTAGATGATGGCGGCTCCGCGGGGCATCGACATGACGAAGTCGGTGAGGAGGGGGCGTAGGGCGAGGTACTCGATGCCGTTGCTCGAGGTGACGACCGAGGCATCCGGAGCGCCGATGATGAGGTCGTGGCTGAGTACGCCGTGGTGGGTGTGGAACTCCCCGCCCACCTCGAGCGTCACGGTGTTGAGCCGGCCCTTGGGGCCGGTCAGCTGCACGCGGTCGCCGGCTCGGAGCGGCCCGCTCTGGCGGCGAATCGCGTCGCTCACATCGCCGCCGAGGTCGCGAGAACCCTGCCGAGGTCGGCCAGGGTGCGTCCTTCGAGGGTCGGCCACAGCACGTGCGCTGCGCCCTCCTCGATGGGAACGATGAAGGGGATGCCGATGACGGTCGTGCCCGCCGCGCGAGCAGATGCGATGCCGGGCACCGAGTCCTCGAGTGCCACGCAGTAGCGGGGGTCGACGCCCAGCGCCTCAGCGCCCTTGAGATACGGCTCGGGATGCGGCTTGCTCGCGACCACGTCGTCTCCGGACACCACGGCGTCGAAGCCGTGGAAGCCGAGTCGATCGGCGACATGATGGGCCATCCGGCCGATCGACATCGTGACGAGGGCGGTCGCGACACCAGCCTCCCGAATCTCGGTCAGCAGCTCGCGTGCTCCCGGGCGCCACGGGATTCCGAACTCGACGAGTTGCTCGAGTACCCGGTCGGTGAGACGGTCGATGATCTCGTCCTCGGTGAGGGTCACACCCTTGGCCTGGATGATCCGAGCGGACTCCCAGAGGCCCGAGCCGACCAGTTGCAGCGCCTCCTCGTGGCTCCAGTCACCCCCGAAGTCGTGGATGAGCTCAGTCTCTGCAGCGATCCAGTAGGGCTCGGTGTTGACGAGTGTTCCGTCCATATCCCAGAGGACGGCGGCGGGGTGGCTGTGGGTCACAACCCACAATCGTAGTTCTATCCTTGTCACAGGGCCGCCGACGGCGGAGCCCCGGCAGGGAGAGACGTGGCAGGCAGCAAATTCGCAGGCGAACGGCTACTCGTCGTCGCCTTCGAGGGCTGGAACGACGCTGGCGAGGCCGCGAGCGGCGCGGTACGCACTCTCAAGGAGGCTCTGGACCTCTACCCCATTGCGGAGGTGGACCCCGAGGACTACTTCGACTACCAGTTCAACAGACCGTCGGTAGCGGCGGACGAGGACGGCAATCGGCAGATCGTCTGGCCCGCCGTCACCATCTACGGACCGACCCAGCCCAACTCGGGGCGCCAGTCCGAGGTGTATCTGCTACTCGGCACCGAGCCGTCGCGCGGCTGGAAGACCTTCACCCGGGAAATACTCGACACGGTCGACGAGAACGGCATCACCTCGATCATCTTCCTCGGAGCGATGCTTGCCGACGTGCCGCACTCACGGCCGATCTCGGTGTTCACGAGCAGCGAGAACGCAGGAGTGCGCTCCGAACTCGCCATCGAACGCAGCGGCTACGAGGGTCCGGTGGGAATTCTCTCCGTGCTGGCGGATGCCGCGGAGAAGATCGGCATCACGACGATGTCGATCTGGGCCTCTGTGCCCCACTACGTTCACAATGCTCCCTCGCCCAAGGCGACGCTCGCGATCATCGACAAGCTCGAGGAGATCATCGGCATCGACATCCCCCGCGGGGAGCTCGAGAGCGAGGCCGCGGCCTGGGAGAGCGGCATCGATGCGCTCGCCGGCGACGATGACGACATGGCCAGCTACATCGAGCAGCTCGAACAGGCGCGTGACACTGTCGACTCCCCCGAGGCGAGCGGGGAGGCGATCGCGCAGGAGTTCGAGCGCTACCTTCGCCGTGGCGGCGACAAGCCGGACGCCGGTTCGGCCGTCGACGAGCCGTGGCGGCCCGCGCCGTAGCTTCCGGCTAGCCGGTATCGATAGGCCGCTGTGTGGCTACTCGACCAGCCGGACGCCCAGAAGTGCAGCAATCGCGTCGAGGTCACCGCCGCCCGGCGGCTGGTGGGCGGCGATCCGCGCGTCAACGCGTGCCAGTGCCGAAGGGGTGTCGAGGTCGTCGGCGAGGGTCGTCCTGAGCTCCTGCGTGAGCGTGCCGTGCCGGCGGCCCGGGGTCGGGGCCCACGCCAGCCACGAGGTGAGTCTGGCTTGGGCCGACTCGAGCAGGGCATCCGTCCACTCCCACCCGCCGCGGTAGTGCTGGCTCAGGATCGCGAGACGGATCGCTCGCGGATCCACGCCCTGGACGATCAGTCGTGAGACCAGCACGAGATTGCCGAGGGACTTGCTCATCGGAGTCCCTTGGTACGACACGAGGCCGACGTGGGACCACAGGTGGGCGTGCTGGTGGCCGGTGAGCGCAGCCGTGTGACCCGCGGTGAATTCGTGGTGCGGGAAGGCCAGATCGGCTCCCCCACCGTTGACGGCGATGGGAAGCTCCAGCAGTTGCTGCGCGATCACCGAGCACTCGATGTGCCAGCCCGGTCGCCCATCGCCGAGCACGGTGGTCCAGCTCGGGTCGCCGTCGATGCGACCGCGCCACAGCACCGGATCCAGCGGGTCCCGCTTGCCCTCTCGGTCGGGGTCGCCGCCGCGCTGTGCCGCCAGGGCGAGCATCGTCTCGCGATCCAGGCCGCTCTCCTGTCCCAGATGCCACGGGGACGCGATCGCAGCAGCTGCACTGTCGAAGTACAGGTCGTCGCCGACCGGGTAAGCGATACCGATATCGACGAGCCGCTTGACGGCCTCGGCGGCCGCGTCAATGGTGTCCGTGACGGCCACGTAGTCGTCGGGCGGGATGACGCCGAGCGCCTCCATGTCGCCCCGGAACAGGTCGATCTGGGTCGCCGCCAACTCGCGCCAGTCCACCCCGGTTGCCCTTGCCCGCTCCAGCAGCGGGTCGTCCACGTCCGTCGCGTTCTGCACGTAGTGCACGTCGTGGCCGGCATCCAGCCAGAGTCGGATGAGGGTGTCGAACGCCAGGTAGGTCGCGGCGTGGCCGATGTGCGTCGCGTCGTAGGGCGTGATCCCGCAGACGTAGATGCCGAGCACCGGCGTCTGCCGGGTCTCGACGACGTGGCCGGTCGCCGTGTCGTACAGGCGAGGTACTGGACCGTAGCCGTCCAGCCGGGGAACTGTCGGGCGCGCCCACGACCTCATAGCGGGCTGAGGATGCCGAGCGAGAGCAGCACGATCAGCGTGGTGCCGAGCAGGATGCGGTAGATCACGAAGGGCAGGAAGGAGCGCTTCTCGATGTACCTCATCAGGAAGGCGATCACGGCGTAGCCCACCACGAACGCGACGACTGTGGCGACGAGAGTCTCGGGATAGCCGTAAGCCCCCTCGGGCTCACCGAAGCTGTGCACGAGCTCGTACAGTCCGCTCCCGAAGACGGCCGGGATCGCGAGAAGGAATCCGTATCGGGCCGCCGCGGGCCTCGTGTAACCGAGCATTCGGCCCGCGGTCATCGTCGAACCGGAGCGGGAGACACCCGGGATCAGAGCGAGCACTTGGGCCAGGCCGATGATGATGCCGTGGCCGTAGGTCATCTGGTTCAGCTCGCGCACCCGGGGTGCGAGCAGGTCGGCGAGGCCGAGGATGATGCCGAACACGATCAGCACGATCGCGATGAGCCACAGGTCGCGGAACACCGAGCGGATGGTGTCCTGGGCGAGGAACCCGATGATGACGATCGGGATGGTGCCGATGATGATCAGCCAGCCGAGACGCACGTCCGGGTCATCCTTGGGGATGTTCACTGCGTGCGCGCCCTTGCTGGAGCCGAAATGCCGGAACCATCGACCGATGATGCGCACGATGTCCTTGCGGAAGTACAGGATCACCGCGAGCTCGGTGCCGAGCTGCGTGATGGCGGTGAACGTCGCGCCGGGGTCGGTCGCCGACGGCAGGAACTCGCCGGCGATGCGCAGGTGGGCACTCGAGGAGATGGGAAGGAACTCGGTCAGGCCCTGGATGAGCCCGAGGATGATCGCCTCGATGAATCCCACCGTGAACTCCTGCCTTAGTAGTTGAGCAGCAGGTCGCCGAGAACCCGCCTGCCAAACACTAATGCGTCAAGCGGCACCCGCTCGTCAACGCCGTGGAACATCGCGGGGAAGTCGAGATCCGCGGGCAGTTGCAGCGGCGCGAAACCGTAGCCCTTGATTCCCAGCTTCGCCAGCGCCTTGTTGTCGGTGCCACCGGAGAGCAGGTAGGGCAGCACCGGGGCACCCGGGTCGTGAGCCTGCAGAGAGCCGATCATTGCGTCGACCAGCGGCCCATCGAAGCTGTTCTCCAGGCCGATATCGCTGTGCATGACGACGATCTCGATGTCGTCGCCGATGAGCGCGCGCACTTCGGCGAGCACCTGCTCCTCCTCGCCGGGCAGGGTACGGATATCGATGAGCGCCTCGGCGGTGTCGGGAATCACGTTGTGCTTGTACCCCGCCTTCAGCAGGGTGGGGTTCGTCGTGGTGCGCAGGGTGGCCTGGATGAAGCCCGCGGCCGTGCCGGTCGAGAGCACGATCTCCTCAGGACCGAGGCGCTGCGGATCGACCTGCATGATGCGGGCGAGTTCTGAGACGAGCAGTTCAGTGGTCGCCGTCAGGTGCACAGGCCAATCTCGGCGCCCGAGCGTGGCGACGGCCTCCGCAAGCTTCGTGATGGCATTGTTCGGGATGACGCGGCTCCCGTGTGCGGCAACCCCGCGTGCCACGAGCTTGATCCACACCAGCGCCTTCTCGCCGGTCTGCAGCAGGTAGGAGCGCTGGCCGTTCAGGTGCACCGAGTAGCCGCCCACCTCGCTGATCGCCTCCGTTGCGCCCGCGAACAGCTCCGGCCGGTTGTCGACGACGTAGTGCGAGCCGAACACTCCCCCGTTCTCCTCGTCCGAGAAGAACGCGATGACCAGGTCGCGTGCGGGCCGCTTGCCGGCGCCGAGGATGTCCTGCAGGGCGGCGATGATCATCGCGTCCATGTTCTTCATGTCGACGGCGCCGCGGCCCCAGAGCAGCCCGTCACGGATGATGCCGCCGAACGGATCCACCGTCCAGTTGGTGGGGTCGGCGGGCACGACATCGGTGTGGCCGTGCACGACGAGCGCCGGCTTGGTGCGGTCGGCTCCCTCGACTCGAGCGATGACGCTCGTGCGGCCGGTCGCGGCATCCACGTACTCGGGAACCAGGTCAAGCTGCTCGAGCAGCGCACCGAGGTACTCCGCGGCGTCGGTCTCACCGTTGGACCGACCCTCACCGAAGTTGGTCGTGTCGAAGCGAATGAGCTCCTGGGCGATGCGGGCTGTGTCTTCGAGCGGCTCGGTCACAGTCACCACCGTACCCGCTGCATCCGTCTCGCGAATGTGACGTCGAGGTCATGCTATTCTCGTACGTCGGTGGTTCTGAAGTCAGGGAATCGCCACTGCGCGCGGATGGCGGAAATGGCAGACGCGCTAGCTTGAGGTGCTAGTGCCCGTATAGGGCGTGGGGGTTCAAGTCCCCCTTCGCGCACAGAATGAAGAAGAGCGTCACCCTCGGGTGGCGCTCTTCTTCGCTTCGGTCTCGGTCAGGTATGCGATGGTCGACGGCGGATCGCGGCCATCGCAAGCCCCGCGAGGATCACCAGGCCCGCGACGCCGAGGAGTGGCAGCGGGTTGAGTCCCGTCGAGGCCAGGGCCGGCACGTCCTTGATGACTGAGACGCTGTTGTTGCTGTTGTTGGTGACGTAGACGGTCGCGCCGTCAGGCCTGACAGCGACCGACCACGCGCCCGCCCCGGTCGGGAGTGCAACCGTGCTCAGCACTGTGGCGGAGGCAACGTCGATGACCAGCACGCTGGCGTCGCGCACGGCGACGTACGCCTTCGACCCATCGGGGCTGAACGCGATGGACCAGGGGTTCTCACCCGAGGGCAACGAGACAATCGGGCTGCCCACGATGCTGTCGGTGGCAGTGTCGATCACCTCCACAGTGCCCGTACCACCACCCGCGTTGGCGATGTAGGCCTGGGCTCCGTCCGGGCTGAACTCCACCGAGTGCGGCGCCGATCCCGGCGCCAGAGCGATCACCGTGGCGCTGAGAGTGTCAGTCGCGACAGTGATGACCGAGATGGTGTCTGTGAAGTAGTTGGCCACATACGCTTTCGTGCCGTCGGGACTGAACGAGACTGCCACCGGGTACGACCCTGCGGGGAGCGCGATCACTGTTGGATCAAGCAGATCCGTTGCCCCGTCGATCACCGAGATGGTGTCGTTGTCGGCGTTGGCGACATAGGCCTTCGCACCGTCGGGGCTGAACCTGACCGCATACGGGCCCGAGCCGACCGGCAGAACGATCGTCGAGGTGACGGTGTCGGTCGCAACGTCGATGACGGAAACGGTGTGGCTGAACGAGTTGGCAACGTACGCTTTGGTTCCGTCCGGGCTGAAGGCCACGGATCCCGGCGAGGCAGACCCGGGCAGAGCTATGGGGGTTGCCGCGAGCGTACCTGTCGCTGCGTCGATGACCTCCACGGTGTCGGTGCCCGTGTGGGCGACGTAGACCTTGGTGCCATCCGGGCTGACTGCCAGACCCGACGGTCCCGCGCTTCCGGGCAGCACGATGGTGGCTACCACACCAAGCGCAGCCCAGACCGGCCCTGCGACCGAGACGGATAGTGCTATTGCCGCGATGATGGCGGCAAGAGCACGGGACCTGTGGCGTGCACTCATGAGACTTCCTCTCGCGGCTCTCCCAGCACACGCTAGCTGAACCCTCCCGAGCCCAGCAAGGGAAAGCTCCGCTGACGGCAGATGCTCCGTGTGCGCGCGATCGCCTCGGCGGAATCTGCCTAAGAACACTCTCATCAGAGCGGCACACCTGCGGGTGCGTCGGAGTCGATAATCAGAGGATGCTCGAAGCCCAGGTCGACGCGCACCCTCGCTGGCGACCGTTCCGGTCTGTGCGGCTGCAGATTCTTGCGTCGATGCTGGCCGTTGCGGCGGCCGGCATGCTCGTCGCGGGCACCACGGCGTTCCTGGTTCAGAGGGCCAGCATCCTGGCGGGTGTGGAGGCCCGCCTGACCGATGCGATTCCCGATGTGAGCTTCATTGCTCTCGACTCCGGTGGCACCACTCTGGAAGAGGTGCTCTCCGCCGTGGTTCAGCGTTTGCGACCGGGCACCGGGGAGTCGACCTTCGCTCTCTCGGGCGCAGACTCGGCAATCATCCCGGGCGGTGAGGTCGACTTCCATCTCGAGCAGGACCCGGCATTCGTCGACCGGGTGCTTGCGGAGACTGCGAACCGCGACGTGGTGAAGGGCACAGCTGTCACGGCCGATCGGACCGTTCGGTATGTAGCCGTGCCCATCTCGATCGAGGGATCCGACCAGACGGGAGTCTTCGTCTTCGCCGTGGACGTGGGTGGGGCCCTGGCCCCGATCAACGACGCCTTCCGCACGTTCGCGATCGTTGCCGCGGGCGCACTGGCGCTCGTGGGCTTGGTGGGGTGGTTCGTCTCCGGCCGACTGCTCGCACCCATCCGTCGGCTGCGCGAGACTGCAGCGCGGATCACTGCGAGCGACGTGAGTGAACGCATCGAGGTGACGGGAACTGATGACGTCTCCGACCTGGCGGTAACTGTCAATGGGATGCTCGACCGACTGGAATCGGCCCTGACCGGCCAACGGCAGTTGCTTGACGATGTGGGCCACGAACTCAAGACTCCGATAACGATCGTTCGGGGTCACCTCGAACTCATGAATGCCGGCTCGCAGACCGACGTGGACGAGACCAAGGCGCTGGCGATCGACGAGCTCGATCGCATGAGCAGTCTGGTGCGCGACATCTCTGACCTAGCCCAGTCCCAGCGACCGATGCGGCTGTCTCTCGAGCCGACCGACATCGCAGCGCTCACCGAGCGCGCGCGGGTCAAGGCAAGCGCACTCTCGCGCACCCACCGATGGAACGTGCGGCAGACGGCGGATGTCACGGGTCGTGTTGATCCCGACCGCCTCACGCAGGCCCTGCTCCAGCTCGCGGCGAACGCTGTGACTCACGCCCCGGACAGCCCCGTAGTGGAGCTGGGGAGCACGGTGCGCGGCGATCGGTTGTATCTCTGGGTGCGCGATGACGGGCCGGGCATCGACCCGGAGGTGCAGAAGACAGTCTTCGAGCGTTTTCGGCGCGGCGCCGTCGGCCGGGGCAGTTCGGGTTCCGGACTGGGGCTCGCCATCGTCGCCGTGATCGCTGAAGCGCACGGCGGCATCGCCCGGGTCGATTCCCGGCCCGGTGCCGGCGCGACATTCTTCATCGACATACCGTTCGCGCCCAGTACGTCGGAGGGGGAACATCCGTGAGCCGGATACTCATAGCGGAGGACGAAGCACGCATCTCCTCATTCGTGGAGAAGGGGCTGGTGGCGGCAGGCTTCGCGACCACCGTCGTCGAGAACGGACTCGATGCCGTCGAGCTCGTGCTGGCCGGGAGCTGCGATCTGCTGGTACTGGACATCGGTCTGCCCGGCGTTGACGGCTACGAGGTGATGCGTCGGCTTCGGGCAGCGGGCGCTTCGCTGCCCGTCATCGTGCTCACCGCGCGCACCTCTGCCGAGGACACCCTCGCCAGCCTGGAGGGCGGAGCCAACGACTACATGCCCAAGCCCTTCCGCTTCGATGAGCTGCTCGCGCGCATTCGTCTTCGGCTTGCGGATGCGACGAAGGGCGTCACTGCGACACTCTCGGTGGCCGGGCTCGAGCTCGACCTGAGGACGCGTCGCGCGCTGGTGGAGGGGCGGGAAGTCGAACTCTCGGCCAGGGAATTCGCGCTGGCTGAGGAGCTCATGCGCAACGCCGATCGAGTGCTCAGCCGCGAGCAATTGCTCAGCAGGGTCTGGGGATACGACTTCGACCCGGGCTCGAATGTCGTCGACGTGTACGTCGGTTACCTGCGAGCGAAGTTGGGGGCCGCGCACATCGAGACGGTACGCGGAATGGGCTACCGACTGCGGTGAGTCGATAGCCCATTCGGGGTGCTTCGGGAGGAGTCAGTGATCGCTTCCCGAGCCGCTGTTCTCGGAGCCGTGACCGCTGTTGGCAGTGCTCTCGCTGCCGTCCGAGCCATGGCCACTGCTGTCGCTGCCGGTGCCACTGTTGTCGGAGTCGTCGGAGTCATTGTCGTCGCTCACGTCGTCTGAGTCTGACCCGTTGTCGTCACCGATGTCATCCGAGTCGACGCCGTTGTCGTCACCCACGTCGTGCGTGGCCGGGTCGTCAACGCCATTGTCGTCACCGACGTCATGCGTGGCCGGGTCGTCGACGCCGTTATCGTCACCCAGGTCGTGGGTTGCGGGTTCGTCGGTGAGAGTCGGCGAGGGCGACGGGCTGGAATCGAACGGGCTGGAATCGATGGATGCCTGGGCGACGGCGACTCCGCCGATGGACAGAACGATGGCGACCGCCACCGCGCCTGCGGTGATAGCGCCTCGGGAGCTGAATGCTGACATGTGCGGAAACCCTTCACTGGTGCCGGATCCCCCGGCGGCGGTGTGCGGCGTTGTGCCGTGATCACAGACTGACGGTCGAAAGTAAGGCAGCTACGAGGGCTGGATGAGACAGTTCTTACTTACTTCCGCCGCCGCTGGAACCGGAGTTCGATCCCGATCCGCCCGAGCCGCCCGACGACCCCGATCCGTTCGAGCTACCCGAGCCGCCCGACGACCCGGACTCGGACCCACCGCCGTCACTGCCACTGGCTCCGCCGTGATCATCCAGAGTCACCGAGATCGGCTCGGGTGCGGCAACCACCTGGGTGTCCGGGCTGGTCGTGTCTGCCGTATCCGAGTCCGCAGCACCGACCCCACCAGCCTCCAACTCGGGGGCGGCGGAAGATTCGGCCGTTGCCGACACTGGATGCGGATCGCCGGTGACCTTGACGGCCGGCACCCCTATGGATGACCCCGCCTCATCCGCCACGCTCACTCCAGCGATGAGAATGGTGCCGAGTGCGACCGCGACGCCCGCAAGCACAGCGATGACAATCCACCCGAGGGCGGCGCGCAGACGGGACGCGATTGTCATGACCCCATTGTGTCGCGACGCTGCGCGACAGGGGATGAGAATCCTCTTAGGCGGAGGAGCTCACTCCTGGCCAGCCCGCTTGTATGCCGGTTCGCCGTACGACGCGGTGACGAGAATCGGGATGTGATCGCTCGAGCCTCGCGCGAGAGTCTCCACCCCTTCGATCGTGAAACCCTGCGAGGTGACGAAATCGAAGTGCCCGCGGAAGAACTTGTACGCGGTATAGGTGCGCCGGTCGCTCAGGGAGAGGTCGTAGCCGGTCTTCTTGACCCGCTCGCTGAGATTGTCCTTGAAGAGCGGGTAGTTGTAGTCGCCGACCATGATGATCGGTGCGCCCTCCCCGAGCTGCTGCAGCAGTTCGTGAGCCGCCTTGATCTGCGTGCGGCGCAGCGAGTTAAGCGCGGTGAGCGGCGCTGCGTGGAAGGAGGCGAGAACAAGCTCGTGGCCGGTCCCCCGGTCGACGAGTCGCGAGCCGACGAGTCGCTCCGGGGTCGGGGAGAAGATCAGATCGTGCAGCGACTTCTTCAGCTCGAACGACTGGCTCGCCACCTGCTCGTAGCGGTCCTTGCGATAGTAGACCGCGAGGCCCAACCGGTTGCTCTTGGTCGCGTCGGCCAAGTGCAGGTTACCGATCTCCGCGGGCAGCTCCGCCGCGAACACCTCCTGGAGACAGAGAGCGTCGAGATCCGGCGTCTTCGCGAGTTCGGCAAGTTCGCCGACGGCGCGGTGCTTGCGCAGGTTGTAACTGATGACTCGAATCACGGGGTTTCGCGTTCCTCTTCCTTGGCGAAGTGTCCAGCCTACTGCGGGTGGTTCGGTGCCAAGGCACGACGGGATAGGAGCCGATACGCGAAACCTGCGAGCAGAACGGCGACGCCGACCACGATCGACAGCGGTGGAAGGGTGATCACGAGTGCGAGGCATCCGGCGATGCCGAAGATCTGGAGTGCACGAGGATAGCGACGCTGCTCGCGGGGCTGGGTGATCGCCGACGCATTGGCGATCACGTAGTACAGCAGCACCCCGAACGACGAGAAACCGATCGCGCCGCGCAGGTCGACAGTGCCCACGAGCACGATCACGACAAGGGCGAGCGCGATCTCCGCCCGGTATGGCACAGAGAATCGCGGATGCACGGCCGCAAGCCACCCGGGAAGGTCCCGTTCCCGTGCCATGGCAAGAGTGGTGCGACCGATGCCCGCGACGAGGGCGAGGAGCGCGCCGAGCGAGGCGGCTGCGGCCCCCACCCGCACCACGGGTGTCGCCCAGGCCCACCCCGCGGCGCCGACCGTTGCCGACAGCGGTGTCGGCGTTCCGGCTACACCGTCGGGGCCGAGCACCCCGAGCACCACCACCCCGATGACGGCGTAGATGAGCACTGTCGCACTCAGCGCAAGCGTGATCGCGAGCGGGATCGTGCGAGCGGGGTCTCGCACCTCCTCCCCCATGGTCGCGATCCGGGCGTAGCCCGCGAAGGCGAAGAACAGCAGTCCTGCCGATTGCAGGATTCCGTACCAACCGCCGGCGACGAGGCTGCCCGTCACGGCCAGTGCCTGCAGCCCGGTGGATGCCCCAGCCGCAACCACCACCGCGAGCACGACGAGCACGACCACCACGATCACGCGGGTCAGCAGCGCGGTGCGAGTGACGCCGAAGAGGTTCACGGTCGCCAGCGCGACGACCGCGACGATCGCCACCGGTCGCTCCCAGCCCGCAGGCGCAGCGTAGGCGGCGAAGGTGAGCGCCATCGCCGCACACGATGCGGTCTTTCCGATGACGAAGCTCCACCCGGCGAAGAAGCCCCACCAGTGCCCCAAGCGCTCACGGCCGTAGACGTAGCTGCCGCCGGACGTGGGATACACGGCAGCGAGCTGCGCAGACGAGGTTGCATTCGCGAAGGCGACGAGGGCTGCCACCGCGAGGCCAACGAGCAGTCCCGATCCGGCCGCCTGCGCGGCGGGAGTGAAGGCGGCGAACACCCCGGCACCGATCATTGAGCCCAGACCGATGAGCGTGGCATCCGTCGGCCCGAGGCGTCTGGCGAGAGCGGGCCTGATGGACACAGGCGCACCCTACCGCTTGTGGGTAAACGGCATCGGTGGAGTAATCTGAGCAATTCACTTGACTGGGGAGGTCAGAATGAGTGACAGCACTGGGATTGCGGGGCCCGGCGACGCGTTCGACGACGAGACGCAGCCGCACCACCCGAAGCACCGGCGCGACGATGTGCCGGTGGACGCCGAGCCCCTGCTGAGCGAATTCGGCGAGAACCCGGACACCTCGGCGACCGGCTGAACTCAGACGAAGCGGATGCCGCCCACGAGTCGGGATCGCACGTCGAACAACTCGTTGCCCCCGATCGGTTGGGCACCCGGAAGTCCGTTGCGCAGAACGCCCGCCAGTACCGACTGACGCACAGCCGCCGCCGCGGCCCCGCGGACGCTGCCCAGAGAGACGATCGGTTCGTCGAGGGCGTCATCCGGTAGCACGATGATGAGAGCACTGAATCTGACCCGCAATTGGCGGGAGATCACCTTCGCGCGGATAGCCAGTTCGTGTACCGGCCGCTCCCCGGCGACTGCCTCCCCGATGAGTTCGTTCTTGCGCACCCGCACAGGCCCGCCGAAGTCCTCGGAGAGCATTGCGACGAGGCCGGTGGGGCCGAGCACGATGTGATCGATCTTGTCCTCGGGTGCGCCGGTCGCCACATCGTGCCACACGGTGTACCCGATGCCCAGCGTGCTCAGGGTGCGTGCGGTCGCCTCCTCGGCAAGCGCGTCGGCCAGAGTGTGCCGGATCTCGCGCGGCGCGGTGCGCACCAGCGCCGGGTCGTACGGATCATCGAGTGTGACACCGCGCCCCACCCACTCGCGCATCTGAGAGAGAAAGCGTTCGCGGCGCCATCCGCCGGGATGCCCGTAGCTGCGCGGCTTGGGCCGGGTGTCCTGCCTCGGGCGCGCGGGCTGAGCGGTGAACGTCGGGTTGTCCCCCCTGATGCCGCGCCCCGCATCGTAGGCGGCGCGCTTCTCCGGGCTGCCGATGCGCTCCCAGGCGAGTTGCACAGCGGTGAACCGCTTCGGGTCGCCGCCGGTGTCGGGGTGCGTTTCTCGCAACGCCTTGCGGAATGCCTTGCGAAGTTCGTCATCGCTCACGGATGCCGCAACCCCGAGTACCTCGTAGGGACTCAGCGACAAGGGGCTCTCCGACACCGACTCAGGATACCGGCGGCTGGCATCCAGCAAGCTGGGCGTAGATTGGTGACGTGACTACTACTCTCGCCGACATCCCACTGACCACCATCAAGGGCGAGGCCACGAGCCTCGGTGCCTTTGCGGGCAAGGTGCTCCTCATCGTCAATGTCGCCTCCCGGTGCGGCCTTGCTCCGCAGTACGAGAAGCTCGAGGCGCTGCAGAAGAAGTACGAGTCGCGCGGGTTCACGGTGCTCGGCTTCCCCAGCAATCAGTTCCTCCAGGAGCTGGGCAAGAACGAGGCGATCGCCGAGTACTGTTCAGCGACCTGGGGCGTCACATTCCCCATGTTCGACAAGGTCAAGGTCAACGGCAAGGGTGCTCACCCGCTCTACCAGGAGCTCGTGAAGGCACCCTACGACGGAAGCTCGAAGGACAAGGGCGGCAAGATCAAGTGGAACTTCGAGAAGTTCGTCATCACCCCGTCGGGCGATGTGCACCGCTTCCTGCCGAACACGGAGCCGGATGACCCGGCCATCGTCTCGGTGATCGAGTCGGCACTGCCCGCCTGAGCCGCGGAGCTCGTGCACCACCGGCCAGCGGACCTAGCGGCCGCCGCCGCCTCCCCCGCCTCCACCACCGCCGGAGAACCCTCCCCCGTGAGAACCACCGGAGAAGCTTCCGCCCGAACTGCCGCGCCAGCCCGATGAACTCGTGGATGGCGGCGGTGTCAGAGTCGTGCGGAATCCGCCGAGTGTGCTCGTGAAGGCTGAGACCTCGAAGCCGTTCGTGCCGACGAACCAGTCCGGCTTCTCGTCCAGGGCATCCACGTGCACCGCGAGTTCCTTCATCCAGCTCGTCTCCACACCCCACAGCACCGCCCACGGCAGCAGCTTCTCGTAGAGCTTCACGAGTTGCAGGTTGTCGCCCACATCCACCCGGTCGGCTCCCGTCGCGCTCTGCAGCATCTGCAGGCGGTCCTTCTCGGCGAGATCGAGGTACACCTTCATGCCCTTGAGGTAGTCACGGGCATCCGCACCCTTGTCGGTGACAGTGCGGGAGCGCCACGCCAGCGGCAGCGTGATGAAGACGGCGAAAAACGCGAAGACCATGGCGATGACAACCAGCGGACTGACGTTGAGGAAGACGAAGGCCATCAGCATGAGCAGGCCCATCCCCACGAAGATCAGCAGAAACTCCACCAGAGGAATCAGGATGCCCGCCGCGACGCCCCTCGGCTTGCGCTGGTAACCCTCGGCCAGCAATGATGCGTTGGCCTTGGATGACGCACCCTCGAGCCGCGCCATGAGCAGCTGGTCGCGGTGACCGAAGCCTTTGAGCGCGCCCGGCTGCGGATCGGCTCCGAACAGGTCGCCCAGCAGTTCGAGGTCGGTGGTGTCGGCTCCGGCGCTCGACAGGTACTGCAGTGTGTAGGGCTCACTGATCGACGCGTCGACCGGGTAGGCCAGGATGCGCATGTTGTGGCGCACGGCCAGTCGAACGAGCGCCGCCGGCAACGCCGCCGAGCCCCGCCCCACGAGGTGGGCGGCCTGCAGGATCGACAGGTTCTCGGGCTCGCTGTACTGCGCCACGATGATGCCCCGCCCGGGTGCGCCGCGGCGGGAGCGCGCCCACAGCACGATCGACAGCACCACGCCGCCGATCACTGTGGCCAGCAGGCCACCCGACGCCACGTGGGCCCAGAGGGGCAGCGGCTGAGGGCCGGTGTAGGTGGGCTCGGGGGTGAGGAACGTCTCGGCGGTGAATCCCACCGCCACGGTGAGGGTCTCGGCGGGAGCCAGATCTCCCACGGCGGCTGTGAACTCCAGGGGCCCGCCCTCGATCGTGCACGGGTTGTTCTCACCGTAGGTTCCCTGATAGCACGACGCCGCCCCCGTGATCGCGGACTCCAGGGCAGGGTCGACGTGCAGCGCCATGGACACCTCGCCGAAGGGCTGGTCCCACCCCGTGCCGTTGACATCCCAGTAGAACTCGTCGTCGTCGGTGTCGGAGAAGTACCGCACGACGTTGGTCTGGCTGTAGCTGATCACGTAGGTCTGCACGCCCCGCACGAAAGCGTCAGTTCCCAGGGCGAGCTCGACGAAGTTGCCGGTGTAGTTCTGCTCGAACGGCACGGGGGCGCCCGTGGCATCCGTCACCGATTCGACGACTGTGTTCAGCGGCACGCCGTCATAGTCGTTGGGGATCGCCCGCACGATGCCGCGGTTCTGATCGAAGTCCGGAAAGTGCGCCACGATCGTCTCGACCACGGCCAGCCGCGAGGTGCCGTCGGCGTCGCGACCCAGCGTGTAGTCGGCGTGGAACGAATCGAACGTGAAGTCGCTCGTGTCGGCGTGGGCGGCCGTGGGCACGGCCACGACGAAGAACATGATCAGGGCTGCCAGTATGCGTCGCATCGGGTCGAGCCTAGCGGCGCGCGAGTACTCTGGAGCCATGACGAAGGTCATCACTCACGAGCCGGATGCCAGCCGCTACACCCTCACTGTGGACGGGCAGGTTCTCGCGCTCGCCGACTACCGCATCAACGGCAACTCGATCTCGTTCAACCACACCTACACTCAGCCCAGCCATCGCGGGCAGGGCCTCGCGGCCGAGGTTGTCGACTACGCCATGAACGACGTGGAGTCGAACTCGACGCGGCGCGTCGTACCCATGTGCTGGTACGTGGCGCAGTGGTTCGACGACCATCCGGAGCGGGCGGCGCTGCTCAGTCGCTGACGGTGATCGAGCCTGTCGAGCGGTGATCGAGCCCGTCGAGCGGTGATCGAGCCTGTCGAGATCTACCAGCCCTGAATTCCGAGATCGACGATCGACTTCAGCAGCCTCGCGTTGTACTCCACGCCCAACTGGTTCGGCACAGTGACCAGCACGGTGTCGGCGGCCTGCACGGCGGCATCCTTGGCGAGGTCCTCGACAAGCTGGTCGGGTTCGCCTACGTAGCTCTTGCCGAAGCGGGCGAGTCCGCCGTCGAGGTAGCCGACCTGGTCCTCGCTGGTGCGCTCGCGGCCGAAGTAGGCCCAGTCCTCCTCGGACGTCAGGGGGATGATGCTCCGGCTCACCGACACCCGCGGCTCGCGCTCGTGGCCGGCCGCGGAATAGGCCTCGCGGTAGATCGCGATCTGCTCGGCCTGGAGCTCGTCGAAGGGTACGCCGGTGTCCTCCGTGAGCAGAGTCGAGCTCATCAGGTTCATGCCCTGCTCGCCCGTCCACTGGGCGGTCGCGCGGGTGCCCGAACCCCACCAGATGCGCTCAGCGAGACCCGGCGCCTGCGGTTCGATGGCGAGGATGCCCGGGCCGCGGGCCGCGCGCGCGACACCGGCTCCGGCGATCGCCGCGCGGAACACCTCGGTCTTGGTACGTGCGTCATCGGCGTCGGTGCGGCCCTCGGCCGGCACGTAGCCGAAGTTCTCGTAGCCGTTGAGGGCGGTCTCGGGTGATCCACGGCTGAGGCCGAGCTGGAGCCTGCCGCCGCTTCCCGAGTGGGCGCTGATCAGGTCGGCGGCCGCCGCATCCTCGGCCATGTACAGGGGGTTCTCGTACCGCATGTCGATCACCGCGGTGCCGAGCTCGATCGTCGAAGTGCGCGCGCCCATGGCGGCCAGGAGTGGGAACGGGCTCGCGAGCTGCCGAGCGAAGTGGTGCACGCGAACGTACGCCCCGTCGAGACCCAACTCCTCGGCTGCGACTGCAAGTTCGATGGTCTGCAGGAGCGAGTCGCCGGCCGTGCGCACCTGAGAGCCGGGCACGGCCTGGTAGTGGCCGAAGGAGAGGAATCCGATGCGCTTCACGGTGATACCAGCGCAGGAGCGAAGCCAGGTATTCCCGGGACTTTCGGCCCTGCCCCGGCCGCCCACGTGGATCTACCGTGAACACATGGTTCCCTTTGGATTCGATCAGACAAATGGCAAGGCCGACGGACTTCTCGGCGATGACGGCGGGGCGCTGCCCGGCCCGGAGCAGCCGACCGTCGCCGGCTTCATGAGCAGCGTCTTGCGCTCCCCCGTGCTGAAGGACTCCGAGAATGCCGATCCGGCGGTCACGAGCTACAGCGAAGAGCGCGGCTGACGCATCGCGACTCTGCCCTCGAACTAGTCGGCGGTGGCGCATAGGCTCGTAGCTGATGCGACTACTGCTGATCCGCCACGGCCAGACCCCGTCGAATGTCGACGGACTTCTCGACACTGCGCGCCCGGGCCCCGGACTCACCGAACTGGGCGAGCGTCAGGCCGCCGAGATTCCCGACGCCCTCAAGCACGAGGCGATCGACGGCATCTACGTGTCGGTGCTGCGCCGAACTCTCATCACCGCCACGCCGTTGATCGTCGATCGCGGGCTCGACCCGGTGGAGTTGCCGGGCATCCACGAGATCGAGGCGGGCGACCTCGAGATGAGACACGATCACGAGGCCTACCGCATCTATCTGGAGACGGCGTTCGCGTGGGGCATGGGCGATCTCGACCGCCGCATGCCCGGCGCCACCGACGGCCACGAGTTCTTCCGACGCTTCGACGAGTCGATCGCGTCGGTCACCGGAAACAACGCCGTGGTGTTCAGCCACGGTGCCGCGATCCGCGTGTGGGTTGCCGGGCGTGCCATCAACGTGCCGCCGAGCTTCGCCGGCGAGCACGACATCCAGAACACCGGCGTGGTCGAACTCGATGGCTCACTCGAGTCGGGCTTCACCCTGCTGTCGTGGCAGGGTACCCCCGTCGGTGGTTCCGACCTGTCCGACGACACGGCCGAGGATCCGACAGGCGAGACCCTCGACGAGGCACGCGCGGCGGACTGACTACACCGCGACCATCGCGTCGAGCAGCTCGGTCAGACCGACTGAGGCGACCCGGATGCGGTTGTCCCCGACACCGTGCGGCAGCCAGACGACTCCGTCGTGCAGGATGCCTCCGCACGAGTACACGACGTTGGGCACGTAACCCGGCTGCATCGCGCCCGTCGAACGGATCATCGGTTCGGGAAGTACCGAGATCACTCTCCTCGGATCGTCCAGATCGAGAAGCATCGCTCCCATGGAGTAGACCCGCATCGGCCCGACTCCGTGGGTGATCACGAGCCAGCCCTCGTCTGTCTCGATCGGGCTGCCGCAGTTTCCGGACTTCACGATCTCCCACGGCAGCACTGGCCCTCGGATGGCGGTCTCGCGGCCCCAGGCAAGACCATCGGGGGAATGCGCGAGACCGTTCGTCTCGCCATCCGAGCGTACGAGGGCGTAGAGCTCGCCCTTGATCGGGCGCGGGAACGGCGCGATGCCCTTGTTCGTTGCCGCGGGGCCGGTGAGCGGGTGGCTCTCGAACGAGAGGAGGTCCCTCGAGGTCAGCAGCCGCGGGATGATCGATCGCCCGTCGTACGCGGTGTAGGTTGCTCGGTACTCGGTGCTGCCGTCGTCGTAGGTGAAGAGCACCAGGCGTGCGTCTTCGATTCCGTTGCGCTCATCATCGATCACGGGCATGAGCACGCGCTGGCTCAGCGCGGCCTGCGGCGGGAACTCGGCACGGTAACTCGACCAACGACCCTCGGCCGACGTGATCGTCGGCGTCACGAGCGGCGTGTGCCGACTGTCGAAGGTGAACAACTCCCCCGGCCCGATGACACCAGTGACGAAGCCCAGGCTTGAGATGTGTCCCTCGCCGATCTGGCGCAGCGACACGACCACTCGCAGTTGGCCATCGAGCAGACCGGTCTGGTCTGGGTGCGGTGCGATGCTCGGGTTGCACAGCGCGGCACCCTCGACCGAGTACTCGTTCGTGACGGTGCCGCCCATGACCGTGTGATGGGCGCTGCCCGACTCCATGTGCTCACCGATGCGACCCAGCACGTAGTCGGCGTTGCGCCCGAACAGGGCTTCGAGATCCGGATGCCTCGGCCCGAAAGCATCGAGCAGGTCGCGGGCGATCTGGCGCGCCTGTTCCGGTGCCAGCGCACGTACCCGCTCGGCGATGAGTTCTGCCTGGGGTTTCATCGGAGCGATGCTCTCGCCGGGGAGGAACAGTTGGGCGACGACGCGCGTCACGTCGTGGTCGAGCTCGAGGCCTGCGTCCCGTGCGAGGAGGGTCACTGTTCCAGCACCCCCAGGCGGTGCGCGTGCTGCCAGGTGCTGAGGGCGGCAAGAGTCGACTCCGCTCCCCGGTTGTCGTTGCGGCCGGTGCGTTCCAACCCGTCGTAACCTGCGCCCGTGGCGAGGTCGACCATGGGGGTGGCGCTGTCGTTGGTCCCCAGGAACCAGCGCCAGGCCAGCCCTACGGCGCTCAGCCAGCGCGGGTCGCCGGTGATGTCGTGGGCTCGGGCCGCGGCATCCGCGATTGCGGCGATCTCGATGGGCTGCTGGTCGAACTGGGCTGCGATGTCTGCCGCGCCGCGCCCCGCTGTGCCCGCCACAGAGAGGTGATCGTCACGGGTCTCGAGATCGAGAAGCGCATCGAGCATGGCGAGGCCGCCCTCGAGCACGGCGGGCTTCTCCAGTGCGGCCCCGGCGGCTATCACCGCCTCAGCAAGCGATCCGTTCCCGTAGCGCAGACGATCCTCGGGCCAGGCCCACACGTTGGTGGGCTGTTGCGGCACGATGTCGAGTGCGTCGAGGAGCAGGTACACGAGACGCCGGTCTCGGTCCCCCGCGAGTACGAGTTCCGCGGCGCCCAGAGCAGCGAACGCCATGGATCGCACGTGAGGCGATCGGGTGGCGGCCAAGCGCATGAAGTGGGCGCGAGCGCGCCAGCGCAGGTCGGGATTCCGCGCCGCCGCGGTGCCCAGCGCCCATGCCGAACGCCCCCACCAGTCGCCCAGGTCGGGTTCATCGGTCCACTCGCCCGTGACCGACATGCGGTTGTGTGAACGCCCACCGTCGCCGATTGCGCGAGCCAGGAATTCCAGAGAGGTCGTTGCGAGTCCGGCGAGCTGGTCGCTGGGCTCGCGCACGGCGACGATCAGTGCCCGCGCGACGTCATCGACGCAGTAACCGTGCTCCTGACGGGGCACATCACCATCGGCGTGCTCGAACAGACCGATGTCATCGCTCAGGCTCACGAGATGGCCGTACACCGGCGACGAGATTCGGCGGTGCAGCGTCGTGCCTGTCACGCTCACGCGGCCCTGCTTGCGAGGATCGTAGCGGCGACCGCGTCGTACCGCGCCGCGATCTCGGTCCAGCTGGTGCCGAGGCTCACCCGCGTCGCCACCTCCGACATCAGACGGCCCTGCCCGGAGAAGACGGTGCGCAGCGCGGCCGCGATCGCCTGCGGGTTGCCGTGGTCGACGACCAGACCGGCGCCGCCGGTGAGCAGTTCCACGGCGTGCGGAAAGGCCGTGGCGACGACCGGGCGGGCGGCGGCGACCGCCTCGACCAGCACTCCCGACGTCACCTGATCGTGGTTGTCGTACGGCAGGAGCACGACGTCGGCCGACGTCACGTATTCGGCGAGGGCCGCGGCATCCAGGTACTCGTCGACAAATGTGACCATTGCCTCGACACCGAGTTCACGGGCGATAACTTTCAGCGAGTCCCGGTAGGCCTCGCCTTCGTGGGCGAGCACCTTCGGATGGGTTCTGCCGACGATCACGTATTCGGGCAGCGGGTCGAGGTCACCCAATAGCGCGAGGGCGCGGATTCCCCACTCGATACCCTTGCCCGGTCCGATGAGTCCCCAGGTGACGATGCGGTGGCCGTCGATTTCCGCTGTGCTGAACATCGGGTCGGGAACACCGTGCGGGATCATCTGCACCCGACGCAGGTCGACGGCGTAGGTGGCTTCGAGGGTGGTGCGAGCTCTGTCCGACATGACCACCACGGAGGTGGCCAGCTCGCAGACGCGCTCGAGAACGCGCTTCTGGTTGGGGGTGGGCTTTTCCAGCACCGTGTGAAGTACCACGATCGCAGGGGCTGTGAGTTGTTCGAGCACGCCGATGACCTCGTCACCGTCGGTGCCACCGAAGATTCCGTACTCGTGCTGGACTATCGCGACATCGCAGGCATTGAGGGCCCGGATGCTCGCACTCATGCTCGAGGGATCCCCCGCCACGAGGTGCGCGGCGATCGGCAGCCGGGAGCCGAAGCGCCCCTCGGAGTCGTCGACGGGTCCATCCATCACCCGCACGATGGTCGCGCCACCGAGCCCGGAGCCAACAATCGCGGTGGCAAGGGACTGCGTGAATGTCGCCAGTCCGCACCTGGTCGGCGGGAACGTGCTGAGAAATCCGTAGGTCGGCATGCGCGCACTCCACTCGTGGGGTGCCGGAGGGACCAGCGCTCCGTTGCTCATCCACAGTATGGGTGCCAGCGAGGTGCGCGGAGGCCGTTGACGGGAGCCTCACAGGTAGCCGCCCAGCGCCGCTGGCGCCAATCAGCCCAGATATTCCTCCGGCTCGACGGCCCGAACCCCGCGCCGATGGCACAGGTGTGGTCCGCTGAACGCGACCCTCGAGTTCTCGCAGGCCTCGTGCAGAGCGCGCAGCCACACGCGGTCGGCGTCGGTCAGCTGGTCGCCGCCGACACGTTCATACGTGACCACGACGGTGCTCGCCTCGAGTTCTGCGGCCAGCTCACGAATGAACGCCCCGATGCGCGACGGGTCGTCCTCATCCGGCGCTGGCGGCACATCCGTCGGCATGATCACCGGCAGTTGCCGCCGCTCGGCGTTGAGGAACATCAGCCAGACCTGGTGGCGGATCGCATTGCGCACAAGCTCGCGAACGCGTGCCACGATCTCGTCGTCGGTCTCGAGCGCCATGGCGCTCACGTCATCGAAGTGAAGTGTCTCGGTCATGCCCCGAGTGTGCGGTCACGGAGGCCGCACCCGGGGTCACGAGCAGGGATCTGTGGACTGGCGCCCCTGTGCACTTTCTGTGTGTGTCAGCCGGCCGCGTCGTACGCCGCGCGCAACCAGCCGATCAGCTCGGCATCGACCTGCGCCGGATCCGTCACCCGCACGCGATGGGTGACCATCGAGTTCCAGGAGCGGCTCGGCTCGACGCGGGGCGAGGTGGCTATGGTCGCGGCATCCCGCAGCTTGATGCCGACATCGAGCCGGTCGGCGGTCATCGCGACAATCGCGAACTTGGCCTTGCCCTTGAGCAGGCTGATGTATGTGTCGGTGGGCGCCGTGCCGACGGGTCCGTGCTCGGCGAGAGTTGCGATCAGTTGGTCGACGACCGGTCGCCAGTGGGCCTTCGGCCCGGCGAACTGCTTGTCGACACGCTCGGATGCCTCGGGGCGGTCCTTGAACGTTCCGAAGATCGCCATACCGTGGCCCGAGCCGAGGTCGAAGTCCTCCTTCAGCCAGGCGAGGACGACGCTGGCCTTCGCATCCAGGATGCCCTTCTCGCTGGCCAGCCGCTTGAAGTCGGCGGGGTCGAGTCCCGTCTTGGCTTTGATCGCGTCGAGGTAGGCCTGAAAAGTCATGGGGTCGAGTGTAGGCCGTTGATGGATCGGGCTGGATGCTGCCGCGTCAGGCCGGCGCTGCGAACCACGGCGGGTACACCGCCACTTTGGTACGCACGCCTGCCGCGTCAAGGAGGGCGCGCACACGATCGCGCTGCGGCTCATTGGCGACGCCGATCAACTGCACCGCCTCGAACGGCACCGAGTCCTTCACGAGCACCTCGGCAGCCAGAGCGTGATCGGTGTTGTGCAGGCGGGCGAGCATCCGCAGGGCGGGGTCGGCGCCACCGGCGAACCGGGTGTACGTGCCAGCCGCATCACCATCGGCGACCACGATGTCGCCGTCGGCCAGATCGCCGAGCGCCTTCACAGTGCTCACGAGCACCACCAGGTCGACGGATGCCGCGGCACGCGCCGCAGCCGACCACCGGGGTTCGGCGGCTCCCCGGCGCAGCTCGTTCCAGACCTCGGCGTCGGGCGTCAGGTACCACGGCACATACGCGGACACGGGTTGCGCGCCGCCCTCCCCCACCGTCGCGGAGGACCGTAGCTCGCGGGCGAGCGGCGAGCTGAAGTCGACCTCGGGCGACTCGCCGGCGACCAGCCCGCCGGCGCCGACGATGCCCTCGAGGTTGCGCAGGTGAGTCACGTGGAAGATGCGCTGATCGAGCAGGTTCACGGATGGTGCGCTCGCCGCTGATCGGGGCGCGGCCGATCGTATGGGAGCGACACGCGGCGCGGCACTGCGAGCAGCCCGGACAGGGCTGACCCGGGATGCCCGGGGCGGCACCACCGGCGTCTTTGGGTAGCAGATGTCGCACATACCCGCTTCGAATCCGTGGATGCATTCTGCCGAAGTCACATGTCCACGTTACTTCGCCTCGCTCGCTATATTGTTCGCATGACCGACTCAGAGACCATTCCCGCCCCCATCGTCGACCTCACCAAGGGCATCTGGTGGTGGGTGCTCATCCGCGGCATCCTGGCCATCGCTTTCGGAATCATCGCGCTCATCAACCCGGGGTCGGCGATCCTCGCCTTCGCCATCGTCTTCGGCGCCTACGCGCTGGTCGATGGCATCTTCTCCGCCGTGCATGCCGTGCGTGTGCGTAACCAGCTCAAGGCGTGGGGCTGGCTTCTCGCGCAGGGCATCCTGTCCGCCATCGCCGGACTCATCGCTCTGATCATCCCCGGGCTCGTGGGCATCTTCGGTGGTTTGGTTCTGCTGTGGACCATCGTCATCTGGAACATCACCCACGGGGTCGCGGGCATCCGTTCCGCCGCCGGAGCTCCCTCGGGCACCGCGAAGACTGTCGGCATCATCGCCGGGGTGTTGTCGATCCTCTTCGGCATCCTGCTGGGCGTTCTGATTCTGGTCACGCCCGGCGCGGCCCTGCTCGGTCTGGTCTGGCTGATCGGAATCTACGCGATCGTGTTCGGCATCATGCTCGTCATCGCGGCGATCCAGTCCCGCACCGGTTCCGGTGCGAAGGCTGGCGCGAAGGGCACGCCGGCCGCGGCCTAGCGGTGCTGCCCGCCCTGGGTGGGCGTCGTCAAGGTGCTGCGCTTCTCCCACAGCAGGGACTGCACTCGCATCGCCAGATCCCGGAGCAGGGCACGATCGGTGGCCTCGAACGTACGCGGCTTGTCATCGACCACGCACAGGGCGCCGATGCGGTGCCCGTCGGGTGCCTCGAGGGGATAGCCCGCATAGAACCGCACCGCATCGTCGCCGTGGGCCCACTCCTTGTCGCGGTAGTCGGGATTGAGGAGCGTGTCCTCGACGACGAACATGTCCGCGGCGCCGATCGTGGTGGTGCACACCGAGTCCCCCCGGCAGATGGTGCCATGGCTGCGCCCGGCCGACGACATCACCCACTGGCGATCGCTGTCGATGAGGTTGACTCCTGCTCCGGATACCCCGAACAGGTCGCGAGCGGTGGCGACGATCTGGTCGAGTTCCTCGTCCCGTGGCGACTCGAGGATGCCCATCTCCACGAGTGCGGCGAGCCGGGCATCCTCGTCGGTGGGAATTGTGTCGCGATGAACCCGGCCGTCCAGTTTGTGTGCCACGCTCTCTGCGATCGGGTCAGCCCAGCGCTTGTAGAGATCGCGACCGATCTGGTCGAGCACGCGGGCCTGTACGGGCTCGAAGGGGATGAACCGAGCCGACGGATACTCGGCGCACACCTGCTCGGTGATGGTATTGAGACGATTCGTGTGAGCCTCGACAGCGAGACCGTAGAGCCGCGGCATCCGCACCATGTTGCTGGACAGCGGGATGCCGACGAAATGAATGCTGGTGTTCGGCGCCGACCGCGCCAAGGTCTCGATGAGTTCGCGCACCGAGTGGCGCCAGACATCGGCGGACCCGAACAACACCGCCTCGAGACCTCCGAGAGTGGAGACCACGGCGTCGTACTTGGCGAACTCGGGCGATGCCAGAATGGGCAGCGCATCCGCGGGTGTGAGATCGGGGGCCGCGCGCACATCCACCGTGGTGCCGCGACCGGTGAGAGCGGACAGACGCCTCGCGAGGTGACCGGCGAGGCCCAGATCATGCGACAGCACGCCGTAACTGACCGCGATGCCGTTTCCCATCAGCAGCACCCGATCGACGTCGGAACCGGCCGCGTGGGCCGTGGGGCGATCGGTTGGCACGGGAAGAGCGCGCCACGACTCAGACGATGACATCACCCAGGCGCGTGCGAAGGCTCGCATCAGGGCGTGGCTGAGTCGGTCGACCATGGCACTCCCCCCGAGCTAGAAACTTTCCCCGGTTACGACATTACGTCGCGAAAGCGCTTGCGGATCAGACCCCGCCCTGACGATGTTCGCTTTTCGCACGTCGCTCGAACTTGATGCGCGCGTTCTCCTCGTGCACGGCCGCCTGCGTCGCTCGTTCCACCACGAGCCACTCCGGCTTCTGCTCGAGCAACTGCTTGATCTCCGCCGTCGTCATGCTGGTGGGCGCGCCAGCCCGGGTGAGGCCGGACACCGAGATGCCGAGCTTCTGGGCCACGACCTGCTTGGGGTGGGGTCCGGTGCGCCGCAGTTCAACCAGCCACTCGGGCGGGTTGGCTTGCAACTCGAGAAACTGGGTGCGCGTCACGAGGCCCTCCTGGAATTCTGCCGGGGCTGCTTGCAGGTAGATGCCGAGCTTCTTCGCGGCGGTCTCGGGCTTCATGGTCTGATCTGGCACCCCCCAAGGCTACCGGTGACGGTGGCGCTAGCCTGAAGCCATGTCCGAGCCCTTCGTCGTTGCCTTCGTCGTGGGGGTCACGCCAGCCAAGTGGGCGCGAGTCTGGGGCGAGCGGATGCCGCGGCATCCGCTCACGCTGCTGCCGACGGGTGATGCTCTCGCCGCCCTCGACGACGGAACGGCGCAGGTGGCCCTCACTCGCCTGCCGGTTGACGCCGAGCGCTTCAGCGTGATCCCGCTCTACACGGAGCAGGCGGTCGTGGTCGCGCCCAAGGATCACGCGATCGAGGCGCTCGACGCGCTCACCCTCGCCGATCTCGCCGACGAGACGGTGCTCGTGGGCGAGTGGGCGCCGACCATCGAGCTGGTCGCAGCCAACGTCGGGGTGACGGTGCTTCCGCAGTCTGTGGCTCGGGCTCTCAGCCGGCGCGACGTGATCGCCCGACCGGTGACGGATGCCCCGACCACCCAGGTCGCTCTGGTGTGGCCGATCGACGCACCATCCGATCTCATCGACGAGTTCATCGGCATCGTGCGTGGTCGCACCGCGAACAGCTCACGCGGACAGGTTGCCGTGCCGGAGGAGAAGCCCGCCGCGAGGCCGGCGGCCAAGCCGGGCGCCAAGTCCGGCGCGAAACCCGTGGCACGAGCGGGCCAGAAACCTCGGCGGGGCGCTCCGCCGCGGCCTCGCAAGCGATAGCGCGGAGACGGTCCGGTCAGGTGCGCGGCAACTGCTGTGCGTCGGTGGCGATCGCCGTGAGGCGGCGTTGGCGCATCGCGAGGAACAGCGGAAACGTGAACGCGAACGCGGTCAGCCCGCTCAGCACGATGTAGAGCCAGGCGCCCCGCATGCCGAGCCGACGTGACTCGACGACGATCAGGATGCATCCGGCGACGGCCACGACAAGCAGGTCGACCGTGAGCGACGACACCGCGGGTCCGCTGTTCACCCAGTCCCCCACGAAGTCGCGCAACTGCACTATTGCCAGCGCGTTGAAGGTCCAGGTGCCCACGAGTCCCGCGATGGCGAGCACGAACCAGGTGATCGCAAGGGGTGTCCAGTTCTTGGTCATGCTCCATTGTGCGCTGCACTGGTGCTGTTGCGCGTGCCCGGTCGCCGCTACCGTGGTCGCATGACGGATGCCACGGCCGACCCCACCCCGCCCGCTCCCCCGGTGACTGCCTCGGGTCGGCCCCCTCGCCGCAGTGCCACCCCCGGAGTGTGGGCACTGGCTGTCACGCTGTTTCCTCTGCTCTACACGGGGGTGGGTCTGATTCTTCTGGCGTTCGGCCAGGGTGCCAACGGGATCGGCGGCTTCGCCGAGGCCGCCTATGTGATGTTCTTCCTCGGGTTCCTCGTCGTGCCCGCCTGCCTGATCGTCGGTCTCGTGCTGGGCATCATCGCACTCGCGTTCAGTCGCCCGCTGGGCAAGATGCTCGGCGGCATCGCACTCGTGCTCATCGTCGCGGGTGTCGTGGCGCTCACGCTGTTGCTGATGGGCTCGAACAGCCCGCTGTTCTGGACCGACTTCTAGGGTTCGTGTTCCCATCGTCGGCGCTTGACACGCCGACGAATGTCACCGGCGATTGACACAATCGAACATATGTTCGACCATGGACAGATGTCCTCCGCCCTCGCAGTAGCGCCCGCGCACGAGGCTGTCACGACGGCAGAGACCGCGAAGACAGCCGATACCGTGCAGGTAGCAGACACCGTGCAGGCGCTTCAGGAGCGCATCCGGTCCATGCAGGCGACCAAGCTCGATTCCCGACTGCTGCCCACGCATCCCGCGATTGCTGAGCTGCTGCCCGGCGGGGGGCTCCAGCAGGGCGCCGCCTACTCCGTGGAGCGGTCGGCGATGCTCGTCATGACCCTGCTGGCCGGGCCGTCGGCTGCGGGCTCGTGGTGCGCTGTCGTGGGGGTTCCGGAGTTCGGCGTTGAAGCGGCATCCCGATTCGGTATTGACCTCGAGCGGCTGGTGCTGGTGCCTCACCCCGGCGATCAGTGGCTCGCCGTGACGGCAGCGGTAGCGGATGTGATGGGTGTCGTCGTCACGCGTCCGCCGAAGCAGGCCAGTGATGCGAGTGTCGCCCGGCTCTCGGCCCGCCTGCGCCAGCGCGGTGCGACACTGCTAGTGCTCGGTACCTGGCCGCAGAGCGAGGCGATGCTGTCGCTGTCAGACAGCGAGTGGTTCGGGGTGGGCGAAGGGCACGGGCATCTGGCCGCGCGCCAGGTGACGGTCACCGTGACCCACCGGCTGACCGGGCGCCCCAGGAGTGCGAGGCTGTGGCTTCCCGCCGCCGACGAGACGGTGCAGCGGGTCTCGCGGGCCGGGGGCGTCGCATCCGCTGTCCCGCTGGCGGCGACCGGATGAACAGGCGACCCGGCACCGCCGTCGGCACTGGCACCGACCCGGGTGCGGGTCTGCCGCGAGTGGTGGTGCTGTGGTGCCCGGACTGGCCGGTCACCGCGGCGATCCGTGCGGCAGGGCTGCCGGCGGATGCCCCGGTCGCCCTGATCGCGAAGGGCGTCGTCTTCGCCTGCTCGGCCTCCGCTCGCGCCGAAGGGATCGCGCGCGGCCTGAGGCTGCGCGAGGCTCAGGCCCGCCTGCCGCACCTGACCGCGCTCGACTACGATCCCGCGCTCGACAATCGCGCCTTCGAACCGCTCATCGCCGCCGTGGAGCACCTGGTTCCGGGCGTGCAACTGGTGCGCCCTGGCGTGTGCGCCGTGCGCATCCGCGGTGCCGCCCGCTACTACGGCGGCGAACGGGCGGCGGCGCTCGCGCTCACCTCCCAACTCGACGAGCTCGGCGCCGGCGGGGCACGCGCGGGTATCGGCGACGGACTCTTCACTGCCGAGCAGGCGGCGCGCCGGGCCAATCCCGTGCACATCGTTGCCGAGGGTGGGGCGGCCGAGTTTCTCGCTCCGCTCGACGTGGGGTTGCTGGAGGAGGGGCAGCCGGGCATCGTCACGCTGCTGCGGAGGCTGGGCATCCGCACCCTCGGGGAGTTCGCGCAACTCGGTGCCGACGATGTGCGCCTGCGGTTCGGCGAACAGGGTGCCAGGGTGCACGCGCTGTCGGGCGGCCGCGACAGCCTGCCTCTGAGCCCGCGCACTCCCCCGCGCGATCTCGACGTGATCGTCGACTTCGAGCCGGCCCTCGACCGCGTCGACCAGGTCGCCTTCGGGGTGCGTGCCGCGGCGGAGCGGTTCATCGACGACCTCACCGCGGCGAAGCTGGTCTGCACGGCCATCAGGGTGGAGCTCGACTCCGACTCCGATGAGCGCTCGGAGCGGGTCTGGCTGCACCCGCGATCCTTCACAGCTGCCGACGTCGTCGACCGGGTGCGCTGGCAGTTGCAGGGCTCAGGCGTGATCGATGCCGCCCTCAGTTCCGGCATCACACGGATCAGTGTGGCTCCCGAGGCCGTCGACGCGATCGGCAACCACGAGACCGGCCTGTGGGGGGCAGGTCCCGACGAGCGCGTGCACCACGGGCTCTCCCGGGTGCAGAGCATGCTCGGCCACGGTGCCGTGCTCATGCCCGTGCTGTCGGGGGGCCGCACCCTGGCCGACCGCCAGCAGCTGGTGGCGTGGGGCGACCGTCCGGTGGCCGGCCGCTCCGCGGCCGAACCGTGGCCGGGCAGGCTGCCCGACCCGCTGCCGGGCACGGTGTTCGTGCCGCGGCATCCGGTGCACGTGCTGTCGAAGGCGGGCGAGCCCGTCGCGATGGATGCCCGGGGCACCCTCACCGCGCCGCCCCGCCGTTTCTCCGCCGGTCGTACCGAGCTCACGATCACGCGCTGGGCGGGACCGTGGCCGCTCGACGAACGCTGGTGGACCTCCGGCGCCCGTGCCGCCTGGCGGTTCCAGGCCGTCGACTCGTCGGGGTGCGCCTGGCTGCTCGTGCTCGACTCCGGCGGCTGGTGGGCCGAAGCGAGGTACGACTGAGATGGGCTGGTCCAACCCACCCATCCCCTGGTCGGAGTTCGAGCGCAACCTCTCCGACCTGTCCCGGCCGGGCTCTGCTCCCCCGGTGGGCGCCGATGGTGGTGACAGCCCGGCGTGGTCGTACAAACGCAAGGGCTACGTGCCTCCCGCCGATCTCGCTCTGGCCGGCCCTGCTGTGGTGCCGTACGCGGAGCTGCACGCCCACTCCAGTTTCAGCTTCCTCGACGGGGCGAGCATGCCCGAGTCGCTCGCCGAGGAGGCGGCGCGGCTGGGGCTGACCGCACTGGCCCTCACCGACCACGACGGTCTGTACGGCATCGTGCGCATGGCGGAGGCGGCCGCCTCGATCGGCACCACCGCCACGATCTTCGGTGCCGAGCTCTCGCTGGGGCTCACCGGTCCGCAGAACGGCGTGCCCGATCCCGAGGGCAGTCACCTGCTCGTGCTCGCCCGCAAGGAGGAGGGATACCACCGGCTGGCGGCGGCCATCACGCGCGGGCAACTGCGCGGTGGGGAGAAGGGTCGGCCCGTGTACGACCTCGAGGAGCTCGCCGAACAGGCGGGCGGTCACTGGCTGATCCTGACCGGATGCCGCAAGGGCACCGTGCGCCAGGCGCTCGAGCAGGGCCACGCCGGTGCCGAACTCGACCGCCTCGTCGCCCTGTTCGGCGCCGACAACGTCGTCGTCGAGCTGTGGGATCACGGCAACCCGCTCGACAGCACCCACAACGACGCGTTGTACGAGCTCGCGGCGCAGAAACGGCTGCGCGTGGTCGCGACCAGCAACGCGCACTACGCCACCCCCGAGCAGCATCACCTGCACTCAGCCCTCGCGGCGGTACGCGCCCGGCGCAGCCTCGACGAGATGGACGGCTGGCTACCCGCCGCCGGCACCGCCCACCTGCGCAGCGGCGCGGAGATGGCCGTCAGATTCGCCCGATACCCGGGTGCCGTGGAGAACACAGTGGTCATCGCCGATGAACTGAGTTTCGAGCTGCGCAAGGCCAAGCCCGCCCTGCCCGACCAGCAGGTGCCGCCCGGACACACTCCCATGAGCTACCTGCGCGAGCTGGTCTGGGCGGGCCTTCCCGATCGGCAGATCGATCTGACACCCGAGAATCTGGCCCGCATCGGCAAGGAGCTGGATGCCATCGAGGCCAAGCACTTCGCGGGGTACTTCCTGATCGTGTGGGACATCGTGCGCGAGGCCAGGAGCCGCGGCATCCTGTGTCAGGGTCGCGGATCGGCGGCCAGCAGCGTCGTCTGCTACCTGCTCAAGATCACCGCGGTCGACCCGATCCGCTACAAACTGCCGTTCGAGCGCTTCATCTCCACCATGCGCGAGGAGGAGCCCGACATCGATGTCGACTTCGAGTCGGAGCGCCGTGAGGAGATCATCCAGTACGTCTTCGACAAGTACGGTCGGGAGAACGCGGCGCAGGTGGCGAACGTCATCCAGTACCGGCCCAAGTTCGCGGTGCGTGACATGGCCAAAGCGATGGGGCACAGTCCCGGCCAGCAGGATGCGTGGTCGAAACAGGTGGAGCGCTGGGGTGCGACTGTCTCCAGCGCCGACCACGACATCCCGGACTCGGTGGTGGGTCTGGCCATGGAGGTCATGAAGTTCCCCCGGCACCTGGGCATCCACTCGGGCGGCATGGTGCTCACCCAACGGCCGGTCGGTGAGGTGGTTCCGATCGAGCACGCGCGCATGGAGAAGCGCACAGTCGTTCAGTGGGACAAGGACGACTGCGCCTGGATGGGCCTGGTCAAGTTCGACCTGCTCGGCCTCGGCATGCTCTCGGCGCTGCAGTACAGCTTCGATCTGGTGCGCGACGCACTGGGCGAGTCGCATGACCTCGACACGATCCCCAAGGAGGAGCAGGGCGTCTACGACCAGCTGTGCCGGGCGGATGCGATCGGGGTCTTCCAGGTGGAATCCCGCGCCCAGATGGGACTGCTGCCGAGGCTTCAGCCGCGCGAGTTCTACCACCTGGTCGTCGAGATCGCGCTGGTGCGGCCAGGTCCGATCCAGGGCGGGGCGGTGCATCCGTATGTCAGGCGCAAGCTTGGGCAGGAGGAGATCACCTACCTGCACCCCAAGCTCGTGGAGCCCCTGGAGCGCACGCTGGGCATCCCGATCTTCCAGGAGCAGCTCATGCAGATCGCCGTCGCCGTGGGCGGCTGCACCCCGGATGACGCCGACCTGCTGAGACGCGCGATGGGCTCCAAGCGCGGGGTGGAGAAGATCGAGAGTCTCAAGGCCAAGCTCTACGAGGGCATGGCCGGCAACGGCATCGTGGGCGCTGACGCCGACAACATCTACGCGCGCATCCAGGCCTTCGCGGGCTTCGGCTTCGCCGAGAGCCACGCCCTGAGCTTCGGTCTGCTCGTCTACGCGAGTGCGTGGATGCGACTGCACTACCCGGCCGCATTCCTCGCCGCCCTGCTGCGCGCGCAGCCGATGGGCTTCTACTCGCCGCAATCCCTGGTGGCGGATGCCCGGCGCCACGGTGTCACGGTGCTGCGGCCCGACATCCAGCGCTCCGGGGTGTACGCGACGCTCGAACCGGTGGCAGGGGTCGAGCCAACCGGCCGACCGGAGTGCCTGCACCGCGAGCAGCCGCCGATCGGTCCGTTCGACCGTTCCTCCCCCGACACCACCGCCGACCACCGCCGCGACGGGGCGCTGGCGGTGCGCCTGGGGCTCGACGAGGTCACCGGCATCGGCACGGCAGTGGCCAAGCGGATCGTCGCCGAGCGCGAGCGCGGCGGCGATTACCGGGACATGAACGACCTCGTGCGCCGGGTCGATCTGACGACAGCGCAACTCGAGACTCTCTCGGCCGCGGGGGCCTTCGACACCTTCGGTCTGAGTCGCCGCGAGGCGCTCTGGAACGCGGGCAACGCCGCACAGGATCGTGCGCAGTATCTGCCGGGAACGATCGTCGCCGTGCAGCCGCCGCTGTTCGCCATGCCGACAGCCGTGGAGGAGCTGATGAGCGACCTGTGGGCGACCGGCGTCTCCACAGACAGTCATCCCGTGCAGCATCTGCGGGAGAGTCTGACCGACCGGGGCGTGCTGTCGGCGGCCGACCTCGTGACCGCCGAGGCGGGGCGTCGCATCGAGATCGGCGGGGTGGTCACTCACCGCCAGCGACCCGCAACCGCCAGCGGCATCACCTTCCTCAACATCGAGGACGAGACGGGACTCGTCAACGTCATCTGCAGCGTGGGGGTCTGGGATCGCTATCGGAGGGTGGTGCGTGAGGCACCGGCGCTCATCGTGCGGGGCATCCTCGAGCGCTCGGCGGAAGGAGTCACGAACGTGCTCGCCGATCGCTTCGAGGTGCTCGCGATGGCTCCGCGCACCCGTTCGCGCGATTTCCGGTAGGTGCACGCCAGATGACGATTCGTTACCGGTTGTGAAATACATGGCACTATCAGCCGACTACTGCTATAGCCTTGGCACATCGTCGGTGCACTCCTCGGAGGTATCGATGTGGCCTCGACTGTCGGGGCCAGAAGAACGCTCCTGGAGGAGTTTTACATGGCATTAGGTACCGTTAAGTGGTTCAACGCGGAAAAGGGCTTTGGATTCATCGCCCCTGAGGATGGAAGTCCTGACGTGTTCGCCCACTACTCGGCCATCGCAACCGGTGGCTACAAGTCGCTCGACGAGAACCAGAAGGTCGAGTTCGACATCACCCAGGGACCGAAGGGTCCCCAGGCGGAGAACATCCGCCCCCTCTGATCTTGTAAATCAGTAACGCTGTGCAAACAGCACAGAAACGCCCCCGGTCCTATACCGGGGGCGTTTCTCTGTTAACGCTTCATTCCACGACGCAGGTGGTCGATCCTCGCCTGCAACTGCGTGACAGTGGCCTGCGCGACGGGCGGTCCGCCGTACAGCCGCCGTAGCTCGGCGTGGATGAGACCGTGAGGCTCTCCGCTGAGCTTGGAGCGCATGCCCACGAGCGAGTTGAGCAGGCTGCGCTGCTCCTTGAGCGTGCGGTACAGCGGCGGGGGCTGCTCTTCGCGCGGCTTGCTCGCGGCACGACGTGACTGGCGCGCCTGCCGCTGCTTGAGCAACTCGCGCACTTGATCCGGCTCGAGGATGCCCGGCAGCCCGATGAAGTCGAGCTCCTCATCGCTTCCCGTGAGTGCCGCGAAGCCGAACTCGTCGCCGTCGAACAGCACCTTGTCGAAGTTGGCGTCGGACTCGATCGCCTCCCAGGTGAACTCGTCGGTGAGTTCGTCGGAGGTCGCCTCCTGCTGGTTCTCGCGCTCGAGCAGCTCATCCTCGAGCAGCTTCGTGTCGTCGTGCTCCCGGTCGAGGGCGTGATCGCGCTCCAGTTCGAGCTGTGTCGCCAGTGACATCAGGGAGGGCACGCTCGGCAGGAAGATCGATGCGGTCTCCCCCCGGCGGCGGGCGCGCACGAACCGCCCAACGGCCTGAGCGAAGTACAGCGGAGTCGACGCCGACGTCGCATACACGCCGACCGCGAGCCGGGGCACGTCGACCCCCTCGGAGACCATCCTCACGGCCACCATCCAGCGACTCTCCCCCGCCGCGAACTTCTCGATGCGCGCCGATGACGCCTTCTCGTCACTGAGCACCACAGTCGCGGGTTCGCCGGTGATGTCCTTCAGCAGGGCGGCGTACGCGCGGGCTGCCTGCTGGTCGGTGGCGATCACGAGGCCGCCGGCATCAGGGATGGAGTGCCGCACCTCGGTGAGACGGGTGTTCGCGGCGCGAAGCACGGCGGGCATCCACTCGCCCTTGGCATCGAGGGCGGTGCGCCAGGCCTGAGCGGTGATGTCCTGGGTGTCACCCTCGCCGAGCCGAGCCTCCATCTCGTCGCCCATGCGCGTGCGCCAGCGCATCTTTCCCGCGTAGGCGAGGAAGATCACCGGCCGCACCACGCCGTCGGCAAGCGCACGTCCGTAGCCGTAGCTGTAGTCGGTGAGCGAGGTGCGGATACCCTTCTCGTCGGCGAGATAGCTCACGAAGGGAATTGGCGCCGTGTCACTGCGGAACGGAGTTCCCGTGAGCGAAAGACGACGGGTCGCCGGCTCGAACGCCTCGCGGATGGCGTCGCCCCAGCTCAGCGCATCGCCGCCGTGGTGCACCTCGTCGAGGATCACGAGGGTGCGCGCAGATTCGGTGATCTCCCGGTGCAGGGATGCCCGAACCGCCACCTGCGCGTAAGTGACGGCCATACCGTGGAACCGTCGACCGCCGTAGCCATCGCCGTTCGCATAGGCGGGATTCAGGCGCAGACCGACCTTGTGCGCGGCATCCGCCCACTGCCGCTTGAGGTGGTCGGTGGGCGCGACCACGGTGACCCGGTCGACGACCCGGCGGGCGATGAGCTCGACGGCGAGCCGCAGCGCGAACGTGGTCTTGCCGGCGCCGGGGGTGGCGGCCGCGAGGAAGTCCTTGGGCTCGCGATCGAAGTAGGCGTCGAGGGCCTCCGCCTGCCAGGCCCGCAGTTTGTCTGCGGTGCCTCGAGCGGCGCGCTCAGGATAGGACGGTGAGAGGTGCTCCGCTGCGAAGGTTCCGACCGTGGGGGTCGGAAAGCCCGTGCTGGGCGGTGGAGTGCTCACTTGATGGAACGTTACCCGATGCGGGTGACACCCCGCCCCGCAGTGGTCGAGTCTGTCGAGACTCAGTCCCGCTGGCCGAGCCTGGGTCGCTCGGTGGCAGCGTGGCCGATGAGGCGAGCCGGGGTGACGGCTCCGCGACCGAATCGCGCGGATGCGGCATCCATCACGTCTTCGGCCTCGCGCCAGCCGTCGGTCTCGTCCCACAGGCCCAGCTGCACGTCTGCCGCGTCGAGCAGTTGTTCGGCGCGGACGCCGACCAGGCGCACCGGGCGGTCATTGCCCAGTGACTCGTAGATCGATCGCACCTCGTCGTAGATCGTGCGGCCGAGGTCGGTGGGCTCGGGCAGCGTGCGTGACCGGGTGATCGTCGTGAAGTCCTCGTACCGCAGCTTGAGCACCACCGTTCGGCCACGCATGCCCGCCTTGCGCAGGCGCACAGCCACCATGCTCGACATCCGCAGGAGCTCGCGGTGGATGATGACGGGGTCGGTGATGTCGGTTTCGAAGGTCACCTCGTGCCCGACGCTCTTCTCGTCGGCGCCCGCGTGCACCACTCGGGGATCGATGCCCCACGCGAGATCGTGCAGGCGAGAGCCTGCGGCATCCCCCAGATAGCGCGCAAGCACGTCGACCGGGGTCGCGGCGAGGGCCCCGATGGTGTGGATGCCGCGGCCGCGCAGCACCTCTTCGGTCTTGCCGCCCACACCCCAGAGCTTGGCGATGGGAAGGGGGTGCAGGAACGCTGTCGTCCGCTCGCGAGGGATCACGAGGAGTCCGTCGGGCTTGGACATTCCGCTGGCGACCTTCGCAACGAACTTGGTCGCGGCGGCGCCCACCGAACAGACCAGGCCGGTCTCGGCGCGCACCCGCCGCCTCAGGAGGGCCGCGACCTGGACCGGCGAGCCGATCACGCGGCCGGCCCCGGACACATCGAGGAACGCCTCATCGATTCCGAGCCGCTCGACCGAGGGCGTGAGTTCGTCGCAGATCGCGAAGACCTGCTTCGAGAAGTGGTGATAGCGGTCGAAGTGCGGCTCGAGGATGATCGCCTGGGGACACCGCTTCAAAGCGATCGACATGGGCAGCGCCGAGTTGATGCCGAACTTGCGTGCCTCGTACGTTGCCGCTGTGACGATCGATCTCGAGGAGTTGTGCCCGACGATCACGGGCTTGCCCACGAGCTCGGGGTGATCCAGCAGCTCGACTGACGCGAAGAAGGCATCCATGTCGACGTGGAGGATCGTCGCGGTGCTGTCGTCGATGGGACCGACAGTGACCTGACGGTCGCGCCCATCCTGCTTGCCCATGGTCACATCATCGCACCGGCATCCGACGCGGGGGCGAACGCAGAGGCGGGCACCGACCGTAGCCGGTGCCCGCCTCAGTGGTGTCGAATCAGGCCTTGCGACGTCGCGTGATGAGTCCGAAGACGAACAGAACGACCAGCGCGCCCGCGATGGCGATGAGCCACGACTGGATCGACCAGAAGTTCTCGTAGCCGATGCCGGGGATGAGTCCCGCGATCCAGCCACCGACCATGGCACCCAGGACGCCGAGGATGATCGTGAGGAACCATCCTGCCTTCTGGCGCAGGATCAGCTTGGCAATGACGCCAGCGATGATTCCGAGGATGAGGAAGGAAAACCAGCCCATTGATGACGCTCCATTTGTTGTGGCGGTGCGAGTCTCACACCGCACGCTCAGCTTGGCACTGCGCCCAGCGCTCGACAAGCAGCAACACGCGAGGTGGCGAGCGTGCCGCTAGCTGAGCAATGCTAGTGGCATGGCGCAGCAGCATCCGTGGACCAGGTACGTCGCGATCGGTGACTCATTCACCGAGGGCATCGGCGACCCTGAACCGCAGAGCCCGGGCGGACACCGCGGGTGGGCGGATCGCGTGGCCGAGGTGCTCAGTTCGCAGAGCACCGACTTCGCCTATGCGAATCTCGCAATCCGGGGGCGACTTCTCCAGCAGATCTCCGACGAGCAGGTCGATGCTGCCCTCGCGCTCAATCCCGACCTCATCACGGTGTCGGCTGGCGGCAACGACATCATCCGCCCCGGCACCGACCCGGATGACGTCGCCCAGCGATTCGAGGACATGGTCGTGCGCCTGCGCCGTGACGGCGCGACCGTGGTGATGTTCAATGGTCCCGACATCGGAATGACACCGGTGCTGCGTCGGGTGCGCGGCAAGGTGGCGATCTACAACGAGAATCTGCGGGCGATCGCGCACCGGCACGATTGCATAGTCGCTGACATGTGGGCGCTGCGCGAGCTCGGCGACTCGCGCATGTGGGCGCCCGATCGGCTGCACTTCTCCCCCATCGGCCACCACACGATCGCTCGCATGGTGCTCGAGGCTCTGAATGTGGAGAACGACCTGGAGCCGCTCAAGCCCGAGCCGTTGCCCCAGCGTTCGTGGCGGCAGGCCCGGGTCGAGGACGCCGTGTGGGCGCGCGAGCACTTAGTGCCGTGGGTACTGCGGCGCGTGCGCGGTCGTTCGTCGGGCGACGAGATCCAGCCCAAGCGACCCGAATACTAGGTCGGCGCTTCAGGTCAGCCGGCGTACCCGGTGCGACCGGCGGCCGGGCAGTCGAACGGGTCACCGTCGGCGCCGAGTCCGACCTCGTTGAGGTGACGGATGACGATGCCGTAGGACGTGAACAGCCCCACCTCGGTGTAGAGGATGCCGCGGCTCTCGCAGTACTCGCGCACGATCTCACCCGCCCGCTTGAGGCTGGGTCGCGGCATGTTCGGGAAGAGGTGGTGCTCGATCTGGTAGTTGAGCCCGCCCATGAAGTGGTTCATCACGTGGCCGCTGCGGATGTTGCGGCTGGTCAGCACCTGGCGACGAAGGAAGTCGACCTTCGACCCGCGCGGCAGGATCGGCATGCCCTTGTGGTTCGGCGCGAACGATGCCCCCATGTAGAGGCCGAAGATGGCCAGCTGAACGCCGACGAACGCGAAGGCCATGCCGAGCGGCAGGAAGCTGAAGACCACGGCGAGGTAGCCGACGTTGCGCACTGTCAGCAGCACGATCTCCAGAGCGCGCTTGTCGACCTTGCCGGGCGAGAAGACCGTCTTGAACGCGTGGAGGTGAAGGTTCAGTCCCTCGGCCAGCAGCACGGGGAAGAACAGCCACCCCTGTCGCTTGGCGAAGAAGCCCGCGAAGCCCTTCAGGCCCGTCGCGTGGTCCTTCTGGAAGATGATGAAGTCCGTCTCGATGTCCGGATCCTTGTCGACGGTGTTGGGATTCGCGTGATGGCGGGAGTGCTTGCTCATCCACCAGGAGTAGCTGATGCCGACGACCAGGTCGGCCATGATCCGGCCGGAGAATTCGTTGAGCTTGCCCGATTCGAACACCTGGCGGTGCGCCAACTCGTGGGTGATGAACGCGTACTGGGTGAAGAGGATCCCGAGCGCGCCGGCGATCAGCAGCGTGTACCACGTGTCCTGAAGCATCGCGAAGCCGAACCACGCGGCAACCATGGCGATCGTGATGACGCCGAAGGTGATGAAGTAGAAGCTCCGGCGGCGGCGCAGCAGGCCAGCATCCCGAATCGTGTGCAGCAGTGCGGAGAACTCGCTCAGCGGGTTCGGCACGCCGCGAGGGCCAGTCTTGATGACGCGTACGGGTTCGCCGGCTACTGCAGAAGTCACGTGGCCTCTAAAGGGTCGAATGACTTCACAGCCAACAAAGTGCGAGCAGATGCTCAGATGTCTTGAGCCTAGCGGCCGAGACTGGGAATCACCGGCATGTTGACACCCAGTACGACTAGAACAACTGAGTCGGGTTGGTGAGTCGCCACCAGGGGCCGGGATCGTCGATGGTCGCGTCCAGGTCGAGGTCGACGCTCACCTGCTGGTCGCCGAAGCCGAAGACTGCCGTGCCCACGCCAGTTCCCGCGGGAGCGAGTCGCACCGGGTCCACCTCGACGTCGACGCTTACCGGCGCGTTCGACCACACGACGGCGGTCGTGGTCTGCGCCGCCACCGCTTCGGCAGTGTCGCCCCACGGCGTGTCGTACTGCGCGAAGGCGTCTCCCTCGGTGGTCAGCGTGACCTCCCGGAATCCGGCGTCGGCCTGGGCGAGAAGTCCGCGCACAGCGTCGTTGATCGTCGAGTGGTCGGGACCTCCGAGAACCACACCGACGAGGGTCACCGTCGAGGCGCCGACAGTGTGCTCGGCCGAGAACAGGAGGCACGACCCCGCTTCATCCAGGGTTCCCGTCTTGATGCCGTCGATGCCGTCGACGCCGAGCAGACCGTTGCGGTTCTCGACGAGACCGATGTCGGGGATCTCGAGGTTCGCGGTGCCGACGATCTCGGACACCACGGGGTCGGCGATGGCAAGCTTCGCGAGGGTGATGAGATCGGGCACAGTGCTGGCGTTCGCAGGATTGATGCCCGTCGCATCCGCAATGGTGGTGCCGGTCAGACCCTGACGAGCGAGCCAGTCCCTCGCGGCATCCACGTAGGCGGCCTCGGAGCCGAATGCCCACGCAGCGAGCGATTGAGCGTAGTTGTTGGCCGACGCCATCAGCATGAGACTCATGACATTGCGCTGGGACATCACCTGGCCGGCGCTCACCGACGCGACAACTCCGTTCTGGGCGACCTGTTCGTTGTAGAAGTCCTCGTCGACACTCGAGAAGGTGAGATCGGGGCCGGACTCCCCCGGTGCCAAAGGCTTGGCATCCAGAACGACGAGAGCCGTGACGACCTTCGAGATCGACGCGATCGGCAGCGGGTCGGTGACTCCGCCCTGTGCGAGAACCCCCGGGTACCCGATTGCTCCCAGGCCCGATGCACCGTATTCCGGGAAGTCCAGGGTCGGCTGCTCCACCGCCGGTGTCGCGACGGACAGCTCGATGGGAACCGCGTCGTGCAGCGGCGCGAGGAGCGTGATCGGAAGGTAGAACGCGGTGGCCAGCGCCACTGCGGCACCGCCGAACACGACGGTGCGACGGCGCCGGTAGATCTGGCGTCGGGTCAGAGGCATCCGTCAATCGTAACCGGGGGGCTCGCGGCGTATCGTCGACGTATGGAGCGCGTCGCATTCGAGTCGACAGCGATCGAGCTGTATGCCAGCAGGTCGAGCTGGGATGCCACGGCCGCCGATCTCGTGCGCACGATGCTCGAGCGATGGGGGTTGGTACCCGGCGCCGCCTTCGTCGGCGGTGAGGCCGCGAGTGTCCTCCGCGTCACCATGGGTGACGGCATCGAAGCGGTACTCAAGGTGGGATTTCCCCACGTCGAGGCTGTGGGCGAGGCGATCGCCCTCGAGTCGTGGGGCCATGGCCTCGCACCCCGGGTGCTGCGTCAGGATCCGTGGACGTGGAGCATGCTGCTCGAGCGCCTGCGCCCCGGCACGTCGTTGCGCGAGTCGTCCCTGCCGACACTCGAGCGCGTGAGGATCGGCTCCGACCTGCTGCGCCGTGTTTCCTCGGTGACGGCGCCACCGGGAATCCCGAGTGTGACCGAGATCGCGGGGCTCTACCTCTCGGACGCTCGGGCACGACTACCCGACCAGCATCCAGCGCTCGTCGCTATCGGAGCCCTCGATGATGTGGAGCACGGTCTCGCTGTGCTCGAGAACCTCGCGGCAAGTGACTCGGGCACCGGCTTGGTCCATGGCGACCTGAACCCCAACAACGTGCTCGAGTCGCAGGGCCGCTGGATGGTCATCGACCCCAAGCCGATGGCAGGCGGGCCCGAGTTCGATGTGTGGCCGCTCGTGACCCAGTTGGGCGATCTCCGCGACATCGACCAGCGCCTGGCTGTGACCGGCTTCACCAGCGACAGAACGGTGCTCTGGGGCATTGCCCGCAGCGCGCTCGACGTCACCTGGGCGCTCATGGATTCGCGCCCGGCCACCGAGGCCGTTCGCGTTCTGCGAGCCTGGATGCGACTCAGCGGCGCCTGAGCGCGTAGAGGGCGACCGCGCTGGCGGCGGCGACATTGAGCGAGTCGACTCCGTGCAGCATGGGGATCGTCACCACCGTGTCGGCGGCGGAGAGTGCGTCGGGGCTCAGACCGTCACCCTCGGTGCCAAGGATCAGCGCAACCCGTTCCGGTGCTGCGGCAGCGAAGTCGTCCAACTCGACTGCAGTATCGGATAGCGCGAGCGCCGCGATGTGGAAACCGGCGGCGTGGAGTTGCTCGGCGCCGAGCGGCCAGTCGGGCAGACGGGTCCACGGCACCTGGAGCACCGTGCCCATGCTCACTCGCACGCTGCGGCGGTACAGCGGATCTGCGCACCGCGGTGTCACCAGCACCGCATCGGCGCCCAGCCCCGCGACCGAGCGGAAGATCGCTCCCACGTTGGTGTGGTCGACGATGTCCTCGAGCACGACCACTCGGCGGGCATCCATCAGCAGATCGGCGACTTCGGGAAGTGCGGGCCGATGCATCGATGCCAGAGCCCCACGGTGGAGGCTGAACCCGGTGAGGGATTCGAGGAGGTCGGGAGCACCCACGAAGACCGGGATGTCGAACGGTGCGAGGAGCTGTTCCAGGTCGGGCAGCCACTGCTCGAGCATCAGGGCGGAACGAGGAATGTGACCCGCGGCGATGGCACGCGCGATGACCTTCGACGACTCAGCGATGTACAGGCCGCCGGCGGGTTCGCTGACACGGCGCAGCGCCACGTCGGTCAGATTCAGGTAGTCGCCGAGGCGCGGATCGCTGAGATCGGTGATCCGGAGCACATGCACACGCCAGAGTCTGCCAGCATTCGGAAACATAACCGAAAACTGCGTTGTCTAGTCTGGAGGCGAGGCAAGGAAGGAGGTACCGATGTCATCGGTTCAGTCCCTTCCTGCCGAACTGAGCTCGCCCGTGGTTGAGGCCGCAGTCGCTCAGGCCGTCGATGCCCTGCGTGGCCGCCGGATTGCGGTGCTCACCGGTGCGGGCGTGAGCACCGACTCGGGCATCCCGGACTATCGCGGTGAGGGCGCCCCGGTGCGCACTCCCATGACGTTCCAGCAGTTCTTGAGCAGCGCCGATTACCGCAAGCGCTATTGGGCGGGAAGCCACCTGGGGTGGAAGACCTTTGTCGCAGCCGGGCCCAACGCCGGCCACCGGGCAATCGCCCAGCTGGAGTCGGCGGGAATCGCCGGCGGCGTGATCACGCAGAACGTCGACGGGTTGCACCTCCAAGCGGGGTCTCAGCGGGTCGTCGATCTGCACGGTTCCCTCGACCGGGTGCGCTGCCTCACCTGCGGGCAGTACTACGCACGCGACGCGGTTGCCGAACGCCTCGCCGCCGCGAACCCGTGGCTGGAGACTCCCGAGGCTATCGAGCTCTCCCCCGACGGTGACGTGCAGATCGCGGACGTCGCAAGCTTCGTGACGCCCGAGTGCAGCGTGTGCGGCGGCATCCTCAAACCCGACGTGGTGTTCTTCGGTGAGTTCGTGCCGCGGGAGAAGTTCGACGAGGCGAGCGCGCTGATGCACAGGGCCGACGCCCTGCTCGTCGCCGGGTCATCCCTGGTCGTCAATTCCGGCATCCGGTTGCTTGAGCAGGCGCACCGCCGTCGCCTGCCCGTGGTGATCGTCAATCGCGGCCCGACGAAGGGCGACGCCCGCGCGGCGGTTAAGATCGATGCGGGAACGTCGGAGACCCTCGTGGCGCTCGCTGAGCGTCTTCGCACCTAGGCGGTCGGTTCCCCGAAGGGAAACACGTGCTGCTCTACCTCGTACGTCATGGCGAGACCGACTGGAACCGCGCGCGGCGCATTCAGGGCAGCACGGACATCCCGCTCAATGACACCGGCCGCGGGCAGGCTGCGGCCACCGGCCGATTGCTGGCGCGACGCCACTGGGACGCCATCTACTCGAGCCCGCTGTCCCGGGCGTTCGAGACGGCGAGCATCATCGCCGGCGAGGTGGGGCTCGATGCCCCCGAGCGGGTGGACGCACTCGTCGAGCGCCACTACGGCGAGGCCGAGGGTCTGGCCGATCCCGAGCTGGCCCGTCGTTTTCCCGGTGACACCCCTGTTCCCGGGCGGGAGTCCCGCGAGGAGGTTGCGGCGCGTGCCATGCCGGCGCTCCTCGAGCTGGCCGAGCGTCATCCCGATCAGGCGATCATCGTCGTCGGGCACGGCGGTTTCATCAGGGCGGTGCTCGGTGTCGTCGACCCGCACGGCACGCACGGCATGATCACGAACGGCTCCGTGCACAGCTTGCGCCACGACAATGGAACGTTCTCGCTCATCGCCTTCGACGATCCGATCGAAGCGGAGTCCCTGGAGTCGGCCACCGAGAACCTCGAAGAACAGAACGCCGTGGAGCAGCGCGACTCCGCCGGGAGCGTCGTGCGATGACGGATGCCCGTGCCGAACGCTACGCCGCCCGGGTCGCCGAACTGGGCCTCACCATCCACCCCCGCGAGATGGACGACTCCACCCACACGGCCGAGCAAGCCGCAGCGGCGCTCGGCTGCGGCGTCGAGGCGATCGTCAAGAGTCTGCTCTTCGTTGGCGCGTCCGGCCCCGTACTGGTGCTGGCATCGGGTCCGAATCGGGTCGACACCGCGTTGATCGCCGCCGTCCGCGGTGAGGCCGTGACGATGGCCGACGCGAAGACGGTGAAGACTGTCACGGGTTCATCGATCGGCGGGGTTCCTCCCGTGGGCCACCCCGAGCCGATCCGCACGATCATGGACGAGACCCTGCTCGCGCTGCCCGTGGTCTGGGCCGCCGCGGCGAGCCAGAACTCGGTGTTCGATATCGAGCCTCAGCGGCTGGCCGACGCGACGAACGCGACTATCGCCCGCGTGAGCTAGCTCGGCTCTCGGCAGCCGAGGTGAGCACGGCGAGCAACTGCTTGGCCGCATCCGGCCAGTTGTAGCGCTTCGCCCACGCGACGGATGCCGCCGACCGGCGCTTCCACTCCTCGGCATCCTCGAGCCGCCGCACGCCCGCCACGACGGACTCGACGCTGTCCGGGTCGAAGAACACCGCAGCCTCTCCCCCGATCTCACGGAAGATGGGGATGTCACTGATCAGCACGGGCGTGCCGAGGGCCATGGCCTCGACGACGGGCAGGCCGAATCCCTCGTCGCGCGACGCGGTCACGAGAGCCGTGGCATCCTTCATCGCCGACTCGTACTGTTCGTCGCTGGCGCCGTTGAAGAACTCCAGGGAGCCGGCCGGAGCCAGTGCCTCGAGCCTCGCCTGCTCGGCGGGTGCCACACGGCTCATCAGCTGCAGGCGGTAGCCCGGCAGGTGCTCCATCGAACGAACCAGAAGGTCGACATTCTTGTACGGCATGAACGAGCCCATGTACACGAGGGTGCGCTGCACCGCCGATGACCGCTTCGGCGCGACCTTGGGATGCTCGGTGCCGAGCAGCACGACGTGCATGGGATTGCGCGTCATGCGGTGCTTCACCATGAGCTCACGCGTCGTCTCGGAATCGACGAGGTGCGCGTCGGCACGGTTGAGAACAGCACGCTGGAAACCCCACCAGAGGTGGTACACGCGCCACAGCAGGCGCAGTGCGGGGTTCAGATCGCGCGGCGGGGTGCGGTGCGTGTAGTAGATCAGGTCGTGCACTGTGGTGACCAGGGCGTAGTTGCGGCCGCCCGGGCCCATCGTCTGCATCGGGGTGAACACCACGTCGGGCGCGTGCGGGTTCACCAGCCGCGAGATCCAGGGCTCCCGCGCCGACGTCGGGTCGGTGCCCATGACCCACGGCAGGTCGGGAAGCATCTCCAGCTGGCGCTCGTCGGAGATGAGCATCGTCACGGGGTGGAGCTTCGACAGCTCCTCGACCAGGCGGGCGCCGTAGCGGCTGATGCCGTCGTGCCGGCCGAGTCGTGTGTATCGGCAGTCGAAGATGATCTTCATGGGCTGGTCCTTGGCGCTCACTGTGCTACCCGACCCGCGCCGAGGAAGTCCACAATCGCGCGCGCTGCCTCGGCCGGCTTCTCGTAGTGCACGAGGTGCCCGACGCCGGCGAGGATCGTGAGCCGGGCATCCGGGAACAGTGTCTCGAGACGGCGCTGGGCTGCGACGGTCGTGATCGGGTCATTGTCGGCGCCGATCAGCAGCGTGGGCTGGCTGATGCGTGCGGCGAACATGCTGACGTCTGAACTGATGGATGCCTCGAAGCCCTCCACAACGCTGTCACGGGTGGCGTAGCGGCTGAAGTACGTGTGGTGCTGGTCATGGGTGAAGCGCCGCACGGCGGGATCCTTGCTCTGCGCCAGGAACACGCTCATGAACTGCACGATGACCCAGTTGCCGAGTAGCGCCGCACCGATCCGCGACGGAAGCGCGCGGCCGAGGCGATAGTAGAGCAGCGTCAGACGACTCATGAACCCGTTGGGGCCTTCCAGTGCCGGCGCGGCGATCGGGTTGATGAGGATGACGCGCGGCGTCGCGAGTCCGTCGGCCACGGCCGCGGCAACCACTATGGAGCCGAACGAGTGACCGAGGATCACGGCGGTGCCGGTGAGGTCGAGCGCGGCGACGAAGGCGTTCAGCCAGGCCGAGTAGCCGGCGATGTCGTGGGGGCGCCCCACGAGCGCGTCCGACTCCCCGAAGCCGGGAAGGTCGGGACTGATGATGCGCACATCGCGCAGGTGCGCGACGACCGGTTCGAGACCGTGATGCTCGCCCCGGTAGCCGTGCACCACGACGATGGTCGTGGGGGCGCCCTCGGGGCCGTAGTCCCAGTAGCGCGTGGTGCTGCCGAGCACTTCCACCGACCGCGCGCGCACCTCGGTCTCGGCGAGGAGTTCGGCATACGGGGAGGGCACGGTCACAACAGCCAATTCTAGGCAGCCGGAACTGTACAAGCGCTTGCACCCGGGTCCTAGACTCGTACGAGTTGTCGACCCGAGGAGCCCTGTGACCTTCACCGCCCCCATTCAGCTGCCCGGACTGGCACTGGACACCCAGTGGTACAAGCGTGCCGTCTTCTACGAGGTGATGGTGCGGTCGTTCTACGACAGCAACGCCGACGGCTCGGGTGACTTCGCGGGACTGATCTCCAAGCTGGACTACCTGCAGTGGCTCGGCATCGATGCACTGTGGATTCCGCCGTTCTACAACTCACCGCTGCGCGACGGCGGCTACGACGTCGCCGACTTCTCGTCAGTGCTGCCCGAGTTCGGCACCCTGGACGAGTTCAAGGAGCTCGTGACGAAGGCGCACGAGCGCAACATGCGCATCGTGATCGACTACCCGCTCAATCACACCTCAGACCAGCACGAGTGGTTCCAGCAGTCCCGACAGGATCCGGAGGGGCCCTACGGGGACTTCTACGTCTGGAGCGACACCGACGAGAAGTATCCGAACATCCGCATCATCTTCGTCGACACCGAGGACTCCAACTGGGCGTTCGACCCCGTGCGTCGGCAGTACTACTTCCACCGATTCTTCTCCCACCAGCCCGACCTCAACTTCGAGAACCCGGCGGTGCGCGAGGCGACCCTGAACGTCGTCAGGCACTGGATGGATCTCGGAGTCGACGGCATCCGTCTCGACGCGATCCCGTACCTCTTCGAGTCCGAGGAGGGCAACGGTGAGGGCGAGCCGAAGACCCACGAGTTCCTCAAGGAGATCCGGGCGATGGTGGACCGGGACTATCCTGGACGTGTGCTCATCGCCGAGGCCAACCAGTGGCCCAGCGAGGTGGTCGAGTTCTTCGGCACCGAGGAGGAGCCCGAGTGCCACATGGCCTTCGACTTCCCGGTGATGCCGCGCATCTTCTACTCGCTCCGCTCGCAGAACGCGTCAGAACTCGTACGGGTGCTCTCGGAGACCCACGACGTGCCGAGCGCAGCCGCGTGGGGTGTCTTCCTGCGCAACCACGACGAGCTGACCCTGGAGATGGTGAGCGAGGAGTACCGGCAGGCGATGTACGGCTGGTACGCCTACGACCCACGGATGCGCTCCAACGTGGGCATCCGGCGTCGCCTTGCTCCCCTGCTCGACAATTCGCGGGCAGAACTCGAACTCGCCCACGCGCTGTTGTTCTCCCTCGAGGGCAGCCCGTTCCTCTACTACGGCGACGAGATCGGCATGGGAGACAACATCTGGCTCCCCGACCGGGACGCCAGCCGCACCCCCATGCAGTGGACTCCCGACCGAAACGCCGGCTTCTCGTCTGCCGACCCGGGCAAGCTCTACCTGCCCGTCGTGCAGTCTCTCGCCTACAACTACACGTCCATCAACGTGGAGGCGCAGCTCGCGCAGTCGCGCTCGCTGCTCAACTGGGTGCGCAACGTCATCCACGTGCGCAAGGGACACCCGACCTTCGGTCTCGGCACCCTGCGGGTGCTGGCGACCAACCATGAGTCGGTGCTCGCCTTCGTTCGGGAGTACCCGGGCTCGAGCACGCAGTTCGGCGACTCTGCCGAGACGGTGCTGTGCGTGTTCAGCTTCGCCCACAGCCCGGTCTCGGCGCGGATCGATCTGACCGGGTTCGAGGGTGCAACCGCCTTCGACCTGTTCGGTGGTGCCGAGTTCCCCGCCGTGGGAGCAGACGGAACACTGTCGCTGACTCTGGGCACGCAGGGCTTCTACTGGCTGCACCTCGGCGACGCGCCGCGAGCGTAGTCGCGGGGGTCTGTCGGCTGTGCCACCTACCCTGAGAACATGACCAACTGGGGCCGGCTCGGGGTCTTCGACCTCGAAACAACGGGTGTCGATGTCGACACGAGTCGCATTGTTTCCGCGTGCATCGCCGTGATCGACGACGAAGGCGAGGTCGTCGACCGCTGGGACTGGCTCGCCGACCCGGGCATCGAGATTCCCGAGGGCGCCTCGGCTGTGCACGGCATCACCACCGAGCGTGCCCGCGCACTGGGTCGTCCCGCAGTACAGGTGGTCGCCGAGATCGCCCAGACACTGCGCGTGCTGTTCTCGCTCGGGATGCCCGTGGTCGTCTACAACGCCCCCTACGACCTCACCCTGCTCGACCGAGAGTGCCGCCGCCACCAGCTCCGACCGCTGGAAGTCACCTCCCCCGTCATCGACCCGCTCGTGCTCGACAAGGCGATGGACCGCTACCGCAAGGGCAAGCGCACCCTGGAGGTCACCGCAGAGCGCTACGGGGTACCACTGGACGACGCACATGATGCCGGGTCCGACGCGATCGCCGCCGGCCGGGTCGCGCAGGCCCTCCTCCGGGCCTATCCCGAGGAACTGGGCGTCCCTACTGCCGACCTCCACGGCCGCCAGGAGGTCTGGTACGCCGAGCAGGCGGCGAGCTTCCAGGAGTACATCCGATCGGTGAAGGGCGACGGCGCGTACGTCGCAGACACCGCATGGCCGCTGCGACCCAGCGAGCACCCGCGATCCCTCATCGACACCCAGCCCATCCCCGCACCGGAACCGCGACCGAGCCTGACCGTTCCGGTGGTCGACCTGTACGGCACGGGTACGCTCTCGCTTGAGGCGCTGTCGACGGCCCCGGCAGAGGCGTTTGCCGTTCCTTCGGCGCTCGCGACGTCCGCGCCGCCCTCGGCGTACGCATCCGCTCCTCCTCCGGCACAGCCGCGCAAGCCGACCGTGCTGAGGGTTGCCGCAGGAATCATCACCGACGAGACCGGCCGCACCCTACTGGTGCGCAAGGTCGGCAGCTCCGCGTTCATGCAGGCCGGCGGCAAGATCGAGCCGGGCGAGAGCGCGCTGGATGCCCTGTCCCGCGAACTGCGCGAGGAGATCGGTCTCGAACTCGACCCCGACCTGACCGAGTACCTCGGGAGCTTCCGCGCCGTCGCCGCGAACGAGCCGGACACGGTCATCCGCGCCGAGGTCTTCGCCCTCGTCACCTCGAGCACAGTTGCTGCTTCCGGGGAGATCGAGGAGCTGGTGTGGATCGAGGATCCGGTGTCCCACGGGCTCGAGCTGGCGGCACTCACCAGGGACACCATCCTGCCGCTGTGGGTGGAGCGCCGTTCGGCGCTGTTCTAGCCGAACCCGTCAACGACGAAGGGCGACCGGTTTCCCGATCGCCCTTCGCGGTGAAGCCGAGGTGAGGACCCTACTTCGAGGAGTCCTTCTTGGTGCCGAAACCGGCGTAGCGCGAGTTGAACTTCTCGACGCGGCCAGCGGAGTCCATGATGCGCTGCTTGCCCGTGTAGAACGGGTGCGACTCCGACGAGATCTCGACATCGATGACCGGGTAGGTCTCGCCGTCGAGCTCGATCGTCTTGTCGCTGGTCGCAGTCGACTTGGTGAGGAACGTGGCACCCGACGCGAGGTCGCGGAACACGATGGCGTTGTACGCGGGGTGGATGTCGGTCTTCATGGTGATTCTTGGGATTGGCGTGAGGTGTGAAGCTGAGCTGTAAAGTCCGGGGCGACGCAGTCTGTTCGTGCACTGGGCCGACTGTCGATCTTATCAGATCGGGGCTACGGGGTCACGCTGCGCGGGCAGTGAACCGTCCGTTGTCATTGGTGACGGCGAGGGGCAGCCCGAATGTCGCGCTGAGGTTCTCCGCGGTGATGACCTCGTTGATGGCACCGGCAGCCGTGATCGCGCCGTCGGCGAGCAGCAGGGCGTGGGTGAATCCGAGGGGGATCTCCTCGACGTGGTGCGTCACCATGATGATCGCGGGAGCCGATGCCGCGCTCGCGTACCCTCCGAGAAGCTGCAGCAGCTCCTCGCGTGCGCCGAGGTCGAGGCTTGCCGCGGGCTCGTCCAGCAGCAGGAGCTCCGGATCGGTCATGACCGATCGGGCGATCTGCACCCGCTTCTGCTCGCCATCGCTGAGGTCACCGAATCGGCGGCCCTCCAGTGCGCCGAGCTTCCACTCCCCCAGCACGCGCTGGGCGCGGCGCTCATCGATCTCGTCGTAACTCTCGTTCCATCGGCCGGTCACCGAGTAGGCGGCCGTGAGAACGACATTGAGCACGACCTCGTCGCGCGGCACGCGGCGCGCCAGCGCGGTCGAGGCGAAACCGATGCGGGGGCGCAGCTCGAACACGTCGGTCTTGCCGAGCGTGTCGTCGAGCACCTGCACGCGCCCGCTGGTGGGGTGCATCTGCGCGGCAGCGAGCTGCAGCAGCGTCGTCTTGCCGGCGCCGTTCGGTCCGAGAATCACCCACCGCTGGGCGGCATCAACCGACCAGGTGACGTGATCGAGGATGGCGTTGCCATCACGGACAACTGAAACGTCGGAGAACTGCAGGACACTGGCCATGATTCGTCCAGCCTAATTGAGTCCGCGGTAGATCTCCGTCGTGCGCTCGGCGATGGTCGTCCAGCTGAAGTCCCGTTCCGCCCTCAGCCGACCGGCTTCGCCCATGCGCTTCGCCGCTGCAGGGTCGCTGACGACCTCCGTGAGTGCGGCGGCGAGGTCGGCGACGAAACGGTCGGGGTCGACCGGAGTTCCCGTTCCGTCCTGGAGCTGCTCGATCGGCACGAGCCGACCGGTGACCCCGTCATCAACCACCTCCGGTATTCCACCCGTTGCGGTGCCGACGACCGGCGCGGAGCACGCCATGGCCTCCAGGTTGACGATGCCCAGCGGCTCGTAGATAGAGGGACAGACGAACGTCGTGGCCTGGGTCAGCACAGCCGACAGTTCGTGCTGGCTCAGGAGCGTGTCGAGCCACACGACACCCGAGCGCTCGGCCTGAAGTGCGGCCACTCCCGCCTGCACCTCGGCGAGGATCTCCGGGGTGTCGGGAGCCCCGGCGCACAGGACGAGTTGCACCTCCGGAGGCAGCAGTGCCGCGGCGCGAAGAAGGTAGGGCAACCCCTTCTGGCGGGTGATCCGGCCGACGAAGACCACCGACGGGCGGTCGGGGTCGATGCCCAGGCCGCGCACGAGCTCGGGGTCGTCCACCGACTTCCACCGGCTGAGGTCGATCCCGTTGTGCACGACCGTCACCTTGGCCTCATCGAGACTGGGGTACGACCTCAGGATGTCGCGGCGCATGCCCTCGCTGACCGCGATGATCGCCGCCGCGCCCTCGAACGCGGTCTTCTCGATCCAGCTCGAAACGCGGTATCCCCCACCGAGCTGCTCGGCCTTCCAGGGTCGCAACGGCTCAAGACTGTGGGCCGTCACCACGTGGGGAATCCCGTGGAGAAGGCCGGCCAGATGCCCGGCCGCGTTGGCGTACCAGGTGTGCGAGTGCACGAGGTCGGCCCCGGCCACGTCCTGCGCGATCTGGAGATCGACGCCGAGGGTGGCCAGAGACGGGTTGGCGGTCGTCAGCTCGGGGGGCACGAGATAGGAGTAGACCTTGGCTTCGTCCCGAGGCATCCCGAAGCAGCGAACCACGACATCGAGCCGGTCACGAAGCGCCCGTACGAGCTCGGCGACGTGAACGCCAGCACCCCCGTAGACCTCGGGCGGATATTCACGACTGATCAGGTCAACGCGCATGCCATGACGTTACTGCACGGCCATCGTGCGCGCGGCCCGGTGTCTCTCGCCCCGGCACGCCATGTCGCCTACTGTTGGCTTATGGCACCACAGAAGGTCTTCGGAATCGTGCTCGCGGGCGGCGAGGGCAAGCGTCTCATGCCGCTGACGGCGGATCGGGCGAAGCCCGCTGTGCCCTTCGGTGGCGGCTATCGCCTGATCGATTTCGCCCTGAGCAACCTGATCAATTCGGGGCTGCGCCAGATCGTGGTGCTCACTCAGTACAAGTCCCACAGCCTTGACCGCCACGTGTCGCAGACTTGGCGGCTCTCCGGGCTGCTTGACGCGTATGTTGCCTCGGTGCCCGCCCAGCAGCGCCTGGGAAAGCGCTGGTTCAGCGGCTCCGCCGACGCCATCCTCCAGAGCCTCAACCTGGTGCGCGACGAGAAGCCCGACATCGTCGTGGTCGTCGGCGCCGACCACGTCTACCGCATGGACTTCAGCCAGATGGTGGATGCGCACATCGCGTCCGGTCTGGGTCTCACCGTGGCCGCCATCCGGCAACCGATCGCCCTCGCCGACCAGTTCGGAGTCATCGAGGTGGAGGCGAAGGATCCGACCCGGATCGCCGCTTTCCACGAGAAGCCGCAGAAACCCGTCGGGCTCGCGGACTCCCCCGGCGAGGTTCTGGCATCCATGGGCAACTACGTCTTCGACGCCGAGGTGCTCATTGACGCGGTCATCCGTGACGGGGAGCGCAGCGACTCCAACCACGACATGGGCGGCGATATCGTTCCCGACTTCGTCTCGCGCGGTCTCGCGGGGGTCTACGATCTCAATCGCAATCAGGTGCCGGGATCGACGGACCGCGATCGCTTCTACTGGCGTGACGTGGGGACCATCGAGTCGTTCTACGACGCCCACCAGGACCTGATCTCGGCACTGCCGATCTTCAACCTCTACAACCGCGACTGGCCGATCTTCAGCCAGCAGCTCAACTCCCCGCCGGCGAAGTTCGTGCGCGATGCTCGGGGCTATCTCGGCACAATGATCGACTCGATCGTGTCGCTCGGTTCGCTGCTCTCCGGTGCGCACATCGAGCGGAGCGTTCTCGGGCCGTGGACGACCGTCGAGTCGGGCGCCATGGTCGTCGACTCGGTCGTGTTCGAGCGCGCTCGCATCATGCCGAACGCGGTCGTTCGCAAGGCTATTCTTGACAAGGATGTCGTGGTCGAGGCCGGCGCGACGGTGGGCGTCGATCACGACGCCGATCGCGCCCGCGGCTTCACAGTCACCGAGACCGGCATCACCGTTGTTGGCAAGGGCGTGCGCGTCACCCCGTAAGTACGTTCAGGGAAGGACCGCGTTGGCCCGCTTCCTGGTGCTGCTCGATGTCGATTCGACGCTCATCGAGAATGAGGTGATCGAGTTGCTCGCTGCCGAGGCGGGCTCCCTCGCCGAAGTCGAGTCGATCACGTTCCGTGCGATGAATGGCGAACTCGACTTCGAGGAGAGCCTTCGCGCTCGGGTTGCGACCCTGAAGGGTCTCCCCGTGTCGGTGTTCGAGACTGTGGCCCGGCACGTAACGGTAACGGCCGGTGTCGACGAGCTGATCGCGACCGTTCGCGCGGCCTCGGGGCGCATCGCCGTGGTGTCCGGCGGCTTCCACGAGGTACTCGATCCGTTCGCGGAGCGGCTGGGTCTCGACTACTGGCGCGCGAATCGTCTCGAGGTCGCCGACGGTCTGCTTACGGGCGGCTTGACCGGCCCGATCATCGACGCGCAGGCGAAGGCTGACACGCTGCGCGAGTGGGCGGCAGACTCCGAGGTGCCGCTCTCGCGCACCGTCGCGGTCGGAGACGGCGCCAACGATCTGCCCATGATGGCCATCGCGGGCCTTGCCGTCGGCTTCGACGCGAAGGCGCCCGTGCGCGACCTCGCGGGCGTGCTCATCGACGCGCGCGACCTCTCCCAGGTGCTGCCGCTGATGGGCCTGCGGGGCTGATCGGTCGGGTCAGTGCCCCATCCCGAGGCCGCCGTCGACGGGAATGACCGCACCGGAGATGTACCCGGCATCGTCGCTCGCGAGCCAGGAGATCACCTTCGCGACCTCCTCCGGGCTCGCGAACCGACCCGCCGGGATCTGCTTGAGGTAGGCCTCCTGCTGCTCGGGCGCGAGTTCGGCCGTCATGTCGGTCTCGATGAATCCGGGAGCGACGACATTCGCGGTGATGCCGCGGCTTCCGAGTTCCCGCGTGAGCGAGCGCGCGATCCCGATCAGCCCGCTCTTCGACGCGGAGTAGTTGATCTGGCCGGCCGAACCGAGCAGGCCGACAACGCTGGAGACGAGGATGACGCGGCCGAACCGGGCCTTCAGCATCCCCTTCGACGCCCGCTTGACGACGCGGAACGCCCCGCTGAGGTTGGTGTCGATGACGTCGGTGAAATCCTCGTCCGACATGCGCAGCAGCAGGGTGTCGCGGGTGATGCCCGCGTTGGCGACCACGACCTCGATCGGCCCCAGTGCTGCCTCCACCTCGGAGAACGCGCGATCGATGCTCTCGGCGTCGGTCACGTCGGCGATGACCGTGAGGCTGCCCGCTGGGCCCTCGCCGGAGCGCGCGGTGACCGCGACCCGGTGACCCTGGGCCACGAACTCCTCGGCGATTGCACGCCCGATTCCTCGATTGCCACCGGTGATCAGTACGGTCCTGGGGGTTGTCATGCGCACCAGCCTATAGTCAGGCTCAGGCGACGTAGGCTGGAGGGTGAGGAGCCGAATTCAACCCTCTACAGCCAGGTGAGCCATGAAGCAGCCGCAGTCCATTACCACTCTCGCCGAGTCGCCCGACGATGATCGTCGTCGCCGGATGATCCGCTACCTGATCGCCATGACCATCCGAGTGATCTGCATCATCCTGTGCCTGTTCGTGCAGGGCTGGTGGCTCCTCCTGCCCGTCGCGGGTGCCGTGATCCTGCCGTACATCGCCGTCGTTCTCGCGAACGTCGGTTCGGGCGGCGAGGCGGGTTCGGTGCTGCGCCCCGGCGCGCTCGTTCCGGTGGCGAAGAACGGCCGGGGAGCTGGCGAGTGACGGAACGGTGTTCACGTGCGGGGTGCACCAGCGAGGCCCTCTGGGCGGTCAACTGGCGCAACCCGCGCATCCATGGAGCCGATCGGGTCAAGGTCTGGCTCGCGTGCGACGAGCACGTCGAATTCCTGCGCGACTATCTCGCGACCCGTGATTTCCCGGTGGTTGTGACGGATGCCGCCGCGCCCCTCGAGCGTCTCCCCGAGGTCACCGCGTGACCGGCTGGGGCTTTGCGCTGTCACGCCGGTGGCTGGGATATCTCGCACTGGTGGTGGTCTTCGCCATCGCGTGCACACTCCTGTCGCTCTGGCAGATCGCGCGCCGCGACGAGGCTCGCGCCGACATCACCCGCGTCGACACGAACTGGGAGGCCGAGCCGCGCCCGATTACCGAGTTACTGCCCGAACTCGACGCCTTCGACCCCGACCTGAAATGGAGCCCGGTTTCGCTCACTGGCAGCTATCTGGTCGACGAGCAGCTGCTCGCGCGCGGTCGGCCGCTCGACGGCAACCCGGGTTTCGAGGTGCTCGTGCCGTTCCAGCTCGATGACGGAACCGTCTTCATCGTCGACCGCGGCTGGATTCCCGCCGGCAACGAGCAGGACACTCCGGACTCCGTTCCGGCGGCACCGCAGGGTGTCGTCACGGTGGTTGCGCGTCTCAAGGCGAGTGAACCCGAACTGGCCGGGCGCTCGGCACCCGCGGGTCAGGTTGCGACGATCAATCTGCCCACGATCGCCGACCTCGTCGGCAAGCCCACGTACACGGGTGCGTACGGAATTCTCGACTCGGAGGACCCGGCTCCGGCGACGCGGCCGGCCGCGGTCGTCAAGCCCGCGCCCGACGAGGGGCCGCACCTCTCCTACGCCTTCCAGTGGGTGCTGTTCGCCGTTATGGCATTCATCGCTCTCGGCTGGGCGATCCGTCAGGAGTACCGCATCCGCAACGCAGATGACCCGGCCGAGCGGGAGCGGGCGGCCGAGCGCGAGCGCAAGAGGGCAGCGAAGCCCCGAACCGACGCCGAGGTCGAGGACGAGCTGCTCGACGCCAACCGCTGATCGAGCGCCTCCGGTGATCGAGCTCGTCGAGATCTACGCCAGGCTGATCAGGTCCGCGTAATCCTTGTTCCAGTGGTCCTCGACGCCGTCGGGCAGAATCAGTACGCGCTCGGGGTTGAGCGCCTCGACAGCCCCCTCGTCGTGGCTCACGAGCACCACGGCGCCGGTGTAGCTCGCCAGCGCACCGAGGATCTCCTCGCGGCTGGCCGGGTCGAGGTTGTTGGTGGGCTCGTCGAGCAGCAGCACGTTGGCGCCGCTCACGACGATCATGGCAAGAGCCAGACGGGTCTTCTCGCCGCCGCTCAGCACGCCCGCGGGCTTGACCGCGTCATCCCCGGTGAACAGGAATGAGCCGAGCACCCGACGCGCCTCGGTCTCAGTGAGGTTAGGCGACGACGACACCATGTTCTCGAGCACCGAGCGCTTGACGTCGATGGTCTCGTGCTCCTGGGCGTAGTAACCGATGCGCAGGCCATGCCCCGGCTCGATCTGGCCGGTGTCGGGCTTGTCGACGCCGGCGAGCATCCGCAGAAGCGTGGTCTTGCCCGCACCGTTGAGCCCGAGCACGACGACCTTGGAGCCACGATCGATGGCGAGGTCGACGGCGGTGAAGATCTCCAGTGATCCATAGCTCTTCGAAAGGTTGTGGGCCTGAAGTGGCGTGCGACCGCAGGCCGCCGGCTCGGGGAAGCGCAGCTTGGCCACGCGATCGACGCTGCGCACCTCTTCGAGTCCGGAGAGCATCTTCTCGGCCCGCGCCACCATCTGGTGCGCGGCAGCGGCCTTGCTGGCCTTGGCGCCGAAGCGTGCCGCCTGCAGTTGCAGCTGGGTGGCCTTCTTCTCGACGTTGACGCGTTCCTTCTTGCGGCGCTCCTCGTCGCCTTCGCGCTGGCGCAGGTAGTGCTTCCAGCCCATGTTGTAGATGTCGATCTGCTGCCGATTCGCGTCGAGGTAGAAGACCTTGTTGACGGTCTCCCCCACCAGCTCGACATCGTGGCTGATCACGATGAATCCACCGGAGTAGTTCTTGAGGAACTCGCGCAACCACACGACTGAGTCCGCGTCGAGGTGGTTGGTGGGCTCGTCGAGGATCATCACCTCTGCGTCGGAGAACAGGATGCGGGCCAGCTCGATGCGCCGCCGCTGACCGCCCGACAGCGTCTTCAGCGGCTGATCGAGGATGCGATCCGGCAGGCTCAGATTGCTGGCGATGGACGCCGCCTCGGCCTCAGCCGCGTACCCACCGAGGGCGTCGAACCGATCGGTCAGCGATCCGTAGCGCTTCATGGCCGCCGCACTGACGGCGGGGTCGTCGCTGCCCATCTCGGCGGTTGCCTTCGACATGCCCAGAACGAGGTCACCCAGGCCCCGGGCATTCAGGATGCGGGTGCGAGCGAGCTCGTCGGGATCGCCCGACCGCGGGTCCTGCGGCAGGTACCCGATTGCACCGCCACGCTCGATCTTGCCGTCGGTGGGCGGCAGCTCGCCGGCGAGCACCTTGGTGAGCGTGGTCTTGCCTGCGCCGTTGCGACCCACGAGCCCGATCTTGTCGCCGCGGTCGACGCGGAACGACACGCCCTCCATGAGGAGGCGTGCACCGACACGCAGCTCGAGCTCGTGCACAGAAAGCACAGAAATTGTCCAGTTCTTAGGGCGCGGGAATACAACGCAGATAAGGGGGGTCAGCCAGATAGTCTACTTTGTGCGCCGTGGCAGACTGCCCCGCATCCCCTTCACACGAGGAGCCCCATGAGCAGCATCACTCTGGCCGTCGGTCGTCCAACTCTCGCCGACCGCATCTTCACCCGCACCCTTGCCCTCGACATCGTGCTTGTGGTCGCCGGTGCGGCGCTGACCGCCGTCGCCGCTCAGGTGGCAGTGCCGCTCTGGCCGGTGCCGATCACCGGTCAGACCCTCGCCGTGCTGCTCGTCGGCGTCACGCTCGGGGCGACCCGCGGTGCCATCTCCCTCGCCCTCTACGCGGTGCTCGGCATCGTCGGGCTCCCCGTGTTCAGCGAGCACTCCTCCGGCTGGGGCGTCATCGCAGGCCCGACCGGTGGCTACATCGTCGGCTTCATCTTCGCCGCAGCCCTGACCGGATGGCTCGCCCAGCTCCAGTGGGACCGCAAGATCCTGCGCGCCTTCCTCGCCTTCCTCGCGGGATCGGTCGTGCCGTTCGCCTTCGGCCTGCCGTGGCTGGCGGCAGCGCTCGGATCCCTCGGATTCCCCAACGACCTCAACTCGGTGCTCCAGGCCGGCCTTTACCCGTTCATCCTCGGCGGCGTGATCAAGGCCGCGCTCGGCGCCGGCATCATCACCCTGGCTTGGTACGCCGTCGGTGTCTCCGACAAGCGCAAGGCGGCGAAGTCCGCCGAGTAGATCTCGCAGAACAACAATGGCCCGGACCTGAGTCCGGGCTATTCCGCGTTAAGAGCGAGTCTCAGATCGAGAAGCCGAGCGCGCGCATCATCTCGCGGCCGTCATCGGTGATCTTCTCGGGACCCCACGGCGGCATCCACACCCAGTTGATGCGGAATGCCTCCACGATTCCGTCCAGAGACTGTGCAGTCTGCTCCTCGAGCACGTCGGTCAGCGGGCATCCCGCGCTGGTCAGGGTCATGCTGATGATGAGCGCGTTGTTCTCGTCATCCCAACTCAGGTCGTAGATCAGACCGAGGTCGACGATATTGACGCCGAGCTCGGGGTCGACGACATCCTTGAGCGCCTCCTCGACCTGGTCGAAGAGTGCCGGTGCGAGTGCGGTGGCCATGCTTCTACGCTACTTCCGAGGGCGCGAGAAAGCGATCGTACCCCTCGTTCTCGAGACGTTCGGCAAGCTCCGGCCCGCCCTCTTCAGCGATGCGACCATCGACGAAGACGTGCACGAAGCCCGGCTTGATGTAGCGCAGGATGCGCGTGTAATGGGTAATCAGGAGCACGCCCAGGTCGTTGGCCTCGTGGGCGCGGTTCACGCCCTCAGAGACGATCTTGAGCGCGTCCACATCGAGGCCGGAGTCGGTCTCGTCGAGCACCGCGAACTTGGGCTTGAGCAGCTCGAGCTGAAGGATCTCGTGGCGCTTCTTCTCTCCGCCGGAGAAGCCCTCGTTGACGTTGCGCTCACCGAAGCTCTTGTCCATGCGCAGGGACTTCATGGCCTCGTTGACCTCCTTGATCCAGGAGCGGATCGCGGGCGCCTCGCCGTCGATGGCGGTCTTGGCCGTGCGCAGGAAGTCGGTCATGCGCACTCCGGGGATCTCAACGGGGTACTGCATCGCGAGGAAGATCCCGGCCCGGGCACGCTCGTCAACGCTCATCGTCAGCACCTCGGCACCATCCAGCAGCACCGATCCGCTCTCGACGTGATACTTCGGATGCCCGGCGATCGAATAGGCGAGCGTCGACTTGCCCGACCCGTTCGGACCCATGATGGCGTGGATCTCGCCCTGCTTCACAGTGAGGTCGACACCCTTGAGGATCTGCTTGGTGCCCTGCTCGGTCTCGACGCTGACGTGGAGATCCTTGACTTCGAGTACTGACATGTTAGGAGACTGCGACTTTCTCATTCGGATCTATGGTGATCACGCCATCGGCGTCAACGCTCACGGCGTAGACAGGAACTGGTTCGTAGGCGGGAAGCGTGAGGGGCTTTCCGGTGGTCAGCGAGAACATCGATCCGTGCGCCCAGCACTCGATCGCGTCATCCTCCACAAAACCTTCTGCGAGGGAGATGTCGCCGTGCGTGCAGGTGTCACCGATCGCGTACACGACGCCCGCGGCATCCTTCACGACGACGATGGGAACGCCCGACAGCACGACCCGATGGGCCTTGTTCACCTCGAGTTCGGCGGTGGTCCCGATGCGTTCGGCGGTCATGATCCTGCTCCTGACAGTTCTGATTCGATCCTGCCCTGCAGGTACTCCTCGAGTGCGGGGTCGCCGATCTTCTGCACGATCTCGGCGAGGAAGCCGATCACGACCAGTCGGCGGGCCTCGGCCTCGGAGATTCCGCGGGCCTGGAGATAGAACAGCTGCTCGTCGTCGAACCGGCCGGTAGCGCTGGCGTGGCCGGCACCGAGGATGTCCCCGGTCTCGATCTCCAAGTTCGGGATCGAATCCGCGCGGGTGCCCTCCGAGAGCACGAGGTTGCGGTTCTGCTCGTAGGAATCGGTGCCGGATGCCTCGCGGCCGATGAGCACGTCGCCCACCCACACCGTGCGGGCGCCGGCCCCCTGGAGGGCGCCCTTGTAGTTGACCCGGCCCTTCGTGTTCGCCGCCTGGTGGTGGAGGTAGACGCGCTGCTCGAGGTGCTGGCCGGCGTCGGCGAAGTAGAGCCCGTACATGGCGCCGTCCGATCCTTCGCCCGAGAGGTGCAGCGACGGGTTGACGCGCACCACGCGTCCACCGAGGGTGACGACGATGTGGGTGAGAGTCGCATCCCGTCCCACCTGGGCGAAGTGGCTCGCGAGGTGATGGGCATCCTCGTCCCACTCCTGGAGTGAGACGACCGTCAGCTGAGCGCCGTCTTCGACGACGATCTCGATGTTCTCGACGAGGTTCGCCGGCCCGGTGCTGCGCAGGACGATGTGACCGGTGCTGTTCGTCTTCGCCGTGATCACGGTGTGGGCCGCTCTCGGGGAGGAGCCGAAGCCGCTGCGGTCGAAGCCGAGCGCCACGGGGGCATCGCCGGTGATCGTGATCGCGAGTGCGGTGTCGAAGCTCGACCAGGCGTTCGCCGACGCCTTGTCCTCGGGTGATCCGGCCGAGCCGACCCGGGGATCGGCGCGCGTGATCCACTCGATCGTGCCGCCCTCGGCAAGCTGGGGCGCGAGGTCGTACCCCGAGCCATCCAGTTCGCCATCAATGAGGTCGCGCACCTGCGCCACGGGCGTCAGCTTCCAGTCGACCTCGAGTCCGGTGACTGCGGGAAACTCGGCAGGGTCGACGGAGGTGAAGCGCTCGGAGCGAGTCTGCACCGGCACGCGGCTCGTGTCATCCCAGCCGCCGTCGCTGTGGGCCTTCGCCCCGTGCTGTTCGGTTGTTGCCAGACTCATCTAGCCGACACTGCCTTCCATGCTCATCTCGATGAGCTTGTTGAGTTCGAGCGCGTACTCCATGGGCAGCTCGCGGGCGATCGGCTCGATGAAGCCGCGCACGATCATGGCCATTGCTTCGTCCTCGGGCATGCCGCGGGACTGCAGGTAGAACAGCTGCTCGGCGCTGACCCGGGAGACCGTCGCCTCGTGGCCGAGCTGCACGTCATCCACGCGGATATCGATGGCGGGATAGGTATCCGATCGCGAGATCGTGTCGACCAGCAGGGCGTCGCAGCGCACAGTGTTGGCGGAGTGGTGCGCCTTCTCGTCGACGCGCACCTCGCCCCGGTACCCGGCGCGACCGCCACCGCGGGCGATGGACTTCGAGACGATCGATGACGTCGTGTACGGCGCCATGTGGATCATCTTGGCGCCAGCGTCCTGGTGCTGACCGGGACCCGCGAACGCGACCGAGAGCGTCTCGCCCTTGGCGTGCTCCCCCACCAGATAGATGGACGGATACTTCATCGTCACCTTGGAGCCGATGTTGCCGTCGATCCACTCCATGGTGGCGCCCTCGTGCGCGATCGCGCGCTTGGTCACGAGGTTGTAGACGTTGTTCGACCAGTTCTGGATGGTCGTGTACCGAACGCGCGCGTTCTTCTTCACGACGATCTCGACGACGGCCGAGTGCAGCGAGTCCGACTTGTAGATCGGAGCGGTGCAGCCCTCGATGTAGTGCACGTACGAGCCCTCATCGGCGATGATCAGCGTGCGCTCGAACTGGCCCATGTTCTCGGTGTTGATGCGGAAGTAGGCCTGCAGAGGGATCTCGACGTGAACGCCCTTGGGCACGTACACGAACGACCCGCCCGACCACACCGCAGTGTTGAGCGCCGCGAACTTGTTGTCGCCGGCCGGGATGACGGTGCCGAAGTACTCCTCGAAGAATTCCGGGTGCTCCTTGAGCGCCGTGTCGGTGTCCATGAAGATGACACCCTGAGCCTCGAGCTCGGCGTTGATCGTGTGGTAGACCACCTCGGACTCGTACTGGGCGGCGACACCGGAGACGAGACGCTTGCGCTCGGCCTCGGGGATCCCCAGCTTCTCGTAGGTGTCCTTGATGTCGTCCGGGAGATCCTCCCAGCTCTGCGCCTGCTTCTCGGTGGAGCGCACGAAGTACTTGATGTTGTCGAAGTCGATGCCCGAGAGATCGGCACCCCAGGTGGGCATCGGCTTGCGGAAGAAGTTCTTCAGTCCCGACAGGCGGGTCTTCAGCATCGACTCGGGCTCGTCCTTGAGGGTCGAGATGTTGCGCACCACGTCTTCGTTGATACCGCGCCGCGCAGATGCGCCCGCCTTGTCAGAGTCGGACCACCCGAATTCGTACTGCCCGAGACCGTTGAGTTCGGGTCGGTCGATCAACACGTCAGACATAGCAACCTCTTTCCTACCGTGGGCAACCGGTGTGGTTTCCGCGGCATTCCCCGCGAGTGAAAAGGCACTGCTGGGGCCTGTTTAGACTGAAGCAGGACAAGGGAGCAGATTGCTCCGGTGTCTACGCTGACTCCCCGGCACGGCTATGTTCCTGAACTAAGTCAATTCTACAGTGAGCCGGGGCAAATAACAGGAGGTTGGGCTGTGAAAGCCGTGTTCGCTCGACTGCCCGGCTCGGTGGATGCCCGAATCCGGGGTTTCGCGATCGCAACGCTCGTGGCGCAGATCCTCATCGTGGGTACCGGTGGGGCTGTGCGGCTCACCGGTTCCGGGCTGGGGTGCCCGACCTGGCCGCGCTGCACCGACGATTCCTTCGTGACCACGCCCGAGATGGGAATCCACGGCATCATCGAGTTCGGCAATCGCCTCTTGACGTTCGTGCTCATCGCCATCGCGATCGTCATGTTCGTGCTGGTGCTTCGCATTCGCCGCGAGCGTCGCGATCTCTTTGTGCTCGCACTGGTCATCGGGCTGGGTATTCCGGCGCAGGGCGTCATCGGTGGGTTCTCGGTGCTCACCAACCTCAACCCCTACGTGGTCGGGCTGCACTTCGTGCTCTCAGTGGTGCTGGTCGTTCTGTCGACCGTGCTGGTCTACCGCGTGTACGCGGGACCGCGCGGCGTCCGGGCTTCGGTCCCCCTCTGGTACTCGGCACTCACGCACGCCACGAGCGCGCTTGTCGCGATCACGATCCTCGTGGGCATCATCACCACCGGGTCCGGTCCGCATGCCGGGGACAGCGGTGCGTCCCGCAATGGCCTGGACTCGGAGCTGCTCCAGCACGTGCACAGCTGGCCCGCCTACGCCACTGTCGCCGCGACTGTTCTCCTGTTGATCGGGGCGCTGCGCCTCGGACAACCGCGGTTGGCTCGATTCACGGGAATCCTGCTCGCCATCGAGGCGGTGCAGGTCGCCGTGGGTCTCGCGCAGGCGCGACTCGGGCTGCCCGAGATCCTCGTCGGTGCGCACATGGTGCTGGCGTGCTGCCTGGCGGCCGCGATGACCGCTGTCGTGCTGTCGCTGCGCGAGCCGGTGGCATCCGCTGTCGACGCAGAGAAGTAGCGCCCAGGTCGACGCTAGAACGGCAGCAGGGGGTCGATTCCTACCGCGAGGAAGACCAGCGTCAGATAGGTGATCGACGAGTGGAACACCCGCATGGGCCGAACATCCCCGTGACGGATCGCCGTCGAGTACAGCCGGTGTGACTCGTAGATGAACCACGCGCCGGCGACGACAGCGACCACCGAGTAGAGCACGCCCATGGGCGCCACGGGAATCAGCAGCAGCGAGCAGGCGACCGTTGCCCAGGCGTAGAGCACGACCTGCAGGCCGACAACGGTGCGGCCGCGCACGACGGCAAGCATCGGGACGTTCACCGACTGGTAGTCAGCGCGGTACTTCATCGACAGGGGCCAGTAGTGCGGCGGGGTCCACAGGAAGACGATTCCGAACAGGATCACGGGAGTCCAACTCAGGGACCCGGTCACCGCAGCCCACCCGATGAGCACGGGCATGCACCCAGCGGCGCCGCCCCAGACGATGTTCTGAGGTGTGCGGCGCTTGAGAACGAGCGTGTAGATGAAGACGTAGAAGAGGATCGCTGCCAGCGAGAGGCCCGCTGCAAGCCAGTTGACAACGAAGCCAAGCCACAACACAGAGGCGACGCCGGTGATCCAGGCGAATGCGAGCGCCTCGCCGTCACGCAGTTCGCCGGTGACCAAGGGCCGCTTGCTGGTGCGGTCCATCACCCGGTCGATATCGCGGTCGATGTAGCAGTTGAACGCGTTGGCCGAGCCGGCACTGAGGCTGCCGCCGACGAGTGTCGCGAGCACGAGCCAGAGGTCCGGGATGCCGCCGGCGGCGAGAACCATGACCGGTGCGGTCGTCACGAGAAGCAGCTCGATGACGCGAGGCTTGGTGAGTGCGATGTAGGCCTTCACCTTGCGGCGGATGCCGATCCGCCCGGTCGCGGGTCGGGACTCGACGGCTACATCCATGATTTCGATTGTAGGCGACCACCGGGGCGTCGCTCGTTGTCACGAGCAGTCACCCGGCGGCAGAGCGGTCGCGACGACTCCTATACTTGAATCGCCTGCCAGCCGGGCTCACCACTACCGCGCTCGGGCCGCCAGGCCACAGTGCGCCGCTGAAGAAGGGTCACAACCATCGTGGCAGCTCTCCAATGGGATCCCATTGACAACAAGGCAGTAGACACGGCGCGCATTCTCGCTGCCGATGCCGTCGAAAAGGTCGGCAACGGCCACCCGGGCACGGCTATGAGCCTCGCCCCCGCCGCGTACCTTCTGTTCCAGAAGGTCATGCGCCGCGACCCCAGCGACAACGCGTGGATCGGTCGCGACCGCTTCATCCTCTCGGTGGGCCACAGCTCGCTCACTCAGTACATCCAGCTCTACTTCGGCGGCTACGGCCTCGAGCTCGACGACATCAAGGCGCTTCGCACCTGGGGCTCGAAAACTCCCGGACACCCGGAGTACGGCCACACCGCGGGTGTGGAGATCACCACGGGTCCCCTCGGTCAAGGCATCTCGTCGGCCGTCGGCTTCGCCTACGCGAGCCGCTATGAGCGCGGGCTCTTCGACCCCGACGCACCGGCGGGCACGAGCCCGTTCGACCACTTCATCTACGTCATCGCGGGCGACGGCGACCTGCAGGAGGGCGTGTCGGCGGAGGCATCCTCGCTCGCCGGTCACCAGCAGCTCGGCAATCTCATCGCGATCTACGACTCGAACCAGATCTCGATCGAGGATGACACCAACATCGCGTTCACGGAGGACGTCAAGGCCCGCTACGAGGCCTACCACTGGCACGTGCAGGTCGTCGACTGGAAGAAGACCGGTGTCTACACCGAGGACGTCGCCGAGTTGAACGCGGCGATCGAGGCAGCGAAGGGCGTCATCGACAAGCCGTCGCTCATCATCCTGCGCACGATCATCGGCTGGCCGGCACCGCACAAGCAGAACTCGGGCAAGATCCACGGCTCTGCCCTGGGCGCCGACGAGCTCGCCGCGACCAAGCGCGTGTTGGGCTTCGACCCGGAGCAGACCTTCGGGGTCGCCGACGAGGTCATCGAGCACACCCGCAAGGCCGTCGAGCGCGGCAAGGCCGCCCATGCCGAGTGGCAGGTCGGTTTTGACGCCTGGGCCGCGGCGAACCCCGAGCGCAAGGCGCTGTTCGACCGGCTCGAGACCGGCGCGCTGCCGGATGGTGTCGAGGCAGCACTGCCCGTCTTCGAAGCGGGCAAGGATGTCTCCACTCGCGCCGCGAGCGGCAAGGTGCTCGGCGCACTCGGTGCCGTCATCCCCGAGCTCTGGGGCGGCTCCGCCGACCTCGCCGAGTCGAACCTCACCACCATCGAGGGCGCCGCGTCGTTCATCCCGAGCGTGCACTCCACGCACGAGTGGACGGGCAACGACTACGGCCGTGTGCTGCATTTCGGCATCCGCGAACACGCGATGGCGGCGATCATCAACGGCATCGTGCTGCACGGCCCCACGCGGGCCTTCGGCGGCACCTTCCTGATCTTCAGCGACTACATGCGGCCCGCGGTTCGTCTCGCAGCTCTCATGGCGGTGCCGTCGATCTTCGTGTGGACGCATGACTCGGTCGCCCTCGGTGAGGACGGACCGACCCACCAGCCGATCGAGCAGCTCGCCACCCTCCGCGCGATCCCCGGCTTCGACGTCGTGCGGCCCGCCGATGCGAACGAGGTCGCGTGGGCGTGGAAGACGATCCTCGAGCGCCGCAAGGGCCCGGCAGGTATTGCGCTGAGCCGCCAGAACCTGCCCGTCTTCGAGCGCGGTCCTGGCGCGGCATCCGGCGACACCCTCGCCGCCGCGAGCAACGTGTCGCGAGGCGCCTATGTGCTTGCCGAGGCCGCCAACGGATCCCCCGACGTTATCCTCATTGCGACCGGCTCGGAAGTGCAGATCGCCGTCGAGGCACGTGGCGTTCTCGCGGCGGAGGGCATCAACGCTCGCGTTGTCTCGGCACCGAGCCTCGAGTGGTTCGAGGAGCAGGATGCCGCGTACCGCGAGTCAGTGCTGCCGGCCTCCGTCACCGCTCGCGTCTCCATCGAGGCGGGGATCAGCCTCACCTGGCGCCCCTACGTCGGTGATCGCGGCCGCAGCGTCTCGATCGAGCACTTCGGAGCATCCGCCGACTACAAGACTCTGTTCCGTGAATTCGGAATCACCACCGAGGCCGCCGTGGCCGCAGCCAAGGAATCGTTGGCCGCCCAGTAGGCCGCCCTCAGGAAGAAGAAGCAATGAGCACCGAATCCCCCACCGCAGCCCTGTCCGCCCTCGGAGTCAGCATCTGGCTCGACGACCTCTCCCGTGAACGCATCGCCTCGGGCGGACTGCAGAAGCTGATCTCCGAGCGCAATGTCGTCGGCGTCACGACCAACCCGACCATCTTCGCTAGCGCACTCGCGAAGGGTGAGGCGTACGACGCCGCGGTGGGAGCTCTGGCGAAGGCCGGCGCTGCGGTCACCGACGCAGTCTTCGAGATCACCACCGATGATGTCGCGGCGGCCTGCGACATCTTCCGCCCGATCTACGATGCGACTGCCGGCTTCGACGGCCGCGTCTCGATCGAGGTCGAGCCGGGACTTGCTCACGACGCTGCGGGCACGATCGCTCAGGCTAAGCAGCTCTGGGAGAAGGTCGACCGCGAGAACGCGCTCATCAAGATCCCCGCGACCATCGAGGGTCTCGAGGCGATCGCCGCGACTATCGGTGCTGGTATCAGCGTCAACGTGACCCTGATCTTCAGCCTCGAGCGCCACCGCGAGGTCATCAACGCGTATCTCACCGGTCTCGAGACCGCGAAGGCGGCGGGCATCGACATCTCCACCATCCACTCCGTGGCCTCGTTCTTCGTGTCCCGCGTGGACACCGAGATCGACAAGCGTCTCGACGCGATCGGCACCGACGAGGCCAAGGCGCTCAAGAGCAAAGCCGGCATCGCGAACGCCCGCCTCGCATACGAGGTCTACGAGCAGGCTTTCGCCTCGGAGCGCGCCACGGTGCTCCTCGCCGCGGGAGCCAACAAGCAGCGTCCGCTCTGGGCGTCGACCGGTGTGAAGGACCCGAGCCTGCCGGACACCCTTTACGTGACCGAACTCGCGGTGGCCGACACCGTGAACACGATGCCCGAGAAGACGCTGGAGGCGACTTTCGATCACGGCGTCATCGAGGGTGATCAGGTCACCGGCTCCTACGCCGAGGCGAATGCCACGCTCGACGCGCTGGCGGCCCTCGGAATCTCCTACGACGAGGTGACGGCGCTTCTCGAGAAGGAGGGCGTCGAGAAGTTCATCGTCTCCTGGAACGAACTGCTCGACACCGTGTCTGCCGCTCTCGAGGCGGCCAAGTGAGCGTCAAGATCGCCGTCTCCGGCGCTGCGGCCGAGGCCGTCGACCGCGTAGTGCCTCAGCTGGTCAGCGACCTCGTCGCGAGCCGCATCACCGGTGGTGACGAGACCCTGTGGGGGCCGGATGCCGAAGAGGAATCCGCCAAGCGACTGGGCTGGGTCGAGGCGGTGTCCGTCTCACGGCCGATGGTGGCCGACATCGTCGCGCTGCGGGACAAGCTGCGCGAGGACGGCGTCGACCACATCGTGCTCGGCGGTATGGGCGGATCGTCGCTCGCCCCCGAGGTGATCACGCGGACGTACGGTGTTGAGCTGACGGTGCTCGACTCCACCGATCCCGGGCAGGTTCTGGCCGCTCTGGGCGACCGGCTCGCCACCACCGCTGTCGTCATCTCGTCGAAGTCGGGCTCGACAGTGGAGACCGACAGCCAGAAGCGCATCTACGAGAAGTTCTTCTCCGAGGCGGGCATCGATCCACTCGAGCGCATCATCGTGGTTACCGATCCCGGTTCTCCCCTGGATGCCGCGGCGCGCGCCACCGGATACCGCGTGTTCAACGCCGACCCCAACGTCGGCGGACGTTACTCCGCCCTGACCGCCTTCGGCCTCGTTCCGAGCGGACTTGCCGGTGTGGACCTCACTGAGCTGCTCGACGAGGCGGAGGCCGTGATGGTCGAGCTCGCCGTCGACAACACCGCCAACCCCGGCCTGGTGCTGGGTGCCGCAATCGCGGGAACCCTCCCCCTCAAGGACAAGCTCGGTATCGTTCCCGACGGAACCCACATCCTCGGCTTCGGGGACTGGGCTGAACAGCTCATCGCCGAGTCGACGGGCAAGCTCGGCAAGGGCATCCTTCCCGTCGTCCTCGACGTGAACTCCCCCGAGCTGAGCGAGAACCTGCCCGACCTGCAGATCGTGCGCCTGGTGGGTGACTGGGATGACACGCGTGAGGTCGCCGACGGCGAGATCGAGATCGCGGGCAGTCTCGGTGGCCAGATCCTGGTGTGGGAGTATGCCACTGCGGTCGCGGGTCGTCTGCTCGGGATCAATCCCTTCGACCAGCCCGACGTGGAATCCGCGAAGATCGCCACCCGTGCACTCATCGATCACCCGTCGGAGCCCGCAGCACCGGCCTTCGTGGATGGCGACATCGAGGTGCGCGGCACCGCAGACGTCGTCTCGGGTGCGACTGACCTCGCGGGCGCCATCTCGTCGCTGCTCTCCCACCTCACCGACGACGGCTACGTGTCGATTCAGGCCTATGTCGACCGTGTCGCACACCCCGCGCTTCACGCGCTTCGCGACGCTCTCGCGGCCCGCGCGAAGCGCCCCGTCACCTTCGGCTGGGGTCCGCGCTTCCTGCACTCGACCGGTCAGTTCCACAAGGGCGGGCCGGCGGTGGGAGTGTTCCTTCAGATCACGACCGTCGAGGACACCGACCTGCAGATTCCCGAGCGGCCGTTCACCTTCGGTCAGCTCATCCGCGCCCAGGCCGATGGCGACGCGAGTGTGCTCGCCGAGCACGGTCGGCCGGTACTGAGTCTCACCCTGCGCAACCCCGGTGCGAGCATCCCGGTCGTCGTCAGCGCACTCAACTAGCACGCCTCGCGAGGAGCACCATGTCACCGGTGGAGATTTCGGACGACTTCAACCCGCTCCGGTTGCCGTCGGATCGTCGGCTGAATCGGATTGCTGGCCCTAGCGGGCTGGTGATCTTCGGTGTGACCGGCGACCTGTCTCGCAAGAAGCTCATGCCGGCCGTCTATGACCTCGCCAACCGAGGACTCCTTCCCCCGGGCTTCGCGCTGGTCGGTTTCGCCCGCCGTGATTGGGAGGACGAGGACTTCGCCGAAGTCGTGCACGATGCCGTCAAGAAGTACGCGCGCACGCCATTCGACGAGGATGTCTGGGCGCAGCTGGCGCAGGGCATCCGCTTCGTGCAGGGCGAGTTCGATGACGCATCGGCCTTCGAGGATCTCAAGCAGACCATCGAGGACCTTGATCGCGATCGCGGCACGATGGGCAACCACGCGTTCTACCTGTCGATCCCGCCGAAGTCGTTCCCGCAGGTCACAGAGCAGCTGCGCAACTCCGGGCTAGCTGAGCAGCAGGACGGTCAGTGGCGACGCGTCGTCATCGAGAAGCCGTTCGGCAGCGATCTCGTGACTGCCCGTGAACTCAATGCGGTGGTCGAGTCGGTCTTTCCGCCCGACAGCGTCTTCCGTATCGATCACTATCTGGGCAAGGAGACGGTGCAGAACATCCTGGCGCTGCGCTTCGCCAACCAGCTGTACGAACCCATCTGGAACGCCAACTACGTCGACCACGTGCAGATCACGATGGCAGAGGACGTGGGCGTCGGCGGTCGCGCCGGGTACTACGACGGCATCGGTGCAGCCCGCGATGTGATTCAGAACCACCTGCTGCAGCTCCTGGCACTGACCGCCATGGAAGAGCCGGTCTCATTCGATGCCGCCGACCTGCGCGCCGAGAAGGAGAAAGTCCTCTCGGCGGTTCGTCTACCTAAGGACCTGGGAAAGCACACCGCCCGGGGTCAGTACTCAGGCGGCTGGTCGGGTGGCGAGAAGGTCGTCGGATTCCTCGAAGAGGAGGGCATGAACCCTCAGTCGACCACCGAGACCTTCGCTGCCATCCGCCTCGACATCGGGACCCGTCGCTGGGCCGGGGTGCCCTTCTACCTGCGCACCGGCAAGCGTCTCGGTCGCCGCGTGACCGAGATCGCGGTCGTCTTCAAGCGGGCTCCCCAGTACCTGTTCGCCGAGAGCCAGACCTCTGCTCTCGGACAGAACGCCCTCGTCATCCGGGTGCAACCCGACGAGGGCGTCACCATCAGGTTCGGCTCGAAGGTTCCGGGCGCGGGCATGCAGGTGCGCGACGTGACCATGGACTTCGGGTACGGTCACGCCTTCACCGAGGCCAGCCCCGAGGCATACGAACGCCTCATTCTGGACGTACTTCTGGGTGACCCGCCCCTGTTCCCGCGGCACGAAGAAGTGGAACTGAGTTGGAAGATCCTCGACCCGATCGAGGAGTACTGGGCCAAGCAGGGCCAGCCGGAGCAGTACCGACCGGGAACATGGGGTCCGCCATCGGCTGACGCTCTCATGGCCCGTGACGGTCGCAGTTGGAGGCGTCCATGATTGTCGATCTGCCCAACACGACCACGAGCGCCGTGTCCAAGACGCTGGTCAAGATTCGCGAAGAGGGCGGTGCCGTGGCGCTGGGTCGGGTGCTGACCCTCATCATCTCGACCGCTTTGGGCGACGAGGAAGAGGCCATCGAGGCCGCCAACGACGCCTCGCGGGAGCACCCCATGCGAGTGCTCGTGGTGTCGACCTCGCCCACTCCGACCGACGACGAGGCGCGGGTGGACGCGCAGATCCGGGTGGGAGGCGATGCCGGTGCGAGCGAAGTCGTCGTCATGCGAGCCTACGGGGATGCCGCAACCGACCCTGAAAGCCTCATCATGGGCCTCCTGCTGCCGGATGCGCCGGTGGTCGCCTGGTGGCCTGGCGAGGCCCCGGCTGCGGTCTCGGAGTCGGCAATCGGCCGAATCGCGCAGCGCAGGATCACTGATGCTGCCTCAAGCTCCGATCCGCTCGGCGCGCTCGCGCGCATCGCCACGACCTACCAGCCGGGCGACACTGACTTCTCCTGGACCCGACTGACCCTGTGGCGGGCGCAGCTCGCTGCCGTGCTCGACCAGCCCCCGTACCTTCCGGTCACGGCGGTGGAGGTGCACGGAGCGTCGGACTCCCCGTCAACCGTTCTTCTCGCCGCCTGGCTTCAGCTTCAACTCAAGGTCAAGGTTGCACGCGAGGTGTCGACGAAGGCCCACGGCAGTAGCGGCATCCAGGGCGTGCGTCTGGACAGGTCAGCAGGACCAATCATGCTCGAGCGCACGGTCGCCAACACGGCGACCCTGGTGCAGCCCGACCAACCCACCCACGACATCTCGCTCCAGCGCCGCAGCCTGCGGGACTGTCTCGCCGAGGAGCTGCGTCGACTTGATCCCGATGACCTCTTCGGCGACGTCGTCATGAAGGGCATCGGCCAGTTGAATGCGCCGACCACGGGAACTCACACGATCGTGGGGGCATCGTGAGCAACGAGCGCCGCGTCATCCTGCACCCCGACAAGGAAGCCCTTGCTGCCGCTGTCGCTGCCCGGTTTCTGACCAAGATCGTCGATCTGATCGACGAGTTCGATGAGGCCTCGGTGGCCCTCACCGGAGGCACGATGGGCATTGCGGTTCTTGCCGCGATCAACGCATCCCCCGCGCGGGACTCGGTGGACTGGAGCCGACTGAACGTCTGGTGGGGTGACGAGCGCTGGCTGCCCGCTGGCGACCCTGACCGCAACGAGACCCAGGCGCGCGCGGCGTTGCTCGATCACGTGGCCCTCGATCCGGCACGGGTGCACCCGATGGGCGCATCCGACGCCGGTCTGTCGCTGGATGACGCTGCCGACGCGTATGCCGCGGACCTTGCGCTCAACGCGCGCAGAGGCCATGTTCCGTATCTGGACATCACGTTCCTCGGCATGGGGCCAGACGGTCACATCGCGTCGTTGTTCCCCGAGCGTTCGGGCATCCGTGAGTCGGAGCGCACCGTGATCGCCGTGCGCAACTCCCCTAAGCCCCCTCCGGAGCGGTTGAGCCTGACCCTGCCGGTGCTCAACTCGTCGGCCCGCGTGTGGCTCGTGGTGGCCGGGGCTGATAAGGCATCGGCACTCGGGTTGACGCTGGCGGGCGCGAGCATCAACGAGGTGCCCGCCGCCGGCATCGAGGGGCGGCGCCGGACGTTGTTCTTCGTTGACGCCGAGGCGGCCGCTGAGGTTCCCGAGAACCTCATTGATCCGGGCCAGTTCTGGACTCGCGCGGACGACATCGCGGACTAGCTCGCGGTGCCCCTGCGCTCGCGCAGCTGAGTCAGCGCCTCTTCGAGAAGCGTTGCCGCCTCTTCTTCGGTGCGGCGTTCCTTCACGTAGGCCAGGTGGGTCTTGTAGGGCTCCAGCTTGGCTACCGACGGCGGATTGTTCTTGTCACGGCCAGCGGGCAGACCCGTCGACGGTGAGTCGATGATGTCGGGGATCTCCTCGTCGGGCAGGTTCGCAGCGAAATTGCGGACCGTCTCGTTGCCCATCTCATCCCAGTAGGAGACCTGGATGCGGTCCGCGTGGTAGCCACGGTCCTGCTCCCCCATGGGGCCGGCCCCTACGCGGGAACCACGAATTGCACTGCCACCGGATGCCATGATGCCCCTTACGCGCCGTCGAACTTGGTGATGAGCCCGAGAACCACGATGCACGTGATCCACACCAGAGCGAGAATGACCGTGATTCGGTTCAAGTTGCGCTCAGCGACACCCGACGCACCGAGGTTCGACGTGACGCCGCCTCCGAACATGTCGGAGAGGCCGCCGCCGCGACCGCGGTGGAGCAGAATCAGGAGGGTGAGCAGCAGGCTCGTGATACCGAGAATGACCTGCAGCACTACCTGGAGAATTTGCACGGGGTAACCCTTTCGAAAAGCCTTGCCAAGTATAAGCGATCGCTGATCGGGTTCAGGTTCCGACGTGCTTCTGGAAGCGGGCGATGCTCGCAAACTCCGCGACATCCAGGCTCGCTCCGCCGACCAGCGCGCCGTCGACGTTCGGCTCGCGCATGAGTGACGCGATGTTGCCCGACTTGACCGATCCGCCGTACAGGATGCGCGTGGCATCCGCGACGTCGGCGCCGTAGAGCTCGGCGAGGGTCTCGCGGAGCTTGGACGCAACCTGCTCGGCCTGCTCCGGCGTTGCCGCGAGACCTGAACCGATCGCCCAGACCGGCTCGTAGGCGATCACGATGTCGGGCGTTCCCTTGATGTCGGCGAGTGCCGCCTTCAGCTGGGCCACCGGCACGGCGCTGGGACCGTGCTTCTCCAGGTCGTCGGCAGTCTCGCCCACGCACAGCACCGGCACGAGACCGTGCTTGATCGCTGAAGCGACCTTGCGCCCGAGCTGCTCATCGGTCTCGCCGTGCATCGTGCGGCGCTCCGAGTGGCCGATGATCACGTAGCTGCACTCGAGCGCCTTGAGGAACGCGCCGGAGATCTCACCCGTGTAGGCGCCCGAGTCGAACTCGGACACATCCTGCGCGCCGAAGACGACGTCGAGCTTGTCGCCCGACACCAGCGACTGCACGGAGCGCAGGTCGGTGAACGGCGGGAACACGGCGACCTCGGAGCCGCCGGCGCCGAAGTCGTGATTCGCATCCTTGAGCGTCCAGGCGAGCTTCTGCACGAACGCGACCGCCTGCAGGTGGTCGAGGTTCATCTTCCAGTTGCCCGCGATCAGCGGCACCCGCTTCACTGCTGCCATCCGAGGACCTCCAGTCCTGGCAGGCGCTTGCCCTCGAGGAACTCGAGGCTCGCGCCGCCGCCGGTAGAAATGTGACCGAACTGGTCGTCATGGAACCCGAGGGCGCGCACCGCGGCCGCGGAGTCGCCACCGCCGACGACGCCGAAGCCGTCGAACGATGCGAGAGCGGATGCCACGGCCTTCGTTCCCGCGGCGAACGCAGGCAGCTCGAACACGCCCATGGGCCCGTTCCAGAACACCGTGCGTGACGCCGAGATCACCTCGGCGAAGCGCGCCGAGGTGTCGGGACCGATGTCGAGTCCGAGGCCCGAGGCGCCGAACGGGGTGTCCTCGATCGCGTCGGCGGGCGCGACCACGTGCTCGGCGTCGCCCGAGAACGATGCCGCGACCACGACATCCGTCGGCAGGACGATCTCGACACCCAGCTTCTGGGCCTGCTCGAGGTATCCCTTGACCGCATCGACCTGGTCGAGTTCGAGGAGGCTTGCCGCGACCTTGTGTCCCTGCGCCACGAGGAAGGTGTACATCATGCCGCCACCGATGAGCAGGGTGTCGACCTTGGGCAGCAGCGCCCCGATGACCGCAAGCTTGTCTGACACCTTCGAGCCGCCGAGAACGACCGTGTACGGCTTCTCCGGCGTGACCGTCAGTCGCTCGAGTACCGACAGCTCCTCCTGGATGAGCAGGCCGGCCGCGCTCGGAAGTTGCTGCGCGAGCTCGTAGACGCTGGCCTGCTTGCGGTGAACGACGCCGAAGCCGTCCGACACGAAGGCATCGCCGAAACGGGCCAGCTTCTTGGCGAAGTGCTCGCGATCGCTGTCGTCTTTCGTGGTCTCGTGAGCGTTGAACCGCAGGTTCTCCAACAGCGCGATGTCCCCGTCGGCGAGGCCCTCCACGGCCTCCTCTGCGCCAGCCCCGACGGTGTCGTGCGCGAACACCACCGGCTTGCCGAGAAGTTCGCTCAGCCGCTGGGCGACCGGCTCAAGGCTGTACTTGGAGTCGGGCTCACCGTCGGGGCGCCCTAGGTGGGAGACGACGATGACGCGAGCTCCGGCGTGCAGGAGCGCGTTCAGGGTGGGCAGTGACGCACGAATGCGACCGTCATCGGTGATCTGGCTGTTCTTCAACGGCACGTTCAGATCGCAGCGGACGATGACCCGCTTACCCCGAAGATCCCCCAGCGAATCGATTGTTCGAAGGGACATGGTCGGCTACAGTCGTGCGCCGACGTACTCGGTGATGTCGACGAGGCGGTTGGAGTAGCCCCACTCGTTGTCGTACCACGACGCGACCTTGACCTGGTCACCGATGACCTTGGTGAGGCCAGCGTCGAAGATCGAGGAGTGCGGGTCACCGACGATGTCGCTCGAGACGATCTCGTCCTCGGTGTACTTGAGGATGCCCTTGAGGGGGCCCTCGGCAGCAGCCTTGTACGCGGCGTTGACCTCCTCGACCGTGACCGGACGGCTCGCCGTGACGGTGAGGTCGGTGATCGAGCCCGTGATGACCGGAACGCGCAGGGCGTAGCCATCGAGCTTTCCCACGAGCTCGGGGATCACGAGACCGAGGGCCTTCGCTGCACCCGTGGAGGTCGGGATGATGTTGTGCGCGGCGGCACGGGCGCGACGCAGGTCGCTGTGCGGGCCGTCCTGGAGGTTCTGGTCGGCGGTGTAGGCGTGAACCGTGGTCATGAGGCCACGCTCGATGCCGAACGCCTCCATGAACACCTTCGCGAGCGGCGCGAGGCAGTTCGTGGTGCACGACGCGTTGGAGATGATGTTGTGCACGGCCGGGTCGTAGGTGCCCTCGTTGACGCCGAGCACGAGGGTTGCAACATCCGCACCGGACGCCGGAGCGGAGACGATGACCTTCTTGGCGCCTGCGGAGATGTGCTTGGCGGCATCCTCCGACTTGGTGAAACGACCGGTCGACTCGATCACGATGTCGACGCCGAGCTCACCCCAGGGGAGGTTGGCGGGGTCGCGCTCCTCGAAGACGCGGATGGCCTTGCCGTTGACAACGATCTGCTCACCGTCGAACTCAACGGTTGCATCGAGGCGGCCGGTGATGGAGTCGTACTTGAGCAGGTGAGCGAGGGTCTTGTTATCGGTGAGGTCGTTGACCGCGACGATCTCGAGGTCACTCCCCTTCGCCAGTGCTGCGCGGAAGAAGTTGCGGCCGATGCGGCCGAACCCGTTGATCCCAATCTTGACGCTCAATTCGACTCCAGTTTCTCGGGCGTCACGGGACGCTCATCTCATGCTGTGGTGGTGGTGGAGAAGTGGCCGGGGCGGGGCCCCGGCCACCATGCCGCTATGACAGTACCAGCAGGCCGTCAGTCTTTTCGCGCGCCACCGTGAAGCGCTCCTGCACGTTGGCCCAGTTGGCGATGTTCCAGAACGCCTTCACGTAGTCGGCGCGCACGTTCTTGTAGTCGAGGTAGTAGGCGTGCTCCCAGACATCCAGGAGCAGGAGCGGGACTGTGCCCGCGGCGAAGTTGCTCTGCTGGTCGAAGAACTGGTTGATGAGAAGCTTCTGGCCGATCGAGTCCCACGTGAGTGCGGCCCACCCCGAGCCCTGCACGCCCATCGCCGCTGCGGTGAAGTGGGCGGTGAACTTGTCGAACGAACCGAAGTTGTCGTCGATGGCGCTGGCCAGGTCGCCGGTCGGCTTGTCGCCACCGTCGGGCGACATGTTGGTCCAGAAGATCGAGTGGTTCACGTGGCCACCGAGGTTGAACGCGAGATCTTTTTCGAGCTTGTTGATATTGGCGAGCTCACCGCTCTCGCGCGCATCCGCCATGGCCGCGAGGGCAGCGTTGGCGCCCGTCACATATGCCTGGTGGTGCTTGCTGTGATGCAACTCCATGATCGTGGCGCTGATGCTCGGCGCGAGTGCCGAGTAGTCATATGCGAGCTCCGGGAGTGTGTAGTCAGCCATTCGAGAATCTCCTAGCAATAGGCCCTGAAACCTCGATCTGAGCACCGAGGCGGGATGACGTTTTCCAGTCTAGTAGCCCCAACGCACGGCGCTCCGGGATGCTTCCCGTCGCGACTATTCGTCCAGATCGGGCGGCAGATTGGCATCGGTCCCGGGAAGACCCAGGTCGGATGCGCGCTTGTCTGCCATCGCCAGCAAGCGACGGATCCGCCCCGCGACGGCATCCTTCGTCATCGGCGGATCGGCATGGTGGCCGAGCTCGTCGAGGCTCGAGTCGCGGAAGCGAAGGCGCAGTTCGCCGGCGTACCGCAGGTGCTCCGGCACGTCACCGTCGAGAATCTCCAGGGCACGCTCCACGCGCGCACACGCTGCCACGGCCGCCTGTGCGGATCGGCGAAGGTTGGCATCGTCGAAGTTCACGAGCCGGTTGGCAGTGGCACGAACCTCGCGACGCTGGCGCAGCTCGTTCCAGGCGGCAACCCCCTTCGTCGCGCCCATGAGCTCGAGCATCGCCCCGATGGCCTCACCATCGCGCACCACGACGCGGTGAATGCCGCGCACCTCCCGTGCCTTCGCGGCGATTCTGAGGCGGCCGGCAGCGCCGACCAGGGCCATGGCGGCCTCATTCCCGGGGCAGGTCACCTCGAGCACCGCAGAGCGGCCGGGGTCGGTGAGGCTGCCCGATGCCAGGAAAGCGCCACGCCACACTGCGGCGAGATCCTCGCGGCTGCCGGTCGTGAGCCGGTTGGGCAGGCCGCGGATGGGGCGGCGGCGGGCATCGAGCAGTCCGGTCTGGCGCGCGAGGGTCTCACCCCCGTCGAGTACCCGCACGAGGTAGTGGCTCGTGCGACGCACCCCGGAGGCCGAGACGATCGTGATCTCGGCGCGAACTCCGTACAGCTCGGCGATGTCCTTGCGGATGCGCTTCGCGAGTTGCTCGCTCTCGACCTCGGACTCGACGGCGATGCGCCCGGAGATGACGTGGAGGCCGCCGGAGAAGCGGAGGATCGTGGCAAGTTCAGCCGCTCGCACTGTGGTCTTGCCGGACTGGATTGCTCCCAGTTCCTCTTTCACCTCGGCGGTAAGTGCCACGAGGAACCTCCTTCTGAAAGTCTGTCAGGTGTGATGCGCGAGATCAGCGTAGCCGCGTTACTCGCGGCCGAGATCCCGGTGCTTGACGCTGACGGCCACGCCGGGAAGACTGCGCAACAGGGTGGCGAGCTCTTCGGCGACGGCCACCGAGCGGTGCTTTCCCCCCGTGCATCCAATGGCGATCGTAGCGTGTCGCTTGTTCTCCCGCTGGTAGCCGGCGAAGACCGGGGCCATGGCTGCGGCATAGCTCGCGACGAACTCGGCGGCGCCCGGCTGGCTAAGCACGTAATCGCTGACCTTCTGGTCGCGCCCGGTGAGCGCTTTGAGTTCCGGATCCCAGAACGGGTTGGGGAGGAAACGCGCATCTGCGACGAGGTCGGCGTCGGTGGGAACGCCGTACTTGAAGCCGAAGCTCATCACGGTGACGCGGAGCCCTGCCGCGTTCTCCTCAGAGAACTTCTCGGTGATCGTGGTCGCGAGCTGATGGATGTTGAGTTCGGAGGTATCGATGACGACGTCGCTCGACTCCCGGATCTCCGCCATCCGGGAGCGCTCCTCGGCGATGCCATCGAGGAGGGTTCCATCACCCTGCAGCGGGTGCGGACGACGCACCTGTTCGAATCGGCGCACCAGCGTCGCATCCGTCGCGTCGAGGAACAGAACTCGCACCATGGCGTTGTCACGCAGCAACTCGATGGCCTGCTGAACGTCGGAGAAGAGCTTGCCGCCGCGCACATCCACGATCGCCGCGATGCGCGGAAGCGAATTGCCCGCGTGCTGGGCGAGTTCCACGAGCGGGCGCAGCATTTGGGGCGGCAGGTTGTCGACGACGTACCAACCGAGATCCTCGAGCGCATTGCCGACCGTGGAGCGTCCGGCACCGGACATGCCGGTGACAATCAGCATCTCCTGAGTGGTTGGCTCGATCATCGGTCCAAGACTACCGGAGCAGCGCTCAGGAGCTGCTGTCAGGATTGGCGCGCATGCTCTCAGGAACGCAGACGCTCGACGATGACCTGGGCGAGCACGGGACCGATGCCACGCACCTCGGCGACGGCCGCAGCGTCTGCGGTCTTCAGCCTCGACACGGAGCCGAAGTGCTTGAGCAACTCCTTCACGCGTGAGGGTCCCAGGCCGGGAACATCGGCGAGAACGGTCTGAATGTCGTTGCGGCGCTTCTGGCGTTGGTAGCTGATGGCGAATCGGTGAGCCTCATCACGAATGCGCTGGATCAGGAAGAGAGCGTCACTGTTGCGCGGAAGGATCACGGGGTAGTCCGAATCGGGCAGCCAGATCTCCTCGAGTCGCTTCGCAATACCCGCCAACCGGATGCCCGTGACCCCGGCCTCGTCCAGAGCTCGCTGCGCGGCCGCGACCTGCGGCTGGCCGCCATCGACGATCAGCAGCTGGGGTGGGTAGGAGAACTTCTTCTTCCTGGGCGCGCCCTCGTCGTCGTCGACCTCGGGCTGCCTGAGGTAGGCGAGACGGCGGGTCAGCACCTGATGGATCGATTCGGTGTCGTCGGATGACTCGGGGATGCTGAACCGTCGGTACTGGTCTTTGCGCGGCAGCCCGTCTTCGAACACGACCATCGACGCCACGATATTGGTGCCACTCAGGTGGGAGACGTCGAAGCACTCCATGCGCAGCGGCGCCTCGTCCATGCCGAGGGCCTCCTGAATGTCCGAGAGCGCCTGTGAGCGCGCGACGAAGTCCGCCGACCTGCGCGACTTGTAGAGCACCAGCGCGTTCATGGCGTTCTGCGCGACAGTCTGGGCCAGGGCGGCCTTGTCGCCGCGGCGGGCGACCTTGAGCTCTACCCGTGTTCCGGAACTCGGGTCTCGGAGGGCGCCGAGCCACTGTTCGAGTGCGGGCGCATCATCGGGCAGCGCGGGCACGAAGATGTCCCGTGGAGGAGTCGCATCCTCGTACGCGTTCTGCAGAACCGACTCGACGAGATCGGGCAGTTCGACATCCAGTTCCTTGTCGACGACCCAGCCGCGCACGCCTCGGATGCGTCCGCCGCGCACGATGAACTGCTGCACCGCGGCTGCGAGCTCGTCGTGCGCGATGCCGAAGAGATCGGCGTCGACGGCGTCATCCAGCACAACCGCGTTCTTGGCGAGCGCGGTCTCCATCGCCGCGATCTGATCGCGGTAGCGAGCGGCCAACTCGTACTCCTGAGCCTGGGCGGCTTCGCGCATCCTGCGAGTGATCGTCGTCACGTACCGCGAGTCGTTGCCGCCCATGAAGCTCGCGAAGTCGAGGGCGATGGACTTGTGCTCCTCGAGCGTGACGCGGGCCACGCACGGGGCCGCGCACTTGCCGATGTCACCGAGCAGGCACGGACGGCCCGTCTGCTGGGCGCGCTTGTAGGTGGCGTCCGAGCAGCTGCGCATCGGGAAGGCCTTGAGCATGATGTCGACCGTCTCGCGAATCGCCCACGCTCGCGAGTACGGGCCGAAGTACCGCGCGTTCGGGATGCTGCGGTTGCGGGTGACGAGCACCCGCGGCACGGGATCACCCAGCGTGATGGCCAGGTAGGGGTAGCTCTTGTCGTCCTTGTACTGCACGTTGAAGGGCGGGTCGAACTCCTTGATCCAGGTGTACTCGAGCTGCAGCGCCTCGAAGTCGTTGCCCACGACAGTCCACTCCACCGAGGTGGCGGTCTGCACCATCTTGCGGGTGCGGTCGTGCAGGGTGCTCAGGGGGGCGAAGTAGTTGCTGAGGCGGGCGCGGAGGTTCTTGGCCTTGCCCACGTAGAGCACCCGGGACGTGGCATCCCGGAACCGGTAGACGCCCGGCTGGGTCGGGATCTCACCCGCCTTCGGGCGCCAGCTGACCGTCTGCGCCATGCGTTGCCGCTCGCTAGGCGCGAGCGCCCTCCAGCGTCTCAAGGAGGAAGATGCCGGTGTGGCTGCCCTTGACCTTGGCCAGCTGCTCAGGGGTGCCGATCGAGAGCACCTCTCCCCCGCCAGCCCCACCTTCGGGCCCGAGGTCGATGAGCCAGTCGGCCGACTTGATCACGTCGAGGTTGTGTTCGATCACGATCACCGTGTTGCCCTTGTCGACGAGGCCGTTGAGCACGGCGAGGAGCTTGCGCACGTCCTCGAAGTGGAGGCCGGTCGTCGGCTCGTCGAGCACGTAGATGCTGCGGCCCATCGACCGTCGCTGCAGCTCGGTGGCGAGCTTGACGCGCTGAGCCTCGCCGCCCGACAGGGTCGTCGCGCTCTGGCCGAGCCGCACATAGCCGAGCCCGACCTCCTCCAGTGTCTTCAGGAATCGATGGATGGCCGAGATGGCCTCGAAGAACTCCGCGGCCTCGCTGATCGGCATGTCCAGCACCTCGGCGATGTTCTTGCCCTTGTACTTCACGGCGAGGGTGTCGCGGTTGTACCGCGCTCCCCCGCAGACCTCGCAGGCAACGTAGACGTCGGGCAGGAAGTTCATCTCGATCTTGATGGTGCCGTCGCCGGCGCAGTTCTCGCAGCGACCGCCCTTGACGTTGAAGCTGAACCGGCCCGGAAGATAGCCGCGGGCCTTCGCGTCGGCCGTCTCCGAGAACAGCGTGCGGATCTTGTCGAACACGCCCGTGTAGGTCGCGGGATTCGACCGGGGGGTGCGCCCGATGGGCGCCTGGTCGACGTGAACGACCTTGTCGAGGTCGTCGAGTCCGGTAACGCGAGTGTGCTTGCCGGGGATCTGACGGGCGCCGTTGAGCTCGTTGGCGAGCACCTTGTAGAGGATGTCGTTGACGAGACTCGACTTGCCCGACCCGCTGACACCGGTGACCGCGGTGAACACGCCGAGCGGGAACTCGACGGTGACATTCTTGAGGTTGTTGGCGCGAGCGCCCTCAACAATCACCTTGCGGCCCGCATCGACCGGCCGGCGCTTCCGGGGCGTCTCGATGCGTTTGCGGCCCGCGAGGTAGTCGCCCGTGATCGAGTTGGTGTTGGCAAGCAGCTGCTCGTACGACCCTGAATGCACCACCTCGCCGCCGTGCTCTCCGGCCCCGGGTCCGATATCGACGATCCAGTCGGCCGTGCGGATGGTGTCCTCGTCGTGCTCGACCACGATCAGGGTGTTGCCGAGGTTCTTGAGCTTGACCAGGGTCTCGATGAGGCGCCGGTTGTCCCGCTGGTGCAGGCCGATGCTGGGCTCGTCGAGCACGTAGAGCACGCCCGTGAGTCCCGAGCCGATCTGGGTGGCCAAGCGGATGCGCTGCGCCTCCCCACCGCTGAGGGTTGCCGCCGCGCGCGACAGGTCCAGGTAGCTCAGGCCGACCTCGATGAGGAACTCGAGCCGCAGCCGGATCTCGCGCAGCACCTGTGCCGCGATCCGCGCGTCGCGGGACGAGAGCTCGAGCTCCTTCATGAACGCGTGCGCGTTGACGAGACTCAGCTCACAGATGTCAGAGATGCTGCGATTCGCCACCGTCACGGCGAGCACCTCGGGCTTGAGCCGCTTGCCGTCGCAGACCGGGCAGTTCACCTCGCGCAGGTAGCTGGCGAACCGCTGGCGCTGCACATCGGTCTCGGCCTCGAGGTACTTGCGCTCGATGTAGGGCACTACGCCCTCGAACCCGGTGGAGTACTTCATCTCGCGCCCGTAGCGGTTCTTCCACTTCACGGTCACCTGGAAGTTGTTGCCCTTGAGGATCGCCTGCTGCACCTCGTCGCTCAGATCTCCCCACGGCGTGTCGAGGGAGAAGTCGAGGTCGCGGGAGAGCCCGTCGAGCAGCTTCTCGAAGTAGTTGAACAGACCCTTGCCCGAGTTGGTCCACGGCAGGATCGCCCCGTCGGCCAGGCTCACTGACTGGTCGGCGATCAGCAGGTCGGCATCCACCGACATCCGCGTGCCGAGGCCCGAGCACTCGGGACATGCACCGAACGGTGCGTTGAACGAGAACGTGCGCGGTTCGATCTCGGTGAGCTGGAGCGGGTGGTTGTTGGGGCAGGAGAGCTTCTCGGAGAACGTGCGCCACGCGGCATCCCCGGTTTCGTCGACGAAGTTGATGGAGACCAGCCCGTCGGTCAGACGCAGCGCCGTCTCGAGCGAGTCGGTGAGGCGCGTGAGGATGTCGTCGCCAGCGACGAGCCGGTCGACGACCACGGAGATGTCGTGCTTGTAGGACTTCTTGAGCACGGGCGGCTCACTCAGCTGGATCTGCTCGCCGTCGACGATCGCACGGGAGTAGCCGCTCGACGCGAGCTCCTTGAAGAGGTCGACGAACTCGCCCTTCTTCTGGCTGATCACGGGGCTGACGATCTGGTACCGGGTTCCCGGCTCGAGGGTCATGAGCTGGTCGGCGATCTGCTGCACGGTCTGACGCTCGATCTTCTCGCCGCAGACCGGGCAGTGCGGCACGCCGATGCGAGCCCACAGCAGACGCATGTAGTCGTAGATCTCGGTGATGGTGCCCACCGTCGACCGCGGGTTGCGGTTGGTCGACTTCTGGTCGATCGACACGGCAGGGCTCAGGCCCTCGATGAAGTCAACGTCCGGCCGGTCCACCTGCCCGAGGAACTGGCGGGCGTACGCCGAGAGCGACTCGACGTAGCGCCTCTGCCCCTCGGCGAAGATCGTGTCGAAGGCGAGGCTGGACTTGCCCGAACCCGACAGTCCGGTGAAGACCACGAGCGAGTCGCGGGGAATGTCGAGGTCGACGTTCTTGAGATTGTGCACGCGCGCACCGCGCACGCTCAGAGTTCCGTGGGGCGGGGCCTTGCGGGAGATGGCGGCGAGCATCTCGACCTCGTCGAGCTCCTCGGTTGGGTTCACCTCTGCAATAGACACTCTCTATATTCTACGGAGGCCACCGACATCGGATGCCCGTGCTCGCTGTGAGCGCAGCGACCCTCGTCGATTCAGCGCAGGTGCCCCGCCTGCTCCATCTGCCGCAGCTCCTTCTTGAGGTCGGACACTTCGTCGCGCAGCCGAGCAGCGAGCTCGAACTTGAGCTCGGCAGCGGCCTGCAGCATCTGCTCGTTGAGGTCGGCGATGATCGCCTCGAGGTTGTTGCCGCCCTGGGCCGCGAGACCCTCGCGCTTGAGATTGGGCGTGGGTGCGCGCTTGCGGCTCGCGTCGCCCTTGCCTGCGAGCACGGCAGCCGTGTCGCTCGACTCCCGCATGATCTGGTCGGTGATGTCGGCGATCTTCTTGCGCAGAGGCTGCGGGTCGATGCCGCGCTCCTCGTTGTAGGCGACCTGCTTCTCGCGGCGGCGGGTCGTCTCCTCGATGGCCTTCGCCATCGAATCCGTCATCACGTCGGCGTACATGTGGACTTCACCCGACACGTTGCGAGCGGCTCGACCGATGGTCTGGATGAGCGAGGTGCCCGAGCGCAGGAAGCCCTCCTTGTCGGCGTCGAGGATCGCCACGAGCGACACCTCGGGCAGGTCGAGGCCCTCGCGAAGGAGGTTGATGCCCACCAGCACGTCGTACACGCCCTGGCGAAGTTCGGTCAGCAGTTCGACGCGGCGGAGCGTGTCGACGTCTGAGTGCAGATACCGCACGCGCACGCCGTGCTCCCCGAGGAATTCGGTGAGCTCCTCGGCCATCTTCTTCGTGAGTGTCGTGACAAGCACGCGCTCGTCGCGGTCGACTCGGAGTCGGATCTGCTCCAGCAGGTCGTCGATCTGGCCCTTGGACGGCTTCACGACGATCTGTGGGTCGACGAGCCCCGTGGGGCGGATGACCTGCTCGACGATCGAGTCGGTGATGCCGAGTTCGTACTTACCGGGCGTGGCCGACAGGTAGACCTTCTGACCGACGCGCTGCAGGAACTCCTCCCACTTGAGCGGCCGGTTGTCCATGGCGCTCGGCAGGCGGAAACCGTGCTCGACGAGCGTGCGCTTGCGCGAGGCATCCCCCTCGTACATCGCACCGATCTGCGGAACGGTCACATGCGACTCGTCGATGACCACGAGGAAGTCCTCGGGGAAGTAGTCGAGCAGACAGTGCGGAGCCTCCCCCTGCGCCCGACCGTCCATGTGGCGCGAGTAGTTCTCGATGCCGTTGCAGAAGCCGATCTGCTCCATCATCTCGATGTCGAAGGTGGTGCGCATGCGCAGCCGCTGGGCCTCCAGCAGCTTGCCCTGACGCTCGAACTCCTGCAGACGCTCGGCTAGCTCCTCCTGGATCGTGCCGATCGCGCGCTGGATGGTCTGCGGGCTCGCAGCGTAGTGAGTGCCCGGAAACACCGAGACGGCGTCCATCGCCCGCACGACCTCGCCCGTCAGAGGGTGCAGAGCGTAGATGGCCTCGACCTCGTCACCGAACATCTCGATGCGGATCGCGAGCTCCTCGTACACCGGGATGATCTCGATCGTGTCGCCGCGCACACGGAAGGTGCCGCGCGAGAAGTCGTAGTCGTTGCGCTGGTACTGCATCGACACGAACTTGCGGATGAGCGTCTCACGGTCGATGCGCATGCCCACCTGCACCGCCATCATCGCGTCGAGGTACGAGTCGGCAGCGCCGAGGCCGTAGATGCACGACACCGTCGACACCACCACGACGTCGCGTCGGCTCAGGAGCGAATTGGTGGTCGAATGGCGCAAGCGCTCCACCTCGGCGTTGATCGAGGAGTCCTTCTCGATGAAGGTGTCTGTCTGGGGAATGTACGCCTCGGGCTGGTAGTAGTCGTAGTACGAGACGAAGTACTCGACCGCATTGTTGGGCATCAGATCGCGGAATTCGTTCGCGAGCTGTGCCGCGAGAGTCTTGTTGTGCGACAGAACGAGGGTCGGCCGTTGCACCTGCTCGATCAACCAGGCGGTGGTCGCCGACTTGCCCGTTCCGGTCGCACCGAGCAGAACAACATCGGTCTCGCCGGCATTGATGCGGTGCGCCAACTCGGCGATCGCCTGCGGCTGGTCACCGCTGGGGACATACTCGCTCACGACCTCGAAGGGCCGGACCGATCGCGTGGGCTGCATGCATCCAGCTTAGGCACGCCTACTGACAACTAGTCCGGTTGTGCGCTCACAGCGGAGGCAGCTGCCATCTCCCACAGCTCGTCAGCCTGATGCAGGGTCTCCTCGAGGGTGCCGTTGCTGTCGATGACCACGTCGGCTATTGCGAGGCGCTCGGTGTCACTGGCCTGCGAGTTGAGACGATGGGTGGCCTCCTCGCGGGTCATGCCGCGCAGCTCGATCATGCGCTTGATACGTGCATCCCGGTTGGCGTGCACGACAACGATGAGGTCGAACCGCATCGGTCGATCTGCGGATGCCTCGGCCAGCAGCGGCACGTCATACACGACGACAGCGTGGGGATCCGCCGCGGCCGCCTCGTCGAACAGTTGCTTCGCGCGCTTCCACACCGCCGGATGGGTGATGGAGTTGAGAAGCGCGCGCTTCTCGGGGTCCGGGAAGATGATCGCACCCAGCGCCGGGCGATCGAGCGATCCGTCAGGTGCGATGACCTGCGGTCCGAAGGCACGCTCGATCGCAGCGAGACCCTCCGTGCCGGGTTCGACGACCTCGCGCGCGAGCGCATCGGCATCCACGTGAACCGCGCCGTGCTCGGCGAGCCGCTTCGCAACGACCGACTTGCCCGAGGCAATTCCGCCGGTCAGCCCGATCAGGTACATGCAGCAATGCTAGCCTCGGCACTAGATCGAGAGGATTCGTCGATGGAGTTTCTGACGGGAACCGGTCTCGCCGTCGCGGCAGGCCTCAACGCCTACATTCCACTTCTCATTCTCGGACTCGCGGGTCGATTCCTGGATTTCGTCGATCTGCCGGCCAACTGGGCCTGGCTCGAGAATCCCTGGGTCCTCGGAATCCTCGGTGTGCTCCTCGTGGTGGAGATCGTCGCCGATAAGATTCCCGCGGTCGACTCCATCAACGACCTCCTCCAGACCGTCGTGCGGCCCGTCGCGGGCGGAATCGCCTTTGGTACAGGGTCGGCGTCCGGCACGGCAGTGGTGACCGATCCCGCGGCCTTCTTCACGTCGGGGTCATGGGTACCCATCGCCATCGGGGTCGTGCTCGCGCTGGGCACCCACCTCACCAAGATGGCAGCCCGGCCGGTGCTGAACGTTGCGACCGCGGGGACGGCCGCCCCTGCGGTAAGCACCGCTGAGGACTTCGGCAGCGTCATCCTGAGCTTCGTGGCTCTGCTCTTCCCGCTGCTGGTGCTGGTAGCCATCGGTGGACTGGTGGTGGCGCTCGTCGCCGCTGTGCGTCGGGGTCGCCGCCGCAAGCGCGAGCGAGTGCAGGACACCTCACCCCTCTAACGCCGAACGGCCGGCCCCCGAGGGGAACCGGCCGTTCGTGTCGAATCACGCGGTGTCGAAACGACCCTACGAGTTGTTCGAGAGCTTCTCACGCAGCGCGGCAAGAGTCTCGTCGTCGGCGAGAGTTCCGCCACCGGTCGAGACCTCATCGCTGGAGAACGTGGATGCGCCGGCCGGCACATCGCTGATGTGGTCCTCCTCGAGGGCTGCAGCAGCGACCTGCTTCTTGTGCTGCTCCCAGCGAGCCTGAGCAGCGGCGTACTCCTGCTCCCACTTCTCGCGCTGGGCCTCGAAGCCTTCCTTCCACTCCTGGGTCTCCGGGTCGAAGCCGTCCGGGTACTTGTAGTTGCCCTGGTCGTCGTACTCGGTGAGCATTCCGTAGAGTGCCGGGTCGAACTCGGTGCCCTCGGGGTCGACGCCCTCGTTCGCCTGCTTCAGCGAGAGCGAGATGCGGCGGCGCTCGAGGTCGATGTCGATGACCTTGACGAAGACCTCGTCGCCGACCGACACGACCTGCTCAGCGAGCTCGACGTGCTTGCCGGACAGCTCGGAGATGTGCACGAGACCCTCGATGCCCTCGGCGACGCGAACGAACGCACCGAACGGAACGAGCTTCGTGACCTTTCCGGGAGCAACCTGACCGATCGCGTGAGTGCGGGCGAAGACCTGCCACGGGTCCTCCTGGGTGGCCTTGAGCGACAGCGACACGCGCTCGCGCTCGAGGTCGACCTCGAGGATCTCCACGGTGACCTCCTGGCCAACCTCGACGACCTCGGAGGCGTGCTCGATGTGCTTCCACGACAGCTCGGAGACGTGAACGAGACCGTCCACACCGCCGAGGTCGACGAACGCACCGAAGTTGACGATCGACGACACGACACCCTTGCGAACCTGGCCCTTGGCGAGGTTGTTGAGGAAGGTCGTGCGGCTCTCGCTCTGGGTCTGCTCGAGGAGGGCGCGGCGCGACAGAACGACGTTGTTGCGGTTCTTGTCGAGCTCGAGGATCTTGGCCTCGATCTCCTGGCCGAGGTACGGCGTGAGGTCGCGAACGCGGCGCAGCTCGATGAGCGACGCGGGCAGGAAGCCACGCAGGCCGATGTCCACGATGAGACCACCCTTGACGACCTCGATGACCGAACCGGTCACGATGCCATCGGCGTCCTTGATCTTCTCCACATCGCCCCATGCACGCTCGTACTGTGCGCGCTTCTTGGACAGGATGAGGCGACCCTCCTTGTCCTCCTTCTGGAGAACGAGAGCCTCGACCAGGTCGCCGACCTTGACGACCTCGGTGGGGTCAACGTCGTGCTTGATGGAAAGTTCGCGAGAGGGGATGACACCCTCGGTCTTGTAACCGACGTCGAGGAGAACCTCGTCACGGTCGATCTTGACGACGGTGCCCTCGATGAGGTCTCCGTCGTTGAAGAACTTCAGCGTCTTTTCGACCGCGGCGAGAAAGTCTTCAGCAGATCCGATGTCATTGACGGCGACCTGCTTGGGCGCCTTGTCGGTCGTTACGATTGTCATGTAGTAGTTGCTCCGATAGGGACAGGGTTGGGCCACTGGCGGGTGGTGCTGGGTGGTGATTCTGGTTCGAATCTCGCCAGAGGCAGGCGAATAGACGTCACAAATGCGACATTCCAGCTTAGCGCCTGCGAGAGCTGAGTACCAGTTCGCGATTCTTCGCTACAGGTGCAGTTGCCCGTCGCGCGAAGATGACCAGCCGCTGCGCCTGGAAGCTCAGCACGTACAACGTCACGTCGGTGACGATCTTGGCTGGTACGAGCCCCACTCCCAGGGCGGACAGTGCGGTCAGCATCAGGTATCCGGCGACCACGATCGCCAGGGCCAGGGCCAGATAGCGCAGCGCATGCGACCGGACCGTCGTCGCCCGCGATCGGAAGACGAGGTAGCGGTTGACGAGGAAATTGACCGTGCCGCTCACCGCCCTGGCCCCCACGACGGCGATGAGCAGTGACCCCGTCAGAGCGAAGATCACCTGCAGCGCGGCGAGATCGAGGAGGAACGCTCCGAACGATGACACACCGAATGCCATCAGCGGTCGCAGCACGCGCACCGAGTCGACGACGGGGCGGAAGTGGGACGAGGCGTTGTTGCGCAGGTACACGGTGGCCACCTCGACCTCGATCACGGGGATGCCTGTGGCCGCGGCATCCAGAAGCAGATTGAGTTCGTACTCGAACCGGTCGCCGGTGATCGAGAGCATCCACCCCAGCAGGTGCGGCGGGTACCCCCGAAGCCCCGTCTGAGTGTCGTGCACCCGAACCCCGGCGACGGCTCTGAACGCGAGCCGGGAGACGGCATTGCCCACCCTGCTACGCACTGGCACGTCGCCGACGAAGCGGCGCCCGCCCAGGATGATCGCGCCGTCTGCCTGCTCGGCGCGGTGGGCGACGCGCAAGATGTCCTCGACTCGATGCTGCCCGTCGCTGTCGGCGCAGACCACGACCTCGCCGGGGTACTGCTCCACGATGTGGGCGATACCCGTGCGCAGAGCGAATCCCTTGCCCCGGTTCGCCGGGTAGGAGAGCACGGATGCTCCGGCGCGCCGAGCCGCGTCGAACTCCCCCGCGTAGGCGGCGCCGCTGCCATCGTCGACCACTACCACGTGGGGCTCGGACTCTGATGCGCGCAGATCACGCACCAGTTGCGGGAGCGTTCCGCCGGGCTCGTAGGCGGGGATGAGCACGATCATCGGTCAGCCGCCGATGTAGAGGATGTCGGAGGTGCCTCGCTCGGTGCCGGTTCCCAGGGGGTTGTTCACCAGCGAACCGTTGAAGTACATCGTCGACGACCCGCCGCCGTCGAGGTTGTAGGCGGTCGTCGCACCGAGGCCGAGCATGATGTCTGCGAGGCCGGTGAGGGTCACTCCCTTGCTGTAGCCGGGGCTTCGACCGTCGACCACCACGAACACCAGATGGTTGTCGTCGATCACTCCGACCGCGGTGCGCGGCTGGTCGCCCTGAATCGAGTGGTTGCCGAAGTTGGTATCGACCTCGACCGACTCAATGCCGTCGACGGGCTCGCCGTCCGCGATGATCGCGGGACCGAAGGAGAGAGTGTTCCACACGTCGGCGTCCAGCAATTCCTGGGCCGTCGTGGCGGTCTCGTCGTACACCTCGACGTGGCCGTCGAGGTAGAAGGCGAGTCCGGTTCTCGCACCGGTGTCTCGATAGACGACCCCGTTGCGGATGATGATCCCGGTGTCGCGGAAACCGTAGTAGTCGCCGTTGATGGCGAACACGGCCCCGTTGTCCTCGGCTATCGCCGACGGGTTCTCCACGATGTTCTCGCCGAAACTGTTCTGGGCGAATGCGCTGCGCAAGGCCGTGGCATCCGTCAGCTGCACGTCGGCGACGTAGTAGGTGACCGTGTCAGTGCCGGAGCCGGTCACCACCGTCGAGATCGAGATGCTCGCGGTATCGGACTGATAGGTGGTCGCCGTGGTCACTGCCTCGGACGTTGCGTCGACCGTGGCGACGGTGGAGTTCTCGGCTTCGTAGGCCGCCACATCCGTGATCTGGACGTGCTGGATGACGAAGCGGTCGAGCGCCCAGACGGCCCCCGCGCCAGCCGGGAGAACGAGTGCCAGTGAGACTGCAGCGGCGACTATCGCGCGCTTGCGGGTGAGTTTCTCAGCCATGCTCCATGGGTACGCGCCGACGATATGCGTGCGGCAAGCCGCCCATGCGTGGAGCCTGTGCGCTCCCTATGGCTGAGCTATGAAGAGTGAGCCAGTACGCCGCGCATGTAGTCGAACTCGGTGTCGTAGACGTGAGCCGACTTGATGACGAACGTGAGGCTGCCCACATCGAGGCCGAGTGCCGATGCCACCTCCTGCTGGATGGCGGCGAGTTGCACGAGGTTGCCGTACCCCTTCGACCCGAAGTCGATGCTGTGCGCGTAGACCACCAGTTCGAGGCTGCCAGCCGGCACCCAGAAGTCGAGCATGCTCACGCACGGAATGTACGTGGTGTCGATCAGCGGTTCGAAGGTCGTGATGGTGGCTGATCGCGACTGCGGGTCGGCGCGCAGACGCGCGATGACCCACTCCACCTGGTCACGTCCGACGCCTCCGTAGTCGCGGAGCCGGCTCGCGTAGCTGCGGGCGTCGCCCAACTCGGCCACAAGGCTACGGTCGAGGAAGTTCGCACGCATCCAGGCCAACCGCTCGGGATCCGCATTGCGGGCGATCAGCTCGTCGTCGGGGTCGGGATGGGCGACCTCGAGAGTCACCTGAGCGACTTCGAGGATGGGGCGACCGTCATAGGTGGCAGGGCTGCCCTGCGCCATGATGTGCGCAGCGATCTCCATCCACGCGCGACCGATCGTCGGCGCCTCGACGAGATGACTCACTTCAGCAGGGCCGCCCTGAGAGTGTCGAGACCCACCCCGCCGACGTCGAGAGCCTTGCGGTGGAACTCCTTGATGTCGAAGGACTCCCCCTCGGCAGCCTTGTAGGCATCGCGGATCTGCTCCCAGATGCGCTGCCCCACCTTGTACGACGGCGCCTGTCCGGGCCATCCGAAGTAGCGGTTGACCTCGAATCGCACGAACTGGGCGTTCATGTTGACGTTCTTCGACATGAAGTCGAGCGCGTAGTCCCAGTCCCACTGGCCAGTGCCGTCGAGCTTCGGCTTGCCGAGGTGCACTCCGATGTCGAGCACGACGCGGGCCGCGCGCATGCGCTGACCGTCGAGCATCCCCAGACGGTCTCCCGGATCGTCGAGGTAGCCGAGTTCCTCCATGAGCCGTTCGGCGTACAGCGCCCACCCCTCGGCGTGGCCGGAGGTGCCGGCGAGCTGGCGGCGGTAAGTGTTGAGCTTGGCCCGGTTGTAGACGGCCTGACCGAGCTGGAGGTGGTGGCCGGGAACTCCCTCGTGGTAAACGGTCGTCGTCTCGCGCCAGGTGTTGAACTCGGTCACACCCTCGGGAACCGACCACCACATGCGACCGGGCCGCGAGAAGTCGTCGCTGGGGCTGGTGTAGTAGATGCCGCCCTCCTGGGTGGGGGCGATCATGCACTCGAGTCGTTTGATCGGGTCGGGGATGTCGAAGTGGCTCGCGGACAGCTCCGACACCGCGCGATCGCTGAGCTGCTGCATCCACTCCTGAAGCGCCTTCGTGCCGTGCAGCTTGCGCGTCGGGTCACCGTCGAGGATCTCGATCGCTTCGGCAACGGATGCCCCGGGCTTGATCTCGTTGGCGATCGCCTCCTGCTCGGCGGCCATCCGCGCCAACTCCTCGATCCCCCACTCGTAGGTCTCGTCGAGGTCGATCTTCGCCCCGAGGAACCGTCGCGACTGGAGCGCGTAGATCTCGCGCCCCACGCCGTCCTGTTCCTGCGCCGCGGGAAGGAGTTCGTCGGTGAGGAACGCCGCGAGCTTCTCGTACGCCGCCGCAGAAACCATGGCGCCCTTCGCGAGATCGGCCTTCAAGGACTCCGGTACCGGCTGATCGTCGGCCAGCGAGGCAGCCCCGGTGAAGTTGTGGAAGAAACCGTCGCCCGCTCCGTGCTTGCGAGCCTGATCGATCACCTCGCGCACCTGCCGCTTCGCGGGCGTCACGCCGTTGGCGATGCCGAGGCGCAGCGTCTCGATGTAGCCGTCCACTGCCTTCGGCAGATTGGAGAGACGGCCGGCGATATCCGCCCAGTTGCCCTCGGTCTCCGTCGGCATCAGGTCGAGGATGTCCCGGATGCCCTGGGCCGGTGACGCGATCACGTTGACGTCGCGCATCCACAGGCCCGCGGCATCCGCTTCGAGATCGAGCGTCAGTTCATTGGTCAGATCCGTCTTGGTGACCCAGTCGACGTCGTCGACTACCGCCGCGCTCTCGAGCTTGGCGAGCACTCCGCGAGCAGCCGAGATGACCTTCGCGTGGCCCTCCGGCGACAGATCCTCGTACTCGTCGAGCTTGCCCGGAATACCGATCCACGTGGCGACCGCGGGGTCGAGTTCTGCGAGTGTGGTGACCCAGTCCTCGGCGATCTGGTCGATCTCGGTAGGAGTGCGCGCGTCATCGGTGCTCATGAATCGAGCATATGCGACCGTGTCTACTGCTTGTCTAGGTCCATCGACAACACCTCGACGAGGGTCTCGAGCGCGGCGTCAGCGCCATCACCGTCGGCGCTGAGGGTGACCGTCTCACCGTGACTGATGCCCAGGGAGAGCACTCCGAGGATGCTGGCCGCGTTGACGCTCTTGCCTGCGGCGGAGGTCAGTGTGATGAGAACGCCCGCCTTGGCCGCGGCCTGGGCGAAGAGGGATGCGGGACGGGCGTGCAATCCGACACTGGATGCGACGGTGACTGTTCTCTCGGTCATGACTCTCCTTGAAGGTTGGCGCTGCTGCTCAATGGTGACGGTGATTGGCGCCCCCTGCCGTGCAGAGCGGCGGGCTCAGTGGGCCGCGGCATCCCAGTTCGGGCCGGTGCCGATCTGAACGTCGAGGGGAACCCGCAACTCCGCAGCGCCCGCCATTCGGGTGCGCACGATCGAGCTGAGGTCGTCGAGTTCCCCCGGCGCCACCTCGAAGACCAACTCGTCGTGGACCTGGAGGAGCATGCGGGAGCTCATGCCCCGCATGTCCCGATCGATCTCGATCATCGCCCGCTTGAGGATGTCCGCCGCAGTGCCCTGGATCGGCGAGTTGAGCGCCTGCCGCGCCGCATTCTCGCGCAGGACCCGGTTCGACGACGACAGGTCGCCGAACGGACGACGGCGACCGAAGATCGTCGTCGTGTATCCGTCAACCTTCGCCTGCTCGACGACGTTGCGCAGGTACTCGCGCACGGCACCGAAGCGAGCGAAGTAGTCCGCCATGAGCTCCTTGGCCTCGCTGGTCTCGATGCGCAGCTGCTTGCTGAGTCCGAACGCGCTGAGTCCGTAGGCGAGACCGTACGACATCGCCTTGACCTTGGTGCGCATGGTCGGGGTCACATCGGCCGGGGCCACTCCGAAAATGCGGGCACCGACGAAGCGATGCAGGTCCTCGCCCTCGTTGAAGGCCGAGATCAGCCCCTCGTCGCCTGAGAGGTGCGCCATGATGCGCATCTCGATCTGGGAGTAGTCCGCGGTCAGGAGGGTTTCGAATCCCTCGCCGGCTTCGAAGGCCGACCGGATCTCACGCCCGATCTCCGTCTTGACCGGCACGTTCTGCAGGTTCGGGTCATTGGAGGCGATGCGGCCAGTGCTCGAACCCGCCTGCTCGTAGGTCGTGTGCACCCGGCCGCCGGAGTCCACGGCCTTGTCGATGGACGCGATGATCTGCATCAGCTTGGTGGCATCCCGGTGCTGCAGCAGGAGGTCGAGGAAGGGGTGCGGGTTGAGCTCCTGCAGGTCGGCGAGGCTCGCGGCATCCGTCGAGAACCCGGTCTTGTTCGATCGGGTCTTGGGCATGCCCAACTGGTCGAACAGCACCTCCTGGAGTTGCTTGGGGCTGCCCAGGTTGATCTCGCGGCCGATCTCGGTGAACGCGCGCTGAGCAACGTCTGCCGCCGTCTGGCCCAGTGACGATGTCAGTCGCCCGAGTATCTCGCGGTTGACGGTGATGCCCGTGAGCTCCATCGTGGCGAGCACGGGAACCAGGGGCATCTCGATCGTCTCGAGAACGTCGAGTGATCCGGCATCGAGTTTCTCAGACAGGTAGGCCGATAGGCGCAGCGAGTACCAGGCCTCGGTGGCCGGGCTGGCGGGCTCTGTCTCCGGCACGAGCTGGTTCGGATCCGACTGCTGAAGCGTCTCACCGAGGTAGTACTCGGTCTGGGACTCGAGAGTCTCTGCCTTCGATCCCGGCTTGAGAAGCCAGCCGGCGAGAATCGTGTCGTAGGCGATGCCCCGAACCACGAGACCGGACTGGCTGGCGATCTTCAGTTGCGCCTTGGAGCCGGTCATGACCTTGGGTGCGTCGCTGGCGAGCCACGACTCGAGTGCCACATAGTCCGGACGACCGGGCGCCCAGGGCACGTACGCGGTCTCGTCTGCCGCACCGATGCCGAAGCCGGTGACCTGTCCATTCGCGCTGGCGATCCGCAGTCCGAGCGCATTCTGGCCATTCCTGGATTGGTCGCTGAGCCACTTGCCGAGCTCCTCATCGACGAGCTTGCGGATCACCGGCACACCCGAGGCGACGGGCGCAGCATCCGCGACGAAGTCGGCACCCTGCTCAGCGGCGGCGATCTTGAGCACCCGCTCCAGCAGAGTCTTGAACTGGAGCCGGTCGAACACCTCGCGCACGGCGACCGGATCGATGGGCTTGCGCAGCAGATCGGCCGGGCCGAACGGCAGATCCACATCGGTGACGAGGTGGTTCAGCTTGCGGTTGCGGATGGCACGGTCCTTCTGCTCCCGCAGTTTCTCCCCCACGACGCCCGTGATCTCATCGGCGTGCTCGAGAACCCCGTCGAGGCTCCCGTACGCGGTGATCCACTTCACTGCCGTCTTCTCACCGACCTTGTCGATGCCGATGAGGTTGTCGGATGTCTCCCCCACGAGCGCGGCAATGTCGGGGTACTGCTCCGGCTCGATGCCGTAGCGCTCGACGACGGCGGCGCGGTCGTAGCGCTTGAGCTCGGAGACTCCGCGCGCGTTCGGGTACAGCAGTGTCACGCCGGGCTTGACCATCTGGATGGCGTCCCGGTCGCCCGATACGACGAGAACCTCGTAACCCTCGGCTGCTCCGCGAGTCGCAAGCGTTGCGAGGATGTCGTCGGCCTCGTAGTCCTCCTTCGTGACGGTCCAGACGCCCATGGCCTTCAGCGCCTCTTCGAGAAGGGGAACCTGGCCGACGAACTCCTGCGGCGTCTCGCCGCGCGTGCCCTTGTACTCCGGGTACTCGCGGATGCGGAAGGAGTATCGCGAGATGTCGAAGGCTACGGCCAGATGTGTCGGCTTCTCGTTCTGCAAGAGCAGGATGAGCATCGACAGGAAGCCGTGAATCGCATTGGTGTGCTGGCCGTCCCGCGTCGTGAAGCTGTCCAGCGGCAGCGCATAGAAGGCCCTGAAGGCGAGCGAGTGGCCGTCGATGACCAGAAGGGTAGGCTTTTCGGTGTCCGACACGGAGCCAGCCTAGCCGCGGCATCCGACAGACCTACGATCGATTGGGTGCCGAACGTGACCATCCTTCCTCCCGGACTCGACCCCGAACTCGTCGAACGTCTCACGGGCACCAACGGTGGCGAACTGACCACCAAGATGGGCGTGGAGTACGTCTCGCTGTCGGCCGAGCACTCGGTCGCGCGGATGCCCGTGGAGGGCAACCGGCAGGTGGTCGGCATCCTGCACGGCGGCGCCCACGTGGTGCTGGGTGAGTCGCTCGGGTCCATCTCGTCGGCGATCCATGCCGGGCCGGGCCGCGTGGCTATGGGAATCGAGATCAATGCCACCCACAGTCGGGCGATCTCCGAGGGCTGGGTGACGGCGACCTGCGACGCCCTCGTTCTCGGCCGAACGCTCGCTACCCACGAGATCGTGATCAGAGACGACGAGGGCCGGCGGCTCTCGACGGTGCGGATGACCAACATCCTCCGAGACAAGAACTGATGTCGATCCCTGCCGACTGGATCGAGCACCGGCGGGGTGACGGTGAACGGCTCGGATGGATGCGCCCGCTCGGCGGACTCTTCGTCGTGATCGACCTGCTCGGGCGGGAGCGCAGCGCGCCACTCGACTGGCTGTTCGCCGAGGAGCTGCTCGACGAGCTCGGGATCGGGTACCTCGCGGACCCTTACGAGTTGCTTCTCGGCGGCCAGTGGCGGCGGGTGCGAATCCTTGAGGTGTCCACCGGGTCGATTCGCGTCAAGCGTGAGGATTGGGGTGACATGACGGCTCCCCTCATCGAGCACGTGGTCGAATTCCCCATGCCCGCGACGTTGCGTCCCGCCGTGGGCTGAACGAGTCGGAGCTACTTCTTCGCGCTGAGCTGCTCGATGATGGCTTGGGCCACGTCGTGCATCGTCAGGCGGCGGTCCATCGACGCCTTCTGGATCCAGCGGAACGCTTCGGGCTCAGTGAGGCCCATCTTCTCGTTGAGCAGTCCCTTGGCGCGATCGACCAGCTTGCGGGTCTCGAAACGCTCCACCAGGTCGGCGACCTCGGCCTCCAGCGTGATGATCTGCGTGTACCGGCTGAGAGCGATCTCGATGGCGGGCAGCAGGTCGTTGGGGGTGAAGGGCTTGACGACGTAAGCGAGTGCGCCAGCCTCGCTCGCGCGCTCAACGAGCTCTTTCTGACTGAAGGCGGTCAGGAGCACGACCGGCGCGATGTGGTTCTTGCTGAGGCGCTCGGCGGCGGAGATTCCGTCCAGCTGCGGCATCTTCACGTCCATGATGACGAGGTCGGGACGCAGCTCAGTAGCCAGCGCCACAGCAGTCTCACCATCGGCGGCCTCGCCCACCACCTCGAAGCCGTTGTCGCGGAGAATCTCCACGATGTCCATGCGGATGAGGGACTCGTCCTCAGCAACGACGACTCGTCGTGGGACCGTCGTAGCGGCGTCCTGGTCTGTCACGTGAATGAGCCTACGGTATTCTCAAGATCGTTGTTGTGGGCCGGATTGGCGGAATGGCAGACGCAGGGCACTCAAAATGCTCCGCCCGGAAGGGTGTGCGGGTTCAAGTCCCGCATCCGGCACGACCAAGAGGGGCATCCCGTACGGGATGCCCCTCTTCTCATCGTTGCCGACTCAGTCCTGCCAGGCAGGAGCGGCTGCGTTGATCGCGTCACCGATGATGTGCACGCGCATGTCGTTCGTTGAGCCCGAGATCCCGGGAGGGGATCCGGAGATCACCACGACCTTGTCGCCAATCTCGGCGAGGCCCTCACGCAGGAGCACCTCGTCGACCTGGCGGTACATCGCGTCGGTGTGATTCACACGCTCCACGACGAACGACTCGATTCCCCAGATCAGCGCCATGCGGCGACGGATGGCGGGGTCCGGAGTGAACGCCTTCATGGGAACGCGGAAGCGCAGCCGTGACATCCGTCGGGCGGCGTCTCCGGACTCGGTGAACACGCACACGAACTTCGCGTCGACGAAGTCGGCGACTTCTGCCGCAGCGAGCGTGATTGCGCCACCCTGGGTGCGGGGCTTGGTGCCCAACGGAGGGATGCGCTCGAGGCCGTGATCCTCGGTCGACGACACGATCCGGGCCATCGTCTGAACCGTGATGACCGGGTACTCCCCCACGCTGGTCTCGCCCGAGAGCATGACCGCGTCAGCTCCGTCGAGAATGGCGTTGGCGACATCCGAGGTCTCTGCCCGCGTCGGGACGGGGCTCGAGATCATCGACTCCAGCATCTGCGTCGCGACGATCACGGGCTTCGCCATGCGCCGGGCCAGCTCGACCGTGCGCTTCTGCACAATCGGCACCGCCTCGAGCGGAAGTTCGACGCCCAGATCGCCGCGAGCGACCATGATCGCATCGAACGCGTCGATGATCGACTCGAGGTGATCGACGGCCTGAGGCTTCTCGATCTTGGCGATGACGGGAACCTTGCGTCCCTCCTCGGCCATGATCTCGTGCACCCGCACGATGTCCTCGGCGTTGCGAACGAATGAGAGAGCGATGAGATCGGCACCCAGCTTGAGGCCCCAGCGCAGGTCGTCCTCGTCCTTCTCCGACAGCGCGGGGACGTTGACGGCCACGCCCGGGAGGTTGATTCCCTTGTTGTTGGAGACTGCACCGGCGACGACCACCTCTGTCGTCACGACCGGGCCATCGACGCCGACCACGCGCACCTTCACCTTGCCGTCGTCGATGAGCAGGAAGTCACCTGCGGCGACGTCATCGGGCAGGCCCTTGAAGGTGGTTCCGACGATCTCCTTGGTGCCGAGGATGTCCTCGGTCGTGATCTTGAAGATGTCACCGACCGCGAGCTCGTGCGGTCCATTCGCGAACTTGCCGAGGCGGATCTTGGGACCCTGGAGGTCGACCATGACGGCGACTGCGCGACCCGAATCCTCTGCCGCCTTACGCACGTTGGCGTAGACCTCCTCGTGCACGGCGTAGGAGCCGTGGCTGAGGTTCATGCGGGCAACATCGACACCTGCATCGATGATTGCCCTGATGTTCTCGTAGCTCGACGTTGCGGGGCCGAGTGTTGCGACGATCTTGGCTCGTCTCATGACTTCCTTCTGTGGTGGTACTGCTGTGGTGGTGGGAGAAGACTCGATGATCGAGTCCGTGGAGATCAGATGGAGATGGCGTGATCCGTGGGCCGCACAGGGAACGGCAGCTGGGTATCACCCTCAAGGTACTTGTCCACGGCCGCGGCCGCAGCACGACCTTCGGCGATGGCCCAGACGATCAGCGACTGCCCGCGACCGGCATCGCCGGCGACGAAGACGCCCGACTCGCTGGTCTCGTACTGGCCGTCGCGCTCGATGGTGCCCTTCTCGCCGAACGGAACCGGGAGCTGGTCCTCGAGAGTGCGAGCCTCGGGGCCCGTGAAGCCGAGGGCCAGAAGCACCAGATCCGCGGGAATCTCGCGCTCGGTGCCCGACTTCGGCACGCGCCTTCCATCCAGGTACTCGGTCTCGGCGACGCGAATAGCGCGCACCTCGCCGGCCTCGTTCGCAAGGAACTCGACGGTCGACGCGAGATACACCCGCTCACCGCCCTCCTCGTGCGCCGAGGAGACCTCGAACAGAGTGGGGGCCATCGGCCATGGCTGGTGCTCCGGCCGCTCGCTCGGCGGCTGGATGCCGATGGCGAGGTTGGTGACGGAGAAGGCGCCCTGTCGGTGGGCCGTGCCGATGCAGTCAGCCCCGGTGTCGCCGCCGCCCAGCACGACGACGTGCTTGCCCTCCGCCGTGATCTGGTTGGCGACAGCATCGCCTGCCCCGACCTTGTTGGCCTGCACGAGGTACTCCATCGCGAAGTGCACGCCCATGAGGTCTCGGCCGGGGATGGGCAGGTCGCGTGGAACGGTCGCCCCAGTTGCCACGATGACGGCGTCGTAGCGCGACTTCAGGTCATCCCAGGTGATGTCGACGCCGATCTCCACGCCGGCACGGAATCGGGTGCCCTCGGCCTGCATCTGGGCGAGCCTGGACTCGAGGTGCTTCTTCTCCATCTTGAAGTCGGGAATTCCGTACCGAAGGAGGCCGCCGATGCGGTCGTCGCGCTCGAAGACGGCGACGGTGTGTCCGGCCCGAGTCAACTGCTGCGCGGCAGCCAGTCCAGCAGGGCCGGAGCCGACGACCGCGACGGTCTTGCCAGTGAGACGCTCGGGCGGGTGCGGCGTGACCCAGCCCTTGGCGAAGGCCTCATCGATGATCGAGACCTCGACCTGCTTGATCGTGACGGCGGGCTGGTTGATGCCCAGCACGCAGGCACTCTCGCACGGCGCGGGGCACAGCCGACCCGTGAACTCCGGGAAGTTGTTGGTGGCGTGCAAGCGCTCAATGGCCTGAGCCCCCTCGCCTCGCCAGGTCAGGTCGTTCCACTCGGGGATCAGGTTTCCGAGCGGGCAGCCCTGGTGACAGAACGGGATGCCGCAGTCCATGCACCGACCCGCCTGGCGGCGGAGCTGAGCTGGGTCCTGCTGCTCGTAGACCTCTTTCCAGTCCATGAGTCGAAGCGAGACGGGACGGCGAACCGGAGTCTCGCGCTCCTGCACCTTGAGGAAGCCCTTGGGGTCAGCCACCTGTCACCTCCATGATGCGGGACCACACGACGTCGCCATCGGGGTCGAGTCCCTCGTTGATCGCCGTCTCACGCGTCTGCAGCACGGCGGCGTAGTCGCGCGGCAGCACCTTCGTGAAGCGTGCGACCGCGGCATCCAGGTCGTCGAGCATGCCCGCGGCGACGGTGGAATCGGTCTCGGCCCGGTGCCGCTGCAACAGGTCGCGCAGGATCTCGACGTCGGCACTGCCCAAAGGCAGTAGCTCGAGTTCACCCGAGGAGAGTGACTCTGGGTTCACCCGTTCCGTCCTGAGATCGTAGATGTACGCGGTGCCACCGGACATGCCGGCGCCGAGGTTGCGCCCAGTGCCGCCGAGAATGACGGCCAGACCGCCGGTCATGTACTCGAGCGCGTGGTCGCCCACACCCTCGACTACCGCGGTAGCACCGGAGTTGCGCACCAGGAAGCGCTCGCCCACGATGCCGCGGATGAACATGCTGCCCTGCGTGGCGCCGTAGCCGATCACGTTGCCCGCGATCACGTTCTTCTCGGCCTTGAACAGGCTCGCGCGATGCGGGCGGATGACGATCTCGCCACCGCAGAGCCCCTTGCCCACGTAGTCGTTGCTGTCGCCCTCGAGACGCAGCGTGATACCGGACGGCATGAACGCGCCGAAGGACTGACCCGCGGTGCCCGTGAGTCGCACCTCGATGGTTCCCGTGGGCAGGCCGTTCTCGCCATGCCGGAGGGTGACCTCGTGGCCGAGCATTGTGCCGACCGCACGCTCCGTGTTGCGGATCGGTAGGTCGATGACGACCGGCGTGCCGTTGTCGAGCGCATCCACGCTCAGCTCGATGAGTTGACGATCGAAGTGCTTCTCGAGCTCGTGCTCCTGGCCGACACGGTTGGTGCGCGGCTCGTCCTCCGAGAACTCGGGTCCCACGAGGATCGGCGACAGGTCGAGCCCGTCAGCCTTCCAGTGCTGAACGGCACGATCGACATCGAGCAGTTCGTGGTGGCCGATGGCCTCCTCGAGAGTGCGGAAGCCCAGCTCAGCAAGGTACTCACGCACCTCCTGAGCGAGGAACTCGAAGAAGTTGACCACGAACTCGGGCTTACCCGAGAACCGGGCGCGCAGCTCGGGGTTCTGGGTGGCGACGCCGACCGGACAGGTATCGAGGTGGCAGACGCGCATCAGGATGCAGCCCGACACCACAAGGGGCGCGGTCGCGAAACCGTACTCCTCCGCGCCGAGCAGGGCACCGATGATCACGTCGCGACCAGTCTTCATCTGCCCGTCGACCTGCACGACCACGCGGTCGCGCATGCCGTTGAGCATGAGCGTCTGCTGGGTCTCGGCCAGGCCGAGCTCCCACGGTGTGCCGGCGTGCTTGAGCGAGTTCAACGGGCTCGCGCCAGTGCCGCCATCGTGTCCCGAGACGAGCACGACGTCGGCCTTCGCCTTGGTCACGCCCGCGGCCACGGCGCCGATGCCCGACTGGCTGACCAGCTTGACGTGCACACGGGCATCCGGGTTGGACCGCTTGAGATCGAAGATGAGCTGTTTGAGGTCTTCGATCGAGTAGATGTCGTGGTGCGGCGGCGGCGAGATCAGGCCGACGCCTGCTGTGCCGTGACGTGTGCGGGCGATCCACGGGTAGACCTTGCCAGCCGGCAGCTGGCCGCCTTCGCCGGGCTTGGCGCCCTGCGCCATCTTGATCTGGATGTCCGTGGCGTGCGTCAGGTACATGCTCGTGACACCGAAGCGACCGGATGCCACCTGTTTGATCGCACTGCGCCGCTCGGGGTCGAGCAACCGGGCCACATCCTCGCCACCCTCGCCGGTGTTGGATCGGGCGCCGAGCTGGTTCATGGCGATCGCGAGTGTCTCGTGCGCCTCCTGGCTGATCGAGCCGTAGCTCATCGCGCCGGTGTTGAAGCGCTTGACGATCGACTCGACCGACTCGACCTCGTCGATCGGCACCGGATGCCGCTCCCCCGACCGGATACGGAACAGGCCGCGCAGGGTCATGAGGTTCTCGGCTTGATCGTCGACGAGCTTCGTGTACTCGCGGAAGATGTCGTACCGTCGCGCGCGAGTCGCGTGCTGCAGCCGGAAGACGGTGTCGGGGTTGAAGAGGTGCGGAGGGCCTTCGCGGCGCCACTGGTACTCGCCGCCGGTGGCGAGGCGCTCGTGAACGCTCGTCGCGCCATCCTCGGGATAAGCCGATGAGTGGCGCGCGGCGCTTTCGGCCGCGATCACCTCCATGCCCACGCCGCCCAGGAGGCTCGAGGTGCCGGTGAAGTACTGGTCCACGAACTCCTGCGAAAGGCCGACGGCCTCGAAGGCCTGGGCGCCCGCGTAGGAACCCACAACGGAGATGCCCATCTTGGACATGATCTTCAGCACGCCCTTGCCGAGCGCCTTGATGATGTTCTTGACGGCCTTCTCCGGGGTGATCCCCTGGATCATCCCGCTGCGCACGAGCTCCTCGGCGGTCTCCATCGCGAGGTAGGGGTTGATGGCGGATGCGCCGTAGCCCACGAGCAACGCGACGTGGTGCACCTCACGCACATCGCCGGCCTCGACGATGAGGCCCACCTTCATGCGGTTCTCCTCGCGAATGAGGTGGTGGTGCACGGTCGCGAGCATGAGCAGCGACGGGATCGGAGCCAGGTCCTTGTTGGAATCGCGGTCAGAGAGCACGATGAATTCGGCACCGTTGGCGATCGCCTCGTCGACCTCCTCGCACATCTTCGCGAGACGCTTCTCCATCGCCTTCGGGCCCTTGTCGACACGATAGAGACCGCGAATCGTGGTCGACAGCTGGCTTCCGGCCCGCGGGTCGATGTGTTGGATCTTGGCGAGCTCGTCGTTGTCGATCACGGGGAACTCGAGAGCGACCTGCTTCGCGTGCTCAGGCGTCGCCGTCAGGAGGTTGCGCTCCGGTCCGAGACCGAGCTTCATGGAGGTGACCACCTCCTCGCGAATCGAGTCAAGTGGCGGGTTGGTGACCTGAGCGAACTGCTGCGTGAAGTAGTCGAACAGCAGACGCGGCCGATCGCTGAGGATCGCGATCGGGGTGTCCGATCCCATTGCACCGAGGGGCTCGGCGGCGGTCTGCGCCATCGGCGTGATGAGAATCCGCACCTCCTCCTCGGTGTATCCGAAGGTGCGCTGACGGCGGGTGACCGACGCCGGTGTGTGCACGATGTGCTCACGCTCCGGCAGGTCGCCGAGGGCGATGCGGTTCTGCTCAAGCCATTCACCCCAGGGTTGGGATGCCGCGAGCTCGGCCTTGATCTCGTCGTCCTCGATCAGGCGACCCTCCGCCGTGTCGACAAGGAACATCTTGCCTGGGCGCAGGCGCCCCTTGCGCACGACCTTGCTCGGATCGATGTCGAGTACGCCGATCTCACTCGCGAGTACGACAAGTCCGTCGTCGGTCACCAGGTACCGACCTGGGCGAAGCCCGTTGCGGTCGAGGGTGGCGCCCACCAACGAGCCGTCGGTGAAAACCAGAGCGGCCGGCCCGTCCCACGGCTCCATGAGCATCGCGTGGTACTCGTAGAAGGCCTTGCGGACCGGATCGATCTCCAGCTGGTTCTCGTAGGCCTCGGGAACCATCATCATCATGGCGTGCGGCAGGCTGCGCCCAGCCAGGTTGAGAAGCTCCACGACCTCGTCGAACGACGCCGAGTCGCTCGCGCCGGGACTGTTGATCGGCAGGATCGAACGGATGTCGCCCAGAACGTCACTCTCGAGCTGGGACTGGCGGGCGCGCATCCAGTTGCGGTTGCCCTGAACCGTGTTGATCTCGCCGTTGTGGGCGATCATGCGGAACGGCTGAGCCAGCGGCCAGGACGGGAAGGTGTTGGTCGAGTAGCGCGAGTGCACGAGTGCGAGCTTCGACACGAACCGCTCGTCTGACAGGTCGGGGTAGAACGGCTCGAGTTGGAGCGTCGTGACCATGCCCTTGTACACGAGGGTGCGACAGGACAGCGACGGGAAGTAGGCGTGCAGCTCGCGCTCCGCGCGCTTGCGCAGGCGGAAGGCCTGCCGCTCGAGCGTGAGACCACCGACGGGCCCCTTCTCGTCGGTGCGGGTCGAGGCGAGGAAGACCTGCTCGAAGGCCGGCATCGCACCGCGTGCCAGATTACCGAGGTTGCTCGGCTCCACCGGAACCTCGCGCCACCCGAGCACTGTGAGGTGCTCCTCGGTGGCCAGCTCAGCGATTCCCTGCTTCACCGCGTCACGCTCGGCGGCGTCAGTGGGAAGGAAGGCCATGCCCACGACATACCGGCCGACGGCTGGCAGGTCGAAGTCGACAACGGCCCGCAGGAACGCGTCGGGGATCTGGGTGATGATGCCGGCACCGTCACCGGTTCCGGCGTCCGAGCCGACGGCACCACGGTGCTCGAGATTGCGCAGCGCGCCCAGCGCGGTCTCGATGATGTCGTGACCCGGCGTTCCGCGCAGCGTCGCGACCATGGCAAGGCCACACGCGTCGCGCTCGTTGCGAGGGTCGTAGAGACCCGTCGCTGCAGGCGTGGAGCTGAACCGCTCGAAGGGTGGCGTGAGAGCCATGGGAACCGTCCTCACGTTGGTGCTGGCTGGAGCGGGACGTCGATGGCCCAAAGGGAATGCGGCCCCGGTTTTAAGAGGACGTGGTGCCTGCTCCGCTTGTGGCGTGCTCTTCGGTCACCTCGGGAGCATCATCGCCGGGTTCGTCAGTGTCCGAATAGGTCGCTTCGGAGTCTACAGCACCCGCCGGTTCACGACCGGGCATGTAGGCGCTCGGCTCCACACCGGGGTGGTTGCGGCGCTGCACGAGGAACAGGATGATTCCTAGCACCACCGCCAGCACGGCGCCCCACTGGTTCGAGCGCAGACCGAAGAAGACGTCGCTCGGATCGACCCGGATGCCCTCGAAGTAGAAGCGTCCGATGCCGTACCAGATCATGTAGAGGGCCCACACCTTGCCCCACTGCAGACGCGGCTGGGCGTCGCCAACCGGCACAGGCAGCGAGAGGCCGAAGACGGTCTTGCGCACCAGACGGAACTGGCGCTCCATCGTGAGCAGGAAGACGATACCCACGACGTTCCAGATCATCTCGTACAGGAACGTGGGGTGGAAGAGGGTGCCCGACGGCAGCCCGACCGGGAACGCCGGGTTGGTGGCTTCGATCTCGAGACCCCACGGCAGATCCGTCGGCTGTCCGAACAGCTCGTGGTTGAAGTAGTTGCCCAGTCGGCCGGTCGCCTGCGCGAGGAGCATGGCCGGAGCCAGCGCATCCGCGAAGGTCCAGAAGCGCAGGCCCACGATGCGGCATCCGATGTACGCACCGACGGCCCCACCCACCAGGGCGCCAAAGATCGCGTTGCCACCCTCCCAGATGGCCCACACGCTGCCGGGAGCCGTCGGGTTCCACGGGTTGGAACCGTCGTAGAAGTAGTCGCCGAGGTGAGTCGCCACGTGCCAGGCGCGCGCTCCCACCAGGCCCAGTGGAACCGCCCAGATGATCACGTCGAGCACGATCCCTGATTCGGCGCCACGCGCCTTGAGTCGGCTGTTGACCCAGATCGTCGCAAGGATGATCCCGATGAGGATGAGCACCGCATACGTGTGGATGCGGAAGGTGAACGGCAGAGCCCACCCGAAGGTGGAACTCAGCCACGCCGTGAGGTCGAAGTACTGCCATTCGACGGGCGGGCTGGGGATGCTGAGCGGCAGGAGGGACAAGCCGATCACCTTTCTAAGTGGAGGACGACGTGAGTCTAGTACCGGCGGCCAGTGCTGCCGCTGTACGTGCGACGGCCTCGACACCACCGTCGGCGAGAGCAGTGACCAGGGCCGACCCGACGATCGCGCCGTCGGCGTATCCGAGCACCTCGCGTACCTGATCGGCCGTGGAGATACCCAGCCCGACGCAGGTGCTGGTGGCACCGGCCGCGCGTAGGCGGGCCACGAGTGTGCGGGCCGCGGTGTCCACGTCGCTGCGGGCCCCGGTGATGCCCATCGTGGACACCGCGTAGACGAAGCCACGGCTCATCTCGACGGCCTGGGCGAGCCGGGCATCCGTCGAGCTGGGGGCCGCGAGGAACACCCGATCAAGACCCGTGCGCTCGGATGCCGCGAGCCAGAGTCCGGCTTCGTCGGCAACCAGGTCCGGGGTGATGAGTCCCGCCCCGCCAGCAGCGACGAGATCTTCTGAGAAGCGATCGACACCGTACTGAAGCACGGGGTTCCAGTACGTCATGACGAGCACTGGCACGTCGGTGCGCGCGGTGATCGCCGCAACAGCATCGAACCCGTGCGCGAGCTTGAACCCGCCCGCCAAGGCGGCCTGTGTCGCCTTCTGGATGACCGTGCCGTCCATGACGGGGTCGGAGTAGGGCAGACCCAGCTCAATGACGTCAACACCGTTCTCGGCCAGAGCCACTGCTGCGTCGACGCTCGTCTGGAAGTCCGGGAAGCCGACGGGGAGGTACCCCACAAGAGCGCCCGAGCCAGCGGCCTTGCGCTCGGCGATGACCGTCTCGACCGTGCTCGTTCCGACGCTGCTCATTCGCTGCCCTTCTTGTCGAACAGCTCGAAGTAGGTGCCCGCGGTCTCCATGTCCTTGTCGCCGCGACCGCTGAGGTTGACGAGGATGGTCGCGTCAGGGCCGAGCTCGCGACCGAGCTTCATCGTGCCGGCGAGGGCATGCGCCGACTCGATTGCCGGGATGATTCCCTCGGTGCGGCTGAGCAGACGCAGGGCCTCCATGGCCTCGTCGTCGGTGATCGGCAGATAGCTGGCGCGCCCGATGTCATTGAGCCACGCGTGCTCGGGACCGACGCCGGGGTAGTCGAGCCCCGCGGAGATCGAGTGCGACTCGATCGTCTGCCCATCGTCGTCCTGCAGCATGTAACTGCGGGCTCCGTGGAGAACGCCGGGGCGACCCCGCGTGATGGTTGCGGCGTGGCGTTCGGTGAGGTGACCCTCGCCCGCCGCCTCATAGCCGTAGAGCGCGACATCCGGGTCATCGAGGAAGGCGTGGAAGATGCCCATCGCGTTGCTGCCCCCGCCGACGCAGGCTGTGACCGCGTCGGGCAGGCGTCCGGTGAGCTCGAGCACCTGGGCTCGGGCCTCCTCGCCGATGATCTTGTGGAAGTCGCGCACCATGACGGGGAACGGGTGCGGGCCAGCCACCGTCCCGAGCAGATAGTGCGTGGAGTCGACGTTGGCCACCCAGTCGCGCAGGGCGTCGTTGATCGCGTCTTTCAGGGTGCGCGAGCCGGTGGTGACGGGGATGACGGTGGCACCGAGAAGGCGCATGCGGGCGACGTTGAGCGCCTGACGCTCGGTGTCGACCTCGCCCATGTAGACGACGCACTCCATGCCGAACAGCGCGGCTGCCGTTGCCGTTGCGACACCGTGCTGGCCTGCCCCGGTCTCGGCGATCAGGCGACGCTTGCCGAGACGCTTCGCGAGCAGCGCCTGACCGAGCACGTTGTTGATCTTGTGCGAGCCGGTGTGGTTGAGATCCTCACGCTTCAGGATGACGCGGGCGTTGCCCGCGTGCTGCGCGAACCGCGGAACCTCGGTGATGATGCTGGGGCGACCCGTGTAGGTCGCATGCAGGTGGGCGAGCTCGGCCTGGAACGCGGGATCGGTGCGGGCGAGTTGATACGCGGAATCCAGCTCGTCGAGCGCGGCGATCAGTGACTCGGGGACATAGCGGCCACCGTACTCACCGAAGTACGGGCCGAGCTCATCGCGAAGTGCCATCAGACGGCCAGGAATTCGCGCAGGGTCTCGGCGGGGTCGTCGCCCGTGACGAGCGCCTCACCCACGAGAACGACATCGGCGCCGGCGCGGCGGTAGTGCGCCACATCGGCAGGGGACTTGACGGCAGATTCTGCCACTCGGATCACTCCGCTCGGGATCATGTCTGCCAGGCGTCCGAAGAGGTCCTGGTCGAGTTCGAAAGTGCTGAGGTCGCGCGCGTTGACGCCGACCAGATCGGCGCCGAGATCCAGCGCACGATCGAGTTCGTCGGCCGAGTGGGTCTCGACCAGGGGTGTCATACCCAGACCGTTGATCAGCCGGAACAGCGACGACAGGGTGTCCTGGTCAAGCGCGGCGACGATCAGGAGCACGAGATCTGCTCCGGCGGCACGGGCCTCGAGCACCTGATAGGGCTCGGCGATGAAGTCCTTGCGAAGCACCGGCACGGATGCCACGGCCCGCACCGCTTCGAGGTCCTCCAGCGACCCGCCGAAACGTCGACCCTCAGTCAGGACGCTGATGGCGCTCGCGCCACCGTTCTCGTACGCGACCGCGAGGGATGCGGGGTCAGCAATGTCAGCCAGCGCGCCCTTGGACGGACTTGACCGCTTGATCTCCGCGATGATGTGCACGCGATCGCGCGGTGCGAGGGCGGAGAGCACATCGAGCGCCGGTGGACGCGCCAAGGCTGCCGCCTCGACCTCGGCAAGACTGCGGGCAGCACGACGGGCCGAAGCGTCGTGGAGAGCTCCGGCTACGAGTTCGTCGAGCACCTAGTTGTGCGCCTTCGGCACATACTTGGGCCCAGCTACTCCGTAGCCGACCTTCGCGAGGATCCAGCCCACGAGAGCGCCGACCACGAGCAGCGCCACGGAAGCCCAGACGAGCCACGCCATGTCCAGCCAGAAGGCCAGGGTGCCCAGGGCGATCGCAATGAGCATGATGATCACGGCGGCCCATGCGGCCGGAGAGTGTCCGTGGCCGGGGTCAGACTGGGTGTTCATCGTCGGTGCTCCATTCTGTGACGTCGTCATGGCAATTCTAGCGGTCAGGTGGGATCGCGCCCGTCACTGAGAGCGTCCCAGTCGCCGATCGGAGACCCGTCGACCTCAGCCAGACGCGCTGTCTGGTACTTGCGTGACGATTGCGGCCAGAAACGACCCGAGACGACGATCGTGATGCCCAAGGCGACGACCAGGGCGCCCGCGAGCAGCGCCACGAAGGGCCATGCCGTCGGGGCCACTGTACTGACGAGAGCAATGACTGATGCTGTCCCGCTCACGCCAGTGACCGCCGTGATCGCCGACGCGCTAGCGGCAACGGGATCGACAATCGCGAGAACAGCCGAGACGACGACGAGTGTGCCGATCGCCGCCTCCAGCAGACCGAGAATGACCCGGAAGACCGGGCCGGCGATGGCAAGGGCGGCGACGAGTGCCAGGCCGGAGAGCGCGAGCGCGGCCAGTGCCGGGGCTGCGACATCCCCGCCGACAGCAACCGAGCCGTCGGGGATGAGCTCGATGCTGAACCACTGCTGCGTCCACGCCAGAAGGGTGAGCCCGCTCAGCACGAGACCCGCGAGAATCGCGCCGAGCTTCAGCCGTCGGCCGTTCACGGAACCCGCTTCATGGCGTTCGCGACGGCCACCGCGCGCAGAGGTGCCGCCGCCTTGTTCTGCGACTCGAGGTGCTCGGCAGCAGGATCGGAATCGGCAACCAGACCCGCTCCCGCCTGAACCCGAGCGAGGCCGCCCACGATGGTGGCCGTTCTGATCGCGATGGCGAGGTCGGCGTCGCCCGCAAAGTCGAGATAGCCGACCACTCCCCCGTACACGCCGCGCTGCGCGGGTTCCAGCTCGTCGATGATCTCGAGCGCCCGCGGCTTGGGCGCGCCAGAGAGAGTTCCGGCCGGGAAGGTCGCGCGGAAGACATCCACCGCACTGGCATCAGCGCGAAGATCACCCTCCACCGAGGAGACCAGGTGCATGATGTGGCTGAAGCGTTCGACCTGCATGAACTCGGTCACCTCGACAGTGCCGGGGGTGCAGACCTTGAGCAGGTCGTTGCGAGCGAGGTCGACGAGCATGAGGTGCTCGGACTTCTCCTTGTCGTCGGCGAGGAGCTCCTCGGCGAGGTCGAGGTCGCGCTCAGGCGTCTCGCCGCGCGGGCGAGAGCCGGCGATCGGATGCATGTACACCCGCGACTGCGACACCTTGACGAGCGCCTCGGGGCTCGAGCCCACGATCGAGTACGGTTCACCGGCCGGGTCGACGAGCGTGAGCAGGTACATGTACGGCGACGGGTTGAGGGTGCGCAGCACCCGGTAGACATCGAGCGGCTCGGCGCTGATCTCGTGGTCGAACCGCTGCGAGACGACCACCTGGAACACGTCCCCGTCACGGATGTACTGCTTCGACTTCTCGATGGCCGCCGCGTAGGCGTCCGGAGTGGTGCGCGGGATGGGGGTGGGCGCGATCGTCAGATCCACCTCGGCGAGCCACGCCTCGCTGGGCCGTGACAGCGCCACCTGCATGTCGTCGAGCCGAGCTTGCGCGTCAGACCACAGAGTGGACGAGTCGTCGACGCCGTCGTTGAGCGCCGCGGCGATCAGCAGAACGGTTCCGTACCGGTGGTCGAGCACGACCAGCGAGCTCACGAAACCCAGGGCCTGCCCGGGCACGCTGAAGTCGGCCGGGGGTGCATCGGGGAGATGCTCGATCTGGCGGATCGCCTCCCAGCCGATGAAGCCCACGAGTCCTCCGGTCAGCGGCGGGTGGCCGTCCACTCGCGACGTTCCCCAGCGTTCGTAGAGGTGGGCCAGCGCGTCGAGCGGCCGTGAGGGGTGCTCTGCACCGAGCGCGCGTCCCTCGGAGAGACCGTAATCGAGCCACACCACGTTCTCCCCGGACTGGGTGAGCACGCCGAAACTCGACACTCCGACGAACGAGAAGCGCGACCAGATTCCGCCCTGCTCGGCGGACTCGAGGAGGAAGGTACCGGGCTTGCCCTGCGCCAGCTTGCGATAGATGCCCACCGGGGTCTCGCCGTCGGCGAAGAGCTCGCGGATTACCGGGACGACGCGATGGCCGCCAGCGATGCGCGCGTCGAAGTCGTCGCGCGTGGTGGTTCCGATCATGAGGGCCCTCCCAGAGTCGGGGACAGAGGGTCGACGTCGAAGCAGGAGTGGGCACCCGTGTGGCACGCGGGCCCGTGCTGATCGACAGTGACGAGCAGAGCGTCAGCGTCGCAGTCGAGCGCCGCCGCCCGCACGTACTGCACGTGACCGCTGGTGTCGCCCTTGCGCCAGTACTCCTGGCGACTGCGGCTCCAGAAAGTCACGCGGCCTTCGGTGAGCGTGCGACGCAGCGCCTCCGCGTCCATGTAGCCGAGCATGAGCACGTCCTTGCTGCCCGCCTCCTGCACGATCGCGGGAATGAGACCGTTGTCGCCGAAGACCGCACGGTCGATGACCTCGCCGACTGTGGCATCCGTCAATTCACTCATCGCACAACCATTCCCGAATCGAACAGCGCCTGTTTCACATCGCCGACAGTGAGTTCTCCATTGTGGAAGACGGATGCCGCCAGGACAGCATCGGCGCCCGCCGCGATCGCCGGCGCGAAGTCGCCGACCGCACCAGCCCCACCACTCGCAATCACCGGAACGTGGCTGAGTTCCCGTATCGCGGTCACCAGTTCGAGGTCGAACCCGCGCTTGGTTCCGTCGGCGTCGATCGAGTTCACCAGCAGTTCGCCCGCGCCCCGCTCGATTGCCTCCCGCGCCCAGTCGAGCGCATCGAGGTCGGTCTCGGTGCGACCGCCGTGGGTGGTGACGACGAATCGCCCGCCGCTGCGCTTGACGTCGAGACTCAGCACGAGCACCTGCGCACCGAAGCGGTCGGCGATCTCACCGACCAGCTCGGGACGCGCGATCGCGGCGCTGTTCACGCCGACCTTGTCGGCACCGCTGGCAAGAAGGCGCGCGACGTCCTCGGCGCTGCGCACTCCACCGCCCACGGTGAGCGGGATGAAGACCTGCTCGGCGGTGGCACGAACCACGTCGTAGGTCGTCGCTCGATTGTCGACGGTGGCCGTGACGTCCAGGAAGGTGATCTCGTCGGCGCCCTGCTCGTAGTACTTGCGGGCGAGCTCGACGGGATCTCCGGCATCGCGGAGGTTCAGGAAGTTGACGCCCTTCACCACTCGACCGTCGGCGACGTCGAGACAGGGAATCACGCGGACGGCGACGCCCACGATCAGATCCGAGCGGCGTGGATCGCGCTCACGAGAATCGCGCGAGCGCCGACCTCGTAGAGCTCGTCCATGACGTGATTGGCATCGGAGCGCAGCACCATGGCACGCACTGCCACCCATTCCGGATCGTGCAGCGGCGAGAGTGTGGGGCTCTCAAGCCCTGGGGTGATTCTCGTGGCCGTCTCGACAAGCGCGACCGGGACGTCGTAGTCGACGAGAACGTACTGACGGGCCACGAGCACCCCTTGGAGGCGACGCTGCAATGTGGCGATGCCCACGAGGTCGGGTTTCGCACTGATGAGAACGGCGGTCGAGTCCAGAATGACGGGACCGAAGATCTCCAGGCCCTGAGCGCGCAGGGTCGAGCCGGTCGAAACCACGTCGGCGACGGCATCCGCCACACCGAGCTTCACGGCAGACTCGACGGCGCCATCGAGCGAGACGATGGAGACCTGTACGCCATTGCGGGCGAGGAAGTCCCCGACGAGGGCGGGATAGCTCGTGGCCACTCGCACCCCGGCCAGCTCGCTCAGCTGCGTGAAGCGCCCGGGCGCCGCCGCGAACCGGAAGGTCGACTCACCGAAGTCGAGCGCGGCGATCTCCTGTGCGGTGCTCCGCGAATCGAGCAACAGGTCACGGCCGGTGATCCCGACATCCAGCGCGCCGGAGCCCACATATGTGGCGATGTCTCGTGGCCGGAGGTAGAAGAACTCAACGTCGTTGCGCGGGTCGAGCGCACTCAGAGCGCGCAGGTCGCGGCGGCCGGCGTATCCCGCCTCGGCGAGCATCTCCGCGGCAATCTCACTCAGCGAGCCCTTGTTGGGCACTGCGATTCTCAGCATGGTTGTCTTTCGTCGAAGGGTGGATGCGGGGACGACTTACAAATGTCGCCAGACATCCGCCGGGGTGAGCCCCTTCGCGAGCATGAGCACCTGCAGGTGGTAGATCAGCTGTGAGATCTCCTCCGCCGTCTCGGCGTCGGACTGGAACTCGGCCGCCATCCAGACCTCGGCGGCCTCTTCGACGATCTTCTTGCCGATCGCGTGCACACCCGCGTCGAGCTCGGCGACGGTGCCCGACCCGGCCGGGCGCGTCACCGCCTTGTCGCTCAACTCAGCGAAGAGCTCGTCGAAGGTTTTCACCCGTACAGCGTATCGGCTGCCCGGAGGCCCGGGCACCCGGCTACTTGACGCCCAGCAGGTCGATCACGAACGTGAGGGTGCGTCCCGAGAGCCGGTGACCGCCACCGGCGGGACCATAGGCGAGCGCAGGCGGGCAGATCAGCTGGCGACGGCCGCCGACCTTCATGCCGGGAATGCCCTCCTGCCAGCCCTTGATGAGGCCCGACAGCGGGAACTGGATCGACTGGCCGCGGTTCCAGCTGGAGTCGAACTCCTCGCCGGTCTCGAAGTCGACGCCGAGGTAGTGCACGTCGACCGTCGCGCCGGGCTGGGCGACCTCGCCGGTGCCCTCCTCGAGATCGATGATCACGAGCTCGGTGGGCTCTGGACCCTCGTAGAAGTCGACCTCGGGCTTGGTTCGCGGTGAATCTGTCATGCTCTAATCGTGCCATCAAATGACGAAACAGCTCTCCCCCATCTGACCAGGGCCGTCGCTCTCGCGTCGTCGGCCCGCGAGCACGGCAATGATCCGTTCGGGGCGCTCCTGGTCACCGAGGCCGGCGTGGTCGTCGAGGCCGAGAACACGGTCGTGACGGCCAGCGACCCCACCGGACACGCCGAGACCAACCTCGTGCGCCTTGCGGCTTCGCAGCTCACGTCCGCGGAGCTCACGACTGCGACCCTGTACACCAGCACCGAACCCTGCGCGATGTGCTGCGGGGCGATCTTCTGGGCCGGGATCGGTCGAGTGGTCTATGCGCTCGCCGAGTCGGAACTCAACGCCATGCTGCCGCCCGAGTCGATCGGCCTCGTGCTCGACCTGCCCAGCCGGGAGGTCTTCGCCCGGGGCGGCCACCAGACCGAGGTCATCGGTCCGATCGCTGTGCCCGGCGCTGCCGAGGTGCACGCGGGCTACTGGGCCTAGACGAAGTTCGGCACTAGTGCGCGTGCCGGTCCGCAGCCGCGCGCAGGGCCGCGATCTGCTCGGCGGGGTCGGAGCCGCGGAAGACCGCTGACCCGGCAACGAAGGTGTCGGCGCCCGCGTCACGGGCGATCTCGATCGTGGTGAGGTCGACCCCGCCGTCGACCTGGAGCCAGACATCCGTGCCGGTCCTGGTGATCGCCTCACGCACCTGCGCGAGTTTGGGCATGGTGGAGACCATGAAGCTCTGGCCACCGAAGCCCGGCTCGACAGTCATGATCAGCACCTGGTCGAACTCGTGCAGGAGATCGAGGAGAGGCTCCGCGGCGGTTCCGGGCTTGAGTGCGATGCCTGCGCGGGCGCCGAGCGAGCGCAGGGTGCGCGCCAGTTCCACCGGATGCTCCGTCGCCTCCGCGTGGAAGGTCACCGATGCGGCGCCCGTCTTGGCGTAGTCGGGAGCCCATCGGTCGACATCGGTGATCATGAGGTGCACGTCGAGGGGGCGGGGCGAGACATCCTGAAGCCTGCCGACCATCTGCAGGCCGAACGTGAGGTTGGGCACGAAATGGTTGTCCATGACGTCCACGTGCACGAAGTCGGCCGAGGCGATGCTGGCGACGTCCCGCTGTAGATTCACGAAGTCGGCAGCGAGGATGCTGGGGTTGATGCGAGCGCCCATGGTCACACCTTAGTCAGGAGCTGCACGAACATGGCGTCCGTGCCGTGGCGGTGCGGCCAGAGCTGCACATGGCTGGCCTCGGGAAGATCCAACGACTCCCGCACCAGTGATTGCAGCACCGCTGGAGTGTCCAGCTTCTCCACACCAGGCACCTTTCTCAGGGCGGATGCCACGATCGCCTTGGTTTCGGCCGCGTGCGGCGAGCACGTGACGTACGCCAACAGTCCGCCGGGTTTCAGCGCAGCGAGGCCGGAGGCTAGCAGTGCCGCCTGGAGGGCACCGAGTCCCGCGACGTCACTGGGCTGCTTGCGCCAGCGCGCCTCGGGGCGCCGACGCAGGGCACCGAGCCCTGTGCACGGGGCATCCAGCAGTATCCGGTCGAACTGCGCAGGATGCGTCTCGCCAACTGTCGTTCCGTCGAGCTCCCAGACCTCGGGCGGATTCTCGAACACCGCCAGCGCCTTGCGCACGAGTTCGGCCCGCGCAGGAACCAACTCGTTGGCCGTCAGGGTGGCGCCGCCCGCGACGGCTTCGGCCGCGAGAAGTGCCGCCTTGCCACCGGGACCGGCGCAGAGGTCGAGCCACTGCTCCCCCGGACTGATGGGCCGCGCTCGGCTCAGAATGAGGGCGGCGAGGGCCGAGCCTTCGTCCTGCACGCGTGCCCGACCTTCCCGCACCGCGGGCAGTCGCAGCGGATCGCCACCGTCAAGCACGGCGCCGACGGGCGAGTACTCGCTGGTGTGGGCATCGAGTTCATCGACCGTCGCGTATCCCGGCAACGCCGTGAGAGACACGCGGGGCGCCACGTTGTCGGCGACCAGAAGCGGCTCGAGTTCGGCTTCGCGCCCCTCCGCGACCAGCACCTGCCGGAACGCCCGAGTGACCCAGAGCGGATGCGAGTACTCCAGCGCGAGCGCCTCCTCGCCGGAGTGCGCCTCGGCGAGCACCCGCTCGCGCCAGGTGTCTGCATCGGTTCGGGTGATCGTGCGCAGCACACCGTTGACGAAGCCCACGGCCGAATTCGATCCGACGGTCTTCGCCAGTTGCACGGACTCGTCGACGGCGGCGTGCTGGGCGACACGCATGGACAGCAGCTGGTGGCACGCCAGTCGCAGCACGTCGAGAATCGGCGGATCGATCTTGTCGACCGACCGGCCGGCGGCCAGCGCGATGATCCGGTCGTAGTACCCCTGCATGCGCAGGGTTCCGTAAGTGAGCTCGGTGGCGAGTCCCGCGTCGGCCTCGGATAGCTTCGCGCGGCCGAGGCGCACGGGAAGCAGGAGATTCGCGTACGCGTCCGACTCACGCACCGCCATGATCACGTCGAGAGCGATCCGGCGGGCGGGCTGTGGCTGGCTCATGCGCTCGGCCTTCCGCGCCACCAGGAGGCGGCATCCATCGCTGTGCGCCCCGCAGGATGCACCGTCACGAGTTCGATGGGATCCGTTGCCGTGCCGACGACGACCCGCCGACCGACCAGCGCGAACTGTCCCGCAGGCATCCGAGGGACGTCGCGCGCGATGGTCGCGTCGAGGATCTTCAGCCGAGCATCGTCGATAGTCGTGAACGCGCCGGGTTCCGGCGTCACACCCCTGATCTGCGCGCTCACTGCCTCGGCCGGCAGCGTCCAGTCCACTTCGCCATCGGCGAGGCCGAGCTTGGGTGCCAGGGTGACGTCGCCGACTTGGGCTTCTGACCGGGCCGTGCCGTCGGCGAGTGCGTCCACGACGCGCACGAGCAGGGTCGCTCCCGACTCGGCGAGGGAGTCCAGCAGGTTGCCCGCGGTCTGGTGTCGCCCGATGGGCTCGGTCACCCGACCGAAGACGTCGCCGGCGTCCAGCTCCGGTACGAGTTGGAAGACGCTCGCGCCCGTGATGTCGTCACCGGCCATGATCGCTCGTTGCACGGGCGCTGCGCCGCGCCAGCGGGGCAGAAGGGAGAAATGCAGATTGATCCAGCCGAGCCGGGGTGTCGACAGCAACGGCTCCCGCACGAGGCCGCCGTAGGCCACGATCACGCCGAGATCGGGCGCCAGAGCCTGCACGGTCTCCGTCGCCTTGCCGGCGAGTCGATTGGCCCTGATCACCGGGACGCCCAGGCGATCGGCCTCGACGGCGACAGGCGTCGGTGTGAGCACCGCTCGACGTCCCTGAGGTGAGTCCTCGCGAGTGATCACCGTGACGACGTCGTGCGCTGACTCAGCGAGGGCGCGAAGACTGGGAACGGCCGCGTCGGGGCTTCCGGCGAACACGAGGCGCAAGGGCATGCATCCATTCTCCCGTGTCGGCGCGGCCTCAACTGTCGAGGAAGGGCTCGACGTCGTCGAATCGCACCTTCAACGGCGGCGGCGGCGGGGCAGTCCCCTTGCCCGCAACCGCCGGCTTGCGTCGGCTCGTTGCGGCGCGGATGACCTGCGCCCGCAGATCGGCCGCGACCTCGGCGCCGCGGGAGTAGTCGAAACGCAGGATCGTGCGCACCGTCGTCGGCGACACATCCACCGGACCGAGCACGTCGGAGCGATCGAGCTGCAACGCGCTCGCCGTGCGCTCCACCGCCTGGGCGACGGCCTCGACAGTTCCCGTGACCGTTGCCACCCGCACCGCCGGTGGAAAGCGCAGACGCCGTCGATCGGCAAGCTCCGATCGCGCGAAGTCGGCGTGCCGCCAGGTGACGAGAGCGGATGCCAGTGCCCCACCCACTCCCACCAGAACCGTTGTCGCGCCTCCCGCCGCCAGCGCCACAGCATTCGACCACCACCGGAGACAGTCCTCGGCCACACGAAGACTCTCGCGCGCAACCATGCGTTCACCGTCGAGGAGCAGCACGGCCCGGTAGCCACCGGCCGCGACGGGCTCGGCACCCCGGGTGGCGATCACCAGTGCGGGTTCGGCGCCGACGGACAGGATCGGGCGGTCGCCGTCGGCGATGATCACCCGCACGCCGGGGAAGGCGCGACCCAGATCCTCCGCCGTGCGCGTTGCACCCTGGCCGACGTGGCGCAGCTTCTCTCCCCCGCAGTTGGAGCATCGCCACTCGACCGCGAGAGCGCCGCACCAGAGGCAAGCGGGCACCGATCGCGAAGTCTTCTGCGCCAGCGGCCCCTCGCAGCGCTCACAGCGTGCGGTCTGGTGGCAGTCGACGCAGGCGAGTCCCGGCGCGTAGCCGGGCCTGGCGACCTGTACGAGCACCGGCCCTGAGGCAAGTGCCGTGCGGGCAACCTGCCACGCCGACGACGGGATGCGCGCCCCGGCCGCGAGCCGGTCGGTCGCTGCCTGGTTGGCGGTGGGAACGATCTTCGGCAGAACCCGTGGCACAGGAGAGATCGATCGCAACCAGCCGACCTCGACGAGACGTTCGACCTCGGTGCTGCGGGAGTGGCCGAGAAACATCAACGCGCAACCCTGCTGCTCCTGGCGCAGCAGCGCGGCATCCCGTGCGTGCACATAGGGCGCTAGCGGTTCGCTGTGAAGCGGGTCGCCGTCATCCCACACCGCGATCAGCCCGAGGTTCGCGGCGGGTGCGTAGACGACCGACCGGTTGCCGACGATCGCCAGCGGCCGGTCGGAGAGGCAGCGCAGAAACGCGCGGTAGCGGTCGGGATTCGACTGTCGCGCATCCAATCGCACGATGCACTCCGGCGGCAGGATCGCCCGGAGGGCGGCCTCCAGCTGCTCCTGATCGCGGTAGTCGGGCACGGCGAGGATCGCGGTGCGACCGCCAGCCAGCACGGATGCCGCGGCGCGGGCCAGGGCGACCGCCCAGCCGCCCACCCACACGCCGTCGGGCAGGGGCTGCACGAGCGGAACCGCATCCACCGCCAGGCGCTCGTTCGCCTCCAGCGCCGCCTCGACGACGCCGGCCCCGTATCCGTCGATCACTGGCGCCGCCACGGCGGGAAACGGCTCGGACGTGATGTCAGCGAGATAGGCCTTCTCGACCCGCACCTGTCGACCCGGCACCGCGAGTCGCACGATGTCGGTGGCGGCGCCCGCCGCCCGGTCCGCAGCTCGTCGAGCGAGACTCCAGACCTCGGGGGTGAGCACGCGGATCGGTGAAACCACTGACTCCAGGTCGCTGAGCGCACCGGAGTAGTCGCCCGACTCGACGACCTCGACGATGTAGCCGTCGGCGAACCGGCCCGCCGAGCGCAACGGAACGCGCACACGCACCCCGGGCACCGCTTCGGAGGCGAGCTCAGGCGGGATGCCGTAGTCGAAGAGGCGGTCGAGTTGCGGCAGGGGCGAATCGACCATCACCCGGGCGATGGCCGCAACCATGGCTAGAGCCCGCTTGCGCCGCGCAGTGCGTCGACCCGGTCCGTGCGCTCCCAGGTGAAGTCGGGCAGCTCACGACCGAAGTGGCCGTACGTGGCGGTCTGGGCGTAGATCGGCCTCAGCAGATCCAGCTCGCGGATGATCGCCCCGGGACGCAGGTCGAACACCTCCTGGATTGCGCGGATGATCGTCTCATCGTCGACGTGGCCCGTTCCGAACGACTCGACGTAGAGACCCACCGGAGCGGCCTTGCCGATCGCGTAGGCAACCTGCACCTCGAGGCGATCGGCGAGTCCTGCAGCAACAGCGTTCTTCGCGACCCACCGCATCGCGTACGCCGCCGACCGGTCGACCTTCGACGGATCCTTGCCGCTGAAAGCGCCGCCCCCGTGACGGGATGCACCCCCATAGGTGTCGACGATGATCTTGCGACCCGTGAGCCCGGCATCCCCCTGCGGGCCGCCGATCTCGAAGCGACCCGTGGGGTTGATAAGCACCCGCAGGTCGGCGAAGTCCAGCCCCGAGCGTTCCAGCACCGGTCGGATCACGACCTCCTCGACCTCTGCGCGCAGCCGCTCATTCGACACCGACGGCGAGTGCTGCGTCGACACGACGACGGTGTCGATGGTGCGGGGAACCGAGCCCTCGTAGCCCACGGTCACCTGGGTCTTGCCGTCGGGTCGAAGGTAGTCGAGGGTGCCCGTGTGACGAACCTCGGCGAGCCGCTCGGCGAGGCGGTGGGCCAGCCAGATCGGGATGGGCATCAGCTCGGGCGTCTCCGTCGTTGCATAGCCGAACATGATGCCCTGGTCGCCAGCGCCCTGCTGGTCGCCGGCATCGGAGCTGGACTCTTCTCGCGCTTCGAAGGCGCTGTCGACACCCTGAGCGATGTCTGGCGACTGGGAACCGATCGAGATCGAAACCCCGCACGAGCGACCATCGAACCAGACGTCGGACGAGTCATACCCGATCGAGGTGATCTTGTCGCGGACGATCGAAGGGATGTCGACGTACCCGGACGTCGTCACCTCACCCGCGACGTGAACCAGCCCCGTGGTCACGAGGGTCTCGACCGCGACGCGAGCGCGCGGATCCTCCGTGAGCATGGCATCGAGAATGCTGTCGCTGATCTGATCGCAGATCTTGTCGGGGTGGCCTTCGGTGACGGACTCCGAGGTGAAGAGGCGCAGGTCGGTGCTAATCGCGGACTCCGTGGCTAGATCGAATGGGGTAACAGGTCGAGGATACGATCGGCTACCGACCGCTTCGAGCCGCTGGCTTCGCCCACTATATCGCCGGTGCGGTTGAGCACGATGACAGTGTTGCCCTCCGTGGCGAAACCCTCGTTCCAGCCGACCCTGTTGACGACGAGCAGGTCGGCGCCCTTGCGCGCGACCTTGGCTGCTCCGAGCTGCTGAAGCTTCGCGTCATCCGGTTCGGTCTCGGCCGCGAAGCCGACGATCACCTGTCCGGCACGCCGGTGGGCGGCCAGCCCGGCCAGAATGTCGGGGTTCTTCACGAGACGCAGATCGAGCACGTCGCCCTGCACGTCCTTCTTGATCTTCGCGTCGGCGACGGTCTCGGGGCGGTAGTCGGCGACGGCGGCGGCCATGATGACGATGTCAGCGGTCTCGGCAGCGGATGTCGCGGCCTTCTCCAGGTCAAGGGTCGAGCGCACTCGCACGACCTGCACCGTGGCGGGCACGTCGACCTCGAGGTTCGCAGCGATGAGCGTGACCTCGGCGCCCCGATCTGCCGCGGCAAGAGCGAGCGCGACGCCCTGCTTGCCACTCGATCGGTTGCCGATGAACCGCACCGGGTCGAGGGGCTCGCGGGTGCCTCCGGCGGTGACCAGGATGCGCCGCCCCGCGAGATCCTGCCGACCGGCGGCTGTGCGCAAGGCCACCTCGACGATCTCCTCGGGTTCAGACATGCGACCGGGACCGCTGTCGGCCCCCGTCAACTGGCCCACGGCCGGGCCGACGACCGTGATACCGCGCTGCCGCAGCGTCGCGATGTTGGCGACCGTCGCGTCGTTCTGCCACATCTCGGTGTGCATGGCCGGGGCGATGACGAGCGGGGCCGTGCTCGCGAGGATCGTGTTGCCGAGGAGGTCGTCGGCAAGCCCGGCCGCGAGTTTGGCTACGGTGTTCGCCGTCGCCGGGGCGACGACGATGAGGTCGGCAGCCTGGCCGATGGCGACGTGCCGAACCTCGGCGACACCCTCGTACAGATCAGAGTGAACCGTGTTGCGGCTGATTGCCTCGAGCGTGGGCCGACCGACAAACCGAAGTGCGTTCTCGGTGGCGACGACATGAACGTCATGTCCGGCCAGCACCAGCGCCCTGACGACCGAGACCGCCTTGTACGCGGCGATGCCGCCGGTTACACCGACGACGACGTTGAGGGAGCGCACCCCGTGAACCGACACGTTCGAGGTGGGTGCTACTCCGAGCTCAGGCGCTTGAGCTCGAGCTTGTCGTCGTTGATCTCGTGCAGGGCAACCGACAGCGGCTTGTCATCGATCGTCGAGTCGACCAGGGGTCCGACGTTGTCATGCAGGCTGCCCTCGTGGAGGTCGGCGTAGTAGTCGTTGATCTGGCGCGCACGCTTCGATGCGAAGATGACGAGCTGGTACTTGGAGTCGACCTTGGAGAGAAGTTCGTCGATGGGCGGATCGATGATGCCCGAGTGCTTGTCAACCATGGTGGTGCTCCTTGTGTGAAGAAAGGGATGGGAAGTCAGGGCGCGCGAAAAGGCGCATCCATCAATTCTACGACCTCACGGGCCGCTTGGCTGACCTCACGGTTGACGACCTTCGCGTCGAACTCATCCTGGGCGGCCAATTCGATCCTCGCCGTCTCCAGCCGACGCTGCTGTTCCTCGGTGTCCTCGGTGCCGCGGCCGGTGAGCCTGCGCACCAGTTCCTCCCAGGTCGGCGGCAGTAGGAATATCAGCAGCGCCTCGGGCATGGCCGCTCGCACCTGCCGCGCGCCCTGCAGGTCGATCTCGAGAAGAACGCGTCGACCTTCGGCGATTGCCTCGTCGATGGGTGGCCGGGGGGTGCCGTAGCGGTGCGAGTTGTGCACCACGGCCCACTCGAGCAACTCCCCCGCGGCGATCATCCGATCGAACTCAGCGTCGCTCACGAAGTAGTAGTGAACTCCGTCGACCTCACCAGGGCGAGGTTTGCGAGTTGTGGCCGAGACACTCAGCGAGACCTCGGGGTGATGATCGCGAATGTAGGAGGACACCGTGCCCTTGCCCACGGCCGTCGGGCCGGCGAGCACGACGAGTCGCGCTGGTTCGCCGCCCTGACGAGCCACGAGATAGTCATAGAGTCTCTCGCGCTGACGAGGACCGAGCCCCCCAACGCGCTTCTTGTCCGAGATCTCGAGCTGAGTCAGAACCCGCTCGACCCGGGTTGGGCCGAGGCTCGGAACGCTGAGCAGCAGCTCTCGCACCCGCATCCCTGCCTCGGGGCTGTCGGTATCAACCCAGCCGACCGTCGCGACGTCAGCCGCCGCTCGTTCGCGGGATGCCACCTGCCGCTTGATCTCCGCCCTGGCGCGTCGCGCGGCGATTGCCGCCCGGCTCGCCGCAGCGCGGTCGACGTCGGGTGGGGTGGGACGGGGGCTCACCTCGACCCCGCCTCTCGTAGTTCGTGGGTCAACGAGATCAGTTCGTCTCGCACTCCCGCCGACCCGGCTCGCAGAACGGAGCGGCCGACGTTGGCGATCACGGTGCCGGCAGCCGAGCCGAACAGCGTAGGAAGGTCGGCAATGCGAGCGCCCTGCTCACCGAACCCGGGCGCGAGAATCGGCGTCTTGCGCAACTGTGCGACGTCGATGCCGTAGTCCTCAAGACGAACCGTGGCGCCGAGCACAACACCGACGGATCCGACACCATCTGCGCTCGAGTTCAGCTGCTCCACCCCTGAGACGATACCGGCCGCAACCGACTGGCCAGCGAACTCACCCGAACCCAGGCGCGCAGTCTGGGTCGCGGAGGCCTCGGGGTTCGAGGTCGCGGCGAGCACGAACAGCCCCTTGCCGTTGGCCTCTGCGCGCGCCACCGGATCGTCCAGGGAGCCGAGCCCCTGATACGCGACGATCGTCATGGCATCCGCTTCGAGGCTGCTGCCCGGGGTCAGCCAGGCCTCGCCGTAGGCAGCGACGGTGGAACCCACGTCTCCCCGCTTGACGTCGGCGATCACGAGCAGACCGGCAGCGCGGGCGGCCGCGAGTACCTCCTCGAGCACGGCGTAGCCTGCCGCCCCGTGCCGCTCGAAGAAGGCGACCTGCGGCTTGACGATGCCGATGACGGCGGCCGCGGCATCCACGGATCGCAGGGAGAATTCACGCACGCCGGCGGCGTCGTCGGTCAGCCCCCAGTCGGCGAGGAGAAAGGCGTGCGGGTCGATTCCCAGGCACAACGGTCCCCGGTCGGCCAGAGTACTGGCCAGACGGTCGCCGAAGCCGATCATGCTCCCGCTGCCGTGGATCGTGCCAGACGATCGGCCCGGTCGATCGCGTAGTCCTGCAGCGATCGCACGTCGAACCCGTCGCGGATGGCCTCGAAGCTCGCGACAGCTGCACCGAGCTGGGCGATGGTCGTGAAGAGCGGCTTGTCTGCAGCCACGGTTGCGGTGCGGATCTCGTAGCCGTCGGCGCGAGCGCTACGGCCGCTCGGGGTGTTGATGACCACGTCGACCTCGCCGGTATTGATGAGCTCGACGATGGACGGCTGCCCGTCGACGACCTCCTGGCCCATGAAGTACTTGCGCACCACCTTGGCCTCGATGCCGTTGCGGGCAAGAACCTCCGCCGTACCCTCGGTCGCGAGAATGGTGAACCCCAGTTGGCTCAGTCGTAGCACGGGCAGCACGATGGCGCGCTTGTCGCGGTCGGCGACCGAGACGAATACCGATCCGCTCGCGGGCAGTCCACCGTAGGCCGCCTCCTGCGACTTGGCGAACGCCTTGGGGAAGTTCGAGTCGATACCCATCACCTCGCCGGTGGAGCGCATCTCCGGCCCGAGAACCGAGTCGACGACGTGGCCCTCGACAGTGCGGAAGCGCTTGAACGGGAGCACCGCCTCCTTGACCGACACCGGCGCATCCATCGGCACGATCGAGCCGTCCTGCCGGGGCAGCAAACCACTGTCGACGAGCGAGCGGATGCTGCGACCGACCATCACGAGCGACGCGGCCTTGGCCAGCGGAATGCCCAGCGCCTTCGACACGAACGGCACAGTACGGGATGCCCGGGGGTTGGCCTCGAGCACATACAGGATGCCCTGCCCGATCGCGAACTGCACGTTGAGTAGGCCCCGCACTCCGATACCCGCGGCGATCGCGAGGGTGGCCTCACGCACGCGGTTGATGACGTCGCGGCCGAGAGTGACCGGCGGGAGCGTGCACGACGAGTCGCCCGAATGGATGCCCGCCTCCTCGATGTGCTCCATGATGCCGCCGATGTAGAGCTCAGTGCCGTCGTAGAGAGCATCGATGTCGATCTCGATGGCGTCGTCGAGGAAGCGATCGACGAGGAGCGGGGAGCCCGGCGCAATGATCGCCTGATCCTTGATACGCAAGAAGTAGTCGGCGAGCGATTCGGTGTCGTAGACGATCTCCATGCCGCGCCCGCCCAGAACGTGGCTGGGACGCACGAGCACCGGGTAACCGATGGACTCGGCGATCGTGATCGCCTCGGCCCTGTTGGTCGCCGTACCGTTCTTCGGTGCGAGCAGCCCGGCATCGTCGAGGATCCGGGAGAACAGTCCGCGCTCCTCCGCGAGATCGATGGCTTCGGGTGTCGTGCCGAGGATCGGAACACCGGCATCTTTGAGTCCCTGAGCCAGCCCGAGAGCGGTCTGGCCACCGAGCTGCACGATCACCCCCACCAGCTCGCCCGACGCACTCTCGGCGTGGATGATCTCCAGGACGTCCTCGAGCGTGAGCGGCTCGAAGTACAGCCGATCGCTCGTGTCGTAGTCGGTCGACACCGTCTCGGGATTGCAGTTGATCATGATCGTCTCGAACCCGGCGTCGGAGAGCGCGAAGCTCGCGTGCACGCAGGAGTAGTCGAACTCAATTCCCTGACCGATGCGGTTGGGGCCCGAGCCCAGGATGACCACCTTGCGGCGGTCGCTCGGCGTCACCTCGGTCTCGAGGTCGTAGCTGGAGTAGTGGTACGGCGTCAGGGCCGGGAATTCGCCGGCACAGGTGTCGACGGTCTTGAATACGGGCCGCACTCCGAGCTGCCACCGCAGGGCGCGGATCTCCTCCTCGCCGACGCCCCGCAGTTGAGCGATCTGGGCGTCGCTGAAACCGTGGTCCTTCGCGAGGCGCAGCAGCGCCGCATCCAGGGGAACGAAGCTGGCGACCTCGAGCGCGACCTCGTTGATGAGCGCGATCTGATCGACGAACCAAGGGTCGATCCCCGTCGCCTGAAAGACCTCGTCGATGGTTGCGCCGGCGCGCATGGCCTGCTGCACAGTCACGATCCGACCATCGGTCGGGATGCTCGCCAGGGCCAGCAGTTCGGACTTGTCACCGGGCTCCCCGACCCAGTGGAAGCTCGAACCGCGCTTCTCGAGCGACCGCAGCGCCTTCTGCAGCGCCGTCGTGTAGTTGCGACCGATGGCCATCGCCTCGCCCACCGACTTCATGGTCGTGGTGAGTCGCGTGTCTGCCGCGGGGAACTTCTCGAAGGCGAACCGCGGAACCTTCACCACGACGTAGTCGAGGGTGGGCTCGAAGCTCGCCGGCGTGACCTTGGTGATGTCGTTGGGGATCTCGTCGAGGCGGTAGCCGATCGCGAGCTTCGCAGCGATCTTGGCGATGGGGAAGCCCGTCGCCTTCGACGCGAGCGCGCTCGACCGCGACACGCGGGGGTTCATCTCGATGACGATCACCCGACCGGTCGCCGGGTCGACGGCGAACTGGATGTTGCATCCACCGGTGTCGACTCCGACCGCGCGGATGATGTCGATGCCGATGTCGCGCAGGTTCTGGTACTCGCGGTCGGTCAGGGTGAGCGCCGGAGCCACAGTTATCGAGTCACCGGTGTGAACCCCAACGGGGTCGACGTTCTCGATCGAGCAGACGACGACCGTGTTGTCGGCCGTGTCGCGCATGAGCTCGAGTTCGTACTCCTTCCACCCGAGGATCGACTCCTCAAGAAGCACCTCGGTCGTGGGGCTCTGGTGCAGGCCGTCGGTGACCATGCGCTCCAGCTCCTCACGCGTGTAGGCGAAGCCGGAACCGAGTCCGCCCATGGTGAAACTGGGGCGGATCACGAGGGGGTACCCGAGATCCTCGGCAAAGGCGACGGCCTCGTCGAGCGTGTGCGCGATGTGCGAGCGGGCGACATCCGCGCCGGCATCGAGCACCAGCTGCTTGAAGATCTGGCGGTCCTCGCCCTTGTTGATCGCCTCGAAGTTGGCGCCGATCAATTCGACACCGTACTTCTCGAGGATGCCGTGGTGATGCAGCTCGATCGCCGCGTTCAGGGCCGTCTGCCCACCGAGCGTCGGCAGGATCGCGTCGGGCTTCTCCTTCGCGATGATCGACTCGATGACCTGCCAGGTGATGGGTTCGACGTAGGTCGCGTCGGCGAAGTCCGGGTCGGTCATGATCGTCGCGGGGTTCGAGTTGACGAGGATGACGCGCACCCCCTCCTCGCGCAGCACCCGGCACGCCTGCGTTCCCGAGTAGTCGAACTCGGCCGCCTGACCGATCACGATCGGGCCGGACCCGATCACGAGGACTGAGTTGATGTCGGTGCGCTTAGGCATGGGCATCCTTCTGGGTGGCAAGCACGAGGTCGCGGAAGCGGTCGAACAGGTAGTTGGCGTCGTGCGGGCCGGCAGCGGATTCCGGGTGGTACTGCACCGAGAAGGCCGGAATATCGAGCGCCCGAAGGCCCTCGACCACGTTGTCGTTCAGGTTGACGTGGCTCACCTCGACCCGTCCGAACCCTGCCGGGCTCTCGCTGACCACACCAATCGGTGCGTCGACGGCGAACCCGTGGTTGTGGCTCGTGATCTCGGTGCGCCCGGTCTCGACGTCCACGACCGGCTGGTTGATGCCGCGGTGACCGAACGGCAGCTTGTAGGTTCCGTAGCCCAGCGCGCGGCCAAGGAGCTGGTTGCCGAAGCAGATGCCGAAGAAGGGCAGGCCGCGCGTGAGCACGCCGCGCAACAACTCAACGTGCTGGTCGGATGCCGCGGGGTCGCCCGGCCCGTTGGAGTAGAACACCGCCACCGGGTCGATCGCCAGAAGCTCATCGAGGGTCACGGACTGCGGCAGCACGTGCACGTCGAATCCCCGGGCAGCGAGGTAGTTGAGGGTCGACGTCTTGACTCCGAGGTCGAGCACGGCGAGCCTGCCCAACGGGTCACCGGTCGCGGGCACGACATAGCCATCGACGGTCGACACCTCGGCCGACAGGTTGCGGCCGGCCATGGCGGCCGCGCCCCGCACCAGGTCGAGTTGCTCGTCGGGGGTGAGCAGGGCATCCGGGCCACTGAACACGCCGCCGCGCATGGCGCCGGCGTCACGCAGCCGGCGGGTCACGGCTCGGGTGTCGATGCCGCTGATGCCCACGACACCTTCGCTCACCAGTTCGTCGTCGAGGGACCCGGTCGCGCGGTGGTTGGAGACGACGCGACTGGGATCCCGCACGACATAGCCGGATACCCAGATGCGGCTGGACTCCGGGTCCTCGTCGTTCACGCCCGTGTTGCCGATGTGCGGTGCCGTCATCACGACGATCTGCCCGGCGTAGCTGGGGTCGGTGAGGGTCTCCTGGTAGCCGGTCATGCCGGTCGCGAAGACCACCTCGCCAACGGTGCGGCCGCGGGCGCCGTAGGCGTGGCCGGGGTAGCGCGTCCCGTCCTCCAGGACGAGCACGGCGGGTTCGAGCGTCACGCGGTCTGCCTTTCGATGATGCTGTCGACGGCCGTGCCGAAGCCGGTCGGCTCGTCCATGCGGAAGTAGCTGTCAACGGCACTGTTGCCGAGCGACCACTCGATGAGGTGCAGGCCATCAGTCTCGACCGCCCGATCGATGGTCCAGCTGGCTCTGCGGATGCCTCGCAGGGCCTCCCGGGGAATCCAGATTCCGTTCTCCCCCGCGATCTGCACCACCAGACCGGCGACGGTCACGGTGACCTCGACCGATCCGCGGAACCCGAGACCGTGCACCGCGATCCGGTCGAACGGATCGCCCGACACGGTCGTGGCGACGTACTTGCCAGTGAACTGCCCGACGAAGGTACCAGGGTCGGACGGGACGGTCGCCGGCGTGGCAATGGCGGATTGGCGCCGGCGCCTCGCGTACCAGCCCACGGCGAGGAGGCCGAGAAGCACGAGCATGAAGGCGACAACGATCGCCATGAGCACGCCCCTATCCACGATCGCCTGCCGCCACAACATCGGCGGGCACGAGCTCGCCGTCGAGCACTGTGGGCTGGCCGCGGTGCACGGTCGCGACAACGCGCCCCGGCAACGTGCGGCCCAGGTAGGGCGAGTTCACGCTCTTGCCCCGGAGATCCTCAACCGTGAAGGTACGGGTCGCCGCGGTGTCGTACAGCGCCAGGTTCGCGGCAGACCCGACCGCGAACGGTCGGGCGTATCCGTCGAGCAGGCCGATCTCGGCCGGACGCGATGACATCACCCGCGCGACATCCGACCAGTTCAGCTGGCCGCTCTCGACAACCGCCGCGTGCACGACACTCAGTGCCGACTCGAGGCCGACCATGCCATTGGCTGCTTCGTCCCACGCGCAGTCCTTGGCCTCAAGGGGGTGGGGTGCGTGGTCGGTTGCGACAATGTCGATGGTTCCGTCGGCGAGGGCGGCCCGCAGGGCGTGCACGTCCTCGTCCCGACGCAGCGGGGGGTTCACCTTGAAGCGCGCGTCGTAGCCGCGGGCGAGTTCTTCGGTGAGCAGCAGGTGGTGCGGGGTGACCTCGGCCGTGACATCCACACCGCGCGCCTTGGCCCAGCGGATGACCTCCACCGAGCCCGCTGTCGAGATGTGGCAGACGTGAAGTCTGGCGCCGACGTGCTGGGCGAGGAGCACGTCGCGGGCGATGATCGACTCCTCGGCGACGGCCGGCCACCCGACCAGCCCGAGTTCACCGGAGAGGGCGCCCTCGTTGAGCTGGGCACCCACGGTCAGGCGGGGCTCCTGGGCATGCTGGGCAACTACTCCGCCGAAGGTCTTCACGTACTCGAGGGCCCGGCGCATCAGCAGGGCGTCGTGCACACAGTGCCCGTCATCGGAGAACACCCGCACCTGCGCGCGGGACTGAGCCATGGCGCCGATCTCCGCGAGCCGCTCCCCCGCGAGGCCAGCCGTCACCGCCCCGATGGGCCGAACAGTCACGTAGCCGTGCCGCTCACCGAGGGACTGCACCTGCTCGACGACACCGGCGGTGTCCTGCACGGGCATCGTGTTGGCCATCGCGAACACGGCCGTGTATCCACCCGCCGCGGCTGCACGTGAGCCGGTGAGCACCGTCTCGCTCTGCTCGAAACCGGGCTCGCGCAGGTGGGTGTGCAGGTCGACGAGACCGGGTAGCGCGAGCAGCCCGGAGGCGTCGATCACCGTCGTCGGCGTCTTCTCGAGAGCCTCAACGAACGTACCGTTGTCGATGAACAGGTCGCGGTTGCTTCCGTCGGGCAGCACAGCACCCTTCACGTGGATGCTCATGAGTCACTTCCAGCGAGCAGCGAGTACAGCACAGCCATCCTTATCGAGACCCCGTTGGCGACCTGCTCGAGCACGGTCGACTGCACGGAGTCGGCAGCGGCGGCGGAGATCTCAAGGCCGCGGTTCATCGGCCCGGGGTGCATCACCATGCTAGCCGCTGGCAGCCGATCGACCCGATCGTCGCCGAGCCCCCACTCCCGTGAATACTCCCGGGCGTTGGGGAAGAAGGCGGCATTCATCCTTTCGCTTTGAATGCGCAGCATCATGACCACATCGGGAGCAGAATCGATCGCGATGTCGAGGTCGTAGCCGACGGTCACGGGCCAGTGACTTGTGTCGACCGGCAGCAGTGTCGCCGGCGCGACGAGCGAGACGTGGGCGCCCAGCGTCGTGAGCAGCCAGACGTTCGACCGAGCAACGCGCGAGTGCAGGATGTCTCCCACGATCGTCACCGCGACTCCGTCGAGACCGCGGCCTCGCGAGGCAACCCCGTGCAGTCGCTTGCGAATCGTGAACGCGTCGAGGAGCGCCTGGGTCGGATGCTCGTGGGTGCCATCACCCGCATTGACGATGCCCGCGTCGATCCAGCCGCTGTCGGCGAGCACGCGCGGCGCGCCGCTGGCCCCGTGGCGGATGACGACGGCGTCCGCCCCCATGGCCGCGAGTGTCTGGGCGGTGTCCTTCAGGCTCTCGCCCTTGGAGACGCTCGAGCCCTTGGCGCTGAAGTTGATGACGTCGGCACTCAATCGCTTCGCCGCGACTTCGAACGAAACGCGGGTGCGGGTCGAGTCCTCGAAGAACAGGTTGACGACCGTCTTGCCCCGCAACGCCGGCAGCTTCTTGATCTCGCGGCCGGAGACATCCGCCATGTCTTCGGCGATGTCCAGCAGCGCGACGACCTCGTCTCGGCGCAGGTCACGGGTGGAGAGCAGATGCCTCACTGGATCGTCACCCCCTCCTCGCCGTCGGTCTCCATGAGCCGCACGTTGATGCGCTCATCTGTTGAGGTCGGCAGGTTCTTGCCCACGAAGTCTGCGCGGATCGGCAGCTCCCGATGGCCGCGATCGACGAGTGCCGCCAGGCGCACCGCACGCGGACGACCCAGGTCACTGAGGGCATCAAGTGCGGCCCGGATGGTGCGGCCCGAGTAGAGCACATCGTCGACGAGAATCACGGTCTTGCCGTCGATACCGCCAGCCGGGATGTCGGTCGGCGAGGGTGCGCGGGTCGGATTCTTGGCAAGGTCGTCCCGGTACATCGTCACGTCGAGCGACCCCACGGTGCCGGAGCCGGGCTCGATGGAGTCCAGGATCCCCGCGATGCGCCGCGCAAGAATGACTCCACGAGTCGGGATTCCGAGGAGAACGAGATCGGATGAACCGCGATTGGACTCCAGGATCTCGTGGGAAATCCGAGTCAACGCGCGCGCGATATCAGCCTGCTGCAGCACGGAGCGTGCAGTCATTCTGACCTCCTTCCCCGCCTCACAGGACGGAACTTAAAGGAAATCTGTTGAGCCCACTATAGCGGCCAGCGCGGGCACACCCGATGAGGATGGACGGGACTTTAGCCTCTCGGGAGGGCGAGCGGGTCTGGATACCATCGGGGCATGTCGAAGGATGCCGCCGATTCCGCGCACCGGGAGTTCCCCGCCGCCGACCCGGGTCAGGTCGATGTGACCCCCGAGATCGATGAACTCGAGGAACTCGAGGAACTGCTCGGGGACGCGTCTCCGACCGCTGAGGCCGATCGACGGGCGTGGCGCCAGGGCTACCCGTACAAGGCGAAGATGACTCGCCGCGACTACGAGAACCAGAAGCGCCGCCTGCAAATCGAGCTGCTCAAGCTGCAGGCGTGGACGAAGGAGTCGGGCCAGAAGGTCGTCATCCTCTTCGAGGGCCGGGATGCCGCGGGCAAGGGTGGCGCGATCAAGCGCTTCATGGAGCATCTGAACCCCCGCGGGGCACGCGTCGTTGCGCTCGAGATCCCGACTGATCGGGAGCGCAGCCAGTGGTACTTCCAGCGCTACGTGCAGCACCTGCCCACCAGCGGCGAGATCGTGATGTTCGACCGTTCCTGGTACAACCGCGCGGGCGTCGAACGCGTGATGGGTTACTGCTCGCCCCACGAATACCTGGAGTTCACGCGGTCGGCACCTGAGTTCGAGCGGATGCTCGTGCAGAGCGGCATCCATCTCATCAAGTTCTGGTTCTCCGTCGGGCGCGCCGAGCAGCGCGCTCGGTTCACAGCGCGCTCGCACGACGTCGTCAAACAGTGGAAGCTCTCCCCCACCGACCTCGCGAGCCTCGATAAGTGGGACGACTACACCAGGGCGAAGGAGGCAATGTTCTTCTACACCGACACACCCCTGGCGCCCTGGACGGTCGTCAAGTCCAACGACAAGAAGCGCGCGCGCATCGAGGCGATGCGCTGGGTGCTGAGCCTGTTCGACTACGCCGGCAAGGACCGCGAGGTGGTCGCGGTGCCGGACTCGCGGATCATCGGCAGTCCAGCAACGGTGTACGACGAGGGCGAGACGCCCGGCGGTGCCTTCCCGGTCGTGGGTTAGGCGCGGGTCGCCGCGATACGCCCCAGTAGCCCGTTCACGAAGCCCGCTGAGTCCTCGGTGCTGTGCACGCGAGCGGACTCGACGGCCTCGGCGATTGCCACGCTATCGGGCACGCCGTCATTGAACAGGATCTCCCAGATCCCGATGCGCAGGAGCGCGCGGTCGATCGCGGGCATCCGGCTGATCGTCCAGCCTTGGGCGTAGGTCTCGATGAGTTCGTCGATCTCGTCGCCATGCTCGGTGATGCCGACAACGATCTCGCGGGCGTACTCCCACGAATTGCTGCGCTTCGGGTCTGCGGCATTGCGCGCCGCCTCATCGGCCAGCGCCGCGTTGATCGACTCCCCGCGCACATCGGCGCTGTAGAGGATGTCGAGGGCGCGCTTGCGGGACTTGCTGCGGGCGCCCACTACTCAGTTCTCTGTTCGTTGGTCACCAACATCAGTCGGTGACGCGGCCCAGGTAGCTGCCGTCGCGGGTGTCGACCTTGACCTTCGTACCCTGCTCGAGGAAGAGCGGCACCTGGATCTGGTAGCCGGTCTCCACGGTCGCGGGCTTGGTGCCGCCGGTCGAGCGGTCGCCCTGCAGGCCGGGCTCGGTGTAGGTGATCTCCAGGACGACGGATGCCGGCAGCTCGACGTAGAGCGGGTCACCGTTGTGCAGAGCGATCGTGACGTTCTGGTTCTCCAGCATGAAGTTGGCGGCGTCGCCGACCTGCGCCGGGGTGAGGGTGATCTGGTCGTAGTTGCCCAGATCCATGAACACGAAGTTGTCGCCGTCCTTGTACGAGTACTGGAAGTCGGCGCGGTCGACGGTCTCGGTCTCGATCTTCGCGCCGGCGTTGAACGTGCGGTCGACGACCTTGCCCGTCATCACATTCTTGACCTTGGTGCGCACGAAGGCACCACCCTTGCCGGGCTTGACGTGCTGGAAGTCGATGACCGTCCAGAGGCCACCGTCCATGTTGAGTACCACGCCGTTGCGAATATCAGCGGTTGAAGCCATGGGTGAAGTTATCCGTTCGTTGAAGACGCTGGTTGAGTGGGACCCGGAAGGGTCCGTATCGAAACCGACATGCGAGTCTACCCGAGGCGGCGCGCGACGAGGTCAAGGGCGAGCAGGTAGCTGTCGAAGCCGAATCCGGCGATCACGCCGGTCGCCACCGCCGAGATCACGCTGGTGTGGCGGAACTCCTCGCGCGCGTGCGGATTGGAGATGTGCACCTCGACGAGCAACAGACCCGCCTTGGTGACGAGTGCCGCGGCATCCCGAAGCGCGTAGGAATAGTGCGTGAAGGCGGCGGGGTTGAGAATCACCGGGCTGCCACTGTCGACTGCCTCGTGCAGCCAGCCAATGAGAGTCGCCTCGTCGTCGGTCTGGCGCAGGTCGATCGTGAGACCGGATGCCTCGCCCTCAAGCAGCCCGCGCAGATCGTCTAGAGTGCCGCTGCCGTAGACGTCCGGCTCACGACTACCGAGACGGCCGAGGTTCGGGCCGTTGAGGACGAGGACGGTGGTCACGGCTCCGAGTGTACTGTCCCCCGGGGCGCCAGACGCGTGAGGGCCCATCCGAAGAGGATGAAGAGTGCGCCGACACCCGCCACGAACGCCGCCACCCCGAACGAGACGATGGACGTGAACAACGAGGTGCGCAGGAACGACGCGTTCATCACGGTGATCCGCACGGGGTCCTCGCGATCGAGCTCGGCGTAGGTGGCGCCGCCACTGGCCTCGAGCGCGTGGTGGCTGATGATGTCGGCTTCCGCGTAGGCCGTGAACGGGTCCGCGACCACGGCACCGGCCAGGAACGCTGCGTCCTCGGCGACGGTGATCTTCTCGGCGGCGAGCTGGCTGCTGACGGTGACCCATACCGTCGCTCCGGCGACGATCATGATGACCCCCGCAATGATGCCGAGTATCCCGACAAAGCGGACAAGTCGGGACGTTGTCGCGCTGATGGTGATAGGTGTTGCGGTCATGAAATCTGCTCCCTGATCGAACTGGCACGATGACGCGATCGCGTCTGACTCATGCTCCCGTCAGATTCGAGAGAACATCAGGGTCGAAGGTCCCCTAGGTCAGGGAGCCGACTCCACTGCCAGCACGCCGGCGAATCCGACCAGCACTCCTCCGGTCACACGGTCGATCCAGCGCACTACCTTCGGGTTGGTGAACCAACGCCGCGCGAGCTGTGAGGCGAAGATGATCGCCGAGAACCAGATCAGCGACTCGACGACGTGCACGAGCGCGAGCAGCAGTCCCATTCCCAATGGCGGCACGCCCTGCGGGATGAACTGCGGGATCAGCGCGATGTAGAAGACGCCGACCTTGGGGTTGAGGATGTTGGAGAGCAGTCCACGGCCGAAGGCCGCCGACAGGCGTCCTGTCGGCCTGGCCGGGGTATCCGCCTCGGGCACCGCGGTGTGGCGGAAGCTTGCGACGATCATGGAGATGCCGAGGTACAGCAGGTACGCAGCACCAGCGAGCTTGAGCACGGTGAACGCGACCTCCGACGCAGCGAGCAGCGCCGCGGCACCGACTGCCGCGGCGGCACCCCAGACGAATGCCCCCGAGCAGATGCCGAACGCCGTCGCGTACGCGTGGGCGCGCGACTGGGTGAGGGACGAGCGCAGCACCAGCGTGGTGTCCAGGCCCGGGATGATCGTGAGCAGTGCCGCGAGCACGGCGAACGACCCGAGCGCCTGGACGATCGTCACACACCCACCTCCTGGTACGCCGCGAACAGCAGCGCCTCCTCGGGACCCGCCAGCACCGAGGTCTTGCCGACCTCATCGAGCACGATGAAGCGCATCATCCCCGCGCGCGCCTTCTTGTCGCGCTGCATGGTCGCCAGCAGTGTCTTCCATCGACCCAGCGGGTAGTCGACCGGCAGCGTCAGCGACTCGAGGATGCGACGGTGCCGGTCCACGACCTCGTCGCTGAGCGAGCCCGCGATGCGTCCCAGCTCCGCCGCGAACACCATGCCCACCGAGATCGCCGCACCGTGCCGCCAGCGGTACCGCTCGGCGTGCTCGATCGCGTGACCCAGGGTGTGCCCGTAGTTGAGAATCTCGCGCAGACCGGACTCCTTGAAGTCCTCGCTCACGACGCGCGCCTTCAGGCCGATCGACAGCTCGACGACCCGGCGGAACTCGTCGCTGGTGGGGTCGGTGGCGCGGTCCACATCCGCTTCGATGATGTCCAAGATCTCGGGTTCGCCGATGAAGCCGCACTTCACGACCTCGGCGAAGCCTGCGAGGATCTCGTTGCGCGGGAGCGTGTCGAGAGTGTCGAGGTCCACGACGACAGCTGCGGGAGCGTAGAACGATCCGACGAGGTTCTTGCCCTCCGCTGTGTTGATGCCGGTCTTGCCGCCGACGGCAGCGTCCACCATTCCGGCGACGCTCGTCGGACACTGCACCAGGCGCACCCCGCGCAGCCACGTGGCGGCGACGAAGCCGGCCAGATCGGTCGTCGCTCCCCCGCCCAGGCCGACCACGGCATCCGTTCTCGTGAAGTCGGTCTGGCCCATGATCTGCCAACAGAAGGCGGCGACCTCGACGCGCTTCGCGTCCTCGGCATCAGGCACCTCCGCGAGGAGCACCTCGTAGCGGTCGACCAGCGACTCGCGAAGCGCGTTGGCCTTCGCCCCGAGAGTCGGCGGATGCACGATCAGCACCTTCGCCACTCGCGGGCCCAGCTGGTCGGCAAGGGACGCGAGAAGCCCACGTCCGATGATGACGTCGTAGGGGTCGGTGCCCGTGACGGGGATGACGGTGGTCTCGGTCATTTAGTCCTGCTTCTCCAGCCAGTTCACGATGCGCTGCGCTACCCGATCCAGCGGCTGGCGAGAGGTATCGACGCTCAGCTGAGACAGTCGATCGTAAATCGGTTGGCGCGCGGTGACGATCGCCGTCCACGCGTCGATGCCGTCCTTCAGAAGCGGCCGCTTGCCGGTCGCGATTCGCTTCTCAACGGCAGCGGCGGACACCGTCAACTGCACCACCCGCTTCTCGGCCAAGTCGGCCTGCGTACGGGGATCGAGGACAGCGCCACCGCCGAGGGTCACCACGGCCCGCTCCCGCAACGCCTCGGCCACCGTCTCACGCTCGATGGAGCGGAAATGCGGCTCACCGTGATCCTCGAAGATTGTCGCGATCGGTCCATGGGCGGCCACGATTCGCTTATCGGTGTCGATGAACGGCACCCCCAGCAGGCGCGCGAGCCTCTTGCCCGTGCGGGTCTTGCCGGCTCCCGGCGCACCGATGAGGACGACGACCGCGCCTTCGTCACTCACTCTGCGAGGCCCGTGCAGTCGTCAGGTTCTCGGGAATGGATGCGAGGTAGGCGTCGAAGTTGCGCTTGGTCTCACCGACCGAATCACCGCCGAACTTCTCCAGCACCGAATTGGCGAGAACGAGTGCGACCATTGCCTCGGCCACCACCCCCGCCGCGGGCACGGCGCACACGTCGGAGCGCTGGTGATGGGCCTCGGCAGCGGTTCCCGTCGCTACGTCGACGGTGCGGAGGGCGTGAGGCACGGTCGAGATGGGTTTCATGGCGGCTCGCACGCGCAGGAGCGTTCCCGTGCTCATCCCGCCCTCAGTGCCACCGGCACGATCGGAGAGCCGAGTGATGCCGTCGGCACCCATGACCAGTTCGTCGTGGGCGGCGGATCCCCGGCGACGCGCAGTCTCGAATCCATCGCCGATCTCGACACCCTTGATCGCCTGGATACCCATCACAGCGGCTGCCAGCTGAGAGTCGAGGCGGCGATCCCAGTGGGTGTACGAGCCGAGCCCCGGCGGAAGTCCGAACGCCAGCACCTCGACCACGCCGCCGAGGGTGTCGCCGTCGTCGTGAGCCCGATCGACCTCGGCGACCATCTCGGCGGATGTAGCGGCGTCGAAGCAGCGCAGCGGGTCGGCGTCGAGCGCGGCGACGTCGCCCGGCTCGGGCAGCGCCGCACCATCGGGCACGCGGACCGTGCCGATCGCGAGCGTGTGGCTGATGATCTCGATGCCGAGCTCCGACAGGAAGGCACGTGCTACAGCCCCGAGCGCCACCCGCGCGGCCGTCTCGCGCGCGCTCGCGCGCTCGAGCACGTTGCGCGCCTCGTCGAAGTCGTACTTCTGCATGCCGACCAGATCGGCGTGGCCGGGACGTGGCCTGGTGAGCGCCGCCCCGCGACCCTTCGGAAGGCTGTCGAGGTCCACTGGAACCGCACTCATGACCTCGACCCAGCGTGGCCACTCGGTGTTGCCGATGCGCAGAGCAACCGGGCTTCCCATGGTGAGCCCGAATCGCACGCCGCCACTGATGCTCAGCTCGTCCTGCTCGAATTTCATTCGAGCACCACGTCCGTAGCCGAGGGAGCGTCGGTGCATGTGCTCCTGGATGAACTCCGGGCTCACCGATACTCCCGCGGGGAGACCCTCCAGAATGGCGACCAACTCGGGACCGTGCGACTCACCAGCCGTCAACCAACGAAGCATGTGTCGATCTTCCCACAGCGTGAGGGTGCGCTCAGGCGACGGCTGCCCGCATCGCCGCAATGACCTCGAGCTCGTTCGGGAGTGGGGCGAACTGGTCCTCGGCGACGAAGAGCCGCACCTGCCCCACGGCCTGGTTGACGAGCAGGTCGAGTCCTGAGATCACGGTGCCGCCAGCCGACATCCAGTCGGAGGCCAGACGACTCGGCCACGGGTCGTAGGCGACGTCAAAGAGCACCGATCCGGCGCGAATGGGCTCGGCGAACACGAGATCGTTCTGACCGCCGGGAACGGTGCTGACCACCGCATCCGGAACGATCATCGAGCGATCCATGATGCCCCACGGCCGAACTACGACATCGACACCGAGTCGGCCGCCGAGCTCGACGATGCCGACCGCTCGCTCCGGAGAACGCGCCGACACCAGCACCCGGGTTGCCCCCAGCTGGGCGACGGCAACCAGCACGGATGCCGCAGTCGCACCCGCACCGAGCAGGTGCACGTATCCCAAGCTCGACACACCCACGCTGGCGAACGACTCGACAGCGCCCTGCACGTCGGTGTTGAACCCGCGCGGCCCCTCGGTCCCGAGCAGCACGGTGTTCGCCCCGCCGACGAGGTCGACCAGCGGATGCCGCCACGCCAGCAGCGCGAGCACGTCGCGCTTGAGTGGCATCGTCAAAGACAGGCCTCGCCACTGGTCATCCAACCCGGCAACGAAGTCGCCGAGGCCGTCCCCGGTCATCTCTATCGCTTCGTAGGTCCAGTCGAGACCGAGGACACCGTAGGCGGCGCGCTGGATCGCGGGCGATTTCGAATGCGAGATGGGCGAGCCGAGCACCGCGAGGCGCGAGCCCGCGTCACTCACAGTAGGAAGCGTTCTCTTCGCTCTCGTCACACCACGCGTGCAGCTGGTCGACGGCAGCCTCATGCTCTTCAGCGGTCTCGGAGAAGACCGTCTCGCCGGTGGCGAGGTTGATGGGCACGAAGAACAGCCACGGGCCGTCCGCCGGGTTCAGGGCCGCTTGGATCGCGAGGTCCCCCGGAAGTCCGATCGGCCCGATAGGCAGTCCGGGGTTCGCGTAGGTGTTGTACAGGTTGCTGGCATCGGCGCGCTCGTCGTCGGTCGTCCAGACGGTGTGGAGATTGCCGGTGCCGTACGCCACTGTCGCATCCGACTGCAGGTTGATCCCCTGATCGAGGCGGTTCTGGAACACGCGAGCGATCTTGTAGAAGTCGTCCTGGTTGGAGCCGGCTTCACGCTGGATGATCGACGCGAGTGTGAGCACGGTGTGACGGTTCTCGGGCGCGACGCCCGCGTCATCCAGATGCTGGAACATGGTGTCGACCATGAGCTGGAGGATGTCCTGCGCCGTCTCGGAGCCGTCGAGCTCGTAGGTGGCCGGGAACAGGTAACCCTCCAGGCTCGGCTCCCCGGCGGGAACACCATACACAGTCGGGTCGGCGGCTGCTGCCTGAACGTCGGCGAGCGGAATGCCCGTCGTTTCGGCGATGATCTCGAGCGCGCTGGGCAACGTGGTGCCCTCGGTGATGAGCAGTTTCGAGGTGACCTTGTTGGCGGGATCCAGAAGCGCGTCAAGCGCGGCCTGCGCGCTCATCTGCTTCTGAAGCGCATAGTTGCCGGGCAGGAAGTTGACGTTGTCCGGCTGCGCGAGCAGCAGGTCGTAGAAGGCATCGAACGTCATTGTGACGCCGGCATCCTTCAGAGTGTTCGCGACGTCGGAACCGAGATCGCCCGACTGGATGGTGACGATCGCCTCCTCGCCATTGCCGGCACCCTCGTAGTCGTTGGGCAGCTGCCACCCCAGGAACTCGCGCACCTGGGTCTCGTAGTTGAGCCAGGCGTACGCCGCGCCCCCACCGACCAGGCCGAGCACGATGACGATCGGGAGCGTGATCTTGAGCCACAACAGGTTGCGACGCTTCTTCGGCTGATCGGGGCGCTGACGATCGCCGCCGCCGCCCGATCCGCCACCGAAACCGCCGCCCGAACCCGAGTTCGAGCCGCCGCCGTTGCCGCCTCCGAAGTCGAAGGGGAAGACGTCATCGGCTGTCGCGGCCGGGGGCACGGCTGCCGCGGGGGCAGGACTAGCAAGCGAGGCGAAGAAGTCCACGGGCTCGGCGGCCGAGGGGACCGCTGCGGCGACCGGAGCGGCCGCGGGCGTGAAGGCCGCGGGCGCCACTTCCGCGGGTGTGAGGCTGGCAGGGATGACGCTTGCGGATGCCGCGGCCACGATGCCGCCATTGGCCTCCCGTTCGCGCATTTCGCGTCGGGTGAGAGGCGCCGCCTCGGTCGTCGGGACCGCCGCCGCAGCTACGGGTGCCGCGAATGCGGGCTGAGACGCCGGAGGAAGCGTGGACGGCTCCTGCGGTGCGGCGAATACGGCAGCGAAGGCATCAGCACTCTGGGCGGGTGCCGGTGGTTCGACGAGAGGTGCGGGCGCAGCGGCCGCGGAGCCGAACAGACCGGCGAACGGATCTCCAGGAGCCGCTTCCGGCTGCACGGGCCAGCCTGGAGGCGCTGCCTGCTGCACGGGAAGCGAGTCCTGCACGGGTGGCAGGCTTAGCACCGGCTCAGGGTTCACAAACGGCGCGTTCTGCGCCGGAGGTGCAGGGAAGGCGGTGGGAACGGGCTGCTGTGCGGTCACGAAGAACTCGGGCGGAGCACTCTGCTGCGCCGGCGCGACGGGCGCCTCCTGCTGCGCGGGCACGACGGGGCTGGGACCCGTGGTGAGACCACCGAACAGTGCGGCGAACGGGTCGTCGTCGCTCTGCACAGGCGCAGCGCTCACCGGTTCAGGGTCGATCGAGTAGGGTCGCGTGGCCTCGGGCTGGGAGGGCTGCGCAGAGAACAGCTCGTCCCAGCTGGGTTCGTTGGCCATTCTTAGAATCCTTCGTCCGGGTCAACGACGGCACCGGGCGGGGAGTCGGCCGAGCGCTCGAAGTCGAGGGCGTGTTGCAAAATTATAACGGCGGCAACCTGATCAACCACCGAACGCGAGTTCTTCGCGTTTCGCCCGGATGCCCGCAACGCTGAATTGGCAGACACCGTCGACAGGCGCTCATCGACCAAGCGCACGGGTACCGCGCAGGCCGTGGACAGCCGTCCGGCGAACTCCTTGGCATCTCCCGTCGATGCTGTCTCGCGGCCGGACAGCGCAAGAGGCAGACCTACGATGATCTCCACCGCGTCGATCTCGCTCACGAGTTCGCGGATTCGCGCGATGTCACCAGCGCCTCTGGCCACAGTCTCGACCGGGGTCGCGAGCATGCCGTGGAGGTCGCTGCGGGCAACACCGATGCGGGCGGTCCCCACGTCGATGCCGAGGCGAACGCCCGGCCGCATGCCTAGGCCTCGAGGGACGCGACGATGGCATCGAGCGCGGCGGGAATAGCCGCGACATCCGCACCACCGCCCTGGGCGAGGTCATCCTTGCCGCCACCGCCACCACCGAGTACTCCGGCGGCCAGCCTCGCCAGCGCTCCAGCCTTCACTCCGGCAGAGCGCGACGCATCGTTGGTCGCGACGATGACGGCCGGCTTTCCCGCGACATCCGCTGCGAGAGCCACGACTGAAGCTGCCGAACCGAGCCGCTCGCGAACGCTGGTCACCAGGCTTCGCAGGTCGTCGCCGGTGGCCACTTCGCCCACGTTCTCGGCAACAACCGTCACCGCACCAACCGGGTGAGCTGTCGCGACGAGTGCTGGGACCCGCTGTGCGAGCTGACCTGCCTCGTACTGCGCGATCTTGCGTTCGGCTGCCTTGAGATTCGCCATCAACTCGGCGATGCGCTCGGGAAGCTGCTCCCGCGGGGTCTTCAGCGTGCCGGTCAGCTGCGAGACGATCGCCCTCTCGGTCGCCAGATCGCGGAACGCCTCGATACCGACCAGCGACTCGATGCGTCGGTTGGTCGAGCCGACGCTCGACTCCCCCACCAGATTGATGAGCCCGATCTCCGACGAGCGCGTCACGTGAGTTCCCGCGCACAGTTCGAGTGACCACGGGCCACCGATCTCGACGACCCGCACGGTGTCACCGTACTTCTCACCGAACAGCGCCATGGCGCCGAGTGCCTTTGCCTCATCGAGCGGCAGGATTCGCGTCTGCACCTCGAGGTTGTCGCGCACGGCGTTGTTGGCGACCTCCTCGATCTCGGTCTTGGTCGCGTGCGAGAGCGCCTGGTTCCAGGAGAAGTCGAGTCGCATGTAGCCGGCCTTGTTGTACGAGCCGGACTGGTGAGCCTCAGGCCCGAGAATCTGGCGCAGGGCGGCATGGATGAGGTGGGTCGCGGAGTGTGCCTGCGTCGCGCCACGACGCCACTCCGGGTCCACCACCGTGGTCGCGGCATCCCCGACCCCGACCTCACCCGAGGTCACCTGCACCTTGTGGCTCACGAGGCCCTTGACGGGTCGCTGCACGTCGAGCACCTCGAGCTCGAAGCCCGTGCCCACAATGGTGCCGGCGTCGGCCTCCTGGCCGCCGGACTCCGGGTAGAGCGAGGTCTCGGCAAGGATCACTTCGGCTATGTCACCGGCTGAAGCGCTCTTTACCGACTCGCCATTGACGATGAGCCCGAGAATCATGCTGTCGGTCGTCAGGTAGTCGTAGCCCGTGAAGACCGTCTCGCCCTGGGCACGGAACGCGCTGTAGACCGACAGATCGGCGAGGTGCTGCTTCTTCGACTTCGCGTCGGCCTTGGCGATGGTGCGCTGGTGCAGCATGAGGGAATCGAAGGCGTCGCGATCGACCGTCAATCCGGCGTCTTCGGCGATCTCCAACGTGAGGTCGATCGGGAAGCCATACGTGTCGTGCAGGAGGAACGCCGTGTCGCTCGGCAGCTCGGTCGAGCCCGCCTGCTGGGTGCGCGTGACCGCCAGATCGAGGATGCTCGTGCCGCTGGCCAGCGTGCGCAGGAAGGTCTCCTCCTCCGCGAGGGCCAGGCGCGAGATTCGATCGTAGTCGGCGGACACCTCGGGGTACTGCACCTTCATCGCGTCGCGCGACGCGGGGAACAGCTCGCCGAACGTCGGCTCCTCCACCCCGAGAAGACGCATGGCCCGCACGCTGCGACGCAGCAGGCGGCGCAGGATGTAGCCGCGACCCTCGTTGCTCGGCGCAACTCCGTCGGACATCAGCATGAGGCTCGAGCGCACGTGGTCGGCGATCACTCGCATCCGCACGTCGTCATCGTGGTTGGCGCCGTACTTGCGCTTCGACAGCTCTGCAGCCTTGTCGAGCACCGGTCGCACCTGGTCGATCTCGTACATGTTCTCGACGCCCTGCTTGATGAAGGCGACGCGCTCCATGCCCATGCCGGTGTCGATGTTCTTCTTCGGCAGCTCGCCGAGGATCTCGAAATTCTTGCCTGCACCCTCGCCGCGCAGGTACTGCATGAAGACGAGGTTCCAGATCTCGACGTAGCGGTCGTCGTCGGTCGCCGGTCCCCCATCGATGCCGTAGGCCGGACCGCGGTCGAAGAAGATCTCCGAGCAGGGGCCGGCCGGTCCCGGCTGCCCGGTCGACCAGTAGTTCGTGTCCATGTCGAGTCGCTGGATGCGCTCGTCGGGGAGCCCAGCCGTCTTCTTCCAGAAGTTCACGGCATCGTCATCGTCCTTGTAGACGGTGACCCACAGGTCCTTCTCGTCGAAGCCCAGACCGCCATCGCTCTCATTGCTGGTGAGCAGCTCCCAGGCGTACTCGATCGCCTGCTCCTTGAAGTAGTCGCCGAAGGAGAAGTTGCCGTTCATCTGGAAGAACGTTCCGTGGCGCGGAGTCTTGCCGACCTCCTCGATGTCGAGGGTGCGGATGCACTTCTGCACGCTCGTCGCGCGGGGATACGGGGGCGGCACCAGACCCGTCAGGTACGGAACGAATGGCACCATGCCGGCCACGGTGAACAGCAGAGTCGGGTCGTCGCTGACCAGGGACGCCGACGGCACGATGGTGTGCCCCCGGTCGCCGAAGAAGTTCAGCCAACGGTTCTGGATGTCTGCGGTCTGCATGTGTGTGAAAGTCCCGGGTCGAAATGTGGATGCGCCCGGGAACTCCCGGTGGTCGATCGGCCGCGTACGGCTCCGAGACCTACTTGACGCGCTTGGAGAGGTCGGCGATGACGTCCTCGGCCTCGGCGACGGCCGCCCTCAGCTCCGCCTCGCGGGCCTTGTAGCCATCGATGACGGCGCTGCCGAACTCGCGTGCCTTGGTGTCAACGTCTTCGAAGAACCTCTGGCCCTCGGGCGTCTTGGCGACCTGGTGCGCGACGATGAAACCGGCGGCAACACCGACGGCCAGCAGGATGATGCTCTTCATGACAAGCTCCTTCGGAATACGGACGACGACGGATCAAGCTTACTTCGTCGGCGGCACTGACTTCCGGGCGGAGCGGGTGCCCGCGATGGCCGCCCTGACGCCGGCGCTGAAGCCGGCGATCTTGATGAGTGGCCCACCGACGGTGGCAGCGAAGAGCGCAACCAGGGCGGAGACGTTGCCCGTCACCTCTTCGACGCTCGAGGTGATGCTGTCGACACGCACGAGCTGCTTGTTGGTCTCGCTGATGGTCGTCGTCGCTTCCTCGAGCAGCGGCGTGATGTTCTCACTCACTCCCCGGATGGCCGCACTCGTCTCGTCGAACACTCGACCCAGCTTCAGCAAGGGCACGGCGAGAAGTCCGACGAGCACGGCGAAGATGCCAGCGGCGATGAGTCCTGCGATGTCTCCACCCGACATGATGTCCTCCGAGAATGACGAAAGCGGGCCACCTTCCGGTGACCCGCTTCCAGAGTAGTGCGGTGATCGATCGGTGATCGAGCCTGTCGAGATCTAGCGAGCTGCGTAGTACTCGACGACCAGCTGCACGTCACAGGTCACGGGGACCTCGGCGCGCTTCGGGCGGCGAACGAGACGAGCGTGCAGCTTGTCGAGCTCGACCTCGAGGTAGCCCGGGGTCTTCGGCAGAACGTCGACGTGGCCACCGGCAGCGGCGACCTGGAAGATGTCCATGCCCTCGCTGCGCGGCTTCACGTGAACGAGCTGGCCGGGCTTGACGCGGAACGACGGACGGTCGACGAGCTGCCCGTCGACGAGGATGTGGCGGTGCACGACCATCTGGCGGGCCTGAGCGGTGGTGCGAGCGATCGCGGAGCGCACGAGGATCGCGTCGAGACGCATCTCGAGCTGCTCAACCAGGTTCTCACCGGTCAGGCCGGCGGCCTTGCGGGCCTCCTCGAACTGAATCTTCAGCTGAGCCTCACGGATGCCGTACTGGGCGCGCAGGCGCTGCTTCTCGCGCAGACGGACGGCGTAGTCGCTGTCCTGCTTGCGCTTGGTGCGGCCGTGCTCGCCGGGAGCGTACGGGCGCTTCTCGAGGTACTTGGCTGCCTTCGGCGTGAGGGCGATGCCCAACGCGCGCGACAGGCGGGTCTTGCTACGAGTGCGTGACTTGGTAGACACGGTGTCCTTTTCTGTGAGTTCTTGCGGGGCAACCGGTGGTTCGCGCACACGCGTGGGCGCGCAACAACAGTCCGGTGAAATCAGAGGGATGGTCCGTGGAGCTCGGTCGGCTACAGACCGCATGCTCCTCAGCCGATGATTCCGTTGCAGCCGCGCTCAGGAAATCAGGCTTGGGACGGGTCAAATACTATCATCCGCCGCGGATTATCGCGCGCAGCTTCTCCAACCGGGCCGCTACGTCCCGCTCATTGCCGTGCCCGCTCGGGTGGTAGTACTCGGTGCCCACGAGTTCGTCGGGAAGATACTGCTGCGCGACCACGCCGATATCGGAGTCGTGGGAGTACTGGTAGCCCTTGCCGTGCCCGAGGCGTTTCGCCCCCGGGTAGTGGGCGTCGCGGAGGTGCTTGGGTACGCGACCGATGCGGCCGGCGCGAACGTCGGCGATCGCGGCATCCAGAGCCATGTAGGCGGCGTTCGACTTCGGCGCTGTCGCGAGGTACACGACGGCCTCGGCAAGGGGGATGCGTCCCTCTGGCATGCCGATGAGCTGCACGGCATCGGCCGCAGCCATCGCGACCAGCAAGGCCTGCGGGTCGGCGATGCCGACGTCCTCAGCCGCTGAGATGATGATGCGCCGTGCGATGAAGCGCGGGTCCTCCCCCGCCTCGATCATGCGCGCCAGATAGTGCAGAGCCGCATCGACGTCCGAGCCGCGTACCGACTTGATGAACGCGCTGATCACGTCGTAGTGCTCGTCGCCCTGCCGGTCGTAGCGCAGCAGGGCGCGGTCGACCGCCACCGACACGATCTCGGTGGTCACCACCGGTGGGCCGTCCCGATCAGCGGACGCCGCCGCCGCGAGGGCAGACGCCTCCAGGGCCGTCAGCGCCCTGCGAGCGTCACCCGACGACAGGCGGATGATGGCGGCGCGTGCATCCGCCTCAAGCTCGATTGCTCCCCCGAGGCCTCGCGCGTCGGAGACCGCCCGGTCGATGACCACCCCCAGATCGTCGTCACTGAGGGGTTCCAGCGTGAGCAGCAGTGATCGGGAGAGCAGCGGCGCGATCACCGAGAACGACGGGTTCTCGGTGGTGGCTGCGATCAGGATGACCCAGCCGTTCTCAACGCCGGGCAGCAGCGCGTCCTGCTGTGCCTTGGTGAACCGATGGATCTCGTCGAGGAAGAGCACTGTGGTCAACCCATAGAGGTCACGGCTCGACAGGGCCTCCTCCATCACCTGACGCACATCCCGAACGCCGGCGGTGACGGCGGAGAGCTCGACGAACTTACGGCCCGAACTGTGAGCGATCGCCTTGGCCAGTGTGGTCTTGCCTGTGCCGGGAGGCCCCCAGAGGATGATCGACACCGATCCCTGCTCGCCGCTGCCCTCCCCCGCGAGGCTGACGAGGGGCGAGCCCGGCGTCAGCAGGTGCCGTTGACCGGCAATCTCGTCGAGTCGAGTGGGGCGCATCCGTACCGCGAGCGGGGTTGACCCACCGCGCAGTCCGGTCTGTGCGTTCATAGCGGCAATGCTAGCCGCGGCCACCGGCGGCACCATTCGGCCTGACTGTCGTAAAGTTACTCGACCCCAAGCATCATCCCGAAGGAGATCAGCCGTGGCTGCGAGCAAGAACACCGAGCGTGAGGCACGCGAGGCACGCGAGCGCCTGCGCCGCTACAACGCCCGGCAGGCCGTGCACGAGAACCAGCTCAAGCGTCGTAAGCGCGACAACTGGTACGCGGTGGGAGTGCTCGTGATCGTCGCATCCGCGGCCGCTGTGCTGCAGATCTTCTACTTCAATGGCGGTCCGGGAACTCCGACGCCGGTTCCCTCGGCGAGCGAGACGGCGCCGCCGGTGACGGGTCAGAACGTTGGCGACGTGCCCGATCCGAGCTTCGCGCAGGGCAAGACCTACACCGGCACCCTGGGACTCAACGACATCGAGCTCGGGATCACCCTCGACGGTGCCCTGGCACCCCAGGCCGTCTCGAGCATCCTCGCTGACTCCCTGACGGGCTACTACGTCGGCAAGACGTGTCACAGACTCGTTCTCGGTTCCAGCGCTGGGCTACTTCAGTGCGGCTCTCTCGATGGCACCGGCGCCACCGACCCCTCGTACAGCTTCGGCCCGATCGAGAACGCCCCGGCAGACGGCATCTACCCGGCCGGCACGATCGCGATGGCGCGCGCGTCGGGAGACGCCTACAGCAATGGTCGGCAGTTCTTCATCGTGTTCCAGGACTCGACGCTGCCCAATGACGCTGCGGGCGGCTACACCGTCGTCGGAAGTGTCACGAGCGGCCTCGACAGCCTGATGGCCCAGATCGCCAACGCGGGAACAGCCGACGGTTCGACCGATGGCGCGCCTCTGGTTGCGACCACGATCACGAGCCTCACGATCCAGTAACGCAGTCGGAGGCCCGGGCCGCTTGCCATAAGCTGGTGAACGCCCGCTGGGCTAGGTAGCAGACATCCTTTCGAGCAAGGTGAATCACGTGACTGACGAGACGGCTCCGTGGGGCCGCGTTGATGAGACGGGCACCGTCTATGTGCGCGAGGCCGCGGGCGAGCGTGTCGTGGGGCAGTATCCCGACGGCACTCCCGAGGAAGCCCTCGCCTACTTCGAGCGCAAGTTCACCGAACTCGCCGGCCAGGTAACCCTGCTCGAGCAGCGCGTCAAGCGCGGCGCACCGGCGGCCGACGTGGCCAAGACCGTGAAGACGCTGGGTGCGAGCATTGCCGGCGCGAACGCCGTGGGCAATCTCGCCGCGCTGCAGGCACGCATCGAGGCACTCGGCGGCACCGTGAGCGAGCTCACGGAGAAGCAGAGCGAAGAGGCCAAGGCGTTGGTCGCAGAGGCACTCGCCGAACGCGAGGCGCTGGTCGTCGAAGCGGAGACCCTCGCCGCCCAGGATCCAGCGAAGGCGCAGTGGAAGCAGGTCACAGCCACCCTCGACGACATCTTCGCGCGCTGGCAGAAGCATCAGGCCGACGGTCCCCGTCTGCCGAAGGCCGAGTCCAACGAACTGTGGAAGCGATTCAGGGCGGCCCGAGCCACCATCGACGGACACCGCAAGGCGTTCTTCGCCGAGCTCGACAGCGTGCACAAGGACGCGCGGGCAACGAAGCAGGCACTCGTGGAGAAGGCAGAAGCCCTCATCTCGAAGGGTGCGGACGGCATCCCGGCCTATCGCGCGCTTCTCGACGACTGGAAGGCCGCCGGACGCGCTGGCAAGAAGTTCGACGACGCCCTGTGGGCGAAGTTCAAGGACGCGGGTGACGCCCTTTACTCCGCGAAGTCGGAGATCGACGCGAAGGACAGTGTTGAGTTCGAGGCGAACCTCGCGCTCAAGCTCGAGTTGCTCGCCGAAGCCGAGCCGCTCGTGACCGAGACCGACCGCGTCAAGGCCAAGGAGGCGCTGCTGTCGATTCAGAAGCGCTGGGACAAGATCGGCAAGGTTCCGCGCGAGCAGGTCAAGGTCGTCGAGGATCGGCTGCGCAAGGTCGAGGCCGCGGTTCGCAAGCTCGACGAGGACCACTGGCAGCGCAATAATCCCGAACGGCAGCAGCGCGAAGAGGGCTTCCTCGGACAGCTCACCGAGGCGATCGCCAAGCTCGAGCGCGAGCTCGAGGCAGCGAAGGCCGGTGGCGACAAGAAGAAGATCGCCGAGGCCCAGGAAGCGCTCGACGCCCGCCGCGCGTGGCTCGGTGCGCTCAAGAACTAACAACCGGCATTCGTGCACGGATTGGCGGCCCTGAGTAGTCGCGACGATATGGGTTCGTCATGCTCGAGGGATGACTCCGCGCTCGCCCCTCGTCTTGTCCGCTGACGACCTTCCGCTCGCTGAGCTGCTCGCGGCCCGGCTAGACGGCGAGGTCTTCGGCATCGGATCCGGTTTCGCATCGGTTGCTGAGCTGGAACAGCCTCAGCACCGAGCGGCCTCACTTGGGGCCGCCAACTCCCGCTTGATCGCGGAGCAGCGCACCGCGGCGTGGATCTGGGGAGTTCTGACGCGGGCACCGGAACGCCACGAGTTCTGTTCGACCCTCACGGAGCGGGTCGCCCACCAGTCGTCACGTTTCATCACCGTGCGTGAGGTTGTGCTCGACCCCGACGACGTCATCACCCTGGCGGGCCGACAGGTGACCACGCCCTTGCGCACCTGCCTGGATCTCGCGCGCTTCAGTGCGGAGTTCGGTCGGCCGGAGCGCGCGATAGTCCGAGACCTCATGAGCCTCGCCGGGGTGGGCATGCTGGACTTCACCCGTCACCTCAACCGGCGACGCAACCTCCCGCACAAGACCGTGGCGCTCGCGAGGCTCACCGAGTGCGTGGCCGCCTAGCCCGAGTTCACCCGATACACGTCGTACACGGCGTCGATGCGACGCACGGCATTGAGAACCCGGTCGAGGTGGGTCGTGTCGCCCATCTCGAAGACGTAGCGGCTGAGGGCCAGTCGGTCGCTCGAGGTGGAGACCGTCGCCGACAGGATGTTAACGTGGTTCTCGCTGAGCACCCGCGTGATGTCAGACAGCAGCCCAGCCCGGTCGAGGGCTTCGACCTGGATCTGCACCAGGAACAGCGTCTTCGACGTGGGTGCCCACTCGACGTCGATCATGCGCTCGGGTTCCTGAAGCAGGGATGCCACGTTGTTGCAGTCACTTCGATGCACCGACACCCCGGCCCCTCGCGTGACGAACCCGACGATGTCGTCACCCGGCACGGGGGTGCAGCACTTGGCCAGCTTGACCAGGATGTCGGGCGCCCCGCGCACCAGCACTCCGGAATCGCTGTTCTTGAGCGCGCGACTCCTGCCCTTAGGCGCGAACTCGATGTCCGAATCCTCGGTCTCCGCCTCGCTGTGCAACGACGCGAGAACCTTCTCGATCACGGACTGCGTCGACACGTGCCCCTCGCCGACGGCGGCGTAGAGGGCCGAAACGTCGTCATAGCGCATCTGTGCGGCCACCTCGGCGAACGAGTCCTGGCTCATGAGCTTCTGCAGCGGGAGATTCTGCTTGCGCATGGCACGGGCGATCGCATCCTTGCCCTGCTCGATCGCCTCCTCGCGGCGCTCCTTCGTGAACCAGGCCCTGATCTTGTTGCGGGCGCGCGTGCTCTTGACGAAGTTCAGCCAGTCCTGGCTGGGCCCGGCGTCCGGGCTCTTCGAGGTGAAGACCTCGACCGAGTCGCCACTGTTGAGCGCGCTCTCGAGCGGAACCAGACGACCATTGACCTTCGCACCCATGGTGCGGTGACCGACCTCGGTATGCACTGCATAGGCGAAGTCGACGGGCGTTGCCCCGGCGGGAAGGCCGATGACCTTGCCCTGCGGGGTGAAGACGTAAACCTCTTTGGCGCCGATCTCGAAGCGGAGGCTATCGAGGAACTCCCCCGGGTCCTCGGTTTCGGATTGCCAGTCGGTGATGTGCGCGAGCCAGGCCATGTCGGCGTCGTCGTGGCGACCGCCGGCATCCTCGCCCTTCGCGCGAGCCTTGTACTTCCAGTGCGCTGCGACACCGAACTCCGCGCGCTGGTGCATCTCGTGGGTACGGATCTGGATCTCGACAGCGCGGCCCTCCGGGCCGATCACCGTCGTGTGCAGCGACTGGTAGAGGTTGAACTTCGGGGTGGCGATGTAGTCCTTGAAGCGACCCGGAATCGGGTTCCAGCGGGCGTGAATCGACCCCAGTACCGCGTAGCAATCGCGCACCGAGTTCACCAGCACCCGAATGCCGACGAGGTCGTAGATCTCGTCGAACTCGCGGCCGCGCACAATCATCTTCTGGTAGATCGAGTAGTACTGCTTGGGCCGACCGGCGACGCTGCCCTTGATCTTCGCCGCCTTGAGATCGTCGTTCACGGCATCGATGACCTGCTGCACGAACTGTTCGCGCTGAGGCGTGCGCTTGGATACCAGGCTCTCGATCTCGACGTAGAGCTTGGGCTGAAGCACGGCGAACGACAGGTCCTCGAGCTCGAGCTTGATCGCCTGAATACCGAGGCGGTGCGCGAGCGGTGCGTAGATCTCCAGAGTCTCCTGCGCCTTGCGAGTCGCGGATGCCTCCTCCACGAACCCCCAGGTGCGCGCGTTGTGCAGGCGGTCGGCGAGCTTGATCACCAGCACCCGGATGTCCTTGGACATTGCCACGATCATCTTGCGTACGGTCTCGGCCTGGGCGCTGTCACCGTACTTGACCTTGTCGAGCTTCGTTACGCCATCCACGAGCATGGCGATCTCTTCGCCGAAGTCCTTGCGGAGCATCTCGAGGGTGTAGGCGGTGTCCTCGACGGTGTCGTGCAGCAGCGCCGCCGCAAGTGTCTTGGCTCCGATCCCCAGGTCGGCGAGGATCTGGGCCACCGCGATGGGGTGGGTGATGTAGGGCTCGCCACTCTTGCGTTTCTGCCCGGAATGCGCCTTCTCGGCAGCGGTGTAGGCCCGCTCTATCAGGGCGATATCCGCTTTCGGATGATGCGTGCGCACTGTCTTGATGAGCCGGTCGACCGCACCCGAAGGCTGGGCGCGCGAGAAGATGCGAGGCAGCAGGGTGCGCAGCGAGGCGGCGCTCTGCGTGGTCTCCGTCATGCGCGCACCTCCACCACTAATTCTAGGTCGCGGAGGATTGCACTACCTCGCCACCCGCGGCCTGCCAGGCCATCATCCCGCCCGCGACGTTGATAGCTTCGAGATCCAGAGAACGCAGGTACGCGGTCACCCGTTCGGAGCGAGCCCCGCTGTGGCAGACCACGTAGACGGTTCGATCGTCGGGGACCTCAGCGATCCGCTCCTGGATTGTCGACATCGGCAGCAGGTGGGCGCCAGGTGCATGCCCCGCGTCCCATTCATTCTGCTCCCGAACGTCGAGCAGGTAGCCGCCGTCCGCCAAGAGCGCAATTGCGTCCGCGACGTCGATTTCGGTCGCCCCTGCGCCGGCAGCGGATGTCATGAGATCAGCGAACCGCACCCGTGGTGGACCGTGACGTGTTCGCCACCACCTTCTTGGTCAACTTGGCGATCTCAGGCTCGTTCTCACGGAGCTGGGAGTAGAACGGCGCACCGATGAAGATCGTCGAGTACGTGCCCACCAGGATTCCCACGAACAGCGCGAGCGAGATGTCACGGAGCGTTCCCGCGCCCAGCAGGGTCGTTCCGATGAAGAGAATCGCCCCGACCGGAAGTGCCGCAACAACACCCGTGTTGATGGATCGCACCAGAGTCTGGTTGACGGCGAGGTTGACCGACTCGGCGAATGTGCGACCGGATCCCTCACTCGTGTTCTCGCGGATCTTGTCGAACACCACGACGGTGTCATAGAGCGAGTAACCGAGAATCGTGAGGAAACCGATCACCGCCGCAGGGGTGATCTCGAAGCCGAAGGCGCCGTAGACACCGACCGTGATGATCATGTCGTGGAACAGGGACACGATCGCTGCCAGCGACATCTTCCACGTGCGGAAGTAGATCGCCATCAGGATTGCGGCCAGGGCGACGAAGACGATGAGCGCCCGGACTGCTGCGCCGGTGATGTCGGCACCCCACGATGGGCCGATGAATGACGATGTCACCTGGTCGGCGGGAACGTCGTATGCCGCGGCCAGCGAATCGCGAACGGCGGTCGACTGGTCGGTCGTGAGCTGCTCGGTCTGCACCCGCACAGAATCGGTGCCGACGATCGAGACACGCGGCGTGGCATCCGCCACCACACTCGTGACGGCGTCGGACGCGACCTGCTGATCGACGTGGGCGACGCCGGAGATCTGGAACTCAGAACCGCCGCTGAACTCGATACCGAAGACGAATCCGCCCCGCAGGATCGGAAGCAGGATCGAGAGGCCGATCATCACGAAAGCGATCGTGTACCAGATGCGACGTCGGCCGACGAAGTTGAACGAGCGCTCGCCCGTGTACAGGTCATTGCCGAACTTGGCGAAACTGGCCATCAGGACTCCCCTCCGTCGGTCTTCGTACTGGATCCGGAGCTGAGCTCTGCGGCCTTGCGCTCGGCGATGGTCTGGCGGCGCGCTGCCTCGCGGCTGGCGCCATCCTTCTTCGCCGTAGTGACCGGGGCACGGAACTGCGCGCGCCCACGATAGACGGCACCCAGAGCGGTGGGGTCAAGTCCGCTGAGCGGATGCCCGCTCGAGAAGAACCGCGTCGTAGCCATGAGTTGCAGTATGGGGTGGGTGAACAGGATCACGACGAGCACGTCGATCACGGTGGTGATACCCAGCGTCAGAGCGAACCCCTGAACGTTGCCGACGGCGAGCACGAAGAGCACGACCGCCGAAAGCAGGTTGACCGCCTTGGCAGCGTAGATCGTGCGCAGAGCACGCTTCCACCCCGACTCCACCGAGGAAACCAGACTCTTTCCGTCACGCAGCTCGTCGCGTATACGTTCGAAGTAGACGATGAAGGAGTCGGCGGTGAATCCGATCGCGACGATGAGTCCCGCGACGCCGGCCAGCGACAGACGGTAGCCGTAGCGCCACGACAGAAGGATGATGACGAGATAGGTCAGCACTGCAGCGATCACGAGGGATGCGACGGTGACGAGACCCAGCAATCGGTATTGGAACAGCGAGTAGATCACGACGAGCACGAGGCCGATGAGGCCGGCGATGAGGCCGCTGAACAGCTGGGTGGATCCGAGAGTCGCAGAGATCACCTCGGAACTCTGCACCGTGAAGCCAATCGGCAGGGCGCCGAACTTGAGCTGGTCGGCGAGGGTCTTCGCGCTCTGCTGCGTGAACGAGCCGCTGATCTGCGGCTTGCCGTCGGTGATGATGCCCTGCGTGGTCGGCGCAGAGATGACCCGGCCATCCAGAACGATTGCGAATCTGTTGCGCGGGTCGGTCTGCGGGAAGCCGTAGAGACGCTCAGTGACCTTGGCGAACTTCTGGGTTCCCTCGTCGTTGAACGTGATGAACACGCCCCACTGGCCGGTGCTGACACCTTGGCTGTTCATGATCAGGCCGCTCGTCGCGTCGGAGATCGTGTCACCGGTGACCTCAACCGGGCCGAGGATGTACTTGTAGCTACCGTCAGTCTCACAAGTGATCAGGGGTTCATCGGCGGGAGCGACGTTCGTATTGGCCTGATCGAGGCTCGCGCAGTCGAAGTTCTGGAACTCGGCATACAGCGCCTCCGTGACCCAGCTGGGGTCTGAGGCGTCCGTGGGACTGGCGGTGGGCGTTGTTGAGAGCCCCTCGGTCGGAACCGGAGTGGGCGTCGAGCCGTCGGCGGCACTCGTGGCTGCGACATCCGTGAAGATCACGGGTCGGAATTCCAGCTTGGCCGAGGCCTCAATGCGGCGCAGCGTCTCCTCGTCAGGCACACCGGGGATCGAGACGACGATGTTCTGCGAGCCCTCCGTACTGATCTCGGCCTCGGACACACCCGCGGCGTCGATGCGCTGCCGGATGATCGACACAGCCTGATTGAGCTGCTCCTGGCTGACGGTCTCGCCGCTCTCGAGCTTCGGCGCGAGACGGATCTGGGTGCCGCCCTCGAGGTCAAGACCGAGCTTGGGGGCCCACGAACTGCCCCCGAAGATCACGCCGGCGGCGTTGATCGCGATGAGGCCCACGATGATGACGCCGAGCCACGTGAGCGAACGCCACGCCTTCTTCACGGGGGTAGATCTGGCCACCGGCTATTACTCAGCTTTCTTTGTGGGTTTGCGTCGGGTGCGCGGGCACCCGAAAGTGCCAGCCACGGCCGGTGAGGGCGCGGTGGCTAGCACCCAAGGGTAGTGGTTATTCGCCGGCCTTTTTCGTCGTGCGACGCGGCTTCTTCGCCTCGTCGGTCACGCGCTCGCCATAGGCGGGCTCAGCAAGCGGGATGGCGCTGTCCTCGTTGAGCTTGACGCGGTCGCGCTCCTCGGCCTCGCGGTTGGCGATGGCCATGGCCTCCTCGACGGAGCGAGGGGCGTTCGGGTCGATGTCGTCGGCGGTGACGACCTTGGCGATGGTCTGGCTGTGCACGCGCACGACGGTGCCGGGGGCGACCTCGACCTCGGCGACCTTGGTCAGGTCATCCATCGACTTGAGGGTTCCGAACAGGCCGAAGTTGGTCATGATCTCTGCGCCGGGAACGATCTGCGAACGCAGCTCCTCCTGCTGAGCCTTGCGCTTGCGGCTGTTGCGGAACATGAAGAAAACAAGCACCGCAAGAATGACGAGCATTCCAATAGTCAACGGATCCATGGGTTACCTTCCGAGAGGGAGTCTGACCGGCAAGCCTAGTGAAGCTCGCTGAGCGGTCCTTGAGAATTATAGGTCATCCCCGAAGAGCCCCAGGGTGGCGTGCTCAGCTCGGGGCGGCGTGATCCCGAAGTGCTTCCATGCTGCTCGGCTGGCGACCCGCCCGCGGGGAGTGCGCGTCAGAAGGCCGATGCGCACCAGGAACGGTTCGACCACCGATTCGATCGTCTCCGATTCCTCGCCCACCGAGACAGCGAGCGTATTGAGTCCCACCGGTCCGCCGTCGAAACGACTGAGCACGGTGTGCATCACTGCCCGGTCCAGGCGATCGAGCCCGAGCTCATCCACGTCGTACAGCTCGAGGGCCGCGTGAACGGCGTCGATACCGGCACCGGACCCCTTGACGAGCGCGTAGTCGCGCACGCGGCGCAGCAGCCGGTTGGCGATACGCGGGGTGCCCCTGCATCGCCCGGCGATCTCGGCGAGTGCCGCCTTGTCGATGTCGAGCTCGAGCAGCCGTGCTGCACGCTCGAGTACCTGCTCCAGCTCCGCGTCGTCATAGAACTCGAGGTGGGCCGTGAACCCGAACCTGTCGCGCAGCGGGTTGGGCAGAAGGCCGGACCGCGTCGTCGCCCCCACGAGAGTGAACGGCGAGAGGTCGAGTGGAATCGACGTGGCTCCCGCGCCCTTGCCGACCATGATGTCGATGCGGAAGTCCTCCATCGCGAGGTACAGCATCTCCTCGGCCGAGCGCGCCATGCGGTGAATCTCGTCGATGAAGAGAACCTCGCCGGGCACCAGTGACGAGAGCACGGCGGCCAGATCGCCAGCGTGCTGGATGGCCGGACCGCTCGACATGCGCAGCGGTCGACCGCTCTCGTGCGCGACGATCATCGCCAAGGTGGTCTTGCCGAGCCCGGGTGGGCCAGCCAGAAGGATGTGATCGGGGGTGCGATTCTGCATCGCCGCAGCCTGCAGCAGAAGCTGGAGCTGACCGCGAACCTTGGTCTGACCGATGAACTCGGCGAGCGAGCGCGGCCGCAGGGCACCCTCGAAGGCCAGCTCGGCCTCGGACTCGGGGGTTGGGCGGATGATCGATTCCGGTTCGGTCACTGCGAGTTCACCGCCTGAGGACCGAGCGCCGCCAGGGCGAGCCGAAGTAGCGCCGGAACCGATTCACGATCGGAGTCAGAGGCACTGAGCAAGGCATCCTCGACCGCTTGCGCAGCGACACGTTCGGGCCAGCCGAGTCCGGTCAGAGCAATGGCGACGTTTTCGCTGACGGTGCTGGAGCGCGACGCGGCGGATGCCCGTGCCGTGGGCACCACGAGCAGCTTGCCTGCCAGCGACACGACGATCAGCTTGGCCGTCTTGGGCCCGATGCCGGACACCTTTCTGAACGCAGCATCGTCTTCCACTGCGACGGCCTGCGCGATCTCGCCCGGGCTCATGGCGGCGAGGACGCCCATCGCGCTCTTCGGGCCTACACCCGTCACCCCACGGAGCAGATCGAAGACGGTGAGTTCGTCGGCCTCCGAGAAACCGTAGAGCGAGAGGTCGTCCTCTCGCACGATCAGCGCCGTGCGCACCGTCGCCTCACTACCAACACGAAGTGACAGTGCGTGCTGCGGAGTGACCTGTACGTTCAGACCGACGCCGCCGACCTCGATCACGACGGTCGTTCCGACGGCCGCGAGAACGGTGCCCCGAACCGACGAGATCACGAGCGCACCCTCCTGGCAGCGGACTCCGCCTGGTGCCACGCCCGTTGGGCCGGAGTCAGCGGAGCGCCGACGGCCACCAGTGCCGGCCCGCGCCACGCATGGCAGATGGCCAACGCCAGCGCGTCAGAGGCATCAGCAGGCTTGGGTATCTCGGCGAGGCCGAGCACCTTCGCCACCATGGTTCCCACCTGCGTCTTGTTGGCCGAACCGTAGCCGGTGATCGACGCCTTGACCTCGCTCGGAGTGTGAAGCCCCACAGTGAGGCCCCGCGCAGCCGCGAGGTGAAGGGCTACGCCGCTCGCCTGAGCGGTACCCATCACTGTGCGCACGTTGTGCTGGGCGAAGACACGCTCCAATGCAACAGTCTGCGGGGCGTAGGAATCCAGGGCGTCCGCGATGCCCTCGGCGATCGCCAGAAGCCGCCGCTCGAGTGGCATCTCGGGTGGGGTGCGGATGACCCCGACGTACACGAGAGACGCGGTTCGGGTGGGCGAGACATCCACGATGCCCACCCCGCAGCGCGTGAGACCGGGATCGATGCCGAGAACGCGCATCAGTCGATCCAGCCCAGCGTCATGCGCCCTAGTCTTGCTCCAATTCGGCCTGAACCTCGGGCGACACGTCGTAATTCGAATATATGTTCTGCACGTCGTCGGAATCCTCGAGCGCGTCGATGAGCTTCATGACCTTGCGCGCGGTGTCGGCGTCGACCTCCACGGTGAGGTTGGGCACGAACTCGGCCTCAGACGAGTCGTAGTCGATCCCGGCAGCCTGAAGCGCTTCGCGCGAGGCGACGAGATGAGCGGTATCGGTGATGATCTCGAAACCCTCACCGCGATCGAAGACCTCCTCGGCACCCGCATCGAGGACCGCGAGCAGGATGTCGTCCTCCGTGAGCCCCGGCGTCTTCGTGATCGAGATGACGCCCTTGCGGGTGAAGTTGTAGGCCACGCTGCCCGGATCGGCCATGGTGCCGCCGTTGCGGGTCATGAGGGTGCGCACGTCGGCCGCCGCACGATTGCGGTTATCGGTCAGACACTCGACCAGGAGAGCGACACCGTTCGGCCCGTAGCCCTCGTACATGATCGTCTGGTAGTCGATTGACTCGCCGGTCAGACCCGCTCCGCGCTTGATGGCGCGATCGATGTTCTCGTTGGGCACCGACGTCTTCTTGGCCTTCTGCACGGCATCGACCAGGGTCGGATTTCCGGAGAGGTCAGCACCGCCGATCTTGGCTGCGACTTCGATGTTCTTGATGAGTTTGGCGAACGACTTGGCACGGCGCTGATCCTTGATCGCCTTCTGGTGCTTCGTGGTTGCCCATTTGGAGTGGCCTGACATGCTGAACATTCTAGCCAGCGGCCCCCGGGTAGCATTCGACCGTGCCTGCTCACTGGTTCCGCATCACCTACGCGCGCAACGCGCTGCTGCGCTCACTGGCCGAGGGCGGGCTCGATCTCGATGCGCTCACCCCGTCGAGCGGCCTCAGGGCGATGCTCGACTTCGCTCGTGACTTCCGCCCCCAGCACGCCGAACTCGACGAGTTGTTCTGTCGGTGGGGCCCCACCGAGCAGCGGTACGAGTTCGCTATCGTGCGACGGATGCGCCGCCACGACCACCCCGAGGCGCAGCTGTCGCTCGTGTTAGAGTTCGCCCCAACTCCCTCTCGCGTCGGCAGCGGAACGGCGGCAGTGACCACTGAGCGGGACGCGACATCCACCGACGGCTACCGCGCGATTGTCAGGGCGGCCGTTGTAGGTCGACGCATCGACTAGTCGGCCATCCGTACGCCGGAAGACTTCAGCTCGAGTGCCGCGAGCTTGCGCATGACCTGGTCGTCGCCGCGGCGCCACGCGGCCATAGCATCGGGGTCGACGGCTGCCAGCGCTGAGATGTTCTGGCTGGCGAGAGCGCGCAGCGCCAGCAGGTCGACTCCCGCGCCCGACTTGACGAGCTTCTGGGCACGGGATGCCCGTTGGGCGAACCGCAGGCGCGGCAACAGCCACAGCAACAGGATCGTGAGGATCGGCAGCGCAGCTATGCCGATACCCAGCACCGTGGCGAGCTGGTTGATCGCGACCTGCTGGCTCTGACCGGCCGCCTCGAGCGCTCCCCCAGCTTCGCTCGCCCCGTCGAACGGCGCACGGATTCCTCCGCCGATGAGCGGAATGCCTCCGAGCGTCTCCCCCACCTGGGTCATCGTCTCGCGGAAGCCAGCGCCCGCGTCCTCCATCTGCACTCCGTAGACCGCGAGGTTCTCGATCAGGGAGTAGACCGTGATGCCGAGCCACACCCAGGCCCCGATGAGCGCGAGTGCTGTGACGTCAGCGACGATCTGACGAGATCTGCGGGGCCCGAAGTCCGAATACAGTTTCATGGCCCCACGCTAGGCCAGCGGGAAGTCTCAGACCACCGCGCCGCGCACCGCACGCTGCTCGGCCTCGAACTGGCGTCGGCCGACGAGCCGGTACAGCAGTCGAATCGGCACGGGCAGATTCGCCTTCGCCCACGCACGGGCATCCTCGGGGGACATGGAGTTGAGGATGTACCCGAGCTGGATCAACTGGCGATCGCGCGGCACGGAAGCCCTGCCGTGCTCGCCCAGCTTGTCCCACTCCGGTTGGCTGAACACGCCGCTCGCGACCGGCAGAATCTGCTCCTCCTCCTGGCCCAGATGCGCGAACAGGGCCGAACGCACGGTCTCCACCGCGGCGGCAACCGCCTCGCGGTCTGCAACGTCAGCCGTCTCGCGCCAGGCGGGAATGAGGGCTTCGAGCGCATCCAGATCGTCGGAGACGGCTGCGTGCTGTGCCCGCATCTGGTCGACATGGGCGGCGCAGGCGGGAGCCCGGGCCGCCAGTTCGTCCCAGAGCAGGAGGTCTTCGCCGTGGTGATGGTTGTGGAGCCCAGAAATGAGGTCGCTGAGGTGGCCAGCCACCGCGGCGGCGTGCTCGGTGTCTGACTGCGCAACCGACCGAACGAGCTTCGGCGCCTCGTTCAGGATGCTCCGGAACATGCCATGGATGATGTTCATGTCCGACGTGTCGCACCCGGGCTTGCCGGTGCTGGGAAGTTGAGTGACCATCGATTCCTCCTCCGAATGAGGAATGCTAGCAGTGGCTCAGGCGGCCCGCACCTTGTCGAGGAAGTACTCGTGAAAGCGCGTGTCACCGGTCATCTCGGGGTGGAACGACGTGCCCAGCAGGCTGCCCTGTTCGACGGCCACGACCCTACCGTCCCCCAGCGCGGCGAGCACCGTCACTCCGAGTGCGACCGACTCCACGACGGGCGCCCTGATGAACACGGCATGCATCGGGGTCTCGCCCAGTACCGGAATGTCGAGATCGGTCTCGAAGGAGTCGAGCTGGGACCCGAACGCGTTGCGGCGCACGACGATGTCCAAGCCGCCGATGCTCTCCTGTCCGGAGATCGAGTCGAGGACAGTGTTCGACAGCATGATCAGCCCTGCACACGTGCCATAGACGGGCAGCCCGGATGCCACGGCAGCCCGCAACGGCTCGGCAAGCCCGAACAGGCGGCTCAGCTTGTCCATCACGCTGGACTCGCCTCCGGGGATCACGAGGCCAGCGACCGACGCGAGTTCCTCGGGTCGCTTCACAGGCACGGCGTCGGCCCCGAGATCGTTCAGTACCGCGAGGTGCTCCCGGAAGTCGCCCTGGAGGGCGAGGACACCGACCCTGGGCTTACCAGCCACGCTCGGCGAGGCGGTGCGGCGCAGGGAGGTCGGAGACGTTGATTCCGACCATCGCCTCGCCAAGCCCGCGGGAGGCCTCCGCGATGACCTGCGGGTCCTCGAAGAAGGTCGTGGCCTTGACGATCGCGGCGGCGCGCTGGGCCGGGTTGCCCGACTTGAAGATTCCCGAGCCGACGAAGACGCCGTCCGCGCCGAGCTGCATCATGAGAGCGGCATCCGCGGGGGTCGCTACGCCACCGGCCGTGAACAGCACGACGGGAAGCTTGCCGGTGGCCGCGACCTCGACGACGAGGTCGTAGGGCGCCTGCAGCTCCTTCGCGGCCACATAGAGCTCGTCGGGGCTCTTGGCCGACAGTGTGCGGATCTCGCCGAGAATCGTGCGGATGTGCTTGGTCGCCTCAGAGACGTCGCCAGTGCCGGCCTCACCCTTCGACCGGATCATCGCTGCACCCTCGGTGATGCGCCGCAGAGCCTCACCCAGGTTGGTGGCGCCGCAGACGAACGGAACGGTGAACTTCCACTTGTCGATGTGGTTGACGTAGTCCGCGGGAGACAGAACCTCAGACTCGTCGATGTAGTCGACCTTGAGGGCCTCGAGCACCTGCGCCTCGACGAAGTGGCCGATACGGGCCTTGGCCATCACGGGGATCGACACGGCGTTGATGATGCCGTCGATAAGGTCGGGGTCGCTCATGCGAGCCACCCCACCCTGAGACCGGATGTCGGCGGGTACCCGCTCGAGGGCCATCACGGCCACCGCGCCCGCATCCTCGGCGATCTTCGCCTGGTCGGCGTTGACGACGTCCATGATGACGCCGCCTTTGAGCATCTCGGCGAGTCCACGCTTGACGCGGCTGGTGCCCAGTTCTTCAGTCATGATCCTAGATTCTAGTTCGGTGTACTGCCGGTGATCTCCGGCCAATCGATTGTCAGTGGCTTGTCGGCCACGCGTTCGCGATCTCCTCGCGAACCTCACCCAGCAGCCGCGGAACCGCCTTGGTTCCGGCGACGATGGGAAAGAAGTTGGAGTCGAGTGCCCACCGCGGAACGATGTGCTGATGCAGGTGCTCCGCGATGCCCGCCCCCGCGATGCGCCCCTGGTTCATGCCGATGTTGAACCCGTGGCACTGCGCAGTCTCGGTCAGCACGCGCATGGCCGTCTGAGTCAGACTACCGATCTCGGCGACCTCCTCGGCGGTCGCTTCGTCATAGGTCGCAATATGACGGTAGGGGCACACCAGAAGGTGTCCGCTGTTGTAGGGATACAGGTTGAGCAGCACGTAGGCGTGCGTCCCCCGCGCAACGATCAGTGCGCGCTCGTCGCTCAGGGTCGGAGCGACACAGAACGGACACTCAGTGGTCGTCGGCTCCTGGTCGGAACTCGACCTGATGTAGGCCAGCCGGTAGGGCGTCCACAGCCGTTGGAACGCGTCAGGTACCGCGGCGAAATCCGTCGACGATTCGACATCCTGGTACTCGGTGCCGTCGTAGTCACGAACCACCTCAGACCTGGGCCTTCGTGTCGATGGCCTGCCGGATGCGCGCGATCGCATCGGCGATCGGCACGCCGTTCTCCTGCGTGCCGTCGCGGAACCGGAAGCTCACCGAGCCGTTGGCGCTGTCCTCTTCGCCCGCGATGAGCTGGAACGGCACCTTGTCCTTCGTGTGCGTACGGATCTTCTTCTGCATACGCTCGCTGGAGGCATCCAGTTCGGCGCGAACACCAGCCTGCTTCAGCTGACGGATGACACCACCGAGGTACTCCTCATGCGCTTCAGCCACGGGGATGCCCACGACCTGCACTGGTGACAGCCAGACCGGGAACGCTCCCGCGTAGTGCTCGAGCAGGATCGCGAAGAAACGCTCGATCGACCCGAGCAGCGCTCGGTGGATCATGATCGGCTGCTGGCGGGTGCCGTCGGAGGCGGTGTACTCGAGCTCGAACAGCGAGGGCTGATTGAAGTCGAGCTGCACCGTCGAGAGCTGCCAGGTGCGGCCGATCGCGTCGCGAGCCTGCACCGAGATCTTCGGTCCGTAGAAGGCCGCTCCTCCCGGATCGTCGACGAGTTCGAGGCCGGAGTCGATCGCGACCTCGCGCAGGGTCTCGGTGGCCTCGGCCCACTGCTCGTCCGTACCCACCGATTTGTCGGGGTCGCGCGTCGAGAGCTCCAAGTAGAAGTCAGCGAGTCCGTAGCCGCGCAGGGTCTCGAGCACGAACTCGAGCTGGCGGGCCAGCTCGGGCTTCACCTGTTCCGGCGTGACGTAGATGTGCGCGTCATCCTGAGTCAGGCCCCGCACGCGGGTCAGCCCCTGCAGGGTTCCGCTCTTCTCGTAGCGGTAGACGGTTCCGAATTCGGCGAGCCGAAGCGGAAGCTCGCGGTAGCTGCGTCCTCGCGCCCGGTAGATCAGGTTGTGCATCGGGCAGTTCATGGGCTTCAGGTAGTAGTCCTGGCCCTGGCGGGTGACGTGGCCGTCGGCGTCCCGCTCCTCGTCAAGGTGCATGGGCGGGAACATGCCGTCCTTGTACCAGTGCAGGTGCTGGCTGATCTCGTAGAGGTGACCCTTGGTGATGTGCGGGGTGTTCACCAGCTCGTACTCGTTGGCGAGCAGGCGCTCGCGCATGTAGTTCTCGATCTCCGCGCGGATGATGCCGCCCTTGGGGTGGAAGACCGCGAGTCCCGAGCCGATCTCCTCCGGGAACGAGAACAGGTCGAGCTCGGCGCCCAGCTTGCGGTGGTCGCGCTTGAGCGCCTCCTCCTGTCGCTCCTGGTACGCCCGCAGCTCGTCCTTGGTGGGCCAGGCCGTGCCGTAGATGCGCTGCAGCTGCTTGTTCTTCTCCGAGCCGCGCCAGTAGGCAGCCGCGTTTCGCACCAGCGCCCACCCGTTGCCGATCATGCGGGTGTTGGGCAGGTGCGGGCCGCGGCAGAGATCCTTCCAGTAGACCTCGCCGGTCTTGCCGTCGACGTTGTCGTAGATCGTGAGCTCTGCGCCGCCGACCTCGACGGACTCGCCGTCCTGACCCAGGTCATCATCGGTTGTCGAACCTGTCGAGACACCCTTCAACCCGATGAGCTCAAGCTTGTACGGTTCGTTCGCAAGCTCAGCGCGGGCTTCAGCCTCGGTCACCACCCGACGCTGGAAACGCTGGCCCTGGCGGATGATGCGGTCCATGGCCTTCTCGATGGCCTTGAGATCCTCGGGCTGGAACGGCTCCGTCACATCGAAGTCGTAGTAAAAGCCGTCCGTCACCGGCGGACCGATCCCGAGCTTCGCCTCCGGGTTGATCGACTGCACGGCCTGTGCCATCACGTGGGCTGCGGAGTGGCGGAGGATGTTCAGTCCGTCTGCGGAGTCGAACGTCACCGGCTCGACCGTGTCGGTGTCCTGGGCGGTGGCCGCGAGGTCCTTGAGCTCGCCGTTGACGCGCATGGCGACGACGGCACGGTCGGTGAAGAGTTCGAATCCGGTGTTACTCACCCCTCAAGTTTAGGGGCGGCGGGACTTGCCCCTCGCCGGTGGCGACGAGGCGCGTACCCTTGCGGGCATGACTGAAGACGTGCGTCGAGAGGTGGCCGTTGCGGCGGGCCAGCACCGTGCATTCGAACTGTTCACCGATCACATCGGCGCCTGGTGGCCTCTCGAGGAGCACGGAGTGTTCCCGGACTCGACGGTGTCATTCGAGGGCGACCTGCTCGTCGAGCGCTCGGGCGATCAGGAGTCGGTGTGGGGCGAGGTTCTCGCGTGGGATCCGGATCGCGCGGTCACCCTCACGTGGCATCCCGGATCTGCCGTCGAGCACGCGACAGAGCTGAATGTTGAGTTCGTTGCCGTGGCTGACGAGACCCTGGTCACGATCATCCATACCGGGTGGGAGCGCATGCCCGACCCGGATGCCGCGGCCGCCGAATACGGGTCCGGATGGCCGGGCGTGCTCACGCGCTTCCGCGAACTGGTCGATGAGGCGGGAGCATGAGCCCTCAACAGGTGATGTTCGGCTCCCCCAAGGCGTCGGCGATCCGTTGGGCCGCAGCATTGCCCTCGGTCGCGTCCGCGAATTCGAAGTCGACGAGTTCGCTCAGGGACGCCGCGCCGGCGATGGCGGCGTAGTCGGCCCCCTTCGTCACGTACAACTCACTGACGAGGGAAAGGTCGGCACCGTACTCCGCTGGCCAGGTCGTCGACAGCCCTTCCACGGCGTCCACCGCGGTGGCGCTGGCGTCTCGTGCTGCGGCCGCTGACGTCACGATCGCCTCAAGCGACGACGTCTCGTCGAGCCATGCATCGTTGAACGCGTAGTCGGTAGTTACGGCCGGGCACAGCGCCGCAACGAACTGATCGAGAAGTACCGCCGTGTCCTCGGATGCCGCGGCACTTGTCGACGGGGTAGCCCCGCCGTCGGGCCCGCTCGGGCCGGCGCATCCGGAGAGCGCAACCGCAATGGACAGCGAAACAATGATCAGGCGCGATCGGATCAACACGGCAATACCTCCCGGGGGTGAGGAAAGGGCTGGCCAATCTTCTCAGATCGGTGCGATCCTGCCGCCGTCCGCCGCAGTTAAACAAGAACTCCCCCGATTTCTCGGGGGAGTCAGTGTGGGCGGTACTGGGATCGAACCAGCGACCTCTTCCGTGTCAGGGAAGCGCGCTACCGCTGCGCCAACCGCCCATGGTTTCGGATATGCATCCGAGGTGGCGACGGGATTTGAACCCGTGTACACGGCTTTGCAGGCCGTTGCCTCGCCTCTCGGCCACGCCACCGCGTGCGGGCCGTGACAGAGACCTAGAACCGATGGTCACTGACACTTCCCACTCGAGCGGATGACGAGATTCGAACTCGCGACCCTCACCTTGGCAAGGTGATGCGCTACCACTGCGCCACATCCGCATTCGCTCGCATTGCTGCGTGCTGTACGACTGTAACCGATCAGACTGCCGAGGGCCAATCCTGTTACGGGCGGGTCGCGGGCTGTGGCAAGATTGTGGTCGCGGGCGATTGGCGCAGTTGGTAGCGCGCTTCCTTCACACGGAAGAGGTCATCGGTTCGAGTCCGGTATCGCCCACCACTCGTCATGAGGGGATCATGGTGCGAGACGGCAGACCGAGCGTGTTCCGCGAATTCGCCACCGGCGTCTCCCTACTCGGCCGCGGACTCGGCACCTGGCGCACCGCGCCCGGTCTCATGCTGCTGGGAATGGTGCCCGCGCTGATCGTGGGCGCGGTCATCCTCGCGGGCCTGATCGCGCTGGGCGTCAATATCGAGGCCATCGCTGTCGCGGTCACACCGTTCGCGAGCGAATGGCCCGAGCCGTGGTACACGGCCGTGCATGTGGTTGCAGGCCTCGCGTTCCTGGTGGTCGCCATCCTTCTGGTCGTGTACACGTTCACGGCGGTCACCCTCATCGTCGGGGACCCGTTCTACCAGCGCATCTGGCGGCACACGGAGGGCAGGTTCGGCACCGTACCCGACGAGGGCGCATCGGGCTTCTGGCGCGAGCTGGGTCGCGGTATCTCCTCTGGTCTGCGGATGCTCGTGCCCGCCATTCTCATCGGCGTGATGCTCTTCGTGCTCGGGTTCATTCCCGTGGTGGGGCAGGTCGTCGTTCCCGTGTTGGGCGCCTTCTTCGGCGGCTGGTACCTCACGGTGGAGCTGACCGGACTCGCATTCGATTCCCGAGGCCGTTCGCTTGCGGAACGCCGGCGTGCGCTGCGCGGTCGCAGAGCCATGACGCTGGGCTTCGGCATCGCGACGTGGCTGGTGTTCCTGATTCCCGGCGGAGCGGTGATCATGATGCCGGCCGCAGTCGGGGGCGCGACCCTTCTCGCGAGGCGTGTGCTCGGCGAGTCCACTGATCAGCGAACTCGCACTGATCAGCGAACTCGCACTGATCCGCGGGCTACCTCAGGGCTCGACCGAACCGCGCCGTGACCCCTTCGGCGTAGAGCACCGAGTCGGGCATCCGATCGGTGACATGGGGAAGCCCCGCCCGTTCGACCAGGGTGTCATCGAGCTCGAGCAGTGTCGCGCGTTGCAGGCGCCATGCCTCGTGAGTGTTCGGTAGGAACACGGTGCGCCCGAGCCGCCTGGTGAAGAGCCCCCACCGGGCGGTGAGGAAGTCGGCCGTCGCATCCCCGATGACGAGCTCAGCACCCGGTCGCGCGACCAGTCGAGTGGCTCCGTCGCCCACGTGACGGCGCGCGCCATATTCGATCGCGCCGCCCGTCTCAATGAGCGAGGTCGCCGACCAGAAGTAGGGGATCGAGAAAGCCGCACGAGCAGCCAGGACCGCGGCCAGGCGTGACGCCTCGAGGGAGGCGAACACGACTCCGCGTCGGCCGCTCGCATCGACCCCGTACAACCTCACGTTGACTTCGGCGAAGTCGCCGAAGTACGGCACGGGCGGGCTGCCGGCGATCGTCGCATCCCCGAGATGAAAGGCGATCAGGCCCACCCAGCTCGACCCGTCGTGCTCGTCCGGTCGGACACCGGCGGGTAGCAGCGGTGCCACTCGCGCTGACTCGACCCGCCAGTGCAGAAAGGTCAGTCGTGTCCACCGTTGGCTCGCGACCACCCGACCCTGAAGGGCGGGCGGCTGCACGGCAATCGGCTCGGGAGCGGTCACGGCGCCGACCTCGGCGTGCGATCGCCCCGCCGACGCAGCACAACCCAGAGCAGAGCCGCGACGCCCATTGACCATCCCGTCGCGAGGATGCAGCAGATCACCTGATCCCGCACGAATACGTACTGGCCCGTGAACAGGAAGCCCAGATCGTTGGCGAACAAGCCGAGCGCCACTAGCCCGACCGCACCAGCGATCAGGTGCGAGCCCACGATGAACCACTGCTGGCGTCGAGTGTCGCCCACCCGCCGCAGCGTGAAGAGGCAGGCCGAAGCCGACGCGATGATCCCCACGACGAACGCGGCGGGTGCACCATACATCGGGGCGCCGGCGCTGACGCCAACCAGACCGCTGACGATACCGGCGGCCACGGCGCTCAGGGTGGTCGACTGGTGACGAATGCGCTGCACCACCAACCAGCCCACGACTCCCCCACCGGCCGCGAAGGCCCCATTGATCAGGATGCCCGGAGTGAGGTCGTCGATAGCGAGCTCCGCACCCACCAACCACCCGATCCACCCGAGAGTCAGCAGGATCACACCTCCGGTCGCAAATCCGCGAGGCACCGCCGACGGTCGAAGTCGGGGAGCTCCCGCTCCCCCGGACACGAGCACGCCAACCGCAGCTGCGCCGGCCGCGACATTGATCGCGAGCGACCCGCCCTGATCGATCGGTCGCACACCGAACGGTCCGAGTCCGGAGAACGACAGCCAAGCCACGGGAACGAACACCAGCACACTCCAGATCGCGGCGAACGCAACCGACCCCGGCGCACCAGCACCGAACGCTCTCGGCACGATCGTGGCAAGCAGCGCAGCCAGACCACCGAGAGCGGCAATCGGCGCGACAAGCTCCGCGGGAAGCGCGGGACGCAGGATGATCGTCACCGCGAGCCAGGTCACCGTGCCCACTGCGACGCACGCCAGTGAGACACCGATCGGAGCGCCCGCGGGCAGCATCCGGCTGTACACGACCATGATCGCCGCGATCATCACCGCGATGGCAATCACCGACAGCGCGGCGAGGCCCCACCCTTGCCCCACGTGTTCCCCTTTCGCCGAGAGCTTGGCTCTCGACAAACAGAGTAAGGGGCGCCGCTCCTGCGAGCGACGCCCCTTGCTTGAGTGTGTCGAATGACTACTTGACGTCAGCCAGAACGTAGCCCTCTTCACCGTGCACGACCAGGTCCACACCGGCGATCTCGTCCTCGTTCTTGATGCGGAATCCGATGGTCTTCTCGATCACGAATCCGATGATGAAAGCAAGCACGAACGAATAGATCATCACGCTGAGCGCGGCGATCGCCTGCACCAGCAACTGGGTGAAGGTGCCGCTGTAGATCAGGCCAGTGCCGTTGGCGAAGAAGCCCAGGAACAGCGTTCCCACGAGGCCACCGACGAGGTGGACACCCACGACGTCGAGCGAGTCGTCGAAACCGAGCTTGAACTTCAGGTCGATGGCGACCGCGCAGATGATTCCGGCAAGAGCGCCGAGCACGATGGCCCACCCGGGCGTGAGCGATCCACAGGCGGGGGTGATCGCAACCAGACCTGCAACGGCACCCGACGCTGCACCGATCGAAGTGGGCTTGCCGTCCTTGATTCTCTCGACCACGAGCCAGCCGAGCAGAGCGGCAGCGGGGGCGATGAGGGTGTTCACGAAGGCGATTGCCGCAGTTCCGTCAGCCGCCAGTTCCGAACCGGCGTTGAAACCAAACCAACCGAACCACAGAAGACCGGCACCCAGCAGAACGAAGGGCGGGTTGTGAGGAACGTGGGCGCCCTTGGCGAAGCCGACACGACGTCCGAGAACGAGGGCGAGGGCGAGAGCGGCGGCACCAGCGTTGATGTGCACTGCGGTGCCACCGGCAAAGTCGATCAGGCCCGTGCCGAACGCGTCCTGCAGACCACGAGTCAGCCATCCACCGTAGGTGAAGGCGCCATCGGCGAGACCGAAGTTGAACACCCAGCTCGCGACCGGGAAGTAGACGACCGTCGCCCAGATTCCGGCGAAGATCATCCACGATCCGAACTTCGCACGGTCAGCGATAGCACCCGAGATCAGCGCAACAGTGATGATCGCGAAGGTCGCTTGGAACGCGACGAATGCGAGGGCCGGGTAACCGGCCGCGGGAGCGGCAGCATCCTCCAGCGCCGCGCCGAGGAGGAAGTTGCTGCTGTCGAACATCCACGGCGACGGTGCGAGCCCGTCGATCGTCGGGAACGCGATCGCGTATCCATAGATCGCCCACAGCACCGCGATGAGGCCGATTGCGCCGAAGCTCATCATCATCATGCTGATGACGCTCTTGGCCTTGACGAGGCCGCCGTAGAAGAATGCCAGTCCCGGCGTCATCAGCAGCACGAGCGCTGATGCCAGGAGAAGGAAGGCAGTGTTGCCCTGATCCATTGTGTGTACCTCTCTTTGGTTCTGCGAAGGATGCACCGTTGGGTCCGCACGGGGAGGATCACGCCTCGGGTACGGTCACATCCTGTCGAGGGGAGGTTTCGATCTGAGTGCCGGTCGTGTTTCAGTTCTGTTACACCGGGCACAGCCACGTAAACATCGTGTTTCGTCGTGCCACCGATCGCCTGCGGGGCCTTCTTCTACACTCGACTTCATGTCATTGCTGCGCTCCGAGCGATTCTCGGCCATCCTTTTGGTCGCTGCCGCAGCAGTCGGACTGCTGCTGGCCAACACCGCAGCGGCACCAGCGGCCAAGGCCGTCGAGTCGTTCCACTTCGGCATTCCGGCCCTGGGGCTCGATCTGTCGGTCGGTCACTGGATCAAAGACGGACTGCTCGCGATCTTCTTCTTCATCGCGGCGATCGAGCTGAGGCACGAACTGCGCCACGGTGAGCTGGACTCGCCTCGCAAGGCCATAGTGCCCACGGTTGCAGCCATCGGCGGGGTGGTGGTTCCCGCCCTGATCTTCCTCGTGATCGTTCGCGATCCGGAACTGAGTCAGGGCTGGCCGATCCCGACGGCGACCGACATCGCCTTCGCGCTCGGCGTTCTCGCGATCGTCGGAAAGGGCCTTCCCCCGACGTTCCGGGCGCTCCTGCTTGCCCTCGCGGTGATCGACGACCTGATCGCGATCCTCATCATCGCCGCCTTCTTCACGAAGGACCTCGCACCCATCCCACTGCTGATCGCCCTGCCCGTCGTGCTGCTATTCGGTTGGCTGAGCTACAGGGTGACCAAGCGGCGTCGGGCATGGGTCATCCCGCTCATGATCCTCCTCGGCATCGCCGCGTGGGTGCTCGTGTACCTATCGGGCATCCACCCGACTATCGCGGGGGTTGCACTGGGCCTGATCATGGCGGATGCCACAGCCGGCCGAAGCCGGCACGCCATCGAACCCTGGTCCAACGTCGTCATCCTCCCGTTGTTCGCCATTGTCGCGGCGCTGGTACCGATCCCCTCGACGAATCTGGCCGGACTCAGTCCCGCGTTCTGGGCGGTCATCATCGCGCTACCCTTCGGCAAGTTGGTCGGCATCACCGGCGGTGCCGCGATCGCGACGGCACTGGCGCGGCGCAGCACCGGCTCCACCGCGCACCTGCCGCTGCCGGACATCATCGCTGTCGCGGGCCTGGGCGGAATCGGCTTCACCGTTTCGCTGCTGATGAACGAGCTCGCCTTCGAGGGACAGGGTTCCGTGGCCGATGAGGTGACGCTGGCCGTGATTGTCGCCTCGGTGATTGCTGCGCTGGTGGGCGGCGTGCTCACGTCACTCCGAAGTCGGCACTACGCCCGCGCAGCTACCGCGGATCGGTGAGGGCGATCATCCGGGAGACAGACCGCAGGTACTTCTTGCGATAGCCGCCGGAGAGCATGTCATCGGGGAAGATCGAATCCAGCGGAACGCCGCTGGCGACGATGCGTACCTGCGCGTCATACAGTCGGTCGACGAAAGCCACGAGGCGCAGTGCGTCGGTCTGGTTGTGCAGCACGTGCACATCCGTCAGTCCGATCGCATCGAGCCCGTCCACGAGCTTCACGTAGCGCGACGGGTGCACGGTCGCCAGATGGGCGAGCGCAGCGTCGAATGAGTCAAGCGTGACGGCTCCACTGAACGCGGCGAGACCGAGCTCGACGTCATCCACGCTGTGGGCGTGCGCCTCGGTGTCGCGTCGCCGGTAGTCGAGCCCGTCGATGCGGATGGTGGTGAACTTCGCCGCGAGTGAATCGATCTCGCGCAGGAAGTCCTGAGCCGCGAACCGTCCCTCTCCCAGCGCATTGGGCGGGGTGTTGGAGGTCGCGGCAATGCGCGAGCCGGTCGCGACCAGCTCACCCAGCAGACGGGACATCAGGCGGGTGTCGCCGGGGTCATCCAGCTCGAACTCGTCGATGCACAGGAGCGAGGCGCCGGTGAGGAGCTTGACGGTCGGGGCATAACCGAGGGCGCCCACGAGCGCGGTGTACTCGATGAAGGTGCCGAAGTACTTGCGCCCGGGAGCAACGTGCCACAGGGCCGCGAGCAGATGGGTCTTGCCCACCCCGAAGCCGCCGTCGAGATAGACACCCGGCAGGGCGGGCGCCACCTTCTTGCGGGAGAAGAGTCCGCCACCCCCGGACTGCCAGCCCCCGACGAAGTTGCGGATCGCGGCTACCGCGGCACCCTGTGACGGATAGTCCCGGTCAGGTCGGTAGGAATCGAGGGTCGCCGTCGCGAACTGGCGCGGTGGCACCAGCTGTGCCAGCATCTCCTCGCCGCTGAGCGTGGGCACGCGGTCAGCAAGATGCCCGGGTGAGACGGGCGCTTCGGCACTCATGGATCAGCCTCGGAAATTTGTGTCGAAGTCTTACGGTGCCCCGGTGCGGATGCACGCGGACTCTCGTAGATTCGTGAGCAAGGGGATTCCAGCCTAGCCTTGGCAGCCCTGCACACGATCCACAAGCTCGGAGGAACCATGACCGTCGAAGTCGATACCGCACCCCAGTTCTCGGCCTTCGCCCACCCCGAGCGACTCGTCTCCGGGGACTGGCTCGAGGCGCACCTCGGCACTCCCGGCCTCGTCGTTGTCGAATCCGACGAAGACGTGCTGCTGTACGAGACGGGCCACATCGAGGGCGCCGTGAAGATCGACTGGCACACCGACCTCAACGACCCGGTCGAGCGCGACTATATCGACGGAGCCGCCTTCGCGAAGCTCGTCGGAGCCAAGGGCATCGGTCGCGACACGACAGTGGTCATCTACGGCGACAAGAACAACTGGTGGGCCGCGTACGCCCTCTGGGTCTTCACCCTGTTCGGCCACGAGGATGTCCGCCTCCTCGATGGCGGCCGCGCCAAGTGGGAGGCTGACGGACGCGCCTACACCACGGCCGAGCCGGAGATCACGCCCGTCGACTACCCCGTCGTGGAACGGAATGACGCGGCCATCCGCGCATTCAAGGAGGACGTGATCGCCCACCTCGGCAACCCGCTCATCGACGTGCGCTCCCCCGAGGAGTACAGCGGCGAGCGCACCCACATGCCCGCCTACCCCGAAGAGGGCGCGCTGCGCGGCGGTCACATCCCCAGCGCACAGAGTGTGCCGTGGGCAAGAGCCGTTGCCGAGGACGGGACCTTCAAGTCGCTCCCCGAGCTCGACGCAATCTACCGCGAGGGTGCTGGGCTCAAGGACGGCGACAGCATCGTCGCCTACTGCCGCATCGGCGAGCGTTCGAGCCACACCTGGTTCGTGCTGACGCACCTGCTGGGCTTCGAGGGCGTGCGCAACTACGACGGCTCCTGGACCGAGTGGGGATCGGCAGTGCGCGTGCCGATCGCCAAAGGCACCGAGCCGGGCGCTGTACCGGCCAAGTAGATCTCCCTCCACACCTAGAATCGTCAGGTGACCACCGAGGACAGCGCGGCAGAACTCCCGGAGCAACTCACTCAGATCCGTGAGGACTTCCTCGCGCTCGCGGTGCGGGAGCGTCTCCAGTTGCTCCTCGAGTTCTCGAACGAGCTGCCGGAGTTACCCGAGCGCTACCTCGACCACCCCGACCTGCTCGAGCGTGTCGAGGAGTGCCAGTCGCCCGTCTTCATCTTCGTCGAGGTGGATGACGCGAGCATCGTGCACCTCTACGCCACCGCACCGAAGGAGGCGCCGACGACTCGGGGCTTCGCATCGATCCTCGCGCAGGGACTGGCCGGCCTCACCGCCGAGCAGGTTCTCGCGGTGCCCGACGACTACCCCAACACCATCGGCCTGACTGAGGCAGTGAGCCCGCTGCGCATCCGCGGGATGACCGCGCTGCTGGGTCGCACGAAGCGGCAGGTGCGGGAGAAGCTCGTCGCGTGATACTCACGCGGGTGCATCCGGGGCCGCCCGAGTCCCTGGAACTGGATGCCGCATCCACGAGAGACCGTCTGCTCGACCTCTACCGTCCCGCGCCGTCGCCCACCCTGCGCCTCAACCTGGTGGCGAGCATCTCGGGGAGCGCAGCGGGGTCGGACGGCACCTCCGATACGCTGACCAGCCGGGTCGATCGGCGCATCCTGGGCGTCATCCGGGAACTCAGTGACGTCGTGCTGGTCGGCGCCGCCTCGGTCAGGGCCGAGGGCTATCAGGTGCCCCAGCGTGCCCGCCTTGCGGTGCTGACCGCGAGTGGCGACCTTGCGGGACATCGCATACGTCCCGACCAACGCGAGAGTGTGATCGTCCTCGCCCCCGCCGAAGCGCGCGAACGAGTGCTCGAATCGCTTCCCGGGGCCGAACTCATCATCGTGCCCACGACTGGGCCGACGGTTGCGATGAACGATGTTGTCGACGCGCTGCACTCCGCCGGCTTCGACTCGATTGTCTGCGAAGGCGGCCCGGGGCTGGCCGGTCAGCTCATCGCCGCGGGACTGGTCGACGAACTCTGCCTCACCACGAGCCCTCAGCTCGGCGGCGTCACCCTCCCGCTGCTCGCTACAGCCTCGGCGTCTCGCGCCGCTAGTCTGACGCAGCTGATCGTCGACGAGCAGGGCTACCTGTTCGCCCGGTGGGCGCTCCGAGCGCCCTGAGCCACGTTGTGATCGCCGAGTTCCAGCGCGCCGCGTCGTAGTTCCACAACCGCACATGCCGAGCGGTCATGAAGTGCTCGAAGCTGACAATGTCGGGGCGAGCCCGGGCGAGAGCCGTTGACGCGGTCGCGGGCACGTAGCCGTCATCTTCGCTATGGAAGAGCAGGATCGGCTTGTGCAGCTCGTCGGCGCGCGCGACGAGGTCGAGCCGACGAAGGTCGATCGGCTCACTCTGACCGGTGAGACGACCCGCCCAGCGGTGTGACAGCAACTGGAGCACGCCCCAGCGCAGCGCGGACGGCAGGCGATTGACCTTGCCTTGAAAGTCAAGCGCCGTCACCCAGTCGACGACCGGCGATTCAAGGATGACGCCGCTCACCCGATCCGCCGAGGACGACCTCGTGAGTGCCTGAAGCACCGTCGCTCCCCCCATCGACCATCCCATCAGCACCAGGTTCCGAGCACCGTGCTCGATCGCGTACCGCATGGCCGCGTCGACATCCCGCCACTCGGTGTCACCGAGCCCGTAGCGGTAGTCGCCGGTGCGCGGCGCGTCGCCGTCGTTGCGGTACGAGATGAGCAGCGAGGTGTACCCGGCGTCGTGGAACACCGGAACGGCACGCAGCGTCTCGGGTCGGCTCACCGCGCGACCATGCACCTGGATGACCCACCGATCGGTGGGAGCCGCCGAGGGAATGAGCCACGCTGGCGCCGGCCCCAGCTCGGTCGGCACCGCTACGTCGGAACAAAGCAGACCCAGCTCGTCAGGCGACAGGTAGAACCAACTCCCGAGCCTTCCCCGCGTCGCTGACGCGAGGTCGCCGAAGTCGACCTGGAGCAGCTGACGGGTGACGGTGTCGGTCGTGAACGACACGATCTCGCCGACCCGAGCATGGCCGGTGTCCTCGGAGAACCACAGACCGTATCGGCCGGGTGTCATCGAGTCGATAGTGGCGGAGAGGGTCACCGTGGAGTCGTCGACGGCGCGGATGCGGACGTCTTGCGCCCTCTTGGTGGGCGGGGTCAGGACTGTGCGGGCGAAGATCACGGCGACTGCCGCCGACGCGATGGCGCCCAGCGCGATGAGTCCCCCGGCACCGATGGCGATGCCTGCGGCAACCCGTGCGGCGACGGCATCCGGTTGCTGGCGACTGGACAACACGAACCCCCTCTGCTCGCCGCATCCAGCGGCGTGCCTCTGTGGAGAAACCCCGCGGTCAGCCTAGTGTTTGGGACGTGCCCGACACACCCGCAGGCCCCACCCCTCCAGCGGTATTCACCTCCGCCGTTGAGTCACTTCGCAGCGCCACCCTGCGCCCGGAGTTGACAGTCACCGAGATTCCCGCGCCCGGAACCCTCGCACCGTGGTCGTTCGCCCTCGCAGCGGATGTCACGCCCGCCCGCCACGGCCGAGACTCCGATCTGGGAACCGGGCGATTCGTTCTCCTGTACGACGCCAGTTCCCCCGACGCCTGGGGCGGTCCGTTCCGGGTCATCTGCTTCGCGCAGGCTCCGCTGGAGACCGAGATGGGCGTCGATCCCTTCATCGCCGAAGTGGCGTGGTCGTGGCTCGTTGACGCACTCGCCGACCGTGGCGCCGTCTGCACCGCAGCGTCGGGAACGGCGACGCGAATTCTCTCGACCGGCTTCGGCGAGCTGGAGGCACAGGGACAGGGCGCTCAGATAGAACTCCGGGCATCCTGGAGCCCCTACGATCACGACCTCGCCGCACATGTGGAAGGCTGGAGCGAACTGTTGTGCATGCTTGCCGGCCTTCCGCCGGCAGTCGAGGGAGTGAGCCTGTTGTCAGCTCGCCGAGTGGGACGTGAATAGCCCCGACGAGGATGCCGCGCCCGAGCCGTCGGCGCCGCAGCAGGCCGAGCACGCGCAGGTGGACGTCATCGCCACCCGAGATGAGTACCTTGAGGCGGTGCGAACCATCGCGGGGGGCACCGGACCGATCGCGATCGACGCCGAGAGGGCATCCGGCTATCGCTACTCGCAGCGCGCCTATCTGATCCAGATCTTCCGGAGGGATGCCGGCACGTTCCTCTTCGATCCACCGGCGATCGGCGGGTTCACTGAGCTCAACGACGTGATCGCGCACGAGGAGTGGATCCTGCACGCGGCGAGCCAGGATCTCACCTGTCTGCGTGAGGTCGGACTGAACCCGACCAGGCTGTTCGACACGGAGCTGGCGGCCCGGCTGGCGGGCCTGGCGCGGGTGGGGCTCGGTGCCGTCGTCGAGGACCTCCTCGGCATCCACCTCGCCAAGGAGCACTCCGCGGCTGACTGGTCGACGAGACCGCTTCCCCAGGCATGGCTGGTCTATGCCGCACTCGACGTCGAGCTGCTCGTCGACCTGCGCGAGGCTCTTGCCCGTGTGCTTGACGACGCGGGCAAGACCGACATCGCGGCGCAGGAGTTCTCGGCGGTGCTGGCAAAGGACTTCGTCATCGTGCGTTCGGAGCCGTGGCGACGGCTCGGGGGTGTTCACTCGATCCGGGGTGCCCGCAACCTTGCGGTGGCCCGCGAGTTGTGGCTCGCCCGGGATGCCTACGCCCGCGAGATCGACACCGCTCCGGGCCGTCTGGTGCCCGACTCCGCCCTGGTCGCCGCCGCGCGCACGCTGCCGGAGACGAAGCGGGACCTCGCCGCGCTCAAGGAGTTCACAGGCAGGGCGAGCCGGTCACAGATCGATCGCTGGTGGGCGGCGATCCAGGCAGGCATGACCACCGATGACCTTCCCGCGCTGCGCGTGCCCGGGGAAACGGTTCCGCCACCCAGAGTCTGGTCGGACAAGAACCCCGAGGCCGACAAGCGACTCAAACGTGCCCGCGCCGCGGTCACCGAAGTGGGGACGACGCTGTCCATCCCCGTCGAGAATCTGCTCACACCCGAGCTGCTGCGACGCGTCGCGTGGACGCCCCCCGACCCCATCGACGCCCAGACGATCGGCGCCGCCCTCGAGGAATCCGGTGCGCGCCCCTGGCAGATTGACGCAACGGCACAGGTGATTGCGAAAGCCTTTGTAGAGGCGGCCCAATCCCCCGAGGAGCCTCAGGACTCCCCTTCGTAGGAACAGTCAAAGGATTCACCGCCGTCTTTTGCCGCGCCTAGGATCGAGAACGAACCTAGAAAATGGAGGCACTGTGGCCGAGAGAGCTGAAGTCGTGTTCGTCGATGGCGTGCGAACCCCGTTCGGTCGGGCCGGCGAGAAGGGGATGTTCTGGAACACCCGCGCCGATGATCTCGTCGTCAAGGCGATGATCGGGCTCCTCGAGCGCAACCCGCAGATTCCACAGGACCGCTATGACGATGTCGCCATCGCTGCGACCACCCAGCAGGGCGACCAGGGACTGACCCTCGGCCGCACGGCGGCGCTCCTCGCCGGTCTGCCCAAGTCCGTTCCCGGTTACGCGATCGACCGGATGTGCGCGGGAGCCATGACCTCGGTGACGACAATCGCGGGCGCAATCGCTTTCGGCGCCTACGACATCGGCATCGCCGGTGGAGTCGAGCACATGGGTCGCCACCCGATGGGCTTCGGAGCCGACCCGAACCCCCGCTTCCTCGCCGAGAAGCTCGTGAGCGCCGACGCGCTCAACATGGGCAACACCGCCGAACGAATCCACGACCGGTTTCCCCAGCTGACCAAGGAGCGCGCCGACCGGTTCGCTCTCGCCAGCCAGCAGAAGGCAGCCGCCGCCTACGACAACGGCAAGATCCAGCCCGACCTCATTCCGGTCGCGATCCGGAGTGAAGCTGGGTGGGGGCTCGCCACCCGTGACGAGGCCCTGCGCCCCGAGACCACGATGGAGGGGCTCGCAGGCCTGAAGACGCCGTTCCGCCCGCACGGTCGCGTCACCGCGGGCAACGCATCCGGCCTCAACGATGGCGCGACAGCGAGCATCCTCGCCAGCGCGGATGCCGCCAAGGAGTTCGGCCTGACCCCGAAGATGCGCATGGTGAGTTTCGCTTTCGCCGGGGTGGAACCCGAGATCATGGGCATCGGTCCGGTTCCCTCGACCGAGAAGGCCCTGCGCAAGGCGGGCCTGTCGATCGACGACATCGGCCTGTTCGAACTCAACGAGGCGTTCGCCGTGCAGGTGCTCTCACTACTCGACCACTTCGGTATCGCCGACGACGACCCCCGGGTGAACCAGTGGGGCGGCGCGATCGCGATGGGGCACCCCCTCGCGTCATCCGGTGTGCGACTCATGATCCAGCTCGCGGCCCAGTTCGCCGAGCGTCCCGACGTGCGCTACGGCCTCACGGCCATGTGCATCGGCCTCGGCCAGGGTGGCTCGGTCATCTGGGAGAACCCTCACTACACCGGAAAGAAGAAGTAGTCATGGCGGCAGTCACTCCCGCGGAAAGGTTCGCGAAGCTCGCGGCTCTCGACCCCGACGAGGTCATCACGCACTCCTTCGTGCGGGACATTCCGATCTCCGGCGGCAAGACCCTCGCCCTCATCACGCTCGACAACGGCAAGGACCACACCCGGCCCAACACGCTGGGCCCGAACACCCTGCTGCGTTTCGCCGAGGTTCTCGACGAGCAGGCGGCGCGCGCGAAGAAGGGCGAGATCCACGGCGTCGCCGTCACGGGCAAGCCGTTCATCTTCGCGGCCGGGGCCGATCTCTCGAAGGTCAACGACATCCCGGACTATGAAACCGGCAAGCAGATGGCCCAGCTGGGGCACTGGTCGCTGGGCAAGCTCGCAGAGCTCGGCGTGCCCTCGTTCGTCTTCACCAACGGGCTCGCGCTCGGTGGTGGCGTGGAGGTCGGCCTCAACGCCGACTACCGCACGATCGACAGCTCCGCGGCGGCGTTCGCGCTGCCCGAGGTGTTCCTCGGACTGATCCCGGGTTGGGGCGGCGCGTGGCTGCTGCCCAACCTCATCGGTATCGAGAACGCCCTCGAGGTCATCATCTCGAACCCGCTCAAGAACAACCGGATGCTCAGCGCCCAGCAGGCCTTCGACCTCGGCATCGCCGACGCGATCTTCCCGCCAGCCAACTTCCTCGAGGATTCGATCACGTGGGCAGACTCCGTGATCTCGGGCAAGACCAAGGTCAAGCGCAAGAATGAGCCGGGCAAGCTCGAGCGCCTGGCCAAGTGGGACATCGCCATCGGCATCGCGGAGAAGACCCTCGCGAGCCGCATCGGACGCGTCGCCCACTCCCCCTACAAGGCCCTCGAGCTCATCAAGGCCGCCAAGAACACCGACAAGAAGACGGGCTTCGCCGCCGAGGATGACGCCCTGGCCGACCTCGTCGCGGGTGACCAGTTCCGCGCCAGCATCTACGCCTTCAACCTGGTGCAGAAGCGCGCCAAGCGTCCTGCCGGGGCTCCCGACAAGGCTCTCGCGCGCCCGGTGACCAAGGTCGGCGTGATCGGCGCAGGCCTCATGGCCCGCCAGTTCGCGCTGCTCTTCGTGCGCCGCCTGCAGGTGCCGGTGGTCATCACCGACCTCGATCAGACGCGCGTCGACGAGGGCGTCGCCTACATCCACAAGGAGATCGACGACCTGCTCGGCAAGGGTCGTATCTCCGGCGACGAATCCAACCGCCTCAAGGCGCTCGTCAGTGGAACCACCGACAAGTCCGACTTCGCCGACTGCGACTGGGTCATCGAGGCCATCTTCGAGGAGCTCGAGGCCAAGCAGGCTGTCTTCGCGGAGGTGGAGAAGTTCATCACGCCCGAGGCGATCCTCGCGACCAACACGTCGTCGCTGTCGGTCGAGCAGATCGGCGCGAAGCTGAAGAACCCCGAGCGGGTGGTGGGTTTCCACTTCTTCAACCCGGTCGCCGTGATGCCGCTCATCGAGGTCGTGCGCACCCCGCACACCACGGATGAGACGCTCGCCACCGCGATGGCGACGGCGGCGAAGCTGCGCAAGAACGCGGTCATCACGAAGGACACCCCCGGGTTCGTCGTCAACCGCATCCTCGCCAAGGTGCTGGGCGAGGCCATGCACGCCGTCGACACCGGCACGCCGTTCGAGGTCGTCGAGGAGTCGACGCGGCCGTTCGGTCTTCCGATGACCCCGTTCGAGCTGCTCGAACTCGTGGGTCTCAAGGTCGGCGCGCACGTGCTCGACACCCACCACAAGGCGTTCCCCGATCGCTTCTTCGAGAGCGAGAACCTGCACAAGCTCGCCGAACTGGGGCACATCTTCGAGCGCGACGCCAAGGGCAAGGTCAAGGGCATCGACAAGAAGGCTCTCGACATCGTCAAGGGCGGAACCACCCCGATGACAGCCCAGGAGCTCCAGACCCGGATCGAGGATGGCCTGGCCGACGAGATCCACCGCATGCTCGAGGATAAGGTCGTGGAGGCTGCCGAGGACATCGACCTCTGCCTCATCCTCGGCGCGGGCTACCCGTTCCAGATGGGTGGCGCGACCCCGTACCTCGATCGCTCGGGAGCGTCCGAGCGGGCATTCGGCGACACGTTCCACCACCCGCCGATCCGCGGGGTCAAGTAGAACAAGCGCTGGTTGAGTAGCACCAGAGGCGCGTATCGAAACCGCACGAGGGATTTCGATACGCGCTTCGCGCTACTCAATCAGCGCGAGGTACGAGCGTTCGCCGCTGCTGCGGCTTCGGCCACCTTCGTGAGCAGCGGTGGCACGTCGAGCGGGTCGACGACCGCCTCGATGAAGGTCAGGATGCCCGGCTCACCCTCGGCCGCCGCCAGCGCACCCGACAGCTCAGCCGCCGTCTCCACCCGCACCGACCGCACGGCGTCGGGGCTCGCGCCGAACGCCCACGGCAGGTCCGCCCAGCGCCAGCGAGCGATGTCGTTGTAGCGGCGACCGGGGCCGTGGATGGCACGCTCGACCGTGTAGCCGTCGTTGTTGACCACGAGGATGATGCCGGGGATGCGCATCCGGATGATCGAACCCAGCTCGGCAATGCTTAACTGAGCCGCCCCGTCACCGATCACGAGCACCGGCCGCCGCTCCGGCGCGGCGAGTGCGCCGCCCAGTACCGCGGGCAGGGTGTAGCCGATGGATGCCCAGAGCGGCTGCCCGATGAACAGCACGTCGTGAGGCATCCGGTGCGCTCCCAGCCCGTAGAACGCGGTTCCCTGGTCGGCGAAGACCAGATCCCCGGGCCGCAGCGCGTCGGTCACCACGTGCCAGAGGTCCGCCTGCGTGAGCGGCTCGTGGGTGGGCACTGGCTCGACCGCGGGAGCGACTCCGGGTCCGCCGTGCCGCCGATGCCCTGCCCCGAGGATCCGGGTGAGCACGGCGAGGCCGTCCCGCATCTCGATACCCGGGAAGGTCTGCCCCGCGACGGTCGCCGTGTGGGGAAGCAGATCCACCCGGTGCGCGTCATCCAGATGCTGGGTGAAGAAGCCGCTCGTCAGATCGGTGAAGTGCACGCCGACGGTGATGAGTCGCGCCGCCGACTCGACCGCGCGCCGCACTCCGGGCTCGCTCGCTGCGCCGATGTAGGTGCCGAGGAACCTCTCGTCGCTCTCGTCGATCACGCGTCGACCCCACAGGAGGCAGGCGAAGTCCAGATCGGCCGAACCGAGAAGCTCGTGCAGCTGCGACTCGGCGTGGCAGCGGTCCACGAGGATGTCCGCCAGCACGATCGGCCTCGGTGCGTCGGCGAGCAGTGCCCGTGCGGCGGCCTCGAAGGCGCTCAGGGAAGCGGCATCCGAGTCGGGAGGATCGATCGCGAGGGCTCTGCTCGGCGGCGAGGAGGGCGCCTCGCCGACGTCGGTGGGCAGGGAGAGGTACCCCGGCTGAGAGGACTGCACGATAGCGGTGAGTACACGGTCGATCTCGGCCTCGGCGCCGACGAGCGGCACCATGGACTGCGCGACGGTCACCTCCCCGGTCATGCGCAGGGTGTGGCCGAAGTCCCCGTCGCCCAGGCTGTGGTGAGTGGCCCGCCCCGCCGACTGCACGAGCGTCGAGGGAGAGCCCACCAAGTGCAGCAGTGGCACGTGCTCCGCGTAGGCGCCGGCGACCGCGTTGGTGGCGCTCAGCTCCCCCACGCCGAAGGTCGTGCAGACCACGCCGAGCCCCCGCAGGCGGGCGTATCCGTCGGCGGCATACCCCGCACCCAGCTCGTTGGCCATGCCGACCCACTCGATTCGGTCATCGTCATCGACGTGGTCGAGGAGAGCTAGCGTGAAGTCGCCGGGGACTCCGAAGATGCGGTCGACGCCGAGCTCGGCGAGCCGGTCGAGCAGGTAGTCGCTGACCGTGTACCGCTCGGCGGTCATTTCTCGGGAACGCGCTCGGATGCGGTGAGCTCGGCCGGAAGCGGACGCGCCACCGGGATCTTGCTGCCCAGCACCTGGGCGACGACGTCGCGAGCGATCGCCTGCGGTGTGAGCCCGACCTGCTCGAGCAGGTACTCCCGACTACCGTGCTCGAGGAACTGGTCGGGCAGGCCGAGCTCGTTGACGGCCGTGTCCACGCCCGCGGCCCTCATGTCCTGCCGGATGCGGGTGCCGATGCCGCCCACGCGAACGCCGTCCTCGATCGTGATGACGAGCCGGTGCTCGGCCGCGAAGGTGATGACGCTCGCCGGCACGGGCACGACCCAGCGCGGGTCGATGACCGTCGCGCCGATCCCCTGCGCGGCCAGGCGCTCGGCAACCTGGAGGCCGATCTTCGCCATCGGGCCGACGGTCACGATGAGGACATCCTTGTGGGGCGCCTCGCGGAGAACATCCACACCGTCGTCGGTGCGACGGATGGTCTCGTACTCGATGCCGACACTGCCCTTGGAGAAGCGCACGACGGTGGGCGCGTCATCCACGGCGACCGCCTCGCCCAGCTCTTCACGAAGTCGCGTCGCGTCACGGGGGGCCGCGATACGGATGTCCGGCACGACCTGCAGGATCGCAAGATCCCACATGCCGTGGTGGCTCGCCCCGTCGGGGCCGGTGACTCCGGCGCGATCGAGCACGAAGGTGACGCCGGCCTTGTGCAGCGCGACATCCATCAGCACCTGATCGAAGGCGCGGTTGACGAACGTCGCGTACAGCGCCACCACCGGGTGCAGGCCGCCGAAGGCGAGACCTGCAGCGGATGTCACGGCGTGCTGCTCCGCGATGCCGACGTCGAGCACGCGGTCCGGGTACTTCTCCGCGAACTTGTGGAGGCCCGTGGGACGCAGCATCGCGGCGGTGATTCCCACCAGGCGCGGGTTGCGATCGGCGAGTTGGACGATCTCGTCGGCGAACACGTTGGTCCACGAGGGCTTGCTGGCGACCTCGATCGGCTCCCCCGTCTCGGGATCGATCTGGCCGACCGCGTGGAACTGGTCGGCCGTATCGAGCAGGGCTGGCTGGTAGCCGCGGCCCTTCTCGGTGATCGCATGCACGATCACCGGCGCCCCGTAGTTCTTCGCTTGTTGGAGAACTTCGACGAGGGCGTTCAGGTCGTGACCGTGAACCGGACCGAGGTACTTGATGTCGAGGTTGGAGTACAGGGCCTCGTTGTTGCTGAAGCGCGACAGGAACCCGTGCAGGCCACCACGCAGACCGCGGTACAGAGCGCGACCCGGCCCACCGAACTTGTCGAACACCTTGCGGCTGGTCGAGTACAGGCTGCGGTAGGAGCGCCGAGTGCGCACATCGTTGAGGAAGTGCGCCATGCCACCGATCGTGGGCGCGTAGGAGCGCCCGTTGTCGTTGACGACGATCACCAGGTTGCGACTGTTGTCGTCGCTGATGTTGTTCAGGGCCTCCCAGGTCATGCCGCCCGTGAGAGCACCGTCGCCGACCACAGCCACAACGTGGCGGTCGGTCTGGCCGGTCATCGTGAAAGCACGGGAGATTCCATCCGCCCACGACAACGAACTCGACGCGTGCGAACTCTCCACGATGTCGTGGGGAGACTCGGAGCGCTGGGGGTAGCCGGCGAGACCGCCCTCCTGGCGGAGTCGGCTGAAGTCCTGACGGCCGGTGAGCAGCTTGTGCACGTAGCTCTGGTGGCCGGTGTCGAACACGATCGAATCCTTGGGTGAGTCGAACACCTTGTGGATCGCGATAGTGAGCTCGACAACACCCAGGTTGGGACCGAGGTGCCCCCCGGTCTTCGAGACCTCGCGCACGAGGAACTCACGCACCTCCGCAGCCAGCTCGACCAACTGGGCGGGCGTGAGCTCGTCGAGGTCGCGAGGACCGTGGATACGCTCCAGCAGAGTCATGGTCTCAGCCTAAACGAGGGACCTCAGCACGTACTGCAGGATGCCGCCGTTGCGGTAGTAATCGGCCTCACCGGGGGTATCGATACGCACGACGGCATCGAACTCGATCGGCTGCTTGCCTGCCGGCGAGTGCTCACTCGGGGTGGCAGTCACGCGAACCGTTCGCGGGGTGGTTCCGTCGTTGAGCGCGGTGATCCCGGAGATCGAGACGACCTCCGTGCCATCCAGACCAAGGCTGTCGGCCGTCTCGCCGGCCGGGAACTGCAGCGGGATGACTCCCATGCCGATGAGGTTCGAGCGGTGGATGCGCTCGAACGTCTCGGCGATGACGGCCTTCACGCCGAGCAGCGAGGTGCCCTTCGCGGCCCAGTCCCGGCTGGAACCAGAGCCGTACTCCTTGCCCGCGAAGATCACGAGCGGCGTGCCGGCGGCCTGGTAGTTGGTGCTGGCGTCATAGATGTACGACTGCGGGGCATCCGCCTGGGTGAAGTCGCGGGTGAAACCACCCTCGACGCCGTCCAACAGCTGGTTCTTGAGACGGATGTTCGCGAAGGTTCCGCGGATCATCACCTCGTGGTTGCCGCGACGCGAGCCGTAGGAGTTGAAGTCGTTGCGCTCCACGCCGTGGCTCTGCAGGTACTTGCCCGCGGGGCTCTCCGCCTTGATCGACCCGGCAGGGCTGATGTGGTCGGTCGTGACCGAGTCACCGAGCTTGGCGAGCACGCGGGCGCCCGTGATGTCCACGACGGGAGAGGTCTCGATCGTCATGCCGTCGAAGTACGGGGGCTTGCGAACGTAGGTGGATGTCGCATCCCACTCGAAGACCTCGCTGTCGGGCGTCGGCAGCGAACGCCACCGCTCGTCGCCGTCGAAGACTTCGCCGTACTCCTTGGTGAACATACCGGTGTTGATCGACGTGTCGATCGTGCGCTGCACCTCGGCCGAGTCGGGCCAGATGTCCTTGAGGTAGACGTCGTTGCCGTCGCTGCCGACACCGAGCGGGTCGTTCTCGAAGTCGAAGTTCATCGACCCCGCGAGGGCGTACGCGATCACCAGCGGCGGGCTAGCGAGGTAGTTCATCTTCACGTCGGGGCTGATGCGGCCCTCGAAGTTGCGGTTGCCGGAGAGCACAGCGGTGACGGCAAGGTCGTTGTCGTTCACGGCAGCCGTGACCTCGTCGATGAGCGGGCCGGTGTTGCCGATGCAGACGGTGCAGCCGTAGCCGACCGTGTAGAAGCCGAGGGCCTCGAGGTCGTCGGTGAGTCCTGCCTTGGCGTAGTAGTCAGTGACGACCTTGGAACCCGGAGCCAGGGTGGTCTTCACCCACGGCTTGGACTTCAGGCCCTTCTTCACGGCGTTGCGCGCCAGGAGGCCGGCCGCGAGCATGACGCTCGGGTTGGAGGTGTTCGTGCAGGAGGTGATGGCCGCGACCGCAACAGCGCCGTGGTCGAGGGTGTACTTGGTGCCGTCGGCAAGCGTGACGGGCACCGGCTTGGAGAGCTTCGCTGGCGCGTGGCTGACGTGGCTGTGCGACACCTCGTGCGCGGTCTCCTCGTCCTGGGCAGTGAAGCCGATGGGGTCGGATGCCGGGAATGACCCCTCGATGGCGGCATCCACGCGGGACAGGTCCTGGGTGGCGTAGTCCTCGAGGTCCAGCTCGAACTGGTGCTTGGCGTTACTGAGCTCTACCCGGTCCTGCGGACGCTTCGGGCCGGCGATCGACGGAACGACCGTGGCGAGGTCCAGTTCCAGATACTCGCTGAACACGGGCTCGGCCTCAGGGTCGTGCCAGAGCTTCTGCAGCTTGGAGTAGGCCTCAACCAGCGCCACCTGCTCGTCGCTGCGGCCTGTGAGCCGCAGGTAGTCGAGCGTGACGTCGTCGATGGGGAACATGGCAGCGGTGGAACCGAACTCGGGGCTCATGTTGCCGATGGTCGCGCGGTTGGCGAGCGGCACGGCCGCAACGCCGGCTCCGTAGAATTCGACGAACTTGCCCACGACGCCGTGCTTGCGCAGCATCTGGGTGATCGTGAGAACAACATCGGTTGCGGTCACTCCGGCAGGGATCGCGCCGGACAGCTTGAAGCCGACGACCTTCGGGATCAGCATCGACACGGGCTGGCCGAGCATGGCCGCCTCGGCTTCGATGCCTCCGACGCCCCAGCCCAGCACGCCCAGGCCGTTGACCATGGTCGTGTGGGAGTCGGTGCCCACGCAGGTGTCGGGGTAGGCGCGCAGCGCGCCGTTGACCGTGCGGGTGTAGGTCACGCGCGCGAGGTACTCGATGTTGACCTGGTGCACGATGCCCGTTCCCGGAGGCACGACCTTGAAGTCGTCGAACGCGGTCTGGCCCCAGCGCAGGAACTGGTAGCGCTCGCCGTTGCGCTCGTACTCGATCTCGACGTTGCGCTCGAGTGCGTTCTCGGTGCCGAAGAGGTCGGCGATGACCGAGTGGTCGATGACCAGCTCGGCGGGCGCGAGAGGGTTGATCTTCGTGGGGTCGCCACCGAGGGCGCTCATGGCCTCGCGCATGGTGGCGAGGTCGACGATGCAGGGCACGCCCGTGAAGTCCTGCATCACGACGCGTGCGGGCGTGAACTGGATCTCGGTGTCAGGCTCGGCGGTCGGGACCCAGGAACCGAGTGCCTCGATCTGCGCCTTGGTGACGTTGGCGCCATCCTCGGTGCGCAGCAGATTCTCCAGCAGCACCTTGAGGCTGAACGGCAACTTCTCGTGTCCCGGAACGGTATCGACGCGGAACACCTCGTAGTCGGTCGATCCGACCGTGAGGGTGTCCTTCGACCCGAAGCTGTTCACTGCTGACACTGTCGTCTCCCTTGCTGACCTTGCGACAATCCTTGCACGGATGCCCCGCACCGTTCCGCCGAAACTATCTTGACGTCAAGATAAATCTAGCATCACTCCCGGTCGAAGATCAGACCGCGCGAACGGGCGACGCGGTAGGTCAATTCGATTCCCGCCGCACCCAGACAGCCGAGCGCGATGCCGACAGCGAGAGGTGCGTCGAACTGCTGGTGCATGGCGAAGAAGTCGCGCGCGAACGGGACGGTGTTGGCGAGAACGAACAGCAGGAGCATCGCCGACAGCAACAGGGAACGCCAGCGGTCGAGTGGCCTCGACAGCACGCAGAGTATCCAGAAGGCGACGATCCACAGCGCGATTGTAGTGATCGATCGAGCCTCATCCTGCGGCACCCACTGGCGCACGATCGCGTTCGTCGCGAACGCGATGCCGGCGGCAATCGTGCCCGTGGGCACGGCGTAGCGCAGAAGCCGTGACAGGATGCCCGGATGGTAGATCCGACGGTTCGGAGCCAGCGCGAGGAAGAACGCGGGAATGCCGATGGTGAGCGTCGAGACCAGGGTGAGCTGACGGGGCAGGAAGGGGAATTCCCACAGCAGAACCGCGAACACGAGGGCGAACAGGATGCCGTAGGTCGTCTTCGCGAGGAACAGATTCGCGACGCGCTCCACGTTCGCGATCACCTGCCGCCCGTACAGCAGCACATTGGGGAGCCGACCGAACTCGTTGTCGAGGAGTACCACCCTGGCGACAGCCTTCGATGCCGACGTGCCCGAGCCCATCGCGATGCCGAGATCGGCGTCCTTGATCGCCATTGCGTCGTTCACACCGTCGCCGGTCATCGCGACGGTGTGGCCGTCCTCCTGCAGCACGCGCACCATGGCCCGCTTCTGGTCAGGGGTGACACGGCCGAAGATGCTGTGCTCGGCCAGTGCCGAGCGCAGTGCGGCGTCATCCGTCAGGGTGCGCGCATCGACCGAGCTCGACCCGACCCCCAGGCCGTCGGCGAGGGCGGCGACGGTCGTCGGGTTGTCGCCGGAGATGATCACGCAGCGCACGCCCTGCTCGGCGAAGTAGCCGAGGGTGGCGGCGGCGTCCGGTCGAACTGTCTCGCCGAAGAGCAGCAGCGCGACGGGGTGCAGCGTGAGATCGTCGAGCACGAGGTCATCGGCCTCGGGGAGATGGCCCTCGACCCGCACGACCGCGAGTGTGCGAGTTCCCTCGCCGGCGTGAACGGCGGCGCGGGCCTGATGCTCACCCGACAGCAATCGCTCGGGCGCCCCCAGCAGCCAGCGTGATTCCTCACCGTCGAGCGCGAGCTCGAGTGCGCTGAAGGCGCGCGAGCTTGCGAACGGTATGCGTCGAATGGCTGTGGCCGCCGTAGGAGGGAAGTGGGTCGTCAGAGCTCGCGCCGTCGCGTTGGCGGCGTCGTCGTGGCCGAACAGTCCGAGGGCGGCCTCGAGGCGCGGATCGTCCGAGAAGAGCTCGAAGGTGCGGTACGCGACATCCCCGCTGGTCAACGTTCCGGTCTTGTCGAGGCACAGCACATCGACGCGGGCGAGAATCTCTACCGCCGCCAGTTCCTGAATCAGCACACGCTGACGGGCAAGACGGATGGCCGCGACCCCGAAGGTCAGGCTGATGAGCAGAACGAGACCCTCGGGGATCATTCCCACCACGCTCGCAACGACATCGAGCAGTGCCGTACGCCAGCGACCGTCGCCGAGCGCGGCGAGACTGAATCCGTTGCCGTAGGTGAGCATCCGGCTGCCGACGACCACGAGCACGATCGGACCGAGAATCCACGAAATGTAGACGAGGATGCGATTGGTCGCCGCGCGCAGCTCCGAATGCGCGAGCGAGTGTCGCCGAATCTCGGAGGTCAGCCGGTTGGCGTACGAGTCAGCACCCACCGCCGTGACCAGCACCAGCGCGGTTCCGCTGGACACTAGGGCGCCCGACATGACCGTGTCGCCCACGGACTTCGCGATGGGCTCCGACTCACCGGTCAGCAGCGACTCGTTCACCGTCAGGTCGGTGCCCTCCAGCACCCTGCCGTCGGCGACGATCTGATCGCCAGCGCGCAAAACCACGATGTCGTCGAGCACCACCTGCGCCGGTGACAGGATGACGGTTTCGCCGTCACGCCTGACCGCGACGGTCGGCGACGCGAGAAGTGCGAGCCGGTCGAGGGAGATCTTGGCCCGCAGCTCCTGAACGATTCCGATCAACGAGTTGGCGACGACAATCCCGTAGAACAGACCGTCCCTCAGATCACCGAACAGGATGATCGCGAGAAAGCAGGCGGTCAGGATCGCATTGAACAGCGTGAATACGTTGTCCCGGATGATGAACCAGAGGGGTCGGGAGGTCGTCTGTCGCGTCGCATTGCTCTGGCCGCGCGCGACGCGCTCGGCTACCTCACTCGGGCTCAGGCCGCGCATAAGCCGTTCGAACGAGCAGCCACGTGACCCACAGCAGCGCGGCATACAGCGGCACGCCGAGAATGAGCTTGAGAGTCGCGAGCGCCTGGGTGTTGCCAGCGAAATAGAGCGGCAGCTCCACGGCGAGCCTCAGCCCGAACAGCCCGCACCAGAGCACTGTGGCGATGACGGCGACCTTCACCTTCGCGCGATCCTGCCTCCAGGTCGAACCCTCCCCCGTGATGAGCGAGGCGATGACGCCGATCAGCGGCCAGCGGGCGGCCAGGCTGATGAGCAGCGCGAGGAGGAAGGCGGCGTTGATCAGGAACCCGAAGACGAAGTTGTCCTCGGCGCGCCCCGTGAGAAGAGCGAGTCCCGCAGACAGGGCGATTCCCACAACGCCAGCGACAGCGGATGTCCAGGGTTGACGGGCAACGACTCGCACGAGCACGAAGATCACCGCGAGCCCCAGAGGAAACAGCACAGAAGGCAGAAGCTGCTGGGTGATCGTGTAGACCACGAGGAAGCCGAGGCCGGGCAGGATCGACTCGACGAGGCCACGAACCCCGCCCATCGCCGCGAGGAGGGCCGACCCGCTCGGGTTCTCGCCCGGCGCGACCTTGCCGAGACCTGAGCGTCGCGCCGCTGCGGCGAAGCTGTCGCGAATCGAGGGCGGGGTCGACTCCTGCTCGTCCGTCATGCCTGCTGACCTGTGGCGGGCATGTGGAGCGGGATGAGGTCACGGGGAGGCATCGGGGTCGTGCCGCGCACGACAACGATCGAACGGTAGATCTCCTCGATCTGCTCCGCGGCCGCGGGATCAGCCACGCCCTGGCCGGAGATCACACCGCGCAGGAACCAGCGGGGGCCATCAACACCGATGAAGCGCGCGAGGCGGGGCTGGCCGCCGGCGACAGGGATCTCCGCAATCAACTCGGGGCCGAACACACCGTCGCGAGTCGAGATGCGTCCGCCCTGCTTGCTGATCTGGTCGACGATCTGCTCCCGGATCTCGTGCCAGAGCCCGCTCGAACGTGGAGCGGCGAATGGCTGCACCTGCAACGACGAACCGGCGTAGTCGAGACCGACTGCGACGACCCGTTTGGTGCTCTCCTCCACCTCGAGGCGCAGCGCAAGGTCGGTGCGCGGCAGGATCTTGACCCCACCGAGATCGACGTAGGGACGAACCGCGTTGGCTTCGCTCTCGTCGAGCGGCCCGGCCGTATCCCGGTCAGCGGGAGCCGACTTGGGATGCTCGACTGGCTGTAGATCAGATGCGTCGGTCACGACGTGACTCCTTCATTCGTGCTGTCAGCGGATCGCAAGCCGGTCGAGCCGAAGCCCGACTCCCCGCGATGACTTCCGGGCAGGGTGGTCACCGGGACGAAGCGCGCACGCGCCACCGGCATGATGATGAGTTGGGCGATCCGGTCCCCGACCTCGATGGAGAACGGCTGCTCGGCATCGGTGTTCAGCACGGTCACGCGAATCTCGCCGCGGTAGCCGGCATCCACTGTGCCTGGGCTGTTGACGATCGTGATGCCGTGCTTGGCCGCCAGCCCGCTTCGGGGAACGACGAACGCGACATAGCCGTCGGGAAGGGCGATCGACACCCCGGTCGGTACCGTCGCGCGCGCACCGGGAGTCAGAACGAAGGCCTCGGCCGCCATCAGGTCAGCGCCGGCATCCCCGGGATGAGCGTAGACGGGTACGACGGGGGAAGAAATCAGCACCTCGACGTTGTCGCTCACGTGATGAGGGTAGTGCAGAACTCTGAACGGTCAGAAGTCTGGTCGAATAGTGTCATGACGATCTATCGCGAGAAGCTCTGGCCCGCCCCGTGGCTGTTCATCAGCACCGCCCTGGTGATCCCGGCGAGCCTGCTCGTCTTTCTGCCTATCAATCAACTCGCCGGCATCATCGTGGCCGCCGTGCTCTATCTGGCGATCATCGCGCTGCTCGTCATGGCGTCTCCCGTGATCGAGGTTACGGACACCCAATTCATCGCTGGTAAGGCCCGTCTGCCGATCGCCGTGATCGGCGGCTTGACCCCCCACCGAGGGGATGACGCACGCGCAGAGCGTGGACCGCGTCTCGATGCACGAGCCTGGCTGCTCATCCGCGGGTGGGTCGACCCCGTCCTGAGGGTGCAACTCATCGACGAGAAGGACCCGACGCCCTACTGGATCGTGTCCACCCGACACCCGGAGGCGATCATCGCCGCGGTCGATGAGGTCAGGCCGCGCACTCCTGGCAGATAGGCCCCAGCTTCGTCTCGTGATCGATCTGCGAGCGGTGCTTCACCAGGAAGCAGTTGACGCAGGTGAACTCGTCGGCCTGAGGAGGCAGCACAACCACGTCGAGGTCGAGGTCGGAGAGATCCGCCCCCGCCAATTCGAAACTTCCCGGGTTGTCAGCGTCATCCGCGTCGATTGAACCCGAGGTCTTGTCCGGGACGCGCTCCTTGAGGGCCTCGATCGACTCGGAGTCGTCGTCGGTCTTACGGGGTGCGTCGTAGTCGGTTGCCATGCCCATCCACTTCTGTATGCGTCGTTTCTCAGTGCTGCGTAACGAAATCGGCGGGGACAGTGTGCATCATCCCAAGGGGAATAGCAAACCGCTGAACGACCGTCGCGTTGACGCTAGACGAACAACTTGCGGCACGCCTGTTCTATTCCCGGGAAACGCTGGTCAGTCGTGTCATCCTTGTGGCAATCGTGACGGCTGGAGGGCATTCAGCATGCAGGACCTGCAGGTAATCGGAGTGGAGAACGGCGCACTCGTCGTCGCCTCCGACGACGGTACGCGCTTCCGTCTCCCCATCGATGATGTGCTCCAGTCGAAGGTTCGACAGAGCATTCCCGACACCGGGGAGGGGCGCAAGCTCGCGCCCAAGGAGATCCAGGCCCACATTCGCTCGGGCATGTCTGCGCAGGATGTCGCCTCGATCACCGGCGCCCCGCTCGACTACATCCAGCGCTTCGAGGGGCCTGTGATCGCCGAGCGCGAGTTCGTGGTCACCTCCGCGCTTGCGGTCGCGGTGCACACGGCGGCGGACACCGACCCGCTACGGCAGGGCAAGACCTTCGGAACGGCCATCCGCGAGCGGCTGCACGACCTGGGCGGAACCAATGAGCGCTGGGCCAGCTGGAAGGATGCCGCGAGCGGCTGGGTCGTCAAGCTCTCGTTCACCGCCAACCAGATCGATCACGATGCCCGATGGCAGTTCGATCCCAAGAAGCACACGCTGAGCCCTCTCAACAACGAGGCAATCACCCTCTCCCAGCAGGGCGAGGCGGCGGGCACCCTGGTTCCTCGGCTGCGGGCAGTGTCGACCGACGAGCCGACAATCGATGCCTCACGGTTCGACAGCGGAGCCTTCGCGATTGCCGACTCCGACCTGGCTGGCCCAGATCTTCCCATGGATGCGACGGCGCCCGTATCGCTCGCTCCGGCGTCGATCAGCCCGGCGAACGCCCCCGCGGCCAGCGACGACGAGCCGGTGCACGGCAATCAGACCGCCGACCTCCTCGAGGCCCTGCGCCGCCGGCGTGGGGAGCGGGAGTCAGCACCGTTCGAGGACGACGAGCGCGCCTCGCATCCGTCGACCGGCGGCATTCGCATAGTGGACGTGCCGACGGACGGCCCCGGCGATGAAGGGCCGTCCCCTCGCCGCACGGCGCCGCAGCCGACGGTTCGCAAGAAGGGCCGCGCGACGATGCCGAGCTGGGACGAGATCGTCTTCGGCGCGCGCCCCGACGACGACCTGGCCTAGGCCGCGAAAGCCCCGAAACGCAGCAGCGGGACGCGCAGCTCGGGCTGCGTCGCGGAGCCGTGCTGACCGATCATCGCTCGGGCGTGCGGGCTTGCGGTGCGGGGGTCGTAGTAGGCGATCGACTTGCGGGCGGCGACGATGATGTCTCCGATCCTTGGCGCGACGTCGGGTCGCACCGCTCCCAGCCAGCCGGACTGCACGAACTCGTCGCGAGTCAGCACCCAGGAGCGGTCGGACTCGGCCGCGCGCCACTGGTCGACCAGGGCCGCCCGCAGCGTCGCAGAGAGGTCGGGTTCGAAATGCAGTTGCAGGCACCGCGGTTCCCCCGCCACGAACCGAATACCGTCGAGCAGGGCCGGGGCAGAGTCGATGAGCACATGAGATCGGGTGGGAACGTCGATGATCCCGTGATCGGCGGTGACGAGCAGACCCGCACGTGGGCCCAGCGCCGCCACCAAGTCGCGCACGGCCGAGTCAGTCGCCTCCAAGGCGGCCGTCCACTCGCGCGACTCCCAGCCGTGGGCGTGGGCGGCCATGTCTAGCTCGGGTACGTACACGTAGATGAGGCCGGGGGGACCCGGCTGTGCTGCGAGTTCGGCGGCACGCTGCATCCGTGCGGAGATGGATGACCCACTCACGTACTGCGCGCCCCGCAGGACCGCGCGCGTGAAGCCGGAGTCGCGGTACCTCTCTGTTCCGACGGCGGCCGCACCCAAGCCCGCCGCGGAAGCCCGCTCGAAGACGGTGGGTTGGAGTTGCCAGGTTGCGGGATCGAGATTGTCATCCCACCCCGAGAGCTGATTGACGACTCGGTCATGGGCGCTGTCGAGCACGCTGTAGCCGACGAGTCCGTGCTGGCCGGGCAGCTGGCCGGTGGTGAGCGAAGCAAGGGCCGCCGCGGTGGTGGTCGGGAACCCCGCCTCGATCACCGACTTGGTCGTGAGGGCACCGCACAGCGTGCGAGCGTGACCCGCCGTCGCCTTCAGGGCCTCGGCGCCGAGACCATCCACGAGCAGCACCACGGCGCGTTCGATGGGCGGCAAACCGAGCCGATTGCCCTGTCCCTGAATCGCGCTGAGACAACTTTCCAGCACATCGGCAAGGCTCAACCCGTCTGGTTTGGGCGCCGGTAACATGGGGGCAATCCTATGGCTACCCCAGAAAATCCCTCCGCCGTCACGCCCTCCGCCGACTCCAGAACTGGCGAACGCATCGAGGACGTCGATGTGTCAGCCGAGATGCAGGGCTCGTTCCTCGAGTACGCCTACTCGGTCATCTACTCCCGTGCACTGCCCGACGCCCGCGACGGGCTCAAGCCGGTGCAGCGTCGCATCCTGTACCAGATGACCGAGATGGGCCTTCGGCCCGACCGGGGCCACGTGAAGTCCTCGCGGGTTGTCGGCGACGTCATGGGCAAGCTGCACCCGCACGGCGACGCCTCGATCTATGACGCACTCGTGCGGCTCACCCAGGACTTCGTGCTGCGCGTTCCGCTCATCGATGGCCACGGCAACTTCGGAACCCTCGACGATGGACCGGCCGCACCGCGCTACACCGAGGCCCGCCTGCAGGCCGCAGCACTCGCGATGACCGACGGTCTCGACGAAGACGTCGTCGACTTCGTGCCGAACTACGACAACTCACTGACGCAGCCCGAGGTGTTGCCGTCGGCCTTCCCCAATCTGCTCGTCAACGGAGCGAGTGGCATCGCCGTCGGCATGGCCACGAACATGGCACCCCACAACCTCATCGAGGTCGTGGGAGCGGCGCGACACCTCCTGGACCACCCCGACGCGAGTCTCGAAGACCTCATGTCGTTCGTACCGGGACCGGACCTGCCGACCGGTGGCACGATCATCGGTCTCGAGGGAATCCGGGATGCCTACGCGACCGGCCGCGGAGCGTTCAAGACGCGCGCAAAGGTGTCGGTGGAGGCGATCACGGCCCGCAAGACCGGGCTCGTCGTCACCGAGCTGCCCTACCTCATCGGCACCGAGCGGGTGATCGAGAAGATCAAGGACGGCGTCAACTCCAAGCGCATCAACGGCATCTCCGATGTCACCGACCTCACCGATCGCAAGCACGGCATGCGACTCGTGATCGGCATCAAGACCGGCTTCAGCCCGGATGCCGTGCTCGAGCAGCTCTACCGTCTCACCCCCCTCGAAGACAGCTTCTCGATCAACAACGTCGCCCTCGTCGGCGGCGGACCGCGCACGCTGGGCCTCAAGGAACTGCTTCAGGTCTACCTCGACCATCGTCTGGCGGTCGTCCGTCGCCGCAGCGAGTACCGGCTCGCGCGCCGACGAGAACGGCTTCACCTCGTCGAGGGTCTGCTGATCGCGATCCTGGATATTGACGAGGTCATTCAGGTCATTCGCCAGAGCGACGACAGCGATCAGGCCCGTGCGAGGCTCATCGATGTCTTCGACCTGAGCGAGCTGCAGGCCGAGTACATCCTGGAGCTGCGGCTGCGCCGACTGACCAAGTTCAGCCGGATCGAGCTGGAGGCTGAAGCCGACAAGCTGCGCGCCGAGATCGCCTACCTCGAGGGCGTTCTGGCCGATCCCGCCCGCATCCGTCAGCTCGTCTCCGAGGAGCTCGAGCAGGTCGCTGAGCGATTCGGCACACCGCGACGCACCCTGCTCACCGAGGCGCGCGCATCCGTCGCCACCACCTCGGCGGCCCGCAAGGCGGCGCCGGTGCTGGAGATCGCGGATGCACCCTGTGAGGTGCTGCTGTCGACCACCGGCCGCGCCATCCGAATCGATCTGCCCGAGGACGGCAGCCCGCTCGCGGCCGCCCGGCGTCGCAGCAGGCACGATGCGATCAGGTCCCGCGTGACCACGACGAGTCGTACCGAGATCGGGGCCGTCACCAGTACCGGGCGCCTCATCCGTCTCACCGCCGTCGACCTGCCGAGCGTTCCCGCGAATTCGATCCAGCTCGCGGCCGGCGCCAAGATCACGGAATACTTGGCGATCGGATCCAAGGAGCGGGTGCTCGGTCTCGTGACGCTCGACGGCGAGCCGATCGCGCTCGGAACCCGCCAGGGAACCGTCAAACGTGTCGCGCCCGGCTCGTGGCCGAGCAAGCCCGAGTTCGAGATCATCTCGCTCAAGCCGGGCGACGAGGTCGTCGGAGTGTCGCAGGGAGGCGACGGCGATGAGCTCGTCTTCGTGACCTCGGATGCGCAGCTGCTGCACTTCGGTGCGTCCGCCGTGCGGCCGCAGGGACCATCAGCCGGCGGAATGGCGGGTATCAACCTGAGCGCGAAGGCGACGGTCACCTACTTCGGCTCCGTCGACCCGGCCGCCGACAATGTCGTGGTGACGCTCTCGACATCGGTGGCCACGATCGCCGGCGCCGACCCCGGGCGCGGCAAGGTGTCGCCGCTGTCCGAGTTCCCCGGAAAGGGGCGCGCGACCGGCGGTGTGCGAGCGCACAGTTTCCTGAAGGGTGAGGACGTTCTCGCGCTGGCGTGGGTCGGGGCGGCCCCAGCGAATGCTGTGGGAACCGACGGGTCGATCAGGACGCTGCCCGAGACGGGCGCCAAGCGGGACGCCTCCGGCACTCCGCTCGACGGCGTAGTGGGCTCGGTCGGGTCATCCGTCTAGCAGACCGCTAGATGTGGGGCACGAACTCCTGCCAGGCGACTCGTCGCGCCCGGCGCGGGTCTTCCTCCACGCGATCGGTTCGGTCGATGATCAGCGTGCGCCGCTTCTTGGCGGTGTAGCGCGGCCAATCGGATCCCACCTCCCCGGTGCGGGCGAAACTCAGCCAGTGCCGCTGCATGCGCACCCCCGCGCGTTTGAAAGCCGCGCGTCCACCTGCGGCCCCGATGCCGCGACCGAAGAGGCCGTCCATCCGGTCGAAGAGAGCGAAGAGCTCGAGCCCGTGCGTGGCGTCCAGACCCGCCCAGCGCAGCAGGCGGGGCGCGATGTCAAACCGGTAGAAGTACACGGGGGCGAATCGCGCGTGCCGCTCGGCCACCTTCACCGAGGGGTACCAGAACGAGTAGTCGCCAGCGAAGTCGGCCGCCGGTCGGGGCGCGGGCAAGCCCGGGTATTGGGCCTTGACCGCCTTGCGCGAGCGTTTGCGGGTCTTCGCGAAGATCGCACGGATGCGCGGCGGCGTGGTCGCGAGGATGTCCAGTCGTCCGCGGAACAGCGATCCCTCCCGATCGTTGGTGCCGATGATCAGGGGAACGCGGTGGGCGCGCCCGGCCTTGAAGGCGTCGAGGGGACGCTCCGGCACGAACTCGCCGTCGATCACCGGCGCGAGCGCGATGGTTCCCGGGGTCTCGTCAGGCGCGCGCAGCTGCATCTTCGTCGTTGCTGCGACCAGTTGATCGACCGGCGCGGCCATCAGCAGCTGGCCAGCATCCTCCGGGCTCGTGCTCTCGGTGCTCGTGTTGTCGACGGCGGCACTCAGTAGCTCGACGTACTCGCGGGCCCACCCGGCAGTGATCTCAGCGGGATAGATCGCGTTCGGCGGTGCACTCTGGGCGATGGCGCGAGCGAAGAGTCCCTCCGCGCGGGGCACGGTCATGAGGGTCGTCACGGCGTTCCCACCGGCGGACTCGCCGAAGAGAGTCACGTTGGCGGGATCACCGCCGAACGCGGCGATGTTGTCGCGCACCCACTCAAGTGCTGCGACCTGGTCGCGCAGGCCGAGGTTGTTGTCGAAGCGGTGCGAGCGTGTCGAGAAGGAGCTGAAGTCCAGGTAGCCGAGCGCACCCAACCGGTAGTTGAAGTTCACGAAGATGACACCACCCGAGCGCACGAGCCCTTCGCCCTGCTTGTGGATCTCGCGAGCGGATCCCACGCTGTAGGCGCCGCCGTGCACGAACACCATCACGGGCATCCGCTCGCCCGGCTCGGCCGGCGCGATCACGTTGAGGGTGAGGCAGTCCTCGGACATGGGGGCATTGGTGCGCACCCGGAACTGTCCGTTGCGGTCCTGTGGTGCGATCGGCCCGAACTCCGAGGCGTCCCGGATGCCCGCCCACGGCGTAACAGCGGCGGGTGCCCTGAACCGCAGCTCGCCGACGGGCGCCGCCGCATAGGGGATGCCCCGCCACATCCGCAGGCCGCGCCGGACGGTGCCCTCAAGTACTCCCCCGGTCACCTCAACTCTCACGCCCGCATTCTAGGCAGTGCGAGTGACCGTCAGACGTCGATGCGGTCGCGGTCGAGTCCGTGGCCCGCGATGATGAACTCCTTGCGGGGCGCGACATCGTTGCCCATGAGCAGCTCGAACACCTTCGCCGCCATCTCCGCGTCGCCGACGTTGACCCGCCTGAGGGTGCGGTGGGCGCGGTCCATCGTCGTCGTGGCGAGCTGGTCGGCATCCATCTCACCGAGACCCTTGTAGCGCTGGATCGGGTCCTGATACTTCTTGCCGCTCTTCTTGAGCCCGGCCAGCACCGCGTTCAACTCCGCCTCGGAGTAGGTGTAGATCGTCTCGTTCGGCTTCGAGCCCGGATTGAGAACGACCACCCGGTGCAGCGGCGGCACCGCGGCGTAGACCCGGCCATCCCGGATCATCTCGGGCATGTACCGGAAGAACAGCGTCAGCAGCAGCGTGCGGATGTGTGCGCCATCGACATCGGCGTCGGCCATGATGATGACCTTGCCGTACCGGGCGGACTCGAGATCGAAGCTACGACCCGACCCGGCGCCGATGACCTGAATGATCGAGGCGCACTCGGCGTTGGAGAGCATGTCGCTGACCGAGGCCTTCTGCACGTTGAGGATCTTGCCGCGAATCGGCAGCAACGCCTGGTACTCACTGTCGCGCCCGAGCTTGGCGGTACCGAGGGCGGAGTCACCCTCGACGATGAAGAGCTCGCTGTTGGCGACGTCGTTCGAGCGGCAGTCCACGAGCTTCGCCGGCAGCGAGGAGCTCTCCAGCGCGTTCTTGCGCCGCTGGGTCTCCTTGTGGGCGCGCGCCGAGATGCGTGACTTCATCTCCGACACGATCTTGTCGAGCACGAGGGCACTCTGCGCCTTGTCGTCGCGCTTGGACGAGGCGTACTTCTCCGCCAGCTGCTTCGCGATGACGGATGACACGATCGAGCGCACAGCGGGCGTGCCGAGTATCTCCTTGGTCTGGCCTTCGAACTGGGGTTCTGGCAGCCGTACCGTGAGCACCGCGGTCAGCCCGGCGAGCACGTCGTCCTTCTCCAGCTTGTCGGATCCCACCTTGAGTCGGCGCGCATTCTTCTCGACCTCGGCACGGAGGAACTTGAGCATCCCCTGCTCGAAACCGGCCTGATGCGTTCCGCCCTTCGGGGTGGCGATGATGTTCACGAAGCTCTTGAACACGGTGTCGTACCCGGTGCCCCACCGCAGTGCCACGTCGACCTGGCACTCGCGGGTGAGCTCGGTCGGGGTCATGTGCCCGTTGTCCTGAAGCACCGGCACGGTTTCGGTGAAGGTGCCGGACCCGAGCATGCGCCAGGTGTCGGTGATCGGCGCATCCGGAGCCAGGTGATCGACGAACTCGCCGATGCCGCCCTCGAAGTGGAAGGTCTCGCGTCGCGGCTCGGGCCCGCGCGAGTCGGTGAGGTCGAGGGTCAGCGATGGCACGAGGAAGGCCGTCTGGCGCAGGCGATCCAGGAGCTCATCGGTCTGGAACGTCGCCCCCTTGGTGAAGATCTGGCGGTCGGCCCAGTACCGGATGCGCGTGCCGGTGACGCCCTTGGCGACCTTGCCGACGAGCCGCAGCTCGCTGCCGGACACGAACGGCGTGAACGTGGCGTCGGGCGTGGGCTCGCCGGAGTCGGCGAAGATGCCGGGCTCACCGCGGTGGAACGACATCGCCCAGGTCTTGCCGTCGCGGTCGACCTCGACGTCGAGCCGCTCCGAGAGCGCATTGACCACCGAAGCGCCGACGCCGTGCAGTCCACCGGATGCCGCGTACGATCCGCCGCCGAACTTGCCGCCGGCGTGGAGCTTGGTGAACACGACCTCGACGCCCGAGAGACCCGTCTTGGGCTCGATGTCGACGGGGATGCCGCGGGCAGTGTCGCGCACCTCGACGCTCTCGTCGGGGTGCAGGATCACCGCGATCTCGGTACCGTGACCGCCCAGCGCCTCGTCGACAGAGTTGTCGATGATCTCCCAGAGGCAATGCATGAGGCCACGGGAGTCGGTGGAACCGATGTACATACCGGGACGCTTGCGAACTGCCTCGAGCCCCTCGAGCACGGACAGATGACGGGCCGAGTAGTCAGCGCTCGACATAGATGGATCTCCTTGGGTCGCCTTCAAGACTAGGGTCCTCGAGGCCACCGACCCTGTTGCCACACCACCGCTGTACGCGTTCAGCGAAATACCCGGCAAATGTCGCACCGCTGTAACAACCGCGTGCTTGTATTGAGTCACGGGAACTTCACCCGCCAGCCGTAAGGAGCAGGACATGTCTCAGATCGCCACCGAGAACACCGCCGTCGACGAACTGGACTACTCCCTCTCCGCGCTCGACCGTTGCGACAGCTGCGGAGCGCAGGCCTACATTCGAGTCACCCTCGCCAGCGGCGACCTTCTCTTCTGCGCGCACCACGGCGCCAAGTTCAAGGAGAAGCTGTTCCCGACCGCACTCAACTGGCACGACGAGTCGGCGCGCCTGCTGGAGTCCGTCGCCGACTAGGCGACCGGCCCCTTCGCGCTACTCGGCGGCCAGACCGAGCCGCACGGCGATCTGGTTTCGTGCTGCTTGGGCTGAGGCATCCACTCGTTCAGCTGTGGCGTCGTTCGCTTCGTAGCGACCATCCGTGATGAGGCCCAGCAGATAGTCCGCCAGGCCGGGATTCTTGGCGAGCACCGGGCCGTGCAGGTGGGTTCCGATGCTGGTGCCGACAACCTCACCCTCAAGTCGGGGCTCGGCGGCGAGTGAGTTGCCGACGCCGTAGACAACGGTGCCGAGCGCCCGCGCACCGGCGACAGCGCGGTACTCCCGGGCGTGGTTCTCGAATCCGATGAGGCGGCCGAAGTCGCTGTCGACGACGAGATCATCGCTGACCCGCGCGCGGGCCACCGAGCGACCGGAGAAGATGCCCAGCCCCTCAAGCACGTCGCCGTTCGACAGCTCGACTGACTGGGAGAGAAGCTCCCACCCGGTTCCCACGGCGAGCAGCGGGATGCCGTCGGCACTCCATGCGCGCAGGCTCCCCTCCAGCGCACGAAGGCCCTCCAGTACCCGTGGCGCGCTCGACTCGGCACCGGACCCCACGATCACCGCCTGCGGCGCCTCGCCCTCAAGTGAGTCGCCGAGCGCGAGGTTGTGCACTCGAGCGTCCCAGCCCGCCCAGCGGGCACGCTGAGCCAGAACGAGCGCGTTCTGCGCGTCGCCGTTGAGGTCGAGGAGTTCGGGAAACACAGACAGGATGGTGATCACATCAGGCCAATCCGAGGTGGGTTCGCGTGCGGCGCATCGAATCCGCGCTGAAGATCACCGTCTTGATTCCGTGCTGTGGGGTTGGCAGCGCGAAGAAGGCGTCGATCGCCGTTGCCAGGTCCGGCTCCAGTGCACCCACCGCAACGCCCTGGTACTCCAGCTGCAGGGCGAGCTCGTGAGCCTTGGAACCGGTCACCACGGTGACGGGCGGCATTGCGGAGAGGTCGACCGGCCAGAAGTACGACGGGTCGCGCACGTCCGATCCGATCGCCATCAGCACCTGATCGAGCTCGGGGTCGAGCTCATCCACATTCAGTTGGAAGCTGGCGGGGTTCTGCACGAGAACGAACTCGACGGGCATCCCCCTGACCCTGGTGACCTCACCCCGGGCGAAGACCGGTTCGAGCGTCGAGATCGCATCGACAGCGATCGTGGCGTCGAAGTCCGGTCCGAGCACCTCGCTCGCTCCGCAGACGGCGGCGGCGGCATCCACCGCATAGTGGATGCCCCTGGCCGGCAGTTCCACGGCCATGCTGACGCCATCCCAGTCGAGCGTTGCCGCGCGACCGTGGACGGCCGTGACCTCCACCGTTGCGCGCGGCCGACTCTGCACCTGCCGGGCATACCCGAGACCCCGCGGGGCGGCAGCGAGCACGTCAGGGGCTGCCCCGAATCCCACCGCCGCAACCTTCAGCCGGGCCGCCAATTCCGCCAGCAGTGCGTCGTCAGCGTTGTAGACGACAGTTCCGGTCGCCCGCTCGGCGATCCGCTCGAGGAGCTCGGCCACCTGCTCGGACTCGAAGAAGCGATCGATCTGGTCGGTCATGACATTGGTCAGGATCACCGTTCGCGGGTCGAGGTCGCGGGCGACCAGCGCGCCGTGTCCCTCGTCCATCTCCAGCACGGCCATGCGATCGCTCAGGCGGCCCGTGACCGAGGCCTTCTCCAGCAGAGCCGATGTGAGGCCCTGGCTGATGTTCGCGGTCGAGGGGTTCGTGAAGACAGTCCGCCCGTGCGCGCGCAGAATCGCCACGATCATCTTCGTCGTCGTCGACTTACCGCTCGAGCCACTGACGATCACCAGTCCGTCGGGGAACGAGTTCAGCGCGTGCGGGAGAAAACCGGGCGCGATCCTGTTGACCACCAGGCCGGGAATTGCCGAGCCACCATCTCGCTTACGCAGACGTGCAATGAAGCGTACGGCGCGTCCGACCAGAATCGCCGGCACGTAGCGCGTCGACGCCATTACTCGAGGTAGTCGCGCAGGGACTGCGAGCGTGACGGATGACGCAACTTGGCCATCGTCTTCGACTCGATCTGGCGGATGCGCTCCCGCGTCACACCGAACGTGTCACCGATCTGGTCGAGAGTCTTGGGCATCCCGTCGCCGAGTCCGAAGCGCATCCGGATGACGCCCGCCTCGCGTTCCGACAGGGAGTCGAGGAGGCTCTCCAGCTGCTTCTGCAGCATGGTGAAACCGACGGCATCCGCCGGAACCACGGCCTCGGTGTCCTCGATGAGGTCGCCGAACTCGCTGTCGCCGTCCTCGCCGAGCGGTGTGTGCAGGGAGATCGGCTCGCGGCCGTACTTCTGCACCTCGATGACCTTCTCCGGAGTCATGTCGAGCTCGCGGCTCAACTCCTCGGGCGTGGGTTCGCGGCCGAGGTCCTGAAGCATCTGGCGCTGCACGCGCGCAAGCTTGTTGATGACCTCGACCATGTGCACGGGGATGCGGATGGTGCGGGCCTGGTCGGCCATGGCGCGAGTGATGGCCTGACGGATCCACCACGTTGCGTAAGTGGAGAACTTGAAGCCCTTGGTGTAGTCGAACTTCTCGACGGCACGGATGAGACCGAGGTTGCCCTCCTGGATCAGGTCGAGGAACTGCATGCCGCGGCCGGTGTAGCGCTTCGCAAGCGAGACGACGAGGCGCAGGTTGGCGCCGAGCAGGTGGCTCTTCGCCCGCTGCCCGTCCTTGGCGACCCAGAGCAGTTCGCGTCCGAGTTGCGACTTCTGCTCGGCCGCTGACATGTGCGAGAGCTTGTCCTCGGCAAAGAGGCCCGCCTCGATGCGCATGGCGAGCTCGACCTCCTCGGCAGCATTGAGCAGTGCGACCTTGCCGATCTGCTTCAGGTAGTCCTTGACGGGGTCTGCCGTAGCGCCGGTGATCGCCGACGAATAGACGGGGACCTCGTCCTCGTCGTCGACCAGCGACAGCACCAGGGCGCCGGTCGGCAGTTCCTCGTCCTTGCCCGTCGACTTCTCGTCGTCGTCATCGTCGTCGTCCTTGGCGTCATCCGAGTCCGCGTCGACATCTACCTCGACTTCGACCACGGCGACAACGACATCGATCTCCTCGGGGTCGATCGCGTCGTCGTCAACATCGATCTCCACGACCTCATCGACGTCGTCATTGCCGTCTTCGGGGTCTGCGGGGGCCGTTGCCTTCGAGCCACGCTTGGTCGCCGGAGCCTTCACGGGGGCGGCCGATGCCCCCGCGGCCTTCGCCGCCTTCGTGGCAGCGGCCTTCTCAGCGCGGGTGAGCTCGGGTGCGTCGACGGCGGTGGACGCCTTCGCGGCGGAAGCCTTCGTGGGTGCGGCCTTCGCCGCAGGGGCCTTGACGCTCGCAGCTGCGGCGGGGGCCTTGGTTCGGGTTGCCATGTTTCGAATGCCTTTCGATCGGGCAGCACTGTTTTTGGGCAGTACTAAGACCCATGTCAAGTCGTGATTCGTTGCGCTCGACGAGCTTGAACATCCAGGGATGCCACGAATCCCGAAACTAGACCGGGTCTCGAATCAATTATTGCACGGTTTGATTGGACCAACCGCCAGAGTCCGGGAGGGCCTTCAGCGGAACCGGTGCCGCCACGCCCTCATGAGTGAAACCCAGATCGGTGCCACTTCTATTCCCTCCTCGGCGTGCAGCCGACGTCGGGTGCGTCGGCGGGCGACGAGCATGAAGCCGACTCCGGCGCCGATGACCGCGTACTGGGCGAGGAAGGCGAGCCGGAAGGATTCCAGCGAATAGAGCTCGGCCGGGATCCCTGATCCGCCGCGGGTCCGATCCATCGCGTCGAGCAGGATTCCGACGATGAGCATCAGAACGAAACCGGAGGTGAATCCGCCCACGTTGACCACTCCACTGGCAGAGCCGTGAGCCCGTTGAGGATTGAACGTGCGTGCGAAGTCGAAGCCGATCAGTGATCCGGGGCCGCTCGCCGCGATGAACACCAGCAGGAGCACGATCAGCCAGAGCGGAGGGGTTGCCGGCCAGGCGAGAGTCGCTCCCCACAGCGCTGCGAGCATGGTCACGATCCCCAGGACGATGTTGCTTCGCCGCAGGGGGAATCGTGCCGAGAGCAGCCCGAGTATCGGCCCCGATACGGCCGCGCTCGCGATCATGATCGTCAGAAGCCCCGCCGCTCCGGTCGGCCCGTAGCCCAGCGCGATCGAGAGGAACGGAAACCCCCAGAGCAGCGAGAACATGGTCACGGATCCGCCGGCGACGAAGTGCGTCCAGAACCCCAGCTGCGTGCCCGGTCTGCGCAGACTCTCCCGCAGTTGATGACCGGATGCCGCCCAACTCTGCTGCACGAGTGGCAGCTCATTCGGACCTCGGCCGCGGGCCAAGACCCCGAGCACGATGACCACGATCACTGACAGAGCGGCGGCGCTCAGGTAGGTCGGGGTCCATCCCCACGCGTGCAGTGCCAATGCCAGGGGAAGTGCCGACAGCACCTGGCCGAGCTGTCCAGCGGTGCCCAGCAACTGGGTCACGATCGGAATGGTCTTGCCGTCGAACCAGTTGGTGAGAAACCGCACGGCGGAGATGAAGGTCATGGCGTCCCCGGCACCCACCAGGATGCGGCCGATGAGCGCAACGCCGAGAGTGGGCGCCACCGCGAGAGTGCTCTGCCCCAGCGCCATCAACGCGGCCCCGAGCGTGAGCAGCACGCGCGGCCCGACCCTGTCGAGCATGACTCCCACCGGAATCTGAAGAGCCGCGTAGACCACGATCTGCACCACAGCGAGCGTCGAGAGCGCGGCGGCGTTCACGCTGAAGCGATCGGTTGCCTCGACCGCGGCCACACCCAGCGATGATCGCTGCAGAACGGCAACCATGTATGCGGCGATGGCGATGGAGAACATCAGCCACGCGCGACGGGAGTTCATCGCTCCCATGCTACGGGCCTACTGGAGCGGGGTGTCGTCGTCTCCGTTGCGCCGCGCAGCGAGGAAGTTCTGTAGCTCGGCGGCGATCTCATCCGCAGTGGGCAGCTCGCCGTCGACGTCGGTCAGCGGGGATCGCAGCGGGTTGTCCTGCATGTAGCTGTCGTGACGCTCCTCGAGCGTGCCGACGAGCTTCGCGAGCTCCTGGTTGTTCTCCACCTGGGCGTCGATCTTCGCGAGGAAGTCGCGCCCCTCTTCGCGCAGGCGATCCGTCGGGAAGATCAGTCCGGTTGCCGCACTGACGCTCTCCAACGCGGCGACCGCCGCGAGGGGGAACTCGGTGTCGGCGAGGTAGTGCGGAATAAGGAGCACGAAGCCGGTCGTCGGGTGGGCCAACTCCCGGAGTCGGAACTCGATCAGGTGCAACGCGGTCGCCGGCACTTGCGTGCGCGGCTTCCACACCGACATCGCATCGGTGAGCTCGGAACGGTTGCCGCTCACCGTGACACCGATGGAGCGCGTGTGCGGAACAGGCATGGGAATCGAGTTGATCCACGTGGTCGTGCTGACCCCGTAGCGCTGCACGATATCCAGCACGGCAGCAGTGAATCGCTCCCACTGGAAGTCGGGCTCGTAGCCGGTCAGCAGCAGGAACTGCTGCCCGAGCTCGTCGCGCGCCAAGTAGAGCTTCAGAGCCGCGGGCTGGTAGTCGCTCAGATGATCCTGATCGAAGTACATCGTGGGGCGCCGCGCCCGGTAGTCGAGCAGTTCGTCGTTGTCGAAGGTCAGCACAGTGCTGTGCTCGAGGGTGTCGAGCAGGTACTCGCTGACCTGGCTCACAGCGCTTCCCGCATCCGCAAAACCGGTGAGACCCGCGACGAGATGCAACCCCGATGGCACCTCGATGACATCTGTCGAGATGTCGTACAGGCCGCCCGGATCGCGCATGCAACAACTCTAATCTCGGCGACGCACGGCATGCTCCGCGCGCGTGATGCCCTGAGCGAACAGCACAGGCGGCCTCGCTACGATGGGGCCATGACCGTGCCCGCTCTGTCTGTGAGCCCAGAACCGCCCCTGACCATTGCCGCCGACGTGCTCGTGCTCGGAGTGAGCAAGACCGACGACGGACCCCGACTCCTGAGCGATGCCGCCGAGCTCGCCGAGCTCCAGCTGGTGCTCGCGTCGATCGGCGTGACCGGCGCGCAGGACGAGCTCAGGCGCATCCCGGGCAGCTACGGAGCCACCGAGAGCATCGCGCTCATCGGCGTCGGCAGCGGCGAGGTCACCGTCGACGACCTGCGGTATGCCGCAGGATCAGCAGCCCGGCAGCTGCGCGGAGTCGAGTCGATCGTGTTCGCGCTGCCTGTGAAGGATGACGCCGACACCCTCGCCGTGCTCGAGGGGGCTGCGATCGGCGCCTACGCGTACACCGAGTACCGCTCCAGCTCGCTCGAGTCGACCAAGCTGCCGGCAACCACGGTGATCGTGGCGGCCGCCGGCTCCGACGCTCTGGTATCGAAGGCATCGATCATCGCCGAGGCGGTGCACACCGTGCGGGACCTCGTCAACATGCCTCCGTCCGACCTCTATCCCGAGTCGTTCGCGGCCGCGGCCCGGGCGCTGGCCGAGCCCACGGTCGTCACTGTCGACGTCCTGGACGAGAAGCAACTCGCCGCGGGTGGATTCGGCGGGATTCTCGGCGTCGGCCAGGGCTCGACTCGCCCGCCACGACTCGTGAAGGCGGTCTACGCACCGAAGGGCGCGACCCGCCACCTGGCTCTCGTGGGCAAGGGAATCACGTTCGACTCGGGCGGGCTCTCGCTGAAGCCCCCGGCATCCATGATCGGCATGAAGTACGACATGACTGGAGCGGCAACAGTGCTCGCGGTCGTTCTTGCCGCGGCCAAGCTGGAGCTCGACGTCAAGGTCACGGCGTGGCTCTGCATCGCGGAGAACATGCCTTCGGGTTCGGCGCTGCGCCCCAATGACGTCATCCGCATCCGTGGGGGCAAGACCGTCGAGGTGCTCAACACTGACGCGGAAGGCCGGCTCGTGCTCGCTGACGGCCTTGTCGCCGCGAGCGAGGAGGAGCCCGATGCGATCATCGACGTCGCGACTCTCACCGGTGCGGCACTCATCGCCCTGGGCAACCGCTACGTCGGCACCATGGGCGACTCGCAGCTCGTCGCCGATGTGGTCGCTGCCGGCAATCGGGTCGGCGAGACCCTGTGGCCGATGCCGATCCCCAGCGATGTGAGACCCATGCTCGCGTCGGACATCGCCGACATCGCCAACATCAAGCCCGGCAACACCGCAGCCGGAATGCTGATCGCCGCCGCCTTCCTCCGCGACTTCGTCGGCAGCGTCGGCGAGGGCGAGGCCAAGACCGTGATCCCGTGGGCGCACCTCGACATCGCCGGTCCGGCGAACAACGGCGCCGGCGGTTGGGGCTTCACGGGCAAGGGCCCGACCGGCGTCTCCGTACGGGCTCTGATCGAGTTCGCGACCGGCCTCGGTGCCAAGTAGGAAGTAGTAGGGTTTTCGAGGCGGGATCTCACCGCCCCAGCCGGTCGTCCACCACACCATCAGGCGCCGGTGCTTGAAGATCCTTACAGAGGAGTTGCTGGTTTTGGCTGAGCACAATTTTGACCTCGTAGTTCTCGGTGGCGGAAGTGGTGGCTACGCCGCCGCCCTGCGCGCAAGCCAGCTCGGAATGAGCGTTGGTCTCATCGAGAAGAACAAGGTGGGGGGCACCTGCCTGCACGTCGGATGCATTCCGACCAAGGCGCTGCTGCACTCCGCCGAGGTCGCCGACGTCACGCGCGAGTCCGCGAAGTACGGTGTCTCATCCACCTTCAACGGCGTCGACATCGCCGCGGTGACCGGCTACCGCCAGGAGGTTGTCGCCAGCAAGTACAAGGGACTGCAGGGCCTCATCAAGGCTCGCGGCATCATCACGATCGAGGGCGAGGGACGTCTGATCTCCCCCACCACCGTGCAGGTCGGGGATGACACGGTCACCGGCAAGAACGTCGTGCTCGCGACCGGCAGCTACTCCCGCTCGCTCCCCGGTCTCGAGATCGGCGGACGGGTCATCACCTCCGAGCAGGCACTCGAGCTCGACTTCATCCCGAAGAAGGTCGCCGTTCTCGGCGGCGGTGTCATCGGCGTCGAGTTCTCGTCCGTCTGGCGCAGCTGGGGTTCCGAGGTCACGATCATCGAGGCGCTCCCCCACCTCGTGCCCAACGAGGACGAGGCGATCTCGAAGCAGTTCGAGCGTGCGTTCCGCAAGCGCGGAATCGACTTCAAGCTGGGAGTTCGCTTCCAAGGCGTGACCCAGAACGACCAGGGCGTCGTCGTCACCCTGGAGAACGGCGAGACCATCGAGGCCGAGCTCCTGCTCGTGGCCGTCGGTCGCGGCCCGCTCACCGCCGGACTCGGCTACGAGGAGGTCGGCATCACCATCGACCGCGGCTTCGTCATCACCAACGAACGCCTCGCCACCAACATCCCCGGTGTCTACGCCGTGGGCGACATCGTGCCCGGCCTGCAGCTGGCCCACCGCGGATTCCAGCACGGGATCTTCGTGGCTGAGGAGATCGCCGGACTCAACCCGATCGTCATCGACGACCTCAACATTCCGAAGGTCACCTACAGCGACCCGGAGGTCGCATCCGTCGGTCTCTCCGAGGCCAAGGCTGCAGAGAAGTACGGCGCCGACAAGATCACGAGCTACGACTACAACCTCGCGGGCAACGGCAAGAGCCACATCATCGGAACCTCCGGATCCGTCAAGGTCGTGCGGGTCAACGAGGGACCGGTCGTCGGAGTTCACATGATCGGCGCTCGAGTGGGCGAACTGATCGGCGAGGCTCAGCTCGCGGTCAACTGGGAGGCCTACCCGGAGGACATCGCGCCGCTTCTTCACGCGCACCCGACCCAGAACGAGGCGCTCGGCGAGGCGTTCCTGGCTCTCGCGGGCAAGCCGCTTCACGGCATCTGACCCCGGCGCGAAACCCCTTTACTAAACTAAGTACGTACGCGGCACTAAGGAGCATCACTGATGAGCGAATCCGTCAACCTTCCGGCACTCGGAGAGAGTGTCACCGAGGGCACGGTGACACGCTGGCTCAAGAAGGTCGGCGACCGGGTCGAGGTCGACGAGCCGCTGCTCGAAGTCTCGACCGACAAGGTCGACACGGAGATCCCGTCGCCTGTCGCCGGAGTGATCGAAGCCATCCTCGTCGCCGAGGACGAGACGGTCGAGGTCGGTACCACCCTCGTCACCATCGGTGACGGATCGGGCGCCACGGAGGCGCCCGCCGCTCCGGCACCCGTCGCAGAGGCTCCGGCCCCCGCACCGGAGCCCGTGGCTGAGGCACCCGCACCAGTCGTCGAGGCGCCCGCACCCGCACCCGTCGTTGAGCCCCAGGCACCCGCACCAGTCGTCGAGGCACCTGCGCCGGCACCCGTTGTCGAAGCGCCGGCACCCGTCGCAGAGGCTCCCGCACCCGCACCCGCACCCGCTCCCGCCCCCGCTGCGCCCGCCGCCGCCCCGAGCGCTCCCTCGGCTGACGCAGCAGGCTACGTGACCCCGCTCGTGCGCAAGCTCGCACACGAGAGCGGCGTCGACCTGTCCGCCGTGACCGGAACCGGAGTGGGTGGACGCATCCGCAAGCAGGACGTCCTGGCCGCGACATCCGCGTCCGTCTCGACCGCAGCGCCCGTCGCCGCACCCGCGAAGGCTCTCGAGGTCTCGCCGCTGCGCGGCACGACCGTCGCGATGTCGCGCCTGCGCAAGGTCATCGCCGAGCGCGCCGTCATCTCGATGCAGAGCTCAGCGCAGCTGACGTCCGTCGTCGAGGTGGATGTCACGCTCGTGGCGCACTACCGCGATCAGGTCAAGGCTGCGTTCCAGCAGAAGACCGGCGTCAAGCTGAGCTTCCTGCCGTTCTTCGCTCTCGCAGCGGCCGAAGCACTGACGGCGTACCCCATCATCAACGCGACGATCGACGGCGACTCGATCGTCTACCCGGCGCAGGAGAACATCTCCATCGCCGTCGATACCGAGCGCGGTCTTCTGACTCCCGTGATCCGTGATGCTGCGAAGCTCGACCTCGCTGGATTCGCTGCGCAGATCGCCGACCTCGCCGAGCGCACGCGCGACAACAAGCTGAAGCCCGACGAGCTGGCCGGGGGCACGTTCACCCTGACCAACACCGGATCGCGCGGCGCGCTCTTCGACACGCCCATCGTGTTCCTGCCGCAGTCGGCGATTCTCGGCACCGGAATCGTCACGAAGAAGCCGGTCGTGGTGAGCGATGCGGGTGGCGACGCGATCGCTATCCGCTCCATGGTGTACCTGGCACTGTCCTACGATCACCGCATCGTCGACGGCGCCGACGCCGCCCGGTTCCTGGTGGCTGTCAAGGATCGCCTCGAGGGCGGCGACTTCGCCGCCAAGCTGGGCATCTGAGCACGCGTTCTAACGCTCCAGGTAGTCCCTGATCCGCCAACCGGCCTCGCTCTTCATCATGAGGAGCGAGGCCGGTTCGCTGTCCGTTACGTCACCCAGCGACACCAGTGCTGAGTCGCCGAGTCGCTCCTCCAGGGTCAAATCCGATGCCGAGACACGCAGGGTGTCGGGCTGCTCCGACCCCTGCTGCAGTGACCTGACGAGCAGCTGGTCCTCAGCCAGCGCCGCGGAACCCGGCTGGTCGACATCATCCAGGCACAGCACCGACAGATCACGGATGCACCGCTCCCGCAGCGCGAGAAGCTCGGGCAGTGCGGCCAGCGGGTCGTCCCCCGCCACGACGTCGTCGCCCCCAGCGTTGCTCGCCGTCGGGGTCGGGCTGAGGCTCGGGTGCGGAGCGGGTCCCGCAGTCGCGCCAGGCGGCGATGAGGGAATCAGGACCGCAGCCAGCACCAAGGCCCCTGCCACCGCCCCAAGTGCGATCCAGGCGCGTGCGCGAACCGCGAGCACCGCGCGGCGAGCCCGGCTCGCCCACCGATGCACCGACACCGCCAGGCCGGCACCGTCGAGCCAGTCGGGTAGCACCAGGCTCAACAGGCCACCCCTCCCTCCGACCTCCGGCTCAGGCGGCACCGGGGGCGCGGTCAGGATTCGGGCGGGCGGCGCGAGTTCCGCCGGGCCATCGGGCCGAAGCTTCACCGCCTCGGGCGCCCCGAGATCGAAGAGCACCTGCTCGACCCGCTCCAGCCAGTCCTGGCCGGGATCCGGCAGACTGACCGGCAGTGGAAGCCGGTCGAGCACCGCCCTCGCGACGCGAGCGAAGTCATCCAGATCGCGGATGACGCCCTGCTCCTGCTCCAGTCGGGCCGGCGGCATCCGTGGCTCGATCAGGCTGGCAGACCCGAAGCACGAGAGCACCGGTGCGCCGGTTCCATCGAAGGCGACTGCCTCCAGCCTGAGACCTCCATGCACAACGCCGTTGTCGTGGAGGCGTCTCAGGGTTCTCGCGAGGGGAACGAGGATCGTGATCGCCTCTCCCTGACGCAGGGACGCCCGGTCCCGCAGGAGCCTGCCGAGGCTGCCGCCGGCCACACGCTCAAGTATCAGCGCGGGGGCGCCATCAGGTCCGCCGGCCAGGTCGATCAGCGTGACCACATGATCGCCCGCAGCCCTCGACAGCGCCTCGATCTCGGTGATGGCGGCCGTATCGCCCACAGTCGGCCGGAACACCTTGATGGCGACGGCTCGAGCATCATCGCTGTCGCTGCGCGGGTAGGCGAGGTGAACTTCGGCACGCGGCCCCTCGCCGAGTTTGCGAACGAGTCGATAGCCGCCGAGGGTGTCGCCAGTCATGCCACCACCGTGCCTCGGATTGCGGTCGACCCTGACGCACCCGCGACTTCCGTCGCGAAACAGTGCCTGGAGGGGATGGGGAGGACCGGAACGCGCATAGACTCGGATGCGTGATCGACTTTGTCGTCGCGGGGCTAAGCGCCAACTCCGTGCCGTACATCGAAGCTCTTGAGCTTCAACGCGCAACCCATCGTGCCGTCGTGAGCGGAACCCGCCCCGACACCGTCATCCTCCTCGAGCATCCGTCGGTCTACACCGCCGGTAAGCGCACGGAGGACTTCGAACGCCCCACCGACGGCACGCCCGTCATCGATGTCGACCGGGGTGGCAAGATCACCTGGCACGGCCCGGGGCAGCTCGTCGGCTACCCGATCGTGCGTCTCGCCGAACCCATCGACGTGGTGGGCTATGTGCGCCGCATCGAGGGCGTGCTCATCGAGGTACTCGCCGAGCTCGGGCTCGATGCCGGCCGCGTTGCCGGCCGCTCGGGCGTCTGGATGCGCTACGACGAACCGGTGGGCGCGGAGAAGATCGCGGCAATCGGCATCCGCGTCGCCGAGGGAGTGACGATGCATGGCTTCTCACTCAACTGCGACAACAGCTTCGACGCCTACTCCAAGATCGTCGCGTGCGGCATTCTCGACGCCGGAATCACGTCAGTCTCGCGCGAGTTGGGCCGAGACGTCTCCCCCGAGGATGTGCTGCCCCTCGTGCAGAAGCACCTCGAATCCGCCCTCACAGGAGCCAACGCATGAGCACGAGCCACCACCCCGAAGCCAACCAGGTGGAGGGCCGCAAGCTGCTGCGCCTCGAGGTGCGCAACGCCGAGACCCCGATCGAGCGCAAGCCCGAGTGGATCAGGACCGTCGCGAAGATGGGGCCGGAGTACCGACAGCTGCAGGAGCTCGTCAAGGGCGAGAGCCTGCACACGGTGTGCCAGGAAGCGGGATGCCCGAACATATTCGAGTGCTGGGAGGACCGTGAGGCGACCTTCCTCATCGGTGGCAGCCAGTGCACGCGGCGGTGCGACTTCTGCCAGATCGACACCGGCAAGCCCGCCGACTACGACAAGGACGAGCCACGTCGGGTTGCCGAGTCCGTCACCAAGATGAACCTGCGCTATGCCACCGTCACCGGCGTCGCGCGCGACGACCTTCCCGATGAGGGTGCGTGGCTGCACGCCGAGACCGTGCGCCAGATCCACGCGCAGAACCCCGGCACCGGCGTCGAGATTCTCGCGACCGACTTCTCGGGAAACCCCGACCTGCTGGGCGAGGTGTTCTCGTCGCGCCCCGAAGTCTTCGCCCACAACGTGGAGACGGTGCCGCGCATCTTCAAGCGCATCCGCCCGGCGTTCCGCTACGAGCGTTCACTTGACGTGCTCACCAAGGCCCGGGCGGCCGGCCTCATCACCAAGTCCAACCTCATCCTCGGCATGGGCGAGGAGCCCGCCGAGGTGCTGCAGGCACTGCAGGACCTGCACGATGCCGGCACCGACATCATCACGATCACGCAGTACCTTCGCCCGACCCCGCGCCACCTGCCGGTCGCCCGCTGGGTCAAGCCGCAGGAGTTCGTCGAGTTCTCGGAGGCCGCCGAGGAGATCGGATTCCTCGGAGTGCTCGCGGGGCCGCTCGTGCGCTCGAGCTACCGTGCCGGGCGCCTGTGGGCGCGCTCCATGGTGGCGAAGGGCCGCGACATCCCGGAGCACCTGACTCACCTCGCAGACGCGAACCTCGGCTTCGCGCAAGCAGTCTGAGCCGAGCGCTGAGCCGCCTCGCCGAACCCGTATCCTAGACACATGGCACGAACCACCACGACGGCGCCGAAGGCTCCCAAGGAGCCCGGTCGACTGAAGCAGATGTACCAGGTCTTCCAGATGACCCGGCGCTACGACAAGCTCGCGATCTGGTACCTGCTGCTGGCCTTCCTGCTGCCGGTGCTCGCGGGAATCATCCTCGCGATCGCTCTGGGTGGCGACAGCATTCTCGCCGTCGTCCTGTACGTGATTGCCGGCGTGCTCGGTGGCGTACTGCTGTTCCTCATCGTGCTCGGCCGTCGCGCCGAGAAGGCCGCGTACTCGCAGATCGAGGGCCAGCCGGGCGCAGTGGGTGCGGTGCTGAAGAGTTCGCTTCGTCGCGGCTGGACGGCGAGCGAGATGCCCGTCTCGGTCAGCCCCAAGACTCAGGATGCCGTGTACCGCGCCGTCGGGCGTGGCGGTGTCGCCCTCATCGGCGAGGGCCCCCGCAGCCGCACGCAGCGCATGCTCGAGGATGAGCGCAAGAGCATCGTGCGCATCCTGCCGAACGTGCCGGTGTCGTTCATCTACGTGGGACCGGACGCCGAGTCGGTGCCGCTGTACAAGCTGCCCACGAAATTGCGCCAGTTGAAGCCGGTGCTGCGCAAGCCGGAGATCCTCGCGGTTTCCAACCGTCTCAACTCGCTGGGCAAGAACGGCCTGCCGATTCCCAAGGGCATCGACCCGATGCGAGTGCGTTCGCAGCGTCCGCGCTAAGGTCAGCGCCTGACGAGCACCGTGCCGACCAGTCGATCATGCATGCCGCGCTGGTCGAGATCCCAGATGAGTGCGGGAATCACCAGGCACAACAGCAGTGTGCGCGCGAACGGTCGCCAGAGTCCCAGGTAGCCGCCGGCGATCGGAACCACGCGCATCCCGAGCAGAAGGTGCCCGGGACTCGCATTGATCGTGAGCAGGAAGAGCACCTGCACGCCGGCGAAGATCGCCAGGGTTGCCCACGCCTGATACTGGAAGAACGCCACTGACACCAGCACAGCGGTCCCCCAGTCGATCACGAGGGCCGCGATCCGGCGGCCCAACCGGCCCACTGAGCGCGGTCCGGAGGCGGGAAGACCGAGGCGCCGCCCCGGCCAGTCGGACGCGGCTGACGAGGGGTCGGGCATCCCCCAATTCTACGCGTGGGGTGCGCCCGTAACATGCGCGAAACAATTGCGTGATGCTGGCGAAACCGCCTACCCATACCCTCATGAGTGGCGGCGTTTGCTGCCGATCAGCACCAAGCTCATTGGAGTTCCTCACATGTTCAGTGATTCTTCCGAAGTGCTCAAGTTCATCAAGGACACCGACGTCAAGTTCCTTGATATTCGCTTCACCGACCTCCCCGGTGTTCAGCAGCATTTCAACATTCCGGCGTCCACTGTCGACGAGGAGTTCTTCTCCGTCGGTCAGCTCTTCGACGGCTCGTCGATTCGCGGTTTCGCGAACATCCACGAGTCAGACATGCAGCTGATTCCGGATGTCACGACCGCTTACGTTGACCCGTTCCGCACCGAGCGCACGCTCATCATGGTCTTCGACATCTACAACCCGCGCAACGGCGAGATCTACGCCAAGGACCCGCGTCAGGTCGCCAAGAAGGCCGAGAAGTACCTCGCGTCGACCGGCATCGCAGACACCGCATTCTTCGCTCCCGAGGCTGAGTTCTACATCTTCGACGATGTGCGCTACTCGGTGACCCAGAACCAGAGCTTCTACTCGGTCGACTCCGAGGAGGGCGCCTGGAACACGGGTCGCGTCGAGGAGGGCGGCAACCTCGCCAACAAGACGCCTTTCAAGGGTGGCTACTTCCCCGTGAGCCCCGTCGACAAGCAGGCCGACCTGCGCGATGACATCAGCCTCAAGCTGATCGACGCTGGCCTCATCCTCGAGCGCGCCCACCACGAGGTCGGCACCGGCGGACAGGCGGAGATCAACTACCGCTTCGACACGATGGTGCACGCGGCCGACGACATCCTGAAGTTCAAGTACATCGTCAAGAACACCGCCCTCGAGTGGGGCAAGGTCGCGACCTTCATGCCGAAGCCGCTGTTCGGCGACAACGGCTCGGGCATGCACACCCACCAGTCGCTGTGGAACGACGGCAAGCCGCTGTTCTACGACGAGAAGGGCTACGGCGGCCTGAGCGACATCGCGCGCTGGTACATCGGCGGCCTGCTCAAGCACGCTCCGGCGGTCCTTGCGTTCACCAACCCGACGCTCAACTCCTACCGTCGCCTCGTGCCCGGTTTCGAGGCGCCCGTCAACCTGGTGTACTCGGCCGGTAACCGCTCGGCGTCGATCCGCATCCCGATCACGGGTACCAACCCCAAGGCGAAGCGCATCGAGTTCCGTGCACCGGATGCCTCGGGCAACCCGTACCTCGCATTCGCGGCCCAGCTCATGGCTGGCCTCGACGGCATCAAGAACAAGATCGAGCCGCACGAGCCCGTGGACAAGGACCTGTACGAGCTGCCGCCCGAGGAGGCCAAGCTCATTCCCCAGGTTCCCGGTTCGCTGGCCGAGGCGCTCGACGCGCTCGAGGCCGACCACGAGTTCCTCACCGAAGGAAACGTCTTCACGCAGGACCTCATCGACACCTGGATCAGCTACAAGCGCACCGCGGAGATCACTCCGATGGCGCAGCGTCCGCACCCGTTCGAGTACGAGCTGTACTTCTCGGTGTAGTCGCTACCCAGCACACGGCGGCCGTCCCTTCGGGGGCGGCCGCTTTGTTGTGCGGAGGGAGGATTGCGCTCCCGCGCGGTCCTAATGGACAACCGCGGTCGTTGTGGCGGGCCCCAGCGTCCATAACACCCGCGCAAGAGGGCGTGAGGTCACCCCGTGGTGGCTGACCCCAGCCGCGCCCCGTAGAACAGCCTCTCGAACACCTGGCGGGCCAACCGCGTCGTCCGCAGATAGTCCTCTTCGAACACCGTCGCCGAGCCCGGGGGGTACTCCACCAGACGTGCGACGCCTTCGAGCGCCATGCGGTCGGTCGGGAGTACGTCAGAAGTCTTGGCGGTCCACAGCGTCATGCCGGACCGGGCTCGGGAGGCGAGCATCCACGCATTGTGAAGACGCGCTGCGTCCGCGGTCGTCACGAGGCCCTCGCGCTCGGCGGCCGCCAGCGCGCCCAGAGTCGACGTCGTGCGCAGACCCTCCACCTTCGCACCGTGCTCGAGCTGCAGCAGCTGCACGAACCACTCGACATCGCTGAGCGAACCACGGCCGAGCTTCAGGTGTCGAGCAGGATCGGCGGCCTGCGGCAGACGCTCCGCCTCCACCCGCGCCTTGATGCGCTTGATCTCGCGGATGTCCTGCTCGGCGATCGTCTCGGGGTAGCGCACATCGTTGACGAGCTCCTCCCACGCCGCCAGGACCGAGCGGTCCCCCACGACGATGCGGGCACGCAGCAGTGCCTGGGCCTCCCACGTGAGCGACCAGCGCTCGTAGTAGGCCCGGTAGCTCTCCAGTGAGCGCACGATCGCGCCGTTGCGACCCTCCGGGCGCAGCCCTAGGTCGAGGTCCAGCGGCACGCGCATGTCCTCGGTGAGGCGGCTGATCGTGCGCACGATCGCCTCGGCCCGCTGCTGCGCCTCCTCATCGGATGCCCCCGCCGCCCGATAGACGTACATCACGTCGGCATCCGAGCCGAAGCCCAGCTCCGCTCCCCCGTAGCGCCCCATAGCGATGATGCCGAACTCGATCCCGTCGCCGTAGCGGTGAGCGAGGGACAGAGCGCCGCTGAGGATCACGGTCGTGATGTCGGAAAGCCCCTTGCCGAGGTCCTCGATGGTGACGACGCCGAGAATCGCGCCGAGGGCCAGCCGCAGTATCTCGCGGCGGCGGGCGGTGCGCAGGGCGAGAGCCGCGGCATCCACGTCACCCTCGTGGCGGGCGACGGCGGCGACCGACTCCTCAAGCAGTACCGCGTACGGGCGCGGGCGCAGCTCGTCGTCGTTCTCGAGCCACGCGGCGGCCTCGGGGATGCGCTCGAAGATGGCACCCACGAACTTGGAGCCCGACAGCACCTGCGTCAGCCGCTGGGCGGCGGCGCTGGAGTCGCGCAGCATGCGCAGGAACCAGTACGCCTCGCCGAGGTCCTCACTGAGCCTGCGGAACGCGAGCAGTCCGTAGTCGGGGTCTGCGCCATCGGCGAACCACTGCAGCATCACGGGCAGGAGGTTGCGCTGGATCGTCGCCCTGCGCGACACGCCCCCCGTGAGCGCCGCGATGTGGCTGAGAGCACCACGCGGGTCGCGGAATCCGATGGCCGCCAGTCGCGCCTCTGCCTGTTCGCTCGACAGCGTCAGGCCGTCCTCCGGAAGGGCGGCGACCGCTGACAGCAGCGGGCGGTAGAACAGACGCTCGTGCAAGCTGCGTACGGCCTGCTTGGTGCGCTGCCACTGCTCGACGAGGTCGTCGGCGTTGGCGGCGATTCCCGACGCCCGCGCGAGGATTCGCAGGGCATCCGGATCGGTGGGCATGAGGTGCGTGCGCCGCAGCCTGCTGAGCTGAAGACGATGCTCGAGCAGGCGCAGGAACCGATAGTCACCGGAGAACTCTGCGGCCTCCACCCGACCGATGTAGCCGTGCTCGGCGAGGGCGATCAGTGCGGGCAGCGTGGCGATCTGGCGCACGTTGGGGTCGCTCTGTCCGTGCACCAGCTGCAGCAGCTGGATCGTGAACTCGACGTCGCGCAGGCCGCCGGGGCCGAGCTTGAGCTGCACGTCCAGCTCGTCGGCGGGGATATTGTCGGTGACCCGCTCGCGCATCCGCTGCACCGAGTCGACGAAGTTCTCCCGCGACGCGCTCGACCACACCTTCGGCGACACCGCCTCCACGTACTGCCGACCGAGTTCGAGATCGCCGGCGAGCGGGCGGGCCTTGAGCAGCGCCTGGAACTCCCAGCTCTTGGCCCACCGCTCGTAGTACGCGACGTGCGACTCGAGGGTGCGCACGAGCGCCCCGTCCTTGCCCTCCGGTCGCAGGTTCGCGTCGACCTCCCATAGGCCGGGCTCGGTCGCCAGATCGTGGATGCCGCGCATCGTCTGCATCGCCAGTTGCGTTGCGATCGTCACGGCCCTGTCGTCTGCGAGAGTGGACTCACCGTCGAGCCCACCCGCCTCGCCCACGAAGATGACGTCAACGTCTGACACGTAGTTGAGTTCGCGCGCTCCGGCCTTGCCCATTCCGATGATGGCCAGCCGGGTCGCGGCGACCTCCTCGGCGGGAAACTTCACATCGCGGCGCGCCACGGCGAGGGAGGCGTCGAGGGCGGCACCGGACAGATCGGCCAGAGCCGCGGCAACGATCGAGACGGCGGCGATCGGGTCGGCGTGCTCCAGGTCCCACGCAGCGAGCTGCACGAGGTGCCTGCGGTACCGCACTCGCAGGGCGACCCACGCGGCGTCCCCCTTCAGGCCGTCGACTGCCGCGACGAGGTCGGCTCCGTACTCGGTGGGGGGAGCCGCGATCGGCGTCGCCAATGCCTGCAACTCGCGCGGGTGGCGCGCGAGGAAGTCAGCCAGGCCCGAGGAGGCCCCGAGCACACGGATGAGGCGGGCCGCGGCATCCGGGTCGGCGATCAGGGCCGCAAGCTCGACCGGTGCGCTCTCGCGCAGCCCCAGAAGGTAGCGCAGCGCCTGATCTGGGTCTGCGGCCCGCGCGAAGTGCGCAACCAGCTCGGGCGCCCCGAGCAGGTCCAGGCGCCGCGACGTCTCGTCGAGCTCGGTGAAGCCGAGTCGAGCGAGTTCGGTCAGCGTCGTCGGTGGCCGGGACATGGCGGGTGAATCCACGAGCTAGAGAATCTCGAGGTTGCTCTCCAGCTCGTACGGGGTGACCTGCGCACGGTACTGGCTCCACTCGCGGCGCTTGTTGAGCAGCACGTAGCTGAAGACCTGCTCCCCCAGCGTCTCAGCGACGAGCTCGGAGTCCTCCATGAGCGACACTGCGTGGTCAAGACTCGCGGGAAGCTGGTTGTACCCCAGCGCGCGACGCTCGGCGTCGGAGAGCTCCCAGACGTTGTCCTCGGCCTCGGGAGGCAGCTCGTAGCCCTCCTCGATGCCCTTGAGGCCGGCCGCGAGCAGAAGCGAGAACGTCAGGTAGGGGTTGGCCGCGGAGTCGATCGCTCGGTACTCAACGCGCGCACTCTGACCCTTGTTGGGCTTGTACAGCGGTACACGCACGAGGGCAGACCGGTTGTTGTGGCCCCAGGTCACGAAGCTCGGTGCCTCGTCACCTCCCCAGAGACGCTTGTAGGAGTTGACGAACTGGTTGGTGACGGCCGTGATCTCGGGCGCGTGACGCAGCAGGCCCGCGACGAACTGCCGGCCGATCTTCGACAGCTGGTAGTGGCCAGCTGCGTCGTAGAACGCGTTCGAGTCGCCCTCGAACAACGACAGGTGGGTGTGCATGCCCGATCCCGGATGCCCGGACAGCGGCTTCGGCATGAACGTCGCGTACACGCCCTGCTCGATGGCCACCTCCTTGATCACCGTGCGGAAGGTCATGATGTTGTCGGCGGTCGTGAGTGCGTCCGCATAGCGAAGGTCGATCTCGTTCTGGCCCGGACCCGACTCGTGGTGGCTGAACTCCACCGAGATGCCGAGATCCTCGAGCATGCGCACCGACCGGCGACGGAAGTCGTGGGCCGTACCACCGGGCACGTTGTCGAAGAATCCGGCCGAATCCACCGGCTCCGGCTTGCCGTCGACAAGCCGGGATGACTTCAGAAGGTAGAACTCGATCTCGGGATGTGTGTAGAACGAGAACCCACGGTCCGCGGCCTTGGCAAGCGCACGCTTGAGCACGTAGCGGGGATCGGCGATCGCGGGCTGGCCGTCGGGCGTGGTGATGTCGCAGAACATCCGGGCGGTCGGATCGACCTCACCGCGCCACGGGAGGATCTGGAATGTCGCGGGGTCGGGGTGGGCGAGCATGTCCGCCTCGTAGGCCCGGGTGAACCCCTCGATGGCCGAGCCATCGAAGCCGAGACCCTCCGCGAAAGCGCCCTCAACCTCGGCCGGCGTGATCGCGACCATCTTCAGTGCGCCCACCACATCGGTGAACCACAGGCGGATGAACTTGACCCCTCGCTCTTCGATCGTCCGAAGAACGAAGTCACGCTGCTTGTCCATCAAGCTCCTCACGAATCACGCCTGTCGCCACGCCGAAGGGCGCCTCGGGCACCGGTCTAAGGCTACTGGTTTGCGCCTTCGGACACGTCACTAGACTCGATCCATGGCAGAGCAGGCAGTCAAGCGCGTTCGCACCAGGCACTTCCAGAGTGCCAAGGAGAACGGCATCAAGATCACCGGTCTCACCAGCTATGACCAGTTGACGGCCGGAATCTTCGACGAAGCCGGGATCGACTTCCTGCTCGTCGGCGACTCGGCCGGAAACAACGTGTACGGCTACGACACGACCCTGCCGGTGTCGATCGACGACCTGATCCCCCTGGCCCGGGCGGTCGCCGGGGCAGTGCAGCGCGCATTCGTCGTGGCGGACATGCCCTTCGGCTCCTATGAGACGGGTCCGGATGAGGCGCTGCACACGGCATTCCGCTTCATGAAGGAGACCGGTTCCCACGCCGTGAAGCTCGAGGGCGGGGTGCGCAGTGCCGAGCAGATCCGCCGGATCGTGAGCGCGGGCATCCCGGTGATGGCCCACATCGGCTTCACCCCGCAGAGCGAGCACGGACTCGGCGGTCACGTCATCCAGGGGCGGGGCGATCAGGTGAAGCAGCTTCTCGCCGACGCCCACGCCGTCGAGGATGCCGGCGCATTCGCCGTCGTACTCGAGATGGTGCCGAGCGAAGCCGCGGCACGGGTCACCCAGGAGTTGCGGATCCCCACGATCGGTGTCGGCGCAGGGCCCCACGTCGACGGCCAGCTGTTGGTGTGGACCGACTGGGCGGGCTTCACGAAGGGTCGCATCCCGAAGTTCGTGAAGCAGTACGCGAACTTGCGCAAGAACCTCACGGATGCCGTCACCGCCTATCGCGCTGACGTCGAGGGCGGCAGCTACCCTGGCCCCGAGCACTCCTACGACGACTGACGCGACGACACACATGACGCGCGGCCAGGTTCGCATCGGCATGGCCGGGTGGGTCTACCCGGACTGGCGCGGCGGCTTCTACCCCACAGGGCTGACGCAGAAGAACGAGCTCGCGTACGCCTCGAGCCAGGTGACATCCATCGAGCTCAACGGCTCGTTCTACTCCTTGCAGAAGCCGTCGAGTTGGAAGAGCTGGCGCGACGCGACCCCCGACGACTTCGTGTTCTCCGTGAAGGCACCGAGGTTCATCACGCACATCAGGCGCCTCGACGACGTGCACGAGCCGCTCGCGAACTTCTTCGCGTCGGGCATCCTCGCGCTCGGTCCGAAGCTCGGGGCGATCCTCTGGCAACTGCCGCCGAGCCTGGAGTTCGAGCCCTACCTGCTGGAACGGTTCCTCGAACAACTGCCGCACTCGACCACCGACGCTCTCGCGCTTGCGCAGCAGCGTGGCGCCCGGATGACCGGCAAGGAGCATCTCGAGATCGATGCCGACCGTCCCGTGCGTCACGCCCTCGAGGTGCGCCACTCAACTTTCGCGGCGAGCGACTTCGTCGAGCTACTCGCGAAGTACCGTATCGCGGCCGTGTACGGCGACTCCGCGGGCAAGTGGCCGGTGATCGACGAGCCGACGACCGACTTCCGCTACGCGCGCCTGCACGCCGACAAGGCCCTGTACCCCGATGGCTGGTACGAACCAAGCGAGATCGACCGCTGGGCGCAGACGATCGACGGTTGGCTCGAAGCCGGCCAGGACGCCTACGTGTACTTCGACAACGACAGCAAGGTGCGCGCGCCGATCGACGCGATGAGCCTCATCGCGCGGATGGGCTCAGCTACTCGACCGGCCTAGTCGTCAGCGTCTTCCGCGGCCCACTTGCGGGCGCGCTCCGCGATGATCTCGGGTGCTCGCGCAGCCTCTTCGCGCGTGGCGAACGGCCCGTCGCGATCGGAGGACAGCGACTGGGCTCCCTCTTCGACCTCGCCGGTCTTGTGGTTGTACCACCAGTCGGTCATCCAGTGCCTCCCTCACGAAACTAGACTCAACACTATGCCTCGGGACGCACAGGGACACCTCCTTCCCGGAGTGATTTCACCGAGACGCCCTGTGCACGCCTCCATTCCCCGCCCGGAGTACGTCGATCGCCGCGAACCGGCCCGATACACCGGCACCAACATCTACACCCCCGACGAGATCGAGCGCATCCGCAACTCGGGACGCATCGCCGCGCAGGCGGTCGAGGCCGTCGGCGCCGCCATCGCACCCGGCGTGACCACCGAGCAACTGGATGCGATCGCGCACGACTTCCTGATCGCCCACGACGCGTATCCGTCGACTCTGGGGTATCGGGGCTTCCCGAAGTCCAGCTGCACGAGCATCAACGAGGTCGTCTGTCATGGGATACCCGACGACACCGTTCTGGTCGACGGCGACATCGTCAACATCGACATCACCGCCTACGTGGACGGAATGCACGGCGATCTCAACAAGACCTTCACCGTGGGCACCGTGACCCCCGAGGTCGCAGCACTGGTCGAGGGAACCCGCGAGGCCCTCAACCGTGGCATCAAGGCGGTCGCCCCCGGACGTGAGGTCAACGTGATCGGTCGCGCGATCGAGTCCTATGCTCGCCGGTTCGGCTACGGGGTCGTGCGCGACTTCACCGGACACGGCGTCGGCTCTGCCTTCCACACCGGGCTGATCATCCCCCACTACGACTCTGCTCCCGCCTTCACCGACGTCATGGCGGTCGGGATGGTGTTCACCATCGAGCCGATGTTGACACTCGGCACCCCCGAGTCACCCGGCACGATCGCCTGGGATCAGTGGCCCGACGACTGGACCGTCACCACGCGCGACAAGTCGGTCACCGCACAGTTCGAGCACACGCTCGTCGTGACCGAGCGCGGCGCCGACATCCTCACCCTCCCCTAAGGAAGAATCAGCACATGGCGAAGGCGCTCGGAATCGACATCGGTGGCACGGGAATCAAGGGTGCCCTCGTGGACACCGATACCGGCGAGCTGCTCAGCGACAGAATCAAGCTCCCGACTCCTTCCGGCGGGCTGCCCGAGGACATCATCACGACAGTTGTCGAGTTGATTGACAAGCTGGGCGGCGCGGACAAGAGCGTGCCTGTCGGCGTCTGCTTCCCCGCGATCATCAAGAATGGCCGCACCATGTCGGCGGCGAACGTGTCCAAGAAGTGGATCGGGCTCGAGGCGGAAAAGCTGTTCGAGAAGGCCCTCGGTCGCGACATCCACTTCGTCAACGATGCGGATGCCGCGGGCTACGCCGAGACGCGCTACGGCGCGGCCAAGGGCGTTGACGGCCTCGTCATCCTCACGACCCTCGGCACGGGGATCGGAAGTGCGCTGATCTACAACGGGGTGCTCATCCCCAATGCCGAGCTGGGTCACATCGAGATCAACGGGCGGGACGCTGAAAGTCGTGCCGCCTACTCCGCGAAGGAACGCAGCCGGCTCAGCTGGAAGCGCTGGGCCGCTCGGCTGCAGCTGTACTACAGCCGGCTGGAGGCCCTGTTCACGCCCGACCTGTTCATCGTCGGGGGCGGTGTCTCCAAGAGCTACGAGGAGTTCCTTCCCCTGCTCTCGCTGAACACGCCGATTGTGCCCGCGGTGCATCGCAACAACGCAGGCATTCTGGGGGCGGCGGCGCTGGCAGCGCCAGCGACACCGCCCACCATGTAGCGGTTACTGCTTGGTGAGGGTCAGCGTCCACGAGGCGTCGCCCTGCACGCCATCGAGGTCGATGGTGCTCGACCCATCGGTGTACGGACCCGTCATGGTCGCCGTGCCATCCGAGAACGCGATCGTGATCGCGAGCTGACCCCCGGCCAGCACCCAGGTGTCGGTCGCGTCATCGAACGCGTTGCCGTCGTAGGTGAATCCGACCGTGTTGTCGGACTGGAATTCGATCAACCAGGTGTCGCCGTCGGAGTCAGTACCCGACCAGGATGTGCCGACGAGAGAGCTGTCGGTGGTGGTCGTCGTGCCACCACCGCCCGTGATGGACGGGAGGCCGAAGCATCCACTGAGGCTCACAATCAGAGTCAGGATGACGGCGGCGATGGCTGCGGGGCGAATGGTTTTCATATGGGCACAGTAACGAGGGCCGGGATGCCCCGCAATGCCGAAACACCACCGTAGGCGAGCCGCATGGATCGAAGCCAGGAGCGTTGAGATTCCGTTAGGACTGCCCATGCGAGGCGTGGGCGGGTATTGACTCGGAGTCGACGGCAGCCGGTGCCGTGGTTTCGGAGGAGATTGACGTGCTCGACGTGGTTTTCATTGTCGGCATTCTGGCGCTCGTCGCGCTGGTTGCCCTGATCGGCAAGGCGGTGGAGCGCCTGTGATCGTCTTTGAGGTCATCGCAGCGCTGCTGGGACTCGCTGCGATCGGCTACCTGGTCGTCGCTCTCGTGAAGCCGGAGCGTTTCTGATGGATGCCGCAACAGCAGCTCCCACCATCTGGTTGTTCCTCGCCCAGCTCGGCACCGTGGTGCTGGTGCTCGCACTGCTCTACCGCCCCCTCGGGGACTACATCGCTGCGACCTATACGAGCACCCGTGACCTGCGGGCGGAGAAGGGCTTCTACCGACTGATCGGTGCCGACTCGGCCTCCCAGCAGAGTTGGCCGGCATACCTTCGGTCGGTGCTTGCGTTCTCCGCCGTCGGCGTGCTCGCGGTCTATGCGCTGCAACGACTCCAGGCGGTGCTTCCCTACTCGCTGGGACTGCCGCCGACCAGCGAGCCCCTCGCCTTCAATACGGCCATCTCATTCGTCACGAACACGAACTGGCAGAGCTACTCTCCCGAGTTGACTCTCGGCTACACCGTGCAGCTGGTCGGCTTGGCCGTGCAGAACTTCCTGTCGGCGGCGGTCGGGATCGCTGTGGCGGTCGCCCTCATCCGTGGCTTCGCGTATCGCTCCTCGGGCACCATCGGCAACTTCTGGGTGGACCTCACCCGGGGCACGCTACGCATCTTGCTCCCGCTGTCGATCGTGGGCGCGGTCGTGCTGCTCGCCGGGGGCGTCATCCAGAACTTCGCGGGATTCCAGGAGGTCACCACGCTCACCGGCGGCACCGCGGTGGTTCCGGGCGGGCCGGTTGCCTCACAGGAGGCGATCAAGCTTCTCGGCACCAACGGTGGCGGATTCTTCAACGCCAACTCGGCGCATCCGTTCGAGAACCCCACGCCCTGGACGAGCATCATCGAGGTGCTGATGTTCTTGGTCATCCCCTTCGCCATGCCTCGCGCGTTCGGCCGCATGGTCGGCGACAACCGACAGGGCGTCGCCATCGTGGGAACGATGGCCGTGCTGTTCGTCGTGTCGCTGTCGCTCATGACCTGGGCCGAGCTTGCTGGCTCGGGCACGGCACCGCAGCTGGCGGGCGGCGCGATGGAGGGCAAGGAGACGCGGTTCGGGATTCTCGGCTCGACTCTGTATGCGACGTCCACGACCCTGACGTCGACCGGATCGGTCAACTCGATGCACGACAGCTACACGAGTCTTGGTGGTGGCGTCGCGCTCGTGAACATGATGCTCGGCGAGGTGGCACCCGGCGGTGTGGGGGCGGGTCTCTACGGAATTCTCGTGGTCGCGATCATCGCCGTCTTCATCGCCGGGCTCATGGTCGGCCGCACTCCGGAGTACCTCGGCAAGCGGCTGGGCGCTCGGGAGATCAAGCTGGCGAGCCTGTACATCCTGACGACGCCGACCCTCGTGCTCGTGGGCACAGCCCTCAGCTTTGCGATTCCTGCCGTGCGGCAGGACGTCGAGGGCACCTCGATCTGGAATCCCGGACTGCACGGCTTCAGCGAGGTGCTGTACGCCTTCACCTCGGCCGCCAACAACAACGGTTCGGCCTTCGCGGGTCTCACCGCCAACACCCCGTGGTTCAACACAGCGCTGGGTGTGGCGATGTTCCTCGGCCGGTTCCTGCCGATCGTCTTCGTGCTCGCGCTGGCCGGTTCGCTGGCCGCTCAGGACAAGATCCCCGTGACCCCCGGCACCCTGCCCACCTATCGACCCCAGTTCGTCGGCCTGCTCATCGGCACCGTCCTGCTGGTGTCGGCTCTCACCTACTTCCCCGTTCTCGCGCTGGGTCCCCTGGCGGAAGGTCTGTAACGACAACCATGAACACGTATCTCACTGCGCTCCCCGGAGCGTTCCGCAAGCTCGACCCTCGCCTCATGTGGCGCAACCCCGTGATGTTCGTCGTCGAGGTGGGCGCCGTGCTCACCACGGCGCTGGCAGTCGCCCAGCCTCTGATGGGTGTCGAAGACATCGCACCCGGCTTCACCGCCGGAATCACCGCGTGGCTCTGGGTCACCGTGATCTTCGCGAACCTCGCGGAGTCGGTGGCGGAGGGTCGGGGAAAGGCCCAGGCCGCCAGCCTCCGCCAGACCCGCACCTCGACAACAGCTCACGTCGTGGCTGCATCCGCAATCGAGCAGATGAGCCCGACAGCTCCACTCGAGACCCTCGATCACCGTGATGTCTCCTCGGCAGACCTGGTGCTCGGCGATCACGTCGTCGTGTCGGCCGGCGAGGTCATTCCCGGCGACGGCGACATCGTGTGGGGAATCGCCTCCGTCGATGAGTCGGCCATCACCGGCGAGTCGGCCCCGGTCATCCGGGAGCACGGTGGAGACCGCAGTGCCGTCACCGGTGGCACCAGGGTGCTCAGCGACAGCATCGTGGTCGCCATCACCTCCAAGCCGGGCGAGACTTTCGTCGACCGGATGATCCGGCTCGTCGAGGGCGCCTCGCGCCAGAAGACGCCCAACGAGATCGCCCTCAACATCCTGCTCGCCACTCTGTCGATCGTTTTCGTGGTGGTAGTGCTCACTCTCAACCCGATCGCGAGCTACGCGGGAGCCGCGGTGAGCATCACGGTGCTCGTCGCCCTGCTCGTCACGCTCATCCCCACCACGATCGGTGCCCTTCTGAGCGCCATCGGAATCGCGGGAATGGACCGACTCGTACAGCGCAACGTGCTCGCGATGTCGGGGCGCGCCGTCGAGGCGGCGGGAGACGTGACGACCCTGCTGCTCGACAAGACCGGAACCATCACCTACGGCAATCGTCAGGCGAGCGAGTTCCTGCCCGTCGGTGGCGCGTCACTTCGCGCACTCACCGAAGCGGCGAGTCTCTCCTCGCTCAGCGACCCGACGCCCGAGGGCAGCTCGGTCGTCGCGCTTGCAGCCGAGAAGGGCTTCGAAGCGCACGCCGTGGCGGATGCCGTGATCGTGCCGTTCACCGCCCAGACCCGCATGAGCGGACTCGACCTGCCGGACGGCAGCCAGGTGCGCAAGGGGGCGGGATCGATGATCGCCCAGTGGGTCGGCACCGTTCCGGAGGCAACCCAGAAGGAGCTCGGCGCGGTAGTGACCCGGGTGAGCGAGTCCGGCGGCACGCCCCTGGTCGTGGCCACCCGCGACGCTTCGGGTGCCGCGTCCGTTCTCGGCGTGATTCATCTCAAGGATGTCGTCAAGACCGGTCTTCGCGAGCGCTTCGCCGAGCTGCGTGCGATGGGCATCCGCACCATCATGATCACTGGGGACAACCCGTTGACCGCGAAGGCGATCGCGGCCGAGGCTGGTGTCGACGACTTCCTCGCCGAGGCCACGCCCGAGGACAAGATGGCCCTGATCCGCAAGGAGCAGCAGGGCGGCAACCTGGTTGCGATGACCGGCGACGGCACCAACGACGCCCCCGCGCTCGCGCAGGCCGACGTGGGCGTCGCCATGAACACGGGCACGTCGGCGGCGAAGGAAGCCGGCAACATGGTCGACCTCGACTCCGACCCGACCAAGCTCATCGACATCGTGCGGATCGGCAAGCAACTGCTGATCACCCGCGGCTCGCTCACGACGTTCTCGATCGCGAACGACGTCGCCAAGTACTTCGCGATCATCCCCGCGATGTTCACGGCCGTGTTCCCGGGGCTGGCGGTTCTCAACATCATGGGACTGCACTCGCCGGCATCGGCGATCCTCAGCGCGATCATCTTCAACGCTCTCGTCATCGTCGCCCTCATCCCGCTGGCGCTGCGAGGCGTCACCTACCGTCCCGTCTCGGCGAGCAAGCTGCTCTCACGCAACCTCGCCATCTACGGCCTCGGCGGAATCATTGCTCCATTCATCGGCATCAAGCTCATCGACCTCGTCGTGAGCCTTCTGCCCGGCTTCTAGAAGGAGAAGCAGTCATGAGAATGAAACAGACCTGGACGGCGCTCCGCGCGCTGCTGATCTTCACCGTGGTGCTCGGCGTGGGCTATCCGTTGCTCATCACCGGCGTCGGCCAACTCGCCCTGCCCTCGCAGGCGAACGGGTCACTCGTGCGCTCCGACGGCGCCGTCGTCGGGTCGGCCCTGATCGGTCAATCGTTCACCGATGCCGACGGCACCGCACTGCCCGAGTGGTTCCATTCCCGGCCGTCGGCCGCCGGCGCCGGCTACGACGGCGGTGCGTCGAGCGGGTCCAACTACGGGCCCGAGAATCCCGACCTGATCTCGGCCATCCAGGACCGCAAGTCGGCGATCGAGTCGCTGGATTCCGTCACGGCCTCCGAGATTCCCGCGGATGCGCTCACGGCGTCAGGGTCCGGGCTCGACCCGCACATCAGCCCGGCGTATGCGCTGCTGCAGGTGCCGCGGGTTGCCGAGGCCCGCGGCATCCCCGAGGCGCAGGTGCGCGCGCTCGTCGAGGCATTCATCCAGGGCCGGGATCTGGGCTACCTCGGGGAGCCCACGGTCAACGTGCTGCAACTGAACATCGCGCTCGCGAAGCTGGGATGATGAGGCCATGACCAGGGGCAGGCTCCGCGTGATGCTCGGGGCCGCCCCCGGCGTGGGCAAGACCTACGCCATGCTCGAGGAGGGGCGCCGCCTGGCCGCTGCGGGCAAGGATGTCGTGCTCGCCGTCGTGGAGACCCACGGCCGCGCCGCCACATCCGCTCTGGTCGAGGGGCTGGAGCTCATCCCCCGGCAGTCCGTCGAGCACCGGGGCGTTGTGCTGCAGGAGATGGATCTCGAGGCCGTGCTGGCGCGCAAGCCCGAACTCGCCCTCGTCGACGAACTCGCCCACACCAACGCGCCTGGCTCCCCGCACGACAAACGCTGGCAGGACGTCGAGGCGATCCTCGGTGCCGGCATCGACGTGATCTCGACAGTGAACATCCAGCACATCGAGTCCCTCAACGACGTCGTGCGCCAGATCACCGGGGTCGTGCAGCGCGAGACGATCCCCGACGCGGTCCTGCGCAGCGCCGACCAGATCGAACTGGTCGACCTCGCGCCCCAGGCCCTGCGTGACAGGCTCAGCGAGGGCGTGGTCTACCCCGCCGGTCGAGTGGATGCCGCCCTCAGCAACTACTTTCGTCTGGGCAACCTCACCGCGCTGCGCGAGCTGGCCCTGCTCTGGCTCGCCGATGAGGTGGACTCGGCGTTGCGGCGGTACCGGGCGGAGAAGGGCATCGACAGCGCCTGGAATGCCCGCGAACGGGTAGTCGTCGCCCTCACCGGCGGTCGTGAGGGCGAGACCCTGCTGCGCCGGGGGGCACGCATCGCCAGCCGTTCGAGCGGCGGAGAGTTGTTCGCCGTGCATGTCACCACGTCGGATGGTCTCGCAGAAAGTGACCCCGGCATTCTCGAGGCGCAGAAGAAGCTCGCCGAGACTCTGGGTGGCACCTACCACCAGGTTGTGGGCGAGCAAATCCCGCGGGCTCTTGTCGAGTTCGCGAGGAGCGTCGACGCGACCCAACTCGTCATCGGGGTGAGCCGCCGAGGAGTTCTGGCGCGCCTCTTCGGTGGTCCGGGTACGGCTGCCACGGTGATCAGGGACTCGGGTGACATCGACGTTCACGTCGTCACCCACTCGGAGGCCGGCTCCAGGGCGCTGCCCACCTTGGGCGGCGCCCTGTCGGTGCGGCGACGGGTCGCGGGCTTCCTGCTCGCCCTCGGAGGTCTCCCGCTGCTCACTTGGGTGCTGTCGCTCTTCCGAAGCGACGAGTCGCTCGCGAGCGATGTCCTGGCGTTCCAGCTCTTCATTGTCATCGTTGCGCTGGTCGGCGGCATCTGGCCAGCTGTAGCGACGGCCGTCATCGCGGGTCTCGTGCTCGACTTCTTCTTCGTCGCGCCGCTGTACACGGTGACCATCGCCGACCCGCTGCACCTGCTGGCCCTCATCATCTTCGTGGTGGTCGCTGTACTCGTCAGCACCGTGGTCGATCAGGCTGCGCGCCGCTCACGCCTCGCCTCGCGCGCGGCCGCCGAATCGGAAACCCTCTCCAACATCGCCGGCGGTGTCCTGAGCGGCACCGACGCCCTCGAAGCCCTCGTGAGCCGACTGCGCGAGGCGTTCGGTATGACGAGCGTGATCCTGTACTCGAACGGCGCTCCGCTCTACACGGCGACGGATGCCACGCTCATGGGCGACGGCGACATCGAGACGACGTTCCCCATCGGCGACCATTCCCAGCTCTACCTTCGGGGGCGTGACCTGCCGGCATCGGACCGACGGATACTCGGCGCATTCCTCTCCCAGATCGAGGCGGCCCTCGATCGTCGCGAGCTCAGCCGAGAGGCCGAGAGCATGAGACCGGTCGCAGAAGCGGATCGCCTGCGCACCGCGCTGCTGGCCGCTGTCGGGCATGACCTGCGGCGCCCCCTCGCGGCAGCGACCGCAGCGATCACCTCGCTGCGCTCGACCGAGCTCACCCTGTCGGCGGCCGATCAGGACGAGCTGCTGGATGCCGCCGAGCAGAGCCTCGACTCGCTTGCGGGTCTCGTGACCAAGCTGCTCGACGCCAGTCGCCTGCAAGCGGGGGTGTTGGGGGTGTCACTGGCTTCGGTGTCCGTCGACGATGTGGTGGGCGGTGCGCTCGATGAGTTGGGGCTCGCACCCGGCGACGTGCGGTTGGAGTTGGAGCGCGGCATCCGACCGGTGATCGCCGACGCCGTGCTTCTGCAGCGCGCCGTCGTCAACCTGCTGGCCAACGCGCTGCGCTTCTCTCCGGCCGACGCCGCCCCTGTCGTCGCGACCAGCGAGTTCGGTGACCGCGTGCAGCTGCGGGTCATCGACTCGGGTCCCGGAATTCCCGCGGAACGGCGGGATGATGTCTTCGTGGCATTCCAGCGCCTGGGCGATACCGACAACACCACGGGGGTCGGCCTGGGGCTGGCACTGTCCAAGGGCTTCATCGAGGCGATGGGCGGCACGCTCGAGGCCGAGGACACCCCCGGAGGCGGACTGACCATGGTCGCCGACCTGCCCGCGGTGCCCAATCTTCTCGCGAACGCGGGTGAGCAGTGAAGATCCTGATCGCCGACGACGATCCCCAGATGCTCCGGGCCCTGCGGATCACGCTCGGAGCGCGCGGGTACGAGGTGGTCACGGCCGCCGACGGACGCGCGGCTCTCGACGCCGCGATCGAGTCGCATCCCGACGTCGTCGTTCTCGACCTGGGGATGCCCGGCCTCACCGGCATCGAGGTGATCGAGGCCATCCGCGGCTGGAGTCAGGTTCCCGTGCTCGTCGTGTCCGGTCGCAGCGAGAGCTGGGACAAGGTGGAGGCGCTCGACGCCGGGGCAGACGACTACGTGACCAAGCCGTTCTCAGCCGATGAGCTGCTCGCGCGCATCCGGGCATTGTCGCGTCGAACTCCCGCACCCGCGGATGAGCCCACCGTGTCGTTCGGCGATGTGACCGTTGACCTGGCCTCCCACGTGGTGACCCGTGCCGGTGCATCCGTTCGGCTTACGCCGACCGAGTGGCGCATCCTCGAGGTGCTGCTTCGCCACCGCGACAAGCTCGTAACGCGCGAGACCCTGCTGACCGAGGTCTGGGGACCGCAGTACACGACCGACACCGGATACCTCCGGCTCTACCTCTCGCAGCTGCGCAAGAAGCTCGAGCCCGAACCCTCCGCACCGCGGTACCTTCTGACCGAGGCTGGGATGGGTTACCGCTTCACCACCGCTTAGACCCGCGTGCTCCAGACCGCCTTCGCGCCGGACTCCCCGATGACGAATACCGTGTAGACGGATCCGAGGACGACAACCGCGACAGCCACAGCGAGCAGGATCGTCACGGCGAGGCGCGCAGGCTTCGAGGTGATGCGGTTCGCGAAGCGGCCCGTGCCGCTGAAGTAGTGGAACCAGATCCATTGCACTGTGGCGACAACGAAGAGTGCGATCGCCCACGGCAGCAGGTCACGCCCCAGCTGAGCGTGCAGTTCGCTGAATGCGTTCTCGGCGACCTGTTCTTCGAGCACTTCCCCCGCCTCGGTGGTGATCGGCACCGCGATCAGAGCAGCGAGAGCGATCAACGGCGTGACGATGCCGAGTCGACGGCGCGCGGCGGGCCAGGCCGCAGCCAGCACCGTGCAGAGCCCTGCCAGCGGCACCACGATCACCACGAAGTGGATCAGCAGAATATGAATCGGTAGTCCGTTGAATTCCCAGGTCATATCGCGAGCTTGGCACGGCGCGTCTGCAGCGGGCGGGACGAAAGTCCCGCGGATGCGCGCATCCACTCCGAGCCCCGCAGCAGCCCCTTCCACAGCGCACGAAGCCTAGCCTTGCCTGACTGGAATGGATGCCCGGTCTGGGTGTTAGCTGTCGGCATGAGCATTCCTGACTCCCCGACCGGACACACCAACGAACCGCACGGCGATGGGATAGCCCACAAGCTCAACTGGCTGCGTGCCGGGGTGCTCGGTGCGAACGACGGCATCGTCTCGGTCGCGGCGATCGTCGTCGGCGTCGCGGGTGCGACGACCGCTGTCGCGCCGATTCTCACGGCCGGTGTGGCCGGGCTGGTCGGCGGTGCTATCTCGATGGCTCTCGGCGAGTACGTGTCGGTATCGAGCCAGAAGGACACCCAGCACGCCCTCATCGCCAAGGAGCGTCGCGAGCTCGCCGAGCAGCCTGATGAGGAGCTCGCCGAGCTCGCCGGACTGTTCGAGAGGAAGGGCCTCACGGCTGCGACCGCCCAGCAGGTCGCCGTGGAGCTCACCGCCCACGACGCACTCACCGCGCACCTGGAGATCGAGCTCGGCATCAACGAGCGGGACGTGGTGAGCCCCTGGCAGGCCGCAGGGGCCTCAGCTCTGGCATTCTTCGTCGGCGCACTGCTGCCGTTGCTCGCCATCCTGCTGCCGCCGGAGAACGTGCGGGTTCCCGTGACTTTCGCGGCCGTCCTCATCGCGCTCGCCCTGACCGGCGCGCTGAGCGCGTGGATCGGCGGCAGCCACTGGCTGCGCCCCACCCTCCGCGTCGTCATCGGTGGTGCCATCGCACTGGTCGCGACGTTCGTCATCGGCACCCTCCTCGGTACTTCTGGCGTGGTGTAGCCGTGGTCCGGATCCTCGTCGTCGAGGATGACCCGACCATGGGCGCCCTCGTCGAGCGGGGCCTGCGCGAGGAGGGCTACGAGGTCACCCTCGTCGGCAACGGCATGGATGCGCTGATCGCTGCCGCGAACGACGACTTCAGCGCCGCCGCGATCGATGTGATGCTGCCCGAGATGACAGGATTCGAGATCTGCCGCCACCTGCGCCAACGGGGAAGCACGCTTCCGGTTCTTCTGCTCACGGCTCGGGACGCCGTGGAGGACCGAGTGTTCGGTCTGGACTCCGGGGCCGACGACTACCTCACCAAGCCGTTCGCCTTCGCCGAGTTCAGCGCGCGAATCCGCGCGCTGGTGCGACGAGACTCGGCCACCGCCAAGGCCGTGCTGCGGGTGGGACGGCTCGAACTCGATCCCATGACGGTTCGGGCGGTGATCGCTGGCACGCCCGTTGCGCTGAGCACGAAGGAGTTCGCGCTGCTCAGCCTGCTCGTGTCGCGACCTGGCGAGTCGCTGACCCGCACCGAGATCCTTCAGGAGGTCTGGGGCACCACCAAGCACATCGACCAGACCATCGTCGACCAGTACGTCAGCTACCTGAGGCGCAAGCTGGAGCCCACCGACTCCGGCGTCTCGATCGTGACCGTACGAGGTGTCGGCTACCAGCTGCGCGAGGACGCCTGATGCTCTCGCGCCTGTCCATCCGCGCCCGGATCACGATCGGGAGTGTCCTGGCCGCTGCCGTACTCCTGTCGGTCGGGCTGTGGCTGGTGCGGGAGCAGGTCAACAGCATTCTCACGAACACGAATGCCGTGCTCGCCGAAGGGGATCTGACCTCGTTCGAGACCGACATCCTCGCCAACCCCGACGAGCCGGTTGATGACCCGGGCACGGGAGTTCTCGTGTTCGTGAGGGGACCGGACGGCCGCGAGCAGGTGGACACCCTGCCGCGCTTCCTCCACGGCACGATTGAGCATCGTGAGCCGGCCGACGAGCAGTTCACGATCGAGCACGACGGCACGACCTACGTGGTCGTCGGCCGGGTCGTCAGCACCAGTTCCGGCGACTGGGGTCTGTGGGCGGCGCGAAGCGAGGCATCGAGCACGCTGGCACTCGCCTCGCTCGATCGACTGCTCGCGATCGGCGGCCTGATTCTGCTCGCCTGCTTCGGGATCGCATCCTGGCTCCTGGCGTCGGCGGCCCTGCGCCCGGTGCGGCTCATGCGCGAGCGAGCAGAGACCCTCGGCGCAGAGTCCCGCGACGGCGGGCTGCCGGTCGGCGCGGCGCGCGACGAGCTGGCCGCCCTCGCCACGACCCTCAACGACTTCATCCAGCGGGTGCGGGCATCAGCGAGCCGGGAGAAGCGCATGGTGTCCGACGCAGCGCACGAGCTGCGAACGCCGCTCGCCGCGCTGCGCACGCAGCTCGAACTTGCGCACGACGACTTCGGGGACGCCGACGCGCTCGCCGCGCAGGTGACAGCGGCGGAGGCATCCGTCGCGCGGCTCTCGTCGCTCGCCAGCAATCTGCTCGAGCTCTCCCGCCTCGAGTCGAGCGAGTCACCGCGAGGATCGGGCTCGACCAGTGAGCTCGTCGACGAGCTGATGGGCTGCATCGATCGCGCCCGGATGCTCGGCCTCGCCAAACAGGCCGATGTCGGGTTCGATCTGCGCAACACCGACCGCGACACGCTGTACGGCGTCGACCCGCAATCCTTCGGACGCATCGCCGAGAACCTGCTCGCCAACGCCGTCGCCGCGATCCCGTTGCGGGGCTCGGTGACCGCGACACTGGAGCAGACGCCCTCCGACCTGATCCTGACGGTCGCAGACACGGGCCCAGGAATGGACGAAGAGTTCATTCCGCGAGCGTTCGAGCGCTTCACCCGACCCGACGACTCGCGCACGGCGACTACTGGCGGAAGCGGCCTCGGACTTGCACTCGTGCGGGCGATCGCCACCGCAGCCGGCGGCACCGCCACCCTGGCCAACTCGCATCCCGGCCTGACCGTGACCGTGACCCTGCCGACAATGTGAGAACTCTCATGCTGGGGGCCCGCCGCTCATAGGATCCGCATAGCTCACGCGAGCAGTGTGTAGACATGACAACCCAGGCCCCGGCTCCGACTCACCAGACCACGACTCGTTCGCGGCTGCCGCGGATCAATCGCCGAGCTCAGTTCGCTCGTCGTGCGCGTCGCGCCGATCTGCTGGTAACCCTTCTGTGGGCGTCCGGTGCGGCCGCGGCCGCCCTGTATCTGGCCTACGGCGGCGCGAGCCAGATGACGTCGGTCGCCGGCTTCATCACCGGACTGGGAATTCTGCTCGGACTCGTGGGTACCGACTTCATCCTCGTCATGCTGGTGCTCGCCGCACGCATCCCGTTGCTGGATCGCACCATCGGACACGACCGAGCCGTCGCCACCCACCGTAGGCTCGGAAAGCCAGCGCTGTACCTGATCCTCGCCCACGGGGTGCTTCTGCTCATCGGCTACGGAATGAGCACCGGCTTCAATCCGATCGCGGAGATCGGCCCCATGCTCGCCCTCCCCGACATGCCGCTGGCGTTCATCGGCACCGGCCTGCTGATAGCCGTTGTGGTCACCTCGCTCGTCGCGGTGCGACGCAAGTTCAGCTACGAGGGCTGGCACCTGGTGCACCTGCTCAGCTACGTTGCGGTCGCGTTCGCACTCCCCCACCAGCTCAGCGTCGGCGGGGTCCTCGCCGAGGGCACCGTGCAGCGGGTCTACTGGATCGCGCTCTACGTGCTCGCCTTCGGGTCGATCCTGACCTTCCGCTTCGTCGAGCCGATCGTCGCGAGCCTCCGCCACCGAATCACGGTCGCCGGGGTCAGTCAGATCGCGCCCGGGGTCACGTCCATCCACCTGACGGGCAGCAAGCTTCGCTCGCTCGGCACGGCGGGCGGCCAGTTCTTCATCTGGCGCTTCTGGACACCCCGCACCTGGTGGCACTCGCACCCGATCTCGCTGTCGGCGGTTCCCACCGACACCACCGCGCGGATCACGGTGCGCGACCTCGGCGCGGGCAGCAGGCGCATCAGCACGGTTCCCGTGGGCACGCGCGTGTCCATTGAAGGACCGTACGGGCTGTTCACGGATGCCGCCCGCACCGCCCCGAAGATGGCCATCGTCGCGGCCGGGGTCGGCGTCACCCCCGTGCGCGCCCTGCTCGAGCACGCCACCTTCGCCCCCGGCGAGGCAACCGTGCTTCTGAGGGCGAGCAGCGACGATGAGACCTACCTCTGGGACGAGGTGCGAGCCATTGCCGCCGCAAAGGGCGCCCGGCTGTACACCATGGTCGGACGGCGCTCGCCCGTCGGCCCGTCGTGGATGCCCGAAGAGGATGCCCGTCGCGGCGTCACTCTCCGAAGCATCTTCCCCGAACTCGGCGACTCCGATCTCTATCTCTGCGGCCCCACCACCTGGCTCGACCTGGTGGAGGCGGACGCCCGCGCTCTGGGACTTCCCGAGCACCAGATTCACGCAGAAAGGTTCGACTGGTGAGAACACGCGCAGTACTGGGCAGCATCTTCGCTTCGCTGGGGGTGTTGGTGATCGGATGGCAGGCGGGAAACGCCGCCGTCATGAGCGCAACGACCGCAACGAGCACGACCACGCCGACCACCACGACCAGCGGTGGAAACTCCGGAACGTCGTCCTCGGGAACCTCCAGCGGCTCGAACACGACAACGAGCTCCGGCACCACGACCGCCGCCCCGGTGGCACCGACAACCGGCGCGACCGACGGTACCTACGCGGGCTCCACGGTCAACACGCGCTTCGGTCCCGTGCAGGTGCAGGTCACCATTGCGGGCGGCGCCATCACCGACGTCACGGCCCTGCAGCTGACCAACACCGATGGCCGCTCCGTGCAGATCAGCAACTACGCGTCGCCGATCCTCGCGCAGGAGGTGCTCTCGTCGCAGTCGGCTCAGGTGTCGAACGTGGGTGGCGCGACGTACACCTCGCAGGCCTACCTGCAGTCCCTTCAGTCCGCACTGGACCAGGCCGGGTTCTGATGCGTCACACCTTCGAGACGATGGGCACTGTCGTGTCGCTCGAGGGCGTCGACGACCGCACCGTCGAGAAGGTCAAGAGCATCTTCGCTGCCGCGGACTCGAGATTCAGCCTCTACCGGCCCGAGTCGGAGCTGGCCCGGATCGCATCGGGTGAGCTCGCCATGATGGACTCGAGCGTCGAGCTACGCACCGCCTACGCCGACGCCCTCGCGTGGAGCTCGCTCACCTCCGGCGCGTTCAGCCCGAACCGCCCGGACGGCGTCGTCGACCTCAACGGCATCGTGAAGGCACAGGCCATGCAGTCGGCCGGTGGTCTCATCGATTCGGGCGGCTGGCGCGAGTGGAGCCTCAACGTGGGCGGCGACATCCTGATCGCCGGATCGACCGTGCAGACCACGGGGATCGTCGACCCCTTCGACCGCGCGAAGCTGCTGTGCGCGATCGAACTGCGCCCGCCCCGCGTCGCCGTTGCGACATCGGGCAGCGCCGAGCGCGGCGACCACATCTGGCTCGGCGGCAGCACCGAGCCGGCCGAGTACGTGCAGGTCACGGTCGTCGCTGGCGACATCGTCACGGCCGACGTGCTGGCGACCGCGATCGTCGCGGGCGGACGATCCGGCCTCGACGAGATCACCGAGCGGTGGGACGTGGATGTGCTCGCCGTCGATCGCACCGGCGCGATGGTTGCCACCCCGGGCATCCGGGAGTCGCTGGCCGCCTAGCTGGCGGTGAAGGTCACCGAGCCGATGACGCCCGCGATAACGCTGATCAGACCGATCAGGCCGATGAGAAGCGAGAAGGCGCCGGTTCCCAATCCGATCAGGGCCATGGTCATCAGCGTCGCGGGCGCGCCCTGGGCCTTCAGCTGACGCGCCCTCGCGATACCCATGATCGAGAACACGATCGCGAGCGGCGCCAGCACGAACAGCACGTTGAAGAACACCGAGATGATGCCGGTGATGAAGCCGTAGAACGCGAACCTGTTGACCCTGGCGTCGATCGTGCGGCCCGGCGCGGCATAGAGGACCGCGCCCGTCCACGCGGCTGTTCTGCCGGGGGCGTACGGATCGGGTGCCTGCGGAGCCGGGTTCGCGGCCGAGTAGATCACTGTCGCAGGAGGCGGCACGGGGACCACCGGTTGCAGGGCGGCAGATGCTGGGGCAGCGGATGCCGCGGCCGCACGCACGGGCGCAGCGGCGGGCGCCCCGCGGCGCGAGTCGCTCCAGCTCGCGCCGTTCCACCAGCGCTCACCGGCGCCACCATCGGGGTCTGGATACCATCCCGCCCGCTTGTTGTCGTCCGCCATGCAGACAGTTTAGGGACGGCGGGGAGTGAATGGGCCGGCTGATACGCCGGGTTCTGTCCCGGTGCTCGAGAGCACCATCGACGGCCATCTATCTGGGGACTACGTTGCCGCAGCCCTCTAGCGGTCTACCCGGGAACTGGGCGAGCAGCCTTCGTAACGTTCCCTGTCTGACCTTGCTCCGGACGAGGTTTACCTAGCCGACCGCGTCGCCGCGGCCGCTGGTGGTCTCTTACACCACCGTTTCACCCTTACCTCCGGGTGTCGAAACACCCGGCGGCGGTCTGCTTTCTGTTGCACTGTTCTCGCGGGTTGCCCCGGGTGGGTGTTACCCACCATCCTGCTCTGCGGAGCCCGGACGTTCCTCGACCCGCCCGAAGGCGAGCCGCGACCGTCTTGCCGACCCATTCGAGTGGCAAGCCTACTCGGCTCGTGTGCCGATGTCCGCGCGCATGTCCATGGCGAGGTTCGCGAGCTTGTCGGCCCGCGAATTCTGCAGCCGGGGAATCCACTCGAACCGCACGGGCGTGCCCGTCAGGAGCTCACGCGCCTCGGCGGCAAGGTCTGCCATGTCGGGGTGCTTGATCTTCCACCGCCCCGACATCTGCTCCACCACGAGTTTGGAGTCCATCCGAATGTGCAGCTCGGCGTCGGGATCGATGGCGAGGGCGCGGCGCACCCCGGCGATCATCGCCTTGTACTCGGCGACGTTGTTGCTCGCGATCCCGCCGTAGAGTCCCACCTCGGCGAGAATCTCGCCGGTCAGCGGATCGATGACAACTGCTCCGCTGCCCGACTGGCCGGGATTGCCTCGTGAGCCACCGTCGGCTTCGATGACGAGCTCTCGCGCCATCAGAGTCCCGACTCGTCCGTGCGCACGAGGATCGCGTCACTCGAGGGGCAGATCAGCACGTCATCGGGTGCCGCTGCGCGGATCTTCTGCAACTCGTCCTCGAGCAGCTTCACCCCCGAGGCGAGCGAGACGCCGCCGCGCAGCAGTGAGGCACCGGTTCCGTATCGAGTTCGCTGCTTCTCGTAGAGGGCGAGGAGGTCCGCCGGCACCTTGGCTTCGATGGTGCGACGGCCCGCGGCCGCGGTGGTGCGCTCGGCGCCGATCGATGCGAGCGCGGCATCCCGGGTCGCCTCGATCGCAGCTACCTGCTCGAGCAGCTCCGCCAGCCGACCGGCGGTCTCGTCGACCTGGCTCTGGTGCTCTTCGAGCTTCTCCATGACGCTCAGCTCGATCTCCTCGAGGTCGTCCAAGCGCTTGCGCAGCGCACTGAGTTCCTGCTCGAGGGCGGCGACATCCTTGACCGACGAGCTTGCCTGAAGGCGCTCGCTGTCGCGCGCGATCCTCGTTTCGACCACCTGTACGTCGCTCTCGAGCCGCGACAGCTCGAGCTGCACGTTCTCAAGTTGGCCCTGCTGCTCCATGCGGGTGACGCGCAGCGCATCGCCCTCGGTCGCGAGGGCGGCGAGCGTGGCCAGCTCGGGCAGGCTCCGGGCGCGGTGATCAAGCTGCGCGAGCTTGGTATCGAGCGCCTGAAGGTCCAGCAGGAGTGCCTGGTCGTCGGGTGATGCTTTCAGTGCCATCGTTTCCTCTGTTGGAGTCCTACTGTGTGACCGTGAAGTCCCACGGATCAGTTCTGGTGTCGCTGACGGCGACGGTCACGCCCGGCAGCGCGGCCCGCAGTTCGTCGGCCGCGGTCTCGAGCCACAACCACTCGCTCGCCCAGTGCGACACGTCGATGAGCGCCGGGCCGCCAGCGGTACGGGCGTTCTCGCGTGCCTCCGATGCCGGGTGGTGACGCAGGTCGCTCGTGATGTACACATCGGCGTCGAGAACGGCGGGGTGGCCCAGAAGTGAGTCGCCTGCGCCTGCGCACAGCGCCACTGTGGTCACGGGGGCATCAAAATCACCAGCCACCCGAATGCCCGTCGCGGTGGCCGGCAGCAGCTCGCCGAGGGTGCGCGCCAGGCGTCCCAGCGTCATGGGCGCGGGCAGTCGTCCGAGCCGGCCAATGCCGCGGGCGGGGTCCGAGCTGGGCGCGAGCGGCGTGATGTCGACAAGGCCGAGGGCGGAGGCGAGAATCGCCGATGTTCCGCTCTCGACGACATCGGCGTTGGTGTGGGCGGCCAGCAGCGCGATCTCCGCGCGGATCAACCGCGTGAGCGCCGCGCCCTTGTAGCGATCCGCGGCAACCGAGGTCACGCCTCGCAGCAGCAGGGGGTGGTGCACAAGCAGCAGGTCCGCTCCCGAGGCGACCGCCTCGTCGACCGTGTCATGCACTGCGTCCACGGCGAGGAGGATCGAGTCCACGTGCGCGGCCGGGTCTCCGGCGATGAGCCCGACTGCATCCCATGGTTCCGCACCGCTTGCGGGCCAGAGTCGTTCGACGACTGCGGCGACATCGGCAAGTGTCGGTGACATGCCCCCAGTCTATTTGCGCGGGTGAGCGCCGTGAGGCGTGCCGGTCAGGGCCGCGCCTCCTCCTGGCGGCGGATGGCCGGGAATCCGATGATGATCGGCAGCAGGATGCCCAGCGCTAGAGCGACGAGAACCCCGAGATCGGTTCCCGCGAGGTCGGTGTCCAGCGGAACTCCGAGCAGCCCGAACAGGTAGCCCTGCCATCCCAGCCAGGTGACGGTCGCCGTCGTGAGGCCCCATCCGATGGCACTGATCACGACGAAGCCGATGAGATTGCCCCACCTGACTGTCTCGTAGACTCCTCCGCGCCGAAGCAGCGATTCGCTCTCGAAGCGACGATTGCGAATCATCATCTCGGCCGCGAAGATGCCGGCCCATGCGGCCGTAGGGACGGCCAGCGTGGTGGCGAGGTCCCTGAACAGCTCCATGATGCCCGTCACGGCGAAACTGAGCACCACGGCGATCGCCGCCAGGAGCACTCCCACGATGACAACCGACCACTGGCGGGAGACCCGCACGCCGACAGACTGGAGCGCGAATCCGCCCGAGTAGAGCGTGATCACGATGCCCGAGAGCAGGCTGAGCACCGTCGCGGCGATCAACGGAGCGGGGTACCACGACGGCAGCATGAGCGCGAGGGTATCCAGCGGCGACTGAACGAACCCACTCGCGATCCCCTTGTCGGATGCCGCGAGCAGGGCACCGTACCCGATGAGCACGAAACTGGGCAGCGTTGCACCGATCGTCGACCACAGCATGGATGCCGCGCCGCTCGACCCCGACCGCTGGTAGCGCGCCAGATCCGCGCCGCTGTTGGCCCACACGAGTCCCACGAAGCTGAACACCAGTACGGCGCCGGTGATCGTCAGCAGCCACGGACCGTCGGGCGTCGTGAGTGCCGCGGGCACGTCCACGTACTGCGCGGTCATGGCGATGAGGCCGATGATCAGGATGCCCGACACCACGCTCAGCACGAGCTGGATCTGCGCGATCAGGTGATAGCCGACGACGGCGACGAGCATGGCGATGACCAGTCCGGCCGCGAGGCCGAGAACCAGGAGCAGACGCTCACCGAGGCCGCCGTCCAGTTCGGCTCCGGCCAGCACAACGGCGACCGACGACGCGAGCAGCCACAGCAGCACCGCGCCCCAGAACACGCGGGTGACCAGGGCCAGGAGGGCAGGAACGACGTTCCCGACCACGCCGAACGTCGCGCGCGACACGACCATTGTCGGCTGACCGCTGCGCTTACCAGCGAGTGTCGACAGGCCGAGCGGAATGAACGACAGTGCGACGCCGGCGAGCACGGAGACGATCGACTGGCGCAGGCTCATCCCCACCGCGAAGACGGCGGCTCCGAGACCGAGGCTCAGGATGCTCGAGTTCGCCGCGAACCACAACCAGAAGAGCCGCGAGGCCCGGCCGATCCTGTGGTCGACGGGCGTCGGTTCCAGACCGCCGGCTTCGACGCTGAACACCCGCTGACGCACGGGTTCGTTGTCGATGAGAACAACCTCGTCCTCGGGAATGCGCACCGTGGAGATCGGCCCGGATGGCGGCGACACGATCGCGGCGCCGCCGACAAGCCCGGCGAAGGCGCGATCGGTGTCGTCGACGTCGTCGTCGAGCTCCTCCTCGTAGGCACGATCGATTACGGCGATCGAGTCAGTGTCGAGAGGAACGCCCTGGCTTGCCGTGACCGGGGCCGGCTCCTCGAACAACGTCTCCGCCGCGAAGGGACTCCCCTCATCGACCTCCGGACGCAGGTCGTCGTCGGCGGGGCCGGAGAGCAGGTCGTCGAAGCTGAATGCCGGGGGCGGAGGGGGCGACGCAGCCGAGGGTTCGTCCTCGATGACCTCTGCCTCGATGACCTCCTCGTACTCGGGGATGGGCACGATCGGGATCGGCGGATGCCCCGCCGCCTGTGAGGGCAGCAGCGGCGGCCCGCCCAGAATCGGCGGTTCGACGAGAGGCGGCGGACCGGAGACGAGTGGAGGTTGGGGCTCGAACACGGGCTCGGGCTCCGGCAACGGCTCCGGTTCGACCACGAGCTCCGGCTCCGGTGCGGGTGCAGGCTCAGGCTCAGGCTCAGGCTCAGGCTCGGGCTCGGGCTCGGGCTCGCTGAGCGTCGAAGCCCAGCCCGCACTCGGCGGCGGAACATCCCATGCCGGAAGCGGCGGAGGCGCGGCGACCACGGGCTCCGGCTCGACCACAGGCTCCAACACGACGGGCTCGACGGGCTTGACGGGAACGGTGTCATTGACCCGGGGCACGTCGTCGGTCTGCGGCGCTGGCCAGGCAGCAACCGGCTGATCTTCGACGACGAAGCTCTCTGCCACCGAAACCGGCGCAACGTCGGCCGGCGCAACGTCAACCGGCTGCTCGGTCAGGCCGACCGGGATGCCGCGAGCGCTCAGCTGCGCTTCGAGCTGCTCGATCGCGCTCAGCGTGCCACCACCGGTTTCGAGGCCAGCCTGCTCGAGAAGGCTGAGCAGCTCGGGGTCGCGCACGACGGGTTCCGGCGGTCCCTCCGGAAGAACGACGGCCTGAGCCGGATCTGGCGCGGGGAGTGAGCTCCACGCCGGTAGCTCTGCCACAGGGCCGGGCTCCGCGGTCGGCCAAGGTGCAGCCTCAACAGGCTCGGGCGCAGGTTCAGGCGCAGGTTCCGGCACAAGCTCGGTGACAGACTCTGGCACAGGGTCAGTCACTACCGAAATCGACCCGGACGACAAGCGTCCGAGGTCGGCCGCAAGGGCATTGGCGAGCTCGTCATCGTCGTGCTCGGCCGGGGGCTCCGGCGAGGCGGGAACGCTCCCCGTGGGCGGGGTGAACGTCGATCTGCGAGGCCCGGCCGTGGCAAATGTGGGATCGAATGAGGTTTCATCGAAAACCTCGTCGTCGCTTGCCATGCAGAAATACTACGGTGACTGGCCCGGCGAGCGTGGTTGCCGGGCCGTAGCGAGCACAGTTACTGCACCGAGAATGAGGATCAGTCCGGCCCAGCCGAGCAGTTCCAGGCGCTCACCGACCACAAGAACAGCAAGGATCGTCGCGACAACGGGCTCCAGCAGCGTGATGGTCGTCGCAGTACTGCTGCGCAGCGTGCGCATGCCCACGCCGAACAGCAGGTAGGCGACGAACATGGGCCCGAGTGCGAGGTAGGCGGCGATTCCCACCGTCGTTGTCGACTGCAGAAGCGGTGCTCCGAACACCAGAAGCACCGGAAGAAGCGCAATCGCCCCGAGTCCGAACATGCCCCCCATGACCGCACGCGAGGGCTGTCCGGTGCCGATCGCACGACTCGACGCGTAGGTGTAGAGCGCGTAGGCGAGCCCCGCGGCAACTCCCAGGCCGATGCCCAGCAGGGGCGAGGTGCCGTGCGCTGCGTCATCCCGATGACTGCCCAGGGCGAGAAGGATCACACCCAGGATCGCGACCGCGGTGCAAAGAGCCCACCGCAGCGTCAGCCTGCGACGCTCGACTATCCACTCCAGAAGCGCCGCGAACACGGGGCCGGTGCCGAGAGAGACGACGTTGCCGATCGCGACGCCGGCGAGACTCATCGACGAGTAGAACGCGAGGGGATATACGAATACACCCACGGCACCGATCAGCAGCCATCGACGACTGGATGACGCCCGCACGGCGGCCAGCGCCGGGCGTGCCGACACGAGGAAGAGAAGCAGCCCACCGATCGTCATCGTGCTCGCGCCGACCGCGAGCGGACTCACCGAGTCCGGGAGAAAGCTTGCGGCCGTTCCCGTGGTCCCCCACAGTATCGACGCGAGAATGAGCGCCCACACACCCGACGAACTCGCGGCCGGAATACCCCTCACATCACGAGGCTAGCGGCTCTAATGTGAGTGTCATGCGCGCACGTATCCCCGCCCTCGTTGCCGCCCTCGCGGTGGTCGTCCCTCTTGCCGCGTGTTCCCCAGCCCCGCAGCCGAGCGTCGAGCCCGCCACGGCCTCCGGCTCCTGGACGGTGCTCACGTACTCCATCGCCGACACCAACCTCGAGCCGTTCATGATGACCGATCTCGAGGAACTGGGCGACGTCGGCACCCAGGAGGGCTTGAATGTCGTCGCGCTCGTCGATCGCTCTGCCGAGTACTCCGACGAGCCTGTGCTCGGCCTGGATCCCTGGTCGGGCGCGAAGTATCTCGAGATCGACCAGAACGAGGCGACCGTGCTCGAGGACATGGGCGACGTCAACACCGGTGATCCGAACGTGCTCGCCGACTTCATCGCTCGCGCGATCTACGACTACCCCGCCGATCACTACGCGCTGATCATCTCCGACCACGGAGCATCCTGGCCCGGCGTGGGCGCGGACGGGTCATTCGGCAACGACACTCTCAACCTCGCCGAACTGGATGCCTCGCTCGCCGCGGGGCTGAAGGCGGCGAACCTCGAGAAGTTCGACCTGCTCGGCTTCGATGCCTGCCTGATGGCCACCTACGAGGTCGCATCCACGCTCCAGGATCGCGCCGAGCGACTGGTCGCCTCCCAGGAGCTCGAGCCGGGTCACGGGTGGGACTACCGCGCGCTCGACACCATCGCCGACGACGGGACCGCGACCGTCGACGAGCTCGGCTCGGCGATCATCGACGGGTTCGAGGCACAGGCACAGGACGAGGGCACCGATACGGACATCACCCTCGCCATGGTCGACCTCACCAAGATGGGTGCCGTGGATGCCGCGCTCAAGGCCTTCACCGACGTGCTTGTCGACCGGGCCAGCGCCGTCGGGCCGGTGGTCGGCCGCACCCTCGCGTCGACCCTCGGATTCGGCCAGAGCCCGGACCCGGACCAGCACACGCACATGGCCGACCTTGCCTCGCTCACCTCTGAGATCGGTGTGCAACTGCTCTTCGCGGCGCCCGCGGCCGACAACGTGACCCGCGCCATCAACGACGCCGTCGTCGATCGGGTCTCCGGTCAGGCGACCAAGGGGGCGACCGGATTGTCGATCTACTTCCCGCCGACCGTCGAGTACTTCGACCAGGACTACCGTGACCTCCCGAACGTCGGCGGGTGGATGGACTTCCTCACCGCGTACTACGCCCAGGGCGCCGACATCACCCAGCAGCCCGACATCAGCGACGCCGACATCACCTTCGGTCCCGATGGCGTGACGATCACCGGAAGCTTCGACATCGCGACCGGCAACAACCTCTCGGAGGCCTACATCAGGTACGGCGTGGTCGAGGACGACGGTTCGATCACCTTCCTCGGCGAGCAGGACGCCACGCTCTTCGATGACGGCACGGGAACCGCCAGTGGAACCTACGGTCTCACCTCCCTCGAGCTGAGCGACGGCGTCGACACCGTGAGCGCATACCTCTCGCTGTTCGGCAACACCGGCGGCGACGTCGTCACGGCGGAGATCCCGCTCGCCTACTACTCCCCCGACGGTTCGACCACCGGCGACCTCGTGCTCTCGGCAACGCTGGACCCCGACACGGGCGAGATCCTCAGCGCGACCTACTTCGAGTACGACCAGGAGACGGGCACCTACGGCGAGTTCACACCTGCGCCCGACTGGATCATCGTGCCGATCGTGCTCAACGTGCTCGACGATGGCACCGAGGAGTGGCTGCTCACCAGCGATGTCGGTCTGTACGCCGACACCGCTGGCCTGTCGTACGACTCAGTGCCGCTGCCCTCGGGCACGTCGCTCTATCTCGAGCTCGTGGTCGTCGACTTCGGCGGCAATTACGACAGCGTGAGCGGCACCGTGACGGTGCCGTAGGCCTTCACACGCCCGCGATGATGAGCAGGATGCCCGTGGCCGCGAGCCAGGCCGACCACGCGATGTAGGCGATCGGCACGACGGCGCCGGCGAGCGTCCAGCCGTTCTTCTCGAACGGCCCCACGAATTCGAGCGAGCACAGTGCCAGCACGGCACCGACGACGATTCCCACGATGCCAATCCAGGCCGGGAGCGCTGCGGACGACAGCACGGCTGTACCCACGAGAACGCTCCAGGTGCCGGTCAGCAGGTAGCCGAGATGTTCGCCGACGGCCACCCCCAGGTAGCGGTTGAAGGCCTGGAACACGATGTCGATCGCCTCGGCTCGCGCCGACGATGCCGTCTCCGATTCACGTGCGAGGAAGGGCACCATGAACGGCCAGCGCACCAGCCCGAGGAACTGCACGGCGGCGGCCAGTACGCCGACGGTCGTGGTGATGGCCAGCAGCGTGGCATCCGCTCCGGTGAGCTGAGCAGACAGCAGCACCGCCACCGGAGCGAACAGCACCGCCGTCATGGCGAAGCCCCACCAGATCAGCAGCAGCCGCGAACCCCCGGCACGGAACTTCGCGAGCACCTCCGGGGTCGACTGGCGCAGGATGCCCGGGTACTCGAACGCCGCGGAGAGCGCCGCGAAGAAGACGTTGAACAGGATCGGCAGCGCGATCAGCAGAATTCCCGTGGCGATCATCATGCGGACACCTTAGCCATCGCGGCACGCGGGGCTCGCGGCGCGCGGGCGCCCAGCATGAGTCGCAGAGTGAGTCCGGTGGCGACTGTGACCAGAGCCGCGCCGGAGAGGCCGAAGGTGACGTATCCGCGCTGCTCATCCACGATGACCGCTGCGGTGATGAACCAGGCGGCCGCCCACGATGCGGCGACCACGAGCATCCACAGGGCGGCCTTTGCGGCGCCTCGGCGAAGCAGTGCGGCCTGTGCGGCACCCGTGACGGCTCCGGCGACGAGGCCGTAGACCACGAGACCTCCGGCCGAGGTCTGCCCGGCCGTCACTGTGGCGCCGAGACCAGCGCCCACAGCAAGTCCGGCGGCGGTGGCTGCTATCCAGTACGCACTCACCGCCGGCCGTAGTGCGAGCCACTGGGCGGTGCCGAGCACTGCCCCGACCACGAGACCCGCGAGGGCCGCCGGCAGAAAGCCGCCTTGGGTGCTCCCCAGTTGCACGGCAGCGAGGCCGCCAAGGGGGAAGGCGACGATGGTGAAGGCCCAGCGAAGCGGGGACATCGGTGCTCCTTTCAGAAAGCGTACGTTGTACATTACGAGGTAGCGTACACTGTACATCATGGATGCGCCAGAGTCAGTTCCCCGTTCGCGCCGAGCCCGCGGCTCGCTCACCGAGGCCGAGATCCTCGACGCCGCCGAACGCGTTGCGACTCAGGGTTGGGATGCGCTCACGATGCGGGCCGTCGCCGCGGAGGTGGCGTCATCCGCCATGGCGCTGTACCGCTACTTCCCCACCAAAGACGACCTCGTCGAGGCGATGCTCGATCGCGTGCTCTTGCGGGTCGGCCTGCCCGAGCCCACGGGCGACTGGCTCGCCGATCTGCGCACGATCGCGGAGTCGCACAGCCTGACGCTGCTCGAGAACTCCTGGGCGATCGCTCCCCTGTTCAGTCATCCCGACCCCGGACCCGGGGCCAACCGCATCGGTGAGGCCGTCTTCGTCGCGCTCGCCCGAGGGGGAATCGTTGATGCGGATGCGATCGCCGCCTTTAGCGCGCTCCTCGCCCTCAACTACGGCTGGGTCTCATTCGCGTCGGCGGGATCCCCTGCCCTGGGCGTGTACGGCGAGACCGGCAACTACGACCGTGCACTCGGGCTGCTGCTGGCGGGGATCGCGGCGCGCGCGGCCGGCGCATCCCGCGGGTAGCTGCGCTAGACGAAGAGCGCGACGATCAGAGCCGCGAACACGCCCGTGAAGATCAGAGCCGCGAACACGCCCGTGAAGATCAGGGGCGTGACGAACTTCGCAACCCAGAGCCACCGGGCTGACGTCGCGATCCGCGCTGCCACCGCCGATGAGCCGGCGTCCCGAAGGTCACGACCGGCAGCCTCGGCCTCGCTGGCCGCCGAGAACTGAGCCAGCACACCGAGCACACCCGAGGCCAGAAGGATTCCCACCGCGGCGATACGCACCGCGAAGTCCGCGTCGGCCAACCCGAGGATCAGCAGCAGGATCGAGAACCCGAGCAGCGCGGTCGGAGCGAGTTGCGAGAGGATCAGGTCGCGCCGCGCGCGATTCCAGACGGCGATGAGTTCTGTCTCCGACACGATTGTCCCTCCCCGTCCCGTGGGCCCTACCGGGCTCGAACCGATGACATCCACGGTGTAAACGTGGCGCTCTACCAACTGAGCTAAAGGCCCGTCGCCCGGCATGGCGGGACAACGCGTGTCCATGGTACAGGCATACTTCCGCCATGGCCGCTGCTCCCCCCTCGTCGCCTCAACCCAGGACCGAGCACCGCTTCCCGGTCTTCGTCGCGGCAGTGATCGCTCTCGTGCTCTTCGCCGTGCTCCCCAGCGAGGTTCAGTTCCTGCCCAACTGGCTCGTGCCGTCGATAGCCGGGGTCGTGCTCATCCCCCTCATCGCCATCAACCCGCGCCGTCTCAACAACGAGACCCGCTGGTCGCGGTGGATCGGGATCGGCTTCGCGCTCGGGCTCACGGCCATCAACCAGGTCTACGTCGTGCTGCTCGTGATCGAGCTGGTGTCGGGCCAGGCCCGGGGTCCGATCGTGCTTCTCACCGCGCTCTGTGTGTGGATCACCAACATCATCGCGTTCTCGCTGGTCTACTGGGAACTGGACCGCGGCGGTCCGGTCGCCCGACGGGTCGAGGGGGTCAACGACAACGCACGCCAAGACTTCCGATTCCCCCAGCAGGACAACCCCGCCGGGGTCGAGGGATGGCAGACGGCCTACCCCGACTACGCCTACCTGTCGATGACGAACATGATGGCCTTCAGCCCCACTGACGCCATGCCGCTCACGATCCGTGCGAAGGGGTTGATGGCGTATCAGGCGTTCACGGGTTTCGTGCTGCTCGCCCTCGTGATCTCCCGGGCCGTCAACATCCTCACCTGAGCGTCACACAGCCGGGTTCAGACGCGGGCGGCCTTCAGGTCGCGCAGCGCTGCGGTGTACTCATCGAGGGAACGTGCCTGTCCCGGTGCCGTGATGAAACTGGCCCGGATGACGCCGTCGATGTCGATGAGGAACGTGGCCCGATTCGCGAACCCCTTCTCCTCGATGAACACCCCGTACTCCTTGGCGACGTCGCCGTGCGGCCAGAAGTCCGCGAGCAGGGTGAAGTCGTAGCCCTCGGCCTCGGCCCACGCGCGCAGACTCGCCTTCGAGTCCACGGAGATGCCGATCAGCTCGACACCCGAGTCCTTGAACAGCGACAGGTTGTCGCGCAGCTCGCAGAGCTCGCTCGTGCAAGTGCTGGAGAAGGCGAGAGGGAAGAACACAAGCGCGACGGGCTTCTTGCCGCGGAACTCGCTCAGCCGGATGTGCTCACCGAACTGATTCGGGAGTTCGAAGTCGGGTGCGGTGATGTCGTTGATGAGAGCCACGAGGGGCAATTGTACGCCCGTTCCGAACAGTGCCTACCCCACAACTAGAATCGACAGGCGTAGTCGATCACGGCACGTTCTGCACTAACCGTCGTAACCCGGCGGACGTGGAATTCTCTCTCTACAAGGAAGAGGTCAACGGTGACGGTAAACGATCAGGACCCGTACTCGGTACATCACACCGATCAGGATCCGGAGGAGACCGCCGAATGGCGTGAGTCGCTCGATGCGCTGGTGGCAACCCACGGCCATGCCCGTGGTCGCGAGATCATGCTGAGCCTGCTCAAGCACTCGAAGGATCTCCACCTCGGCGTGCCGATGGTGCCCACGACCGACTACATCAACACGATAGCCCCGGAGAACGAGCCCGAATTCCCCGGCGACGAGGAGATCGAGCGCCGCTACCGTGCGTGGATCCGGTGGAACGCCGCGATCACCGTGCACCGGGCACAGCGGCCCGGGATCGGCGTCGGCGGCCACATCTCGACGTACGCGTCATCCGCTGCTCTCTATGAGGTCGGCCACAACCACTTCTTCCGCGGAGCCGACCACCCCGGCGGCGGCGACCAGGTGTTCTACCAGGGCCACGCCTCCCCCGGCATGTACGCGCGCGCCTTCCTCGAGGGCCGCCTCAGCGAGGAGCAGCTCACCGGCTTCCGCCAGGAGAAGTCGCAGTGGCCCAACGGGCTCTCGAGCTACCCGCACCCCCGCCTCATGCCCGACTTCTGGCAGTTCCCGACGGTATCGATGGGCCTCGGCCCGATCAATGCGATCTACCAGGCGCAGTCCAACCGCTACCTCACCAACCGGGGCATCAAGGATGCCAGCGACCAGCAGGTCTGGGCGTTCCTGGGCGACGGTGAGATGGACGAGGTCGAGAGCCGCGGCGCCCTGCAGTGGGCCGCCAACGAGAGCCTCGACAACCTCAACTTCGTCATCAACTGCAACCTGCAGCGCCTCGACGGCCCGGTTCGCGGCAACGGCAAGATCGTGCAGGAGCTCGAGAGCTTCTTCCGCGGCGCCGGCTGGAACGTCATCAAGGTGATCTGGGGCCGGGAGTGGGACGAACTGCTCGCGCGCGACCACGAGGGCGCGCTGCGCGACCTCATGAACCGCACGCCCGACGGTGACTACCAGACCTACAAGGCCGAGAACGGCGCCTACGTGCGCGAGAACTTCTTCGGACGCGACCCGCGCACCCTCGAGATGGTCAAGGAGTACTCCGACGACCAGCTCTGGGGCCTCAAGCGGGGCGGCCACGACTACCGCAAGGTCTACGCGGCGTTCAAGGCGGCATCCGAGCACAAGGGTCAGCCCACGGTCATCCTGGCCAAGACGGTCAAGGGCTACGGCCTCGGACCGTCGTTCGAGGGCCGCAACGCGACCCACCAGATGAAGAAGCTGACGCTCGACAACCTCAAGCAGTTCCGCGACGTGATGCACATCCCGATCACGGATGCCGCGCTCGAGGCCGACCCGTACCAGCCGCCGTTCTACAACCCCGGACCGAACGACGAGGCGATCCAGTACCTGCAGGAGCGTCGTCGCGAGCTGGGCGGGTACGTGCCGGAGCGACGCTCCAAGTACACCCAGGTCAGCCTGCCCGAGGACTCGACCTACGAGGTCGTGAAGAAGGGCTCGGGCAAGCAGGAGATCGCCAGCACCATGGCGTTCGCCCGGCTGCTCAAGGATCTGCTGCGCGACAAGGGCCTCGGCCACCGCATCGTGCCGATCATCCCGGATGAGGCTCGCACGTTCGGTATGGACGCCTACTTCCCCACGGCGAAGATCTACAACCCCGCTGGCCAGCAGTACACCTCGGTGGACCGCGAGCAGCTCCTCGCCTACAAGGAGAGCCCGCAGGGCCAGATCGTGCACGTCGGCATCAACGAGGCCGGCGCGTTCGCAGCCTTCACTGCCGCGGGCACCCAGTACGCGACCAACGGCGAGCCGTTGATTCCCGTGTATGTCTTCTACTCGATGTTCGGGTTCCAGCGCACCGGCGACGCCATGTGGGCCGCAGGCGACCAGATGGCTCGCGGCTTCATCATGGGCGCCACCGCGGGACGCACCACGCTGACCGGTGAGGGCCTCCAGCACGCAGACGGTCACTCACTGCTGCTGGCATCCACCAACCCGGCAGTGGTGGCCTACGACGCCGCCTACGGGTACGAGCTCGGACGCATAGTGCACGCCGGCCTCGACCGCATGTACGGCGGTACTCACCCCAACCCCAACGTCATGTACTACCTGACGCTCTACAACGAGCCGATCGTGCAGCCCGCCGAGCCGGAGAACCTCGATGTGGATGGTGTGCTTCGCGGCATCTACCACCTGAAGTCGGCCGAGGTGCAGGGCCCTCGGGCCCAGCTGCTCGCCTCGGGTGTCGCCGTGCCGTGGGCCCTCGAAGCCCAGCACCTGCTCGCCCAGGACTGGGGGGTGTCGGCTGATGTGTGGTCGGTCACTTCGTGGACCGAGCTGCGCCGTGACGGGCTGGCCGCCGAGGAGCACAACTTCCTCAACCCCAACGAGGAGCCGCGCGTGCCCTACGTCACGCAGAAGCTCTCGGGGTCGGATGGCCCGTTCATCGCGGTCACTGACTTCATGCACGCCGTGCCCGACCAGATCCGTCAGTTCGTGCCCGGCGACTTCGCGACGCTCGGCGCCGACGACTTCGGCTTCTCTGACACGCGCGCCGCCGCTCGCAGGTACTTCAAGATCGACGGGCCCTCGCTGGTCGTTCGCACGCTCGAGTCGCTCGCCAAGCGCGGTCTGGTCGACCGTGCCGTGATCGGCCAGGCCATCGAGAAGTACCGCCTAATGGATGTGACCGCAGGCACCACCGGATCGGCCGGCGGCGAGAGCTAGGAGCCGATGCCTCCCGTGCAGAAGACGAAGGAGCAGACGCTCGCGTGGCTGCGCACCATTTCGGGCGAGCTCGCGACGGCAACCCTGAAGCGACTGGATGACACGCTGCCCTGGTACGGCGACATGCCACCAGGGCGGCGGTCCGCCGTGGGGCTCGTCGCCCAGGCCGGCATCACGAGTTTCATCTCCTGGTTCGACGACCCGAAGTCGATCCCGTGGATCGCGGCCGACGTGTTCGGCGCCGCTCCGCGCGAGCTGCTGCGCTCGGTGTCGCTCACGCAGACGCTGCAGTTGATCCGCATCACGGTTGAGGTCGTGGAGGAGCGCGTCAAGGATGGCGACGACGTGCTGCGTGAAGCGATCCTGCTCTACTCGCGCGAGATCGCTTTCGCCGCCGCAGACGTCTACGCGCGGGCAGCAGAGGCCCGCGGCCTGTGGGATGCCCGGCTCGAAGCACTCGTGGTCGACTCGATCCTCAGCGGTGAGTACGACAACGAGCTGCCGTCGCGCATCGCCGCCCTCGGCTGGAACGGGCACGGCGAGGTGTGCGTACTGGTGGGCACCGCCCCGAAGATGCTCGACGTCGACCAGCTGCGTCGCACCGCGCGCCATCTCGACGCCGACGTGCTGATCGGCGTGCAGGGCAGCCGGCTCGTGCTCGTGATCGGCCGGGCCAGCCCGCGCAACGAGGAGCCCGACGCCCCGGCCCCGCTGTCGTTCCTGTCCATCGCCGAGCAGTTGGAACCGGGCTTCGGACCGGGCCACCTCGTGCTCGGTCACGAAGTCGCCAGCCTTGTCGACGCATCCAAGAGTGCGAAGGCGGCCCTCGCGGGTTTCGCGGTGGCCCGCTCGTGGCGCAACGCCCCACGACCGACCCTTGCCGACGACCTGCTGCCCGAACGCGCATTCGCCGGCGATCCGCTCGCCCGCGCGACCCTGATCAACAAGATCTACCGGCCACTTCAGGCCCACTCGACCGACCTGCTGGCGACACTGTGGTGCTACCTCGACAATGGTCGCTCCCTCGAGGCGACCGCCCGCGAGTTGTTCGTGCACCCCAACACGGTGCGCTACCGGCTCAAGCGCGTCAGCGAGGTGATCGGCTGGGATGCCACCGGGGCGCGGGAGGCCCTGATCCTCCAGGCGGCCCTGATCGTCGGGTCGATCGCCGACCCCGACGGGTCGAAACGCCGCTGAGCGAACAAGCCTTTGCCGAATTCTTAGTGCGAATGCAACAGGACCGAACCAGCCACGAGAAAGCAGACTAGATCAGTGATCGTCATCGTCGCGCCCGGACAGGGCTCCCAGACTCCCGGGTTCCTCGAGCCCTGGCTCGATCTCGAGGGCGCTCGAGCCCAGCTCAGCGCGATCTCCGACGCCGTCGGAATCGACCTCGTCGCCCACGGAACCACGTCGGACGCCGACACGATCCGCGACACCAAGGTCGCCCAGCCGCTGATCGTTGCGGCCGGGCTCCTGACCCTCAGCTCGCTGTTCGCCGACGGGCGGCGTGAGAAGGTCGGCGGTGTCGCCGGGCACTCGGTGGGTGAGGTCACCGCGGCGGCGGCTGCGGGCATCCTGAGCGACACCGATGCTGTCGCGTTCGTGCGCGAGCGCGGTCGGGCCATGGCGGATGCCGCGGCCCTCGAGCCAACGGGCATGTCCGCCGTTCTGGGCGGCGACGAGGCCGCCCTCCTCGAGCGCCTCGCCGAGCTGGACCTGTTCCCTGCGAACTTCAACGGTGGCGGCCAGCTCGTGGTCGCGGGCGCGCTGCCGGCCCTTGCCGCCCTCGCGGAGAACCCCGTGGCGGGCACGCGGGTCATCCCGCTGCAGGTCGCCGGTGCGTTCCACACGCGGTACATGCAGCCGGCGGTCGCGCACCTGGCAGAATTCGCCGCGACTCTCGAGTCTCACGATCCCACGCTGCCGATCTGGACCAACCGCGATGGCTCGCCCGTCACCAGCGGTGCCGAGTTCGTGAACCTCCTCGTCGGCCAGGTCTCCTCGCCGGTACGGTGGGACAGGACGATGGAGGCCTTCGCGGCAGCCGGAGTCACCGGGATCATCGAGCTCGCGCCGGCCGGCGCCCTCGTGGGCCTCGCCAAGCGCGGCCTCAAGGGCGTGCCGACCGTGGCAGTGAAGACTCCGGACGACCTGCAGGCAGCGTTCGAGATGATCGATGGGAACTCATGACCACCCTCAAGCAGTCCCACGGGGCCGAGTTCACCCGCATCTACAGCTATGGCGCGGCACGCGGTGACCGCGTGGTGGGTAACGACGAGCTGATCGAGGCGATCGACTCCAGCGACGAGTGGATTCAGCAGCGCACCGGAATCGTCACCCGCACCCGCGCCTCGGCGGGGCTCGGCGCGGTGGATCTCGCGACCGAGGCGGCCAGTGAGGCGATCGCCAAGTCGGGGGTGTCGCCCGACCAGATCGACCTCGTGATCGTGGCAACCATCAGCAATGTGCAGCAGACGCCGTCAATGGCGGCCGTCGTCGCCGATCGGGTCGGCGCCAACCCTGCGGCCGCCTACGACGAGAACGCCGCCTGCGCGGGCTTCAGCTACGGCGTGACCCAGGCCGACGCGCTCATCCGCTCCGGCGCAGCGCACTACGCGCTGGTGATCGGCGCCGAGAAGCTGTCCGACATCGTCGACCCCACTGACCGGTCGATCTCGTTCCTCCTCGGCGACGGCGCTGGCGCCGTCGTCATCGGGCCGAGTGACTTCCCGGGCATCGCCGCCGCGGTCTGGGGCTCCGACGGCTCCAAGGCCGACGCTGTGGGCATGGATTCCACGCTCACCGAGTACCGCGACGGCAGCGCGAAGTGGCCCACCCTGCGCCAGGACGGCCAGACCGTGTTCCGCTGGGCGGTGTGGGAGATGGCGAAGGTCGCCAAGCAGGCCCTCGAGGCTGCGGGCATCACGGCTGACGACCTGGCAGCGTTCATCCCCCACCAGGCCAACATGCGCATCATCGACGAGTTCGCCAAGCAACTGAAGCTGCCGGAGACGGTCATCGTCGCCCGGGATATCGCGACGACGGGCAACACGAGCGCCGCCTCGATCCCGCTCGCGACGCACCGGCTGCTGGCCGAGCATCCCGAGCTCAGCGGCGGACTTGCCCTGCAGATCGGCTTCGGAGCGGGGCTCGTGTTCGGCGCACAAGTGGTCGTACTCCCCTAGCCCCCCTAAACTTGCACACGGTCACATCACATCCCCAAGGAGAGAACACAATGGCATTGTCCACAGAAGAAGTCCTGGCCGGCCTGGCCGAGCTGATCAACGACGAAACCGGCATCGCGACGGACACGGTCGAGCTGGACAAGTCGTTCACGGACGACCTGGACATCGACTCCATCTCGATGATGACCATCGTCGTCAACGCAGAAGAGAAGTTCGACGTGAAGATCCCCGACGAAGAGGTCAAGAACCTCAAGACCGTCGGCGACGCCGTCAGCTTCATCACCAGCGCACAGGCCTAGACCCCTGGTTCGCGGCCGACCGCCCGTCGGTCGGCCGCGGCACGTGTGCCCTCCCACAACAGGAACGTTGATATGACCCCCAAGAAGATCGTTGTTACCGGCATCGGTGCCACCTCGCCTCTCGGCGGCACGGCACCCGACTCCTGGGCCGCGCTGCTCGCTGGTGAATCCGGAGCCCACACCCTCGCCCACGAGTGGGTCGCGCAGTACGACCTGCCGGTGACGTTCGCCGCCGAGGCCAAGGTGCGCCCCGAGGACGTGCTCGAGCGTGTCGAGTACAAGCGCCTCGACCCGTCGAGCCAGTTCGCGCTCATCTCGGCCCGCGAGGCGTGGGCGGATGCCGGCGCTCCCGATGTGGACCCGATCCGCGTCGGCGTCGACTACTCGACCGGCATCGGCGGTCTCTGGACGCTTCTGGATGCCTGGGACACCCTTCGTGAGAAGGGCCCGCGTCGCGTTCTGCCGATGACGATCCCCATGCTCATGCCGAACGCCGCTGCGGCTGCGATCAGCATGTCCATCCCCTCGCGCGCGTTCGCCCGCACGGATGTCTCGGCCTGCGCGTCGAGCACCGAGGCCATCGCCAACGCCTATGACCACCTCCAGTCGGGGCTCGCCGATATCGTTCTGGCCGGCGGAACAGAGGCGGTCGTGCATCCGCTGCCCATCGCATCGTTCGCAGCCATGCAGGCGCTCTCGAAGCGCAACGACTCACCGTCGACGGCCTCACGCCCCTACGACAGCACCCGTGACGGCTTCGTGCTCGGAGAGGGCGCGGGAACCATCGTGCTCGAGACCGAGGAGCATGCGCTCGCCCGCGGCGCCCGCATCTACGCCGAGCTCGCCGGCGGCTCGGTCACGAGCGACTCGTACCACATCACCGCGCCCGACCCCGAGGGATCGGCAGCCGCGCGAGCCATGCTCGCCGCCCTGGAGCAGGCCGGCGCCAAGACGACCGATGTCGTGCACATCAACGCGCACGCCACCAGCACCCCCGTGGGCGACATCGCCGAGTACAACGCGATGCTTCGGGTGTTCGGCGATCACCTGCCGAACATCGCGGTGTCGGCCACCAAGGCGTCCACCGGCCACCTTCTCGGCGGAACCGGCGCGCTCGAGGCGATCTTCACGATCCTCGCGCTGCACCACCGCACGGCGCCGCCCACGATCAACCTCACGGAGCAGGACCCCGAGATCCCGCTGGATGTCGTCACCTCGCCCCGCGCGCTGGGAGACGGCCCTCTGCTCGCGCTGAGCAACTCGTTCGGCTTCGGCGGCCACAACTCGGTGGCGGCGTTCCGCAGCTACTGAACCGGGCGGCAACCCGGGTGCGCGGTGCACTCCCCGTCGAACAGCACGAGGTCATCGGCGGTGACCAGCCGCTCGAGCTGAGTCATGTCGATCAGCGGGGGCACCGCCTCATCGACGAGCTCTTCCAGTTCCCTGTTCAGCGTGTCCATGACGACTCCTTCGTCTCTCAACCCACCTTGTGAAGCCACACCACCGCTGAGTCCTGCCCAGCGTGGCGGAAGACCTCGAGCTCGTCGTCCCAGGCCTGGCCCAGGGCCAGACGCAGCTCGCGGTGAAGCTCGATCGCGTTGGCTCCCGCAACCTCCATCGCGTAGCGCACGCGATCTTCGGGGATGACGACGTTGCCCACCGTGTCGGTCTGGGCGAAGAAGATGCCGAGGTCGGGCGTGTGCATCCAGCGACCGCCGTCGGTGCCGAGGCCGGCATCCTCGGTGACCTCGTAGCGCAGGTGCTCCCAGCCTCGCAGCGCCGAGGCGAGCTTCGCGCCCGTGCCCCGCTCACCCTCCCAGTAGAACTCTGCACGCTGGGAACCTTTGAGCACCGGCTGCGACTCCCAGGAGAAGTTCACGGCACGGTCGAGTGCTCGGCCAGCGGCCCACTCGATGTGTGGGCACAACGCACGAGGAGCGGAGTGCACATACAGCACTCCGCGAGCAGTTGGTGCAGTCACGTGCTGTGCAGACAAGGCTGCCTCCGTTCCGGTTGGGTGCGACTTCCCCATCGACCCAGTGAACGGATGCCCGTAACGGCGGTATTGCGTGTGAAATTGGTACGGCGAACCGCTGGGGCCATTATTGCCGATGTCGAGGGTGAATCACAAGCGTGTAACTCGTGTCACTTCGCCTGCCCGTAGTTGTCGACGACGGCCACCGTCACCGGGAACTCCGCCGGGATGGCCCCGAAGAGCAGCTGTCCGGCCTCGACGGCCGCGAGCCGCACCTGCTCGCTCACGGCGTCGGTGAGCTCAGCGGGGCAGTGCACGACGATCTCGTCGTGGAGAAAGAACACGAGGTGCGGGGCATCCGTGAGCCAGGTGCCATCGGCCATCGCGTGCAGGCGCCGACGGATGCTCGCCATCCAGCACAGGGCCCACTCGGCGGCCGTACCCTGCACCACGAAGTTGCGGGTGAACCGCCCCCAGGCCCGCGCTCGGTTGCGTGCGCGGGACACCTCCGACTCGGATGCCACCTCGTCGTAGCCGGCACCCTGGCCGCGCGGCGAGCTGCGACCGAGTCGGGTCGTGACGATCTCGCCGCGCTCGCCTGCGCGCGCCGCCTCTTCCACGAGCGCGATCGCCTTCGGGTAGGCGCGCTCCAGTCGCGGCATCAGGCGGCCACTCTCGCCAGTGGTCGCGCCGTACATCGCACCGAGCATGGCGACCTTCGCCTGGTCGCGCGTCTCGACGGCCCCGCTCGCCACGATTCCCGCGTACAGGTCTCCCGCGGCACCCGCCTGCACCATCCCCCGGTCGCCCGACAGCGCGGCGAGGATACGCGGTTCGAGCTGGGAGGCATCCGCCACCACCAGCTTCCACCCGGCATCGGCGATCACCGCGCCTCGGATCTGTCGCGGCAGCTGCAGCGCTCCCCCGCCGTTGGCGGCCCAGCGACCGGTGACGACACCACCCGGCACATACCCGGGGCGAAACCGGCCGTCACGCACCCAGGTGTCGAGCCAGTTCCAGCCGTTGGCCGAGAGCAGGCGCGCGAGCTTCTTGTACTCCAGCAGCGGGCCGATCGCCGGATGCTTCAGCTGCTTCAACTCCCACGACCGGGTCGACGTGACCTGCAGCCCGACCCTGCCGAGGGCACGCAGCAGGTCCACCGGCGAGTCCGGGTTGAGGCCGGGCGCCTCAAGCAGCTGCTGCACCCGCTCCAGCACCTCGCGCAGCGCGGCGGGCCGTTCGCCGTCCGCCGGTCGCGGACCGAGCAGGTCGGCGAGGATCTCCTCGTGCCGCGCCGCGTCCCACGGCAGTCCGGCGTACTCCAACTCGGCGGCGATCAGCGCGCCGGCCGACTCCGCAGCGAGCAGCCGGTCGATCCGTCCCGGCTGCGCCGATGCCGCGACGGCTTCGCGTTGCAGCACGAGTTCGGCGACCGGGTCGGCGTCGATGCGCGGCTCGTCGCCCTCGAGTTCGAAGAGCGCTCCGCTGGCCGGACGATCGGGCACCCGCGGCGCATCCCACGACGTCGCGCGGCCGGTGGCCAGGGCGGAGCCCGCCGTCAGCTCCGAGTTGCGCAGGATCGCATGGCACAGCCGCAGGTCGTAGCAGCGGTCGACGCGCACCCGCTCGGCCAGCAGTCGCGGGTACCAGTGCGACGTGTCATCCCACACCCACCGGGGCGTCGCGCGCTCCTCGGCGGCAACGAACGACGCGAGATCCTTGACGTACTCGATGCCGAATGACCCGCCGTCCTCGCTGCGCCGGGCCGCCATGATGCGGTCCCCGTCGACTCTGGCGAGAACAATGAGCATGATCTCAGCCGTGCAGCAGTGTGCCGTCCTTGGCGAGCACGTTCTTCTCTCCGGCCTCGATGCGCACGCCGAAGCGGTTCTGCTTGGGCGGCAGCGGGCAGTTGAAGTTGTAGCTGAAGGCGCAGGGCGGCAGAACTGCCCGGTTGAAGTCGAGAGTGATCGTGCCATCCGGGTTCGGCGCGACGAACAGGAACCGACCCACGCTGTAGGTGTCGTCGCCGTTGGTCGCGTCGGCGAACACGAGCTGCAGCGCACGGCCGGCCTTGAAGGCGGCCAGGTTGTAGTCGACGCCGTCCTTGGTGAAGGTGATCTCGCCGGGGATGACCTCCTCACGGGTCTGCCCGTCATCTTTGAGGTGCTCGAAACCGAGGGTGGTGCCGGCCGGGTTCTCACTGAACCTCGCGGTGATGACCCACTCCGGGTTGTAGCCGTACGCGTCGATGCCGCCGAAGCGCTGGATGTCCTCCGAGTTCGAGTCCCACACCCGCAGGGCGTAGGTGCCCTCGGAGCTGGCGATGACGAAGCCGGTGACGGTGTCGCTGAACACGATCGTGCTCGGGTTCGGGTCATCCTTGCCGCGCACCACGACCGTGCCGTCAACGAGCTCGCCGTCGACGACGATCGCGTCGGATGCCTCAGCCGTGACCGTGAGGCCGCCGCCCGGGTTCGGCGCCCATCGCCCCGGAACGCCGTAGATCGTCTGCTCGGAGTCCACCCACTGGGTGTTGACGAGGGCGAGGCTGCCGAGCGGCTGCACGACGCTCAGTTCGCGCCGCTCGTGATAGGTGGCGAGCTGGCTCTCGGGCGTTTCGGTGGCGGTGTCGGTCATGGGTTCCATCCTCGTGTGATCCACCGACTAAACCGGCGGCGACACGGGTTTATGCCCGGCGTCGAACCCCTAAACTGTTGTCGCGCAGACCGGCGCCTCATGCGAAAGGCAGCACATGGACCCGATCACCATCAGCGGCGGCATCATCGGCCTCATCATCTTCATCGTCACTGTGGTGTCGATCGTGAACAACCCGAATCACGGCGGCCTCGGCAAGTTCATCTGGATTCTGGTCGCGTTCTTCCTGTCGATCATCGGCTCGATCCTCTGGCTGATCTTCGGCCGCGGTCGTGTGCCCAAGCGCTGACGCCCGGTACCACTCCCACATCCGGTCGCACGCCTCCTCGAGCGTCCAGGCGTACCCGAGCAGGCGCCGCTCCGGCGTGAGTCCACGCAGGCCCGCGCGGTGGTTGATGCGGCCGTACTCGATGATCCCGATCAGCGTGCCGCGGTCGTAGAGCCGCCACTCGCCGGGCCGGAACGAGTGCTCGAGGTTGTCGCTCGCGCGCCAGTGATGCACCATGTTTCGAACATACATTCGATTGGCGCTGCCTGTGAATACCCCGGCGCATCCCGAGCAACACTCGACATAGGCTGAGAGCATGTCGAGCCAGTGGACCGAGACCGCCGCCCAGTACGTCACGAGCACGGCATCCTGTCCGCGGTGCGACACCACCCTGGCTCAGCCCGGGCACTGCACCGAGTGCGGTGCCGATCTGGCCGGCCCCCAGGCCAAGGCGGTGTGGAACACGTCGCTCGCCGTCGCCACAGCGCTTCGCGAGCGGCAGGCGCTCATCGACGGGCTGCCGAACTTCGCCGACGCACCTGCTGCGAGCCCAGCGGTCGCGGCAGCCGTTGCCACCACCGCCGACGTACCTACCCCGGCACCGCCCGCCACGCGACGCACCAGCTCGCAGCTCAGCGTGCAGTCGGTGCTCGCTGTGGCCGGCGCCGGCCTGTTCGCCGTGGCGGCCATCGTCTTCACGTTCTTCAACCCCGACCTCACCGATCTGGGCACGCGGTCAGCCATCGTTGCTGGCATCAGCGCGGTGTTCATCGGCGGGGCGTGGCTGCTCGCCTGGCGTGGCCTCACCTTCTCCGCCGAGGCGGTCGGCGCCCTCGGCGCGGTGTTCCTCGGCCTCGACGTGTGGTCGTTCTCGCAGGCTGCGCCCGGCGGCGTGAGCGAGTGGTTGTTCGGCGGCATCGGGATGCTCGTGGCCGCAGCATCCCTGCTGGCACTCGCTGCGCTCGTGCGGCTGCGCACGTGGCTCTGGTCCGCGTTGGTGGGTATCGCGTTGACCCCCGCACCGTTCGCGTACGCCGTGGATTCTGCGTGGGCCCCCGTGGTGGGGCACCTCGCGGTGGGCTTCGCCGCGCTCGGCGTGCACCTGATCGCGCGGCGGTTCGCGGGGCGCTTTGCCAGCCCGCTGGCCGTCGACCACGGCACCGCCACCGTGATCACGCTGCTCGTGCTCGCCGTCGTTCCCCTGCAACTCGTGCTGCTGCCGGTCGCGGGGTCGCCCGTCCGGGTCGGCCTCAGCTCTGCCGTGCTGGCCGCACTCGCGCTGGTCGCCTGGCTCGCCGCGCTTCAGCAGTTGCGACGCTTCTGGTTGTTCGCGTCGGGGGCTCTCATCACCGCCGCGGTGGCGCTTCTGCCGCTCGTTGCCGATCTGTATGACTGGACCTGGTACCTCGCGTTCGTCCCGGCGGCGGCCGCTGTCGCGCTTGTCGTGATTGCGCTCATCCGTCGGCCGTCCTTCCATGCGGGCGCCCTCACGATCGCCCTGGCCTGCGCCGTGCCTGCGGCCGGAGTCGCTTCGAACCGGCTGGCCGCGATGCTGCTCGGCGGCGGGGAGTTCACCGGCAACGCGACTACCGAGCTCGCCGCGCTCGTCGGGCTCGCGGCGACCGCTCTCGCCTGCGGATTCCTCGCGTGGCGCACCCGAGGCGTGCGCACCCTCGCACTCGCCCTGTGGATTGCCTGCCTCGCACTTCTCGCACTCACCGTCTGGTCGGCGCTCGCTCTGCCCGCCCAGATCGTCGCCACCCTCGCGTTGGCAGTCGTTCTCAGCGCCGTCGTCGTGAGGGTACGCCTGCCTCTCGCCGCCCGGGTGCCGCTCGCCGTGGCGGCGCATGTCGGTGTACTCATGGCCGCCGTGATCTCGTGGCACGATCCGGCCAGCCGCGTGCTCGCCGGGGCGGCAGCCGTCGCGGCACTCTTCGCGGTCGCTCGCACGGTGCCCTTGAAGGTGCGGCCGGGGCACGTCGGTGTCGGCTACGCCTATGCGCTGGTGATCGTCGCCGCCGCCCTCGATCTCGCCGGTCTCGAGACGATCGCGGTGCTCTGCCTCACGACGACCGTCGGCTCACTCGCTGCCCTCGTGGTCACCCTGATCGGCCGTTTCAGGCCGGGCACGTGGTACGCCGTGCTGATCGTGACGGCTGTCCCGTTCGCGATCGGCATCGTGTCGGTGCTGCTCGATCGCAGCGGCTGGACAGCCCTGTCGACCGGTGTCACGTTCGCGCTGCTTCTGGCGATCGTGCTCACCCGTCGCCCCGGTCTGACGCTGGTCATCCGGGCCGGTGCCGCCGCGTTGCTCGTGCCCGCCCTCGCGGTCGTCGTGATCTGTCTCGGCGCGCAGGTGCTCTCGGTGAGCGCCTCCCCCATCACCCTGCCGGTCATTGCCGTGATCGTCGCGTGCACGCTGCCCGCAACCGGCCTGATTGCGGCGGCGGCTGCCGCACAGGGCGTCTCCGAGGCGGATGCCGCGGTCGTGCGGGTCTGGATCGAGATCTCCTCGCTCGTCACCGGTGCGATCGCGGTGGTGCTCGCACTGGTGCGGTCCGCTGCGGGCATCCCGACCACGTTCCTCGTCCTGGTGATTCTCGGTATCGGCGCCATCGCGACGGCGGTCTTCGCCAAGCGTCGCTACGGGTGGCCGGTAGCCGGCATCGCCTTCACGGGCGCGCTGTGGTGCGTGTGGTGGCTCGCCGGGATCACCGTGCTCGAGCCGTACCTGTTGCCTCCGGCGCTCGGTACGGCCCTCGTCGCCGCGATCCTGGTCGCCCGTGATCGCCCCGGCATGGGGCTCTCCGCACTCGGCCTCTACTGGACTGGTCTTGGCGTCGCCGCGGTACCCACCCTCGCTCTCCTCGCCCTCTCCGGGTCGGACCAGGCGAGCCTGCCCTGGCGTTCGCTCGGGCTGCTGGGCTCGGCGCTCGTGCTCATGGTGTTCGCCGCACTCATCCCGCGCCTCGTGAAACTCGGAGTCCTGCGGCGTATCGGCCCGCTGCGAGCCCCCACCCTCGTGGTTGCCATCGGGGCGGCATCCGCTGGGGCGATTCAGGGCATCCGCTACGGGCTCGGCCTCGACGCCGTGGCGGTCGCCAGCCGCGAGCTCGTGATGCTGCCGGTGCTCGGGTTCGCCGTCGCTGCGACGCTTCTCGCCGTGATCGCGGCGCGGATGCTCGGCTCACGCTCGCGCTGGAGCTACGTGCCCGCCACGGTCTACCTCGTGGCGGGGCCGATCGCGGCGATCCGGGAGGGCTGGTTCCCGATCCTCACGGTGCTCGCCCTGGCGCTGCTGCTGCTCGCACTCATGATCGTGACCACCGTGCGCGCCCGATCCCGCGAGGTGACCCTGCCGCCGGTCTGGTTGACGTTCGTGCTCGCCTGGTGCACGGCGGTCGCCAGCTGGAGCCAGCGCGAGCTGCGGGTCGAGGCATACTCGCTGCCCCTCGGGCTCGCACTGCTGGCCGTCGGTATCATCGCGATGCGTCCGCTGCCCGCTCAGACCGCGGATGCCCGCCCGACCCTCACCGCCTGGCCGATCGGTTTCAGCGGCTCCTGGCGCCTGCTCACCCCCGGCATCGTGGTCACACTTCTGCCGTCGATCCTCGCGACCGGAACCGATCCGCGTACCGAGCGCGCCATCCTCGTGATCGCGCTCGCCCTGATCGCGATCCTCATCGGCTCGATCCGTCGGCTCGCGGCGCCATTCATCCTCGGCATCATCGCGCTGCCGATCGAGAACATCGTGGTCTTCGCCGTGCAGATCGGTCGCAATATCGGTGCGCTGCCGTGGTGGATCACCCTCGCGACGGCGGGCGCCGTGCTGTTGGTGATCGCCGTCGGGTCGGAGCGCCGCACGGGCAAGGACAAGGGCACTGCGGCCCGGTTGCGGGACCTGCGATAGGCGCGTCAGAGGGCGGTGTAGACGACGACCTGTGACCCGACAACCACAGCCCACGCCAGCACGCTGACCGTCAGCGTTGTGAGGATCGTGTGGGCGCGCTCGGCGATGATCAGCCGTCCTTTCACTCGCGCTAGACGCGCGTCGTACCAGTAGGCGGACGCGAGCAGCAGCAGCGCGATCGTCAGAGTCCTGACGAGCAGTGGCGGATCGCCGCCGACGACGATCGCGCCGACCTGGTAGAAAGCGATCACGCCCCACGGAACGATCGCCACCGCCGCACCGAACGAGAACGGCCACTTCGCCTCCGCCGCGCGCTCGTGCAGCACGAGGAAGAGACTCGCGCCGGCGGTGATCGCGTAGAGCGCGACGAGGGCCGCGACATCCGTGACCCCGTTGAACTGCGCCACGAGGAACACCACTACGCCCGACACCTGCGACCACTCCACCCAGCGGATGACCGGACTCGGCCGCACCGCGTCGATGGCGCGGCACAGCGCCGAGAACACGAGGAGCGTCACTGCTGCGACGCCCAGGTTGACGGCCGTGAGCTGGATGCCGCCGCCGAAGTCGGCCGTGACCGGCAGCAGCACGGGGCTGGTGCCGCTGAGCAGGAGTACGACGGCAATAGCTTGGGCGGCGAGGAGGGTGGCGGCGATCGTGGAGACGGTGCGTGGCTTCACGGGCGGTCTTGGTTCGCTGTGATGTGGGCGAGATCTGTTGTCGAGTGGGCGACCTTGAGGTTGGAGACCCTGGATGCGAAGGCCACTAGTACCACTGCCACAATGGCGAGCCATGTCGCGACAACGCCGACATCCCAGATGTCAATCTGCGACCAGCGATTCTGACTCGTCATGAGGATGACATAGCCGGCCACCGCGCCCGCGGTCGGAACGTACAGAAGCGAGGATCGCAGTATCCACAGTGGCATGATGCGCCATGCCAGCCGCCCTTTGAAGAGAAACTCCTCGCGAAAGTCCTCCCACCCCATGAGCCCGTTGCGCTCATCCAACGCTGGCAAGCGCGCCATCAGCTCGTCGAGGCCCAGACCCACCAACGCTGCCCGCCGAGCCGCCAGAAGCCTGCCCAGTCGCGGCTGTGCCTGGGTTCGAATGTACGCAGCGCAAGCTGCAATATCGCTCCACGCAATTGCGCTCAGTATCGGGAACCACAGCAGCAATACAGCACCAACCATGAAGAGGAGCGGATGCTCGGTAAGCACGTCAACGGCGATGGGCAGCTGGTCAGCAGCGATGAGACCGACCGCTGCGGTTATCGAGAGGAAGAGCCAGGGAATCAGTCGGTCTTCCTGCTTGAGCCTGAAACTGATCTCGGCCAGTTTTGATTCGATCTCACGCATGACGATCGATATCTCTGTCTCGGCCACCTCGTGAAGCGCAACCAACGCCTGAGATTCCGGCGTACGCCGTTTGGTCCACCAGCCCATATCGGTCTCCGAGCAGTTGCGCGTCTGGCGAAAGAATAGCCGATCCCTCAGCCGGGACGGGAGCCACACCGAGTCGAAGAGCAGCGGGGTCCGTCCACACGTCCAGAATCAGGCGAAGTACTACACCAGCGAAGTAGGGCGGACGGGACTTGAACCCGTGACCGACGGATTATGAGTCCGCTGCTCTAACCAGCTGAGCTACCGCCCCGCGGCCGCGCGCGTTGAGGCACGCGAACCGAATTCCAAGATACTGCCTAGAACGGCGGCGGGTCGGCACCGCGGGTCGCGCCGGTCGGGCTGGTCCAGGTGATGCCGGTCGCGGCATCCTGTGTCATCTGCCATCGGGTGTTGTGTTTGAGGCGGTGATGGTTGCGACAGAGGGCGGCGAGATTGGTGTCAGCGGTCGGGCCGTGGTCGGCGGTCCAGGCGACGGTGTGATCGAGGTCGCAGTCCTCGGCGCGCCGACCGCAGCCGATGAAGGTGCACTGACCATCACGGATGCTCACCCGGCGCTTCAGGTCGGCCGGCACCCTGTACGTGGTGCGGTCGAGGTCGAGAATCGCGCCGGTGACCGGGTGGGTGAGCAGACGGTGGAACGAGGGCGCGTGCGCCGCGAGTCGGCGGGCGACGTCGGGCGCGATGGGTCCGTGACCGGCGAGGATGCCCGGCTCCTCCCCCACGCCGAGCAGGGTCATCACGGGCACGGTCACCATGACCGTCACCCCCGTCGAGCCAGCAGCCCCGCCACCCACAGCACCGAGGACACCGGCAAGGGCGTCCCCGGCCGCATCCGCGCGCAGCTGCGCCTTCGTGCGGGTCTCGTCGGGTGCTGCAGCCAGCGCGGTCGCGACGCGGTCGAGGTGGGCCATCGCGCGGGCGGCGGTCTGGGCGGGCAGGTAGGCGTGCAAGAAGGACATGCCGTCGATGTCGGCCTCGATCCAGACTCGCCGCTCCTCGACGCGGCGGCGGTGCCGCTCGGCGAGGTGCTCCGTGTGCACGCGGTCGCGGGCCGCGCGGGCGAAGGCGCGGAAGCGGGCCGGCGCGAGGGTCGTCGCGGGGGTGAGCACGGCATCCTCGAAGGGAATCCAGGCCGCCTCGGGCAGGGCGTCGACGATCTCGGCGATGGCCCGCGCGTTGGGCACCGAGACGTCGCCCTCGCGCAGCGCCGACCAGACGCGGGGCACCCGAGCGATCAGCACGGCCGCCTCGTGGTCCTGCGCGCGAACGGTCTGCTCGGCCAGGAACAGCCTCATGGCGAGGTCGGCGACCGCGGCCCTCTCCGCGAACTCGACGGCGTCGGGCATGGTCGCGGCGAGCGGTCCCACGAACACCTCGGAGAACTCCCGCGCCTCGATCAGGGTCGCGTGGATCGCGGCGAGCTGGTCGGCGAAAGCCCTCGTTGCCGCACGCTGCGCGAACTCGGCGCGTGCCATCCCCAGGTCGATGCGCACGTCGGGATGACGCGCGTCGAGGAGGATCTCGGGGGCTTCCATGACTCAATCAGAACAGAGGCCACCGACATTCGTGACCGCGCCGAGAAGGTGAGAAATACCCGGTCACAGGCCCAATTCGGGCCAAGAACAACCGCCTCTAGTGCGCCTTCTCGGACTCCGGAGCGTCATCCCCGGGCGCAGCCACGGGCTCGCCGCGGTAGAGGCTCTCGAAGGTGTCCAGAGTGCGCTGGATGTCGTGGGCCTCGACGATGCGCAGGCTCTCCTCCTTGAACGGCCGCAACTGCTCGTCGGTCATCTCGAGCACCGCCGTGAGCTTCTCGGCGAACTGCTGCACGTTGCCCGGCTCGAACAGGTAGCCGTTCTCACCGTCGTGCACCAGGTGCGGCAGCGCCATCGCGTCGGCGGCCACGATCGGCAGGCCCGACGCCATCGCCTCCATCGTGGAGATGCTCTGCAACTCGGCGATCGAGGGCATCGCGAACACTGTCGCGCGGGTGAGCGCGTTGCGCAGGTAGGACTCATCGACGTAACCGGTGACGGTGACCCGGTCGCCGACGCCGAGCGACGTGGCCAGCGCCCGCAGCTTGCCCTCGAGCTCGCCGCCGCCGACGATCTCGAGCTGGGCCTTCAGCTCGGGCTTCAGAATCGCGAACGCGCGAATGAGCCTGTCGATCTGCTTCTCGTCGACCAGACGACCGAGGAACACGATGCGGTTCTCGGTGCGCGGCTCAAAGCTCGGAGTGTAGTTGTGAGCATCGATGCCGCACGAGATCGGGATGACCCCGCGCAACGAGGTGTTGGCCTCGAGGTAGTCCGCAGCCTTGCGCGTCGGGGTGGTGACGGCCTCGGCACGGCCGAAGGACCGGCCGGCCGCATCCCACGCGAGACCGATCGCCCACTCGCTAAGGAACTTGGGGATGATCAGCGTGTACTCCATGAGGTTCTCAGGCATGAAGTGGTTGGTGCCGATGAGACGGATGCCCCGCTTCTGCCCCTCGATCGTCATGCCTCGACCGATCACGACGTGCGACTGGAAGTGCACGACGTCGGGCTTCACCCGATCGAGGATCTTGGCGCTGTTCTGCTTGATCCGCCACGGCAACGCGAAGCGCAGCCAAGGGTGCGGGTACCACCGCCACGAGTAGATGCGGTGCACGGTGAAGCGCTTGCCCTCGTGCTCCTCCTCGCGCGGGCCCAGCTTGGTGTTGCTGTAGCTCGGGGCGGCGATGTGCACATCGTGCCCGCGCTCGACCAGACCGGCGGCAAGGCGGGCGATGAAGGTTGCGGCGCCGTTGATCTCAGGCCAGAAGGTGTCGGCGGCGATGAGGATACGGAGACGCGGCTTGCCCTCGTGGGGAGAACGGCGCGGAGTGGTGGCCACAGGCTGAAGGATTCCTTCTCGAAGGTCGCGCGGGGGCGCGGCGGGGCTGAATCCACCGTACCGCACGGGCGGCGGAGCTAGCTGGCAGCGGTGTCGGCCAGTGTAGTGGTGGGGTGATTCTGCGGGTGGTGACGAGCGAGTGAGAGCACGCCCCAGATTGCCGCTGCCGCAGCTGCGGCGAAAGCGAAGATCGCCCAGAGCGGCGCTCCGGCCGCCTCGCCCAGCACGATGATGCCGATGGAGACGGCCACGAGCGGATCGATGACCGTCAAGCCCGCGACGACGAGGTCGGGCGGGTTCGACGAGTGGGCGGTCTGCACGAAGTACATGCCGAGCAGCGCCGCGGCCCCGAGCCCCACCAGGCAAAGGAGCGTGAGGATGTCGGCCGGCCCGAAGCTGAACGTGCCCGCGAGAATGGTGCGCACCCGGTCGATCACGACCTTCGCAAGGGTGACGACGAAGCCGAAGAGCGTTCCGGCGGCGATCACGTAGAAGATCGGCCGCGGCGTGCGCTTGCGCATGACGAAGAACAGCGTGATGAAGATGGCGAGCACCACCGAGAGGATCAGCAGCACCGTCACCAGTTGCGTCTCGGTGATCGGATGCGACTCCGCCACGAACGCCGCGATCGTCACGAACGCCCCCACCCCGATCACACACACGACGATGGCGCGGATCGACACACGATCCAGGGGAACCTTGCTGAGGCGGGCGTTGAGGATCGCGGTGATGACCAGCGCCACGGCGCCCAGCGGCTGCACGACGATCAGCGGAGCGTAGGCGAGGCTCGAGAGCTGCACGACCATGCCGACGCCGAGCAGCACGCTTCCGATCACCCACGAGGGGCGGGCGAGCAGCGACTTGAGCTGGCCGAGGCTGAGGCCGGTCTTCGCACTGCGCTCGGAGGCGGCATCCACCTGCACGACGCCACGGTTCTGGAATTGGGTGCCGACAGCGAGCAGCACGGCCGCCGTGAGGGCGAGCGGAATGCCGATCGCCGCCGACGAACTGAGCGTCAGGCTGTCAGCGATGTCCTGGAAGTCGGGTGGCACCCGATGAATCTACCGGTTTGCACCCCGATATTCTGGGTGAATGGCCGTACTCCCGATACGAATCACTGGCGACCCTGTGCTGCACGAAGTCGCCTCGGCGGTCACCGATTTCGGTCCCGAGCTGCGTCAACTGGTCGAGGACATGATCGACACCATGCGGGAGGCGCCCGGCGTTGGCCTCGCCGCGCCCCAGGTGGGCGTGGGCTTGCGCGTCTTCGTCTACAACTGGACCGATGACGACGAGATCAACCACAGCGGCGTCGCCATCAACCCGGAACTCTGGCTGAGCCCCATAGCGATCGGCGAGGCCGACGAGGACGAGGAGTCCGAGGGATGCCTGTCGATCCCTGGTGAGCGCTATCCGCTGCGTCGCGCACCCCGCGTCATCCTCAGGGCCCTCGATCTGGAGCAGAAGCCGTTCGAGATCGCCGCCGACGGCTGGCTGGCCCGCATCTTCCAGCACGAGAACGACCATCTCGACGGTGTGCTGTACGCCGACCGCCTCGAGCACAAGCACGCGAAGGACGTCGCGAAAGTGATCCGCAAGAAGGGCTGGGGCTCGGACGGCAACTCGTGGATGCCCGGGGTCGACCACCCCGAGGGCTAGCTCCAACGCAGCTAGAACACCAGCCGGATCAGCGCGGCGACGACCGCCGCGGCGATCACCACGAGGATGAACGGCACCCGCAGCGCGAACAGCCCGGCGGCGACGATGAGCGCGGGCACCCGGGCATCGATCTGGATGCCCTGCCCCACCCCCAGCGTCTGCACGGTGATCAGCGCGGCCAGCAAGGCCACGGTCAGCAGGTTCGCGATGCGAGCGGGAGTCGGGCGCTCCACCAAGGAGGGCGGGATCAGGTAGCCCACCAGCTTGATCGCCAGCACGGCGATCGACGCGAGGATGATGATCTGCCAGACAGTCATCGGGGCACCGCCGCATCGGCAGGCTTCGGGCCCAGCCAGTTCGTGAGGCCGACGATCACTGCCACGAGCGCGGCCGCGAGCACGGGAATCCCGGGCGGAAGCGCGGGAGTCAGCACGGCGGCGACGACTGCCGCACCGATCGCCACAACGACGGGCTGGAGTTGGCGCAGCCGCGGCCACAGGAGTCCGAGGAATGCGGCGGCGGCCGCGGCATCCAGACCGTACTGACTCACATCCCCCAGCAGGTCGCCGATGAGGGCCCCGAGGAGAGTCATGAGGTTCCAGCCCACGTAGATGATGGCGCCGGTCCACCAGAAGCCCGCACGCTGGCCTGCCAGGGTCGGCTGCGCCGTGGAGACGGCGGTGGTCTCGTCGATCGTCCAGTGGGCGGCGAGGGCTCGCAGTGGCCACCGCACGCCGATGAACGGGGCGACGCGCAGGGCGTAGAGCGCGTTGCGCGTGCCCAACAGTGCAGCGCTCGCGATGGCCGCGCCACCCGCCGCGGCACCGCCGGTGGCGAGGATGCCCACGAGGGCGAACTGCGACCCGCCCGAGAACATCAGCAGGCTGAGAACGCACGTCTGCCAGACATCGAGTCCGGCAGCCACCGAGAGGGCGCCGAATGAGATCCCATACGCTGCGACGGCGAGACCCACCGCGAAGCTTGCGCGGATCGCCGCAGTGGTCTCCGGATCTCTGGCCAAACGACGAATCTCCCTCCGGGCACGTGGGCCCAGAGGGAGACTCTATCCGTTCAGCGGTCGGTGACTACCGGGCCACTGGAGGGTTGCTGGCCCGCAGCACCTCGAGGCGAGCCCGGTACTCCTTCTCGTCGATGTCGCCCTGCGCGAAGCGCTCGGCGAGGGTCGACTCGGCACTGCGTGCGCCGGAACCCCAGCCGCCGTGGCCGTGACCGAAGGGGCCGTAGCCGCCCGCGCGCATCCAGCGACGACGCCCGATACTGGCGAACAGAACGAACAGCCCGAAGAAGAACAACGGGATCAGGAACAGGAGCAGGAAGCCGAAGCCGAAGCCCGGGCCACCGAGGTGAGACGCGAGAGTTGCGACGGTGAGAGCTGTAAACACGATGCATCCATTCACTAGAGGGCCCGGTAGTGGGCCACTGCATCAAGATTGCTCGGCCTCGTCTTCTGGCGAATCTGCCCCGGGAAGTGTTCTTCACTACTCCCCCGGGTGCACACCGGTGCCGCGGACTACTCCGTGCGGCCGGGGCTGACCAGTCCGGTCTCATACGCGATGACCACGAGCTGCACCCGGTCCCTGGCCGCGAGCTTGGCCATGATGCGGGAGACGTGCGTCTTCGCGGTGAGCGGGCTGAGGAAGAGGTGCTTGCCGATCTCCTCATTGGTGAGCCCCTGCCCGACCAGGGCGAGCACCTCGCGTTCGCGATCGGTGATGACCGACAGCTGGCTCGCGTCGGGCGTCTCGCGCAACTCGCTCGACAGGCGTTCGAGAAGGCGCCGGGTCACGGTGGGGCTGAGGAGTGCGTCGCCGGCCGCGACGACGTGCACGGCGCGGATGAACTCGTCCGGTTCGGTGTCCTTCACGAGGAATCCGCTGGCGCCGGCCCGGATGGCGCGTCCCACGTACTCGTCGAGTTCGAAGGTCGTGACGATCACGATGTGGGTCTGGCCAAGGTCGGGGTTGCCGACGATCTGCTCGGTGGCCCAGAGACCGTCGCCGTCGGGCATCCGGATGTCCATGAGCATGACATCGGGACGCGTCGCGACCGCCAGCGATACGGCCTCCGACCCGCTGCCGGCCTCCCCCACGATCTCGATGTCGGGTTCGGCTTCGAGCAGGCTGCGGAATCCCGCGCGAATCAGCTGCTGGTCGTCGGCGATTGCGACGCGGATCATGCGTGCTCCTTCTGGGGTATGGCGACCATCACGAGCAGGCCGCCCCGCGGCCCCGGACCGACCTCGAGCGTGCCGCCGAGCAGCTCTGCGCGCTCCCGCATGCCGAGCAGCCCGCGACCGGTCGTGATGTCACGCCCGTCGGAGAGCCCCACCCCGTTGTCGGCCACGGCGATCAGGTAGCTGCCGTCGGCCTCCGAGATGTCCACGGTCGCCCGCGTGGCGCGGGCGTGGCGCACGACGTTGGTGAGGGCCTCCTGCACGATGCGATAGATCGCCAGCTGCACGGCCTGCGGCGCGGCATCCAGCGAGTTGGAGAGGGTCACCTCCACCCCCTGAGACGTGACGGATGCCGCCAGCCCCGTCAGCCTCGAGAGGTCGGGTTCCGGCACCAGCGGTGCCGTCGGATCCCGGCCGTCCTCGGCCCGCAGGACCCCGAGTACCGACCGCACCTCGTCGAGAGCGGTCTTACTGGTCTCCTTGATGCTCGCGAGCGCCTCGGAGGCCTTCTCGGGCTGCTTGTCCATCAGATGGAGACCGACGCTGGCCTGCACGTTGATCTGGCTGAGCGAATGGGCGAGCACGTCGTGAAGCTCGCGCGCGATGCGCACCCGCTCGGCCTGCACCTCGGACTGCTTGCGCTGGGTGTACTCGCGTCGGTACTCCTCGTAGTGCTCCCGGCGGGTGCGCATGCCCTCCGCGAGACCGAAGACGATCAGGATGCCGAGGGTCGTGATGGCGATCTGTGCCGGACGCCAGTCGAGGCCGACCATGAAACCGACCACCAGGGTGACCAACCAGCCGGTGCCGACGGAGATCCACGCCCAGAGCCGAGCGCCGCGCAGCACGGCACCGCCGATCGCGAATGCGAGCGCGATGAACGGCGGACCCGGTTGGGAGATGGAGAGCACAAGATCGACGCAGGACGCGGCGGTCACCAGCGCTACGACGGGACCCGGGAAACGACGCGCGGCGAGCAGCAGCAGCGGCCCGACGACCGACAGCGCGGCGGCGATCAGCACCGACGGCGAATGCTGCCTCTGAAACAGGATCCAGTACAGCGAGGGCGGCACCTGGATCGCGAGCGAGACGAAGACGGGAAGGAGAAGTCGCATTCGTGCCGACGACCGAGGGCGCGGCATATCCAAACCGTCGGGCCAGCGCCCCTGCCAGCCGTGCTGCCAGCGATCGGGGTCCCAGCGGGAACGCCACTGACCTCGCCGGGGATCTCGCGGCTGGTGCATCCCTCGATCGTAGGCCCGTGCGCGCCCCGCGGCATCGGCCGGGCGGTGTCGCTCACGTACTCCCCCGGGAGTAGGTGAGTCTGCCAACAGGAACTGCGCGCCAACAGGAACTGCGCGCCAACAAGAAAGGCCCGGGTCGTGGAGGACCCGGGCCTTCGCTCCCCGACTTGGACTCGAACCAAGAACCTATCGGTTAACAGCCGATTGCTCTGCCAATTGAGCTATCGAGGATTGGCTTTTCAGCTTGCCTACTTTACCAAAGGATGCGCGATCCCCAAACCGAGTTCGACACTGCGGCGTCAATAGCCGGCCGCGGGGTCGACAACGCCCACGAAGCGACCATCGCCGAGCAGCGCCTCGACGTTGCGTCGCACCCGTTCGGCGAGCAGCGGCTCCGTCATCTCGGGAGTATCGGCAGTGTGACCGGTGACGATGCAGCGGGGTGCCTGCCAGAGCGGATGCCCGTCCGGAAGCGGTTCGGGGTCGGTGACATCGATCCCGGCTCCCGCCAGATGGCCCGAGTTGAGGCTCGCCAGCAGAGCCTCCTGGTCGACCAGAGCGCCGCGGGCGATGTTGATGAGTGCAGCGTTGGCCTTCATCGCGGCGAGCTCGGTCGCACCGATGAGCCGGGCGGTCTCGTCGGTCGCCGCGGCCGCAAGAATGACGACATCGGCGTCGGGCAGCACCGACAACAGGTCGGCGACGGGAACCGTGCGCTGCGCACCCGGCAGCGGCTCGGCCGACCGGCGCACGATCGTGAACTCGACCTCGAACGGGGCGAACAGACGCATGACCTCGACCGCAATGCCCCCGGCACCCACCACCAGCACGTGGCGACCGTAGAGGGATGTTCCGACCTTCACCGGCGCCCAACTGGTGGCACGAGCCTTCTCGGGGAGCCCGCGCAGCACGGCCAGAGTCAGTGCCAGGGCGTGCTCCGCCACGGGCTCGGAGTACGAGCCCTTGGCACTGGTCCACAGCGGGCTGCTGCTACCGGCGAAGCGCTTGAGTGTCGACGCGAACGCATCGACGCCGGCCCAGGGCAGCTGCACCCAGCCGATCCCCGGATGCGACTGCAGGAGATCGACGAGCTCGGGCGTTTCAGCCGGCGCGAGCCAGATCAGGCCTCGCGTCTCGTCGGAGAGCGGCGCCACGACACCGCCCGCCGACTCCACCGCGGCGACGAAGGAGGCGCGCGGTTCGGGGAGGATCGCTATCGGGCCGGGCTGGGGGCGCGTGAGTGGGGCGGCGGACGGCGCGACCAGGTCGCGATGCTCGCCGGGGGTGCGGCGCGTCATCCGGCGTCCTGCAGATGGTCGAGCGATCGGGCCAGGCCTGCGACATAGGGATGACGCGGATCGGCCAGCACCTCTTCGAGTTGCCCGAGCCCCACGAAGATTCCGCCGTGCATGATCGCGACCTGGGTGCTCACCCGCCGCACCTCGGCGAGATCGGCCGTCACGATGAGGGCCGAGAACGCGCGTTGCTTCTGCAGGTGCACGAGGATGTCGAGCACGGCGCTGCGCACCGTCACATCGATTCCCGCCGTGGGGTCATCGGCGATCAGCAGTGTCGGCTCCAGGATGAGGGCCTTCGCGATCGCCACCCGCTGCCGCTGACCCTTGCTGAGCTCGTGGGGGTACTTGTTCATGGTGCCCAGCGGAAGGCGCACCGCGTCGATGAGGGTCGCGACGGCGTATCCCGCCTCGTCCTGATCGAAGCGGCGGTCACGCGAGAAGATCGGCTCCGCGACGTTCTCGCCGACCGTCAGGCGTGGCTCAAGGAAGTCGCCGGCTTCCTGCCGCAGGTAGCCGACCTGCATCTGAAGCCGATCCCGCTTGCGGGCGGAGATGCCACGCACCGGCGTGCCGAGCACGGTCAACGCGCCACCGCTGATGACCGGCGAGTCGGCGGCCGAGAGGTCGGCCTCCAGAGCGATCGCTCGCGCGAGCGTGCTCTTGCCCGAACCGGTCTCCCCCACGACCGCGAGCACTTCGCCCGGTTCGATGGTGAAGCTCACACCGTTGACGGCGACCGACCGCGTGTCCGGGTTCTCCGAGGGGTAGCGCAGTGACAGGTCCTGCACGACAACCGCGCTCATTGAACTCCCCGGGTCAGTGCGCGAAGTTCCTCACGGCGAACCGCCTGCTCGGCCGGATCCGGCACGGGCAGCGACGCCAGAAGTCGCTGGGTGTACGGATGCTGCGGCGCTCCCAGTACCTGCGCGGGAGGCCCCTCCTCCACGAGCTCGCCGCGGTACAGCACGGCGATGCGATCGGAGACCGTGTCGACGACAGCGAGGTCGTGACTGATGAAGAGGGCGGCGAATCCGAATTGGTTCTGCAGCTCGGCGAACAGTTCGAGCACGCGGGCCTGAACCGACACGTCGAGCGCGCTCGTGGGCTCGTCGGCGATGAGCAGGGTGGGTTCGAGTGCGAGCGCGCGTGCGAGGCTGGCTCGCTGGCGCTGTCCTCCGCTCAACTCGTGGGGGTAGCGGTCGCCGAAAGCCCGCGGCAGCTGCACCGCTTCGAGCAACTCGTCGACGCGGGGGCGTGCTGCCGTGGCATCCCCCGCCCGGCCGTGCACGATGAGCGGCTCGGCAACGCACTGGGCGATCGTCAGCAGCGGGTTGAAGCTCGATGCAGGATCCTGGAACACGAAGCCGATCTGCTCGCGCACCGGCTTGAAGCCCCGCTCGCGCACTGTGAGCATCTCGTGGCCGAGCACCTGCAGCGATCCCCCGCTGATCTTGGTGAGGCCGCCGATGGCACGCCCGATCGTGGTCTTGCCACTGCCGCTCTCGCCGACGAGTCCCAGCACCTCGCCCGGGGCGATGGTGAAGCTCACGCGGTCGACGGCCCGGAATCCACCCCGACCGAATCGACCGGGGTACTCGATCACGAGGTCGGTGGCCTGCACCACCGGCGGAGCTTCCGCCACTGGCGTGCGCTCACGCGTCGTGTCGATGCGAGGCACCGCCGCAAGAAGCTTCTGGGTGTACGGATGCTGCGGCGAGCCGAACAACTTCGTCGCGGTCGCCTGCTCCACGACCTTGCCCTCGTACATGACGACGACACGGTCGGCGAGATCGGCGACGACACCCATGTTGTGGGTGATCAGGATGATCGCGGTACCGAACTCGTCGCGGCACCGGCGCAGCAGGTCGAGAATCTCCGCCTGCACCGTCACGTCGAGCGCCGTGGTGGGCTCGTCGGCGATGATCAGTTCGGGATCGAGCGCGAGCGCCATAGCGATCACCACGCGCTGCTTCTGGCCACCCGAGAACTGGTGCGGGTAGTGGTCGATGCGCTTCTCTGGTTCGGGAATGCCCACCTTGCCCAGGTACTCGATCGCCTTGGCTCGCGCCTGGCGGCGACTGTACTTGCCGTGCGCGCGCAGACCCTCGGCGAGTTGCCACCCGACCGTGTAGACCGGGTTCAGCGAGGTCGACGGCTCCTGGAAGACCATTGCTGCATCCAGCCCACGGGTTGCGCGAAGCTTCTCGCCCGAAAGGCCCACGACGTCGCGGCCGTTGAGCAGAATCACGCCACGAGTGACTGCGGTCTCGGGCAGCAGGCCGATGATCGACTTGGCTGTCACCGACTTGCCACTGCCGCTCTCGCCGACGATCGCGACGACCTCGCCCGAGTCGACCGTGAGACTCACGTCATCGACCGCGGGGATGTCACCCCCGTCGGTCGCGAAGGTGACTTCGAGATTGCGGATGTCGACGACCGTCTTCACGACTGCACCTCCAGCGGATCGGGGGTGTGCGCCGCGACCTCCGCACGCCGGCGCGTGCGCAGGCGAGGATCCGCGAGGTCGTTGAGGCTCTCGCCCACGAGCGTGATGCCGAGAACCGAGAGCACGATCGCGAGCCCGGGGAACAGCGAGGTCCACCAGATGCCGCTCGTGACGTCGGACAGCGACTTGTTGAGGTCGTAGCCCCACTCGGCGGCCGCGGTCGGCTCGATGCCGAAGCCGAGGAAGCCCAGGCCCGCGAGCGTGAGGATCGCCTCCGAGCTGTTGAGCGTGAAGATCAGCGGCAGCGTGCGCGTCGCGTTGCGCAGCACGTGCTGCACCATGATGCGCGGCGCACTCGAGCCAATGACCTTCGCCGACTCGACGTAGGCCTCCGACTTGATACGCACGGTCTCGGCCCGGATCACCCGGAAGTACTGCGGAATGAACACGAACGTGATCGAGATCGCGGCCGCGAGGATGCCTCCCCAGAAGCTCGACTGACCGCCCGAGATCGCAATGGCGGCGACGATAGCCAAGAGCAGCGACGGGAAGGCGTAGATCGCGTCGGCGATGACCACGAGCACGCGGTCGAGCCACCCGCCGATGTATCCCGAGATGAGCCCGAGGGCGACTCCGGCGAAGATCGACAGCAGCACGGCCACGATGATCACGATCACTGCGGTCTGGGTTCCCCAGATCACTCGGGAGAGCACGTCGTAGCCGCCGACGGTGGTGCCCAGCAGATGCGCGCCACCGGGCGGCAGCTGCGCGCCGAATGTTCCGCTCGCGTCGCGCAGCTGCGAATAGCCGAACGGAGCGAGGAGGGGGGCGAAGATGGCGGTCAGCACGAATACGGCCGTGATGGCAAGGCCCGTGACGAGCATGCCGCGCTGGAGCCCCACGCTCTGGCGCACCTGACGCACCACGGGCAACCGGTCGAGAATCTTGGTCATCAGTACCTCACCCGCGGGTCGATCAGCGCCGCAATGATGTCGACGATGAAGTTGGTGAGCGCCACGATCACGGCCAGAAGAGCAACGATGCCCTGAACCGCGACGAAGTCACGGGCGGTGAGGTACTGGGTGAGCATGAATCCGAGCCCCTGCCACTCGAACGTCGTCTCTGTGAGCACCGCACCACCGAGCAGTACGGCGATCTGCAGTCCGATCACGGTGATGATGGGGATCGACGCGGGCTTGAGCGCGTGCTTGGTGACGAGCCGGTACTCGCGCACCCCGCGTGATCGCGCGGAGTCGACGTAGTCCATCGACAGCGTGCCGATCACGTTGGTGCGCACCAGACGCAGGAAGATGCCGGCCGTGAGCAGACCCAGCGCCACACCGGGCAACACGGCGTGGGCCAACAGATCGGCGTAGACCGCGCCCGGGTTCGACGTCTTCAGCGCGTCGATCAGGTAGATGCCCGTGGGGTTGTCGACGCGGGTCAGTTGCAGCTCCGTGCGAACGGATGCTCGCCCCGCGACGGGAAGCCAGCCCAGCCCCACCGCGAAGATGAGCTTCAGCAACAGGCCGGCGAAGAACACGGGGGTGGCATAGCAGAGGATCGCGAAGACCCGCAGGATCGCATCCGGCCACCGATCGCGCACGTAGGCCGCGAGCATGCCGAGCGGGATTCCCACGATGAACGCCACGATCAGCGCGTAGAAGGCGAGCTCGAGCGTCGCGCCGCCGTAACGGACGAGCACGTCGACCACCGGACGGTGATCGCTGATCGTCTCGCCGAAGTTGCCGGTGAACACCTGACCGATGTACTCGAAGTACTGCACCAGGATCGGGCGGTTGTAGCCGGCCTCCTCGATGCGCTGCGCCAGTTGATCGGCGGGAAGGCGCCCACCGAGTGCGGCGGTGATCGGGTCACCGATCGTGCGCATGAGCACGAAGACCAAGGTGACCAGGATGAAGATCGTGGGGAAGATGAGCAGGAACCGCACGATGATGAACCGCAGCAGCTTGTTGCCGCCAGTGCCGGGTCGCGTCGTCGGTACGACCGACGCAGGTCCGGCGATCTCGGGTGCCGTCATCGCCGCCTCATGTCTTCCTAAATGTCGTGCACGAGGGGCGGCCCGCGGACGGACCGCCCCTCGCTACTAGCTGGGATCGACTCTAGCCGCTGAGCGACTAGCCCTTCACGAGGGTGGCGAACCGGAACTTGAACGACGCGTCGAGCGTGAGCCCGTCGATCGTCTTGCCCGAGACCGCGACCTGTGCACCCTGGAGCAGGGGCACGGTCGACAGGTCCTCACCGACGACCGCCTGGATCTGCTCGATGATCGCCGTACGCTCGGCCGGGTCCTGGGTCACACCCTGCTGGGTGATCAGGTCGTCGACCGTCGGGTTCGAGTAGTGGTTGCTCAGGAAGTTGTTCGTCAGGAAGAACGGCGTCAGGTAGTTATCGGCGTCCGAGTAGTCCGGGAACCAGCCGAGCTGGTACGCGGGGTAGACGTCGTTGACGCGGTCCTCGGAGTACTGAACCCACTCGGTGGACTGCAGGTCGACCGTGAACAGGCCATCGGCCTCGAGCTGGCTCTTCACCAGCGCGTACTCGTCACCCGAGGAGGGTCCGTAGTGGTCCGGGTTGTACTGCAGGCTGAGCGCGACCGGCGTCGTGACACCGGCGGCGGCGAGGATCGCGGCCGCCTTCGTGGCATCCGGGCCGCCCGAGCCATCACCGTAGAGGTCCTTCAGCACGGTGGTGGCACCGGTGAAGCCGTCCGGAACGAAGGAGTACAGCGGGGTGTACGTGCCCTTGTAGACCTGGTCGGCGATCTCCTGGCGGTCGACCAGCGAGGCGACTGCCTGGCGAACGGCCTGCGCCTTGGCCGGGTCAGCCTCAGCGGTGGTCGCGCCGTACGGCTGCGTGTTGAAGTTGAACACGATGTAGCGGATCTCGCCACCGGGGCCGTCGTGCACCGTGACGTTGTCGTCGGCACGGAGGTCGGCGACGTCCGTAGCCGAGAGGCTGCGGTACGCGACATCGATGTTGCCCTGCTGCACGTCGAGCTTGAGGTTCGACGAGTCGGCGTAGTAGCTCAGGATGACCGAGCTGTTCTGTGCCGGGCCGAGAAGGCCAGCGTAGTTCGGGTTCGGAACGAACTCGATCGTCTTGTTGAAGTCGTAGCTGGCGATCTCGTACTGGCCGTTGAAGGCCTTGCCCGCCACGATGTCGTCATCCGAGGTCAGCTCGGTGGCCGAGAACACCTCTTCGTCGACGATGGCGCCGGGGAAGGTGGTGAGGATCTGCGGGAACACCTGGTCGTTGGCCGCCTTCAAGTGGAAGACGACGGTCGTGTCATCCACAGCCTCGGTGGAGTCGAGGTTGTAGAGCAGGCTCGAAGGGCCATCGGGTGCGGCGATCGCGAGCTGGCGGTCGAACGTGAACTTCACGTCCGATGCGGTCAGGTCGTGGCCGTTCGCGAACTTCAGATCGGGCTTGAGCACGACCGTGTAGTCGTTCGGAGCCGTGAACTCGGCGGACTCCGCGAGGTCGGGCTGCGGGTCGGGGCTGCCCAGCGGCGAGTTGAGGAGGAAGGCGTAAATCTGGTTCTGCACGGCGAACGAGCCGTTGTCATACGAACCGGCCGGGTCGAGCGTGACGACCTTGTCGGTGGTGCCGACCAGGATCGCACCGTCGTCGGTGCCACCGCCTGATGCGGTGCAGCCGGTCAGCGCGAGCGCGAATGCTGCGGTGCCGGCGAGCACGCCGAGGGCGCGCTTCGTGGATGCGGATGTCATATCCGTCTACCTCTTCCTGTTGTGGAGACACCTTCGTCTCACCCCCGAATGGGGGGTGGGACGAGGTTGCTGTGGATTCAGGTCTAACACACGGAACCGGGCGGTCCCGCATCCAAGACCATTGATCTGACGATTCTTTACGGGAATGAAACGTCGTCGGCCGCAAACGCAATAATCACGCGCTCGAATCAATTATTCGTCGCGCAATGCTCGCCGTTCCGCCTCGACGCGCACGAGGTCGCGCTGCACCTGCGCGTAGCGCTCCGGCTCCGCAACCGAGTCGATGCGCTGCATGGTTCCGAGAAGGTCGCGCTTCTGACGCAGCAGATCGCGGTCGACCAGAGCCGCGGACACGCCCCTGCAGTACACGCCGATGAGCTCGGCCCGTTCGGGAATCGGTGCGACGCCGAGCTGCTTGACGAGGGTCTCGAATGGAGCGGGCACCTCGGCCGCGACGCGCGACAGCCAGTCCGGGGACGCGATGTGCTCGATGCTCGTGGCGATCGCGTCACGCACCACAGACAGCGTGTTGTCGACGAAGTCGACCGACGACGCCCGCCGCACAAGGTCTGCTCCGACCTCGCTCGGGTACTGCAGCATCGCCATGAGAGCGTCACGCTCGAGCCGGGTCGCAGGGTCTGTGGGGAGCTTCCTGAGATCGAGGGCCTCGGCAGCCGGCTGCTCCTGCACCGAGGACCGATCGGGCTCGGACGCGCGCGCCGACGCACCCCGCACGGATGCCACGGCGCGCCCCACCTCGCCGGGATCCATGCCGAGCCACCCCGCCAGGTTGCGCACGTACCCCACGCTCAGTGCCTGGTCCCGGATGCTCGCGACGACCGGGGCCGCAGCGCGCAGTGCGGCCACCCTGCCCTCGACGGTCTCGAGGTCGTGCGCAGCCAGCTCGCGTCGGATCTTGAACTCGAACAGCGGCCGTCGGGTCTTCACCAGCCGGCGCACCGCGTCGTCGCCGCGGTTGAGCCGCAGGTCGCAGGGGTCCAGACCATCGGGCGCGACAGCTACGAAGGTCTGCGCGGCAAAGCGGTGCTCCTCGGCGAATGCGCGGCTGGCCGCCTTCTGGCCGGCCTCGTCAGGGTCGAAGGTGAATATCACCTCGCCGGTGCCGGTCGTGTCCGCGTTGTCGACATCGCCGATCATGCGACGAACGAGCTTGATGTGGTCGACCCCGAATGCGGTGCCACAGGTGGCGACCGCGGTCGTGACGCCCGCGAGGTGACAGGCCATGACATCCGTGTAGCCCTCGACGACCACGACCTGGCGGCCACGCGCGATGTCACGCTTGGCCAGATCGAGCCCGTACAGCACCTGGCTCTTGTGGTACACCACGGTCTCGGGGGTGTTGAGGTACTTGGGTCCGCCGTCGTCGCCGAGCAGCTTGCGGGCGCCGAAGCCCAGGGTTGCGCCGGTGGCATCCCGGATCGGCCAGATCAGCCGTCCGCGGAAACGGTCGTAGACGTCGCCGCGATCGCCGCGCCCGAGCAGGCCCGCGGAGATGAGCTCCTCCTCGGTGTAGCCGAGGGCGGCGAGTGAGCGCCCGAGGGCTCCGCCCCGAGGAGCGAACCCGAGCCCGAAGCGCTGCGCCGCTGAACTGTCGAAACCGCGCTCGCCGAGAAACCGTCGCGCGGGCTCGGCCTCGTCGGTCGTGAGCTGCGCGACATAGAACTCGGCTGCCGCCTGATTGGCCGCGAGGATGCGCGCGCGCACGCCGTGATCAGTCGCCGCCCCGCCGTCGTCGTAGTGCAGTTCATAGCCGATGCGCGCCGCCATGCGCTCGACCGCTTCGGAGAAGGACACGTGGTCCATCTTCTGCAGGAACGTGAAGACGTCGCCGCCCTCACCGCAGCCGAAGCAGTGGTAGAAGCCCACCTGCGGTCGCACGTGGAAGCTCGGGCTGCGCTCCTCGTGGAACGGACACAGGCCCTTCATCGACCCGACGCCGGCGCTCTTCAGGCTGACATAGTCCCCCACGATGTCGGCGAGGTTGGTGCGGGAGCGCACCTCGTCGATATCGCTTCGTTTGATGAGGCCAGCCACGTGTTGATTGTAGGTCGGGTTTCGATACGCCGTTTCGGCTACTCAACCCACCAGACGCTCATGCCAGGCCATCGCCGACTGGTCTGTGAGGGATGCCACCTGGTCGACGACCGCGCGCTTGCGCTGCTGGTCTGTCGCCGCGGCATCCCAGTCAGCACGGAATCCGACATCGAGGTGGGCGGGACCGGTCCACAGCAGCACATCCGCGAGTTCGGAGAGGATGTCGCGCTGCTGCGCATAGATCGGCCGGCGAGCGTTGGTCGACATGACGAATGCCGCGACGATGCCCTTGAGCACGGCGATCTCAGCCTGGATCTCGCGAGGCACAACAACGTCGGCGCCGAACCGGGACAGCACTCCGGAATGAGCGGCCCGGGTTGCCTGAGTGGCGGCACCGGCGAATCGGCCGATCAGCTGACTGGTGAGGTTCTTGAGGCGACCGTGTGCCTGACGCGAGCCATCCCAGCGGTCGATCCAGAAGTCGAGACTGTCGAGCCGGTCGAAGGCCGCGATCAGCTCGTCGTGGGTGACCTCCCCGCCGATCCACTCGAACATCGAGTTGACCAGGTCGTCGTGGTCGACGCGGGCACCGAGGGCGGTGACGTCCACGTACCCGTTGACGATCGCATCCTCGAAGTCGTGCACCGAGTAGCCGATGTCGTCGGAGAGGTCCATGACCTGTGCCTCGATGCACCGACGGCGATCCGGTGCCCCGGCACGCAACCACTGGAAGACCTCGGTGTCGTCGTCGTAGAAGCCGTACTTGCTGCGTCCGCTCGGGTCGGGCACGCCCTGGGCTGCGGGCCACGGATACTTGCAACTGGCGTCGAGGCTGGCCCGGGTGAGGTTGAGCCCGTAGCTGCGGTCGTCGTCGCCGAAGACCTTCGGCTCGATGCGGGTGAGCACGCGCAGGGTCTGCGCATTTCCCTCGAAACCGCCGATGTCGGCGGACCAGTCGTTGAGCGCGCGCTCGCCATTGTGGCCGAACGGCGGGTGGCCGAGGTCATGGGCGAGGCACGCGGTGTCGACGACATCGGGGTCGAGCCCGAGACTGTCGGCGAGCTCGCGGCCGACCTGCGCGACCTCCAGCGAGTGGGTGAGGCGGTTGCGCGCGAAGTCGAGGCCGGCCGTCGGGCTCAGCACTTGCGTCTTGGCCGCCAACCGGCGAAGCGCGCTGGAGTGCAGCACGCGGCCGCGATCGCGGGCGAAGTCGCTGCGGCGACTCGAGTGCTCCTCCGGCAGCCAGCGCTCCCGGTCCGCTGCCGAGTATTCCGGGCTATCCGCCACTGGTGCTCAACTCGGCTTCGGTGAGCTCGGCGCGGTGAGTCTCCTGAAGCTCGCGACTGTCGAGCCAGCCCTGCGGCAGGCTCGGGCTCTTCGGGGTTCCCGCTCGACCGCGCTGGCCCTCCGCGTCCGCTCCCGGGTAGGGCTGCGAGTGGTCGAGCTGGGCGAGCAGCTCATCGAGCTGGGCGAGATCCTTGACAGTGGCCAGTGCTGCGCGCAGCTCCCCGCCCACCGAGTACCCCTTGAAGTACCAGGCGACGTGCTTGCGGATGTCGCGGCACGCCCGATCCTCCTCGTCGAAGAACTCGACCAGCAGCTCGGCGTGGCGCTTGAACGCTGCGGCCACCTCGCCGAGTGTCGGCTCCGCCTTGCGCGTCTCACCACGGAACGCCGCAGCCAGGTCTCCGAACAGCCACGGACGGCCGAGGCACCCACGGCCCACCACCACGCCGTCGCAGCCGGTCTCGTCGACCATGCGCAGAGCGTCATCCGCGCTCCAGATGTCACCGTTACCGAGAATTGGCGTGTCGGTGATCGTGTTCTTCAGCTTCTCGATGGCCGACCAGTCGGCAGTGCCCGAGTAGAACTCGGCGGCGGTGCGTGCGTGCAGAGCGATACTCGCGACCCCGGCGCCGGACGCAGCGCGGGCCGCCTCGAGGTAGGTGAGGTGGTCGCTGTCGATGCCCTTGCGCATCTTGACGGTCAGCGGGATGTCCCCCGCCGCCTTCACGGCGCGCTCGACGATCTCGCGGAACAGGTCCCGCTTCCACGGCAGTGCCGCTCCCCCGCCCTTGCGCGTGACCTTGGGCACCGGGCATCCGAAGTTCAGGTCGATGTGGTCTGCGCGATCCTCGGCGACGAGCATCGTGACCGCCTCGGCAACAGTCTTCGGGTCGACGCCATAGAGCTGGATGCTGCGGGTGGTCTCGGACTCGTGGTGGCGGATCAGGCGCATGCTCTCCGGGGTGCGCTCGACCAGGGCACGACTGGTGATCATCTCGGAGACGTAGAGGCCAGCACCGTACTCGCGACACAAACGACGGAACGCGGTGTTCGTGATGCCCGCCATGGGCGCGAGCACGACCGGAACATCGAGCGCAATAGGCCCGATGTGCAGCGTGGGTGCTGCACTCGTCTGAGCGTCCGCGAGAATGGTCACGTGACAATTCTCCCAGACAATGACGGGATGCCCGCCGCAGGCCGCGAACGGGTGGCCGCGGATGCCGCGAGCCGTGGCATCCCGATCGAGATCATCGAACGCCCGAAGGCGAACTCGCTCGAGGAGGCGGCCGCGATTCTGGGCGTCGACCCCAGCGTGATCGTGAAGTCGCTCGTGGTGAAACGGCACGACGGAACCTTCGTGTTCGCGCTCGTGCCCGGCGACCGGCAGATCTCCTGGGCGAAACTGCGCGCCGTTGTGGGAGTCAACAAGCTGCAGTTGCCCGATGCCGCGCTCGCCCTCGAGGCGACCGGTTACGAGCGCGGCACGATCACCCCGTTCGGCAGCACGACCGCGTGGCCCGTCTACGCCGACGAACGGATGCTCGGCGCTCGCATCGCGATGGGCGGGGGTGAGCACGGCTACAGTGCCTGGGTGCTCGCCGATGACCTCGTGCGCGGATTCGGCGCCACCGTCGCGGACATCAGCGACTAGGACCACACATGCCCATCGATGAGAGCCACCCCAATGTCGTGCGATTCGACCGCAAGCTGTGGGTGAGCACGCTGCCCGCCGAGGAGTTGGCGGCCCAGATCACCGCGCAGCGGGCATGGGATGACGCGAACTCGCGGGTGAACCGTTGGCCCTGGGCGATCGGTGTCGGAGCGGTCATCGGCACGGCGGTGCTGTACGCCGCGACGACGCTGCTCGGTGCCCCGCCCGTCGTGAACCTGTTCCTGCTGCCGGTCGGCTTCGCCGTGGGTGCCGTGCTCGGCGGTCTCGTCAGTGAGCGACTGCGCCCGCGACGGGATGCGGATGCGGCGCTCGGCGATCGGCCGAAGGTGGACCCGATGACGCGCATCCCGCGCAGGGTTGCCGCCCGGGCGGATGCCGACTCGACGGCTCAGGAACTCATCGACCTGTCGACGGGTCGCTGAGGGCTTACCCTCCGTCGCCCGAACGGGGGATCGAGCTATCCTCACAGGCTGTCTAGACTGCTGCGCGGGGGAGGTTGCTCGTGTCAGACCCGTCGACTGCGTACAGCTCGGCACCAGCGGCCTATCCGCCTGCCGACTGGTATCCCGATCCCACCGGTGAAGGCCAACTGCGCTGGTGGGGCGGCTTGGCTTGGACAGAGCATGTCAAGCCTTTCCCGGCGCCGGCCCCCGCGCCGGCCCTGATGCCCGCGCCGGCCACGCCAGCACTGACGACCACAGCGTCGTACGTTCCCATGGACTCGACATATGTTCCGTTCGCCCACGTCGTCGCCGCGCCGACCCGCATTGCGCCGACCCGTTCGGCGAACACTCTGCCCATCTGGCTGCTCGCCGTGTCACCGATGCTCTCCGTCGTCGCCCAGGCGATTGTTCTCGCGGCTCCCACGACGGCGTTGATTCCCATCCTGTGGGCGCTGAACCTCGGCCTCGCGCTCGGCTTCATCGGGCTCGTGATCTGGGACCGGATCGCCATCCGCGGCCTCGGTCTTACCCCGTCGTCGCCGTGGTGGTTCATCTGGTGGGCGCTACTACCGAGCCCCCTCGTGTACTTGATCGTTCGCCGCGTCAGCCTCAAACGCCAGGGCGTGATCTCCAACGCACCCAGCAACGTGTTCGTTCTGGTGCTCGTCGCCAGCGGCCTGGTGGCTTACTTCGCCCTTCTGCCGCTCATCAATGCACGCAGTGCGTCCATCGCCGTGGACGCACTCGAAACTCAACTCGCTTTGGCACTTGCTCACGAGACAGCAACGACCTGGAACGTGGAGTGCCCGCCAGCCGCGCCCATACTCACTGCCAACAGCAGCTTCACCTGCTCCGCCGACGACGCCGACGGACGCGCGATCAACTTGCTCATCACGGTCGACCAGCGACTCAATGTGACCTTCGCACCCGTCGATACGGCCGCGAACACTCTCTCGAGCTAGACCGCGTCCTCGTCGAGCTTGCGGTTGATGATCGCCTGTGTGTGGTGGTCAGGGATGGCACAGAAGTCACCCTCGCACGTGGCAGCCGTCGGGTCGCCCAGCGGGGTGAGCGTCAGCCCGGGAGTCACTATGACGGGAAGAGGGGCAGTCATGGCATCCGTCACGGGGTGGTTTCTCTTTCGGCTTGGACCTGTGAGAGCACGTTAGCGAAGGTTGCGGCATCCTGAGCACCGGACACCCCGTACTTGCCGTCGATCACGAAGAACGGAACCCCGTTGATGCCGTATTCGAGGGCGAGGGCGACGTCGGCCTTCACGTCGGGCAGGAAGCGGTGCGATTCGAGCGCCTCGGTGACTTCGTCGCGGTCGAAGCCGAGTTCGACGGCGATCTCGACCAGATCCGGGATGCGGCCGACGTGCTCGCCGTTGATGAAGTAGGCCTTGAGAAGGCGCTCCTTCATCTCCAGCTGGCGACCCTTGCTCTTGGCGAAATGCAGGAGCTCGTGTGAGATGACGGTGTTGGTCTGGTGGATGTGGTCGTAGTCGTAGTCGAGACCGACCGACTCGGCGATGCCCACCACCCGCTCGATCATCTGCTCGACCTGGGCGGTCGGCAGACCCTTGCGCTGAGCCAAGTAGTCGACCGGGGTGCCGTCGAAGTCGACAGGAGTGTCGGGAGCCAACTCGAACGAGTGGTACTCGACCTCCACGTCGCCGCCGAATTGGGCGGCGCCGGACTCGAACTTACGCTTGCCGATGTAGCACCAGGGGCACTGCACGTCGGACCAGATGTCTACCTTGATGGGTTCAGTCACGTTCAGGGATAACGCGCGCTCGCGATCCGTATTCCCGAGATCGCCGCGCGAACGGCACGACCAGCCCGGCGGCGACGAGTGCGACCCCGGCACCGAGCATCCCGGTGGGCGCAAGACCGGTCTCCGCCAGTGTCGGCGCGGGCGTCTCGACCGTCGGCACGGGCCGAGTCACCTCCACACGGGCCGACGACGCGAACTCCACCGGCGCGGCGCCCGAATCCCGGATGGTTCGCTGCTGGGAGCCCGTCTCGTACAGAGTCACCTGCGGCTGAGGGCCCGCCGCGGTCACGAACGTCGCGGTCGCGGCGATCGAGTAGTCGACCGCGGCATCCTCGGGAGTGCTCACGATCGCCACCGAATCGGTGCCGCTGACGGCAACTGTCGACTCCCCCGAGTCGGCTACGACCGCGCCCTCGAGAATCAACTGCCCCGCGGCGTCCGCGGGAACCGCCGAGATGCGCACGACGCCCGCATCGGCATCGCTCATCTCGATGGTCACCTCGGCAGACGGCGGCACCGGCGCGCTCGACGCCTCGACCTCCTCCCAGATCCCGAGGAATGTCGCCTCCACCTCGGGCTCGCCATTGATGAAGTGCAGCGCAGCGTCAACGCCACCGCCGTAGGTGCGCGCGTACCCGCTCGTGAAACCGTAGAGGTAGGCACTCACCGCGGCGGCGAGCACCGGGTCGTCTGTCTGGCCGTACCGGCCCAGCACGGTATCGAACTTGCGCAGCACATCGGCGTCGAGCGTCTCACCCCAACTCGTCGTCAGACTCGACGTGAGCACGCCATCACCGGTGATTCCACTCGGCCAGTCGAGGACCGGGTCGATGCAGTACACGCGAGTGCCGTCGGGCGCGATGTAGTTGCCGAGGTAACCACCGTAAGGGGTGATGTTGGCGATACCGGCGCCGGTGGTGGCCCCGGACGCGGGCGCCGCAAGGACGCCGGTTGCCGCGACGATGGCGGAGCCGGCGAGACAGGCGAACAGGATGGCAACGAGGCGGGTTCGGAAGGTCATGCCAGAAGGGTCTGACATGAGCCCTGCGGCCTGCGCCGCGAACGCCTAGCCTGTGGAATACCGGCGCAGCGGCATCCCTGTGGACAATCGCGCCTAGGCGCCGATCAGCTGCTCGGCCAGGTAACCCCGGAGACGGTCGAGCGGGATGCGCTCCTGCTCCATGCTGTCGCGCTCGCGCACCGTCACGGCGTTGTCGTCGAGGGAATCGAAGTCGACCGTCACGCAGAACGGCGTGCCGATCTCGTCCTGGCGACGGTAGCGGCGGCCGATTGCTCCCGCGTCGTCGAAGTCGACGTTCCACAGCTTGCGCAGGTCGGCAGCAACCTGCTTCGCCAGCGGAGAGAGCTGCTCGTTGCGGGACAACGGAAGAACAGCGACCTTGACCGGCGCGAGACGACGGTCGAGCCGCAGCACTGTGCGCTTGTCGACCCCGCCCTTGGCGTTGGGCGCCTCGTCTTCGGCGTAGGCGTCGATGAGGAACGCCATGAGCGCGCGGGTGAGCCCGAACGCGGGCTCGATGACGTACGGCACCCAGCGCTCGTCCTTGGTCTGATCGAAGTACGACAGGTCAGTGCCGGAGGCCTCCGAGTGCGTCTTCAGGTCGAAGTCGGTGCGGTTGGCGACGCCCATGAGCTCGCCCCACTCGCTGCCCTGGAAGCGGAAGCGGTACTCGATGTCGACGGTGCGCTTCGAGTAGTGGCTGAGCTTCTCCTTGGGGTGCTCGTACAGGCGCAGGTTCTCGGGGTTGATCCCCAAGTCGGTGTACCACCGCAGCGACTCGTCGATCCAGTACTGGTGCCACTCTTCGTCGGTGCCGGGCTCGACGAAGAATTCCATCTCCATCTGCTCGAACTCGCGGGTGCGGAAGATGAAGTTTCCGGGCGTGATCTCGTTGCGGAAGCTCTTGCCCACCTGACCGATGCCGAAGGGAGGCTTCATGCGGCTCGCACCGAGCACGTTGGCGAAGTTCACGAAGATGCCCTGAGCGGTCTCGGGCCGCAGGTAGTGCAGTCCCTCCTCGTTGTCGACAGGGCCGAGGTAGGTCTTCAGCAGGCCGGAGAAGTTCTGCGGCTCCGTCCAGGCGCCGGGCTGGCCGGTGTCGGGGTCCTTGATGTCGGCGAGGCCGTTGACCGGCGGATGCCCGTGCTTCTCCTCGTACGCCTCGAGCAGGTGATCGGCGCGATAGCGCTTGTGGGTGTGCAGCGACTCGACGAGCGGGTCGGAGAACACCTCGACGTGCCCTGACGCCTCCCACACCTTGCGCGGAAGGATCACCGCGGAGTCGATGCCGACCACGTCGTCACGACCCTGAACGACGATCTGCCACCACTGCTTCTTGATGTTCTCCTTGAGCGCGGTGCCGAGCGGACCGTAGTCCCACGCGGAGCGCGAACCACCGTAGATCTCCCCGGACTGGAAGACGAAACCCCGGCGCTTGGCGAGGTTGATGACGGCGTCGAGATTGCTGGGGGTTGCCACGAGAACTCCAATAAACAGCCGAGCTGGATGCCCGGTCGGCGGTTGCGCCAGTCTAACGAAGCTCGCCGGGGCCGAGGACCACGAGGCGTCGGCTAGGAGTGCGGCTAGGAGCGCAGCGCTGCCACGACCGCATCGACATCCGAGATGTCGTTCCACAGGTGGAACGAGGCGCGGAGACGTCCGGCCCGACCCGATGCGCGCACGCCCGACGCGACGAGCTTCTTCAAGTCCGTGCCGGACTCATCGGGCCAGGTCACGATCGCCTGGTGCTGCTGAGGGATTCCGAGAGCGTCACACAGCGCGTCGCCGAGCCCGGAGGCCTGATCCCAGACCTCCGCGATGTCGAGGCCGGCGAACAGAGCGAGGGAGTGCTCGGCGCCCACCCACGCCTGCCAGGCCGGAGACACGTCGAACCGACGCACATCGTGGGCCAGATGCATGTCCGGACCGTAGGTGCTGCGCCACACGTCATCGCCCGCGTACCAGCCCGCCTGCAGCGGGGTCACGTGGGGGTCGAATCGCTCGCTGAGCGTCAGGAACGCGACGCCGCGCGGCGAGCACAGCCACTTGTAGGTGTGGCAGACCGTGACGTCGAACACCGAGGCATCCACGGGGAGCACGCCGGCCGCCTGCGTGACGTCACAGAACGTGTACGTGTGGTGGCGCGACGCCGACTCGATGATCGCATCGACGTCGGCAACGATGCCGTTGGCAGACTGTACGAGCGAGAACACCACCAACCAGGTGTCGTCGGTGATCGAATCCGCGAGGGCGGCGAGAGGCACGCTGCGCACGCGGATGTCCGTGCGCTGCAGGAACGGGAACTCGATCGACGAGAAGTCGCCGTCAGGAATCAGAACCTGAGCACCCGCTGGCACGGCGGCGGCGATGAGCGCGGTGAGCACCGACGTCTGCGAACCTTGCGCAACGCGCGACGCGGGTACGCCGACAATCGACGCGTAGGACTCGCGCGCTCGCTCGATGCTGGCGTCGTAGCCCTGTGGATCCCGGTCCGCAGCGGCCCACGCCGCCAGATCGGCGGACAGAGCGTCGACGGCTGCTCGCGGGGGCAGGCCGATCGACGCCACGGCAAGATACCCGCGGGGATCACCAAACTCGTCGATGGCCTTCGTCAGGGCGCTGGATGTCATGCGCTCCAGCATCGCGGTCCGGAAAACATGCAACAAGGGCATGCTTGTCATGCTTTCAATAACCGAGCATTATGCTTCCGGTCATGGACGCGAATCTCGACCTGCACTCGATCCGGATTGTGCGCGCCATCGCCGAGCACGGGACTATCAGCGCAGCCGCGCGCGCACTGGGCTACAGCCAGCCCGCCATCAGCCAGCACCTGCGGCGGTCGGAGGCCCGCCTCGGCACGCCGCTGGTCATCCGTTCGGGACGTGGCGTGCGTCTCTCCGAGGCCGGGCAGGTCGTCGCTCGGCACGCCGTCGCCATCACCTCAGCCCTGGATGCCGCCAGCGGAGATCTCGCGGAACTGGTGGGCCTCGCCGCGGGTACGGTGCGAGTTGCGGCGTTTCCCACGGCGTCATCCACGCTCGTGCCCCGGCTTCTGGGCAGCATGCGCCAGCGTCATCCGGGCATCACGGTCGGGTACGTCGAAGCCGAGCCGCCCGAGGCGATCGCGATGCTGCGTGACGGCGCTGTCGACCTCGCGATCACCTTCGCCTATCCCGGCGACCGGTCCGACCCGCATCGTCCGGCTGACGTCTCGCTGGAGTCGGTGCCGCTGTTCACCGAACCGGTGGTGCTCGCGCTCCCCGATCGCCACGCTCTCGCGGATCGTCAGCAGGTGGCACTGGCAGACCTTGCCGACGAGCGCTGGATCGCCGGATGCCCGTTGTGCCGCGGCCACCTGCTGGCAGCCTGTGAAGCCGTGGGCGTCACCCCGAACATCGAGCTCGAAACCGACAACGCCATCGCCGTGCTGACCCTCGTCGCCGCGGGCCTCGGCGTTGCGTTGCTGCCGCAGCTCGCGCTGGCCACCGCACCCGTACCGCAGGGCGCGACAGTTCGCTCGACGACCCCGTCGAGCGATCGCAGCATCCAGCTCGTCGTGCAGAACGGCTCGCGGCGGGTGCCCAGCATTGCCGCGACCATCGAGCTTCTCGAGCAAGTTGACGGGGCCGACTGGGGTCTTGCCCGAGTGCCCTAGTCGGCCGCCGAGAGGCTGTGCGCCCGCTCGAGGATACGGACGACCTCGAGCGCATCACGTGGATCAACCGGTGCCGGCGCTCCGTCGCGGATCGCGGCGGCCACTCCCGCGTAGAACGCGGGATAGTCGCCAGGCTCGGTCGGCACCGGGGTCAGACCCGCTTCGGAGCCGTCGATGCCCAGTAGACCCCACTCGGATTCGGGGGTCACGCCGTAGCCGTCGGATCCGGGCCACTTCTGCACTTTGAGCGCCGGCTCCTGCCCGTCGAGACCGTAGACCGTGTACCCCGATTCGGACCCCAGCACGCGGAACCGGGGTCCGCTCTGGGCCGCAGCCCGACTCATCGTGAGATGCGAGCGCACCCCGCTCGAGTGCAGAAGCGAGATGAAGGCGTCGTCGTCGCTGACGGCGCCATCCCGCACGATCTGCAGCTCGGCCTGCTCGACGACGGCGGGACCGAACAGTTGCAGGGCCTGATCGACGAGGTGACTGCCGAGATCGTAGGTGATGCCCGCGCCCTGCTCGATGGTCGTCGTGTCCTGCCAGCGGTCGCGATTCGGGCCTGACCAGCGCTCGAAGGTCGACTCGAAACGGTGCACTGTACCGAGCGCACCCTCGGCGATCAGGCGCTTGACGGTGAGGAAGTCGCCGTCCCACCGCCGGTTCTGAAAGACGGTGAGCACGCGGTCGGCATCCTCGGCCGCAGCGATCAACTTCTTCGCGTCGCTGACGGTCGGAACGAAGGGCTTGTCGATGACGACCGCCGCGCCCGCCTCCAGTGCTGCCAGACCCTGCTCGAGATGAGTGTGCGCCGGCGAGGCGAGGATGACGAGATCCAGATCCCCGGCGCGAGCCAGCAACTCGTCGGGAGTCGCGACGATCTCGGCCCCCGGATGCTGGGCGGCGGCCTCAGCGGCACGATCCGGGTTCGCCGTGGAGATGAGGTCCAGCCGGAAGGCCGGGTTCGTGGCGATGAACGGAGCGTGGAACACGCGACCGGCGAGGCCGAACCCGATGATCCCGGTGCGGATGGGGGTAGTGGTGGTGGGCATCCGCTCAGCCTAGTGAGCTAGACGCTCGGCGCGTCCACGGCGCCGCCGAAGCGACGGCTTCTGCTCGCATACAGCTGGATCGCGTGCCAGAGGTTCTCCCGGGTGAAGTCCGGCCACAGCGTGTCGAGGAAGACCATCTCCGCGTAGGCGCTCTGCCACAGCATGAAGTTGCTCGTGCGCTGCTCGCCCGAGCTCCGCACGAACAGGTCGACGTCGGGAAGGTCGGGCTGGTAGAGGTGCCTCTGGATGGTCTTCTCGCTGATGCCGGAGGGAGAGAGGCGGCCGGCGGCGACGTCCGCTGCGATCTCGCGCACGGCATCCGTGAGTTCGTTGCGGCCACCGTAGTTGACGCACATCGTGAGTGTGAGCACGGAGTTGTGCTGCGTGAGCTTCTCCGCGAACTGGAGCTCCTTGATGACGGATGCCCAGAGTCGCGGCCTGCGCCCGGCCCACCTGACCCGCACTCCCCAATCGTTGAGCTGGTCACGGCGGCGGTGAAGCACGTCCCGGTTGAAGCCCATGAGGAATCTGACCTCGTCGGGCGAGCGGCTCCAGTTCTCGGTGGAGAAGGCGTAGACGCTCACGTGTTTCACGCCGATCTGAATGGCGCCGGCAACGACGTCGAGCAGCGCCGCCTCGCCCGCCTTGTGGCCCTCGACGCGGGTCAGGCCACGGCCGTTCGCCCAACGCCCATTGCCGTCCATGACGATCGCGACGTGCTCGGGCACGGCACCCTTGGGCAGGCTGGGCGGGTAGAGCCCCGTCCAGTCGATGGGCTTGAAGTCGACTGCGTCCTTGTGCGTCTTGGGTGCGCTCATGCGCTGCGATCCACGTGCTGGAGTGAGCGCAGGCTGCGCTCGAGATGGAACTGCGTGTAGGCGGCCACGATGCCGCTGGCCTGGGCTCGGGACCGATCCTCGGCCGCCTCCGCGACCTCCCAGCGGCCCTCGAGCAGCGCGCCGAGCAGCGAGAGGGTATCGAGGTCGAGGCGAGGTGAACCGGGCGGGGCGACCTCATCGGCCACCACTCCCCCGAGCTGCGCGACGAACACCGTGTGCGGGCCAGGAGCACCGGTCACCGCGCAGTCGACAAAACTGGGCGCCCAGCCCGCGATCGACAGGGCACGCAGGAGGTAGGAGTCCAGCGTGAGACTCGGGTGGTGCTCCCGCCGCGAGAGCGAACGCAGGGCGCCGACCAACAGGAGGTACTGCTGGAGGCTGCCGTCGTCATCCGTCACCTTGTCAGCGGTCTCGACCATGACGCTGCCGGCGGTGTAGCTCGCGTAGTCGTCGCTGATGTCGGCACCGTAGGAGCCGAGCGATTCGGCCTGCTGCACGATGTCGAGGCTGCGACCGACGTAGCACTGGATGTCTGCGACCATCATCGGCTCGAGTCGAGCGCCGAACTTGGAGGCGGTACGCCGCACTCCCTTGGCGACGGCGCGGATCTTGCCGTGCTGGCGGCTCAGCATCGTGACGATGCGGTCGGCCTCACCCAGCTTGTGGGTGCGCAGCACAACGGCTTCGTCACGGTAGGTCGGCACCGTTCCAGTATCCCCCGCGCCACCGTCGCCGCGGGGCAGAATGGTGCCGTGGCGTCGGTCGGGCTTTCAGAACAACAGCACCTCTTCGAGCAGCAGCGCGGTCGCCTGTTCGGTATCGCCTACCGCATGCTCGGAACGGCCGCCGACGCCGAGGACGTGGTGCAGGACGCGTGGCTGCGGTGGCAGTCTGCCGATCGAGCGGATGTCGCCGATCCGGGCGCCTACCTCGCCACGGTGGTGACCCGGCTCAGCCTCACCGCCCTCGGCTCTGCGCGGGCTCGTCGCGAGGTGTACGTCGGACCCTGGCTGCCCGAGCCCGTCGACACGGCTACCGACCCTACGCTCGGGGCCGAGAACGCCGAGGCGCTCTCGCTCGCGGTGCTGCTACTCCTGGAACGTCTCACACCCGCGGAGCGCGCCGCGTACGTGCTCCACGAAGCGTTCGACTATCCGTTCCAGCGAATCGCCGAGGTTCTCGAGGTGAGCGAGGCCAACGCGCGCCAGTTGGCGAGCCGGGCGCGCAAGCACATCACCGAGGAGCGGGGAACCGTCGTCACCGGCACCCAGCGCGACCACCTGCTCGCCGCCTTCCTCGCCGCCGCCCAGTCCGGTGATCTCGAGACCCTCGAGGCGACCCTGAGCGAGGATGCTGTCTCGCTCTCCGACGGCGGCGGGCTGGTCAGCGCCGCTCGCAAGCCTGTGCACGGTCGCCAGCGGGTCGCGCAGCTCATCCTCGGAGTGTTGGAGAAATTCGGGCAGGGCATCGAGACCGTGACGGTGGTCGCCAACGGCGCGGTCGCGATGCTGGGCGTGCGGGAGGGGCATCCCGTCGCTCTGTGGACGTTGGATATCGCCCCCGATGGCGTTCGACGCCTGATGATCGTGATGAACCCGCACAAGCTCGAACGGTTTGCGGCGAGCGCCCTGTCACATTCCTAGGCGCTGATCGGTCATAGCTGGTGAACCTCACCGAAAGGACATCATGACCATCCTCATCACCGGCGGCACAGGAACCCTGGGGCGCCCCACCGCGCAGCTTCTGACCGTTGCCGGACGCGACATCCGAATCCTCAGCCGCACCCCCGGACCGGGCCGCGCTGTCGGCGACCTATCGACCGGCGCGGGACTGACCGAGGCGCTGGCGGGCGTCAACACCGTGCTCCACCTGGCGACGACAGCCAGCCGCAAGGATGTCGCGCAGACCACCGTTCTCGTCGACGCCTGCCGGGCCGCCGACGTCATCCACCTCGTCTACATCTCGATCGTGGGAGTCGACGCCGTGCCGTACCCGTACTACCGCGCCAAGCGTGCCTGCGAGCGCGTGATCGAGAGTTCGGGCATCCCGTACACGATTCTGAGGGCGACCCAGTTCCACGGCTTCCTGCGCATGTTCGCGGACCTCTCGCGTCGCCTACCCGTGATCCTGAGCGTGGATGTGCCCGACCAGCCCATCGCGGTCGAGGAGGTCGCACATCGACTGGTTGAGCTCGTGGACGCCGGACCCTCGGGCCACGTCACCGACATCGGCGGGCCGGAGCAGCTGCGCCTGCGCGACGCGATCGACCTGCTCCAGAAGGCCGAGGGAACCCACAAACCGGTGTGGACACTGCCCCTCGTCGGGCGCACCATTCGCACCTTCAAGGAGGGCAAGCACATGCCGGGCTTGCCCGGCTACGGCCGTGAGACGTTCGCCGAGTACGTCGAGCGGGAGGTGCGTCGATGACCCTGGCCATCCGCGTGGTTCTGGGCAGCCTGCTGGCGACGGAACTGATCATCGGCCTCTGGGCCCAGTACTTTCCCGAGAGCTTCTACCGCGACTTCCCCACCGTCGATCTCACGCCTCCCTACAGCGAGCACCTTCTCCGCGACTTCGGCGGCGCCACCCTGGGGCTCGCGGTGGTGATCGGCGCGGCATTCATCTGGCCTCAGACGAAGCTGGTGATCATCGCCAGTTGCGCGTATCTGGTGTTCGCGGTGCCCCATCTCGTCTTCCACCTCGACCATCTTGAGAACGCAACCGCGGGGCAAGCGACCCTGCTCGTGAGTGAGCTGGTGATTGCGACAGCCCTCCCAGTCGCAGCGATTGTGCTCGCTCTGACGCGAGGGCAGGGCACCGCAGTGGTGGCACCGTCGCACTGATACTGTTTCAGTTCCGAATCCCTAGCCCGAAGGGTGCACGTGCGCGCGCGATCCTTGCTTCTGGTCCTGCTCAGTGGCGCTGTGATGGCGGGATCGGCCGGCCAGACGGCTAGCGCGGCCGAGGAGATCACTCCAGTCGTCACCTATCAGGGCACCCTCACGCTCGCGTTCGAGGACGGCACTTTCGACGCCGTCGCACAGCTGGTGGCCGACTGCACGACCATGCCGTGCACTGCTCTCATCACTGTGCTCAGCGGCGACCTCCTGGCGTCCCCGTCGAACGACCTGGCACTGCCTCTGAACAATGGCGCGCTCAGTGTGGAGCTTCCGGAGTACGGCAGCCTGTGCGACCTCCGATGGATCGGCGCCGGCCAGCTCGATGTCATTCTCTCCCCGGCGAACGCTGCCGTGACCCGGTCAAGTGCGCCCGGTGGACCGACCGAGTGCTCGGACGGCTCCGTGGCGACCGCCGGCGCGGCCACCGCGAGCGGAACCCTAGCGTATCAGTCGGGGAGCGTATGCGTGCTCGACGACAGCTGCGTCGTCGAGCGTCCCCGCCCCACCAACCCCGGCACGGGACGCGAGCAGTCGATCGCGGCGCTTCTCCCCCAGCCCGACGAGCCGAGTTCGCTCATGACGCTTCCGACTGTTGCTCAGGCGATCTCCATTCCCGCCGCAGCGTGGGCCGCCGGTGGCGCGATCGTGCTCGGCGTGCTCGTCGGGCTGCCCTCGGTGCTCCTGGACTCTGCAACCGAGCGAGCGAGTGCCCGCCTCGAGGAGGCCCGGATGCGCCGCGGCCGAGAACCGCGGCCGAGCTGGGCCGCGCCACCGCTCACCGTTCTGGGCTGGCCACTCGGAGTTCTGGGACTCATCGCCGCAGCCCTCGCATCGGCCTTCGTCGACCCCGGCTTCCAGCTCACGCTCGACGGCGCGCGCTCGGTCGTCGCGATCCTGGCCGCGTTCATCGGCGTCATCGCCCTCAGTTGGGCATTCGTAGGTCTCGTGATGACCATTGCCCGGCCCGCCTCGCGCCCACGAGTCGAATTCCGTCCACTGACACTCTTGGTGGTCGCCGCTGCCGTCGTCTTCAGCAGGCTCACGGGCCTCGAGCCGGGCGTGATCTTCGGTCTGGTTGCGGGTATCGGCTTCGGGGCCGTTCTCGGCGTGATCGGTCGTGGCGTCGCAGCTCTCCTGGGAGTCCTGTTCCTGCTCGCCGCGTCGGCGGCCGGATGGGTCGGCTACAGCTCGCTGCTGGCAGTGTTCGGCAACGAGCCGCTCTGGTGGCAGCTGCTGATCCTCGAGACGCTCGCGGCAGTCGCCATGACCGGGGTGTCGGCGCTACCCATCGCACTCCTACCGGTGCGCGGGCTGCTCGGCCACTCCATCTGGGGCTGGAACAAAGCCGTGTGGGCTACCAGTTACGGTCTGGCTATCGCAGCGTTCCTCCTGATGCTCCTGCCCCTCCCGGATTCGTGGGAAGAGGTCGGGGTGCCGATCCAGGCGTGGGCGATCGGTGTCGGCGCCTATGCATTGGTGGCCGCTCTCGTGTGGCTGATCGTGGTGAAACCATGGTCGCGCACCGACCGTGGTACGAATGAGGCGTGACACCCCTCTTCGTGATCCCGCTGTGGGCTGACCTGCTGGCCGTGGGAATCGGCGCGGCGCAGGGAGCCCTGTTCGCCGCCCAGTTCCGTGACCGACGCCTCGACTTGCTCGGCGTCGCGATCATCGGCATTGCGACGGGCTTCGGCGGGGGCATCCTGCGCGACGTCCTGCTCTCCGAGGTGCCAGCCGCGCTCAGTTCCAACTGGTACCTGATCGTCGCAACCGGGGCTGCTCTGCTCGGCATGCTGCTCGAACGACTGATCTCGCGAATGGGTCCGCTAGTGAATGCGCTCGACGCACTCACGATCGGCCTGTTCGGTGCCATAGGCACGACCAAGGCCCTCGCGATGGGCTTGCCCGTGGTTCCCGCGATCTTCGTGGGGGTGCTGTCAGCGGTCGGCGGATCGATCCTGCGGGACCTGCTGCTCAACCGTCCCATCGCGCTCATGCATGTCGGCTCGCTGTACGCGATCGCGGCCGCGATCGGCACCACCAGCCTCGCCGTGCTCCTCGGGTTCGGGGTACCGGTCTTCATCGCGGCAACGACCTGCGTGATCCTGACATTCAGCGTGCGAGTGCTCGCGGTGCTGTTCAACTGGTCGCTACCCGAACAGCGGGCAATCACGACGGTGCCGCGCATCCGTCGCACTCCCCGAGCGGACTCCCCTAAGGCCTGACGTGGGCCTTCTCGAAGCGCGTGATGACGTCAGCATCGCCCTCACGGCGCACCCCGTCGCGCGCTCTCGCGCGGTTCCACACCCAGAGCAGAAGGTCGCCAGCCGGGGCCGACACGGTGGCAGCAACGTCGATGTCACCCTCGCGCCGCCAGTCGCTGCCGAAGCTCCACACGTGTCCGGTGTCAGTGGCGATCAACCGGATGCCACCACCGAGGTCAATTCGATCGGCATCGCTCGAGCGAGGCAGGAAGACGTCGAACAACTCTGACACGCCATCGGCGTGCACCTCGGGGGGAACCTCCGGTGCTGGGGGCGCCGCGGCATCCACGGCACTGCGCAAGTCCCACAGGTGAACGAGAGTCTCGAACAGCTGACGCCGGTGCCAGAACGCCACCGACCGGTCGAGGCTGCTCAGGGTGTAGCAGTCCGCGGCAGGATCGAGCTCCTCGAGAGTGGCCAGCAGGATGTCTCGGCTCTCGCCGTACCAGTGCGCTAGAGGAATCGACACCTCGGGCACGTTCTGCCGCTCGCCGCGCTTGCCCGTGCGGGCGTTACCCGCGGCCCACCGGTGCACCTCGCCGAGATGGGCCGCGAGGTCGGCGACGGTCCAGCGGATGTCAGCGAGCGGCGCGACCGGGTCGGATTCGCTGACATCACGCAGGAATGCCCCGGTCACCCGTGTGAGGTGGTCGAGGTTGTTCACGTCAGACGCCGACGAGCTCGCGGTCGCCAGCCTCGGTGCGCACGGCGCGGTTGACGGCAGACACGACAGCCTTGAGGGATGCCGTCGAGATGTCGGCGTCGATGCCTACCCCCCACAGCCGCTTGCCGTTGACGTTGAGCTCGACGTACGAGGCGGCCAGTGCGTCACCACCGGCGCTCAGGGCGTGCTCAACGTAGTCGTAGAGCTTCACGTCGATGCCCTCCCCCGCCATGATGCCGAGGAACGCGGCGATGGGACCATTGCCTGTGCCGCTCGCCGCTTGCACCTCCTCGCCAACGCGCAGGCGCACGTCGAGGGTCGTCTCGCCCGTCATGTCGCTCGCAGTGCGCGTGGAGAGCAGTTCGAAACGGCCCCACTTGTCTTCGGGGCGCTCCGCCGGTGCCGGCAGGTACTCGTCCTGGAAGATGTCCCAGATCTCGTCACTCGTGACCTCGCCGCCCTCGGCGTCGGTCTTCGCCTGCACCACCGCGCTGAACTCGATCTGGAGCTTGCGGGGCAGGTCGAGGGCGTGGTCGGCCTTCAGCAGGTAGGCGACACCGCCCTTGCCCGACTGCGAGTTGACCCGAACGACGGCCTCGTAGCCGCGCCCCAGGTCCTTCGGGTCGACCGGCAGGTAAGGAACCGCCCAGAGCAGCTCGTCGACGGTGACGCCCTTGGCCTTGGCCTCGGCTTCCATCGCCTCGAAGCCCTTCTTGATCGCATCCTGGTGCGAGCCGCTGAAGGCCGTGTAGACCAGGTCGCCGGCCCACGGGCTGCGCTCGTGCACCTTGAGTTGGTTCGCGTACTCGGCCGTGCGCTTGACCTCGTCGAGGTCGCTGAAGTCGATCTGCGGGTCGATGCCCTGGGTGAACAGGTTGATGCCCAGCGCCACCAGGTCGACGTTGCCGGTGCGCTCACCATTGCCGAACAGGCAGCCCTCGATGCGGTCGGCGCCGGCCATGTAGCCCAGCTCCGCCGCCGCCACCGCTGTGCCCCGGTCGTTGTGGGGGTGCAGGGAGATGATCACGTTCTCGCGGTGGTTGATGCGCCGCGACATCCACTCGATCGAATCGGCGTAGACGTTGGGCGTGGCCATCTCGACAGTCGCGGGCAGGTTGATGATCACCTTGCGTTCTGGCGTCGGCTGGAAGACGTCGAGCACCTGGTTGCAGACCTCGACGGCGAACTCGAGCTCGGTGCCCGTGTAGCTCTCGGGCGAGTACTCGTAGTAGATGTCCACATCTGGTGCGATGGACTCCGCCGCCTTGCACAGACGCGCGCCGTTGAGGGCGATGTCGATGATGCCCTGCTTGTCGGTGCGGAAGACGACATCACGCTGCAGCACGCTCGTCGAGTTGTAGAGGTGCACGATCGCCTGCTTGGCCCCGATGAGAGACTCGTAGGTGCGGTTGATGAGCTCCTCGCGAGCCTGCGTGAGCACCTGGATGGTCACGTCGTCGGGGATGAGCTTCTCGTCGATGAGGGTGCGAACGAAGTCGAAGTCGGTCTGGCTGGCGCTCGGGAACCCGACCTCGATCTCCTTGTAACCCATGCGCACGAGCAGTTCGAACATGACCCGCTTGCGCTCCGGGCTCATCGGATCGATGAGGGCCTGATTGCCGTCGCGGAGGTCGACGGCGCACCAGCGCGGGGCGTGGGTGATGCGCTTGCTCGGCCACGTACGGTCGGGCAGATCGACGTTCAATACTTCGTGATACGGCTTGTACTTGTGGATCGGCATTGCAGAAGCCGACTGTGTGTTCTTCATGAGGTCGTGTCCTTAGGGATGTCTGGGTCGCTGACGAGTTTTGAGGGTCAGACCGAGAGTGTTTCTTCCAACACCAGTCTCCGCGACGAGTGAGGCCTGAGGTTAGGACTCGTCGCGGCAGCTAAGAAGAAGCAGACCGAACACACGTCAAGGGTAGCACTGGGAGTCGCGCGGATGCGTCGCGATTCGCCATACTCGATGAATCACATTCACCAGCTCTGGAGGAGAACCTCATGCCCATGTCACAGCGTCACATCCTGACCGTCGCGGCCGTTCTGACCGCCCTCCCACTCGCACTCACCGGCTGCACGACGATCGTCGCAACCCCGGTCACGCCGACGACCACGGCACCGACGGCCGAACCGATCGAGGTCGACAAGCCCACCAATGAGCCGATCCCGCCCGCCTCCGACTTCACCACCGTGTACGACGACAGCGGCATCGTGAGCGTCAACGTCCCGTCGACCTGGACCGACGTGGTCGGCGCGCAACTGACCAACAGCTCCGGCGTGGTGTTCTACAACGTGACCGCGTCTCCCGACATCGCCGCCTGGCAGAGCGGATGGGACGTGCCCGGCGTCAGCGTCTCGTCGACGCAGGACCCGAGCATCGTGATCGAGGACATCATCAACGGCACGATCGCGGGGCCCGGCGCCGAGTGTGAGGCACCCGAGACCGGCGACTACGACGACGGGGTGTACGTGGGCACCTACGTCTACTTCGAGAACTGCGGCGGCGTCGGCACCGACTACGTGTCCATCGTGGCGCAGGACGCGGACAAGACGCACTTCATCATCTGCACCATCCAGATGGTCTCCGACGAGGACAAGTCGACGGTGCGTGACGAAATCCTCAACTCCTTCTGGGCGATCTACTGACGACTGAGCGCATCCAAACGTTGGGTGGTGGATGCCTCATGCCCTTGGCGATACTGAGGGCATGAGGTCATCCCGCTCCGCCCGATCCCTGCTCCCGCTCGTGCTTGCCGCGGTGCTCGCCACCACCGCCTGCGCGGGCGGAACGTCACCGGGTGCCGAACCCACCCCGACCAGCACCGACGTGGTGGGGCAGGGCACGGTCATCCAGGCGGCCGACGACCAGGCGCAGCTGTGCCTGGGTGCGGTACTCGAGTCATACCCGCCTCAGTGCACCGGGGTGCCACTCGTGGGCTGGGACTGGGGCACGGTCGACGGGCAGGAAACCGCCGCAGGCACGACCTGGGGAACCTACGCGGTGTGGGGCGTATGGGATGGCACCACCCTCACGGTGAGTGGGGCCATCCAGCTCGCCCTGTACGACCCCCTGCCGATCCAGGATCCGCTGCTCGACCCCGCCAACGCGGGTACTGCAGACGAGGGGACCCTCGCCGGCGTGCTCGGCCGGATCTCCGACGAGGCGCCGGTGGAGGTCTACGGTGCACGTATCGACAACGGCTATGTGTTCGTCGACGTGCTCCACGACGACGGCACCGTGCAGGCCTGGGCTGACCAGCAGTACGGTGCCGGAGTCGTCGCGGTGCGAAGCCTTCTGCGCGACACGAGCGAGTGAGGTCACCTACTCAACGGCGAGCGCTGTCACGGGCGACACGCTGGTCGCCCGCCGGGTGGGAACCACGGATGCCGCGATCGTGAGCAGCACGGCTCCCCCGACCACCACGGCGAGCAGCACCGGCGACACCACCGGCACCACGAAGGCGGGCGACCCCATGACGAGCGCGAGCATCGACTGCGCTCCCGCCCAGCCGTAGAAACCACCGAGGAGAAGACCCACGACAATAGCTGCGGCAACAAGCTGACCACTTTCCGCGATCACCATCGCGCGCAGCTGTCGCACGGTGAAACCCAGTGCCCGGAGAAGGCCCAGCTCCCTCGTGCGTTGCATGATGCCGAGCGACAGTGTGTTGACGAGACCCACCGCGGCGATGAGCGCGCTGAAGCCCACGAGCACGGAGAAGATGCCGACGACGGCAGCGATCGTGAGACTCACCTGCGCAGCGTCATCCTCGCCGGCAAGCAGCCGGTCGAACAGCGACTGGAAGCTGCCGCCCGCGACGCCGAACATCGTCACGAGCGTCACGCCGATGACGATGCCGATCGTGGTTCGCGTGCTGCGTTCCGGGTAGAGCACCGCGTTGGCCGCAGCGAGCCGAGCGGATGCACTGCCGCCGAATGCGCGACCGATCGCCCGCAGAGTCCAGGGCATGACCGCGTGGGCGCCGAGTACGACCCCGGTGAACGACACCATGCCGCCGACCATGCCGATCAGCACTCCGGCCGGGCTCACGAGACCGACGAGGATACCGAGGCCGAGCAGCCCGAAGCCGACGATGACCAGCACGAGGGCAGTGGCGTTTCTCGCCCGCCGCGAACCGACCTGCTCGACGCTGCGCTCCTGCGCTGCGCCGAGCGCCTCGAGCGGCGAGACGACGAGCACCCGACGAGCACCCACCCAGGATGCGATCCAGGTGGTGAGGATGACGGCGACGATCGGCACGAGCAGCACGGGATCCACGAACGAGTAGGCGAGGCTCGGGATCCAGCCGGCGAGGGCGGCCGCCCCGAGCGCGAGCGCGGTGATCGCGGTGCCAGCTACTGCACCGATGAGAGCGCCGAGGCATCCGACGACGAAGCCTTCGCGGGCCACGGATCGACGCTGACTCACAGCAGTCGCACCGAGCAGCCGAAGCAGGGCGATGGTGCGCACTCTGCCCGCGATGATCGTGGCGAAGGTGTTGGCTGTGACGATCGCGGCGACGTACGTCGCTATCGCTATGAACACGATCGCCACCGACGCGAGGGCGATGCCTGCGGCCGTGCTCGAACCGAGCGTGTCGTCGGCACGGATCATGAGCGCGAGGGCTCCCGTGCCCTGAAGGAGCGCGACGCCGAATGCGGCGCTGAGGGCAGCGACGAGAATGCTCGGCGCGTGCTCACGTGCGGTGCGCCTCATGACGCCGCCTCCATCTCGAGCATGAGGGCGCTGATCTCGGCGGCGGTCGACCGGCCTCGATCATCGACGAGGACGCCGTCGGCGAGGAACAGGATGCGGTCCGCGTAGCTCGCCGCAACGGGGTCATGCGTGACCATTGCGATCGACTGGTTGTACTCGGAGCTCGCCGTCGCAAGCAGGGTGAGCACCTCACGCCCGGTGCGCGAGTCGAGGTTGCCGGTGGGCTCGTCCGCGAAGACCAGCTCGGGGCGCGAACCGAGGGCCCGCGCGATGGCGACCCGCTGCTGCTGACCGCCCGACAGCTCCCACGGGCGATGGCGCAGGCGGTCGGTCAGGCCGAGAGACTCGATGAGGGAGTCGATCCACTCCCGCTCCTCGGACGACGGTCGTCGACCCTCCAGCTCGAACGGCAGCAGGATGTTGCCCTCGATGTCGAGCGTCGGCACGAGGTTGAAGGACTGGAACACGAAGCCCACCCGCCGGCGCCGGATCATGGTGAGTTCGGTGTCGCCCAGGTTCGTGACCTCGGTGTTGCCGATCCACACCCGGCCCCCTGTCGGTGAGTCGAGGCCCGCCATGATGTGCATGAGCGTCGACTTGCCCGAACCGCTCGGGCCCATGATCGCGGTGAACTCCCCGCGACGGATGCCCAGACTGATGTCGGCGAGAGCGGTCACGGTGGTGGCTCCCGCGCCGTAGGACTTGGTGAGATTGGTGACCCGGGCGACGAGGCCGAGGTCGGAGGGGGTGATTTCCATACTCTCGACGCTACGGAGGGAGGCGGTGCTGCCGAATCGCCCGCGAGTCGCGTTCGACTCATCCTGAAGGATGACTCACACGAGACCGTTCTCGTAAGCGAAGACCACGAGCTGCACCCGGTCGCGCAGGCCGAGCTTGGCGAGGATGCGACTGATGTGAGTCTTCACCGTTGCTTCGCTGAGAAACTCAGCAGCCGCGATCTCGGCATTGCTGCGGCCGGCCGCCGCATGCCGGAAGATCTCGCGCTCCCTCGGGCTGAGCGGATCGAGCGAGCCGGCGACCTCCCGACGACCGCCCCCGAGGTGCTCGAACAGCTCGCGCACGGCAGAGGCCGCCACCACTGCTGTGCCGGCGTGCACACTGCGGATGGCGGCGAGCAGGAACTCGGGCTCGCTGTCCTTGAGCACGAAACCGCTCGCCCCGGCGCGCAGGGCCCGCGCCGCGGCTTCGTCGAGGTCGAAGGTGGTCAGCACGATCACTCGGGGCGGGCGCGGAGCCGCCATGATCTGCTCGGTCGCGGCGATGCCGTCCATGACGGGCATGCGCAGGTCCATGAGCACAACATCGGGGCGTTGGCTCGCAATCACCTCGAGGGCCTCCCTGCCATCGGCGGCCTCGCCGACGAACTCGAGGTCGGGCTGCGACGAGATCAGCATGCGGATGCCCGCGCGGAAGAGCGCCTGGTCGTCGACCAGCGCAACCCGGATCACGCTCACGAGCGGGACCCGACCGGGATGCGCGCGGTCACGACGAACGAGTCGCCCTCGGCAGTCGCGGTGAGGCTGCCACCCGCGAGATGGGCGCGCTCGGTCATTCCCGTGATTCCGTGGCCGGCGCGACCCACGGGGCGCGGATGCTCGGCCAGGGTGTTCGCGATGGTCAGGGTCGCGGCATCCGCGCCGACATCGAGGGACAGGGTTGCGCGCCCGCCCGGCCGCCCGTGGCGCAGGGCATTGGTCAGTGCCTCCTGGGCGATGCGGTAGAGGGCGAGCTGCTGCGCCGCGGGCAAGGAGGTCGCGTCGATCGGCCCGGACACGTCGACCGACAGGCCGCTCGCCCGAAGCTGCTCGACCAAGGCGGTCAGATCGGCCAGGGTCGGACTCGGCCCGTCTCCCTGCTCGTGGCGCAGTTGCGCGAGAAGCGACCGCACATCGCCGAGCGCCTCGCGGGCCGTCGTCGCGATCGTCGCGAGGGCGTCCTGCGCTACGGCAGGGTCCGTCGCCGAGGCGTAGCGCGCGCCGTCGGCCTGGGCGATGACCACCGCGAGGGAGTGCGCGACGACGTCGTGCATGTCCCGCGCGATGCGGTTGCGCTCCTGCTCGACGATCACCGCCCGCTGGGCGGCGCCGCGCTCCCGTCGACTGTCGATCGAGGTGCGCCAGGTGAGCACCAGAAGGCCCAGAGTCCAGCTGAGGCCGAGCACGGCGGCCGAGCCGACGAACGTGAGAATGGCGCCGAGCAGCACTCGCGAATCGGGGAGTCCCAAGCCCGGTCCACTCGTGAGGTAGATCGTGGCGACCAGCGCGCCGAGCCCCGCCGACGCGAGTCCGAGCCAGCGCACGATGCGGGTGCCGTAGCGCGCCGAGGTGTAGAGCACGGCGAGAATCGCGAGATTCGAGGCATCCGGAGTCATCCCCGCGAGCATCTGCAGTATTGCACCGACCCATGCGACGGCCAGTGCGAGACCTGGGGAGATGCGGCGCAGCGCGAGCGCCGCCGCCATGAGCACGACGACCGCGCCCATTGCCGGGTTCTCGACCGTCATGGTGAAGCGCACAGCCAGACACGCGGCGGCGAACGCGATGTCGACGACCAGTTGGAAGACGCTCAGACGCCGGAACATGCCTCTACGCTATGCCGCCGCGCAGGCCAACCAGCGCTGGCCCGAGCAGAATCATCCCAGCGATGTACTGCCCAGAAGACCCGGCCTGCCCAGAAGATCAGCCGGCCCAGAAGTCCAGCCGACTCAGAACCCCAGCCGGCCGAGCTGCTTGGCGTCGCGCTGCCACTCCTTGGCGACCTTGACCCGCAGCGACAGGAACACCTGCCGACCGACAAGCTTCTCGATCTCGGCCCTCGCCCGGGCGCCGACATCCTGCAGGCGCTCGCCGCCGCGACCGATGATGATGCCCTTCTGGCTGTCGCGCTCGACGAAGAGGTTGGCGTAGATCTCCAGCAGGTCCTTGGTGGTGCTCTCGATCATGTCGTCGATGGTCACGGCAATCGAGTGCGGCAGCTCATCCGAGACCCCCTCGAGGGCTGCTTCGCGGATGAGCTCGCTGATGCGCTCCTCGGTGGTCTCGTCGGTCACAGCGTCATCCGGATACAGCGGCTCCGACACCGGCATGAGCTTGATGAGCTCGGTCGAGAGGATGTCGAGCTGCACCTTGTCGAAACTGGAGATCGGGATGATGGCGTCCCAGTCGCGCAGCTCACTCACGGCCTGCAGCTGCTCGGCCACACCGGGTCGCGATGACGCATCGATCTTGGTGACGATCGCCACCTTCTTCGCCCGCGGGAACGAGTCGAGCTGCTCGTTGATGTAGCGATCGCCTGGCCCGATCTTCTCGTTGGCGGGCAGGCAGAGTCCAATCACGTCGACGTCGCCGAGGGTCGTCTGCACGATGCTGTTCAGACGCTCGCCGAGCAGAGTGCGCGGGCGGTGCATCCCGGGAGTGTCGACGATGATGAGCTGACCGTCGGGGGCGTGCACGATTCCCCGGATGGCACGGCGGGTCGTCTGCGGCTTCGACGAGGTGATCGCGACCTTCTCGCCGACCAGCGCATTCGTCAGCGTGGACTTGCCCACGTTGGGACGCCCGACGAACGAGACGAATCCCGCCCGGAACTGCGATTCAGATTTCGACACGCTCAATCACCGGTTTCTTTGTTGTCGAGGGCGGTCTGCACGTCGATCAGAGCCTGATCTCGCTCGACGAGCACTGTGCTGACTCGCTTGCGCCGACCCTCGGTGCGCTCAGCAGTCAGTATGAGGCCCGAGTACTCGGCACTCGATCCCGAAACGGGCAGGCGCCCGAGAGCCTTTGTCAGCAGTCCCCCGACCGAGTCGACTTCGTCGTCTTCCAGCTCCAGTCCGAAGAGGTCACCCAGCTCATCGATGGCAAGCCTGGCGCTCACCCGATAGCTGCCCTCGCTCAGCTGCTCCACTTCGGCGACGTCGCGGTCGTACTCGTCGGAGATGTCGCCGACGAGTTCCTCGATGAGGTCCTCCAGGGTCACGAGCCCGGCGATCCCGCCGTACTCGTCGACGACCATGGCCAAGTGGCTGGACTCGACCTGCATCTGGCGCAGCAGACTGTCCGCCTTCTGGGACTCTGGCACGAACAGCGCCGGGCGGGAGAGCTCTCCGGCGGTCAGCGTCGCGGCATCGAGGGTCTGCTCGTGCACGACGCGGGCGACATCCTTGAGGTAGAGCACACCGATGACCTCGTCGACATCCTCACCGATCACGGGCATGCGGGAGACGCCCTTGCTGAGAAACAGACCGAGGGACGCGGTCATGGTCGCGTCAACGTCGAGCGTGACCATGTCGGTGCGCGGGATCATGACCTCGCGGACGACGGTGTCGTTGAACTCGAAGATCGAGTGGATGAGTTCACGGTCATCCTCCTCGAGCACGTCGAGTTCGGTGGCCTCGTCGATCATGCTGAGCAGCTGCTCCTCGCTCGAGAACGTCGCCGTGCGCGGGCGACCGGGAGTCACCCGGTTGCCGATGGTGACGAGCGCGTCGGCGAGGGGACCGAGGATGACGCGAGTGGCGCGCACGATCGGTGCTGCCACACGCATCACCGGTCTCGCGTTGACCCGACCCACGCTGCGGGGACTGGACCCGACCAGCACGAACGACGCCGCGGTCATGATGAGCGCGCTGGCCAGCAGCGTCCACCACCAGTCGGTGAAGATACTCGCGAAGGCCAGTGTCACGAGCACCGCAGCGGTGGTCTCGGCGACGATACGCATGAAGTTGAGGGCATTGACGTGAGCGCCGGGGTCGGCAGAGATGGCCAGAAGGGAGCGGCGGGAGCGGCTGGATGCGGCGAGCTCGACCAGATCGTTGCGACTCAGCACCGACAACGCTGAGTCGGCGGCGGCGAGTAGGCCGCCGAAGACGACCAGCAGCCCTGCGACACTGAAGAAGACGCCGATCACCATGATCGGTCTACCGTCGTCGCTCGGCCAGAGCGAATCCGACGAGGATGTCGCGCTGAATGCCGAACATCTCCTTCTCCTCCTCGGGCTCCGCGTGATCGAAGCCGAGCAGGTGAAGGATGCCATGGGTCGTGAGCAGCAGCATCTCCTCGAGGGGCGAATGACCCGCCGTCTCCGCCTGGGCGATGGCGACCTGCGGGCAGACGACGATGTCGCCGAGCAACCCGGCGGGCGTGAGGTGGTCCTCGCTGCCTGGGCGCAGCTCATCCATGGGAAAGCTCAGCACGTCGGTGGGGCCGGGCTCGTCCATCCACTGCACGTGGAGCTGTTCCATCGCGGCCTCGTCGACGAAGACGATCGCAAGCTCGGCATCCGGGTGCACGTGCAGTTGATCGAGTGCGTACACGGCGAGACGCTGGATGGCCTGCTCGTCGACGGCGATGCCCGATTCGTTGTTGATCTCGATACTCATGCGGCTACCGTCCGAATCGTCTGTCGCGCTTGCGCGGGGATTGAACGCTCTCGAACTTCTGCAGTTGCTTCTCGGCGTCATACTTCGTGTAGGCGTCGACGATCTGTCCGACCAGCGTGTGCCGCACCACATCGGCACTCGTCAGACGTGCGAAGTGGATGTCGTCGATGTCGGCGAGCACCTTGGTGACGAGCTGCAGCCCGGATGCGCCGGCCGGCAGGTCGACCTGGGTGACGTCGCCGGTGATGACCATCCTCGAGCCGAAGCCGAGGCGAGTGAGGAACATCTTCATCTGCTCGGGAGTGGTGTTCTGAGCCTCATCGAGCACGATGAAGGAGTTGTTGAGCGTGCGCCCGCGCATGTACGCGAGCGGCGCCACCTCGACGGTTCCGCTGGCGAGCAGCTTCGGTACCAGCTCGGGATCCATCATCTCGTTGAGCGCGTCGTAGAGCGGACGAAGGTACGGGTCGATCTTGTCCGTCAGGGTGCCGGGCAGGAATCCGAGTCGCTCGCCGGCCTCGATCGCGGGCCGGCTCAGGATGATGCGGTCGACCTCCCTGCGCTGAAGCGCCTGCACGGCCTTCGCCATCGCCAGATAGGTCTTGCCGGTTCCTGCCGGCCCGATTCCGAAGACGATCGTGTTGACGTCGATCGCGTCGACGTACTGCTTTTGGCCGAGAGTCTTCGGCCGGATGCTCTTGCCCCGCGCGGTGAGGATCGCCTGGCTCAGCAACTCGGCCGGGCTGCCCGACTTGGAGTCGAGAATTCGTGCAGATGCCGAGACCTCGACGGGCCCCAGCTCCTGGCCGTTGCGCACCATAGCGATGAGCTCCTCCACCAGTTCCTGTGCGGCGTGCACCTCGGCCGGCTCGCCCATCAGGGTGATGACGTTGCCCCGCACCAGAACGTCAACGAGCGGGTGCTGCTTCTCGATGGTCGACAACAGGCGGTCCTGAGGACCGAGCAGCCGAACCATGGCGACACCGTCCACCTCGAGCTCGACGCGCGCAGCGTCGCCGACGGGAAACTCGCTACTCGCCAAGAGAACCTTCCGACAGGGCGCCACCCAGCACGTGGGCGTGCACGTGGAACACCGTCTGGCCCGCGCTGGGTCCGGTGTTGAAGACCAGACGGAACTCTCCGTTGCAGTACTCATCGGCGACTGCCTGCGCCGTAGCGACGACCGTCGCCAGCAGGGCGGGGTCACCGGCAGCGAGCTCACTCACGTTGGCGAAGGCCTGGGTCTTCGGCACCACGAGGATGTGCACGGGAGCCTTCGGCGCGATGTCGCGGAACGCGATCACGGCATCGTTCTCGAAGACGATGTCTGCGGGGATCTCCCGCGCGATGATGCGCGAGAAGATCGAGGGCTCGGTGCTCATGGATACCAGCTTAACGTTTCCCGCATCACCAGCGCCCGAGCGCGACCGCGAGCACGGCGAGCGCCGCCGGCCCCGCGGTGGAGGTGCGCAGCACCTCGTCGCCCAGCCGAACGATGTCTGCACCGGCAGCGCTCAGCGCGTCAAGCTCCTGCGGCGTGATGCCACCCTCCGGCCCGACGACGAGAACCAGGTCGCGCCTGTCGAAGTCGAGGGCGGACAACGGGGTCGCTGCGGTTGGCTCGAGCACGAGCATCCGCACCCCCTCGGCCTGGTCGGTCGATGCCAGGCGCGCCAGCTGCTTGGTGGTGACGAGGTCGAGCACATCGGGCAACCACGGTCGCACCGACTGCTTCGATGCTTCGCGCACCACGGCGGCCCACCGGTCGCGGCCCTTGGCGACCTTGGCGCCCTCCCACCGTGAGATGCTGCGAGCGGCCGTCCACGGGATGACGCCATCGACGCCGAGCTCGGTGGCGACCTGCACCGCGAGCTCATCCCGGTCGCCCTTCGCCAGGGCTTGGGCGAGGAACACGGCCGGCGTCGCGCGCGGAACCTCGGTCACGGCGGACACCTCCACGACCAGCTCGGTGTGCTCCGCGGATACGACGACACCCGCGACCACGAGCCCAGCCCCGTTGCCGATCGAGATCGACTCCCCCACGCCCAGCCTGCTGACGGTGACCGCGTGCCTGGCCTCGGCGCCGGTGATCGAGATCCGATCGCCGACGGCGGCCGACACCAGCGATTCGTCGAGGTAGAAGTGGGCCAAGGGCCTAGAACCCCATGAACCGGTCGCGCAGCTTGGTGAAGAGGCCCTGCTGGAAGTGCGCGAACTGCGGCTCCGGCTGCTTGCGTGCCGCGGCGAGCTGTTCGACGAGTGCCTTCTCCTTGGCACTCAGCTTGCTCGGTGTCACGACCTGGATTCCGATCCGGAGGTCGCCGCGCCCCTGCCCGCGCAGGTGGGTGATGCCCCGGTCCTTGATCGTGATGACCTCGGCGCTCTGGGTTCCGGGCTTGATATCGACGAGCACCTCGCCGTCGAGCCCCTTGAGGGTCGTGCGGGTGCCGAGGATCGCCGAGGTCATGGGAACTTCCACCGTGGCGAGCAAGTCGTCGCCGTTGCGGCTGAATGTCTCGTGGTGGCGCACCTTGATCTCGAGATACAGGTCACCCGCCGGCCCGCCGGCTGGGCCGACCTCGCCCTGTCCGGGCATCTGGAGCCGCAGACCGGTGTCGACGCCGGCCGGGATGTCCACGGGAATCTTGCGCTGAGCGCGCACTCGGCCCTTGCCCGCGCAGGTCACGCACGGGTTGGCGATGATGGTGCCGTAGCCCTGGCAGGTGCCGCAGGGGTTGGACGTGACGACGTTGCCCAGAAGGCTGCGCATGGTGCGCTGGATCTGGCCGGAGCCCCCGCAGATGTCACACCGCGCGGGGGACGTGCCCGGAGTGCAGCATGAGCCGTTGCAGGTCTCGCAGAGCACCGCCGTGGTGACCTCGAGGTCGCGCTTGGTGCCGAAGATGACCTCGTCGAGGTCGACCTCCACCTTGACGAGACCGTCCTGACCGCGCTCACGCCGGGAGCGCGGTCCGCTGGTGCGGCCACCGCCCCCACCGAAGAATGTCTCGAAGATGTCACTGAAGCCACCGAAGTTGGCGCCACCGCCGAAGCCAGCCTGGGGCCCCAAGTCGTACTGCTGACGCTCGCGCGGGTCGCTCAGCACGTCGTACGCGTGAGTGACTTCCTTGAATCGCTCGGATGCCTCGGCACTCGGGTTCACATCGGGGTGGAGCTCACGAGCGAGTTTGCGGTACGCCCGCTTGATCTCCTCGGGTGTCGCTGTGCGCTCGACACCCAGCACCTCGTAATGGTCAGCCACAAACAGTCCTCGTCGCTATCAATCGGTGCCGAGCAGGCGGGAGAGGTAGCGAGCCACCGCCCGCACCGCGGCCATGTTGTTCGAATAATCCATGCGCGTAGGGCCCAACACCCCGAGCCGCGCTACATTCCCACCGGACGTCGAGTACTCACTCGACACCACGGATGTCTCGCCGAGCCCGAACCCCGCGTTCTCGCGCCCGATTCGCGCCGCGACGCCTCCGGTCTCAACTTCCATCTCGCCGAAGAGGCGCAACAGGGTCACCTGTTCCTCGATCGCCTCGAGCACCGGGAAGATGCTGCCCCCGAAGTCCTCCTCGGTGCGCGCCAGATTGGCGGTACCCGCCATGAGCAGCCGATCCTGGCGATTGGCCAGCACCTGTTCGACGAGGGTCGAGGTGACCTGGGTGACGAGGTGGCGACGCTCGGGCGGGAAGCCGTCGGCGAAGGCGGTGAGGGATGCCGCGGCATCCGTGAGGCCCACCCCGACGAGTGCCGCATTCAGCCTCGCCCGGAGCTCGCCGAGGAACGTCTCATCGATCGGCGACTGAATGTCGAGCAGTCGCTGCTCGACCCGACCGGAGTCGGTGATGAACACCGTCATGAGTCGGGTGTCGCTCAGAGGCACGAGCTCGATGTGCCGCACTCGCGAGCTGGCCAGTGAGGGGTACTGCACCAGCGCGACCTGGTGAGTCAGCTGAGAGAGCAGGCGGACGGTGCGCGCCAAAACGTCATCGAGGTCGATCGACTCTCCGAGGAATCCCTCGATGGCCTGGCGCTGGGCCGGACTCAGCGGCCTCAGGTCGGCGAGCTGGTCGACGAAGACGCGGTATCCCTTGTCGGTCGGAACCCGACCGGACGACGTGTGGGGAGCAGCAATGAGCTCCTCGTCTTCGAGCAGAGCCATGTCATTGCGAATCGTCGCGGCCGACACGCCGAAGGAGTGCCGCTCGACGATCGACTTCGAGCCGACCGGCTCGCGGGACGCCACGTAGTCCTGCACGATAACGCGAAGCACCTCAAGACCCCGCTCGGAGACCACTGGGACCACCGCCTCTCGCTGTTGGCACTCTGTTGCGCTGACTGCCAATTGTACCGTGACTCGCCGTTGCCAAACCGTTGCACGCCGTGTTCCATAGCGATACCTTGTGCTGACACCATCAACACCCCCGAAAGGCACCCGTTCGATGACCGACGCTCCACCCCCTACCGTTGCGGCCGCGCCGCTGACGGCAGCGGAGGACAAGCTCTGGGCATCGCTGGCTCACTTCGGCGGGATTGTCGGGATTCTTCCCTCACTGATCGTGTTCCTGGTGTTCCGGGAGCGTGGCGAGCGCACCAAGCAGGAGTCCCGCGAAGCGCTCAACTGGCAGATCACCTTCACCATCGGCTGGATCGCCCTCAGTATCATCGGAGCCATCATCAGCTTCGTCGCATACTCCGCGCGAGTGTACGTCGTGGGTGATCTCGTCGGTTACCTTCCGCTTATCTGGTGGATCGTCAACGCAGTCCTCTCTGTCCTCGGCGGCGTGAAAGTTCAGGGTGGCGGTTCGTACCGCTATCCATTCGCGCTTCGCCTCGTCAAGTAGTTCCACGTAAACCCAACCCATCGAAAGGTCACCATGACAGACGCAACTCCCGCCCCGGCCGCCCCTCTGACTCCCGCCGAGGACAAGCAGTGGGGATCCTTCGCCCACCTCGGTGGCATCATCGGCTTCCTGCCGTCGCTCATCATCTGGCTCATCTTCAAGGACCGCGGCACGATCACCAACGTTGAGGCCAAGGAGGCGCTGAACTTCCAGATCACCGCCGCCATCGCCCAGGTCGCGGTGTTCATCATCAACGCGATCCTCACCGCCGTCACCTTCGGCATCTGGGGCTTCATCGGCTGGCTTCTGCCGCTCGCCGTCTGGGTCATGTCCCTGATCTGGTCGATCATGGGCTTCCAGAAGGTCAACGCCGGTGGCTCCTACCGCTACCCGGTGTCGATCCGCCTCATCAAGTAGCACTCGTCTGACGGCGAGCCCGGGGGCACTGCCTCCGGGCTCGCTGCTTTAATGGGGCCATGTCCACGACCCCGCCACCGCCCGCCAACCCCTACGCGACTCCCGCCCAGCCGTTGAGCCCCAGCGACGAGAAGCTCTGGGCCACGCTCATCCACATCGGCGGAATCCTGTTCGGCTTCCTGCCCTCGCTCATCGGCTACCTCGTGCTGAAGGATCGCGGCCCGTTCATCCGCGCCCACAGCGCCACCGCCCTCAACTTCCAGCTGACGCTGATCATCGCGTACGCGGTCGGTACCGTGACGTCGCTGCTGCTCATCGGACTGCTCGTGCTGCTCGCCGCCTGGGTCGCGAGCATCGTGCTCGGCATCGTTGCGGCGATGGCGGCCAACCGCGGCGAGGCGTACACCTATCCGTTGTCGATCAAGTTCGTGAGCTAGGAGCTCACTCGACCAGCCGTCTCACCACGGCGTCGGCGAGCAAGCGCCCGCGCAGGGTGAGCTCCAGTCGTCCCGCGATTGCCGCGCGCGCATCCACGAGTTCGTCGGCGATCAGACCGGCGACGGCACGGCGACCGGATGCCTCGAGCTCAGCCACGGGCATCCCCTCGCGCAGGCGCGTGCGCAACAGCACCGCCTCAACTCGTCGCGTGTCGGCGTCGAGCGTCTCCCGCCCGGCGGCCGGGGACAGCCCGGCGGCGATCCGGTCGGCGTACGCGGCCGGATGCTTGACGTTCCACCAGCGCACGCCGCCGACGTGGCTGTGCGCGCCGGGCCCGACACCCCACCAGTCGTGGCCCTGCCAGTAGGCGAGGTTGTGGCGCGAGCGGCGATCGAGCCCGTCGGTTCCGCCGGCGAGTGCCCAGTTGCTGACCTCGTACCACTCGTACCCTGATGCGCTGAGGCGGCGATCGGCGAGCTCGTACATGTCCGCCTCGAGATCATCGTCGGGTTCGGCGACCTCGCCCCGACGGATCTGGGCAGCCAGTTTCGTGCCGTCCTCGACGATGAGGGCGTAGGCGGAGAGGTGGTCGGGCTTTTGTGCCAGAGCCTGATCGAGGGACTCGCCCCAATCGGCGAGGCTCTCCCCTGGCGTTCCGTAGATCAGGTCGAGGCTCACCTGAAGCCCAGCCTCGCGCGCCCACTCGACCACCAGGGGGATGCGCGACGGGTCGTGCGTGCGCTCGAGAGTCGCGAGCACGTGCGGCACAGCCGACTGCATGCCGAAGGATACGCGTGTGAAGCCCGCGCGCTTCAGCGCCAGCAGGTAGTCGAGATCCACCGAGTCGGGGTTCGCCTCGGTCGTCACCTCGGCTCCGTCGACCAGCCCCCACGTGTCGACCACCGAGTGCAGCATCGCCGCCAGGTCGGTGGCCGGCAGGAGGGTCGGTGTGCCCCCGCCGAAGAAGACCGTGCTCACCGGCCGGGGTGGCAGGCCGGCATCGCGCAGCACGCGAGCCGCCAACGCCACCTCAGTGACGGCCTGGCCCGCGTAGTCGGTGCGCTTGGCTCCGCGCAACTCGTCACTCGTGTACGTGTTGAAGTCGCAGTATCCGCACCGGACGCGACAGAACGGAACGTGGAGGTAGACCCCGAAGTTGCGGGTGGCCGCGTCATCCACGACCGAGGGCGGCAGTGCTCCGTCGAGCGGGGCGGGGTCCGCGATCGGCAGCGCGCTGGGCGCCATCAGCGCCTCACCAGATGGAAGATGCGGATGTCACGCCGAGCCGTCTTCTCATAGTCACGGTAGTGCGGCCACTGCTCCTCCAGCTCGGGCCACATCGCTTCGGCCTCCGCCTCCTGCAGGAGCGTGGCGCGCACGGGCACCAACTGCCGGCGGTAGTGGATCTCGGCGTCGGGGTTGGCGATGAGGTTGGAGCTCCAGGCCGGATGCTTCTCCAGACCGAAGTTGCTGCCCACGATGAACCAGGTTCCGTCGTCGCGCGGGAAGCACATCAGTGGGGACTCGCGGCGCAGACCCGACTTCGCTCCGGTCGTGAACAGCATGAGCGACGGAATCATGGGCGCACTGAGCTTGAGGCGCCCACCCGAGACGTGGAACAGCGCGCGGTCGATCGGGGTGATGAGCGGGCCGATGACCAGGCGCGCCGGGCTGCGCATGAAGGCCGCGGTGGCTGCGCGCACGGCTCGGAACATGTGACCAGTCTTTCACCCGCGAGAATGGTCGGGTGAGCACGTACATCCTGTGGGACATCGACGGAACCCTGATTCTGGGAAACAGCCGCGCGGGCGCGCTCTACCTCGATTCGATCGAGCAGGTCACGGGCGTGCGCCCCACGGTACGAGTGAGCAACCCGCACGGGATGACCGAGGGGCAACTGCTCGCGGAGGTGCTGGAGGTCAACGGCATCGATGCTGCCCTGCTGCCGGACGTGCTGGTGCGTCTCGACGAGTTGTCACTCGCGCAGCACGAATCGGGTGAGTATCCGCGCGACGCCGCGCCGGGCACCGCCGCCGCACTCGAGGCCTTCGCCGAGCGCGGCTGGATCAACGCACTGCTCACCGGCAACGGACCCAACCGCGCGCGCTACAAGGTGCTGGCCGCCGGATACTCCGCCGATACCTTCGACTGGGAGCACTCCTACTTCGGCCACGAGTCCCCCACCCGACACCACCTCACCGCCGATGCCGGAAACGCTCTCGCCGGTCACCACGCCGTGATCGTCGGCGATACCCCCAAGGATGGCGAGGCCGCCGACAGCGCCGGCTTCCCGTTCCTCGCCGTGGCGACCGGGTCGTTCACGGCCGACGAGCTGCGCGCGACGAACGCCGTACTCGTGATCGATGACTTCGCGACCGGACTCGACGCAACGATCGTCGCTATCGCCGCGATCGATCAGTCGATCGGGGCGGCGAGCGCTCGCAGATAGCGGCGGGTGTAGTACCACTGGGCGACCCTGAGCGCCGGGTACACCGCCCACCACCAGCGCGAACTCGGCCGGGAGAACGCCCGGATGGTGAGCCACACTGACTCGTCGGTGCGCTGGGAGACGATGAACGCCTCTTCGCCGTCCTCCGGATGCCCCGGCAGCGTGCCGTACGCGAAACCCTTGCGCTTCGGCTCGTCGACCACGTAGACCACCCGCGCCGGGGCCTTCACTCCCCAGGGACCCAGCACCGGGATGTGCAACTCCACGGTGTCGCCGGGGCGCACGAAGGGCGTCCCGTCCGGGCCGAACGTGTGCTCGGCCGCGCTCGTCGGCCGGATGGGCGTGCCGTCGGGCTCGAAACTGACGGGCGTGTACGTCTGCGCCTGAACGGTCGCCGGGGCCTCGATGGGGCGGATGCGGAATCCGCTGCCCCGCTGGATGCCCCACGACAGGGCCGATGCCCACGCGAACTCGAAACGAGCGTCGCCGTGACCGATGCGAGCCGTGCGCTCGATCGCCCGGTAGCCGGTCGGTGGGTAGCGCAGCAGGTCGGCCGCTTGCGTCGCACCGATGGCACCGTAGGTGACCGGCGTCTCCCAGAGCTCAGGCATCGTCCAAATCTACTGGACGACGCCTGAGCGGTTGGAAGTCGAGCGGTTAGAAGTCGAGGGCGTACAGGTCGCGCGACCCGGCTGTAGCAGCACCCAGCAGTCCGGCGCAGGCCGGCAGGAGCTGCTCGGCGAAGAACCGGGCCATGACCAGCTGTTCCTTGGCGGTGTCAGCGTCCAGCGGTGCCGCTGCGAGAGCCGAACGGGCCAGAAGCCAGGCACTGGTGACCAGTCCCCACATGCGCAGGTACGGGCTCGAGCCCGACAGAACGGCGTTGGGGTCGGCGACGCCGGTGCGCAGCATCCACGTCGTCGCGGTCTCGAGGGCGTCGATCTGGCGGGCGAGCTCGGTGCGGATCGACGCGAAGTCGGCGCCCGCGGCATCCAGGTCGCCCAGGATCCCGCGGATCTGGGCGATGAACTCCATGACGGATGCCCCGTCCCGCACGCCCAGCTTGCGGCCCACGAGGTCGGCGGCCTGAATGCCGTTGGTGCCCTCGTAGATCGCAGCGATGCGGATATCGCGCACGTGCTGGGCCGCGCCGGTCTCCTCGATGAAGCCCATGCCGCCGTGCACCTGCAGACCGATCGAGGTGAGTTCGTTTCCGAGGTCAGTGCCGAAGCTCTTGCAGATCGGGGTGAGCAGGCCGACGATCTCGGTCGCGCGGGTGCGCTCGGCGGCATCCGGGTGGTGGCTGGCGATGTCCATGTAGCTCGCGTTCAGCAGCATGAGGCGGCGGATCGCAGCAATCGACGCCTTCTGCGTGAGGATCATGCGGCGCACGTCGGGGAACTCGATGATCGCGGAGTCCTTGCCGGTCGCGCCGATCGCCAGGCCCTGGCGGCGGTCCTTCGCGTAGGCAAGCGACTGCTGGAAGGCGCGCTCGCTGAGGGCAACACCCTGCATGCCGACGGAGAGGCGGGCCACGTTCATCATGACGAACATGATGCGCATGCCCATGTTCTCCTCGCCGATGAGGTAGCCGGTGGCGCCCTCATAGTTGAGAACGCAGGTCGGGGAACCGTGGATGCCCATCTTGTGCTCGATCGACAGCGCCGTGACGGCGTTGCGCTCGCCCGGGTTGCCGTCCTCGTCGAGGATGAACTTGGGCACGATGAAGCAGGAGATGCCGCGCGTGCCGGCCGGGGCACCGGGCGTGCGAGCGAGCACCAGGTGCACGATCTGCTCGGCCATGTCGTGCTCACCCCAGGTGATGTAGATCTTCTGGCCGGTGATCGCGTAGGTGCCATCGTCGTTGGGCACGGCCTTCGTCGTGAGCGCACCGACGTCGGAGCCGGCCTGCGGTTCGGTGAGGTTCATGGTTCCGGTCCACTCGCCGGAGACCATCTTGGGCAGGTAGGCATTCTTCTGCTCGTCGCTGCCGTAGTGCAGGAGGGCATCGATCGCACCCTGGGTCAGCAGCGGGCACAGCGCGAAAGCCATGTTGGATGACTGCAGCATCTCCTGCAGGGCGAGACCAACCACCGACGGGAACCCACCGCCGCCGTACTGCTCCGGGAACTGCAGGGTGTTCCAGCCGGACTCGACGTAGGTGTCGTACGCCTTCTTGAACTCGGGCGGGAGGGTGACGTTGCCCTTGCCGTCGTGCTGGGCACCGACCTTGTCGCCGATGCGGTTGGTGGGCGCGACGACCTTGGACATGAAGTCGGCGGCCTCGTCGAGCAGACCGCTGACGGTCTCGAGGTCGGCGTGCTCGAATCCCGGCAGGGCCGCGACATCGCGGTACCCCACCACGTGCTCGAGGATGAAGTTCATATCGGACGACGGCGGCCTGAAGTCACTCATGGCGTCACTGTACGCCGGGCTTCGAGCCGGTCAGAAAGCGTTTGGATGCTCGCCACAGGGTATGCCGCGGGGGCGGGCTCCTTGTTGTGGGTGTGCGCTAGGACGGGCTGGCCCGCCTAGAACGGCGGCGGATCGCTCGTTCGGATCGCGCCCGACGGGCTCGTCCACGTGCTCACACCGTGACTGCGGGCGACGCTCCAGTTCGTCTCGTGCTTGAGGCGATGATGATGCCGGCAGAGACTCGCGAGGTTGGTCTCGGCGGTCTTGCCGTCGTCGTCCCACGCGACAGTGTGATCGAGGTCGCAGTCCCGGGCGCGGCGACCGCACCCTGGGAAGGTGCACACGACGTCCCGAAGCCCGACCATGCGCTTGAGGTCGGCGGGCGCGCGGTACCGAGTGCGGTCGATGTCGCGCACCGTGCCGGTGACCGGGTGGGTCAGAATGCGGATGAAGCTCGGCGCGTGCGCCGCGAGCCTGCGCGCGGTCGCCGCGTCGATCGGACCGTGACCCTCGAGGATGCCCGGCTCGTCACCACCGAGAAGGGTGAGCACCGGCACCGTGACCCCGACCGTCACGCCGACGGAACCCTCGGCACCGAGCACGCCCGCGAGGAGGTCGGCCGCGACATCCGCCCGCAGCTGGGCGAGGCTGCGGGTCTCGTCGCCTGCCTTCGCGAGACCCCGGGCCATGCGAGTCACATTGAGCATTGCGCGCTGGGCCGCATCTGCCGGCAGGTGCGCGTGCAGCCACGCCATGCCGTCGACATCAGGCTCGAGGATGACGCGGCGCCCCTCGGCCGCCCGCTCGTGCCGCTCGGCCGGGGGTTCGGCGACCAGCCGCTCGCGCAGGGCGCGCGCCATGGCCCGGAACCGCGCGGGGGCGAGCGTTGCGGCGGGGTGCAGGAGCTCGGCCTCGAAGGTGTGGCACGCGACATCCGTGAGCCCGATGCAGAGCGAGGCGACAGTCGAGGCATTCGCGGCGGACACCTGGCCGTCTCGAAACGAATTCCACAGCGTGGGGGTGAAGGTGCACAGGGTGTCGGCCTCGAAGGCCTGCGCGCGCACGGTCGACTCGGCGAGATTCAGGCGCACGGCGAGGTCGGCGATGGCGGCCCGCTCCGCGAACTCGACGGCGGTGGGGCCGAGCTGGGTGGGGCCGACGTAGAGCTCGGGGAACTCGCGCGCCTCGCGGAGGGTTGCGACGATCGCCGACATCTGCTCCGCCTGAGCACGGGCGATTGCGGCGTGCGCGACCTCCGCGCGGGCGATGCCGAACTCGAGGCGCACGTCGGCAACGCGCTGGTCGAGCAGGGTCTGGACTTCCTCCATGACCCAATACAAACAGGAGCCACCGACATTCGTGCGGCGCTAGTTAATGCTGATCAGGAGGATGATTCAGGTCTCGAGGAGCTCGACCACCGAGCTCGACCACGGGGCTCGACCGGCGATCTCGACAGGCTCGATCACCGGACCCCTACTTCTTGTCCTTCTTCTCCACATCCCCGGTCAGCGCCGCAACGAACGCCTCCTGCGGGACCTCGACGCGACCCACCATCTTCATGCGCTTCTTGCCCTCCTTCTGCTTCTCGAGGAGCTTGCGCTTGCGGGTGATGTCACCGCCGTAGCACTTGGCGAGCACGTCCTTGCGCATCGCGGAGATCGACTCCCGGGCGATGATGCGCGCCCCGATGGCGGCCTGGATGGGCACCTCGAACTGCTGGCGCGGGATGAGCTTCTTGAGGCGCTCCGTCATGAGCACGCCGTAGGCGTAGGCCTTGTCCTTGTGCACGATCGCGCTGAAGGCGTCGACGGCTTCACCCTGCAGCAGGATGTCGACCTTCACGAGGTCGGCCTCCTGCTCGCCGCTGGGCTCGTAGTCGAGGGAGGCGTAGCCGGCCGTCTTGCTCTTGAGCTGGTCGAAGAAGTCGAAGACGATCTCGCCGAGCGGGATCGTGTACTTGATCTCGACGCGGTCCTCGCCGAGGTAGTCCATGCCGATGAGGGTTCCGCGGCGGGACTGGCACAGTTCCATGATCGTGCCCACGTAGTCCTTGGGCGCGAGAATCGCGGCGCGCACCATAGGTTCGGTCACGTGCGAGATCTTCGTGCCCGACGGGAACTCACTCGGGTTCGTGACCGTGTACTGCTTCTTGTCCTCGGTCGTGACCTCGTAGGTCACCGACGGAGCGGTGGAGATCAGGTCCAGCCCGAACTCGCGCTCGAGGCGTTCGGTCACGATCTCGAGATGGAGCAGCCCGAGGAATCCGCAGCGGAACCCGAAGCCGAGAGCAACCGAGGTCTCCGGCTCGTAGTTGAGCGAGGCATCCGACAGCTTCAGCTTGTCGAGCGCCTCGCGCAGCACGGGGTAGTCGCTGCCGTCGATCGGGTACAGGCCCGAGAAGACCATCGGCTTGGGGTCGGTATAGCCGGCCAGCGCGACCGTTGCAGGCTTGGCCGCATTGGTGACGGTGTCGCCGACCTTGGACTGACGCACATCCTTCACGCCGGTGATCAGGTAGCCGACCTCGCCGACACCGAGACCCTTCGTGGGAGTCGGCTCGGGTGAGCTCACGCCGATCTCGAGCAGTTCGTGCACGGCCTTGGTCGACATCATCTGGATGCGCTCGCGCGGGCTGAGCTTGCCGTCGATCATGCGCACGTAGGTGATGACGCCCCGGTAGGAGTCGTACACCGAGTCGAAGATCATCGCGCGTGACGGCGCGGTCGGGTCACCCTGGGGTGCGGGGATGAGCTCGACGACACGGTCGAGCAGGGCATCCACACCCGCCCCGGTCTTGCCGGAGACGCGCAGCACGTCGTCGGGGTTGCCGCCGATCAGGCTCGCGAGTTCCTTCGCGTACTTGTCAGGCTCGGCCGCCGGCAAGTCGATCTTGTTGAGCACCGGGATGATCGTGAGGTCGTTCTCGAGGGCGAGATAGAGGTTCGCGAGAGTCTGCGCCTCGATACCCTGCGCGGCATCCACGAGGAGAATCGCTCCCTCGCAGGCGGCCAGCGAACGGGACACCTCGTAGGTGAAGTCGACGTGGCCGGGAGTGTCGATCATGTTGAGCGCGAAGGTCTTGCCGTCGAGCGCCCAAGGCATGCGCACGGCCTGGCTCTTGATGGTGATGCCGCGCTCGCGCTCGATGTCCATGCGATCGAGGTACTGGGCGCGCATGTCGCGATCGGAGACGACGCCGGTGATGCCGAGCATGCGGTCGGCGAGCGTCGACTTGCCGTGGTCGATGTGCGCGATGATGCAGAAATTGCGGATGAACGCGGGGTCGGTCGAGGCAGGCTCTAGTGCCGTGGTGGCTCTGGGACTCAACGTGCGCCTCTCGTAGTGGCCCTGAGGGCCGCGCACCAGTTTACGAGACGCGCGCGGGGGTGGATGCCCGTGGTGCTGTGCCACGGGCATCCACTTCGATCAGAAACCGCCCAAGGCCGCGGCGAACACGCCGAACGGGATCAGGAACGCAGCAGCGAACACGATGCCGAGCACCGCGAGGGCACCGGGGACGGCGCCGACGACGATGCCCCAGATGGCCATGGTGCGACCGCGCGGCTCACGCGAGAGCGCGAGAATTCCGAGCACGATCGCGACGATCGAGAGGGGGAACACCAGGCCGAAGAGGATTCCGGACAGCGCCGAGATCAGACTCAGGATGCTGAGCACCTGGCTGTCGGTGGCCGCATTCACGGTGGTTGTGCTGGTCGGGGTGGTGGGGAGCGTAGCTGTATCAGTCATGCATCCAGCCTCGCGTTCTGAGGCGCCTGCCGGTATGGAGTTAACCCCCGGATTGCGGCACGGGCAGCCTCCCGAGGCCCTCGAGCACGTCGGCGCGCTTCGCGGCGAGACACACCCGGATCCAGCCCTCCCCCGAGGCACCGAACGCGCTGCCCGGCGCGACGGCGACTCCGCTGACGCGCAGGAAGTTCTCCGCCCAGTCGGCGACGTTGCCGCCCGACGCGTGGCTGACGTCGATCCACAGGTAGAAGGCGCCGCCCGGATTCAGATAGCGGATGCCCCGGCTCGCCAACAGCTCGGTGGCCGCGGCGAGATTGCCCCGGTAGTGCTCCCGCGCCTCGGCCACATGGCTCTGATCCCCCGTGATCGCGGCGATGGCCGCGTGCTGGCCCGGAGCGCTGGCGCAGCTGATCGTCGCCTCCTGCACCGCGCGCATGGTGTCGACCATGCCCGGCGGGGTGACGAGGTAGCCGATGCGGATTCCCGTCATCGCGTAGGTCTTCGAGAGCGAGAACACGCTGAGCACCCGGCCGTCGGTGTCGAGCGCGGCCGTGCTCACGTGGGGTTCTCCCCAGGTGAAGTACTCGTACACCTCGTCGCTGATCACCCAGAGGTCGTGGCGGCGGGCGAAGTCGAGCAGCTCCGTGAGCACCGACTCGGGGAAGATCGTGCCCAGGGGGTTCGAGGGCGAGTTGAGGATGAGCACGCGAGTGCGCGGGGTGACGAGCGACTCGAGGGTGGCGACATCCGGCATGAAGCCCGACTCCGGGTGCAGGGGGTAGGGCACCGGCACCGCGTCGAGCATGTGGGCGGCCATCGTGAAGGTCGTGTAGCCGGGATCGGGCAGCAGCACCTCGTCGCCCGGCCCGAGGGTCAGCGCCATGGCTTGGTGCAGGCCCTGCGTGGCGCCGACAGTCACCCACACCTGGTCGGTGGTCACATGCAGATCGTTGACTCGCGCGAGCTTGTCGACGATCGCCTGACGCAGCGGCAGGATGCCCGCATTGGCCGTGTAGTTCGTCTCGTCGGCGTCCCAGGCTGCCTTCGCCGCGGCGGCGATGTGCGGGGCCACGGGCACGTCGGGCTCCCCCACCGCGAGCATGATCACGTCGTCGAGCGTGATCGCGATCTCGTGGATGCGACGGATTCCACTGCCGGGAACGCCGAGGATGTGCGGGGCCAGGGAGGGCATGGCTTCAGGCTATTACCATCGGAGCATGCCCAGTTCGGTGGTGCTCGTGCACGGACTGCGCACCTCCGCGACCATGTGGCGCACGCAGGTCGCGGCGCTCGAGGCCGCCGGACACGAGGCCATCGCGATCGACCTGCCGGGGCACGGCGCACGCATGGGCGAGCGGTTCACGCTGGCGGGAGCCGTCGAGGCGATCGGCGACGCGGTGGGAGTGGCGAGGCATCCGGTGCTGCTGTGCGGTTTCTCGCTCGGCGGCTACACGTCGATCCACTACGCGGGGCTGGCCGAGCGGCCGATCGTGGGTCTGCTCGCGGCCAGCTGCGGCACCCGGCCCTACCGTGTGGTGCTCGACACGTGGCGGGCCGCGGCGCGGGTGATCCACCGGTTCCCCGACCGCGGGCTCGGGCTGAACAACTGGGCTGTGCGGCTGGCGGTGCGCGATCCCGAACTCGCGGCCGACGTGATCGCCGGCGGGGTGGCTCTGGAGGTGATGGATGACGCGCTCGTTGAACTGCGGCAGCTGCATCCGGTGGCCTCACTGAGCCGCATCACCCAACCGATCTGGCTGGTCAACGGGACCCTCGACCACTTCCGTCTCGAGGAGCGCCGCTACCTCGCTGCGGCCCCGCATGCCCGGCTCATCCACGTGCCGGGCGCCACCCACATGGTCTCCCTGACCCGCCCGCGGGAGTTCACGCGTATCCTGCTCGACGCGGTGGACTCGACCGCCGCCTGATGGTAATGTTGACCTTTGGCTTCCGCGTAGTTTCGCTCCAGAGGCTCGCGAGATAACTCCTTTCACACCAACAGAAAGCACCCACGTGGCAAACATCAAGTCGCAGATCAAGCGCATCGGCACCAACAAGAAGGCGCAGGAGCGCAACAAGGCCGTCAAGAGCGAGGTCAAGACCGCCGTTCGCGCGACCCGCGAGGCGATCACCGCCGGCGACAAGGAGAAGGCGACCGCGTCGCTCGCCCTGGCCGGCAAGAAGCTCGACAAGGCCGCCAGCAAGGGTGTCATCCACAAGAACCAGGCAGCGAACCGCAAGTCGGCCATCGCCAAGCAGGTTGCTGCGCTGTAGTCAGCTGTTTTCAGAAATGCCCCGGCCTCGGCCGGGGCATTTCTCGTTAAGCGCTGCCGCCGCGGCTCGCGATGACGCCGATCATGCGCTCGAGGGCGAAGACCGGGTCGCGGCCCAAGCCCTTGATCTGCTCGTCGGTGTCGGCGAGGGTCTCCAGGGATCGACCGAGCCCCTCGTCGGTCCAGCCGTGCAGGTCTCGCCGCGCGCGGTCGACCTGCCAGGGCGCGAGGCCGAACTTCGACGCGAGCTGACCGGCCGGCGCGTTGGAACCGGAGATGCGCGCCATCGTGCGCAACTTGGCGGCGAAGGCGGCCACGATGGGAACCGGGTCTGCACCTGAGGAGAGGGCGTGGCGCAGCAGAACGAGGGCTTCTCCGCGGCGGCCGGCGATCGCGGCATCCGCGACCTTGAACGCGTTGGTCTCCATGCGGCCGGAGTAGTACTTCTCGACCGTGACTTCGGTGATCTCCTCGCTCGCGTCGGCGAGCAACTGCTGGCACGCGGCAGCGAGTTCGGCCAGATCGTCGGAGAACGCCGAGACGAGGGCGCGGATGGCTCCGCCGGTTACCCGGCGGCCGGCCGCGGCGAACTCGGCCGCCGCGAACTCGGTCTTCTCGGTGTCTTTCTTGAGTTCGAGACAGGAGATCTCGATGCCGCCGCCGGTACCCGCGCGAATGGCGTCGAGGAGCTTCTTGCCGCGCACCCCGCTCGCGTGCCGCAGCACCACGTAGGTGTCATCGGCGGGGTGCGAGAGGTAGTCGAGGGTCTCGGTGATGAAGGCGTCGGTGCACTTCTCCACCTTGACGACGCGGATGAGGCGCGGCTCGTTGAACAGCGACGGGCTGGCGAGGGTGAGAAGCTCCCCCGGGCCGTACTGGTCGGCCTCGACGTCGTGGATCTCCAGGCTCGGGTCTTCGGCCTTGAGCAGTTCGCGCAGCGAGCGGATGGCGCGATCGGCCAAGTACTCCTCGGGACCCGACACCAGCACGACCGGCGCTGGTCGCACCGAGTGCCACTGGAGCACGGGAATCACGGTCTTGGGGGCGGCCACGGATCACAGCCTAACGTTCGCTCCAGACACGCACCGTGCCGGGCTCCGCGCCGGGCGCGAGCAGGATCAGCCCGCTGAGGTCGGTACGCTCCGGGATGGTTCCGGCCCGGGCGAGAATCTGCAGGAGATCATCGGTGGGATGCCCGTAGCCGTTGTCTGCGCCCACCCCGATCACGCCGACAGTCGCGTGCAGACGCTCGTAGAGCCGCTCGCTCTGGTCACGCGAGCCGTGGTGCGCCACCTTCACGACGTCGACTGTGCCGACGGGTCCAGCGGCGAGGAGACGGTTCTGGGCGTCTTCGCCGAGGTCTCCGAGGAAGATGGAGCTGAGGCATCCGGAGGCGCACTCGCCCACCGGCTGGAACTCGAGCGTCACGCTCGCGGGATTGCCGGGCTCGATGCTGCCCAGACGCGATGGCGGCCAGAGGACCTCCCACCGCAGGTCACCCAGCAGTCCCGTGGGCCCCCGGGACACCTGCTCGACGTGAGCACCGCCCGCAACGAGGTCGGCCCGCAGCCGGTCGTCTTGGGGGTCGCTGCTCGGGCCGACGAACACCCGATCGACTTTGCCCACCAGCGCGCCGGCACCACCGACGTGGTCGAGGTCGTAGTGGGTGAGCACCAGGAGATCGACGCGTCCGATGCCCAACTCGGTCATGCACCGCCTCATGAGCGCAGGGTCGGGACCCGTGTCGACGAGCGCGAGTTGGCCGCGGCTGCGAACGAAGACGGCGTCGCCCTGCCCGATGTCGCACGCCGCGATCTGCCAGTCGGGGCGGCCGGTCACCTGCGCGATGCGACCGCCGCCGGCGAGCCCGAGATAGACGGCGCCCGCGACGGCCAGAGCGACCACCGCCCACCGCCGGCCGAGCACCGCGAAGACCGCGAGAACCGTTCCCACGGCGAGCAGCAGTGCACCGATCGCACCCGGGGGCCAGGGCAACTGAGCCGCCGGTGCCGACGCGAAGAACTGGGCGACAGCCGCGATCCATGCCGACGGCAGCCACGCCAACTGACAGAGCAACGCACCGAGCGGCGGAATCAGCACCAGCAGCACGCAGGCGGCGAGCCCGACCACGGTTGCGATCGGTGCAGCCGGAGCGGCGAGCACGTTGGCGACCACGCCGTAGGTCGGAAGGGTCGCCGACAGCAGGATGATGACCGGTTGGCAGGCGAGTTGTGCGGCGAACGGAACCGCGATCACGATCGCGAGCCAGCGCGGGAGCCAGCGCTCGAGCACCCGCGCGAGCGGACCCGCGAGAAGAAGCAGCCCCGCCGTTGCGAGCACGGACAGCACGAACCCGTAGCTTCGAGCGAGCCAGGGGTCGAACGCGAGCAGGACGATGGTCGCGAGGGCGAGCACGGGGATGCCGCGAACGGGTCGCCCCCGTGCCAAGGTCGCCAGCACGAGGCTCGCCATCACGGCCGCCCGAAGGACACTCGGCTCGGGCGTGACGAGCACGACGAACCCCACCAGAACAGCGAGGGATGCCGCGACCCGGGCCCAGCGCGGTATGCCGACCGCAGCCCCCGCGACCATCACGAGCCCGATGACGATCGCGCAGTTGGCGCCGGACACCGCCGTCAGGTGACTCAGCGAGCTCGACTTCATCGCCTGATCCAGCGTGCCGCCGACGTCGGTGGTATCGCCGATGGCAAGCCCCGCGAGGAGATCTCCCCCGTCACCCGGAAGACCTCGAGCCTGCGCGAGGAACCGAGCCCGCAACCCGTTCGCCCAGTCGAGGTACCACGGCGGCGGTGACTCGACGACAGGCGGCCGCTCGGCGAATACCAGGAAGGCCGCGTCGTCGCCGGGCTCGGTTGCGGTGAGTGTGCCGGTGATCCGCACCGTCGTGCCGATACCGGCGTCGGTCGCGGGCCCGAACACGACCACCGGGACGTGCACTGAAGTGCCGTTGACGACATCCAGAGTGACCGGGTAGGAGCGCTCGCTCGCGCGGCCGGTGAGAGTCGCGAGGGCGTCGATCTGGCGACCGGTCTCGGCCGCTGCCACCAGCTCGACCGGTTGCCGCGACGTCGACTGCACCACGACGGACGTCGAACAGAACGCCGCGGCCGCCAGCGCGAGTGCGACGACCGCGAGCGAGCGTCGGGCGAGCGTGATGGCGGTGGCGATGCCCGCACCCGCCCAGAGCGCGATCGTCGGGACGATCGGATCGATGCCGATGACCACTGCCGCCGCGATCCAGGCCACCGCGGCGGGAATGGCGAGTCGCAGGTCGGCGATCACACCGTCACGAGCTCCTTGAGGCCGTCGAACGTCTTCTGACCGATGCCGGTGACGCTCATGAGATCCTCGATCGCCGCGAAGCGTCCGTTAACCTCACGCCAGTCGATGATGCGGGCGGCCATCGCGGGGCCGACCCGCGGCAACGTCTCGAGCGCTGACGCATCGGCAGTATTGATGTTGACCTTGCCCTGGGCCGTCACCCCGGGTGCCGACGCAGGCGTCTCCCCCACCGTGGGCACGTACAGCTGCTCCCCGTCAACGAGGAACCGTGCGAGATTCACCTGCGTCTGGTCGGCCGAGTCCGTGAATCCGCCGGCGGCCGCGACCGCGTCGATGACCCGATCGCCCTCCCGCACACCGTAGAGGCCCGGCCGCTCGACCGCGCCGAGGATGTGCACGAAGAACTGCGCACCCGAGCTGCCCGCGCCCCCGCCTTCACCCGGCGCCGCGGATGCCGCGCCCGTCCGCGCGACCTCCAGCGCCGACCCGTGGTCGCCCCATGCCGACACGAGCACGGCGCACCCCAGCGCGACAAGCACCAGGACGACGACCGCTCCGATGCCCACGCGCACACGAGCGCGACGGGGTTCGGAGTCGGCTGCCACCCCGGCGACGCTACGCGGCCGGGCGGGGCCGCAGCAGGCGCCCGCGGGTGCGGTGAACTAGCTGGCGCGGGTTGCGATGTTGACGATGCGAGGGGCGCGCACGATGACGTTGACGATCTCGCGATCACCGATCGCCCGGATGACGCCCGCCGATGCCCGCGCGAGCTTCTCCAGCTCGTCGCTCGAGATCTTCGGGCTCACCTCGAGGCGATCGCGCACCTTGCCATCCACCTGCACGACGGCCACGATCGAATCCTCGATCAGCAGCGTCGGGTCGGCCTTGCGCCAGCCGGCGAGGGCGACGGTCGGCTGGTAACCCAGCCGCGACCACATCTCCTCGGCCGTGTACGGCGCGAAGAGGCTGAGCGCGATCGTGATGACTTCGGCAGCTTCGCGCACGGCGGCGTCGGCAGGTCCTGCCCCGCTATCGATCACCTTGCGGGTGGCGTTGACGAGGTCCATGATGCGGGCGACGAGCACGTTGAACTTGAGCGACTCGGCGAGAGCGGGGCCATCAGCCAGGAACCGGTGCGTGAGACGGCGCAGCGCGACATCCCCGGTCTTCCACTCGACCTCGGGGGCGCTCGTCACGTCACTGGCGATGCGGAACGCGCGAGCGAGGAACTTCGCGGATGCCGCCGGCGAGACATCCTCCCAGTTGATGTTGTCCTCGGGCGGGCCGGCGAAGGCGAGCGTGAGCCGCAGCGCGTCGGCGCCGTGCTTGTCGACCTCGGCGGTGAATGTGGTGCCCTTGCGGCTGCGCTTGGACATCTTCTTGCCCTCGCTGAGCACCATGCCCTGATTCAGCAGCGCGCTGAACGGCTCGGTGAAGCTCACGTATCCCAGGTCGAAGAGCACCTTGGTGATGAAGCGCGCGTACAGCAGGTGCAGAATCGCGTGCTCGACGCCGCCGACGTACTGGTCGACGGGCGCCCACTTCTCGGCCTCCGACACCGAGAACGCCTCGAGGTCGTCGTTCGGCGAGAGGAAGCGCAGGAAGTACCACGAGCTGTCGACGAACGTGTCCATGGTGTCGGCGTCGCGCTGCGCGGGACTGCCGTCGCGCGGGTCGGCGACGGTCATCCAGTCGGTCGCGGCTGCGAGGGGCGACTTGCCCTTCGGCTTGAGATCGAGTCCCTCGGTGTCGGGAAGCACGACCGGCAGCTGATCGAAGGGCACGGGAACGAGCTCGCCGTCGGCGCCGTGGATGATCGGGATGGGCGTGCCCCAGAAGCGCTGCCGGCTAATCAGCCAGTCGCGCAGACGGTAGGTCTTCGCGGCACGACCGGTTCCGGCGGCCTCGAGCTGCTCGATGATCTTCGCGATCGCATTGTTCTTGCTGAGCCCGTTGATGGGACCCGAGTTGATCATGCGACCATCACCGGTGAGCGCCTCGCCGGTCGAGACGGGGTCGGGCGGACCCTCCGCGAGCATCTCCTCGGTGATCACCTGCAGGGCGCCCGTGACCGGAGCCGTGGTGTCGACGACGACCCGCACGGGCAGCCCGAAGGCGCGGGCGAAGTCGAGGTCGCGCTGGTCATGGGCCGGAACAGCCATAACCGCGCCGTGGCCGTAGTCGGCGAGGACGTAGTCCGCCGTCCAGATCGGGATGCGCTCCCCACTGGCCGGGTTGATCGCCCAGCGCTCGAGCGGGATGCCCGTCTTTGACCGCGTCGCATCCTGACGCTCGATCTCGGTGTTCTTCTGTGCCTGCACGAGGTAGTCGGCGAAGGCCGCCTGCACCTCGGGTGTCGAACCCGCAGCCAGCTCGGCGGCGAGCTCGGAGTCGGGGGCGACGACCATGAACGTCACGCCGTAGAGCGTGTCGGGGCGCGTGGTGAACACCGTGATGGTGCGGTCGCTACCCTCTACGCGGAAGTCGACGTCGGCACCGGTGGAGCGCCCGATCCAGTTGCGCTGCATCGAGAGCACCTTCGCCGGCCACGAGCCCTCGAGCTGGTTGAGGTCGTCGAGCAGGCGGTCCGCGTACTCGGTGATCTTGAAGTACCACTGGGTGAGCTGCTTCTTGACGACCACCGCGCCCGAACGCTCGGACGTGCCATCCGGAAGCACCTGCTCGTTGGCGAGCACTGTCTGGTCAACCGGGTCCCAGTTGACCCAGCTCTCCTTGCGGTAGGCCAGACCCTTCTCATAGAGCTTGAGGAACAGCCACTGGTTCCACTTGTAGTACTCGGGGTCGCTCGTGTGCAGCACCCGACTCCAGTCGAATGACACCCCGTAGCGACGGAAGTTGAGCTTCTGCTCGTCGATGTTCTCGTAGGTCCAGGTGGCGGGGTTGATGCCGCGCTCGATGGCCGCGTTCTCGGCGGGCAGGCCGAAGGAGTCCCAGCCGATCGGGTGCAGCACGTTGAACCCGCGCTGACGCCAGTAGCGCGCCACGATGTCACCGAACGCGAACGCCTCGGCGTGGCCCATGTGCAGCTCGCCCGACGGGTAGGGGAACATGTCGAGGATGTACTTGCGTGGGCGCTTGTCGGCCGGGTCGTCGGTCGCGAACGGCTTCATCTCGTCCCACACGGGCTGCCACTTCGCGGCAATCGCGGCGATGTCGTAGTCGGGTGCGGCGTCGGTATCGTCGCGGCGCTCGTCGTGCTCGGTCACAGGGAATCCACTTCGTTGCAGGGGCAAGCTTCAAGGGTACCGAACTAGCGCACACCCAAGACCCGCAGCAGGGCCGCGGCCTTCAGCCGGGCCTCCGCGAGCTCCTCCCCTGGGTCGGACAGCGCCGTGATGCCCCCGCCGGTACCCACGGTCGATCCGGCACCGTCGACGACGATCGACCGGATGACCATGGCGAGGTCGATCGCCCCGTCGAGTCCCACGTAGCCGAACGCGCCCGAGTAGATGCCGCGCGCCCGCTGCTCGAGGGAGTCGAGGATGAGGGTCGCGGATCTCTTGGGCGCCCCCGTCATGGAGCCGGCAGGGAAGCACGCGGCAATGGCGTCGATGCCCGTGAGTCCGTCGGCGAGCACACCGCGCACCGTGCTCACCAGCTGGTGCACGTGGGCGTAGCTCTCCACCGCCAGAAGGCTGGTGACCGTGACGGAACCGACGGCGGCGACCCGACCGATGTCGTTGCGCATGAGGTCCACGATCATGAGGTTCTCGGCGCGCTCCTTCTCGCTCGACTCCAGCTCGAAGCGCAGCTCCTCGTCGGCCAAGCCCGTGAGCCCCCGGGGCCGGGTGCCCTTGATCGGCTTCGACTCGATCACGCCGTCGGCCGAGACGCTGAGGAACTGCTCCGGCGTGGCGCTGAGCACCGCGATATCCCCGGCAACGAGCAGTGCCCCGTGGTGGGTGGGGCTGGATGCCCGGAGCGCGAGGTAGGCCGCGTAGGGGTCGGGACGGGCATCCACTCGCGCCTCGGTCGTCAGGCACAACTGGTAGGCGTCGCCGTCGCGGATCGCCGCCTGACAGGCCGCGATCATGTCGAGATACTGCTCGTCGGAATAGGCCCAGGTGACCGCCGGGGTCTCGACAGGCTCGACCACCGAACGCGGCTCGGCCACCGCGCGCGGCTCGGCCGACGAGAGCGCTGCAAGCACATGCGCGCGGTAGTCATCGATGTCGGCGAGGGACAACAACCGCACCTCGCCGCGCTCGTGGTCGAAGGCGAGACAGCGATCCACGTACATCCAGGCCGCATCCGGGTAGCGGGATGCCCGCCCGACCGCAACGCCCATCGTCTCGCCGCGCAGCTCGTACCCGAGCCAGCCCACCCACCCCAGCGCGAAGCCGGAGCCGACCTCAGACGTGTCGACGCCGTACTGCTGCGCGCGCAACCACTCCAGCACCGGCCCATCGAACTGCGTCGAGAGGCGGGCAGCAACGCCGAGGTAGCTGGTGCCGGTGGTCGCGTTCGGTCCGCTGTCGAGCCAGAAAGCGGCATCCGCGCCCTCGCACAGGGCGGCCCAGGCGTCGGCAGGGTCGACCCACCGACCGAGGGACGCCGTGTGTACCCGAGGACGCATACCCTAACCCTATGAGTGTGCAGTCGATCTTCCGGTGGCGTGACGGAGCACTCGAGCCGCTCGAGCACTGCGACATGACCCTCACGGTGATCGAAGCCGCCGATTCGTGGCTGGTGAGCGATGGGCTCACGCTCGGTCTCGAGCTGCACCGCACGCGATTCATGACGTCGATCCCTCGCGGCCGGTATCTCGAACTCGACGTCGATGGCTTCTGGGATGCCGCAATCGCCGCGATCCCGCGCGAGGGTGACTGGTTTCCCCGGGTCGAGCTGCACTCGCGCCTCGGCGGCCCGCGGTTGGTGTTCCGGTTGCGCTCCGCCCCCGAACGCACCCGATCGGCCGTGCTGGCGACCTGGCGTGGACGGGATCCGCGAACGGTGCCGCGAGTGAAGGGACCCGACCTGGACTCGATGCTGCGCATCCGTACCGACGTGCAGAAGCAGGGCGCCGACGAAGCGGTGATCCTCACGCCCGACGGGTACGTGGTCGAAGGTGCCTACAGCTCGCTGCTGTGGTGGCGCGGAGACATCCTGTGCGGCCCACCGGCCGAGTTCGAGCGGGTCGACAGCGTCACGGCGCGCAGCGTGCTCACCCTCGCCGCCGCGCTCGGCCTGGACACGCACGAGGAGGCCGTGACTCCCGCCGAACTGGACGGCACCGAACTCTGGGCGCTGAGCGCGCTTCACGGCATTCGGATCGCTACGTCCTGGGTCGATGGCCCGTCACTCGCCGAGCAACCGGGTCGGCTGGCAACTTGGCGTGCACGTCTGGATGCGCTGCGCCGCCCGATCTAGGGTCGAAGCATGAACGACATCATTCTGTGGCTGCTCGATGTCGTCCAGTCCGTTGACCCCGTGCTGCGCACGGCACTAGCCGGCTTCGGAATCCTGCTCGAGACCTCAGTGCTCGTGGGGCTCGTCGTGCCCGGTGACACGATCGTCATCATCGCCGCAACGGCGGTTGAGTCGCCAGTGCAGTTCGTCGCCCTCGTGCTCGCGGTGATCTCAGGAGCCCTCATCGGGGAGAGCATCGGGTTCGCGCTCGGTCGGTTCTTCGGTCCCCGCATCCGGATGTCGCGGCTGGGGCGCTGGCTCGGTGAACGCAATTGGGTGCGCGCCGAGACGTTCCTCAAGCGGCGCGGAGGTGTTGCCGTGTTCATCTCGCGATTCCTGCCCGTGCTGCACTCGCTCATCCCGCTCACCGTCGGCATGAGCCCGATGCGGTACCGCACGTTCATCGCGTGGACGCTGCCCGCGACCACCATCTGGACGCTCGCCTATGTGTCTGTGGGGGCCTTCGCCGCTGGCACCTTTCGCGAGCTGCTCGATCGCCTGCACTATGCCGGCTACATCTTCGCGGGAATCATCGTCGTGTTCGCCGTCGTGGTGTGGCTCGTCAAGCGCCGGCTCGAGCGCGCCGTGGACGACGGAACGCCGGCTGAGTAGCAGCAAGACTGCTGCCGCCACTCAACCGGCGTTGGGGTTTCGATACGGCGCTTCGCGCCTACTCAACCTGCCTTACTAGATGAGGCCGTTGTCCTTGAGCCACTGGGTGGCGATCTCGGCGGAGGACTTCTGGTCGACGGTGGACTGCACGTTCAACGCGACGAGTCCTTCGGCGGTCAGCTTGGCCTGTACGGCGTTGATGACGTCGGCGATGTGGTCGGCGACGTCCTTGTTGACCAACGGCACGACGTTGGAGGCCAGGAACAGGCCCTCCGGGTCGGCGAGGGTGACGAGGTTGTCGGTCTGGATGCGCGGGTCAGCGCTGTAGACGTTGGCGATGTTGACGGTGCCGGCGAGGAGGTCCTCGACGGTGGTGTCACCGGTGGCGGTGAAGCCGACGGTCACCCCGTAGGTGGCCAGAAGACCTGCCGGCCCGTAGGGACGCTCGGCGAGCTCCGGGTTGCCGCCCAGAGTCAACGGCACGGTGACGTTCTTGAGATCGGCCAGAGACTTCAGGTTGTTGGTGGCCGCGAAGTCGGCGGTCACGTTGTAGGAGTCCTGATCGGTTGCCGCAGCCTGGTCGAGCACCGTCAGTGTTGCCGGCAGTGCCGTCTGAAGTTCCGCATACACATCGTCGGAGGTGGTGGCGGTGGTGTCGGGGCTGTAGAACTGCAGCAAGTTACCGGTGTACTCGGGGAACAGATCCACCTCGCCGGACTCCAACGACGGCAGATACGCGTCACGCTGACCGATCTGGAACTTGCGCTCCACGGTGAACCCGGCGTTCTCCAGAGCCTGCGAGTAGATCTCCGCAATGATCTCGTTCGAGTAATACGCCTGCGAACCCACCACAATCGTCTCCGACGCACCCGAGGACGAACCCGAGTCCAACGGATCACCGGTCGCGCACCCTGACAGGGCCAATGCCGCCCCGACCACGACCGCACCCAGTGCGAGCCGGCCCTTGTTCCTAGCTGTGAACATCATCATTTCCTTCTCATTCAGTCGGCGGGGGTCCCCACCACCGCACGCCGCCCCGTTGGCGACGAACGGACATCCAGAACGCGACCCGCGGTGACTCCGCGGGGCACGACGAGGTGCTGGAGCAGCGCGAAGAGGCCGTCCAGAAGCAGTGCGAGCACGATGATCAGAAGTGCGGCACCGAGCATCCAGTCGAATCGACGCAGGGGAAGACCCGCGAAGATCGGAAGCCCGAGGCCGCCGAGCCCGATGTAGGCCGCGACCGTCACGGTGGCCACGACCTGCAGCGTCGCCGCCCGCAGCCCGCCGATCAGCAGTGGCAGGCCGAGCGGGATCTCGACGCGCAGCAGGATCTGCCACTCCGTCATGCCCACCGCGCGGGCGGCATCAATCACGCGGCGGTCGATCTGCTCGAGGCCCGAATAGGCGCCGGCGAGCACGGAGGGAATCGCCAGGAGCACGAATGCGATGAATGCAGCCAGCGGTTTCTGGGTCACGCCGATGACCAGCACGAGCAGGAGTATGAGCCCGAACGACGGCAGCGCGCGCGCCGCCCCCGAGATGCCGACCGCGATCTCGCGGCCCCGACCGGTGTGCCCGATCAGATACCCGAGTGGAACGGCGATCAGTGCAGCGATCACCACCGACACGAACGTGTAGAAGAGGTGCTGCACGACCAGCAACGGCAGGGAGGGGTTGTCGGTGAGCCGATCCGGGGAGAAGATCCAGGCGAGAGCGTCGAGGAAGAGGCTCATGTCAGGCCCCCTCAGCGACCTGAGCGGCGCGCAGCACCCGGCCGGGCCGTCGGGGCGCCCAGGGCATGATCACGCGACCGGCGAGCACGAGCAGATAGTCGACCACGAGCGCGATGATCACCACGGTCACCACTCCCGCGAGAATCTCGGGGATGATGCGCCTCTGGAACCCGTTCGTGAACAGGTAGCCGAGGTTCTCGACACCGATGAGGATGCCGACCGTGACGAGGCTGATCGTGCTGACCGCCGTGACCCGAAGTCCCGCGAGGATCACCGGCCCGGCAAGGGGGAACTCGACAGTCCAGAATCGACGCCAGCTGCCGAACCCGACGGCGGTGGCCGATTGGCGGATAGCGGGGTCGACGGAGGTGAGGGCATCCGCCATCGACCTGGACATGATGGCCACGGCATAGATCGTGAGAGCGATCGACAAGTTGAGGGAGCTGAGATAGCTGATGCCCAGCAGCGGCGGGAGCACAACGAACAGGGCGAGCGAGGGAACCGTGTAGAGCAGGCCGGCCACGGTGAGCAGGACACCGCGGGTGAGCCGGTAGCGATAGGCGAGAAATCCCAGCGGGATCGACAGCAGGAATCCGATCACAATGGGCGGAATCGCCAGCGCTATGTGCTCGAGCGTGAGACGCCCGATGAGCGGCAGGTTGTTCAGCACCCAGGTCACGAGAACTCCCCGGAGAGCACACCCGCGGCCCGACCCTCGGAATCGACGAGGATCTTGCCGCGAGCCGTCTCGCGGATCGTGAGCGCACGCTTGCCCTGGCGCACCCCGATGAAATCGGCGACGAAGTCAGACGCGGGGTTGGACATGATCTCGGTGGGGCTGCCCACCTGGGCGATCTTGGCACCCTCCTCGAGAATGACGACCTGATCACCCAGAAGGAATGCCTCGTCGATGTCGTGAGTCACGAAGACGACCGTCTTGTCCAGGTCGCGCTGCAGCCGGATGGTCTCCTGCTGGAGCTCGGCGCGCACGATCGGGTCGACGGCACCGAAGGGCTCGTCCATGAGAAGGATGTTGGGATTGGCCGCGAGCCCCCGTGCGACACCGACCCGCTGCTGCTGGCCGCCCGAAAGCTGGCTCGGGTAGCGGTCAGCAAGCTCGCGATCGAGGCCCACGGTGTCGAGCAGTTCGAGCGCCTGCGCTCGAGCCTGCTTGCGCGGCACTCCGTTGAGCACAGGAACCGTGGCGACGTTGTCGATCACTTTGAAGTGCGGCAGTAGGCCGGAGTTCTGCATGACGTAGCCGATACTGCGTCGCAGTTTCACCGGGTCGCGGTTGAGGATGCTCTCACCGTCGATCTCGATGACGCCCGACGTGGGATCGACCATGCGGTTGATCATGCGCAGCAGAGTCGTCTTGCCGCTACCCGACGACCCGACCAGGACCGTGGTCTTGCGGGACGGAATGACGAGGCTGAAGTCGTCGACCGCGCGAGCACCATTGGGGAACTGCTTCGACACCGAACGGAACTCGATCATGGGTAATACGGCTCATTCCTCGTGCCCGAACACGAATCGACACTTGCCAGTACGCTGACGCTGATCTTTCGACCTACTCAGGGCACAACAGTATTCGGAGCCACCGGCATTCCGGATTGGCATTACGAAGTTCTTACGACCGACCCAGGGTCGCGGGGATGCCTACCTGCGGTCGGTCCGCTCAGTCGCCGAAGTGTGAGGCGAGCATTGCACTGGTTGCGTCGCGGGCCGCCTGGATGAATGCTTCGTCGCCCTGAGCGTCGCGGGCGAAGGCACGAGCGACGAGAGCATCGGCGACCTCCATGGCCGCCTCGAAGTGGAAACGGGTCTCGGCGGTGTCTGCCACCCCGAATCGCGCAACCATGCCGTCGAGCAGGCGGTTGGACACGATCGAGTTGAAGGTGCGCTCGGTGGGTGCGGGGCGCAGGTCGATGACGTCGCCGACCCGCAGCCCCCGGAAACCGGCCTCCGTGCGGAACGCATCGACGAGGATGTCGAACGCTCCCTCGAGAGCGCTGCCCCAGTCCGCGTGGCGCTCGTCGACGACCTCGTCGGCGAGTCGGCTGAGCACGCGCTCGAGGTTGCGCGCGGCGAGAGCCTGCAGAAGGGCGATCCGGTCGGGGAAGTAGCGGTAGACGGTGCCGATGGAGGCACCAGCGCGTTCGGCAACCATGGCCGTGGTGAGCCGCTCGAAGCCGATCTCGTCGACCACGGCTGCCGCGGCATCCAGCAGCGCGGTGAGGCGGGCGGTGCTTCTCGCCTGCACCGGCGAGTTGCGCAGGGCCACGAGTGATTCGGGCATGTGTTCCATGGTGTCGTGCGCAGTCACGGCCATCTCCTTCAGTGTTCGAAACATATTGTAGCTCGCGACATGAGGAAGTGTCGGCGGAAACTGTGAGAATGTTCTCATGTGCGGTCGATTCGTCGTAGCAGGCGCGAGCAGCGATCTGGTGGCCCTGTTCGACGTCGATCTTCCCGCCGATAACCTGCCGGCGCCGTCGTGGAACATCGCCCCGACCGATCCCGTGTCGATCGTGCTCGACTCGATTCCCAAGGCCGCCGACGACGACATCCCTGTGCGTCGACTGGAAGCCGCGCGCTGGGGTCTCGTGCCCGGATGGGCGAAGGATCCGAAGGTCGGGGTGACCGCCTTCAACGCCCGCATCGAGACGCTGGGCGAGAAGGCGCACTTCAAGAACGCCATTCGTAAGCGCCGGGCCATCGTGCCCGCGACCGGGTACTACGAGTGGCACACCGTGGGAGATATCAAGACTCCCCATTTCATTCATCTGCCCGACGGCGAGCTCTTCACGTTCGCTGGCCTCTACGAGTGGTGGCGCAACCCCGCTGCGGCAGACGACGCCCCGGACAAGTGGCTGCTGTCGACCACGATCATCACCCGCGCGGCAACGGGTGAGCTCGCGAGCATCCACGATCGCATGCCCCTGTTCCTGCAGCCCGAGCTGATCGATGAGTGGCTCGACCCGCACACCGACGAGCCACGGGATGTACTCGAGGCCGCCTTCGCGGGCGGCGAGGAGCTCGCCGAGCGTGCCGAGTTCTATGCCGTGGGGCGCGCAGTGGGCAATGTGCGCAACAACTCGCCCGAACTCATCGAGCCCGCCGCAGAAGACCCGTCGGCGCAATAGCTGACAGACTGGGTCAATGGCTCGACCCGGCGCATCCGTGACCCCCGCCGGGGCGCCGAAGCAGATCATGCATCGCGCGGCGCGCATCGAGGATGCGTTCCACCGCTGGCGTGAGCGCCGCGGCCGCCGACGCGGACTCACCACCACGATCATCCCCTACGCCGGATACGGAGCTCCCGGCTGGGCTCGCGTGCTCTGCCGCGTGGTGCTGACCCGGGGCGGCGACGCACCCAAGCAGCGGGCTGCGAAGGTGCGGGGCTGGCGCAGCTTCTTCAGCATTCCCGTTGACGATGTCGAGGTGACGATCTCGATCGGTTCCGTCGAGCGCCGAGTGCGCCCGGAACGTGGCGGCATCGTCGACGTGCGCATCCCCGTCGACCTGCGAACGGGATGGCGCAAGGTACGCCTGCGCACCGACGACACCGAGCCCGTGACGACCAAAGTCTTCATCGTCGACCCCGATGCCCCGTTCGGCATCGTCTCCGACGTGGATGACACCGTCATGGTCACCGCGCTGCCCCGCCCCTTCCTCGCCGCCTGGAACACCTTCGTGCTCGACGAGCACGCGCGCACCCCCGTCGCCGGAATGGCGGTGCTCTATGAGCGGCTGACCCGCGCGAACCCGGGGGCGCCGGTGATCTACCTCTCCACCGGAGCGTGGAACGTCGCGCCGACCCTCACCCGGTTCATGGCACGTAATCTCTACCCCCGCGGCGCTCTGCTGCTGACCGACTGGGGCCCCACCCACGACCGCTGGTTCCGCAGCGGCCAGGACCACAAACGATCGAGCCTCGAGCGACTGGCGCAGGAGTTCCCCGGCATGAAGTGGCTGCTCATCGGCGACGACGGCCAGCATGACGAGAGCATCTACGGCGACTTCGCGGCGGCGCATCCCGACAAGGTCGCAGGCGTGGCCATCCGCCAGCTGAGCCCCGGAGAGGCCGTGCTCGCCGGCGGCCGCAGCAAGGCCGAGCACGAGGCCGGGTCGGCGGTGCCGTGGTTCTACTCCCCCGACGGCGCCGGTCTGTCGAAGCAACTCGTCGCGGCGGGCCTTCTCACTCTCTGAGCGCACAGCGCCCCGGCGGCATGGGCTGAGAGGATGGACGGATGGCACTGCGCATCGAGGACTACGCGATGATCGGCGACTGCCACACGGCCGCGTTGATCGGGCGCGATGGCAGCATCGACTGGCTGTGTCTGCCGAGGTTCGACTCGGCATCCACCTTCGGAGCTCTGCTCGGCGACGAGGATCACGGTCGATGGTTGCTGGCACCCGCGGCCTCGTTGACCGGGGAAGCGACGAGCACGCGCAGCTACCTACCCGACACGTTCACTCTGGTCACCACGTGGACCACCACGACCGGCGAGGTCGAGGTGACCGAGCTGATGCCGCACGGCGATCGTCGCGCAGACATCATTCGGCGAGTGCGTGGCGTGTCGGGCACCGTTCAGATGCACGTGGACCTGCGCGTGCGCTTCGGGTACTCCGATGCCCTGCCGTGGATCAGGCAGACTCCGGAGGAGGGTGACCATGCCCTCGTCGCCATCGCCGGTCCGGATGCGATCGTGGTGAGAGGGCCGGAGCTGACCGCGCAGAACCACTCGCATCAGGCCGACTTCTCGGTCGCTGAAGGTGAGACGGTAGACCTCACGCTGACGTGGTACCCCTCGCATCGGCAGCCACCCCCGCGGATCGACGTGGCCCGGCGAATACGGGAGACGACGAAGTGGTGGCGAGACTGGGCGTCGTCGGCTGACCGTGCACCCGAGTACCCTGACGCCGTACGCCGCTCACTCCTCGTGCTGCGCGCACTGACCCACGAGGACACCGGCGGAATCGTCGCCGCCGCGACAACAAGCCTCCCCGAGCAGTTCGGCGGGCAACGCAACTGGGACTACCGGTATGTCTGGCTGAGAGATGCCTCCCTCACGCTGGAGGTGCTGCTCGACCACGGCTTCCTCGCGGAGGCGGATGCGTGGCGGTCGTGGCTGCTCCGCTCGATCGCGGGCGACCCGTCTGATGTTCAGATCATGTACGGCCTGGCCGGAGAGCGCAGGCTCGATGAGTACGAGCTCGCGACCCTCCCCGGATACGAGGGATCGTCGCCAGTGCGAGTTGGCAACGGGGCGTTCCTCCAGTACCAGGGCGACGTGTTCGGCGAGGTGATGGTTGCCCTCCAGGCGGCCCGTCGACTGGGGGCGGCCGAGGACGACTTCTCGTGGCCGCTGCAGCGCGCGCTGATGACCTACGTCGAGGAGAACTGGATGCGGCCCGACAACGGCATCTGGGAGATCCGAGGGCCGCAGCGACATTTCACGCACTCGAGGGTGATGGTGTGGGCCGCCTTCGACTGCGCGATCCGTGCCCTGAGGGAGTTCGGCCTGGAGGGACCGGCCGAGCGCTGGCAGGAGATCCGGGACGAGATCCGCGACGAGATCGAGCAGCGGGGCTGGGACGCGGAGAGGGGCACCTACACTCAGTACTTCGGCAGTGAGGGAGTTGACGCCTCACTTCTTCAGCTACCGCAGGTGGGATATCTCGCGCCCGACGACCCGCGCATGGTGTCGACGGTCGAGGCCATCGAGCGCGAACTGCTTCACGATGGCCTTCTGCTGCGCTACCGCACCGATACCGGTGTCGACGGACTTCCCGCAGGCGAGCATCCCTTTCTGGCTTGTTCGTTCTGGTTGGTCGAACAGTACGCGAGCTCGGGGCGAATGGACGACGCTCGGGTGCTGATGGATCGCCTCGTCTCGTTCACCAACGACGTCGGTCTGCTCAGCGAGGAGTACGACGTAGCCGGAGACCGACAGGTCGGCAACGTGCCCCAAGCCCTCTCGCACCTCGCTCTCGTGCGAGCTGCCGACGCGATCGCCCGGCATTCGGCACCGTGACCCCCAAACGGGGGCGTGCCGCCGCTTGACCCAACCACCCCGCCCCTGATACTTTTTCAACGCTGGCCATCGAGTCCCCCTAAAGGAGGACTCGGGGCGACTGGGATCTGTACCCGACAGATCCGGTTCCTACCCGAAAGGAACACAGCACAATGAACGCTGTAATCGCGACCGCCCCCCCGGTCGCTTCTGGCCTGCCCGCCGCGGTGACGATAGCTGTCGCTGTGACGGCGGTCGTTGCACTCCTGATGCTCGCCGTGATGCTTCGCCGCACCCTGCGGCCCACCAAGCTCACCGTGGGCATCAGCGTGGTTACGGCCCTCGGGGTTCTCATCGGTGCCCTGCTCGTTGGTGGCTCGCTTACCCAGCCATCAACGGCAGCGGCAACCGAGAACGCCCCGGCGCGCGGCGTCGCGGACGCGCCGATTGAGCTCAAGCTCACCGGGCTCCAGCTCCCCACCATCTGACGCCTGTCGCCGGGTACCGGCATACTGGCGCAATGTCGTCGCGCACGCTCCGTGAATTGACGGCGCTGCGGCGCGCATCACAGCTGCTCGGCGAGCGGACGGATCGGACGCCCGCCGATGTGGTGCGCTGGATGCTCGCCATGCAGGGCCAGGACTTCCCGGGAGTGAAGTGGTCGGTGGGCCTGCGCTCCCCGGGCAGCACGGATGCCTCGATCGAGGCCGCACTCGCGGCCGGCGAGATCGTGCGCTCTTGGCCGATGCGCGGCACGCTGCACCTCGTGGCCCCTGAGGATCTCGGGTGGATGCTCGCGATCGGCCGACCGCGCACCGCAACCACGACCGCAACTCGACGAGCGAATCTGGGAATCACCGATCGCGAGCTTCGACTCGTCGCTGACACAGCCCGAGAGCACCTGTCGGGCGGACGCACTTCGCGGCGCGACGACCTCCTCGCCACCTTCGAGTCGGTTGGAGTGCCGACCACCGGTCAGCGCGGATACCACCTGCTCCTTCACCTCGCGCTGCACGGTGTGCTCGTATTCGGGCCCGTCCACGGCAAGCACCAGACCTTCGCGCTGCTCGACGAGTGGGTCACCGCCCCACGGGTACTCGACGGCGACGAGGCGCTGGCCGAGTTCGCGGGCCGCTACTTCCGTAGTCACGGTCCGGCGACCGAGCGCGACTTCGCCTGGTGGGCCAATATCACCCTCGGCGACGCGCGAAAGGGCATCGCCCTCGCCGACCTCGACAGCCGCGAGTTCGACTCGGTCCCGCATTACTTCTCGCCGGGGCTTGAGCCCGCGCCAGAGGTCGCGCAGGTACTGGCCGGCTTCGACGAGTACCTGCTCGGCTACCAGAATCGCAGCGGAGTGCTCGCGGCCGAGTTCAGCAACCGCATCGTGCCGGGAAACAACGGCATCTTCCTGCCCACCCTGATCCTCGACGGTCAGGTGGTCGGAACCTGGCGTCGCACCCAGCGGGCTACTCGAGTCGACATCGAGCTGCTGCCCTTCACCCCGATCGCGCAGCGGGGCCGGGTCAGTCTCGAGCGCGCCTTCGATCGGTTCGCCGAGTTCATCGAAAAGCCCGTGGTTCTTCGGTGGGCGCCGTAGGTCACTCGATGATCGACTGACACTGCTCGAAGCAGTGCACGAATGGCCCCGTCTGGCCTGACTCGACACGGCGAGCCGCCAGGATGCGCCACGCCGCGTCATCGATCAGGGCCTCGTCGATCGTGCCCGCCTGCACCGCATCACGAACCGCGGCAACGACTCCCGGTACGTCCACCGGACCCACGTACAGCAGCATCGTGTTGCCCGCCGCGACGGCCCGCACCGCGTTCTGATAGGGATCGACGAGGTCGTCCCGACCCGAATTCTGCAGCATCGACATGTCGTCGGTGATGATGAGTCCCTCGAACCCCAACTCGGTGCGCAGCAGGTCGTGCCACATCGGCGACAGGCTCGCGGGCTGCGGGTCGACTGCGTCGAACTGGAGGTGGCCGAACATGACGACCTCGGCGCCGGCATCGATTCCCGCCGCGAACGGCGGCTCGTGATCGACTCGCCACTCGTCGAGCGAGATCTGGGTCGTCGGGATGCTCGAGTGCGAGTCGCCCGGCGAGACTCCGTGACCGGGGAAGTGCTTGAGCGTGGACAGCACGGTGCCGCGCTCACCCTCCACCGCCGCGGCGACTCGAGCCGCGGCATCCGCTGCGGTGGAGCCCAGCGACCGTTCGTAGATGAACGAGTCGGGATCCCCCGTGACGTCAGCAACGATTCCGAAGTTGATCGACACGCCCAGGCTCTGAAGCAGAGCACCACGGGTGGCGAATGCGTCGCGCGAGGCATCAGGATCCAGGAAGCGCAACTCCTCCGCCGAGGCGGCGGTGTCGGTGTCGATGCGCCTGACGATGCCTCCCTCCTGGTCGATACCGAGCAGCAGCGGCAGGCCGGGTTCCGCGCTCATTCCGCTCGTCATAGACGCGAGGTCGGCGGCCGGGTCAGGAACGTTGTCACCCATGAGGATGAGACCGCCGATGCGATTCTCCGACGCGAAGGCCTCCAGTGCCCCGACATCGAGTCCTGGCACGTGCACCATGAGCATGGACTCGATCTTCTCGTCGAGGGTCATGACGCTCAGTCGAGCATCGGCATACTGCACGATCGGATCGACCGGACGGGCGATTGCACCAGACGCGAGTCGAAGCACCGGCGGCGGTGCCGTGCAGCCTGCCATCAGCGCCACGGCCAGCCCGATCGCCGCGACACCGAGGATGCCTCTAACGCCCGCGTTGGCCATGCCGCGATGCTAACACCGGCCGTGCCACCTACGATGGGGCCATGAGCGGAACTCTGCCCGAACTGCTCAGAGCCACCCATCCCGGTCCTAGCGTCGCGGTGACTGCTGTGGGCGTGGTTCTCGGCGTCGGGGTCGGCCTCGAGCCATGGCGACTCGTGCTGCTCGGTGCGGCGCTCCTGGCTCACCAGTTCTCCGTCGGCTGGTCGAACGACTGGCTCGACGCCGACCGGGATCGCGCAGTCGGTCGCACGGACAAGCCCCTCGTCTCGGGTGCCCTCACGGTGCCGATGGTGCGCACGGCCGCGTTCGTGGCGCTCGCCTTCGCGGTGCTGATCACTATTGCTCTGGGCTGGGGCGCTAGCGCCGCCCATGTCGTGTTCATCGCGTGTGGCTGGGGGTACAACCTGGGGCTGAAGTCGACACCGCTGTCACTCGGCGCGTACGCGGTCGGCTTCGCGTGCCTGCCTCTGGTGGTGACTCTCGCCCTGCCCGTGCCTGCGCTGGCCGCACCGTGGGCGGTCGGGGCCGCAGCGCTGCTCGGTGCCGCCGCGCACTTCGCCAACGCGCTTCCCGACCTCGACGACGACGAGGCGACTCACGTGCGAGGTCTTCCTCAGCTCATCGGGGCGCGGTGGTCGGGCGCCCTGATCGGGGTGGCGCTCCTGGCCGCGGCAGCCCTCGTTCTCTTCGGAAGCGGATCGGTCGACGCCGTGCGCGCGATCGGAGCGGCAATCGTCGCCGTCGTGGCGGTCGTGTGCTCGGTGCTCGCGGCAACCTCGCGAGCGGGTCGCGTGCTATTTCCGCTGATCCTGGTCGCCGCAGTGATCCTGGTCGCGCTGTTGGCCTTCTCAGGCAGCAGGCTGCTCGCCTGACGGCTCCGCTGATTTCGTGGGATTGCGGATTCCCACGAACGAGACGATTCCGCCCAGAATCAGAAGCGCAGCCGTCACGATGAGCACGCGGTGGAATCCGTCGACGTCGAGCTTGCCGACGATGATCACGCCCAGCATTGCGATCGCCACCAGTCCGGCGACCCGGGCCACCGCGTTGTTCACGGCAGATCCGATGCCCGATTGGGCGGCCGAGACCGACCCGAGCACAGCGGCGGTCAACGGGGCAACCGTCATCGACAGGCCGACAGCGAACAGCAGGATGCCCGGCAAGACATTCACGAGGTAGTTGACGCTCTGCCCCATCCCCAGCAGCAACAGATAGCCCGCGCCCGCGATGATCGGGCCGGCGGTCATGAACAACCGCGGCCCGTACTTACCGCTCAGTCCGCCGAAGAACGACGACAGCAACACGTTGCCGATCGAGACCGGAAGCAGGGCCAGGGCCGCGGCGGTGGCGGTGAACCCGGCGACCTCCTGAAGGAAGATCACCACGATGAAGCCACCAAGCGACAGCGCACCGTAGACCAGTGCGGTTGAAAGGTTGCCGGCGCTGAAGTTGCGAATGCGGAACAGCTCCAGCGGAAGCATGGGGTTCTTCGCGCGTGACTGCCACCAGATGAACGCGGCGAAGCTGAGCAACCCGAGACCGAACGGCAGGTAGATGGCCGGATGCGCCCAGCCGAGGTTGCCCTGCTCGATCAGGGCGAACACCGGTCCGCCGAGTCCGATGATACCCAGCACGGCTCCGGGGTAGTCGATGTGCACCCCGGCCCTGCGAATGTCCTTCTGGCCGAGCATCCCGAGCAGGATGAGCGTGACGATGATCGGGATCACATTGATGGCGAAGACGAGGCGCCAGCTCAGGTAGTCGACGAAGACGCCGCCGAGGAACGGGCCGGCGAGGAACGCGGCGCTGGTCCAGGCCGTCCACTGGCCGATCGCCTTGGCCTGGGCGGCATCCCGGAACGACGACATGATGATGGCCAGCGAGCTCGGCACCAGGAGGGCGCCCGCTATGCCCTGAACAGCACGCATGGCGATCACGAATTCGGCCGAGCCCGCGACCGCGATCAGAACGGATGCCACCCCGAACCCGATCAGCCCCACCCTGAGCACGACGATCCGGCCGTAGACGTCTGACAGTGACCCGGCGAGCAGGATGAGCGACCCGAGCGTGATGAGGTAGGCGTCAACGATCCACTGCTGCACGGTCAACCCACCGCCCAACTCACCAGTCATGGCTGGCAGAGCGACGTTGATGACTGAGCTGTCGAGGAAGGCGACGAATGAGGCGAGCACGGCGATGATGAGCACGAGGCGCTGCTGGCGGGTCATGGACTCAGTCAACACCCGCAGCGCGGGATCCATGCCGACCCCGGAGGTTAATGCGGACAGAATGGTGCCATGGCATCCGTCGGCACCAACTGGTCAGGCTTCTACGAGTACACCGCGAGCACCGTGCATCGCCCTCGCACTGTCGACGAGGTGCAGGAGTTGGTCGCCCGCACGCCGAGGATTCGCGCGCTGGGCAGCCGCCACTCCTTCTCGGGAATGGCCGACTCGGCCGAACTGGTCTCGCTCGACGCCCTGAGCCCCGACATCCGCATCGACGCCGACACCGAGACTGTGTCGTTCAACGCCGGTCTTCGCTACGGCGACCTCGGCACCGCGCTGCAGGCACAGGGCTGGGCACTGCGCAATCTCGCATCGCTTCCGCACATCTCCGTCGCCGGCGCCATTGCCACGGGAACCCACGGCTCGGGCGACCGCAACGGCACGCTGTCCCGCGCGGTGGCCGGGCTCGAACTCGTGACCGCATCGGGCGAACTCGTGACGATCGGCCCGATCGACGAGGCGTTCGACGGAGCCGTCGTCTCACTGGGCGCTCTCGGGATCGTCACCCGCGTGACCCTCGACATCGAGCCGACGTTCGACGTTCGACAGGATGTCTACGAGGGCCTCACCTGGACGCGATTGATCGAGAACTTCGAGGCCATCATGGGCAGGGCCTACAGCGTCAGCGTGTTCACCGACTGGTCGGGAGAGTCAGTCGGGCGGGTGTGGCTGAAGAGCGTCATCGGATCTGCTCGGCCACCCGGAGAGCTCTACGGTGCCCGACCCGCCGCGATCGAGAAGCATCCTCTCGCTGAGATGGAGCCGACGAATACGACGCCGCAGGGCGGGGTTGCCGGCCCGTGGATCGATAGGCTGCCGCACTTCCGCATGGAGTTCACGCCGAGCAACGGCAACGAGCTGCAGAGCGAGTACATCGTGCCGCGACGCAATGCCGTCGCCGCGATCGAGGCGATTCGCGCGCTGAACGCGCAGATCACCCCACTACTGCACGTGTCGGAGCTGCGCACGATGGCCGCGGACTCTCTGTGGCTGAGCGGTGCGTACGAGACGGATGCCGTCGGCATCCACTTCACCTGGCGCTTCGAGCCCGACGCTGTGCTGGCCGTGCTGCCGATCGTCGAGCAAGCCCTCGCGCCGTTCGGCGCGCGACCGCACTGGGGAAAGCTGTTCCACGCGGTCGACCGGAGCCTGTACCCGCGACTGGGCGACTTCGTGGAGCTGGCCGAGCGACTCGACCCCGATCACAAGTTCGGCAACGAGTGGCTCGACCGCCACGTGTTCTAGGTGGTACTTAGGCGCGGCGGCGGCGAATCAGCAGCACCGCGCCGCCCGCGATCACCGCAAGCGCAGCACCGCCGGCGAGGTATGGGGCAAGGCTCAGATTGGCGCCCGTTGCGGCCAGGGCCGCGCCAGGGATGATGAGCAGGGCCTGAGTGAAGAACGGATCATCCGTGAAGAGGCCGGAGAGCACAGGCGAGGTCAGAGTTGCCGGGGTGAAGCTCCACAGGTCGCTGAGTCCCTCACGGGTGTCGACGACGATCCAGAACGTGCCACCGCCGTCGATCTGCAGCGCGCGAACACCGGTGACGTCACCGTCGAGGTCGAGATCGGGATGAGTGATCGAGCCCACGAACGTGACCGCACCGCTGTTCGCAATGTCGTCGAAGATGTAGACGTCTCCCCCGTACTCGATCGCATAGAACTCGCCCGTGCGAGGGTCGGACGCGAACGCGTACGCGTTGAGGGTCTCGCCGATCGGTTCCACTGTGGCATTGGTGAGGTCGAGGGTCCACAGAGTGCCGTCGCCGATGGCGTAGGCAGTGCCATCCGGGGCGATGGCGATCGCATCGATCCTCGGGAGGGTGGGGAACTCGCCGTTCTCCCAGAGGAATTCGGCAACGGTCGTGCTCGCACCGGTCGAGACGTTGACCGACGCGAGCGCCCAGTGCACCTCGCCGTCGAACGTGATCTGCACGTAGTAGGACTTGCCCGTGGACGCGTCGTAGGCGGGCTGGTCGGCGCACGAGTCGAGGTCCTGGTTTCCTGTGCCATCGCCAATCGGCGTCGAAACCGCGGTAGTCGGCGCGACCGACATCAACTGCCAATCGTTGTAGATGTCGACGAGAGCGTCACAACTGATCGTGTACATCGAGTCGCCCGGATCGATGTCACGCCCCGCCGCCATGGCGGGGGCGGCACCGGCGAGAGCGAGAGCGAACGCACCAGCGGTGGCGAGGGCAGCAGAAAGAATCTTCATGGGGGGCGTCTCCGATTCGGGCGGGATGGCGTGCGGCCAGCGTAGTCCTTTGGCCCCGATACCGAAATGCCTTCAGCAGAAGACGACGAAGCCCGCCTCGCGGCAATCGCGAGGCGGGCTTCGAGAAACGGTGCGCTAGGCGGTGCGGCGACGACGCAGCGCCAGCAGCGCGACACCCGCAAGGGCGAGCGCAGCGCCACCGGCGGCCAGCGGGGCAACCCCGCCGAAGTCGGCACCGGTAGCGGCCAGAGCCGCGCCGGGAACGATCAGGAGCGCCTCGGTGTAGTACGGGTCATCGATGAACTCGCCCGAGTAGGTCGGGGTGGCGGCGTCCGCTGGAGCGAAGCTCCAGAGCCCGGCGTCGGAGACGAGGTTGGAGTCGTCGACCTCGATCCAGAACCGGCCACCGCCGTCGATCTGAAGCGAGTAGATGGTCGTCTCCGCAGGAAGCGTCACAGTGTCGAGATAGATGTAGCTGCCGTCGCTGCTAACGCTGTAGCGATTGTTGGAGGAGTCGATCGCATAGAAGATCCCTGTGGTGGGGTCCACAGCGAAGGCATAGGTATTGGAGAGGCTCTCACCGATCGGCGTCAACTCACCACTGCTCAGGTCGACGCTCCAGAGGAAGCCCTGCGAGAACGCGTAGGCCGAGCCGTCGAGCCCGATGGCCATCGACTCCACGTACGGGTAGGTCGGGAATTCACCATCGATGTAGAAGAACTCGCCGATGGTCGTGCTGTCGCCGGTCGCGAGGTCAATCGACGCCAGGAAGTACTGCTGGGGGTCGGTGTCGTACTGCCACTGGATGTAGTAGGACTTGCCGGTCGAGGAATTGTAGGCGGGCTGACCCGCGCAGGCGTAGAAGTCCTCCGACGTTGAACCCGAACCGTCTCCGATGGGGGTCGAGGCGGCGGTAGAAGGCTCCACCTTCATGAGCTGCCAGTCGTTGTAGACAGTGTCGTCACAGTCGATCGCGTACAGCGAGTCACCGGGGTCGATCGAGCTGCCAGCGGCTGCGGCCGGGGACGCGCCGATCAGGATGAGGGCTGCGGCACCAGTGGCGGCAAGCACGGCGGACAGAGGCTTCATGGGAGTCTCCTGAAAGTTCGGGTAAGCAAGGGTTGGCTAATGCTATACCCGCGGGCACGTATCGTGAAGCAGACTCACGCGTCCGTCATTCCGACCGCCGTCACCCGCACCACGGCGATACCGGCCTCGGCGGACTCGGCGAGGTCCACCGTCGCGCTGATGCCCCAGTCGTGATCGCCCGCGGGGTCGTCGAAGATCTGCCGCACCGCCCAGTGATCGGGATGCTCGGTGATCATGATCATGGCCGGGCCCCGGGCATCCGGACCCGTACCGAGGGAACCGTGCTCGTCGAAGTAGGCGTCCATGGAATCGGCCCAGCGGTCGGCGTCGAACCCGGATGCCGCATCGAGTTCGCCGAGCGCCTGCCAGTCCTCGAGGTCGGCCAGTTGCACCCGCCGGAACAACTCGTTGCGCACCAGCACGCGGAAGGCGCGCGGGTTGGAGAGGACCGAGGGCGGGCGGATCTCGACACGCTCGATCACCGACCCCGCGTCAGGGACCGCACCCGAGATCATCGCTTCCCACTCGTCGAGGAGGCTCGAGTCGACCTGGCGCACGACCTCGCCCAGCCACTCGATGAGGTCGCGCAGATCGTCGGTCTTGGCGTCATCCGGGATCGTCTGACGGGCGGCGCGGTAGGCGTCAGACAGGTACCGCAGCACCAGGCCCTCGCTGCGGGCCAGCTTGTAGTAGCCCACGAAGTCGGCGAAGGTCATCGCGCGCTCGTACATGTCGCGCACCACGGTCTTGGGGCTGAGGGCGAAGTCGCCGATCCAGGGCTGGGTCGCGCTGTAGGTCTGGAACGCGGCATCCAGAAGCTCCTCCAGGGGCTTCGGCCAGGTGATCTGCTCGAGCAGTTCCATGCGTTCGTCGTACTCGATGCCCTCCGCCTTCATCGCGGCGACGGCCTCGCCACGGGCCTGGAACTGCTGCTGGGAGAGTATCGGCCGAGGGTCGTCGAGTGTCGCCTCGAGTACCGAGATCATGTCGAGCGCATAGGTCGGCGACTCCGGGTCGAGAAGCTCGAACACCGCCAGGGCGAAAGGCGACAGTGGCTGGTTGAGCGCGAAGTTGGGCTGGAGGTCGACGGTGAGTGCGATCGTGCCCTCGGCGGTCTGCGTCACAACCCCCGCAGTGCGCAGGGTTCGATAGATCGCGAGCGCGCGACGCGCGAGGGCGAGCTTGTTGTTCCACGTCTCGTGGCTGTCGAAGATGAGGTCGCGCATCGCCTGGAATGCATCGCCGCCGCGGGCGATCACGTTGAGGATCATCGAATGGCTGACCTGCATGTGACTGGTCAGAGTCTCGGGTTCGGCGGCGATCATCCGCTCGAAGCTCGTCTGGCTCCAGGAGACGAAACCCTCCGGAGCCTTCTTGCGCACGATCTTGCGCACCTTCTTGATGTCGTCGCCGGCCTTGGCGACCAGGCGCGCGTTCTCCGCCTCGTGCTCGGGAGCCTGGGCGACGACCGTTCCCGCTGTGTCGTAGCCCGCACGACCGGCTCGGCCCGCGATCTGGTGGAACTCGCGGGCGCTGAGCTGGCGCATCCGGGTGCCGTCGAACTTGGTGAGTGCCGTGAGCAGCACCGTGCGGATCGGCACGTTGATGCCCACGCCAAGGGTGTCGGTTCCGCAGATGACGCGCAGCAGACCGCGCTGAGCGAGCTGCTCGACGAGTCGGCGGTACTTGGGCAGCATGCCGGCATGGTGCACACCGATTCCGGCACGGATGAGGCGGGACAGGGTCTGACCGAACACCGTAGTGAAGCGGAAGGAGCCGATCGCCTCAGCGATCTCGTCGCGATGCTCCCGGCTGACGATCTTGATGCTCGTCATCGCCTGCGCCCGCTCCAGAGCCGCGGCCTGCGAGAAGTGCACGATGTAGATCGGCGACTGGCCGGTGTGCAGCAGATCCTCGACAGTCTCGTGCACCGGCGTGAGCGCGTAGGAGTAGTGCAGTGGAACGGGTCGGTCGACACCGGTGATCAGGCTCGTCTCACGCCCGGTGCGGCGAGTGAGGTCGTCGGCGAGCTCCTTCATCGGGCCGAGCGTCGCCGACATGAGAAGGAACTGCACACGCGGCAGCGTCAGCAGGGGCACCTGCCACGCCCAGCCGCGGTCCGGGTCGGCATAGAAGTGGAACTCGTCCATCACGACCTGATCGACCGGTGCGTCGGCTCCGTGGCGAAGGGCGAGGTTGGCGAGGATCTCCGCCGTGCAGCAGATGATCGGGGCATCCGGGTTGACGCTCGAATCGCCCGTGACCATACCGACGTTCTCGGCACCGAAGATGTCGACGAGGGCGAAGAACTTCTCGCTCACGAGGGCCTTGATCGGAGCGGTGTAGAACGTGCGCTTGCCTTGAGCGAGGGCGACGAAGTGCGCCGCGATCGCCACCAGTGACTTGCCCGTGCCGGTCGGAGTGCTGAGGATCACATTCGCGCCCGACACCAGCTCGATCAGCGCCTCGTCCTGCGCTGGGTAGAGCGGCAGACCGCGCCCGGATGCCCAGCCCTCGAACGCGTCGTACGCGGCATCCGCGTTCCAGGGGCGCGGAGCGCGCTCGAGAAGCGGTTCGGATGCCATGGCTCAACCGTGCCACATCCCCCTTGACACCGCTGGCTATGTCCATTAGCTTTATGGCTATGAACATTAGCTCAGTGGATGTGATCCCCGTCGACGACGGCACCGTCGCCTACGAGATAACGGGCGCCGGCCCTCTCGTCGTGTGCGTTCCCGGCATGGGCGACCTGCGCTCCACCTGGCGCCACCTCGCCCCCTCCCTCATCGCCGCAGGCTACCGCGTCGCGCTCACCGACCTCCGGGGACACGGTGACAGCAGCACCGACTTCGCCGAGTATGACGACGAAGCCACGGCCCGTGACATCATCGCCCTGGTCGAGCACCTCGGCGAGCCTGCCGTCGTCATCGGCAATTCGATGGGCGCAGGCTCTGCGGTCATCGCCGCAGCGGCACGACCGGAGCTGGTGCGCGGACTCGTGCTCGTGGGGCCGTTCGTGCGCAACCCACCGAGCGTCGGCGTCGCACTGCGTCTGGCATTCCGCGTGCTGATGGCGCGTCCGTGGGCTGCCGCGGTGTGGAAGGGCTACCTGCCGTCGCTCTACAAGGGCCGCGCACCCGAAGATCAGGCCGAATACCTGGCCACGGTGGCCGCCGCCCTGAAGCGCCCGGGCTACGGCGCGGCCTTCTCGCGCACCACCCGCACGACTCACGCCCCAGCCGAGGCCGCGCTACCGGCAGTCTCGGCACCGGCCCTGGTCATCATGGGCGAACTCGACCCCGACTTCCCCACTCCCGCAGTTGAGGCCGCGTGGATCGGCGAGCAGCTGTCCGCCACCGTCGTGATGGTTGCGGAGGCCGGCCACTACCCGCAGTCGCAGCGGCCCGACGTCGTTGTGCCGGCCGTGGCATCCTTTCTTGCCGGTTTGGGCACGAATGCCTAGGGCCGGTCTGAGCGCCGAGCGCGTGGTGGACGAGGCAGAGCGCCTCGCCGACGAGGTCGGTCTGGCGCAATTGAGTCTGGCCGCCCTCGCCGCCCGCCTCGGGGTGCAGCCCCCCAGTCTGTACAAGCACATCGCCGGGCAGGATGCCCTGCAGCGCACCATCGAGGCGCGGGCCAAGGCCGAACTGGCCGAGGTGATGCGGGATGCCGCAGTCGGGCGATCCGGGGCAGACGCGGTGCGATCCATCGCCGCCGAGTACCGCCGCTGGGCGAAGGCCCACCCGGGACGGTACGCGGCAACACTTGCTGCCCCGGACCCCGCTGACGCCGACGCGCTCGCGGCGAGTGTCAGGGCAGTCGACGTGCTGAGGGACGCGCTGGCCGCTTACGGGCTCGAGGGTGACGATGAGATCGACGCGATCCGCACACTTCGATCTGGCCTGCACGGCTTCGTCGCCCTCGAGGCGGCCGGTGGATTCGGTCTCCCCCTCGACGTCGACCGCAGCTTCGAACGACTCGTCGATGCCCTGGTCGCGACCCTCCCGTCGGGCCGCTAGCAGGTGTGTGGCGTGCGGGAATAGCCTGATGTGATGCCCCAGGTGACCGACCTTCGCCCGTTCATTCCCGCGCTCGACTTCGCCGCGTCGATCGACTTCTACCGCCAGCTCGGCTGGTCGGTGAATGAGGTGGGGGCCGGCCTAGCCCTCGTGGAGGCATCCGAGCAGCACTTCTACGTGCAGGACTTCGCTGACCGGCGGGTCGCCGAGAACACGATGCTCCACTTCACCGTCGAGGATGCCGCGACCTGGTTCGACCTCGTGAGCACCCAGATCGCCGCCAACCCTGCCTCCGGCGCGCGAGTGCAGGCTCCGAGGCGCGAGGACTACGGCGCTCTCGTCACATTCGTGCACGACCCCGCCGGCGTGCTGCTGCACTTCTGCCAGTGGGACAGCGCCTGACCTAACTGTGCTCGCGCGCGACCCGCGCGTAGACGTTCTCGACGTAGGCCCAGAACCCGGGCACGTCGAGATGAGTGGCGACGGTCGCGTTCGGCACCACGGGGTCGAAGTCCACCACCGTCATCCCCGTGGTGAATTCACCCGTGGTCTCGATGTCGACGCGCGCGGGTCGCACCGTGAACAGGTCGGGGCGCGCCACGTACGCCACGGCACAGACGTCGTGCACCGCCTGACCGTCCCAATCCTCGTCGTTCGGGTTGAAGTAGAAGGTCGCAAGGGGAACGATGAGATGGTCGGCGAGCTTGCCGAGCTCCTTGAGGCGCGAGATCACGGCGGCGTTGGCCTGAGCCTGAAGGGTGAGATCGAGACCGATCATCGTCACTCGCCAATCGGCGTCGAACACGATGCGGGCGGCCTCAGGGTCGGCCCAGATGTTGAATTCCGCCGCGACCGTCGCATTGCCGCGGGTGTACGACCCGCCCATGATCGTGAAGGACGCGACCCACCGCGCGATCGCGGGCTCGCGCTCGAGCGCGAGAGCGATATTGGTCAGGGGTCCGGTCGCGACCAGATGGATGCTGCCGGGCGCCGCCCTGAGAGTGTCGATGATGAAGTCGACGGCGTGGTCGTCGTGGGCTTCCAGCACCGCCTCCGGCAGCACGACGTCGCCGAGTCCGCCCGCTCCATGCACGTGGGCGGCATCGCGCACCTGCCGCGTCAGGGGCTCGGCCGCACCCGCGGCGACGGGAACCTTGTCAAACCCGAGGTACTCGCGCAGCTGGAGAGCATTGCGCGTGGTCGTCTCCAGACCGACGTTGCCGCCGACCGTGGTGACCCCCACGAGGTTCAGGTTCGGGTCGCCGTGGGCGAGCAGAAGAGCGAGGGCGTCATCCAGCCCGGGGTCGCAGTCGATCAAGATGGAGCGGGCCATGACTCGAGCGTACGCCGCGTGGCAGGCGGCGTAGAATCTCGTGTGCCCTCCATCGACCCCGCCGAACTCGCGACCACCCTGAAGGTGCTCGAGCAGATGGCCGAGCTCGACGAGGAGGAGCCCGACTTCGTCACCGTCCGGCGTGCCACGGCCCGCATGTTCAAGGCGGTCAAGAAGACGCGCCGACTCGAGAAGCGGGCGGAAATCGCCGAATCCGACCGCAGCGTGATCGCCGCCACGGCCACCGGCGCACCGGACCGGATCGATGACGAGACCCGGGGCATCCCGATCTCGACGAGCACGACGGCACCGACCGCGGGCACCCTGATCAAGGCCCGCGCCTGCTACATCTGCAAGCAGCCGTACACACTGGTCGATGCCTTCTACCACCAGCTCTGCCCGGACTGCGCGGCCCTCAGCCACGCGAAGCGGGACGCCCGCACCGACCTCACCGGCCGGCGTGCGCTGCTCACCGGCGGCCGCGCAAAGATCGGCATGTACATCGCGCTGCGTCTGCTGCGCGACGGCGCCCACACCACGATCACGACGCGCTTCCCGCGGGATGCCGTGCGCCGCTTCACCAGCCTCCCCGACTCATCGGAGTGGATCGACCGACTGCGCATCGTGGGAATCGACCTGCGAGATCCTGCCCAGGTCATCGGTCTCGCCGACTCGGTCGCCGCTGCCGGGCCGCTCGACATCCTCATCAACAATGCGACCCAGACGGTGCGCCGCTCGCCCGGCGCCTATCAGCCCCTGGTGGATGCCGAACTCGCCCCCCTGCCCGACGGACCGCTTCCCGAGCTGGTCACCTTCGGCCACACGAACGATCAACACCCGCTCGCCCTCGAGCGCAGCCTGGCCGCGCACCCGATCCTCGCGGCGGCGGCCGATGTGAGCGCGGCCGCACAGGAGCTCGCCGACCAGGCGATGGGCGCTGGCAATTCGTCCCTCGAACGACTCGCCGCCGGCACGGCGATCGACGCGGGCGGGCTGCTGCCCGACCTCGACGACGTCAACTCGTGGACGCAGGCCGTGCACGAGGTCGACCCGCTCGAGATGCTCGAGGTGCAGCTGGCCAACACGACGGCTCCCTTCATCCTGATCTCGCGGCTGCGCCCGTCGATGGCCGCGGCCGCCGCGCGGCGCAAGTACGTGGTGAACGTGAGCGCCATGGAGGGGGTGTTCGGGCGCGGGTACAAGGGGCCGGGGCATCCGCACACCAACATGGCCAAGGCCGCCGTGAACATGCTCACGCGCACGAGCGCGCGGGAGATGTTCGAGACTGACGGCATCCTGATGACGAGCGTCGACACCGGCTGGATCACCGACGAACGACCGCACCCCACCAAGGTGCGGCTGGCCGAGGAGGGCTTCCACGCACCGCTCGACCTGGTGGACGGCGCCGCGCGCGTCTACGACCCGATCGTGCGCGGCGAGGCGGGTGAGGATGTCTTCGGCGTCTTCCTCAAGGATTACGCTCCGAGTAGTTGGTGAGCGCAGCGCTGGTGAACCTCGAACCCGGCATGCGGGTCGTGATCCGGTACCGCCTGGACGACGGCCGGGCAACGGATGCGCTCGGCATCCTTCTCTCGCTGACCAGCAGTCATGCCGTCGTCGACACCAAGCGCGGCGCGGAGTCGATCGAGCTGGTTCGGGTCATCGCATCGAAAGTGGTTCCCCCTCCCCCACGACCCCGCCCATGAGGTAGGAATGGGGGTAGACAGATCGGATCCCCCATGGCGACACTTCCGGAGTCATCCCGGTGGAAGCGCAAGCCCGTCGATCACTGCGACGTGGTGATGAAGGGTGGGATCACGTCGGGGGTGATCTACCCTCGAGCGCTCGTTGAGCTGGCCCGCCATTACCGGTTCCGTGGCATGGGCGGTTCGTCCGCGGGCGCCATCGGTGCGGCGCTGGGCGCCGCCGCCGAATTCGGGCGGTCACGCGGTGGCTTCGCCCGGCTCTACGAGCTGCCGGACCAACTGGACCTGGGCTCGCTCTTCCGGCCGGAGCGCTCGACCCGTGCCCTGCTGCCCATCCTCATGGCCTTCACAGGATTCCGGCCCGACGGCGGTCAGCGCACCGGGTTCGCCCGCGCGCTGGCGATCGTCGGCTCGATAGCCAGCGGTTTCCCGCTCGCCAGCATCCTGGGCCTGCTGCCCGGCGTGGGGCTGATCATCGCCGGCGCTCTGGCCGACTCGTGGCCCGGGTACCTTCTCATCCCCTCCGGGGCGGTGCTCGCCATCATCGGCTGGATCGTCGCCGTGGGCATTCGACTGGGCTGGAAGCTCACGCGGAGCGTTCCCGCGAACTTGTTCGGCATCTGCCGAGGCCTGGATCCGACCGGCGGCGACGACGGGCTCACCAACTGGCTTTCGGCGAAACTCGACCTGGCCGCGGGCCTCACCGCCGAGGAAGGGCCACTGCGCTTCGGCCACCTGTGGACGGGTCGGCGGAACTTCCGCGCCGGGTCGATCGGCGACATCCCCCCGTTCGAGCGCAGCATCGATCTGCGCATGATCAGCACCTGCCTGAGCCGGTCGCGGCCCTACGAGATGCCGCTCAAGGCTCGCACCTTCCTCTACGACCCCGCGGTCTGGGCGACTCTGATTCCCCGGCCGTCATGAGGGCGCTGGATGACGCGAGCCCCGACGATCCCGAGGCCGCGGCCAACACACCTCCCCTGCGCCGCCTCCCGGACGCGGCGGATCTGCCCGTGATCGTCGCCACCCGCATGTCGCTGAGCTTCCCGCTCCTGATCGCCGCCGTTCCGCTGTGGAGCGTGAGCTACCGCAAGCCCGCTCCGGATGACGCGGCGCAGCCACCCGGAGCCCCGCAGTACGAGAAGCTCTGGTTCAGCGACGGTGGGCTGGCCAGCAACTTTCCTGTGCACCTGTTCGACGCACCGCTGCCGGGTCGCCCGACATTCGCCATCAATCTCGGCTCATTCTCGGAGCGCACGGAGCCCTTCGAGGACCAGCGCGACAACATCGTTCTCGCGCGGGACAACCTGTCTCTTCAGCCGAGCTACCAGGCCATCCCCGAGTCCGGAATCGGCGCGATCACGGGCTTCGCCGCAGCGATCTTCTTCACCGCCAGGGACTGGCATGACAACTCGCACCTCGACGCGCCCGGCTACCGCGATCGGATCGTGCGTGTGCTGCAGACCAAGACCGAGGGAGGGCTCAACCTCACCATGTCGCCCGACGTGATCGATCGTCTGGCGGATCGTGGGCAGGTTGCGGCCCGGGAGATCGTCACCCAGTTCCGCGAGAAGACCTACCCCACGAAGTCCGAGAAGAAGACTCACACCGGGTGGGACAACCACCGGTGGGTGCGCTACCGTGCCCTGCTCGCCGGAATGCCAGCGTTCCTCGGCGGCTTCGTTCGTGGCCACGACGCGCTGGACATCGACTTCGACGACGTTCCGAGTTACGAGTTCGACGGCAGAGCCGCAGACCTCGCCCGACTCATCACCGACGGACTCAGAAACACGGCCTTCGCGATCGAACCCGTCAACGAGCAGACGACCGCCAACCTGACAGACGCCCCTGGACCACCGACGGTCATCCGCCGGGTTCCGCAGATCTGAGTCGGCCGAGCCCGCCGACTCGTCAGCGAAACCGCGACCGGGCGAACGAATCGCGCAGCGCCGCGAGGAACTCGGTCGCCAAGCGCTCCTGGCCGGGGATGCCGTGTGCGGCGACTGGCGCCCACGGAACCAACGTGGTAGCGCCCAGCTCTGGGCCGGGCACTCCGATGGAGATCACGTGCGTGACCAGCGGGCCCACTACAGAATGTATGCTCACGAGATCCCCAAATCATCGGTGCGGATGATGCCGCCGGGGCCCAGAGCAACTACTCGAACAGTACACCTGTGCTAGCGCTGTGGACGACCGATCATTCCGACTTGTGGCGCGGAGCGAAGGCGTTGGGCTCGAGAACGTCGAGGGTGCGACTGGCAACGCCCTCAGCAACCACTCGCAGCGGGAGGTTGTTGCGCCGAGCGTACGTGCGCAGCGCCTCGAAGGCCTCGTCCACGCTCATGAGGCCCATCGCCGAGAGCACACCCTTGGCCTGCTCGATCAGGATGCGACTCTCGAGCGCGCGCTGCAACTGCTCCGTGACGATTCCGGTCTCCCGGATGCTGCGCTCCTGCAGTATCCCGATGGTCGCGACGTCGGCGAGCGCCTGCGCCACGGCTGCATCGGGCGCGTTGAGCTCGCCGGGAGTGGACCTGAACAGGTTCATCGCGCCGAGCACCTTCCCCCGCAGGCGCAGCGGAGTCGCGTAGACCGCGTGGAATCCCTGGAGCAGAGCGGCCGATTGGAAGGCTGGCCACTGCTCGCCGTCCCGATCGATGTCGGCGACTGAGACCGGCATCCCACCGCTGAAGCAGTCCAGACAGGGACCAACGCCAGCGGCAAGTTGCATGATCTCGACGAAGTCCGCGCGCTCGCTCGTGGACGCAACCAATTGCAGGTCGCCGGACTCGTCGGCAAGAAGCAGACCGCCAGCATCCACATCGAGCACACTGGTGCAGACGTCAACCAGGGTATGCAGCAGGTCGATGACGTCGTAGTCATCGATGAGAGTGTCGGCAACTGTCACGAACGCTTCCGTGATCAGTTGTTCCCGCGATACCTCGGAATGTCCTGACGGAATCTGATGAGTTCGCGGCCGCCATCATGCGGGTGGGGATCTGATGCTGAGTGTACCTGAGTACCGACGGGTCGCACAGTCGGGGCGTACACTGTCGACCGACCCCGCGCCGACTCGGCGCGGTCGACGTAATGCGCGACCGATCCCGAAAGCACCCCATGCCGGATGATCGCGCTGAGATCTCCTGTGCGAGCCATTTGTGCAGCGGTTGGATGTCACTGGTGCATCGATCACCGTCTTCGACAACGCGGGGCACCAGTCCACCGTCTGCACAACGGACGCAACCGCAACCCGACTCGACGAGGTGCAGTTCGAGCTTGGCGAGGGGCCGCAACGGACGGCCATTCGCACGCGAACGGCGGTGCTGATCGAAGACACGACCAGCCCGGAGTTCACAGAGTTCCCGGGGTTCGCCTCAGCGATTGCCGGTCTGTCAGTGCGAGCGATCTTCGCACTGCCGATGGCGATCGGCGCCGTGAGCGTCGGAGTGGTAAGCCTCTACCGCACCACGCCCGGCCCCCTGGCCGCCATCGAACTCGAGATCGCTCGAACACTCACCGACCGAACCGGCACGCGCGCTGTGCGCCGCGCCCTCGCCGGTGCCGCAGACGAAGCGTCGTCATCCGTGAGCACCCCCGCACTTCGGCGTGAGGTGCATCAGGCCACGGGGATGATTCTGGTGCAGTTGGACACCACCGCGACTGATGCTTTCGTCCGGCTGCGCGCCCACGCCTTCGCGACGGGGCGCGCCATCCAGGCTGTCGCTCACGATGTCGTGACGCGAGTGCTGGACTTCCGCGACCTGCCCTAGTCCTGACGACGACGGAGCAGGCGCGGCGCGAGCACGAGGGCCAGGCCCAGGAACCCGATGATGGCAGCTGCGGTCAGCGGAAGGGAGTAGTCGACGGCCACAGCCCCGGTGCGTGCGAGGCTACCCGTGTTGAGCAGGCCGGTCGGACGACCGCTGGAAGAGCCTGTGGTGTCACCACTGCCGGTGCCGCCCGATCCCTCTGAAGAGTCGACCACGGCCACGGCGACCTCACCGTTCTCCCTCGTCGTCGTGGTCGTGACGGTACCCACGGTGGAGGTGCGCACGCACAGCGTTTGGCTGTCGATGGTGTTGTCGTCCAGCGTCACCTCTCCAGTAAGCGCAATGAGACGGCCCTCGATTGTGGCGCCGGTCTGGGCTGCGATGTCGGAGTAGGCCATGAGCGTTCCCGCGAACTCGGCGTTGCTGCCGATGGTTGCCGAGCTACCCACCTGCCAGTAGACGTTGCAGGCCTGAGCCAGTCCGGTGAGAACGACGCGGCTGCCGGCCAGCACGGTCAGGCTCTCGGTCGATGCCTGGAAGATGAACACATCATCAGCAGTCACTCCGTGGATCTCCATGGTTCCGTCGAGCAGCAGGCTCGTCGCAGAGTGGTAGACGCCCGCGAGGTAGACCCCGCCGGCAAGATTGGCAACGATCTCACCGGTGACCGGGGCGAGCGCGACAATGCCGTAAGCCGTTGTGGCATCGGCCATGGCGATTCCCCCCGCGGCATCCGTTCCCACGTGGATCTCGCCGTCGACCTGACCGACCAGGAGTTGTTGGTCGGTACCGGTGTAGAGCGCGACATCTCCCTCGACTGCCGAACCCGAGGTCTCGGTGATGGTCGCGGCGGCGATGATCACGTAGTCTTCCGCGGTGCCGAGGAACTCGGCGTCACCGGGAGCGTCGGCGGCATGTGCCGGGTTGACCCCCGTGAGCATGACGAGCGCGGATACGGCCACGGCCCCCAGCGCGGCTAGCGCTGATCGTGAAGATAGACGGACAGAAAATACTGACATTGGTTCCCCCTGCAATAAACATGAATTCGGTTGCACCGATCATGATCAGCAGGGGTGTGCACCCCACGGGTTGTTTCAGCTGGTCCTAAGGCCAGACTGACCTGTCTAGGGAACCATGTCAATAGCATGAGGCGGACTCACAGGTGCTTCGCCACGCCGGTCATAGACTGGTCAGGTGGAAGAAACGGTGACCGGGGTCGACTCCGGTCGGGCCGTCGACACCGCCACTCTGCGCCGGGGCGACGTGGATGCGCGCATCGCGCGGTCGGCGCTGGACCTGCTGCGCAGCCGGGGACCGGCTGGCGTGAGTGTCGAATCCGTTGCTGCAGCGTCGGGAGTCGCCAAGACGACGATCTACCGCCGATTCGCCAACCGGGACGCGCTGCTGACAGCCGCGGTGACCTCGGCCGCTACCGCAGTTCCGATCCCCTCGGGGCTCACCGCGCAGGACACCGTGCGCTGGGTACTCCGCCACGCGCGGGACACGATCGAGGACGTGGTCGGGAGAGGCACGATCGCCGCCGTGATGGCCGACGCAGACCCGCACTTCACCGAACTGCTGCTCGGCATGATCCGCACGACCACCCGCCCGTTCCGCGAAGACCTGCGTCAGCGGGCGCTCGCAGGCGAGATCCGCGCCGACCTCGACATCGAGCTGGTGATCAGCATGCTCCTCGGAGTGGTCGTGGCCGAGATGATCCGAGGCCGGGCCACTGACGACGCGTGGGTCGAGTCGGTGCTCGGGCTGCTCTGGCCAGCGCTCATGGCGCCGGCCAGGCATCCCTAGCGCTGCTCGTCACCCGCTCAGTCGGCGAAGATCTTGCCCGGGTTGAAGTTCTTCTTCGGGTCGGCCGCACCGACCAGTTCGCGCATGACCTTGACGCCCTCGACCGAGATGTCCTGCTCGAGCCACGGCGCGTGCTCGAGGCCCACTCCGTGGTGGTGCGAGATCGTGCCGTGGTTGTCGACGAACGCCTGCTGGATCGCGCTCTTGACCCGGTCGTACTCGCCGATCGGATCCTTGTCGAAGACGAACGCGAAGGTGAAGTACAGGCAGGCACCCGAGTGGTACGAGTGCGACAGGTGGCTCATGATCCAGCCCTTGATGCCGATCTCGTCGTAGGCCTTGTTGGCTGCCGCGTAGACCGCCTCGTGCAGAGCAACGAGCTTTGACCAGGGAGCCGCCGTCTCAGAGACGTCGCCGGCCGCGCCCATGTCGAGCAGGAAGTCGCGCAGGTACGGCGTGTCGAACTTCTTCTGGTCGTACAGGATGCCGGGGCCGGTGCCCACGCCCATACCGCCGTGCTTCTTGACGATGGCATCGACGAGCTTCTTCTGACGCTTGGCGTGCGAGACGCTGCCCTCGTAGCCGATGAAGCTGAGGCAGATGTCCTCCAGGGTCCAGCCCTTGGACTTCATGAGGCCGGGCAGCACGGTTCCGGCGAGGAACTTGTCGAAGCCCTTGCGGTCCTTGCTCGTAGCCAGCGAGAAGCCGGTCTCGCGCGCATCGGAGATGCGGGTGATCGACGGAGCCGCGTCGGACTCCGAGATCTCCTGCATCGCAGCGATACCCGACTTCCAGTTCGGGAAGAAGTAGGCGTAGACATCGCGCTTGGCGGGCACCCGGTGCACCTGCACCGTGACCTCGGTGATGACGCCCAGGCGACCCTCGGAACCGAGGATCATCTCGCGCACGCTCGGGCCGCTCGACGTGCTCGGCAGCGGACGCAGCACGAGCACACCACCGGGGCGCACGACGCGCAGACCACGGGCGATGTCGGCGATGTCGCCGTACTTGTCGGACTGCATGCCCGACGAGCGGGTCGCGACCCAGCCGCCGACGGTCGAGTGGGTGAAGGAGTCGGGGAAGTGCCCGATGGTCCAGCCCTGCTTGTTGAGCTGCTCCTCGAGGTCGGGGCCCTGAGCCCCGGCCTCGATGCGCGCGAGACCCGAGTCGGCATCGATGTCGATCACCTTGCGCAGCCGGCCCAGGTCCAGCGAGATGATCGTGCGCTTCTCCTCGGGAAGCGGCTCAAGACTCGAGGCGATGTTGCTGCCGCCGCCGAACGGGATGATGACGGCGTTGGCTGCGACGGCGGCATCCACCACCTGCTGCACCTCGGCCTCGTCGGCCGGGTAGACGACGACATCGGGCGAGCGCTTGATCATGTTGCCGCGAATTCGCACCAGGTCGCGCAGGCTCTTGCCGTAGGTGTGGATGACGCGCAGCATGTCATCGGTCGACACGTTGTCTGCGCCGACGATGCCAGCGAGCGTCTTGGTGAAGGCGGCGGTCGCGTTGGACTTGGGCACCTTCAGGTCGGCGAACGCCGGCTCTCCGGCACGCTCCGCCGTCAGCAGGTCAAGGCCCACGGCCTGGAGCACGAACGGCGCGAAACCGGGCTTGTCCTCGTAGTGGAAGCCCACGCCGTCGACGCCCCAGCCCCACCACTTCATGTGCTTGACGGAGGTCATGTCGTTCCCTTCTCTGCGTGCGCCCAACTCGGGTGGGGCTGCACGGATGCGTGGAGTCGGCGAACCTCGTCGGCAAGCCGGTTGGAGAAATCCTCCGCCGTGTCACCCTCGGCGGGAAGCATCGGCGCGCCGAACACTACCGCAACCGGCAGCCGTCCGCGCTTGGGCCAGTTGACACCACGAGGCATCGCGTCACTCGCCCCGACGAGGGCGATGGGCAGGCAGGGCACCTTGGTGGCGATCGACAACGCCGCGGCGCCGTGCTTGAAGTGCCCCATGACGCCCGTCTTGGAGCGGCCGCCCTCGGGGAAGATCAGCAGGGGCACTCGTCGCTCGAGCAGCGAACGGGACGAACCACTGCGCTTGCCCTCGGAGTTGCGCTCGATGGCGAAGGCGTTGAAGAACAGCGTGGTCAGCCACTTGCGCCACTGCACGTCGAAGAAGTAGTCGGCGGCGGCACCCGCGGCAAGGTAGCGCGCCAGGGGCCGGGGCAGCGCGCCGATCACGAGGGGCGCATCCAGATGGCTGGAGTGATTGGCCACGGCGATGAAGGGACGGTCGAGGTCAGCGATCTGGTCCTTGCCATACACGGTGACGCGCACCAACGACCAGACCAGCGGTTTCAGCAGGCCGCGCTGTGCGACGAATCGCACCGTTGCGACAGCCGGAGAATTGAACCGATCCCTCTTCTCGCCCTTGCTCATGCGGTGTCCGCCTTCATGGCTGAAGATTCGGCGCCGCCGGCCGAATCGCTTGGTGACGCCTCGTCGCGTCCCGATGAGATCCCCGCCGAAATCCGCCGCACGGCCGCATTCGGCAGGTGGCGAGCAAACCAGCCGAGCACTCGGTACCGAACAGTGGGTATGCACACGACCTTGCCGCGCCGCGCGTCCCGAAGTGCGATGCGCACGACGGCTTCGGGCTGGGTCCACAGAAAGCCCGGCAAGGAGCTGCGCCGCACTCCCGCACGCTCGTGCCACTCGGTGCGAACCCAACCGGGCAGCACCACGGTGACGCCGATCGCCGTGCCCCGCAGCTCCACGGCAAGACTCTGGCTATATGCGGTGACCCACGCCTTGTTCGCGGCATATGCCCCGGTGGCCAGATACGTCTGCAGGCTGGAGATGTTGATGATCGTGCCGCGACGACCGCTCATCGCACGCGCGGCCGCACCCCCCAGGACGAGCACGGCTCGACACATGACGTCGAAGGCATGTTCGTGCGCGGCGACATCAGCCGATGCGAGAGCGGTGCGGAATCCCTCACCCGCGTTGTTCACGAGAAGGTCGATCGGATGCTCGGCATCCTCGATTCGCGCGGCAACTCGCGCGACATCCGCACGATCGCTGAGGTCGGCGCTGATCGTCTCGACGTTGATGCCCGAATCGGCATGCAGTCGCTCCGCAGCGGACGCCAGGCGGTCGGGGTTGCGCGCGACGAGCACGAGGTCGTACCCGGAGGCAGCCAGCTGGCGGGCGAATTCGGCACCGATGCCGGATGTGCCGCCCGTGACGAGAGCCGTTGCCATGCTGGATACATTACGCTACGGGCACCGTAGCGATGGGCGGGTAGACTGGGCCGAACTTGTCCCGTTTCCCGGAGGTAGTACGGATGCCCGAACACCAGGAGACGTCTGTGGGCCGCGCTGACTTCCCCGCACCCGACTTCGATGTTCGGGACTTCGCGCGCACCGCGGCCGGCAGCCACCGCGAGTCGATGGACCTCACCGCCTATCGTTCCGCGCCGCTCAGTGACGCCACACTGCGGATCGTCCGGTACCTCCAGATCGTGGAGCGCGCGACGATGACGCACCTGCGCAGTGTGCTCGTGACCGCGACGCACAAGGATGCGCGGATCACCGCGTTCCTCACGACCTGGGCGTTCGAGAAGTACTGGATCGCCGACGCGCTCGAGCAGGTGCTGCTCGCTCACCAGCCCGAGGGTGCCGAGCCGGACCGTTCCCCCTTCCGCACGCCGGTCGAACGCACCATCCGCGAGTCCATCGTCGCCAACATCATCGGCGTTCCCATGATCGCCGTACACATGACTCTCGGAACCGTCGACGAGTGGCTCACGCAGGCGGCCTACCAACGACTCGTGGCTCTCGACCCGAACCCCGAGTTCGATCGCACCGCCACGACCTTCCTCGAGATCAAGCAGCGTCAGCTGAGCTTCTTCGAGGCCCAGTCCCGTTTCCGTCTCACCGAGTCTCCGCAGGCCCGCAAGCTCGCCCGCAAGCGACTGGCGAAAACGCCGTGGCCCATCGGCGCCAAGGCGGAGCCCGCGCACGAGACTCACTTCTTCTTCGACCACCTGTTCGTCACCGCGCCCGCCCTCGTGGCTGAGCTCGATGAGCGAATCGACACCCTGCCCGGCCAGTCCGGACTCGCCCTGATCCGAAAGGCCGCACGGCTGTGACTCCCACACGCACGACGACCACCCGCACGAAGTCCTCGCCGGTGCTGACCAACGAGCATGTGTTCCTCACGGGCGCGACCGGGTTCGTGGGACAGGCGGTGCTCGAGCGACTGCTGTCGTCGCATCCCGACACCCGCATCTCGATCCTCGTGCGCGGCAAAGGAAGCCAGACGGGCGAAGGTCGGCTCGCCAACCTCATGCGCAAACCCGTCTTCGCCAACTGGATCGAATCGATCGGTGAGGATGCCGCGGCGAAGGCCATCGCGAAGCGCATCACCGTGATCGAGGGCAGCCTGACCAACGTCGGCACCCTCCCCTCGGATATCGACGTGGTCATCCACGGAGCATCGACGGTGTCGTTCGATCCGCCCATCGATGAGGCCTTCGACACCAACGTCGGCGGCGCACACGGCGTCTACGGCGCCCTGCTGGCCAGCGGCAGCGACCCGCACGTGGTTCACGTCTCGACCGCCTACGTGGGCGGCATCCGCAAGGGCATCGCGCCCGAGGCATCCCTCACCCATACCGTGGACTGGCGGGCCGAGTACGAGGCCGCGAAGTCGGCCCGCACCCGCGTCGAGCTCGAGTCGCGCCAGCCGGAGGCCCTGCGCCAGCACCTCGCGAAGGCGCGCGCCCGTCACGGCAAGACCGGACCGCAGGCCGTCGCAGGTTTCGCCGAGGCCGCCCGCTCCGAGTGGGTGCGCGAGCGACTCGTCGACTACGGCCGCACCCGCGCCGAGAGCCTCGGCTGGACCGACGTCTACACGCTCACCAAGGCGTTCGCCGAGCGGGCCGCCGAAGAGCTGTGGTCGCAGGCGGGCCACCGCCTGTCGGTGGTTCGTCCGTCGATCATCGAGAGCGCGCTGCACCACCCCTTTCCCGGTTGGATCGATGGCTTCAAGGTCGCCGACCCGCTGATCATCGCCTACGGGCGCGGCCAGCTGCCGGACTTCCCCGGCCTGCCCGACTCCGTGCTCGACGTCATCCCGGTCGACTTCGTGGTGAACGCGGCACTCGCGGTCGCCGCACGGCCGGCCAAGCCAAACGAGCCCGAGTACTTCCAGGTCGTGTCGGGCAAGAGCAACCCCCTGCCGTTCCATCGCATGTACGAGAACGTCAACCAGTACTTCACCGCCAACCCGCTGCCCGATGAGAAGGGCGACATCAAGGTTCCGCTGTGGCGCTTCCCCGGTGGCCAGAAGGTGGAGAAGGCTCTCGCCAAGCGCGAACAGCAGGTGGTGCGGGCCGAGCGGATCATCGAGCGGCTACCGACGACCCCGCGTACCCGAAAGTGGCTCGACCAGGTCTCCCGGGGCAAGCACGGGCTGAGCCAGCTGCGCGCGTTCACCGAGCTGTATCGCGCGTACGTGCAGACGGAGATCATCTTCGACGACACCAATACCCGCGCCCTGCTGGCCGGCCTTCCGAAGAAGGTGCAGGAGACCGAGGGCTTCGACGTCACCGAGATCGATTGGGAGCACTACTTCCAGGAGATTCACTTCCCGGCCGTGACCACGCTGACCCGCGCGTTCGCCACCCGGCCCTCCGCCAAGACGCGTGGCGCACGGGTGCTCCCGGTGCGCTCCGATGTGGTTGCCATCTTCGACCTCGAGGGCACGGTGCTCGAGTCGAATCTCGTCAAGCAGTACCTGCTGCTGTGGGCGGGAAGCGTGCCCCGGTCGCGAGTCGCGCACGATCTCGCTAACTTCACCTTCTCGCTGCCCAAGTACCTCCGGGCCGAGCGGCGCGACCGCGGCGAGTTCATCCGTACCTTCATGCGCCGCTACAAGGGGTTCAAGGTCAGCGAGATCGAACGCCTGGTGCGCGGCAGCTTCGGTCGGGCGATGATGCGCCGCGCCCTGCCCGACGCCCTGCGGCGAGTGCAGGAGCACCGGGATGCCGGTCACCGCACCATCCTCGTCACCGGCACCATCGACCTCATGGTGGCACCGTTCGTGCCCTACTTCGACGAGGTGGTCGCCGGCCGCATGCAGGAGAAGGATGGCGTGCTCACCGGCTTCCTGGCCGACCCGCCGCTCGTCGACGAGGCCCGCGCCGCGTGGCTGCGCCACTACGCCGACCAGAACGGCTTCAACCTCAGCCAGTCGTACGGCTACGGCGACAGCCACGCCGACCTGGTCTGGCTCCAACTGCTCGGCAACCCCAGCGCGGTCAACCCCGACATCCAGCTCTACCGGCACGCGCAGGAGAAGCGCTGGAATGTTCTGGATTGGAAGCGCCACCCGGCGGCAGTTCGACAGGTTCAGCGCCTAGAATCCGAGAAACAGACCCCCACGGAAGGAGGCGGGACCTCTCTCGAGGAGAGCCCCGCGGCATCCCATGGCATTTGATATCGACAACTACACCGCCACGTCGACGAGCGTGATGTGGGGTGACCTCGACTTCGGCGACTTCGAGACCAACCCGCTGCCCGAGTCCACGCTGCGCAGCCTCCGTTACATGTGCGACATCGAGTACCACACGGTCTGCTACCTGCGCGACCTTCTGGTGACGCCCTCGCACAAGGAGGCGGATGTCTCGGCCTTCATGACCATGTGGAACCGCGAGGAGTTCTGGCACGGCGAGGCCCTCGCGGCCGTGCTCGGCGCGCACGGCATCACCGTCGATTTCGACGAGCTCAAGGCGACGCGCCTCAAGCTCGGGTGGAAGGATCGGCTCGACCCGATCAAGCAGTCACTCTTGGGCAACATCGTCGGCAAGGACTTCATCGCCGTACATATGATCTGGGGTGCCGCGAACGAGTGGTCGGCCGTCGCCGCCTACAACCGCCTTGCCGAGCTCGAGCAGCACCCGGTGCTCGCCGTGCTGCTCAAGCGCATCGCCAAGCAGGAGGCGCGCCATGTGGCCTTCTACGCCACCCAGGCGCGCGAGCGCCTCGCCAAGAGCAAGAAGGCTCAGGTGCTCGCCCGGTTCGCCCTGAAGAACGCGTGGGGACCGGTCGGATCCAGCGTCATGGAGCCCGCCGAGGTCACCCACGTGATGGGCCACATCTTCGCTGGCGAAGAGGGGCTGCGCGAGATCCGCAAGCTCGACGAACACATCTCCCGGATGCCCGGGCTCGAGGGTCTCACGATCGTGGAGACCTCCATGAAGAAGTACGGCGTCTCCGCGGGCGCCGCAGCCTGAGTTCTCCTCCTGTATCGTCAAACTCGTGAGCGTACGAGTCGAGCGGGTTGACCTTCCTGGTATCGGCGTGCGCAATGACGTGATCACCGAAGGCGGACGACGCGTCAGCGTGGTATCGCTGCGGTCGGGCGAGCGCGATCTGGCGCTGTTCGACGCCGACGACCCTGATGCCAGCACTGACTCGATCGCCCTGACCGACGACGAGGCCGCGGCGCTCGCGGAGGTGCTCGGCGCATCCCTCAGTCTCAGTCGGGTCACCGGCCTGGGCACTCGCGAGATGGGGCTGTTCACTGAGGAGATGACCCTGCCCACAGGCTCGGGGTGGGTCGGCAGGCAGATGGGCGACACCAAGGCGCGCACGCTGACCAGTTCATCGATCGTGGCGATCGCTCGCGGCACTCAAGTGATCGCATCCCCCACGCCGACAGAGCTTCTCGAGCAGGGTGACGTGATCGTCGCCGTTGGCACACGCAAGGGTCTCGACGCACTGGCCAAGATCATCGACCGCGGACCGGGGTAACCCGACCGATGCACGAGACGACCGTACTGCTCATCGAGGTGGGAGCCCTCCTACTCGTACTCAGCCTGCTCGGTCGCCTCGCCCTGAGGGTGGGCATCTCCCCCATTCCGCTGTACTTGCTCGCGGGACTCGCCGTAGGTCACGGCGGGTTCCTGCCGTTCGACGCGAGCGAGAGCTTCTTCGAAGTCGGATCGCAGATCGGCGTGATCCTTCTGCTCGCCATGCTGGGTCTGGAGTACTCCGCGGAGGAGCTGCTATCCAGCCTGAAGCGCGCGCGCGTCGCCGGGCTGATGGACGGGCTTCTCAACGCGGTGCCCGGCGCTGCCTTCGCCCTCATCATGGGCTGGGGATGGCTCGCCGCCGTCGCTCTCGGCGGCGTCACCTGGATCTCGTCATCGGGCGTGATCGCGAAGGTGCTGCGCGACCTCGGTCGGCTCGGCAACCGTGAGACTCCTGTCGTGCTCTCGGTGCTCGTGATCGAGGATCTCGCGATGGCGTTCTACCTGCCGATCCTGTCTGCCCTCGTAATCGGTGCGGGACTTCTTCAGGGCGCGACCGCCGTGGTGATCGCGGTGAGCGTGGTGGTCGTCATCCTCTATATCGCCCTCCGTCACGGGCGCCTGCTGTCGAGGGCGTTCACGTCACACCACGCCGAGCCGCTGCTGCTGGGCGTGCTCGGGCTCACCATGCTCGTCGCCGGGCTCGCCGAGCAGGTGAACGTGTCAGCCGCCGTCGGGGCGTTCCTCGTCGGGATAGCGCTGTCCGGTCAAGTGGCACACAACGCGGCGGCCGTGCTCTCGCCGCTGCGCGACCTGTTCGCGACGGTGTTCTTCGTCTTCTTCGGCATCTCCACTGACCCGGCATCGATCGTGCCCGTGCTGATCCCTGCGCTGATTCTGGCGGTGTTCACGATGGGGACGAAGACCGCCACGGGCTACCTCGCCGCCAAGAAGGCGGGAATCGCCGTCCCCGGCCGATGGCGGGCCGGGCTCGTGCTGACCCCACGCGGCGAGTTCTCCATCGTCATCGCCGGGTTGGCGGTCAGCGCTGGCCTGGAGCCGCAGATCGCGCCGTTGGCGGCGGCCTACGTGCTGATCACGATCATCTCCGGCCCGCTGTTGGCCAGAATTCCGGATGCCGCGTGGTTCAAGGACACCGTCAAGCGCCGGCGCCTGGCCTCCGAGGCGAAGGTCGCGGCTCAGGCGCGCTCGTAGGTTCCGACCACCCGACCGCGGGCGAGCACGTGTCCCTCGATCGACTCGAGAGCGGTGCGCCAGCTGGTGGTGTCGATGTCGACGTCCACCGCGAAGAGCATGAAGCCGTAGTGGTGTGTGCCGTGGCCCGGGATGGGGCGGGGTCCGCTGTATCCGGTCGCGAAGTCGCCCTTGAGGTGGGTCACGCCGGGCGCCGCGCGGTCGAGGGCGCCCTCGGGGAGGGACGTGGTATCCGGGCTCAGAATCGACAGCGTGTGGATGAGTGGTCGCGAGGTGGGCGTGTCGGTGTCTTCGAGCACGAACACGATGTGGCTGGCCTCGACGGGCACACCGCTGACCACCAGCGCCGGCGAGATGTTCTCCCCCACGCCCAGGCCCGCGAAGCGCTGCGGGATCGCACCACCGTCGTCGAATGACGGGCTGCTGACGGTGAGATCGCGCTCCGAGCGCAGACCCGGAACGAACCAGATGCTGAGGGATGACCCTGCCCGACGATTGCTGAGGAGCCTGCCGAGCCAGGAGAGAGCCGCCATGGTGCCCAGTCTAAGCAGGTGCCGTGACGGGCTGACGCAGGATCGTGCGGAGCTTGGCCGGTGCGACGCGGCGCGAATCGCTCAGGTAGATCTCGTGGTGCTTGCCTGTCATGGTGAGTCCTGCCTGCGGGATGAACTCGTCGTGCATGCGTGCGAGCGTCTCGGTCTCGTCGTCGTAGCTGCCGATGTGGAGGGTCTGCACGCACGTTCCCTCTTCGAGTCGCTCCAGTCGGACCCGTTGGAGGCTGGCGGGAGGATCCTTCTTGTCCCCCACCGACACCATCGCCGCCTTGAGCATCGGCTGCGTTGTCCACTCGGGAACCAGGATCATCGCCGTCCAGTCCCACCGCGACTTGTCGCGCTCGGTCGTGAACGACTGCATGTCCTGCGCCCACCACAGCGCCTCCAGGGGCATGACGACGTAGTCCTTGCCCAGCGACGCCTTGCTGGCGAACTTGAGGGCGTAGGCAACGGGGAACAGCGCTTCGATCGCGCCACGGTACTCCCCCGTGTTCGGATCACCGTGCCCGTCGACCATGAGGTAGGTCAACGGAGGGACGTCGACGATGCGGAACTCACCCTGCTTCGCGCGGTAGGAATCGAGCGACTTGAAGTCGACCTTCACCATCCGCCCACCACCTCGCGATACAAGAAGAGCCGCCCTGGTGGACGGCTCTTCTTCAACTGTGGATCCAAGGGGATTCGAACCCCTGACCCCCTGCATGCCATGCAGGTGCGCTACCGGGCTGCGCCATGGACCCTTGAGTGTTACCGCAATTGGCAACTGGTCAAGATTACTACATGTCGCGGGCTGCGCGAACCCGTCGAGAATGGTCGTATGCACGAAGAACCTGTCACGGTCTCGATCACCCGCTTCGTCGACCCGGCGCAAGCGAGACAGTTCGCGGCCTGGGCCCGGTCCGGCCAGGACCTCATGAGCACCTACCAGGGTTACCTTGGGTCCGGATGGGTGCGGCCCGACCCAGCGAGCACCCAGTGGCACATGCTCTACCGGTTCGCGGATGCCGCATCGCTTGCCACCTGGCAGAGCTCCGACGAGCGCGCCTGGTGGGTGGCCTCCGCGCTGGGAATCGTGGAGCACTCCCTGGAGGAGCGCCGCACCGGCATCGAGGGCTGGTTCGACACCCCCTCGAGCGTCGAGGTGATCTCACCCACGGGAGCCGTGCCGCCGCGCTGGAAGCAGATGGTGTCGATCTTCCTCGTGTTCTTCCCGCTCAGCCTTCTCTCCAATTGGGCCCTGTCGCCGATCACCGGTGCGTGGCCACTCCCGCTGCGCGTGCTCGTCACCGTGCTACTGGTCACGCCGGTCATGACCTACGTGGCCATGCCGTTCGTCACGCGAGCCCTGCGGCCCTGGCTGACGCGCGGACTCTAGGAGCCCTCGGCCTGGCGGATCTCCGCGTCCGAGTCGTGCCGACGCAGGGGCGCTGACAGGTACGAGGCGACCTCCGGCAGGTGCAGCGTGAAGGTGTCGTAAGCCTCGAGCGCGAGCATCCCGGATCTGAGCTGGAAGTCCATGACGTGGCCCCCGAAGGTGCGGGCATCGTTGATGTAGTGCAGGTGGAACTCGGCGACGCTGAGGCCCTGGAAGACATCCGGGCCGCGGAACCCGATCAGGGTGCCGGTGGTGTGCGCGGAGGTGTCCTCGTGCTGCCCCTTCACGGCCTCGGCGAGGCGGCGATAGGGCTGCTGCTGGCGCACGGCCTCGCGCACCGTCATCCGCTCGAAGACGCCGTCGACGCGGATGCCGTAGAAGAGGTTACTGCTGGGCGTGAGTGAATCGACGAGCGCGTCGAAGTCGAGCTCTGTCAGGTCGGCGACCGTCTCGGTGTGGGTCGGGGTGAACCGCGACACCTCGGCGAACGGCACGAGCGCATCGGGCGCGACATCCACGACCTGCCCGTCGCCTCGACAGAGGTGCATGACGCCGTCGAGCAGCACGATCTCCCCGTCGAGTGCGTCGCCGCAGCCCACCCCGAAGTCGCCAGCGCCCAGCACATCGGATGCCCGGAAGGCGCCCTCGTAGAGACCTGCGACCAGCGCATCCACGAACGAGAACTGGTGCAGCACGCCCGACGGCCGCGGACTCAGGTCGTCGGTCATGACCTAGCTCGCGGTGCGGGGCGCCGGCAGATCGAGAGCGATCGCCGGGCAGTCCTTCCACAGACGCTCAAGCGAGTAGTACAGACGGTCTTCCTCGTGGAACACGTGGGCGACAACATCGCCGAAGTCCAGCAGAATCCACCGGCCCTCGGCGCGACCCTCGCGACGCAGGGGCTTGGCGCCGGCCTCGATCATCTTGTCCTCGATCTCGGTGGCGATGGCCTGAACGTTGCGCTCGTTGCGGCCCGTGGCGAGGAAGAAGATGTCGGTGAGGGGCAGAGGACCCGACACGTCGAGTGCGACCAGATCCTCGCCCTGCTTGGAGTCGGCCGCAAGGGCCATCACGGTCAGAAGCTCGCGAGCGCGCGCAGATGCAGTCACAGGGTCCTCAGGAAGTAGGAGAAAGGAAGTGTCGTCAAGGATCAGAACACGTTGAGGGCGAAAGCCGTGATGAGCAGCCCCGCGACGACGACGGCCATGGATGACGCGGCGATGAGCAGCACCGTGAGGGTGCGCGTGCCCTTCGGCTTCTGGGTGTGAGTCACACCCTGACCGGAGTTGTGGGTGCTCACCGCCTTGATCGCCCGCACGGGTGCCGAGTCAGTGGAGATGACCTCAGCGTCCCCCGCGTCGAACAGTGCGTCGATTCCGCCATTGTCGAACCGTGCCGTCGCGCCGGTTGAGCTCAGGGTGTGCGGAAGCTCGATCGAGCCGGTGAGCATGATCTCTCCAGTGCCGGTCAACGGTCCGCGGATGTCGTGTCCACCGGGAATCGTGGGAAGCACCAGGGCGCTCGTGGCCGTGCTGCCGCTGCCGACGGTGCGATTGATCGTGGTCTCGTGGAACTCGTCGTCATCGAGGTCGGCCTGAACCGACCAGTGGCCGACGGGTGCCGTCCAGGTGGATGTCGCGGCGTCGGCCTGCGGCGTTGGCTGCGCCTGGGCGGTCGGCTGCGCCTGAACCTGCGGCGCTGGCTGCGCCTGGGCGGTCGGCTGCGCCTGGAACAGCTGGTCGAACTCGGTGATCGCGTTCGTGAGCGCCGTGTTGACGTCGGGCTCCGGCGCAGGAGGGAACGGCGACTGAACGGGCGAGCTGGCCTCGGGCTGGGCCCACACGGGCTGGTCGTGCGCCGCATCCACCTCTGAGTGCTGCAGCGCACGCATCTCGCGGCGAGTCAGAGTCTGTTCCACAGGTACGCCGGGGGCGCTCGGTGCGATGAGGTCCACAGGTGTTTGGGCTACCGGTGCGTGGGATACCGGGGCTTGGCTCACCGGCGGCTGAATCAGTTCAGGTGCAACCGGCTGAGGCTGGGACACGAACGGCGGAACCTCTGCGATCGGCGGTGCCGGCGGAGCAGCCCGATTAACCCGGGCTTCCGTGTGGTAGTCGAGATCGCTGGCGGGCAGCTGCTGGGCCTCAACCGGCGAATCGACATGAGCCTGCGGGGCAGCCGACCTGCGGCCTTCCGGGCTGAAGTCGCGCACGCGGAATGCTCCCGGCTCCGGCTGAGCGGGGGTGATCAGAGGGGCGGCGTGGGTGGCAGAGGGCTGCTCGGCGCGAACTTCCGGCGCCTGCGAGGAACCACGAGGACGGAACGAGGGCGTCGGGTTCGCCTGCTGGGCCGGGGGCACGCCCTGGGTGGAATAGGACAGCGGTTCTGCGGCCGACGGAGCCGGCTGGGCCGAGCGTCGCCCGGATGTTGCGGCCGGGGCATCCGGTCGAGGGGCCGCCGCGAGCGGCAACTGTGCGGCGCGACGCGCGGTGGTATCCCACATCTCGCGAGCGTTGGCGGAATCGGGGTAGAACTGCGGCGGAGTCTGGCCCGGGAACGGTACCTGCTCCTGCCGCTCGGGAGTCTCGCCGCGCTCACCCTGCCGCACCGCACGCCGCGACTGCGGCTGCGGATCTTGGTACGTGGTCATGTGCTACTCCGATACAAGTGGTGCTTGGCGATGTACTGAACGACACCATCGGGCACCAAATACCAAACCGGAAACCCCCGACTCACCCTGCTTCGACAGTCCGTGGAGGATATCGCCAACGCCGGCACTTCAAGCGAGCTTACGCCTTGCTCTGGCAAACCGCGAATGGTGAGGGTGTGTCCTGGCCGCGAAACTGCTATGAAATGCGCGAGATTCCAGACCTCATCGACGTCCTTCCAATCGAGAATCTGCGCCACCGCGTCGGCGCCGGTGATGAAGAACAGGTCGGCATCCGGACGGGCTTTGCGGATGTCACGAAGCGTGTCGACGGTGTAAGTCGGGCCATCCCTGTCGATGTCGACGCGGCTCACATTGAACCGAGGATTGGCGGCGGTCGCGATGACCGTCATGAGGTAGCGATGCTCCCCCTCGGTGACTCCGGGCTTCATCCACGGCTCACCCGTGGGAACGAAGATCACCTCGTCGAGTTCGAACTGCTGCTGAACCTCGCTCGCCGCGACCAAGTGGCCGTTGTGAATCGGGTCGAAGGTGCCACCCATGACACCGATGCGTGCACGTCGCTGTGCTGGCTCGGCCATGCGGGCAGGAGAACCTAGTGGCCCGCGCCGTGCGTGTTGGAGCCGTTCGGGTTCTTCGTGTGACGGTTGGACACGTCACGGAAGCTCCACGACACGATCGCCAGCGCGACGAACACCACGACGGCAATCGCCGCGAAGGCCAGCGGAGGCATGATCAAGGGAGCAAGCTCCTCCGTCTCAGCGAGTGCGAGGGCGATCAGCGACATCATTTCTCCGTTCGGGGTGTAGCCCTATCCTATCCGCGCACCTGGCCCGACCCGCGCACAACCCACTTGGTGCTGGTCAGTTCGGGCAGACCCATCGGCCCTCGGGCGTGGAGCTTCTGAGTCGAGATACCGACTTCGGCACCGAACCCGAACTCACCGCCGTCGGTGAACCTCGTAGAGGCGTTGACCATGACGACGGCGGAGTCGACCTCGGCGAGGAAGCGTTCCGCGCGCGCGAGATCGTTGGTGATGATCGACTCGGTGTGATGGGTCGAGTACTGGCGGATGTGATCGAGCGCGTCATCCAGGTCGTCGACGACCCGCACGGCGACATCGAGGCTCATGTACTCGGTCGACCAGTCCTCGTCGGTCGCGGGCAGCGCGTCGGGGAACAGCTCGAGGGTGCGCGAGTCGCCGTGCACGGTGACCCCCGCCTCACGCAGCTTGGCGAGCACCGGCGGAATCAACCGGGGGGCGGATGCCGCGTTCACGAGCAGAGTCTCCAGTGCGTTGCAGACGCTGGGCCGCTGCACCTTCGCGTTGTGGACGATCGCCACCGAGTTCTCGAGGTCGGCGGACTCGTCGAGGTAGATGTGCACGACACCCGCACCGGTCTCGATCACCGGAACCGTCGACTCGGCGACCACCGAGTTGATGAGGTCGGCGCTGCCGCGCGGGATGAGCACGTCGACGAATCCGCGCGCCCGCATGAGCTCCTTGGCGCCCTCGCGACCGAACTCATCGATCGTCTGCACAGACTCGATCGGCAGTCCGGCCTCTTCCAGCGCGGACTGAATTACCTCGACCAGAACCCGGTTGGTGTTCTCGGCCGCCGTGCCACCGCGCAGCACGACCGCGTTGCCGCTCTTGAGCGCGAGGGCAGCAATGTCGATCGTGACGTTGGGCCGCGCCTCGTAGATCGCCCCGACGACGCCGAACGGCACGCGAATCTGGGTTAGCTGCAGACCGTTCTCCAAGCTGGACCCGCGCACGACGTCGCCGACCGGGTCGGGCAGGGCCACGATCTCCAGTACGGCCTGCGAGAGCGCGATGAGGCGCTTCTCATCAAGCCTCAGACGGTCCTGAAGCCCCGCGCTGAGGCCGTTGTCACGGCCGTTCGCGAGGTCGAGCTCGTTGGCCTGCAGCACGCGGGCTTGATTGCGCAGCACGGCGTCGGCGATCGCCCGCAGAGCGGTGTTCTTCTGCGCTGTCGTCGCGGTGGCGAGGGCGCGGGCGGCCTCTCTCGAGGCGGTGAGCTTGTCGGTGAACGACGTGGCGACGGCGGTCTCAGGCATGCGTCGAGTTTAGCGGCGTGACGGTTTCGATACGGCCTGCGGCCTACTCAACCGGCGGGAGCGGGTTTCGATACGCCCTGAGGCCTACTCGGCCGGCTGTGCCGCCTCGAACCAGGTGCCCAGCTCGGCGCCCGCCAGGGCCTCGGCGACACTGCCCGTCGCGGCGAGAAGGGTCGGAATTCCAGATGCCGCGGCCAGCTTCGCGGCGGCGACCTTCGTGCCCGCTCCCCCGGTGCCGACGCCGGCTGCACCGATGTCACCGAAGGTGACACCGCCGAGGTCATCGTCGAAGGGCACCGTCTCGATCTTGAGGGCGCCCGGCTCCGCCGGCGGCCGGGTGTACAGCGCGTCGATGTCGCTGAGCAGCACGAGCACGTCGGCGCGCACGAGCACCGACACCATGGCGGCCAGACGGTCGTTGTCGCCGAAGCGGATCTCCTGCGTTGCCACGGTGTCGTTCTCGTTGACGATCGGCAGGATGCGCAGCCCGAGCAGACGCTCCATCGCGCGCTGCGCGTTCGAGCGGTGCGTCGGATTCTCCATGTCGCCGGCGGTGAGCAGGATCTGTCCCGCCACGATGCGGTACCGGTCGAGTGACTCCTGGTAGCGGAAGATGAGCACGTTCTGGCCGACGGCGGCCGCGGCCTGCTGCGTTGCCAGATCGGTCGGGCGGGCATCCAGATTCAGATAGGGGATGCCCGTGGCGATCGCCCCCGACGAGACCAGAATCACTTCTGAGCCCCGACCGTGGGCGGCCGCAAGTGCATCGACGAGTGCACCGATCTGGCCGACGTTCTCCCCGGACACGGAGGACGACCCGACCTTCACCACGATGCGTCGCGCGTGCGGAATCCCGGCGCGCGAGGTCACGACACTACTCACTGTCCTCTTCCTTGGAGACCGCGAATCCTTCGTCATCGGTCCAGATGCCGGCGTTGCGCTCGGCCTCGAGTTCGGCGCGGGCGGCGGCCTTCGCATCCATTCTCTCGAGGTAGCTCTGGCGACGGGCACGGTTGGTCGCGCGTTGGTTGTCGTCGAGGCGTGAGTCGGTGCCGCGCGGGCTCGTGATGAGCTCGGCGGTCGACGAGAGCGTGGGCTCCCAGTCGAAGACCCGGCCGGCGATCATGACGGTCGATCCGGGAACGGCCCCGGCGCGGAACAGTTCGTCCTCAACACCCAGCTTGGCGAGACGGTCGGCCAGGAAGCCCACCGCCTCCTCGTTCTCGAAGTCGGTTTGAGCGACCCAGCGTTCGGGCTTGGTGCCGACCACGTTGTAGACGTTGCCGTAGGTGCCGCCCTCGACCTTGACGACGAACTCCTTCTCGTCGACAGCCCGCGGCCGGATCACGATGCGCTGCTTGACGGGCTCGAGCGCCTTCGCGGCGCGGTCGGCCTGCACGAGCGCGGCCAGCGCGAACGACAGCTCGCGCAGCCCCTCGTGGGATGCCGCGGAGACCTCGAACACGCGGTAGCCGCGCGCCTCGAGCTCCGGGCGCACCATGTCGGCGAGATCCCGCGCCTCGGGCACGTCGATCTTGTTGAGGGCGATGAGTTGGGCGCGTTCGAGCAGCGGTAGCTGGCCCTCCGGAACCGGGTAGGCGCCCAGCTCCCCGAGGATGATGTCGAGGTCGCTGATCGGGTCGCGACCGGGCTCGAGGGTGGCGCAGTCGAGCACGTGCAGCAGCGCCGTGCACCGCTCAACGTGACGAAGGAACTCGAGGCCGAGCCCCTTGCCTTCGCTCGCACCCTCGATGAGTCCGGGAACATCGGCGATCGTGTAGCGGGTGTCGCCCGACTCAACGACGCCGAGGTTGGGGTGCAGGGTCGTGAACGGGTAGTCCGCGATCTTCGGCTTGGCTGCGGAGAGGGCGGCGACCAGGCTCGACTTGCCAGCCGAGGGGTAGCCGACGAGCGCGACATCCGCGACGGTCTTCAGCTCGAGGAAGATATCGCCCTCGAAGCCGGGCGTTCCCAGCAGGGCGAAACCTGGGGCCTTGCGCTTGGTGGTGGCGAGCGCGGCGTTGCCGAGGCCGCCCTGGCCGCCGGGGCCGGCGACATAGCGGATGCCCGGGGCATCCATGTCGATGAGCTCGTTGCCCTCGGCGTCTTTGATGACGGTGCCGACGGGCACGGAGAGAATCAGGTCCTCGCCCGAGGTGCCGGCCTTGTGGTCGCCCTGGCCGGGCTGGCCGTGCTCGGATTTGCGGTGCGGAGCGCGGTGGAAGCCGAGCAGCGTGGTGACCTGGGGGTCACTCACGAGCACGATGTCGCCGCCGTCTCCGCCATTGCCGCCGTCGGGGCCAGCGAGCGGCTTGAACTTCTCACGCTTGACCGACACGCAGCCGTTGCCACCGTGACCCGCCAGCAGGTGGAGGGTCACTTGGTCGACGAATGACGCCATGGCACTCCTCCTTCTGATTGCGGTGTTGCGGTTGCGGTGTTGCCTTAAACGGGAAAAGCGAGCCGAAGCCCGCTCCCCTACCGGTGGTCGAGTAGCTCGCGCAGCGAGCGTATCGAGACCCTAGTCTGCAGTGACGATGTTGACGACCTTGCGGCCGCCCTTGGCGCCGAACTCGACGGCACCGGCCGCGAGCGCGAACAGCGTGTCGTCGCCACCGCGGCCGACGTTGGCGCCCGGGTGGAAGTGGGTTCCGCGCTGGCGGACGATGATCTCGCCGGCGAGCACGGTCTGGCCACCGAAACGCTTCACGCCGAGGCGCTGAGCGTTGGAGTCGCGGCCGTTACGGGTGGACGATGCGCCCTTTTTGTGTGCCATGAGTGTCTACCCCTACGCGATGCTGGTGATCTTGATACGAGTCAGCTCCTGGCGGTGGCCCTGGCGCTTCTTGTATCCGGTCTTGTTCTTGAACTTCTGGATGACGATCTTCGGTCCACGCTCGTTACCGAGAACCTCGGCGACGACCTTGACCTTCGTCAGCGACTTGGCGTCGTGGGTGATCTTGTCACCATCGACGAAGAGCACGGGAACGAGCTCGACGTTGCCGTTCTTGTCGGCCTGGATGCGGTCGAGAACGACGATCGAGCCAACCTCGACCTTCTCCTGACGCCCACCGGCGCGCACAACTGCGTAAACCACTTGGTTTCCCTAACTCTTGGAAGCTGTTGGTGATCGAATGCGGGCTTGGCCCAGCAGACACCAAGAGTCAACAATACGCGACTTCGGGGTGCTGGGTCAAACGGCGCCCGCTAGGGGAACAACGGCGCCAGAAGCGCCGGGAATGCGATCCCCGCCAGCACGACCAGGCTGGAGAGGATGATCAGGCCGCCCATGGCGACCAAGGCCAGCTGGCCGAGAACTGTGACGACACCGAGGAACGACATGCTTCCACTCTAAACGCTCGATCAGACGTCGATGAGACCCTCGATGTGGTGCGGAGCAGGATGCGCCGTGCGCCACACCCACTGCAGCACTCCCCCGAGCACGCCGAGAGGCAGCAGCACGACCAGACCAGTGAGCGCCTGCTGCAGGGCGTAGCCGAGCTGGGCACCGATCAGGCCCGGGGATGCCGCGATCCCCAGCACATCGGACGTCGCCGACACCGCCGTCACCACGCCTGTGAGCCCGAGCACCACGAACCACAGAGTGGCTCCGATGCCCGTCGCGAGGATCGCGCGAGTAACGACGTGACCGATACCGAGCTGCTCCGTGATCGGGGCGACCACCCAGAGAGCCAGGAAGTAGCCCACGGTGAACGGCAGAACGCCCGTGAGCAGCACGTAGCCGGCGCGATCGAACGGCTCCGTAGCGATCACGGTGAGAAGCAGGTGGCCGGCGGCGAGCGCGAGCCCCACGGCGAGCGCCGTGATGGCTGCCACGAGGGCGCCGCGCGTGCGGAGCATCCGCTTCACTGAGATTTCCACGCTGCCTGCCTAGGATCGCATCATGACCGTGCTCATCGACCAGCCGATCTGGCCCGCACACAACACTCTATGGGCGCACATCGTCAGTGACACGTCGCTGGAGGAGTTGCACGCGTTCGCGGAGGCTGCAGGCATCCCGCGTCGGGGCTTCGACCTGGACCACTATGACGTTCCCGCGCACAAGTGGCACGAGCTCGTCGCGCTGGGCGCGCAGCCGGTCGGCGTGCGCGAATTCGTGCAGCGTCTCGAGGCGAGCGGATTGCGGGTGCCTCAGCGGGATCGGTGAGTGGGAGCGCGCGGTTTCGATACGCCGCGGTGCGGCTACTCAACCGGCCGAACGCTACTCTGAGGGCGCACTCACCACTTGCCCAGCGCTGCCCGCACGTCGGGAAACGCGCGAGCGGCCCTGTCCGGGCTGCTTCGGCTCCGGCAGCGCCTCGAGCACCGACCCGAGGATCTGCTCCGCGTCCTGAGTGGAGACCTTGCGCTGCTGACGCGGCTGCTTCACCACGGGGATGTCGAGAATCGAGTCAGTCACGGGAGCCGTTTCGGGAGTCTCAACCACCGGGGTGCTGGCCTCGGCGGGCTCCGCGGGAGCGTTACCCGGGATGATGGCGATCTCGGTGGTGTGCACCGTCACCGATGCGACCCGGGCGAGCGCATTGCGCACGTCTTCGGTGATCGCGTGAGTTCCGTTGCTGCCCACGCCGTTCTTGACCGTGGATGCCACGGCCGCCCCACCGCCGGCGTTGCCGCCGCCCCGACGATTGCGGCGCCCGCCGCTCTGCTCGGGCTGCGCCGTCTGAGTCTGCTGACGGTGCTTGGTGACGGGGTCGTGGTGCACGATGATGCCGCGGCCGGCGCAGACCTCGCAGGTCTCGCTGAACGTCTCGAGCAGGCCGAGGCCCAGCTTCTTGCGCGTCATCTGCACGAGGCCGAGCGAGGTGACCTCGGCGACCTGGTGCTTGGTGCGGTCGCGCGACAGGCACTCGACCAGGCGGCGCAGCACGAGGTCGCGGTTGGACTCCAGAACCATGTCGATGAAGTCGACGACGATGATGCCGCCGATGTCGCGCAGACGCAGCTGGCGCACGATCTCCTCGGCGGCTTCGAGGTTGTTCTTGGTGACCGTCTCCTCGAGGTTGCCGCCCGAGCCGACGAACTTGCCCGTGTTGACGTCGACGACGGTCATGGCCTCGGTGCGGTCGATCACGAGCGAACCACCACTGGGCAGCCAGACCTTGCGGTCGAGCGCCTTCTCGATCTGCTCGGATACCCGGTACTCGTCGAACGAGTCGGCCGAACCCTCATAGGTCTGGATGCGATCGAGCAGGTCGGGGGCGACGGAACGGAGGTAACCCTCGATGGTCTGCCGCGCATCCGAGCCTTCAATGACGAGCTTGCCGAAGTCCTCGTTGAAGACGTCGCGCACGATCTTGATGAGCAGGTCGGGCTCCGAGTGCAGGAGCGCGGGCGCCTGCTGGGTCTCCACGAGACGACTGATCTCGGCCCACTGGTTGGTGAGGCGATTGACGTCGAGCGTCAGCTGCTCCTCGGTTGCGCCCTCGGCGGCGGTGCGCACGATGACACCGACGTTCTCGGGCAGAACCTCCTTGAGGATCTTCTTGAGACGGGCGCGCTCGGTGTCGGGCAGCTTGCGGCTGATGCCGGACATGGAGCCGTTGGGCACGTAGACGAGGTAACGGCCAGGAAGCGAGACCTGCGAGGTGAGGCGGGCACCCTTGTGTCCGACCGGGTCCTTGGTGACCTGCACGAGCACGCGGTCGCCCGGCTTGAGCGCGAGCTCGATGCGGCGGGCCTGGGTCTTGCCGTCGGAATCGAGAGCCGCGGCATCCCAGTCGACCTCACCGGAGTAGAGCACGGCGTTGCGGCCGCGGCCGATGTCGACGAATGCGGCCTCCATCGACGGCAGCACGTTCTGCACGCGACCGAGGTAGACGTTGCCGATGAGGCTGGCGTCCTGCGCCTTGGCGACGTAGTGCTCGACGAGCACGCCATCTTCGAGCACGGCGATCTGGATGCGGTCGAACTTGCTGCGCACCACCATGACGCGGTCGACGGACTCGCGGCGGGCGAGGAACTCGCTCTCGGTGACGACGGGACGGCGACGGCCGGCGTCGCGGCCATCGCGGCGACGCTGCTTCTTCGCCTCGAGGCGCGTGGAGCCCTTGACGCGGGTGGGCTCATTGCTGAGCACGGGCTCCGGACGCGGCTGGCGCACGCGCACGACGGTGTTGGGCGCCTCGTCGCCGGGGCGGAGGTCCTCCCCCGGGCGGCGACGCGAACGACGGCGCACGGTGCCGGGCTCGTCGAGTTCCGGCAGCGGTGCACCCGAGCGCGGCATCGGCGGAAGCGGAGGCAGGTCGGGTGCCTGGAAGAGCAGCGACGTGGTCGGGCGCGGCGGCGTCTTCTTGGCCGGCGCGTCCACCGCTGCGTCCGCCGGTGAATCAGTGGATGCCTCGGCCGGACCATCGGCGGGCGCCGCCTTCTTGGAGCGGCTGCGGGCCGGCGCCGGAGCGACAACATCGGCGGTCGCCACCTCCGCGACCAACGCATCGCTTGCCGCGGTGTTCACATGATCGGCCGCACTCTTCGGCGCTGTGCGCTTGCGGGCCGGGGCCTTCGCCAGCGCTGCCTGGTCGGACGCGGAGGGTTCGGATGCCTCAGGCTCGAGCGGCGGGGCAGCAGGTGCCGCGGCATCCGCTGCCTTGCGGCCAAACAGTCGCGACTTCTTCTTCGGGCTATCTTCGATGTTCTCATTCACCATTGCTGGTGTACTCCCATTCCCGGGTAGGGGGCCGCGCCACCCACCGGGTACTCTCTCGTGCGCTATCCGCCGCAACTGAATGCGAGGGACCGCTACTAATTCTTCAGGTCCTGCACCGGGCTCTGGGCTCGCGGTGCAGTCGTGCTCTCACCACACTTGTTGTCACTTGGTCTGCCACTACTACTCGGAACTGGCTATCCGACTCGCGCAACCGTGGTTCTGGGGTTGCTTTCCTGGCCCGGGAACCGCCCCGGTAAAGCTGTTTTGGCGCCAGATCGAGCGCGGCTCGACTGACTACCTCAAATTATCGCACGCATTGTCAGTTAGTCGTGATTTGGCCCGTGCAATAATCCGAACATGACTGACGCCGCCGTCCCGCGCAGACCCCTGTCGCTCGCCATTGTGCTCATCGTCACGGGCGCGGTGGGGTGGTACGCGGCCCTCGCGCTGACACTCGACAAGCTCGCCGTGCTCGCCAATCCCGAGGCCGACCTCGACTGCAATTTCAGCGTCATCGTGCAGTGCGGCAAGAACCTCGGGTCGTGGCAGGGTGCGATCCTCGGCTTCCCCAACCCCATCATCGGACTCGGTGGATTCGTCGCTCCGATCGCCGTCGGCGTGGCACTGCTGGCCGGCGCCGCCTTCGCCCGCTGGTTCTGGATCGCCTTCAACATCGGCGTCGCCGGGGCATTCGCGTTCTGCCTCTGGCTCGCCTACCAGTCGATCTTCAACCTGGGCACCCTCTGCCCGTGGTGCATGCTCGTCTGGTCGATGGTGATCCCGATGTTCTGGGCCCTCACCCTCTTCAATGCTCGCGAGGGTCGCTTCGGCTCAGGGCTCGTGCGGCTCGGCGACCGGCTCTACGGATGGGTCCCCGTGATCACCCTCGCCGGCTACCTCATCATCGCGATCGTGGCGCAGCTGCGCCTCGACCTGCTGTCGATGCTCGCCGTCTAGCCGAACCAGAGTGCGAGTTCACGCGCGGCCGACTCGGGTGAGTCGCTGCCGTGCACCAGGTTCTGCTGCACCTTGAGACCCCAGTCACGGCCCAGGTCGCCACGGATGGTTCCCGGCGCTGCCGTCGTCGGGTCGGTCGTGCCTGCCAGCGAACGGAAGCCCTCGATGACCCGATTGCCGGCGACGCGGATGGCTACAACGGGACCGCTCTGCATGAACTCGACGAGCGGCTCGTAGAACGGCTTGCCCTGGTGCTCCTCGTAGTGGGCGGCGAGCAGGTCGAGGTCGGCCTGCACCAGCTTGATGTCGACGAGCTGGTAGCCCTTCGCCTCGATGCGGCGCAGGATCTCACCGGTGAGGTTGCGAGCGACGCCATCCGGCTTGACGAGAACGAGGGTTTCTTCCACTGACACTTACGACTCCTTGGATTGCTGGGGATTCGCCGCGAGGTACGCGGCCTTGGCACTATCGAGTTGGCGGCCCTTGACGAAGCAGTAGACCCAGATGCCGATGAAGGCGGCGGCGACGACGTACATGATGGGCAGAAGGATGCCGGTGGCCAGAAGCACCACCTGCAGCACCCATCCCAGCCACACGCCCCACGGGTAGCGCACCAGTCGCGCGGCGAGCACCAGCACGACGATCAGGGCGGCCCCGCCGATGAACGCGGGCAGCGGTTGGAGGGCCTTCAACCCGAACGCGGTGAGCGCGACGAAGAAGACGAGAACGGCTTCGAGTGCGAGGGCGATCGAGAGGAGGGACTCGCTCGCGGTGCGCTCGCGACGGGGAGGTCTCGACGGTTTCGATACGCCCTGCGGGCTACTCAACCCGCCGGGCGCCGCCGGCCCGCTCACTTCCACCGCTCCGAACCCGCGAGCGCGATGGCTTCTCCCACAAGGGTGATCGACCCGGTGACGAGCACCGCGCGGCGATCACTCTCCGCAGCCCAGGCCCGGGCATCCGCCACCGCCTGCTCGAAGGTCTCGAACTGGTAGGTCGAGTCCTGACCCGCGTGCTCGACAACGAGTTCGGCCAGCTGGTCGTGCGGCACAGCGCGCTCGGACTGCGATTGGGTGACGTTGAAGCGGGCGGCCACGGGGGCCAGCGCCGCGACGATTCCTGCGGCGTCCTTGTCCTGCAGAACGCCCAGCACGACGACGATCTCGTCGAACGTGAAGTAGGTGCCGAGGGCCGCGGCAAGGGCCGCGGCCCCGTGGGGATTGTGCGCGGCATCCACGATCACCGTGGGGTCGACGCCCACGACCTGGAGGCGTCCGGGTGAGGTCGCGGTCGCAAGACCCTCGGCGAGCACATCGCCCACGAGAGGCTGGGTGCCCGCCCCGAGGAACGACTCGACGGCCGCGATCGCGAGCGCCGCGTTGTGACCCTGGTGATCGCCGAACATAGGCAGGAACAGGTCGCTGTAGGTCTCGGCGAGACCGCGGACCGTGATGACCTGCCCACCGACCGCGACGGCCGAGGACTCGAGCGCGAACCCGTCGCCCTCCACCTCGAGGCTCGACTCGGTGAGCTCGACCGCGCGCTCCAGTTCGGCGAGGGCGTCAGAGGACTGCACCGCCGAGACGACGGATGCCACGGGCTTGATGATCCCCGCCTTGGTGCGAGCGATCTCGGCCACCGTTGACCCCAGCCGCTGCGTGTGATCGAGAGCGATCGGCGTGAAGACGGCGACCTGTCCGTCGCCCACGTTCGTCGAATCCCACTCGCCGCCCATGCCCACCTCGATGACGGCGACGTCGATCGGCGCATCGGCGAAGGCGGCGAAGGCCAGCACGGTGAGGGCCTCGAAGTAGGTGAGGGTCTCCTCGGAGTTGGCGATCAGCTCGGCGTCGACCATGTCGATATAGGGGCGGATGTCCGCCCAGTTCGCCGCGAGCGCCCGGTTGGAGATGGGCTGGCCATCGATCACGATTCGTTCGTTGACGCGCACCAGATGGGGACTGGTCATGAGCCCGGTGCGCAGCCCGTAGGCGCGCAGAATGCTCTCCGCGATTCGGCTCGTCGAGGTCTTGCCGTTGGTGCCGGTCACGTGAATGATCGGGTAGCTGCGCTGCGGGTCGCCCAGCAGCTCGGTCACCCGGCGGGTCGGCTCCAGCCGCGGCTGTGGTGCGGCCTCGCCCACGCGGGCCAGAAGCTCCTCATAGACGCGGTCGGCGTCGTCCTGGTACTCCGAGTCCTCGAGGTCCCACTCGGAGTCGTCGTCCACGTTCGTGCCCTCGTCACCCGAAGCAAACGGGCTGAGATCGGCGAGCGGGTTCGAGTCGTCGTCGCCGAGGTCGGCGTCATCCGCGAACTCATCATCCCGATCGGACTGGTTTGACTCAGACACTCACCGCTCCCGACTTCACAACATCGATTACCAGTGAACCACGGTTCGAGTACTGCCCCGCCGCGAGTTCGGCTCGCTGGCCTGCGGCCGAGCCGAGCGTGGCGGTCAGCGCGGGGTCGGCCGAGAGCTCGAAGACCCAGGCGACCGCGAGCGTCTCGCCGGCAATGGTCTCGGCGAACAGCGTGAGCGCGTCGATATCGCCAGCGTCGGATCCGGTGACGGCGAGCTCGATGCGGTCGCTGACCTCGAGTCCCGCGGCCTTGCGCGTGTCCTGGATCGCGCGGATCACGTCGCGCGCGAGTCCCTCCGCCTCGAGTTCGGGGGTCGTCGCGGTATCGAGGATGACGAAACCGTCACCGCTGAGGAACGCGATGGCGCTCGCCACGTCGGCCGCCTCGAGTTCGAGGTCGAACTCCCCCGGCTCGAGCCTGGTGCCCCCGACCGTGACGACGTCATCAGTCACCGTCCAGTCGCCGGCCTTGGCCGCCTGAATGACCTGCTGCACCTGCTTGCCCAGGCGAGGGCCGAGTGCGCGCGCGTTGACGGTGAGACGGCGAGCGATGCCGTGCTGATCGAGGCTTCCGGTATCGAGAGTCTCGAACTCGACGGCCTTGACGTTGAGCTCCTCGCTCAGGATGTCGCCGAACGGCGCGAGACCGGCTGTCTCGTTCGAGACGATGGTGAGTCGCGCGAGGGGCAAGCGCACCCGCAGACCGCGAGCCTTGCGCAGAGCCAGTCCGGCCGACGCGATCTCGCGCACGCGGTCCATGGCCGAGACGAGGGTGTCGTCGACGGGGAAGGATGCCGCGTCCGGCCAGTCCTCCAGGTGCACGCTGCGCCCGCCCGTGAGCCCACGCCAGATCTCTTCGCCGACGAGCGGGATGAGCGGCGCGGCAACCCGGGTCACGGTTTCCAGCACGGTGTAGAGGGTGTCGAACGCGTCGGTGTCGTCGCCCGCCCAGAACCGGTCGCGGCTGCGGCGCACGTACCAGTTGGTGAGCACGTCGGCGAAGTCGCGCAGCTTGGCTGCGGCGAGAGGGCTGTCGAGCGCCTCGAGGTCGGCCGTGACATCCCGGATCAGCTGGCCGGTCTTGGCCAGCAGGTAGCGGTCGAGCACGTTGGTGGAGTCGGTGCGCCAGGTTTCGCGCGGTTTCGATACGCGCTCCGCGCCACTCAACCCGCCTGACCGACTGTTCGAATACAGCGTGAAGAAGTAGTACGTGCTCCACAGCGGCAGCAGGAACTCGCGCACGCCCCCGCGGATGCCCTCCTCGGTCACCACGAGGTTGCCGCCCCGGATGACCGAGCTCGACATGAGGAACCAGCGCATCGCATCCGCGCCGTCGCGGTCGAAGACCTCGTTGACGTCGGGGTAGTTGCGCAGCGACTTGGACATCTTCTGGCCGTCGCTGCCGAGCACGATGCCGTGGCTGATGACGTTCTTGAAGGCGGGGCGATCGAAGAGTGCGGTCGACAGCACGTGCAGCAGGTAGAACCACCCGCGGGTCTGGCCGATGTACTCGACGATGAAGTCAGCGGGGTTGTGGGTGGCGAACCAGTCTTGGTTCTCGAACGGGTAGTGCACCTGCGCGAACGGCATGGAGCCGGAGTCGAACCACACGTCGAGCACGTCGGGGATGCGACGCATGGTCGACTTCCCGGTGGGGTCATCGGGGTTCGGACGAGTCAGCTCATCGATGTAGGGGCGGTGCAGGTCGGGCTCGCCTGCCGCGTTCAGCGGCAGCCTGCCGAAGTCGGCCTCCAGCTCGGCCAGCGAGCCGTAGGCGTCGACGCGCGGGTACTCCGGGTTGTCGCTCTTCCATACCGGGATGGGGCTTCCCCAGTAGCGGTTGCGGGAGATCGACCAGTCGCGAGCGCCGGCGATCCACTTGCCGAACTGACCGTCTTTGACGTTCTCCGGAACCCAGTTGATCTCCTGGTTGAGCTGCTCCATGCGGTCGCGGAATTCGGGCACGCGCACGAACCAGCTGGACACCGCCTTGTAGATGAGCGGATTGCGGCAGCGCCAGCAGTGCGGGTAGGAGTGCTCGTAGCTGGCCACCCGCAGCAGGCGGCCGTCGGCGCGCAGCTTCTGGGTGAGTGGCTTGTTGGCGTCGAAGACCTGCAGGCCCGCGACATCCTCGATGATGGGCAGGAACTTGCCGCCCTCATCGACCGACAGGATCACGGGGATGCCCGCGGCAGCACACGCGATCTGGTCGTCTTCACCGTATGCCGGGGCCTGGTGCACGATGCCGGTGCCCTCTCCCGTGGCCACGTAGTCGGCGACGAGGATCTGCCAGGCGTTGCCCGTGCCCCACTCGTCGGTGTCGGCGTAGTAGTCCCAGAGCCGGGCGTAGCGCACACCCTCGAGGTCGCGACCCGGGAGGCGGCGCGTGATTGCTTCGAGCGCCTCGTCGGGCGTGGCGTAGCCGAGGTCCTTCGCGTAGGCGCCGACGGTGTCGGCGGCGAGGAGGAACTCCGCAACGCCCTCGGCATCGGTGATCGAGCCCGTCGAGATCCCGGCGCCCAGCGGCCCGCTCGGCACGACGGCGTACTCGATGTCGGGGCCAACGGCGAGCGCGAGGTTGGTGGGCAGGGTCCACGGGGTGGTCGTCCAGGCGAGAGCCTTGACGGCCGTGAGGCCGAGGCTCTCCGCCTTGGGCCCATCGAGCGGGAAGGTGACCGTGACCGACTGATCCTGACGCATCTTGTAGACGTCGTCGTCCATGCGCAGTTCGTGGTTCGACAGCGGCGTCTGGTCGCGCCAGCAGTACGGCAGCACGCGGTAGCCCTCATAGGCGAGGCCCTTGTCGTAGAGGCGCTTGAACGCCCAGATGACGCTCTCCATGAAGGTCACGTCGAGCGTCTTGTAGTCGTTCTCGAAGTCGACCCAGCGGGCCTGACGGGTGACGTACTCCTCCCACTCCTTGGTGTACTTCAGCACCGAGTCGCGGGCGGCCTGGTTGAAGGCCGCGATGCCCATCTCCTCGATCTGGCTCTTGTCGGTGATGCCGAGCTGACGCTCCGCCTCGAGCTCGGCGGGCAGCCCGTGGGTGTCCCAGCCGAAGCGACGGTGCACCTGCTTGCCGCGCATGGTCTGGAAGCGCGGGAACAGGTCCTTCGCGTAGCCGGTGAGAAGGTGACCGTAGTGCGGCAGGCCGTTGGCGAACGGCGGACCGTCGTAGAACACCCACTCGGGCGCGCCCTCACGCTGATCGACCGACGCCCGGAAGGTGTCGTCCTCGCGCCAGTAGGCGAGCACCTGCTCCTCGATCGACGGGAACGTGGGGCTCGGCGGCACCGACTCGTCGGGGGTGTGGCGGGGGTAAGTCATCGTGGCTCCTGTGCTGGACTCTGCACGAGGACGACATCGGCCTGACACAGGCACTAGCCGCGGTACCACCCCGCTTGCCCAAGCGATGGTCTCGACGCGCTCGACCACCGGTTCCGGGCCACTCAAGAGCTATGACGGGCTGACCCGTTCGGTTCTACCCCACCCGAGAGCGGCTCTTCCGAAGGCTCCCCGGTGATGGCCGGATCGGCGCCTATGCTCACAATCCTACCGCACGCCTCCACGCTGACGCAGGACCAGGGCATTGAGCAGTTCGGCTCCCGGCGCCGCGCGATCGAGCGTGACGACGAGGGCGCGCCGACCCCGTCGTGCCACCTCCAGGGCCTCACCTCGACGAACGATGATGCCCGTGGTGCGTGGCGCCCAGCGAAGCCCCCATCCCCCGAAGTCCGACAGCGGATCGACGTCGATCACCCGAGCCGACTCGATCTGGTCGAGCGGAATCCGGATGACCGGCCAGGTGAGAGCGCCACGCAGAAGCACCCCGTGCCGGTCGACGGTCAACGTCCAGTACGTGCAGGCGTAGCCGAACACGAGCAGGAGCGCTGGCAGCACGAACAGCAGCACCGCAATCGGCTGCACGAACGCGACGATCGTGGCGCCCGCGATGAAGAGGATCGCACCGGCCGTGAGGATGATCGCCAGGGTCGCCCCGACGGGCCGCACCTGGCGGATCCACACCGCGGTCTCGTCCACGCCCAGCGGGCGGGCAGGGAGGTCCGCGGCATCCGGGATCGCCTCGACCGCTGGGCCGGCCGGCAGCAGCAGGTACGACACGACGCCGACCACGATCCCGCCGCCGAACGCGAGCGCCACAACGGGAAGGATCGACGGGCCGGCGGCCGCGTCATCCAGACCGCGTTGGATGGCGAGACCCCCCGCGAGAACTACACCGAGCACTGTCGACAGGAATGGGCCCACGGCGAGCAGGATGCGCTGATCGGCCGTCGGGCCCCGATCGTGCGCCCGTGCGAGCACGCGCGCCGGCAGCGCGAGGTAGGCGAGAACTGTGACCGGCATAAGGATGAACGCCAGCAGCGGGCTACCGAAGGCGTCGGGCGTTCCTGCCGGACCCCAGTGAACTGCGACCGGGTCGGGCAGGTCGCTCAGTGCCCAGAACATGACCGCGAGGCTGATCACGAGAATCGCCACGGGGAGGGCCAGACCGATCACTTGCTCTCGACGGCGTGACGTGGTGATCATTCGTATGCCTCTCGAATCAGGGAGCTGAGCGCAGCGGGGGTGAGTCCGAGCCGCTGGGCCTCGGCGACGAGCCCGGCGACCCGGCGGGCCAGTTCGTCGTAGTCACGCGCGCGGTCGGCCACGATGGCGCCACGACCGCGTCGAAGATCGAGGAACCCCTCGTCGCGCAGTATCTGATACGCGCGCAGCACTGTGTGCACGTTGATGTCGAGCGACTCCGCGAGCTCACGCGCCGCCGGGAGCCGCTCCCCCGCGCTCAACGATCCACCGATGATCTGCCCGCGGATGCCCGTCACCAACTGCTCGAACAGCGGCAGGGCCGATGCGGGGTCGACGGTAAGAATCATGACCTCAGTATATTGTTCTATTTCAACTAGAGCAACTGCGCCTGAACAGTCCTCAAGGATCTGTTGTTCCAAGCCCCGACAACGCCCTAAGCTGGGCGCATTCGGGGGTCCTCCCCGTCTCTTTTTGCCACAGCCTCGAGGGACCGATGAGCGACGACATCCCGACCCAGAAGTTCGACCAGCCGGGTGCGGATGCGCCCACCGAAGTCATCGGCGGACCGCCCGCGCCGCCCGCAGATGGCTCAGCCGCAGCCACCGCCGCGGGCGACCCGAAGTCACGACGCCTGATCATCATCCTCGCCTCCATCGGCGGTGCGCTCCTGCTCGCGGTTCTCATCCTGCTGATCGTGCTGCTGACCCAGGGATCCGGGGTGCCGACACCGGGGCCGACTCCGACCGGCTCGGCTAGCGGGTCGCCGACGCCCACACCCAGCCCCACCCCGAGCAAGACGCCCACGCCCACCCCGACACCCACGCCTACGAAGACCGTCGACCCGCCGCCCCCGGACAACTCCGCACGCATCAACAGCTTCACGGTCGGCAACGACGAGGTGTTCTGCAACACCAGCGCCCCGGTTCCGTCGCCCCAGTACATCTCGTTCAGCTGGTCGGCATCGAACGTTGACCAGGTGTTCTTCGGGGTCAACACGAAGGACGCGTCGCAGGGCTTCCTGTTCAACAACCTGCCCCCGAGCGGTGACACGTCCAACTTCCCCGCAGGCTACGACCCGTTCGAGTTCCCGTGCCCGACCGACAGCGTGGAATACACGCTGACGGTGATCGGCGGCGGCAAGAAGGTCAGCGAATCGGTGACCGTCACCAACGTCGGCGACAACTGACTTACTCGCCTCGCCTTCGAGAGGGCACATCGGGGTAGCCCCTGCCCTCCGGTAGAATCGGGAGCACACCCACACTCAGGCACCTTCGTGAACCGGTGATCGAGCTCGTCGAGATCACGGACCACCCAGACTCGGTGCCGCACATATCGAACCGGAGACCTCATGTCGTCGAGCGACGCGTCCGCCACCAGTCCAGGCATCCCCGAGAAGCCCGCCCTCGAAGGTCTCGAAGACAAGTGGGGTCCGGTCTGGGAGACCAACGGCACCTACCGGTTCGATCGGGATGCCGCGGCCGCCGCCGGGCCAGACAGCGTGTTCTCCGTCGACACGCCCCCGCCCACCGCCTCGGGCAGCCTGCACATCGGCCACGTGTTCAGCTACACCCACATGGACCTCGTCACGCGCTTCCATCGGATGCGCGGTCGCACCATCTTCTACCCGATGGGCTGGGACGACAACGGACTGCCCACCGAGCGCCGCGTGCAGAATTACTACGGCGTGCGATGCGACCCGACCCTGCCCTACCAGGCAGGCTTCGTGCCTCCGCAGCAGGGTGGCGAAGGGTCAAGCGGCAAGGCCGCCGACCAACTACCCATCTCTCGCCGCAACTTCATCGAGCTCTGTGAAGAACTGACGGCCGAAGACGAGAAGCAGTTCGAGGATCTCTGGCGCCAGCTCGGACTGAGCGTCGACTGGTCACTGACCTACCGCACGATCGGCGACGATGCCCAGCGGGTGGCGCAACGCGCATTCCTGCGCAACCTCGCCCGCGGTGAGGCCTACCAGGCGGATGCGCCCACCCTGTGGGACATCACCTTCCGCACCGCGGTTGCCCAGGCCGAGCTCGAGGACAAGGAGCAGCCCGCGGCATACCACCGGGTCGCGTTCCACCGCACCGACGGCCAGGGCGACATCGAGATCGAGACGACCCGGCCGGAACTGCTGGCGGCCTGTGTGGCGCTGGTGGCGCATCCGGATGACGACCGCTACAAGCCGTTCTTCGGTACGACCGTCACCACTCCCCTGTTCGGTGTGGAGGTGCCGGTGGTCGCCCACCACCTGGCCCAGCAGGACAAGGGGTCGGGCATTGCGATGATCTGCACGTTCGGCGATGTGACCGACGTGATCTGGTGGCGCGAACTCGACCTGCCCAATCGCACCATCATCGGCGCCGACGGACGCATCATCGCCGAGGCACCCGATGTGATCGCCACGCCCGAGGCGCAGGCCGCCTACGCGGAGCTCGCGGGCAAGACCGTGTTCAGCGCGAAGGCGCGAGTGGTCGAGCTGCTGCGCGAGACCGGAGAGCTGATCGGTGATCCCAAGCCGATCACCCACCAGGTGAAGTTCTTCGAGAAGGGCGACAAGCCACTGGAGATCATCTCGACCCGGCAGTGGTACATCACCAACGGTGCACGTGACCAGAAGCTCCGCGAGACTCTGCTCGAGGCGGGCCGCGAGATCTCCTTCACCCCCGACCACATGCGCGTCCGCTACGAGAACTGGGTCGGCGGACTCACCGGCGACTGGCTGATCTCGCGCCAGCGCTTCTTCGGCGTGCCGATCCCCGTCTGGTACGAGCTCGACGCCAACGGCGAGAAGGGCGCAGTGCTCGTGCCCGACGAGGCGAGCCTGCCGATCGACCCGTCGACCGACGTGCCGCCCGGCTACACCGAGGCCGACCGCGGCGTTCGTTTCGCCGGCGAGCTGGACATCATGGATACCTGGGCCACCTCGAGCCTCACGCCGCAGATCGCAGGCGGCTGGGAGACCGACCCCGAGTTGTTCGCCCTGGTGTTCCCGTACTCCCTGCGCAGCCAGGGCCAGGACATCATCCGCACCTGGCTGTTCTCGACGGTGCTCCGCGCCGAACTCGAGCACGGTCAGGTGCCGTGGACCAACGCCGGTATCTCCGGCTTCATCGTCGACCCCGACCGCAAGAAGATGTCCAAGTCGAAGGGCAACGTCGTCACGCCCAAGGGCATGCTCGATGAGCACGGCTCCGACGCGGTGCGGTACTGGGCGGCGTCCAGTCGACTGGGCACGGATGCCGCGTTCGACCCGCAGAACCCCAAGCAGATCAAGATCGGGCGCCGGTTGGCCATCAAGGTGCTGAACGCTGCGAAGTTCGTGTACTCGTTCCCGCTCCCTGAGGCTCTCGATGGGGGCACTTCGGGAGCCTCAGTGACCGAACCCCTCGACCTCGACATGCTCGCAACCCTGGGCGCAGTGGTCACCACTGCCACTGAGGCTCTGGAGGCCTACGACCACGCCCGCGCTCTGGAGACGGCCGAGCAGTTCTTCTGGACCTTCTGCGACGACTACCTCGAGCTCGTCAAGGAGCGTGCCTACGGCGCCAGCGGTCCCGAGGGTCAGGCGAGCGCGGCCACAGCGCTGCGCGTGGCGATCGACGTGATGCTGCGACTGTTCGCCCCGTACCTGCCGTTTGCCACCGAGGAGGTCTGGAGCTGGACCCACGAGGGATCGGTGCACACCGCCACCTGGCCGACGGTGCAGGACACGGGTGTGCGCGGCGCTCCCGCGGGCCTGCTGCCGGCCGTGAGCGAGGCGCTCATCGGCATCCGTCGGGCCAAGACCGATGCCAAGGCCTCGCAGAAGGCCGACGTCGTGTCGGCTCTCATCACGGGACCGGCGATCCTGCGCGACGGTCTCGCCGACCTGCGGGCCGTGGGGCGCATCGGCGTACTGGGCTTCGAGGAGTCCGACACGATCGAGGTGCGCGACATCGTGCTCGCCGAGGTGTCCGAGTGATCCGCGCGATCGTCGCCAGCGATCATGCCGCGTGGGAGAAGCTTTTCGTTGCCTACGGGGTGTTCTACGAGACCGAGTTCACCGCCGATGTGCTCGATCGCGTGTGGGCACTGCTTCTCGAGTCAGGGTCGGGAGTCGACGCACTCGTCGCCGAGCACGACGGCACCGTCGTCGGGTTCGCGCACTACCGCTCGCACCCCGACACCTTCACGGGCGGACGCGACTGGTTTCTCGACGATCTCTACGTCGACCCGGATGCCCGGGGCGCGGGCCACGCGACGGCCCTCATCGAGCACTTGGCCGACCTCGCCCGCTCGACCGGCCCCGCTGGCACGCTGCGCTGGATCACCGCGGCAGACAACGGTCGCGCCCAGCGGCTGTACGACCGGATCGCGACCAAAACCACCTGGGTCACCTACGAGAAGAGCCTCTGATGCAGTTGGGCACTCGCTGGAACGTGGGAGACGAGCCACCCGCGCGGCTCGAGGAGCCGGTGCGCGCGGCGATCCGCGAGGTGGAGGTCGAGCTTGACGGTATCCCGACCGACGGCTGGCGGTGGACGCTGACGTGGCTGGAAGGTCGACCTGTAGTGGAGCTCGACGATGGCACGAGCATCCGGGTCACTCACGATGGTTCTGTGGAGATCGTTACCGAGTAGCACGCGCCATGCTGAAAATACGCTGTGAGCCTCCACTAGAGTGAGCTCACTGCCCGTTCTACCCTTGGGGATTCCGCATGAAGCTCTCTGCCCGCTTGTCCGCCGCCGCCGCCATCGTCGGCGCTTCAGTTCTTGTTATCGCCGGCCCCGCCGCAGCAGCCGCGTGGACTGGACAGGTGATCATCGGTGGAACCGAGTGGAACCTCAACAGCAGTGCTGCCGGAATCGGCCACACCTACGATGAGGCCAACAACCTGGATCGAGTGAACCACTCATTCGGCGAGCTGTACATCGACGGCAACGGCGTCTCCTGTGACGACACCACCGCGGACGTCGAAACCGACGCGGGCACCGGGGACACGGTTATCACCTGCCTCGAGGAAGAGTTGATTCCGGGGCTGTTCACCACCGTCAGCTACCGACTGTACGCAGCCGGTGACCTCGCCCGACTGTTCTACACGATCGAGAACCGCACCGGTGCCGACATCACAGCCAGCGACTTCTACCTCTACGACAACTACGACAACAACGGCGTATTCAAGTCCTCCACGGGTGGCACCACCGGCGTGCTGACGAGTGACGACAAGTGGGTCATCACGGCGGGGACCTCCGCCACCACCGTTGCAGGCTCCTTCTGGGCGCTGCCCGGCAACACCGCCAGCACGTCTTCTGGTGACATTCTCAACAACTACGAGTCGTTCCACGACTTCGTCAGCTCCACTTTCGCCGCTGGGTCGACGACGTACGTGGCTGACTTCGTGACGATCCACCTGCCGCTCGGGTCCGAGGCGTCGGACACCACGGTAGCCTTCGATGCCGCCGTGGCTGCCGCCTCCGAGTTCGACACCTTCAGCGGTCGGCTCGTCGCGGGCCTGCCCGAGGGCATCACGGTGCTGAACTGGACTGCGCCGGCCGCGCCCGCCTTGGCGGAGACCGGTGCTGATGCGACCGCATCCATCGCCGTCGCCGCGGGCGCGCTGCTGCTTCTGGCTGGTGGGGCGGGTCTCATGATCTCGCGTCGTCGCCGAGCCACCGCGTAACGCACAAGAGCCAGACCGAGAAGGTCCCGCGGCACAGCGCCGCGGGACCTTCTCGCATTTCCGAGCATCCGGGTCATTCACGATGATTCTGTGGAGATCGTTTCCGAGCAGTGCGCGCCAGCCTGAGAAGGGGCTGTGAGCCTGCGCTATAGTGAGCGCACTGCCCGCTCTAACCTTGGGGATTCAGCATGAAGCTCTCTGCCCGCTTGTCTGCCGCCGCCGCCATTGTCGGCGCGACCGTTCTGATTGTCGCGGCTCCTGCCGTCGCAGCCCCATGGGTGGGCAACTACGTCATCGGTGGCACCGATTGGCAGCTTCGGGACAACGCTTCCGGCATCGGTCACACCTACGATGAGGCCAACTTCCTCAGGTCTGTGAGCCACCGCTTCGGCGCTCTGTACGTCGACGGTTCCGCCGCGTGGTGCGACACGGCAACCGCCGACCTTGAAATCGATGCCGGTACAGGTGACGTAATCGTCACGTGCGACGCGCAGGAGATCACTCCCGGGATTTTCGTCACCCCCAACTACCGGCTGTACTCGACCGGCGATCTGGCCCGCCTGTTCTACACGATCGAGAACCGCACTGGCGCCGACATCACCACGAGCGACTTCTACCTCTACGACAACTACGACTACTACGGACAGTACCTCTCATCTTCGGGCGGCACGACCGAGAACCTCTCAGCTGGCGACACCTGGGTGATCGTCACGGATCCCACCTCGCAGACGACGGTGACGGGATCGGTATGGGCACAGACAGGCAACACCGCGACCACCTCATCGGGTGACATCTCCAGCGAGGAGACGTTCCACGATTTCGTCAGCACAACCTTCGCTGCCGGCTCGACCACGTACGTGGCCGACTTCGTAACCATCCACCTGCCGGCCGACCCCTATGACGATCCCGCCATCCAAGCCGCCTTCACTGCTGCGACCGACGCTAGCGTGGAGTTCGATACCTTCAGCGGCCGGCTCATCGCTGGCCTGCCCGACGGGATCACCGTGCTGAACTGGGGCCCGACCGCGGCCGCCGCGCCGGCGCTGGCGAACACCGGCGTGGACACCGCAGCAACGACTGCCGTCGCTGCGGGCGCACTGCTGCTGCTGGTTGGTGGAGCGGGCCTCGTGATCACGCGCCGCCGCCGAGCCACCGCATAGCACGACAGAACTAGCGTCAGAAGGTCCCGCGGCATCACGCCGCGGGACCTTCTGCATTGTCGGTGAAATCCGGAACCAGCCCCGGCACCGCCGGGGAGCTGCACAGGAGGTGGCGCTAGGACGCCGGGTGCGTTTCGGGGGCGGTACCGGGGCTGGAGTGTGTGGTGGCGAGGTCAGCGCACACGCGCTGCTAGCAGCGCGCTGGCGTGCTGCCGGCGCGCGATGTCGGCCTGGATGGCGAGACGACGCTCGTGCTCCTCGCGGGGAAGATCGGCGCGGTCGGCCCGGCGTCGGGCCCAGAGCAGCATCGCGAGGCTCACACGCATGACCAGAAGGTCGATGCCGCGGGCCCGGTGTCGGGTCGCCGCGAGGGAATGCGAAGTCATTGTGGTCTCCTGTCCACGAGTGGAGGCTGAGTCGAATGTACGGTGAGCCACTGACACGCGGTCGGCGGTCGGGGTGGTGGATTGCTCGAGGAGAAGCATCACGAGTGCTCCTCTGCGCCGAGCACGGGGAAGGCGTTGAAGTGGATCTGCACGGGGCGTGACCCGGGCAGGTTCTGTCCGCGGAGCGGCTCGAGGATCTCCCGGGCCCAGACGTCCCAGGCGTCGGTGACGTGCTTGAGCTGCTCGGAGGTGAGACGCAGGTTCGCGGTGGCGACATTCGAGACATCCAGCCACTCAGCGGGCAGGGCATCGAAGCCGCGCGCGATGAAGTCACTCAGGAGCACTGAGCGGTTCTGCTCCCACTGACGCAGCACAGCCTGCGTGGCCGCACGATTCGAGGGGGTGTCATCGATCTCCGTGGCGGACAGTGATACCCCACCGGGCACGCGCTCCCACCAGCGTTCGCGACCGGTGCCCTTGCCCTCGACCTCGCGAACGAAGCCGTGGCGCTCAAGCTGGCGCAGGTGGTAGCTGGTGGCCCCGCTGGACTCCCCCAGCCGGTCGGCCAGGGCGCTGGCCGTGGCAGGTCCGTAGACGGACAACGCGTCGAACAGCTGCACGCGCAGCGGGTGCGAGAGACCCTTCAGGGCTTCAGCGTCGAGCTTGCGTTCAGCGAACGGCGACTTCTCCTCGGACATGATGCAAAGCTACCATTGCAAAGCAATTTTTGCAAGCAATTGTTTGCAATGTCTTCTTTGCACGGCTAGGCCTTTGGAGGGACTAGGCGCGCGCCACGATCTCGCCGTGCGGCATGGCAAGCCAGCCGTCCTCCCGATCGGCCCACTCTCGCCAGCTGCGGCTGATCTGCTCGAGCTCCTCCTGCGTCGCGAGTCCCTTGGCGAGCGCGTCGGCCGCGAAGGCGGACTGCAGAATCCGCGCCTCCCACATGCTCCCCCACCACTCGCGATCCGTCTCATCCGAGAAGTTCCAGACGGATGCCGTGGCCGCGATGTCCCCGAACCCGGCCGCCTGCGCCCAGGCCTTCACTCGCCTGCCCGCATCCGGGTCGCCGCCGTTGCTGCGGTGCACTCGCTCATACAGGTTCAGCCAGCTGTCGAGACCGGGCAGCTCGGGGTACCAGATCGTGCCGGCGTAGTCGACCTCGCGTGCAGCGACCAGGCCGCCTGGCTTGGCGACCCGACGCATCTCGCGCAGGGCTGCGACCGGGTCTGCGAGGTGGTGCAGGGTCTGATGGGTGTGAACGATGTCGAACGTGTCATCGGCATACGGCAACTCGTACACGGAGCCGACGATGAACTCGAGGTTGGGGCGAGCGAAGTCGGCGCTCGCCTTCGCGATCACCTCGGCCGAGGCATCCAGCCCCACGACACGGCCCGGAGCGAGACGGTCGGCGAACTCGACGGTGATCGTGCCGGGGCCGCAGCCGACGTCGAGAAGGGACAGCCCCGCCGCGAGCTGGGGTTCGAGGTATGCGGCCGAGTTGCCGATCGTGCGCCAGGTGTGGCTCTTCAGCACACTCTCGTGGTGGCCGTGGGTGTAGTGCTCGTGGGGCTGTTCCATACTTCGAGAATAGGGTGGTGAGATGACCAACCCCTTCTTCGAGCCCAGCACCCTGCCCTACGGCATGCCTCCGTTCGCCGAGATCCGCGACGAGCACTACCGGCCCGCGTTCGAGAAGGGCATGGCCGACCAGCTTGAGGAGATCGGCGCGATCACCTCGAGCGCCGAGCTGCCGACGTTCGAGAACACGATGCTGCCGCTCGAGCGCAGCGGCCAGCTGCTCGACCGGGTCGCGACAGTCTTCTACAACAAGTCGTCGGCCGACAGCACCGACTTCACCAACGAGCTCGAGGAGGAGATCGCCCCGCTGCTGGCCGCGCACTCCGACGCGATCAGACTCGACTCGCAGCTCTACTGGCGCATCACGACGATCCACGACCAACTCGACCAGCTGGGTCTCGACGCCGAGTCACGCTACCTGGTCGAGCGCTACTACGTGGAGTACACGGTCGCGGGTGCCGGCCTCAACGAGGCCGAGAAGGCTCGGCTGCGCGACTACAACCAGCACCTGTCGACGCTCACGACGCGGTTCGAGAAGAACCTGCTCGCCGACACCAACGACCTCGCCGTCGTGGCCGACGATGTCTCCGAACTCGACGGGCTCGGCGCCGGCGAGGTGTCCGCCGCGGCCGAGGCGGCGAAGGACCGGGGGCTGGAGGGCAAGTACTTGATCACACTCGTGCTGCCGACCGGCCATCCGTTCCTCTCGTCACTCACCAACCGCGATGTGCGCGAGCGCATCATGGCAGCCTCGCGGGCCCGCGGCAACCGCGGCGGCGACTGGGACAACTCCGAGCTCGTGCTGGAGATCACGCGTCTGCGCGCCGAGCGGGCCGAGCTGCTCGGCTTCGAGTCGCACGCCGCGTGGGTGATCGCCGACGAGACGGCCAAGAACCCCGGCAACGTCGCCGCCATGCTGAACCGGCTGGCGGTACCCGCCGCGAAGAACGCGCGGGAGGAGCAGGCAGACCTGCAGGCCCTCGCGGGGCATCCGGTCGAGGCGCACGACTGGGCGTACTACTCGGAGAAGGTGCGCCAGGCGAAGTACGACGTCGACGAGAGCGCGATGCGCCCCTATTTCGAGGCCGAGCGGGTGCTGCAGGACGGCGTGTTCTTCGCCGCCACGAAGCTCTACGGAATCACCTTCACCGAGCGGCCCGACATTGTGGCCTACCACCCCGATGTTCGCGTCTTCGAGGTGAAGAACGACGACGGCTCCCCCGTCGGCCTGTACACGCTCGACCTGTACACCCGTGACTCGAAGCGCGGCGGAGCGTGGATGAACTCGCTCATCTCGCAGTCGACCCTGCTCGATCACCCCGTGGTCGTCACCAACAACCTCAACGTGCCCAAGCCAGCCGCCGGCGAGCCGACCCTGCTGACCTACGACGAGGTCAACACGTTCTTCCACGAGTTCGGCCACGCGCTGCACGGGCTGTTCGCCCGGGTCACGTACCCGAAGTTCGCGGGCACGAACACCTACCGCGACTTCGTGGAGTTCCCCAGTCAGGTCAACGAGATGTGGATGCTCTGGCCCGAAGTCCTGGCCAACTACGCCGTGCACCACGTGACCGGTGAGCCGATGCCGCAGGAGTTCGTCGACAAGATCCAGGCCTCCAGCGCCTTCAACGAGGGCTTCGCGACCAGCGAGTACCTCGCGGCGGCCCTCCTCGATCAGGCCTGGCACGCCCTCGGGTCGGATGCCGCGATCACCGACGTCGCCGCGTTCGAGGCCGAGGCGCTGAGGGCCGCGGGGCTCGACAACCCTGCCGTGCCCACGCGCTACTCGAGCACCTACTTCGCCCACACCTTCTCGGGCGGGTACGACGCGGGTTACTACTCCTACATCTGGAGCGAGGTGCTCGACGCCGACACTGTCGAGTGGTTCAAGGAGAACGGCGGCCTCACCCGCGCGAACGGCGACCGGTTCCGCCAGCGTCTGCTCGGCGTGGGTGGGTCGAAGGACCCGCTCGAGGCGTTCCGCGACTTCCGGGGCCGCGACGCCGACATCCAGCCGCTCCTGGATCGGCGAGGACTGAACTAGGCCTCGGGGAGGTCCGCAACCGCCGCCTCGACGACGGCAGTGGGAGTCGAGCCGCGTTCGGCGGCGATGCGGGTGAGTCGTGCCGCGGCATCCCCGTGCAGGCGGATCGTCACTGATGCCGCACGCCCGCCAGTGGTGAATCGGCTGACAACCGGCAGCACTATCGTGCCCAGCACGTCGAGGATCGCCACGACGCCAAGGATGCGCCAGTACACATCGTTGTCACCGGGGATGCGGCCGTCGGTGACGATGGGCAGGATGATGAGCAGCGCGAGCAGGCCGATCAGCGCGACGGTGGTGATGAGTCCGTAGCGGATGAGGGGCGACGGACGGTCGCCCAGTAGGAGCAACAGGTTCGCATGGGCGAGGCTCAGCGAAAGAACGCCGAGCACGGCGAAGGACTTGAGGAGGGCCTCCCAGCCGCTGTTCCAGTTGTCCCAACTGCCCCAGATGAGTACAACTCCCGTGATGAGTGCCAGCCCCGACGCGGCGATGCCCACGAAGCCCACGACTCGAAGAGCCCTGCCCACGACGGCGAGATGGCACAGTGCCGTGATGCTGAATCCGGCCACCAACAGCGTGGTGAGTATGACTTTCACCTGGACTTCGCCGAAGGAGGCCGTGAGCAGCGTGACGATGCCTACGAGCGCGGTCAAAGACAGCGACACGATGATGAAGATCACGGCGGCGCGGCGGAGCTCCCGCAGTGCGGGCGGAGTGCTCGGGGTAGCTGACATGTCGTCAGCCTAGGTCACTCGTCTGAATCGGATGAGGGTTCGAATGACGGCACAGTCGGTGTGGGACGCCGACGCCAGCCCAGCCAGGCCATAACGAGGCCTCCCGCCGCGAGGCCCCACAGGGCCGAGCCGATGCCCGCGATCACGATGCCCGATACCACCACCACGAAGGTCACGATCGCCGCGACGCGGTGTTCGGGCTGCTCGAGCGCGTTCACGATGCTGGTGATCAGGGCGCCCAGGACGGCGAGTCCGGCGACTGCGGTCACGAGAATTGCCGGGGCCGCGGTGATGAGGGCGGCGGCGAGTCCCGCACCGGCCCCCAGCGGTACGTAGAGGATGCCGTTGGTCAGGGTGGCGATCCAACGTCGGTCCTTGTCGGTGTGCGACTCGGGGCCGGCCATGATCGCGGCAGTGATCGCGCCGAGATTGATCGCGTGCCCGCCGAACAGGGCCGCGACTCCGGAGCCGAGGCCGCCCGAGACGAGGGCGAAGCGCGGCGGTGCGACGTAGCCGTTGGCGCTCATCACCGCGAACCCGGGAACGTTCTGGCCCGCCATCGTCACCACGAACAGCGGCAGACCCACACTGAGAATGGTGAACAGGTCGAACGTCGGCGCGACGAAGGTCAGCTGCGGCGCAATCGCCGCCTCGCCGACCCAGTCGGTCCCGGCCGCAATGAGGATCGACACGACCGCGACGACCATCGCGGCAGGCACGGCCCACCGAGGGGCGAGACGGTAGAGCACAAGCCAGACGATCACGATCGGCGCGGCTAGCAGCGGCAGGGTCGCAACCGCCTCGACCGGCTTGAGGCAGATCGGCAGCAGCACACCTGCGAGCAGCGCACTCGCCAGCGGCCGCGGAATCCGGGTGATGGCGCGACCCAGCAACGGCCACAGACCGCACAACAGCATGAGTGCTGCCGACACGAGGAAAGCCCCGACGGCATCCGAGAACTTCAGGCCCGGGGTGGCTGCTGCCAGTAGCACGGCAGCTCCGGGAGTCGACCATGCGAATGCGAGCGGGATGCGCAGGGTCAGGGCAGCGACGACATTGGTGATCGCGACGGCGATACAGACCGCGAACAAACCCGAGGCCGCCTCGGCGGAGCTCGCCCCGACGGCCTGCAGTCCGGCGATCACCAGAACGAAGGAACTGGCGAAGCCAGAGATTGCAGCGACGAACCCCGCCGAGATCGGCTGGAGAACGGATGGCCTGTCGATGCCTCCCAGCCTAGGGCCGAAGGGTTCCCCTATTGCGGGCCACTTGGCGGTGCGTGGCTTAGGCGGACTTCTCCGCACGCGGCGCGCTGCGCGGCACGATCGTGGGCGCGGCGTTCTCGAGCACCGCCGCACGCGTGACCACCACCCGGGCGACCTGGTCATCGGAGGGCACGTCGAACATGATCGGTCCGAGCACCTCCTCCATGATCGCGCGCAGGCCGCGCGCACCGGTCTGACGCAGCACGGCCAGGTCGGCGATGGCCTCGAGGGCCTCGTGATCGAAGTCGAGCTCGACGCCGTCGATCTCGAACATGCGCTGGTACTGGCGCACAAGTGCGTTCTTCGGCTTGGTGAGGATGTCCATGAGGGCGACCTGATCGAGCGGCGTGACCGTCGTGACGACGGGCAGACGGCCGATGAACTCGGGGATGAGTCCGAACTTGTGGAGGTCCTCCGGCAGCACCTCGCTGAAGAGGTTCACGTCGTCACCCTTGCTGTGCAGCGGGGCACCGAAGCCGATGCCCTTCTTGCCCGCTCGCTGGGAGATGATCTCGTCGAGCCCCGCGAAGGCACCCGCCACGATGAACAGCACGTTGGTCGTGTCGACCTGGATGAACTCCTGGTGCGGATGCTTGCGGCCACCCTGAGGCGGAACCGACGCAACCGTGCCCTCGAGGATCTTCAGCAGCGCCTGCTGCACACCCTCGCCCGACACGTCACGGGTGATGGACGGGTTCTCGGCTTTGCGCGCGATCTTGTCGATCTCGTCGATGTAGATGATGCCGGTCTCTGCGCGCTTGACGTCGTAGTCCGCGGCCTGGATGAGCTTGAGGAGGATGTTCTCCACGTCTTCACCGACGTAGCCGGCCTCGGTGAGTGCTGTGGCATCCGCGACGGCGAAGGGAACGTTGAGGCGCTTCGCGAGCGTCTGCGCCAGATAGGTCTTGCCGCAGCCGGTGGGGCCGATCAGCAGGATGTTGCTCTTCGCGATCTCGACGTCGTCGATGACGGCGTCGGCCGACGTGATGGTGTTGCGAGCACGGATGCGCTTGTAGTGGTTGTAGACGGCAACCGAGAGGGCGCGCTTGGCGTGCTCCTGCCCGATGACGTACTCCTCGAGGAAGGCGTAGATCTCACGAGGCTTCGGCAGGTCGAATTCGCTCGACACCTCTTCGCCCGCCTCGGCGAGACGTTCCTCGATGATCTCGTTGCACAGCTCGACGCACTCGTCGCAGATGTAGACGCCGGGGCCGGCGATTAGCTGCTGCACCTGCTTCTGGCTCTTGCCGCAGAAGGAACACTTGAGGAGGTCAGCGCTTTCGCCGATGCGAGCCATGAGCGGAACCTCTTCCCCACGCGGTGGTGTGCTGTCGATGCAACACACCGAGCCTAACCCGATCGGCGGACGGTGGCGGGCAGTGCGGCGCTTCGCGTCTCGGCGCGCCGCGGCCCATTCCCGGCGATTTCGGGCCGCCATTGGCGGTGTGGCACGATGGTCACGACGGGAGATCGACACGATGCGGATGGGTTCACGGTGGGGGCGAGTCGCCCGCGGGTGGAGCGCCGCCGCGTTCGCGACAACTGTCGCCGCCGTGTCTCACACCCTCGCCGGTGGGCTGGCGCCGAGCGTGTTCGGCATCGTCGCATCCCTGGTGATCTCGGGCCTCGTCGGCACCGCCCTCGCTGGCAGCCGATTGTCGTCCCTGCGACTCGCAGCGACCATGGCGATCAGCCAGTTGCTGTTCCACGGCCTGTTCTCGAGCCTCGGCGCTCCCGTCACCCTGACCCATGCCCATGCCGCGATGCCCATCGGTCTGGATGCCCCGGCGCACCACCACGCCGGCACGATGTGGTTGGCGCACGCCGCCGCGGGGCTCATCGCCTTCCTCGCTTACCGCTTCGGTGAGGCCGCGTTCTTCGGGCTGGCCACCACGGCCGCACTCCTGCTGGCTCGCCTCACCCGGGTGCTGGTGCCCGTGGTGGTCACGCCCAGCCGAGTAAGTGTCACGCCGATCGGCGCCCAGCCCTCGTACCTGATTCCCCTTCTGAGTTCGTCTGTGAGTCGGCGCGGTCCGCCGCTGGGAGTTGCGGGCGCATAGCGCCCACACGATTCCCCGGGGCTTGCCCCACCACTCTCGGTCGCCGTTCGGCGACCGCTATCGAAGGACTACACGAATGAAGAAATCCCTGTTCACCTCCGCTACCGCGCTCATCGCTGGCGCAGTGATCGCCCTAGCCGCACCGCTGGCGGCGAGCGCTCACGTCGGTATCGATCCCAACCAGTCGGACCCCGGCACCTATCCCCTGATCACCTTCAAGGTGCCCACGGAATCGGCAACCGCAACCACGACCAGGATCGAGCTGACCCTTCCGCAGGACACCCCGTTCGGCTTCGTGAGCTACACCCCGGTCGAGGGCTGGACCACCGAGCTCGTCAAGGAAACCCTCCCCGAGCCCGTGGTCACCGACGACGGTGAAGTCACCGAGGCAGTGACCAAGGTCATCTGGACGGCCCAGCCGGGGTCGGAGTTGACCGAGGAGCAGTACGGACTGTTCCCGCTCGTGCTCGGACCCGTACCGGACACCGGCTCGGTCGTGCTCGCCGTCGACCAGACGTACAGCGACGGCACCGTCGTGAGCTGGAGCGAGACCGGGGCCGACGCCGAGTTCCCCGCGCCGGTGCTCTACGTGAACGACGTGCCCGAGTCCGATCACCACGCTGGCGGTGGAGCGGACGACGAGCACTCCGAGATCGTCGTCGACGGGGATACTGCGGCTGCGGCATCCGATGACACGCTCGCTCGTGTGCTGGGAATCGGTGGCCTCGTGCTGGGTGCGGTCGCTGTGGTGATCGCCGTCACCTCCCGTCGCAAGAAGGACGCGTAGTCGATGCCGACCATCATGAGTCGCACGGCTCTGGCCCTGCTCGCCACGACGCTGATGGTCGGCGGGTCTGTGCTGGGGCTCGCCGCCTCGGCACAGGCCCACAACTACGTCGTCGCGTCGACCCCCGGCGCAGATGAGGTGGTCACCACGCTGCCGAGCGAGTTCTCCGTCACGACCAATGCTCCGCTGCTGACGCTCGGGGGGAGCACCGACGGGTTCGCGCTGCAGGTCGTCGACTCCGCGGGCCAGTACTACGGCGACGGCTGCATCCAGGTCACGGGCGCGACCATCTCGTCGGGCGCGACGCTTGGCCAACCGGGCGACTACACGCTCATCTGGCAGGTCGTCTCCGAAGACGGCCACCCGGTGTCGGGCGAGATCGCCTTCAGCTGGCAACCAGCGGATGCCACGCAGGAGTCAGCGGGATCGGCGAGCCCTCCCGACTGCGGCGGCACGATCGCGGTTCCGACCGATCCCTCGGACTCGTCGGAACCCGCGCCCGGGGAGACAGCAGTGCCGATCTCCGCTCCGGAGCGCCCGAACGCGAACCTGAGCGACGTGCTCTGGATCGGCGGCGCGATCGTCGCCGTGCTCGGTGCCGGCCTGGTGACGTTCCTCGTCATCGGACGCCGTAACCGCAGCTAGAACCGGAAACGCCGAAGGGCCGCCTCCTCGTGGGGGCGGCCCTTCGGTCGTTCTGCGGTGCTGGTGTTCTGCGGTGCTCGGTTCTGCCGGACTCGGACTACTTGACGAGCGCCGGCACGTTCTTGCGGCTCGAGAGCACCTGGTCGATGAGTCCGTACTCGACGGCCTCCTCGGCGCTCAGGATCTTGTCGCGGTCGATGTCCTTGTGCACCTGCTCGGCCGTGCGGTTCGAGTGCAGGGCGAGAGTCTCCTCAAGCCATTCGCGCATCCGCTGGATCTCGCGGGCCTGGATCTCGATGTCGGATGCCTGACTCGAGCCCTCGGATCCGCCAGCGGGCTGGTGGATGAGGATGCGCGCGTTCGGCAGTGCGAGACGCTTGCCCTTGGTGCCACCCGCGGTGATGACCGCGGCGGCCGATGCGGCCTGGCCGAGCACGACCGTCTGGATGTGCGGACGGATGTACTGCATCGTGTCGTAGATCGCCGTCATCGCGGTGAACGAGCCACCGGGCGAGTTGATGTACATGACGATGTCGCGGTCGGGGTCCTGGCTCTCGAGCACGAGCAGCTGAGCCATGACGTCGTCGGCCGAGGCGTCGTCGATCTGCACGCCGAGGAAGATGATGCGGTCCTCGAAGAGCTTCGCGTACGGGTCCTGGCGCTTGTAGCCGTAGGCCGTGCGCTCCTCGAACGTGGGCAGGATGTAGCGGGACTCGGGGGTCTGGCGAGCCATGCCCGATGCGGCGCCGAAAGTGAAGTCGTTCATCAGGTCAGTCCTTACTTGGCGTTCTCGGGGGTGACGGTTCCGCCGCCGCCGACGACGTCGGATGCGAACTCGCGGAGGTGATCCACGAAGCCGTACTCGAGCGCCTCCTGGGCGGTGAACCAGTTGTCGCGGTCGTTGTCGATCAGGATCTGCTCGACCGACTTGCCGGTCTGCTCGGCGGTGAGCTCAGCCATCCGCTTCTTCATGTCGAGGATGACGCCCGCCTGGGTCTGGATGTCGGCGGCCGTACCACCGAAACCACCGGACGGCTGGTGCAGCAGCACGCGGGCGTTCGGCGTGATGTAGCGCTTGCCCTTCGTGCCCGACGAGAGCAGGAACTGGCCCATGGATGCCGCGAGGCCGATGCCCACGGTCACGATGTCGTTCGGAACGAACTTCATCGTGTCGTAGATGGCCATGCCCGCGGTGATCGAGCCACCGGGCGAGTTCACGTAGAGGAAGATGTCGCGCTTCGGGTCCTCGGCGGCGAGGAGGAGGATCTTCGCGCAGATCTCGTTGGCGTTGGAGTCACGCACCTCTGACCCGAGCCAGATGATGCGGTCCTTGAGGAGTTGGTCGAAAATGCTCGAGACCAGTGCCGGTTCGGCCATGGGGTTGCGCTCCGTTTCAGTTATCGCTTGTGTCGAATCTAGCCGAGCGCGCGCGGCCGATCGCCCGTGTTCGCCGTGGGCAGAGCGCAGCTCTGCGCACGGCGAACCACCACGCACAGCCACCGTGGGCAGAGCGGCGCTCTGTCGACGCGAACCAGCACGCACAGCCGCCGTGGACACGATGGACCTCCGGCCCGCGGCATCCCCCTGTTCGTCGATCAGGACCGATGCGCGACGCGCCACTCCCCTGCTGACTGCCAGCGGCGTGTCGCGCCGTCGTCCTGATCCGCGCGCGGGTTGCGAGGTGGGGAACGGCGCTAGGGTGTCGGCGTGGATGCAGATGCGGATATGGATGCGAGCGACTGGCTGCGGCGCGTGAGCGCGGTGTGGGCAGCGGCCGGCGACATGGCCGACCTCGACGTGGTCGCGGCGATCGATGCCCTGGTCGCCGAGCGGCAGCCGGATGAGGCATCCGCCGTCTTCGAGGCCGCCTCGGCCCGCGACTATGCGGGCCTCGAGTCTGAGGCCGAGCCGCTCTACCGCAGGGCGATCGAGCTGGGTCTGGATGACGCGACACTGCCCCGCGCGACGATCCAGCTCGCGAGCACCCTGCGCAACCTCGGCAAGCACGACGAGAGCGTGAGGATGCTGGAGCGGCTGCTGGCCGAGCATCCGGACGATGAGTGGACGGGTCCGGGCGCCGCATTCCTGGCGCTCGCACTCGCGAGCCGGGGAGACGAGCGGGATGCGGCATCCGTCGCCCTCGCGGCCCTCGCCGACTACCTGCCGGTGTACTCGGCGTCGGTGCGCAGCTACGCGATCGAGTTGGCGGCGCGCGAGTAGCTCGGTTTCACTCCGGTGAGCGGCTTGCCCGCGTGCCTCCCCCGCGATGTCAGAGGTCGGGGTGAGCATAGAGGCATGGCAGACATCGACATCCGTGAACTGGTCGCATACGAGCCGTTCTGCGCGGACTGCGGTGAGAGCGGTCCGATCGAGACGAGCGCTTTCCTCGCGTTCGCGTGGGAGCAGGCCCACGACTGCGCAACCGTGGCCGCGGCTCGCGACCTTCGCGCGGCATCCTGACCCCTGAAACGACAAACCGGCAAAACGACAACGGCCCCGGGGATCACACCCCGGGGCCGTTCTGTCGTCACGCGCTACTTGTGGTCGTGACCGTAGTGCTCGTGGCCGGCCTTGCGGCCGTGCTTGTCGCTGCCGGTCGCACCGTGGCTGTCGTGGGAGTCGCTGTCTCCCGAGCCCACTGAGGCCTCGACGAAGTCGCCGCCCTCGGGGCCGGTGACGGCTGCGGTGAAGGCCGAGACATCCACTGCCTTGCCCTTGGTGTCGACGACCTTCGCCTTGGCGAGCACGGCGGCGAGCGCCTTGACGCGGGCGACCTCGGCGATCATGCCGGGGATCTGGCCGTTCTGGTCAAGCACCTGGATGAACTCGCCCGGCTCCATGCCGTACTGGGCGGCACCCTGGATGAGGTAGCTGGTCAACTCGTCCTGGCTGACCTTGACCTCCTCGGCCTCCACGATGGAGTCCAGAAGGATCTGCGAGCGGAAGGTCTTCTCGGTGGAGATGACGACCTCGGCGCGGTGGACATCATCCTCGAGGCGGTTCTCGTTCTCCAGGTGACGGTGCACCTCGTCTTCGACGAGCTTGGCAGGAACGGGGATCTCGACCTTCTTGAGCAGCTCGTCGACGATCTGGTCGCGGGCCTGGGCGCCCTGACCGAAGACCTTCGACTTCTCGACCTGCTCCTTGATGTCGGCCTTGAGTTCCTTGATGGTGTCGAACTGGCTGGCGATCTGGGCGAAGTCGTCGTCGGCCTCGGGAAGCTCGCGCTCCTTGACCGCGAGCAGGGTCACGCTGATGAGCGCGGTCTCGCCCTCGTGGTCGCCACCGAGCAGAGTCGACTCGAAGGTCGTGGACTCGCCGGCGCTCAGGCTGTCGAGGGCCTCATCGATGCCCTCGATGAGCTCACCCGAACCGACCTCGTAGGAGATGCTCGTGGCCGAGTCGACCTCTTCTTCGCCGATCTTGGCGACCAGGTCGAGCTGGGCGAAGTCGCCGGCCTTGGCCGGGCGGTCGACCGTCACGAGCGTGCCGAAGCGGCTGCGCAGGTTGTCGAGCTCGTCCTTGACGTCGTCGGCGGAGACCTCCGCGGCATCGACCGTGAGGGTCAGCTTGCTGTAGTCCGGCAGGGTGAACTCGGGGCGCACATCTACCTCGACACTGATCTCGAGGTCGCCGCTGAAGTCCTTGACCTCGGGCCAGGTGGTGATGTCGGCCTCGGGGCGACCGAGCACGCGAATCTTCTCGTCGGTGACGGCCTGACGGTAGAACTTGTCGAGGCCATCGCTGACCGCGTGGTTCAGCACCTCTTCGCGGCCGACGCGCTGGTCGATGAGCTGCGGCGGGATCTTGCCCTTACGGAAGCCGGGGATGTTGACCTGCGAGCCGATGTGCTCGTAGGCGTGGGCGATGCTCGGCTTCAACTCTTCGGGGGTGACCGAGATGTTCAGCTTGACGCGGGTGGGGCTCAGCTTCTCGACGGTGGTCTTCACGCTGTGGTTCTCCTGGATCGTGTGTCGTGGTCGTACGTGTCGGGGCGACAGGATTCGAACCTGCGGCCTCTCGGTCCCAAACCGAGCGCTCTACCAAGCTGAGCTACGCCCCGCTTCAGGCGAAATGACAACCGAGTAAGTCTAGCCCTCTGCGAGAACGATGACCTTGTCGCCCGCCGAGAACGTGACCGACTCCGTCTTCACGGGGTTGACGGTGACGCCATAGCCCTTGTTGCTCTTGTGCGCGTCGGCGGCGATCCGGTAGCCGAGCGCCGTCTCGCCGCGGCGGCGAGCGGCCTCGAGCACCGTGTAGAAGTTCACAGCCGTGCCCGGAGCGACATACTGCTCCACTGGCTGCAGATACACCTCAGACCCCACGCTCGAGAACAGGTCGTCGAACACCTGCGTGAGCTTCTTGTTCTCCGACACCTGCGAGAGCATCAGGCTGATCAGCTTGTCGCTGACGATGAAGTCGTCGGCGTTGGTGACCTCGGCCAGTTCACGGTTGCGGTCATCCAGCATCTCGCTGACGATGTTGAGGTCGACGCCAGCGCGGTCCTCGATGTCACGCAACTGGAGAAGCGTGATGAGCGTCTTGCCGTCGGCGCGCTGGATGTCGAGACCCTTGTACGCGAGCACGATGATGTGGTTGAACGACTCGACCTTCAAGCTGTCGAGGATGGCACGGTTGGTCGAATCGCCGCGACGGAACTCGATGGTCAGGTTGTCGAACTTCGGGAAGTCGGGCTTGTCGACATCGGCGAGCACCGTGACCTTGGACCCGGTAGCCACGTACTCGTTCAGTTCCTCGAGCATGCGCGTGAGCCCCGAGTTGTACCCGAGCACGAGGGTGCGTTCGGGCTTCGGCTTGAGGGCCTTCGTGGTACTGACGGCCGCGGCATCCGGAACACCGGGGGTGGCGAGGCGGATGGCGCTGTCGTCTTCGGCGATGACGATGAGCTGGTCGCCGCTGTCGTAGAGCGTGTCGGCAGCCGGGTTCAGGATGACCGAGCCCGCTTTCACAAGGCCCATGACGGTGCAGTCCACGAAGGCCAGCTGCGCGTCGAAGTACGTCTTGCCGTAGAGGCTCGGCTGCTCGGTGAAGTAGATCTCGTCGCCGTCGAAGTCGAGCAGCTCGGAGTAGACGACACTCAGGCCGCTCTGACGGCAGCTCTGCACGGTGATGCGACCGATCAGGTCGTCGCCCAGCACCCAGTGCGCCTCGTCGCGGCCCACCAGGGTTGCCGCCTCCAGGCTCGCTGCGTCTTCGAGCTCGCCGACGATGTGGTACTTCTCCGCCTTGCGACGGGGGTTGTTGGTGAGCGCGAGCGCGGTCTTGATCACGTCGGCGTCGGGGTCGGGGCTGTCGTCGCCTGCGAGCAGGATGATGCTGCGCGCGTTTGCGGGGTTGGCGATCTCGAGGTCGGTGAGGTTCATCGGGTCACCGGTGCGGCAGATGATCTTCGTCTTGCCGGTCTTGCCGACCATCGCGCGAAGCTCGTCCTCCATCTCGACCTTGTCCTTGTCGGCGAGAACGACGATCACGGCGTTGCGACGCGACTCGTTGGCGATGCAGATCTCGCTGACGATCGGGAACACCTTGGAGTTCCAGCCGAGGATGAGCGTGTGGTCCTTCTCGAGCACCTTCGAGCGGCCCTTGCGCAGTTCCTCGACCTTCGAGTCGAACGCGCCCGAGATGATGCCGATGAGGCTGGCGACGATGATGAGGCCGCCGATGGTGATGATGAGCATGAAGATGCGGAAGCCCCAGCCGCTGTCGCCGCCCATGGTTCCCGGGTCGAGCGTGCGCATGAGGTTGCCCCACAGGATGTCGCCGAAGCTGCGCTCCGGGTCATCGTCGGGAGTCTGGCGGAAGATGGCCACGATCACGCCGACGACGAGCACCAGGACGACGGTGGCGATGCCGAGCAGGGCCATGAGCGCGAGGGTTCCTCGCGACATCCAGTTGTCGAACCAGTAACGGAAGCGCTCGGAGAAGGTCGGCTTGTTCATGGGTCCCCACTAAGGTTCGGGCGTACTGACTACCGAATCGTAGCGGCGAGCGACACCCTCTGTATGCACCTCAATCGGGCGCACGGATGATGCGTTAGGCTAGCTGCCGAACGCTCGGCTTGCCGACCGTGGGGATGTAGCTCAATGGTAGAGCTTCAGTCTTCCAAACTGACTACGCGGGTTCGATTCCCGTCATCCCCTCAGAATGAGGAAAGGCCTCACCCGCATGGGTGGGGCCTTTGTTCATTCTGAAGATGGTGGAGTGAATCGAATGGGCGCGGTCGCTAGGGCAATCGCGCAGCGATTGCGCGACCCAGCGCCGACCGAGCAGGGAGGACTGAGCAGTCCGGGCGGTCGCGCACCGATCGACCGGCGGCTCAGTAGGGGATCCCGTCATCCCAGCGTCAAAGCGAATAGAGCTCACTAGGCGGAAACAACTGATATGTTCGCGCCATGGATTTGGGTCCCGGCGAGATCGTGCGATCGTGAGTTCGTCGGCTCCATTGCCCGAGAACTACTCCAACCACTTGGTGGGCGAGTATCGCGATGCGGGATGGGAGGTGTCAGGGGGTGCACCCATAATGAAGGCACGGTGCACTTGTCCCTCACAGCACCTTACGTTCTTGCGGGTTGGATCGATAACTGTTGAGTATGTGAATGCGAAGATCCGTTGGTTGTTTAATGACACGTGCTACGGTGTGGGCAAATAGGAGTGCGATGAAAATTCGGGTTACCTCGCAGTTCAAAGTAGAGGGAAACGGCGACCTTGAAAGCCGCGTTGAGGCTCTGATGGCCGCCTTAGTTGACCTTGAGAAGTCAAACTCGGACATTCGTGAGTCCGACGTTTCTGCGGTCCTTTCGGATCAGCTTGTGAACATTGCAATCGTGATTACTACCGACTCCTGGGAGGATGCGGAGACCAGAGCGTCGGAGGTCTTCCATCGAGCAATCGAGCTCGCAGAAGGGGATCCAAGACGCGCTCCGCATGTTATCGAGGATGACATTCGCAGCACTGAACTGATCCCCGCCTGAGGCCTGCCGATTCGTCGGATTCGCCAGTGAAAGAGACATGGGGCGTTCGCTTTGAGCGCGCACTCAGACATTCCTGGCCGGAATACGTCGGCTACCTAGGATCCATCTCATTGGCGCTATCCGGCGTAGTCGGTTTCATGGTCGATGGGCAGGATCCGACCCAACACTCGCAAGCGCTTGTTTGGGGAGGGTGCACGTTTGCCCTCGGCGCGGTGCTTGTTTTGGCAAGCGTGGTCGGACGCGCGACGGTCAAGCCGACTTACGCCGCGCTCATAAGCCAGCGCGACGCCGCTACCGCGGAATCCAAGTCACGCGATGGAACGATCGAGAAGATACTTCGCGGAGCCCTAGCGAGTCTGAGTGACGAGCTTGGTGTGTCCAACGAACATTCAAGAACGTCTCTCTATGCATTCGTTGACGACTCCTTTGTCTTGCTAAGCAGGCGCTCGCGGAACCCGGTCTTGGTCGGCCCGGGCCGGGCGAGCTACCCGCACGATCAGGGGGCCATCGGCATTGCTTGGGCCGAGTCTAAGGCGGCCGTCTTGCGCCTCCCCGAGGACCGTGACGACTGGAATCGGAATATGGCGAAGTATGGAATTCCCGAGAGCATCGCCGCCGACATGTCAATGCAATGTCGAAGCATCGTCGCGGTGCGAGTAGACAGCGAGTCGAGCGACCCAATAGCTGTGATCGTGTTTGAGAGCCTTCGTCCGCTTGGGGTGAAGTCAAAGATCCTCGATGAGGTCGAAAAGACACGTACGTGGCCCGCCCTCCGATCAGCCATGTCGCATGCCGCGAAGGATCTGCCCAAAGTGGCGGTCTCGCTGAGGACTGTTCAGCCCTAGCTCACGTGAGCGCGTCCGCACACCTCGCGAGCAGATCACGCAGTTGAGCCTGCCGAGTTTCGTCCAGGCCGCTCAGCATCCGCTCCTCCACCGCGCGCACCGCGGCACTCGCGGTGCGCAGTTGCTCACGGCCGCGCGCCGTCAGCTCGGTCGGCAGCACGCGCCCCGATGGGGCTCGGTCAGGTCGGGTGACGAGCCCCTCGCGTTCCATCGCCTTCAGGAGCGTGTTCATCGACTGGCGCGTGACGAACGTGCCGCGGGCGAGTTCGGAGTTCGACAGACCTGGGCGCTGCGCGAGTAACTCCAAGCAGGCGTAGTGGGTGATCGTCATCCCCTTCGGGCGCAGTACGGCATCCATGGCCGCGTGCAGCGCGCTCGAGGCCTGCTTAAGCAGGTACCCCGCTGACGCGTCGAGGTTCACCCCGCGGGCGGCGGTCGCCGGAACGGTCTCAGCTTGACTCATGTCAGTATTCTGACATAGAGTCGACGATGTCAGTTAGCTGACATCAACCGAGGAGACCACAATGCCCGTGAACGGACCCGACTTCATTTCCCTGCAGGTGCGCGACATGTCGCTCTCAGCCGACTTCTACGAGACGTTCCTCGGACTGACCCGCCAACCCGGTCCGCCGCACGCGGTGGTGTTCGACACGAAGCCGATCGCATTCGCTGTGCGCGACGCTGTGGTCGATCTCGATTCGATCGACCAGCCCGGCCAGGGCATGGCCCTCTGGATGCACGCCACCGAGGTTCAGGCAATCCACGACGCACTAGCGACCGCGGGCACCCCCATCGTGTTCGAGCCCATGGACGGGCCGTTCGGTCGCACCTTCACCTTCGCCGACCCGGACGGGTACCACGTCACGCTGCACGACCGGGCGTGATGCAGGTTGCCGGCGCGCGCCGGATTACGCCGCGCGCTGGTACCCCGAGCGCCCCGCGACAGTCGCACCCTCGGGGATGATCGAGTCGCCGACCACAATCGCGCCGCTCTCGAGCTTCGCGCCAGCGCCGATGCGCACGTGGCTGCCGACCTTCGCGGCCGGTCCCACCCACGCCTGCGCGCCGATGCTCACCGCCGACCCGATGACGGCTCCGGCGCCAACCACCGCGTCACGCTCAACCCAGCTGCCCGCGCCGATGCGCGCGGCGCGCTGGACAGTTGCGCCGTCTTCGACGTACGCCGAGGGGTCGATCCAGGCCGTGGCATCCACTGTTGCGGTGGCGGCGATGCGTCCCCGCCCGTTCAGGTGGCGCTTGTAGCGCGTGACCGTTCCGTCGTCGTTCTCAAGTTCCTCGTAGATCTTGCTCACTGTTCGTGTCCTCCGCTGAGTGGAACGCGAAAGTGGCCGTGAGGATTCCCCGCTAGCGACCCATCGCCGCGACTATCAGCACACGTGCAGCTTCACCCTCGGGCATCGGCAGAATCGGGTAGTTGTGGATCATCCCCACGCCCTCGTGGTACTCCAGCGGGTGACCGGATGCCGCGGCCAGCGCCACCAACCGCACGGCGTCAGCGTTCAGGATGTCCCTCGTGCCACTGAACAGCACGATCGGTCCCAGCCCCTCCAGCGACCCGTGGATCGGGCTCACGTAGGGGTGGGATTCGGGCAGCTCAGCTCGATACAGGGCGCCAGCCGCGTGCGTTCCCGCTACCGCGAGCCACGGGTCACTCGGGGCGATCTCGGCCAGCCGCGGGTCTGTGCCGCTGATGTCGAGCCACGGCGCGATCAGCACGGTGGCGCCGAGTGGCGCGACTCCGCGATCGCGCAGCAGCATCGCCACGGCCAGGGCCATGCCACCGCCTGACGAGTCGCCGAGGATCGACACGTTCGCCGCTCCGACCTCGTCGACGAGGGCGGCGGTGAGGTCGGCGACGCCCGGCACGACGACGGAGGCCGTTCCGCGGGGCGCGAGCGGCATGATCGGAACGGTGATCGTCGCACCCGTCTCCACGGCGAGCCGGGCGATGAAGCGCCAGTGCACGGGGTCGATCTCGTAGCAGTAGACGCCGCCGTGGAGGTAGATCGCGCGGCGGCCGGTACGGGCATCCGGGTCAGCGGGGGCGACGGTGAAGACAGGCCAGCCCGACGTATCTGACCTCGACACGTCGACACCGCGCAGTCGAGGCGGCTCGAAGGATCGCGGGCGACGACTCAACCGGTCAATGCGGGCGAGAGTGCGCTCCGGGGAGCTGAACTCGCGCTTGGACCCCCTGAGGGTGATGACCAGGGGCGCGAGGCGACTCAGGAGGCTCGCCACGGGGACGGGTCAGCCGTCGATGCGCTTGAGCAGGTGCACCGGGATCGCGAAGCCGATGGCGCTCGTGATGATGCCCAGGAAGAACACGGCAGCCTCAAAGCCGGGCACGTAGAACGAGGAGCCCATGAGGTAGAAGCCGCCGACGAAGATGATGATCGAGACCAGGAATCCGAGGATGTTCACGCTGTCATCCTAGCGACACCGCCACGCCCCCCAAGTGGGGGTATCGGGTACAGTCGGTGTCCCCTACAGTGAGGACACCGTCCCGAAAATGGCCCCTCACGGTGGGCCGAGCCGCTCCCCCAATCGCCCGCGGCTGGCACTGCAGGATCCTCGATGAACGAGTCTGAACTTCCCCCGTTCGGCTGGTACCCCGACCCAGCCGGCTCCGGCATGCTGCGCTGGTGGAATGGCACGGCCTGGACCACCGACGTGCAGCGCGCCCGCCCCGAGGTGCAGCCCGCGTTCGGGTACTCGACCCGCGACATGAACCGGCCGCTCGCCTCCTGAACCGCGGCTAGTTCGGGCGGGTTCCGCCGGTGTTCGCGATTGTCCCGCCGTGGGAGCGCTCCCACCATCCCCCGAGTTGGGGGCTGCCGGGGGACAGATAGTGTCCTCTACAGTGGGGACACCGCACCACCCGACGGTCTCCAGCGGTAGGCCAACCGCCGCTCCCGTACAGCCCCCGCGGCAGGGCACTGCAGGACCCGACATGTCGACCATTACCGAGAACCCAGCCGATCTCGCTCCGTTCGGCTGGTACCCCGACCCCGCAGGCTCCGAGATGATGCGCTGGTGGGACGGCAAGCGCTGGACCACCCACCTCGAGCGTCCGCGCCCCGAGATGCAGCCCGCCTACGGCTACGGCAGCGACGGATCCGTCACGCAGCAGTACGAGTACTAGGGCGGCCGGCAGCGCTCAGCGCTGCAACCACGCCAGTACGGCAAGCACCCGACGGTGGTCGGTGCCCGAGTCATCCAGCCCCAGCTTCTGGAAGATGGATGTCACATTCTTCTCGACCGCGCCGGTGCCGATGACGAGCGCCTGAGCGATCGCGGCATTCGTGCGCCCCTCGGCCATGAGGGACATCACCTCGTGCTCCCGCGGTGTCAGGGTCGCGAGCGGGTCATGCCGGCGCCCGAGCAGTTGCGCGACGACCTCCGGGTCGAGCACGGTGCCTCCGGCGGCGATGCGCTCGACGGCGTCCTGAAGCTGGGCGAGGGATGCGACGCGGTCCTTGAGCAGGTACCCCACTCCCCCGCGTCCACTCGAGAGCAGCTCCTGGGCGTAGGCGACCTCGACATACTGCGACAGCAACAGGATGCCGACGTCGGGCTGCACCTCACGCGCACGGATCGCCGCACGCACGCCCTCGTCGCGATACGTCGGGGGCATGCGCACGTCGAGCACGATCAGATCCGGATGCAACGCCTCAAGCTGCGCCAGCATCGAGTCGGCGTCGCCGTACGACCCCACCACGTCGACCCCGGCCTCGGTGAGCACCCGAACGAGCCCTTCACGCAGCAGCACCGAGTCGTCGGCGACCACCACTCTGAGCATGCGCCCCAGTTTAGGTGGCGGGCACCGGCAGGCGTGCGGTGATGACGGTCGGACCGCCCGCGGGGCTCACGACCTCGAGGGTGCCGCCCAGTCCACGCAGCCGCTCCTCGAGTCCGGCGATGCCGTGCTCGGGAGTCGCGACCGCGCCGCCGACCCCGTTGTCGGTGACGGCGACGACCAGCCAGCCGTCATCGAGCCCGACCCGCACGTCGAGCTCGGTGGCACCGGAGTGCTTCGCGGCGTTGGCAAGTGCCTCGCTCGCCACGAAGTAGGCGTTGCGTTCGATCTCCTGGGGCAGGGCACTATCGGTCGGCAGTTCACTCACCACCCGGGTCGGGATGGGCGCACGGTCGGCCGCCGACTCGAGCGCGGCAATCAGGCCCCGGTCGAGCAGGATCGGCGGTGCGAACCCGCGTGACAGCGCCCGCAGTTCCTCGAGCGCCTCCTTGGACTGCTCCATCGCCTCGGCGATGAGACCGCGCGCCTTCTCGGGGTCGGTGTCGAGCTGGCGCTCGGCGGCGGCAAGGTCCATCTGCAGGCGTACGAGTCGCTGCTGCGGTCCGTCGTGGATGTCGCGCTCCAGCCGACGCAGCGAATGACCCTCAGCGGCAATGGCGGCACCACGCGAGTCGGTGAGGTCGGCGACCTCCTTGAGCAGGGCATCCGACTTGAAGGCGGCCAGCACCCCGCGGGCGACCAGCCAGTGGATGGTGGTGAGACCGCGGGTGACCAGCGGAAGCGTCACGAGGAAGATGATGCCGATGCCCAGGTAGAGAAGGTTGTCGACGAGAATCACATCGAACTTGCCCTGGGGGAAGAGCCAGCGCGAGAGGTAGAAGTCCTGCGCGCTCACCGGGATGAACATGCTCCAGAACCACGAGGTTGCCCCGCCGAGGCCGATCGAGAGCCAGACGATCGTGAGCGTCCACGTGACCGTCGAGATGATGAAGTCGAGAAGTGCAGTGTGCAGCAGGTAGAGCCAGTAGTGCCCGTTGCCGATGACCGCCCGAAGCCAGCCCAGGAACCCGCTGCGTGCCGTCGCATCCTGCCATGCGGGTCGCGGGATCGGACGACGGGTGGTCCACTCGACGAGGACCACGGTCGCGGTGCCGAACCCACGCGCGACATAGAGCGCGCCGACCAGGAAGATGAGCCCGATGAAGAACGTCACGATCGTGCCGACCCCGGCCCAGAAGAGTCCGAGGGTCACCGCGAAGCCGGTGACCGCGATCGGGAAGGTGATCAGCAGGTAGAGCAGTTCGCGCGGCAGGGCGCGCCAGAGCGCTCCATAGCCGCGCGGGCGGGGTGCAGTTTCGGTGATGGTGGCTGTTGTCATGACGGTCTCCCTTGATTGTCTCAAGCCTCGCGACCACCGCCGGGATCAGCCATGCGGCATCCACACCAATCGGGGGTGGGGGTAACCCCCGGGTGTCACACGATCTCGGTCGACTCCCCGAGGTCGAGCCAGCGCGTGCGCTCGAGCAGGTCGGCAGCATCGAGGGCGCTGCGAAGGTCGTTCTCCGACTGGAAGTGGCTCCAGCCCGAGCGGTGCACCGGGATGATGACCCGCGGGTCGGCGAGACGGCACACCTCGACGAATTGCTCGGGGGTGAAGGTGAACAGGGCCTTGCCGACGAGCGGCGCCGACGGGAACCGCACCCCGCCCGCGTTGATGACGGCGACGTCGATGCCGCGCATGCTGCGGGCCGCCTCCCGCACGACGTCGGTCAGCACGGTGTCGCCCGAGAGCCACACGCTGGGTTCGCCGGCTGCGGTCACCTCAAATCCCGTGACCTGCCCGGTCTGCGGCACCCACCGTGGTCCGTGCTGGGCGGCCACCGCGCGCACCGTGACCGCGCCGAGCGCTGTGCTGTCGCCCGTGCGCAGGCCGCTGACCTTGGCGAGTCGCAGTCGTCGGGCCGCGGCGGGCGTCGAGATGACGGCGTCGACCGCGTCGGAGCCCAGCAGCTCGCGACCGGCATCGTCGAGGTTGTCGCGGTGGTGATCGTGGCTGAGCAGCACGGCATCGAGGTGACCGATCTGCTGGGTCGTCAGAGGCACCTCATAGCTGCGGGTCGACGCGAACCAGCGCTCTGGCACGCCTGCGGGGCCCATCGAATAGGTGCGCCCAGACGGGTCGAAGACCGGATCGGTGAGCATTCGCTGCCCCGAGTACTCCAGCAGCACACTCGCGGTGCCGAGGTAGGTGAGCTTCATGGGGTGAGCCTAGGGCTCAGCCGCCATCAGAGCACGGAATGTGTCACGCGCCCCGCGAGGAACGTCGCGGCCACGGGCATCCCGCGCAACTGCTCCTCGCCTGCGGTCAGCGGGTCGAGCTCGACCACGGCGAGGTCGGCAATCGCGCCCACCTCGACCTGAGTCTCCACAGACGCCGCGAGCGCCACCTGGGCCGAAATACGCTGCTCCGGATGCCACGGCTCCCGTCCCCGCGACCGCCCGACCGCCGCTGCGATCGTCACCCACGGGTCCAGGGGTGCGACCGGAGCGTCCGAGCCGAGCAGCAGCGTCGCACCCGCATCGTGGAGCGAGGCCAGCGCGTAGCCCCTCCCGGTGCGCCCAGCCCAGTAGCGCTCTGCGACATCGCGGTCATCCATGGCGTGCTCGGGTTGAACGCTGGCGATGACGCCGAGTTCGGCGAAGCGCGCGAAGTCGTCGTCGGAGACGAGCTGCGCGTGCTCGATTCGGCCGGTGACACCCAGGCTTTCGAACGCATCGAGGGCGAGGTGGTTGGCCGCGTCCCCGATCGCGTGCACGGCGGGCGTGAACGCCTCGCCACGAGCCAGCCACTCGACCAGATCGTGGGGCTGCACCGTGAGCAGCCCGCGGTAGTCGCCCATGCCGGGATACGGGTCGACGCAGAAGGCGGTGCGGGTGTTGAGCGAGCCGTCGGTGATGATCTTGAACGGGCCCACGTGCAGCAGCGGACCGAGCTCGGTGCCCGTGCGGTAACCGGCGGCGATGGCCCGGTCGAGAAACTGCGGGTAGATGCCGCTGCGCACCCGGAGGGTGTCGAAGCCTGCAGCCATGCGGCGCAGCCAGTTGTCGGTGTTCCAGGTCATCTCGAGGTCGACGACGCCCACGACACCGCGCGCCGCCGCCGCTCGGCCGGCGTCGGCCACCCACCCGTCGAGCACCTCGGTGGGCACGTCGTCGAGCGCCGCCACGACGGCGAAGCAGTCCTCCTCGCGAAGCAGCGGCCCGGTGACGCCGAAGCGGGTCGCGGCCGCCGAGTTGAGCCAGCAGGAGTGCAGGTCGCCGGAGATGAGCACGACGGGGACGTCGGGGATCGCGGCATCCAGCACCTCGAGACTCGGCTCATCGGGCCAGAGTCCATCCCGGTAGCCGATGCCGACGAGCACGAGCCCGGCGGGCGGGCGCGGGGCGGCTGCGGCGAGCGCTGCCGCCTCGGCTGCTGAGGTTGCGGACGAGACATCCACGCGCTGGCGACTCATCGCCCACTGCGAGAAGTGCACGTGCTGATCCCAGAGGCCCGGGATGACCCAGCGCCCCCCGAGGTCGAGTCCGGGTTCGTCGATCATTCCGATCTCGACGATCACACCATCGACGAGGCGCAGGTCGACGGTGTCGCCGCCCAGGCGACCGTTACAAAGGATCATGGTGCACCCGACGCATCTCGCGGGCGAGTCCGGGGCTCGAGTAATGCTCCCCTGCCTGAAGCTCAGTGATGATGCGGTCGACCACCTCGGGGCTCTTGTTCTGGCTCAGCTTGAGGCGCGCGTCGAAACGCGTGACTCTCAGCCGCAGGCCGACTGTGCCGCGGGCGATCCGGCGGGCGGAGTCCTCATCGACGTCGAGGTGCACGGGCTCGGGCATCCGGTCTTCGAATGTGTCGACGAGTCGCCCCAGAACTCTGAAGTTCTCCTCGTCGCTGAGCAGCTCGGGGGTGCCGTAGAGGTGAGCGGTCACGTGGTTCCAGGTCGGAACGAAGTCCCCCTCGTCGTACCAGCCGGGCGAGATGTAGCCGTGCGGACCCTGGATGATCACGAGCACCTCGTGCTCGCCTAGCTCGTGCAGCTTCTCGTCGGGCCGGCCGACGTGGCTGACGATCGAGATGCCCTCGGCGTCCTCCTCGAGGATCACCGGGTAGTGGGATGCGACCAGGCCGGCGGCCGTATGGGAGACGATCGTCGCCCACGGGTTCTCCCGGATGAGGCGCTTCACCTCGTCCGGATCGGTGAGCAGGTAGCCGGGCGTGTGTCGCATGTTCCCATGCTGCCATCGTGGTCGTATATACACCCGGTATATACTTCCCTCATGACACGCACGACGATCTTCAAGAACAATCGCACGCAGTCCGTGCGGCTGGCGAAGGAGGTCGCCTTTCCCGAGAGCGTACGAGAAGTGGATGTCGTGGTCGTGGGCTCAAGTCGCCTCGTCAGCCCCAGGGGCAGAACGTGGGAGCACTGGTTCGCTCACGGACCGACGGTGACCGAGGACTTCCTCGTGGACAGGGACGAGCCCCTGCCGGAGGATCGCGGCACACTGTGAGCGTGCGCTATCTCCTCGATACGAACATCGTCATCTTCGCCCTCCGCACGCGAGCCGAGGCTCTCCGGGCGCGGTTCGCAGCCGCCACCGACCAGATGGCCGTCTCGACGATCACGGTTGCCGAACTCGCCTACGGGGTCGAGCGCTCTTCACGACCGGATCAGAATCGGGGCGCGGTGGAGGAGTTCCTCGCCCTGCTCGAGGTGATGCCGCTGGATGCCTCGGCCGCCGAACACGCCGGGCGCATCCGTGCCGAGCTCGCGATCACGGGCACACCGATCGGCGCGTACGACGCCCTGATCGCGGGGCAGGCCCGATCACGGGGGCTTGTGGTGGTCACGAACAACACGCGGGAGTTCGCGCGGGTCCCGGGCTTGCTCCTCGAGGACTGGGGGCGGGAGTGAGAGCTACCGGCAACTACCTCAGGCCTGACAGACGGGGCACCAGTAGAGCTTGCGACCGCCGATCTCCTCCATGAGGATCGAGGTGCCGCAGACCCGGCAGGGCAGACCGGTGCGGTGGTACACCCAATGCCGGTCGGCGCGGCTGGCCATGGCGCCGTCGTACGCGGACTTGCTGAGGCCGTCCATCGTCATCATCTGGCCGGTCTTCACGCCGATCTTCAGAAGCTTCACCCAGTCCTTCCACAGCGCACGCACGGTGGCCTCGGGCAGGTCACGACCGGGGATGTGCGGGTTCAGCCGCGCCCGGAACAGCATCTCGGCACGATAGACGTTGCCGATGCCACTGACCACCGACTGGTCCATGAGCAGCAGGCAGATCGGCGTGGGCTTCTTCAGCACGGTCGCGGTGAAGCGGTCCTCCGCGGCTCGTCCCGTGTCGACGAGGGGGTCGGGTCCGAGCTTGGCGATGACGGCCTGCACCTCGTCGGGGGTGAGCACGTCGCACGCGGTGGGTCCGCGCAGGTCGGCGCAGGTGGCATCCGTCAGCAGGCGAACGCGCACCGCGCCGATCGGCTCCGGGGGAAACGTGTCTGCGGGCGTCTCGAGGCGCTCCTGTTCGGCCATCCGCAGTCGGGTTCGGCGCGGGGCGCCGATGCTGGAGAGCGAATCCTCGTGCTCCCCGACGACGGTGCCGCGCTGGTTGGTCTGGCCGATGCGTCCGTTCGACGAGGCGATCGTGGCATCCGCTGTGATGTCGCCGGAGAAGTCCCACGCACCGTAGATGCCCAGGTGCACGCGCAGCCACAGACCGTTGTCGAACTCGAGGAACATCTGCTTGCCCACCGCCATCGCCTCGGTCATGACGTGACCGTCGAGCTGGGCAGCGCCCGCCGCGAACCTGCCCTGGGGCGAGGAGGCCGCGACCCGACGCCCCACGAAGTGCAGCGCGAACTGGCGCGCGATCCGATGGACGGAGTGACCCTCGGGCACTAGACCCCGATCTCGTGACCCGCGATCAGGCCCGTGGACTCGAACTCGGCGAGCTGGGCGATGCGACGCGCGTGGCGCTCCTCACCGGAGAACGGTTCGGCGATGAAGACGTCGATGAAATGCTTGGCCTCCTCCACCGTGTGCTGGCGCGCACCGATCGAGATGAGGTTGGCGTCGTTGTGCTGGCGGGCGAGAAGCGCGGTCGCCTCGCTCCACACCAGCGCAGCACGCGCGCCCTTCACCTTGTTGGCGGCGATCTGCTCGCCGTTGCCCGATCCGCCGAAGACGATGCCGAGGCACTCGATGCCCGCGGCCTGGTCGGTCACGACGCCGATGGCCGCATTGATGCAGAAACTCGGGTAGTCGTCGAGCGGGTCGTAGCTCGTCGGCCCGTGGTCGATGACCTCGTGACCGGCAGCCCGCAGGTGCGACTGGAGGTCCTCACTGAACTCGAGGCCGGCGTGGTCGGTCGCGATGTGGATGCGCATGCTGACCAGTTTAGGAGGCCTACTCGTGCCAGAACCCCGTCACGCACAGCAGCCGGGTCTGGGCGTCGGCGCCGGCCGGAACCGGGATCTCGGGTCCGAACACGTGGATCGCGCGCAACTCCTCGACCTGTACCTCCACGAGCTCCCACACCCCATCGACGAGCTCGGGCGGGAGTGTCGAATCGAGGCCCGCGAGCTTCGCGATGTCCCACGCCTGGAAGGTGCGGTAGAAGGTCGTGTGCTCGAAGTAGGTCGACATCGGGAAGTCGCCGTAGCTGAGGTGAACCACGTGCTCCAGGTGGAGCGGGTGAGCGAGCGCGGCAGAGGCCGCGTCGTTGAGTCGGTCGTAGCTGCCGATCGGGTCGTCACCCAGAAGGTCACCCTCCCAGCGGTCGCCGACCTCCTCGATGGTGCGACCCGCGACGACGTCGGGCACCCACGCTTCGTCTTTGGCGTGCGAGGCGAGGATATCGCGCAGGGTCGGGTTCTCGGTGCGACTCCAAGCGGTGGGGGCGGGCGAGGCGAGCTGCTCGGGCGTGAGCTGGTCGATGACCGAGCGGAGCGTGGCATCCGCGAGAAGGAAGAGTTCCTGCTGGTTCATGCGGCCACGGTACACCCGGCCTCTGACGCCCCTCAGAGTCTGGTCTTTGGTGCCGGTGAGGAGCAGACTTGCACGGAAACCTGATGTGAGGAGGGCACCATGAACTCGTTTCCTTCAGTCATGCCGATCCTGTCGGCGGGTCGACACCGCAACCCTCGCCAGGGTGCGTGTTTCATGGAGTTCGCGTCGTATCTTGCGGGCGAACGGTGGAGTGATCACCCGGCTTGCACCCATCCGCTGCTCGCCTCTCTCGCCCGCGACGTCAACGACCTGACGAGCAACTCGGCACGGTCGTCGCTGGTTCACCTCATACCGCGCGTGGTGGGGCTCACGTCGAACGATCCGCTGGTCACGGCGACGATCGCCATGCGCGCCGGTGCCGCGGCCTACCCGATCGCGAGTCTCGAGCGGCAGCGGGCGATCGCCGCCGGAATGCTCAACGTGCTGGCGACCATCGACACCCCCGCGCTACGACGCATTGCCGAAGGCGCGTTCGATCAGGCTCCCGACGCCAGGCGCTGGGCTCAGCGCTTCCTCGACCGGGGCAGCCTGCGCATCGACTTCGGCATCCGCGCGGCCGCCGCCATGGTCAATACCTCGACGATCGGCATCGCGTTGGCCTGTGTCCCCGACCCGGATGCCCGGCTCGCGAACCTCCTCGAACAGGCCATCACCGACACCGAGTTCCTGGTGCGGGGCAGCGCGCAGCAGACGGCGGACCTCGTCACGGCGTGATCACCACCGCGCCCCACCCCCTGCTTCCAGCGGCTGTCTCCTAAGCTTGTTCGATGCGGCCACGAGCCGCGCGCAACGAACGAACAGGGAGCAAGCACGTGCCAGGAGAGAACCTCACCCGCATCGAGGCCCAGGAGCGCGCTGCGCTCGTCAGCACGAAGTCCTACGAGATCGAGTTGGACCTCACCACCGGTGACGAGGTGTTCCGCTCGACAACTCGCGTGCTCTTCTCAGCGACCCCCGGAGCCTCAACCTTCATCGACGCGCTCACGCGCACCGTGCACTCGGTCACCCTGAACGGCACCGAGATCGAGCACGGAGACAACGTGCGCATCCCCCTGCACGGCCTCGCGGCCGAGAACGAGCTCGTCGTCGTCGCCGACTTCGAGTACACGAACACCGGCGAGGGGCTGCACCGTTTCGTCGACCCGGTCGACGGCGAGGTCTACCTGTACTCCCAGTTCGAGGTTCCCGACTCCCGTCGCGTCTTCGCGGTGTTCGAGCAGCCCGACCTCAAGGCCACCTTCCAGTTCACGGTGACCGCTCCCGCGCGGTGGGAGGTCGTGAGCAACTCGCCGGCGCCGGTACCGGCCTCGACCAGCTCGACCACCGAAGCCGCCACGTGGAGCTTCGCACCGACCCCGATCCTCTCGAGCTACGTGACCGCCCTGGTGGCGGGGCCGTACGCCGTGGTGCGTTCGGAGCTGACGTCGAGCGATGGCCGCGTCATCCCGCTCGGTATCTTCTCGCGCAAGTCACTGAGCGAGTTCCTGGACGCCGACTACATCTTCGAGAAGACCCGCGAGGGCTTCGCGTTCTACGAGAAGCACTTCGCCTACCCGTACCCGTTCGAGAAGTACGACCAGCTCTTCGTGCCCGAGTTCAACGCGGGCGCCATGGAGAACGCGGGCGCGATCACGTTCACGGAGACCTACGTCTTCCGCTCGAAGGTGACCGACGCCATCAAGGAGCGCCGGGTCGTCACGATCCTCCACGAGCTCGCCCACATGTGGTTCGGCGACCTCGTCACGATGAAGTGGTGGAACGACCTCTGGCTCAATGAGTCGTTTGCCGAGTGGGCATCGACCCTCGCGACTGCTGAGGCCACTGAATGGCACGAGGCCTGGACGACCTTCAACGCCATGGAGAAGACCTGGGCCTACCGCCAGGACCAGCTGCCCTCCACCCACCCCGTCGTCGCGACCATCAACGACCTCGAGGATGTTCAGGTCAACTTCGACGGCATCACCTACGCCAAGGGCGGCTCGGTGCTCAAGCAGCTCGTCGCCTGGGTGGGTCTCGAGGAGTTCATGGCCGGTGTCGCCGCGTACTTCCAGAAGCACCAGTACGGCAACACCGAGCTGAGCGACTTGCTCGCCGAGCTGGAGAAGACCAGCGGCCGCGAGCTGACCAGCTGGTCGAAGCTCTGGCTCGAGACGGCAGGCGTGAACACCCTGCGTCCGGTCTTCGAGACCGACGACGCGGGCACGATCACGTCGTTCGCCGTGCTGCAGGAGGCTGACCCCGAGTACCCGACCATCCGCCCGCACCGCCTGGCGATCGGCCTCTACAACCTGCACAGCGGCAAGCTCATGCGCGACCACCGCGTCGAGATCGACGTCGACGGCGTGCGCACCGAGGTGCCCGAGCTGGTGGGCCAGGCCAAGCCCGACCTCGTGCTCGTCAACGACGAGGATCTGGCCTACGCGAAGATCCGTCTCGACGAGCACTCCCTCGCCGTCGCCATGGAGCACCTCGAGGACATCGACAACCCGCTCGCCCGCTCCATCGTCTGGGGCGCGGCGTGGGATGCGACGCGCGACGCCGAGGCGAGCCCGAGCGACTACGTGCAGCTGGTGCTGAACAACATCGCGGCCGAGACCGAGTCGACGACGGTGCGCACCACCCTCACGCAGCTGCTCACGGTCGCGCGGTTCTACGTGGATCCCGCCAAGCGCGACGCGACGATCGCGGAGGTGGGCGACGCGCTCTGGGCGCTCGCACAGGACGCCGATGCGGCATCAGACACCCAGTTCCAGTTCGTGAAGTTCTTCGCGAACATCGCCTCGACGCCTGCCCACGTCGTGACTCTCACAGGTCTGCTCGACGGGTCGATCACGCTCGACGGGCTGGAGATCGACACCGACCTGCGCTGGGAGCTGCTGGAGGGTCTCGCCCTCAACGGCGCGACCGACGCAGTGGTGATCGATGCGGCGCTGGAGAAGGACAACACGTCCAACGGTCAGCAGGCAGCGGCGCGAGCCCACGCGACACTTCCCACGGCCGAGGCCAAGCGTGCGGCGTTCGACTCGCTCGTGAGCAAGGACGACCTCCCGAACGTGATCGTGCGCAACGTCACGGTGGGCTACCAGCACACCAACGACCCGTCGAGCCTCTCGGGCCTCATCGAGCCGTACTTCGCCATGCTGAACGACATCTGGACCTCGCGCAGCTACAAGATCGCCGAGTACGTGGTGCTCGGCCTGTACCCGGCGCCCCTGGCCAGTCAGGAGCTGGTGGATGCCACGAACGCCTGGCTCGCGGCGAACCCCGACGTTCCGGCGCTGCGCCGCCTCGTGGTGGAGAACCTCGCCGGCGTCGAGCGCGCCCTCAAGGCGCAGACTCGGGATCGCGCGTAGGGGCATCCGGTGGACTGGGCGGAATTCTGGAAGCAGGCCGGAGCCTTTGTCGGCTTCTGGCACGTTCCGCTGACCGTCGTGGCGATCATCGTCGGCGCTGTGCTGCTGCGGTGGGTGCTCCTGCGCGTCATCCGCCGCGTCGTCAATCGGGTGGTGAGCGGGGTCAAGAAGAAGCACAAGGTCGACGACACTCGAGAACTCGCGGCCTCGCCGCTCGCAGCGGTGCGGGTCGTACAGCGCACCCGATCACTCGGTAGCGTGCTGGGCAACGCGACGACGGGTCTCATCGTGCTCGTCGCGATATTGCTGATCTTCTACGTGACGATCCCCAACGCGACAGGCGCGTTCGCCCTCATCACGGCCGCCGTCGGTGCCGGTCTCGGTTTCGGTGCGCAGAACATCGTGAAGGACGTGCTCAACGGCATCTTCATGGTCGGCGAAGACCAGTTGGGCATTGGTGACGTTGTCGACCTCGGCCCGGCCACCGGTGTCGTCGAGGATGTCGGCATCCGAATCACTCAGGTGCGCGACGTCAACGGCACCCTGTGGTTCGTGCGCAACGGCGAGATCCTGCGACTCGGCAACATGTCCCACGGCTGGGCCCGGGTGATCATCGACCTCGCCGTGCCGTACGACTCCGATGTCGACGCGATCCAGGATCGAATCCTCGAGGTCGCCGTCGAACTGTCAGAGGACAAGAACTGGCGCTACCGCATCATCGAGAAGCCATCGCTGTGGGGCATCGAGTCGATCTCCGCGGAAGCGATCGTCGTGCGCGTGGTCGTGAAGACGCGGTCGACCGCGAAGGATGACGTCGCGCGCGAACTGCGCTACCGGCTCAAGAAGGCGCTCGACGACATGGGCGTGAAGCTGCCATCACTCAACTCGGTCATGCTCTCCGGATTCGCGGGCGCGGCGGGCCTTCGCAGCACCAAGGCGCAACGACCCAAGCCGAAGCCGTTGATCGATCCGGCGTTGCAGAACCGACCCAACCAGAAGAAGCCCGCCACCAAGCCGGTGCCCACCCAAACTTCCTCAGACAAGGACGACGCATGAGCGGCGGACACGAGCCCAACCCTGTGACGCTGCGCCTGAGCCAAAGCGGCGAGTCGGTGCAGGGCAACTTCTGGGAGCAGGTGGGCGGACGACCCACCTTCGAGAAGCTGGTGCGCGCCTTCTACGACGGCATCCGCACCGACGAGGTGCTGCTGCCGATGTATCCCGAGCAGCCCGATCTCGAGGGCGCGATTCAACGTCTGACGGGATTCCTGGAGCAGTACTGGGGCGGGCCCACGACGTACAGCGAGGAGCGCGGGCATCCGCGGCTTCGGATGCGCCACGCCCCTTTCAAGGTCAACCCCGACGCGCGCGATCGATGGCTGAAGCACATGCGTGCGGCAGTCGACACCCTCGAGCTGTCACCGCTGCACGACGCGACCCTGTGGGCCTACCTGGATCGCGCCGCGCAGGCGATGGTCAATACCCTCGACGACTGAGCGCTAGCCCTTCAGCGCGCCCGCGAGGGTCGTCTCGATCGGGGTAGTGGGTCGACCGATGAGGCGCGAGAGGTCGCCGCTCGTGCTTCCGAGCAGTCCGTCGCGGATGTTTCCGTCGAGGGCGACCACGAAGCCAGCCGTTCCCTCGTCGAGGCCTGCGCCGGTGAGGGCCGCGTGGTGCTCCTCGGGGGCCAGCACCGCGTACGACACCGGCGTGCCCGCGATCGACGAGATCGTCGCGGCGAGTTCGGCGAAGTTCCACGCGCGGTCGCCGGAGAGTTCATACACTGCGCCCTCGTGTCCGTCGGTGGTCGCGACGACCGCCGCCGCCTCCGCGTAGTCGGCGCGGGAGGCGCTGGCGACGGTGCCCTCACCCGCGCTCGATGCCAGAGTTCCGGATGCCGCGGCCTGCGCCGCGCTGCCTACGTAGTTCTCGTGGTACCAGCCGTTGCGCAGTACCGTGTGCACCAGGCCTGACTTCTCCAGGTACTCCTCGGTGGCCTTGTGCTCGGGCGCGAGGATCAGGGCCGACGTGCGCGCTGCCGGGGCACTCGTGTAGATCACCCGGCCGACGCCAGCGCGGCTGGCAGCGTCGATGGCTGCCGCGTGCTGAGTGGCCCGCTTGCCCACCTCGCTCGACGACACCAGCACGAGCGTGTCCGCCCCCGCGAAGGCCGCATCGAGCGACGCGGGATTCTCGTAGTCGATTGCCGCGACGGCGACGCCGCGTTCGACGAGGTCGGCCACCTTGTCAAGGTTCCTGCCGACCGCAACCAGCTGGTCCGCGGGAACTCCGCGTGAGAGGAGGGATTCGACGATGAGATGGCCGAGGTGTCCGGTCGCGCCGGTGACGACGATTGTCATGTGTGGTGATCCTTTCTGTGATCCCTACTGCCAACCGCGTCGATTCAGCAATGCTTCCCGACAGACAGTACCCACCTTTTGGTAAGTTAGTTGCATGAGCGTAACCACCCTGCGCGGGCCCGGCTTCACCGACGGGGTCCTGCCTGCTGCCTGTCCCACCCGCACGGTGCTCGACCACGTGACGAGCAAGTGGGGCGTGCTCGTCATCATCGCGTTGAGCGAGGAGAGCCTGCGCTGGGGTGAGCTGCGTCGGGTGGTGCAGGGCATCAGCGAGAAGATGCTCGCCCAAACCCTGCGCGTGCTCGAGGCCGACGGCTTCGTGCTCCGCGTGGCCCAACCCACGATCCCGCCGCGTGTCGACTACAGCCTCACGGAGCGCGGCCGCGAGCTCTCGGCGCGCCTGCTGCCGCTGATGGCGTGGATCGACGACAACGCCGCTGCGATCCTCGGGCGCTAGTCACCGGTCGCGGGCCGGAACTGCTCACGCAGCCGACGCGCAACCTCGAACCGCCGGAACAACCAGGTCGCGACTGCGAGCAGCAACGCGATGACGATCACGGTGATCGCAGTCGCGTACATGCGACCGAGCACCTGCTCGAACACCCGCACTGCAACGCCCCGAGGCAGGTCGGCCGCGACGAACTCCTTGATGACGACCGCGCGGCCCACCGCGAGCCCCACGAGCAGCAGCACCATCGTCACGCTCACCCCCGCAGCGGTGAACAGCATGCTGAACGTCGAGCCGCCCGCAATCAGGATGCCCGCGACGAGCAGCAGCAGGGCGACCCAGGGCAGCCAACCCGCGATGCCCACGGCCCAGGCGTACGCCACCTGCGCTTGAGCGAGGGCGTCGGACTTGACGATGACGATCGTGCGGTCGACCTCGGGGATGCGCGCAGCGAAGCCGAGTCCCTGCTCGACGAGCGCTGACTTGGCGGCCTCCACGATCGGTCCCACCTGGATGCCCACGGTGCCCTGATCGAAGGTGAGCACCGTGCCATCGTTCTGAAGTGCGGCGATGACCTGCGAGTGCGAGACCCGCAGAGCCTTCTCCCAGACCGTGGCGAAGGCATCCGACGCAACGAAGCGCTCGACTGTCGAGCCGACGAGCTGATGGATGGCCGCCGTCACGACGTCCTGAAGCGCGCCCACCCCAGCGGATGCCACGGGACCGAGGTTCAGCCCAAGCCCCTCGAACACCGGGCCCGTGAGCGCGGGGATGTCCACCTGGTCGGTGATCGCCCGCGTGACCGTGCCCGAGATGAGACTCTGCACCTCGGGATCCTGCGCGAGCGGCGCGAAGGTGTCGACAAAGGCGTCGGTGTCGGTCAGCTCCACAACTGCCCAGTTGCTCACGAGGGCAACGGGGGCGAGGAGTGCGCCCAGCACGATGAGGGTGAGCCCTGTCGCCCGCCGCCAGCGGGGCGTTCGGGTCGGGGGTGTGGCGTCGGTCATGTCATCGTCCCTTCGGCTGCGGCTTTCCTAAGCTAGTGCCCGCGCGCGCACCTGTTCGAAGTCCGCGAGCGGGGGATGTCGCGCCGCAGCGACCGGCCCTGCGCAACCTCGACTGCGTGCCTCACGTGCCTAAGCTAGAGCATCCACGCCGGCCACGAAGGAGTGCCCTGATGTCTGATTCCGACGCGTTAGTCATCGGAGCGGGACTGGCGGGCCTCGTCGCCGCCGCTGAGTTGGTCGCGGCGGGCAAGACGGTCACCGTGCTCGAGCAGGAGCCGGAGGCGAGCTTCGGCGGCCAGGCCTGGTGGTCGTTCGGTGGGCTGTTCCTCATCGACTCCCCCGAGCAGCGCCGGATGGGCATCCGCGACAGCTACGAGCTCGCGCGACAGGACTGGTTCGGCAGTGCGGGCTTCGATCGGGCTGAGGATGAGCGGCCCCGCCAGTGGGCGGAGGCGTACCTCGAATTCGCGGCGGGAGAGAAGCGTTCCTGGCTTCGTGAGCGGGGCGTGAGCCTCTTCCCGGTGGTCGGCTGGGCGGAGCGCGGGGGCTACACCGCGACCGAGCACGGCAACTCGGTTCCGAGATTCCACATCACGTGGGGCACCGGGCCGGGCATCCTCGAGCCGTTCGTCAGGGCCGTGCGCGCCGGCGTCGATTCGGGACTGGTGACGCTGAAGTTCCGGCATCGCGTCGATGAGTTGATCGTCGATCACGGAGCGGTGGTGGGTGCTCGCGGCTCGATCCTCGCGCCCGATGCGGCCGAGCGCGGTGCCCCCAGCAACCGCAATGTCACCGGTGACTTCGAGGCTCGCGCCGGGGCGACCATCGTCACCAGCGGCGGCATCGGCGGCAACCACGACCTCGTGCGCGAACGCTGGCCCAAGCGCATGGGAAAGGCACCCGAGCACCTCCTGAGCGGCGTGCCCGCGCATGTCGACGGCCGCATGCTCGGCATCAGCGAGCGCGCCGGCGCGAACCTGATCAACGGCGACCGCATGTGGCACTACGTCGAGGGAATCACCAACTACGCACCCGTGTGGCCGCAGCACGGTATCCGCATCCTGCCCGGGCCGTCGAGTGTGTGGCTGGATGCGACGGGCCGGCGCCTGCCCGTTCCCCTGTTCCCCGGCTTCGACACGCTGGGCACGCTCGAGCACATCGTCGCAACCGGACACGACTACTCGTGGTTCGTCACCACCCAGGCGATCATCGAGAAGGAGTTCGCCCTCTCCGGCAGCGAGCAGAACCCCGACCTGACCGGCAAGAGTGTGCGCGAGCTGCTGCGGCAACGTCTGGGCAAGGGTGCGACCGAGCCGGTCGAGGCGTTCAAGAGCAAGGGCGAGGACTTCATCGTCGGCACCACTCTCGATGAGATCCTCGACGGTATGCAGGCGAAGTCCCCGACGGTGACGATCGATCGGGATCGAGTCAGACTCGAGGTCGAAGCGCGTGACCGCGAGCTCACCAATTCCTTCAGCAAGGACGCCCAGATCAACGCGATCCGGCAGGCCCGCCACTACCGGGGCGACCGGTTGATCCGGGTGGCGAAACCCCATCGAATTCTCGATCCGAAGGCCGGTCCGCTGATCGCCGTCAAGCTGCACATCCTCACTCGCAAGAGCCTCGGCGGCATCGAGACCGATCTGTCGGGTCAGGCCCTGGATGCCAGCGGTGCAGCGATTCCCGGACTCTACGCGGCGGGCGAGGCCAGCGGCTTCGGGGGCGGTGGAATGCACGGCTACCGCTCACTCGAGGGCACCTTCCTGGGCGGATGCCTCTTCTCCGGAAGAGCCGCCGGTCGCGCGGTGGCGCAGCGGGGGTGACGACGGCTCGTAGGATTGCCCCGAGCGAAGGAGTTCTCATGTCGAATTCGTCAACGCCCTCTGCGGCCGCAGGCTGGTATCCCGACCCTGCCGGTTCGGCACGCAGCCGGTGGTGGGATGGCATGCAGTGGACCGAGCACTTCTACGACCCGGCGACGGGCGTTCCGGTGGCCCAGCTGAAGGCGCCCGAGGGCACGAAGGTCTACAACCTGTGGATCTGGCTCGTGGTGTTCCTGCCCTACATCACCCTGCCGTTCCTGTTCCTGATCGACTTCAGCGGCATGTTCTCGAACATGGATCCCGGCAACCCCAGTGGCGTTGTGCGCGCCGAGTTGCAGATCTTCACCTCCCCCGGCTACGTGCTCCTCGTGGTCGGCGGATGGATCGCGTTCGCCGGTGTGGTGGTGTCCGCCTACCGCGACTGGCGTGCGCTCCAGGCCGCGGGCGTGCCTCGCCCCTTCCACTGGGCATGGAGCTTCCTCAACCCCGTCTACGCGATCGGCAGGGCAGTCGTCACCAAGCGCCGCACCGGGCACGGCTCGGCGGTGCTGTGGGCCACAATCGGCATGATCGTGCTCTCGTTCGTCATCTCCACGGTCTGGGCGAGCATGCTCATGGTGAACATGATGCAGCAGCTCTCGACCTACTCGACTCTCTACAACTAAGGCTGACCCGAGTGTCCGACTGGAACGACAAGATCATCGCGGAATTCCGCTCGAACGACGGCAAGGTCGGTGGTCCCTTCGAGGGCGCGCACCTCCTGCTGCTCACCACGACGGGAGCGAAGAGTGGGCTGGCCCGCGTGTCACCCATGGTCTACTTCGAGCAAGAAGGTGGGCTCTTCGTGATCGCGTCGAAGGCCGGCGCCCCGACGCATCCCGCGTGGTTCCACAACCTCGCAGCGAATCCGCAGGTCAGCGTTGAAATGGCGACCGAGCACGGGATCGACACGTTCACGGGTACTGCGGTTCCCGTGACGGGCGAGCGCCGTGACGCGCTGTTCGCCAGCTTCTCCAGCCGCAACCCTGGCTTCGCCCAGTACCAGGCGAAGACGGATCGGGTGATCCCGGTGGTGGAGATCAGCCGAGGCTAGCGAGCTGCTGCTAGCGAGCCAAGGACCACGCCCGACGCTTCACCAGCACGTGACCGCGCTTGGTGGTGAGGCGAGTCCACGGGCCCGACTCGTAGATGGAGATCGCCTCACCCTCGGCGAGGAATCCGAGTGCCAGAGCAGCGAAAGCCGCCCCCGCCGGCACGAAGTCGAGGTTGTCGATGGGGCGCCCCCAGATCTCGGTGCGCACACGATGAACAATCTGCTCACCCGTGCCATCCGGGATCGCCCTCGCTACCTCGTCGATTCCTGCACGTGCGACCCGGTCGAGGAGGTTCCAGTCGGCGCCGGGAAGCGGGTTCCATCCCCCTCGGGGTGGAGAGATCGCCGCCCAGGTGACCGTGTTGACCGTCATGGGGATTGTCACGACGATGCCCTCGGTGGGATCGGCCGCCGCCGCAGACTCCAGCAGCCCCTCGACGCGCATCAGCAGCGATCGCACGGGCACGACGACGTCGAAGTCCTCTTGGCTGGTCAAGGCGAACGTGCGCAGGCCGAGCACGGTCGGGCTCTCGTCGAGAAGCCCGATCGGATGAAGCACCGAGACGTAGACCGCGAGCACCCCTGACCCGCCGATCAGACGCACCGAACCATCCTCGACGCGCAGCGCCCGGCCGAGGAACACATGGAGGTCGCCGAGGGCGAGAGAGTCCACGAGGGTGAAGGTGCCAGTCACAGTCTCCTAAACTACAGGGCATGAGCGACCCCCTGTCCGGCTTCCTCGCAGCGCTCGACCTCACCGACACCGGTGCCCGCACGAGTGAGGACATCTTCACAGGTCCGAGCCTCTGGCAGCCCCACGGCCGGGTGTTCGGAGGGCAGGTGCTCGCCCAGTCGCTGGTAGCAGCGCAGCGCACGAGCCCTGACGGGCGCGTCGTCCACTCGATGCACGCGTACTTCCTGCGTCCGGGGCAGGTGGACCTGCCGATCACGTTCTCAGTAGACCGCATCCACGACGGACGCTCGTTCTCCACCCGCCGTACTCAGGCGTATCAGGATGGCTTGCCGATCCTCTCCATGATCGCGTCGTTCCAGGATGAGGATGACGGGCTAAAGCATCAGGTCGACATGCCCGCGGGCATCCCCGAACCGGAGAGTCTTCCCAGCGCAGCTGAGCACCTGGGCGAGATTGACCACGCCGTTGCTCGCTTCTGGGCCACCGAACGCCCCTTTGACATGCGGCACGTGCCGTCACCGGTCTACCTCTCCGTCGAGGGCGACAGGGTCGCGCACCAGGCCGTGTGGCTGAAGGCCGTCGGCCCACTGCCCGACGACGACAACCTGCACCGCGCAGCGCTCGCCTACGCCAGCGACTACTCGATCCTCGAGCCGATCCTCCGGCGCCACGGGATCGCGTGGGCCATGCCCGGTCTCAAGGCCGCGAGCCTCGATCACGCGATGTGGTGGCACAGGCCGGGCCGCGTCGACGAGTGGTTGCTCTACGTACAGGAATCCCCGAACGCCATCGGCGGACGCGGGCTCTCGCTGGGCCGAATCTACCGGCGCGACGGAGTGCTGCTGGCCAGTGTCGCGCAGGAGGGCATGGTTCGGGTGCCGAGCGCCTAACCGCGCTTGGTGAACTGCACGGGTGGCTCCACATAGGGCTGCCAGAGGGCGCGAAGCTCGTCACCGATTCGCTGCGGCTTACCCGTGGCGGCGGCGACCATGACCAGCGTGGTTGCCGCGCGCGTGAACAGCACCCGTGGCGTCACGCCCACGGGCGAGAACAGCTCGTAGCAGATTTCCAGGCTCGCACCGCCGATACGGCCGATCCACATCTCGATGTCGATCGGAGCGCGCATGTACGGGATCGGTGCCAGATACTCGATCTCCTGCCGGGCGATGAGGCTGATCGTCTCGGCACCCGGGCGAGCATCGAGAACGGCCGTCACCGCGCCGTCGTCACTTCCCTCGTCGGGACGCCAGAATGCCTGGATGCGCGCCTCCTCGAGCAGGCGCAGCATCTCGGCGTTGTTCACGTGGGCGTACGCGTCGAAATCGCTCCACCGCAGCGGGATGGGGACGTGCAGTCGGGTCATCAGTCCCGAGTCAACTTGCGATAGGCGCTGCGGTGCGGCTTTGCGGCATCCGGTCCGAGGCGCTCGATCTTGTTCTCCTCGTAGGCCTCGAAGTTGCCCTCGAACCAGTACCAGTTGGCCGGGTCATCCTCGGTGCCCTCGTAGGCAAGGATGTGCGTGGCGATCCGGTCGAGGAACCACCGGTCGTGAGTGATGACCACCGCACAACCGGGGAACTCCAGCAGCGCGTTCTCGAGGCTGCCCAGGGTCTCGACGTCGAGGTCGTTCGTGGGCTCGTCGAGCAGAAGGAGGTTGCCGCCCTGCTTGAGCGTGAGGGCGAGGTTGAGACGGTTGCGCTCACCGCCGGAGAGCACGCCCGCCTTCTTCTGCTGGTCGGGTCCCTTGAAACCGAACTGGCTGACATAGCCGCGCGACGGGATCTCGGTCTTGCCGACCTGGATGAAGTCCTGGCCGTCCGACACCACCTCCCACAGGGTCTTGTTGGGGTCGATGCCGCCGCGGTTCTGGTCGACGTACGAGATGTCGACGGTCTCGCCGATCTTGAGGTCGCCCGAGTCCAGCGGCTCGAGACCGGTGATCGTCTTGAACAGAGTGGTCTTACCGACACCGTTGGGACCGATGACGCCGACGATGCCGTTGCGGGGCAGCGTGAAGGTGAGGTTGTCGATGAGTACGCGCTCGCCGAAGCCCTTCTTGAGGTTCTTCGCGTCGATGACCTGCGAGCCGAGACGCGGGCCGACCGGGATGACCAGCTCCTCGAAATCGAGCTTGCGGGTCTTCTCCGCCTCGTTGACCATCTCCTCGTAGCGGGCGAGGCGTGCCTTGGACTTGACCTGGCGGCCCTTCGCGTTGCTGCGCACCCACTCGAGCTCGGAGGCGAGGCGCTTGGCGAGCTTCGCGTCCTTCTTGCCCTGCACCTCGAGGCGCTCGCCCTTCTTCTGCAGATAGGTCGAGTAGTTGCCCTCGTAGGGGTACAGGTGGCCGCGGTCGACCTCGGCGATCCACTCGGCGACGTGGTCGAGGAAGTACCGGTCGTGGGTGACGGCGAGTACGGCACCGTGGTACTTGGCCAGGTGCTGCTCGAGCCAGAGCACGCTCTCTGCATCGAGGTGGTTGGTGGGCTCATCCAGAAGCAGCAGGTCGGGCTTCTGCAGCAGCAGCTTGGTCAGGGCGACACGGCGCTTCTCGCCGCCCGAGAGGTTGGCAACGGTTGCGTCGCCGGGCGGGGTGCGCAGGGCATCCATGGCTTGTTCGAGCTGGGAGTCGAGATCCCAGGCGTCGGCGGCATCGATGTCTTCTTGGAGCGTTCCCATCTCGGCGAGGAGGGCATCGAAGTCGGCGTCGGGCTCCGCCATCTCGAGCCCGATCGCGGCGTGCCGGTCGACCTTGGCCTTGATCTCGGCGACACCCTCCTGAACGTTCTCGAGGACGGTCTTCGACTCGTCCAGTTCGGGCTCCTGCATGAGAATGCCGACGCTGAAGCCGGGGGTCAGACGGGCTTCCCCGTTGGACGGAGTGTCGAGACCAGCCATGATCTTGAGGATCGTCGACTTACCAGCACCGTTCGGGCCGACCACACCGATCTTCGCCCCCGGGTAGAACGACATGGTCACGTCGTCGAGGATGAGCTTGTCGCCGACCGCTTTGCGGGCGCGCACCATGGTGTAAATGAATTCGGCCATTGCTCCATTGTAGGGAGCGCCGGAGGCCTACCAGTCGATCGGGCGGGTCGCTCCCACGAGGCACGTGCCGCTGCCGAGAAGTGGCGCAACGATGCCCTGATAGCCCACGTAGGAGAATCCCCCGATGAGGCACTCCCCCTTGATGCGCACGGCCACCTGAATCGAGTCGACTGTGAGGTCGAGCGCGGTCGTGTCGGCCGTCACCTCCATGTCGGCCTTGGTGAACCCAGCAGCCACGAGGTTATCCACGATTGTGCGGCCGTCGGACAGACCGGATGACGCGTTCAGTGCGCGATTGACATAGTCGAAGTACTGCTGGTTTGCCGCCGCCGAGCCGTCCGGGTGGAACACAGGAGCCTTGGCAGTGGGACTTGGCGAGGGGGTCGCGCTGCGTGACGTACTCGCGGTCGGTGTCGGCATGGGTGCGCCGCCACATCCCGCGAGCACCGCGCCGAGCGCCACAACACCCGCGATCGCCGCGAGGTGACGGGTGTACCGCAGTGGCATCGATGCGTCCTTCCGCGGCCCGCCGGTGCGATCCGCACAGTGATTCTAGGGTCAGCAACCTGCGGAACCGGTCAGAATGGCAGCGTAGCCATGGGACGCGACTCGTCGGACTGCGCGGACGTCTCGTCGGCATCGGCCGACGGCTCATCCGCAGTCGGTTCGTCGGCGGTAGCCGAGCCCGAATCGGCAGAAACCGTTGTGGCGCTGATACTGCGGTTGAACGTGGAGGTACCCCACGCCAGGTCGTGGCCCAGGGCATCCGCCTCGACATCGACGTTGAGTCCCGTGCGCTCCCCGCTCTGCCACTCGCGGATGCGAAGCCGGCCGGTCACTACAACCCGCTCGCCCTTCTTGACGGAGCCCGCACTGTTCATCGCGAGCTGGCGGAATGTCGTGATCGTGTACCAGTTGGTGTCGCCGTCGATCCACTTCTCCTGACTGCGATCGAATCGTCGCTGCGTTGACGCGAGACGGAAGCTGGTGATCGCGAGCCCCTCGCTCGTGACGACATGGCGCGGGTCTGTGGCGACGAGTCCGGTGAGGGTGATGGTGTCAGTCATGTGTGTCTCCTTTGGTGGTGGACGGTCCCCGGTGAGCCCTGTGCCGGGACGCTGCACCGGGGGCCGTTGCACCAGTCTGAGCACCACTACACAGATCGCCGGAGGCGGGGGAAGAATCTGGGGATGCCCCGCTGACATCGAGTCACCCGCGGAGAGGTTCGGGCGATGTTCGCAATGCGAATACCCCCACGGCCCGGCCGGTTGCCCCGGCCATTCGGGCCGCAGAGAATGATCACGGGTAAGCAGCATCGCCCATCGCAACCGCAGAGGGAACGCGGGATCGGGGGATCAGCGAACGGGTTGGTGCACTCTACGGACCGCTTCTTCTCCATTCGGGTTGGAGAAGAAGCGGCCCGCCCCATCTCGGACAGACCTGGTGATCGCTGGCTAAGGTGGTGAGGTGCACGTGCTGAGCGTTCGCGAGGCCATGGGCGGCCCGTGGGCCGGTAACGTCCCCGGCTGGCTCATCCTGTTCGTGCCGACCACGGTTCTCGTGGTTCTTCAGGAGACGACGATCGGCGCCTCCGGGTGGGCCGCGGCACTCGTTCTCGCAGTTCTGGAACACCTCGCTGCCGGACTGCTGGTCTTTGCTGTCGTCTGGGCTCTGCGGCGGCGCTGGCGCGTCATCCCGATCGGCTTGGTCTTCGCCCTGTGGGCCGGTGTCGGCGTCGTGCGCGGACTCGTTTGGAGCGCCTGGCATGCCTGGGTGCTTCACACGGAGGCCGACGTCGGCTACCGCGTTCTGGTGTGGATGGCGATCAGCCTGGTGTGGAGTCCGCTGTTCACGTACACGCTCGCCCAGCTCGACCATCGCCGCACCCTGCTCGGCGAACTCACCGCCGTGCGGCTGCTGCGAGCAACAGAACGCGCTCGCGTCGACCAGTCGGCTCGCGAGCGGCGCGAGCATCTCATCGCGACCGTGCAGTCCACGATCGGGCCTGTGATCTCGGAGTTGCACAGGAGTCTCACCACGATCGCGCCCCGGCTGACTCGGAGCTCGGTCGCGGCCATGGCCAAGAGGGTGAGCAGCGTCGCGTACGACACCTCTCGTCTGGTCGCTGCCCGCGGGCCCGAGCACCCGGCACCGGTCTCCCACATTCAGCGGGCGCCGATCTCGGCGGCCCTCGACTTTCCCCCGGACCGTCCGCTTCTGGCGGCGGTCCTCGCCGGTGTCGCGATGCTGCCCCTGGTGGTGCCCGACACGCTGCGAGTTGAGGGGTTCGGGTTCGCGTTCCGAACGCTCATCGCCATCTCGGTCACGGTGCTGCTTCTCGCCCTGTCTCTGGTGGTGCTGCGCTTCACGCGAATACGGTTCGGCCGACCCTCGCTGGTGGCGCTGCTGCTCGCGTTCCTGATACCGGGTGCTGCAGGGTCGGTGGTCATCGCGCTCACCCCGGGTTGGCCGCCGATCTCCGAGATGCTCTCGCTGCTCATCCTTCTGCCGGTCGGCTCGGCGATCGCCGGAGCCAATGTCGCCACCGCCGTCGGGCTCGCTCACTCCAACGAGGATCTGGCCCAACGGGTTGAGGCGATCCGTCTCGAGACCGATCAGTTGGTGGTGCTCGCCGACGAGTCTGATCTGGCCGCACGAGTTCAACTGGAAGAACTACTCCACGGACCGGTGTACGGCAGACTCTCGGCGTGCGTCATGGCCCTGAACTTCCACGCCGAAGAACTGGCATCCGGTGATGACTCCCGGAGCGAATCGATCACGAGCACGGTGCTGGAGTACCTCGATGCGGCATCCCGTGATCTTGATGCATTGTCAATCAACCGCCTGTGAAAAGCGCGAATCAGCCGTAAAGTTAGCCCCATGGCTGACAGGGGCCGCAACCCGATAGTCGTCATCGCTGATGATGATGCTTTGATCAGATCAGTGCTGCGCGCCACTTTGGAGGGCGAGGGCTTTCGGGTCGTCGAGGTGGGTGACGGATCCGCGGTCACGAGCGCCGTGGCATCCTGCGCCCCTGATCTTCTCATTCTCGACGTGCGGATGCCCGGCTCGAGCCTCGCGCAGACCTTCGCCGAGGTTCGCGCCCGTGCCACCGACCTACCGATACTGCTGCTCAGCGGACAACCGGAGGTGCCGCTCGAGGCATCGAGCCCGCAGACCGGATACCTCTCCAAGCCCGTGCCCCTCACGCAGTTGAGGTCGACAGTGACCGCACTGATCTCCGGAACCACCAGAGCATGAGGGTTCGCGCGCAGATCCTGGAGCTCCTGCACACCAGCGGCATCGACAGGCTCGTGCACGACCTGCCCGATGCGATGTTCGTCTTTGATCTCGCGGGAAGCCTCATCTATGCCAACGCGCAACTGACCGCTCGCCTCGGCGTCTCGCCCGAGAACTACCATTCGCCCTTCGGTTCCCTTGTCGCCGCCGAACAACGGGACGAGGTGCGGGCTCACTTCGCTGCCGTCGCCCGGGGAGAAACAGCGCACTACACGAATGCGGCTACGTTGCCGGATGGCCGGACCGTGCGCGTGCAAGTCACCCTCATGCCGCTGCTTCATAACGACGAGGTGGTAGCAATCGTCGGCATGGCACGGGACATCGAAGAACTCGAGGCGTCCCGTGAGATCCGGTCTGCGCTGGAGAGCCGACTCGAGTCGATCCTCAACAGCATCAGCGATGGCTTTCTCTTCTTCTCGCCCGACTGGCGGTTCACCTACATCAACCCGCGCGGTGAGGCGATTGTTCAGCGCCCAGCCTCGGAGCTGATCGGCAGGTCGCTCTGGGAGGAGTTTCCGGAGGCCGAGGACAGCGGTTTCGGCCTCGCATACCGTCGCGCCGTGGCCGAGAACCAGACCGTGACGCTCAGGGACCGATATGAACCGCTCGGGTCGTGGCTGGAGGCGAGCGCCTATCCCACTCCCGACGGGCTGGCGGTCTATCTACGGGATGTCACGGCCGAGGAGGACTCCCGTCTGCAATTGATCGCCTCCGAGAGCCGACTGAGATCCCTCGGTGCACTCCTGGATGTCGCACACGACGCGATCATCGTGCGTGACCCCCACCACGTCATCCAGTATTGGAATGCGGCCGCCGCGCGCATCTACGGGTGGACCGCTGAAGAGGCAATCGGTGCCTCGGCGCGCGATCTGCTGTACGCCCGGCACGACGAGTTCGACGAGGCCACCCGGCGGGTGTTCGCCGATGGGCACTGGCGGGGTGAACTCGCGCAGCAGACCAAGTGGGGCGACACGATCATCGCCGACTCGAGCTGGACGCTCGCGCTCAACGCTCGGGGTGAGCCGGAGACGCTGTTCACTGTCAACACCAACATCACTGATCGCAAGCGCGAAGAGGCGACTCTACTCAGGGCTCAGCGACTGGACAGCCTCGGCACGTTCGCCGGCGGGCTCGCGCATGACCTGAACAATGTGCTCACCCCCATCCTCACCTCGGCCCAGTTGCTCGCGGAGCAGGAGGCTGATCCGCTTCGCCAGCGGCTGCTTTCATCGATCGAGTCCAGCGCGCTTCGGGGTGCGGAAATGATCCGGCAAGTTCTGTCGTTCGCCCGCGGGGTGGAGAGTAGGCGAGTGCCGATCGACCTGCGGGAGCTTCTGGCTGAATTCCGGGAGTTGTGTACCACCACCCTCCCGAAGAACATCACGTTGTCGATCACGATCAGCGATCGCGCGAAGAACACCGTCGGCGACCGCACTCAACTTCTCCAGGTGTTGATGAACTTCGCCGCCAACGCGAGGGACGCAATGCCCAACGGCGGAACGCTGTCGGTGTCGACACACTCCGAGCGCGTCGGGCGCGCCGAAGCCGAACGACACCAAGTCGCTCCAGGTCGGTACGTGATCATCACGGTCGAAGACACCGGCGTGGGCATGACGCCCGCGACGATAGCGCGACTATTCGAACCGTTCTTCACCACAAAGTCGGCCGGCTCGGGAACGGGCCTCGGCCTGCCGACATCGCTGGCCATCATCACTGGGCACGGCGGGTTTCTTCAGGTGTACAGCGAACCGGACCACGGGTCCCGATTCCAGATGCATCTGCCGTCGACCGCGCCGACGTCCTCCCCCGCTGACCCGGTGGATGACGAAGATCCCCCCGGCCGCGGCAACGGTGAGTTGATTGTGGTCGTGGACGACGAGCAGGAGATCCGGGACGCCACCAGTCGCGCTCTGAAGAGTCACGGATACACTGTGGCCGCCGTCAGCAACGGTCAGGAGGCACTTGACTTCATCACCGCCCACACTGATGTTGCTCTCGTAGTGACCGATCTCATGATGCCCGTCATGGACGGCGCGACGCTGGCTGCCTCCCTCGCACAGTCCTCCCCGGGAATACCGATCGTGGCCATGAGCGGTTTGGCCGGCAACGCCGATCGAGCGGATGTCACGAGCATGAGTGCGTTCCTCGCCAAGCCGTTCTCAACCGCCGATCTGATCCGAACCGTTTCGCACTGGGTGTCTCCGGCGAAGGGAGACGCGAATGGATGACGCGGAGCGTTCGCGACTGAGGGTGATCGTCGCCGACGACGATGCATTCACGCGCTCACTCGTCGCCGACGGACTCCGATCTCTAGGCTTCGAGGTGTCGACGGCAGGCACGGTTACCGATGCCTGGTCTCTTGTGCTGGAGGTGGATCCGCACGCCCTGATCAGCGACCTGAACTTCGGGCCGGGAGACTCGGGTGCGAGCCTGCTGGCCCGCGTTCACGAGGAGGCTCCGTGGGTCGCACTGGTCGTGCTCACCTCGCACCAGTCACCCGAGCTCGCCGTGCCGGATGCGGCGGCCATCCCGGGTGATGTGGTCTACCTCGTGAAGTCCCAACTCAAGGAGGTCGGCGCACTCGGGGATGCGGTTCATCGGGCGATCGGAGGCGAGCCGTTCGCCCAGCTGCGTGATCCCCCGGATGCTCTTTCGCTCACATCAGCCCAGGCGGAAGTTCTGCGTCTGCTCGCCACGGGAGCTTCAACTCGAGCAGTCGCCGAGCACCGCGGCACGAGCGTTCGCGCCGCCGAGACCATGCTCGCCCGCCTCTACTCCGCCCTCGGAATCGACGACGACGCGGACTCCAACCCCCGCGTTGCTGCGGTGCAGCTCTGGCAGCAGGGTCGTATCACGGTGCGCTGACGCGGTCGTTGCGACAGGCCCATTTGTTCGAGGGTGACGTTCAAAGCTCTCTAGGCTGGAGGCATGCCCTATCAAGCACACCCCGACCGCTACGCCACCACCGAGTACGCACGAGTCGGGCGCAGCGGCCTTCGGCTGCCCCGGGTCTCACTGGGCCTGTGGAACAACTTCGGCGCGGACCGTCCACTGGAGAGCCAACGAGCCATCCTGCGCAGGGCCTTTGATCTGGGAATCACCCACTTCGATCTCGCCAACAACTACGGTCCGCCAGACGGGTCAGCCGAGACCAACTACGGCATCGTGCACGCCCAGGACTTCATTCCGTACCGCGATGAGCTCATCATCTCGAGCAAGGCCGGGTACTACATGTGGCCGGGGCCGTACGGCGAGTGGGGTTCGCGCAAGTACCTGCTCTCGTCGCTCGACCAGTCGCTGAAGCGCACCGGTCTCGAGTACTTCGACATCTTCTACTCGCACCGGCCCGACCCCGATACCCCGATCGAGGAAACGATGGGCGCGCTGGCGAGTGCAGTGCACGCGGGCAAGGCTCTCTATGTCGGTGTCTCCAACTACTCCCCCGAGCAGACCCTCGCTGCTGCCGCGGCGCTGGCCGAGCACAGGATTCCGCTCACCATCCACCAGCCCCGCTACAACATGTTCGACCGGCACATCGAGCGCGGTCTGCTGCCCGTGCTCGACCAGATCGGCGCTGGGAGCATCGTGTTCTCGCCGCTCGACCAGGGGTTGCTTACCGACCGCTACCTGAAGGGCATCCCGTCGGACTCCCGTGCCGCCGAGGGCCGCTGGATGACGGAGAACACCATCGATCCGCAGTATCTGGAGCTGGCGAAATCCCTCAACGAGATCGCCGCGGCACGGGGCCAGAGCCTCGCACAGCTCGCGCTGACCTGGGTGCTGCGGCATCCGCAGGTCACCAGCGCTCTCATCGGGGCGAGCAGCGTGGCCCAGCTGGAGAACAACTTCGCGGCGCTGGACTCGCCGCGCCTGACCGCCGAGGAACTGGCTCTCATCGAGCCGCTCGCGGTGGACGGCGCCGGCTCGCGCCGCTGACGTGGGCTACCTCTTCGGCCTCCTCGCGGCTCTGCTGTTCGGTGCCAACGGAAGCGTGATCAAGGTCGTGCTCGCGAGCGGGCTGAGCCCCACCCAGGTGACCCAGTTCCGCACGCTCGGTGCATTCCTCATCGCGGGTGTGATTCTGCTGATCGTCGATCGCACGGCGTTCCGGCTGCCGCGCAAGCAGATCGCGATCATGGCGTTGCTCGGCGTCGTTGGTCTCGCCCTGCTGCAGGTGACCTATGCGTTCGCCATCCAGCTGCTGCCGGTCGGTATCGCGCTACTGCTCGAGTACCTCGCGGTACTGCTGGTGGCGCTGGTCGCGTTCTTCTTCTTCAAGGAGAAGGTCAAGCCACGCATCTGGGTCGCTGTCGGCTGCGTGCTGCTCGGCCTCACGATCGTCGCGCAGATCTGGGCGAGCACTCTGAACGGCCTCGGTGTGCTGATGGCACTGGCCGCAGCCGTCACGCTCGCGATCTACTTCCTCGTGGGCGAACGTCAGGTGGTCGCCACCTCACCCCTCGCCGTCGCGTTCTGGACCAGCGGATTCGCCGCCCTCGCATGGGCACCCTTCAGCCGGTGGTGGGAGGTGGACCCCGCGATCCTCGGCGAGCACGTCTCCCTGAGCGGCAACCTCGCCTCTGTCATCGTGCCCCTGTGGATTCCCCTGCTCTGGCTACTCGTGATGGGATCCTTCCTTCCGTTCCTGCTGTCGTTCGCGGCCCTCGGTCGCCTCAAGGCGACCGCGGGCGGCATCGTGGCATCCTCCGAGGTGATCTTCGCCTTCATCGTCGCGTGGTTGTGGCTGGGCGAGGCGTTGAGCGTGCTTCAGCTCGTCGGCGCCGCGATAGTGCTGGCCGGCATCATCCTCGCCCAGACTTCGCGTCCAGACCGGGTGATCGAGGCCGACCTGGCGCTGGTGACCGACACGTCACGCCCCTGAACTGAGATGTCGGTGGTCGAACGTATGTTCGATACATCGAATCAGCATCTCTCAGGGAGGCACCGTGACCGTACTCGACTTCGCTCCAGCAGGAACCAGCATTCGTGCCGGTGTGGCGACCATTCAGCTGCACGATGATCTCTGGCGCATCACCCGATCGACGGGCGAGGTGCTCGGCTACGTGCAGCGCATCGACTCACCCGCAGGCCACAAGTACGTTGCCAAGAGGATGCTGCCCCGCCAGCGGCGCTTCCTCGCCGTGGGCGAGTTCTGGACCGTGGACGACGCGATGGACTGCTTCCGCTTCTGACAACACGCCCGCGCGCTTGCCGGGTCGCGTGACGCGTGGGGTTACAGTGCAGTCATGTTACTGGAGTGGTGGAATGCAATCGTCCGTTGGTTCAATTCCGACGCAGGCTCGACCGTGACCACGGGGGTCATCCTTCCGTTCGTCGCCATCCTTGCCGCCGGCATCATCGCCGGCCTCATCATGCGCAGCTCCATGAAGCGTTTCGTCGCGCACCAGGACCGCCAGGCCAAGGCCTCCGCCGTCGCCGCACTCATCGCATCCGGCCGCAAGGCGGCGGTGTGGAATGCCCTCTCCGCGCAGGAGAAGGAGCACATCGAGCACCAGATGAGCGAAGCCGAGGTGCGAGTGCGGCTCCTGCCCGTCTCTGGCGCATCCGTCGCCGCCGACTGGGCCGCACACCAGCTGGCCGAGATGAAGCGCAACTCCGCCAGCTACAGCTACCAGGCCGAGCAGAACCTCGCCGACCTTCAGAACGGACTCATCGCCTGGCAGTCCAAGCCGGGGCGCGCGAAGAAGCTCTTCGCCGACGATCTGGCCGCGTGGAAGTACGAGTCGGCGATCGGTGAAGACGACCTCGTCGCCAAGCAGCGCGAGTGGGCGGCAGCTCAGGAGCCGTCGATGGCCGGGGCTCGCGCCGAGGGTTAGGCTCCCGGCCCCTCCAGGGCGATCGGCACCGCGCTCCACGGGCAATAGATGTCCGAGGTGAGGGTGCGATCCTCAACGTACTCGGGCAGTCCGTCGCAGACCTCGGTCGTGGCATCCGCGAACTCGAGACTTGCCGGGTCGACGTGCCACGACCAGGGCGCGTTCACGCTCGGATCGTCTCGCACGATAGTGCCGACCGGGATGCGACCCTCCTCGGAGCCCGCCATGAGGTCTTTGACGTGCTGGATCAGCTCGGGCGTGGCGAGTTCGATCTTGTAGGTCTGATCCCCCGCGACCTGGAACGTGGCGACGGTGGGGCCAGTGGGTGCGCAACCGGCGAGCAGGAGTGCGGCCGGCGTGACCACGGCGGCAAGGATCAGTCTCAGTCTCACGCGACCAACCCTGCCCCTGGAGCGCGCCCGGGTCAAGTGACGGTGGCCGAACCTAGCCTGCCGGCCATGAAGGTCTGTTACCGCTGCAAGCAGTCCAAGAGCGAGTCGGAGTTCAACAAGTCGAACCGCACGCGCGACCGACTGCACTCGTACTGCCGCGACTGTCAGAAGCAGCACTACCGGGAGAGGGCGATTCGCCATCGTGCGAATGTCCGACGCAATGACAATCTGAGGATCGCGCGCCTGCGCGAGGTGATCTACGAGCGCATGTCCCACGGATGCGTCGACTGCGGAAACAGAGACATCCGCGTACTCGAGTTCGACCACGTCCGCGGCACGAAGGTGCGCGGAGTCGGAGCAATGGTGACGCGCGGCGCAGGCTTCGAGGCGGTCATCCAGGAGATGGACAAATGCGAGGTCAGGTGAAAGAACTGTCACGCCATCGCCACATCGGTACGGCGCGGTGGTTCATGGCACGATGACTTTCAACCTCGACCACCACAGCGTGCCCCCGGCAGGAATTGAACCTGCGACCAAGAGATTAGAAGGCTCCTGCTCTATCCGCTGAGCTACGGGGGCGGGACTCGTAAACGATACCGCAGCGTTCCCTACACGGCCTTAGCCAGCGCCACGAGGACCTGATTCACGCTGGGCACTCCCTCGGCGCGAAAGACCTCGGTGCCGTCATCCCGGAGCACCACAACAGTAGGCGTCACCCGGATGCCCGCCCGCTCGGCCTCGTCGGGGGCGAGCGCGACGTCCAACTCGGCGATCCGTGCGGCCGGAACGAGCGCCGAAGCCTCGGCGAGCACCTGCCGCGTGGCGATGCAGGGATCGCAGAAGCTGGAGGAGAAGAAGAGCAGGTTCACCTGAGGCCCAACCACGTCGGGCGCATCAGGATTCCTAGTCGTCGTTGCGCTCGTCGAGAGCCTCGAGCGGCTCGCTGTCGGGCTGATCCCAGCTGTAGGTGACCTGCACCTGTTCGCCGACGGCGTGCGCGACGGGCGACGCGTAGACGAGCTGCGTCTCCTTGCCGTCAACCGCGGCCAGCACCGTGATCTCGGACTCCCACGTTCCGTCGGTGCTGATGCGCCGATCGGTCTGGCCGTCGTACGGACCGCCGGTGTAGAAGACGATGTACTCGTCCCCGCGGGAGAGCTCAGGAGTTCCAGTCATGAGTCAGTCCTACCAGACTCCGAGGCCCCGCCGTGCACGAAGTGGGAGCATCGCACCCCGACGATAGACTTTCGCCCATGGCTTCATCGAGTGACCTCCTCGTCTGGATCGACTGCGAGATGACCGGACTGGACGTGTCGATCGACGAACTCGTCGAGGTTGCGGTGGTCATCACCGACTACGACCTGGTGCCGGTGGACCCGGGTTTCAGCGTGGTCATCAAGCCCGACCAGGCGGCGTGGGACAACATGGCCGAGTTCGTGCTCAACATGCACCGCGAAAGCGGACTCATCGAGGAGATCCCCCACGGCGTGTCTCTGGCCGACGCCGAGTTCGCCGTGAACGAGTACATCCTGAAGTTCGTGCCCACCGCGAAGACGGCGCCGCTGGCCGGCAACACGATCGGCACCGATCGCACGTTCCTCGCCAAGTACATGCCGCGGGTCGACAGCCACCTGCACTACCGCTCCATCGATGTGTCCTCGATCAAGGAGCTCTCCCGCCGGTGGTTTCCCCGGGTCTACTTCAATGCCCCCACGAAGGATGGCGGTCACCGAGCACTTGCCGACATCCTGGAGTCCATCCGCGAGCTGCGGTACTACCGCGAGGCGGTCTTCGTCGCCGAGCCGGGGCCCACGACCGAGCAGGTGCAGACGATTGCGGCTCGAGTCGTCGAGGCGTTCGCCCAACCTCAGTGACCCACGGCGCCAACATGGTGCCTCCCCTGAGGGTTGGCGCAGCCGCACCGAGCGCGATGTAATACACTATTCAGGCTGCGCCTTACCGGCGGAGTTCTTGGTGGGCGTAGCTCAGTTGGCAGAGCGCTGGCTTGTGGAGCCGGATGTCGCGGGTTCGAGCCCCGTCGTTCACCCCAAGTGAAACGGTCTGACCGGTGGTCAGGCCGTTTTCCTTTTCGGCAGGAGGTTCGTGTGTCCCAGACACTCGAGTCGCCGCGCGTCGAACTCGACGAGGCATCCGCACCCGACCCCCCGTGGGTCACGATCGTCTGGAACGATCCGGTGAACCTGATGACGTATGTGTCGTGGGTGTTCCGCAGCTATTTCGGGCACTCTCGCGAGGAAGCCGAACGCCTGATGCTGCTCGTGCACACGGAGGGGCGGGCTGTGGTCGCCTCGGGCGGGCGCGAGGAGATGGAACGGCACGTGGAGGCCATGCACGACTTCGGGCTCTGGGCGACCCTGAATCGCGAGGACTCGTGATGCCATTCCGCCCCGGTGACGAGGGCGTGACGGTGCGGTTCACCCGCAACGAGGCTCTCGTGCTCGCCGATCTCACGGGTGAACTCATCGACCTCCTCGAGCAACGGGGCCCGGATGCCACGGGCGACATGCTCTACGCGCAGCTGGGCATCGGCGGCTCCTCCACACCCCCTCTCGACCCCGCGCTGGCCCGCCTGCTGCCCGACGCGTACCGCGACGACGAAGATGCGGCATCCGATCACCGGCGGCTCACCGAGCGATCCCTGGTGGACCGCAAACTCGCCAACGCGAGGCGTGTGCTCGCTGACCTCGATGACCCGGTGGTCGTGCTCGATGAGCAGGGCATCCAGTCGTGGCTGCGCACCCTCACCGACCTGCGTCTGGCCCTGGCCGCGAGGCTGCAGATCGAGGAGGACGGCGACACCGGCCTTGGCGACGAGGACATGCTGATGATCTACGACTGGCTGGGATACTTGCAGGGCTCCCTGGTGGAGGTGATCGAGTGAGGGTTGACGAGCTAGACGAGGATGCGTTCGAACGTCTCGTCGTGGATGAGCTGGACCTGCTGCCCGATGACATGGTCGACGGTCTCGACAACGTGGTCTTCGTGACGGAGTCCCGCCCGGAGGACGGCAGCCTGGACCTTCTGGGGCTCTACGACGGTGTGGCGATGACCGAGCGCGGCGCATACGGTTTCGGTGAACTTCCGGACCGGATCGTGCTCTACCGCGAACCGCTTCTGGCCATCAGCGCCGACTTGGAGGAGCTCAAGGATCAGATCCACGTGACCCTCGTGCACGAGATCGCGCACTTCTACGGATTGGACGATGCCCAGCTGCACGAACTCGGCTGGGCTTGATGTCAACCCGATAACGTTCCTGATGCGTCGTGCCAGCGAAACGTAGAATTCCGTCACGACCGAATCGAGGCCCCGATGTTCCACGCCCACCGCGCCGTTCCCTTCGCTGCAGCCGCAGCGCTACTCCTGACTTTGGCCGGGTGCTCGCTTGGCGGCGGCGAGGAGCCGGGGTCGACCGGCACGGATCCGGGCAGCTCGACCGGCACCGACTCCGGCACGGACTCCGGCGCCGGTGCCGCCAGCTGCGTCGAGGATCGCACCTGGGTGCTCGACACCGATGATCTCGCCGCCCAGCTCGCCACCCAGATGAGTTCCGGCGGAATGACGGTGACTGAGTCGACCGCCGAGGGCCGCCAGAGCATCGAGTTCGCCTCGGATGGCACTGCCTCCGCGAGTGTGGATGTCACCTATACCCTGTCCATCGATAGCGGCGACGGCATCGTCATCACCGTCGTGCAGACCCACTCGGGCGAGCCGCGCGGGCAGTGGGAGTGGGTGGGCGACTCGACCACCCTCACGTTCAGCGGCTGGGACAACGCCGGTTACTCCGTGCAGAACACGTTTCTCATCAATGGCGTTGCATCAGATTCCCCCATCTCGATCCCCAGCGACACATTGGGAGACACGGACATGGAGACGACCTGCTCGGGCGACGCACTGAGCACTCACGTCGCGACCAGTCCATTCACCCAGCACTGGGTTGCTGAGGGTTAGGCACCAAAGAGGCGCCACTGTCTATGGGGCACCCCACGAGAAAGTAGGATTTGCTCATGAGTGCGATCAGGGGAACTCGACCGAGGAGCGTGCGCTGGGCGTCGACTCTGATTCTGACGGCTGCGTTGGTGCCCGGGTTGTCGGCGTGCTCTCTGCTCACCTCCGCTGAGGGCGAGACGCCGCTCACGGGCATCGCCCAGTGCTCTCTCGGGCACACCTGGACGACCGATCTGACGGATGTCGCAGAGCAGGTCAAGGCCGCGCTCACCGCCGACCAGATCTCAGTTACTGACGTCACCGCGACGGGAACCCAGACTCTCGAGTGGAGCATCGAGGGGCACGTCGTGCTCACTCCGGACTACACGCTCACCATCACGACGGTGCCCGCGACTGACCAGATCCTCACCATCAAGCAGACGCACTCAGGCAAGGCCACCGGCGCCGCCTACATCAGCGGCGAAGTCGCCATCCCCCGCAAGTGGGATGGCACCGGCGTGACCATCGACACCGTCGCCGACAACAACGGCACCGTCGTCGAGGATCTTCCGTTCGCCGTGCCCCAGACCAGCTTCGACGACGCCGTGGGCCTTGAGATCACCTGCAGCGGTGACACGCTGACGATTCACCCGCGGGGCTCCGACGTCACCCAGACGTGGAAGCGCAGCTAGCGCACCTCGCCCAGTTCCAGCGGAAGTGACGGGTCGGCCGTCCACTCCTCAAGTGAGCCGTCGTAGATGCGCACGGCGGTGGTCCCGATCGCGGCGAGCGTGAGCGCGTTGGCCGCGGCAGAGATGCCGCCCCCGCAATACAGCAGCACTTCCGGGGTGGCTGTGGCTGCGACATCCACGCCGGCGGTGTCGTAGGCGAGGATCAACTCGACGCGACTTCTGACGTGCCCGTCTGAGGTGAAGAGGTCGCGACTGGAGACGTTGACGCTGCCGGGGATGTGCCCGCGTCGCGCGTAGCGGGAGGGATCGGTGCCGGTGAACGATCCGGCGGGGAGTCCGCACACCAGCGGGCGGTCGTCGCCGGCGGCGCGCTCCACCAACTCCTGCTTGCTCACCCAGGCGCGGCGCACGGCGTCGGCGGGCCAGGAGGGCACCGGCTCGGCAGGGGCCGTCTCCCCGGTCTCGACGGGCTGCTCCCCGGCCACCCATGCCGCGTAGCCGCCGTCGAGCACCCGGGTCGGCACGCCAATCCAGGTCAGCAAGTACCAGAGGCGTGCCGCCCAGAGCGTGCCGGTCGAGTCGTAGACGACGACGTGCTGCGCCTTGCGGATTCCGAGGCGAGCGAGTTCATCGGCGATCGCCTGCGGCTCGGGATGCGTGTAGTGCAGCGGCGAGGTGGTGTCGCTGAACTGGCTGGCGACATCGACGTGCTGCGACCCCGCGATGTGCCCCGCCACCCAGCGCGGACGGCCTGACTCGCGTCGGTAGTCGCCGTCGAAGGTCGCCGTGTGCAGGATGAGGCTCGCGTCCAGCACGGCCGGTGGTGTGGTGCCGGCGAGTTCGTCGGCGAGTTCGGACACGGAGATGAACGGCGAGGTCATGGCTCCACTATTGCACCTGGGTGGGCGTCGGCATCCAGTGCGATGGTGACATCGGCGCGAGCCTGGGGGTTCTCCCGGGCGAGGTAGCGCAGTTCCTGGGCCGCCCAGCGGTCCCAGTGGGGGGCGTAGGTGTCGCCGTCACGGGTGAGGGCGCGCTGCTTGCGGGTCGCGTCATCCAGGTGCACCCACAGGGCCAGGTCGGCGAGCGGGCGGCTGGCCCCACTGATGGCTCCGACCCCCTCGATGATGATCGGGCGAGCCGGGTCGAGGTCGTGCCAGTCGCCGGGCCGGTCGGCCGCCCAGTCCCAGGCGCGCCAGCGGAAGTCGGTCAGGATGCCCGGCACGGCGGCACTACCCGCATCCAGGCCATCCCAGCCCGGGTACAGGTCGTCGAGGCGCACGAGCTGCGCCTCGGGCCAGTGGGCGGCGATGGACCTGGCGAGCTCGGTCTTGCCCGAACCCGACCGTCCGTCGATGAGAATTCTGCGTCTAGCCGACAATGAAGTTCCACGTTCCCGCGGCGATGGCCGCCGCGATTGCAGCGAGCCCCACGGCTAGGCCGGTGGCCAGAGCGGCCCATTCGCGCGCACGCCAGGGCGAATCCCTCGCCCACGAGCGGGCAGCGGCGGACCCGAACCCGCGTGCCTCCATCGCGGTGGCGAGGGCACTCCCCCTGCGGATCGACAGAACGAGCAGGGCGAAGGCCTGACCGCCCAGTCGCCGCACCCTGCCGCGATCGGCAATCCCTCGGGCGCGACGCGCGAGCTCGAGGTACTTCCAGTCGTCGAGGAAGAGGCCCACCAGGCGCATCCCCGCCAGGGCGCCCAGCACGAAGCGCACGGGCAGATGCACGCGTTGGGCGAGCCCGTCGGCGAGCTCGGTGGGGTCGATCGTCACGAACAGCACGACAGCGGGCAGCCCGATCGCGAGCACTCTCAGAAATGTCGCGATCGCGAGCGTCACCGAACCTTCGCTGATGCGGGCGAACAGGAACTCGGCGTAGACGGTGCCACTCGGCTGACCGTAGAGCGCGATCGTCACGGCGGTCAGCGGTGCGGCGATCCAGACAGCAGCGGTGCGTCGCCAGAAGCCGGGGATCTGCGGTCGCAGCGCAAGTAGGAGCACGAGCTCGAGCCCGAGCGCGACGGCAGCCGATACCCAGTCGATGGTGAGGATGAGGCAGAGACTCAGCAGCAGCGCCGCGCCGAGTTTCGCGACCGGGTTGACGCTCATGACAGCTCCAGAGTCGCGTCGGCGAGTGTCGCCACCAGGTCGCTGTCATGGGTCATCATCACGAGGCCAGACCCGTCATCGATGAGTTCGGCGAGGATCGCCACCAGCTCGGACCACGTGCGGGAGTCCTGGCCGAACGTCGGTTCGTCGAGCACGAGCAGGCGCGGGCGCGTGGCGAGCACGGTGGCGACACTCAGCCGACGCTTCTCGCCGCCCGACAGGGTGAACGGGTTCGCCTCGGCGAAGTGCGTCAACCTCAAACGCTCGAGCAACTCGCTCACCCTGGCATCGATCTCGGCCTGGGGTAGCTTCAGGGCGCGCGGTCCGATCGCGAGCTCGGCCCTCACGGTCGGGGCGAGAAACTGGTGCTCCGGCTCCTGGAAGACCGTTCCGATGCGGGTGAGCAGGTCGCGCGAGCGCCACTTCCACGGTCGCGGCGGGATGCCCCGGCGCAGGTCATCCGAGGCGGTCAGCTCACCGGCGACCGGCGGCAGCAACCCGGCCAGGGTCAACCCGAGGGTGGACTTGCCACTGCCATTCGGCCCGGTGATGGCAAGACCCTGTGCGCTGGACACGTCGAGCTGCACGCCCTCGAGCACGGCGTCGGTGCGACCCACGCTCAGTGCGCGGGCGCTCAACTCAATCTGGGCCGCGGGTCGGGGGCGCCTGACCGGGCGGGCCGGCGGATGCCCGGGCACCCAGATGCCGCGGGCCGCGAGGTCGGCGCCCCGGCGGTCGAGCACCTCCGTTGGGCTGCCGTCGGCGATCAGTCCGTCGGTGCCCAGCACGATCACGCGGTTGACGAGGTCCTGCCACACGGCGACGCGATGCTCGACGACCACGAGGGTCGCGCCGGTGGCGTCGAGAACCCGGCCGACGGCATCCCGAACCTCGGTCACGCCCTGCGGGTCGAGGTTGGCCGTGGGCTCATCGAGCAGCAGCAGCCCGGGCCGCATGGCGAGCACTCCGGCGAGGGCGAGGCGCTGCTTCTGGCCGCCCGAGAGGTTCGCCGTGGCGCGGTCGAGGGGCACCGCAAGACCGACCTCATCAAGACTGTGGCGCACGCGCGACCAGATCTCGTCGCGGGCGACACCGAGGTTCTCGCAGCCGAAGGCGACGTCGTCGCCCACCCGGGCGAGGATGACCTGGGAGTCCGGATCCTGCAGCACGAGCCCGGCCCGCCCGGGAGCCGGGGCCGCGCCGTCGATGAGCAGCGATCCTTCCGCGTCACCCTCGTCGGGCGCGAGGACGCCCGCGAGTGCGCGAAGGAGGGTGGATTTGCCCGCGCCGGACTCCCCGAGCAGCAGCACCCGCTCTCCGGGTGCGATGCCCAGGTCGAGGCCGCGCAGCGCCCAGGCCAGCCGCGCGGCCGGTCTCCACCCCCAGCCGGAGGCGGAGACGCGCGCTGGCTCGGTCAGACCCGTGTCGCGATCTCTCGCCCGGCCGCGAAGCGGCTGAGGGCACCGGTGCGTGCCAGTCCCCGCACCGCGAGCCACGACAGCAGCCCGGCGATGAGCGCACCACCGACGACACCCGAGATCGTGTAGACCGTGACGAACAGGGTGTCCGAGCCGGGGTACCAGACGGTGAGGTCTGTGATCGCCATTGCGAGACCAGCACCAGCGCCGGCGAGCAGGGCGACACCGAGACGCCAGTTCGTGTACAGGAACGCCGCGAACACGAGCTCGGCGCCGAGACCCTGCACGGCACCGCTCAGAAGCGTGAGTGCACCCCACTGGTTGCCGACGAGGGCCGACACGACCGCTGCGATGAGTTCGCCGAAGAGGGCGGCGCCGGGCTTGCGCACGATGAGTGCCGTGAGCGGCCCGGCGAACAGCCAGAACCCGCCGCCGAGCGCCTGAAGGCCCGGCAGCAGCGCCTTGAGCGGATCGGTCACCGGTACCGACGCTATGTTCCAGACCACGAACAGCAGACCGCTGGCGACGCCGACGACGCTCGCCACGACGATGTCGACCACTCGCCAGGCGAACCGTGAGGTGGGGATGGTTGTTGATGCAGACATGACGTGCCCTTCCTGATGAATGGCACGGGATTCAAAGAGGCCTCCCTGCGCTGGCATGATCCAGATCAGGTTCGACGGTCGAAGCTTGGAGAAGCTTCCTCTCAGCCCGGCTCACCGGACTCCCGTGTACAGCTTCCATTCTAGTAGCGTGAGGCCGTGCATCCGGAGAACCTGCCCCTTCGCCAGCGGCCCATCGACATTGTGTTCGCCGTCTTCTTCACGCTGTTCATCGTCACCTCGTGCATCGCCGACATGCTGCCGACGGTCGGCATCGACTTCTCCCAGCCGAACGGCACCTTCCTCGTCGACTCGAACTACTGGTACGCGCACGACGCCGACCCGCTGTTCATGAACCCGCCAGTCTGGATGCGCATCGTCACTGGTCTGTCGGCCTTCGTCTACATGGCGTTCTACCTGGTGCTGGTGCCCGCGCTCATCCGCGGCTGGAACTGGATCCAACTTCCCGCCGTGATCTACGCGACGATGATCGCGGGCGTGACCGGCATCATCGTGTTCGGGGTCGAGTTCTTCGGCGAGCCGGACTTCCAGACGCAGAATCCGGTCAAGTTCCTCGCGTTCAACCTGCCGTACGTGCTCGTGCCCCTGCTGCTGCTCGTGCGCATGCGCAAGCCGCTGCCGTTCACGCGGAAGTTCTAGCGTCAGGCGCATCCGCCGTCACCGACGACTCCGTGGCGGCGGCAGGATCGCCGAGCTCGCCTAGATACCGGGTAAGGACCGCTCAACACCCATCATCTAGGCGATCTCGACGAAGTACCGGGCGGGGTGTGTGCGCACTCAAGACCCGCAGCCCTACTTCTGCAGCTGCTCCGACCCCGACAGCCGCTGCGCAAGGTAGATCGGCACGATCGACACGACCACCAGAACCACGGCGATCACGTTGACGATCGGCGCTTGGTTGGGGCGGAACAGGTTGTCGAGGATCCAGATCGGCAGCGTCGTGACTCCCGCCCCCGCAGTGAACGTGGTGACGATGATCTCGTCGAACGAGAGCGCGAACGCGAGCAGGCCACCGGCCAGCAGCGCAGAGCGCAGCTGCGGGAAGGTCACCAGCCGGAAGGTCGTCCACACACCGGCCCCCAGATCGGCGGATGCCTCCTCCAGCGAGGTGCCCATCCGCCGCAACCGCGCGATGACGTTGTTGAACACCGTCACGATGCAGAAGGTCGCGTGCGCGACGATGATGGTCGCGATCCCCAACCGCACGTCGAGGATGGTGCGGAAGAAGTTGTTGAGAGCGATACCGGTGACGATGCCCGGCAGCGCGATCGGCAGGATGACCAGCAGGCTGACGGCATCCCGACCGAAGAACTCGAAGCGCTGGAGGGCGAGCGAGATCATCGTGCCGAGGATCAACGAGATCGCGGTCGCAGCCAGCGCGATCTGCACGCTCGTCGTGATGCCCTCGAGCGCTCCCGCGTTCTGGAACGCCTTGCCCCACCACTCGAGCGTGAAGCCGGGCGGCGGCCAGGTGAGGTTGGTGCTCGTGCTGAACGAGTTCACGAACACCACGAACAGCGGCAGGTAGATCACGGCGAGGATCAGCGTGGTCACCGTGCCGAGGGTGACGCGCGCGGCGCGGCTCAGTCTCACGGGGTGCTCCTGACGGTCATCCGGGGCTCCTAGAGGTTGTTGAGCGCGCCCGTGCGGCGGGCGGCCGTGAGGTAGACGATCATGATGGCGATCGGGATGAGCGCGATCGCGGCCGCGAGCGGCAGGTTGTTGGCGGCACCCACGTTCGTGTACACGAGGTTGCCGAGCAGCTGGTTCGCCCCACCTACGATGTTGACGGTGATGTAGTCGCCCAGTGAGAGCGAGAAGCTGAAGATCGAGCCCGCGATGATCGCCGGCCACAGCATCGGCAGCACCACGGAGCCGAGCGTGCGCCACGTCTTCGCACCCAGATCGCTGGATGCCTCAAGCAGCGAGTTCGGCACCCGCTCGAGGCCGGCGTAGATGGGCAGGATCACGTAGGGAAGCCACAGGTAGGCGAGAGTGATGATCGTGGCGGGTAGCCCGTAGCCGGGGCTGGAGCCGCCGAAGGGTTGCGCGATCCATTCGGCGATGCCGCCCTGCGAGAGCACGGAGCGCCACGCGTAGACCTTGACGAGATAGCTCGCCCACAGGGGCATGAGCACAGCGATGACGAGGATGCGCTGCAGCCGCGGGCTCGCGACCTTCGCCATGAAGAAGGCGATGGGCAGCGCGACCAGGATGTCGACGATCGTCACCAGCAGCGCCACGCCCACTGTGCGCAGCGTGACCGTCTGGTACAGAGATCCGGTCAGCACCGTGATGATGTTGTCGAGCGTCCAAGTGGTCTGCACCTGGCCGGTGAAGCTGTCGACAGTCCAGAAGGCGGTGATCAGCAGCGCGGCCAGCGCGGCGATGTAGACGAGGCCGAGCCAGAAGAGGGGTGCCGAGAGCAGCAGCCCGAGGCGAACCCGGGCGTGCTGGCTCAGGAATACGGAGACCTTGCGTGCCGGAGACTCCTTCAGGGAGTCCCCGGCACGCGCGGTCGTGGGGGTGGAGGTCACTTAGCCCTTGATCTCCGACCAGGCGGTCGTCCACTGCGAGTAGTCGGTGCACTGAACATCGGTGCGACCGTCGAGGCACTTCGCGATCGGGGTCGACCAGTACCAGATCTTCGACGCGTAGTCGGCGTCACCGGCGTGGAAGGCCTCGCAGTCGTCACGGAAGTCGCACGCGGCCAGGCTCGACGGAGCCTCGCCGAAGTACGCCGTCGCCTGCGCGTTGGCCTCAGGGCTGGCGATGTAGTCGAGCCACGCGTAGGCGCAGTTCGGGCTCTTCGCCGTCGACGAGATCATCCAGGTGTCAGACCATCCAGTGGTTCCCTCATCCGGCAGCACGACCGCGGTGTTACCCGTAGTGACATAGTTCTGGATGACCTGCCAGGTGGTACCGACAACGCTGTCACCGGTCTCGAACGCCTGGATCGCCTTGAGGTAGTCGCTCCAGTACTCGCCGATGTTGGCGCGCTGGGCCTTCAGCAGGTCGACGGCGGCCGCCAGCTGCGTCTCGTCGAGCGCGTAGGGGTTGGTGATGCCGAGGTCGGGCTGCGTCGCCATGAGGTAGACCGCGGCATCCGCGATGTAGATCGGCGAGTCGTAGGCGGTGACCTTGCCGGCGTTCGCGGAGGCGTCATCGAACACGGCGCTCCACGAGGTCAGGCCGTCGGGGAAGACGTCCGTGTTGTACATGAGCAGGTTGGCGCCGTAGCCGTGCGGGATGCCGTAGCTCACGCCGTCGACGCTGTTCCACGACTGCATCTTGAGGAAGTCGAAGATACCGTCGTAGTTCTTGAGCAGGTCGGTGTTGACCGGGGCGACATCGCCGGCCGCGACGAGTCGCAGGCTCGCGTCACCGGAGGCGGCCACCACGTCGTAGTCGCCGGTCTTCATGAGGCTGAACGCCTCGTCGGAGGTTCCGTAGCTCTTGCTGGTGACCTGACAGCCGGTCTGCTCCTCGAAGGGGGTGACCCAGTCGACGGTCGGGTCGTTGCTGCCGTCTTCGACGTAGCCGGGCCACGCGAGAATCGAGACGCTGCCCTCCATCTCTCCGAGGCTGGTGGCCTCCTCGCCTGAGCCTTCGGAACCGGAACTGGTTCCGCAGGCGCTCAGGAGTGCGACGGATGACGCGAGCGCGAGGCCCGCGAGCATCGTGCGGCGGTGGGTTGCTGTTATTCGCATTGCTGGTGCTCCTTCTCTGGTGGGGACTGGGGTACGGGATCTATCAGGCCGCGACGGGCTCTAGGGTGACGAGATCGGCGCTGGCAAATCTGGCGTGCACGTACTCTCCCCGGCGGTCGAGGGTCGACCGCGAGCTCGCGTTCTGCTCGAGAACCGTGAGGCGCTTGCCGCCCTCGAGCTCCACGAGGATGCGCGTGGACGTGCCGAGGTAGATCACCTCGCTGATGGTGCCGGGCAACGACACGGTTCCGGCGGCCGGGTTCGACGCGGGCGTGTGGAGGGCGATCTTCTCGGGGCGGATGGAGACCGTGGATGCCCGGCCCAGCATCCGCTCGGCCTCGCTCGGGTCGAAGATGTTGGACGTGCCCACGAACGAGGCCACGAACGGCGACGACGGCGACTCGTAGATCTCGGTGGGCGTACCGAGCTGCTCGATGTGTCCGTGGTTGAAGACCGCGATTCGGTCGCTGAGCGTCAGCGCCTCCTCCTGGTCGTGCGTCACGAAGATGAATGTGATGCCGAGCGAGCGCTGCAGCTCCTTGAGCTCGACCTGCATCTGCTCGCGCAGCTTGAGATCGAGGGCGCCGAGCGGCTCGTCGAGCAGCAGCACCTTGGGCTGCACCACGGTGGCTCGGGCGAGAGCAACACGCTGGCGCTGGCCACCGGAGAGCTGGCTGGGCTTGCGGCCGCCGAAGCCCGCGAGGGCGACGGATGCCAGGGCCGCCTCGGCACGCTCCGCGCGTTCTGCGCGACCCACCCCACGCACTCGCAGCCCGTACGCGACGTTCTCCAGCACCGTCATGTGCGGGAACAGCGCGTAGTCCTGGAAGACGGTGTTCACGTCACGGTCGAAGGGAGCGCGGTGCGTGACATCCACACCCTGCAGCTCGACGGTGCCGGAGGTGGGCAACTCGAAGCCGGCGATGAGTCGCAGCACAGTGGTCTTGCCCGACCCGCTCGGACCGAGCATGGAGAAGAACTCTCCCTCGCCGATCTCCAGATCGAGATGGTCGACCGCGTTGACCGAGCCGAACGTCTTGGTCAGTCCGGTGAGCCGAATTGCAGGCGTAGCTGATGTCACGCAGGGCCTCCTTGCCTGTCCTGTAGTAAATCATATGGAAGCAGATGTCATGCAAGTCTCGGGCATGTTACGGTCGTGTCACGATGCCCCAGTCCATCCGTTCGACCACAGCAGCGCGGGCGGCGGTCTTCGCGCCGGTGGCCGGCGGAGGCCGTGCCGAGCTCGTCGCGCAGCGGCTCACCGACGCCATCGAACTGGGCCTGCTCTCGCACGGCGAGCGTCTGCCCAGCGAGACCGAGATGGCCCGTCAGTTCGGCGTGGCCACCGTGACGACGCGCGAGGCGCTCGAGGCACTGCGCGAACTCGGCCTCGTCGAAACCCGGCGTGGGCGAGACGGCGGGAGCTTCGTGATCGCCGAAGGTCCGCGAACGGCCCGCATCGACCGGCGCGTGAAGGCGCTCTCGCGGGTCGAACTGCGCGACATGGGTGTGTACTACTCCGCGATCGCCGCCATGGCGGCCGAGCTCGCGGCCGACCGCTCAACGCCCGAGGACATCCAGCACCTGCACGCCACCATCGACGCAACGGATGCCACGGCCGAGACCTCATCGCGCCGGGGAGAGGGCACCTTCCGGCTGGAGGTCGCCGCACTCTCGCAGTCCGCCCGGCTGGTGCGCGAGGAGTTGCGCCTGCAGGCCGAGTTCGCGCCGCTGCTCTGGCTCTGCCTGCGCGAGGAGACCCACCGCGTGCGCAGCCGCGAGGCGCACCTCGCCGTGGTCGCCGCGATCGAGGACTTCGACGGCGCGACGGCGAGGCGCCTGACTGTCGCGCACATCGCGGGAGCCATAGAGTGGCTGCTCGACGCCAAGGCCGAGCTCGAACGGAGGGGCTGACATGACAACCGCGACCCACACAGCAGTCATCGACGCCGTCACCGCCGTCGACGGCACATTCGGCACGGTATTCGAGCAGATCGACTCGTGGCGCGCAGCGATCGAGCGGCACGTCGGTGCGAACCACGGCGCTGTCGCGGTCGCCGAGATCGACGAACTCGTGGAGGCGCTCGTGGTGCCCGGTCTGGGCGCAGCCAATGCACTGATCATCGGGGCCGGCTTCGTCGCATCCCCCGGATTCATCTCCGACGCCGAGTGGCACCTGGCGTGGTGGTTGGGCCATGCCAACACCTTCGGGGTTGGGTCGGCCGACCCCGCGCTGCGTCGGCTGGAAGCCGAAGAGGATCCGTCGTCGGAGAGCTTCCGTGACTACACGACGCTGGAGTGGTGGCGGGTTCCCGCGGCAACCAACGCCCCGCATATCACCGGCCCCTACGTCGACTATCTCTGCACCGACGACTACACGCTCACCCTGACCGTGCCAGTGATGCACGATGGCCGCATGATCGGCGTCGCGGGCGCCGACCTGTACGTCAACGACATCGAACGAACCCTGCTGCCGCACGTGCGGGCGATCGGCTCGACGGCCACGGTGGTCAACGCCTCGCGGCGCGTCGTAGTGTCGACGGACCCGCACCGACCCACCGGGGCAATCCTGCGACCGGATGCCGCGGCCGAGCAGATCGCGTGCGGCCAGACGAGCCTCGTGCTCGTGTTGGGCTGAGCGGCGGGGAGCGGTTTCGATACGCCGCCGGAGGCGGCTACTCAACCGGCGGTTACTCGGCCGGCTGGCTCTCCTGGAAGCTCGCCCACCGGTTGCGGCCCAGTCGCATCGCCTTGAGGGCGGGATAGGCCGACAGGAAGATCGCCATGGGCGCCCGCAGCGTGAGACTCTTCACGTTGTGCTTGTCGTAGGTGCGCTCGAAGCGCATCACGTAGTTGTAGAACTGGCGGGGCGAGTCATCGAGGCGCCGGGCTGACATTCCGGCCACCATGTCGGAGGAGTAGGTCACCGTGAGGTTGTGCTCGTTGAGGTGGATCGACAGGTCAACGTCTTCGTGCAGCTCGTCGTCGGGGTCGAGGCACGCGTCATCCCGAATCTCACGCCAGGCGCTCGCGCGCAGGGCCATGTTGCTGCCGAACAGCAGATGGAACTCGCTGGTCACCTTGACGAGGGCACGGCGCAGGGCGTCGTCGGCAATGGCCCCGAAGCGGCGCAGCGGCATGTCGTAGTAGATGACCGGACCGGTGGCCGCGGCGACGTCCGGGTCGCTGAAGATGCGCTGCACCTCCTGCACCCAGGTCGGCTCGAGGACCGAGTCGGCATCGATGCGGCCGATCACGTCACCGCTGGCGTGGTTGAGTCCGAAGTTGCGTGTGGGGATGAGGCCCTGCAGTTCGAACTGCTGGAGGTAGATGATGGGTGTTCCGGAGTAGGTGGCCTGCAGCGCGTGCACGATCGCGGCCGTGGCATCCGTCGACTTGTTGTCGACGACGATGATCTCGTGGGCGGCGACCGTCTGCTCGAGGGCGGCGACCACGCAGGCCCGGATCGTCTCCTCCTCGTTGTAAGCCGGGATGACGATGGACACGCTGGGGAGCATTCGAGCCATGAAGCCCAACCTACCCGAGGGAGCTCGCCGTGCTCAGGCGCGTGACCGACGCCGGGCCGCGATGATGGCCACGGCGCCGAGAATGACTAGCGCGACGGAACCGCCCACAACGATCGGCAGGTTCGATGCATCCTGCCCCGTCGCCGCGAGAGCGGGCTGCGGGCACGACGTGGGCGTACCCCAACCCAGGTAGTCGACACTCGGGTCAAGGCCTTCGGTGAGTCGGCCACAGAACACATCGAACTCGCCGACCTGAGCCTTAGCCGTGGCGAAGGCTGCGGTCGAACTTGCCTCATCCTGCGCAGCGGGAATGACCAGGTTGACGAATTGCACGAGGCTTGTCGTGGAGTTCGCGGGGAACGTGACCCCCGTGTAGTCGACATAGGAGTACCCATTGGCCCCGTCTGTCGACAGGCCCGCCGCCGCGGTCTGGCCTGTTCGAGCCCACGCAGAGGTCTGGTAGACGGTCGCGCCGTACTTTTCGCCCGCGATGAACCAGCTATCCGCAGGGCCGATGTTGGTCGTTTCGCCGGAGCTCGTCAGGTAGTTGAAGTCGGCGATCGCACCCCAGTAGGTCCCGTAGAAGAACGACTTGTTGTCGTTGATCGTGAGGTCAGCACCGGTCGTGTTCTCGATGTCCAGTGTCAGGCGCAGGAGCCAGCCATTCGACGGGGTCGAGTAGAGGCGGAAGTGGTAGGTGTTCTCCAGACCCGCGTAGCCGACCACCCCGGTCGACTCGCAGTCGATGGTGATGTCACCGTTGGCCAGTGTGTTCACTACCGCCGTGGTGTCGTAGTTGGGGCAGTACAGGTAGTCCGAATCATTCTCGAAGTAGCCTGGGTAGTAGGCGTATCCGCTGGAAGAGTAGTTGTCTGCTGCGTCCCAGCCGTAGTCCAGCCCATACTCGTCAAAGCCCCAGTTCGCATCCCCGACGGTGAATGTGTCATCGGAGGGCCACGGGTCGGCCGCCTGAGCGCTCAGCGGTGCGGCAATGAGTGCGGCCATGACGCCGACGAGTACGGCGATAACGGGCTTCTTCACAGGTGCTCCGGGTGCGGTCGGGGTACGGGGTAGCTCATGGTAGCAGCGAGCCGCGCCGCTGATTGGTGTGCTGACCGTGTCGCTGACCGGCAGGAGAACCCCGAAGCTGTTGCCCTCAGGCGCAGAACTCCTCGATCGCGCGGCGCAGTATCTCGGTGAGCTGACGAATGGACTCGGTGGTCGCCCACTCCTCGTCGGCGTGAGCACCGCCCCCGTCGACTCCGATGACCAGGCACGGGATGCCCGCCTCGGCGTACAGGTCGGCGTCGGTCCAGAACGGCTCGCCGCGGCGAACCGCCGACCCCGTCACCGCGTGGGTGTGTCGGGACACCACGTCGACGATCGGTGACTGCGGCGCGGCCTCGAACGCTCCCCGGGCCACCAGTCGGCTCAGGGTTGCGCGGGCGGTGTCGGGCGCTGAGCTGTCCAGCAGGGCTCCGAGGGCGAGCCGCAGTTCTTCTTCGACGGCGTCGGGGCTCTCACCGGGCAGGAAGCGCCGCTCGACGGTGAGGGTGGCCGATGGCGCTACGGTCGCGGCATCCACCCCGCCGGAGATCGTCGACACCCGCACGGTTCCGTGACCGAGCAGCGGATGCGCCGGCCCGGCAGCCAGCGATCGTGCGAGCTCGTCGAGCGCCCGCATGATCTGCGCCGCGTGGGCGATCGCATCCACGCCGAGCTCGAGCTGGGATCCGTGCGCCGCCCGCCCACCGATCGCGACCTCGAACCAGGCGAAGCCGCGATGGGCCACCGTGAGCTCGAGGCCGCTCGGTTCGGCGACGATCGCGGCGTCGGCGGTGAACCTCTCCAGCACCTGCTCGGTGCCCGTGCTGCCGAACTCCTCGTCGGCGACCAGGGCCACGATGACGTCACCCGCGAACTGGGCCTCGGCTGCCGCGACCATCAGCGCCGCAACCCCGGACTTCATGTCGAAGGCGCCGCGACCGTACAGCCGGCCATCGCGCTGGGCGGGCACGAGCTGTGCAGGCGTCGCCGCGACGGTGTCGAGGTGGCCATTGAGCATCACCGAGCGACCCCCGGGCCCGCGCTTGACTGCCACTATCGAGGGGCGGTCTGCTGTGCCCAGTCGGGTGATCTCGAACCCGCGATCAGCCAGCCAGGCCGCGCAGAAGTCGGCGGCCTCGGGCTCCCCCGCCGCACCGGGCACGAGCGACGGGTTGACCGAGTCGATCGCGACGAGTTCGGCCGCGAGGGCGACCGGATCGCTGGTGACGGTCACGGCAGGTTCGGTCATTTGCTCAGTGTTGCGCAGGCTCGGTGACGAAGTCGATGAGTTGTTCGACCCGACCAAGCAGGGCCGGTTCGAGGTCGGCGAAACTGGAGACCGTCGACAGGATGCGCTGCCACGCGTGCGCGATGTCGGCCTGAGACTCGTGCGGCCACCCGAGCGCCTCGCACACGCCGTGCTTCCACTCGGTGCCGCGGTCGATCACTGGCCACTGGGTCAAGCCGAGCCGTTCGGGTCTCACAGCCTGCCAGACATCCACGAACGGATGCCCGACCACGAGCACCGCGTCGCCGAACGGTCCGGCGGCCACCGCCTGCGCGATGCGACTCTCCTTCGACCCCGGCACCAGATGATCCACGAGCACTCCCGCGCGACGTGCCGCATCGGGCCGGAACTGCGCAAGCACCGCCTCGAGGTGGTCGATGCCCTCGAGGTACTCGACGACGACACCCTCGACCCGGAGGTCGTCGCCCCACACCCGCTCAACCAGCTCGGCGTCGTGGCGTCCCTCGACGAAGATGCGGCTCGGTTGGGCTACCCGGGCGCGCGATTCGGCGACCGCGAAAGATCCGCTCGCCGTGCGCTGTGGCCCTGCCGCTGCCGGCGTGGGCTTCACCAGCGAGACGGGACGGCCGTCGACGAGGTATCCGGGGCCCAGCGGGAACGTGCGCACCGCGCCGTGGCGATCCTCGAGCTCGATCAGGCCGTTGGCGTAGCGCACGACGGCGCCGACGAAGCCGGTCGCCGTCTCCTCGACGACGAGACCCGGCTCGATCGCCAGTTCGGACACACGAACCGGACCACGCTGAAGCCGGAAGTCCGCCAGCACATCGCCGCCGTATCGGTCATCACTCACCGCACGAGGCTAACCGTGGCGGCACTGCCCACGGCGAAGGCGCGGCCTAGAAGCCGAACTCTAGAATCCGAAGTCGCCCCCGAAGTCGCCCCCGCCGAAGTCTGCGCCGCCGCCGAAGTCGCCGAAGCCACCGGCATCCGCGCCCGCCGTGTCGACACCGCCCGCGTCTGCTCCCGCGTCGGCACCCGAGTCGGCCGACCCGTCACCCGAATCGGCAGCGGCGGTGTCCCCACCGAAGTCCATGGGCATGAACGCGCTCACCAGGGCCGAGCCGATCACGTATCCGGCGACAGTGCCGAGCAGCGAGCTGCCCACCATGCTGCCGAAGCTCTGCCCCTGGAAGGAACGCTCGAGGGAGCCGGGCTGGCGCAGTTCGGAGCGGGTCGCGGATTGGGCGAGGCTCGCGGCATCCGTGCCTCGCGGGGTCTCGCCGTTAGCAGCGAGGTCGCGGTAGATGATGGCGCGCTGCTCGTCGGTCAGCTTGGCGAAAGCCTCGGCGTGCACCTGCTCGAGAGTCTCCGGCGGTGCCGTGCGCAGCAGGTAGCGGTAGCGCTCGACGGCGATCTCGTCGTCGGATCGCGGCGCGCGTCGCGGCGGCGCTGCCGCCTGGTTGGGCTCGTCACCGAAGAGGCGGTCGAACAGTCCCATATGAGGTTCCTCCCGTCGCGAGCGGTGCTCGCATCACAGGGCAAGCCTACGAACGAGAGCTAGACGGATGCTGTGAAACTCAGCTGTTCACGTTGCTCAGCAACCACGGCAGCGGGTCGACCTCCGCGCCATCGATCATGATGCCGAAGTGCAGGTGGGGACCGGTGCTCTCTCCCGTGCTGCCGACGACGCCGATCTGCTGGCCGCGCGTCACGGTGTCTCCGACCGCGACCATCATCGAGCCGAACTGCATGTGCCCGTAGATGCTGCGGACGATCTGGCCGTTCACCGAGTGCTCGATGACGATGTGCACACCGAGCGCGCCGTCGGTCTCCGCCGTGACGACGACGCCATCGGCTACCGCCTGGATCGGGTAGCCGTTGCCGGGATTGAGGTCGATTCCGAGATGGTTGGTCGAGCATCCGTCGCATGACCGGTAGCCGAAACCACTGGACATCTCGGTGGTTGACGGAACGGGCCACTGCACCAGGGTGAACGTCGACATTCCGAAGGAGTCGCGCACGATCGCCGGCATAGCGATAGGCGGCGCGATGTAACTCTGCAGCTCGGCGACGTGCACCTCCTCGTGGATCACCTCGGCCGAGGCGGGCATCGCGTAGATGCCGCCCATCGCACCGCTGGCCACGACGGCGCCCATCGCGAGCAACCGACGGTTGTAGTTGAGGAATCCGATGTGCCGGGGAATGGCGGGCACGAGCACATGGCGAGGCAGATAGTGGGGCACGGCAAGAATCTCCGGATGATGCGCACGACGACGCTGGGACGTGCGACGCGGCACGAGGGGTGGAAGCTCCAGCACACGCAATCCGGCGGTATGGTCGCACCGGGAGGCTGATGAGTCCTAGGGAATTTCCCTGCTGCCAGCCTGCGTCACAATGCTGGGAGAGTCGTGTGAGCGGAGGGCACGCACCGCGGGCAGCCCCACCAGCACTCCGACACCGACACCGATGACGGCACCCAGACTCGCCAGGAGGATGTCACTGGCCTGGGCGTAACCGACGGGCATCCAGATCGATTGGGCGGCCTCGATCCACGCGGCGCCGAGAAGGCTGAAGGCCAGGGCAGCCCACCACCGGCGCGGTCCCATGAGCAGCACGAGCAGGAGTCCGACCGGCACGAACACTGTCACCGGCAGCAGCCAGCTGGCCCGGGCCTGCTCGGTGGTCGGTACGAATGTGAGTCCGACCAACGCTCCGAAGTAGAGCGCGGCGATCACACTCGTGAGGAATCGCCGACGGGACATGCACTGATTCTCGCAGTCGCTCCTTTGCGAATGATGGGAGAACCGTGGATGCCCGCTGCATGCGCTGTGGTCGCGGGCTGGACGCCGCAGGGGTGTGCGCGAAGTGTCAGTCGCGGTCGCCGAACAGCCCCTGTCCGTGCTTGATGAGCGCGTCGTACGCCTCGCCGTAGGTCTTCGGGAGGTCTGCCGTGGGCTCGTAGCGCGCCAGCAGCAACCCGAGCAAACCCTGCGCCGGAGCGGACAGGGGACGGTGCTTGTGTTCCTCGTGCGGTTTAGGCGTCGACTCCGGGTTCGGCGGGAGGTACTGGGGATGCGTGGTCGGCCACTCATAGGGCTGACGCGGGGTCGTGAGGTTGATGGCGTTGAACACGTTGTTCGCCGTCGCGTCGCGCCTGGTGAGGGGCTCGAGCCCGTGCAGGCGGCTGAGGGTGGAAATGAGTGACCCGTGGTGCATCTCATCGTGGATGATCGACCCGCTAGCGGTGTAGGCGCTGACGAGGATCGCGGGGACGCGGCATCCGAGTCGGTCGAAGGCGAAGCCCATCTCGCCCTTCGGGGCGTCGCGGGTCGGCGGAACTGCCGTCGGCGGCGGCACGTGATCGAAGGTGCCACCGTGCTCGTCGAAGGTGATCAGCAGCGCGGTGTTGAGGGCATTGGAGCCCTTCTCGGACCGGGCACCCCGCAGCGACGAGTACACGGTGTGCAGCAGCGCTTCGCCGGCCCGCACGTCAGACAGTGCGCTGTTGTAGATGGGATGCCCGTCGAACTCACCCTCGCGCAGGGTTCCGACCGGCGGGTGCATGTCGTTGTGGTTGAAGACCATGCGCGGCTCGATGAACGAGTAGGCGGGCAGGTTTCCGTTGGCCACGTCGTCGTGGAACTGCTCCATGCTCCGGAAGTTCGTCTTCCAGAAGGGCTCGAGCACTGAGGCGTGCAGGATGCCCGTGAACGACACGAACTGGTCGACGTCGTAGTAGACCCGCCAACTGAGACCGGCATCCTGGAGACGGTTGAAGATCGTCGGAGTCTTGGGTGCGTCGAGCCACTTGTTGTACCCGCCGCCATCCTTGTTGGTGACGAACCCGTGCGAGGTGGAGGCGTGGAAGAAGCTGCGGTTGCAGAACGTCTGGGACGGCACGCCAGCGAACCAGGCGTCATACACGGCGAACGACTTGGCGATCGTCGAGAAGACGGGCAGCATCTCGGTGGAGAAGCTGCCCATCGCGACGCGGTACTCGTCGAAGGTGGGCTCGGCACCCTCCTTGAGCTCGCGGTAGTTGACGATGTAGTCGCGCACGAAGCCGGACATGTCGGCTGTCGAATCCTTGACGGGGGCGTTGTAGGGCTCGCGAAGTTCGTTCTCGAAGAGCTTCGCGTTCGTCTCGGGGTCGATGATGTTGAAGATCTGGGTGTTCACGTGCGGGTAGTGCTCGCCGGGATCGGGCTGCGGGTGACGCATGACCTCGTCAGTTCCGCCGAGGTAGATATGCGCTTCGATCGTCTCTCCGGCGGGGCCGACGTTGGAGTAGTTACCCTGGGCCAGGCCGTCGAAGGTCTGACCGCTAGCGAGCTCGTCGTCGGTGTACAGGAAGCCGAGGATGTTGTCGAAGGATCGGTTCTCGTACATGATCGCGACGATGTGATCAAAGCCGGGTTCGCTGTGTGGGGCCAGGGGGTCGAACGGGGATGCTTGCTGGCTCGTCACCGCGGCGGTGACGGCCGCGCCGCCGACGGCACCCACCGCGAGTCCGCCGAGCCCGACGGCACCGGTCTTCAGGAATGCGCGGCGCGACGGGGTGGCCGGGGCCGCGTCATCCGGCACGGCTTCGGAGTCGGTCGGGTTGGAATCACGGGGTTTCTCGGCCACAAAATCACTCTAGGTGAGGATCGTTTCGCCGGAGTTTCGGGTCGCGTTGCCAGCATCGCCGACGCCAACGAGCTGGCGCGAGTCGATTCCATTCCCGCCCGCCGCGCTACTGACCCTCTGCAGCTCGTGCATGATGAGACTCTTCGTGACCAATGGAATAGGTCGTCGGTCGGGGTCGTGCGTCGGCGGTGGTGTGAGCCAGTACCGGTGCCGGTCGCGGTGAATGCTCCACTGGTTGTTGTGGAGCAGCATGTGGTGGTGGCGGCACAGCGTGACTCCGTCAGCGGTGTCGGTGCTGCCTCCCTGCGACCACGGGGTGATGTGGTGGACTTCGCAGCCCGCTGGTGGTCGAGTGCAGCGCGGGAAGAGACATCCGCCGTCTCGGACTGAGATGGCCAGTCTCTGAGCTTCGGTGAAGAGTCGTTGAGTGCGACCGAGGTTGAGGACCTGCCCGCGGCGGTCGAACTTGATGCCGATCATGCCGGTGTCGCACAGGTGTCGGTCGACGGTGTTGCGTGACACAGGCTGCACATCGCCTTCAAGGTATCCGTGACCGCCATTCGTAAGCAGCGTGTCCTCGGTGACGATGACCCGCACCGCGGGCCGACGGGTACCGAACAGCGACCCGGGGTCGGCGTCGACGGCGAGGCGCACCATGTCGGTGAGGCCGTCGGCCAGCAGTTGGTCGTCGGTGCGGGGGTCGGCGAGCACGGCGTCGGCCTCGGCCTGAGCTGCAGCATCCACGAACCGCACCCCGCGGCGCGGTGCGATTATCGCGTCGAGCGCCGTGAACAGGTGGAGACCCGCTTCGGGGTCGAGAAGGAACGCACCCTGATACATGCCGTCCTCGCGGATCCACCGTCTGAGGTAGCGCAGGTCGCGCCGCTGCTTCTCACGGCGGGCGATACCGGCCTCGTCGATGCGGTCACGCGCGGATCGAGCCTCACGGCGTAGCTCGTCGATTGATATCTGGGTCACTCGCGCCAGCAGCCGACGGCACTCGGCCAGCAGCTCGTCGGCCGGCGCCGTATCAGCAACCGGTGCGAGTCCCCGTCGGATCGCGTCGGCACCCGCCACCGACACGAGACCAGAGGTCAAGGCGTCAGCCAGGGCGCCCTCCCAGAGCGTGGACGGCGGCTCGGCCATCAACGAGCCCGCCGCGATCAGCTGGGTCGCCTCGGTCGCTGTCACCGGCGACAGGTTCTGGAGCAGCCCGCTAGCGCTCCCGAACCCGTGGCGCTGCGCCAATCCCGCATAGCCGTCATCGCGGGAGGACCGCCGGGCGATCTCCCCAGCGAGGTGCGCAGCGATCGTCTCCGCGTGGCGACGGTGATCGGTGAGCAGGGCGTGTGCGGCCAGGAGTGTGTCGTCGGTGAGGGCTGCCAGAGCCGCGGCATCCGCCAGCTCGAGCGCGACGACCGCAGTGGCGGTGGAGGCGAATGAGGCAGTCAGTGACATGCCTCCATCCTCTCATATTCGAACGTATGTTCGAAGGGAAAAGCCCGGGGAATCAGCAACTTTTTGAGATCAGGGGTGTGGAGGAGAGGAGCAATGGGGTGGGTAGCGTCGGGTTTCGATACGCCGCCGATGGCGGCTACTCAACCAGCGGGAGGCGGCCACTCAACTGGCGGCGCGAGTCGCCAGCAGCTCGTCGGCATCCTCGAGCTTCATGCCCTTGGTCTCGGGCACGACCCGCAGGATGAAGAAGAACGACAGCGCAGCGAACACCGCGTAGCCCGCGTAGGTCAGCGGCAGCGACGCGGCCGACAGGGACGGGAACGTGACCGTGATGATGAAGTTCGCGATCCACTGCGCGGCGGCCGCGACACCGAGCGCGCGGGCGCGGATCGAGTTCGGGAAGATCTCGCCGAGCAGCACCCAGACCAGCGGCCCCCAGCTGGCGCCGAAGAACACCACGAACAGGTTCGCCGCCACAAGCGCGATCGGCCCCCACGCGCCCGTGAGCTCGGGACCGGATGCCCCGGCCGTCGCCTGGCTGAAGGCGAGCGCCATCGTTCCGAGCGACAGCGCCATGCCGATCGACCCCGTCATGAGGATCGGACGACGCCCGATCCGGTCGACGAGCGCGATCGCCACAAGGGTCACGAGGATGTTGACGACGCCCGTCACCACGGAGATGCCGAGCGCGTTCGCCTGGGTGAAGCCGACGGCATCCCACAGCTCGGTCGAATAGTAGAAGATCACGTTGATGCCCACGAACTGCTGGAACACCGACAGGATGATGCCGATCCACACGATGGGCTTCAGCCCGAAGCGGTTGCCGCGCAGCGTGCCCGTGCGCTGAGCGGCCGTCTCGGTGTCGATCGAGCGCTGGATGTCGCCGAGTGCGACGTCGGCGTCCTGCCCGGGCCAGTACTTCTCGAACACCGTGCGCGCCTTCGCTGTGTCGCCCTTGAGTACGAGGTAACGCGGGGATTCAGGCAGTCGCAGCGCGATGAGTCCGTAGGCGACGCCGGGAACGACGCCGGCCAGGAACATCCACCGCCACGCGGCGAGACCGAACCAGAGCGGCTGGGACTCGCCGCCCGCGAGACCCGCGAAGACGGCATCCGACAGCAGGGCCGCGAAGATACCGACAGTGATCGTGAGCTGCTGCAGCGAACCGAGGCGACCGCGGATGCCGGCCGGCGAGATCTCCGCGATGTAGGCGGGGGCGATCACCGAGGCGATGCCGATGCCGAGTCCGCCGACAACGCGGGCCACGATGAGCACGCCCACCTCGGTCGCGAGGCCTGCGGCGATCGCACTGACTACGAACAGTCCCGAGCCGATGAGCATGACCGGGATGCGCCCCAGCCGGTCAGCGAGGCGGCCCGCGATGAAGGCGCCCACGGCGCATCCGAGCAGGGCGATCGCGACTGTGATGCCGAGCAGGGCGTCGCCGAGCGCGAAGTCGGACTTGATCGCGTCGATCGCGCCGTTGACCACCGACGAGTCGAACCCGAACAGGAAACCGCCAACCGCACCCGCGATCGCGAGTCCGATCACCTTGGAGTTCTGGGACGCCATTGTTCCTCCAGCTGCGCGTGTGGGCGAGAAGTGCGGAGACCAGTTTGGCAGGGCGGCCCGCGCCGGTTGAGTAGCGGCGCAGGCGCGTATCGAAACCCCGCTAGACCTGCAGCACCCCCACCAGCACCAGCTCGCGCAACTGCGGCTCCAGCTCGGCAGCCAAGGCCGCAGCATCCACCTCGAGCAGCTCGGCGACCGCCGTGACGATCGTGCCCACCGACAGCGTGCCGTCGCACGCGCCGACGACCGCGGCCAGCGCCGTGCCGGCCGGGATGGTGCGGGCGAAGCCCGATCCCTGGCGCAGGAGCATGACTGTGGGGTGTTCTTCGCCCGGCCAGTAGTGCCGCTCCTCCGTGACGTCGGGCGCGACACTGAGGCTGGCGGCGGCGAGGGCCGCGGCATCCCGGGCCTGCAGCCAGTCGTGAGCGGCCAGCACCCCCGCGATGTGGTCGCCGAGGGAACCCCCGAGCGGCTCGCCGTAGTGCTCGAAGCGGCGCAGCGTCGGCGCGCCACTGAGGGGGCGCCGCAGGGTGACGTACCCGAAGCCGACCTCGGTGACGCCGCGCGACGCGAAGTCGTCGAGCCAGGCCGCGTAGAGTCTGTCGAACTCGGGGCCGGGCCGGGTGCCGCCGTCGCGGATCCACGTCTCGGCGTACTGCTCGACCGACTGCCGCTCGCGCTCCACCACCCAGCCGTCGAGACCGGTCGCGTCGACCCAGCCGCGCACGCGGTCGAGACCGTCGACCGCGCCATATTCCCAGTTGCCGAGCAGCTGAGCGACCCCGCCGGGCTCGAGGTGCTCCTCGACATCGCGCACGACCTGCGCGACCAGCGCGTCGCCGACCATGCCGCCGTCGCGGTACTCGTACTCGGGCACACCGGCGATCCGCGGCGTGATCACGAACGGCGGGTTGCTCACCACGTGCCCGAAGCGCTCCCCCGCGACAGGCTCGAACAGGCTGCCCAGCCGGAACTCGATGTTCGCGAACCCGTTGAGCACCGCATTGAACCGGGCGAGCTCCAGCGCGCGCTCCGAGATGTCCGTGGCGATCACGCGCTTCGCGTGCCTGGCGGCGTGCAGCGCCTGGATGCCGCAGCCGGTGCCCAGGTCGAGCGCGAGGTCCACCGGCTCGGCGAGCATGAGCCCGCTCAGGGTCATGGATGCCCCACCCACCCCCAGCACGTGATGCTCGGGTATCGCGTGGCCGAGCGCCAACTCGCCGAGGTCACTGGCGATCCACCACGCGGCGACGCCGCGGGCGTCGACCACGGAGTACGGCCGCAGGTCGAGCAGGGGCGAGCCCGCGGCATCCACGAGTCCGAGCGTGACCGCGCCGGCGGCCGCGAGGGTGGGCAGCGCGCGGTCGAGGGCTGCCGGGTCGACGGGGTATCCGAGCACCAGCGCCTTCGCAAGTAGAAACCGACGAAGCGCAGCTTCGTCGGCGCTGGCGTCGCGGGATTGCGATGCAATCCTCCTAGCTCCAGCGCGCAGAGCCGGCACCCGCTGGCCGCGGTGGAGGGCGGCCGCGGCATCCTCACCCCAGAGCTCGGTGAGGCCGTCGACGGTGAAGTCCGCCGCGGTCAGGTCGGCGGCGAGACGGGCGATGAGCGCGGGATCCACGCCCCCAGTCAACCAGTCCGCAAGCGGCCAAACCCCCGTCAGTCGGAGAGCACGCTCAGGATGTTGCCCGCCGGGTCGGTGAACCACGCGATGTCCGGGCCCTGGTTCGCCGCCTTGCCGCGGGCGATGCCCTTCTCGTCCTGGCCGATTCCCTCGTAGCGCTGGAAGGTCACGCCGGCGGCCACCAGAGCGTCGACCGCGTCATCGATCTCGTCGACCGGGAAGTTGAGCACCGTGAACGTCGCCGGCTCGTGGTTGGTCTTCGGGTAGACGACGACGTGACCGCCGGTCGCGAGGTGGAGATCGATCATCCCCATGTGGTTGAGGCTGGCCTTCAGCCCCAGGGTGGTGCCGTAGAACGCGAGCGCGGCGTCGATGTCGTCGACGGAGAATCCGCTGAAGGCCGGTGACGTTTCGAACATGGTGTGCTCCTTCTGTCAGCCCTGAATGGGCGTTCCCGGGCCGAGGATCTCCTGGCTCGAGGGGTCGATTTCGCGCTGGGCGGCATCGAGGGGATTCTCGATCTCGTCCTTCGGCATGCGCGCGATGAGAATGGCCGCGACCGCGAGGATCGTCGGCACGACACCGGCCACGACGAAGGTCACGGGGATGCCGATGGCAACGCCGACCGGGCCAGCGAGCGCCATCGAGATGGGCATGAGGGCCAGCGAGACGAAGAAGTCGAGACTGGAGACCCGACCGAGCAAGGCCGCCGGAACCCGGCGCTGCAGCAGAGTGCCCCAGATCACGGTCGCCGCCGAGAACCCGAAGCCGGTGATGAACACCACCGCGGCCATCACCCACAGCTGGTCAGTGAAGCCGATCACGAGCAGCGGTATACAGCCCGCGCCCCACAGCAGGTTCAACACCGTCAGGTAGCGGCGCGGCAGCTTCAGCGAGGCGACGACAATCGACCCGACCGCCCCACCGATGCCGAACGCGGCGAGCACGATCGCGTACGCCCCAGCGCCGCCGCCGGTCTGATCCTTGACGGCGAAGGGCAGCAGCACCTCGATCGGCCCGATCACGACGAGCACGAACAGGCACGCGTAGAGCAGGGTGGCCAGCAGCCACGGCGTCTTGAACATGTAGGTGAAGCCGCCGGCGATGTCGCCGAAGAACGCCTTGAGCGGATGCGTCGGCTCCCCCAGCTCGCGCCGCACGGGTGTCGTGTGCAGGAAGAACAGCCCCGCCACCGCGAAGACCTGGGCGGCGGCAACGATGACGAACGCCAGGGCCGGGGATGCCACGGCGATCGCCGCGCTCGCAATGGCCGGCCCCAGCGCCTGCATGACCGTCGGCCGCAGCACCCCTTCGACCCCGTTCGCGGCCAGCAGGTCGTCGGCCGCAAGCACGGACGGCAGCAGCGCCGAGTAGGCGGGGTAGAAGAACCCCTCGCCGACCCCCAGGATCGTGGCCGCGATGACGAGGTGCCAGACTTCGAGGGTGCCCATCAGCGCGAGGGCGGCAACACCGGCCACGACCAGCACTTTTGCGCCCTCGACGGCGAGCAGGATGCGCTTCTGCGGGATGCGATCGGCCAGCACTCCCCCGAACAGAACCGCGAGGATCATGCCGACAGCGCTGCCGGTGGCTACCAACGAAAGTTCGATCGGCGAGCCGCCCAAGGCGATGATCTGCCAGACCAGCGCCACCAGCCAGACGCCCGAGCCGAACAGCGACATGGTGAGCGCGACAGCGAGGATGCGGTACTGGCCGTTGGCGAACGGCGTGAGCGCCCGCGGCAGAGTGCGGCGCGTCGGCTGCGTTGGCTGCGTTGGCGTCATCCCCTGCTCACAATCATGTTTACGGTGTAAACACTGTCATAGGATGAGGGCATCGTCCACCGGAAGGACAGGCGCTATGACCGTGGACACGGCCGCACCGCCCCGTGAGAGCTATCATCACGGCGACCTCCGACACGCTCTCGTGCTGGCCGGCGTGGAGCTCGCGCGGGAGGGCGGCCCCGAGGCCGTCGTGCTCCGCGAAGCCACCCGAAGGGTCGGCGTCTCACCCAACGCCGCCTACCGTCACTTCGCCGACCGCGAAGCACTTCTCGCCGCCGTGTGCGACGCAGCTCAAGCCGAGTTGGCGGCCGCGATCGACGAGAGCTATTGGGCGGTGCGCGAGCCGGATGCCGCGGCGACCGCTCGAGCGCACCTGCGGGCCGTCGGCACCCGCTACGTCGCATTCGCGCTCGACAATCCGGGACTGTTCCGCACGGCGTTCATCGCATCGTCAGACCTGGAGCGCGCGACCAGCCCCGAGCGGGCCGGGCCCAGCGGCCTCACCCCGTTCCAGCTCGTCACGGCGGCGCTGGATGAGTTCGTGGCATCCGGGATCATGCCGGCGTCGCGACGCCCGAACGCGGAGTTCCTCGCCTGGTCGAGCGTGCACGGGCTCGCCATGCTGCTGATCGACGGACCACTGCGCGCGCTGCCGAGGGCGGCGGCGGAGGCGATTGCGCAGCAGGTCATCGACATGGCGGAGGCGGGCTTCACTGCGCCGTAACCCGTCCGCACCACAGTCGCGGAGGATGACTCGCCGACGCGGTGCACAACACTGTCGGTCACGTCGCGTGTCATCCTCCGCAACGGTGCGGGTATGTACGCTGGAGGGATGAAGCCCCTCACCCCGGCGGAGATCCGCACGAGCTTCGTGAATGCGTCACAGGGTGAGGCTGAGCGCGTTCCCATGCCCGGATTGCACGACGTGATCTGGGAGGAACGCGAGTACCTCGGCTGGCGCGACCAGCAGTCCCACCAGCGCGGCTACCTGGTGCACTGGCTCGACGATCGGCCCGTCGGCATCGTGCTGCGGGCCTCCGAATTCTCGCTTCAGCCAGGCATCGCGGCGATGTGCGCGCTGTGCCGAATCACCCGGGCGAGCGACCAGGTGACGATATTCTCCGCGCCCCGCGCAGGCCAGGCGGGTCGCGATGGCAACACGATCGGCACCTACATCTGCGATGACCTCGCGTGTTCGCACCTCATCCGCATCCTGCCGCCGTCGTCGGCCCTGCAGAGTCAGGAGCAGTTGCTGGAGCAACGCATCGACGGGCTGCTCGCGCGCGTGCAGGGCTTCACCGCCGACGTGATGAAGACGGCATAGGAACTCAGCCCGCCGCTGACTCGACTGCCCGCGCGATCGGGGGCAGCACGCGGCTCATGTAGCGCGCCCAGAACAGGCGCACGATTGCCGCGACGATCCAGCCGCGGCCGCGCTTGGCATGGAACGTGTAGGTCCACCGGATGCTCGTGCCGGCGTCGGTGCGTTCGAACCGCCACTCGGCGCGTGCCCCGGCGACCAGCCTTCCGAACAGCTTGGTGAAGTTGCTTAACTCGTAGGCGAAGAAGGTGGGCGAGTCGGCGTCGGTGATCGTCTCGACCACGGAGCTGCCATCGGAGAGCACGAGCGTGCGACTCTGACCGACGGTGTCCCACGGGCCGGTCTGATCCCGCACGCCGACGACCGCGGGAAGGGGTCCGAACTTCGGGTAGTACTTAGTGGGGTCGAGCGGGCCGGAGACCTCCCAGGCGCGCTTCGGTGTGGTCTGGGCTACCGCGGTCGCCTGGGCGCTCGAGCTTCGTGTCATAACTGCTATTCGTAGCACGCGGGTTGCGAGATGGGAGGCGCGACGCTTGACAGCGGCCGCGGGCATCCCTATTCTATAGGCAATTGCTTATGAAATAGATTGGTTATGGATGCCCGTAGACGAGCTGAGCGCGGTGTTCGCCGCACTCGCTGACCCCACCCGCAGGGCGCTGCTCACGCGCCTCGAGGCGGGGGACGCGAGCGTCGCCGAACTGGGGAGCCCCTTCGCCATGAGTCAGCCAGCCATCTCGCAGCACCTCAAGGTGCTCGAGAACGCCGGCCTGATCTCGCGCACGCGGGTGGGAACTGCGCGCCTCAGTCATCTGGAGCCCGCGGCCCTCAAGGAGGCGAGTGAGTACATGGAACGGTACAAGCGCTTCTGGAACTCGGCATTCGACACCCTCGACCACGCCCTCGCCGCCTACCAGGAACAGGCACAGGCAGAGAAGGAGACACCCGATGACTGACCGAGAACTGCCGGCCGTCACCGACCGCGACGTGTACATCACCCGCAGCTTCGCCGCGCCGATCGACGTGGTCTGGAAGTTCTGGACCGACCCCGACCTGCTCGTGCAGTGGTTCGGACCGCACATGGTGACCGTGCCCCGCGAGAGCGTCGAGGTGGATGCGCGCGAGGGCGGCGTCTGGAAGCTCACGATGGAGGATGAGTACGGTGTGCACCCGCTCACGGCGACCATCCTGATCGCCGAGCCGCCCACGTACCTCGAGATGTCGCTCGCTGCCGACACCGGATTCGGCGAGCTCGACAACGTGATCGTGCGGGTGCAGCTGCACGACCACGGCGACACCACCCGCCTGACGATGCACCAGGGACCGTTCCCCGACGGCTTCGTCGAACCCACCACCCAGGGCTGGAACGAATCGTTCGACAAGCTCACCACCATCTTCGAAGGAGCACAGGCATGACCGAATTCGTCACGTCGAAGGACGGCACCCGCATCGCGTACGAGAAGGTGGGCTCGGGCCCCGCGCTCGTGCTCGTCGATGGCGCGATGTGCTACCGCGACTTCGGCCCGTGCCGCAGCGCGGCGACCGCCTTCTCCGACCGGTACACCGTGTACTTCTACGATCGGCGCGGCCGGGGCGAGAGCGGCGATAGTCCCGAGTACGCGCCCGAGCGCGAGTACGAAGACCTCGCGGCGGTCATCGACGCGACCGGTGAGGAGGCCTACGTGCTGGGGTACTCGTCGGGCGGCGCGCTCGTGCTTCAGGCGGCGGCATCCGGTGTTCGCATGCGCAAGCTGGCGAGCTATGAGGCGCCCTACGTGGGAATCGCCGAGAAGAAGGGCGTGAAGCCCGACTTCCTCGCGGAGCTAAACGCCCGGCTCGACCGAGGCGACCGAGGTGGAGCGGTCGGCTACTTCATGGTCGACATGGTGGGTGGGCCGGCGTTCCTGCCGCTCATGATGCGACTGATGCCGAAGGTCTTCACCTCGCTCAAGGCGGTCGCGCACACCCTGCCCTACGACGCCACGATCATGCACGGCTTCGAGGTGCCCACCGCAACGCTGAGTCGCATCACCACACCGGCGCTCGTGATGGGCGGCAGCAAGGCCAAGCCAAACATGGTCGCCGCGGTCGACGGGGTGGCCAGCGCCATCCCCGGTTCGGTCAAGCGCACTCTCGCGGGCCAGACGCACCAGGTGAAGGATGACGCGATCAAACCCGAGCTCGTGGGGTTCTTCGCCTAGCGCCTCCCCCTAGCCGCGCAGGCTACCGGCGGCCCCACGAATTGGGGCCGTCGGAACCGGCCGCGTAGGTCTCCAGTGGTACGGCGTCTTTGCGCCAGGCCGCGAGCACGGGGCTGACGATGCGCCAGCACTCCTCAGCGACGTCGCCGCGCACCGACAGCGTCGGGTCGGCATCGATCAGGCTCGACAGAACTTCACCGTAGGCGCTGAGCTCCCCCGCGCCGAGGTCGGTGTGCAGCACGGTGCGGTCGAGAGTGAACGGGTCGCCCTCGCCGTTGATCACGAGGTCGAGGTCGAGGGTTGCCGGCTTGAGCGAGATGCGCAGCGCCGACGGCCCGGCGATGCCGCGCAGACCGGTCGGCAGGTGGGGCACATCGCGGAACACGATGACGATCTCCTGGCGCGCCTCCCCCAAGGCCTTGCCCGATCGCAGCACGAATGGCACGCCCGCCCAGCGCCAGTTGTCGATGGCCAGCGTCAGTTCGGCGAGCGTCTCGGTGCCGTGGCCGGGGTCGACGCCCTTCTCGTCCACGTACGCGGGCAGTCGCCGGCCGTCGATCGTGCCGGCACCGTATCGCGCACGCCGGCTGGAGGTGCCGTTCTTGCGCCACGGCCGGGTCGCCCTCAGCACCTGAGCCATGCCGCCGCGCAGGTCCTCCGAATCGACACTGGCCGGCGGCTCCATCGCGACCAGCGCCAGCACCAGCAGCAGGTGGCTCTGGATCATGTCCACGAGTGCACCGGCCCTGTCGTAGTAGCCCGCGCGGCCCTCGAGCGCCAACTCCTCGTCGAACGTGATCTCCACGCGCTCGATGTTCGGCGCGGAGAACAACGGCTCAAAGATGCGATTCGCGAAACGCAGGCCCAGCAGGTTGAGCACGGTCGACTTGCCGAGGAAGTGGTCGACACGGAACAGCTGCTCCTCGGGCAGCATCTTCTGCAGCCTCCGGTTGAGCGACTTCGCCGTGGCCAGGTCGGTTCCGAACGGCTTCTCCAGCGCGAACAGGATGCCCTTCGGCAGCTCGAGGGAGTCCAGCGCCTTGACCGCGAGCAGGGTGACCGCGGGCGGCAGCGCGAAGTACACGGCGATGCGGCCCGGAGCCTGCGCCAGCACCCTGGCCAGATCGGCGGGGTTCGTGGCATCCGCCTGCAGATAGATCGATGACTTGGCGACGGATGCCGCGAGCCGAGAGTTCTCCGTGGCGAACGCGGCGGTCACGCGCTCGCGCCACTGGGCCGGGGTAACCTCGCCGCGGTCCACCCCGATCACCGTCAGCTTCTCGCCGCGCTCGCTGCCCAAGTAGCTCGCGACGCCGGGCAGGAGCAGCCGGGAGGTGAGGTCGCCGCCGGCGCCGAGGATGAGTAGGGTGTCGATTCGTTCGGCCACGGGCCGACCCTACTCCAGAATGGTGCCATGACTGATTCGACGATGCCGGGCGCGCGCCGGTTCCTGCGCGGCCTCGGTCGCACCGTGCTGGCGATCATCGTGGTGCTGGTGCTGCTGGTGGTCGGCTTCCTGTTCTACGCGAACATGGTGATGCGCGGCGAACGCGAGTACGCCATCAAGGCGTGGACCAACCCCGCTGTCTCGATCACCTCGACCGACCACTCGATCGTGATGACCCCGACCGGCACTGCCTCGGGCGACGGTCTCGTGTTCATCCCGGGCGCGAAGGTCGACCCCTACGCCTACATGTTCAAGCTCAGTGGCATCGTCGAGACGGCCGGGGTGACAGTGGTCATCACCAAGCCCACGCTGAACCTCGCGTTCTTCGACACCCGTCCGCTCTCGACGTTCACGGCCGACGCACCCGGCGTCGACAGCTGGTTCGTCGGCGGGCACTCCCTGGGTGGGGTGCGCAGCTGCATGCTCGCCGACGACCCGGAAGTTGCGGGCCTCGTGCTGTTCGGCAGCTACTGCGCCAACGATCTGTCCGCCGCCGAGCTCGAGGTGCTGTCGATCGGCGGCAGCGAGGACGGCCTGAGCACTCCGCAGAAGATTGCGGATGCGTCATCCCTGTTGCCGTCGACGGCCACCTTCGTGCAGGTGGAGGGCCTCAATCAGGCTCATCCCAATCGGGGGTGTAGGAGTTGGGGTCTGAAGCCGCCGGTCTCGAGCAGGCTTCGGGCGATGTAGTTGGTCAGGTTGCGGAACCCGAGTGCGGAGCCGCGCAGGTGTTCGAGCCGTCCGTTGAGCGCCTCGGTCGGCCCGTTGCTGGTGCCGGGTCGTTCGAAGTAGGCGAGCACGTCAGCGGCTCGCTTACTCAGGGTCCGGCCCAGGGTGGTGAGCTCGGTGAGCACCTTGGGGACGCCGGCGCTGAGGTCGGTGATCAGCTTCTCCATGAGCTCGCGGCCACGTTGCCGGTCCTCGTGGCGATAGGCGGCGATCATCCGCTGGTAGACACCCCAGGTCGCCTCGACCTCGACGTGAGCGTCATCAACGAACAGCGCGCGTAGCCTGTCGCTCTGCTTGTCGGTGAGCAGGTCCGCGCCGGTGTGCAGCGTGCGCCGCGACTTGTAGAGCGGGTCGTCCCTGAACCCACGGTGCCCGTGGATCTCGAGTTGGACCCGGCGCCGGCACCTGTCGAGGGCGTCACCGGCCAGGCGCACGACGTGGAAGGGATCCATCACCGTGACCGCGTCCGGGATCTCCTCTGCAGCGGCGGTCTTGAACCCGGTGAAGCCGTCCATCGCGACCACCTCGACCGCGTCACGGAAGGCGTCGTCGCGGTCGGCGAGCCAGGTCTTGAACGCCGCCTTCGACCGGCCCTCGACCATGTCCAGCAGCCTTGCTGGGCCGGCGCCATCGCGGACCGGGGTGAGGTCGATGATCACGGTGACGTACTTGTCGCCACGCCTGGTGTGGCGCCAGACGTGCTCATCGACGCCAATGACCTTCACACCCTCGAACCGCGTGGGGTCGTTGATCAGCAGCCGCTTGCCTTCAGCCAGGACCGCGTTGTTGGCGGTGTCCCACGCGACCCCGAGTCCCTCGGCGACACGTGCGACGGTGAGGTGTGCGACCACGATCCCTTCCAGCGCCCACCGCAGCCCGGTGCGCGAGAGCTTCGCGCGTGGCTCCGCCGCGGCGCTGGTGTCTTGGCGCCACACGTGTCCGCAGTCGGCACAGCGGTAGCGGCGCACTACAACTTCCAGCACGGTCGGTCGCCAGCCCAGCGGCTCGTGGGCCAACCGCCGGATCACGGTGTCACGAGCAACGCCTTCGCTGCCGCACCGCCGGCACCACTGATCTGGTTCCACCACGCGGCACGCGAGGACCGCACGATCCGGTTCAAGTCGTTGTCCGGTCACGCTCAGACCGAGGCCGTCGAGTCGAGCGAAGGCGGTCAGGTCAGGGCGGCCGAAGCCGGCCGGCGGGGTAGCGTCGGGCACGTCGAGGTCTTTCCGATGGATGGCGTAGGAACCTCCATCGTCGGGAGACCTCGACGTCTATCTGCGGACCGACGCGCCCGGCCGACCTACACCGTCATCTGAGAAGACCCCTGAAACGTCTTCGCCGACGACGGGACCGGCGAGGAGGAGGGCGCGGTGAGCTAAAAGAATGGAGCTTGCTCGGCTTCGACGCCGCCGCAAGCTCCGGTGAAACGGTCGGTACTGGTCGGTCGTCGTCGGTCACCACCGGATGGCGGCGTCCTCCACGCTCGGGGCGCTTGACCCCTGATCTTGGACCCGACCTGATCGGACGGGACTTCTCCGTCGGCGACCCCGGCCGCCGCTACGTGGGCGACATCACCTACCTGCCTATCGCCGACGGCACGAACCTCTACCTCGCGTCCTGCATCGATCTCGGCTCCCGGAAGCTCGCGGGCTGGCAAGTCGCCGACCACATGCGCACCGAACTCGTCGAAGACGCCCTCCGTGCCGCGCACCGCGACCGCGGGTCGCTGGTCGGCGCGATCTTCCACTCCGACCACGGCAGCGTCTACACCTCGAAGGCCTACGCCGCGCTCTGCGAGCAGCTGGGCGTGACCCAGTCCACGGGCGTGGTCGGCACGAGTGCCGACAACTCACTCGCGGAAAGCTTCAACGCCACGCTCAAGCGCGAACTCCTCGCCGGCCGGTCAGCGTTCCCGGACCAGGCCACCGCCTACCGGGCCGTGTTCCGGTGGGCGAACCGCTACAACACTCGCCGGCGCCACTCCGCGATCGGCAACATCAGCCCGAACGCCTACGAAGCCGCACGCTCCGCTAGGCTCGCGGAAGCGGCATAATCGAACCGACACCGTGTCCACGATCAAGGGCCAAGGCCCCACAGCCGACACCGCGTCGCAGCTCCCGCACTGAACGAGCGGCGCCGACCGACGCCGCTCCCTGAGAGAAAGAAGCACACAATGTCAAACTCGCTCGATGGCAAGGTCGCACTCGTCACCGGTGGTGGCGGAGGGATCGGGCGCGAGACCGCGAAGGTCCTCGTCGACCACGGCGCACGGGTCGTCGTCGCCGACCTGTCCGAGGATGCCGGCAACGGGACGCTCGAGTACATCGACGGCGGAGACGCCGTGGCGTTCGTCCGGGCGGACGTGACCGACCTCGCGTCGATGCAGCACGTGGTCCAGGCCGCGGTGGACCGCTACGGCCGACTCGACATCGCGCACAACAACGCCGGCATCGAGCTCACCGGCCCCGACCTCGCCGACGTCACGGTGGAGCAGTTCGACAAGGTGATCGCCGTCAACCTCACCGGAGTGTTCATCAGCATGAAGGCCGAGATCCCGCAGATGCTGGCGCAGGGCGGCGGATCCATCATCAACACCGCCTCGTCCCTCGGGCAGGTCGCCATCGCCCACCAGTCCGCCTACGTCACGTCGAAGCACGGCGTCATCGGCCTCACCCGAGCCGCCGCGGTGGAGTACTCCGACAAAGGCATCCGCGTGAACGCAGTGCTGCCCGGGGTGATCCAGACGCCAATGATAGACGCGCTGGAGGAGACCTACCCCGGCTTCAAGGACGCGCTGCTGACGAAGCACCCGATCGGCCGACTCGGCACGCCGCACGACGTCGCCGAGATGGTCGCGTGGCTCGGTTCCGACGCGGCCGCCTTCGCGACCGGCGCGCAGTTCGCCGTCGACGGCGGGTACCTCGCGATTTAGACGAGGTGGCCACGACGGACGGGAGGCACGGTGTCAGCTGGCACCGTGCCTCACGTCCGTCACCGGTCGCACCGCGACCGCGGGTCGCTGGTCGGCGCGATCTTCCACTCCGACCACGGCAGCGTCTACACCTCGAAGGCCTACGCCGCGCTCTGCGAGCAGCTGGGCGTGACCCAGTCCACGGGCGCGGTCGGCACGAGTGCCGACAACTCACTCGCGGAAAGCTTCAACGCCACGCTCAAGCGCGAACTCCTCGCCGGCCGGTCAGCGTTCCCGGACCAGGCCACCGCCTACCGGGCCGTGTTCCGGTGGGCGAACCGCTACAACACTCGCCGGCGCCACTCCGCGATCGGCAACATCAGCCCGAACGCCTACGAAGCCGCACGCTCCGCTACGCTCGCGGAAGCGGCATAGCCGAACCGACACCGTGTCCACGATCAAGGGCCAAGGCCCCGGCGTTTGCGCAGGTCAGCGGCTCGTTCGCCCAGTGGGCGCATCAAGCGATAGACGCAAAGCCGACGTGATTAGGTCGTCGGTTCGATTCCGACAGGCGGCTCCGGCGAACAGCCCTGACCTGCGGAAATGCAGGTCAGGGGCTGTTCGGTTCTGGTGGTCGCGCGATGCGCTGGCCTCACGGCTCTGCCCGACACCGACGTCGCTCTCCTCTGCGACAGACCCCTCGCCGACTGAGCGCTCGCGGCCGGCATCCTGTCCGTGTGCCGATAGGCCTCGCACCGCTCGGCAACGCAGCGTGGCGTTGCGTCGCGACCTGGCGACGGCTCGGCGGGGCGCGATCGTCTCGTGCGTTGGCGGACTACGGGAGCTTGGACGCGAGGACGTCGGCCGCCAGGATCTCGGGTGCTGCGCCGAGGAGGTGCTGGTTGGCCATCAGGGCTGCGACGATGGCGCCGTTGGCGTGGGCGTCGCGAGCGGCTTCGTCGGGGAATGCATCGAAGATCCAGAAGGTGTCGGCGTGGGTCCTGACCGCGAACCAGACAATCGTTCCTACTTCTTCGTTGGCGAGTGCGACAGCGCCGGCGAGCAGATCGGCGACCGCGTCGTGCTGTCCATCGGCCGCGACGATCTTGGCGACGAAGGCATACGGAAGTGATGCGGGTGTGGACATGAGGGGTTCTCCTTGACGTCGGGGTTCTTCGTGGGACGAGTTCAGCGTATGACGAGCGAGGGCCGGTGGGGAGTGGCGTATACGGCAGTATTGCTATTGTTTACGTCATGCGTATCGGACTGATCGCGATCGACGGCTGCTTCGGTTCGGCTATCGCGTCGATCATCGACATCGTGCGGGTGGCCGACGGAGCCCGCGGCGATGTCGACCCGCGGATCGACCCGATCGAACTCGCCATCCTCGGACCGAAACGGCGAGTGACCACGACGGCATCGATGACCCTGTCGGTGGACCACCCGCTGTCGGAGTCCGGAGAGTTCGACGTGGTCGTCGTCCCTGCGCTTGGAACCCTTACGGCAGCCGCTACCAACGACGTCCTCCAGAGCCGAGATGCTCGTTCGGTCATCGCCTCGCTCGGGCGCCTCGACGAGGCGACCACCCGGATCGCCGCGGCGTGCACCGGCGTGTTCGCTGTCGCCGAGACCGGACGGATGCATCATCGGAGGGCGACGACCAGCTGGTTCTTGGGGCCGGAGTTCCGGAAGCGCTATCCGACCGTCGCCCTCGATCTCGACACCATGGTCGTGGTCGACGGGAACCTCGTCACCGCCGGCGCCGCGTTCGCCCACATCGACCTCGCGCTCTCACTCGTGCGATCGATCAGCCCCGACCTGGCCCAACATGTCGCCAAGCTCCTCATCATCGACGAGCGTCCGTCGCAGGCGGCCTTCGTCGCCTACGAACATCTCCGGCACGAGGACCCGATCGTCGTCGAGTTCGAACGCTTCGTGCGCGCCCGCCTGGACGAACCGTTCAACGTCGCCTTCGTCGCGCAGTCGCTCGGCACCAGCCGGCGCACCCTCGAACGACGAGTCCGTGCGGCGCTCAACCTCACTCCGCTCGGCTTCGTCCAACGGCTTCGCATCGAACGAGCTCGGCACCTCTCAGCAACCACGGACTTCACCTCCGCCGAGATCGCGCTACGGGTCGGCTACGCAAACGCCGAGACTCTGCGCTCCCTCCTGCGCAGGGAGCGACGCCGTTCCTGACCTATCGCCATGCCTGTAGCCGGTGTCCTAGCGCTCGGTTGGAACCACCTCTCAGCACGTCGCGTCGACGCTCCTGCGTCGCCCCTGGACTACCCACTCGACACGCCCGCAGCACAGCCCATGTGACGTGTCCCGGCTTCCCGGACGGTCGGGGTTGGGTGGCTGTGATGTCGCTGCGTTCTCGTCGAGGGGGTCAGCAGACTCGATCAGGGTCGACTGGGATGAGCCGCGAAGGCGGTCAGGTCAGGGCGGCCGAAGCCGGCCGGCGGGGTAGCGTCGGTCACGTCGAGGTCTTTCGGATGGATGGCGTAGGAACCTCCGTCGTCGGGAGACCTCGACGTCTATCTGCGGACCGACGCTCCCGTCCGACCTACACCCTCATCTGGGAAGAGCCCTCAATCACGCGGGATTCGGCAACTACGGCGTGCAGTCCGGTGACGGTGTCGCGACGATCACGAGCGCCGAGGCGCGCGACGAGATCACCGCGGCGCTCGTCGGATTCTTCGACGCGCCCCGCTAGGAACTCGCTGGCGGAGTCTTCTTCGCGGCGGGCGGCTTCGCTGCCGTGGTCTTCGCCGCGGGCGCCTTCGCGACCGGAGCGGCCGTGACCGGAGCCTCGGCGACCGGTGCCGCCTCGACCTCGGCCGGCGCATCCGCCGGCGCGATCTTCGCTGTAGCGGTGGCCGTAGCCGACGCAGAAGCGCCGACGAACTCGCTCGCGTAGCCGCGGTGCGCCCACGTCATCCAGAGCCAGATCAGGATGCCCACGACCGCCGTGCCGAGCACGACGACCAGTGCGATGGGAGCCCCGTTGGTGTTGTTGGCGATCGCCAGCCAGACGAAGAACAGCGGAACCGACAGCAACGCCGAGATGAGCACGGACAGCCAGGTCGTCGCCCACGGCTTGCGCACCTTGCCGCCCTTGAGGATCAGACCGCTGAAGAGCACGCCGAGGCCCACCAGCACCAAGGCCGCGATCGAGAAGCCGACCGTCAGTCCGGCAGCGATGCCGCCGGCACTGGAGAAGAAGCCGGAGATCGCGGCGGGATCGGTGAACTGCCCGATGATCGACTCGATCGACCCGCCGAAGATCGCGGCGAACAGGCCGAAGAACAGGGTGACGCCGAGCAGGCTCCACCCGGCCGAGAAGAAGATGTTGCCGACGATGCCCGCGATGATCGCCGCGACGTAGTGACTGCCCTTCAGGTGTGCTTTCATGCAAACACCCTATGGCCTACCCCCCGTAGTGTCGCCAGCGGTGAACGGCCTTGACTCGGTAGCGTTTGAGCATGAACTCGTGGAGGGACGACGTCAGCGCCCAGGCGCAGACCCAGCTCGACTCCCTCCTCGACTCCGCGCTGTCCTTGGCGCAGCGCAATCTCGCCAAAGCGAGCGACTTCGACCCGTTCGCCGTGTTCCTCAGCGAAGACGGCCGGTACATCCTCGTCGCCTATGACAAGGAGTCCAAGGGCAAGCCGCCGTCGGTCGAGACCATCCTTGTCAACCTCCTCGAGCAGCTGCGGCAGCTCGAGCGCGATGCCGTCTGCACCGCCATCGTGCTGAACAGCCGGCTGGAGAAGGAGCGCACCGACGCGATCGAGGTGCGCCTCGAGCACAAGGCCGGCGGATCCCTCGTCGTGCTGCTGCCCTACAAGCGCGCACTGTTCGGCGGCACGACGGAATACGGGCAGCTCAAGGGCTTCAGCGGCAAGCGGCTCGTCTGGGCCTAGCCTTCACCGAACCCGGCCGATCCCTCCCGCACATCCCTCGGGCGTAGGCTCGACAGGGTGGCGAGGATCGTGCGCGTGCAGCCGGAACCCGGGCAGGAATCCGTGTGGGACTACCCGCGACCGCCGCGGGTGGAGTCCACCCGCGAGCGGGTTGTGGTTCGGCTCGGCGGCGCGGTGATCGTCGACACCGTGGCTGCGCTGCGGGTGCTGGAGACGAGTCATCCGCCCGCCTACTATCTGCCGCGCGCCGCCTTCCCCGACGGCGCCCTCGTGCCCGCGGCCGGCACCAGCTTCTGCGAGTACAAGGGTCTTGCCAGGTACCTGACGATCCGCACACCGGATGCCACGGCCGAGCGATCGGCCTGGTTCTACCCGACCCCGTCCCCCGGGTACGAGCAGCTCGCCGACTACGTCTCCCTGTACCCGGCGGCCATGGACTCGTGCACGGTGGACGGCGAGACCGTCACCCCGCAGGCGGGCGGCTTCTACGGCGGATGGATCACGTCGCGCGTCGTCGGCCCCTTCAAGGGAGAACCGGGCACACTCGGCTGGTGACGCCGCGAGGCGATCAGGTCAGCTCGTGGCGTTGAGGCCCTCGGTGAGGTTGTGGAGCACGACCGTGAGCTGCTGCACCTCAGCGTCGGACAGGCCCTCGACCACAGCGCCGATCACACGGCTGTAGTTGCCGAACAGTCGGCCCACCAGCTCACGACCCATCGGGGTGGGCCGCAGCACCACGCTGCGACGGTCGGCCTCGTTGGCGACGCGCTCGAGCAATCCGCGAGCCACCAGGCTGTCCGAGATGGCGGTGATGGCGCCCGTCGACATCCCCATCGAGATGGCCAGACGTTTCGGGGTCTTGTTGCCGACCTCCACAACCCTGGCCAGTGCCCGGTATTCCGTCGGAGTGAGCTGCACCTCGAGCGCATCGCGGCTGCGCGAACTCTCCAGCGCGCGAAAGAACGCGGTGATCGCTGCGGCGAGGTCATCGGTCCTGCTCACGGCCCCGGCTTCAGTGGTGGTGGTCGGCTGCGTCACACAAGCCATTCTGCCGTAGAGCCCCGCCCGCGCGGATGCGAGACGACCGAGTTCCTCGTCTGCCGGAAATGCTGCCCGCGTATCGCGGGTACTGGCGGCAGCGCACTGATCGTGTTCGGATGGTCCCATGCCGACACTCGCCGAGATCGCCGATGAACTGTACGGGCTGCTGCCCGCCGAGTTCACCGCTGCGCGCAACGTGTGGGTGCGCGCACTCAAAGACGAGACCGACACCGAGCTCGCCGAGCGCGTGAACGTGTTGCGCAAGGCCTCGCCCGCGGCGTGGGGTGTGAATCTGCTGGCTCGACACCGTTCTGACGAACTCGCCCAGCTCGCAGATCTCGGCGCACTGATGCGCCAGGCCCAGTCTGACCTCGACCGCGACCAGCTTGCCGAACTGACCTCGCAGCGTCGCCGCCTCGTATCGGCACTCGCCCGCGAGGCGGCGGAGCTTGCGGCGGACGCGCACCACGTGCTCACCAAGTCGGCGCTCGATGAGGTCGCCGCGACGCTGCAGGCAGCGCTCGGGGATCCGGCGGCCGCTGCGGCGGTGCGCAGTGGCCGACTCGTGCGGCCCCTGGTGGGCGACGGTGTGGAGCCCGTTGATCTGGATGACGCTGTCGCCGCGCCCGAGGCATCCATGGTGTCGGCCGTTCCGAGGGCCGCCCGGCGCGCGCCGGTGCGAGACCTCGCTGCCGTGCGTGCGGCCAAGGAGGCGGAGAAGCGCGCGGATGCCGCTGACGCCGAGGTAACGGGAATCGACCGCCGCATCGAGTCGGTCGAGTCGGCGCGCACACGACTGCAGTCCCGGCTGGAACAGCTCGAGCAGCAGGTGGCCGAGGTTGAGGATGAGCTGCGCGAGTCGGATCGCGATCTGCGGGCGCTCGGCCGGGATCGCGATCGCGCGGCCCGGCGAGCCGAGGACCTTCGGGCGGAGGCCGTGCGCCTTCGTGCGGAGGACTGAGCGACCTAGGTTCGGTCGCGCAACTGCTCGAGCTCCTCCTCGGCACCCCTCAGGTGGCGCCTCGCCGACGGGCGCTCGAACCAGTTCGCCGCGTCGAGGCCGGCGCGAGCCTCCCGCACCCGAACCTGCGCGGCGAGCAGCAGCGCGCGGTGTTCGGCGTCGGCTCGTTCGCGGTCGAGTTGTTCGGGGCTTACCAGGCGCAGCGACTCGTCGCGATCGTGGGCGCCGACAGCGATCCACGCTGCCGCGACGAGCGTCACGATGCTGGTCAGACGGAAGAACAGCAGCAGACCGACGAATACGGCGAAAGTCGCCAGAAGCGGGTTGCGGGTGATGCCACCCGCGAGGAGTGAGCCAAGCAGTTGGAGTGCGACGAGGCCAGCACCACCGAGGAGGGAACCGCCCCAGAGTCGCCGCCATTGGATCGCTGCGCGGGAGAGGAACCGGAACATCGCGGCGAGCGCCAGGGTGTCGATCGCGAAGACGAGCACGAGGCCGGACACCCGTACGCTGATGCGGAACACCTCGGAGCTGGTGCTCCACCCGAGAAGCGAGAAGATCCAGTCCAGCAGCTCGGTGCTCGCCACGGAGAGCGCCGCCGCGACGAGCAGGGCGACGCCGAAGGCGGCGGCGACCAGCAGATCCCGAGCCTTCATGACGACGTAGTTGCGTTTGTCCTTCTCGAGACCGAACACCGTGCGCACCGCCATGCGCGAATAGGTCACCCACCCGATGGCGGTCCAGATCAGGCTGCCGAGGGCGACGAGGCCGGTCCAGCTGAGCACTGTCGTCGTCGCGCGGAAGGCCTCGGGATCGATGATTCCGTCGGCCCCGAGCAGGCCGGGCACCCACGTGTTGATGAGAGTGATCGCGGCATCCAGCACCGCTTCGTTACCGACGAGTACGAAGCCGGCGATTGAGAGCCCGACGTAGGCCGCGGCGAACACCGCGAAGAGGGCCTGATAGCTCATGCCCGCGGCGAGCAGGAACCCGTTGCGGTCGAGGAAGTGCAGCCACACCCGCACCGGGAACAGCCCGCGTGCCCACCGGGTGACGCTCGCGATCCTCGTCCTCGCTCCCACGGCACGAGACTATCCGACGCCGCCCGCGTGGTTGGATGGTGACATGTCAGCCACTCTGCCCGTCGTCGTTCCCGATCTCAGCGGACGCCTTGCCGTCATCACCGGCGCCAACAGCGGCCTGGGCTTCGGGCTCGCGCAGCGCATCAGCGCGGCGGGCGCCGACGTGATCCTCGCCGTGCGCAATCGCGCCAAGGGCGACGATGCGGCGGCACGACTCGGCACCGGGCGGGTCGAGCTGGTCGACCTCGCGTCGCTTCAGAGCATCCGCGCCTTCGCCGACGCTCGAATCGCCGAGGGGCGGCCGGTAGACATCCTGATCAACAACGCCGGAGTCATGGCACCCCCGAAGCGTGGCGTGACCGTCGACGGCTTCGAGCTGCAGTTCGGCGGCAACTATCTCGGCGCATTCGCGCTGACCGGGCGGCTGCTGCCCCTTCTGCGTAAGGCCGAGCACCCCCGCGTGACGATGCTGTCGAGCATCTACGCCAGGCGCGGCCGACTCGACTTCGACGACCTGCAGTCGGAGAAGAAGTACGTTCCGTACACCGCCTACGGCCAGTCCAAACTCGCCGACCTGATGTTCGCGCGCGAGCTGCAGAAGCGCAGCGATGACAGCGGATGGGGCATCCTGAGCACCGCTGGCCACCCGGGCGGAACTGCCACCAACCTGCAGACCACGGGCCCGCGCGAGGGTCGCGAGTACGGTCGCCTCGGCCGTCGTCTGGCCGATGCCTTCCTCCAGCCCGTGGCGCAGGGCATCCTGCCCGCCCTCTACGCGGCGACGAGCCAGGATGCCACCCCCGGCGCCTACTACGGACCGGACGGCTTCCTCGAGCTGCGCGGCGGCGTGAAGCTCGCGCACGTACCCGCTCGTGCCCTGCGCGACGATGACTCGGCGCGGCTCTGGGATGTCTCGCAGTCGCTGACGAGCGTGACGTTCGGCGCGTAGCGCCCTACGCGAAGGCGCTGCTCGGCAGGTCCTTCTCGTCCGCGACGATCGCCTGCACGATGCGACTCGCGACCCTCGCGGGGTCCAGGCCCGGCGGGAACGTGGGCGCGGTTCCCTCGATCGGATGCCGCGACAGTTCGGTCTCGGTGTGGCCGGGCCGCGCATCCAGCACGCGGATCCCCGTGCGTCTGAACTCCCGCGACGCCGCGGACACGAACGCGGCGAGCGCCGACTTGGACGCCGAGTAGGCGGCCAGTCCCGCGGTCGGGGACTCCGCGACGATGCCGCTGAGCGTGACGATGAACGGCGTGCGGCCGGCGGCAGCCGACTCTGCGAGCAGGGGCGTCAGCTCGCGAATGAGGGTGATCGGGCCGAGCGCATTGGTCGTGAACAACTCGGCGAGCACGGTGTCGGAGACCTGATCTGCCGGGCCGAAGGCGACGACTCCCGCGGCGACGATCACTCCGTCGAGGGCGGACAGTGCCCCGACGTAGTCGCGGATGCTCTGCGGGTCGCGCAGGTCAAGCGACGCGCTGCTGCTCCGGGATGCGCTCAGTACAGTCGCACCCGCGGCGTCGAGTTCGGCGACGAGCCGCGAACCAAGACCTCCCGATGCGCCGACAACGAGCACCACGTGTCCATCGAGCTCAGCCATGGGGCAAGCCTAAGACGCGCGCGTCAGACACCGAAGTGGCGGCGCAGCACCCGTGCCCACTTGTTGGCAGGAAGGTCGGGGCGCAGGGCGGCAAGACCCGTGCCGAACTTGGAGATGCGGTCGGGGCGGTGCCCGTGGCCCCACAGCAGCCGATCGACGTCGGAGATGCGCGATCCCGACTTCGTCTCGATGATCGCGAGGTCGGGCCGCAGGATCGTGGTGCCGTCGTCGGACTCCCAGGAGAGATCCGTGTCGACGGTCGCCCGACTGCCCGACCCGGGCAGGTAGAGCGTGCGACGCCGGTAGCGGGTCACCAGCGTCGGCAGCAGTTCGAGCCGCTCCGGTTCGGGGATGCCGAGGCCATCGAGCGCGGCGTCCGCATACTCGCGACCTTCCTCGGTAAGCACATCCCGGTGCGCGGGATCGTACTCGATGCGCTCCTTCACTGTCGACGAGCGCGCACCCCGGGTCTTCATCTCCAGAAAGGATGTCGCCGAGTCGACGTAACTGCGAGTGCGCAGCTTGAACCGCCGACGCCGTGCGTGCGCTGCCATGCGGTAGCTCAGCAGGTCGCGGGTATCGAAGTAGACGGACTCGTAGGCCATCGCCCGCGTGCCGTCGATCTCGAGCACCCGCGTGTGGGGAGCGAGGTCGCGGAGCACCGTGTCGGCCTGTGCCCGCGTGAGCACGTACTTGCGGTCGACACGGGTCTGCAGGTCTGCAACTGCGGTGAGCTCGGCGAGGGAGATCGGTGCGAGTGTGCTCATCGGCCCACTCCCAGCGACTCGTGACTCGGCACCGAATCGGTGAGCTGGTAGCGCACGTCGACAGTGGTGGAGTCGTTCACGAGGTCGAGGTTCGTGACCGCCACCCGGTGAACCTTGGCTCCGAGCATCCGCTCGAGGGTGTCGCGTAGTGCGGACTCGTCGGTGTACGCGGAGTCGAGCACGATCGTCTGCTGCCGGTAGCGACGGAACATCGCGGGGTTGTCGCCGACGAACAGCACCAGCAGGATGAGTCCCATGAGCGCGATCATGAGCGGGCTCAGGGTCGTGGTGAGTCCGGCGATCAGGCCCAGCGACAGCGCGGCGAAATAGTAGGCGACCTCGTGCTGGGCGATCTCCGAACTGCGCAGACGGATGATCGAGAGCACCCCGAACAGGCCGAGTCCGAGTCCCAGCCCCACGTCGGTCGTGCCGAGCACAGCCGAGACGGCAGCAACCCCGACGTTGACCACGAGGAACGCGACCACGAGGTCGCGACGCCGATGACGGGGGAAGTAGAGCCCGAATGTGAGCACCGAGATGGCCACGAGGTCGAGGGCGAGCATGAGGAACTGATCCATGGGATGACTCCTGGGCAGATGAACGGCAGGTGAACGAGATACATTCAGCCGCTGGTGCCTATGTGCTTGCTATGAGACGCGTGGGAAGCAGATTCGGAGTTGTGGTTCACTGATTGCCATGACGCCGAAGTCTCCCGAAGCCCCTGTCCGCCACGTCGATGTTGCTGTGCTGGGGGCGGGGTTCGCCGGTATCGGGATGGCGGCGCGGTTGGCTGGCCGGGGCATCCGGGACTTCGTGGTCATCGAGCGCGCTGACGACGTCGGCGGTGTCTGGCGTGACAACACCTACCCGGGTGCTGCGTGCGACATCCGCAGCGACGTCTACTCGCTGTCGTTCGCACCGAACCCCGACTGGTCGCGCAGCTACGGCTCGCAGCCCGAGATTCTCGAGTACCTGCGCTCGACCGCCCGCGAGCAGGGACTCTACGAGCACATGCTGTTCGGCACCGAGCTCGAGGACGCCAGCTGGGATGCCGCGGCGAACCTCTGGCGCCTGACCACGAGCACCGGCGAACTCACCGCCCGCGTGCTCGTCTCGGGACACGGTCCGCTCATCGACCCGGTCTGGCCGACGATCCCCGGTCTGGAGTCATTCGCCGGCCCGCGCTTCCACACGGCGCAGTGGGATCACTCGGTCGACCTCGCGGGCAAGCGGGTTGCCGTGATCGGCACCGGGGCATCCTCGATCCAGGTGGTTCCGGAGGTGGCGAAGGTCGCGGGGCACCTGACGGTGTTCCAGCGCTCGGCGCCGTGGATCATCCCCCGCAACGACAAGCCGACCTCTGAGCGTCGACGCCGCGCGTTCCGGCGCTTGCCCGCGCTGCAGCGAATCGCCCGACGGCTCGAGTTCCTCCGGGCCGAGGTGAACTTCCTCGGCTTCAAGTACAAGCCGGTCGGTGCGGCCGCCGCCCAGCAGTCACTCGCCTTCCTGCGCAAGCAGGTGAAGGCTCCCGCGCTGCGCGCCAAGCTCACGCCCGACTATCGCATCGGCTGCAAGCGCATCCTCGTGACCAGCGCCTACTATCCCGCGCTGACCCGCCCCAACGTGAGCCTTGAGACCACCGCCATCACGGCGATCGAGGGCTCCACGATCGTCACGGCCGACGGCACCCGCCACGAGGTCGATGTCATCATCGGTGGCACGGGCTTCAACGCGACCGAACCGTCGGTCGCTCGCCTGGTGCGCGGCACCGACGGCCGCACACTCTCCGAGCACTGGGCGTCGCACACGGCGGCGCTGCGCGGCACCGCGGTCCCGGGCTTCCCCAACCTGTTCCTGCTCAACGGACCGAACACGATCCTCAGCCACAACAGCATGATCTACATCATCGAGTCGCAGGTGGACTACATCCTTCAGGCCCTGGATGCCGCGGTCGGCGGCACCATCGAGGCCACCCCCGAAGCTCTGCGCGCCTACAACGAGTCCCTCCAGCGCACGATGCGCACGTCGGTCTACCTGACCGGCGGATGCTCCAGCTACTACCTCGACGCCGAGGGCCGCAACACGGTCAGCTGGCCGCACTCGGCGATGGCGTTCCGCAAGGCCGTCCGCAAGCTCGACGCGCGCGAGTTCGCGGTCACACCCGGCTGAGCCCCAGCACCCGCTGAAGTTCGCGCAGGGCGAGGAACACCACGGCGGCCAGCAGCACGAATCCCCAGTCGAGCAGGCTGATCGCACCAGTGCCGAAGAAGCCAGCCACGAACGGCACGTACACGATCACCAGCATGATCGCGACGGCGACGCCGATGGCCAGCCAGAACGTGCGGTTCGTGAACTGGTAGCGGGTGAAGAATCCGTGCACACTTCGCCGCTGCACGATGCTCACGAGCTGACAGACCATGATCGTGACGTAGGTCATGGTGGTCGCCGGCGCGAGCACGTCGGCGGGCACGACTTCGGTGAACGGGTCGATGCCGGCACGTCCGTAGAACAGCAGGTAGTTGACGATGGCGAACCCGCCCATGAGCGCGCCTGCCCAGAAGATGTCGAAGATCGACCGCTTGTTCAGGATGCGCCGCAGCGGGTCACGAGGAGGGTCCTTCATGGTCTCCCCCTCGGCCCGATCCCGCCCGAGCGCTGCGATCGGGAAGATCTCGCCCAGCAGGTCGATCGCGAGGATCTGCAGCACGTTGAGGGCGAGCGGCACTCCCCCGAGGGATGCCAGGGCGAGGCTGGCCGAGTTGGCCACGAACTCGGCGGCGTTCGAGGTGAGGCAGCTGAGCACACCTTTGCTGATGTTGCGGTAGATCGTGCGACCCTGACGGATCGCGGTGACAAGGGTCGCGAAGCTGTCGTCGAGCAGCACGATCTCGGCGGCCTGCTTGGCGACGTCGGTGCCGGTCGCGCCCATCGCGACGCCGATGCTGGCGTGGCGCAGTGCTGGGGCGTCGTTGATGCCGTCACCCGTGACGGCCACGACGAGACCGGCGGCCTTGACGAGGTCGACGATGCGCACCTTGTCCTCCGGGGCGACGCGGCTGAAGACCGTGCCCCCGCGGGACGCGTGCTCCAGAACGACCTCGTCGGACATCCCGGCGAGCTCGGCGCCGGTGACGACAATGATGCCGTCGTCACCGATGAGCCCGGCCTGGCGGGCTATGGCCTCCGCGGTGAGCGAGAAGTCGCCGGTCACGATGTTGACTTTCACCCCCGCGGCGAGCACATCGGCCATCGCCGCGGGCACCGCCGCGCGGATCGGGTCGATCATCGAGACCATCCCCAGCACCGTGAGATCCTTCTCGATGACGTGCAGATCGTTGGTGGCTGCGTCCTTGGCCGTGACCGTGCGGGTGGCGAAAAGCAGGTTGCGCAGCGCGCGCGTCGCTCGTTCGGTGTGCACCGCGAGCAGGGCCTCCCGGTCGGCGGCGGTGATGGGTCGCACCCGGGTTCCGTCGACGATGCGCGTGGCCCGCTCGAGGATGCTCTCGGGAGCGCCCTTGGAGTAGGCGGTGATCGTGCCGTCGGCCCCGCGACGAATCGAAGTCATGAGCTTACGGGTGGAGTCGAACGGCAACTCGCCAATCTCCTCATTGGCGGCCAAGATGGCGTCGACGTCGAGGCCACCCTTGCGGGCGAGCACCACCAGGGCGCCCTCCGTGGGATCGCCGAGGATGCGCCACGCGGGCTCGTCGGCTGCGGGCGGCACGAGCCGCGCGTTGCTGGCGAGCACGCCGACGCTGAGGAACGCGGTGAGGCGAGCCGCGGCATCCCCTCGTGCGGTCGGGGTGATGGTACCCGCCGGATCGTAGCCGGTGCCGGTTGACGTGTAGGTCGCACCCCCGACGGTCAACTCGGTGACGGTCATCTGGTTCTTGGTGAGCGTGCCCGTCTTGTCGGTGCAGATCACATGGGTGGCCCCCAGGGTCTCGACGGCGCTGAGGCGCTTGACCAGGGCGTTCTGTTTGGCGAGGATGCCCGCTGCGGCCGCGAGGGCGGTGTTCACCTCGGCGGGCAGACCCTGCGGGATCAGAGCGCACGCGAACCCGACGGCAAAGAGCAGTGCATCCTTGATCGCGAGGTCGGACTGCACGGCGATCACGAGCACGATCGCCGTGACCACAGCCACGCCGTAGGTCACGTAGCGCGCGATCTTGGTGGTCTCGAGCTGCAGAGGGCTGCGGGTGACCGGAGCGGACTGGCTGAGCCTGGCGATGCGACCCAGCTCGGTGCCCATGCCCGTCGCGATCACGACAGCGAACGCCTCACCGGTCGCCACGGTCGTGCCTGCGAAGGCCATGTTGTGCCGGTCGGCGACAGGCACCTCATGCGGGATGGCCTGCACGAACTTGCGAGTCGGATCGCTCTCGCCGGTCAGCGCGAAGTCGTTCGTCGAGAACGCCGTTGACCGGATCAGGCGCACGTCGGCGGGCACCGACGAACCCTCGGTGAGCCGCACCACATCGCCCACCACGAGGAGGGTGGAGGCGACCTGGGTCAGTTCCCCGTCACGGTAGACCTCGCTGAGCGGGTCGACGAGCCGCTCGAGTGCTTCCATCGTCTTCTCCGCGCGGTACTCCTGCACGAAGCCGATGAGCGTATTGAGCACGACGAGCACCACAAGCACGCCTGCGGTGCCGAAATCTCCGAGGATGCCCGTGACGACCGCGCTCGCCAGCAGGAGCACGATCATCCAGTCCTTGTACTGGCGTAGGTAGCGTCGCAGACCGGATTCATGCGTGACCTCCACGATCACGTTCGAACCGAAACGGGCTCGGTGCTCGTCGGCCTGTGCAGTCGTCAGCCCGGTCGAGGTGGTCTCGAAGGAGGCGACGACATCGTCCACCGATTCGAGGTACGACGCGGTCGGCACGCTCATGGTGACGACCGGAGCGAACCTGATCGTGGTGAGCTCATAGTGGTGAGCTTACGAGATGTCGAAGCGCTCGCCTTCGCCGTAGTTCTCGGCCTCGATGTCGGTGACCACGGCGAACACACCGGTGGGCACGCCGGGCAGGTCTGCGACCCGTCGGGCGATCGCCAGGAGTTCGGCTTGGGTCGCGTTGTGGATCGAGAACACGTAGATGCCGTCGAGCGACTCGCCGTCGTCGTACAGGGCCACCTCGCCGGAGTCCTCGAGTTCTTCGAGGAAGTCGAGCACCGTGTCGATCCAGTCGAACTGATCCTCGGGGTCGAGGTCGGGGGTGGGCGTCAGGGGAATGTGCACCTCGACGAGCAGGTCGGTCGCGATCTCCATGCCCCAGTGTGCTCGCGGGCCTCGAGACCGAAGGTGAATTCTTGGCGAACTGTGCCGGGCTCAGGTTGTCGGGCGAACCTCGGTGAGTCGCTCCACGAGCGCTTCCAACTCCCCGTCGCTCAGGGTCGTGCGCCCGCCGGGGAACGCCGGGACGCGCTCCACTCCGAACGGAAGTGCGACGGTCTCACCCCGCACGAGGAGAGCGACGACCAGTCGGAAGAAGGCACGAGTACCGAGCCGGGTGGGTCGCACCATGCCGCCCACGGTGATGGCGCCAATCTGGGCCCAAGGGAAGGCGACGAGCGGCTCTGCCGCATCCGCCGAATCCCAGACACTGGCTCCTGTGCCGTCGAGCACGACGGAGAATCGAGTCGCAGCGGGCACCTTCGCCACGTCGCGGAGTACGGCGGCGTTGTCCTCGTCCCTCAGCGCCTGAAGTACCACCGCGTCGGGAAACCGTCGCCGGAGCCGGAACAGGCGTGCGTCGTGAGGAAGAGCCGCGGTGATCACCGCAACCCCGAAGAGAATGCCGGCGATCGCGCCGAGACCTCCGCCCCACAGAGTACTGCCGGTGTCGGAGTCGGTGATTCGCGCCGCCAGCGCCGCACCGATCATCAGTCCGAGAACCGCGCCGACACCGAGGTACCACCATCGCTGCGGGAACACTCTCACCACTGACCTCCACTCGACGCGCACCACCGCGCGGGCGCGTGCCAGACACTACCGCAGATAGCAGTCCACGATGAGGTCGCCGCGGATCACCCGCAGCTCATCGAGCAACCGATCGACAAGTTTGCCCGTCACCCCGGATGCCGCGACATCATGCTCCCCGATGGACCGCAGTTTGCCCGTCCTGACCCGCACCACCTCCCAGCCCGCCGAGCGCAGCAATCGGTCTTTGCGTTTGTCGAGCACCTCGCGCTGGCCCACATGCTCGGTGGAATTGCGACCCATGGTGTCGTACTCGATCGCGACCCTCAGCTCGGGCAGGATGATGTCGGGCCAGACCTCCAGGTGGGTGAAGAACGGGCGCGGTACGCGGATCGCGTTGAAACCGTCCGAGTAGGCCAGGCGTGAGCTGAGCAGCTGGACCAAGCGCGGCTCGGCCGCGGACGCGGCTGTGGGGGCGCACACGCTTACGAAGGGCTCGCCGATGGGGTGGGCCGGGGCATCCGACTTCGCGCACAGACGCATGGCCCTCGAGGGGCGGGCTTTCGGCGGGGCCGCGCCCGCGAAGCAGTCGGGGCACCACGACGACCGGCGCCGCGAGACGCCAGCACGCGAGCGCACCTCCGAAGGGGTGGCCACGAACACGTGGCCGACCTCGCACTGCCACTGCAGCCAGACATCCGCTGCCGGGGGCACCTGAGAGAGCACGACTCCCGAGTTGAGGTCGGGATGATACTGCCGCACCAGCACAGGCCAGCGGGCCCACTCGTGCCGGTACTCCCCGATCGCGTAGGGCACGGCGGAACCCTTGGACCACTGGCGTCTCGCCCACCACGCCTCGACCCGCTCCGGCATGCAGTGATGCTAGAGCGGGCCGACGACGTTCTAGCCCTTGGTGACGGTTGCGCTCACCGGGGTCGCGTTGACGAACAGGTCGAGCACCGGGCAGTGCTGGTCGACCACGTCGCGCAGCTCGGTGTAGCGCTCCTGGGTCTCGGGGCCGGTGATGGTGATGGCCAGGCGCACGTGGGTGAACCCGGCACGCGCGCCGCCCTCGATGCCGAAGAGTTCGCGGGCGTCGAGGTCGCCCTCGGCGTCGATGGAGATGTCGTCGACCTGGATGCCGAGTGCCTGCGCGTAGAGGCGGTAGACCACGATCTGGCAGGAGATGAGAGCACCGAGCGCGAACTCGACGGGGCTCGCCGCCACGTCGTCGCCGGCGAGCGCAGCAGGCTCGTCGACCAGGAAGCTGTGCTTGCCGGCCGTGATGAGCGAGGCGACGCTACCCTCGCCACGGCCACGGACCTTGTAGGTGAGCTGTGCGGCGGCGGTGTCAGCGGCGATGCGGGCACCCCAGGCAGCGCCTGCGGCGGTGAGTCGGTCCGCGCGCTCAGCTGCGGTCGACGTGGGCGGGGTCACGGTGTCGAGAAGTGTCATGAGGGCACCGTAGGGCGGATGCCGCGGCATCCGTCCGATGTGACGTCACGCACCGACACCGCACGTAACCTGGCGTCTCGCGACGTCACAGAAGGTGCCGAGTGGTCCCCCACTTCCCGTAAGCGAGGGACCACTCGAACTCGTGGGGCGGCTACTTGTTGGGGTTGCCGCCAGGCGTGTTGTCCGGTTTGCCGGTGCCGTCGCCACCGTTGCCGGGCGTGTCGGCCGGCTTGCCGGTGCCGTCGCCGCCGTTGCCCGGCGTGCCTTCGGGCTTGCCGGTGCCGTCGCCTGCATTGCCGGGTGTGTCCTCCGGCTTGCCGGTACCCTCACCGCCGTTACCGGGGGTGTCGGCCGGCTTGCCGGCGCCATCGCCCTCTGTCGATTCATCGCCCGCACCGTCCTCATCCTCGGGAACGGCGGTGTGGGTACTGGGCTCAGTGGTGCCGGGGGTGTCGTCGCCCGGCTGGTCGGTCGGGTCATCCGCGGTCTCGCTCGAATGCGGCGCAATGCCGGGGAGTACGGAGTCGAACAGCTGTTGGGCGGGCGCGGGCAGTGCGCCGGCGGCGCCGACCCCGGTTGTCGCGATAGCGGCGACACCGATGCCGAGCACGATCTTGGTGACGATGCCGAGTCCGGCCAGCCACGACAGGACGGCACGCAGTCGGCCCCGACGCTCTGGCGCGGCCACTGCGACCGCGACCTGCGCTGGGCTGTTCACGGGCGGCGGGTCGGCGAGCATCCCCAGGTCGAGGCGATCCGATAGCTGACGCGACGGGTGCGGCGGCCGCGCGTACGCGTGCGCCCGCAACCGCTGCAGGGCGTCGGTCAGCCGTTTCTCGTCCATCACTGATCGCTATCGCTGAACCAGCAGAAAAGGGTACGGGTCAGGACAACTTTCTTCGCAACGAGTCGAGCGCCCGCCGCTGGAGTGCTTTCACCGCACCCGGTCGTTTTCCCAGAACCTGAGCCACCTGCTCGACGGTGAGGTCGGCGACGATGCGCAGCACCATCACGTTGCGCTGATCCTCCGGCAAGCCATCGAGCAGCATTCTGGCCGCGGCATCCCCCACCCGGGTGAGAGCCTCGTCCTCGGCACTCGCGGCCGCGCGGCCATCGGAGTCGGGCGACCACTCGGAGTGGATGCCTCGACGCGAGCGGCGACGAAGCTCATCGACCAGGCGTCGGTAGGCGATCGTGAAGACGAATGATCGGAATTGGGACTCGTCGCCGGAGAACGCCTGCAGCCCGTCGAACACCGCGAGAAACACCTCGCTGGTCAGGTCGTCCGGCTCCTCTGACCCGCGCGCGGTCAGGAACGCCTTCACCGCGGGCGCGTACTCGGCCCACAGAAGGGTGTTGGCCCACGGCGCACCCTGCTGGGCTGCGATGAGAACGTGGTCGAACGCGTATCCACCTACGTTCTCCCCAGATCCGCCCACGCGGCGATCGTATCGGGCCAACGCCGGGGGTGCGGTCGGCGAACCGCCGGAGTACCGTCGAGCCATGCCACTGGAGCCAGACGACTACACCGCGCCCCTCGACCGTGCGGCCGCTCATGCCAGGCAGTGGCTGAATACGCTGCCGACGCGCGCGATTCGTCCCAGCGCCACCGCCGATGACATGCTCGCGGCGTTCGGCGGCCCACTCGCCGATCACCCCACCGACGCGGCGCAGGTCGTCGATGAGCTGGCACTCGCCGCGGATCCGGGTCTCATGGCTATCGGATCTGGCCGATTCTTCGGCTGGGTGATGGGTGGCACCCTGCCCGCTGCGCTCGGCGCCGACTGGCTGGTCAGCGCCTGGGACCAGAACTCCGGCATGCGCTACGCGACACCGGCGGCCGCCGCGATCGAGGAGGCGGCCGGCGCGTGGATCCTCGACCTGCTCGGCCTGCCCGCCGGATGCGACGTCGGCTTCGCGACCGGAGGCACGATGGCCAACTTCGTGGGCCTTGCCGCCGGGCGCGGCGACGTGCTCACGAGAGCAGGCTGGGACCTCAACAGCAAGGGCTTGATCGGTGCCCCGCCGGTGCACGTGCTCGCGGGCGCCGAGGTGCACGCGAGCGTGGATCTCGCGCTGCGCTACCTCGGGCTCGGGCTGCCCACGCTGGTCGAGGCCGACGACGAGGGCCGGATGCGCCCCGAGGCCCTCGCTGAGGCGTTCGACCTCGTGAGCGGCCCCGTGATCGTCGTGCTGCAGGCCGGCAACCTCCACTCCGGTGCGTTCGACCCGATGCGCGAACTGATCACGATCGCTCACGACCACGGTGCCTGGGTGCACGTGGATGGCGCATTCGGCCTGTGGGCAGCGGCGAGCCCGCAGTGGGCCGAGCAGCTCGACGGCATCGAGCTGGCCGACTCGTGGGCAACCGACGCCCACAAGACTCTCAACGTGCCGTACGACTGCGGGGTCGCGATAGTCGCGCGCCCGGAGGCCGCGCGTGCGGCCCTGGGCGTGAAGACCAGCTACTTGATCCAGGATGCGGGCGCGCCGGCGGATCCCTTCGAGCTGGTGCCCGAGATGTCGCGGCGTGGTCGCGGCATCCCAGTGTGGGCGGCGCTGCGGCAACTCGGCAGATCCGGCACCATCGCCATGGTCGAGCGCCTCGCGGCGACCGCCCGAGCCCTCGCCGACGGCCTCGACGCCCTTCCGGGAGTCGAGGTGCTCAATGTGGTGGTGTTCACGCAGGTGTCGCTCGCCTTCGGAAGCGACGAGCGCACCCGCGCTGTGACTCAGGCACTGATCGCGGACGGAGCCGTGTGGATGTCGGGCTCGAAGTGGCATGGCCGCGACATCCTGCGAATCTCGGTCAGCAACTGGTCGACGGATGACGACGACATCGCCACCGCGATAGACGCTGTCGCGCGTGCGCTCGCCGCTGTGCCCGAGTAGTTACGACGACGTCAGCACCGCCCCGACGGCGGAGCCGGACTCCCCCCAGTGCCGTCGCCGCAGCAGTGCCCTCTCGATGAGCGTCCAGAGGGTTGTCGTCGCGAGGTAGATCGTCGCCGCGAGCGGCACGAAGGCGGCGAACACGATGGTGAGGAAGGGCGCCCAACTGAGTGCTCGCAGCAGCGTCGACTGACCCTCGCTCGGCAGAGCGAGCCGTAGCGCCGTTCGCCGGGAGAACCACGCGACGATCCCCATCGCGCAGAACAGCACAACGAACACGAGCACTCCGGGCCAACCCGCCTGCCACAGCGTCGAGCCGAGCGGCACCGACCCCAGCCGTTCGGTCAGCAGATCGTTGGGATGCCCGCCGATCGTCGAGTGCAGGAACAGTGCATACACGAGCGAGAGCACGGGGGCCTGAAGCAGCAGGGTCGGCAGGAATCCGCCGAACATCGACACGCTCTCGGATCGGTAGAGCTCGAGGGTCTTGCGCTGCAGCAGCTCCGGATTCTTCTTGTACTTCTTCTGCAAGGCCTGAAGGCGTGGGGCGATACGGCGGCGACCCCATTCGGCTTTCACCTGGGAGGCCGACACCGGAATGAGTGCCGCCCGCACCACCACGGTGAGAAGCACGATGGCGACGGCCGCCGCCGCGGTGCCGACAAGCGGATGAACGAGCGAGGAGAGGAACTGGACGAGCCAGTAGGCGCCCTCGAGGAGCGCGGCGATAGGGGGAAACGCAAAGATGTCCACGGAAGAAGTCCTTCGATCTGAAACGGATGGGTGGTGGGTACCACGCAGCATCCGCTCAGTGCGGTTCGGACTACGTGGTGGCGACCACCATCGAAGGGGCTCGGGTGCGGGGGCGACCCGCGGTGTCGGGATGCTGCGGCGCGGGCATCCCGAGCTGGATGAGGTGGCGCGCGTGGGCTTGTTCGCCCACCGAGACCTGGCGCGACCCGACGATCACCGAGGTCAGGCGGATCGCGCCTGCGGTGGCGAGCACGACTGCGGCGACCGAGGCGACCACGGCGGCGGGAGTGGCTCCCTGCGCCAGGGCGAACGCCATGAGCAGCATCGCGGTGAGCGCGACGAATCTGCCGGTGAGCAACCTCATGGCTCGATGCTACTCCCGGCGGAAAGCTACGGGTTCAGGTTGGTCGGCACCGGAAGGACCATCGGGACGCGCGCGCCCTTGACCGTCTCGCCCGAGAGCGCCTCGTACGTGAGTTCCACCTGGTAGCTGCCGCCGACGAGGAAGCCGACGGCCTCCTTCACGGGACCACAGTCGGTGCGCAGTCCGGTCGCCTGACCGGGGCCAGTGAGTCTGGTGGCTGCGCCGCTGTCTGCCCAGAAGGTGAAGACGCACTTGCCACCGTCCTCCGAGACTCCCGAGACGCTTCCGGTCGCCTGCATGTACCCGGGCAGCGTGGGGTCGAGCCCGGCAGACGTCACGACCGGCGTGATCGGTCCGGTGGGCGAGCATCCGGTCAGCACTGCGATGAGAGCGACGGATGCCGCGGCGATACTGCCGATCCGGCCCCTGCGGGTATGGGCGCTGTCGTGAATCATGCTCGCTATTGTGCCAGTCGTTGGGGCTGGTCGCCAATCGGGCAGCATCAGGTTCTTGCCGTGAACTACTGTGCCTGATACAGTACTTGACATGCCCGAGTCCCTCGAACGCGAACCGCTCTCCTCCGACCTTCTCCGGGGGCACACCGACACGATCGTGCTCGGCGTGCTGCTGAAGGTCGATCGGTACGGCTTCGAGATCTACAAGACCATCCGTGATGCCACGGGCGGCGACTACGAGATCAAAGAAGCGACGCTCTACGCAACCTTCCGCCGCCTCGTCAAGGACGGACTCGTCGAGGCCTACTGGGGCGACGAGACCCAGGGTGGCCGCCGCAAGTACTACCGCATCACCGACGCCGGCCGGGCCATCTACCGGCGCAATCTCGCCGACTGGACCGCAACTCAGCGCATCATCAACTCCCTCCTGAACCTGAAAGGCGCGTGACCATGAGCACCGTCACCTCCATCCACCGCTACCTCGACGAGGCCTTCGCCGAAGTTCCCGTCACCCCAGACTCGCTCGACCTCAAGGAGGAGCTGCGCTCCAACCTGTCGGCCCGCGTCGCAGAACTTGTGTCCGGCGGCGCGGATGACGCGACCGCAGCCACCACCGCGGTGCGCGAGCTCGGCGACATCCGTGACCTGCTCGACGGTCTCGCGGCCGATGGACACCCCGCCGGCGTGCCGCACCCCAGCCAGCGGGTGCGGCTCCGTCCGATCTTCGTGCTGCTGACGGTGCTGTTCTCGCTGGTTCTTGCGAAGAGCGTGACGTGGGTGGTGCTCGGCGCGTTCGTCATCGTTCCGATGTGGACGGCTGTTGCCTTCGCCGTTGCCGCAGCGCTCTCGGTCGGAGTCATTGTGACGCTCGCCTTGCGCCAGGAGACCTCGCAGCACTACCCGATGCCCACCGGCCGGGCGCTCGCCTTCGGAGCGGCATCCCTGGCCATGACACTGGGTGTTTCCCTCGCAGCCGCGCTCGTCACCCAGCAGCCGTTCTGGGCGGTCGTACTCGGTGTGCCTCCGACGGTGTTGTCGATTCTCGCCTTCGTGTGGCTCGGAGTCACCCAGACCAATCGCACGAAGCCGTGGGCGCTTGAGCTGCAGCGCCAGTACGTGGCTGATGACCCCTTCACGCAGAACCCTGCGGTTGCGGCGCGATTCGGCATCTACACGGTCGTCATTTGGACGGTTGCGATTGCTGTCTTCATCGTGCTCACCATGACCGTCGGCTGGCTCTGGTCGTGGCTGGCACTCGTCGGCGGATTCGCGGTGTTCTTCATCACGCTCGCTCGCATGATGCTCATCGCCCGTCAGAGTCGGGTCTGACATAGGGGTGTGGATGTCGCGGCGCGCAGCTAGCCTCGATGTCATGTGCCGGAACATCCACACCCTTCACAACTTCGAACCCGCCGCGAACGCCGACGAGGTGAACGCGGCCGCTCTGCAGTACGTACGCAAGATCAGCGGCAGCACGAAGCCGTCCAAGGCCAACCAGGACGCGTTCGATCGTGCCGTGCACGAGATCGCCCACATCACCCAGCACCTTCTCGAGGACCTCGTGGCCACCACTCCCCCGAAGGACCGCGAGGTCGAGGCGGCCAAGGCGCGCGAGCGCTCCGCGAAGCGATTCGCGACCGCTGATCGCTAACCCGGGATCGCTAGCCCGGGATCGCTAGCCATTGCCAGCTAGCCCGTGACCTTGCCCAGGAACGCCTCCATCGACATCAGCGCGGCCTGGGCGTCGGCGTCGTCGAGGTGGAACTGGTACTCGTGCGGCAGTGATGGCACGTGGTCGTCGGGATAGAAGACGGTCGTGACATCCACGCCAAGGCTCGACAGCTTCTCGGCGAGCGGCATCGACTGCGTGGCGGTGAGCGGATCGCCGTTGCCGCCCGTGATCCAGGTGGCGGGAAAGTCCGCCGTCACATCGTCGAGCGTCGACATCAGTTCGCCACCGGGGGTGTTGGACCAGTCCTTGGTTCCCAGGTAGGCCCAGAGCGAGACTCGGAATCCCCAGCCGCCCAGGCCGGGCGCATCGGGGATGCCGCTCACGTCGTAGATGCCGCAGGTGAGGATCACCGCGCGCAACTGATCGGGGCTCAGCGCCGGCGTCAACCCCACCTTCTCGGCGTAGACCGGACTCGTGATCATAGTCGCCAACTGGCTCGTGTACTGGGAGCCCGCCGAGTCACCGGCGATCACGATGCGGTCGGGATCGATACGGTACTCATCGGCGTGCGCGACCAGGAAGGCGAGCGCATCATTGAGCTGGGTGAGCGCCACGGGGTAGGTCGCATCGGGAGCGACCGTATAGTTGAGGGCCACAGTTGTGTAGCCCTTCGATGCGAGGATCTGCACGTAGGGGTCAACGTTGCGACTGCTGCCGGAGATCCAGGCACCGCCGTGAATCCAGACGACCGTGGGCAGCGGCTCGGTTGAGCCCGACGGCGAGAACAGGTCGAAGGTCGTGTCTGCGCCGCCGTCGGCGTAGGCGACATCCAGCTGGGCATCAAGACCGGATGCCGGAACATACGGCTGCATCTCGGCGACCGTCTTGGCGGCGCTCTGCTCGAACAGCGCACGGATCAGCAGGGCCGCGGGCCAGGGGCTCAGGGTCGCGACCACGGCGAAGCTGACACCCGCCGCAAGCAGGGCGAGCGGAATCCAGTGGCGCTTGCGCGAGATCCAGGGGCGCGGGGTCGTCATGCTGATGACGATAGTGTGAGGATGCCCATGAGCCCACGACATTCACTCCTCGCGCTTCTTGTTGTGGTGATCTGGGGTGCCAACTTCGTGATCATCGATGCCGGGCTGGTCGACGTTCCCCCGCTGGTGTTCCTGGCCCTGCGATTCGTCGCCGTGTGCATCCCGGCCATCTTCTTCATCAAGCCGCCGACGATCGGGTGGCGCAACATCCTGCTGATCGGCTCGTTCCTCAGCCTCGGACAGTTCGCCCTGCTCTACCTCGCCCTCGCCCTCGGGATGCCGCCCGGGTTGGCGTCACTCATCCTGCAGACCCAGGTGATCTTCTCCATCGTGATCTCGGCCCTGTTCCTGCGGGAGCGCCCATCGCGACGGCAAGCCATCGGTGTGCTGATCGGGATGCTCGGCCTCGTGCTCGTCATCGTCGGGCACAGTGCGTCAGCACCCTGGCTGCCGCTGCTGGTTGTGCTCGGCTCGGCGCTGTCGTGGGCGATCGGCAACGTGCTGTCCCGCCGTTCGAAGGCGGCATCCGGACTCGGGCTGGTCGTGTGGAGCGGTGCCGTCGTGCCCCTGCCGGCGCTAGCCCTGGCGGTGATCGTGGAGTCACCACCAGTGGTCTGGGATGCCCTCACCCACCTCTCGATCGCAGCAATCCTCTCGACTCTGTACACCGCAATCGCCGCATCGCTGATCGGCTACGGCATCTGGAACACCCTGCTCGCGCGCTATCCGACCAGCGCCGTCGTGCCTTTCACGCTGATCGTGCCCGTGGTCGGAATCGTCGCGGCGTGGCTGGTGCAGGGCGAGGTGCCGGGCGCGCTGGAGTTGATCGGCGGTGTGGTGATGCTTTCTGGTCTCGCAGCAGCGGTTGTGCAATGGCGGAGGCGACCGGCAGCGGTCGCCGCGCCTCCCCCCTACGACGAGAGTTGATCGCTAGTCTCGCCTCACGATGACACGATCCGAACCGACCCTCAGGCCATCGCGATCCCTCGCGCAGTCGACCGGCACGCCCACGGCGGCGACCCGGCGCATCCAGGTCAATGCCCTCCAGATCGGACTGCTGGGCACCCTCGGCGTGGGCATCGGACTGTTCATCCTCGGCGCCATCAGTGCACTCGGCACGGTGCTCGCCTACATCGGGGTGGCGTTCTTCATCGCGCTCGCGCTGGAGCCCGTGATCCGCTGGGCCACGGGGCGAGGGGTGCCCCGCTGGGTGGCATCGCTGGCGATCGTCGTGCTCGGTCTCGTGATCGGCGCGCTCGTTGCGCTGGCGGTCGTGCCGACCATCATCGCCCAGGTGAGCAACATCATCCGGGATGCCCCCGCCTTCGCCGCGAGCCTGCCGAGTCAACCGTGGGTGCAGTGGGTCACCCAGAACCTCGGCAGTTGGATCGACACGAACGCGCTCACCCAGCAATTGGTCGCCTTCATCAGCAACCCCGCCCAGTGGGTCACCATCGGCGGCGGGATCCTGGCGATCGGTTCAGGCCTCGGCGAGGCCGTCACCGCGGTGATCGTCGTCACCGTATTGACCCTGTACTTCACTCTCACTCTGCCCCTGGTGATGACGAAGGTGTACCAGGCGGTGCCGCGGTCGCGTCGTGCCGGCTTCATGTCGGTCACCGATGAGATCCTCCAGTCGGTCGGCAAGTATGTGGCCGGGCAGCTGTTCCTCGCTCTGTGCAATGCGGTCATCACGTTCATCGTGGTGACGATCGTGGGGGGCCCGGTTCCTCTGCTCCTCGCGCTCGTCGCGTTCATCTGTGCGCTCATCCCCGTCGTCGGCCCCGTCATTGGGACCTCGATCGTCGTGCTCGCCACTCTGCCCATCACTCTCTGGGGTGCGCTGATCGCGGGAGCGATCATGCTCGTCTACATGCAGGTGGAGGCATACATCCTGAGCCCCAAGGTCATGGCCAAAGCCGTGGCGGTGCCGGGGGCGCTCGTGATCGTTGCCGCTATCGGGGGTGCATCGCTGGGCGGAATCCTCGGCGCGCTCGTCGCGATTCCTGTCGTCGCGGCGGGCATCCTGATCTTCGAGCGCGTGGTGCGGCCCAGACAGGAAGCCCGGTAGTCAGACGGGGAGGTAGAAGCCCCACACGGTGTTCGACAGCTCACCCGCGGCGAAGGTGATGTAACGACCCTCGGTCGCGATCAGATACATCGGCATGTCGTGCAGCTGCGTCGGGTACGACGGATGCCGCATCCAGACGATCTCGCCGGTGTCGACCCAGGAGTGCAGCCACGGGTTGATCCCCTCGAGATCGAGCGGCTCCCCATCGAGAACAACTCCACCGGAACGCCAGCCGGGAGTCTCCTGCGGCTCGGACCGCTCGAGGGTACGACGCATCCGCTCCTCCATGAGGGTTCCGCGCACCACGTCGCGCTCGTCCGTCGCGACGAAGCCCGCGCGTTCGTAGACGCTCCGAGCAGGGTTGCCGTCGGAGACCCACAGCGCGATGGCGTGCGCCGCGGCATCCCGAGCCCAGACCGCGAGCGTCTCGATCATCTCGCGTGCAATGCCACGCCCACGGAACTCCGGCTCGACCCATAGACCCACGATCTCGCGCGACCCGATCTCGTGACGGTCCCGGATGCCCGTGCCGATGCCGACCGCGACGCCGTCCACCTCGGCAAGCAGGGTGTGCGATGTGGCGAGTCGACCGCGCCACCACTCGTCGGGCTGCGGGGATTCAGCGTCGAGGGTCGACCCGAAGGCATCGGGTGCGAGTTCGAGCGACCGCAGCCGGAGGGCGCGATAGACGCGCCAGTCATCGGGGGTGGCGCGGCGCAGGGCGGTCACCGCGACCCGCTCTCCGACGCCACGTCCAATCGAACTCTCATCCTGTGAGCGTACGGCCCACCCCCAGAACTGGCGACAACAGAGAGGTTCCCAATCATGAGTTGAACTCGTCAAACTAGATGAGGGGACGGCCGGACCTCGGTGCGCCGGCCGCAATGGGGGTTGACATGGCTGCTGCGGGCCACTCTGCAGGCATCGAGGCTCAGCGGCTCGATGCGCTCGCCAGCGAGTACGAACGGCTCTCCAACGAATCACGTGCGATGGCGGAGCGGTTCATGATCGCGCACGCGACGGAGCGTCAAGTCGCCGGCAGCCTCGCCCCACTCACCGCGGCGGGTTACACATTCCTGCACGACCGAAGGTGGCCCGGATCCCGCCGTGCGCAGATTGATCACGTGGTGGTTGGGCCTGGTGGGCTGTTCATCGTTGACACCAAGTCATGGGCGGACGTCACCGTAGCGGGTGGTCGCATCTGGCGTGGGCAGGAAGACGTTACTGACGACCTCGACCCACTCGCGAGTGTCGGGCTCGGTGCCGAGTCAGCCATGGCGGAGCATGGACTTGCGCCCGGGGAGGTACGGGTCATTGTGGTGCTCGCGAACCACAGCCTGCCCGCGACGTCGGTTGGGTCCGTGACGATCGTGGGCGAGAAGAAGGCCGCGGCGCACATCAACTCCCGAGGAAACCGGCTTACCCCAACGCAGGTCGAGAGGGTCTTGCGCCTGGCGATGGAGCACTTCCCTGTTGTCGCCGACACCGCCGTCCCACTCGACCTGAGCGTGCCCCGCCCGGTCATCGCCGAGACTGCGACCGAACCGCTACTGAGTGTGGAAGACGTACAGGAGGTATTGCTCGCAGGGCTCTTGGCAGCCCCGATCGAGGAATGGATGTCGTTTCTGCATCCAGATCAGGCAAGACTTGTCCGCCGAAACTTCGCTGGGCCGGTGCGCATCAAGGGCGCCGCCGGCACCGGCAAGACTGTGGTCGGTCTTCACCGTGCGGCATATCTGGCGCGGGCATCCGGGAGCAGGGTTCTCGTGACCACCTTCGTCAAGACTCTGCCCGCGGTCCTCTCCTCCCTTCTTGAGCGCCTCGCCCCGGAGTGTGTCGGCAGGGTGGAATTCGCCGGCGTGCATGGATTTGCTGTTCGACTCCTCAAGGATCGCGGCATCCCGATTCGAGTTGATCAGCCGGGAGCCGCCCGCGCTTTCGACGCCGCCTGGCTGGCGCACGGCGTTGGTGGCGTTCTGTCCAAGGCAGAGCCCAACAAGCGCTACTGGCAGGATGAGCTCAGCAAGGTGATCAAAGGGCGAGGCCTGACTAGCTTCGAGCAGTACGCAGATCTGGCACGCACCGGCCGCCGCCGGCCGCTCGGTGTCGAGCAGCGCAGGGCCGTGTGGCAACTCTTCACCGCCTACGAGAGTGCTCTGCACGCCCGAGGTATCGACGACTTCGACGACGTCATCCTGAAGGCAGAAGAGTCCTTGAGGCTGCAACCGGACCCGTCGTATCGGTCGGTCATCATTGATGAAGCGCAGGATCTGACGTGCGCGATGGTCCGGATGCTGCACCTCCTGGTCGGAGACAGGCCAGACGGTCTGACCCTCATCGGCGATGGTCAGCAGACGATCTACCCCGGCGGATTCACTCTCGCCGAGGCCGGTGTATCGATCAGTGGGCGCGGTGTGATCCTGAGTACCAACTACCGAAACACTCGCGAGATCTTCGCCTTTGCCGGTGAGTTGGTCGCCGGAGACGAGTTCGCCGATCTTGAGGGATCGATCGGACGGACCGAGGCAGTGACGGACATCGTCCGCAGAGGACCTCGCCCGGTGTCGACGCGATTCGCAGCCCGGGCCGACCACGATCGAGCGCTGATCGAGCACATCCGTTCGCTGGAGACGCCCATCGGCGACATCGGAGTCCTCTGCCTCGAGACCTACAAGGTGAACGAAATCGCCACCGTTCTTCAGTCAGCGGGAATCCCGTACATCCCGTTGGATCAGTACGAAGGCCGGCCGATCAACGCGGTCAAGATCGGAACGGTCAAGCGGGCCAAGGGCCTGGAGTTCAAGCAAGTTCTGGTTGGACGAGTTGCCCCGAGGCTTCTCTCCTCGCAGCCCGCGGCCAACGAGTCTGAGTCACTCCAGCGACGGGAACTCTATGTCGCGATGACTCGAGCAAGGGACGGCTTGTGGGTAGGGGCGTGCAGCTAGGCCAACCGGGTAGCGTGTGACCATGGCCGACCCTACCGAAACCCGCGTCGCCGTCTACATCGACTTCGACAACATCGTGATCTCGCAGTACGACGCGGTGCACGGCCGCGGCGCCTTCATCAAGGAGAAGGCGCGCGGTGCCGCGGGCAAGACGGGCGACCGGCTGCAGGAGGCGACCGTCAACATCGGCGCCGTGCTCGACTTCGCGTCGTCCTTCGGGGCCGTCGCCATCAGCCGCGCGTACGCCGACTGGGCCGCGCCCGCGAACACGCGCTATCAGAAGCAGTTGGTGGATCGGGCTGTCGATCTCGTGCAGCTCTTCAACACCTCCGGCACGAAGAACGGCGCCGACATCAGGCTCGCTATCGACGTCGTCGAGGACCTTTTCCGGCTGCGCGACATCACCCACATCGTGATCGTGGCCGGCGACTCCGACTACATTCCGCTCGCGCAGAGCGCCCGCCGGCTGGGACGCACCGTGATCGGCATCGGCGTGCAGGGATCGACCAGCGCCGCCTTCAAGAACGCCTGCGACGAGTTCAGCTACTACGGCGATCTCGTCGACGACGAGCCCGCTCCCCCTGCAACCGCAGAGCCTGTCGCGCCCGATCCGAAGCGCGACGCGGTCGAGCTCATGGTGCGGGCGTTGCGGGTGCGCCGCGGCGACGACAACGTGGATGGGTGGGTCGCGGCATCCGGTCTCAAGCAGCAGATGAAGCGACTGGATGCCGGCTTCGACGAGAAGAAGATCGGCTACAAGTCGTTCACCGACTTCGTGAAGGCTCAGGCCGCCGTCGCCGAACTGCAGGAGGACGGGCAGGCCCGGCGGGTGCGGCTGAAGGATCGCGGGTAGCGGTGGCCCGGCCCCAGTTCGCGACGGTCGCGGAGTTCCTGGCTGCCCAGACCCCTCAGGTGCGCTCCAAGGTCGAACTCCTACGTACTCTCATCACGGATGCCGAACCTGGCACCGTCGAGGCGATCAAGTGGAACTCGCCCAACTTCTCGCTCGCCGGCGAGGACCGGCTGACGGTCAACGTCGACGGCAAGGGAGCCGTGCGCCTCATCCTCCATCGCGGCACTGGCGTGGCCGAGCACAAGGGTGCCACAACGAGCTTCACCGGTGATCCGCACGCGCTGCTGACGTGGCACTCCGACATCCGTGCGAGCCTGCTCGTCACCGATGACCTGAACATCGATGCCGCACGCGCGATCGTGCGCGCCTGGTTGGAGTACTAGCCCAACCGGGCGAGCGCCTGGGCCTACACCTCGGCGAGTAGAGCGCGGACTGGATGTCGCCCGTGCTTCGTATGGTGGCCCCATGACAACTTGGGGAGAGCTTCGATCGGATGCGCCCGAGTTCGCCGCTCGCGTCCGCGCCGCCTTCGAGGCGGGCACCAACAAGACGCTCGCGACACTGCGCGCGGACGGGTCGCCGCGGATCAGTGGCAGCGAACTCGCGTTCGACGACCATCACGTCAGGCTCGGCATGATGCCGGGCTCCCGCAAGCTCGCTGACGTCGAGCGCGACCCGCGAGTTGCCCTGCACTCCCCCACGCTCGAGCCGCCGCCCGGGTCTCTCGGTGCTGGCGACGCGAAGCTGGCCGGGGTGCTGGTGGCAATTTCTGCGCCCGAGGGCGGGGTCCCCGGTGCGTACTTCGAGCTACAGATCTCCGAAGCGGTGGTGACGACCGTGCAGGGCGACGAGCTCGTGGTCGAGTCGTGGCATCCGGGTCGCGGGGTTGAGGTGGTGCGGCGCGGGTAGTGTCGGCGCCGCTATCATCGGCGCATGGCCAGCGCGCGCGTCGACGGAATCCTCGTTGCGTGGAACGACGAGCGGGGGTTCGGGTTCGTTCGGCGCGCCGACCGCTCCGCGGACCTCTTCGTGCATGTGTCGTCGTTCGGAGCGATGGCGTACCGCCCGGAGGTCGGAGACGTGATTTCCTACCGGCCGGGCACAGGCAAGGACGGTCGGCCGCAGGCCCTCGACGTGCACGGGCCCGGACGGTTGCGCACGCAACCGAAGCGCGCGAGTGCGAGCAGCGTGGTGGTCGTGCTGGCTTTTGTCACTGTGCTGAGCATCGTCACCATGGCCTACTCCGTACCGATCCAGCTCGTTGGGATCTACGTTGTCACGAGCATCGTCACCTTCGCCATGTACGGCTACGACAAGGCACGTGCGACGTCGGGACGATGGAGGGTGCCAGAAACGACCCTGCTGCTGCTCGGCCTGATCGGCGGCTGGCCCGGCGCGATCGTCGGACAGTTGGTGTTCAGGCACAAGACGACCAAAGAGAGTTTCCGCAGCACGCTCTGGGTGACCGTGGTGATCAACGTGCTCGTGTTCGGAGCCGTCGTGGCCTACGTCGCCGTGCCTGCGGTGAGGGGCATCCTCAACGGTTGAACCAGCTGCGCAGTTGGCTAGCCAGCCTTGACGAGCTCGATGAGCAGCGTCGCCGAGGAGGCTTGTGCGCCGCCGGCGAAATTCGTGATCGTGAGACTACTCGGGTTGCCGCTCGGGTTGCGCACCGACAGCAGGGTCTCGGTGGTTGTCGTTCTCACGAGTGTGGTGAGGGAGATGTCGCTTGTACCGGTGGCGCGGCCCGCGATCGCGTACGGAACGGCGACGCCGTCGAGCATGATCTGCAGTTGGCCGGACTCGATGACCGGCACCCGGAACGTGATTCGGTAGACACCGATCTCGGCGAGCGCGAAGACTGACTCGTTGACTCGCAGTGTGCCGGGGCTGGTCGTGGGACCGTCCTGCGGAAACTGCACGTCGGCGCCGGTCGCGACGCCTTCGCTGTTGTCCGGCGGCATGACGGCGTAGAAGAGAGCCGAGTCGCCGACGCCGGGGGCGCCGGGTGCGCCGTCATCGCCGGGCGCTCCGGGCGCGCCGGGTGCGCCGGGCACGCCGGGGATGCCCTGCGGGCCGGCCGGGCCAGTCGCGCCGGTCGCACCGGTCGCGCCTGTCGCGCCGCCGCCGCTGGAGCCCTGAGGCCCAGCCGGGCCGGGAGCTCCTGTGGGGCCGGGTGCGCCGGTAGCGCCAGCAGGCCCGGGTGCGCCATCCGCTCCCGCCGGGCCTTGCGGGCCTGCGCACGCTGTCAGTGGCAGTGCGAGTGCAACCGCGAGTGCGGCCACGACGAATCTGGATGCGCGCATGGCGTCCTGCTTTCCGAGGTCACCACAGCCTAGGCCCGGGGTGCGCAATTGGTGAGCTATTCGCGCGATTGGCCCGAACTGGGGTGCGCGGTGCGCCGCCAGTGCACCGTGAGCAGGAGCGCCGCAACCGCTCCGAGCACATGCCAGACCGCGTGACCCTGCAGCCAGAAGCGCGGGTTGCACAGGGCTGACTGGTCGATGATCCACACCACGTACGCAACGACGAAGGTGGCGAGCGAGGCGAGCACCCAGCGACGTGACCCCGGTCCGCGGCCCGCGATGAACGGCGTCAGCTCGAGGATCACCCCGGGCAGCAGCACCAGCGCGAAGAGGATGCGGCGGGCATCCGGGTAGAGGAATTGAGCGACGCCGAGCACGATCGCCAGCACGACATAGAGCGCGAGCGCAGCTCTGCCGCCGAGCCGCCCGGCGCGCCACAGGGCGCCGAGCGCGATGAGCAGGCCGAGCAGGTACATGCTGAAGACGTCCAGCCACTGGCCGACGAACGTGAGCGTTGCGTGGTAGACGAAGCTTGAGACGCCGATGGCGACCATCGTGAGGCCGGCGAGCGGCAGCAGGGTGCGCTCCCGGGTCGCCGGCACCCCGCGCTGCAGGATGACCCACACCCCCAGCAGAACGAACGCCAGCGAACTCCAGCTGGCCTCGATCTGGGTCGGGATGCCGCCACTCACCGCCTCGCAGAAGCACCCGGTCTCGACGCAGGTCGCCGGCCTCCCCGCGGGCAGGATCAGGGCGCTCACCCAGGACGCGACGCCGACCACCCCCGTGGCCGCTACCGCGATGCCGGCCCTACTCCAGAACCTCAACACTCACCCCCACCGTGTCGCCCAGCCCGATGCCCTCGGTGGCGCGCACCGACTTCTTGACGGGCAGCACGTAGCATCCGGTCTTCGAGTCGGGAAAGATCGAGGTCGCCCAGGTGGTGTCACCGATCGTCGCGCGCACGCGGAGCGAGCCGAAGCCCGGTCGCGGCGGTCGCGGCGTGCTCTTGATCACCTCGGATGCCGCGGTCGGCACCGTCACGAACACCCACGCCGCGGCGGTGGTGGGCATCTCCCACAGCGCGGTGGTGAAGGTGTGCGTGGCGGGTGGCATGAGGTGAGCGTAGTGGCGTGGATAACCCAGGACCGACGGAACCGCCGAGGCGTAGCATCCGTGGACCATCTCAGCGTGCCTGTATGTACAATCGACGTACAGAAAGGACTCATCATGACCGCCTCCAGGGCCATCGACCGAGAGAACAAGGACGCGCGCATCAACGTGCGGCTCGCGCCATCGCAGGCGAGCCTGATCCGTCGTGCGGCTGAGGCCAGTAGTACGAGCGTGAGCGAGTTCGTCATCGGCAGCGCCGCGGTCGCCGCCGAACAGGTGCTCGCCGATCGGCGCTGGTTCACCCTCGACGAAGAGTCCTGGCGCGCATTCGAGGAACTGCTCGAACGCCCCGTGGAGTACAAGCCACGACTGGCCGAACTCCTCGCCGCCGACGACGTCTTCGTTGACTGACGGCACGCGCTTCAGCCGCCCGAGGAAACTCGTCGCGAGCGACCCCGTGCGGGAGTTCCGATGCGGACAACCCGACCTCGATGAGTGGATCGGCCGCCACGCGCTGACCAACCAGCAGTCGGGCATGGCGACAGTCTTCGTCAGCAGGTCAGGAGCGCGCATCGCTGGCTTCTACGCGCTCGCCACCGGCGCCGTCGAGCACACGGATGCCACGCACCGCGTAACCAGAGGCGTGCCCCGCCACCCCATCCCGGTCGTCCTGCTCACCCGGCTAGCGGTCGACGAGCATCACCAGGGCGCCGGACTCGGCGGCATGCTCGTCAGGGATGCCCTGCTGCGCGTCGACCGTGCCGCCGAGGAGATCGGGGTGCGAGCCCTGTTGGTGCACGCCAAGGATGAGCGAGCTCGCGACTACTACCTGCGGCTCGCCGAGTTCGAGTCGTCGCCGACCGACCCGCTGCACTTGTTCCTGCTGATGAAGGACCTGCGGAGGGCAATCGTCGGCAGCTAGGCGACGCACCCCCAGACGCTCAACTCCCCCAAAACGTTGCGTTGTGATCCGAACCCGCGCCGGTCAGGCTGGAACCATGCCCCCCTCCGACGCGTCGTTCGAGCGCGCCTACACTCAGTACCTCCCCGCGGTGAGCGGCTACCTGTTCCGGCGGGTGGAGCGGCAGCACGTTGAGGACCTCGCGGCCGACGTGTTCGCGATCGCCTGGCGCAAGCGCGCCAGCGTCGCCGAGGGCGAGGAACTGCCGTGGCTGTACCGCATCGCGGCGAACGTCGTGGCCAACCACCGGCGCAAGCAGGCGAGCGGCGCGTCGCTCCTCGCGGCACTGCGGCCGGCCGACTCGGCTCCGTCGGCCGAGGAGATCGTCGTGGCTGACGCATCCCTCGCTGCTGCCTGGCGTCGGCTTCGCCCCGCCGAACGCGAGGTTCTCGCCCTCGCCCTCATCGAGGACCTGCCGCCGGCCGAACTTGCCGTGGCGCTCGGCGTGAGCGTGAACGCCGCGAGCATCCGGCTGCATCGGGCGCGCACGAAACTCGCGGCGCTGCTCGCCGACTGAGAATTTTCGGATGCTGCTGAAAGAATCGCCCACTCGCGACATTTCCCCCATATGAGCAGCAATCACGACGACCTCAGCAACCGCCTCCGCCACAGCCTCGACCGCGGAGCCGCCCCCGAACTCTCCCCCGAGCTGGTGACCGAAGCCGGCACCCGACCGGCCCCGCACATGGCTACCCCGGGTCGCACCCTGCGCATCGCAGGCAGCGCCGGGCTTGCGATCGCCGCCGTCACGGTCGGCGCCCTCGTCGTTGTTCCGGCGCTGTCGCCCCGCGCGCCGCTGTTCACGGCGGCGTCCGCGTCATCCGCCCCCCTGGGGGCCCGGGATGCGGTCTCGAGCAGCATGAAGATCGGCTGGTGGGTCGACTACCACTACACCGCCGGCGCCTCGCTCTCCACCGAGGGAGGCAGCGGGCAGGTCTACCGCCTGACCCTCGACGGCTCCGACCCCGAGGAGCGCACCACCGAACTCGCCTCCGCGCTCGGCGTCGACGGCACCCCGGTGAAGGCCGACTACTCCGACGAGACCTACCCGACCTGGATCGTCGGACCGCAGGACGGCACCGCCACCAACCTCTCGTTCAGCGCCTACGGCACCGGCGACTGGTGGTACAGCGACCCGGCGGCCAGCCCCGTGTACGTGTGCGATGCATCCGTCACCCCCGAGCAGTCGACCGAGTACGGATGCGTGCTCCCGGCTGACGCCCCCGCCAACCTCGCCCCCAGCGGCGATGAGGCCCGCTCGATGGCCCAGTCGCTCTTCGCCTCGACCGGCTACACGGTGGATGCCGCGGACATCGACATCTACTCCGACGACTGGGGCACCACTGCCACCGCCTACCTCAGCGTCGATGGACAGCGCACCGCCCTCACCTGGAACGCGAACTGGTCGAACACCGGCGCCCTCTCCTACGCGTACGGTCACTCGCTCACCGTGCAGGCGCAGGGCACCTTCGACACGGTGTCGCCCGCGGCCGCGGTCGACCGTCTCTCCGACGGACGCTGGTTCGGCTCGGCCGGTCCCGACTTCCAGGGCGGACCGATCATGTTCGCGACCGACCTCGCCCGCGACGGCGCCACCGAGGTGGATGCGCCGACCGAGGCGCCGACCCCCGCCGCGACCGACGCCCCGACAGAGACGCCGATGCCGACCGACACGCCCACCGATACGCCCGTGGATCCGGATGACTCGACCCTCGTTCCCGTGGACCCCATGCCCGAGCCCACCCCCGAGGTCGTCGAGGTGACCGTCGACAACGCGACCGCCACCCTCGTGCTCCTCTGGGACGTCGACGGCAACGCCTGGCTCGTGCCCGGCTACGCGATGCAGATGGACGAGGGCTGGTGGAACTCGGTCGTCAGCCTGGTCGACGGAGTGATCGCGCTGCCCGAGCCGATGGAGATCGAGCCGCTGGTGGTCGACCCGGAGGTCACGAACTAGCGCGAAGTTTCGGAGGGTGCGGCCAGCATCGTGTAGCAGAATGTGACTTATGCTCGAACCGCGCCGCACCTTTCCCCCGCTCGCGTACCTCGGATTCGGGGTGGCGGCCGCGATCATCGGCCTCCTCCCCTGGATCATCACCGGCATGCGGCTCCCGCTCCAGAACCTCTGGGCCGCCAGCACCCTGCCTGCCGACATGCCCATCGCACTGCTCCCGTTCAGCCAGTACTACCTGAGCCTGATCGTGGCGCTGATTGTGATCGGGTCGACGATCGCCGGGATCGTCGGGCGCGCGACATCCGCGACGAACCGGCGCGTGGCCCTGTTCGCGCTCATGGGCGGCGTGCTGCTCGTGCAGGTGATCGCTCTGGTGCAGGCCGCGATCACCGCGGGCAGCGGGCTAGATGATCGCGCGGCATCCGGTCTCTACGTCGCCGCGCTCGTTGGCGGCACTGTCGCCGCCATCCTCCTCGGGCTCGGGATGCTCGCACTCATCGCCCGCGCGCCGCGACCGGGTGCGCTCGTTGCCCTCAGCATCGCCGCGGTCGCGTTCAGCTCGTGGCTGAGCCAACTGGTGTTCCCGGTGCGCTGGAACATCAGCGAATTGCCCTACACCGACGCGATGCTTCAGGTGATTCATGTGGCTCCCGCGGTGCTCGTCGGCGTCGCCATCGCATGGTGCGGCATCGGCACGGTCGGCCGGGTGATCGCTGCGATCGGCAGCCTCCTGGTGCTGTGGGTCGGACCGACCCTCGTGACCGCGGTCAGCGCCGCTGCCGGCTCGCGGGTGCTGCTGCCGTACCCGGCCGAGATGCTGGACTACGGGCTGGGCGTGTTCCGGCAGGCGATCGCGATGCCCGACCTGTGGGCGATGAACCTGGCGATCGCGGTCGTCGTTGCCGCCGTCGGGCTGGTGGGAAAGAGGGTTCTGGGGCGCCGACCCGATCGCCCCGCCGATGAGGTGTCCGCGAGCACTGATTCCTCCACGAGCGAGACCTAGTCGATCTCGACAACGACCTTGCCGCGATGCTCGCCCCGTCCGAAGCGGGCCATCGCGTCAGCGATCTGCGCGAGGGGTCGCACGCTGTCGATACGCGGGTGCAGCACCCCCGAGTTGTAGAGCTCGACGACGGCATCCATGTCGGCGTTGGCTTTCAGCATGACGAGCGAGAGGCGGGTTCCGGTGCGGCGACCAACCAGTCGGCCCCACACCGCCAGGCCCAGCAGGCTGCCCGCGTTGCCCCCGACCGTGACATAGCGGCCGCCCGGCGCGAGCACGCGCGCGTAGCTGGAGGGTGAGCGAGTGGACTTGGCGTCGATCACCACGTCGAACTTCTCGGGCAGGCTCGTGAAGTCGGTCGCGGTGTAGTCGAGCGCGCGGGCGAAGCCGAGCTCGCGAAGAAAGTCGAGCTTGGATGCGTGGTCGACGCCGACGATGTCCGTCACGCCCCGGTGGGTGGCGATCTGCACCGCGAGCGACCCCACCCCGCCGCCTGCGCCGTTGATGAGCAGCCGGTCGTGCGGCTTGAGGTCGGCGAGCGTGAGAGCCTGCAAGGCGAGGTTCGCCGCGTGAGGGAGGGCTGCGGCATCCGTGAAGCTCATGGCGTCGGGCATGCGGGTGAGGGCTCGCTCGTCGGGCGCGACGAACTCGGCGAAGCCGCCAAAGCCGTGGCTGGAGAGATCGCCGAATACGCGGTCGCCGCGGCGGAAGCGCGTGACACCCGGGCCGACGTCGATGACCTCGCCCGCGACATCCAGACCCAGGATCGTGCGTCGGGGGCGGAACAGCCCCTGGAAGAGGCGGCTGATGCGGGGCATTCCGGTGACGAGGCCCCAATCCCAGTCGTTGACGCCGGCCGCGCGGACGCGCACGAGCACCTGGCCTGCCGCGGGTGTGAGGCGCGGGACGGTGCGCACCTGCAGCTTGTCGGCGTCGCCGTAGCCGGTGAGGATGGCGGCCCGCATCGAGTGGGCGTTGGTGGGCGTGGTCGATGCGGTTGGCATGGTGGGGAGTTTAGCGAGGGGTCGGGCTCGGTGCGGAGGTTGGGCTGCGACCGGGTGCGCGGGCTGGCGAGGTCGGACTACGCTGCCGCTGTGAGCGAGCTAGAGCCGCGGCATCCGTCGAAGAAGCAGGTCGCGCCGAAACACGTGCCGCAGCTGGTCGTGCCGGTGCCGATTGAGGAGGTCCGTGCGATGGTGCGGGACGCCACGCGCGACACGACTCTGAATTCTTTCGGGCGGATCTACGGGGGCTGGCTGCTCGGTGGAGTACGAATGCGGTTATCGCCCGCGGATGCCTTGCACACCCGCATCGAGATCGAGGTGAACAGCCGAGGGAAGGTGCTCGACACCCTTGGGCACCAACAGAACCGCGCCATGGTTGACCGATTCTTCGTCGCTATTCAGGACGAGCTCGATCGGCGCGCGCGGTGGCGACCGGCGCATCCGCCCAAGCCGCTCGAGGAGTAGAGCAGTCAACAGTTTCCTCTGAGCTCAATGGACTAACCACGCTTAGCCCACTACCCTTGAGCCATGCGATCGGTAAACATCCACGACGCGAAGACCCACTTCTCGCGGCTAGTCGACGACGTAGCCGAGGGGGAGTCCGTTGTGATTGCGAAGGCCGGCTCCCCCGTCGCGAGGCTGGTTCCCTTGGACGCTGAACCGGCCCGGCCGCGCAGCCTTGTGGGCTTCATGAGCGGTCGTATCAGCACCCCCGACGACTTCGACCGCATGGGTGCCGACGAAATCGCCCTGCAGTTCGAGGGCACGGGCCCCGCGGCATCCCGGTGATCTACCTGCTCGACACCCAACTGATCCTGTGGGCCGCGGCTGACTCCGAGCGCTTGAGCGATGGGGCGCGAAACCTGCTGACCGACGAGGCGAACGAGTTCATGTTCAGCTCCGCCGCGATCTGGGAGATCACCATCAAGTCGACGCTGGGCCGCTCCGATTTCTCGGTGGATGCCCGGCTCCTGCGCCGCGGACTCATCACCAACGGCGCCAAGGAGTTGCCCATCACGAGCGACCATGCTCTCGCCGTCTCCGACCTCGCGCCGCTGCACAAGGACCCGTTCGATCGGATCCAGGTTGCGCAGGCTCGGGAGGAAGGCGTTGTGCTGCTCACCGCCGACGAGATGGTAGCGGCGTATGGGGCGCCGGTGGAGTTGGTGTAGCTAGCTGGCCGACCCAGCCCGCTCCAGCACCAGCTCGCGCACGCGCGCGGCATCCGCCTTGCCCTGCATCGCCTTCATCACCGCACCGATCACGGCACCGGCGGCCTGCACCTTGCCCTCGCGGATCTTCTCGAGCACGTCGGGCTGAGCGGCCAGAGCCTCGTCGATCGCGGCGATGAGCGCGGAGTCATCCGACACCACAGTCAGACCACGCGACTGCACGACCTCGGCGGGCGTTCCCTCGCCGGCGATGACGCCCTCGAGCACCTGTCGGGCGAGACGGTCGGTGAGGCTGCCCATGTCGATCAGCAGGGCGAGCTCGGCCACGTGCTTGGGCGACACCAGGGTCGACGGGTCGACGGATGCCGCGTTCGCGAGTCGCGCGATCTCGCCCGTCCACCACTTCCTGGCCGCCGCGGGGCTCGCGCCCGCCGCCACCGTCTCCTCCACCTCGACGAGGAGGCCGGAGTTCACCACATCCTGGAACTCGAGGTCGGTGAATCCCCACGCCGCCTGCAGTCGCTTGCGGCGCAACGCCGGTGCCTCGGGCAGGGCCGCGCGCAGCTCGGCGATCAGCTCGGCCGACGGATCGACCGGCAGCAGGTCGGGCTCGGGAAAGTAGCGGTAGTCATCGGCGTCGCTCTTGGGACGTCCGGCGGATGTCACGCCCGTGTCCTCGTGCCAGTGACGGGTCTCCTGCGTGATCGTGCCGCCCGCCTCAAGAATCGCGGCCTGCCGCTGGATCTCGTAGCGGATCGCACGCTCGACCGAGCGCAGGCTGTTGACATTCTTGGTCTCGGTGCGGGTGCCCAGCTTGTCGCTGCCGCGGCGGCGCAGGGAGATGTTGGCGTCGCAGCGCAGGTTGCCGCGTTCCATCTTCGCCTCGCTGATGCCGAGCGCGACGACGATGTCACGGATGGCGGCGACGTAGGCCTTACCGACCTCCGGGGCATCCGCTTCGGCGCCCTCGATCATCTTGGTGACGATCTCGACCAGCGGCACCCCGGCACGGTTGTAGTCGACGAGCGAGTATTCGGCACCCTGGATGCGACCGGTCGCGCCGCCCACGTGCGTGAGCTTGCCGGCATCCTCCTCCATGTGGGCACGCTCGATCGGAACCGTGATCTGGCGACCGTTGGGCAGCTCGATGTCGACGCTGCCGTCGAAGGCGATCGGCTCGTCGTACTGGCTGATCTGGTAGTTCTTGGCGAGGTCGGGGTAGAAGTAGTTCTTGCGCGCGAAGCGGCTCGACGGCGCGATCTCGCAGCCGAGGGCGAGGCCCAGACTGATCGAGTACTTGACCGCCTGCTCGTTGACAACGGGGAGGCTGCCGGGCAGGCCCAGGTCGACGGGGGTGATGTACGTGTTCGGTTCGGCGTGCACGTTGCCGAGCGCGGCCGGGTTGGGCGCGTCGGAGAACATCTTCGTCTGGGTGTTGAGCTCGACGTGCACCTCGAATCCGAGCACCGGCTCGAACAGTTCGAGAGCCTTGTCGTAGTCCATGAGTGCGGGCTTGGCCATGGGGTCAATTCTAGGTGGGCGCGGTGGTCGAGCTTGTCGGTGGTCGAGCAACGCCGGTGGTCGAGCTTGTCGAGACCGGATGCCTCCGCCGGTTGAGTAGCGCCGAAGGCGCGTATCGAAACCTGCCCACCCTCCTGCTTGCCCACCGCCTCCTCTCCTCCGCCTCCTCTCCTCCACAGCCTCTTCCGGCGAAAGATCTTCTACTCGAACATTTGTTCGAACTCTGGGAGAATTGCTCCATGGCCCCCAGCACCGCACTCGCCCCGGCTCCCGCCGACGCCGCGACGCTTCTGGGTGCCCTCATCGAGCTGGATGCCCCGTACTCCCCGCCCGCGACCGGCGCCCTCAGCGACACCGACCTCCTCGATCGGCAGCGCCTTCTGGCCGAGGTGGAGCGGCGCGTCACCGCAGCCTCGGCCGCGATCGCCGCGGAGGTGCGCCACCGCTCGCGCCCCGACCTCGGCCACGCCGGACTCGCCCAGCGCCTCGGCGATCGCACCCCTGAGCGCCTCGTGCAGCGAATGACCGGAGCGACCAAGGCTCGCGCCACGTCGCTTGTTCGAGTCGGGTCGCTGCTGCCGTCGGCTCCCCCGGCACCCGACCGCGCTCCGTGGCTCGCGGATGTCGCTGCCGCCGTCGCAGCAGGAACCCTCTCGCTCGACGCGGCCGAAGCCATCCGCGCCGGGCTCGGCACCCCCACGGAGGAGGTGCCGTCGGATGCGCTCGCGCTTGCCGCGTCGGCGCTCGTGGCAGTGGCTGCGGGGCTGACAGTCGAGGCTCTGGCCGTGCGCGCCCGCGAGGAACGGCTCGCCCTCGATCTCGCACTGGTCATCGAGCGCGAGGCTGCCCTGCGCGAGCGCCGGTCACTTACCCTCCACCGCCAGGCCGACGGGATGACGCGGCTCACCGCCCTCCTCGACCCCGAGTCCGCGGCCACCGTCACGTCAGTCTTCGACGGCATCACGTCGCCGCGGCGTGGCGGCCCCCGTTTCGTCGACCCGGACGAGGCCGCGCGTGCCGACCTCACGCAAGACCTCCGCACCACTGAGCAGCTCGCCCTCGACGCGTTCGTTCAGCTCGTGCACCTCGGCGCCCTCACGGGCCCGAATGCTCTCGTCGGCACGCGTGGTCCCGCGGTGCAGGTACTCGTCACTGACCACGACCTGCGCGCCCGTGCCGGCCTCGGCTTCATCGAGGGCCAGACCGAACCCGTCAGTATTGCGACGGTCGAGCGCCATATCTGCGAGTCGGGCGTGGTGCCGGTGCACTTCGACACAGACGGCCAGGTGGTGAATGTGGGCCGGGAAGATCGACTCTTCCGAGGACGCCAGCGCACGGGCCTCGGCGTCCGTGACGGCGGATGCCGCTGGGGCGAGTGCGATCGCCCGCCCAGCTGGTGCGAGGCCCACCACATCGATCACTGGGCCCGGGATGGTGGGCGCACCGACATCGAGGCCGGCATCCTGCTCTGCCGACACCATCACCTGCTGCTTCACAACAACGGGTGGGAGATCGAACGCGAAAAGGCGAGCTATTGGCTGATTCCGCCGCCCGAGATCGACCCGCAGCAGCGAAGAATACCGATGCCCGTCAAGAGTGCCGCCGCACGTCGAGCGATGGCTACCGCTGCAGCGATTCAGCGTCCGACGGTCGAGTAGCGCCTACGCCCCTTCCGCCGGTCGAGTAGCGGCAGTGCCGCGTCTCGAGACCAACCCTGCATCCTCATCGACCGAGCCCGGCTCGAGCGGCGCGTCGGCCTCGCGCTCCATTCGCACCAACGCGATGCCACCCAGGATCAGCAGCCCGCCCAGTCCCTGCACCAGCGAGATATTCTCCCCGATCAGCAGCCACGCGAAAAGCCCCGCGAAGACAACCTCGAGCAGTCCGACGAACGACATCAGGCGTGAACCCAGCATCTCGGATGCCGCGATACTCGCCACATACGCGAAGGCCGTACCCACCAGCGCAACGAAACTCAGCGGCACCCACCACGGCACCTCGGCCCCGCCCATCGGCACGGTCCCGAAATCGGCGGCCAGCGGGAGGAGGCCCAGACCACCGATCACCCCCAACGTCAGAGAGCCCAGAAGCAGACCCGACGCGGCGAACGCGACCGTCGGCAGCCCGTTACTGCGCCGGGCGGCGATCAGGTAGTACCCGACCACACCGAGCATCGCGATCAGCGCGAACACAATGCCCAGCCCGTCGGTTGCCGCGATCGCCCCCGGGCCGATGATGAGCACCAGACCGCCGACGGCCAGCACCGAACCAATCAGCACCACGGCACGAGGAGTGCGGCGCGTGCGAATCCACACGATCGCGACCAGGATGAGGGGCGCCAGATACTCGATCAGCAGGGACGTGCTCACCGGGATGCGGGAGATGGCCGCGAAGTAGGCGAGCTGCGTGCCCGCGACCCCGATCAACCCCATCCCGATCACGCGCCAGCGTGCGCGCCAGAGCGCCGCCCAGCGTCCACGCAGGGCGATGACGGCGATGGGCAGAAGCACCAGACCCGCTATCCCCGCCCGGATCGTGACCGCCGCTGCCGGCGACCACCCACCCTCGAGAAGCGGCTTGATGAACGCGCCCGACGTACCGAACGACATCGATGCGAGCACGCCCAGAATCAGGCCGCGGGTGGTGGATCGATGGGTCACAGTCCCGACAGTAGACTCGTCGAGAATAAGGAGTCAAATTGCATTTTGCCCCTGACACCGAGAACACTCTCGAGTTCGCGGTCACCCTCGGAAACACGCATCCCAGCGCCTCGCGCAGCGGGCTCGACGAGCTGGCGACGCCCGCCGATCTGACCGCTCTGCTCGACGCCGTCACCTACTCCGGACGCTTCGACCGAGACGTCGCAGAACTACGCGAAGTCAAAGAAACTCGCGATCACCTGCGCCGCATCTGGACGCTCGACGCCGACGACGCCGTCATCGAAGTCAACGCCATGCTCCGGGATGCCTCGGCCCTGCCGTTCCTCACCCGGCACGACCATTTCGGCTGGCACCTGCACGCCACCGACTCCGAGGCACCGCTCGCCGAGCGCATGCGAGTCGAGGTCGCCCTCGCTCTTGTCGACGTGATCCGCACCGGCGAGACGGGACGGATGCGCGTGTGCGACGCACCCGATTGCGAGGGTCTGCTCCTCGACCTCAGCCGCAACGGATCCAAACGGTTCTGCAGCGTGCGATGCGGTAACCGGATGAACCAGCTCGCCCACCGGGAAAGGCTGGGCGGGGAGGGGTAGCCGGCGGGCGGGCCTCGATACGCCGCTGCGCGGCTACTCGACCAGCCCGACTACAGCTGCGCGGCTACCGGCCTGACCACAGCTGCGCGGCTACTCGACCAGCCCGACTACAGCTGCGGCGCCTGGCTCAGCAGGGTGTGACCCCACGCGTCCTCGAGGAGCCGCTCGAGTGTTGCTCCGAGCGAGTAGAGCCGGGCATCCTCTCGCGCGGGCGCCATGATCTGGAAGCCGACCGGCAGGCCGTCCTCGGGGGCCAACCCGATCGGCAGGCCCATACCGGGCACACCCGCGAGGTTCGCGGGGATCGTCGTGACGTCGTTGAGGTACATCGCCAGCGGGTCGGCGAGCTTCGCCCCGAACTCGAACGCTGTCGTCGGCGCCGAGGGCGAGACGAGCACGTCCGCCTTCTCGAACGCGGCCGCGAAGTCGCGCTGAATGAGCGTGCGCACCTTCTGTGCCGAACCGTAGTACGCGTCGTAGTAGCCCGCCGACAGCGCGTAGGTGCCCAGGATGATGCGGCGCTTCACCTCGGCACCGAATCCGGCCTCTCGGGTCGCGGCCATGACGTCCTCGACGGTGCCGCCACCGGGCGGGTTCACCCGCAGACCGAAGCGCACCGAGTCGAACTTCGCCAGGTTGCTGGATGCCTCGGCCGGCAGAATCACGTAGTACGCGGCAACCGCGTACTCGAAGTGGGGTGCCGACACTTCCACGATCTCGGCACCGTTCGCCTCGAGCAGCTGAACTGCCTCGTGGAATCGCTGCGACACACCGGCCTGGAAGCCGGGGCTGTCGAGCTCCTTGATCACACCGACACGGAGGCCCTTGAGCGACTCGGCCCGGGCACCGGCGCGAGCGGCGTCGGCGAACGACGGCCAGACATCCTTGAGGCTGGTGCTGTCGCGCGGATCGTGACCGCCGATCACGTCGTGCAGCAGACCGGCATCGAGCACGGTGCGCGTGACGGGTCCGACCTGATCGAGAGAGGATGCGAGAGCGATCGCCCCGTAGCGCGACACACCACCGTAGGTGGGCTTGACGCCGACCGAACCGGTGACCGCGGCAGGCTGGCGGATCGAACCACCCGTGTCTGAGCCGAGCGCCAGCGGCGCCTCGAACGCGGCGACCGCAGCGGCCGAACCACCACCGGACCCACCGGGGATGCGAGTGAGGTCCCACGGGTTCTTCGTGGGCCCGTACGCGGAGTGCTCGGTGGACGAGCCCATCGCGAACTCGTCCATGTTGGTCTTGCCGAGCGGCACGAGTCCGGCGGCACGCAGGCGCGCGACGGTGGTGGCGTCGTACGGCGGAATCCAGCCCTCGAGAATCTTGGAGCCCGCAGTCGACGGCATGTCGAGCGTGCAGAGCACATCCTTGATCGCGACCGGCACACCGGCGAGTGGCCCGAGCGTGTCGCCGGCGGCGCGCTGCTGGTCGATGCGCTCGGCGGTGGCGAGGGCATCCGCTGAGATATGGAGGAACGCGTGCACGTCACCGTCGACGGCAACGATGCGGTCGAGGTGCGCCTGCGTGGCCTCGACCGAGGAGACCGCACCCGAGGCGAGCTTGCTCGCGAGGTCGGCGGCGCTGAGACGGATCAGCTCAGATGCGGTCGCCCCGGCACCGGATGACGCGGCGGCGCTCACTGCTCCTCCCCCAGAATTGCGCTCACCTGGAACCGACTGCCGTCGTGCTCGGGAGCTCCGGCGAGCGCCTGCTCGGTCGTGAGCGTCACGCCGGGAACGTCGTCGCGGTAGACGTTGACGAGAGGGATGGGGTGGCTGGTCGCCGGGACGTCTGGCGTCGCGACTTCGCTGACTTTCGCCACCGAGTCGACGATCGCACCGAGCTCGCCGGTTAGGGTCTGGATCTCCTCGTCGGTCAGCGCTATGCGTGCGAGGGAGGCGAGATGGGTCACGACGTCGGGGGTGATTTCAGACACCGGCCAATTCTACGGGGCGCTCTCGCGCCGAGGTCACACTGGCACCGCGCTCTCGCGCCGGGGGTCACACTGGCACCGCGCTCTCGCGCCGAGGTCACACTGGCACCGCGCTCTCGCGCCGGGGGTCACACTGACGGCTCAGCCCTCAGCCGAAGCCACACAGGCGCTCTCACCCTGAATAGTCATCGCTTGGTCGCTCGCCCGGAAGATCAGGTACTCCCCCTCATCGCCGCGAGCCTGCACCTCGACCACGTCCGGGCCGTCGAGCGTGGGCGTCTGCGTCACCTCATAGCCGAGGGCGGTCCACTGTTCGGCAACTGCTCGTGCGGCATCGGCCGGCCCAGTCGGCGACGCATCGGCCGCGACCCTGAGCGCGGGAACCTGCAGCCCGCCAACACCGCGGGAATTGGCGCAGGCTCGCGAAGCCGGGTCGTCCCGCACCTCCCAGTCGCCACCCACCAGTTCCTGGGTCGTGACGAGGACTCTGGTGAAGTCGCGGTGCACCTCGTCCGCCGTCGCGGCCGCAACAGCGCACCCGGTGAGGGATGCCGCGGCGCACGCCAGTGCAACCACCATCCCCGCTCGTGCCAGCCTCCCCCGGCCGGCCATGCCTGCGCGCATCTGCAACCCCCATTGCCAGCGGCAAGGCTAGCCTGGCCGGGCTGCACGAGGGCATGCCCAGTGCGGGGGGCGGGGGCGGCGACGGCGGGAGGCCGCGAGGCGGCGGCCACGGCAGGAGGCCGCGAGGCGGGGCGCGGCGACGGCTGGAGGCCGCGGGGGCGACGGCCGTCGACGGCGCAACGCTGCGCCCGACGAATTCCTCGCTACTGCGGCGTGACGTCGTCGCCGTGACCGATGCCGATGAGCGCAAGGTTGCGCAGCGACTCGGTCGCGGGACTGAAGTACTCGATGTGGAAGAACGACCTCAACATCGTCTGGCCCGTCAACGGGTCCGTACCACCATCGGTTCCGAAGGTCGTCGCACCGTAGGACGCCGAGCCCGGCTCGCTGCCGAAGAAGGCGCTGTTGGGCACCGGATCCCACTGAGCCTTCCCCACGAAGACGTTGCCGTTCTTCACGTGCAACTGACGCACCGACTGCGCGGCGCTGCCCGGCGATCCGACGACAGCCAGCGCATCCACCTCGAAGTCGTACTCGGTGAGTGCCATCAGCGCAGCGGTCGACCCATAGGAGTGCCCAACGATCGTGACGTAGGGCTCCGATGCCGATCTCAGCGTTTGGAGTCCCTCGATCGAGCGGGCAAGCGAGTCCCGACCCTCTTCGGCGTTCTCGAGGCTGCCCACATTGGTGAGGTTGGGGGTGTGGTAGCCGATCCACGCCACGGTCGCGACCGTGCTCGTGGTGTCTCCGTAGTGTGCCAGCCACGACTGCTGCTCGTCGCGCAGGCGGGCCGCGGCATCCGTCCAATAGACCATCTGGCCCTCGATGGTGAAGAACATGCCGGGCACCATGTAGGTGATGTAGTCGGCGGTCGCCAGGTCACCGACGATGATGGCCGCACGCCCCTGGCCTGTGACGTCCAGGCTCATGAGCGTGCGGTTGGTGTTTCCGGATGCGTCACCCAGCGCATTCGAGATCGACTTGAGCATCGACAGTTGGAGCTTCGCCTTCTCGACGGCGGTGCGACCGAGCTCCGTGCGTATCGTGTAGTCCAGCCCACGCATGGTGGACGTGAGCACCGAGCGGTTGGCGAGATCGCGCACCTGGTAGGGGATGCCGTCGAGATTTCCGACGAGTTGCGGGGTGGCAACTCGCAGGGCGTTGCGGGCGTCGAGGCCCATTGATCCCCACCACAGCGCGACGTCCTGCGACCGCGGCGGGTTACCGATGAGTGAAGCGATGGCTTCGGGATTGTCGCGAACGAACTGGTCGATCTGGCCGACCGGCAGCAGAGCGATCTGGCCGAGAAGCTGGGTGCCCTTGACGACCTCGGCGGGGGAACCGATCGCTCCGTCGCGGCCGGTGGATGCGGTGCCCAGCGTGGTGGCGCCACCCGACTCGGGCACGACCGGACCGATGAACGGCTGCGGCGGGAGCCCGGGGAGCTCCGCACCCACGAGGTCGGAGCCCGCGCCATCGGGTGCCGCGAGGGTGATCGTGGTGAGCGAGAGCGGCGCCGGCACGTTCTCCTGAGTGGAGATGGATGTCGCGTACAGGGCGATTTCGTGCACACCGAAGGCCTCGGCGACGGAACCCAGTGCCGCCGAGGTTGTTAGAACAGCTGTGACGTCAAACAGCAATTCGGGCCAATCCCCTCGCGCAACGATGTGGCCCGCCCACCCCAGATCACGTCATTGCACCCCCCATCGTAGGGGATAGAACGCCCCGTATGGGGGACAAGTGTGTTAACGGTGGGGAAATTGTTCGGAAAACGACAACCCTTCAGAACGCAGCATTCGTGCGAAAAGTGCTGGTGATTGAGGCATTGTGCTTCGAAATGCGCGATTGCGGCGTCAACACGCAGAGACTTTGCGCCGCGACCGAGGTGCACCGTGCGGTGGGTAGAACGGTACGACTACCGGGATGGGGGTCAGCTCACGACCTAGATTAGATGGGAAAGCCGAGCTTGTTTCCGAGATGCGGGGCGGCCCCCTATGTGCCCCGACTAACAGCCGATCACTCCAGCGCGGCTGGCCCCTCCGCGAGCAGCAGCGCGAATTGCTGAGCGTCGATGATGCGAACGCCCAACTCCTCCGCCTTCGTCAGCTTCGACCCGGCCCCCGGACCGGCCGCGACGAAGTCGGTCTTCTTGGAGACACTTGAGGCTGACTTGCCCCCGGCCGCGATGATCGCCTCGACTGCACCCTCGCGAGTGAACCCGTCGAGACTGCCGGTCGCGACGACGGTGAGTCCGGCGAGTGGTCCATCGACGGCGAGTGCTGCCCCCGGCCCGGGGTGACCGGGCGTCGCGAACTGCACGCCGGCATCCGCCCAGCGTTGGATGATCTCGCGATGCCAGTCAACCTCGAACCAGTCGAGTACCGCGTCGGCGATGATGCCACCGACGCCCTCGACAGCCGCGAGCTCGTCGCGGGTCGCGGAACGGATGGCGTCGAGCGACCCGAAGTAGCTGGCCAACGCACGAGCAGCGACCGGTCCGACGTGACGGATCGACAGTGAGACGAGGATGCGCCACAACTCCTTGGTCTTGGCGCGCTCGAGATTCTCGACGAGCTGCACGGCCTGGCTGGACGGCACCGAGTCGGCGTCCCCCGCGAATGCCGCAGCGGGGTCGAACGCGGCGGCCGCATCGAACGGCGGGTCGGCATCCTTGCCGCTGAGCCGACGTTTGCGACGGAACGGAGTCTCGGTCTTCACCCGCAGCGTGACTCCGTCACCGGTCGTGATCTGGGTTCCTGGTTCGTCGTCGCCCACCTGTCGAGGCAGACCGGTCTCGTTGTCACGGACGACCACGGTGATGGGGAAGAGCTGCTCCAGCGTGAGCGAGAACAGCCCGGCCTCGGTGACCAGCGGTGGCGTCGCCGGCACGAGCGGCTGCGTGAGCGCAGCAGCCGACACCTCGCCGAGCCCTTCGATGTCGAGGGCACCCCGACTGCCGACGTGCTCGACGCGACCCCGCACCTGGGCGGGACAGCTGCGCGCATTGGGGCAACGCAGGTCGATGTCCCCCTCCTTGGCGGGGGCGAGGGCGGTGCCGCACTCCGGGCAATGGGTCGGCATCACGAACTCTCGCTCGCTGCCATCGCGCAACTCGACGACCGGCCCCAGCACCTCGGGGATCACGTCGCCCGCCTTGCGCAGCACCACGGTGTCGCCGATGAGCACGCCCTTGGCTTTGACGACGTCCTGGTTGTGCAGGGTCGCCTGCCGCACGACCGAGCCCGCGACCCGCGCCGGCTCCATCACCGCGAAGGGTGTCGCCCGCCCGGTGCGACCAACCGACACCACGATGTCGAGCAGCTTGGTGTTCACCTGCTCGGGCGGGTACTTGTAGGCGATGGCCCAGCGGGGCGCGCGTGACGTGGCGCCGAGCTCGGCGTGCAGCGCGAGCTCGTCGACCTTGATCACGATGCCGTCGATCTCGTGCTCCACCGAGTCGCGGTGCTCGCCGAAGTACTCGATGAACTCGGCGGCGGCGGCAGCCGTCGGCGCGACGCGGTAGTGGGTGCTGGTGGGTAGTCCCCAGCCGGCGAGCAACCCGTACACCTCGCTCTGGCTGGCCACGGGCGGGTTCGGCCAGGCGCCGATGCCGTGCACGAGCATCCGGAGCCGACTGAGCCTGCGGTGCATGAGGTCGAGACCTGCGGCGTTCTTGCCTTCCGACTTCTGTCGCAGCGAACCGGATGCCGCGTTCCGCGGGTTCGCGAACACCCTCTCCCCCGCGGCGGCCTGCTCGGCGTTGAGCTCGAGGAACGCCTCGACCGGGAAGAAGATCTCGCCCCGCACCTCGACGAGCGGCGGATGCCCGGTGCCCGACAAACGCGCGGGGATGCCCTGCACGCGCGCGATGTTCTCGGTGACATCCTCACCGACGACACCGTCGCCGCGGGTGGCGGCCGAGGTCAGGCGCCCGTTCTCGTAGCGCAGGCTGATCGCGAGTCCGTCGATCTTGAGCTCGCACAGGTAGTCCACGGCACGGCCGGAGTCGCGTTCGACCTTGGCGGCCCAGGCGGCGAAGTCGTCGAGGCTGAAGACGTTGTCGAGCGAGAGCATGCGCTCGGCGTGGGTGACCGGGTCGAACAGACTGGCCGCGCGCCCACCGACGGTCTGGGTGGGGCTGTCCTGGCCCTGCAACTCGGGAAAGAGACGCTCGAGTTCTTCGAGGCGGCGCATCAGGCCGTCGTATTCCTCGTCACTGACGAGCACCTCGTCGCGCTCGTAGTACGCGTCGCGCAGTTCGAGGATGCGCGTGGTGAGGTCGGCGACCTCCGCGGCGGCCGCGGAGAGGGCCGGGTCGGCGTGCTGCTGCACCTGATCGTTGGTGTGCGTGTTCGAGCTGTCAGCCACGGTCACAGTTTAGGCAGCACCACCGACCGGCGCCCCGGCCGGGAGGTCGCGCCCAGCTCAGCCCGCAGCGTTCCACGCATCGACGAAGCCCTGCACCACGTGGCCGTCGGTGTAGTTCGGGTCGCCGACCGTGGCGACCCCGTCGGTGATGCTCAGCTGAGTGCTCAGGTAGATCACCGTGAACACCCGGCCCTGCCACGCTCCCGACGCGCGCAGGTCGGCTGCCGCCGTCACGACATCAGGATCGGTGGCCACCGGCGACTCGAGCGTGACGCTGCCGGTCGTCGGCGAGAGCTCGATGCCGCCGTACTGTCCGCTGGTGCCCGCGAGCGCGACGGCCTGAGCCAGGGTTGCAGGGAGGTCAGCGAGAGTGCCGGAGACGGCGACATCCGTGCCCTCAAGGCCGACGAGCGGAAGGCTCGCCGCGACCGGCGACCCGGAGACGAGCGTCAGCAGATCGGCGACCGGAGTGCCGTATTCGGTGACCGTGAGCACACGCTCTGGCGTCAGCTCGAAGTAGGCCGGTGGTGTTCCGGCAGCCTCGAAGACGTCGATGACGGCGAGCGCGCCCGGGTCGCCCGGGGTCACCGCAACGGAGCGGCCGTCGGGGTACGCGTCGAACGCCTGGCGCGCCCACACCGGGAACTGATCGAGCCCAGCGGCCTCGAGTTCGGCCCTGAGGTCGGGCACGACCCGCGCGAGGGATGCCGCGAGCGCGAAGTACACGTCGAAGCCATCGCACATGCGCAGCTGGGCACCGTCGATGTCGTCGCGGGCGACGAATCCTTCGGCCAGAGCGACCTCCGTTCGCGTGGAGGTGCAGGCGGCGTCCCGATGGATGGCCACGGAGAGCCGGTTCTCGATGTCGGACCCGAAGAAGTCGTCCTGTTCGAGGTCGTAGTCGATGTCACCTGCCGTGCGCAGCGCCTCGACTTCGAGCGTCGCGTCGGCGGGTGCCAGGGCACGGTAGACGCTCACGGCGTTCTCGCGCAGCGCGCGCACGTGAACGATGCTGTCCGACTGGTCGTAGGTGGTGACGACCCCGTTCGCGATGCCGTCGACCTGGGATGCCTCGTTCCAGAGGTCGATCGATCGGGCGACTGCCGCGTCATCCTCGGCGACCGCGAAGTCGAGCCCGTTGCGCCCGAGCCGCACCCCCACCTCGCCGTGGTCCACGAGGTAGGACTGCACCGAGTCGACGAGCCGAGCCAGACCCGCGTCGTCGAGGTCGGCGGCGAGTTCGCCGCGGATGATGCCCGTGCTCACGAAGGCGTCGGAGTGGTCGGCCATGACCTGCACGTCGGTGACCCCCTGCTGGCCCGCGAGCCAGTCGGTTGCGAGGCCCGGCTTGTTGGGCGTACAACCCGCGAGCGCTGCCACCAGCGCGACGACCAGCGCCGCAGCAAGTGTGAGCCGGATTCGCATGCGCACAGTCTAGGGACGCGGCACAGGCCAGCGGCAGGGGGAATGCGTGACCGCGTCCTGCCCCGCCTCTTGCCTTCTAAACCGACCGGTCTATAGATTATGACGATGGTCGACCAGCACACACCCGGCACCAAACAACGTCTCGTCTCGGCGATGACCGACGGACTCCAGCGCCGCGGCCTGCACGGCACCGGAATCAGCGACGTGCTGCGCGAGGCGGGCGCGCCCAAGGGCGTGCTGTACCACCACTTCCCCGAAGGCAAGACGGGGCTCGCCCTCGCCTCCATCGACGAGTCGATCGCCATCATCACCGGCTGGCTCGACCTCGCGCTCGAGAAGTACCCCGACCCGCTCGAGGCCATCGAGCGCTGGGTGCGCGCGGCGTCCCGGCGCCTCAGCGAGACCGACTTCGAGGCCGGATGCCCGCTCGCAACCATCGCGCTGGAGACCACGGCGGCCGACGTCGAGGTGCGCACCGCTCTCGCTGGGGCTTTCGCGCAACTGCGGGCGCGCATGACCGAGGCACTGGCATCCGCCGGCACGCCGCACGCGGAAGGGCTCGCCGTGCTCATCGTGGCTACCTACGAGGGTGGGCTGCTTCAGGCGCGCGTCGCCAACAGCGTGGTGCCGCTGCAGCTGGCCACCGACACGCTTGGCGCGCTGATCCGGGCGCAGCGCGCGGCGGCGGCGTGAGGGCGGCCCGGCCGGCAGCGGGGGGTCGCGGCGTGACCGCCCGGCCGGCCGCGGGAGCCCGCGCATGACCTCGACCGACTTCACTCTCGTCGCCGACGACGGGTACGTGCTGGGCGCCACTCGCTTCTCCGGACCGTTCGCCCCGCACTCCTCGATCATCGTCGCCGGCGCCACCGCTGTACCGCAGCGCTTCTACCGCCGCTTCGCCGAGTTCACCGCACGTCAGGGCTACGAGACAGTCACCCTCGACTACCGCGGAATCGGCCGCAGCGCCCCGCCGAACCTTCGCGACTTCCGCGTCGACTACGCCGACTGGGCCCGCAGGGATCTCGCCGCCGCCGTCGACACCCTGGCGGCCGAGGGTCGACCGGTCTACGTGGTGGGGCACTCCTACGGTGGAGCCTGCTACGGGCTCATCCCGAATCACGACAAGGTCGCGGGTCTGTACGCCTTCGGCGCCGGCGCCGGCTGGCACGGCTGGATGCCCCGGCTCGAGCAGTTGCGTGTGCTCACCATGTGGCACGGCGTCGCCCCCGCGCTCTCGGCCGCGATGGGCTACCTGCCGTGGAGTTTTGTGATGTCGGGCGAGGACCTGCCGCTCGACGTCTACAAGCAGTGGAAGCGCTGGTGCAGCTTTCCGCACTTCCTGCTCGACGACCCGCAGATGGAGGGTGTGCGCGACACCTACGCCGCGGTGCGAACGCCCATGGTAGTCGCCAACTCGATCGACGACCCGTGGTCGCCTCCGAAGTCGCGCGACGCCATCATGACCGGCTACGTCTCAGCCCCATGGATGCCCGTGGACATCGATCCCGCCGCGCGAGGCATCCCGCGGCCGATCGGCCACATGGGGTACTTCCGCGAGAGCTCGCGACCCCTGTGGGACGACGTCGTGGAGTACTTCGACGAGGTGCGGGCGGGGTAGGCCTAGGAGATCTCCGCTGGCACTGCGCTCACGGTGCGGTCGATCGTGAACTGTCCGAGCACGCGAGTGCCGATGTAGAGCACCGCCGTCTGGCCGGGGGCTACCCCGATGATCGGGTCGGTGGGGGTGACGACGAGCTCCTGCTCGCGGTCATCGAGCCTGTCGAGATGCGAGACCCTCGCCATGGCCGGCACCGGGTCGGCGTGAGCCCGCACCTGCACCTCGCAGGCGAACTCGGTGGTGGCGTCATCCGGAGCCCGACCGGCCCAGCTGAAGCGTGCGCCCGCGAGCTCGCGCAGGGCGAGGGCCTCCTTGGGACCGACGATGACCTCGTTGGTCGACGGACGCACCTCGAGCACGAAGCGCGGACGACCGTCGGGGGTCGGATGACCCACATTGATGCCCTTGCGTTGGCCGACCGTGAAGGCGGCAGCGCCCTCGTGCGTGCCGAGCACTGCGCCCGAGCGGTCGAGGATCGCGCCCGGCTCGGCACCCACCTTGTCGGCGAGCCAACCGCGGGTGTCGCCGTCGGGGATGAAGCAGATGTCGTGCGAGTCGGGCTTGGAGGCGAGAGCGAAACCACGCTCGGCGGCCTCCGCCCGCACCTCGGCCTTCGACGGCGTCGCGCCGAGCGGGAATATGGCGTGGGCGAGCTGGTCGGCGGTGAGAACTCCGAGCACGTAGGACTGGTCCTTCGCCCAGGCGGCGGCGCGGTGCAGCTCGCGGCTGCCGTCATCCGCGGTCACGATCGTCGCGTAGTGGCCGGTCGCGACGGCGTCGAAGCCGAGTGCGAGCGCCTTCTCGAGGAGGGCCGCGAACTTGATGCGCTCGTTGCAGCGCATGCACGGGTTGGGGGTGCGACCGGCGGAGTACTCGGCCACGAAGTCATCCACGACGTCGGCCTTGAAGCGCTCGGAGAAGTCCCACACGTAGTACGGAATGCCGATGATGTTGGCCGCGCGCTGGGCATCCATCGAATCCTCGATGGTGCAGCACCCACGGGCGCCGGTGCGCAGCGTGCCGGGGTTGCGGCTGAGGGCGAGGTGCACCCCGACGACGTCGTGGCCGGCGTCGACCGCGCGCGCGGCGGCGACGGCGGAGTCCACTCCTCCGCTCATGGCTGCCAGTACGCGCATGGGTACCAACTCTAGGCGAGGCCGGCCGAGCGCGCCCGGGTGACGGCATCCGGCAGGGCCGAGATCAGTGCGTCGAGCTCCTCGACGGTCGTCAAGTCGCCGAGCGTGAACCGCAGCGCTCCGCGCGCGTCCGGCTCGGTCAGACCCATCGCCAGCAGCACGTGGCTGGCCTCGGGCACACCGGCCTGGCAGGCGGAGCCGGTCGAGACGCTGAAGCCCGCGGCATCCAGCAGATAGAGCAGCGAGTCGCCCTCGCACCCGGGGAACGTGAAATGCGCATTGCCGGGCAGTCGATCTGACGGGTCGCCCCGCAGCACCGCCGACGGCACGGAACCTCGGATGCCCGCAATCAGGTGATCGCGCAGAGCCGTGAGGCGGGCCGCATGGCCCGCCGGGTCACTGCTGGCACGCGCGGCGGCGACCCCGAACGCGTGCGCACCGGCCGCGTCCTGCGTGCCGGAGCGGAAGCGCTGCTGTCCGCCCCCGTGCAGCAAGGGCTCGACGACCGTGGATCGCGCGGTGACCAGCGCCCCGGTACCCACCGGACCACCGATCTTGTGGGCGGAGATGCTGAGCGCGGCGAGACCCGACGCGGCGAAATCGATCGGGAGCTGGCCGAGGGCGGAGACGGCATCCGCGTGCACGGGCACACCGTGGGCAGTGGCCAGCGCGACGATCTCGGCGACCGGCTGCACGGTGCCCACCTCGTTGTTGGCCCACAGTGTGGTGACGAGCGCGACATCGGACCCGAGAGCGGCCTCGAGGGCGGCGAGGTCGATGCGGCCGACGGAGTCGACAGGGATCCACTCGATCTCTGCACCCTCGTGACGTTCGAGCCACTCGAGGGCGTCGATGGTGGCGTGGTGCTCTGCGCGGGTGGAGAGGATGCGACGACCGGTGGTCGAGCCTGTCGAGACCGTCGAGCTTGTCGAGCTTGTCGAGCTTGTCGAGCCTGTCGAGACCGTGCCGTGGATCTCGACAGGCTCGATCACCGGAGAAGTGCGGGCCCACCACAGCCCCTTCAGGGCGAGGTTGATGGCCTCGGTCCCGCCCGACGTGAACGTCACCTCGATCGGCTCGGCACCCACGGCGGCCGCGACGGCCTCGCGGGCCTCCTCGAGCATCCGCTTCGCCGTCTGGCCCTGAGTGTGGATCGAGGAGGGGTTGCCGACCACGGCGAGCGCCGACACGTAGGCCTCGATGACCTCCGCCGGCATGGGTGAGGTCGCCGCGTGGTCGAGATAGACGTTCACGCGCGTGCCTCCCCGTGGTCATCGGGCTCTCCGAGCCTTCATTACTCTAGAACGCATGCCCGATTCCCTCGCCGACCTCGGCGTGCGCCTCACGCCAGACGGCGGCGTGCTGCGCGTCTGGTCGGCCAGCGCGACGGCGATGGATCTGTGCATCTTCGACGACAAGGATGCGAGCTGGGTCGCCACCACCCTGCCGCTGGCCAAGACCGACGGTGACGTCTGGACCGTGACCTCGAAGCTGCTCGCCCCGGGTACGCGGTACTCGATCCGGGCCAACGGTCCGTCGACCGCCGGGCACGCATTCGACCCGAGCCTGCACCTGCTCGACCCCTACGCGCGGGGGCTCGCCCGCACGTCGAGCGGCGAGTGGCGCAGCTACGTGCAAGAGCCAGACACCTTCGACTGGGGCACCTCGAAGAAGCCGCGCATCGGCATGGATCACGCCGTGATCTACGAGGCTCACGCGAGGGGCATCTCCAAGCTCAACCCCGACCTGCCCGACGAGTTGCGCGGAACCTACGCGGGCCTCGCCCACGAGTCGACGATCGGCTACCTCAAAGAGCTCGGCGTCACCACGGTGCAGCTTCTGCCGATCCACCAGTTCGTGAGCGAGCAGCGCCTCATCAAGCAGGGGCTGACCAACTACTGGGGCTACAACACCCTCAACTTCTTCACCCCGCACGCCGCGTACGCGACCCGTGAGGCCCAGTTCGGCGGCACCGGCGCCGTGCTGCGCGAGTTCAAGGGCATGGTCAAGCTCCTTCACGAGGCCGGCCTCGAGGTCATCCTCGACGTGGTCTACAACCACACGGCGGAGGAGGGCCTCGGCGGTCCCACCACGAGCCTGCGCGGCATCGACAACAAGAACTACTACCGCCAGACCCCCGACGGTGCCTACGTCGATATGACCGGATGCGGCAACTCCGTGAATACCGCGACGCCCGCCGCCCAGCGGCTCATCCTCGACTCCCTCAGGTACTGGGCGAACGACCTGCAGGTGGACGGCTTCCGCTTCGACCTGGCCGCCACGCTGGGTCGGGATGCCGCGAACGAGTTCCAGCCCGAGCATCCGCTTCTGCTGGCGATCCTCGACGAACCTCAACTCGAGTCCGTCACGATGATCGCCGAGCCGTGGGACGTGGGCATGGGCGGCTGGCAGGTCGGCAAGTTCCCCGACGGCTGGAGCGAGTGGAACGACGGCTACCGCGACCGCATGCGCGACTTCTGGCTCACCGACATCGGTGCGGCCCGCGCGAACGGCTCCGCGCCCAACGGCATCGGCTCGCTGGCGCGGCGACTGGCCGGCTCGGCCCACGTGTTCTCTCAGGAGCGCGGACCGATGGCGAGCCTCAACTTCGTGACCGCTCACGACGGCTTCACCATGGCCGACCTCACCGCCTACAACGGCAAGCACAACCTCGGCAACGGCGAGAACAACCGAGACGGCACCGACAACAACCACTCCTTCAATCACGGTGTCGAGGGTCCGACCACCAAGAAGGACATCGTCGACTCCCGGCGCAAGGCCATGCGCAACCTGCTCGGCACGCTGTTGCTGTCGGCGGGCATCCCGATGCTCACGGCGGGCGACGAATTCGGGCGCACCCAGCGCGGAAACAACAACGCCTACTGCCACGACTCGGAACTCACCTGGTTGCCCTGGCAGCACGAGGAGTGGCAGGAGGACCTGCTTGCCGTCACCCGCATGCTCATCCAGTTCCGGCGTGAGAACCCCGCGTTGCGTCCGGTGCGCTACGGCAAGTGGGGCGAGACCGTTCCGAGCGCCACCCAGATGGACTGGTACAACAAGCAGGGCGAGTCGATGAGCGAAGAGGACTGGGACTCCCCCGCGGAGCGCACCCTGCAGTACCTCGCGGCGTCGACGCCCGAGTTCGAGGACTTCAACCGCATCCTGCTCATCGTGCACGGCCTCGAAGATGACGTGACGGTGACGCTGCCCGCTCACGAGGGCGTCGCCGGCTACTCGCTGTTGTGGGATTCCGCCCAGGAGGAGCATGTCGACCCGCTCGTCGACTACCTGCCCGGCTCGGAGCTGACCGTGTCGGGTGCGTCGATGCAGCTGTTCGTGGCGCACTGACTCACTGAATGACCATGCCGAAATCCCACCGCCCCGATGCCCCCGGCACACCTGCCACGGTGGCGCTGGCTGCGGCGGGCATCCGGTTCACGGCTCACAGCTACGATCACGACCCGGCCACCACCAACTTCGGACTTGAGGCCGCGAGCGCGCTCGAGCTCGACCCGGAGCAGGTGTTCAAGACCCTGCTCGCGGACGTCGACGGCGCACTCGTCGTGGGCATCGTGCCGGTCACCGGCAAGCTCGACCTCAAGGCGCTCGCGGCGGCGGTCGGCGGCAAGAAGGCAGAGATGGCTGACCCGAAGCTCGCCGAACGGCGCACGGGCTACGTAGTGGGCGGCATCAGTCCGATCGGGCAGAAGAACGCGCATCCGACCGTGCTTGACGAGACCGCCGAGCTCTACGACACGATCTTCGTCAGTGGCGGGCGCCGCGGACTCGACATCGAGATCGCCCCCGCCGACCTGGTGCGCGCGACTGGCGCCGTCATCGCCGCGATCGGTCGCTGAGGCGCGGCGGCCCATCCCGCCCATCTTCGCGGATCAGGATGCGGCGACAATGGTCGAGTAGACGAAGTCCCAGTCGTCCATCACCTGACGGTAAACCCCACTCGGCGTGTCGCCAAGATCTCCTGATCGGCGAACGGGAAGCCAGACGCTGCGCCTACTCCGCGACCGCAATCAGGCCCATCTCCGCTGGACCCGCGAGCAGCGGATGCGACGGCACAACCCGCACGTTGTAGCCGAAGCTCCCGGCTCGCGCCAACGGAACCGTGCCCGCGAACACCACCGGACGATCCTCGCCACTGGCCAACTCGAGACCCTGATGCACGACGTCGTCGATGCGGTCGCTGTCGCGAGCGCGACCGTACACGACCTCAGCGGCGACGTCGGTGGGGGCGAGCCCGTCGATGTCGACTGTCGCGCGCAGCCGCAGGTCGTCGCCGACCTGAGGCACGGCATCCACTCCCCCGGACTCGACGTGCGACACGTGCACCTTCGGCCAGGCGGCGGTCACGCGCGCCTTCCAGTCGGCCAGCTCCCGAGCCGGGCGGAACCCGTCGGCGCTCACGACCTTCTCGGCCGCGGCCGCCGGCATGTACAGCCGCTCGACGTACTCCTTGACCATGCGGTCGGCGGAGAGCGCCGGCGACAGGGTCGCCAACGTGTGCCGGATCGACTCCACCCAGCGGGTGGGCACGCCGTTCTTGCCTCGGTCGTAGAACCGCGGCGCGATCTGGTGCTCGATGAGGTCGTACATGCTGTCGGCCTCGAGTTTGTCGCGCTCGGCGCCGTCACCAGCTGAGTCGGCCGACGGGATGGCCCAACCATTCTCCTCGTCGTAGAACTCCGCCCACCAACCGTCGAGGATCGACAGGTTGAGCGAGCCGTTGAGCGCGGCCTTCATGCCCGAGGTCCCGCACGCCTCGAGCGGACGCAGCGGGTTGTTCAACCACACGTCGGTGCCCGGGTAGAGCAGCTTCGCCATGCCGATGTCGTAGTTGGGCAGGAAGACGATGCGCTTGCGCACCTCCGGCTCGCTGGCGAACTCGACGAGCCGCTGAATGAGCCGCTTACCCTCGTCGTCGGCCGGATGCGACTTGCCGGCGATCACGATCTGGATCGGCCGCTCGGGGTGCAGCAGCAGCGACCGCAGCCGCGCCTCGTCGTGGAGCATGAGGGTCAGCCGCTTGTAGGTGGGAACGCGTCGAGCGAAGCCGATCGTCAGCACCGCCGGGTCCAGCAGCTCCGAGTACCAGGCGGGGGCACCGACGCCGGGGTTCTGTTCCTGCCACGCCGCGCTGACCCGGCGGCGGGCATCCGTCACCAGTTGCTCGCGCATGCGACCGCGTACCGCCCAGAGGTCGGCGTCGGTCACCGACTTCGAGTTCCAGTCGCAGCCGGTGGTGTCGCCGGTGCCGAGCTTCTCGGCGGCGAGCGCCGCGAGCATCGGGTCGGTCCAGGTCGGCGCGTGCACGCCGTTGGTCACCGACGTGATCGGCACGTCCTCCGGCTCGAACCCCGGCCAGAGCGCACCGAACATCTCGCGCGACACCTCGCCGTGCAGCTTCGAGACACCGTTGGCGCGCTGCGCGAGTCGCAGGCCCATGACGGCCATGTTGAACTTGGTCGCGTCGCCGCCCGCGTAGTTCTCCTCGCCGAGTGCGATGACATCGGATGCCGCAACCCCCGGCAGCAGGTCGGTCGAGAAGTACTTCGTGATCATGTCGACCTCGAACCGGTCGATTCCGGCCGGCACGGGCGTGTGCGTGGTGAAGACGGTACCGGCACGCACAACCTGGAGCGCGGTCGCGAACGACAGCCCCGCCCCGATGAGGTCGCTGATGCGCTCCAGCCCGAGGAAGCCCGCGTGACCCTCGTTGGTGTGGAACACCTCCGGGAAGGGCGTGCTCGTGAGCTCGGTGTACGCCTTGATCGCCCGAACGCCGCCGATGCCCAGCAGCAGCTCCTGCAGCAGGCGGTGCTCGCCGCCGCCACCGTAGAGTCGGTCGGTCACGCTGCGCAGCTCGTCGGCGTTCTCCGGGATGTCCGTGTCCAGAAGCAGCAGCCGGATGCGACCCACAGCAACCTGCCACACGCGCGCGTAGAGGGCGCGGCCGTCCGGCAGCGCGAGGGCGACCTGCGCGGCGGTGCCGTCCGGGTGGCGCAGAACCGTGAGCGGGAGCCCGTCGGGGTCGAGCACCGGGTAGCTCTCCAGCTGCCAGCCCTCGCGCGAGATCGCCTGGCGGAAGTAGCCCGCGCGGTAGAACAGGCCGACGCCGATGATGGGAACGCCGAGGTCGCTCGCGCTCTTGAGGTGGTCGCCAGCGAGGATCCCTAAGCCCCCGGAGTACTGCGGCAGGGCGGCGGCGATTCCGAACTCGGGCGAGAAGTAGCCGATGGAGGCCGGCGCATCCGTCAAGGTCTGGTACCAGCGCGGCTCGGTCAGGTAGGCGTGGAGGTCGTCGACGAGTTGCCTCGCGGTGGCGACGAACGTGGCATCCGCCGCCAGCTCACTCAGGCGTGCCGGCTCGACGGCACCGAGGAGAGCGATGGGGTCGTGCCCCGTGGCTTCCCAGAGCGAGGGGTCGATCTCGCGGAACAGCTGCCGAGTGGGTTCGTGCCACGACCAGCGGAGGTTGGTCGAGAGCTCGTCCAGGGGGGCGAGCGCCTCGGGGAGCACGGTGCGAACGGTAAATCGACGGATGGCCTTCACGACTGAGAGCCTACGGGCGAAAGGTTGCGGGAATGTAAAGCGCTTGCATCCCGCACAAAAGGGGTACGGTCGAACCGTGGTAGTCGAGTACGAGGCCGTCCGAGACCAGGGCGCTGACCCTGCCAGTTACGAGCCGAAACTCGGCCGCATTCCCATCCGCGATCTGATGCCCCAACAACCGGGCGCCCTGTGGCCGGCGAAGGCCTACCGCGGCGAAGTGGTTCCCTTCCAGGCAACGGTCTTCCGGGAGGGCCACGACCAGCTGGGTGTGCAGCTCGTGCTCACCGATCCGAGCGGCGAGTCACAAATTCACTGGATGCGCCCCATCGCCCCAGGCACGGATCGCTGGCAGGCCGACGCCGTCGTCGACACCGAGGGCACCTGGACCTGGCAGGTGCGCGCGTTCTGCGACGACTGGGCCACGTGGCTGCACAACGCCGAGATCAAGATTCCGGCGCGCGCCGACGTCGACCTCATGGTCACGATGGGCCGCCTTCTGCTGGAGCGCGCCGGGGGCCGCAAGATCGTCAAGGATGCCGCCGCCGCCTTCGCCGACCCCGCACTGTCGCCCGCCCAGAAGCTCGCGATCGCGCTCGAGCCGCGCCTGACGGACGCGATCCGGGCCAACCCCCTCGCGACTCTCACGACCGTGAGCAACGTGATCGAGCTGCGCGTCGAACGCGAGCGCGCGGGGGTCGGCAGCTGGTACGAGTTCTTCCCGCGCAGCGAGGGTGCCAAGCGCGCCAAGGACGGCACGTGGACCTCCGGAACCTTCCGCACTGCGGCGAAGCGCCTGCAGGCCGTCGCCGACATGGGTTTCGATGTGCTGTACCTGCCGCCCATCCACCCCATCGGTCACGCGTTCCGCAAGGGGCCCAACAACACGCTGGTGACGGTTCCCGGGGACCCGGGGTCGCCGTGGGCGATCGGTTCGGCCGACGGCGGGCATGATGCCGTGCATCCGGATCTCGGCACCATCAAGGACTTCAGCTTCTTCGTCGCTCAGGCGAACAAACTCGGCATCGAGGTCGCCCTCGACTTCGCGCTGCAGTGCTCGCCCGATCACCCGTGGGTGACCGAGCATCCCGAGTGGTTCACGACCCTTCCCGACGGTTCGATCGCGTACGCCGAGAACCCGCCGAAGAAGTACCAGGACATCTATCCGATCAACTTCGACAACGACCCCGTCGGTATCCGCACCGAGGTGCTGCGTCTGCTGCGCTTCTGGATCGGGCTCGGCGTGAAGATCTTCCGCGTCGACAACCCGCACACCAAGCCGCTGCAGTTCTGGGAGATCGTGCTGCACGAGATCAACACCGAGTTTCCCGAGGTGGTCTTCCTCGCGGAGGCCTTCACCCGCCCCGCGATGCTGCGGTCCCTCGCGCAGGTCGGCTACCAGCAGTCGTACAGCTACTTCACCTGGCGCAACACCAAGGACGAGCTGGCCGAGTTCTTCGAGTCCATCTCGCACGAGACCGCCGCGTATCTACGGCCGAACCTGTTCGTGAACACTCCCGATATCCTCACCGAGTTCCTGCAGTTCGGCGGGCGGCCGGCCTACAAGATCCGCGCGGCGCTCGCGGCGACAGCGGGATCGAGCTGGGGTGTGTATGCGGGCTTCGAACTGTTCGAGCACATCGCCCGTCCCGGTTCCGAGGAGAACATCGACAACGAGAAGTACGAGTACAAGCAGCGCGACTGGGCCGGCGCCGAGAAGGCGGGCAATTCGCTCGCCCCGTATCTGACGCGACTGAATCTGATCAGGGCCGCTCACCCGGCTCTGCGCCAGTTGCGCAACCTCGACGTGCACTGGAGTGACGACGACTCGATGCTCGTCTACACGAAGTACCTCGCCGCCGAGCACAACCCCGATGGCACCGACGATGCCCTCATCATGGTCGTGAACGTCGACCCGCACTCGGTGCGCGAGACCGTGGTTCACCTCGACCTGACCCGCATCGGGCTCGACCCCGACGCCACCTTCACGGTGCGCGACCTGATCACGGGCGGCGAGTTCGAGTGGGGTCGCGACAACTACGTGCGCCTCGACGCCTTCGGCGAGCCCGCCCACATCCTGCACGTGCAGACGCCCGCAGCACCGACGAAGGGTCGCTGACACCGATGGTCGCCAAGAAGAAGCCGGGGGCGGATGCCGCTGCACCGCCCGCACTGCCCGACCTGCCCGACCTGCACCCCGACCACATCGCCGCCCTTGTTGGCGGCTCGCACCCGCAGCCGCACGCAACCCTCGGCCAGCATCCGGTCGACGGCGGATGGGTCATCCGGGTCGTGCGTCCCCTGGCCTCGGCGGTCACCGCCATCCGCGCCGACCGATCGCGGGTGCCTCTCGCACACGTCGACCGGGGACTGTGGCAGGGCTTTGCCCCGGACCCCGGCCAGGCCTACGTGATCGAGACCGAGTACGACAACGCTCCCAGCTGGACGTCGGATGACCCGTACCGCTTCGTGCCGTCCGTGGGCGAGGTCGACCTCTACCTGTGGGGCGAGGGCCGTCACGAGCAGATCTGGCAGGTGCTCGGATCGCACTTCCGCCCGCACGAGGACGTTGCGGGCACGAGTTTCTCAGTGTGGGCCCCGCACGCCCGCGCGGTGCGGGTCGTCGGCGACTTCAACGGCTGGAACGGCGTCGGCCACGCGATGCGCCGCCTCGACGACAACGGGGTCTGGGAGATCTTCGTGCCCGCGCTCGAACCCGGCAGCGCCTACAAGTTCGAACTGCTGACCCAGGCCGGCGAGTGGGTCACCCGCGCCGACCCGATGGCGCGCTACACCGAGGTGCCCCCGGCGACGGCATCCAAGGTGGGGCAATCCCTGTTCGCCTGGAGCGACGGCGACTGGATGACGCGGCGCGCCAACACCGACCCGCACAACTCGCCCATGAGCGTCTACGAGCTGCACGTGGGCTCGTGGCGTCCCGGCCTCGACTACCGGTCTCTCGCCGACGAGCTCATCGACTACGTACGTCAGCTGGGATTCACGCACGTCGAGTTCATGCCGCTCGCCGAGCATCCGTACGGTCCGTCGTGGGGCTACCAGGTCACCGGCTACTACGCGCCGACCAGCAGGTTCGGCCACGGCGACGACCTCAAGTACCTCATCGACCGGCTGCACGGCGCCGGCATCGGCGTGATCATGGACTGGGTGCCGGGGCACTTTCCCAAAGACGAGTGGGCACTCGGCAAGTTCGACGGCCAGGCGCTGTACGAGCACAGCGACCCCCGTCGCGGCGAGCAGATGGACTGGGGCACGCTCATCTTCGACTTCGGCCAGTCGCAGGTGCGCAACTTCCTCGTCGCCAACGCGCTGTACTGGCTCGAGGAGTTCCACATCGACGGGCTGCGCGTCGACGCCGTCGCGAGCATGCTCTACCTCGACTACTCCCGCAAAGACGGCGAGTGGCTACCCAACGTCAACGGCGGGCGCGAGAACCTGGAGGCGATCAGCTTCCTGCAGGAGGTCAACGCGACCGCCTACAAGCGCAATCCCGGCATCGTGATGATCGCCGAGGAGTCGACGAGCTGGCCGGGCGTGACCAAGCCGACCGCGTCATCCGGTCTCGGTTTCGGTCTGAAATGGAACATGGGGTGGATGCACGACTCCCTGCAGTACATGCAGGAAGACCCGATGTACCGCTCGTATCACCACAACGACATCACGTTCTCGTTCTTCTACGCGTTCAGCGAGAGCTTCCTGCTGCCGATCAGCCACGACGAGGTCGTTCACGGCAAGGGCTCGCTGCTGCACAAGATGCCCGGCGACCAGTGGCAGAAGCTCGCCAACGTGCGGGCGTACCTGTCGTTCATGTGGGCGCACCCCGGCAAGCAGCTGCTGTTCATGGGCAGCGAGTTCGGACAGCCCAGCGAGTGGAGCGAGGAGCGCGGACTCGACTGGTGGATTCTCGACCAGCCGCTGCACCTCGGGCTGCAGAAGCTCGTGAGCGAGCTCAACCGGATCTACTCCGGCACCGCAGCCCTCTGGGAACAGGACAACTCCCCCGCCGGATTCGAGTGGATCGATGGCGGGAACTCGGCACAGAACGTGGTCGCCTTCGTGCGCTGGTCGACGTCGGGCGTGCCGCTGGTGGGCGTGTTCAACTTCTCCGGCAACCCCGTCGGGCCGTATCGGCTCGGCATGCCCTTCGGCGGCTTCTGGAACGAGATCATCAACACCGACGCCGTCGAGTTCGGCGGGTCGGGTGTCGGCAACTTCGGTGCCGTGACGGCACTGGATGAGCCGTGGGGCGGGCGTCCGGCATCGGTCGAGTTGACGCTGCCTCCGCTGGCCGGCCTGTGGCTGTCGCCGCGGGGCTAGGAGCTCAGCTCACCGCTCGTCGCGGTCAGCCCTCTCGTCCTCCTCGAGCCGCTTCGCGAGCAGGGTGCCCGGCTTGACCGTGAGCATCGAACGGAACAGCGACCGACGAATCGTTCCCGTGGGCCGCACATCGCTTGCCCGCAGCACCTCGAGCGTGCGCGGGTCGCGCAGCTCGTAGCCCGCGAAGTCGAACATCGTCGAATAGCCCGACGCCTTCTCCAGCTTCGCGACGCCGACCGCCCGGAAGCCGATCACCGTCGACACGATCGCGGGACCGACCACGAGGATCCCGAGGATGATCGCCGCGCCCGGACCCGTCAACCCGAAGGCCAGGGGCGGCACTAGCCCGATGAGGAGTCCGATGACAATGCCCAGGCCCGCAACCCGGCTCCAGACATCGAGTTGACCGGCAGTCGGTCGGTGCAGCTGCTGCTCGGTCATCGTTGACTCCTCGTGGTAGCCGCGATCAGTACAGCAGACCGGTGAGGCGGCGACGCGCCACGATTACCCGGGGATCGTCTGCACCGGCGATCTCGAAGAACTCGAGCAGACGGGTGCGCACCGCATTCTTGCCCGCCGCGTCCAGCGTGGGGAACAGGTCGAGCAGGCGCGCGAAGGCGTCGTCGAGGTGTCCGCCGCTGACGTCGAGGTCGGCCACGGCGAGTTGAGCGTCGACATCGGTCGGATTCGCCGCTGCGGCTGAGCGCACGGCATCCGCAGTCACGGGCTCGAGGCGGGCCAGCAGGGAGACCTGGGCGAGGCCAGCCACCGCGAGCTGGTCACGGGGATTCTGCGCTATCGCTGTCTCGTAGGCCTTGATCGCTGCCGCGAAGTCGCCTGACGTGATGGCGTCGTACGCCTCCTGGTGCAGGGGCGGCAGCGGCTCCTCCACCGGCTCGGCCGGGTCGGCCTCGTCGTCGCTGTCAGTCGGGATGGTGCCCGTGACGCCGTTCTGCGCGGCAAGGGCCAGCACCTGGTCGAGCACAGTGCGCAACTCCGCTTCGGGCATCATGCCGCTGAACAACTGCAGCGGACGACCCCCGATCACAGCGGCAACGGTCGGTACCTCCTGCACCTGGAACGCCTGCACCAACTGGGGGTTGCTCGTGCCATCGACTGTCGCGAGCGCGAGCCGACCGCCGTACTGGCGCACCACGGGACCCAGGGTGGGTTGGATGCCCGCCCCGAAGAACTCCACGATGACGGGCACCGACGCCGACAGGTCGAGCACCGCCGTGAACGTCGCATCCGTGACCTGCTGAACAACGCCGCCAGCGGACGCCGGCGCTCCCCCTGCCGGCGGTGCCGGCGGTCGCACGAGCGAACTCAGGTCGACAGCACCACGAAGGTTCGCACCATTCAGGGGTGCGTTGCTCATTAAATCTCCCCGGCCTTGACGAGCCCGACGCTGTAGCCGAGCAGAACAATCTTGGCATCGCTTCCGGCCGCGGGCACGTAGAACAGCAGTTGATCGCCGTAGGTCGCCCGGATGCCCTTGGTGCTGATCGCGAGGCCGGAGAGCGCCTTCACCTGGCCGGTCGGATTGACCGCGGCGCCGGCCTCGACCGGCTGCACCGTCGTGATCTCGTTGAGGTTGACCGCGACGATCGCTCCCGCGTCATTGGTTGCCAGCGCGATGGGATCTGCTGCCCCCAGCTCGTGCGAGAACGCGACGCTGGCGGTCGCCGGTAGGGACGACCGGATCTGCTGCTTGGCCGCGAGACCGACGGCGGCGCGCAGGCTGTCACCCTCAGTGTCGAAGTCGAGGTAGGCGTCGCTGTCGACGTCTTTCTCCAGGATGTCGGCATAGGCCTCGGCCGTGTCATCCGGGGTGGACTTCAACAGGCCGCTGTCGGGCGCCAAGCGAGCGGCGCCGACGCTTGCGGGCGCGACCTCGGGCAGCACAGCTGACGGTTCCAGGGTGATGGCGTAGCTGACCTTGTAATCGGAGCGCGGATCCTCCTGAACGAGGAACAGGGCAACCGGCGGAATCGTGTCGTCCTTCTCATCCTGAATGACAGCGAACACCGTGCGCGGCCAGGTGTCGGTCTGCTGCGGAAGGGTGAGCTTCACCGGCCCCTCGGGGATCGCGGGCAACGCGCCGATCGACGGGTCGGCACCACGAATCGTGTAGTTGGCGAGGCGAAGCTCGAGAGCGGCGCCATCGAAGCGGGTGGCAAGCAACTCGCCATTCCGGTCGGCATCTGCCTTCTTGGCGACGGAACTGATGCGCGCGACGATCTTCTCGATCTGGCGCACCGTGGCCGCCGGCGGGCTGAGCTGGGAGTCCACGGGGGCCTCCGACGCCGACGCCGAGGGCGCGGCCGCCTTCTGGTCGGTCGGCCAGAACTCGGGCGAGCAGCCGCTGAGCGCCAGGGCACCGACGAGAACGATGGGCACGGCGATCATGCCCCGGCGACGCCCGCTCGCGGGCTTGTCGACTGCCGCCTTCTTCGTGGGCTTGTAGATGGGCTGGCGAGGCACCTTGGGCATCTTGCGACGCGGCCCGCGCGACGAGCGCATGTGGTTGATCGCCCAGAGCAGGAAGCCGAGACCGAGAAGAAGCACGATCGCTCCGCCGACGATCAGCGGTCCCGCCCACGGGGTCGAGTTGTCGAGTGGCCACGACAGGGCGATGTCGACGGGCGCAGGTTCCGTACCGTCGGAGGCGATGATGATCGACACGTTCGACGGAACCTTGACCGTCATGGAGAGGTCGTTGTCCTTCACGAAGTCGTCGAGCCACAGGTCGGAACCATTCGGGTCCGGCACCTCGGTCTCGGTTCCCCGGGTCAGCGTCGACGTCAGCTCACCGGTCTCCTTGTCGAGGCTGACGGTGGTGTAGCTGGCGTCGCCGATCCACGCCAGCACATCGGTCGTGCGACCGTATGCGGCGAACACCGTGCCGGGCCCCTGCACCGAGAGAGTCTGACTGCCCTCGAACGCGTTGAGGGTGTCACCGTCGATCACGGTCACCGGAGACTCGGTCGTGACCACTGTGCTGAGCGCGACCTTGTCGGGCTCGGCGAAGATCGTGCGCTGGGCGATGCCTGCGACGATCATGACCGCGGCCACGACAAAACTGACTATTGCGAGAACAAACCGCACGAACTACTCCTTTCGTGTTGCCCGGCCGGCTCGTTACGAGCTGGCACCCTCCGCCGCTGGGTAGTCGGTCGCTCGCACTAGGGACGAGAGGAGGGGATCCCCTTCACTAGCGGGGAATGGCAACAACAAAGACGTTCAAGAATAGCCGACGGGCCTGCGTCGGGCCTAACCACAGCACTGGGAATGCACTGGGAATGACCACGCTAAACTTCTGACAGTCCCCCACCGCGCAAGGAGAAATCATGGCTGCCGACGACACCGATTTCGGGACTGAGATGCGCGGGTACAAGAAGGACGAGGTCGACCGCGCCATCCAGCAACTGCGTGGCGAGCTCATCAAGGCCAACACCGATCGCGCCGAGTCGGCCAAGGAAGTCAAGCGCCTGCTGGCCGTCAACGAAGACCTGCAGGCCGAGCTCGACGAGACCGGCAGCCCCACCTATGCCGGACTGGGAACCAAGCTCGAGAACATGCTTCGCGTGGCCGAGGAGCAGTCCACTCGCCTCATCGCGCAGGCCGACATCGACGCGGAGAAGCTGCGCGCGAGCGCGCTGGCCGAGACCCAGGAGTTGCGATCCGAGGCTGCCAGCGCCGCCCAGAAGCTGACGGATGACGCGAACTCCCGCGCCGCGAAGCTCGTCGCCGACGCCACGCAGGAGGCCAACGAGCTGCTCACCCGCGCCCGCGCTGACGCGCAGCTCACCCTGCAGGACGCTCAGCGTGAGGCTGCCGCGCTCCGCGCCGCCGTGGCCACCGAGGCCGCCGAGGCCCGCTCGACCGCCGCCCGGGAGGCCGCAGCACTCCGCGCGGCGGCCGAGCACGAGGCAGCCGAACTGAAGGTCACGGCCACCCGTGAGGCGGCCGAGGCTAGCGAGGCCGCGGCGCAGCTGGCCCGGGACTCCGAGCTGGGTCGGGCCAACTACGAGAACGAGAACGCGCGACTGCGCGCCGAGCTCGCCCGCGACATCGAGCAGGGCAGAACTGACCTGGAGCGCGAGCTCGAGACCGGTCGCGCCCAGCTGGAGGCCGAGATCACCGCCGCGCGCGAGACTCTCGCCAACGAGACCGCGGCCGCGCAGGAGAAGCTCGCCAACGACACTGCGGCAGCGCAGGAGAAGCTCGCCAACGACACGGAGGCATCCCGCGCGAAGCTTCAGGCCGACACGGCCGCGGCCTGGGGCGCACTCAACGCTGAGACGGCATCGACCCGCGCAGCCCTCGAGGCCGAGACTGCGGCCGCGCGAGCCGAACTGGAGGCGGAGACGACCGCCGCGCGCAACGACCTGGCGGCGCAGACCGCCGCCGCACAGGCGGCGCTCAACGCCGACATCGCCGACAAGCGCGCAGCACTCAACGCGGAGATCGCGGAGAAGCGCGCAGCCCTCGAGAACGAGGTGACCACCACCCGCGCCGAGCTGGCCCACGACGTCGAGAAGCAGCGCAGCGACCTTGCGCGAGACATCGCCCGGCAGCGCGCACAGCTGGCCAGCGAGACCGAGACGACACGGGCATCCCTCGCTCACCAGGCCGACGAGACGCGCACCACTCTCGAGCGCGAGGCCGAGGAAGCCCGCAACGCCCTCGAACTGGAGTTGAAGGCGCGCAGGGATCAGGCGGAGAAGGAGTTCCTGGCCCGCCACCAGGAGGCGACGGCGCAGACCCAGCAGTACCTCGACGAGGCTCAGGCCCAGCTCGCCGAGGCCGTGCGGCTGGCCGCCGAGAAGCGCGCCGAGGCCGACTCGCTCGACAGTGCGTCGAAGACCCAGGCACGCACGCTGCGGGAGTCGGCCGAGTCACACTCGCGCCAGCTGCTCGAGAACGCGGAGTCCCGGTCGAAGGCGATCATCGCCGACGCCGAGAAGCGCAGCGCACAACTCGTGCAGGATGCCGAGGAGCGCCTCACCAAGATCAAGCAGGAGCGCGACACGGTCGCGGGGTACTTCGAGAACCTTCGTGGTGTGCTGCAGCAGGCTGAAGAGGCGGTCTCCGAGTGAAGATCCAGAATTCCTTCCGCGTCGGCCTGCTGGGCGGCCTCGGTGTCATCGTGGCGATCGCAATCGGCGCAACGATCGGCTCGCTCGCCACGATCATCACCTACGTCGGCGCCGCGCTGTTCCTCGCGCTCGGGCTCGACCCGCTGGTCAGCTGGTTGGAGAAGCACAAGTTTCCCCGACCGCTGGCGATCGTCACAGTCCTCGTGGGCGTACTGGGCATTTTCGCCGGGCTGATCTTCGCGATCATCCCCGTGATCAGCGAGCAGGTGCAGAACGCGATCAAGACGATTCCCGGGCTGATCAGCGGATTCAACGATGGAAGCATCTTCACCAACATTCAGGATGCCCTTCCCTGGGTCAACGTGCAGCAGGTCGTTGACGGTCTTCAGGCGTGGGTCAAGACTCTCGATTTCGCCCAGCTCGGCGGCGGTGTGCTCACCGTGGGCCTCGGAATCGCCAGTGGCATCACCGGTGCCGTGGTCGTCATCATCCTCATGATCTACTTCGTGTCGTCGCTCACGAGCCTCAAACGCGGCCTGTACCGACTGGTACCTGCCTCACGGCGTCCGAAGTTCATCGACCTCGCCGAGCAGATCAGCACCGCGGTGGGTCGCTACGTGATCGGGCAGGTCTCGCTGGCCCTCGTCAACGGAATCCTGTCGTTCATCGTGCTGACGCTCGTGCTGCCGCTGTTCGGGCTCAACATCAAGTACTCCGCGCTGCTCGCCTTCATCGCCTTCCTCGGCTCGCTGATCCCGCTCGTGGGAACCGTCTCCGGTGCTGCGGTCATCACGCTGCTCGTGGCGCTGTTCAACGGCTTCCCCGCGGTGCTCGTCGTGGCGATCTACTACATCGTCTACATGCAGGTCGAGGCGTACGTGCTGAACCCGCGCATCATGGCGACGGCGGTGAAGGTTCCGGGGGCGATCGTCGTGATCGCAGCCCTCGCTGGAGGAACGCTGTTGGGTATCCTCGGCGCACTGATCGCGATCCCGGTCGCAGCAGCGATCCTGCTCGTGGTCAACCAGGTGTTCGTGCCTCGGCAGGAAGAGCTCTAGGGCCGGATCTCGACAGGCTCGATCACCGGCCTTCCCAGGTGCGCGGCAAGGGCAGCACACCGGGGTTCAGTCGCGCCACGATCTCGGTGAGCACGCGGTAGGTCTGCTCCTCGCCGACCCAGAGGTGCTTGCCGCCCTCGACGGCGACGAACTCGGTCTCGGGCACGGCGGCGAACCGCTCGGCGGCCTCGGCGGGGCGCAGGTAGTCATCGAGCTCGGGAATCACAGCCACGAGTCGCTTGCCGCTACCGGCCCACGCGGCGAGTTCTGCCGGTGTCGTGCGGTGCAGCGGAGGCGACAGCAGAATGGCTCCCTCGATCGGATGCTCGAGTCCCCACTTGAGCGCGACCTCGGTGCCGAACGACCACCCCACGATCCAGGGGTGCGGAAGGCCAAGAGACTGCACGAGGTCCATCGCTGCGGCCAGGTCGTGTTGCTCGTCGAGCCCGTGACCGAACTCGCCCCCTGAGGTTCCCCGCGGCGATGTGACCCCACGGAAGTTGAACCTCAGCACGGCGATGTCGGCGAGTGCGGGCAGGCGGGCCGCGGCCTTGCGGATGATGTGCGAATCCATGAAACCGCCGGCGGTGGGCAGCGGATGCAGCGCCACCAGAGTTGCGACCGGCGGTGAGAGTTCGGGCAGGCTCAACTCCCCCACCAGGGTCAGCCCGTCGCTGGTCTCCAGCTCGACATTCTCCCGCCGGGCGGGCAACTCGATGCCGCCGCGGATATCCACCGCCGTCACGGACGGATCTTCCAGCAGTGCGTGTGCCAGTGCCGGCGGGCCGCGAGGTCGTCGGCTTCGCCCATCAGCCCGTCCGCTCGCCACGCCACGATGTGGGCCGTTCCCGGGGCGATCTCGAGGCTGCACCCGGGGCAGGTGTAGACCTTGGTTGAGCTGGATGCCGCGAGCGGCTGAACATTCCACAGGCCGTCGCGACGCGGCTCGGTGTGCATCCGCCCCAGTAATGCTCGGCTGAGGTCGACTTCGGTGACCGCCTCGGCGTCCGGGCGGCGGCCGCGGGGACGATTCGAACGAGGCATGAGACCAGTCTACGAGCGTGAATCGGAGGGACGGCGTCAGGCGCCGCCGGGGTTGTCGATCTGCTCGAGTCTGGTCTCCTCGAGGTCGAGCATCGCCTGCGCGCGAATGAGGATCCGGGAGGGGTAGCGACCGGCCGAGCGCGCCTCGAGAAGCGCCTCGCGCTCAGCACGGAGCACCTCCCGGCGCAGAGCGCGATACTGGCGCTGGGGGGACACGGGACTCGTGGGGGTGCGTTCCACCCGCTCCCACGCCGACTGGGCACGCAGGAGGGTATCGCTGCGCACCCGCTCCAACACGTGCTCGTCGATCATCTGGCCCTCCGGCAGCTCGAGACTGGGGCTCTCAATCGCGGCCAGTCCGGACTCCGCGAGTTCGTCGAGCAGTCCGGCGAGCTCACGACTGTCGGCGACCGCATCCGCCCCACGGATGCCCGTCAGCCTGATCAGCCACGGCAGGGTACCGCCCTGCAGCAGTAGCGTCACGACCGCAACCGTGAACGCGATGAGCACCAGTTGGGGTCGGTAGGGTGTCGTGTCCGGCAGGGACTGGGCGGCCGCGAGCGTGACGACCCCGCGCATCCCGGACCACCCGAGAATCACACCGCCACGCCAGCCCAGGCCCTCCGCCTGCAGCTGGGCAAGATCCTGCCCTCGACGCTCGTGGATGGCCTCCGCTCGTTGTTGCCGCCTGACTCCTCGGGCGCTCACATCGCTCCTGCGCCGGAACTGATCGAGGAACTCGCCGAAGCGGGTCTGGGCCCGCTCGGCCCGGCGCAGCTCGGCTCGGAGCAGCAGGAGCACGGGTCCGACGAAGAGGAAGCGGATCACGATGACGACCGCGGTCATCAACACCCCGAGCACGACGGCGAGCCCCGCACTCAGATCGTCCTGGATGACGCTGGAGATGAGCCCCGAGATCTGCACTCCTATGAGCAGGAAGACGCCGTTCTCGAGCACGAACTGCAGCGTGCGCCAGTTGAGCCGCTCGGCGACGCGCGCCTGCGCCGAGAACCGGCGTGCCCCGTGGTGGCCCGAGTAGAGGCCCGCGACGACGACGGCGAGCACCCCGGATGCCCCGACGAACTGAGTGGGAATGAACGCGATGAACGGCACAGCGAACGAGATGGCGGTGTCCAGAAGCGGATCGGTGATCTTCGAGCGCACCCAGACCGTGACGAATCCGACGGCGAGCCCGATCGCCGCGGCCACGGCTACAGCGAAGAGGAAGTCACCAGCGACATCCCAGAACGAGACGGCGGATGCCGTGGCGGCGATCGCCGACCGCAGCAGAACCAGCGCGGTCGCATCGTTGACCAGACTCTCGCCCTCCATGATCGTCACGAGTCGCGGCGGAAGTCCGAACTTCTTGCCCAGCGCCGTTGCCGCGACCGCGTCGGTGGGGCTGATGACCGCGCCGATCGCGATGGCCGCCGCCAGTGACAGCTGCGGGAAGATCAGGTAGAGCAGGTAGCCCGTCACTGCGGTGGTCACGATGACGAGCCCCACGCTGAGTGCGGAGATGGTGCTGAAGTTGCGACGGAAGTCGACGACGGGGACCGTGATGGATGCCGCGTACAGAATCGGTGGCAGCAGCCCGAGCAGGATCAGCTCATGTGGCACCGACGTGGGTGCGCCCGGGATGTAGCTGAATCCGACGCCGACGACGATGAGTACGAGAGGGGCTGCAATGCCCAATCGAGCACTGAACGCACCGGCGGCAACGATCGTGACCAGCCCGATGACCCCGTACACACCGAGCTGCAGCAACTCCATCCGGCCAGCGTAGTGGCCGTCGATGCCACGCTCAGACCCGGCTGGCTAGTACCAGCCCTTCTCCTCCGAGTGGCCCCACGCACCGCACGGGGTGCCGTAGCGGTCGGTGATGTAGCCGAGACCCCAGGTGATCTGGGTGGCCGGGTTGGTGGCCCAGTCGTCGCCGGCCGACGCCATCTTCTCGCCAGGCAGGGCCTGCGGGATGCCGTAGGCACCGCTCGACGAGTTGTGCGAGTAGGCGTTCCAGTTCGACTCACGGGTCCACAGTGCGACGAGGCAGCTGAACTCGGTCATGTCCCAGCCGCGGGCGAGCACCATCTCCAGGGCAATGGCCTGCGCCGACCCCGCATCGGGAATGCCCACCGCTGGCGCGGTTGGCGCGACCCGTATCTCGCTCACACTGAACGCATCCCGCTCGGCCGACAGGGAGTAGTCACCAGCGACGTCGACCGACTGGGGCTCACCGCTGCGCTGCGGGCCTGTGGCGGCGTAGGTCGAGCCGGTGGGGGGCGGGGCGAGGGTCACGGCGAGGAAGGCGAATGTGACGAAGGTGGCGAAGGCAGGAAGGGACCACGGGGCGCGCCGATGGCGCCCAGAAACGTCTCCGCCCTCGCTCTTGAGCTGGGCACGGAGTTCGATCGCCCGCGTGCTTATCCCCACAGTTGCATGATTTTAGCCCATGGGCCTGTCAGAGCCCCGGGAGGCCGTTCGGTCGGGTCAGCGCACCGCGAGCATGACGTCGATGACCGCGTCGAGCAGAAGGTCCACCTGCTGCTCGTTGTAGCCACGCTTCTTCGATCCGAAGACGACCGTGCGAACGTGGTCGACGCTCATCGGCTTGCCCGCCTGGAAGTAGCCAACGAGACGGTTGGTGAACGCATCCACGTCCTTGGGGCTGTACCCCGTCGTGAACGGGCCGACCCGGTTGAACCGCTGCCCCTCGGGGCGGGCAAGCCGATCGATGATCTCCTGCGCCGAGCTGCGCGCCTGCGCGTACCACGCGGCATCCCCGGTCGTCGCGAATGCGCGCTCGCGCTCGCGGGCCGCGAAGGCGTCCTCGAGACGCTCGAGGGCGGCATCCACATGACTGGTCGAATAGCCACCCTTCTGCAGGGCGAAGGCGGTCCGACGGATGCTCGCGGCGGTCACAACACCGAGATCGCCCCGGTCGGCCGTGTAGGCGCGACGGGCCTCCTCGAGGAAGTCCTCGACCTGGTCGACGTTGTAGCCGGGTTTCGACTTGCGGGCGCGCGGGAAAGTTGTGCTCACCCGACTATCTTGCCCTACGTTGCCTGAGGGCCGTGTCAGCGTGAGCGCGGGCTCACGCGAAGATCAGGAACAGCGCATACGCGGCAGCGGCCGACAGCAGCGCCGAGTCGACACGGTCGAGGAACCCGCCGTGGCCGGGAAGCCAGGTCGAGATGTCCTTGATGCCCAGGTCGCGCTTGATGAGCGATTCGGCGAGATCGCCCGAGGTCGCCGTCGCGACGATGGTGACCGCGAGGATCACGCCCACCCACCAGGGCTGGTGAAGCATGAAGATCGACAGCAGCACGCCGGCGATCACGGCAGCCGCGACCGATCCTGCGAACCCCTCCCAGGTCTTCTTGGGGCTGATCGTCGGGGCCATCGGGTGCTTGCCGAATGCGACACCCGTCGCGTACGCACCGGTGTCGACCGCGACCACAACGATCAGGAAGGCCAGCGTCCACCACTGGCCACCGTCCTGCGCAGTGAGAAGCACGGTGAAAGCGCCCATGAACGCGACGTAGGCCATGATGAAGGCGCCCGCCGCCAGATCCTTGAGAAGCTCGATCGGCGCGACCCGGTGGCTCGGGCGAGCCAGCTCCACGATGCGCCAGATCGACAGAAACGCGATGCCCGCGAGGGTCACGTACCAGTGGCCGGCGTCCAGCCAGTAGAACGAGGCCGGCACGAGCGCGACCGCGACAATGACCGTGGGCAGGCGGGGCACATCCCGGCCGGCGAAGCGCAGCGCACTGGCGAGCTCGTAGCTCGTGAAGCCGATCAGGGCAGCTGCGAAGACCATGTAGAGCTCTTTGACGAGCACGAGGCTGACCAGCAGCGCTCCGCCGAGGATGAGCCCGACGGCGATGGCGCGAATGAGGGGGCGGCCGGTGCGCGCGTTGATCTTGTCGTTCGTCGCGCGAACCTGGGCCTCGAAGTCGGACGCCATCAGACCTCGAGCAACTCGGCTTCCTTGCGCTTGACAGCGTCGTCGATCGCGTCGACGTGCTGCTTGGTGGTGGCGTCGAGTTCCTTCTCCGCGCGGGAGATCTCGTCCTCGCCGACCTCCTTGAGGGAGTCGAGGTCGTCCTTCGCCTTGCGACGGATGTTGCGGATCGCCACGCGCGCCTGCTCCGCCTTGTCGCGCACCAGCTTCACGAACTCCTTGCGGCGCTCCTCGTTGAGCTCGGGCAGCGTCGCGCGGATGACGGCGCCGTCGTTGCCGACGCTCGCACCGAGGTGCGAGGCACCCGCGATGGCCTTCTCGATGTCCTTGAGGGCCGACTTGTCGAACGGGGTGATGAGCAGTGTGCGGGCCTCCTGATTGACCATGGAGGCGAGCTGCGCAAGCGGGGTCGGCGTGCCGTAGTAGTCGACGAGCACCTTCTGGAACAGGGCCGGGTTCGCTCGTCCGGTGCGCACCGTCGCGAAATCGTCCTTAGCGGCCTCGACGGCCTTGCCCATCTTGTCCTTGGCTTCGGCCAATACGTCGCTGATCACGGCAACTCCCTTGTGTCGAACCCAAGTTTAGAGGTCTAGTTGGAAACGAGAGTGCCGATCCGGTCGCCGCGAATCGCCTTGGTGACATTGCCCGCTGGCTCCATTCCGAAGACCACCATGGGCATCGAGTTGTCCATGCACAGGCTGAAGGCGGTCGAGTCCACGACCTTGAGTCCCTGAACCAGCGCCTCCTGGTAGGTGACGTGCTCGAGCTTGGCTGCGTCGGAGTTCTTGCGCGGATCGGCGTCGTACACACCGTCGACACCGTTCTTGGCGACGAGCACGACATCAGCGTCGATCTCCAGGGCGCGTTGGGCGGCGACGGTGTCGGTGGAGAAGTAGGGCAGACCGGCACCGGCTCCGAAGATCACGACGCGCCCCTTCTCGAGGTGCCGCTCCGCACGACGGGGGATGTACGGCTCGGCGACCTGGGTCATCGCGATGGCCGACTGCACGCGTGTGGCGGCCCCCGCCTGCTCGAGGAAGTCCTGGAGTGCGAGCGCGTTCATCACGGTGCCGAGCATGCCCATGTAGTCGGCGCGGCCGCGGTCCATGCCGCGCTGGCTGAGCTCGGCGCCTCGGAAGAAGTTGCCGCCGCCGACGACGATCGCGACTTCGACCCCCTCAGCGGATGCCGCGGCGATCTCCTTCGCGAGCGAGGAGACCACATCGGGGTTGACCCCCAACGAGCCGCCGCCGAATGCCTCACCGGAGAGCTTCAGGAGCACCCTTCTCTTCTTGTCCTCGGACATGCGCTCCCTCTCTCGTGCGGCCCCTCCAGCGTATTCGGTGCGCGCGGTTTGCGACGCCGCGATTCATCAACAATGGTTGACACCGCGCGAGCCGTCAACCATTGTTGATGCATGTCCGAGATTGAGAACATTCCGACGCCCGACGATCCGGATGACGGCTTCGCCGCTGTCGTGTCATTGCGCCGACTCGCTGCGACTATCGAGCGCGCTAGCGTCGACCGGGCACTCGAGGCTGGCTGGACGTGGGCCGACATCGGCCAAGCGCTCGGCATTTCAGCCCAGGCCGCCCATAAGCGGCTATCGCCCGGGCGCCGCACCCCCTCCTGAAACCCGACACTCCCGAAAGGAACCCATGCCCCTCCGCACCGCCCTCCAGGACACCCGACTGATCGCCGCCCTCCTCACCACCGCCGAGCAGGAAGCGCGCGCCCTCGGCGACGCCGAGCCCGGCGCCGAGCACCTGCTTCTCGCCGCGCTGCTCGTGAACGACCCGTCGGCGCGAGAAGCGCTCGCCACTCTCGGAGCGGTGGACGCCGCGGCGGTGCGCTCTGCTATCGTCGCCGTGCATTCGGACTCCCTTGCCGATCTCGGCGTCGCCGCCCCCCAGCTCGACCCCGCCCTGCCGCCCGCCTCCGGCGCCTACCGGAGCGAGGTCTCGGCGCAGGAGGTGTTCCAGCGCGCTCGGATCCTCTCGCGCCGCTCGCGCAGCGGCCTGCGCAGCGCCCACGTGCTGCGGGCCGCCGCCGAGCGCGAACGCGGAACCGTTGCCCGGCTTCTGGCGTCCCTCGCCTTGGAGCGGGACACCGTGCTGGCCGCCGCAGCCGCGGCGGTGCCCGACTGAGGGCCGCGATCCTCGGCACGGCGACGGCCGCCGTGATGATGCTGCTCAGCGGGTCACGCCGGACCACTGGACGGCGATTGTCATCACCTGAAGTTCCACGGAATCCGCGGTGCGGCCGATCGGCAAGGGATTGATCGACGCCTGGGGCCGGGGCCTTGCGCATTTCATCTGTCCACAGATAGTCTGTGCGTAGATTATTTACCGAAAGGAACCCCCATGTGGACCACCGCCGTCACCGCCGACACCGACCTACCCCGGGCAGCCGTCTGGGCCGCCCTGGAGGCACTCCATCGCGGAGAGCTGAGCTATCCGGGTGCCGACGTGTTCGAACTGCACGGACCGTTCGCCGTGGGCACCGAGCTCGACGTGACGCCCGAGGGCCAGGACACCTTCCGCTCGGTCATCATCGAGCTCGTACCGGGCGAACGGTACGCCGACCGTACCGAGTACGAGGGCCTCAGCCTGCTGTTCCGTCACACGCTCGTTGACGCCCCCACCGGCACCCGTGTCACCCACGAACTCGAGATCGACGGGGCGGGAGCCGACGAGGTCGGGCCCGAGCTCGGCCCGCAGATCAGCGGCGACTTCGGCGCGGCGCTCGAGGCGCTGTTCCGCGAGGCCGCGAGAATGACCGCGTGACCCGCTTCGAGAACGGCCCCGGCGAGAGCCCCGGCTTCCTGCTGTGGCACACGACCATGCGCTGGCAGCGGTCCATGGCGGCAGCCCTTCACCCGCTCGGGCTCACCCACGTGCAGTTCGTGCTGCTGGCGAGCGCCTGGTGGATGTCCGCCGGAGCTCCCCCGAACCAGGTGCGTCTGGCGGCCCAGGCGGGCACCGACATCAAGATGACGTCGGAGGTGATCGCGCGGCTGGAGGCGAAGGGACTCGTCACCCGTGAACCCGATCCGGCGGATGCGCGCGCCAAGATCGTTACGGTCACCGATGCCGGGGCAGAACTCGCGCAGCGCGCGATCGCCGTCGTCGAGGACGCCGACGGAGAGTTCTTCGGCCGGGCGGACACCGCAGCGGTGGTCACGGTGCTGCGAACGCTCGGCGATGCCGAGCGGATGCCCGCGCCCGGACCGCGCGGCAGTTGACTCGCGCAACCTGAGCCGCGGCATCCCGAACGCGACAACGCCCCGCCGGTCTCGCGACCTGCGGGGCGTTGCTGGTGAAGCTGGGAGCCTAGGCGCCGACCTTGAAGCGGGCGAACCCCGTGACCTTCAGTCCGGCATCCGACAGGACCTTGCCCACGGAGACCTTGTTGTCTTTGGCGTAGTCCTGGTCGAGCAGGGCGACCTGCTTGAAGAACGCGGCCACGCGACCCTCGACGATCTTCGGGAGGGCGGCCTCGGGCTTGCCCTCGCCACGGCTGATCTCCTCGACGATGCGACGCTCGTTCTCGACCGTCTCGGCAGGAACCTCGTCGCGCGTCAGGTACTGCGGGTCGGCGAACGAGATGTGCTGAGCAACCGAGCGGATAGTCTCGGCGTCGTCACCCTCGAACGCAACCACGACACCGACCTGCGGAGGCAGGTCCTTGCTGGTGCGGTGCAGGTAGACGGCGAACTTGTTGCCGGGGATGCGCGCGAGGCGACGCAGTTCGATCTTCTCGCCGAGGATCGCGGCCTCGTCGGAGATGAGCGACTCGACCGTGCCGTTGCCGGCCTTGGCGGCGAGTGCGGCATCCACCGTCTCGGCACCCGAGTCGGCGAGAGCCTGGAGCACGGCGTTGCCGAGCGCGATGAACTTGTCGCTCTTGGCCACGAAGTCGGTCTCGCAGGCGAGCTCGATCAGCGTGGTCGCGGTCGCGGACTCGACAGCGGCGACAAGGCCCTCGCTGGTCGAGCGGTCGCTGCGCTTGGCGTTGGACTTCGCACCCTTGAGACGCAGGATCTCGGTGGCCTTCTCGAGGTCACCACCCGCCTCAACGAGGGCGTTCTTGCTGTCGACCATGCCGGTGCCGAGGCGCTCGCGCAGGGTCTTGAGGTCTTCGAGGCTGAAATCTGCCACGGTGTGGGTCCTAACTGGGTTGGAGTGAACTACTTGGCAGCGGGCTTCTTGGCCGCGGGCTTCTTCTCGTCGGCAGTGGCCTCGGCCTCGATCTTGGCCTCGGTCGCCTCGTCAGACTCGACGTGGTGCTCGGGAACGACGGTCGCGTCGGCGGCGGCCTCGTGCTCAGCGACGAGCGCGTCGGCGTCGTTCTCCTCGACGGGAACCTCGGCGGCGATGACCTCGGCGACAGCCGCGGCATCCGGCGTACCGGAGATCTCACCGTCGACGGCCTCGATCTTCTCGGCCTCCGAGACGGGGGTCTCCGACGCCTGGAGAAGCTCGGCTTCCCACGCGGCCAGGGGCTCGACCTCGGCGCCCTCTTCGGGCTTCTGGTGACGCTGGATCAGACCCTCGGCGGCGGCGTCGGCGATGATGCGGGTGAGCAGGCCCACCGAGCGGATCGCGTCGTCGTTACCCGGGATCGGGTACTGAACCTCGTCGGGGTCGCAGTTGGAGTCCAGGATCGCGATGACCGGGATGCCCAGCTTGTGCGCCTCGTCGATGGCGAGGTGCTCCTTCTTGGTGTCGACGACCCAGATGGCGCTCGGGGTCTTCGTGAGGTTGCGGATACCACCGAGCGACTTGTGCAGCTTGTCGAGCTCGCGCTTCTTGATGAGCAGTTCCTTCTTGGTGAAGCCGCTCTTGGCGCTGTCCTCGAAGTCGAGCTCCTCGAGCTCCTTCATGCGCGCGAGGCGCTTGGACACGGTGGTGAAGTTGGTGAGCAGTCCACCGAGCCAGCGCTGGTTGACGTAGGGCTGGCCGACGCGGGTCGCCTGCTCGGAGATGGTGTTCTGGGCCTGCTTCTTGGTGCCCACAAAGAGGATGGTGCCGCCGTGTGCGACGGTCTCCTTGACGTAGTCGTAGGTCTTGTCGATGTAGGCCAGCGACTGCTGCAGGTCGATGATGTGGCTGCCCGAGCGCTCGGTCAGAATGAAGCGCTTCATCTTCGGGTTCCAGCGGCGGGTCTGGTGTCCGAAGTGGACGCCGCTGTCGAGCAGCTGGCGGATTGTTACTACGGCCATGGCCGTGCTCCTTCTCGGCACACGCGTGTTTTCACAGCGGCGCGCCTGTTCTCAGTTGTTCTCCGCGACCGGTCGGCCGCGAACCTGGTGTCCGCGCACACGTCCACCCCGGTTTCCCGGGGACTGATGGGGTGTGGGCCTCGCTCTGCTGAGCGGCGCTCCCGAAAGGAGCTGTAGACACGCGTAGTCACCCCGGTTGCCCGGAGTGCTTCGAAAATAGTACCACCGCTCCCCCTCGGGCGGCACTCACGGCCGGTTCTCCCCCGATGCCGCGCGCTAGCAGGTCGCGGCAGCGCCCGCACCGATGATCGGTGGATGCTCCGCGCCCTCATCCTGGCCACCGTGCTGCTCCTGGCGCCGCCGTCCCTCCTCGGGCTCACCGCTGAGCCCGAGGCCGGCTCATGGCGCTGGCCCGTCGACCCACCTCGTTCGATCGCGCGGGTCTATCTGGCCCCCGCCACCCCGTACTCGACGGGACACCGGGGAGTCGACATCCGTGCTCCGGAGGGCACGCTCTACGCCCCGGCCGACGGTGTCGTGCACTTCGCGGGAACCGTGGTCGACCGTCCGGTGCTCTCGATACGTCACGGCGAGGGTGTCATCTCGAGTTACGAGCCGGTGGTCGCCACCGTCGCCCAGGGTGATCCGGTCGTGCGCGGGCAGGTGATCGGGCGCATCCTGCCGGGACACTGCGCCGAGACATGCGTGCACGTGGGCGTGCGGGTCAACGGCGACTACGTGTCACCGTTGGCGTGGTTCGGAGGCATCCCCGCGTCGGTGTTGCTGCCGACCCGGGTAAGCGCCGGTGCCGCTGCGCGCGGGAGGTCGGAGCTGCCGCCGACCCCGCGCCGGTCAGCTGCCGGAGCCGGTGGTGCGCACCTCCGCGGCAACGGTCATCGGGCGACCCGGCCACCAGAACTTCTCGCCGGTGATGAACGCGAGCGACGGCACGATCACCGTGCGCACCAGGAGGGTGTCGAGCAGCACACCGATGCACACGATGATTCCGATCTGTGTGAGCGTGATCAGCGGCAGCACTCCGAGCACGGCGAACACCGCGGCGAGCAGGATGCCCGCGCTCGTGATCACGCCACCGGTCGACGACAGGGCCCGAATCATGCCGGTGCGGGTGCCGAATTCGCGCGTCTCCTCCCGGGCGCGTGTGACGAGGAAGATGTTGTAGTCCACGCCGAGCGCCACGAGGAAGAGGAAGCTGAACAGCACCACGTTGGTGTCGATCGCGGGGAAGCCGAAGACCGACTGGAACAGCAGCCAGCTGGCGCCGAGGCTCGCGAAGAACGAGGCCACGACTGTCGCGAGCAGCAGCACGGGAGCCACGAGCGCCCGCAGGAGCAGCACGAGAACCAGGAACACGAGCGCGAGAATCAGCGGGATGACCAGATCCTGGTCGGCGGTCTGGGCGCGCGTCACGTCAAGACTCTGGGCGTCGAGTCCGCCGACGATGGCGTCGGCACCGTCGATGTCGTGCATGGCGGTGCGGAGGGCCTCGATGGCCGCGAAGGACTCGGGGGTCTCGGCCGCGGCATCCAGCACCACATTGACCTGGGTGATCGTGCCGTTGGTCTCGCCGACGGTGGCGGACTCGACGCCGTCGACGGTCTCAGCGACGGAGGCGACCTTGTCGGCGTAGTCCGCGTTCGTGATGACCGCGGCGGGCGAGCCACTGCCGGCCGAGAACGCGTCGGCGATGATGTTCTGGCCGACGACTGCCTCAGGCACCGAGGTGAAGCGCTCGGTCTGCGAGAGGCCGACCTTGATCTGCGTGGTGCCGAGGGCGAGCGAGCCGAGGATGACGGCACCGACGATCGCGACGACCACGGGCTTCTTCGACACGAGCACACCCAGGCGGTGCCAGACGCCCCGGTCCATGCTGCCCTCGCTGCCGAAGCGCGGCACGTAGGGCCAGAACAGTCCGCGTCCGAACAGCACGAGCGCGGCCGGCAGCACGAAGAGGGCGAAGAGCATCGCGATCACGACACCGGTCGCACAGGCGATGCCGAGGGCGCGGTTGCCCTCCAGCTGGGCGAAGACGAGGGTGAGCAGGGCGAGCGTGACGGTGCTGCCGCTCGCGATGATCGCGGGGCCGGCGCCGCGCAGGGCGCGGGCCATCGCGTCGCGACGATCCTCGTGCAGGCGCAACTCGTCCCGATAGCGGGCGATCAGCAACAGGGCATAGTTGGTGCCGGCGCCGAAGACGAGCACCGACAGGATGCCCGTTACCGAGGCATCCAGGGTGATGCCAGCGAGCGCGGCGACCCGGGTCGCGGCGATGCTCGCGAGGCCGTCGGCGGTTCCCACGACGACCAGCGGCACCAGCCAGAGCCACGGGCTGCGGTAGGTGATGAGCAGCAGAACCGCAACGACGATCACTGTCGTCAGCAACAGCGTGAAATCAGCACCCTTGAAGACGGCGGCAACGTCGACGGCGAAGCCCTCGGCACCGGTGAGCAGAGCGGTCAGCCCGCTCGGAAGGTCTGCGTTGGCGGTGGTGCGAAGCTCCTCGGCGCGGTCGGCTTGCGCCGCAACATCCTCGATGATCTCCAGCGGCACGACGACCAGGGCTGCAGTGCCGTCGTCGGAGACCGTGGGCGGCGGCACGAAGTCGTCCTTCGAGAGCCCCGCCAGGTCGGATGCCGCTGCGGTGACCGCCTCGATGTCGGCATCGGTCAGCTTCGCGCCGTCGCGACTGAAGACGAGAAGGGCGCTGGTCGAATCCGCGCTCGGCAGGTCTTCCTGGGCCGCGGCGACTCGTGCCGACTCGGCGGACGCTGGCAGACCGATGCCCGGTGACGTGTCGCTTGTCGCACCCGAGCCGACGGCGAAGACAGCCCCGGCAGCGAGGAGGAATGTCACGAGCACGATCCATGACGTGCGACGACCGGTGATGAAGGAGGTGAGGCGGTGCATGACTCTCTAACTTCTCTAGTAGCTAACTAATCTAGGAACATAGCGGTAAAGTGGCAGTCATGACAACCGAGCGGCCCGGACAGCGGATGACGGCCCGCGCGCCGACAGCGCTGCTGCGGGACATCCTCGACGTCACGGGCGAATTCGAGGCGCACGTCGGGCGCGAACTCGACGTCAACCCCACGGACCTGCAGGCCATGGAGCACCTGATCTCCAGCGGTCCGCTCTCGCCCACGGAGCTCGCGCGGCGCCTCGGAATCAGCACCGCGGCGGTGACGGCAGTGGTCGATCGCCTGGTCGCTGTCGACCATGTGAGCCGGGCGAAGCATCCCACCGATCGTCGCGGTGTGCTCGTCGTGCCGGCCCCCAATTCGGTCGCGAAAGCAATGAGCACCCTCATGCCGATGATCATGGGCATCGACCGGGTGCTCGATGACTTCAGTGCGGCCGAGCAGGCGACCATCGCCGCGTACCTCGAGCGCGTTCTTGAGGTGTACCGAGCTCAGCTGCCGTCGGACTAGCCCGATTGGAGGCGGCCCGACTCAGGCGCGGGGATGCGCCGTGCGGTAGCTCTCGCGCAGTCGCTCCGTCGAGACATGGGTGTAGAGCTGGGTGGTCGCGAGGCTCGCATGGCCGAGCATCTCCTGCACTCCGCGCAGGTCGGCGCCCCCGTCGAGCAGGTGGGTCGCCGCGGTGTGCCGCAGCGTATGCGGACCCGACGGACCCGAGCCCGGCACCGTGTCGAGCAGTTTCGACACCAGTTCGTACACGGTGCGGCTCGTCAGGCGCTGCCCCTTCGCGCCCACGAAGAAGGCGGTCGGATGCTCGGCAAGAGCATCGCGCACCCGCAACCACTCCCCCAGCGCGTGCTTCGCGGGCACCCCGAACGGCACCACACGTTCCTTCGAGCCCTTGCCCAGCACGCGGACCGTCAGGCGTGCCAGATCCACGTCGCCGAGGCTCAGCCCCGTCAGTTCGCTGACGCGCAGGGCCGAGGCGTAGAGCAACTCGATGATCGCGCGATCCCGGATCGCGACGGGATCACCGGTGTCGGCGCGTTCGGCGACCCGGTCGAGGATGCCGCCGATCTGCTCGCGCGTGAGCACCCGCGGCAGGTGGTGGTCGCTCTTGGGCGCCCTCAGGCGGGTGGCGGCATCCGTTGGGGAGGCCTTCGTGCGAGCGAGCCAGGCGGTGAAGCTGCGGGCAGCTGCGGCGCGGCGCGCCAGACTCGACTTGGCGAGACCCGCCTGCGACGAGCGCCACAGCCAGTCCCGCAGCAGTTCGAGGTCGAGATCCTGCGACTCGGCGGCCCCGCGCTCGGCAGCGAAGTCGACCAGCTGTGACAGGTCGCTGCGGTAGGAGCGCACCGTGTGCGGGCTGAATCCGCGGTCGGCCGCGAGGTAGCTCGCGAAGTCGTCGGCGGCGCGGGTGAGGTCCACGTGACCATGGTGCCCCGTGGGGGCGGCGCTGGATGCTACGGCGACGCGTGTCTCGCGATCCGCCGGGTCATCCCCGCCTCATCGCCGGCATCACCACCTGCCGGATCGGCGCCACCATCCCCTGCCCTATCGGCCCGCTAACCGTTGCTCGACACCTCGGCCGAGTTGAACGTCGACGACTTCTTGGAGAACGTCTCGATGCGCTCCTCGGGGGTCATCGCCTCGATCTGCGCCCAGGCTCCCGCCGGGAATCCAGACACTTCGGTCGTCGCGCCGATGGGCACGATCGAGTGCACGAGCTGCTTCTCGTAGACGTGCACGATGTTCACCGACTGACCGAAGTCGACGCCCGACAGCAGCCGGTCCTCCGCGCTCAGATCCAGCGTGTAGCAGGTGGCCGACGCCACCGACACCGGGATGCCCGCGAAGGTCGAGTGCGTCGAGTAGTGCAGGTGCCCCGCCAGTATGCCGCGCACGTCGGACCCCTCAAGCACCGCCGCCAGCTTGTGCTGGTCGAACAGCTCGAGCATGCCCATCGCCTCGAGCAGCGGCGTGGGGATCGGCGGATGGTGCACCGCGAGCAGGGTGCCGTGCGGGGCCGGGCTGGAGAGCACGTCGGCGAGCCAGTCGAGTTGATCGTCGGTGACCTCGCCGTGGTGATAGCCGGGCACGGTCGTGTCGAAGGAGATGATGCGCAGTCCGTTGACGTCGTAGACGCGGTCCTGCGGCGCATCCGATTCCTGATCGAACAGCAGCCGGGAGTAGTCGCCGCGTTCGTCGTGGTTGCCCATCACCCAGATCACCTGGGCGTTCATGCGGGCCGCGGCGGGTTCGACGAGTTCGCGCAGGCGCACGTAGGCGTCGGGCTCACCGAGGTCGGCGAGGTCCCCGGTGAAGACGATCGCCTCCGGTTTGGCGATGGATCGCTCCAGCTGGGCCAACGCCTGGGCGAGGTGGTCGATGGTGTTGACCTTGCCGTACAGCGGGCGACCGCCGGCCAGCAAGTGGGTGTCGCTGAAGTGAGCGATCGTGTGGGACGGGGCTGGGTACTGGCCGAGTTGGATCACTCGGCCAGCCTACGGCCGGGCCGTGGTCGCGGGCTAGGACTCGGACCGCGTGCGGCGGCGGGACACCGCGAACAGCATCGCGCCGAGACCCGCAAGCACTGCACCGACGCCCAGCGGGGCGATGGCGTTGGCCCCCGTCGCGGCGAGCGCGGCGACCGTGTAGCGAAGGACAACCCGGCCAGTGCCGCCCACACCGTTGAAGTCAGGGATGCTACTCGGGGCACCCGCGACGTAGAACACGCTCGCACCCTGACCGGTGCCCGTGAGGTCCACGTCGGGAGTGAGCGAAGCGGGTGCCCGGAGCACACGCCCGCCCGCGCCGAGGGGAGCGTCCAACGACGCGAAGATCGCCGGGACAGGGTCGCCGTTGGTGTCTACGTCGCCATTGAGGGGGTTGACCGCCGGAATGAAGTCGACCTCACAATCGGCGAAAACGTTGACGATGCCACCAGCACCGCTGCCGTTGCCCACGTAGACGCTGAAGTCGCTGTTGATGACGCAGTAGTCGCCGACGAAGCCGCCGGCGAGGCCACCCGGTGCGGTGGTGGAAGACCCGGCGGTCACCGAACTGTCCTCCCCGTCGGTGGGCTCATCACCCGAGACCCCGCCATCGCCCACGACGATGGTCGTCATAGATCCGGCTGCGGCAGAGGTCAGGTCGGCGTAGATCACGTCGCCGCCGCTGCCCGAGTACCCGGCTGAGCTCCCGTCGGCGTACGCGCCGCCACCGCCACCAGCGATCACCGCATACAGGCTGGTCAGCCCCGCGGGAACGGTCCAGTTGGAGGTGCCGACCGGGAAGTCGAGCTGGCAGACGCCATCGGTCTTGGTGAGCGTCGCACCCGCGGGAGCGTCGCCGCAACCCTCGACCGGGGGAAGCGCGCTGGCCGGAGAGACCACTCCCATGGCGGCCAGTCCCAGTGCGCCGACACCGGCGAATCCCCACACACGAGCAGTCATTGCTTGTCCCCATTAATCAGTTCGGCGAGCGACGTTCGCACCACCTTACCAAGGTGATTGCGCGGGATGCCATCGACCCTCAGGAGCGCCCTGATCTCGAGATTGGGCAGGAGTCCGCGCACCCGTTCCAGAACGATGGCGGGGTCGACGGGGTGGCGGGACTGGAAGGCGATTCCGATCGAGGTTGCGCCAGCGGCATCCCGGAACTGGAAGCTCGCACAGTCGGTGAACAGGTCGAGCTCGCGCATCCAGAGGTCGAGTTCGGCCAGGTTGAACTTGGCGCCGCCGGCGTTGACGAGGTCGTCGGCGCGCCCGGAGATGAGCAGGCGACCGTCAGCGTCGAGCACCCCGAGATCGCCCGGGTAGAACCAGCCATCGCGGAACGAGTTGTTGGCGTCGGGACCGGCCCGCCAGTAGTGGTCGGGCGTGAAGGCCGCCCGGTAACGGATCGCCCCGAGGTCACCTGCCGGGGCTGGCTGCCCGACCTCGTCGACGACCTGCACCTCGGAGCCGTCGACGACCGTACCCACGGCGTTCGGGGCCGACGGGTCGAAGATCCCGCGGGTGACGGTGCCGACCTCCGTCGACCCGTAGAGGTAGAGGGGCGTGCAGCCGAGCGCGCTCTCGCATCGGCGGGCCACGCTGGGCGTGAGCAGGCTGCCCGCGACCTCCACGACCTCGACGGCGAGGTCGCCCAGCCCGACGCTGACCGCCTCCGCGGCATCGACCAGGTTCTCGAGCCGCGCGGGCGAGGTCTTGATCGAGCGGATGCCGTGCTCGCGCAGCAGGGCAAGGTTGGCCGGACCATCTCCGGGCACGAAGTACGGGCGCCCGTTCATCACGGTCCACGCGAAGGTCTGGAACCCTGACACCGTGTCGAGGCCGAGCAGGCACATGAACGGATCACGCGGCATCCAGTTGGTGCGGGCGGATGCTGTGCGCGCCAGCAGGGAGGCGACCGTGAACTCGACCCCCTTCGGCGAGCCGGTGGTGCCGCTGGAGAAGACGATGCGGCAGGGGTCGGAGTCCCCGAGTTCGGCAGCCTCGACTCGTGCGTTGACCGAGCCGAGCGAGACCATGAATTCGGCGCCCACGTCGATGGTCCGGGCCGCGACCCGGATCGAGCGAGGACGATCGCCCAGCAGGAAGTCGATCTCGTCGGCGTAGGCCCGCATCACGGCTTCGCTGCCGTGCAGCGAGACGGCGCCCTCGTGCAGCACCGCGAGCAGAAGTAGCGCCTCGAGCTCGGGACGGGCGCGGATCGCCACGACGCTGCCCGGGCGGATGCCGTCCTTGCGCAGTCGGGCGGCCATGCGTCGCACCGAGTCCGCGAGCTCGGCGTAGGTCATCGTGAGCTCGGTCGACACGATGGCCGGGGCATCCGGGGTCACGTCGGCCCAGTGGAGCACGAGCTGGGCGGGGTTGGTCATGCCTGCCGCCCGACGCTCGCCTGTCGCCGAGGCCGTTCGTGCAGCCAGAGCCCGAGCACGACAACGAGCGGCCAGATGCTCTCGACGTTCGCGGCCACGCGCTCGATCACGCCGATGTAGCCGAGGGCGGGGCTCGCCCACACTGCAAGGAACCAGAAGCAGAACACCGCCATGAGCCCCGTGCCGAGGATCGCGCCGACCGGCCGGATGATCCACGGGTAGCGCTCGGGCACCCCGGTGCTGCGGCGCATGCCGAGCACAGGCCAGATGGCCAGCAGGATGAAGCCCGCGATCGCACTCCAGCGGTGCTCGACGCTCGTGCCCGCCACTGTCGGCAGTGGGAACAGCGCGACCGCGAAGGTGGCGACGGATGCGGCCATGAGCGCGACGCGGCCCGGCCAGCCGACCCCGGTCGCGAAGATGCCCGTCACGCCGTGACTGACGGCGGTGAGCATGAACGCGACGGTCATGAAGACGCGGGTGGGGGCATCCCCCGCGGCGAGCTCACTGATGGTCTGGGTGACCGGGTTGTACTCGGGCCACAGGGCGCCGGCGACGATGGTTCCGCCGATGAAGAACACTGGCGCAAGGGCCGCCGAGATCAGCGCGGGACGGCGGACGAGAGCACCCATGCGGCAAGGCTAGCGCGACGGATGCCACGTGCCGCTCACTCGGCTTTGCGCTCGACTTTGAGCCACCCCCGTTCCCGCTCCCCCACCGCGCCGGTCAACTCCAGCTGACCCAGGAGCGCCTGGACCTCGGTGATGGACAGGCCCGCCCTGGCCGCGATGTCGGATGCGACCCTGGGTGCGCGCGTGCTCATCGCGTCGAGCAGTCGGGTGCCTTCGGCGAAGCCGCCGGCCCGAGGCGACGCCGCCGTGATCGCCTCCAAGGGCGCCAACTCTGCCATCTCGTCAGCCGTTGTGACGCAGATCGCCGCGCCCTCCCGCATCAGGCGGTGGCATCCGGATGAAGCCGCACTGGTCACGGGCCCGGGCACCGCTCCCACGGGTCGGCCGAGCGAACCCGCGTGGTGCGCGGTATTGAGCGAACCCGAGCGCCAGCCCGCCTCCACCACCACTGTCGCGAGACTTGCTGCGGCTATGAGTCGATTGCGTTGGAGGAAGCGCCACTTGGTGGGCGGAGAACCCGGCGGAAGCTCCGAGACCACGGCACCCGACTCGACGATGCGCGTGAGCAGAGCATCGTGGCCGGAGGGATAGAAACGATCGACCCCACCCGCCAGAAAGGCGACGGTGTGGCCCTTGCTCGCCAGCGCTGCCCGGTGGGCCATCCCGTCGATGCCGTATGCCGCGCCCGAGACGATCGCATACCCCCGGTCGACGAGACCGGCCGAGCTCTCCATCGTCACGTGCTCCCCGTAGCCGGTCGCGGCGCGCGCTCCGACGAGGGCGATCGACCTCGTGAGAGCACGAAGCGCCGTCGTGGTACCGCGCGTCCAGAGGGCGAGCGGCGCGTGGATCTGCAGGTCATCGAGGCCCGCGGGCCAGAGTTCGTCCGCGGGGATGCGCAATGCAGCTCCCACCCGCGACGCCTGCCGCAGTGCGATGAGGGCGGCGCCGGAGTTGAGCCGCGGCATCCAGCGGTCGAGCGCCTGCTGCAGGTCGTCCTCGGTCGCGGCCCCGTTGGCTCCCAACTCGGCGAGCAGTCTCTCAGCCGACCACCGCTCGACGACGGCGGCGAGCGCTCGTGGCGCGCCGATGGCATCGATCACCAGCCCTGCAACCCCGTCGCCGGGCTCAGCGATACCTGACCAGGTGGCGCGGGCGAATCGCTCCTCGATGGCGTCCCGGTGCAGGTCGCGACCCGCGACCGCGCGGACCAGCTCGGCGACCTCGGCCTCTTTCAATCCGAACATGCTCAATTCGACATCGCCCTCCTCAGGTACAGCGCCTGCCCGAGTTGGGCGGCGTTCGGGCTGGTGTCGCCCGCGAGATCCGCGATCGTCCAGGCCAGCCGCAGCACGCGGTCGTAGCCGCGCATGGTGATCCCGCCCCGCTCGAGGGCACGATCGATGGATGCCGTCACCGCGGGCGCCAGTCGCACCCCCGGCCCGCGCAACCACGCACCCGGCACCTGTGAATTCAGTTGCCAGGGTGTGTTCACCAATCGCTCGGCAGCGGCCGCCCGCGCGACCGAGACCCGCGCTCGCGCGGCCGCCGACGACACCCCTCGAGCCTCGTGGGCGAGGCGCAGTTGCGCCGCCGTGATGCGCTGCACCCGCAGCTGGATGTCGATGCGATCCAGCAACGGACCCGACAGTCGCCCGACGTACCGTCGGCGCGCGGCGGGTGGGCACGTGCATTCGGAGTCCCGTGCGCCGTACTGCCCGCACGGGCACGGGTTCGCTGCCATGACCAGCTGGAATCGCCCGGGAAAGGTGGCCACCGCGTTCGCACGATGGATCGTGATGAGCCCAGACTCCAGCGGCTGGCGCAACGCGTCGAGTACCGACGGGCTGAACTCGGGCGCCTCATCGAGGAAGAGCACACCGTCGGATGCCCGCGCCGCCGCACCGGGGCGGATCTGCCCGCTGCCCCCGCCGACCAGCGCGGCGGCGCTGGCGGTGTGGTGGGGCGCCTCGAACGGTGGGCGACGAACGAGCGATCGCCCCACCGACATCCCCGCGAGGGATCGGATCGAACTGACCTCCAGGGCGGCGCGGGCGCTCAGGTCGGGCAGGAGGCCCGGCAGGCGGGCCGCGAGCATCGTCTTGCCTGCGCCGGGCGGACCCAGCAGGAAGACGTGGTGCCCGCCGGCGGCCGCCACGATCATCGCCTCGACGGCGTCCGGGTTGCCGATCACGTCACCGAGGTCACCTTCGTCGTCATCGGGGTCGCCCGCCGAAGCGCGGAGAATCGGCTCGACGATCTCGGGCTCGAACTCTCCGCCGTGCCAGATCGCTGCTTCGCGCAGCGATGCGACCGGGATGACGCGCACACCGGGCACGAGCGCCGCTTCATCCGCATTGCCGGTCGGAACCATCACGCTCTCGAAGCCCGCCCTCGACGCCGCGAGCACCGCGGGAAGCACGCCGTTGATCGGTCGGAGCCGCCCGTCGAGACCGAGCTCTCCCAGATGCAGAACTCCCCCGATCGACTCGGAGCTCACGGTGCCCGCCGCCGCGAGCGCCGCGAGCGCGATCGCCAGGTCGAATCCCGAGCCGTGCTTGGGCAGCGCGGCGGGCGACAGGTTCACAGTGATCTTGCGATTGGGCAGCCCGCAGCCGGAGTTGATCGCGGCGGCACGCACGCGGTCTTTGGCCTCGCCCAGAGCCGCATCCGGAAGACCGATGAGCACGAACGCCGGAAGGTTGCTTGAGAGGTCGGCTTCGATCTCCACGATCTCGCCGGTGAGCCCCAGAAGGGAGACGGCGTAGGTGCGCCCCAGCATCAGAAGACCCGCTCGAGGTGCTCGACCTCGACGTCGCCGACGCGCGGCGCGATCACGGCGATCGCGTCGATGCGGATCGTGTCGTGCCCGCCCGGATGCGCATCGCACCACGCCGCGGCGAGCCGCCGCAGTCGGGCGAGCTTCACCGGAGTGATCGATTCGAGTGGATGCCCGAACGCCACACTCGACCGCGTCTTGACCTCCACGAACACGAGCTCACCCCCATCGCGGGCGATGAGGTCGATCTCCCCCTGCGGGCACCGCCAGTTGCGTTCGACGATCGCCAACCCACGCGAGGCGAGATAGCGCGCCGCGATCTCCTCACCCCGCCGCCCGAGTGCGTCCTTCGCTGCCATGCGTCAAGCGTCGTGGGAGGGGCACCCCGACCACCGCGCCCGGCGGCGATCTGTCGACGCGCGCTAGTGCTCGGCGCTGTGGAGGATCAGGACGACGCGACCCGGCGGCCCGCACTGCGCGGAGCCGCGGCATCCGTGACGTAGCTCATCAGGTCGCGCTCGTTCGAGAAGTAGCGCTCATCGCGCACGCCGTTGCGGTCGGTCATGCGCGTGCGCCACAGGGTGTCGGTCAGTCGTTCGATGCTGAGTTCGGTGGTGATGTCCACGGATGCTCCTCCCGGCCACCGCGCAGCCGTCACCGAGAAGACCCGCGGATGCCGCGATCCTTATGAACCTCACTCGTACGAGCGCAGCAGCTCCCAGTCATCGCCGCGCCGGCGGATATCGAACATGCGGGACACCTCGTTGTCGTCGGTGCCTTGAAAGCGCCATCCGACGATGTCGAGCGGGTGGGTGAGCACCGCCATCTCGTCTTCAAGGCGGGTGGGGGTGTCGGTCACGCGGTAGTGGACGCCCGCGCAGACGAGTCCGTAGGGCACGCCGCCCTCGAACCAGACGGTGACGCGGGTGCCGTGCAGAACGGTCATGGTGTGCTCCGATCATTCGAACTGATGTTCGAATGTAACTCCACCACTCGCGACACGCCAAACAGAATCTCGAGATCGGTATTCAGTGTTGCTATCTACCGGTACTTGGTCTTACTATCTACTGGTAGTCAGCAACACTGATTAGCTGCAACATCCGGAAGCGACGAAAGGCACACATGAGTAAGCAGATGACCGAGATGCTCAAGGGCACCCTCGAGGGCATCGTCCTCGCCGTGCTCGCCACCCGTCCCGCGTACGGCTACGACGTCACCGCGCGGCTTCGCGAGCAGGGCTTCACCGACCTTGTCGAGGGAACCGTCTATGCGCTGCTCATCCGCATCGAGCAGCGGGGGTTCGTCGACGTCGAGAAGGTGCCGTCGGAGAAGGGGCCGCCGCGCAAGGTGTACACGCTCAACGCCCTCGGGCGCGAACAGCTCGACGAATTCTGGAGGACCTGGAGCTTCCTCTCGGAACACATTGGACAGCTCCGAACCGAATTGACAGAAGGAGACAACTGACATGGTTGCCAAGTGGATCGAGGCCATCACCGGGCCTCTCGAACAGAAGAAGCAGTACAAGCGCGACAAGGCGCGCATCGACGGGCTTCCTGAGCCCTATGCGACGGCCGCTAAAGCGATGCACCGGTACTTCATGTACTACGGCGGTATCACCGACGGCGACACCCTCATCACGATGTTCGGCGACCTCGCCGACCTCTGGGAGCGGGCCGCGACCGACGGCACCCCCGTGCGCGAGATCGTCGGCGACGACCCGGTCGAGTTCGCCGAGACCTTCGCGCAGGCCTACTCGGGCACCCACTGGATCGACAAGGAGCGGGCCCGTCTGAGCGCCGCGATCGAGGATGCGGAGAGGGCGGAGAACAAGTGACGACCGCCACTACCCCCGCCATCCACATCACCGGGCTCGAGAAGTCGTACAAGAAGCTGCACGTGCTGCGCGGCGTCGACCTCGACGTCGAGCGCGGCACCATCGTGGCCCTTCTCGGCTCGAACGGGGCGGGCAAGACGACGATCATCAAAGCCCTGTCGACCCTGCTCGCGACGGATGCCGGCTTCGCGAGCGTCAACGGCTTCGACGTCAAGGCTGATGCCGCGCAGGTGCGCGAGTCGATCAGCCTCACCGGCCAGTTCGCCGCGGTCGACGAGATCCTGACCGGTCGCGAGAACCTCGCGCTGATCGCACGGCTGCGCCACCAGCGGGATCCTGGCGCGATCGCAGACGACCTCCTCGAGCGCTTCTCGCTCACCGACGCGGGCAAGCGACGGGTCGCCACCTACTCCGGGGGGATGCGGCGGCGGCTCGACATCGCGATGAGTCTGATCGGGCATCCGTCGGTCATCTTCCTCGATGAGCCCACCACCGGCCTCGACCCCGAGGCGCGCGCCGAAGTCTGGAACTCCGTCAAGGAGCTCGCGGCCGGCGGAACCACGGTGCTGCTCACCACCCAGTACCTCGAAGAGGCGGAGCACCTCGCCGACCGCATCGCGATCCTTCACGAGGGGCGGATCATCGTGAACGGCACGCTCGCCGAGCTCAAGGAGCTGTTGCCCCCCGCGAAGGTCGAATACATCGAGAAGCAGCCGACACTCGAGGACGTGTTCTTCGCGCTCGTCGGACGAAAGGAAGCGAAATGACCACGCACTTCGTCGGCGACACCGCCGTACTCACCGGCCGCTCGCTGCGGCACATCCTGCGCAGCCCCGACACGATCATCACGACCGCTGTCATGCCGATCGCGTTCCTGCTGCTGTTCGTGTTCGTGTTCGGCGGAGCGATCGACACGGGCGACGTGCCCTATGTGAACTACCTCCTGCCGGGCATCCTGCTGATCACCATCGCTTCGGGCATCGCGTACACGTCGTACCGGCTGTTCCTCGACCTTCAGACCGGCATCTTCGAGCGCTTCCAGTCGATGCCGATCGCCAGATCGTCGGTGCTCTGGGCGCACGTGCTGACCTCACTCGTGGCCAACTTCATCTCCCTCGCGGTGGTGATGGTCGTGGCGCTGGTGATCGGCTTCCGGTCGGGGGCCGGCGTGCTGGCGTGGCTCGCAGTGGTCGCGATCCTGGCCCTGTTCACCCTTGCCCTGACGTGGCTCGCGGTGATCGCCGGGCTCTCCGCCAAGTCGGTGGATGGCGCCAGCGCGTTCTCCTACCCGCTGATCTTCCTGCCCTTCATCAGCTCGGCGTTCGTGCCCACGGACAGCATGCCGGGTCCGGTGCGGTGGTTCGCCGAGAACCAACCGGTGACGTCCATCGTCAACTCGATCAGACACCTGCTGATGGGGCAGTCGGTGGGCATCGACCTGTGGATCGCGCTGGCATGGTGCGGCGGAATCCTGGTGGTCGCATTCATCCTCGCGATGGTCGTCTACCGCCGCCGGATCAGCTGACCTCCCGGCGGACCTACTCGGTGAACAGCCCGACGACGAGGCTTATCGCGATGGCGAACATCACCACCGCGATGAGCGCATCGAGCACGCGCCAGGCGACCGGCTTCGCGAACAGCGGGCGCAGGGCGCGGCTGCCGAAGCCGAGGGCGGTGAACCAGACGATGCTGCCGATAGTCGCGCCGAGCGCGAACCACCAGCGGGCGTCGCCGTAGGTTCCGCCGATCGATCCCAGGAGCACGACGGTGTCGAGGTACACGTGCGGGTTGAGCCAGGTGAGCGCGAGCACCGTCGAGATGGCGGCGGCTCGCGTCATCCGGTCGCCGCCCTCGTCGGCCTCGAGCACCTTGGGCTTGATCGCCCGGCCGGCGGCGCCGATTCCGTACCAGGTGAGGAACGCCGCACCCGCGATGCGAACGACCACGAGGATCCAACCGGCCTGCTGGATGAGCACGCCAAGGCCGGCGACCCCCGCCGTGATGAGAATCGCATCGGATGCGGCGCACACGACCACGACGATGAGCACGTGCTCGCGGCGCAGCCCCTGCCGCAGCACGAACGCGTTCTGCGCGCCGATCGCGACGATGAGCGAGAGACCGAGTCCGAGGCCGGCGAGAGCGGCGGCGAAAGCGTGGGGCACCCGTTCACGCTAGGGCACACGCTCCATCAGTGCAGCGAATGATTCTTACGGAACATTAGAATCGCTGATGTGTCCCTCGATCTCGCCCAACTTCAGGCACTGGCCGCCGCCGTCGACACGGGAACCTTCGACGCGGCCGCCGGACGACTCCACATCACGCCGTCGGCGATCAGCCAGCGCATCCGGGCGCTCGAGAACTCGGTCGGCAGCATCCTTCTGACACGGTCGAAGCCGGTGCGGGTCACCGAGGCCGGCGCGACCTATCTCGCGCTCGCCCGCAAGATCGACGCGCTCACCCTCGACGCACTGGCGGCCCAAGGATCGAACCAGCCACTGTCGTTGCCGATCGCCGTCAACGGCGACTCACTGGCCACCTGGGTACTGCCCGCCCTCGCGCCGCTGGCCGGCGACATCCGCTTCACCTTCCACCGCGAGGATCAGGACCACTCGACCGCCCTCCTGCGCGACGGCACGGTGATGGCGGCCATCACGACCGAGGCCACGCCCGTGCAGGGCTGCACGGCGCGCCCGCTCGGCACCATGCGCTACCGTCTGCTGGCCTCGCCGGACTTCGCCGCGCGCTGGTTCGCAAGCGGGGCGGATGCCACGACCATCGCCCGTGCGCCGGTGGTAGTGTTCGACGCCAAAGACGACCTTCAGCATCGCTATGTGCGCGACCGGTGGGACACGACGATCGAGCGTCATCCGCACTACGTGCCCAGCTCGAATGACTTCGTTGCGGCCGTGGAGCAGGGCTTCGGCTGGGCGACCGTGCCCGACCTGCAGTCAGCACCGCTGCTGGCCCGCGGCGCGCTCGTGGAGCTCGACCCCGGACATCATCTCGACGTGGCGCTGCACTGGCAGCAGTGGGCGCTCAGCACCTCGGCGCTCGACCGCACGGCTGCGGCCATCGCGGACGCGGCTCGTGGTGCCCTGACCTAGCTACTCGTCGAGCGCGAGTTCCTTGGGAAGCTCGAGCTCCTTGGAGGAGAGCTCCTCCACGTTGACATCCTTGAACGTCAGCACGCGCACGCTCTTCACGAAGCGGTCGGAACGGTAGACGTCCCACACCCAGACATCGTTCATCGTGAGCTCGAAGTAGAAGTCGTGCTCGGTGTCCTGGCGCACGAGTTCGACCTCGTTGGCCAGGTAGAAGCGGCGCTCGGTCTCCACGACGAAGCGGAACTGGCCCACCACATCGCGGTACTCCTTGTACAGCGCCAGCTCGACCTCGCGGTCGTAGTCCTCGAACTCGTCCTCATCCATGCTGGTTAAGAGTCTAGTTCGGGTCTCGACACGCTCGACCACCAGATCTCGTTGGTTTCGACGGTCTCGGCACGCTCGACCACCGGTTCTCCAGCGCGCTCAACCGGCCTTCGGGTGCAGCCACGTGCGACGATGCACGTCAGACGGCCCGAGGGCGTCGATCGCCGCGAAGTGCTCAGTCGAGCCGTAACCCTTGTTGCCGGCCCACCCGTAGCCGGGGAACACGGCATCCAGCTCGCGCATGATGCGGTCACGATGCACCTTGGCGATGACGGATGCCGCAGCCACCGAAGCGCAATCGCGGTCGGCCTTCACCTGGGTCTGCACCCTCGGGGGCTTGGACAGCGCGGGCGTCAGCCAGTCGTGGGCTCCGTCGAGCAGCACCACACTCTCGTGGATCCGGGCGCCCTGCTCGTGCAGCTGAGTCAGCGCGCGCAGACCGGCCAGACCCAACGCGGCCATGATGCCGACCGTGTCGACCTCCTCGGCTGTGGCGAGACCCACGGCTGAGTGCAGCGACCAGTCCGTCGCTAGCGGGGAGAGCTCCTCGCGGCGCTTCTCACTGAGCAGCTTCGAGTCCCGCAGTCCGGCGGGGTGCTCGCCGACTCCGGCGGCCACGAGCGACAGCCCCACCGCGACCGGGCCGGCGATCGCTCCTCGGCCGACCTCGTCGCATCCGATCACGAAACGGGCACCGTCACGGTGCAGGGCACGCTCGACGGCGAGGGTGGGGTCGGCGACAGCCACGAACTAGCCGTCCACGCCCGCGAATGTGACGGGGTAGTTGTCGAGCCAGGTCCAGCGACTGACCGGCCAGCTGATCAGCAGCGCCCGACCGACGACGTTCTCGATCGGCACGAAACCGCCGGTCGGGTCGTTGCGGTGGAACGCCGAGTCGGCTGAGTTGTAGCGGTTGTCGCCCATCACCCAGAGCGAACCCTCGGGCACAGTGACATCGAAGTCGTCGCGGGTCGCCTTGGTGACGCCGTCGGGCAGGGTCGTGTACGGCTCGTCGAGCGGCACGCCGTTGACGGTGAGCTGACCGAAGTCGTTGCAGCAGATGACCTCGTCGCCGGGCATCCCGATGACACGCTTGATGAGGTGATCGTTGCTGTCGGGGGCGCTCAGGCCCACGAAGGCGAGCACGGCATCCACCGCCCCGACGAACCAGTTGACCTGGGGGTCGGGCTGCGGCGTCAGCCAGCCGCCCGGGTCTTTGAACACCACGACGTCGCCGTGCTCGAGCGGCATCAGGTTGGGCGTGAGCTGGTTCACGATGATGCGGTCGTCGATGTGCAGAGTCTGCTCCATCGACGACGACGGGATGTAGAACGAGCGGATCAGGAACGTCTTGATGAGGAACGAGATCAGCAGCGCCGCGACGAAAATGATGAGGATGTCGCGCACGAAGATCTTCCAGCCGCGTCCCTTGCGGACGGGCTTGGATGTGTCGCTGGCTGGCACTGTGCCTGAATCCGTAGTCATTAAACCCCTGAGCTCCCAGCAAGCATATGCGTCTGGGAGCTCAGGATTCGATGAAACGCGCTGGGCGAAACCTCGTTACGAGAAGTCGCGCTTCTCCTTGATCTTCGCCTTCTTGCCGCGCAGACCGCGCAGGTAGTAGAGCTTGGCGCGACGAACGTCACCGCGGGTGACGATCTCGATGTGATCGATGATCGGGGAGTGCACGGGGAACGTGCGCTCGACGCCGACCTGGAAGCTCACCTTGCGAACGGTGAAGGTCTCGCGCACGCCCTCACCCGAGCGGCCGATGACGACACCCTGGAAGACCTGGATACGCGAGCGCGTGCCTTCGATGATGTTCACGTGCACCTTGACGTTGTCGCCGGCGCGGAAGTCGGGGATGTTGTCCTTGAGGGATGCTGCGTCGACGCTGTCGAGGATATGCATGGTGATTCGCTCTCTGCGCCCGCTCACAGGTCGAACGCGCTGTTGATGTACTTCAGGAAGAATGGATGTGCGCCGTTAGTCAGAACCCCGGAACCCCTGTGGCAGATCCGGTGACTGGCACGAAGGGCAATTCTCGCATATAACCGGCTCGCCGTGCCACTCAGCTTACTGAGAGGCGCTCGGGGTATCGTCGAAGGCAGTCATTCCCAACGAGGAGCTTTCACCACAATGAACACCAAGGCGGACTTTCCTGTCCCCACTCTCGCCGTCCGAACCGAGCCCGTGCAGCAGCGCAGCACCGAGCGCATCACCAGCCTGCTGGATGCCGCGGCTCACCTGATCGACCAGAACGGCATCGACGGCCTCACCACCAGCGACGTCGCGACCCGCTCCGGATCGTCGGTCGGCGTCGTCTACCGCTACTTCCCGAACATCCAGTCGCTGCTGCGCGCCCTTGCGATGCGCAACCTGGAACGCTTCATCGACCGCATCAAGAATGTCGGCGAAGGCGCCGAGTGGCCCATCGCCGCCGACGCGATCATCGACGGCTACATCGACCTCGCACGTACCGAGCCGGGTTTCCGTGCGGTGCGCTTCGGCGAGGTCATCGACGAGCGCTTCATCCACCAGCCGAACGAGGGCACGACGACGTCGATCGCCCACATGGTCGACAACCTTCTGGTCTCCCGCTACGGCTTCGCCGCATCCGACGGTCTGTCCTTCGACATCGAGGTGCTCGTCGAACTGGGTGACGCGCTGCTGCACCGCGCGTTCCTCTACGAGGCTTCGGGCGACGACCGGTTCATCGCCAAGCTGCGCTCGCTCGTGCGCGACTACCTCACGCCCTACGAGGTCTCCGCCCGGTGATCGAGCTGCGGACACCCGCGGAGATCGAGCGACTGCGCATCGCCGGCGAGTTCGTCGGCAGCGTGCTCACGGCAACCGCCGCGGCGGCCGCAGTGGGCGTCAACCTCCTGGAGCTCGATGCTCTCGCCCACGACATGATCCGAGCCCGCGGTGCCGAGAGCTGCTACATCGACTACCACCCCTCGTTCGGCGGCTCGCCGTTCGGCAAGGTGATCTGCACCTCCGTCAACGACGCGGCCCTGCACGGCCTCCCGCATGACTACCGTCTGCGGGACGGCGACGTGCTCTCGCTCGACTTCGCCGCATCCGTCGACGGCTGGGTGAGCGACTCGGCGGTGACGATCATCGTGGGCACCCCGCGGCCCGAGGACCAGCGCCTCATCGAGGTGACCTCGCGCGCCCTCGATGCTGGCATCGCCGCAGCGACGGTGGGAAACCGGATCGGCGACATCTCGGCCGCTATCGGTGATGTCGCGCACGCGTCCGGCCTGAAGGTGAACCTCGACTTCGGCGGGCACGGCGTGGGCACGATCATGCACGGAGACCCGCACATCGCCAACGACGGACGGGCGGGCCGCGGGCTGCCCCTGCGCGCCGGGCTCGTATTCGCCATCGAGCCCTGGTTCATGCTCGGCACGAAGAAGCTGTACACCGATGAGGACGGCTGGACGCTGCGCAGCGCCGACGGGTCACGGGCAGCGCACTTCGAGCACACCGTCGCCGTAACCGACAACGGACCCGTGGTGCTCTCCGCTCGCTAGGCCTTGTCGCCCAGTAGGTCGGCGACATCGGCGTCCGTCGACGGGGGTTCCGGCGGGGCCGGTGGTTTCGCCAGACGTGCCGTCGTGACGACGACGGCGATCGTGATCACGACCGCGAGCACAATCACCAGTGGCCACAGCACCAACCCGACGGTCAGCGAGTCCGGCTCGAACGACGTCGCGACGAGCACTGCGATCAGTAGGTACTCGAACCCCATCAGGGTGCGCTCCGGCAGCGTCACCGAGCGTGGCTGTCGACGGGACAGCAGCACCTGACTCAGGCCGAGCGAGATCAGCAGGCCCGGGAAGATGAAGACTCCATTCACCGCGAACTGGATCGAGAACAGGCCCGACGCGTCAAACGCGAAGAAGCTCACCAAGGTGTAAACGGTGAATGCGAGCAGCACCACCGCGACAGCGGGCTGCGACCAGTACCAGTACTTCACGGCGTGACCTCCGGGTCGGGGAGCAGATCGGGACGCACCCGCGCAGTGCGCTCGAGCTGTTGCCCGTGCCGCCAGGCCGCGATCGCGCCGTGGTTGCCACTCGTCAGAATCGGCGGCACCGCGAGGCCGCGCCACTCGGCGGGCTTGGTGTAGCTCGGATACTCCAACAGACCGCCCTCGTGGCTCTCCTCGTCGAGACTCTCCGGATTGCCGATCACGCCCGGAACGAGGCGCCCGACGGCTTCGATCATCGCCATGGCGGCGACCTCACCGCCGTTGAGCACGTAGTCGCCCAAGCTGATCTCACGCACCTTTGCCCGGGATGCCGCGTACTCGACCACCCGCTGGTCGATGCCCTCGTACCGCCCGCAGGCGAACACGAGGTGCGACTCGAGACTCAGCTCGCGCGCCGTCGCCTGGGTGAAGCGCTCCCCCGCCGGCGACGGGAAGATCACCGTGGTGGTGTCCGCCAGAATCGCGTCGAGGGCCTCGCCCCACGGCTCCGGCCGCATGACCATGCCGGCGCCGCCGCCGTAGGGCGTGTCATCCACGGTTCGATGCTTGTCGTGGGTGAAGTCGCGCAGATCGTGCACTCCCACCTCGATCAGGCCACGCTCGCGCGCCTTGCCGAGCAGGGACACGTCGAGCACCCCGAAGAACTCGGGGAAGATCGTGACGATGTCGATGCGCACGAGTCGACCCTATTCGGTCGGTGCCGCTCCGAGCTCGATCGCCTCGGGCTCGACCGTCTCCGACTCGGGGGTCGCCTCGTCATCGGCGAGGTCCTCGAAGAGGCCGAGCGGCGGGGTCACCGTCATCGTGCCCGCCTCGATGTCGACGGATGTCACGATCGCCTTCACGAACGGAACAAGCACGTCACCGGCGCTCGTGCCGATCGTCAGCAGGTCCTGGGCCGGGAGGTGGTCGATCTGCTTGACGGTGCCCACCTGGACTCCGTCGCGCAGTACGGCAAGCCCGACGAGCTGGTGGTCGAACCAGGCATCCTCCTCGTCGGAGGGCTCATCGAGATCCTGGTCGATCCAGAGGATCGCCTTGATCAGCGATTCGGCTGCACTGCGATCCGACACGTTCCTGAAGAACGCGACCGGATGACTGTTGTACCACTTGAGCTCGGTGAGCTCGATGGTCTTGCCGTGCCATTCGGACTCCACCGGCACCTGGAGCGCGAACACGGCGCCCGGAACGAAGCGTCGCTCCGGGGCATCCGTGTACAGCTCGACCTTGATGGCGCCCTTCAGCCCGTGTGCCTTGGTGAGCCTGCCGACCCGCAACTGCGTGTTGGCCGGCTGGGGGGCTTTCTGGGCGGACACAGCCTAGAAGTCGGTGTCGACGACGTCGACACGCACGCGACGACCGTCGGCGAGAGCCGTGATCAGCGTGCGAAGCGCCTTCGCCGTGCGACCGGCGCGACCGATGACGCGACCGAGATCCTCGGGGTGCACGCGCACCTCGAGAACCTCGCCGCGCGGTGAATTCTTCGCCACGACCTGAACCTGATCAGGGTGATCGACGATCCCCTTGACCAGGTGTTCGAGAGCAGGAGCGAGCAAGACCTAGGCCTCGTCCGCGGGAGCCTCGGCGGCCTCGTCGGCGGGCGTCTCGACGACGTCACCGGCGGCGGGAGCCTCGTCGGCAGCCTCGGGAGCGGGAGCCTCTTCGACGGCACCGTCGCTCACGACGGTCTCCTCGACCTCGGCGGCGGGCTCGGCGGCTGCCTCCTCGACCGGGGCCGCAACGGGCTTCTCGCTCTTGGGCTTGAGCACGGGCTTCTTCTTCTCGTCAGCCTGGAACTCGACCTTGGCTTCCTTGAACTTGACGGTGCTCTTGGCACCCTTCTCGCCCTTGAAGATGCCCCAGTCGCCCGTGAGCTTGAGCAGCGCCTCGACCTGCGGGGAGGGCTGTGCGCCCACGCCGAGCCAGTACTGCGCACGCTCCGAGTTGATCTCGATGACCGAGGGCTCCTCGGTCGGGTGGTACTTGCCGATCTCCTCGATCGAGCGACCATCGCGCTTGCTGCGCGAGTCGGCGACGACGATGCGGTAGTAGGGCGCACGGATCTTGCCGAGACGCTTCAAACGAATCTTTACAGCCACAATTCTCCTGAGTACATGTGTTGGTGGCGAACCGCAAGCCGTGGGCGTGGGGGCACACTCGGCACGAAAGCTCTGATGGATTCCACTCGCGTCTGATTAGAGGGTCGGACGGGAAGGACTCGACTGGCTATTCTGCCATGGTTTCGGCGCTGACGGGAATCCGCGCCCTGCGGCGGGACAGCGCGACACCCACAAGACACACGACACCGCCGGCAATGGCCAGCACAGCGGGCACCTCGCCGAAGATGAGGAAGCCGAAGATGATGACGAGCGGTGGCACGACGTAGGTGGTCACACCGAGCTGGCCGGCGGGCATCCGTGACAATGCATACGCCCACGTGCTGAACGCGAGGGCGGTGGGTACGGCGCCCAGATAGACGACGCCGAGGATCGCCGGGAGCGGGGCATTCGCCAGCCCGGTGATGAGTTCCCCGGTGAACGGCAGGCAGGCGATCATGCCGATCGTCGCACCCAGCCAGGTCACCTGAGCGTTGGGGAGGCGCTTGATCGCCGGCTTCTGGGCGAGAACGCCGATCGCGTAGGTCACCGCCGACACGATCGCCCAGAAGACCCCGACTCCGTCGCCGAAGGCCGCGCCGGTGCCCACCCCGATGAGCACCACGCCCACGAAGGCGACTGCCGCGCCGATCGCCAGCCACTTCGGGATGCCCTCCCCCAGGAACACCCCGGCACCGAGCGCGATGAGGATGGGCCCGACTCCGACGATCATGGCCGTGGTGCCGGCGTCGAGGGTGTGCTCCGCGATGTTGAGAGCCACGTTGTAGGCGCCGAACCACGCGACGCCGTAGATGACGATCAGCAGCCACTCGCGCGCCGTGGGACGCACCCAGCGGCGCCCGGCCAGCACGACGATCCCCAGCAGAACCGCACCCACTGCGAGGCGGCCGAGGGCCAACGCTCCGCCCGTGAAGTGCGGCCCGGTGCCCCGGATGACGATGAAGGCGCTGGCCCACGCGAGGATCGTGACGATGATCGCCGTCAGAACAAGCGGATGCAGACGTGCGGGGGCGGTGCTCATGGGTTCACGCTACTGCGAGCCACCGCCATCCCGACCGGTCGCACGACGCGATGACCGAAACCCGCCGAACTATGGCAGACGGGCGACCTCGACGGTGCGCGGCCAGGGGCGCACGCGTTCGATCTGAGCGGCCAGCCCGAGGATCGCCGCCTCCCCGGCGCCATCCGCCCGGGGTGCGACCACGATCTGCACCGCGAGGGGTACCTGCGCGGTCGAGTGCCATCCCGCGGGGATGCTCGCGGCCGGCCAGCCGAGCAGATTGAACAGCGACGGGTACGGCGCGTACCGGATGTTGGCCATGAGGTTCTGGTACCACCCGCGCTGACCCCACGCCACAGCCTCGAGCCCGGGCTGGGCCAGCGTCGGCGTGAGCAGCACGTCATAGTCGTCGAAGAAGGCGGTGACCTGCGCGCGGATGCGATCCACCGGCCCCTGCCTGAGCCAGCCGAGCCTGCGCGCGAGTCGCCCGAGCCGGGCGTGCGTGCGGATGCGCGGCTCGAGTTTGCGCTGGTCGAGCAGTGCGGCATCCGTCTCGGTGCCCGCGAACCACCGGGCGAGCAGCGGCAGCGGGTTGGCCGGGTAGGGGAAGGACACCTCGGTGACCCTGTGCCCGAGTGCCCGCAATGCGTCGGCGGTCTCGCTGACGCCGCGCCGAAACTCGGCGTCGGTGCGCACGAGCGCCGACGGTTCGTTGGTTGCGACCGCGATCCGCAGGGGCGAAGCGGGCTCGGTGACCGTGGCGAGGCCCGGGCGCGCGGCCAGCACCGAGAGCATGAGCGCCGCATCCGCCACGGTCGTCGCGAGCGGGCCGTTCTCGCTCATGCCGAACCAGGCATCCACCCCGATCTCCTGCGGCACGAGGCCGGCGCCGGGCTTGAGTCCGAACAGACCGCAGTTGGCGGCCGGAATACGGATCGAACCCATGCCGTCGTTGCCGTGTGCGATCGTGACGAATCCGGATGCCACGGCCGCAGCACTTCCCCCCGACGAGCCGCCCGGGGTGCGGCCGCGATTCCACGGGTTGTGGCTGATGCCGTACACGGAATCGGTCGCGCCGAACACGCAGAGCTCGGGCACCCGGGTGAGGCCGACGACCACAGCTCCCGCGTCGCGGAGTCGGGTGACGACGGGGTGGTCCGCCACCGATGGCGTGTCGGACGTCGCCGCCGAGCCGTCGCGCAACGCCTCCCCCGCGACCGGGATGTTGTCCTTGATCGCCACCGGCACGCCCGCCAGCGGCAGGCTGGAGCGATCGGCACGGGCGTCCACCGCTGCGGCCTCGGTGAGAGCCCGATCTGCGCGCACCAATTGGAACGCCCCTACGTCGTCGGACTCGATGCGAGCCAGGGCGGCACGGGTCGCGTCGACGGCAGTGGTGCTGCCGGCGCGCACGGAAGCAGCGAGCTCGACGGCGGTAGCAGGTTCAGGGGCAGACGACGGTGTCATGGCCTCATCGTAGGCCGCCGCCGAGCCCCGCGTCAGAGCCCCGCGTCAGGCGTTCTGCTGGTCGCGCCAGACGAGCCACTCGCGCACGATATCGAGCGGGTAGTCGGGCCCGGAGATGCCGATCGTGAACAGCGTGACGCCCAGCTCGCGCAGTTCGTCGGCAGTAGCCAGATCCTTCACCCGCTGCTCGCTCGAGAACTCGATCTCGCTGATGTCGCGACCGACGGCGTCGCAGTGCTCCTGCAGGATCCCGATCTTGCGCGGCAGGTCGGCAGGCGGCACGAAGCTGTGCCAGATGTCGGCGTGCTTGGCGACGAGTTTGAGCGTCTTCTGCTCGCCGCTGCCGCCGATGAGGATCGGGATGTCCCGCAGGGGCGCGGGGTTCAACTTCTGCCAGCGCGACTCGATGCGGGGCAGTGCTTCTGCGAGCGCATCCAGTCGGCTGCCGGCGGTGCCGAACTCGTAGCCGTACTCGTCGTAGTCACGCTCGAACCACCCCGATCCGGTGCCGAAGATGAACCGACCGCCCGAGATGTGGTCGAGGGTGCGGGCCATGTCGGCCTGGAGGTCGGGGTTGCGGTAGCTGTTGCAGTTGACGAGGGTGCCGAACTCGACGTTGGTCGTGAGTTCGGCCCACGAGCCGAGCTCGGTCCACGCCTCGAAGTGCAGACCGTCTTTGTCTCCGGAGAGCGGGAAGAAGTGGTCCCAGTTGAAGAGGATGTCGACGCCCATGTCGTCGAGCGCGCGAACGGTGTCGCGGACCTTGGGGTAGAGGGCGTGCTGAGGCTGCACCTGGATACCCAGGCGGACGGGACGTGAGGTCATGCTTCCACGCTACCCGCGTTCGGAAGCGCCCCGGCGCGGCGGCTAGCGGCCGAGGAACTTCTGCAGGCTCGCGAGTTCTTCTTCGCTCGGACCGCCCGGCTTCGACCCCAGACCGAAGCCTGAGCCAGCCGCGGCAGCGGGCTTGGCGGATGCCCCGGCGGCGAGCGCTGCGTTCTCGGCCGCCCGCTTGGCCGGGTTGCCCGAGCGGGAACCCTTCTTCTTCGGCTGCTGCTTGGAGCCACCGAACTTCTGGCCGGGGATCGGACCCATGCCGGGGATCTGCGGCGTGCCGCCCTTGGCCACGGTCTTCATCATCTTCGCGGCCTGCTCGAAGCGGTTCACGAGCGCGTTGACCTCGGTGACCGTCGTGCCCGAACCGCGAGCGATGCGCACTCGGCGGGACCCGTTGAGCACCTTGGGCTGGCGCCGCTCCTGAAGCGTCATCGACTGGATGATCGCCTCGGTGCGGGTGATCTCGCTCTCGTCGAAGTTGTCGAGCTGCTGGCGCATGCCCTTGGCGCCCGGAAGCATGCCGAGCATGTTCTTGATCGAGCCCATGTTCTTGAGCTGCTGCATCTGGCTGAGGAAGTCCTCGAGCGTGAAGGTGTCGGTCGCGAACTTCTCGGCGACCTTGCGCGACTCCTCCTCGTCGAAGGTCTTCTGCGCCTGCTCGATGAGGGTGAGGATGTCACCGAGATCGAGGATGCGGCTGGCCATGCGGTCGGGATAGAACGGCTCGAAGTCGTCCAGCCCCTCACCAGTACTCGCGAACAGGATGGGTCGGCCGGTGACACTCGCCACCGACAGCGCGGCTCCACCGCGGGCATCACCATCGAGCTTGGACAGAACGACACCCGTGAAGTCGACGCCGTCCTGGAAGGCTCGGGCGGTCGTGACCGCATCCTGACCGATCATCGCGTCGATGACGAACAGCACCTCGTCGGGGTCGATGGCCTTGCGAATGGTGCTGGCCTGCTTCATGAGCTCGGCATCGACGCCGAGACGGCCGGCCGTGTCGACGATGACCACGTCGTACTGCTTGGACTTGGCGTGCTTGAGGGCCTCCTTGGCGACCTTCACCGGGTCGCCCTTGCCGTTGCCGGGTTCGGGGGCGAACACGGGAACGCCCGCCTGCTCCCCCACCACCTGCAACTGCGTGACGGCATTGGGACGCTGGAGGTCGGCCGCAACCAGCACCGGCGTGTGGCCCTCGGACTTCAGCCACTTCGCGAGCTTGCCCGCGAGCGTCGTCTTGCCGGCGCCCTGAAGGCCGGCGAGCATGATCACGGTCGGCGGCTGCTTGGCGAACTGGATGCGCCTGGCCTCGCCACCGAGAATCGCCACGAGCTCGTCGTTGACGATCTGCACGACCTGCTGTGCCGGGTTCAGAGCCTTGGACACCTCGTCGCCGAGCGCGCGCTCCCGCACCCGCCCCGTGAAGTCTTTGACGACCTCGAGGGCGACGTCGGCGTCGAGCAGGGCGCGACGGATCTCGCGGACGGTACCGTCGACATCCGCGGGGCTGAGCTTGCCCTTGCCGCGGAGGTTCTTGAACGTGTCGGCGAGACGGTCGGTGAGGTTTCCGAAGATGGCCATGGTCCCGACAGTTTAACCCGCGCCGACCCCCGTGCGGCCCCTCGCTCACTGACGAGTGGGCGCGGCCGGCACCGGTAACCTGTGGGCATGGCCCTCCTCGTACCCTTCGGTGGCGACTCCCCCGACGTCGCGAGCACGGCGTGGGTAGCGCCCAACGCGACCCTCGTCGGTCGCGTTACGCTCGGCGAGCGTGCGAGCGTGTTCTACGGCGCCGTGCTGCGCGGCGATGTCGAGTCGATCACGATCGGCGAGGACACCAACCTGCAGGACAACGTGACCATGCACTGCGACGCCGGCAAGCCCGCATCCGTCGGTGCACGCGTTAGCGTCGGGCACGGCGCCATCCTGCACGGATGCACGGTCGAAGACGATTGCCTCATCGGAATGGGCGCGACCGTGCTCAACCACGCGATCATCGGCTCGGGATCGCTCGTCGCGGCGGGGGCCGTGGTGCTCGAAGGCACCGTGGTGCCCCCGGGATCACTCGTCGCCGGCGTGCCTGCGAAGGTGCGGCGCGAGCTGACGGATGAGGAGCGGGCGAGCATCCGGTCGAATGCCGAGAACTACCTCAGGATCAGCGCAGGCCACCGCGAGGCAGCCGAGTAGCCGGTCAGCGCGGCGGCACCGGGAGGTTCGCGCCGACCGCGAGCGCGATGACCACGCCGATCGGGACGAGCCCGATCACGATGGTGATTGCACTCAGCACGCGCGAGCGCCTGCGCATGAAGTTGACCACCGCAACGACGACCGATGCGATGACAATGAGCAGCGCCAGCAGGAAAACCACCTGCCACACCACGGACCCTGAGCCCGAGCCGTCGAGCGCCGCGGAGACGCCCTCGGTGAACGAGTAGAACATCACGAGCACGCCGACCATCACGGCGAGCACAGTGACGAGGCCGCGCAGCGGACTCGCGGGGGTAACGCTCATGGTGCTCCTCTCGCGCCTGTTCGTGAGAGTACGCACTTTTGCGACCTTTCGGGGACAAGGCCACGACACAGGTTCTCCGCCGCTCACTCGAAGTCTGCTCCAGAGCGGGTATGCCGAAGACACGGCCGCGACCGAGTGGCGACCACGACTCGGTCAGGATGCCCTGCGACTCGCACCGCCGCACCCGCGAGCTCGGTAGTCGACTTGTCCTAGGGAACTAGGCTGGCGGCATGACGGACAAGCAAAGGATGCTCGTGGATGGCTAGTCCCGACGTCCGGAGCCAGCTGGTCGGCGCCAGCACCAAGGCATACCTGTCTTATCGCGAAACGGTCGACTGGTTGGTTGCCATCCGGGGGGTCGTCCTGTCGCGCCCTCACCTCGCCGAGTACGGCGTCGTGCCGTTCGTGATCCCATCTCTGCCCCTGATCGAGCGTGCCGTCTCGATCCTCGACGGCACCGGAGTCAGAGTCGGTGCCCAAGACGTGAGTTGGGGAAGCGGTGCACTCACCGGCGAGACCCCCGCCACGATGTTGGCGGAAATGGGAGTGACGATCGCAGAGGTCGGGCACTTCGAGCGACGTAAGTGGTTCAGGGAGAGTGATCACGTGATCCACCGAAAGTACGAGGCCGCGACGGCTGCGGGACTGCAGGTGCTCCTCTGCATCGGCGAGCCTCGAACGACGACGCCCCGGCGGGCCGCGCGATTCTGCCGGGCACAGGTCAGAGCGGCCGTCGAGGCGAATCCGGGCGCGCGCCTCACACTCGCCTACGAGCCGAGCTGGGCTATCGGTGCCCAAGTGCCAGCACCTCCCTCGTATGTGAACCTCGTAGCGCACGAGCTGCGCGCCGCACTGAGCCAGGACTATCCGGATGCCGACCTGAGAATCGTCTACGGCGGGAGCGCAGGTCCCGGCCTGCTTGGTTCGCTACCCGAACTGGATGGACTTTTCCTCGGTCGATTCGCCCATCAGGCGGCCGCCTTCGGTCGCGTACTCGATGAAGCCTGCGAGCGAGACCTGCGCGCTGCTCGGTAGCGCAGCGGTCCGACGTCTTGGTCGAGCGCGACGCCCGGCACCCGGGCTAATGCTGCGTCTGCTCGTACGCCGAGATCTTGTCGACCTTGTCGGAGGACTTGCCACCCGCGAACGACGACGACAGATAGGCGTCGAGGACGACCTTGGCCAGTTCGGGCCCGATCACCCGAGCCCCCATGGTGATGATCTGCGCGTCGTTGCTCAGCTGGGCCCGTTGCGCCGAGTACACGTCGTGACAGGTCGCGGCGCGCACTCCTGCCACCTTGTTGGCGGCGATGGCCACGCCGAGGCCGGTCCCGCAGAGCAGAAGCGCACGATCCACCCGGCCCGAGGCAACCGCCTCCGCCACCGTGATCGCCACGTCGGGGTAGTCCTTCCCGGAGTCCTCCTGCAGCCCGAAGTCGACGAGCTCGATCTCGGGATGCGACTGCAGGATGTACTCGGCGAGCACGTCGCGAAGTGCGAATGCGGCGTCATCGCAACCGATGGCCAGCTTCATGGCGCGTCAGCCCTTCACCGCGGACTGCGTGAGGCTGGAGATGATCCACCTCTGCGCCACGAGATAGACCAGGAAGGCAGGCACGATGGCGAACGCGGTCGCCGCCATGATCACGTTGATCTGACCCGTTCCGTACGGTCCCAGCATCAGCACGAGGCCCAGCGGAAGGGTCGCCGACTGGATGCTGTTGAGGAAGATGGACGGAGCGAAATAGGCGTTCCAGCTCGCGAGGAACGTGATGACGCCCAGGGTGCTGAGCCCGTGCTTGACCAGGGGCAGAGCGATCAGGCTGTACGTCTTCCACGCGTTCGCCCCATCGATTTTGGCCGCCTCGAGGATTTCGGTCGGCACCGTCAGGAAGAACTGGCGCATCAGGAACACACCGAAGGCGCCGGTGACCGCCGGGAGGATGAGACTGAGCGGGCTGTTGATGAGCCCGAGGTTCCTCATGATCAGCCACAGCGGGATGATCGTCACCTGGATGGGCACCATCAGCGATGCGAGCAGGGTGATGAACATGACACTGCTGCCCCGGAACTTGAGGCGCGCGAAGGCGTAGCCGGCCATCGGCGCCGTGATGAGGAGGCCGAGCGTTGAGGCGATCGCGATGACGGCGCTGTTGAGCATGTTCAGCAGCAGTGGCACTTGATCGGTGAGGGCACGCTGGTAGTTGCCCCACTCGAACTCGGTGGGGATCCAGGTCGGTGGCAGGTCATACGCGTTGGCCGACGACTTGAGGGAAGTGACGAGCATATAGACGAAGGGCGCCATCATCCCGAGCGCCCCGATGGCGAGGATCACGAGGGAGAGTATCTTGGCGACGCTCCAGCGCCGGCGCTTTCGAGTCGGAGCCGTCGAGGGCATCCGACCGGGTCGGATCAGAGCCTCACTCATAGTGCACCCACGACTTTCTGATTCGGAACTGGATGAGCGTGATCGTGAGGATGATGAGGAACAGCACCACGGAGATCGCGGATGCGTAGCCCATCTGGAAGGAGGAGAACGCCTTCTCGGCGATATACATGACCACGCTGCGGGTCGAGTCCCCCGGGCCTCCCCCGGTGAGAACGATGATCGACTCGTAGATCTGGAAGGCACCGATCACGGTGATGGTCACGTTGAAGAAGATCGCCTGGCTGATCAACGGAATGGTGATCTTGCGGAAGACCGTGAACGGACCAGCGCCGTCGATCTGCGCGGCATCCTCCACATCCTTGGGCACGTCCTGGATGGCCGCCACGTAGATCAGCATCGCGAAACCCACGTTGCGCCACACGTCCACGATGATGACGCTCATGCGCGCCTGGTCGCCATCGGACAGCCACCCGATGGGCTCTCCCCCGAGCGCCTGGATGTAGTAGTTGACGATTCCGGTGTCCTTCTGGAAAAGGCCCTGGAAGATGAGGGACACATACACCAACGCGATGAGGGACGGAAAGAAGTACACCGAACGGAAGACGTACGTCATCCAGGTCGGGAGCTTCTGGCTGATGAGCACCGCCAGCAGCAGCGCGATCCCGTTGATCAGCACCACCGCTGCGGCAACGTACACGAGCGTGTTGACCCACACGGCTCCCATGCGCGTGTCGGCAAACATCCGTGCATAGTTCGCGAAGCCCACGAACTCGGGAGGGGTGATGACGTCGTACTTCGTGAAGCTAAAGAAGGCCACCGCGAGCAGGGGCCCGAGGACGAATATGACGAAGCCGAGGACCGACGGGCCTACGAACAGGTAGCCAGCGAGCGTGTCCCCACGGAGGGCCCCCCGGCGGGCGGGCTTCTTCAGCGCCGCCCGCCGGGTCGTCCACCATGCACCGGTGGACAGTCGATCAGTCATTACTGATGGACGCCTTTACTTCCTCGTTCGCCTTGTGGAGCGCCGTGTACGGATCCGCGCCACCCATGATCTCCTCCAGCGCCCGCTGGAAAGCCGGCTCGAGAGTCGGGTAGAAGGTCGGAGCATCGATGGACTTGGCCATCTCGATGGTGTCGTAGAACAACGAAGCGTGCTGCGGGATCGTACCCAGGAACTCCGGGGACGTCGCGGCCGTACGGGTCGTCGGGTTGTTCGTCCTCGCTACCGCGTAGTCCATCTGGGATTCCTGACCGGCGAGCTCCTTGAGGTACTCCCACGCCAGATCCTTGTTCTGCGCGTCCTTGTAGATGGAGACGCCAGAGGTGCCGAACACGCTGGTCTGAGAGACGTCCTTCGGCCAGGGCAGCACGTCGTAGTCGTCCATGCCTGCATCCTGGAGGGGCACCATCATGAAACTGCCACCGGCCGTCATCGCGACTTTCTCCGCCGGGAACAGCTGGTACGGGTCGGACCCGGCCGTCTGCGGCGACACCTGGTACTTGAGCACGAGGTCCTGCAGGAACTGCATCGCCTCGACCATCTCGGGCGAGTCGAGTGTCGGCTCCGTCAGATCCTCGGATGCCCACGAGGCGCCGTGCGAGTACAACCATGGCTGGAGTGCCCAGGAGAAGGACGGGATGCCGAACCCGAAGACCTTGTTGTCGCCGGATCCGGTGGTCAGCTGCTGCGCGATCTCCAGGAACTCGTCGATCGTCCAGTCATCCCTCGGCCGCTCGATTCCCGCCTCCTCGAACATCCTGGTGTTGTAGAACATCACCATGGCGTTCCAGTTGTTGGGCAGGAGATAGGTCTCGCCGTCTTTCTGGAAGCTCTCGACGAGCGGGTCCGCGATGTCGGCGAGCAGGTCCTGGGCTTCCTGGTCCTGGTCGATGTAGTTGTCGAGCGGAAGGAACAAGTCCTTGCTGTAGCCGAACTCGATCCCCTCCGTCGCCATGGTGATGACGTCCGGGGAGTCGCCGGCGGCGATCTGCGACAGCAGCTTGTTGATGTAGTCGGTCCAGCTCGCGCTGTTCGTGAAGTTGTTCTCAACGGTCACGTTCGGGAACCGCTCGTTGAACCGGGCGGTCGCCGCGTCGTATAGGGCGGCGTCCTCCGGACCTCCCGCCGTAGCGACTGTGAGCGTGGCCTCGATGTCGGAGTCGGGTACGACGTAGTCGCCATCCGCACCTGTCGAGCCTGATCCCCCGCCCCCGGCGCAACCGGAGAGCATGATCACGGTTGCCATTCCGAGGACGACCGCTGCCTTGAGCGGCGTTCTGTGGAGTGAATTCATTCGGTGCTCCTTTGCATCGTCGACCATTCGAGCAACTCCGCTCGAAGGCTGTGTTTGTCGTGCTGGGACCTAGAGCCCGCACATGCTGCGGCCGTTCACGAGTTGCGAAACCCGAGGCGAAAAAACTTCAGCGGTGGCGTGCTCAGTGACACGAACAGAAAACATCGACATTGACATCCTCGTACCTGACCTCGCTAACCGACTTGCGTGCGTTTGCCGAATCGATTTCTGCGTCGCGTCGGAAAGAGTTAAGCATCCCGATTCACGCTTGTCAAGGAAAACGACTACCTCGACACGAATCGATTCTGCACCCGTAATTCCGTGCTCGCTGCAAGCGTGGTCCGAGCGTCGCTGTCTCCCGGCCGGGGAGATCACGCGCCTGCTTGACGTCGCACGAGCCGGGTATGTATGTTGTGCAAAATGCATTTCGCATTTCTCATCATCAAGCCCGGCTGACGCAGTTGGCCGAGCGCCAGCGCTCGGTCCCGTCGACATGGGTTATCGAGTCCAGCCAAGGAGGCTGCAATTGAGCGTGTTGGAAGTAGCGCGTCTGCGAGTAAGGCGAGAAGCAGACGAGAAGTTCGAGGAAGCATTCGCCGAGGCGCACTCCCTTCTCCAAGCAGCCGTCGGCCATCTGTGGTCGGAACTGGCACGGGAGGTGGAGGGCGGTGACTATCTCCTCCTGGTGCGCTGGCGCGCCATCGAGGACCACGTCCAGGGTTTCGTGAACTCCGAGGACTTCACTCGGTTCAGGGATCTCCTGTGGCCGCACTTCGCGGAGGACCCCACCGTCGCCCATTTCCAAGAACCTGCCGGGGCGACGGCGTGACGGCGATCGGAATCATCGGCACGGGCGGCATGGCGCGCGAGCTCGGTAAAGGATGGATTCGCGCGGGACACGACGTCACCTATGGCTCGCGCACCCCTGGCTCGGCACCGGACGGAAGCGGCCTGCCGGTCGCGGCCGTGACCGACTACCGTTCCGCGATCGAAAGCGCCGACGTCGTCGTCATCGCCATCCCCTATCCCGCCGTGGTGCCCTTCATCGATGAGCACAGGGAGTCGCTGACGGGCAGGATTATCGTCGACATCACCAACCCGTTCGACAACCTTGCCCACAACGAGAAGGCCGGGGTCGAGTACACGAGCGACGCGCTGGGCACGACCGATGGCGTCGTTGCCGCGTTCAAGGACAACTTCGTTGCCACGATCAACACACCCGGCGTGGCCAGCGGCCAGCGTGCCGACGTCAAGATCGCCGCCGACGACGCCAGGGCCAAGGATATCGTTCGCGGCCTCGCCGAAGATCTCGACCACCGTGCTCTCGATTGCGGACCACTCCACAACGCGCGGCTCATCGACTCCATGGTGTCGCTGATGCTCGTGCTGGATCGCGAGTACGCAGGTTTCACGAGAAAGACCGGGTGGAAGTTCGTCGGGCTCGACGACGAGGCCCCAGGCGCAAGCCGTCCGACGGGTGCCGTCGGAAAGATCTAGGAAGGACTAAAGAAACATGAAGCATTCAGTCAACGCCGCCGATGTCGTATCCACCGAGCTGTCGTGGGGAGTCGCCAAGTGGTTGATAACCTCCGCCGATCACAACTCGGCGATGTCCCTTGGCGAAGTGATCGTGCTGCCCGGACAATCCCACGAGTGGCACAACCATGAGGACAGCGACGAGGTCGTGTACGTGATCTCCGGCCGCGGCTCCTTCACTGTGGGCGAAGGCAACCGAATCCCCATCGGGCCGGGCGATGCCCTGCACATCCCCGTGGGAGTCTTCCACGACTCCCACAACACCGGCTGGGCGCCACTTCACCTCTTGGTGATGTACAGCCCCGGCGGGCCCGAGGGAGGGACGCCCGAGAACGCGCACGCCATACATGCCGCGGATGAGGGACTAGTGATGCGGACTTCCTTAGAAGAACACGCATAACCCGGTCGCGACCAGAACACATAGCAGGACATGGGAGAGGTGGACGCGATGACGCGTCAGAGCATCGACGTGCATGCGCACGTGGGAAAGACCGTGGCGAACAATATCGGCCAGACAGTGGCCAAGATGCTGGAGCGCATGGACAGGGCAGGAGTGACTCAGGCGCTGCTGTCCCGGGCCGCAGGCGACGTGCAATCCGACGGCATTCGCGACACACGACGCCTTAACGACATCGTCGCGAGCGCTGTCCGCGACCATCCGGACCGCTTTCCGGTCGGGCTCGGAGTGATCGAGCCCCGCCACGAGATGCTGGCAGTCGAGGAGACGGTGCGGGTGATGGATGAGCTAGGCCTCGCTGGCCTTGCCGTGCATCCGCAGATGGAGGGGTACCGGCTGGATATCCCCCTCTGGATCGACCCGATCTTCGAGGTGCTCGATGACCGCCGTGCGCTATGTCTCATGCACAGTTCGCCCGATCCCGGTTCCGGTGAATCGGCATCCGACGTGCGCCTGGTGACGAGCAAGTACACCAATGTGACCTACTTCATCGGTCATGGGTTCATGAGTCCGCAACAGAAGGCGGAGTGCATCCAGATCGTCAAAGACCTGCCCCATGTGTACATGGACGTCGCATACCAGGGCGACCCCCGTCTCACCGAAGAACTGGTCCGGGCGGTGGGAAGCGAACGTGTGGTGTTCGGAAGTGACGTTCCGTTCTACGAACTCGGCGAGGTGTTGAACTCGGTTCTCGACGCCGACATCTCCGAAGAAGACAAGGACAACATCCTGTTCAAGAATACTCAGAAGGTTTTGGAGGCCCGACGATGATCCAACCACCTGTCTTCGATGAGAAGAACGATAAGAAGCACCTGACCACGAGCAGCCCGTTGCCGGCGCGCTTCGGCGTTATCGGTGCCGGCTTCATCGCCGGCGTGCACGGGCTGGCCGCCCAGGCGGTACCCGACCAGTTCACGATCGTCGCCGCCTCGGACGCGAACCCTGCGGCGGCCGCGGCAGCTGCAGAGACCTACGGTTGGGCCAACTCCTATGGCAGCGTCGCCGAGATGATCAAAGCCGAGGAACTGGACGGTCTGATCATCTCGACCTGGCCCAGCACTCACCTCGAGTTGATCGAGCAGTGCATCGCGGGAGGTGTCCGATTGGTGTTGTGCGAGAAGCCTCTGGTGCTCACCGGCGAGCAAGCCCTCAGGGTGTGGGATCTGGCGGCGGCGTCCGGTACCACGGTCATCGAGGCGTTCATGTACCGCCACCACCCAGCGATCGCGAAGATCGAGCAGATCATCGCATCCGGCAGGCTTGGGCAGATCGACCACGTACGAGCGAGCTTCACCTACTTCAACAAGAGCATGGTGGGAACGAAGGTCGACCCCAACGATCCCAATCGCCCCTGGCGGTACCGGGCCGACCAGGGCGGCGGCGCCCTGTATGACATCGGAACGTATGCGGTGAACGCGTCTACCCACTTCGCCGGTGCAGTGCCAACCCGCGTTGCGGCCTTCGGCCGCGCGAAGAACGAGTACGGCACGAGCGACAAGATCATGGGCCTGATCGACTACGAAAATGAAGTGGTCGGTCTGCTCGAGTCGAGTGAGGTGTCCGACACCAACCAGGAGATCCAGATTTCAGGGCAATACGGCACCCTGCACCTGCCTGCAGCGTGGAACATCTACGACGCGACCACGATCACGGTCCGCAGTTCGATTGCCCATGACTACCGCGACCAGTCGCGAGCGTTCCAGACGATCTCGGACACCTTCGCCGTGCCCGCGTCCAACGCATTCAAGGACCAGCTCCTGAATGTCGCGAATGTCGTTCAGGGCTCAGCACAGCCCCGGGTCAGCCTCGCCGAGACGGTGATCAACACGATCACGATGGAGGCCTTGGCCGTCAGCCTCAACGAGCGCGAAGAGGTCGATGTGGAGATCCCTGAGCGAGTCGCAACTGCATTCCGGCAGTCCCAGCAACTGTCCGCCTAGCACCGGGAGAGATCGTATGCCAAGCATGGACAGGAACGAGATCCGACGCCGATTCACAGAACGGCGGCGGAAGGGAGAGCCCCTATTGCTAGGGGGCGCGGGCATCGGACTCGTGGCGAAGGCGGCCGACCGAGCCGGGATCGATGCGCTGATGGCGTACAACACCGGCCCATTCCGGATGAACGGTCACGGCTCGCTCTCGGGGTACCTCGCCTACGGCGACGCGAACGGAATCACTATCGACCTCGCCCAGAAGATCCTTCCGGTCGTCAAGGCAACACCCGTGCTCGCGGGGATCGGCGCAGCTGACCCCTACCGCGACATCGGCACCCTCATCTCCCAACTCATGGAACTCGGGTACTCGGGCATCACGAACGTTCCGACCGCTGGCATCTATGACGGCAGCTTCCGCCAGCACATCGATGCCACCGACCTCGGCTACCCGAAGGAGGTCGACCTCATCGGCGAGTGCAACCGCCGCGACATCTTCACCGTCGCCTATGCCTTCACGCCGGAAGAGGCCGCGGCCATGACGGAGGCTGGAGCTGACGTCATCGGTGCTCATGTCGGCCTTACGGTCGGGGGCTTCATCGGCGCGCAGCACGCAGTCGCTCTCGACGAGGCATGCTCGAAAGTCGAGGCCATGACGGCCGCTGCACGGGCGGTGCGTCCGGATGTCTGGGTCGTGGCGCACGGGGGCCCTTTCGATGACGCCACGAGCGTGCAGGCCGTGTTCGACCGGGTCGATGTAGACGGCTTCCTGGGCGCGTCGAGCATCGAACGGCTTCCAGTGGAGGAAGCGATCGGCGCGTCCGTCAAAGCGTTCCATTCCCTGTCGCTCAAGAGGTGAGCCATGCCTACCGTGGTGCTGCTCGGCACGCTCGACACCAAGGGGCGTGAGTACGCGTTCGTAGCGGAGCGCCTGATCAGGGCGGGCACGGATGTGGTGGTCGTCGATGTCGGCGTTCTCGGCCACCATTCTTGGTCCGCCGACGTCAGCGCAGAGGAGGTGGCGGCCGCCGCCGGAGAAGAACTCGCTCGGCTGCAACAGGCTCATGAAGGCGCTGACGCCCGGGCCGCCGCCCTCGCCACGATGCAGCGAGGCGCCGCCCGGATCGTGGCTCGCCTTCGCGCGGAGGGTCGCTGCGACGGCATTCTGGGCCTGGGCGGCTCAGGCGGTACGGCGGTCATCACCGCCGTGATGCGAACGCTGCCCTTCGGGGTGCCCAAAGTAATGGTCTCCACGATGGCATCAGGTGACATCGGCCCCTATGTGGGCTCAAGCGATATCTGCATGATGCATTCCGTTACCGACATCGCGGGCCTCAACCGCATCTCGATTCCGATCCTCACCAACGCGGCCGCCGCAATGGCGGGGATGGTCCTGGCCGAACCGTCCGAAGAGTTCCGTGCCGACAGACAGGCGATCGGCGTGACCATGCTGGGAGTCACGACTGTCGGCGCGCTGCGTATCGTCGAGGGGCTCGAAAACGCCGGTTTCGATGCGATCGTCTTCCACGCGGTTGGGTCGGGCGGTCGAGCCCTCGAAGAGCTCGTCGAGCAAGGCGTCATCACCGGGGTCATCGACTTCACGATCAAGGAGATCACGGATGACGTGCACGGCGGAGTCTTCAACGCCGGGAACCGAAGGCTTCTGGGCGCCACGGAGAAGGGGGTGCCCCAGGTGATCGTGCCCGGTGCCATCGAAGTGCTCAACTTCGGAGCGCTCGACACCGTTCCCGAGCGCTTCCGTACTGCCGACCGTCCCCTCGTCGAGCACAATCCCCAGGTGACTGCGGTGCGGCTCACCGTCGACGAGCTGAAGATGGTTGCGAACGAGCTCGCAGCCCGGCTCAACAGGGCTGTGGGCCGGATCCACATCGTCATTCCGACGAAGGGCTTCGACAGCTACGCCACGCCCGGGGGACCATTCGCGGACCAGGCGGCCGACCACGTGTTCATCGAGCAACTGGAGTCGCGGCTGCGCCTCGACATCCCGGTCACCCGCATCCCGGCGCACATCAATGACGCCCGGTTCGCGGACGCCGTAATGGAGACCTTCCTCGGTCTGGTGAACTAGCGGCGGCTACCCCTGGGGTCGCGCTACCGAGCTTCGTTCCACCAAGGTTCCTCGCAACGCGACGTGGGGGTCGGAGTCCTCGTGGCCGACGCCCATGATCTTGTCGATGACCCTGTTCACTCCCCAGGCCCCCATCTCGTAGTACGGAAGGGCGATCGTGGTGAGAGGCGGGTCGAGCGCCCCGGCGATGATCTCGAGGTTGTCGAAGCCGACGATCGAGACGTCAGTGGGAATCGCCATGCCCAGTCGTCTGGCGGCACGGAAGGCACCCATGGCCATGCGGTCGTTGAAGCAGAACAGCCCCGTGGGCCGATCGTGCCTGCTCAGCAACTGGGTTGCAGCATCGAAGCCCCCCTCGGTATCGGAGGGGCCCTCCGCAACCAACTCGGGATGAAACTCGACACCGGCTTCCGCGAGCGCGGCGCGGTAGCCGTCGAGGCGACCGTACCTCGCGGGAATGGACTCTGAGGTCAGGACAAAACCGATCCGCCGATGACCGGCGTCGAGCATCACCTTGGTGGCCGAATATCCGCCATCGAACTCGTCGGGAAAGACGCAGTCCTGCTGGGAATCGGTCGACCTGGCGTTGACCACCACGAGGGGGACCGAGGAAAGTCTGTCCGGCAATGTCACGACGCGGTGGCTCATCGCTGCGTACAGCACACCATCCATCTGGCGCTGTCGGAGAGCTCGGATGCCCAAGTCCTGCACATCGGGGTCATTGCCCGTGGTCACGATCATGAGAAGGAACCCGCGCGAGATTGCTGCTTCATGAGCCCCGCGAACCAGCTCTCCCGCGTAGGGGGTCGTCGCCACCAGATCGCTGAGCAGGGCTAGCGTGTGCGAGCGGTTGGTGCGAAGCGCCCGGGCGAAGCTGTTAGGCACGTAACCCATCTCGTCCGCGACCTGCTTGATACGGTATCGGGTCTTCTCGGCTACCCGGGCCTCGGGAGCGTCATTGAGCGCGTTGGAAACGGTCGAGGGCGCGACGCCGGCTCGTGCAGCGATCTCCTTGATGCTCGGCCGGTTCCGTGCAGTCATCCCTCGCTCGTCTCACAGGTCAGAAGCGACAAATATGCGCCCGACCAAGCATACCAACGACGACTGACGCACCCTTGAGGTCATGTGCCGCGAGAAGCAAAGGTTTTTGCGGGCCCATCAGGACTATTACGCCCGAGCAGTCATATCGCGGATCGCCGGGCGGCACCCCGCTCCCGAGGGAGACGATCATCATCGTCTATCGATTGCCCACGTACTTCCGCGGAACAGATTCGATCCGGGCTCGGCCGTGGCCTGACTCTCTTCGTCAGCCGTTGTAGGTGTCAAGCCGTCAGCCTGGATCGCTTCGAATGCGCGCCAGGTCTCGGCGTAGCGGTCCACACCCGGCAGCGGCCAGTGGATGAGGTACAGGTCGACATACTCGAGCCCGAGTCGCTTCAGACTTGCGTCGAAGGCGCGCCTCGCCTCGTCGTACCCGTGGTCGGGGTCCGCGAGCTTCGTCGTGAGATAGATCTCCTCGCGCGGCGCGCCTGAGCGCCGCATCCCCTCCCCGACTCCCCACTCGTTGCGGTAGAGCGCGGCGGTATCAATGGAGCGGTACCCGAGATCGAGTGCGGTGTGGACAGCGTCGACGGTTCCATCGTCGTCGGGACCGTAGATACCGAGGCCGATCTGCGGGATCCGGCGACCGTCGTTCTGCGTGAGCAGCGGGATAGTGGGGGTAGCAGTCATCTTTTCTTCTAGCCTTCCTGGAGAGAAGCCACAATGATCCTGAGCTCCCCCCGCACTCGCGAGGGCGCCCTCGTGAAGTTTGCGCAGCGCGAGAGGTGTGGTTGCGAGCAGCACTAGGGCTAATACCCGGACCACGGCGCGTCGCCGTTCGTGGGTTGAGTGAGCGGCACGGCTAGCCGATCAGCCCCTGCACGAACACGTGAGGAGTGAATCCGGTGAGATCCCCGATGCCCTCACCCTGACCGACGAGCTTGATCGGGATGCCCGTCTTCTCCTGCACGGCGAGCACGAAGCCGCCCTTCGCCGAGCCGTCGAGCTTGGTGAGCACGAGACCCGTCACGCCCGCGTGCTCGATGAACGCCTCCGCCTGAGCGAGACCGTTCTGCCCGGTCGTCGCGTCGAGCACCAGCAACACCTCGGCGATCTCGGTCTGCTTCTCCAGCACCCGACGGATCTTGCCGAGCTCGTCCATCAGGCCGCTCTTGGTCTGCAGCCGCCCAGCGGTGTCGATGAGAACGATCTCGATGCCCTCGCGCTGGGCGCGCTCGACGGTCTGGAAGGCGACGGAGGCCGGATCCTGACCCTGCTGCTGCGGCTTGACGATCGCCGCACCCCCACGCTCGGCCCAGGTGGCGAGTTGCTCGACCGCGGCAGCGCGGAACGTGTCCGCGGCGCCGACGACGACCGTGCGGCCGTAGCCGGTGAGGAACTTCGCGAACTTGCCGATCGTGGTGGTCTTGCCGACACCGTTGACGCCGACGACCAGCACCACGGCGGGTCGGGCCGAGAGATGGAGGGTCGGGTCGAGGCGGGCGAGACGTTCCTCGAGGGTCTCGCGGAGCATCCGCTTCAGATCGGCGGGATCTGTCGTGCGGTACTTGGCGACGTTGGCTCGCAGCTCCTCGACGACCGAGTCGGTGATGTCGGGGCCGAAGTCCGCCGAGATCAGGGCGTCTTCGAGGTGCTCCCAGGTCTCCTCATCGATCGTCGCGCGGGAGAACATGCCCTTGAGCGCGCCGGAAAGCGACCACGATGCCATGGCTCAAGGGTAGGGCACCCTCGGCGGGTTGCCCGGGAGGTCAGGACAGGCCGAATGTGGACAGCGAGACCAGCGGCTGGTTGTAGGGCGTGAAGACGTCGACGAGATCGAGGGTCGTGTCCAGACTTGTGCCGGAGCCGGCGAACCTGATCAGGACGCCGTATCCGGTGTCGGTGTTCGTGTAGGCGCCGCCACCCTTGGCGGTGAACCCACCGCCCAGAAGATCGCGCGCGACCGAATCGGCGAGTTCGCTGTCGCCCGGCAGAATCGCCCACGTCGACAGCTCGCCGCCCACGTCAGCGGTCACCACGCAGGCTTGGGCGAGCACCGCGGTGCCCACCAGCTGCACCGCGAACTTCTTCGGTTCGACCTCGTAGTACCGAGTGCCTTCGGGCGCGGTTGCGTCGAGGCGCTCGACAATCGTAGGGCACGCGGCCCAACCGCTCTTCACCGTGGGAGTCGGTGTTGGAGTCGGTGACGCGGTCTGCGTGGGCACGACGGTGGGGGTCGACGACGTGGGGGGCGCGGTCGGTTCCGGCTCCGTGCCGCACCCCGACAGGGTGAGAACGGCAACAAGCAGTAGTCCGGACGTCAGGCGCATCACCTCTGCACGGTACCGCGTGCCCACCCGTTCGTGCCAGCGCGCTGGGATATCTCCCGCGCGAGAACGAGGGCGCGTCAGCGGTTGGGGCGCACCATCGCCGCGCGATCCGGCTCGACGAAGCCGAACTTGCGGTACAGCTCGTGGGCGTCGCTCGTGAACAGGGTCCAGCGCAAGTGAGCGCCCGGGCCGCGCTCGATGAGCTCGTCGAGCATCGCGGTCGCGATGCCGCGTCCCTGATGCTCCGGCAGCACGAAGACGTCGGCGAGGTAGGCGAGGCTGAGCCCGTCGGACAGCGCGCGAGCGAAGCCGACCATGGCGCCCGTCGCGGTCTCGTAAGCGCCGACCAGCCGCCATGCGCGGTCGATCTGCGTCTCGACGATCTCGCGGGTGCGGGCGCGCCCCCAGTAGGCCTCGGTACTGAGGTAGTGCCAGATGACATCGCGATCGAGGCGGTCGGCGTTGGTGGAGATGTCGTATCCGGCGGTCAACTGGCCCTCTCGGTGTTCACCCGCTGCCCCACGACGGCGCTGATGCCGTCGGCGCGCATGCTCACGCCGTAGAGCGCGTCCGCGATCTCCATGGTGCGCTTCTGGTGGGTGATGACGATGAGCTGGGATGTCTCGCGCAGGTCTTCGAAGATGGTCAGCAGTCGCCCGAGGTTCGCGTCATCCAGTGCGGCCTCGACCTCGTCCATGATGTAGAACGGGCTGGGGCGTGCCTTGAAGATCGCGATGAGCAGGGCCACCGCGGCGAGCGAGCGTTCCCCACCGGAGAGCAGCGACAGCCGCTCGATCTTCTTGCCCGCCGGCTTCACCGTGACCTCGATGCCCGTGGTGAGCATGTTGTCGGGGTCGGTGAGGTGGATGCTGCCGGTGCCGCCCGGGAACAGGATCGGGAAGACCTGGTTGAAGGCCGCGCGGGTGTCCTCGAACGCGGACCCGAAGATGTCCTGCATCTTCTCGTCGATCTCGTCGATGATCGTGAGGAGGTCCTTGCGGGTGTTCGTCAGGTCGGTCAGCTGCTCGGTGAGGAACTTGTGGCGCTGCTCCAGCGCCTCGAACTCCTCGAGGGCCAGCGGGTTCACCCGGCCCAGTTGCGCGAGTTTGCGCTCGGCCGCCGCGAGGCGCGCCTGCTGCTCGACGCGCACGAAGGGGATGCCCGCGGGTTGAGTAGCCTCCGCAGGTGGCGTATCGAAACCTTCCTGATCGTCATCGTCTTCGGTTTCGATACGCGCTTGCGCGCTACTCAACCCGCCCTCGTCGGGCACGGGCACCTGCGGCCCGTACTCCGCGACGAGCACGTCCTCCACGAGCCCCAGCTCCTCGCCTGCCCGCTCCAGGAGCGTCGACAGGTGCAGCTTCTTCTCGTAGATCTGCATCTCGAGGCCGTGCACGTTCTCGCTGATCGCGCTCAGCCGCTCGCGCAGCGAACTCTCCTCGCGCCGCAGTGTCGCGAGCTCCTCGTTCTGGGCTGAGCGCTCCGCCTCCTTCGCGGTCAGGTCGACCCGCGCCTGCGACACCGAACGGTCCACCGAGTCGAGCACCGCGGGCAGCGCCGCGATCACCTCGGTCGCCGCGGCGACCTGACGCTGGCGGATGACGGTGAGCCGAGCCTGCTCCTCGGCCGCCTCCCGCTCGGCCACGAGCTGGGCGGCCATCGCCTCGGCTCGTGCGCGCTCCGCGCGCACTCTCTCCCGGATCGTCTCCAGCTGGATGCGCTGCTCGAGCTCGGCGGCGCGAGCCGTCTCGACCTCGGCCAGCACGGAATCGCGGGCGGAGACATCCAGCATCGGGCGGGGAGCCGACTCGTACTCCTGGTGGTCGGCGACAGCGCGCTCGACGGCGGCCTCGGCTTCGCGCACCTTCTCGGCGGTGAGGTCGAGGCCCTGCGACAGGCGCTCCCACTCGGCCTGAGCGGCCTCGAGCTGGATGCGGAAGCGTCCGAGTTGCTCGGACTGGGCGGCCAGCGCCGCGTCGTACTCGCGCAGGGCGGTGAGTGCGGCGGCGGCATCCGTCTTGGCGGTCTCGAGCGCTCCGCGCTTCTCGGCCAGGGCGAAGCGGGTGCGCTCGATCTGGGTGGTGACTGTGGCGAGCTTCGCCGCGGCGGCATCGCGTTCGGCGACCAGCTCGAGGCGGGAGCGCTTGGCGCCCGAGCCGCCGCGCAGCACGTAGCGGGTGAGCACGTCGCCCTGCTTGGTGACGAACGTGGCATCGCCGATCTTCGCGAAGGCGGAGCGGGCGGCGTCGAGATCGTCGGCGATGTAGACGCCGGCGAGCAGACCCAGCACACCGTCGGGTGCGGTGACGACCTCGGTCGCGGCGCGCACGCCCGCGGGGGCGGCGGCCTGCTTCGGTGCTGCGCTGTCGGCGACGACCACCTCGACGCGGCCGAAGTCCTGGGCAGCGGAGTGCGCGAGAGCGTCGAACGCTGCGCCCTGGCTGTCCGCGAGTACAGCGTCGGCGAGCGATCCGAGCGCGGCGGCGATGGCCGCCTCGAAGCCGGGCTCGATCTTGACGTGCTCGGCGACGAGACCGCGGATGCCGCCGAGCTTGGCTCCCACGAGCGCGCTCGAGCCGTCCTTCTGGTCGACCGCGAGCGACAGCGCGGAGCTGCGCGCGGCGAGGGCGTCGCGCTCCCGCTCGGCGGCGTGCAGGTCGTCGCGCAGGGCCTCGATCTCGGCCTGAATGCTCGCCACAAGTGCCTCGGCGGCCTCGTAGGCGGTGTCGAGGGTGCCGTCACCCTCGGTGGAGGTTGCCGCCTCGGCCTCGAGTGCCACGAACTCGGTGCGGGTGGAGTCCCGCCGCTGCTCCGCAGACTCGAGCGCGTTCTGCTGGCGCAGCAGTTCGCCGCGGGCTGCCGCCAGGGTGGAGCGGGCGACATCCACTCGGCTGGCAAGGCCGGCGAGTTCGAGTTCGTGCCGGGAGACGAGCGCGCTCTGGGCGGCGATCTCCTCGTCGAGCGAATCGAGCGAGGCCTTCGCCGTCGCCGTTGCTGCTGCGGCGGCACCGACTGCCTCCTCGGCTTCGGCGACGCCGGCGGCGAGACGGTCGGCCTCATCGCGGGCCTCCTGCACGGCGGCCTGGCTGATGGTCGTGCCGATCGACGGTCCGTCACCCTGCTGGCCGAGCAGTGCGAGCCGCTGGTTGGCGAGGGTGTAGAGGCCGCGCAGTCGCTCCTGCGCGCTCTCCAGCCCGAATGCGACACGACGGGCGACGTCGACGGCGTCGCCGACCTGGGCCTGCTCGAGCCGGCCCTCGCGCAGCTTGTTCTGGTCGAGCTGCTCCTGCAGCACGATGCGCTCCGTCTTGCGCTCGGACTCGCTGCGGCTGAAGTCGGTGATCGCGGCGCGCAGCTCGACGACCTCGTCGGCCAGAAGCCGTGCACGGGCATCCCGAACGATGGCGGCGATCGAGGCCGCCTCCTTGGCGATCTCGGCCTGCTGACCCAGGGGCTTCAGCTGCCGCCGGATCTCGCCCGCGAGGTCGCTGAGGCGAGTGAGGTTCGCCTGCATCGCCTCCAGCTTGCGGATCGTCTTCTCCTTGCGGCGACGATGCTTGAGGATGCCCGCGGCCTCCTCGATGAACCCGCGGCGGTCCTCGGGGCTCGCGTGCAGAACCGCGTCGAGCTGGCCCTGGCCGACGATGACGTGCATCTCGCGGCCGAGGCCGGAGTCGCTCAGCAGTTCCTGCACGTCGAGCAGGCGGCACTGCTCACCGTTGATCGCGTACTCGCTGCCGCCGTTGCGGAACAGTGTGCGGCTGATCGTGACCTCGGAGTACTCGATCGGCAGCGCGCCATCCGCGTTGTCGATGGTGAGGATGACCTCGGCGCGACCCAGCGGACCTTTCGTCGCCGTTCCCGCGAAGATGACGTCCTCCATCTTGCCGCCGCGGAGGGTCTTGGCCCCCTGCTCGCCCATGACCCAGGCGAGGGCATCAACGACATTGGACTTGCCCGACCCGTTGGGTCCCACGACACACGTGACACCCTGCTCGAACTGGAAGGTCGTCGGCTGTGCGAAGGACTTGAACCCCTTGAGGGTCAGGCTCTTCAGATACACGGCAGCCCTTCGGTCGGTCACGCTAGCTGGGACTACGGTACCCGACGTGTCGGAGGTAACGCTTCCGTCTCGATCGCTGGTACCGAGCGATCGTGAGGCTTAGTCTGGTCGGCTGCCTACTGAGAGGATGCTGTCGTGACCGCCACGATCGACGAACTGCCGATCCCCGAGTCGATGGACGCACCCGGGGGCAATGACTTCGCGCGCGCCATCGAGGTCGGCAACGTCGTCGAGGCCGTCACCTACGGCACCCCGGATCTTGCCTACGAACCTGCGGAGGAGTTGCCCTACTACCGCGACCCCTTCCACCCCCAGCGGATGCTCGTGGCCCGCCTCGACGGCGAGATCGTCGGCACCGCGCGGTACGAGACGCAGTCGGAGGAGGACGCCGACACCGCGTGGATCGGTGTGTACGTGCTGCCCGAGTTCCAGAGCCGGGGAATCGGTCGAGCCCTGGCCGAGGCGGTCGAGGAGCTCTCGCGCGCCGAGGGCCGCACCAAGGTCGTCGTCTACCACGGGGTGCAGGCTGGAGAGGGTGAGCAGTTGGCCTCGCCGACCGGATTCGGTTCGGTTCCCGCGGATGACCGCGCGGTGCGCCTGCTTCTGGCCCGGGGCTACCGGCTCGAGCAGGTCGAGCGGGTGAGTCGGCTCGCGCTGCCGGTGGAGGGGCTCGAGGATCGTCTCGCCGCCGCCCAGCTGGCCAGCGGCCCCGACTACGCCCTGCACTACTGGTACGGCCCCACCCCCGAGCGCTGGCGGGCAGACGTCGCCGTGCTCGGCAACCGCATGTCGACCGACGCCCCGAGCGCCGGCCTTGAGGAACCCGAGGAGACCTGGACCGAGGAGCGCGTGATCGCCGCCGACATGCGTGACGCGGCGAGCCCCCGCACCCGCACGGTAGCCGCCGTCGAGCACGTGCCGTCGGGCCACCTCGTCGGGTTCACCGTGCTGTCGGTGCCGCGGCAGGCTCACCGGTCCGCCGCCCAGTACGCGACGCTCGTGCTGCGTGAACACCGCGGGCATCGGCTGGGCATGCTGCTGAAGGTCGCGAACCTCGCACACCTCGAGCGGGTTTCGCCCGGGCATCCGTCGGTCACGACCTTCAACGCGGAGGAGAACCGGCACATGCTCAGCGTGAACGAGACCCTGGGCTTCGTGCCGATCGCCTACGAGGGGGCGTGGCGGCGCGACCTCTAGTCGGCGATGCACTCCTGCCAGAAGTCGCTCGCGCGGATCGTCTCGACGGTGTGCTGGGCCTGCGGGCCGTAGACACCGGCGAGCGCGTCATCCGCGATCTGCTGCGCCATCTCGCGACGGTCGACCGGGTCGGCGTTGCGCAGGTCGAGCAGGGCGTGCTTGAGGTCGACCGGCATGGTCTCGATGGCGAGCATGCGGCGGTCCTTCATCATCTCGGCCCTGGCCTGAGTCTCGTCGCCGTAGTCGCCGGCGAGCGCCTTCTGCCGGATCTCGATCGCCGCATCCCGACGGGCGCTCGGCTCCAGCTCGCGCAGGTGCTTGAGGTCGGCCTGCAGCTCGTCGGGCAGCTGGCGCCAGACGTTCATCACCCGCTGTCCGAAGTTGCAGTCGGCGGATGCCGCGCCCGCACCATCCGCGGCGGACGCGGCGAAAGCGGCTGACGGCGCCACCACGAGGGCGGTGGCGAGGATGGCGGTTGAGGCAGCGGCTGCTACCCAGGTGCGAATGGTCATGTCGTGACTCCCTGTCTCTGGCCGCCGGAGGTGGCGACAGCACCGACTCTCGCGCCTGGCTGTACGACGGGTGTCAGGCGAATGTTCGGGGAATGTAAAGTCCCGGGCTAGAGCCTCCGCCCGGGTGGGCCCATGCACTTGAATGGAGCCATGTCGGAGGGGCGCGGGCTCGTGGTGATCGTGGAGGACGAGCCTGCCATCGCCGATGTGGAGCGGCTGTATCTGACCCAGGCCGGATTCGGCGTGCACATCGAGCGGGACGGGTTCGCCGGCCTCGCCGCCATCCGCACCCTGCGACCGGTCGCAGTCGTGCTCGATGTGGGGCTGCCCGGGATGGACGGGATCGAGCTGTGCCGCACGCTGCGCGCCGAAGACGACTGGACTCCCCTGATCTTCGTGACGGCTCGTGACGACGAGGTCGACAGGGTGCTCGGGCTCGAACTCGGAGGAGACGACTACCTCACCAAGCCCTTCTCGCCCCGTGAGCTGGTCGCGCGACTGCGCGGACTGCTGCGCCGCCAGGACGGACCGGGCACCCCCACGCCGATCACGGTCGGCGAGGTGACCCTCGACAGCGCTCGCCGCCGGGTCACGAGCGGCGGTGAGGAGGTCACGCTCACCACCACCGAATTCGAGCTGCTCGCCAAGCTGATGTCGTCGCCCGGGCAGGTGTTCTCGCGCGAGCAGCTGCTGTCGAGCGTCTGGGGCCACGTCGACTACGGCGGCGGCCGAACCGTCGACGTGCACGTCGCCCAACTCAGGGCCAAGCTCGGGGCATCGAGCCCGATCCGCACCGTGCGCGGCATCGGATATTCGGCATCATGAGGTCGCTGCGCGCTCGCGCCACACTCGTCACGATCGCGGTTGCCGTGATCGCTGTCATCGTCACGGGCCTGATCTCGCTCCAACTCGTGCGCTCGTCGGTCAACCAGGATGCCCGCGACCAGCTCTCCGCCCAGGCCGACATCCTCGCCCGGATGCCGCGGCTCGCCACCGCCGGCGAGCTCGCCGAGAAGGCGAGCCTCGCCCTCGGCGGCACGCAGGTCGCGCTGGTGCAGCCGGACGGCACCGCCGAGGGCGACGCCGCGGATTACATCGACGCCGCGATCCTGCGCAAGCTCGCCGCCGGGGAGACGGTGTCCACGGTGCGACGGGGTGACCCCGGCATGGTGCTGATCGAGGCGCGACCGGTTGCGGGCGGTGGGGCGGTCGTGCTCGCCCTGCCCCTGGCCAGCATCGATCGGGCGCTCGGGCAAGCGACGGGGCGCATCTTGGTGGCACTCGGCATCGGTCTCGCCGTGGCGATCATCGGGGGCTGGCTGCTCGCCAGTTGGCTCTCCCGACCGCTCACGAACGCCGCCGCGGCGGCCCGGCGACTGGCTGCCGGCGAACGGGGCGTGCGGATGCCCGACTCCCCCACCAGCGAAATGGCCGACGTCACCGACGCCCTGGGTGCCCTGGACTCGGCACTCGCGGCGTCGGAGTCACGTCAGCGCGAGTTCCTGCTGTCGATCAGCCACGAGCTGCGCACGCCGCTGACCGCGGTGCGCGGCTACGCGGAGGCGATGGCCGACGGCCTCATCGGGCCCGACGACGTGACATCGGTGGGTGGCACCCTCGTGGCCGAGACGGAGCGGCTCGACCAGTTCGTGGGTGACCTGCTCGAGCTCGCGCGCCTCGAGGCCGACGACTTCAGCATTACCGTGTCGACGGTCGAGCTGGAGCCGCTGCTCGCGGAGGTCGCTGCCGCGTGGGCGGGGCGCGCGGCTGTGTTGGGGGTGGGGATCTCGACAGGCTCGATCACCGGAGGCGGCTCGATCACCGGAGGCCCGGTCTCGACGAGCTCGACCACCGGCACCGTCGAAACCGATCCGCGGCGGTTGCGGCAGGTGATCGACGGGCTCGTGGAGAACGCGCTGCGGGCGGGCGGGTCGGTGCAGTTGCGCGGATCCGACGGCGTCGTCGAGGTACTCGACGACGGTCCGGGGCTAGAGGAGGGCGACCTGAGTACGGCATTCGAGCGCGGGGCGCTTCGAGCTCGGTACCGCGACATCCGGCCGGTGGGCACGGGGCTGGGGCTCTCGATCGCGGCCCGCCTCGTCGACCGGCTGGGTGGCACGATCAGCGTCGCGAATCGCCCCGAGGGTGGGGCGGTGTTCCGGGTCGACTTCCGGGGATCGAGCGGTCGGTGATCGAGCTTGTCGAGATCTCGGCGCGGATCTCGACAAGCTCGATCACCGGTTGCGGCTCGATCACCGGTTGCCGCTCGATCACCGGTTGCCGCTCGACTGATCAGAACGCCGACAGGCCCGTCAGCGCACGACCGATGACGAGGGTGTGGATGTCGTCGGTGCCCTCATAAGTGCGCACCGCCTCGAGGTTGGCGAGGTGACGCATCACCGAGAACTCGGTCGTCACGCCGTCGCCGGCCAGGATCTCGCGCGCGGCGTGGGCGATGCCGATCGCCTCACGCACGTTGTTGAGCTTGCCCACACTCACCTGCTCGGGCGTGAGCGTCTTCGCCTGCTTGAGCGCGCCGAGGTGCAGAGCGAGCAGCATGGCCTTCTCGTATTCGACGAACGCGTCGGCGAGGCGCTGCTGCACGAGCTGCTTCGAGCCGATCGGAGCGCCGAAGACCTCGCGGGTCGTCGCCCGCTCGATGGCTTCATCGAGGGATGCCCGTGCCGCCCCCATCACGCCCCAGACGATGCCGTAGCGCGCCTCGGTCAGGCAGGCCAGCGCACTGCTCAGCCCGGTGGTGCCGGGCAGGAGCTCGCCTCGCACCGACTCAAGCACGACGTCGCACTGGATGGACGCGCGCAGCGCGAGCTTCGTGGGGATGTCGCTGGCGCTGAAGCCGGGATCGGTCGTGTCGACGAGGAATCCGCGGATGCCCTCCGGAGTGCGCGCCCAGACCACCGCCACGTCGGCGACGGAGGCGAGGCCGATCCAGCGCTTGGTGCCGTCGATGATCCAGCCGGTGCCGTCGTCGGCTTGGCGTGCGGAGGTCGACATGCTGCCGGGGTCGCTGCCACCGTCGGGTTCGGTGAGGGCGAAGCATCCGAGGGCCTCGCCGCGGGCCATCAGCGGCAGCCAGCGTTGTTTCTGCTCCTCGGAGCCGAAGTGGTGGATCGCCGACATCGCGAGCGACCCCTGCACGCTCACGAAGGTGCGCCACGCGGTGTCGACCGCCTCGAGCTCGTAGCAGGCCAAGCCGTAACTGATCGCGTCGGCGCCAGCACAGCCGTAGCCCGACAGGTGCATGCCGATGAGGCCCGCCTCGGCCAGCAGGCCCACATACTCGCGCCTGAACGTCTGCGTCTCGGCGTCGTCGTCGATCGTCTCCGCGATGACGGATGCCACGGCTCGCGCCCGATCGCGCCACGCCCGCTGGTCGTCCGTCAGCAGGCCGTCGAGCCCGAGCAGCGCCTCAGCGCCGGTACCGTTGGACGTGCCTGAAGTCATGCTGCGAGCCTAGCCGCGCAGCCCGGTCAGCGCAGCCGCTGGCAGCGCCGGCAGAAGTGCGAGCCGCGGTTCATGAACTGCTCGCGCACCATCGGGGTGCCGCAGCGCGGACACGGCTTGCCGTGCTGACCGTAAGCCTTGAGCGAGTGCGCGAAGTAGCCGGACTGCCCGTTGACGTTGAGGTACTGCGTGTCGAAACTCGTGCCGCCCTCGGCGAGAGCCTGCGCGAGCACGGCCCGCAGCTCGGCGAGCAGGGCGACCGCGCGCGGCCGGCTCAGCGAGGCCGTGGGCTGGTCGTAGTGGATGCGCGCGCCCCAGAGCGACTCGTCGGCGTAGATGTTGCCGATGCCGCTCACCAGCGTCTGGTCGAGCAGCGCACGCTTGATGGTCGTGTTCTTGCGCTTCAGAGCGGCGAGGAACCGGCGGTCGTCGAAGAGGGGATCAACGAGGTCGCGGGCGATGTGCGCAACTTGGGACGGCACGAGCTGATCGGGGTGATCCACGGTCGGCACCAGGGTGTCGATGGCCATCGATCCGAAGATGCGCTGGTCGACGAAGTTGAGACGATAGCCGGTGTCGAGGTCGAGGCGGATGCGGGTCAGCGCGTCATCCGTCGACTGGTCACGCAGCAGCACCTGGCCGCTCATTCCGAGGTGGATGACGAGCGCTTCGGTCGGTGAGGCACTCGAACCGGCCCCTTCGAGAACCTCAGGGACCGGCGCGAGCGGGATCCACAGGAACTTGCCCCGGCGCTCGGGAACGAGCATCCGTCGGCCAGTCAGTCGGTCGATGAAGTCCTCGCTGGGGCCGTCATGCCGACGCAGCGAGCGTTCGTCGTAGACGGTGACGGATGCCACGCCCGCCCCGCTCACCGCGGGTGCGAGCCCGGCGCGCACCACCTCGACCTCGGGTAACTCGGGCACGGTGGACTACTTCGCCGAGAGCAACGTCCAGGCGTCGAGCGCGGCGGCCATCTCGGCCTGCTTCTTGCTCGAGCCCACGCCGGTCGCGATCACTTCGCCCGTGAGCAGCACGCTCGCCTGGAAGCGCTTGGAATGATCCGGGCCGCTGTCCGTGATCTCGTAGCTGGGCATGCCCCGCCCGAGCCGGGTGGACAGTTCCTGCAGGCTGGTCTTGGGGTCCATGGCTGCCCCGAACCGGTCGGGGTTATCGAGCAGTGGGCGAATGAGACGCAGCACGAGTGCTGTCGCCTCGTCTCCTCCTCGATCGAGGTAGGCGGCACCGATGATCGCCTCGACGGTGTCGGCGAGGATCGACGACTTGTCGCGGCCGCCGGTCTGCTCCTCGCCGCGGCCCAGTCGCACGTGCTTGCCGAGCCCGATCGCGCGGGCAACCTCGGCCAGAGCGACGCTCGAGACGAGGCTGGCGCGGCGCTTGGCCAGATCGCCCTCGTCGAGGTCGGGGTTCTCGGTGTAGAGCATGACGGTGACTGCCTGCCCGAGGATCGAGTCACCGAGGAACTCGAGTCGTTCGTTGTGCGCGAGCCCGCCGTTCTCGTACGCGAAAGACCGGTGGGTCAGCGCGAGCTGAAGAAGTTCGGGCGCAACGGAAACCCCGAGCACGCTGGAGAGCTCGAAGTTGTCATCCGGCACGACTGTGTCGCCCATCGGGCGAACCACAAACTCAGACGTCGGCGACCTTGCGGCCCTTGTACTCCATGTACAGGGGCGTGCCGGTGGAGTCCTCGACGACCTTCGCGCGGTGCGGGAGGCTGTACGTGGTCTTGCCGTTCTCGACCGTCTTGACGAGCGTGGGGGCGTCAGCCTTCCACTGGGCGCGGCGCATGCGGGTGGATGCCCGCGACATCTTGCGCTTCGGAACTGCCATGGTTATCTCTTCTCCGTCTTGTCAGACTCAGTGTCATCGTTCAGGCCGTCAAGCCCGGCGAGCGCAGCCCATCGGGGATCGACGGGAGCCTCATGCTCGTGACCGGGGTTGTCCAGAAGCCGCACCCCACACTGCGGGCACAGGCCGAGGCAATCTTCCTGACAGACCGGTTGGAATGGCAGTGACAGGACCACCGCATCCCTGACTACGGGTTCCAAGTCGACGTAGTCGTCGTGAACCGTGTAATCAAAAGCTTCGTCGAAAGAATACGCGAAAAGCTCCTGAAATTCGACTTCGATCGGTAGAGCGACGTCGATCAGGCACCGAACGCACTCTCCCTCGGCCGTCGCATCCACCCGCCCGGAGACGAGAATGCCGTCGTGGAGGCTCTCCAAACGGGTGTCGATGTGCAGGGCCGAGCCCGTGCGCACACCGATCACGGCATTGCCGAACCCCTCGGGCACGACGACGTCGAGCGACTTCTCGCGCATCTCGCCGGGGCGGTGCATGAGGTCGAACACCGGCACGGTGTACGGGGTCTGGATGAGGTGGGACACGAGGGACGATTCTACCCGCGTTGCGGTGCGCCGGGGCCGTCGGTCCACTTGGCACCCGCGTGACTCCTGCTGGACACTCCTGTTGTGCAGGACACCGGTGATTCGCTCACTGGTCCTGCACAACGGGAGCATCGGGAACAGCCGGCCGATGGCCAGTGAGGGACCACCCTAGGTGTCGTACTCGAATCCGTTCCTGGGCTCGCAGCGGAGCCTCAGCGGCCCCCGGTGGCCCGGTCGATCAGAGCGCGGCTTCCACCGCCGTGAACGCCTCGTCGTAGATCGCGAGCGCGCGCGCGACTTCCTCGGGCGTCACGATGCACGGGGGCACGACGTGCAGGCGGTTGTCCGCCATGAAGGGCAGCAGCCCGCGCTCCATGAGCGCCTTCTTGAGTTCGAGCACGACACCACCCGAGACGGGCTCGCGCGACTCGGGGTCGTTGACGAGGTCGAGCGCCCAGAAGACGCCGAGACCGCGCACCTCCCCGATGAGCGGATGCTTCGCCGCAAGCTCGGCGAGACCAGGGCCGAGGTGCTGCTCGCCGATCATCTTCGCGTTCTCGATGACGCCTTCGGACTCCATCGCGTCGATCGCCGCGACGATCGAGGCCATGGCGAGGGGATGCCCGGAGTAGGTGAGTCCGCCGGGGAACACCTGGTTCTCGAACACGTTCGCGATCGACTCCGAGATGAGCACGCCACCGGCAGGAACGTAGCCGGAGTTGACGCCCTTCGCGAAGGTCACAAGGTCGGGCACGACGGCCGTGCCGCCCTCGCCGAGGCCCTGCCAGGCGAACCACTCGCCGGTGCGACCGAAGCCGCACATGACCTCGTCGAAGATCAAGACGATGCCGTACTTGTCGCACAGGCGGCGCACACCCTCGAGGTAGCCGGGCGGCGGCACGAGCACGCCGGCGGTGCCGGGCACGGTCTCGAGCAGGATCGCGGCGATCGTCGCCGAACCCTCCGAGACGATCACGCGCTCGAGGTGCGTGAGAGCACGCTCCGACTCCTGCTGGGGGCTGTCTGCCCAGAACTCGGAGCGGTAGAGGAAGGGGCCGAAGAAGTGTGCGTGTCCGCGGGAGTACTCGTTGGGCATCCGTCGCCAGTCACCGGTGGCGACGATGGCCGCACCGGTGTTGCCGTGGTAGCTGCGGTAGGTGGAGAGCACCTTGTCGCGCCCGGTCGTGAGCCGCGCCATCCGGATGGCGTTCTCGTTGGCATCAGCACCGCCGTTGGTGAAGAAGACCTTGCCGAAGTGCGCGCCCGCCTTGGCGAGGATGCGCTTGGCGGCCTCGCCGCGAGCAAGGTTCGCGGTCGCGGGGGCGACCGTGGCAAGCACATCGGCCTGGGCCTTGATGCCCGCGACGACAGCCGGATGCTGGTGCCCCAGGTTCGTGTTGACGAGCTGGCTGGAGAAGTCGAGCAGTTTGTTCCCGTCGAAGTCCCACACCTCGCAGCCCGCGCCGGAGGCGATCACGAGAGGCTTCAGTGCGCCCTGTGCCGACCAGGAGTGGAAGACGTGCGCGCGGTCCAGCTCGTAGGCGAGCTCGCCGTCGGACGGGTTCAGGTCATTCATGGTGTTCCTTTTCATGGTGGGGCGGGTGGCCGGCGTGAGGCCAGCCACCCGCCCCGGATTAGTGCTGGTTGTTACTGGCCACCCTCGGTGAGGACGACATCGATCGGGGTGTACGCCCCGCTCACGTCCACACCTTCGGCCTCGAGGGCGGCGAGGGCCTTCTCGATGTACTCGTTCGAGTACGCCGACGCGGCAGGCTCCGCGCTGATGAGGCTGACGCCGTCCTGGTTGACGGCGGAGAGAGCACCCTTGACCGTCTTGTCCCAGGCCGCCTTGTCGACGATACCGAACTTGCTTCCGGTCCAGATGAGCTTGTTGACCTCGTTCATCTGCCAGAGCTGATGAACCGGTCCGACCGGGAATGCGGCTTCCGCGTTGATGGCGGCGTCATACGTGATGGTCGCAGCCTCCTCGGGGTTGTCGCGCGCGAAGATCCAGCCCTTGGTGACGGCCTTGAGGAACCGCACCGCGGCATCCGCGTAGGCAGGGTCGTCAGCGAGGCGGGCGGTGTCGGCCCAGATCGCGTCCTGGAGCATGGCCCCGTCGGTGTCCTCGTACGAGACCACGTCGAAGTCCTCCGGCTGGTAGAGCTTGCCGGTGGCGGGGTTGACGACCTCGAGGATCTGCGCCCACTCGTTGTAGGTCATCGCCTGTGCGGCGTCGACGTCACCATCGAGCAGAGCGTTCATCGAGAAGTCCTGCGTCGTGATGGAGACCGTGGAGGCGTCGAGCCCCTCGGCAGCCATGGCGGCGAAGATCTCCCACTCGTTGCCGAAGCCCCACGAGCCGATGCGCTTGCCCTCGAAGTCGGCAACGGTGGGAACACCCTTGTCGACGAACGAGACCTGCAACGTTCCGGACTTCTGGTAGACCTGCGCGATGTCGGTGAGCTCGGCGCCGGTGGCCTCGAGGGTGCCGAGCACCTTCGGAACCCACGCGATCGCGAAGTCGACGTCACCGGCAACGAGGGCGTCCTGCGGCACGATGTCGCCGCCCGACGGGACGATGTCGACGGTGTCGAAACCCTCCTCCTCGAAGTAGCCCTGGTCGAGGGCCACGTAATAGCCGGCGAACTGCGCCTGCGGCAACCACTGGAGCTGGAGCTTGATCGAGGTGAGCGGGGTGAAATCGCTCGACGTGTCCGACGGTGCGGGTGTCGAGCAGCCCGCGAGGGCGATCGCCGCGACCGTTGCGACCGAAGCGACCTTAAGGCCGCGCCTGATGCTGTGTCTCATGCTGTTCCTTTCGTGAGGGATGGAGCGGGGGTGCTGCAGGTTCCGACTAGGTCGGTCTCCGCCTCGTCACGAGCCATTCGAGCAGCAACGTGACGAGGAAGAATGCGAGTCCGATGGCCACACCACCGACTACGTACGCGAATGCCAGGGCCGCTTTGCCCGATTTCGCGTACCCCGCAATAGCTGTGCCGATGCCGTCGGCTGGGCCTCCGAAGTACTCCGCCACCAGGGCGGCGATGACGGCGAGCGAGCTCGCGACGCGCAGCCCGGTGACCAGATACGGCAGCGCCGTCGGCAGCGTGAGAAAGCGGAACGTCTGCGACCCGGACGCTCCGGATGCCCGTAGCAGGTCGCGATGCACCGGCCGGGTTTGACGAAGTCCGCGCACTACGTTGATGAACACCGGAACGAACGCGGCAAGGGCAGCGATCGACTGACGACCGAACTGGCTCGACGCCCCGAACATCGTGTTGAGGATCGGCGTGATCGCAACGATCGGCACCACCGCGATCGCGGCGACGAGCGGGGCGAGCATGCCGTCGATGGGGCGGAATGTGGCGGCCAGCCCGGCCGCGACGATCGCGACGATTGCTCCGGCGGCGAGGCCGATGAGTGCGTTCGTCGCGGTGATGCCCATGTCTTCGAGGATGATGTCAGCGTGCGTGACGAGTTCACCCGCGACCGCGAAGGGGCTGGGCAGCGCTCGCGGCGCGATCTTCAGCACATCGACGATGAGCACCCACAGCGCGAACATGATCACGCCGACCGCGACGGGCGCGACGACCCGCACCCAGCGGGCCGGTTCGCGCTCCTGCGCAGCAAGACTCATCGCTCGTTCGCCCTCTCGACGGGCGCGCTGGAGCTGGGGGCAAAGGCCATTTCTGGCCTTTGCTGCGACGCCAGCGCCGACGGCCGTCCCGGCCGTCGGTTCCTCCGGATCGAGATCATCGTTCGTTCGCCCTCTCGACGGGTGTTCCGTGCAGCGCCTCGCGCACGGCGGTGACCCGCTCGAAGTACTCCGGCGATTCGCGCAGTGCTTCGGTGCGCTCGTCGCCGAAGGGCACGTCGAGGATGTCGGTGATGCGTCCCGGCCGCGGGCTCATGACGACGACGCGGTCGGAGAGGAACACCGCCTCGGGGATCGAGTGGGTGACGAACACGACGGCGGCGCCGGTCTCCGCCGCGATACGGGCGAGCTCGGATTGCAGATACTCTCGCGTCATCTCGTCCAGCGCGCCGAACGGCTCGTCCATCAGCAGCAGGCGCGGCTGCTCGGCGAGCGCGCGGGCGATGGCGACGCGCTGCTGCATGCCGCCGGAGAGCTGATCGGGATACCGGTCCATGAAGTCGGAGAGCCCCACGAGCTGGGCGAGCCCCGCGACACGGGCGGCACGGGCATCCCGACCCACCTTGTGCAGCTCGAGCGGCAGCTCGATGTTGCCCGCGACGGTGCGCCAGGGCAGCAGGCCGGCCTGTTGGAATGCGATGCCGTAGTCCTGATCGATGCGGGCCTGACGGGCGGTCTTGCCGAAGATGCTGAGCTGGCCCGACGAAGCGTCGTCGAGATCGGCGATGAGGCGCAGCAAGGTCGACTTGCCGCATCCGCTCGGTCCGATGAGGGAGACGAACTCGCCCGCCTCGACAGCGAGCTCGACGTCGGTCAGCGCCACGACATCCCCCGTGGCGGTCGCGAAGACCTTCCCGACTCCGGTGGCCCGTACGGCGAGATCTGCTGTGGCCTGATCCTGTGTGCTCATGCTGTCGCCTCCCCTCTGCGATAGTTCTTCAACCCGAGGCCCAGCAGGGCGACGGACCCGGCGGCGACGAGGCCGAGGGCGATCGATCCGAAAGTCGGTCCCCACGGCGCGGCCGGGTCGCTCGAGGCCTGGCCTGCCAGCTGGATGAGCATGCGGCCGATGCCGCCGCGCATGCCGATGGACACCTCGGCGACGACGGCACCTAGCACGGCGCTTGCGGCGGCGAGCCGCAACGCGGGCAGCAGGTGCGGCACGGCGGCCGGAAGACGCAGCCGGAACAGCGTCGACCAGTACCCGCTCGCGTAGCTGCGCATGAGGTCGAGGTGGATGCGGTCGGGCGTCTCGAGCCCGCGCAGCACGCCGATGGCGACCGGGAAGAACGCGAGGTAGGAGGCGATGACGGCCACCGACAGCCACTGCGGCCAGGGGAATCCGCCTCGGTCGATCTGTGAACCGATACTGGCCAGCAGCGGAGCGAACGCGATGAGCGGCACGGTCTGGCTGACCACGATCCACGGCAGAAGGCCCCACTCGGCCAGGCGATAACGCTGCATGACGACACCCAGGATGACGCCGACCGCGACCCCGATCAGCCAGCCGACCGCAGCGATTCCGAGCGTCGTGAGCGCTGCGGTGACCACAGGAACGATGAGCGGCGGAGTGCTGCCGCCGCTGGTCGACTGGAACAGCCGGGCGCCCATCTCCCACAGGTGGGGCATGGCGCGGTCGTTGGTGCGCGGGAGAATCATCACTCCCGAGCCGGTCTCTCCATCGACTGCTCCAACCACGAAGCCGTCAGCCGGCCCGAGGAACTTGTACAGCTCCCACGCCACCATCACGGCGAGCACACCGAGCACCCCCCAGAGCACGGAAGCCGCCGCGCGACTCATGCCTTCGCCACGACGTGCTCTCGGAGCGCCGGGATGACGGTCTCGCCGTACACCCGCAGCGTCTCCTCCTTGTGGTCGTGCTGGAGGTAACCGGCGAACTGGTCGACCCCGAGCTCCTTGAGAGCCTTGAGCTTCTCGATGTGCTGCTCAGCCGTGCCCAGCAGGCAGAAGCGGTCGACGATCTCGTCGGGCACGAAGTCGGTGTGGCTGTTGCCCGCGAGTCCGTGCTCGTTGTAGTCGTAGCCTTGGCGAGCCTTGATGTAGTCGGTGAGTGCCTTGGGCACCGCCGAACCCTCGCCGTACTTGGCGACGATGTCAGCGACGTGGTTGCCCACCATCCCGCCGAACCATCGGGTCTGGTTGCGCATGTGCTCCATGTCGTGACCGACGTAGAAGGGGGCTGCGACGCAGAACTTCACGGCCATGGGGTCGCGCCCCGCCTTCTCCGCGGCATCCCGAACCGACTTGATCATCCACTCGGCGATGTCGAGGTCGGCCAGTTGCAGGATGAACCCGTCGCCGACCTCGCCGGTCAGCTTGAGCGCTAGCGGGCCATAGGCGGCCACCCAGACGTCGACGTGGGAGCCCTTGCTCCACGGAAGCTGGAGCTGCGCGCCGTTGTACTCGACCGAGCGCGAGTTCGCGAGCTCCCGGATCACGTGGATCGACTCGCGCAGCTCGGCGAGCGTCGTCGGCTTGCCGTTGGTGACGCGCACCGCCGAGTCGCCACGGCCGATGCCGATGATCGTGCGGTTGCCGTACATCTCGTTGAGGGTCGCGAACGTGGATGCCGTCACGGTCCAGTCGCGGGTCGCCGGGTTGGTGACCATGGGGCCCACGATCACGCGGTTGGTCTGGGCGAGGATCGCGCTGTAGATGACGTACGGCTCCTCCCACAGGATGTGGGAGTCGAACGTCCACACGTATTCGAAGCCGTACTGCTCGGCGAGCTTGGCGAGGTGCACCGTGCGCGAGGCCGGCGGGTGGGTCTGGATGACTGCTCCGAAATGCATGTACTGCTCTTTCTGTTGGTTGAGTAGGCCGGGGGCCGTATCGAAACCGGTGGCGGCTGGTCTCGATACACGCTTCGCGCTACTCGACCGGCCGGGTGCTAGATGAGGTACTGCGAGAGGCCGCGCTTGACGAACTTCCCGTCGCCCTTCGCGCCCAGGTACTCGTTGTTGTCGACCACGACCTTGCCGCGCGAGAGCACGGTGTCGACGTGTCCGTCGATCTCGAAGCCCTCCCACGCCGAGTGGTCCATGTTCATGTGGTGGGTCTTGCCCTCGCCGTAGCCGATCGAGGTGTGGCCCTGCGGGTCGTAGATGACGATGTCGGCATCCGCCCCCGGCTGGATCACGCCCTTCTTGCCGTACAGCCCGAACATGCGCGCCGGGGTGGTCGAGGTGATCTCGACCCAGCGCTCGAGCGAGATCTGGCCGTCCACGACGCCCTGGTAGAGCAGGTCCATGCGGTGCTCGACCGAACCGATGCCGTTGGGGATCTTCGAGAAGTCGCCGAGACCGAGATCCTTCTGACCCTTCATGCAGAACGGGCAGTGATCGGTCGAGACCATCTGGATGTCGTTGGTGCGCAGCGACTGCCACATGTGGTGCTGGTGCCCCTCCGCCTTCGATCGCAGGGGGGTTGAGCACACCCACTTGGCGCCCTCGAACTTTCCCCACTCCGCGCTGTCGGCACCGAGCTGCTCCTCGAGCGAGAGGTACAGGTACTGCGGGCAGGTCTCGCCGAAGACGTTCTGACCGATGTCGCGGGCCGCGGCGAGCTGCTCGACGGCCTGCTTGGCTGAGACGTGCACGACGTAGAGCGGCGCGTCCGTGAGATTGGCGAGCATGATCGCGCGGTGGGTGGCCTCCTCCTCCATCTGCCAGGCGCGGGCGACGCCGTGGTAGTAGGGGTCGGTCTTGCCCTGCGCGAGCAGCTGCTTGACGATCACGTCGATGACGGGGCCGTTCTCGGCGTGCATCATCGTCATCATGCCGGTGTCGGCCGAGACCTGCATCGCCTTGAAGATCTGCGCGTCATCCGACATGAACACGCCCGGGTAGGCCATGAACAGCTTGAAACTGGAGATGCCCTCGTCGGGCAGCTTCTTCATGGCCGCGAGCGAGTCGTCGTTGACCTCGCCGATGATCTGGTGGAACGCGTAGTCGATCGCGCAGTTGCCGGCCGCCTTGGCGTGCCAGGCGGCGAGGCCGTCCATGACCTTCTGGCCGAAGGTCTGCACCGCGAAGTCGATGATCGTCGTCGTGCCACCCCAGGCCGCGGCACGGGTGCCGGTCTCAAAGGTGTCGGATGCCGCGGTACCGCCGAACGGCAGCTCCATGTGGGTGTGCGCATCGACGCCCCCGGGGATCACGTACTTGCCCTTCGCGTCAATGACGTGATCCACCGAGGACGCGAGGTCTGAGCCCAGGAGGACGGACCCAGGATTAAGGACACCGACGATCGTCTCGCCATCGATGAGAACGTCGGCCTCGGAGCGGCCGGTCGCGGTGACTACGGTGCCACCGGTGATGAGTGTTGTGCTCAAGGGGGACTCCTTCTCTTCGCTGGTTGAGTAGGCCGAAGGCCGTATCGAAACCTGGTCTCGATACGCCCCTGCGGGGCTACTCGACCGGCCGACTACGGCTTGGGGATCGACGTGTAGGACTCCGGACGACGGTCGCGGTAGAACTGCCAGTCGTCGCGCATCTGGCGGATCATGTCCATGTCGAGGTCGCGGATGAGCAGCTCCTCCGAGTCACCGGAACCGCGCTCCCCCACGAAGTTGCCGCGCGGGTCGATGACCTGGCTCGTGCCGTAGAAGTCGACGGCGAGGTCGCCGTACTCGTTGTCCTCGCGGCCGACCCGGTTGGGCTGGAGCACGAAGTAGCCGTTCGCAACGGCGGCGGCGGGACCTTCGACCTCCCAGAGCCGGTTGGAGAGCCCCGGCTTGGTGGCGTTCGGGTTGAAGACGATCTGGGCGCCGTTGAGGCCGAGCTCGCGCCATCCCTCAGGGAAGTGGCGGTCGTAGCAGATGTACAGACCGATGGGTCCGACGGCCGTGTTGAACACGGGGTAGCCCATGTTTCCCGGGCGGAAGTAGAACTTCTCCCAGAAGCGATCGAGGTGCGGGATGTGGTGCTTGCGGTACTTGCCGAGGATGGTGCCGTCGGCATCCACCATCACGGCCGTGTTGTAGTACACGCCGGGCATGTCCTCCTCGTAGATGGGCAGCACCATCACGAGGTTCAGCTCCTTGGCGAGCTTGGCGAAGCGCTGCACGATCGGGCCGTCGGCCGGCTCCGCGTAGGCGTAGTACTTCTTGTCTTCGGTGATGCCGAAGTAGGGACCGTAGAAGAGCTCCTGGAAGCAGATGACCTGCGCGCCCTGAGCCGCCGCGTCGCGCGCGAACTGCTCGTGTTTGGCGAGCATGGACTCCTTGTCGCCCGTCCACGTCGTCTGGGTGAGTGCTGCGCGAACCACGGTCATCTCTGTGCTCTCCTCGCTGGAACCTTTTGTTATTCTGGGGCCTAAACATTTCCCGAACGTTACGTTTCGTGACGTTCGGCGTAAATCTCGACACTACGGCGGTTCCCATGAAGTCGGTAGCCCTCGCGATCGAGGAACCCACACCCCGGGGCATCGCCGCGTCGATCGCGCGAATGATCACGAGCGGCGACCTCGCGCCGGGGGATCGCCTGCCGACCGTGCGCGCGCTGGCGGCCGACCTCGGTGTCAGCCCGGCCACCGTCAGCCACGCGTGGCAGACGCTGTCGGCCAACGGGCTCATCATCAGCCGGGGGCGCAGTGGGAGCGTCGTGCGCGCCGTGCCCAAGGACTGGCTGCCGCTGCGCTACCGCGGCATGGACGGTGACCTCGACGCGCGGCTCGACCTCTCCCGAGGCACCCCCGACCCCGAACTGCTGCCCGACCTGATGGCTTCCCTCGCGCGGTTGTCCGGACGGGCCGACACCACCAGCTATCTACAGAAGCCCGACATCCCGGAGCTGCACGACCTGCTTCGCGAGACCTGGCCGGCGCCCGTCGAGGCATTGACAGTGACCAACGGCGCCCTCGATGCGATCGACCGGGTGCTCGCACGAATCACGCGCTTCGGCGATCGGGTGATCGTCGGCAACCCCACCTTTGCGCCGTTCTTCGACCTGCTCGACCACTATGGGCTGGAGGCGCTGCCGGTCGACCTCGACGACGAGGGGATGATCCCCGAGCACTTCCTCGCGGCACTCGGTCACGCACCCGCGGTCATACTTCTGCAGAACCGGGCTCACAACCCCAGCGGCATCTCAATGACGGCGGCCCGTGCCGAGAAGTTGGCCTGGATGCTGCACCGCAGCCGCACCGCGCCCAACACCATCGTCGTCGAGGACGACCACTCCGGGGCGATCTCCACAGCCCCGCTGGTGAGCCTGGCCGCGTGGATGCCCGACCGGGTGCTGCACGTGCGCAGCTACTCGAAGACCCACGGACCCGACCTGCGGATCGGCGCGCTCGGCGGCCCCCGCGCGCTCGTCGAGCAGATCATCTCGCACCGACTGCTGGGACCCGGCTGGACCTCCCGCATGGTGCAGTCGATTCTCTTCGACCTGCTCACCAACCCGGAAGCCGTTCAGCGCGTGTCGACCGCGCGGGACGTGTACGCCCAGCGCCGCGCAACCTTCAGCGCCGCGATGGCGCGCGAGGGCATCATGCTGCCGATCGGCGACGGCATCAACGCCTGGGTGCCGGTGGCCGACGAGCGCGCGGCGATCGTGAGTCTCGCGGCGGCGGGCATCAGAGTTGCGCCCGGTTCGCCGTTCCAGTTGGGCGGCGGCGCACCGCACCTGCGCGTCACGGTGGGACGCATCTCCGGCGACGTCGACTCGATCGCGGCGGCGCTCGCGGTGGCGGCGCGGGCCTGACGCGGCGCGCCGCGCGGCGGCGATAGGCCTGGCCCGCGCCGCCGCGCGGCGGCGATAGGCTTGACGCACTTCGACCCGAGCGCCGCGTATGGCGTGGTTCGTCGCTCCTGACTTGGGGCGGCCGGTCATCCGCAGCCTCTCGTGCTGCGTATCCGACCCAGCCCATGTCCCCTGCCCAGGAAGCCCGTCATGTCACGTCTGCACCGCGCAGTTCCGATCGTTCTCGCCGCCGTCCTCGCCCTCACCGGATGCGCCACCGCGAGCGCGCCGACCCCCTCTCCGACCATCGATGTCGCCGCTCCGGTCACCGTCGACAACTGCGGGGTGACGGTGACGTTCGACACCGCACCCGAACGCGTGGTGACTATCAAGAGCTCCACCACGGAGCTGCTGCTGGCGCTGGGACTCGGCGACCGCATCGTGGGCACGGCGTTCCAGGACGGCCCGGTGCCCGCTGAGTGGGCGGATGCAGCTGCGAGCATCCCGTCGATCTCCGACTTCGTGCCCAACGAGGAGGCCGTGCTGCAGCTGTCCCCCGACCTCGTGTTCGGCGGCTGGGAGTCGAACTTCGCCTCCGACGGCGTCGGCGAACGTGCGGAGCTCGAGTCGCTGGGCGTGAACACGTACGTCGCGCCGTCGGCGTGCCGCAGCATCCAGCCCCCGAAGCTGACCTGGGATGACGTGTTCGGCGACATCAGCGAGGTCGCGTCGATCTTCCGCGTCGACGCCTCCGCCCTCGTCGCCGACCAGCAGGCCCGAGTGGATGCCCTGCTCGCCGACAAGTCGGGCCAGGGTCGCACCGCCCTCTGGTACTCCTCCGGCGACGACACCCCCTACGTGGGAGCGGGACTCGGCGCGCCCGAACTCGTGCTCGAGACCCTCGGACTGACCAACATCGCGGCCGACGTCGACGCCACGTGGGCCCCGCTGAACTGGGAGGTCGTCGTTGACGCCGACCCCGACGTGATCGTGCTGGTGGATGCCACCTGGAACACCGCGAAGGACAAGATCGCGATGCTCGAAGCCAACCCGGCGACGCAGAACCTCAGCGCCGTCAAGGCGGGCCGGTACCTGATCGTGCCGTTCGCCGCGACCGAGGCGGGCGTGCGCTCGGTCGAGGCGACCGAGTCGCTGCGCGACCAGTTGGCGGTGATCGATGGGTCGTGATGTCGAGGGATCTCGACAAGCTCGATCACCGGGCGGCGCTCGATCACGGGTTCCGCTCGGGCTGTGGGCGGCGGGGCTCGGGCTGCTGCTCGTCGCCTCGGTGACGCTCGCCGTCACGATCGGTCCCGCCGACATCCGCTTCGATGAGGTGTGGGCGTCGATCCTCAGCCACCTCGGCATCGGCGCGAACCCGCTCACCGACCTGCGCGACGGCATCGTGTGGGAGTTGCGGCTGCCGCGCATCCTCACTGCGGCCGCCGTCGGCGCTGGGCTCGCCCTGAGCGGCGCGGTCATGCAGGCCATCACCCGTAACCCGCTCGCCGACCCCTACCTGCTCGGCCTGTCGAGCGGCGCGTCGCTCGGCGCGGTGTCGGTGCTCCTGCTCGGACTCGCGGTGCTCCTGCCGCTCGCCGCGTTCCTCGGGTCGATGCTCGCCCTCGGCCTGACGCTGCTGCTCGCCAGCTCGCTCGGACGCATCACCCCGACCCGCACCGTGCTCGCCGGACTCGCCGTGTCGGCGCTCGCCTCCGCGATCACGAGCCTCGTGATCTTCTGGGCGGTGACCGGCGACTCCTACCGCGAGATCCTCGGCTGGCTGCTCGGCTCCCTCGCCGGCGCCCGCTGGCCCGCGGTCGCGATCTCGTTCGGTGCCATCCTCATCGCCGGCGTGCCCATCATGCTCACCGGCAAACTGCTCGACGCCTTCGCGTTCGGCGACGTGTCAGCGGCGTCGCTGGGGGTCAACGTGAGCGCGACGCGATGGGGGCTGCTCGGGGCGTCCGCCCTGCTGACCGGGGCGATGGTGTCGGTGTCGGGGTCGATCGGATTCGTGGGGCTCGTGCTCCCGCACGCCGTGCGCCTGCTCGTCGGCAGCGGGCACCGAGCGCTGCTGCCGCTGTCGGCGCTGGTCGGCGGCATCTTCCTCGTCTGGGCCGACACACTCGCGCGCACCGTCTTCGATCCGCGCGAACTTCCGGTCGGAATCGTCACCGCCCTCGTCGGGGCGCCAGTTTTCGCCGTGCTCCTCGCCCGGCGCCGGGGGCTCACGTGAGCGGGCTGGAGGGGTCGCGCATCACAGTAAGCGCCGGCGGAGCGCTGCTCATCGACGGCGTCTCCGTCGAGGCACCCGACGGCACCCTCACCGCACTCGTCGGGCCCAACGGCGCCGGCAAGTCCACGCTGCTGCGGGCGCTCGCGGCCGTGCAGCGACCCCGCGAGGGCGCAGTGACCTTCGACGGCGACGACCTGCTCGGGATGCCGCGACGCCAGCGCGCCCGCCTCGCCGCCCTCGTCGAACAGGATTCCGCCACCGACCTCGCCATGCCCGTCACCTCGGTCGTGGAGCTCGGCCGCCTCCCCCACCAGTCACTCTGGGCCGTGGACCCGGCCGACACCATCGTGACCGGTGCGCTCGACGCGGTCGGCATGACCGACTTCGCCGCCCGCGACTTCGGCACCCTCTCCGGCGGCGAACGCCAGCGCGTCATGCTCGCCCGCGCGCTCGCGCAGCAGCCGCGCCTGCTGCTGCTCGACGAACCCACCAACCACCTCGACATCGGCGCCCAACTCGCCGTGCTGGGCTTACTGCGCAAGCTCGCCGGCGCCGGGATGACCGTGGTCGCCGCCCTGCACGACCTCGGCCTCGCCGCCACCTACGCCGACAACGTGATCGTGCTGCGCGGCGGCCGCGTCGTCGCCGCCGGAGCGACAGTCGACACGCTGACGCCCGAACTCATCCGCGAGGTGTACGGGGTGGAGGCGGTCGTGCTGCACAACCCGGTCACGGGGCGACCGGTGATTGCGTTGTCGCCGTTGGGGTAGGTGGCGAGCCGCTCAGATGACGTCCACGTCCAGTGCCGCTCCGAGTCGCGCGAGGCCGGCCACGACATCCGCCTCGATGCGAAGACCGCCCGAGTTGTCGCCGGGGTGAAGCGAGAGATAGGCCCGGATTCGCCCACCGCGGTCTCGGATCCAACTCGCGTTGATGCCGTCGCCCTCAAGGACCGCGATGTGTTCCTCCAGGAAGGTACGCACCTCAGAACTCACGTTCCGATCCCCGTCGATGTGGCGCGTGAACCCGTAGCTCACGACCTTCTTGTTTGCTCCCCGAGTGTTGGCCAGGCACCCGGGAACCGGATCCAGGTCACTGTCGAAGTACAGAGATAGCGAAATGGATGCCCCGAGCACCTCGCTTCCGTCGCCATAGTCCACGCGCCTATCCTCTCCCACCCAGCAAAGCCCCGCGGGTTTCGATACGCCGCTTCGCGGCTACTCAACCAGCGGCGGGAGGCTCGGCGGCACGCTGGGGCAACCACGCCGCCACCAGCGAGCGCGGCAGCACTGCCGCCGCGAGCCGCGCGCCCACACCTGCGCCGCGACGGAGGCCGCGCAGCACGATCCGCAGCTCATCGACCGGAACGGCGGTGCGGGACGCGCCGGCGAAAGCCTCCGCCTCGAGGGCCGCCGTGAGGTGGTTGAGTGCGTCACGCTCGCCGGGATCCAGGAGCTCGCCCAGTTCGGCAGCCGCCTGGCGAGGCGTGAGAGACGACGACAACGGGATGCCCAGGTCGGTGACCACGGCAGACAGTTCCTGCCACGCGGCACGGGTCGAGCCGGCGCGAGCGGCAGCCAGACGGCGGCGGCCGGCCGCCAGACGCAGAGCCCACGGGGTCGCGAGCACGGCCACGAGCAGAACGAGCACGAAGGGCAGCGGCGAGATGGGGGCTGCCGCGGCATCCGGGGCTGCGGTGTCAGGGTCCGTGTTCGTCGGGTCCTCGGGGGGAAGCGACGGGGCGGAGGACGGTGCCGACGTGGGCGCCGAGGTCGGCTTCGGCGGAACCGACTCGTCGACGTCGGGAGTCGACGGGTCGTCCTGGCTGAGGGGCGCGAACGCGGGCTCGGTGCCGCGGCCCGGCGTCGGCTCGAACCGCACCCATCCGATGCCCGCGAAGTAGAGCTCCGGCCAGGCGTGCAGGTTGTCGGTCGACACCCGGTACAGCGTCTCGGTTGCGGGCGCGTCATCCGGGAGCGCCTGATCGGGCACGCCCTGAGCCGTGCCCTCCGGCACGTCAGGAACGCCCTGAGTGAAGCCGACGACCACCCGCGCGGGGATGCCCAGGGTGCGCGCCATCGCCGCCATCGCCGACGAGAAGTGCACGCAGTACCCCGACTTCGCCTCGAGGAAGGCGCCCAGAACTGCAGCGCCCGACCCGTCGAAGCCCTGCTCGACCGGGGCATCCTGCGAGTAGGTGAAGTCGCCGCCGCGGAAATACGCCTGCATGGCGATGGCCTTGTCGTAGTTGCTCGCCGCCGCACCCACGACCTCCCGCGCGGTGGTCGCGACGATCGCCGGCAGGTCCTCCGGGATCACCAGGTAACGCTCCAACCCCGGCTCGACCGTCGTGCCCGCCCCAACGAGCTGCTCGATCGAGGGCGCGATGTCGACGCTCTGCACCTCGTACTCCTGGTTGCGGGCGTTCGAACTCTCGGTGCGGATCGACAGCCCGTCGGGCTCCCACCACCAGTCCCCGTCCAGCCCCGTGATCGACTCCGGCGCGTACGGCACAGGCAGCCAGCGGCTCAGGGTGCTCGCCACCGTCACGTCGGTGACCGTCGTCGACCGGGGCACCGCTTCGGTCAGACCCGGAACCGGGCCGATGGCGTCGACACCGTTGCCGGGCACGCGGTCGGTGGAGGTCGGCTCCCACGACTCGCCGGTGAAGTTGTCGAGCGCCGTCAGTCTGAGGTACTGCCCGCCCGGCACCGACGTCGTATAGGTCAACGCCAGCGACGGGTCGGCCCGCCGCAGGTCGTCACCGAGAGTGATGATCGGGTTCAGGCCCGTCGTGAGACCCGAGCCCGAGCCGCCAGCGTTGCTCGGCTCCACAGCCGGCAGCACCAGCGGCAGCACCAGCGAGGCGGCGAGCGCCGCCGCGGCCGTGCCCACAGCGAACCGTCGTGGCCGCGACCCGAACAGCATGATCGCCAGCCACGCCACCGCCGTCAGCATGAACACCAGCGCGTTGCTCAACTCCGCCCGCACCAGACTCGGGACCAGCAGCAGCGCCAGCAGCGGCACCCCCACCAGCGCGGGCGTGCGGAACTGGTGCGCCACCGTGTCGGCGGCGAGAGCGATCGCGGCCGCCCCGATACAGATCAGATAGACGATGCCCTTGTCGGCATCCGCAGGAAGGGACTGGGCCGCGATCGACGCCGAGCCGGCAAGCTCCAGCTGGTGGAACGCATAGAACGTCGCGAACGTCGGGATGACCCCCAGCAGAGCCGTGCCCGGCGCAAACAGCAGGGTGATGGATGCCACAGCCGCACCGAACCCGGCAACGCTCGCCCACACCCGGTGCCGAGCCGTGGAGCGCACGATCGCCGCGGCCAGCAGCACGACCAGCGTCACCAGCATGAACATGAACCACCACGCGACGTCGCTGAGCACGCTCGACAGCCCTGCCGCGGCGATGCCGATCGCCACCAGAATCAGGGCGCTGAGCACCCAGTGCGCCTGAGATCTACGCGCTGCCACGGGAACGCCCCAACTCGGCGACCACGGCCTGCCAGGCGGCGGCGTGATCCTCGTCGGCACGCACCGGCACCACGAGCCATCCGGCGTCGGTGAGCTCCTCGTCGAGGCGGCTCGCGCCCGACGGAACGCCGAAACTGCGATCGATCTGATCGATGGCCGACGACGTGCGCACCACGAACGCGACCGCCAGCTCGCCCGGGCGGCGGTGGGTGAGCATCCACTCGATCGTCTCCGGCTCGGCGGTGCCGAGGATCGCGAACACGGGCCCGGCGGCGGTGTGAGTGCCGGGCGTGAGGGCGGGGGCCTCGGTCAGGTGCACGGACGCGAGGCGGCTGAGGAACTCCTCGTCACCCCAGGTGCGGCGCCGACCCCGGCCGACGTCGTCGAGCTGGGAGGGTCCCGTCTCCTCGATCGTCACGAGGAAACCCGTGCGCCGCAGGTGCACCGCCACCGAGGCGAGCATGCGCACCACCCACTCGAACCCGTCACTCTCGGCCGCGTCGAACGGGCCCTCGGCGTCACGGTAGCCGGACCGTGTCGTGTCCACGAGGATGCGCGCCTCAGGAAAACTGCGCTGCTCCTCCTGCCGCACCATCAGGTCGCCCGACCGCGCCGACGCCCGCCAGTGCACGCGCCGCATCGCGTCACCGTGCCGGTACTCGCGGGTCATCGCGTCATCCTCGTCACCGGTCGCGCGCCGCTGCACCAGCCGGGACTCGCCGTCACCCGCCGGCACCGACAGCCCCGAGTCGGCCAGCGGCACCACCTCGGGCGTCACGGTGAGCAGCTCCGCCTCGCCCACGACAGCCCGGCAGGTGGCCATCCCGAACGGGTCTCCCACCTCCACCGTCAGCGGACCGACCGGCACGATGCCCCGCCGCGGCGGAGCCAAGTCGTAGAGCACAGTCGTCGCGTTGTTGCGCGCGAAACGGGGACCCCGGGCCTCCAACGCGCGCAGCGCCCCCGGCGGTGTCGACCACGGATGCCACGGCAGCCGGTCCCACCACACCGCGGGCAGACTCCTCCCGGGCGCCGTGTTGCTCGCCACCACCGACACCGTCGTCACCGACCCCGCCTGCACCACCCGCGGCGCGAACTCGCGCCGCGCCGCAAGCCGGGGCCGACGCAGGGCCACCACCGCGAGAGCGATCAGCGGCAGCGCCAGCAGCAGGCACGCCACGTAGAGCAGCTGCAGCCGACCACCCGCATAGGCGGCGACGAACGCGACAACCCCGGCGGCCAGAAACCACCAGCCGCGCCGGGTCAGGCGCACGCCCACACCCTTCGCCGGAGCCGCCATGGCGCGGGTCAGGACGCGCTCAGCGGAACGGGAGTCTGCGCGACGATGCGCGAGATGATGTCGGCCACACTTCCACCCGACAGCGCACTCGTGCCGCCCCCGGCACGCCTCGCCGCGATCAGGCGGTGACCCAGCACCGGAATCGCCAGGGCGTCGATGTCGTCAGGCAGCACGAACTCGCGGCCGTCGAGAGCCGCGCGGGCCTTCGCCGCCCGCACCAACTGCAGCGTCGCGCGCGGACTCGCGCCCAACCTGAGCTCCCGGTCGGAGCGGGTGGCCTGGCAGATCGCGACCGCGTACTGCTCGATCGCGCGGCTCGTGAACACCGCGCGGGTTGAGCCGATCATCCGCTGCAGGTCCACACCGGAGACGACCGGCTCGAGCGCGGTCAACGGGCTGGACGTCTCACGGGTCTTCAGCATCTCGAGTTCTGCCGTGGCATCCGGGTACCCCATGCTGATGCGCGCCATGAACCTGTCACGCTGGGCCTCGGGCAGCGGGTAGGTGCCCTCCATCTCGATGGGGTTCTGGGTGGCGACCACGATGAACGGGGTGGCGAGCGAGTAGGTGCGGCCGTCGACGGTGACCTGGCCCTCCTCCATGCTCTCCAGTAGGGCGGACTGCGTCTTCGGGCTCGCGCGGTTGATCTCGTCGCCGATGACGATGTTCGCGAAGATCGGACCCGGCTTGAACTCGAACTCGCGGTCGGCCTGGTTGTAGACCGAGACACCCGTGATGTCGCTGGGCAGCAGGTCGGGTGTGAACTGGATGCGACTGACCGAGCAGTCCACGGACTTCGCCAGCGCCCGCGCCAGCATCGTCTTGCCGACGCCGGGAACGTCCTCGATGAGCAGGTGCCCCTCGGCGAGCAGCACGGTCAAGGCCATCTCGACGGCCTCACGCTTACCGTCGATCACGGTCTGCACGCCGCGCAGAATCGCCCGGGCCTTCGCGTAGAACTCGTCGTGCGGGAGCGCCTTGATGTCGTGCGGGTCGGTCTGGGCGGCGGCGTCCATCACCCCAGTCTCACAGAACCGACGAAAAGTTCACCCTGTGAGTTCGCCGGTAGCCTTGGGAGCGTGAAGATCACGGTGCTCGCTGGTGGGGTCGGGGGCAGCCGATTCCTGCTCGGTGTGCGCAGCGCCTACCCGTCCGCCGACATCACGGCCATCGTGAACGTCGGCGACGACATGTGGCACGTGGGCGTGCGCATCGCGCCCGACCTCGACACGATCATGTACACGCTCGCCGGGCAGAACGACACCTCGCGGGGGTGGGGGCGGGTCGGGGAGAGTGAGCGCGTGGCCGGTGAGCTGCGTGCTTACAACGTCGGGTGGCCGTGGTTCACCCTCGGCGACCTCGACCTCGGAACGCACCTGGCGCGCACGCACTACCTGCGCTCGGGGTTGCCGCTGTCTGAGGTCGTACCGCTGTTGACATCCCGGTGGGATCTCGGCGTGACACTGTTGCCGTCGACCGACTCGGAGGTGGAGACGCACGTGCGTGTGGCTCCTTCGGCGGATGCGCCCACCGGCACCATGCACTTCCAGGAGTGGTGGACGCGGTACCGGGCATCGCTGCCCGCGCTCGCGTTCGACTTCGTCGGGGTTTCCACGGCCGTACCGGCGCCGGGTGTGCTCGCCGCTCTGGCCGATGCCGACGTCGTGCTGCTGGCGCCCTCCAACCCGGTCGTGTCGATCGGGCCGATCCTCGCGATTCCCGGCCTCGCTGACGCGGTGCGGGCCACATCCGCCCCCGTCGTCGGCGTCTCCCCCATCATCGCCGGAGCCGTCGTGCGCGGCATGGCCGACGCCTGCCTCACCGCGATCGGGGTGTCGACCAGCGCTGACGCGGTCGCGCTGCACTACGGGGTGCGCTCGGCCGGCGGCGTGATCGACGGCTGGCTCGTCGACACAGCGGATGACGCGGCCCTCGCGCCCGTGGCATCCGCGGGAATCAGGGCTCGCGCCGTGCCGCTCTGGTTGAGCGACGACGCCACCCGCGCCCAGGTCGCCCGCGACGCGGTGGAACTGGCGCTCTCGCTGTAGCGGCGGCGGCGCCTTGCCCTTCCCGGGCCTGCCACCCCCGCGTCACCTGCAACCGCGTGTTCATAACTCCTGCAATTCGCGGCGTTGGGTTGCACGATCCGCGAGATTCCGGCACCCGTGCGGCCCATGTCCGCGGAATTGCAGGAGTTATGAACACGCGGGACGTCGTACAGCTACAGTGGCAGCGACCCGCGGGAGCCGAGGAAGGGACAGCTCGACTGACTAGTCGCGCTCCGCGCGCCGCGCCTGCACCTCGGCCTCGAGCCGGCGGATGCGGGCCTCGCGCTCGTGGTACTCGATCTCGCGCTGCACCTGCGCCTCGACATCCTCGTCGTTGGTCATGGCGCGACGCTCGAGGGCCTCGCGCCGACGCGGGTCACCGAAGCTGACGAACTCCTCGCGGGCCGGGCCGTACTCGCGTCCGACGATCCACCAGAGCGCCATGCCGATCAGCGGGATGAAGATCACGATGAACACCCACGTCACCTTGGGCAGATGTTTGATCTGCCAGTTCTCGGCAGTGATGATGCTCACGAGGGTGAACACGAGGGCGGCGATGAAGATCGCGGATCCGAGTAACTGCAGCATGACCAGCAGCCTACTGAGGATGCCTCGACTCAAGTTGTCCCCCACAAGGCCCCAATTCGGGGTGCTGCAGCCGTCGCGGCGCAGGCCCGGGCGCCATCCGCCAACCGCGCGAAGCGGCCCGGCGTGAGTGCTAGTCGCGCTCCAGCTCCGCCTCGATCACGTCGTCAGCGGCATCCACTCGCTCGGAGTCGTAGTAGCCGCCGACCACCGGCAGCGGCCGCCGGTCGCGGCCGAACGCGAACCACGCCACGATCCCGATGATCGGGATGAACAGCACGAACAGCACCCAGGTGAGCTTGTCGAAGTAGCGCGTGCGGTCCGCCAGAATCGCCGACACCAGCGCCACAATCAGCGTGGCGAGATACAGCACGGAGACGAGAGGCACGCGACCAGCCTACGCCCGGGCCGCCAGCCATGCCCGGGTGCGCGGACCCAGATCGGCCAAGCCCGCCAGATCGGCGAGTCCAGCGAGGTCGGCCGCCGTGTCAACGTCTCGGCGCAGGCCGGGCCACGCCCCCACGAGCGGAACGAAGCCGGCGGCACGGTGTGACCCGGCCGACCCGCGACCGAAGAGCGGGGCCTGCGGAACGCCCGGCGCAGCGGCGGTGAAGGCCGTGCCCTCACCCTCCGCGTCGGCGACGAACGACAGCGGGTGCTGGCCGGCGGCAGCCAGCGCCTCGGCCAACTCGTGGGGCGTGAGTGCGGGGTGATCCCCGAGCAGCACCGCACGGGCGGTGCCGAGGCCCGCTGTGCCTGAATCAGCGCTGTCCAGGCCCGCCGTGATGGCGGCATTCAGGCCCGCACCCGGGTCCGCGATCACGGATGCGCCGAGCTCAACAAACGGGCGGGCATCCGAGGTCACGACGATCACCCGGCCCACCCGCAGCGCAACGTCCACGGTGTCGAGCGCCATCGCGAGCGCCAGCGCGCTGTTGTCACCGGAACCGAACCGCGACTTCGCTCCCGCCGCGCGGAACGGCACGACGATCGACCAGTCAGTCACCGGCGCTGCCATCGGCGGCCTCGCGCCCGGCCGCGAGCCCCGCAGCGCGCCCCGCCTCGAACCCTTCGGCGTACGCCTCGGCGCTGCCCAGCCGGAACATGTCCTCGTTCGCGGGCCGCACGATCGAGCGTGCGCCCGGCTCGTCGAGCCCCGCCACCAGGTGACCCATTCCGCGGATCACCGCCACCGGCATCCCGAGCGCCTTGCCCTTTACGAGGTCGGCCGCGCCAGCCAGCTCGTCGGCGGTGGCGGCGATCGTGGCATCCAGTCGTCGGCCCGAAGCGTCGGTCGTGCCCCGCAGGTCATCCATCACCCGGATGCCCGCCGCCCCGATCGCGACATCGGTCTGCCCGGCGCGCCACGGTCGACCCAGGGTGTCGGTCACCAGCACGCCGACGGACACCCCGAACCGCTCCCGCAGCGCGGTGCACAACCGCAGGGCCGACGCGTCCGGGTCCTCGGGCAGCAGCAGCACCACACCCTCGGGCGTGTTGCTCGCGTCGACGCCCGCCGCCGCAAGCACCATGCCGAGGCGGTTCTCCACGATGCGGGTGGTGCCGCCGGGGTGCACGCGGGTCGCGACGACGCGCACGGTCTCGGCGGTGATCGCGTCCTCGCGGTCGGCCGCAAGCACCTGCCGGCCCTCGACTTTCGACACCACCTTCGAGGTCACGGCCAAGATGTCGCCCTCCTCGACCACACCCTCAAGAGCGTCGCCGAGGATCTGCGCCAGGTCGTCGCCCGCGACGAACTCCGGCAGCCCGCCGACGCCGAACACCTTGAGCATCACCGAACCAGCTTAGGCGCGCCCCCTGTGCACGGTTCGCTTCTTCACGCTGCCGTCGGGCGCGTAGTAGACCCACTCGCCGGTCTTGGTGCCGTGGTCGAACTCGCCCTCATCGATGAGCACGCCCGATGCCGTCCAGCGCTGCCAGAAGCCGTGCTTCTCGTCGCCGACGAACGCGCCCTTCTGCATCTGCCCGCCCGTCGCGCGGTACCAGGTGACCGGCCCGGTGAGCTCGCCCGCGACGTACTCCATCTCCGAGCGCACGCGGCCATCGGCGAAGCGGTGCCGCCACGGGCCGTGCCTCTTCCCGTCGACATACTCGCCCTCGATGACCCCACCGTGCGGGTCGGGCTCCTCCCAGGCGCCGGTGCGGTTGCCTGCGGCATCCGTCTCGTTCACTTCAGTTGAGCCAGTTGGATGAGGTTGCCGACAGTGTCATCGAAGGTCGCGATGATCACGGGGCCGACGTCCATCGGCGGCTGGGGAAACACGACGCCGAGGCCGGTGAGACGCTCGTACTCGGCAGCGAGATCGTCGACGCCGAAGCTGGTCCACGGGATGCCGTCGGCGACCAGCGCGTCACGGAACGGCCCGACCGCCGGATGCTCGCTGGGCTCGAGCAGCACCTCCACGCCGTCGGGTGTTGCGGGCGAGACGACGGTGAGCCAGCGGAATTCGCCGGCCGGCACATCCGTCTTCGGCAGAAAGCCGAGCACGTCGGTGTAGAAGGCGAGGGCTTTGGCCTGGTCGTCGACGAAGACGCTCGTGGTGGTGATGCGGATCATTCGCGTACCTCCGGTGTGGGTGTGGTGGCATTCGCCGTGAGCCACGCGATGACTTCGGCGAACCGGGCGGTGTCGAGGTGATGGATGTTGGTGCGCCCCAACTTGCGGACGCTCAGCAGCCCGGCCTCCTCCAGCACCGCGATGTGCTTGCTCACGGCCTGCCTGCTCACGTCGAACCCGCGACCGGTCATCAGTCGCACGCACAGCTCGAACAGGCTCTGGTCGTTGCGCTCGTGGAGTTCTTCGATCAGGGCGCGGCGGGTGGGATCCGCGATGGCTTTGACCGTGTCATCCACGGGGTCGACAATAGGCAACCTTTTGGTTACCTGTCAAGGGTCGCCGACTAGCGCGTCAACTTCGGCAGCACATCCCGGCCGAACACCCCAAGCCACTGGGCCTGGTTGCGCCCGGCGTTGTGCAGGTAGATGCGGTCGAACCCGAGGTCGAGGAAGCTCTGGATGTGCGCCCGGTGCGCATCGAGGTCGGCGGTGACGAGCATCCGCCCCTCGAAGTCATCGGGACGCACCAGCTTCGCCAACTGGTCGAACTCGAACGGCGAACGGATGTCGCTGCGCCCGAACCGCATGCCGCCGTTGGGCCACTCGGCCAGGGCGTTCGCCATCGCCTCCTCGTCGGTGGGGGCCCAGCTGAGGTGCAGGCGCAGCACGCGCACCTGCGTCTTCGGGTCGCGGCCCGCCTCCTTCGCGCCCTCCGCGAAGCGCTGCAGCAGTAGGGCGATCTTGTCGACCGGAGCCACCTCGGTGATCATGCCGTCGACAGTGCGGCCGGCGCGGCGGGCTGTCACCGGTCCGGATGTCGCGACCAGAATCTCGGGCGCCCTCTCGGGCATCGTCCACAACCGTGTCGACTCCAGCTTGAAGTACTGGCCGTCGTGGCGCACATCCCGCTGCGCGAGCCCCGACGCGAACAGCTTCTTGATCACGTCGACCGCCTCGAACATGCGGTCGATGCGCTCGGGCGCCTCCGGCCAGTACTGCCCGGCGATGTGCTCGTTGAGCGCCTCCCCGCTGCCGATGCCCAGCCAGTGCCGCCCCGGATACAGCGCCGCCAGCGTCGCACTCGCCTGCGCCGTGAGCGCCGGATGCGACCGGAACGTCGGCGCCGTCACCCCGGTACCCAGATCTCCCACCGTCGTCTGCCCCAGAGCACTGAGGATGTTCCACACGAAGCTCGCCTGCCCCTGCTGCGGCGTCCACGGCTGGAAGTGGTCCGTCGCCATCACGCCCGTGAACCCGTGCTGCTCGGCGAGCGTCGCTAACTCAACGACCTCCCGCGGCGGGAACCGCTCGAGCATGGCGGCGTAGCCGATGTGGGGTGCGGATGCTCGGGGCATGAGTACATTGTCGCGCGGGACTACGAACGCGGGTGCGGACGATCAGTCCACTAGTCCGAGATTCGCCATCCCAGGAATCTCCGTTCCCGAAATCCACTGTGCCCGCAGGAAGGCCTCCGAGTCTGACATGGTGCAGATGTAATCCACAATCGCGCGGTAGTGGCCCGGGTCGAGCGATCCGACGGGGAACCCAACTTTCTGGATGCCCATGAACTCCTGCAGGGTCTCCGGCAGCGACTCATCCTCTCGCGCCGTGAGAACCCATTGCTCCAGACCGATGAAGAGGCGCTCAATCGTCTGCCGTTGCGCGTGCTGGATCTGAGCCATTCGACTCGTTCCGACCAAGAACTGCTTTGTAACGCGCTTCATCACTTGCATGTCGTGCCATTGTGGCGAAGCTAGAGACACCGTTGGGGCTTCTGATTCACCGGCTATACAGATTGATGAGAAGAACTCGCCGATCTTTGCGCTTAGATCGCCCCGCAGCTGCTGGTCGCGGGCTGATTGCGACCACTCCGGGGGATTGATGTTGTCAAGCAGGACTTGGATTCTCCCCGCGGCTTTGACGTGCTCGGCGAAGTCGAACTGCTCAGGGTTGAACTTTGCCATCTTCTGGGCGCTTACCGCGAAGGTATTCTTTGGGTCGTTCGGATTCGCGATGTATTGGCCCAGACTGTCCACCGCGGCGGACAGGTCGATGAAGCCTTGCGAGCAGAAGTCTTCGAGGTCGTGAATCGAGTACGCGATGTCGTCCGCGAGATCCATGATCGAAGCCTCGAGGCTCTGGGGCGGCAGTTGACCATTCTTCAATAGGGCATCGTCGTCTACTAGAGGCAGGATCGCCTTGCGGGCCCGCCGCAAATGTGATTCCTCCGACAGATACGCGCCGAACTTGCGCTGTTCACTGTCGTCCGAGGGGTCATCGTCCTCGGGGCGCAGCCAAGGATATTTGAGGATTGCTGCGAGGACCACGTTCGTTAGGTCCAAGCCGCGCTCGTACACATGCCAGTCCAGGGCGCAAACGATTCGGAATGACTGAGCATTGCCCTCGAACCCCTCTGCCACCCCACGCTTCCTAAGTAAGCGGTTCAGCTCTGTTTCACCGGCATGCCCGAAAGGCGGATGTCCAAGATCATGGGCAAGCCCAGCGGCCTCGCATGCAGCTACATCCAACCCTCCCGCACGATCGATCGCTCCTTTCAATACAGGCTCGCTTTCAGACCGGCGAAGAAGCGCCTCCGCAATCTCGCGCGAGATCATTGCGACTTTGTGGGTATGAGAAGCCCTGCTGTGGAGCTTTGAACTCGTCAGTTCGGGGGAAACCACTTGGGTGACGCCAGCCAGCCGACGTAGGTATGGCGAGTATTGAATGCGGCCTCTGTCTCGCTCGGTCTCCGTGCGATGGTCGCCTACGCTGGGTGGTTGCACAACTCGCCCGCGACCGTTCCGCCCGGTGCCTTCAGGCACGGCTGGCCCAGAAATAGGCCTAGTACTCAATCGCTCGCGGAAACGGTCTCACTTGCCGAGACTGTCGCTGTGTCGTAGTTGATCTTCACAAGCTTCTTCACCCCAGCGAAGCTCAGCGCGTACTTCATTTGAGATGCGGTCGTGCCATATGTTTCAGCTGCACGCTTGAGTAGCACGTCAATCTTCGAGTCTGGGGTTTCCAACGCCACAGCGCGAAGCACATCAGCCATCGAACGAAGCTTGTCCGTGTACTCCACGAAAGGCGTGCTTTGTACTTCGATCGTCACAGTTTCTCCATGCATTCAAGCGCATTCTGCGCAGATGAACTGGCCAGTACGCTGATTGTAGCGCCAAGGGGTGTCACCCTATTGGACATACTGCACATACTGCACTTACTGCCCAACGAGAGGCCGTGACGAAAGTGGATGTTCGCTCCGAGTTGGATATGGACGACATCAACGCGTCGCTGCACCTATCTGGAAGAGTTCTTCCGGGAGGTTGGACGGTCGGCGAGCGAGCTCGAGAAGCAAGCCGAACAGGGACATTCAGCGTCACATATCAAGTCACTGATCAGTCTGGCCGCCAGGGCTTTCTCAAAGTTCTGGATCTAGTCGGAGTGTTTGGGGACCTAGAAGCTCTAAACCTAGCCATTAGCGACTATCTCGCCGAGAGAGATCTGTTGCTCTTGTGCGGAGCGGCATCTATGTCGCGCGTGGTAGTCGCCATTGACCACGGTCAAATTTCGCTTGAAGGGTTTCTGCCTCCCCTCTCGACGGTTCACTACATAATCTTTGAACTTGCTGATACCAACCTGAACGATACGCTCAGTAGGTCGCGGCCGGATGACGTCGCGACGCGACTTGAATTGATTCATGACTTCGCAGTAGGACTTCGACAACTTCATGCTCGCGGAGTCGCTCATCAGGACATCAAGCCAGCAAATGCGCTGATCTTCAAGGCCAGCAATGGCTCTCGCGATGCTGCGAAAGTCGGCGACTTGGGTCGAGCCTTTCAGCGAGCCATCCCGACACCGCATGATGGCGAGCTAGTACCAGGAGATCGAAGCTTTGCGCCACCTGAGCAGTTGTACGGCTACGAACACCCTGATCTAGAGGCCAGGCGTTACGGCGCAGATCTGTACCAGCTTGGAAGCCTCATCTGCTTCGCGTTCGGCGCGGTCACAATGAACGGACTTCTGGCGCAGCGACTGGCCCCTGAACATCATTGGGAGACCTTTGGTGATGGATATCGCGACGCACTACCGTACCTTCAGGAAGCCTACGGAAAGGTCATCGCTGAGCTTCGCGAGACTTTGCCTCAGTCGATCGCCATCGAGATGGCCAGACTTATCGAGTGTCTTTGCGAGCCTGAAGCCGAACGGCGTGGGCACCCAGGAGCCCGCCGAGGCCTTGGGTCACAATACGCATTGCAGCGGATCGTTAGCGATCTGAACCTTGCCTCCGTAAGAGCTCGGACCAAAGAGAGACTCGGCCGTTGACCGCGCAGCCTGGCCAGGAAGACGAGCGCCGCGTTGTTCCCAGGTGGCGATCATTTGCCGACACATTGCGGGTAGGAGAGCTGAGGCCGCTCCAGCAGCACGTCGGGGAACCGGACGGGGAGATAGAACGCGCCTTCGCCCGCGCACGCCGCACTCCCTCCACCTATCAGAGCGCTGAACTCCTAAGCACTCTGATGGCCCGCGGTCAATTTGAATCGGCGGGCACGTTGGCAGTGTCGTTGAGCGACAGCGTCCCAACGACACTTAGGACATATGCGGAGAGAATTCAGTCGGATCAGGGTGAACGGAGCGTGGCCGTCCCCGAAGGCGACAATTCATTTCATCCATCGACGTTCGCAATAGCCCTTGCTTCTACAGCAAGACGTCGACTCCGAACTAGGTCGAACAACTCTGTCGCATGGGTAGATCTAGCTCTGGCCCACACGATTCTTGGGCACACAGACCGTGCCAAGCGAGAGATTCGCAGTGCGTTGCAGTTCGCCCCAGATAATCGATTTGTGCTGCGTGCAGCTGCACGTCTATTCGTGCATCTAGACGACCCGGCGCAGGCCAACAGAATCCTCAGCAGTAGCACCCGGCTTCAGTATGATCCATGGCTCATGGCAGCCGAACTGTCGACCGCGCAGATCGCATTCGGGAAAGCGCCGAATACCCTGCGCGCGCGGGCAATGGTGGAACAGTCGGGGTTCAGCCCGCGCGCGACCAGCGAACTGGTAAGCGAGCTTGCAACCGATGAGATTCAGTCCGGACGCGATCGCAAGGCTCGAGCACTGTTCAGACAGTCATTCGTGGACCCCACGGAAAACGCAGTCGCGCAGGCAGTGTCTTGGGCCGATCGAAGCAATCTGGAGCTCGGGCCAGAGCTTCTCAAGATCGAGAGGGGATTCGAAGGACGCGCGATCGAGAATGCCAGAAGTGGAGCATGGTCGGATGCGACAGACGAAGCAGGCGCCTGGCATCGCGACCAGCCCTTTTCGATTGAGCCCTACAGACTGGCGAGCTACACCGCCGCATTTGGTCTCGAAGACTACGAACGCGGATCACAGATCGCGATCCTGGGTTTGCAACTGCACAAGGGCGACCGAACGCTGAGCAACAATGCAGCATTTGCTCTCGCCAGTCTCGGTAGGACGTCAGAGGCGAGGACGTACATAGCCATTCCTGAGCAATTCGAGTCTGTGGATGACCTCGTCGAAATCGCGACTGTGGGACTAATCCACTTTCGCGAGTTGGACGTCGCTGGTGGAAGGGCGCTCTATCAGGCAGCGATCATGGGCTTCCAGCGGCTCAAGAGGTTCGATCTTGCGGCACTCGCGACAGCACACTGGGCCACCGAGGAAACCCGACTGAGTCTTTCCACTGCGCCCCGTCTTGTGAAGCGGGCACAGAAGCTACTCACCGCGATTCCTCCCGCCGAACGCTCAACCATGGAAGCGAGATTGGAAGCGACCCGAAGCAAGGAGGGCTGACCATCACAGCGACTGACGTACTCATTCTCGGCGCCGGACCCACCGGACTCATGGCCGCGACCGTGCTCGCAGGGCTCGGGGTCGACCACGTAATCATCGACGAGAAGCTCGGGCCGACGACGGAGTCGCGCGCGGTGGGGGTGCAGGCGCGCACGCTGGAGATCTACGAGCAACTGGGGATCGTCGACCAGGTGCTCGCCGAGGCGACGAAGGCTGACGCCCTCTCCCCCGGCTACCTGAAGCGCGCGTACGCGAACATTCCGCTGCCGACGCTTGGTGCCGAGACGACCAACTACCCGTACATGTCGATCTTTGAGCAGAGCAAGAACGAGGCACTGCTGGTGCGGGCGCATGCGGCGCTGGGTGGGGAGGTGGTGTGGGGGCAGAAGGTCGAGTCGCTGGTTTCGACAGGCTCAACCGGCGAGGGCGGAGTTGTGGTTTCGATACGGCCTTCGGCCTACTCAACCAGCAGCGAGATTCGGGCGAAGTACGTTATCGCCGCCGACGGGGCGGGGTCGGCGGTGCGGCGGATGCGCGGCATCGGCTTCGAGGGAACGACCAGCGCGCACACCTTCTTCGTGGTGGATGCGGCCGACGTGCGGGGCATGCGCGGCACCTCCGTGAATATCCGGCTCGGGCGCGGTGAGATGCTGCTCGCGTTCCCGATGGGGCAGGGGCGTGATGCCCGGCTGATCGGGGTGGTTCCGGGCGAGCATCCAGAGGCCGACATGGAGGCATGCCTGCGCGCGAAGCTCGCCGACACCTACGGCGTCACCTGGGGCGACACGCGCTGGCTGAGCACCTACCGCGTGCACCACCGGGTCGCGGAGCGGCTGCGCGACGGGCCCGTGTTCCTGGCCGGGGATGCCGCGCACGTGCACTCCCCCGTCGGCGCGCAGGGCATGAACACCGGGCTGCAAGATGCCCACAACCTCGCCTGCAAACTCGCCGATGTACTGCAGGGCCGCGCGGGCCTTGTCAACTCCGACGCGTACCTCGACACCTACGAGGCCGAGCGCCGGCCGGTTGCCGAGCACGTGATCGCGTTCACGGAGCGGGTGTTCGGGCTCGTGACATCCGACCGCCGGGGTGTGCAGACCGCGATCCGGATGCTCGTGCCGGTCGTCGCGCCGCTGATGGGGTTTCTGGCGCCGCGACTGCCCCTCGGACGACGCGTGTTCGGGTACGTGTCGCAGACGCGCATCCGATACCGGATGCCCGGGGCCGACCCGCGTGACCGTGTCGTCGGTAGGCGGCTGCCGCCCTTCGCGCACAACCACGACGCACTGCGGGATTTCACGTGGCAGGTGCACACCTACGGAGCCGTCGACCGGCGGCTCGCTGACGCGGTCGGGCTTCCCGTGCACGAGTTTCCCGCGCCCGTGCGGGTGCCGTTGCGCGCGGGGTGGATGTACCTCGTGCGCCCTGACGGGTTCGTGGCGGCGGCTGGGGTCACCGCGGCGCCGCTGCTCGCGGCGCTCCCCGCCGAGTGATTGCACTATTTGGTACAGATCAGTTCTTACCATTTGGTGTAAATTGATTTACACTTAATAGTGCAGATAGGGGTCCTGATGAAGATCAACGAGATCGTGCGTCGCACTGTCGCCGACGCGGCGCTGTCGGGCAAGCGCCGCTGGCCGAACATGGCCGACGTGGCTTTCGAGGCCCGATGCTCCGTATCTTCTGCATTCAAAGCGATAGCGCACCTGACTGACATCGGCGCAGTGCGCAAGTTCGGCTCGGGCGGGATCAGCGTCGTCGACCCCGAGCGCGTACTCATGTTCTTCGCCGCCAACCGTGACCTGACCCGCGATACCGTCGTGACGACCACGAGAAGCGGAGCCGAAACGGTCATGGGCCACGCGCACACCTACGCTCTCGGTGGCACCGACGCGGCCATCCATCATCTCGGGGAGGTGAACACGGTCGCGGACAAGGGTCAGCGCATCGTCTACGTGGACCTGAAGACAGCCATCCCCCCGCTTCCCGCGGGGAACGAAGTCAGAGTGGTGACGATGGATGCCGCGGCCGAACGATCCTGGACCACCGGATACACCAGCCTCGCCCAGACCTACGCCGACCTGTTCGCGCAACCAGGCTGGCAAGCGTCGGAGTTCCGACGCGCTCTCTGGCGCAAGCACTTCGACGTCGATGACTGGTCTCAGCGTGACCAGGGCTAGCCTCCCCCTCGACGACGAGGGTGCGATCCGTGACCTGATCGATCACCTCGGTCACGATCTCGATCCCTCCATCCTCATCGGAGGCTGGGCAACGTTCGAACTCGTCGGCGGTGAGATCAGCAAGGACATCGACCTGATCATCGCCTCGCCCGAGGTGCGGGCCAAGGTTCAAGAGCGCGTGCGTGAGCTGAGTATCAGCAGGCATCTGGGTGGTGAGAAGTGGCGCGGCAAGATCGACGGCATCCATATCGACATCTACCTCCCCCACCTCTCCGAACTCGGCGAAGCGCTACGGCTGAGAGTCGAGGTGCTCGCTGAGTACACCGAACCCGGCCGCCACAAGGGGTGGAAGCTCCTCACCATCGAAGCCCACACGATCAGCAAGATGGCCGCATTGCTCGACAGACCCGACACCGAGAAGGGCGAGAAGGATGCCGGCGAACTCATCCGCCTTCTGGACCGGGGAGTGGATGCGCCGCTGGCCTGTCGCATCCTTGCCGAGGCCACAGCGGGAGATCGATCGCTCATCCCCAAGTACATGGACCGCGTGTTCCGTTTAGTTGCAGAACGTGGCGGCGCGAACCGCGAGCGTCGACGCGAACTCGACAGAATGAGACGGGTCTGGGTCGATGCAGCAGAACTCTCGATCGCGCCGGAACGTGCACGACCGCCGCTGGACTGAGTCGCGGCGTACCCTCGATCCCATGTCTGACGTGCTGCTTGCCGCCGCCGTGGTGGCGGGGGTCGCCGCGGTGATGGCCGGGCTCGCGGTTCTCGCGGTGCGAGTGCGCCGCCGCGGCACGGCCGGCCCCGCGATCGGCGCGGCGATGGCCGCCTACGACGAGGCGATGCACTCGACCGCGCACGACCAGTTCGTGGAGATGCAGGCCGAGGCCGACCGGGTGAAGCCCGCGCCGACGCCCGACAAGCGCTGAGCCGGCACGGCGTCCGCCCGGCCAGCCGCGACTCAGTCGCTATTGATGTCAGCTTTTCTTGACATCAAGTCGTCAATGCTTTACATTTCTCGATGTCAAACAAACTATACAGATTGGTAAGAATTCATGACATCCTCAGCCTCCACCCCCGCCGCGGCAGCGGCCGCCGCAGCCGTAACCTCGCCCAAGACCGCAGCCCGCGGCATCCGCCCCGCCAGCCTCGTCGCCGGAATCGCACTCGCCCTCATGGCCGTGCTCGCCGGCGTCGCGAACTTCGCCGTGATCACGCCGCTCGTCACCCCGGGCGACGCGTCAGCCACCGCGACCGCTATCGCCGCGTCGGAGCCGCTGTTCCGCGCCGCCATTGCGATGCTCGTGGTCGTCGTACTCCTCGACCTCGTCGTCGCCGCCGCGCTTCGCACCGTCTTCGCCTCGGTCAACGCCGCACTCTCCTCGGCGGCCGGCTGGTTCCGCGTCGCCTACTCGGCGGTGTTCCTGGTTGCGATCGCCCACCTGGCCATCGCGGTCACGCAGCTCGACACGCCCGACACGGCCCTCGCATCCATCACGGCGTTCACGACCATCTGGCATGTCTCGCTGATCATCTTCGCCGGACACCTGCTGCTGGTCGGCTACCTGGCGTTCCGCTCCGGGTTCGTGCCTCGTGTGTTCGGCATCCTGCTGCTGATCGCCGGCGCCGGATACCTCGTCGACGGCTTCATGTCGGTGCTCGTCGCGCAGCCGCCGTTCACGCTCGCGGCCGTCACCTTCGTAGGCGAAGTTGCCCTGATCTTCTGGCTGCTCATCGCCGGCGGACGCGGTCGCTCGGCAGCCATCGCCTGACAGCTAGCGCCGCACGTACCTCGAGTACACGACGCCGCTGCTCGCGAACGAGCGCGACTCCACCAGACTCAGGTCGACGCGCACCCCCATCGGCATGAACGGGATGCCGCCACCCACGCTCACCGGGAACACCAGCGTGTAGAACTCGTCGACCAGGCCGAGCCGAAGCGCCGCCGACGCGAGGGTGGGTCCGCCGATCGACACCCGGCCGGGTAGGGCGCGCACCAGGTCGACGTCGAAGGTGGGCTCGATGCGGGTGCGGGCGGTGGACACCGAGGCGAGGGTAGACGAGAAGACGATCTTGTCGGCTGCGCGCCACAGGCGGGCGAAGTCATCCATCGCGGGCTCGTCGGGGTCGGACGGCATCGTCTCCCAGGCGGACATGACCTCGTACATGCGCCGGCCGTAGAGGTAGGTGCCGGTGTCGCGCTCGAGGTCGTTGACGAAGGCGTGCACCTCGGCGTCGGGCGCTGCCCAGTCGAAGTTGCCGCCCGCGTCGACGGTGTAGCCGTCGAGCGACATGAGCGCACCGTAGACGAGGGTGTTCATCAGCTGTCCAGTACTCCCACGAATCGCGAGCCTACGCCGTCGAACTCCTCGCGGTACAGGCCGGCGGCGGGGTCCGGAAGGTCGAGCGGCGAGTGGTCGGCGCAGCTCAGGTAGGTGAACGCCGGCCACCACTTCTTCGGCCGCGCGCGCTCGGTCGCACCGCACACGTCGCAGCGCAGCTCCACCCAGACTGGCTTGGCGCCGGTGCGGTTCGCGCGCGACTGGGCGAGCCAGGCAGGCGGGTTCGTGTCGAGGGCGTCGAGCTCCTGCTCGGTGATGCGGGTCGGGATGCCGTGCCGCGTCGCCATCTCGAGCGGAATGTCGAGGCGCTGGGCGGCTTCGCGGCGGGAGATCACAGTTCCATTGTGTCGCGAATCCGATACCCCAACCGCGCCTACGCCAGCACCCCGGCCTGGCGCGCGAGCTGCACGGCCTGGAATCGGGTGCGCGCACCGAGCTTCTCCATCGCCGACCCGAGGTACGCCTTCACCGTGGAGTCGGCGAGGCCGAGCTCGCGGGCGATCTGTGCATTCGACCAGCCGATCGAGACGTAGCCGAGCACGTCGCGCTCGCGCGGCGCGAGCGCGATCGCTGGGCGTGACGGCGTAGGCGAGCCGAGGGCGCTGAGGCGCTGCTCGACGGCGACGAGGCGGGCGCGCAGGGCCGGGTCATCCGGAACACTGCTCGCGATACCCCGCAACTCGGCGACCCCTTCGCGCAGCGAGGCGAGTTGAGCTGCAGTAAGCCTGCCAGCGTCAGTCTGCGCCTCGTCGTGCACGCTGAGAAGGCGACGCTCAACTTCGGCTCGCACAGACAGTTCACGGGCCAGATCCTGGGCGACCCGGATCGCCGGTCCCGCTAGCACCCCACCGACCTCGACATCGTCGTGCACTCCTCCGTAGATCACACCGCGGGTCGCACGATCCACGATCAACGGAACCGCGAAGAGCGATCGGATGCCTTCCCCCAGCACAGCCTCGTCATAGTCGTGGGTGATGTGCGGAGACGCCTTGTAGTCGGTGGTCACACGAGGTCGCCCCTCGCTCAGCGCGCGGCCGCCGAGACCGCGATCGGTCTCCACTCGCAGACCGGTGAGGCTGTCGCCGCGGTTGCCGTTGATGCTCGTGATGGTCACACCACCGCGGTGCGCGAAGCCGCCGAACGCGACAGCAAAGTGGCCGGATGCAGCGAGCTCGACCACGGCAGCCTTCAGCAGGTCATCGTCACTCGACTGCTGCTTGCCGCTCATCGCCGATACCAACTTTCGGTGGTAGTGAGCCCCTCCACGGGTTCGTAGCGTGAACCCTAGCACGGCGGACTCTGGCACCAACCGGCGACCGCGCACTCGTTTCAAGGGAGAAATGATGACGGCACTGCCCCGAACCACCGGCACCACGCGGCCCGTCTCCTATGCGCGCACCTACGCTCGCAGCGTGCGCGACCCCGACAGCTACTGGCTGGATGCCGCGGCCGGCATCACCTGGACCCGCGAGCCCGACGCCGCAGTGCGCACCTACGGCGAGGCGGCCCGGTGGTTCCCCGGAGGCGAACTCAACACCAGCTACAACGCGCTCGACCGGCACGTCGAGGCGGGCCGCGGCGACACGACAGCCCTCATCTACGACTCCGCGATGACCGGCACCAAGGCGCGCTACACCTACCGCGAGCTGCGCGACCGGGTCGCGAAGTTCGCCGGAGTGCTGCGCGCCCAGGGAGTGCGCAAAGGCGACCGCGTGATCATCTACCTGCCGATGATCCCCGAGGCGGTAGTCGCTATGCTCGCCTGCGCGCGGCTCGGAGCCATCCACTCGGTCGTCTTTGGTGGGTTCGCTGCGAATGAACTTGCGGTGCGCATTGATGACGCCGCGCCCACAGTTGTGGTCACGGCATCCGGTGGTCTGGAGCCCGGCCGAGTGGTCGAGTACCTGCCGCTCGTGAAGCGCGCGCTTGAGGCCAGCAAGGGCTCGGTCGGCACGGTGATCGTGCAGCACCGCGAGAAGGTGCCCGGCCAGGCGAGCGACTTCGACGGCGCGGGCGGCGCGGCGTGGGTGGACTGGGCAGCCGAGGAGGCCCGCGCGGATGCCGTCGGCCCGGAGAGCGTCGCATCCCACGACCCCCTCTACATTCTCTACACCTCCGGCACGACCGGGAAACCCAAGGGCATCGTGCGCGACAACGGTGGGCACGCAGTCGCCCTCGCGAACTCGATGCGCACGATCTACAACGTGGGCCCCGGCGATGTGTATTGGGCGGCATCGGACGTCGGCTGGGTGGTCGGGCACTCCTACATCGTCTACGCGCCCCTGCTCGCGGGCGCGACAACGATCATCTACGAGGGCAAGCCTGTCGGCACGCCTGATGCGGGAGCCTTCTGGCGAGTCATCGAGGAGTACGGCGTTACGGTGCTGTTCACTGCGCCGACCGCGCTGCGGGCGATCCGCCGCGTCGACCCGGAGCTCACCGAGCTTGCTCGCTACGACATCACGGCGTTGACCGCGGTGTTTCTGGCCGGCGAGCGCCTCGACCCCGAGACGCAGCACTGGGCGACCGTGGGTCTGCACTGCCCGGTGATCGATCACTGGTGGCAGACCGAGACGGGCTGGGCGATCTGCGCCAACCCGCTCGGCATCGAGGCACTGCCCGTGAAGCCCGGATCGACGGCTGTGCCCTCCCCCGGGTACGACGTGGTGATCTTGGACGGCAAGGGCCGGCAGATCACCGAACCGGGAGCCGAGGGCAACCTCGCCATCCGCCTACCGCTGCCGCCGGGCGGCATGCTCGGAATCTGGGGTAGCGAGACTCGCTACCGCGACGCCTACCTGAAGGCCTTCCCGGGCTTCTACGCGACCGGGGACTCGGGCCACATCGACGACGACGGTTACGTCTTCGTGATGGGCCGCACGGACGACGTCATCAACGTCGCTGGGCACCGGCTGTCGACGGGGTCACTCGAGGAGGTACTGACTCTGCATCCGGCCGTGGCCGAGTGCGCGGTCATCGGGGTGCACGACGCACTGAAGGGGCAGCGGGCCGCGGGCTTCGTGACACTGAAGGCCGGGCATCCGATCGATCACGAGACGCTCGCTGCCGAACTCGTTGCCCTCGTGCGCGAACACGTCGGGCCGGTTGCCGCGTTCCGCGACGTCACCGTGCTGGAGCGACTGCCGAAGACCCGGTCGGGCAAGATCCTGCGCAAGACGATGCGCCAGATCGTCGACGGCGAGCAGTACACGGTGCCGCCCACCATCGAAGACCCCACAGTGCTCGACGACCTTCGCGCGCTTTCGAGAGCCGAACCAGCGCGCCACTGACTTCACACCAGCACGACCGCATCACCCACAGAACCCACCAACCAGTGCACGACTGAGGCAAGGAGGCCCCATGAATGACACCGCACCACCCGCAGCACCGCCCACAGCACCACCCGGAAAGATCGACTACGCCGACGTGGTCGCATCCCCCGAACTGATCGAACTGAAGCGCAGGCAGCGTGGCTTCGCGTTCCCGATGGCCGTGTTCTTCCTGGCCTGGTACTTCGGGTTCGTGCTGCTCGCCGCATTCGCACCCGACTTCATGGCAACGCCCGTGTTCAGTGTCGTCAACCTCGGCCTGCTGCTCGGCCTCGCCCAGTTCGTCACCACGTTCGCCATCACGATGATCTACGTCAGCTACGCCAACCGCCGGCTCGACCCGCTCAGCGCGGAGCTGCGCGCCACTCTGGAAGCGAAGGATGCCGCATGATCGCCACGCTCGCGCAAGCCACCGAATCGGCCAGCAACCCGATCCTCAACATCTCGATCTTCCTCGGCTTCGTCGTCATCACGATGATCATCGTGCTGAGGGCGAGCCGCAACAACAAGACCGCTGCCGACTACTACACCGGCGGCCGGTCGTTCACGGGGCCGCAGAACGGCTTCGCGATCTCGGGTGACTACCTGTCCGCGGCATCCTTCCTGGGTATCGTCGGGGCGATCGCCATCAATGGCTACGACGGGTTCCTGTACTCGATCGGATTCCTCGTGGCTTGGCTCGTCGCGCTGCTGCTGGTCGCCGAGCTCATGCGCAACACCGGAAAGTTCACGATGGCCGACGTGCTGTCGTTCCGGTTGAAGCAGCGACCCGTGCGACTCGCCGCCGCAACAACCACCCTCGCGGTGTGCTTCTTCTACCTTCTCGCCCAGATGGCGGGAGCTGGCGGACTCGTCTCCCTGCTGCTCGGCATCAACGAGCGCATCGGGCAGTCGATCGTCGTCGCGGTTGTCGGCGTGCTCATGATCGCCTACGTGCTCATCGGCGGAATGAAGGGCACCACGTGGGTGCAGATCGTCAAGGCGTTCCTACTAATCGGCGGCGCTGCCGCAATGACAATCTGGGTGCTCGCGATCAACGGCTTCAGCCTGTCCACGCTGCTCGAGTCCGCCGTCGCCGCGTCGACGAGCGATCCCGCCAGCGCGATCCTCGTGCCCGGACTCCAGTACGGCCACAACCCCTGGGACTTCATCTCGCTGGCCATCGCGCTGGTGCTCGGTACCGCGGGCCTGCCGCACGTACTGATGCGCTTTTACACGGTGCCGACTGCGAAGGAGGCCCGACGCAGTGTCGTGTGGGCGATCTGGTTGATCGGCATCTTCTACCTGTTCACACTGGTGCTCGGCTACGCGGCATCCGCCCTCGTCGGCGCAGAGGTCATCAAGGCTGCACCCGGCGGCGTGAACTCGGCCGCACCGCTGCTGGCCCTCGCGCTGGGTGGTCCGGTCTTGCTCGGCTTCATCTCAGCGATCGCGTTCGCGACGATTCTCGCGGTCGTCGCGGGGCTCACCATCACGGCGGCCACCTCCTTCGCGCACGACATCTACGCGAACGTCATCAAGAAGGGCAAGGTGCCGCCGGACGGCGAGGTCAAGGTCGCCCGTCGCACAGTCGTGATCATCGGAGTGGTCGCCATCATCGGCGGCATCGGCGTGCAGGGGCAGAACATCGCCTTCCTCGTTGCGCTCGCCTTCGCGGTCGCCGCCAGCGCCAACCTGCCGACCATCCTGTACTCGCTGTACTGGAAGCGGTTCAGCACCCGCGGCGCCGTGTGGAGCATGTACGGCGGGCTTGCCGCCGCCATACTGCTCATCGTGCTGTCGCCGGTGTTCTCCGGAACGCCGACGTCGATGCTCGGTGAGAACGTGAACTTCGCGATCTACCCGCTGAACAACCCCGGCATCGTGTCGATCCCCATCGGGTTCTTCCTCGGCTGGCTCGGCTCGGTCACGAGCAAGCGCGTCGAAGACCCCGCCCTCGCCGATGAGATGACCGTGCGGTCGCTCACCGGCTACGGCGCCGAGAAGGCGGTTCACCACTAGCCGCCCCCGACTTCGGGTGGTGCCGGGTGCCAGGTCGGCACCACCCGAAACCCCAACCCCAACCCCAGGAGAACCATGCGACTACTGATCGTCGGACCCCCCGGCGCCGGAAAGGGCAGCCAGGCGTCGCGCCTCGCCGCCCTGATCGGCGTTCCCCCGATCTCGACCGGCGACCTGTTCCGCGCGCATGTGCGCGATCAGACCGAGTTGGGTCGTCAGGTGCAATCGATCATGAGCTCGGGTCAGTACGTGCCCGACTCGATAACGAACGAGATGGTGCGACTTCGACTTCAGGAGCCCGATGCGGCAGTGGGCTTCCTGCTCGACGGCTACCCGCGCACCCAACACCAGGTGACCGAACTCGACCGGATGCTCGACGAGACGTCAGAGGCACTGGATGCGGTCATCCATCTGACCGTGCCCACGGCCGCCCTCATCGCGAGGCTGGCGCAGCGCGCCGAGGAGGAAGGCCGCGCCGACGACAGCCCGGAGGCCATCCGCGTGCGGCTCGAGGTCTACGGCGCCCTGACCGCGCCCATCCTCGACATCTACCGAGAGCGCGCACTCCTGCACGATATCGACGGTCTTGGCTCGCGTGACGAGGTCGCCGGGCGGATGCTCGCGGCGCTCGGGGTGCGGACAGCGTAGGCGATGACACTACCCGTGTGTACGCTGTCAACATGACCACCTGGCCCGGACCCATCTCCGCCATCACGATCTTCGTCGACGACCTGCCCGCCGCGCTCGAGTTCTACGACCGCGCCTTCGGCCTGCCGCGGCACTGGGAGGACGAGTCGTCGGCCGTCTACAACTTCGGCAACACGCTGATCAATGTGCTCGTGTCATCCCAGGCGCCCGAACTGATCGAGCCGCGCCCGGTGGCGCCGGAGTCCGCTGGGTCGCGGGTTCAGTTCACGCTGAGTGTCGATGACGTGGATGCCACGGCCGCCGACCTCGCAGCCCGCAACGTTGCGCTGCTCAACGGCCCCGTGGACCGGGCATGGGGAATCCGCACTGCCGCATTCGCCGACCCCGCCGGACACGTGTGGGAGATCGCCGGGCCGGTCGCGGGCGCCTAGCCGCAGCCCAGGCCGCTGTGTGGCGGCTGGCTGACCCAGCTAGCCGACCAGCTGCCCGTGCAGCTGCTGCTGCACCTGCAGGGCAAGGCGACGCAGCAGCACCTCGTCGACCTGGCTCGCACGGCGGGGGTCCTGATCGAAGACGCACAAGGCTCCGATGGGCTCACCGCCGGGCGCCTCGATGGGGAACCCCGCGTAGAACTTGATGCGCGGATCGCCCACCACGTAAGGGTTGTCGGCGAAGCGGGCGTCGGCCGTGGCATCCGGAACAATCAGAGCGCCGCGCCCCTGAATCGTGAAATTGCAGAACGTGCTGGCGCGATCGAGCGTGTCGTAGTCGAGGCCGACATGCACGACGTGCCGCGACGTGTCCCCGTCGAGCACGCTCAGCACGGCGCCGCTCGTGCCGAACAGCTCGCGGGCGAGGTCGACGATGCGTCGCACCTGATCGTCGACGACGACCTCGAAGCTGTCCACGGCGAGTTGGCGCTGCTCCTCGTTGATGTAGCCGACCGACCGCACAGACACGCGGGCCGGATGACGCCGCGCCCACGTCACGGCGGGCGCCATGATCTCGGCGATCACGTCGGCCGCCGCCCGGTAGTCCTCCCCGGCGGGCACGTCGCGCTGCCGCGGAATCACCGGCTCGTTGAGCGACACGAACTTGGCGCGCGGACGCTCGGCGCACAGCTCGGAGGAGACGCGGTCGAGCTTGGCCGCGTGGCGCTGCGCGATGAGACCCATCGGACCAAGCCGCGCCGGCATCGAATGCATGGGTGGCACTCCGAGCACGATGACCGCGGTGCCGGGGGTGGTGTGCACCGTGAGGTGGTCGAGCAGCTGGCCGATGCTGCGGCGCCATCCGCTGAGAGAGGCCAGGTCGAGCGCCTCGTTGAGGCCCACGGCAACGACGATCGCCTCGTAGCGCCAGAGGGGCATAGCCGCGAGACGGTCGAGCGCGGATGCCGCGGTCATCCCCGCGCGCGCGACGATGTCGACGTCCACGCCGCGGTCGGTGCAGTTGGCGAGGGCCCGCGCGAGCATCCCCCCGAGCGAGAGGTCGTAGCTGAAGACGCCGAAACCGACAGCGGCGCCGGAGCCGATGAGCAGCACACGATCGGCGTCGATTCCCTCGGCGTGCGCCTGGGCAACGCCCCGCGGACGCGGAAGCAGCGCCGTGTTCTCCCTGGCCCCCGCGACCCAACCGCGCATGGCCGGAAGAAGTGCTGCGTCTAGCGGATTCCTCACGTTGATTCCCCCTGCGCACCAGCCTAAGTGTGGGCTGTGAATCCGCTGCGCCCCCCTTAGGGTTACGGAGCTGGAGGAATGGGGTACAAGGGGGGCTCCTCTCCGCGCAAAATCTGTGGAGAGGACTTCTCCACATTCACTAGAACATATGTTCGAATGATGGGAGAATTGACCCATGCCCGACCTGTCCCCCGCACTCGCCTCGCTGGCCGACGCCACGTCCGCGATCGCGCGCGCGGCGTCGGGTGCCGCGGCGACGGCATCGGATGACTCGCTGCTCGCGTTCCAGCGAGAGGTTGCGGCATCCGCCCGACTGCTCGAGCAGGCGGCAGCGACGTTCGCGGCCGAAATCGCGTTCCGGTCGCGCCGAGAGCTCGGTTACGACGGGCTGGCGCAACGCCGGGGAGTTCGCACGCCGGAGGCTCTCGTGCAGCAGGTCACGGGCGCGAGCTCGCAGTCGGCGCGGCGGCTCGTGAGAGTGGGCACTCTGGTCGCCGACCTCACAGCCCACGACGCCGGTGGCAGCGCACTCGCAGAGCCTTGGCTCGAGCCGGTGTTGCGCCGCGTGACCGCCGGCGAGGTGTCGGCCGAGGCGCTGGAGGCGATCCGCGCCGGGTTGGGTGCGCCGAGCGATTCGATCGGGGCGGATGCCCTCACCGACGCCGCGCGCACCCTCGCCCACGAGGCGACCACGGTCTCGCTCGAGACTCTCGCCGCACGCGCGCGGGAGCTGCACGACCAGCTGGATGTCGCGAGTGTCGCCGAGCGCGAACAGCAGCGGCGGGCGGCTCGATCGCTCCGACTCTTCCCGCAGCTCGACGGCATGACTCGCATGGTCGGTCTGCTCGATCCGGAGTCGGCGGCGATCATCACGTCCGCGATCGATGCCGTGACGTCGCCGCGGCGCGGCGGGCCGCGTTTCGTCGACCCCGAGGAAGCCGCGCGCGCGGCGGCGCTGGTCGACGACTCGCGCACGACCGAACAGGTCGCACTCGACGCATTGGTGGAGTTCGTGGATGTCGCCGTGCGCGCCCGCGGCAGCAAGCTGCTGGGCGTTCGCCGGGCCGATGTTCGGGTGATTGTTACGCAGCACGACCTGGACCGTCGCAGCGGTGCCGGCTTCCTCGACGGGCAGACGGCCGCGGTGTCCATCGATACCGTCGAGCGCCACGTGTGCGACGGCGGGTACGTTCCCATCCTCTTCGAACGGGATGGCGCAGCCCTCAACCTCGGCCGCACCCAGCGTCTGCACGACGCACGCCAACGGGTGGTGATCGCCACCCGAGACGGCGGATGCATCGCGTCCGACTGTGACCGCCCCGCGAGTTGGTGCGAAGTCCATCACATCGTCGAGTTCGGCAAAGGCGGCGAGACGTCCGTCGACGACGGGGTGCTGCTCTGCCGACACCATCACATGCTCGTGCATAACAACGGCTGGCGAATCACTCGCATTGATCATGACTACTGGATGATCCCGCCGCCCGACATCGGAGAACCGATGATCCTGCGCACGAAGAGCCCCGCGATCAGACGGATGCTCGGGGTGCAGCACCGCGAACTCGCGCTCGCGGGCGGGTAGTCGGCGCGAGCGGCTAGCTCCCGCGGCGAAACCCGACTAGTCCGAGCGAGAGCTGAGCGGTAACGACCAGAGCTGACCGTTCCGAGCGAGAGCTGACTATTCGCGGGGAGACTGCAGGTACCGAGCGACCGCCGGGGTGACATACGGCGCGACATCCCCGCCGAGGGCCGCAACCTGACGCACCAGAGAACTGGACACGTGAGCGTGGGCTGGATCGGGCAGCAGGAACACCGTCTCGACACCGGCGAGGTCGCGATTGACGATCGCCATCGGGGTCTCGTACGCGACATCGATCTGCGAGCGGATGCCCTTCACCAGGGCAATGGCACCGACGTCGGTGCAGTAGTCGACGAGAAGCCCAACACTCCAGCTGGTGACGAGGATCGACGCCGGCAGACCCGCCTCACGAATCGACTCCTGAATGAGCGAAACCCGCTGGGCTATCGGCAGCAGCGCGGTCTTGCCTGGGTTGTGCACGACGACGACGTGCAACTCGTCGAACAGTCCGGCCGCTCGTTCGATCACGTCCAGATGCCCGAGGGTGACGGGGTCGAACGACCCAGGAACAACGGCGATCCTGCTCATGGGTCAAGACTATCCGTCGCGCGTTACGGTTCTGTGACATGACGCTAGATGAACCCACCTAACTCTTGGCGAGGAACGCCTCCGCGGCCTCATCCAGCCGCCGGGCCAGCGCCTCCCGCAGTGCCGGATGCCCGCCGAGCTCCGGGTCCTCTGCCAGCACCGTCGCCGCGAGCTCGCGCGCCTCGGAGATCAGGTCCCCGTCCCTCGCCACCCGCAACAGCCGCAGACTCGAGCGACCGCCCGACTGCACGCTGCCCAGCACGTCACCCTCCTGGCGAAGTTCCAGATCGCGGTTCGCCAGTTCGAAACCATCGAGCGTGGATGCCACGGCCTCAACCCGCTCGCGTGCGAGCGTGCCCTCCTCCGCCCCCGTGACGAAGAGGCACACGCCCGGCACGGACCCGCGTCCTACCCGTCCGCGCAACTGGTGCAACTGCGAGACACCGAACCTGTCGGCGTCGAGAATCACCATCGCAGACGCGTTGGGCACGTCGACACCCACCTCGATCACGGTGGTCGCCACCAGCACGTCGATCTCGCCGGCCGCGAAGGCGCGCATCAGGGCGTCCTTCTCGTCGCTGGGTAGCCGGCCGTGCAGGGCCTCGATCCGCCGACCGGCGAGGGCGGGGTTAGCGCGCAGGGTGGCGAGGGTTTCGGTCACACTGGCGATGGCTCGGGATGCCGCGGCGGAGGTCTCGACAGGCTCGACCACCGGGGTGCGGGATGCCGCGGCTGAGGTCTCGACAGGCTCGACCACCGGGGTGCGGGACGCCGCGGCTGAGGTCTCGACAGGCTCGACCCCCGGAGTGCTGAACCCGCCGCGGTCGGCCGGCGGCTTGCGCTTCCCGGACGACCCGACCGGCTCCACCGGCGCCTCCCCCTGCTCGACGTGCGACGAGTCGATCGCCGGACACACCACGAAAGCCTGACGGCCCTGGGCGAGTTCTTCGGCGACACGTTGCCAGACCCGTGTCATCCACCCCGGCTTCTCGGCGAGGGGCACCACGTGACTGGAGATCGGCGAACGGCCCGCGGGCAGCTCAGCGATCGAGGAGATGTCGAGGTCACCGAACACCGTCATCGCGACAGTGCGCGGGATGGGCGTCGCAGTGAGCACCAGCACGTGCGGCGGCTGCGCACCCTTCAGGCGAAGCGCCTCGCGCTGGTCGACACCGAAGCGGTGCTGCTCGTCGACGACGACGAGTCCGAGGTCGAAGAACTCGACGTTGTCGCTGAGCAGGGCGTGGGTGCCGACGACAATCCGTGCCGAACCCGAGACGCTGGCCAGCAGGGCCTTGCGACGCTCGGCTACCGGCAGCTGGCCAGTCAACAGGGTGGGACGCAACCGCGCAGACAGGTCCGGCCCGAGCGTGCGCACGATCGAGCGCAGGTGCTGGTGCGCGAGCACCTCGGTCGGCGCGAGCAGAGCCGACTGACCTCCCGACTCGGCAACGGCGAGCATCGCCCGCAGCGCCACGAGCGTCTTGCCCGAACCCACCTCGCCCTGGATGAGACGGTTCATCGGCACGGCGGCCTCGAGGTCAGCGGCGATCGCCTCGCCGACAGCCACCTGGTCGCCGGTGAGTGTGAACGGCAGCGTCTCGTCGAAGCCTGAGAGCAGAGGGCCTGGCGCTCGCACTGTCGCCGCGACGGAGCGCAGGCGCTGGCGCTGCTGCAGCAGCGCGGCCTGCAGCACGAACGCCTCCTGGAAGCGCAGACTCTCGCGGGCGGTGGCCCAGTCGGCGTCTGTGCTGGGGCGGTGCACGAGTTCGAGGGCGCGTCGAAACGGGATCAGCGCGCGGGCTGAGCGCACGGCATCCGGAACCGGGTCTTCGATCGGCGGCAGGGTGTCGAGCACGACCGCGATCGACTTCTGCACCTGCCAGCTCGCGACCGTCGAGGTTGCCGGGTAGATCGGGATGGGCAGCTCGGCCCACGCCTTCGCGGCGGCGGGGTCCGCCCGGTCGTCCGTGGCATCGAAGAGTTCGTAGTCGGGATGCGCGAGCTGCAGCGTGCCACGGTAGTCGCCGACCTTGCCCGCGAAGATGCCGCGCACCCCCGGCTTCAGCTCGTTCGCACGCCAGGCCTGGTTGAAGAAGGTGAGCGTGAGGATGCCCTTGCCGTCGCTGATGCGCACCTCGAGGATCGACCCGCGCCGCGCCTGCATCGACCGCGACCGCACCTCGAGCACCTCGGCGACGATGGTCACGTTCTCGTCGATCGGCAGCTGGGTGAGCGCGGTGAGTTCCCCGCGGCGGGCGTAGCGCCGGGGGTAGTGGCTGAGCAGATCGCCCACCGTCGTCAGCCCGAACGCCTTGTCGAACGCCGCCGCCGTGCGCCCGCCGAGGGCCGCGCTGAGCTTCACGTCGAGGGGGGATTCCACGCATTCAGGCTAGCCGCGTTCCACGACGCTAGCGTTAGCTGCATGACGCGCATCATCGCCGGGTTCGCGGGTTCGCTGCGCCTCGCCGTGCCCGGCTCGGGCACCCGCCCCACGAGCGACCGGGTGCGCGAGGCCATCTTCTCGGCGCTCGAAGCCAGAGATGCAATAGCCGGGATGCGCTGCCTCGACCTCTACGCGGGCTCCGGCGCTCTCGGTCTGGAGGCTGCGTCCCGCGGGGCGGCGCACATCACACTCGTCGACACCAGGGTCAGCGTGGCGAAGCAGAACGCGGCGCTCATCGCGAAGCAGGCGCCACGGGGCGTGAAGCCGGTGATCGAGACGAGCGGGCAAGCGGTGCAGCCGTTCCTGGCGGGCGCTCGCACCTTCTGGGATCTCGTGTTCATCGACCCGCCGTACGAGCTGAGCTCCGACGAGGTGACGCAGAATCTCGATGCCTTGACCCCCCGACTCACGCCCGGCGCAGTAGTCGTGCTGGAGCGCAGCTCTCGCAGTGCCCAGCCGGTGTGGCCTGCGACTCTAGTGCTCGACCGACGCAAGGACTACGGCGACACCGTGTTGTACTGGCTCGAGTTGGCTGGGGAGGAGCTGGGTGGGGACGAGCTCGGCGGCGACAAGCGGAACGGGGACGAGATCTCATGACCGACGCGCAACCCACCCGCGCCACCCGCAGCCGACGCGGCCCGAGCCCGATCTTCCTCGGACTCGTCGCGATCGCGCTGCTCTCCGGCGGAGCACTCTTCCTCGGGATCGGCGCCCCGGGCATCGTGGCGTTCTTCTTCGTGCTCTCCGCCTGGGTCATCACGCTGTGCCTGCACGAGTTCGCTCACGCGCTCGTCGCCTACCGCAACGGTGACGAATCGGTGGTGCACCGCGGGTACCTCACCCTCGACCCGCTGCGGTACACGCATCCGGTGTTCAGCATCGTGCTGCCGCTCATCTTCGTGCTGCTGGGCGGCATCGGCCTTCCCGGCGGTGCTGTGTTCGTCGACCATCGCGCCCTTCGCACCCGGGGCGCGCGCAGCAGGGTGTCGGCGGCGGGTCCGCTCACGAACCTCGCAATCGCGATCGTGCTTGCGGTTGTCTTGGCGGTCGGTATCGGCGTGGATGCCCCCCGCGGCGTCAACGCCGGGATGCCCCACCTCGACTTCTGGGCGGCGCTCGCATTCCTGCTGTTCCTGCAGGTGACCGCGACCGTGCTGAACCTGCTGCCCATTCCCGGCCTCGACGGCTTCGGGATCATCGAGCCCTACCTGCCGGCGACCTGGCTCGCCCGCGCCGCGCGGATCGCGCCGTTCGCGATCCTGATCCTGTTCGGGATGCTGTGGATACCGGTGGTGAACACGGCGTTCTTCGGCGTCATCCTGGGAATCCTGAGCGTGATGGGCGTGCCGGTGGAACTGGTAGGCACCGGGTACGGGCTGTTCCAGTTCTGGCGGTAGATGCGGGGTCGGGGCCGTAGCTGCGCCCTGACGGACCTGAAGCCGCGGGTGGGCGGCTGCCGCTCAGTTCGCGTCGCCGTTCCAGGCCGCGGCGCCGTCGCCGCTCGCATAGGGATCCCAGCCCCCGAGCTCCACGTAGGGCTCGCCATCGACCAGCAGTCCAGTCCCCGTCACGACCTCACCGATGGCTCGGAACCCTCCGGGCAGCGCGACCTCGGGTGGGAAGGTCGCGAACAGCGAGTGGTCCTCGCCGCCGGTGAGCGCGAGATCGCTTCTGCCCGGTTGGGCCGCGTCGCCGAGGCCGATGGCAGCGCTTCGCAGGCCGATGGCCGCGCTGTGCAGGTCGATGGCGACGCTGTGCAAGTCGATGGCGACGCCGCTCGCGGTGGCGACCCGGCGGGCGTCGATCGCGAGCCCGTCGCTGAGGTCGAGCATCGCGGTAGCGCCCGCGAGCGCGGCGGCGCGGCCGTCCGCGATGGGCGGGTGCGGCCTGAGCTGGGCGGCGACGGCGGCGGGATGCTCGGCCGCTAGCCGTGCGGCGGCCGCGGCATCCGGGTGACCGCCGACGGTGCCGTGCGCGAACAGCAGGTGCAGCCCCTCTGCCGCGAGCCCCAGCGCACCGGACACCGCCACGACGTCGCCCGGCCGAGCGCCTGAGCGCAGCACCGGAGACCGCGATTCGAGATCGCCGAACGCGGTCACCGCGATCGTGAGCGTCGGCGAGACGGAGAGGTCGCCACCCACGACACCGCACCCGGGAGCCATTGCCGCGCAGCCCTCGCGCAGGCCGTCGGCGAACTGCTCCATGAACTGCACAGGGGTGTCGGCGGGCGCGGCAAGGGCAACCACGAGCGCGGTCGGCACGGCGCCCATGGCGGCCACGTCGGCGAGGTTGGATGCTGCGGCCTTCCAGCCCAGGTCACGCGGGCTCGACCAGGCGAGACGAAAGTCGGGGCCGTGGATCATCATGTCGGTCGTCACCACGTACCGCCCGTCGGGAGCGGCGACGACGGCCGCGTCATCCCCCGGGCCCAGCAGCTGGGATGCCGCGGCGGGCAGCCGCGGGAAGATGCGCGCCAGCACGCCCGACTCGCCGACCGAACCGAGGGTCTCGGGGGTGTTCTCGGCGGGACTCATGGATTCACCGTAGCGCGACCGGTGTCGACCCGGGCTCGCTCTCGGGTTGAATCACGGCAACCCGACATATGATCAGCTTGACGGAGGTGACATGGAACCCGAGCAGCGGCGACAACTCGAACGGATCGCCTACGGACGCGACTCCAGCGAGGCAGAGCGAGAGGAGGCCGCGCGGCACCTCCGGGCCGCCGCCGTGGCCGAGGTGCTCCGGGTCGAGCCGACCGTCGAGTACGAGGAGCCCGCGCCGAAGCGTTTGCCGCGCGCGGTGTGGTGGTGGAGCGCTGCCGTGGCCGTCGTCGTGGCGCTGGGCGTGGCATCCGTGCTGGTACTGACACCGCAGCCGCGAGCGGCCGAGCCGCGTGCCGTGGGGGTACTCCCGCTGCGCGAGATCGAACAGGTCGGAACCGACCTGCTCGCCAATCCCCCCGATGAGCGCACCACACAGATCACCGAGATGCTTGCCGAGCCCGGCACCCCGGTGGCGGCGACCGCGCTGGGGGGCAAACAAGGCAACACGGCGTTCGGGGTGCTCACCGACGAGGGTATGGTCTGCATGAACCTCTGGATGCCAGGGGGCGGCGGCACCGGCCACTGCGTGACCGGCGACGAATTCGAGCAGGACGGCATCGTGATCGACCGGGGTGCCTGGCAGGTGACGTGGTTCGCCGACGGCACCGTCGTGTGGGACGGCATCTGAGCCCTGCCCGCCGCGCGGTAGCCTGAAGACGATGAAACTCCTGGCCGTACTGCCGCTCACCGCCGTCGTGCTGTCCCTCGCGGCGTGCGCGCCCACGGTCGCCCTACAGCCGGCGGATGACGCGGCCAGCCCTCTTTGCGCGGCCGTGCAGGTGCGCCTTCCCGACACTGTCTCGCAACTGCCGAAACGGGTGACCAACGCCCAGTCGACCGCCGCGTGGGGCGACCCCACGAGTGTGATCCTGCGGTGTGGGGTGCCGGTGCCGGCGCCCACGTCGGAGCTGCCCTGCGTGACAGTCGAGGGCATCGACTGGCTTCGGGACGATAGCGACGACCCCAACTTCGTGTTCACGACCTACGGTCGGGAGCCGGCTCTCGAGGTGATCGTCAACGGTACGGCGGCCTCCGGGCTCGAGGCGCTCACCGATCTGGCGTCGGCCGTGGCGCAGTTGCCGCGCACCGGCGGGGAGTGCATCACCCCGGGGTCGTAGGCTCGGGCGCGGGTCTCGACAGGCTCGACCACCGGGGCGGTCTCGACAGGCTCGACCACCGGGGCGGTCTCGACTAGCTCGACCACCGGCGCGGCAGCGCCGCTACTGAACCGCCCGTCGCCGACGCACGACCAGCGTCACGATGACGGCAACCGCGGCGAGGACGAGGACGACCAGCCCGATGACGAGCCAGTTCACGCCCGAGGCGGCGGGAGTCGGGTCCGGTTGCGCCGTCGGGGTCAGCCTGACGGTGAGGTTGTCGACGGTCTTGCCCTCGTAGTTGTAGACGAAGCCGTCCGACGCCTTCTGCTCGTAACCTGCCGGAAGCTGGGTAACGACGACCCTCAGGTCGCCCGTGGCCGTGACATTGTCAAAGACGAAGGCACCGTCCTTCGCGATCGTCGACTGGATGTCTTTTCCGTTCTGCGTGAGCGTGAGCGTGCCGCCGAAGAGCAGGCCGTCCTCGCGGTCACCGGTGAGCACCACCGTGCCGGCGATCGAGTTGCCTGAAACGACTGGCTTCGCGACGAGGAAGAGGTTCTCTCCCTGGGCGTTCTGCCCCGCCGTCAGGGTGACCGGTCGCTCATCGGTCGAGAATTCGGGCGCTACCGCCTGGATGACAGCAGCACCAACCGGCACGGCGCTGAGCGTGTAGTTGCCCGCGGTGTCGGCGTTCACCGGGCCGTAGCCCTTGCCTCCCACGGTGGCGGTGACAGTCGCGCCCGCGATCGGGGTCTTGGTACCCGCGATGAACACGGTGCCACTCACGCTGACCGTCGGAACCGGAGTCGGCGTGGGGGTCGGCGTCGGAGTCGGAGTTGGCGTCGGAGTCGGAGTGGGCGTAGGGGTCGGCGTGGGGGTGGGCGTCGGGCCGGTACCCGTGTAGATGCCCAGCACGTACGGCGCCCCGGTGGGCGGGTCGACCCAGTTCGCCTGATCGAGCTCCGTGATCACCTTGAGCGGGTCAGCCGACCAGAAGTAGTCATTGATCGGGCTCCCGGCCGCAGCACTGAACGTGTACGACTCGCCGTCTGCGACCGTGACATCGATCTCGAATCGTCCGTCGTCGCCGGTCTTCAGCGTGGTGAGGGGCCGCTGGCTGTCTCCGTCGTCGACGTAGACCGTCACATCCACCTTGGGCATGCCGACATCGCCGGGCAGCCCGCCGGCGGAGATGCGTTCCGTCACCCGTCCTTGAAAGGTGACGTCGCCGTCCACCGGGTCGAGGTCGGCGGCGAAGCTCGGGGCAACGAACGACCCGAAAGCAAGCGCCGCAACAGCGACAGCGGCCAGACCCATCCGACGGAGCGGAGTGTGAACCTTCATGACGAATCCTCTCAACGAACGGATTCTAGGCCCAGCTGGATGAGCTCGTCGATCAACTCGGTGTACGACATGCCGCTCGCGGCCCAACACTTGGGAAACATCGAGATCGGCGTGAAGCCCGGCATCGTGTTGAGTTCGTTGATGACGAAGCCGTCTGCGGTGAGGAAGAAGTCCGCGCGAGCAAGTCCCGCTCCCCCGATCGCCTCGAACGCCCGGGCAGCGAGATCCTGGATCTGGGCCAGCTCGAACTCGGTGAGCGTGGTCGGGCAGACCAGGTCGATGCCGGGGGCATCCATGTACTTGGCGTCGAAGTCGTAGAAATCGCGTCCGGTGATGACGATCTCGCCGGCCAGCGACACTCGGGGTGCACCCCCGTCGCGCCCGGCGAGCACGCCGCACTCGATCTCGCGGCCGACGATTGCCGACTCGACGAGCGCCTTGCTGTCCTCCGCGAGTGCGACATCGAGCGCCGCCGCGAGCTCACCGGCAGCCGTCACCCGCGTGACCCCGACGCTGGAGCCCGCACGCGCCGGCTTGACGAACACGGGCCAGCCGAGGCCCGTCACGCGCTCAGCGACGGCCGCGGCATCCGCGGCCCACTCGCGGGCGGTGACGGTGATGCCCGGGGCGACCGGAATGCCCGCCGCCTGGAAGGCGATCTTGGCGAAGTGCTTGTCCATGCCGAGTGCGCTCGCGAGCACGCCGTCACCGACGTAGGGCAGGGCGAGCAGTTCGAGCAGGCCCTGCACAGTGCCGTCCTCCCCGAACGGCCCGTGGAGGATCGGGAAGACGACGTCGACGTCGCCGAGGGAGCGGGTTGCGCCCGCGGCATCCGTCACGGTGAATTCGCGGGATGCCGCCGACTCGGGAAAGTGCACGCGCGTGCCGTTGTCCTCCACGATGGGCATCGCCGCCGGGTTCAACAGGAAGCGGGATGCGTCGTCGGGCTGCAGCGTGAACCGTCCGTCGCGCGTGATGCCGATGGGCAGCACGTCGTACTTCGAGCGGTCAATGGCCGACAGTACGCCGCCCGCGGTCGCGCAGCTGATCGTGTGCTCGGAGGAGCGCCCACCGAACAGGAGGGCGACGGTCAGTCGGGCCACTACTCCCCCTGAGGCAGGTCGTCGGTCGTGAGGTGCGGGGCGATGTCCCGCGGATTCAGCGTACCGGCAAGCACCTCGGCGACCTGGCTGCAGATGGGCATCTGCACACCCTTGGCGAGCGCGAGTTCGAGCACGGGCGCCACCGACGAGAGCCCCTCAGCGGTCTGGTTCATCTGCTTGATGACCTCGGAGTAGCTGTAGCCCTGCCCGAGCAGACGGCCGGCCGTGTTGTTGCGCGACAGCGACGACTCGCAGGTCGCGATGAGGTCGCCGAGCCCGGCAAGGCCTGCGAGCGTCTCGGCCCGGCCGCCGTACGCGACAGCGAAGTCGGTCATCTCGGCGAGGCCGCGCGTGATGATCGACGCCTTCGTGTTCTCGCCGTACCCGACCCCGTCGACGATGCCGATGGCCACGGCGATGAGGTTCTTGAGCACCCCGCCGAACTCGGTTCCGATGACGTCGGTGTTCACGAACGCCCTGAAGTAGGGGTTGGTCGCGGTGATCGCGACGGTTGTCGCGGTCTCCAGGTTCTCGCTGGAGACGACGGCGGCCGTCGGCTGCTCCTTCGCGATCTCGAGCGCCAGGTTGGGCCCGGATGCCACGGCCACCCGTTCACCGTCGAGTTTCAGTTCCTGGCGAATCACCTCGCTCATCCGCGAGCCGGTGCCCTTCTCGACGCCCTTCATGAGCGAGACGATCAGCGCGTCGTCGGGGATGAGTTCGCGCACGATGCGCAGGTTCTCGCGCAGAGACTGCGACGGCACCGACAGGTAGACCTGCTCCGCGCCCTCGAGCACCTCGGGGAGGCTCGCGCTCGCCCACAGGCCGCGCGGAAGGTTGATACCCGGCAGGTAGTCGGAGTTGCGCTTGGACTGGGAGATCTCGCGTGCGAGCTCCGGCCTGCGCGCCCAGAGGGCGACGTCGTTGCCGCCATCGGCGAGGATCTTGGCGAACGTGGTGCCCCACGATCCGGCACCCAGCACGGCGACTCGGCGGGAGGGGGGCGCCGGGGCATCCGCGCCCGCTGGGTTAGTGCTGGGGCTGGTGGAGCCGGGGCTGCTCGCGGTCATCAGAACCTGCCGATCTCGGTCTGGCCGTGCTTGCTGGGGTCCCAGCGCTCGACGGGTGCCTTCTCGTCGCGCAGCTCCTCGACGAGGGCGGTGATGGCCTGCATGACGGCGGTTGTCGCCTCGGCGAGGGTCTTTGCCGTGAGGGGCTCGCCCTTCCACCGGCTCAAGTCGACGGGCTCGCCGAAGATGCCCTGCACGTTCTTACGCGGGAACAGGCTGAGCCGCTTCGAGTAGCGCGGCAGAATCTGCTGCGCACCCCAGTGGGCGAACGGGATGATCGGCACGTCGTGCTCGAGGGCGAGACGCACAGCGCCCGACTTGCCGCGCATCGGCCACATGTCGGGGTCGCGAGTGAGCGTTCCCTCCGGATAGACGATGATCGCCAGTCCGTCTTCGACGAGCTTTCCGGCCGCCGAGAGCGAATCGCCGCCGGCGTTGGCCCCGGCCCGCTGCACCGGGATCTGCCCTGTGCCGCGCAGGATGGCCCCGAACACCGGAACCTTGAACAGGCTGACCTTGGCGAGGAACCTGGTCACCCGGCCGGTTCTCCAGACGGCGTAGGCCGAGACCAGCGGGTCGATGTTGGAGTAGTGGTTCGGTGTGATGATCACCGGGCCGGTGCGCGGGACGCGCTCAGAGTTGCGGAAGGTGTAGCGGCCGAGCACGAGGAGAATCGGGATGACGATGCCGGCGAGGATCCGCCAGCCGAGGGTCTTCTCGCCCCGTGCCTTCGCCATCGCCGCTTAGCCCTCGTAGACGAAGTCAGCGCCGAGCACCCGCAGCTTGTCGATGAAGTGCTCGTAGCCGCGGCTGATGATTCCGATGTTGGTGACGGTCGACTGACCGTCGGCGGTGAGTGCTGCGATGAGGTGGCTGAAGCCACCGCGCAGGTCGGGAATCTCCACGTCGGCGCCGTGCAGCGGGGTCGGGCCGATGATCACAGCCGCCTGCTCGAGCGGGCGACGCGGCACGCGACGGCTGATGGACTCCAGCCCGTCTTGATGCACCGTGATGTTCGCGCCCATCTCGATGAGCGCATCTGTGAAGCCGAAGCGGTTCTCGTACACCGTCTCGTGCACGACCGAACGCCCCTCCGCCTGGGTGAGCGCGACGATGAGCGGCTGCTGCCAGTCGGTCATGAACCCGGGATGCACGTCGGTTTCGATGACGACCGGCTTGAGCGTGCCGCCCGGGTGGTAGAAGCGGATGCCGTCCTCGTGAATGTCGAACGCGCCACCCACCTTGCGGAAGATGTTGAGGAACGTCATCAGCTCCTGCTGCTTCGCGCCCACGACGAAGATGTCGCCGCCGGTCGCCAGCGCCGCGGAGGCCCAGCTCGCGGCCTCGTTGCGGTCGAAGAGTGCGCGGTGCTCGTAGCCGCTGAGCTTCTCGACACCCTCGATGAAGATCACGCGGTTGGGCTCGACGTTGATGATCGCGCCCATCTTCTGGAGGATCGCGATGAGGTCCATGATCTCGGGCTCGATGGCCGCGTTCTTGAGCTCGGTCACGCCTTCGGCGAGCACCGCCGTGAGCAGTACCTGCTCGGTCGCGCCGACGCTCGGGTAGGGCAGCTCGATGTTGGCACCCTTGAGCCCGTTGGGGGCCGTCAGGCGGATGCCCTCGTAGCTCTTGTCGACGACGGCACCGAAGGCGCGCAGCGCGTTGAGGTGGAAGTCGATGGGGCGGTCGCCGATGCGGCAGCCACCGAGATCGGGGATCAGCGCCTCACCGAGGCGGTGCAGCAACGGCCCGCAGAACAGGATCGGGATGCGGCTGGAACCGGCCAGCGCGTCGATCTCGTGGAACTGGGCCTTCAGCACGTTGGTGGGGTCGAGCATGAGCTCGCCCTCGCCGACCTTGGTCACCGAGACGCCGTACGCCTCGAGCATCCGGCTGACGACCCCGACGTCACTGATGTCGGGAACGTCTTTGAGAAGGCTGGGGGTGTCGGCCAGAAGAGCAGCGACCATGGCCTTCGTTGCGAGGTTCTTGGCCCCGCGCACATCCACGCGACCGCGCAACGGCTTGCCGCCGTTGATCACGATCTTGTCGGACGTGAGTCCCACTCTCGCCGCAGCCTTTTGGGCATCCTTGGTAAGAGAATTCATGCTCACCTCTGTCTTGGTTGGTGCTGGCGCTGTGGTGGTGCGCCCCGTAGTCAGGCTAACGAGCGAGAAGCTAACGAGCCGGAAGAGTCGTGGGCCGCCAGCTTTCGCGTTTGGCCTCGAATCGCGTGATCTGGGACTCGTCGCGCAACGTTAAGCCGATGTCATCGAGTCCTTCAAGCAAACGCCACCTAGTGTAATCGTCAATCTCGAACACGAAGCTGGCCTTGCCTACGGTCACAGTTCGTGCAACGAGGTCGACCGAGACCTCTATTCCCGGATGCTCCGCCACGATCATCCAGATCGTCTCGATGTCCTTCTCCGCGAGTTGGGCAGCGAGCAGACCCTGTTTGCCGGAGTTGCCGCGGAAGATGTCGCCGAACCGCGCGCTCAGAACGGCCTGGAAGCCGTAGTCGCGCAGCGCCCACACGGCGTGCTCGCGACTCGAGCCGGTGCCGAAGTCGGGACCAGCGACGAGGATGCGCGTGGCATGGCCGGGACCACCGGCGAACGGCTCACGGTTGAGCACGAAGTCGGGATCCTGGCGCCAGGCGTAGAACAGGGCGTCATCGAAGCCGGTCTTGGTGACTCGCTTGAGGAACTCGGCGGGGATGATCTGGTCGGTGTCGACGTTCGAGCGCTCCAGCGGCACAGCGATTCCGGTGACTGTCGAGATCTTGTCCATTACGCGGTCACCCCTTCGGTGGTCGAGCCTTCGGTGGTCGAGCTCTCGGTGGTCGAGCTCTCGGTGGTCGAGCTTGTCGAGACCGACGCAACATCCGCCGGGCTCGACAGCGTGCCGCGAATCGCGGTCGCCGCGGCCACCAGCGGGCTAACCAGGTGGGTGCGCCCACCCTTGCCCTGCCGACCCTCGAAGTTGCGATTCGAGGTGGATGCGCAGCGCTCCCCCGGCGCGAGCTGGTCGGGGTTCATGCCGAGACACATCGAGCAGCCCGCGAAGCGCCACTCGGCGCCGAACTCCTCGACGATCTTGTCGATGCCCTCCGCCTCGGCCTCGATGCGCACGCGCGCCGAGCCGGGAACCACCATGACGCGCACGTGGTCGGCCTTCTTCTTGCCCTTGATGACGCTCGCGAACGCGCGCAGGTCCTCGATGCGGCTGTTGGTGCACGAACCCATGAACACGGCATCCACGCGGATGTCCTTCATCGGGGTGCCCGCCGTCAGGTCCATGTATTCGAGGGCGCGCTCGGCAGCCGCGCGTTCGTTCGGATCGTCGTAGCTCGCCGGGTTGGGAACCTTCTCGCTCAGCGAGACGCCCTGGCCAGGATTGGTGCCCCACGTGACGAACGGCTCCAGCTCGTTGGCGTCGAGGAACACCTCGGCATCGAAGACCGCGTCATCGTCGGTGGCGAGCGTGTTCCAGTAGGCGACGGCGGCATCCCAGTCGGCTCCGGATGGCGCGTGCGGGCGACCCTTCAGGTAGTCGTAGGTGGTCTGGTCGGGCGCGACCATGCCGGCCCGCGCTCCCGCTTCGATCGACATGTTGCAGATCGTCATGCGGCCCTCCATGGAGAGCGCGCGGATGGCGCTGCCGCGGAACTCGAGCACGTAGCCCTGCCCGCCGCCGGTGCCGATCTTCGCGATGACGGCGAGGATGATGTCCTTCGCGCTCACGCCGGGCTTCAGCGTGCCCTCGACTGTGATGGCCATGGTCTTGAAGGGCTTGAGCGGAAGCGTCTGCGTGGCCATCACGTGCTCGACCTCGCTCGTGCCGATGCCGAACGCCATCGCGCCGAACGCGCCGTGGGTGGAGGTGTGCGAGTCACCGCAGACCACGGTGATGCCCGGCATCGTCAGCCCGAGCTGCGGACCGACCACATGCACGATGCCCTGCTCGATGTCGCCGAGCGAGTGCAGGCGGATGCCGAACTCCTTCGCGTTGGCGCGCAAGGTCTCGATCTGCACCCGGCTGACCGGGTCGGCGATCGGGCGGTCGATGAGCAGAGTGGGGGTGTTGTGGTCCTCGGTGGCGATCGTCAGATCGGGGCGACGCACGGGGCGCCCGGCCAACCGCAGTCCGTCGAATGCCTGGGGGCTGGTGACCTCGTGCACGAGGTGCAGGTCGATGTAGATGAGGTCGGGCGACCCGTCTTCGCCCTTGACGACCAGATGGTCATCCCAGACCTTCTCGGCCAGGGTTCGCGGGCGGTGGAACTCGGTGCTGCTCGTGCTGCTGCTGCTCGTGCTGGTCATGCTGATGTCCTTCGTCGAAAAGCGTGTGGGCGGCCCACGTCAGGACTCCGCGACGAGGGAGGCCTTAGGACTAAGCCTCGTCGCGGCGACGAAGAAGGAGTCGTTCGAAACGCATCTGTCGAGCGTAGCATTCAGGCGCCGAGCGGTGGCGTGCACCGGTGGCGAGCTGCCGGGCGGCAGGGCCTACGACTTGACCTGCTTGCGGGCATCCACCCTGATCTTGATGAGGCTCGCCGCGACAGCGACAGCCATCGCCGACAGGATGACGGCCAGCGACGTCCACGTGGAGATCTCGGGCGCCCACTCCACCTTCTGGCCGCCATTGATGAACGGCACCTCGTTCTCGTGGAGGGCGTGGAAGAACAGCTTCACGCCGATGAAGGCGAGGATGAAGGCGATGCCGTAGTGCAGGTACTCCAGCTTGTCGATGAGGTCACCGAGCAGGAAGTACAGCTGACGCAGCCCCATGAGGGCGAACACGTTGGCGGTGAAGACGATGAACGGATCTTGCGTGATGCCGAAGATCGCGGGGATCGAGTCGAGGGCGAACACCAGGTCGGTCGTGCCGATCGCGATGAACACCACAAGGATCGGCGTGAACACCTTCTTGCCGTCGATGACGGTGCGCAGCTTCGCGCCGTCGAACTCGTTGGTGATCGGGATGCGCTTGCGGAGGAACCGGATGACTCCGCTCTCGGTCTCCTCCATGTCGTCGTGGGTCTCAAAGACCTGACGAACGGCCGTGTACAGCAGGAAGGCGCCGAAGATGTAGAAGATCCAGGAGAAGTTCTCGATCAGTTGCGCGCCGAGCAGGATGAAGACTCCGCGCAGCACCAGGGCGATGATGATGCCCACCATCAGGATCTCCTGCTGGTACTTCCTGGGCACGGAGAACCTCGCCATGATGATGACAAAGACAAACAGATTGTCGATCGACAGCGAGTACTCGGTGACCCATCCCGCGATGAACTCGGCGGCGTGATCGACCGAACCCTGCCAGAGCATCAGCCCCGCGAAGATCAGGGCGAGCACGACATAGAAACTCACCCATAGCGCCGATTCGCGCGTGGAGGGGATGTGCGGCCGCTTGTAGGCGAGCACGAGGTCGGCGGCGAGGATCAGCAGCAGAACGACGAACGAGGTGATCTCGAACCAGGCGGGCAGTGCGGCTTCCATGAGTTCCATTCGGGAGGGTCGGCAGTGGCCGAAAGTCTCTCCCGCACCCGGGCCCACACACTCAGACCGTCGGATGCCGCTGGCCCGGAGTCACAGTGCTGTGACCCGTACTGACGGGCTCAACGAGGTGGGATACTCCCCTTCGCGGGCCCAATCCTACTAGCATCGGCGACATGGATGATGCTGAACTGCGCGCGCTCGCAACCAAGCGCCTCAAGGCCCGCTCCGACTTCTACAACTACCTCCTGGTGTGGCTCGGAGTCTCGGTTGTGCTCACCGTCATTTGGTTCCTCACGTCGCCCGGAGGCTACTTCTGGCCCGCATGGGCAATCGCCGGTATGGGGATTGCGGCGGTGTTCCAGGCGATTGCCGTCTTCGGCGGTGCAGGAGTGATCACCGACAGCAAGATCGACGCCGAGGTGGAGCGTCTCAAGAGGGGCTGACGCAGGTAGCTGCGAACACGCCATACGCCTCGAACGTGCGCGGGGCCTCGCGGACTGATTCCGAGCGCGCCCCTACGGGCTAGGCGTGGTGCCCAGCAGGTGCTGTTCAAGGCGAGCCTTCGCCCGCTCACGGTCGCCATCGCGCCACTCAAGCAGGCCTTGCCCTGACTTTGCTCCCAGCTCGCCGGACGTGACTGCGGCATCAAGCAGCCGCGATGGGTTGGTGTCGGCACTCAGGGTGGGCAAGATCCATCCCAAGATCGAGCGGGTCAGATCGAGGCCGATGTAGTCGGCATTTTCGAGCGGACCCATCGCAGCAAGTCTGCGACCGAATGTCTCCCTCGCAACGGTGTCAATGGTGCGGGCATCCGCGACACCGTTCTCCAGCATGCTCATCGCTTCACGCCACAGTGCGAATTGCATCCGATTGCCGATGAAGCCATTGACGTCCTTCTCGACGACTATGACCTGCTTACCCAGCGCAGTGAGATGTTCCACCGCCGTTGCCCGAACCGCGGGGTCGGTTCGATCACCACCCGCAACCTCCACCACGTTGATGATGTGCGGAGGGTTCCACCAGTGCGTACCGACAACCCGGTGTGCGTAGTCACTCTCGGCGGCAATGTCGGTGATGCGAATCGCCGAGGTGTTGGAGGTCACCATCGCCGCTGTGTTGTACCGATCGACCTCCGCAAGGAACGCGCGCTTCAGCCCCAACTGCTCAGGGAGCGCCTCGACGATCACGTCCGCCGCGCTGACTGACTCCTCGAGAGACGTAGCCGCACGAGCAGCGTTGGGCCGATCAGCGTTGACCGTGGCGACCGCTTGATCGAGAGCTGCACCGTGGGAATCCCACAGCACGACGCTCCAGTCACCGGCGGCGAAAGCACGAGCGATGCCGTGGCCCATCAACCCTGTGCCGACGATCGCGACGGTGGCTATGGGACTAGTCCGATCTCTGTCGAGACGTCGGTCGTCGAGAGGGCCATGTGAGTATTCTGATGCATTCCGCGTAGAGGAGCCAGTATCAGCAAAGCCCCCGTGCACTACCGGGGGCTTTGCTATCGTGACCCCAGCGGGATTCGAACCCGCGTTACCGCCGTGAGAGGGCGGCGTACTAGGCCTCTATACGATGGGGCCGTCACGACAACTACACGAGTATGCCATACCGGGCGGAAGCCCACCAAACACAGCACGGGCGGAACAGCATCCGTCGCCCACTCGACCAGGAGGACAGTTGAGCAACCGCACCCGTTTCGTGTTCGCCATGGGGGTGGCCGTGGCATCCGTTCTTGCGCTCACCTCGTGTTCACTCTTCGGCCCCAACCGTGGGCCCGACGGGCAGGTGACCGACACGTCAGTGGTTGGATCGACCACCATGCTGGTGGGTGACTGCTTCACCTTCGTCGACGGCAGTAACCTCACCGAGGTGACGCTCACGCCCTGCACCGAGACCCACGCCTACATCGTGATCGGCAAGGGCGAGCTGGATTCCGCGACAATCGACTCAGCGGGCGGCGTGCAGAACGCGGTCTCGGTGGCGTGCGCCGACTCGTTCACCGCGTTCAAGGCGGCCGCGCCGGAGGGCACCAAGCCCACGCAGGAATTCGTCGTGGCCACGGAGGATCGTGACGGCAAGCAGGTGACGCTGTACAGCTGCGTGGCGACCGACGCTGCGGCGGATCCGGCAGCGTAGCGGGCGGCTCCTAGCGCGGGCCCACCTAGCGCGGCCCACCTAGCGCGGGACTGTTCGTCAGGCGCTGGTGGCCGCGGCGCCGGGCTGCGGCTTCGTCGCCAGCACCCGCATTGCCTTCTGCTTGACCTCGATGTCGATCGGCAGCATGCCGAAGCGCTCGCCATCGGCGTAGGCGACGACTCCCTCCGACTCGATGCGGATCTTCTTCGCCGGGTAGATCGAGACCCGGCGGTCGGTGACGTGTTCGCCCTTGAACACCCGCGGGAAGATCCGCAGGAACGAGCTGCGACTGAGCGCCTGCACCACGAGCACGTCGAGCAGCCCGTCGTCGACCTTCGCGTCGGGCGTCACCTTCATGCCGCCGCCGAGCGACACGTTGTTGCCCACGCTGATGAGGGCGCCGGTGGTGACGATCTCGTTGCCGTCGAGCATCAGCCGGTACGGGATGGGCTTGAGCTTGATGAGCTCGAGGCCGAGGGCGAGCAGGTACCGGTTGGGGCCCTTCGGCCAGGTCATGTGGTTGGCCCGCTCGTTGACGATCGCGTCGAAGCCCGCGGAGAGCACACACGCGAACCAGCGCTCGGCCGGGGTGCCCGACTCGTCGGTGTAGGTCACGAGCGCGGCATCCATGACCCAGGGCGGCTGGTGCAGGGCGGCGACCAGCGCATCGATCGCAGCCTCGGTGTTGTCGTGCGGGATGCCCAGTCCCCTGGCCATGTCGTTGCCCGTGCCCGACGGCACGATGCCGAGCGGCACCTTGGTGGTCGCCACGAGGTTGGTGCCGAGGTTGATCATGCCGTCGCCACCCACGACGATGAGCGCGTCGGGCTTGGATGCTACGGCCTTGCGACCGGCCTCCATGAGCTGCTCGAAGTCGGGCTCCTGCAGGCTCGTGACGTCGTGGCCGAGCGCCCTCAGGGTCTGCACGACGGCGGGGCCGACGTCGCGTCCCTTGCCGAAGGACGCGGTCGGGTTGATCGCCACCACAAGGCGGAGGGACTTCGTCGTCATGGGTCGATTATGGTGCTTTACAGCTTCAGACGGCGCAACAGCTGCGCGTTGGCCGCCACCACGATCGTCGACACCGACATGAAGACGGCGGCGAGCGCCGGCGGCATGAGGATGCCCACCCCGAACAACGCACCGGCGGCCAGCGGGATGCCGATGGCGTTGTAGCCGGTGGCCCAGAACAGGTTCTGGAGCTCCTTGCGCCAGGTCGCCCGGCTGAGGGCGAGCGTGCGCGCGACGCCGCGGGGGTCGCTGGAGGCCAGCACGATGCCGGCCGACTCGATCGCGACATCCGTGCCCGCACCGATCGCGATGCCGACGTCGGCCTGGGCGAGGGCGGGGGCGTCATTGACTCCGTCGCCCACCATGGCAACCTTCGAGCCGTCGGCCTGCAGCGCCTTCACGACGGCGGACTTCTCCCCCGGCAGCACCTCGGCGTGCACCTCGTCGATGCCGAGCTGCGCTGCCACCCAGGCACCAACCGCCTTCGAGTCGCCGGTCAGCATCGCCACCCGCACTCCGCGCTGCTTGAGCGCGTCGACGGCTTCGCGTGACTCGGCGCGCACGGTGTCGGCGAGGGCGAGCATCCCGAGCACTGTTGTGCCGGAGCTGAGGTAGACGACCGTCGCACCGCCGGCGCCGAGCTCGGCTCCCTGGGCGGCGAGAGCCGGGGGCAGGTCGAGGTCGCGTCCGCTGGAGACGGTCAGCTCGCGCTTGCCGATGGTTGCGGTCACCCCACGGCCCGACTGGGCGGCGAACCCGGTGGACTTCGCGAGAGCCAATCCGCGGCTCTGAGCCTCGGCGACGATGGCCCTGGCGATCGGATGCTCGCTCTGAGCCTCGACCGCAGCGGCAAGGCCGAGCAGCTCCTGCTCCGTGGTGCCGTCAGCGGGTACGACCGCCGCCACTCCCTGCGTTCCGGTCGTGAGGGTGCCGGTCTTGTCGAACAGCACGACATCGATCGTGCGTGCCACCTCGAGTGCCAGACGGTTCTTCACGAGGATGCCCTTGCGGGCTCCCAGCGCGGTCGAGATCTGCGAGACCAGCGGGATGGCCAGGCCGAGCGCGTGCGGGCACGCGATGACGAGCACGCTGACCACGCGCTCGAGCACGAACGCCGGGTCGCCCGGCATGATGATGAGCCACGCGACGAGGGTGATGACCGCCGACCCGAGGGCGACGTAGAACAGCAGCGCGGCCGCCCGGTCGGCGAGCAGCTGCGCGCCGGACTTGCTGGCCTGAGCGTCGGCGACGAGCTTCATGATGCCCGCCACGGCCGTGTCATCGCCGAGCTTCGTCACGCGCACACGCAGGGCGCCCGAACCGTTCACCGAACCGCCGATCACGGCGTCGCCGGTCGTCTTCGATACGGAGGACGACTCGCCGGTGAGGAGGGCCTCGTTGACGTGCGACTCGCCGTCGACGACCTCCCCATCGGCGGGGATCGCGGCGCCGGGGCGCACCAGCACCACGTCGCCCAGCTTCAGTTGGGACACCGGGACAGTCATCACGTGGTCGCCGTGCACCAGGTCGGCCTCATCGGGGAGCAGCTTCGCGAGCTCGCCGAGGGCATCCTGCGCGCCCATGACGGCGGACATCTCGATCCAGTGTCCGAGCAGCATGATCGTGATGAGGGTGGAGAGCTCCCACCAGAAGTCCATGCCGGGCAGGCCGAGCGTGACGGCGCCGCTGTAGCCGAGCGCGACGACGACCGCCAGAGAGATGAGGGTCATCATGCCCGGCTGGCGCGACTTGAGCTCGGTCACCGCTCCGCGGAGGAACACCAGTCCGCCGTAGAGGAAGATCGCAATGCCGAAGACGGCCGGGATGAACTGGCTGCCGGGGAAGCGCGGGCCGGACAGTCCGAGGATGTCCTGGAGTCCGGTCGAGAAGACCAGAGTGGGGATCGTCAGAATCAGGCTCAGCCAGAACTTGCGACGGAAGATCGCGGGGTCATGGTGGGAGTGGTCCCCGCCACCGTGGCCGGCGTGCATGTCGTGGTGGTCGTGACCGGTGGTCGAGCTCGTCGAGACCGGGGCATGGTGATGGGCGTGGTGGTCGTGGTCGTGAGCGGTGGTCGAGCTCGTCGAGACCGGGGCGTGGTGATGGGCGTCGTGGGTCTCGACAGGCTCGACCACCGGGTGGTCGTGGTTCTCGTGCTGTGGCATCCGTTACTCCGAGCGGTTGTTGTTGAGTTCGTAGACCTTGAGCAGCTCGTCGACTGCATGCTGCTGCTCAACTCCCCCAGCGGCGAACATGTCGCTCACGTGGGTGCGCAGGTGGTTCTCGACGAGCAGCTTGTTGAGGCTACGCAGCGACTTCTGGATGGCCAGGGACTGCGTGATGATGTCCATGCAGTAGTCCTCCGACTCGATCATCTTCTCGAGTCCGCGCATCTGCCCCTCGAGGATGCGCGACCGGTGCAGGGCGCGCTTCTTGATGTCAGCGATCATGAGTCCGATGATACCCCCGGGGGGTATCAAGCGCAAACGGTCGCCCCCTTAGGCTCGACGCATGAAGCTGACGAAGTACGAGCACGCCTGCATGGTCATCGAGAAAGCCGACGTGTCGCTCGTCATCGATCCGGGCGGATACACGATGCCCCTCACCGACCTGATGGACGTCGTCGCCGTCGTGATCACCCACGAGCACGGCGACCACTGGACCGCCGAGCAGCTGACCCGCATCAAGGAGCGCAACCCGAAGGTGCGCTTCTTCGGGCCCAGCGGTGTGGCCGCCGCCGCACCGGACTTCGAGATCGAGATCGTCAGAGCAGGCGACACCGTGACCGTGGAGCCGTTCACCCTGCGGTTCTTCGGCGAGAAGCACGCGGTGATCCACGAGTCGATCCCTCTAGTCGACAACGTGGGGGTGCTCGTCAACGACGAGCTGTACTACGCGGGCGATTCCTACACCGTGCCGGGCGTCTCAGTGCCCGTGCTGGCCGCTCCGGTGGGTGCCCCGTGGCTCAAGATCGGCGAGGCGATGGACTACGTGCTCGCCGTGAAGCCCCGACAGGCGTTTCCCGTGCACGAGGCCGTGCTCTCCCAGATCGGCCGCAACCTCGGCAACGACCGCCTCAGGAACGCCACCGAGCAGGGCGGCGGCGAGTTCGTCGTGCTCGAGGCTGGCGAGTCCCTGGAGCTGTGACGCGGTGACGATCACCGTCAGCCCCGCCACCGAGGTGCCGTGGGACGACGTGCGCACGGTCTTCGGCACCCGAGGGGATCCTTCCCGATGCTGGTGCCAGTGGTTCAAGGTCACCAATGCCGAGTGGGAGGGCAGCGCGCCCGCCCAGTTCGAGCGGATGCTCTGCGACCAGGTCGCCGCCGCGACGGTGTCTCCCGGCCTCATCGCCTACGCCGACGACGAGCCGGTCGGCTGGGCGGCCGTCGAGGCGCGCACCGGCTATCGTCGCCTGACCACGATGAAGGTGGCCGCCGCGAGTCCAGAGCCGCAGGGCGACCCCGCGGTCTGGGCGGTGACCTGCTTCGTCGTGCGGGTGGGCCATCGCAGGCGCGGCGTCTCCGGCGCCCTGCTCGCCGGAGCGATCGACTTCGCCCGCACCCACGGGGCGCGTCTGCTCGAGGCCTACCCGGTGGATGCCACGGCGCAGAAGACCTCGTCGGCCGACCTGTTCCACGGCGCGCTGTCCACCTTCACGGCCGCGGGATTCGACGTGGTGGCCCGGCCCTCAGAGGGCCGGGCGGTCGTGCAGCTGGCGCTGTAGCACCACGACGGCCGCGGCGGCCGCGAGGGCCAGCGCGGCGATCACCAGCGTGGTGACGGCGGTGGTGGCATCCGGCGCGACGATGGACTGGCCGCGCAGAGCCTGCCAGGTGAGCACCGCGAGCACCGCGACGTAGGCGGCGCTGACGATCGCCACGAGGCGGTAGCGCACGTCCACGTCGCGAAGCACGGCGATGCGTCGCGCGGCGAGCTCGATGAGGATGAGCGAGAGCGGGATGACCTGCAGGGCGTGCATCCCGATAAAGTGGGGAATGCGCAAGTCACCGGCGACCGTGCTCCAGCCGAGCAGCGGCAGGCCAGGACCACCATCAGCGAGCCCGACGGTGTGGGCGCCGGCGATGCCCTGCCAGTCGTCCAGCTGGGCGGCGGTCGGACCGGTCATGAGGAACGCGAGTGCCATGCCGGCAAGCGCAATGAGCGCACCGGCCCGGATGGCGAGCGTGCGTGCGCGATCACCCAGCGGGTTGCGGAACAGGATGATGCTGACCACGAACGTCGCGACCCACAGGGTGCCGATCGAGGCGGCCATGATCGACCACAACACAGTGTTGAACGGCGTGGAGACGTTGAAGTGGCTCGTGATACCTGCGGCGGCCGCACCGGTGATGATGACGAGTTCGATCAGCAGGAGGATCGCGCTGATCGTGCCTGCCCACCACGCCACCCGCTGGAAGCGCTGCAGCTGGCCGATCAGCCACGACCACGTCACCGCGTAGATCGCCGTCGAGATCGCGAACTTGAGGGGCTTCTCCCACACGTTCACGCCAAGCGATTCGCGCGGGTCGACCACGAGGCCGATGAGGCACACGGCGACGAGCACGCCCATGGCCGCCGCGAGCACGAGCAGGGGGCGATGCCAACGGATGCCCGCGACAGTCGACGTCGGACGGTTCTGCACTGCTGTGGTCATCGTTCACTCCCGGAGGGTTCGGCCCCGCGCGGTGCGGGGAACACTTGGTACGACACGTGCTCCTGCGCCATGCGGCGCAGGGAGGCGTTGAGGGCGTCACCGAGCACGGTTCCGACGACGACGGTCTCGGCCATGTCGGCGACATCCGTGTGGTGGGCCACCGCGGCGAGATCGGCGCGGGCGATGAGTTCGGCGGCTTCGGCGTAGGCGGGCAGGTGCTCGCCGATGTGCTCTTGGCCGAGGTCGGCGTAGGTGTCGAGAACGCGGGCCGCGCCGCGGCGGCCGGGGTTGTCGTCGGAGACGAGCCATCCCGTGCTCTCGATGAGGGCGTTGACCTGCGCGGTGCCCGCGCTGCCCTCGGGCACGTCGGCGTAGAGGCTCGTGTCGGAGATCGCGTACTGGGCGACACCGAAGACGTAGCTGAGCGGAAGGTCGGGCGAGTCGATCGCCTCGAGCACGCGCTGCGCTGTGGCGACCGAGAGCCCGCCGATGTCGATGAGCGCCCGGATCAGGCGAAGTCGTTCGACATGCTCGGGGCCGTACTCCGCCTGGGTGGCGCTCGTGCGCTCGCCCGCGGGCAGGAGCCCCTCGCGCAGGTAGAACTTGATCGAGGGCACGGATACCCCGCTCGTCTCGCACAGCTGCGACATCTTCATGTTGGATAGCTTAGCTATCGGATAGTGCCGCTGTCTAGCAGCCAGCCCATGTCCGCGCCTCGCGATAGGTTGGGGTGCGAACAAGGAGATGCAAGTGGCAATTGATGCCCAGGACGTGAAGCGTCACGGTAAGCACTACACGCCAACGTCTCTAGCCCTATTTCTCGCCGATCGAGTGATAGCTCACGCCCCTGTCACCGGAGTACTGCGGGTACTTGACCCGGCCTGCGGCGACGGTGAGCTTCTGTTTGCGATACACGACGTAGCGGCAAGCCTGCGCCCAAACCTGAAGCTAATCTTCGAAGGCTATGACCTTGATCCCCAAGCCATCGAGCAGGCCGAACTGCGGGCCACTGAACGCGGGATTGAAGGATCTTGGCACGTGGCAGATTTCATTGCGTTGAGTTCGACCCTTGAAGCAGCTTCCTACGACGTAATCATTACCAATCCCCCGTATGTTCGAACCCAGCACCTGGGCCAGGGTACTGCCCAGCTCTTGGCTGCTGAGTTCGGTCTGACGGGCCGGATAGATCTCACCCATCCATTCGTCTCCCTCGCGCCTCGATTGCTGAGCCAAAATGGAGTCCTGGGGTTGCTGTGCTCCAACAGGTTCCTCACTACTCGGGCAGGCGCAAACGTACGAGGTGTTCTGCATCAGCAACTGGCTGTGCTGGAGCTTTTCGACCTCGGGGATACCCGGCTCTTCAATGCAGCCGTGCTTCCCGCAATTACGATCGCAGCGCGCACAAGGCCAGAAGCGGCCTCCTCAATCCGCTTCGCATCCGCCTACGAGACCGAAGAATCAAGCGCGACTGAGGCTGCCACGCTTTTTGAAGCCCTACTCCAGCAAGAGGACTCCGTAATTCAACTCGACTCAAGGCTTGTCGGTGTCCGAGTCGGCACTCTTGCGACTTCCGGGCCTAAGGAACCCTGGCGTATCTCTCACGCCCACGGCGACGACTGGTTGGCAGCCGTTGCCTCAGCGACTTGGAAGACCTTCGGTGAGGTGGCGCGAGTGCGGGTGGGGATCAAGACCACCGCAGACAGCGTGTTCATCTCTGACACTTGGGATAACGGCGATCTGACTCCCGAGGAGTCAATGCTGCTCCCGTTGATAACTCACCGAAATCTAGAGCCATGGCGAGTGTCTCCCTACCCTCGAACCCGGGTCCTGTATCCCTATGACCTTAGATCCGCGAAACGCTCCGTGCTTTCCCTGAGCGAGGCACCCCGCACCCGCGCCTACTTGGATAGACATGCAGAGCGCCTCAAGTCACGCAAGTACGTGACGGATGGGGGTCGAGAATGGTTCGAGATATGGGTCCCACAGAGCCCCTCTGCATGGTCGGCTCCGAAGGTGGTGTTTCCCGACATAAGTGAGCGAGGTCGCTTCGCTCTCGACTATTCAGGTGCTGTAGTCAACGGTGACTGCTATTGGATTTCGATCGCTGAGATCGGGAGCGAAGACCTAGGTCTCCTGATGATCGCAGTTGCCAACTCAAATCTCGGCCTCCGGTTCTACGACGAGGTGTGTGGCAATAAGCTCTACTCCGGTCGCCGGCGCTGGATAAGCCAGTACGTGTCTCGTCTCCCCATTCCCGATCCGACATCGAGTTCTGCCATGAAGCTCATAGAACTTGCCCGATCGATATCGAAAAGTGGCGCAGCAAGTGCCACCGATCTGGAACTGATCGAATCCCTAGTTGAGGAGGCCTTCTCCAAACCGATTGAAGGGCAGCCAGCGGATCCGAGATCAGATGTACTTTTCTAGTCAAACCAAGTCGGGGGCAACCTGAGCTGGAGCTTGGAGTTGGACGTTAGGCCGCCGAACTGCCGGAACTCCCTAAAGAAGTCAGCACCATTGACGAGGACAAGTTCGGTGATCGTGAAACTTCGCCCAGCGCGCTCGGCGTAGAAGATTGCGTAGCGAACATCCCGCACGCTAAATAAGCCGTTTGCAGCGGCGACGGGCGATTCGGACTCTGGCAACTCAAGTCCTAGGTCAATGGTCCGCGCGAGCTGCAGCTTGATCTCCAGTGCCTGCGACAATACGTCTGGGAACTGCCCATTGTCGGCGTAGTGAGAAAGCCCAAGAAGCTCGCAGCACTCACGGTGAACTACGGTCCCGCGATTGCGCTCCTGAGACATCCCGGGATCCGAGAATGTAGCTCCCACAAGCTCATGGAGGCGAAGGTACAACGTTGCAATGTCGAGCATTCGCCCTTCGCGGGGAAGCGCAACCGGCGAGACTCCGGGCGGGATTCTCGAGATTGGGCGGAACGCATTCACCAGATGCTGGGTGTCCTCTTGACTCACAAGGATCGAGCCACCACCTTCGTGAATCCGCGAAGCCTGGTACTTAGTCGTGAGGGTGCCGGTGCGGTCTAGTTCGGCCAAGTCAGCTCCAGCGACTACGCGCACCTCGCTGACCCGTTCCCCTGACATCAAGATCAGGATGTAGCGACGAGACGCGTCAACGTCCTGGTTCCATATCTGCAGATTGTTCGACTGTTGTACATACAAGTCGGCATTGAGATGGGGAAACCGAGGGCTAGTGCGGAGGAATGATGTGGGCGCTGCAAAGCCAAGAATCTCGCAAACGAGACTCTTGGCTACCTTGGATCGCGTACGAATGGGTAGGCCCGCGAGGTCGAGGCGACCTTGGAGCTCCTGATTCAGCAAGCACTCGAGCTCATAAGGGGTGTAAAAGAGCTCCGAGCTGGCGTCAGGGGGATCGTCGTAGATCGAGACGCCAGCGTACTGAACTCGTTCCCTTACCTGATGCGCCGACTCAAGATTTCCCGAGCGCCCGGACACGAGATCATTCACGACACGATCACCTCCTCGACGGTTAGCCGAAGACCACTCGCGTACTTCACCAATGAAAGAAAGCTAGGGTTCCTCTCGCCTCGTTCGAGTGCCCCCACATAGGTGCGATGCAATCCAGATAGGTTCGCGAGTGCCTCCTGTGACAGCCCAACTTGCTCTCGATGAGATCGGAGAGTAGCTCCGAGCGCGATCAATACGCCCTGATCCTCCGACGGTGACCTGACCATTCCCCATGATGTTCAAAATGATGACAAGAAGTCGACCGTCAATACGTATCATTCACTGCCGGGCAACAAAAAAGCCCCCGTCTCCGGGGGCTTCGTGTGGTGCTTGCTAAAGCTGGGGTACCTGGACTCGAACCAAGAACAAAAGAATCAGAATCTTCCGTGTTGCCAATTACACCATACCCCACAGGGCCGCGGGCTAGCCGGGCCGACTGTCGAGTTTAGCCTACTCGGGGCGTGACGTCATAGTTGACGGCGCAGAAGCCGGTCGTGTCACAGGTGGCGGTCGCGGAGAACTCCACCCCGGTCGCGTCGGCGGGCCCGAAGGTGAACTCGTAGCCGGTGCCGGCTCGCGTGGCATCCTCGGCGGTCTGGAAGATTGCGTCGGTGCCCGAGGTGTCCCAGCCGAACAGCTCAGCCTTGCCGAGAAGGTAGGTGAGCGTCTGCCGGAAGTTGAGCACCTGGCGCAGGGGCGCGCTCACCCGGGTGATGACGCCGCCCTCGGTAACGATCGTGATCTGGGTGACGGTGAGGCGGGCGCCGCCCAGACCCTCCCCGCCGCCATTGACGATGAGGTCGTAGTCGAGCTCCGTGTCACCCGTGGAGATCGGCTCGAGCACGAGGGTGTCGTCGGGGGCGAGGCCGATGGCCGCGGCATCCACCGGCTGGGTGGACATGTCGATGCGCACCTGACGCGTCTTGGAGATGTAGTCGAGACCCTTCGGGGTGAACGCCGACCAGTTCAGGTCGGTCACCTGACCCTGGGTCGGCTGCGGCACCGGGCCACCGAGGCCACCGCGCACGAGAACAGTGGTCGTGACGATCACCGCGATGATCGCCAGCGCCAGTACGATCGCGGGAATCCACGACCACAGCTTGCGTTTCTTCGGTGCTGCCATCAGTTCAGACTATGTCAGTCAGCCCAGCTGGGCACGGAGCCGTGTGATGCGCGCCAGGCTCGACTCGCGACCCAGCAACTCCATCGACTCGAACAGCGGCGGGCTGATGCGGCGACCCGAGATCGCGGTGCGCAGCGGGCCGAAGGCCGTGCGCGGCTTCATGCCCCGGCTGTCGATGAGTTCGGCACGCAGCGCCTCCTCGATGCCCGCGGTCGTCCAGTCCGGGATGCCCGCCAGCGCGCCCAGCGCGGCATCGAGCACCTCGGCGCCCTCCGCGCCCGGCAGCGCATCGGCCTCGAAGACCAGCTGCGAATCGGTCTCGAACAGGAACCCGAGCAGCCCCGGCGCCTCCCCCAGCAGCTGCATGCGCTCCTGCACGAGCGGCGCGGCCCGGCGCAGCAGCGCGCGGTCGTCGTCGTTGTTCACGAGCCCCACGAGGTACGGCTCCAGCCGCCGAGCGAAGTCGTCGACCTCGAGCAGACGGATGTGGTCGCCGTTGATCGACTCGGCCTTCTTCACGTCGAAGCGAGCCGGGTTGGGGTTGACGTCCTCCACGTCGAACGCCGCGACCATCTCGTCGATCGAGAACACGTCGCGGTCGCCGGAGAGCGACCAGCCGAGCAGTGACAGGTAGTTGACGAGCCCCTCGGGGATGAACCCGCGGTCGCGGTGGTGGAACAGGTTCGACTCGGGGTCGCGCTTGGAGAGCTTCTTGTTACCCTCCCCCATCACGTACGGCAGGTGTCCGAACCGGGGGATGAAACTCGTGAGTCCGATCTCGATGAGGGCCGTGTAGAGCGCGATCTGACGGGGGGTGGACGACAGGAGGTCCTCACCGCGCAGCACATGCGTGATGCCCATGAGCGCGTCATCCACGGGATTGACGAACGTGTAGAGCGGGGCACCGTTGGGACGCACCACGACGAAGTCGGTGAAGGAGCCCGCCGGGAACGTGATCTCGCCGCGCACGAGGTCGGTGAAGCTCAGGTCACTGTCGGGCACGCGCAGGCGCAGGGCCGGCTGGCGGCCCTCCGCCTTGTAGGCGGCGATCTGCTCGGGCGTGAGGTCGCGCTCGAAGTTGTCGTAGCCCTGCTTCGGGTCGCGACCCTGCTCGATGTTGCGAGCCTCGATCTCCTCGCCGGTCGCGAACGACTCATACAGGTGACCGGATGCCAGAAGCTGCTCGATCACGCCCCGGTAGATCTCGGTGCGCTGCGACTGCCGGTACGGCGCCTGCGGGCCGCCGACGTCGATGCCCTCGTCCCAGTCGATCTTCAGCCAGCGCAGCGCGTCGAGCAGCTGCAGGTAGCTCTCCTCGCTGTCGCGCTCGGCGTCGGTGTCCTCGATGCGGAAGACCATCGTGCCGCCCGTGTGGCGCGCGTAGGCCCAGTTGAAGAGGGCCGTGCGGATCAGGCCGACGTGCGGCGTTCCGGTCGGCGAGGGGCAGAACCGCACGCGCACGTCGGTTCCGGTTGCTGTGGAGAAGGGTGCAGACATCGCCTGCAAGTCTAGGCCGCCGGGATGCGACGAAACGGCCCCGGATGCGCTAGCCTCAGCATCAACTCGACCTTCTTCATTCCTGCGGTCGCGCCATCATCTCTGAGGGGCCCGCATGAAGAAGTCACTGTCAGTCGCTGCTGTTCTCGCCGTAGCGGCGGCACTCGTACTCGGCACGGCTCCGGCCGCCAACGCCGCTACCGACCCGCCGGCGCTACCCCCGGCACAGACTCTCTACAACATTGACTGCGATGACGCCGCGCCCCAACTCTGGAGCTTCACCACTGACGGCGCCTCCACCCCGATCGGTGCGGCTGGCACGGGTGACGATTGCGCCGGCGGCGCCCAGACCAGCCCGGTCGACGGCAAGACCTATCTGATCTACTACGACGGTGAGACCCGCCTGTCGACCGTGGATCTGACGACGGGTGTCATCTCGTCCATCGCCCAGGTCAACGGAGCCACGAACGGTGCGTGGCAGTTGATCATCACCAACTCGGGCGCGGCGTTCATCACCAACAGCACGTCGCTGTACACGATCGACCTGACGACGGCGACGACGACCCTGGTCGGGAGCATGGCGCCCTTCTCCCCGGGCGCGATGGCCTACGACTCGCTCACCGACACGATCTACGGGTTCAACTTCGGCAACACTCTCGCCATCTACACGATCGACCGCGCCACCGGCGCCGCGACCGACACCGGCCACGGCGGCAACTGGCCGGTGGCGGCCTGCCTCGGCGGTGGCACTGGCCCCGGCAGCCCGGACGGGGCGGTATTCGATTCGAACGGAATCGCCTGGATCCAGAGCGACTCCTGCGTCTCGAACATCATGGCGTGGGACCCGGTGAACAACATCGCGTGGATGGTCGGCGAACTGTACGACGCGACGGGCACGGTGTACCCCACGAGCCCGAACAACTACTACTCGGAGACGTTCTTCATCGCTCCGGTGCCGCAGGTTAAGCCCGCCCTCGCGAACACCGGCGTGAACTACGCGCCGATGGCGATCGCGGGAGGCTCCGCCGCGGTGATCGTACTGGCGGGCATCGCCCTGCTGGTCGTTCGCCGGCGCCGCGCGGGAGCATAGCGAAGGGGCGGTTTCGATACGCGGCTTCGCCGCTACTCAACCCGCCTACTCAACCGGCGCCCTAGCGCACCGGGTTCGAGAGCGTTCCGATGCCCTCGACGGTCACCTCGACGGTGTCGCCCGCCATGATCGGGCCGACGCCGGCTGGCGTTCCCGTGAGGATCACGTCGCCGGGCAGCAGGGTGAACACCGCTGACGCATAGGCGATCACGGATGCCACCGAGTGCACCATCTCGTCGAGCCGCCCCGACTGGCGCACCTCGCCGTTCACCCGCGTCTCGATGGCCTGGTTCGCGACCTCGAACTCGGTCTCGATGACCGGTCCGAGTGGGCAGAAGGTGTCGAAACCCTTGGCCCGAGCCCACTGGCCGTCCTTCTCCTGCAGGTCGCGGGCGGTCACGTCGTTGGCGACGGTGTAGCCGAAGACGACGGACGCGGCATCCGCCTCTGAGACGTTCTTCGCAATGCTGCCGATGACGATCGCGAGCTCACCCTCGAAGTCGACACGTGAACTCTGCGGCGGACGCACGATCGAGTCGCCGGGGCCGATCACCGAGGTGTTCGGCTTGAGGAAAAGCAATGGCTCGGAGGGCGCCTCGTTGCCCAACTCCGCGGCGTGCTCGCGGTAGTTGCGCCCGACGGCGACCACCTTCGAGCGCGGGATGACCGGGGCCAGGAGCTTCACGTCGGCCAGCGGTATCCGCTCTTCGGTCGTGTCGAAGCCGTTGAACATCGGATCGCCCCGGAGCACGACGATCTCGTCGTCATCGACAATCCCGAACCGGGGGTCACCACCTGTGCTGAAACGCGCGATCTTCACGGGTCCAGCCTAGGGTCGCGCGAGCTCAGCTCTGGCGACGCCGACGCAGCACATTGATGACGATCGCCGCAGCTCCGCCGAGAAGCAGCACACCGCCGATGATGGGGATCCAGATGTTCAGGGTCTGGCCGGTGGCGGCGAGGGCACGCGTGGCATCGAGGTCACCCGAGGTCCCGGCGGTCTCGACGGCACCGACATCCACCCGACCGCCGATCACCCGTGGGAAGCCGGTGTAGCGCTGGTCGAAGGTCGGCGGGGTGCCGCCGGGCAGACCCCGGTCGATCGCGGGGCTGCCGGCGAGGGGCATGCGCGTGAAGGTCGGGCCGCCGTTGTCCTGGAGGGGCCCGAGCTTCGGCAGGATTCCGAACTGATTGCCGCCCATGTCGGCCATGTAGTTGGCCAGAGACGACGAGAGAATGCTGTACAAAACTCCCACGGGATTGACCGCGTCGTCTACGAGGATCGTGACCCCGCCAGTTTGAACGACGATGGTGCTCGTCACCTCAGCCAGGCCCTCGTTGGTCCCGACGTAGATGCCACCGGTCATCGTGGAGTACATGATGCTCAGCTCGCCAGTCACGAGGTCTGCCGTCACGGCGAAGTCCTCGGAACCCTCGTCCAGGGTGCTGTTCACGATCGTGACCTCTCCGATGACGGTGCCGATGGCGAGGGCGGCTCCGAACTGACCGGTGGAATCGGCCGAGAACGTCGACGAGTCGACGGTAAGACTTCTCTCCAGGTCGACCTGATCGACATAGATGCCGCCGCCGTAACCCTCAGCCACATTCGCCCGAAAGGTCGTACGCTCGATCGAGATGGGATTGGCGGTATCGGCGACATGGATTGCGCCGCCGTCACCGCTCGAAACGTTGTTGAGGAAGTCCGAGTCCTGAATGACCGCCTCGGGCCCGTTGAGTAGAGCGAGCGCGCCGCCGCTTCCGCCCGTGGCGGTGTTGCCACGGAGAACGCTGTTGGTGATCGTGATGCCGGCGCCCACACTGTCGAGGTTCACGGCGCCACCGTCTCCGGACGTCGCGGTGTTGTTCTCGATGACGGAGTCCTCGATGAGGATGTTCCCGCCGACTTGGAAGGCACTGAACGCAGGGCCGAACGGTGAGGTCTCGTTGCGCATGGTCACGTTGGAGAGGGTGATGTCGCGAGGAGCGTTCACGGCAGGGTCGCCGCCGTAGCTCGCGTACATCGCCCAGCCCTGGCCACCCGGGATGCCAGCGATAGTGATGTTCTTGAACGTGTAGTCCTGATCGGGCGCGTCGGGCTGGATACCGAACTGAGTGAAGGCGCTCAGGGTACCTCGCGTGATGGTGACCGTACCGCCACCATCGATCGTGATGCCCTTCACGAGCGGGATGCCCCCGGCCAGCGCGATCGTGGTCACACTCGGGTCGAACACGATGGTGTCGCCGGAGTTCGCCGTCGCTATCACCTCGCGGAGCGTCCCACCGCTGGAATCGTCGAGGTCGGACGTCACCGTCAAGGTCGCAGCCTGAGCCGCCATCGGGGCAACGAGAACCCCGCCCAGGGCGAGCGTTGCGGCCGCGAGGATCGCTCCGAGGGTGCGAGCAGGGCGGCGGGCGGGTGGGGTCACAGGGGCCTCCGGGCAAGGCGAAACGACGTCGGGGTGCTGCCCAGAATCTAGCAGAACCGAGCTTTCGGGCGCTCCGGTTTCATAGTGTCTGGTCGTGGTCGAAGTCTCTCAGCTCGCCCCGGGCTTACCGGGACCGCGGGCCAGGGGATAGGCCCGAGCTCAGCTCAGGCGACGCCGACGCAGCACGTTAATGATGATTGCCGCGGCACCACCGAGCAGCAGCACACCGCCGACGATCGGAATCCAGAGATTGAGCGTCTGACCGGTGGCCGCGAGCGGGTAGCTCGTCTCCACGGCACCCACGTCGACGCGCGCACCGATCACTCGAGGGAAGCCGGTTCCACGCTGGTCGAACTCGGGGGGCGTGCCACCCGGCAGGCCCTTGTCGATCGCCGGGCTGCCCGCCAGCGGCAGACGCGTGAACGTCGGACCGCCGTTGTCCTGCAGCGGGCCGAGCTTCGGGTCGGTCACCGAGAACTGAGTTCCGCCGTTGTCGGCGATGAAGCCTGTGGGCCCGGAGGACAGGATGCTGTACGAGACGACGACGGGATCATCGGGGAACTCAACCGAGATAGCGGGGTTACCGAGCCCATTGATGATGCTGCTGACGACGGTGTGGCTGCCGAACGCGCTGAGGAAGTACAGGGGGAAGTCGCCCACAACGGTCGAGTACGCGAGACGGAAGGTTCCGCCCTCGTTGGAGAGGAAGATGACCGGGCTGCCCGTCTCAAGCTCGTCGAGCGTGCTGTTCACGATCTCGACCGATCCGCCCGAGATCTCGCCGATGGCGAGAGCCACGCCCGCCGACTCGTCGCCGACGATGTCACCGGTGAAGGTCGAGGAGTCGATGAGCACCGTGCCGTCGGTCTGGCCGATGTCGATCGCGCCACCGTCGCCGTCCGCCTCGTTGGAGTCGAACGTGGTGCCCGTGATGATCAGGCTGTCGGGGATGTCCAGGTACGGGATGGCCAGCGCGCCACCGTTGCCAGCGGTTGCCGCATTGCCGCGGAAGACGCTGTTGGTGATCGTGATGTCGCCGTGCACGCTGTCGAAGTTGAGGGCACCGCCGTCACCGTTATCAGCGGTGTTGTTCTCGAAGAGCGAATCTTCGATCAGGATGTCGCCGATCCCCTGGAAGACATTGAACGCCGCCCCATAATTCTTGGTCTCGTTGCGGATCACGACTTTGCTCAGCGTGATGTCGTTCGGCTGGTTGTTGTTGAGGCCATAGCCCGCGTAAAGCGCCGATCCTTCACTGTTGGTGATTCCCTCGATCGTGATGTTCTTGATCGTGAGGTCCTGACCGGGGAGCTCCGGGCCAAAGGCGAACTGCTGGAAGTTGTTCGTGTTTGTCCGCGTGATCGTGACGGTGTCGCCGCCATCGATTGTCACGCCCCAGTCGAGATCGATGCCGGTCTGCAGTGCGACTGACGTCACGCTGGGGTCGAACACGATCGTGTCGCCCGGGTTGGATGCAGCAATGACGTCGCGCAGCGATCCTGCGCCACTGTCAGCCGAGGACGTGACGGTGAGCGTTGCGGCCTGAGCCGCGAGAGGCGCAACGAGCACCCCGCCCAGCGCGAGAGCAGCGGCCGCGAGAATCGCTCCGAGAGTGCGAGCGGGGCGGCGGGCGGGCGTGGTCACAGGGGGCCTCCGGGCAAGGTGAATCGACATCAGGGTACTGCCGAGAATCTATTAGAGTAGCGGCATCCGGCGCAGGTGGCGCGTAGTGTCTGGTCATGGTCGAGTTGCTCTGGGATTCCCCCGACCGATACACCGCCACGCTCGTGCTCGGCCACGGGGCCGGTGCGGCGATGGACTCGGCGGGGATGAACGATGCCGCCCGCGTGATCGCGAGCCGTGGCATCCGGGTCGCTCGCTTCGAGTTCGCCTACATGGCGGGCCGGCGCGAGGGCGTGCGCAAGCCCCCGCCGCGCGCCGACACCCTGCTGGGTGAGTATCGCGATGTTGTCGCGCAGGCGGCCGTCGATGGGCCGGTATTCATCGGCGGACGCTCCATGAGTGGGCGCGTCGCGAGCATGGTCGCCGATGAGTTGCATGAGGCGGGCACAGTGCTGGGACTGGTGTGCCTGGGCTATCCCTTTCACCCGCCGGGCAAGCTCGAGCAACTGCGCACCGCGCATCTCGAGCACCTGCGAACCCCGGCGCTCATTGTTCAGGGCACGCGCGACGAGTTCGGCACGCGCGACGAGGTGACCGGGTACGCGCTGTCACCGTCGATCGAGCTGGTGTGGCTCGAGGACGGCGATCACGGGTTGCGACCGCGCAAGGCGGTGTCGGGGTTCACCTATGCGCAGCACCTCGAGAGCATGGCGGATGCTGTTGCGGGGCTTGTGGGGCGGGTCTCGTAGGCGGTTTCGATACGCTCGCTGCGCGAGCTACTCAACCAGCGGAGGACTACTCGGGCACGACGTCGAGCCGCGTCATCCAGCCGTGGCGATCGTGCTTGCGCCCGTACTGGATGTCGGTGAGCTCCTCGCGCAGCGACATCGTCAGTTCGCCAGCGGGGGCATCCGCCTCACCGATCGTGTAGCCGTCGGCTTTGAACTGGCTGATCGGCACGATCACTGCCGCGGTGCCGCAGGCGAACATCTCGACGATGTCGCCGGATGCCACAGCCTCACGGATCTCGGTGATGCTCACCTTGCGCTGCTCCACCTTCAGACCGCGGTCCTTGGCCAGCTGCAGCACGGAGTCTCGCGTGATGCCCTCGAGGATGCTGTCGGACTCGGGCGTGACCACGCGGCCGTCCTTGTAGACGAACACGACGTTCATGCCGCCGAGCTCCTCGAGGTACTCGCCCTTCTCGGAGTCGAGGAACAGCACCTGGGCACAGCCGTGGTCGTACGCCTCCTGCTGGGCGACGAGGGATGACGCGTAGTTGCCGCCGGTCTTGGCCGCACCCATTCCGCCCTTGCCTGCACGGGCATAGTCGGTGGAGATCCAGATCGACACCGGCGCCACACCACCGCTGAAGTAGGCACCGGCAGGGCTGGCGATCACGTAGTAGTTGACCTTCTTGGCCGGACGCACGCCGAGGAACGCCTCCTTGGCGAACATGAAGGGGCGCAGGTACAGGCTCGTGTCGGCTGCCGAAGGAACCCAGCGGGCATCGACGGAGATGAGCTGGCGCAGGGACTCGATGAAGTACTCGGTGGGCAGCTCGGGCAGCGCCAGACGACGGGCGGAGCGCTTGAGGCGCTCGGCGTTCATCTCCGGGCGGAAGGTCCAGATCGACCCATCCTGGTGACGGTAGGCCTTGAGTCCCTCGAAGACCTCCTGCGCGTAGTGCAGCACCGCCGCAGCGGGGTCGAGCTGGATCGGTCCGTAGGGCTGCACCCGGGGACGGTGCCAGCCGCCCTGCTCGCTCCAGCAGATGTCGACCATGTGGTCGGTGAAGTGCTTGCCGAAGCCGGGCTCGGCGATGATGTCGGCGTGCTCGGCAGCGGAGCGGGCGGCGTCATTGGGCGTCACCGAGAACTCGAGGGTGCGCGGTGCGAGGAGGTTCTTCATCGTGTTCCTTAGTGGAGAGGAGCTAAATGGATGCTACGCCGGTTGAGTAGCCCCGCAGGGGCGTATCGAAACCTGACAGCGCCGGTTTCGATACGCGCTTCGCGCTACTCAACCCGCCTGGCGATGTCGTCGCCGATCTGCGCTGTGCTGCGCTTGGCGGTCCCCCGGGCGGCAAGGTCGGCCTCCACGGCTGCGGTGACCCTAGCCGCGGCATCCGGGTGACCCGTGTGAGTCAACAGGAGTGCAACGGACAGGATCGCGGCAGTGGGGTCGGCGAGTTGCTGACCGGCGATGTCCGGGGCCGAACCGTGCACGGGCTCGAACATCGAGGGGAAGGTGCCATCCGGATTGATGTTGCCCGAGGCCGCCAGTCCGATGCCGCCGCTGATAGCGGCTGCAAGATCGGTGATGATGTCGCCGAAGAGGTTGTCTGTGACGATCACATCGAACCTAGCAGGATCGGTGACCATGTGGATCGTCGCGGCATCGATGTGCTGGTAGTCGACAGTGACACCGGGATGCTCGGCCGCGACCCGGTCGACGGTGCGCTGCCACAGACCGCCCGCGTGGGTCAGCACGTTGGTCTTGTGCACGAGCGTCACGTGCTTGCGGGGCCGAGCCTCGGCTTCGGTGAAGGCGAAGCGCACCAGGCGCTCGACGCCGAAGGCGGTGTTGATGCTCACCTCGGTGGCGATCTCGTGCGCGGTGCCCTGGCGGATCGTGCCGCCGTTGCCGACGTACGGACCTTCGGTGCCTTCTCGCACCACGACGAAGTTCACCGTGCCGGGATCCTTGAGCGGCGAAGGAACACCGGGCAGCAGCACCGTGGGGCGCAGGTTCACGTAGTGGTGGAAGGCAAACCGCAGCTTGAGCAGGAGTCCGCGCTCGATGATGCCCCCCGCCAGGCGCGGGTCGCGCGGATCGCCGCCGACCGCGCCCAGCAATATGGCATCGTGCGTCGCGAGGGCGGCGAGGTCCTCCTCGGTCAGGATGTTGCCGGTCGCCAGGAAGTGGCTGGCGCCGAATGGGAAGTCGGTCGTGGTTACGTCGATACCGGTCGCCTTCAGTACTTTGAGGGCTTCGGCGATCACTTCGGGACCGATTCCGTCACCGGAGATGACGGCGAGATTGAGGGTGCTGGACATGCTTTTACAGTACTTGTCGAAATGGTCCGGAAGAGCGCTTCTACCCGTGCGGGCCTAGCTTCTCGGCGGCTAACCGAGTGTTCACCATGGCTCGGCCCCGGAATCGCTAGCCTGTTGCCATGAGTATTGGAAGTGGCATCGCCCTCATCGTGATCGGGGCGATCATCACGTTCGCCATCACCATCGAGATCAGTTGGATCGATCTGGACATCGTGGGAAGCATCCTGATGGGCGCTGGCCTGGTGATCTTCATCCTCGGCATCGTTGGAATGACGCGCAAGCGCCAGGTCGTGGAGACGGTTCGTGTCGCTGCAGACCCCGCGACCGGACAGCAGGTCACCGAGCGCAAGACGTCCGCTCCGCGCTGACACGAAGCGCTGACCGAAGCGCCCAGCGAAGCGCTGCCGCGAGACACTACCGCGAGGCGCTGAGCGAGCTCAATCACTCAGACCCTGCGCGGTTTGTCAACGGGTGACGCCGGCAACCGGTACCCGCCTACGGTGAGGGCTATGAGTATTGGAACCGGAATTGTCCTGTTTGTCATCGGCGCGATCCTCACCTTCGCGGTGAACGTGCAGACCGATGCGGTCAACCTCGACCTGATCGGCTACATCCTGATGGGTGCCGGGCTCGTGGTGTTCGTGATCGGCCTCGTGCTGATGATGCGCAAGCGCCAGTCAGTGACCACCGTGCGTTCGGGTGTCGACGCCGACGGCGTCGGAGTGACCGAGCGCCGCACCGCCGTCACCCCCGACGACGACGTCTGATCCCGCTGATCGTCGGGGCTACGCGTCGACGATATCGATCTCGCGCAGGAGCTCGGCCTTGATGGCCGTGGCCACCGAGGCGAGCAGTTCGTCGGGCACGGGTGAGTCGACGGTCAGCACGCTGAGCGCCTGCCCACCCTTGCTCTGACGGGCAATCTGCATACCGGCAATGTTGATGCCGGCCTCGCCGAACTCCTTGCCGTAAATCGCCACGATGCCGGGGCGGTCCGTGTAGATCATGACGATGAGGTGCTCGGCAACCGGCACCTCGACGTCGTACCCGTTGATCTCGACGATCTTCTGGGTCTGCTTCGTGCCGGTGAGCGTTCCCGACACGGAGATGGTTGCGCCGGACGACAGCGACCCCGAGATGCGCAGCAGGTTGCGGTACTCGGAGCTCGTGGCATCCGTCGACAGGCGCACCGTGATGCCGCGGGCCTCTGCCAGCAGCGGCGCATTCACGTAGCTGACCGACTCGCTCACGATGTTCGAGAAGATGCCTTTGAGGGCGGCGAGCTTGAGCACGTTGACGTCGAACTCGACGATCTCGCCGTAGACCTCCACGTCGATCGACGTGATCGGGCTGTCGGCGAGGCCAGCGAAGACCTGGCCCAGCTTCTCCATGAGTGGGATGCCCGGCCGCACGCTCGGGTCGATCGCTCCACCGGCGACGTTGACGGCGTCGGGCACGAGCTCCCCATCGAGGGCGAGACGGACCGAGCGGGCCACCGACACACCGGCCTTCTCCTGCGCCTCGTCGGTGGACGCGCCGAGGTGGGGGGTGAGCACGACGTTGTCGAGCTCGAGCAGCGGCGAGCCGGTGGGCGGCTCGCTCACGAACACGTCGAGGCCTGCGCCGGCGATGCGGTTCGACTTGAGGGCCGCGTAGAGCGCGTCCTCGTCGATGAGTCCACCGCGGGCGACGTTGACGATGAAGGCCGTCGGCTTCATGAGCGCGAACTGGTCGGTGCCGATCATGCCCGTGGTCTCGGGCGTCTTCGGCATGTGGATCGTGATGAAGTCGCTGGCCTTCAGAAGCTCGTCGAGGCTCAGCAGCGTGACGCCGAGCTGCTGGGCGCGTGCGCTGGTGACGTAGGGGTCGTAGGCGACCACGGTCATCCCGAAGGCCTGCAAGCGCTCCGTGATGAGAGCGCCGATGCGGCCGAGGCCGATGATGCCGACAGTCTTCTCGTAGAGCTCGACGCCGGTGTACTTGGAGCGCTTCCAGAGACCCTCGGCGAGACTCGCGTGTGCGACCGGGATGTGCCGGGCGAGGCTCAGGATGTGCCCGACCGTGAGCTCGGCCGCGGAGATGATGTTGGAGGTGGGCGCGTTCACGACCATCACGCCGGCGGCGGTTGCGGCCTTGATGTCGACGTTGTCGAGGCCGACGCCGGCGCGGGCGACCACCTTGAGGTGCGGCGCCGCGGCGATCGCCTCGGCGTCGACGTTGGTCGCGGAACGGATGAGGATCGCGTTGGCGTCAGCGAGCGAGGCCAGCAGCGCTGGGCGGTCGGTGCCGTCGACGGAGCGTACGTCGAAGTCGGGCCCGAGGGCGTCGACGGTAGCGGGCGAGAGTTCTTCGGCGATCAGCACGATCGGCTTGGCCACGGAGAAAAGTCCTTTGTCGTCGAGAAGTCGGCGCGCATCGCGCAACCCGGGCAACTTTACCGGCTCCGCCAGCCGCGCCGCGTCAGTGTGACGCGGGTGCGACCATAAGAACGTGGATCCTTTCGAAATCGTGCAGTGGGTGATCCGCGCAGTGTTGGCGCTGCTCTTCGTCGGTATGGGGGTGCTGCACTTCGTACCCGGGCCGGCGAAGGGCATGAGTGAGATCATCCCGCCGGGCATCAAGCGGGTGGTGCCGGGAATCGTGCTCGTGCGGTTCACCGGGGTGTGCGAGATCGTCGGCGGCATCGGGATGCTCGTGCCTAGCCTTCACGTCGTGGCGGGAATCGCGTTGATCGTGTTCCTCGTGGCGGTGTTTCCGGCCAATGCCTATGCGTCCCGCTACCCGGAACGTTTCGGCCGGGCGGCCATCCCGTTCTGGCCCCGGCTGTTCGGCCAGCTGGCGCTGATCGCGCTGATCGTGGTCGCGATCGTCTAGGTCACGTGTCCCCGCCCGGCTCGTCGTGAGTTGCGGCAATAGCACCCTTCCGGCAACCAAGAAGGTACGTTTGCCGCACCTCACGCGACGTGAGGGTCGCGAGGGTCAGTTCGAGATGAGCGCGACCGGGCGCAGGATCTCCTCGAAGGCGATCACACCGAGCGAGAGACCGGCGACGACGGCCAGGCCAACGAGGAAGATCAGGGCCTTGCCGAAGACGTTGCGGCGACGACCACCGATGAACGCGATGACGTACACGGCGATCGGCAGGAGAACGCCGATCCACAACAGCCACCACGGCACGTACTGGGCGCCGATGCCGTACGCGTCATAGAAAGCCGGCAGCGCGAACATGGTGCCGACCGCCTCCCACAGGTCGTAGACGTAGAACAGGGCGAAGAGGAAGGCGACGATCAGACTGAGCCAGCCGTAACGGCCACGGGTGGCCTCGGCCGCGTCATCCGCGACCACCGCCTCGATCGGGTTGTCTGACTCGGAGATCGAACCGGTGTCGCTCATGCCCACGCTCCCAGCACGAAGGGCCACGGCAGCACCGCGACCAAGCCGACGAGAATCCAGAGCAGGCGCACCAGCGGCTTGCGCCCACGGCTGAGCAGGAACACCGCCGCGAACCACAGCGCCGGGCTCGCGATCGCGAGGAACTCCCCCAGCTGGAACATGATCTCGCTGAGCGGGTCGGTGAACGGGATGCGCACGGCCTGGTATCGCACGACGGTCGTGACCCAGCCGATCGTGTAGATCAGGTAGACCCCGCCCAGGATTCCGTAGGTGATGAGCAGGGCCGCGGGGATCTGCTTGGGGTCGGCGGGGTCGGCTGGGGTCTCGACGCGCTCGCCCACCGGGCGCTCGACCGCCGGGGGCGAGACCACAGGACCATCGACGTGGCTCGGGTCGGTCTCGCCGCCCCAGGAGAGGGCGTCGTCGTCGGCGCGGGCGGTCACGCGGTGCCCCGTGTCAGTCGTAGCTCGATGACCCGGAGCGTCCCCTCGAGAGCCTCAGGGAACGCAGCATCAGCAAACGGAGCCCTAGCGACCGCCCATTCGAAGCGGTCGATGTTGCCCGCCCTGACGTGCACCGCGGTCGTGACCATGAGGGAATCCTACGGGGCGCCCACCAGAAGGGCATCGGTCGAAACAAGCTTCGGATGCTGGAACTCGACGTACGCGGTGAACTCGTCGTCCGCCTCCGAGTACCGCCCCTGCACCCCCTCGTCGAGGATGCGCCACGGCCGGGCATTCGACGGCGTCGTGGCCAGTCCGTTGTCGGGCAGGAACTGGCGGTAGTCGTACTCGTAGCTGTAGCTAGCGGCGAGGCGAACGGAGCGGGTGTCGACAGCGATCGCCCCACCGTCGAGGTCGAGCTGGAGCATCCGGTAGAAGCCGGTCGCCCGCTCGCCGGTGTGGGTGCGGAACTCCTGGTAGTCGGCGAGCAGTTCGACCACGGTGTGACCGGGCAGGCCGCCGGCATCCTCGGTGACGAGCTGCCCGATGCCGTGGAAGTGGCCGCTCAGGACCACGATGACGTTGCGATTGGGGGCGATCACCCGATCCCACAGGTCCTGCCCACGGGAGACCCAGCGCGAGTTCGTCGAGTGCAGGGCGCCGACCTCGAGCGTCTTCGGCATGACGTGCTCGTGGGTGGACACGATCACGTTGAAGTCGGGATGAGAGGTCACCACCTGCTCGGCCCAGTCGAGCTCGCGATCGCCGTAGGCGTACGGCAGGCTCAGCATCAAGAACTTGGCTCCCTCGGACTCGAAGGTCGAGAAGTTCGCGGTGTTGTCTCCCGGCGCGATCGAGCCGCCGTACCAGTCGGTTGCCTCGTAACGGCTGGGCGGGAAGTACTCGTTGAAGAGGCTGTAGTCGACGCCGCGCTTGCTGTCGTGGTTGCCGGGAAGCACGCTGTTGGGAAGGCCGGCGTCATCCAGGATCGACTGGATCGCGGATGCCCGCTCGAACTCGACCCGCGCGCGGTCGGCGTTCTGGTCGGGGTCGACCCAGTTCTGGATGAGGTCACCGGTGTGGGTGGCGAAGGAGATCTTGCGGTCGGCGGCGTTGTCGACGATCCAGCTCGCGAGCTGCGCGTAGACCTCCGGGTAGCTCTCGGTGAGGTACTGGGTGTCGGTGATGTGGGTGATGGCGAAGTCGTAGTCGGCGGGGTTCTCGAGTTGTCCATCGCGCGTCGTCGTCACGCTCGGGGTGCCGCGCTGGCCGTCCTGCACGAGCAGCGTCACGTGACCGTCGATGATGTCCCCAGCCTCGAGCGACCCCGCAAGCTCGCCGCTGCCCGAGGCGAGCAGCCGCCACGCCGTACCCGACCAGACCGACAGTTGGAGCTCGCCGCGATCCACGGTGGTGCCGCGCCACCCCACCGTGGAACCCGCAGCCAGTGTTGTGGCGTCGAGCACGAAGCGCTGGTACGGATAGCCGTAGCCCGAGTCGGCGGCATCGGCGGGGGCCGTGGCATCCGTCGACGTCTCGCCGTCGCCGACGAGGGTGGTGAGCGGTCCGTCGAACGTGACGCCGGTGTAAGCCTCGATCGGCACGACGTCGGTGTCGACGGCCAGTTGGTGCGTGCCGAGCGCTCGACGCGCTGCGGGGAGCGCTGCCGTCGAGGAGGTCACCACCCGCTCGGTCGGGTCGACCCAGTCGCGCAGGTCGAGCACGCCCGGCGTGGCCTCCCAGGTGACGAAGTCGTCACGGTCGACGCCGGTGAACCGCGTGCGCTGGAAGGTCTCCTGCTGCAGTCGGTCGGGCTGGTAGGTCGTCAGGGCCGCGCCCTTCGCGCACGGACTCGCAGTCACGTTGCTGGCGTCGAGCTCGTTGGCCGCGTAGATGCCCACCGAGTCGACCCGCTGGCCGTCCGCGTCGCTGACCCAGACTCCCGTGCCGAGGAAGTTGAGCGACGTCGCGTAGGTGATGTCGGCGTGGGATGCCGCCGCAGTCCGCTCCCGCGCGGCGAGGTACACCGACCCGGGCGCCAACCGGGTGCCCTCCGGCACGGTGAACTGCACGTCGCGGCTGCGCGTGCCGTCGGCCTCGCAGCGGCGGACGGTCCAGCCACCGATGTCGGCGACGGTCGTGCCGTAGTTGCCGAGCTCGATGTAGTTGCGCTGCTCCGTGCCCGCCGGCATGCCCTCGGGGGTGGGGTCGGTGGCGACCTCGCTGATCGCGACCTGGCCGGTCGTGTAGCTGAATGCGCCCCCGACGGCGGGGCCCGCCACGGTGGCGTTGGCGGCGCCCGGAGTTCTCGGCGCGACCAGCCAGCGCTGCCCGGAGCGCTGGTACGACTGGTTCGAGACCGCGTCGAGCACGGCGGGCAGCTTGCTGTCACCCTCCTGACACGCGCTGTCCGCGTGCGACGAGATCGCGAGACGGTCGACGAGTCGACCGGCGTCGGTCTGCAGCAGCACCCCGAAGGTGACGTCGGCCAGCGAGTGCGTGAGGCGGGCATCCGGCGTGCCCGTGAAGTGGCCGCCGCCGATGACGAAGCGCGCCCCGGCCGCCAGAGTCGTGCCAGGTGCCACGGTGAGCTCGTGGGTTGCGGGGGTGAGCCGGCCCGACGCGGTGCAGCGGTAGAGCTGCCAGCCCGAGATGTCGGTGGGCTCGGTGCCGGTATTGAACAGTTCGACGAACTCGTCGTCGGCCGCGCTCGGACCTGCCGAGGCGACCTCGGAGATCACGACGGCGCTCGACCCTCGCGGCTCCGCCGAGACCGCGTTCGGCTCACCCAGTGTCGCGGGTGCCTTCACCCAATCCGCCGCGACGTCGCCGGTGGCCGACACTCGCTGCCACGATTCGGAGGCGGCGAAGTTGAGGCTGTTGGGAAGGTTGCGCCCGACGGTGCACTCGCTCTGGGTCGGCCAGGGTTCGTTGGGATAGACGCCGACAGCGTCGACGAGCTGCGAGGCCGGGTTGGCCAGGTAGAGCCCGAATCCGTCGGTCGCGAATGGCTGGGTGATGTGGCCGTCGCCGGGCATCCCGGCCCGCGAGATCGTCACGATGCCACCGGGCGCCAGCACGATTCCGGTGAGGTCGGACTCGGGGCGACCCCAGTTGCTGCGCAATCCTTGCGCGCTGCAACGGAACACATGCCAACCCGTGAGGTCGACGGGCTCGGTGCCACAGTTGCGCAGCTCGAAGAAGCTGTCGGAGTCCGAATCCGCGTCGCCGTTGGAGAGCTCGTTGATGAGGATGCCCGGTGGCGCGGGCACATCGGCGCCGGCGGCCGCCACCGCCGGGCTCACCGCGCCGGGTCCCACCACGGCACCGATCACGAACGTCGAACCGAGCAGGACAGCGAGCAGGGGCCGGAGCACGCTGCGAGACTCCCCTGCCGAGGTTAACGACCGGCATCAGGGTGGGGTGTGTCCGGTGAACGCTACGCGGCCCCGCCCAGTGCGAGTCCCAGGACGGCGGATGCCGCGATCGCCAGGCCCGCGCCGGTGAGCTGCAGGCGCGTCATCCGCTCGCCACCGACGATGCGCGCCAGCAGCAGGGTCGCCAGCGGGTAGAGACCGACGAGCACAGACACGATGGCGAGACTGCCGGTCTGCAGGGCCGCGAGGATGCCGGCGTTGGCGGCGGCGAGCAGCACTCCGGAGGCGAGCGCAGCGACGATATTGGCGCGCCGATTGCCCTCGATCACATCGGTGCCGCCGAGGTGGCGCACCGCCCGGCCCAGGCCTGCGATGAGCAGACCTGCGACCGCAACGAGGGCGAGGAGAACGAGGCCCACGACGATCTCCACGAACGCCGCCAGCGACCCCGAGTCGGCCGGAGCACGGTCGAGCGCTATCACCGAGGTGCCCAGCGAGACTCCGGCGATGACGGAGAGCACGGCCGCACGAATCGTCATGCGACCACCGCCGCCCTTGGGCTGGGAGGAGATGAGCACGGCTCCGGCGAGGGCGAAGGCGATTCCCACCCATGCCCAGAGCGAAAGCTGCTCGCCGAATGCGACTGCGGCGACAACCGGCACGGCGGAGCCGAGCACAGCGATGAGGGGGGAGACGAGGCTCATCGGTCCGATCGCCATGGCCGCGTAGAAGGTGACGAAACCGACCACCGCAGCAACGCCCGCGACGAAACCCCAGAGCAGCACCGCGCCGGACCAGACGCCGCCGGTGACGAGTATCAGAATCGTGAGCGCGACGGTCGCCGTGACGTAGCTCAGAATTGTCGTCGGGATGACGCGCAGCCGGGCCGCGGCCGTGCCCCCGAGGAAGTCGCTCACGCCGTAGGCGAGGGCTGAGCCCAGGGCGAGGATCACTGCGAGGGCCATGCCTCCAGCCTAGGCAGTGCGGATGACGCAGCCGACCGCGATCCGTTACACGCCCGTCACCTCCATGATGTTGACTCGATGAACAATGGATCTCATCGGTGTACGTGAAGTGCGGGTGGCCCACACCCGCGACGACCTCGTCTTCGCGCCCGGGGAACTGCCCCTCGGGGGCGGCACCTGGCTGTTCTCCGAGGAACAGCCCGGCCTCACCGGCCTCGTCGACCTCACCACGCTCGGCTGGGAGCCGCTGACGATTGGCTCCGACGGCCTCAGCATCGCCGGCACGTGCACCCTCGCCGAGCTGTCTCGGCTGCCCGCGCGCGAGGAGTGGGCGGCGCATCCGCTGATCTGGCAGTGCGTGAACTCGCTGCTCGGCTCGTTCAAGGTCTGGAACGTCGCGACCGTCGCCGGAAACATCTGCATGGCGCTTCCGGCCGGCCCGATGACCTCGTTCGCTGCGGCGATGGATGCCACGGCCCTCGTCTGGTCGCCAGACGGCTCCGAGCGTGTCATCCCCGTCGCCGCCCTTGTCGAGGGCGTGCAGCGGACCGCGCTGGCTCACGGCGAGGTAGTGCGCTCGATCGACGTTCCGGCGAGCGCGCTGGCGTCGCGCACCGGCTTCCGCCGCATCGCGCTCTCGCCGCTCGGACGCACCGGCACCCTCGTGATCGGCCGCGCCGACCCCAGCGGCGAGGTGGTGTTCACCGTCACCGGTGGCACGACTCGGCCGCGCGTGCTGCGCTTCGACGAGCCGCCCTCCGCCGCCGCGCTGGCCGACGCCGTCGACTCGATCGACGACTGGTACGACGATGCCCACGGCAAGCCCGACTGGCGGCGGGCGATGAGCCTGCGCTTCGCCGAGGAGATTCGGGAGAAGCTGGCATGAGTGCCGCCGACAGCGCCGCCGACACACTCCGATTCCAGGTCAACGGCGAACCCCTCGAGGTCACCCCGCGGCCCGGCCAGGTGCTGCGCACCGTGCTGCGCGAGACCGAGCACTTCGAGGTGAAGAAGGGCTGCGACGCGGGCGACTGCGGTGCGTGCACGGTGCTGCTCGACGGCGCGCCCATCCATTCCTGCATCTACCCGGCGCATCGGCTCGACGGCGCGAGCGTCACGACGGTGGCCGGGCTCGGCACGCCGGAGCAGCCGCATCCGGTGCAGAAGGCGTTCGCCGAGGCGGGTGCGTTCCAGTGCGGTTTCTGCACGGCGGGCATGGTCGTCACGGCGTCGACCTTCAGCCCGGACGACCTCGACGACCTGCCGCGTCTGCTCAAGGGCAACCTGTGCCGGTGCACGGGCTACCGTTCGATCCACGACGCGATCTGCGGGGTCGTCAACACCGAGGTCGCGCCCGAGGGCGATGCCGCCGGCCGCTCCGTCGTCGCCCCCGCGGCGATGCGCGTTGTCACCGGCCGCGAGCCGTACACGCTCGACCTCGCGACCACCGCGCTCGCCCACCTCGCCGTGCTCGGCAGCCCGCACGCGCACGCGCGCATCGTCTCCATCGACACGGATGCCGCGGCAGCCATGCCCGGCGTGATCGCCGTGCTCGACTTCCGTGACTCCCCCACCACGCTCTTCTCCACCGGACGCCACGAGCACCGCACCGACGACCCGGACGACACGCTCGTGTTCGACCAGGTGCTGCGGTTCCGCGGTCAGCGCGTCGCGGCCGTCGTCGCCGAGTCGGTGGCGGAGGCGGAGCGGGCGCTCGATGCGATCGTCGTCGAGTATGAAGAACTGCCCGCAGTGTTCGACCCGCTGGTGTCACGCGAGCCGGGTGCCCCGCTGCTGCACGGGGACAAGGGCCCCGAGACCCGGATCGCCGCGCCCGAGCGCAACACCGTTGCCGAGTTCCACGGCGAGACCGGCGATGTCGCTGCGGCCATCGAGTCGGCCGACGCCGTCGTGAGCGGGGTGTGGCAGACCCAGCGGGTGAGCCACGTCGCGCTCGAGACGCACGCGACCCGGGGCTGGCTCGACGCCGAGGGTGGGCTCGTGCTGCGCACGTCGAGTCAGGTGCCGTTCCTCGTGCGCGACGAGCTGTGCCACATCTTCGGTCTGCGCCCCGAAGGGGTGCGGGTCTTCACGGCACGAGTCGGCGGCGGCTTCGGCGGCAAGCAGGAGCTGCTCACCGAGGATCTCGTCACCCTCGCGGTGCTCGCGACGGGGCGCGCGGTGCAGTACGAGTTCAGCCGCCGCGACGAGTTCACGGTTGCTCCGACACGCCACCCGATGCGGGTCGCGGTGACTCTGGCCGCGGCATCCGATGGCACGCTGACGGCGATGTCGGTCGACCAGCTCATGGACACCGGCGCCTACGGCAACCACGGCATCGGGGTGATGTTCCACTCGATTCACGAGTCGGTGAGCGTCTACCGCTGCGCGAACAAACGGGTGGATGCCCAGTCGGTCTACACGAACAACCTGCCGTCGGGCGCCTTCCGCGGTTACGGTCTCGGACAGGTGATCTTCGCCATCGAGTCGGCGATGGACGAGCTCGCCCGCACTCTCGGCATGGACCCGTTCGAGCTGCGGCGCCGCAACGTGATCGTGCCCGGTGACCGCATGGTCGTCACCAACCCCGACGAGGAATCCGACCTCGGCATGGAGAGCTACGGCCTCGACCAGTGCCTCGACCTCGCCGAGCAGGCGCTCGCCCGCGGCAACGGCGCGCAAGCACCCGCGGGCTGGGCCGTCGGCACGGGCATGGCCGTCGCGATGATCGCGACTCTGCCCCCGCGCGGGCACTTCGCCACCGGCACCGTGACGGTGCTCGACGACCTCACGATCGAGGCGCGGGTCGGCACGTCGGAGTTCGGCAACGGCACGACAACTGTGCACGCCCAGCTGGTCGCCACCGCCCTCGGTGTGACCGTCGACCGGGTCCGTGTCATGCAGTCCGACACGGATGCCGTCGCCTACGACACCGGCGCGTTCGGGTCGGCCGGGGTCGTCGTCGCCGGCAAGGCGCTGTACGCCGCCGCCCTGTCACTGCGAGCCCAGGTCGATGCGAGCGGACTGCAGCCCGGCCTCACCGCGACCGCCACCCACGACGGAACGCCCCGCTCGGTCGCCTTCAATGTGCACGCGTTCCGGGTCGCGGTCGACACCGCCACCGGCGCCGTGCAGATCCTCCAGTCGATCCAGACCGCGGACGCCGGCACGGTGCTGAACCCCGAGCAGCTGCGCGGCCAGCTCGAAGGTGGCACGGCGCAGGCCATCGGTACTGCCCTGTACGAGGAGATGACGCTCGACGGCGAGGGGCGGGTGCTCACCAACGCCCTGCGCAACTACCACATCCCCCAGTTCGCCGACGTGCCAGTCACCGAGGTCTACTTCGCCCAGACGAGCGACCCTCTCGGCCCGCTCGGCGCGAAGTCGATGAGTGAGGCGCCGTACAACCCAGTTGCCCCCGCTCTGGCCAACGCGGTCCGCGACGCGATCGGCGTACGGCCGCTCGAACTGCCGATGTCGCGCGACCGCCTCTGGCGGATGCTGCAGCCGAGCCCTGCAGTCGTCTGAGCACACGACCGCGTCCGACCTGGGGCGGGGGGGGTAGGCGGCCCCGACGCGACGGCGCGGCATCCGGTGTCCTACTCGACAGACTCCCCGAACTCAGGACGTTTGTTGGGATGCCTGACGAATGTCCTGAGTTCGGGGAGGGCGCGGCAGATCCCGGACACTGCCAGCGGGCTGGCGCGGGCCGGCGCTGCCGGCACGGGCCGGCGCTGGGCGGCTCTGGCCGGCCGCTAGCGGGCCTCAGGCCCGAACGCGGGCACCGTGGATCGCACCGGACGTCGAGCGCAACGGTGACGCCGAGGAGTGCGATCGCGCCGCCAACACCTCGGCCAGTATCGAAATGGCGGTCTCGGCGGGGGTGCTCACACCGAGATCGAGCCCGATGGGCGAGTGCAAGCGGGTGAGGTCGTTCACCCCACGCTCGGCCAACGAGGCGACCCGGCGGTCGTGGGTGTTCCTCGAGCCCATCGCCCCGACGTACCCGGCGGGCGACGCGAGAGCGAGGGCGATGAGCTCAGCATCGAAACGGGCGTCATGACTCAGCACACAGATGGCTGTGTCGTCGGTGATCGAGCCCCTCGAGATCTCCCGCTCCAGCCACCCAGTCGGCCACTGCACGACCAGTTCGACGCCCGGAAACCGCTCGGGGGTGGCGAAGAGCGAGCGGGGGTCGCACACCGTCACCCGATAGCCGATCGTGGTGGCCGCCGCGGCAAGCGCGGCCGAGAACTCCATCGCACCGAAGACGATCATTCGCCGGTTGACCGGGGGTTCTTCGGTGAACTCGCGGCACACCTCCAGCGCGGTACCCGCGCGCAGGGCGTCGATCAGTGCGTCATCCAAAGGCTGCACATGGATGCGCAACTGACCGCCGCAGGTGAGCACCACGCTAAAGGCCGTCTCTTCGCTGACGCCGTACTCGACAGTGCGCGGGATGCCGTCAGCCAGCACCAGCTCGCAGGTCTCGACAACCGCGCCCTCGACGCACCCGCCCGCGATGCTGCCGATCGCGGCCTCGCCGTCGAAGGCCATCGAGGTGCCCACCGTACGCGGCGCGCTTCCCTCGATCGAGATCGCCGTGGCCACGACGAGGCGTTTGCCCGCATCGACGGCCGCGAGCAGGCGATCCGCGATCTCGAACATGACACCAGCGTCGCACACCTAGCGTTCCGTCGGCGCTATGCCCGTGACACAGTCTGATTCAATGGTAGAAACGGGGAAAGAGACGTCATGACGGAACACTACGAGCTGGTCGTGCGGACGACCGGCACGCCCGCCGAGCCCTCGACGGCGGAGGTCGATGCGCAGTGGATCGCACGCGCCATCGAGTTGGCGACCGCGAACGTGGCATCCGGGGGTGGACCATTCGGCGCCCTCATCGTGCGCGACGGCGGCCTGATCGCGGAGGGCCAGAACCGCGTGACCGCGAACCTCGACCCCACGGCCCATGCCGAGGTGGTCGCGATCCGCGCCGCCTGCCAGTCGGTCGGCGACTTCTCGCTCGCGGGCTCGACACTGTACACGTCGTGCGAGCCGTGCCCGCTCTGCCTCTCGGCGGCCCTCTGGGCTCGCATCGATCGCGTCGTCTATGCCGCCGATCGGGATGACGCGGCCCGCGGCGGTTTCGACGACCGCGAGTTCTACGAGCTCTTCAGCCGTCCGCGCAGCGAGTGGCACATCGCCATCGACTCGGTTCGACCGGATGACGCGTCAGCGCCGTTCGACGCGTGGCTCGCGCACGGCGACCGCACTGACTACTGACCCGCCGGTGATCGAGCGGCACCCGGTGATCGAGCTTGTCGAGATCTCGCATCAGCGGTCGTCTCAACCATCTTCTGTATAACAGTACCCATGGGCACCCCCGCGAGCGGCACGACCGGCATCGTGCTCGCCGCCGGCGCCGGCACCCGCGCGGGCGGCCCCAAGGCCCTTCTCCGGATGCCCGACGGCACCCCCTGGCTGGAGCTGGCCTGCGCGTTCCTCACCGACTCGGGGTGCGACCGAGTGGTCGCGGTCCTGGGCGCCGGCGAGCGGATCGCGCGTCCGCTGGTTCCCGCCACGGCCGAGGTTCTCGTGGCCGCGGACTGGGAGGCCGGGATGTCCGCCTCGCTGCGAGCGGGGCTCGCCGCGGCATCCGGTGGCGCGGTTCTCATCACGCTCGTGGACCTGCCGGAGTTGCCGGCGAGCGTCGGGCGCCGCGTGATGGCAGGGTCGGGGCCGCTGCGGCAAGCGACGTACGCGGGGGCGCCGGGGCATCCGGTGTTCATCGCCCAGGATCACTGGGAACCCGTCGCAGCAAGCCTGAGCGGTGACCGCGGAGCCCGGCGCTATCTGGTCGAGAACTCGGTCTCCGAAATCGAATGCGGCGACCTGTGGAATGGACTCGACCGCGACCTCGGATAGGCGTATATTTCGTTCACCCGTGAGCGACTCCCGTGCGCCCCACTGACCCGTCAAGGCGGATACATGTCAACAACCATCACACCGGCATCAGGCGGCGCAGTCGACGGGAAGGGGCTCAAGGGCGGCGCTCTGGGGCTTCTCTCCAGCGTCGTCGTGGGCGTCGCATCCACTGCACCGGCCTACAGCCTCGCCGCCAGCCTCGGGTTCATCGTGGCCAGCGGCGGTGCGCTTCTGGCGGGCGTCAAGGCTCCGGGAATCGTGTTGCTCGCGTTCATTCCGATGTACTTCATCGCCGTCGCGTATCAGGAGCTCAACAAGGCGGAACCCGACTGCGGCACGACCTTCACCTGGGCGTCACGCGCGTTCGGGCCCGTCACCGGCTGGATGGGCGGGTGGGGCATCATCGCGGCCGACGTCATTGTCATGGCCAACCTCGCGCAGATCGCGGGGTCGTACTCGTTCACGTTCGTGGGCCAGCTCGGCCTACCCGGCGTGGCCGAGCTCGCCGACAGCACGCTGTGGTCGACGGTGGCGGGCCTCGCCTGGATCGCGATCATGACCTACATCTGCTACCGCGGCATCGAGATCTCCGCCCGTCTGCAGTACGTGCTTCTCAGCATCGAGGTCGTCGTGCTACTGGTGTTCGCCGGCTTCGCGCTCACTCGCGTCTACACCGGTACGGCCGAGAGCTACTCGCTCATTCCGAGCCTCGACTGGTTCAACCCCTTCACCCTCGACTTCGGCAGCGTCATCGCCCCCGCGATGCTCATCGCGATCTTCATCTACTGGGGCTGGGACACCGCGGTCAGCGTCAACGAGGAGTCGGATGACCCGGCCAAGACCCCGGGGCGCGCCGCCATCCTCTCGACCGTGCTCCTGCTGGCCACCTACGGCGTCGTCACGGTCGCCGCAGTCGCGTTCGCGGGCGTCGGCACGGAGGGCATCGGCCTCGGCGCCGAAGCGAACTCCAGCGATGTGTTCTCCGCAATCGGTCCGGCACTGTTCGGCGACTCGGTGATCGGGCACATCCTGCTGCTGCTGCTCGCGGCATCCATCCTCACCTCGGCGTCCGCGTCGACCCAGACGACGATCCTTCCGACTGCGCGCACCGCGCTCTCCATGGCCGTCTACAAGGCGGTGCCCGCGAAGTTCGCGCGCATCCACCCGAAGTTCCTCACGCCGACCTGGTCGACGATCGGCATGGGAATCGTGTCGGCGGGCTTCTACCTGATCTTCACGCTCATCAGCCCCACGCTGCTGGGCGCGCTGATCGGGTCGATCGGCCTCATGATCGCCTTCTACTACGGCCTCACCGGCTTCGCCTGCGTGTGGTTCTACCGCAAGACGCTCACGACGTCGTTCCGCAACTTCGTGATGCGCGGGCTGTTCCCCTTCCTCGGCGGCGCGATGCTCGCCGCGGTGTTCGGCTACGGCCTCGTGCAGTTCGCCGCTCCCGACTGGCTGGTCGACGACAACGGCGACAACGTGACCATCTTCGGCATCGGCGCGACAGCCGTGGTCGGCATCGCGGCCCTCGTGCTCGGGGCGATCCTCATGGGAATCTGGGCGCTGCGCCAGCCGGACTTCTTCCGCGGCAAGACGCTGGCCCGCCGCTCCGACGACCTGGTGCTCGCGCCCGGTGACGGCCGCGTGCCGACCTTCGGTCTGCCCGACTCCGGTCGCATGCCCGAAGTGATCGCGCCCGACCTGTCGAACCTCCCGGAGGGCCAGGAGGCGATCGACGCCGTCACGGGCAAGAAGGTCACCAAGCCGAAGAAGTGAGCCCGGTCCGCCGTCGGCGCGTTACGCGTCGGCGGCGGCCAGCGCGGTGCGCGCGGCACGCCACGCGAGAGTCGCACACCGTGCTCGCAGCGGGAAGCGTCCGATGCCGGCGAACGGCTCGAGTTCACCGGGCACCGCCGGAGCCCCGGGGGCGACGCTGGCGAGGTAGTCGTCGACGAGCGTCCTGAAGTCGTCGACGCTCGTGGCACCCAGCGCGGATGCCGCCGCCATCGACACGGCGCAGCCGTTGCCCTCCCAGCTGAAGCCGTCGGGCCCGACCCGCACGGTCACCGCGTCGCCGCAGCTCGGGCTGAACTCGCTGCCCTCTCCGGCGAACTCGGCGGCGAGGCCGTAACCGTGGCGGGCCCGATGCAGCTCCTCGATGAGGAGTTGGCGGAGGTGGTCGTCCACCGGTGCATCACCGTCCTCAGCGTGCGTCACGCCACATCCGCGCGACCGGCGAGCCCGTGTGCGGAGTTGCGAACTCACCGATCCGCTCGTAGCCTGCGCGGCGATAGCGATGGTCGTTGGCGGGGTTGGTCGACTCGAGATAGGTGGGAAGGCCCGCCGCATCGAACCGCGCCAGACTCTCGGCGAGCAGCCCCTGCGCGATTCCCAGCCCCCGGTGGGCGGGATGGGTGGCGAGGAGGTTGAGGTAGGCATGGGGCGGATCACTCGGGTGGTTGGTGTCGAAGCGGTCCCACAGTTCAAGCATGGGCGCGAGCCCCGCGGGGTCCAGCGCCGAGTGCACGAGCGTCTCGAGGGAAGTGACGGCGTCATCCGCCATCTCGGCCTCGCCGGGGGCGATCCACAGGGCGACCGCCGCGGCCTCCCCGTCGGGGCCGTCGATGACCGTCGAGAGGTCGAAGCGCAGCGCACCGTCGACGAAGTGCCGCCAGAACGGCACCACGTGAGCGGTGTCACCCGAGGCGATGGCGAGGGCCGGTGCCCAAACGGGGTCGTTCGCGAAGGCGAGGGCGATCGTCTCGGTGATCGCCTCAGCATCGGCGGGAGTCGCGGTGCGGGCGGCAGGCAAGGCGCTCATGCCGTCGCCGCCGCAGAGTCGATGAGGGCAACGTCCGCAGTGGCGGGCGGGCGGGTGGCGCAGCGGATCGGTCCGCTTCCGGGCTGGAGGGCATCCATGGGGTGGGCGGGCCTCCGTGTGCGTCGGTGGTGCTGAGAGACTGTCGGGTGGTGCTTAGAGACTACCGAGTCCGGCGCGGGCGATATGGCTGCGGGCGTGCTCGATGGCGGGCTCGAGCTCGGTGAACAGGTGCCGCTCGTCGCGCAGCGACGCGATGACCCCGACCCGGGTTGCGAGCTCGAGGTGCTCGGGCTGGATGCCCTTGACGAGAACCGTGATTCCGCGCCGTTCGAGGGCGTGGATCATCTCGGTGATCACGCGGGCACCCGTGGCGTCGAGCACCTGCAGCTGCGACATCCGGATGATGACGACGGTGACGTTGCTGATCTCGTTGACACGGTCGAGCATCCGGTCCGCGGCACCGAAGAACAGGGCGCCGTCGAGCCGGAACAGCGCGATGCGTTCGTCGCCGGGCTGGGCGGCTCCGGGCAGCTCCTCGCGGTGCACGCCGCCCGAGCGGGCGAGGGCGCGCAGGGCGAAGAATGCGGCGACGGCGATGCCGATGCCCACCGCGATGATCAGGTCGAACGAGACCGTGACGATCGCCGTGATGAAGAACACGATCGCGTCGGAGCGAGTCGAGCGCACGACCGCCCGCACGGTCGGGATCGACACCATCCGCACGGCCGTCACCATCAGCACGCCTGACAGCGCCGCCAGCGGGATGCCCGAGACGACAGTCGCGGCCAGCGAGACCACGGCCAGCAGCACGAGTGAGTGCGTGATCGCCGCGACGCGGGTGCGCCCTCCCGAGCGCACGTTGACCGCGGTACGCGCGATGGCGCCGGTGGCGGGCATGCCGCCGAACAGCCCGGACGCGAGCGACGCGAGACCCTGACCGACGAGCTCGCGGTCGGGCTCGTAGGCGCCGGTGTCGGCGAGGGATGCCCCGACTCGCGCCGAGAGCAGCGACTCGATCGCGGCGAGCGCCGCCACCGTCAGCGCGGGCCCGACGAGCGAGCCGACCACCGCGGGGTCGAGCGCGGGCAGCCCGGGCACCGGCAACGACGACGGCAGCGCCCCGATGCGGGCCAGCGGCAGGCTCGCGAGGGTGGCGACGACGGTGACCACCACGATCGCGATGAGCGAGCCGGGCAGCTGACGATGGATGCGCGGTGCGAGCACCATGATGGCCGCGACGACCACGACGCTGCCGAGCGCCCACCACAGAGTGGCGAGATCCACGTTCGCGAAGGACTCGACGGCCGCAACCAGCGCGTTCGTACTCGCCCCCGCCTTGGCGCCGATCGCTGCGGGGACCTGCTGCAGGAAGATGATCACCGCGATGCCCAACGTGAAGCCCTCGATGACCGGCCACGGGATGAACGAGACCACCCGGCCGAGCTTGAGCACGCCGCCGATGAGCACGACCACTCCCGCCATGACGCTCACGAGCGCGACGACGCCCGGGCCGTGCGTGACGACGATGGGCCCGAGCACGACGACCATCGCACCGGTCGGCCCGGAGACCTGGATATTCGACCCGCCGAACACCGCGGCCACGAGCCCCGCGACGATCGCCGTGACGAGTCCCGCCTCGGCGCCGGCCCCCGAGCTGACGCCGAACGCGAGGGCGAGCGGCAGTGCGACGATGCCGACGGTGAGGCCGGCCACGAGATCCCCGCGCCAGGTGCGCCTCAGAGATCGGTAGTCGCGCCAGGTGGGGAGCAGGGAGGCGATGTACTTCGCGGGGTTCATGAGGTCGCGGCATCCAGTTGGCGTTGCGTGGTCGCGAGGATGTGCACGAGCAGACGCTTCGCGACCGTGAGCAGGTCGGCGACCTCGGGGTAGGCGAGGCTGTAATACACCTGGCTGGCCCGCCGCTCGGCGGTCACCAGATTGTGTTTGCGCAGCACCGCGAGATGCTGCGAGAGGTGGGATGCCTCGAGCCCCGTGTCGGTGAGCAGGTCACCGACCGCGACGCTCGGGCTCGCCGACAGCACCTCGAGCACGCGCACTCGCACCGGGTGCGAGAGCCCCTTGAAGAGGTTGGCCTTCACCTCGTAGAGCGGGCGACCGGTACCGGAGAAGGACGTCGTCGCGTCGGTCATCGTCTGCCTCGATTCAATGGCTTTATATTTCCATCATATCGCGGATGACTCGGCTCCCGCTGGGGGCGGGTTCCGGGCATCCCAGTCGCTACGCTGTCGTCATGGTGCAGGCATGACCGGACGCGAGCGCTGGGAGCGCGCGACCGAGTATCCCCTGCTCGCGCTCGGACTCGCCTTCCTCGTCGCCTACGCCCTGCCGATCATCGACCCGGACTTCCCGGCGCCCTGGACGGCGGTGTTCTTCGCGGTCGAGATCGTCGCGTGGGTCGCCTTCGCCATGGACCTCGTCGTGCGCATCGTGATCTCGCACGACCGGTGGCGGTTCATCCGCACGCACCCGCTCGACATCGCCGCGGTCATCCTGCCGATCCTGCGGCCGCTGCAGGCACTGCGGGCGTTGTCGATCCTGTTCCTGTCGGCACGCGGGCTGCACCGCATCCTGCGCAACCGCGTACTCACGTACGTGGTGATCGCCGCGATGGGCATCTGGCTGATCGCCGGACTCGCGGTCACCCAGGCGGAGCGCGGTGTGGTCGGGGCGAACATCCACGACGTCTGGGAGGGCTGGTGGTGGGCCTTCGTCACGATGGCGACGGTCGGCTACGGCGACGTCTACCCGATCACGATCGAGGGGCGTCTGGTGGCGGTCGGGCTCGTGGTGACGGGGATCGCCCTCGTCGGCACGGTGACCGCCTACATCGCCTCGTGGTTCGCGGCGCAGACGCGCGCGGCCGAGCTCGCGATCCAGGCCGAGATCGACGAGTCCGAGGACAAGATCGACGCGCTGTCGCGGCAGGTGCGCGACCTGCAGAAGCTCATCGCGGAGCGGCTGCCGGAGGGCGAGAAGTCGTCGCCGGGCGACTGAAGCGGGTTTCGATACGGCGCTACCGCGCCTACTCAACCGGCCGGGCGGGCCGGGTGAGTCGCTCAACGTACGCGGTGGCGGGCGCCGCGGTGAGCTCCGCCAGTGACCCGCGCTGGGTGGCGCGGCCGCGCTCGAGCACGATCACGTCGTGGGCGAGAGCCGCGACATCCGCGAGGCTGTGGGTGACGACGATCGTGAGGCCCGCGTAGTCGGCGAGGTGGCTGGCGAGTTCGGCGCGCACGTCGGCGCGGATCTCCACGTCGAGGGCCGCGAGCGGCTCGTCGAGCAACAGCACATCCGGGTCGGTCGCGAGTGCACGCGCGAGGGCGACGCGCTGCGCCTGCCCGCCGGAGAGCTGCACGGGCCTGCGCTGGGCGAGAGTTGCGAGGTCGAGCCGGGCCAGCCAGTCGGATGCCACCTGCCGGGCCTGAGCCCGCGGCATCCCGGTCGCGCGCGGGCCGAAGGCCACGTTCTCGAGCACGGTCAGGTGCGGGAACAGCAGGTAGTCCTGGAACACGTACCCCACCCGGCGCTGCTCCACCCGCAGCTCGTCGAGCACGCGGTCACCGACCCGCACCGTTCCGCGATTCGGCACGAGCCCGGCGATGGCGCCGAGAGTGGTGGACTTGCCCGCCCCGTTCGGCCCGACGAGCGCGAGGGTGCGACCCGGCTCGACCGCGAAGGCGAGGTCGAGTGAGAACGCGCCGCGGTCGGCCCGCAGCTCGGCGGTGAGGCTCACGACGTGAGCCCCGGAACCCAGCGGTCGCGCAGCGTGACCAGCACGGCCACGCTCACCACCATCAGGGTCAGCGACAGGGCGATCGCGGCATCCGGGTCGCGTTGCAGCTCGAGGTAGGTCGCGATCGGGAGGGTCTGCGTGACACCCGGGAAGCTGCCCGCGAAGGTGATCGTCGCACCGAACTCGCCGAGCGCCCGGGTGAAGCACAGCAGCGCCCCCGCGCTGACGCCGGGCGCGACGAGCGGCAGGGTGACGCGGCGCAGGATGGTCCAGCGGGTCGCGCCGAGGGTGGCGGCCGCCGTCTCGAACCGGCGATCGGATGCCCGCACCGCACCCTCCACGGCGAGCACGAGGAACGGCATCGCCACGAACACCTGCGCGATCACGACGGCCGTCGTGGAGAACGGGATCTGGAACGGCAGGAACTGCCCGATGAGCCCGCGTCGCCCGAGCAGCAGCAGCAGGGCGACGCCGCCGACCACCGGCGGCAGCACGAGCGGCACTGTCACCAGCGCCCGCAGCAGTCGGCGCGGCACGGCGGGCCAGTGGGCCGACCGGGCCAGTACGAGCGCCAGCGGGATTCCCAGCACGAGACTCACGGCAGTCGCGATGCTCGCCGTCGCCAGCGACAGGCCCAGCGCCTGCAGCACCTCGCTGCGACTGAGTAGTTCGGGAAGCTGGCTCCACGGCGCGCGCACGACGAGCGCGACGAGCGGCAGGCCCAGCAGCGCGATGGCCAGCCCGGCGGGGATCCACAGGGCGGGGGTGAGGAAGCTACGGCGCACCGAAGCCGGCCTCCTGCAGGATCCTCTGGCCGGCATCCGAGAGCACGAAGGCGACGAATGCGGCGGCGGCATCCGGGTTCACCGACCCGGTCAGCGCCGCGATCGGATAACGCGCGACCGCCCCCGACGCCTCGGAGAACTCGATGCCCTTCACCTTCGCACCCGCGGCCAGCACGTCGGTGCGGTAGACGAGGCCCGCATCCACCTCGCCCACCTCGATCTTGGTGAGCACGGCCTTGACGTCCTGCTCGTAGGTGTCGACGGATGCCACGATGCCCGCCGCATCGAGCGCCTTGGCCGCAGCGGCTCCGCACGGCACCTCCACGGCGCACAGCGCGATCGCCAGGTCGGGTTTCGCGAAGTCGGCGAGGCCTGTGACGCCCCCGGGGTTGTCGGTCGGGACCGCGATCTCGAGCGTGTTGGTGGCGAAGTCATGCGTGTCGGGGGCGAGACCGGCATCCGTCACCGTCGTCATGGTGGCGAGGCTGGCCGCGGCGAAGACGTCGGCCGGCGCCCCCTCGACGATCTGGGTGGCGAGCCCCGAGCTGCCACCGAAGTTGAAGGTCACCTCGACGTTCGGGTGCTCGGCCGTGAACGCATCGGCTATCGCCTGGAACGATTCGGTGAGGGATGCCGCGGCGAAGACCGTCACGGTGCCGGTGAGCGTGCCCTCGGTCGTGGGCGTCGGCTCGGGTGCGGCGGCGGTGCAGCCGGCGAGTGCGAGGGCCGCCAGGGCGGCCAGAACAAGTGGCCGCCTCACGGCACTTCCACCACGACGTTCGTGGCCTTGATGCTCGCGACCGCGAGACTCCCCGGCTCGAGACCGAGCTCCGTCGCTGCCTCCGAACTCATGAGCGACACGATGCGGAACGGCCCCGCCTGAAGCTCCACCTGCGCCATGACCGTGTCCTTGGTCACCTTCGTGACGATGCCGGTGACTCGATTGCGCGCGCTCGCGCGGCTGCGCGGGAACGCGTCATCGAGCGCGGACTCGGCAGCGAGTTCCTGCGCGAGGGCGGCGAGCTGGGCGCCCGCGACCGTCGCCGGGCTCCCCGACAGGGTCAGCCGCCCCGCGTCTGCCCAGCGACGGAGCGTGTCGTCGCTCACGCCGAGCAGTGCGGCGGCCTGTTTCACGGTGAAGTCGGTCACGGTTATCCTCATCTGCGGTTAGTTGCCGCAATTCTAGCCGCACTTGCAACTTCGGTCGTTCGGCAAACTGCGCCCCTGTCCATAACTCCTGCAATTCCGGGTCGGGGTGACCACTCCTCAGCGGAACTCCGGGCTCCGCCGCAGCAGCCGGGCCAGGATTGCAGGAGTTATCGACACCGGCGGCAGCTGCCGGCGGCAGCGGACGGCGCCCGTGGAGAGGGCGCACGGCGGTGCGAAGATGGAACCATGGATGCCCGCTACTCGCGCCAGGAGGCCCTGCCGGGCTTCGGCGCCGACGGCCAGCGGCGGCTCGCCGCCGCCCGCGTGCTGGTCATCGGGGCGGGCGGACTCGGCTCGAGCGTCATCCCGGCCCTCGCGGGCGCCGGCGTGGGCACTCTGGCCATCGTCGACGACGACAGGGTCGAGCTCAGCAACCTGCACCGCCAGACCGTGCACTCGATGGCGGATGTCGGCCACAGCAAGGCCGAATCCGCGGCTCAGAAGGTGGCGGCCCTCAATCCCGAGGTGCGGGTGCGCGCGATCGACGAACGCCTCAGCAGCGCGAACGCGCTCGATCTGTTCGCCGGGTTCGACCTCGTGGTCGACGGCAGCGACAACTTCCCGACCCGCTACCTCGCGGATGACGCGGCACGGCTCAGCGGCATCCCGGTCGTCTGGGGTGCCGTCTCGCAGTACGGCGGGCAAGCGGGGCTCAGCTGGGCGGCGAAGGGCCCCACCTATCGCGACCTGTTCCCGGTGCCGCCCGCCCCCGGCACCGTGCCCAGCTGCGAGGTCGGCGGGGTGCTGCCCACCACCGTCGCGGTGATCGGCGCGATCATGGCGACCGAGGCGATCAAGGTGCTCACCGGCATCGGCTCCCCCGCGATCGGCCGGGCCACGACCTATGACGCGCTGAGCGGCGGGTTCCGCACGCTCGAGTACGCGGCCGACCCGAGTGCGGAACCCGTGACCGGACTCATCGACTACGCCGCGTTCTGCGGACTCGGCGACTCGATCAGCCCCGCCCAGCTCGCCGCCCGCACCGACGACTTCACCCTCCTCGACGTGCGTGAGCCGTGGGAGGTCGACGTCGTCGCGCTGCCCGGCGCGCTGTCCGTGCCACTCGGCGAGCTCGAGTTGCGACTTGCCGAGCTCGACCCCGCCAAGCCGGTCGTGGCGTACTGCCATCACGGAATCCGCTCGGCGAGCGCCCGCCTGCTACTCGCCGACCACGGGTTCACTGCCAGCCACCTCGACGGCGGAATCGACGCCTGGGCCCGCGAACTCGACCCGGCGATGGCGAGGTACTGATGTCGGGCCACGACCACAGTTGGAGCGTCGAGGAGCACGCCGCCCACGTTGCCGACCTGCTCGCACCCGCCCTGGCACCCCGGCCCGAGACAATCCCCGTCGACGATGCCCTGGGCCGCGTGACCAGCGCCGCAGTGCTCTCGCCGGTCGACCTGCCGCTGTTCCGCAACTCCCAGATGGACGGCTTCGCCGTGCGGTCCGCGGATGTCGCCCCCGCGCCAACAACACTGCCGATCGTCGGCGAGGTGGCGGCCCGGCCCTCCTCGCCGCCCGACCTCGCCCCCGGCACCGCGGTGCGCATCATGACGGGTGCCGTCGTGCCGAACGGCGCCGACGCGGTCATCCCGGTCGAGGACACGACCAGCGAGGGCGGCACGGTCACGATCTCCCGCGGCCGCTCGGTCGGCGAGTTCGTGCGCGAGCGCGGCAGCGACCTGCGCACGGGCGACGAGTTGCTGCCAGCGGGTCAGCGGCTCGCCTCTCGCCATCTCGCGGTGCTCGCCGCGGCCGGACTCACCGAGATCGCCGTCATCGCTCGACCCCGGGTGTCGATCATCACCACCGGCAGCGAGCTCGTGCAGCCGGGCGCGACGCCCGTGCTCGGCCAGGTGTTCGACTCGAACGGCACCGCACTCGCGGCGGCGGTCGTCGCAGCCGGCGCCGTCGTCGCGGCGCGCGCGCACGTCACCGACGACCCCGCCGAGCTGATCGCCGCCCTCGCCGTTCCCGCGGACCTGGTGCTCACCTCCGGCGGCATCTCCATGGGCGACTACGAGGTCGTGCGCGAACTGCTCGAACCGCGCGGCGCCAGCGTCGGCCACGTCGCCATGCAGCCGGGCGGGCCGCAGGCGACCGTGGTCTGGGAGGGCCTGCCGGTGATCTGCTTCCCCGGCAACCCGGTGAGCACCCAGTTGTCGTTCGAGGTGTTCGTGGCGCCGCTGCTGCGCACCGTCGCGGGACTGCCGCAGGCGGTGCGCGAGCGGCGACAGTTGAGCGACGCTGTGGTCAGTGTCGCGGGGCGGCGGCAGTTCCTGCGCGGGCGAGCGGCCAAGGGCGGTCGGGTGGTGATCGCCTCGGGGCCGGGGTCGCACCTGGTGGCGGGGCTGGCGGCATCCGATCTGCTTGTCGTCATTCCGGAAGAAGTGACGGCCCTGAACGCGGGCGACGACGTGGAAACATGGGCACTATGAGTTCACCGAGTCGCCCCGCCCAGAGTCAGCCGGCGCTGAGTCACGTCGGCCCCGACGGGCGCGCACGCATGGTCGACGTCGGCGACAAGGCCGTCACGCGTCGCAGCGCCACGGCGCGCGGACGCTTCGAGACCACGCAGGAGGTTCTCGCTCTGGTGCGTGCCGATGGCCTGCCGAAGGCCGACGTGCTGGCGACCGCGCGCATCGCCGGCATTCAGGGGGCCAAGCGCACGAGCGAGCTCATCCCGCTCTGCCACCCGATCGCGCTCACCTCGGTCAGCGTCGACTTCACTCTCAGCGATGACTGGATCGAGATCACGGCCACGGCGAAGACGACCGGCAAGACCGGCGTCGAGATGGAGGCGCTCACGGCCGTCGCGATCGCCGGGCTCACCCTGCACGACATGACCAAGGCCGTCGACCCGCAGTCGGTGCTCGGCGAGATCCAGCTCATCGAGAAGACCGGGGGTCGCACCCGACCCGAGGTCGTGCCCGGCACCGCGGCGGTGCTCGTCGCCTCCACCCGTGCGGCGGCCGGCACTCGCGACGACACGACGGGGCCAGCGATCGCCGCCTGGCTGGCTGAGCGCGGCTACCGCGCGAGCGTCACCGTCGTCGCCGACGCGGATGTCGCATCCGCCCTCGATCCGATCATCGCGGCAGGCCCGGCCGTTGTGATCACCACCGGAGGCACCGGCATGAGCCCCACGGACCGCACGCCCGAGGCGACCGCAGCCCTGCTCGACCGCGAGCTGCCGGGAGTCCCGGAGGCGATCCGCGCGCGCGGACTCGCCCACACCCCGAAGGCCGCGCTCAGCCGGGGCGTCGCGGGCACCGTCGGTGGAACCGTCATCGTCAACCTGCCCGGCTCGACCGGCGGAGTGAAGGACGGCCTGGCCGTGCTCGACGAGCTGCTCGAGCACCTCGTCGCCCAGGTCGCGGGCGGCGGCGACCATGAGTGAGGCAGACGAGCCCGATCTCGACCCCGCTCGATCACCGGTGGCAAAGCCCGTCGAGATCCTCGCGGCACCGGTGATCGAGCCCGTCGAGATCCTCGCCGCGATCTCCGACACCGCGCTGGATGCCGCAACCCTAGAGCACTTCGTCCTGACCCCCGCCAACGGCGCTCTCGTCACCTTCCGCGGAGTTGTGCGCGACCACGACCACGGACTCGCGGTGTCGGCGCTCGACTATCAGGCCCACCCCGACGCCGAGCGCTTCCTCGCCGACTGCTGTCGGCAGGTCGCCGAGGCGACCGGGCTGCGCGTGGCGGCGGCGCATCGCGTCGGCGCCCTGGTCATCGGAGATGTTGCGCTCGTGGCATCCGTCGCCGCACCGCATCGCGCCGAGGCGTTCGCGGCGTGCGAGCAGCTGGTCGATCTCATCAAGTTGACGGTGCCCATCTGGAAGCGCCAGCACCTCGCCGACGGAGCAACGGAGTGGGTCGGGCTCTAGGCCCGGGTGGTCTGAGCGACGCCGCAGCGCGGGTAGCGTTGTGAGGTGCCAAGAAAAGCAGCGCCCTCACAGGGCACGATGAACTCGATGAACCGGATCCACCGCGCGCTGATCACGCTCTCGGGCGGTCGACTGGGGTGGCGCATGGCCGGGATGCCCATGCTCGAGCTGACCACGACGGGTCGCAAGTCGGGCGAGCTCCGGTCGACGATGCTGAGCTCCCCGTTGCAGCCCCACGGCAGCTACGTGGTCGTCGCCTCCCGCGGCGGGGACGACCGCCACCCCGCGTGGTACCTCAACCTCGTGGAGAACCCCGAGGTGCAGGTCGTGTTCCAGGGCGGCGCGCGCGAGGTGCGGCACGCACGTGTCGCGACCGAGGTCGAGCGCGCCCGGCTGTGGCCGATCATCACCGACGATCACAAGAACTACGCCGGCTACCAGGAGAAGACCGACCGGGAGATCCCGCTCGTCTTCCTGGACCCGATCCGCTAGACCGACCCTTCACTCGCGCTCGCAATGAGGACGGCCCACCTCAACGCGGCCCAGACCGCAGCGCGACGCGATCCCGCTGCGACCTTCTGTTGTGCAGGAAACGCGCGCTCGGCTCAGGTCCCCGGTTGTGCAGGAGACATGCGGATGCCTCAGGCCTCCTGCATAACAGGAGCATCCCGCACCACACAGTCGCGTCGAAAGCGCCGGGGCTAGCCGCCCGCGAACGGCGGCAGCACGTCGACCCGGGCTCCGAGCGAACGCGAGTCGTCACGGCTGACGACGCCGTCGACGAGGAACGACCCGGATGCCAGCACCCGCGCCATGGCGTCGCCGTACCGCTCCACGAGCACCGACTTCAACTCCCGCACGGTGGACACCACGGGCAGAAGCTCCTCCTCGCACCCTGCGGCGTCCGCGGCCGCCGCGAAGTACCGCACCTGCACACCCTCAACCACCGATCGCCCCCATCGAGCGCAGCGGTCGCACGAAATCCGGCCGCGAGATGCCGTGGCCCTGCTGCTTCTGCCACTGGGCGGCTCGCCAGCGGTCGGCGATCGCCGCGTCATCCGCACCACTTCGGAGCAGGGCGCGCAGGTCGGTCTCGTCGTCCCCGAACAGGCAGGAGCGCACCGTTCCCTCGGCGGTCAGGCGTGTGCGGTCGCAGGCCTCGCAGAAGCTGCGGGTCACCGACGCGATGATGCCCACCGTCGCGGGGCCGCCATCGCGTTGGTAGCCCTCGACGAGCCACTCCTCTGCGGGCGCCGACGGGTCGTCGCGATGCGGCGACGACAGCGTGAAGCGCGCGCCGAGCACGTCGAGCAGCTCGGCCGCGTCGACCATGTTGTCGCGTACCCACGTCTCGTCGGCGTCGAGAGGCATCTGCTCGATGAAACGCAACCGCGCGTCGTTGGCCAGGGCCCACTCGAGCAGGTCGGCCGCGCCGGCGAGGGTGTCGCGCATGAGCACGGCGTTGATCTTCAGGGGCGCAATGCCGGCGCGTCGGGCGGCGTCGATTCCCGCGAACACCGCCGGCAGACGGTCACGACGGGTGAGGCGAGCGAAGTGGTCGCGATCGACGGTGTCGAGCGAGATGTTGATGCGGTTCAGCCCGGCGGCGACCAGACCGTCGACCCGCTTGTCGAGGCCGATGCCGTTGGTCGTCATGCTGAGCGAAACCCCGGTGATCGCGCCGGTGATCGAGCTTGTCGAGATCGCCCCCCCGGCGATCGAGCTCCCCGAGATCGCCCCCGCGCTCAACCCCACGATCTCCTCGAGGTCGGCTCGCATGAGCGGTTCGCCCCCGGTGAAGCGGATGTCGCGCACCCCCAGGTCTCGCACTGCGATGCCGACCAGGCGCGCGATCTCCTGCGCCGTCAGCAGCTGGTCCCGGGCAATCGCGGGCAGACCCTCCGAAGGCATGCAGTACGTGCACCGCAGCGAGCACTTTTCCGTGATGGAGACCCGCAGGTCGTGGGCCTCGCGGCCGAAGCGATCGATGAGGCCCGAGACATCCGGTCGCCCGTAGGTCGACGGCGGCACGCCGGGATCGCGGCGGATGCCGGGCAACCCGAGCGAGAGCGTCATGATCCAACCCTAAGCGGCGCCACCCGTTGAGCTACTGTCACGAACCTTACGAGGCGGATACGCTGAATCATGGCCATCTTCTCCCGCGGCTTCTCCGGCCGCCCCCGCGAGTCGAACCCGGACCTCCCGCCGGGCCAGTTCCTCACCGAGGACTTCCCGGTGCTCTCCGCCGGACCCACCCCGCGCCTCGACACGGCGGACTGGAAGTTCGAGATCAAGACCGAGACCGGGCAGACGCTCTCGTGGAGCTGGGACGAGCTCAACGCCCTCGGCCTCGAAGACGTGCACACCGACATCCATTGCGTCACCCGCTGGTCGAAGCTCGGCACCGACTGGCGCGGGGTCTCGCTCGACAAGCTCTTCGAGGATGCCGAGACGAGCTTCGACTTCGTGATGGTGCACTCCTACGGCGGCTACACGACCAACCTCCCGCTCGAAGACCTGATGAACGGTCAGGCCTGGATCGCGACCGAGTTCGGCGGGGAGCCCCTCGAACCCGACCACGGCGGCCCGGCCCGGCTGCTCGTACCGCACCTGTACTTCTGGAAGAGCGCCAAGTGGGTGCGCGGCATCACCATGCAGCGCACCGACAGCCCCGGCTTCTGGGAGCAGAACGGGTACCACATCTACGGTGACCCGTGGCGCGAGGAACGGTACTGGTAGCACACAGGTGACCTTCCGTGATTGGCTCGTGGGCACTGTCGTGTCCACAACGATGCAGACCCCGACCGCCAAGAGCATCGTGCTCGACGTGCCCGGCTGGGAGCGCAGCACCGCCGGACAGCACGTCGACGTGCGGCTGACCGCCGAGGACGGTTACCAGGCCGTGCGCGCCTACTCGCTGGCTTCCACCGGCCCGAGCGACCGAGTCGAACTGGCCGTCGACCTCATCGAAGACGGCGAGGTCTCCCCCTACCTCGTCGGCGAGCTGCGGGAGGGCGACCAGCTCGAGTTGCGCGGGCCACTGGGACGCTGGTTCGTCTGGAAGCCGGGCGACACCCAACCCGTGCAGCTTGTCGCGGGAGGTTCGGGCGTGGTGCCGTTGCTGGCGATGGCACGGGCGCATGCGGCATCCGCCTCTGAAGCGAAGTTCCGGCTGCTGTACTCGGTGCGCGGCCCCGCCGAGGTGTTCTACGCCGACGAGCTCGCCTCGCTCGCTGGCCCGAACTTCGAGGTCACCTTCGTCTACACCCGAGAGACCCCGCCCGGATGGCCCCACCCCGCCGGTCGGGTCAGTCGCGACATCCTCGGGTCGGCCACCATCCCTGCCGCCGAGAACCCCGCCGTCTTCGTCTGCGGCCCGACGGGCTTCGTCGAGAGCGTCGCGGATTGGCTGGTCGATCTCGGGCACAACGCCCTCGCCGTGAAGACCGAGCGATTCGGAGGCAACTGATGACCCATCTCGATGGCAACGCCCTCGCCGGGCCTCTGTCGGAACTGTTCCGCGATGACATGACTACCGCGCTCGGCCGATGCGCGGGCTGCGGCGACGTGAGCGTGCTCGCGGAGGCGCTGGTCTACGACGCAGCCCCCGGCTGGGCGGTGCGATGTCACGCCTGCGGCGACGTGCTCATGACCTTCGTTCGCACGCTCGACCGCCTGCGCATCGACATGCGGGGCCTGACGGCGTTGGAAATCCCGGCCTGACGCCTGCGCCCGGCACCGCGGGCGCCTCCCTCAGTGTGAACGCCGGCGCACCATCATCCGGTCGCGGAGGCGATCGGGCAGGTGACGCACGACCCGCCCGATGAGCTTGGCGTCCGAACCGACGAGGTAGCGGGTCTTCGGACGGGTCGCGGTGAGGGCGTGAACTATCGCGTCGGCGACCCGCTCGGGCGGGAGCCCCTCGGCGGCGGCGCGCTTCGCCGAAGCCCGGGCGCCGGCGATCCCCTTGGCGTAGAGCTCCACCGCCTCGGGCGGCATGCCGTCGATCATCGTGTCCGCCTTGGCCGATGCGGTGGCCCAGATCGGTGTGGCGATCTGACCGGGCTCGATCGCCGCTACCCCGATGCCCCAGGGTGCCAGCTCGATGCGCAGGGTGTCGGTCATCGCTTCGAGCGCGAACTTCGACGCGTGGTACGGGCCGAGCATCGGCCCCGAGATAAGCCCACCGATCGACGTGATGTTGACGATGCGACCTTTCGACGCGCGCAGCAGCGGCAGCACCGACTGCGTGACGGCGAGCTGGCCCACGACATTGACTTCGAGCTGGTGGCGGAAGTCGTCGACGGCGATGAACTCGAGCGGTGCCGCCGCGGCAATGCCGGCGTTGTTGACGAGTCCGACCAGCGGGTTGCCCGACTCGGCTATCGTCCGCGCTGCGGCCGCGATCTGCTCGGCCACGGTGACGTCGAGGATGAGCGGCACGATGTGCTGCCCGGCCGCGACCAGCGCGTCACCGTCGGCTGGCTTGCGTACCCCCGCGAAGACGGTGATGCCGCGGGCATCCAGAGCCAGGGCAGTCGCACGACCGATGCCGGTGGATGCCCCGGTCACGAGAACGGCTGAGGCGCTCACGACGCACTCCTCGCGCGCCGACCGCGACTTGAGGCGATGGCGAGTGCCGCGAGCCCCACGATGAAGGCGGCGATGCCCACCACGTAGGCCATGACGCTCAGCCAGCCCGTCGACGGTTCGAGGAACGGGTACGGATACCAGCCGTCGAACGCGCCGCGCACCAGGGTGAAGCCGATCCAGACGAGGGGGAAGATCACCACGATGCGCAGTGCAGTCCACCGCAGTGCCGGACGCCCGGGCGAAAGCAGCCAGTCCAGGAGCATGACGATCGGAATCCACACGTGCATGATCTCGCCCGGCCAGGTCGAGACGACGAAGCCCTCATCGGGGATGCCCCGCAGCAGCGCGTTGTACACGATCGCCGTGACGACGGCGTAGGTGAGCACCGACATCCGCGCCACCGTGTACCCGACCGGATCGACGACCCTGGTCAGCCCGAGCACACCGCCCCAGCCCAGCACACCGATGCCGATGATGGTGGTGAGAATCGTGAAGTAGCTGAAGTACTGCCCCGCGATCATGTCGTTGTTGACCGTCTTCTCGACGATCTGGAACACGAGGGCTACACCCAGCACCAGCGCGGCGGCGAGTCGCAGTGTGCCGACGACGCGGCGGGCGGGCGACGGCGATGTCATACCGTCACCCTAGCAACGGCGCGACCGCCGAAAGTCCCTACCCGGCCCGTTCGCCGCGGCCTAGGCTCGGCACATGAGTACGTCGTCGCAGCCCATAGCCGTCATCACCGGAGGCGCCCGAGGCATCGGCCGTCAGCTGGCCACCGACCTCCTCGCGCGCGGATACCGGGTGGTCATCGGCGATCTGGATCAGGAGGCGACGGATGCCACGGCCGCAGAGCTCGGCGCCGGAGCATCCGCCGTGCGGCTCGACGTGACCGACCGAAAGAACCTCGCAGCGGTCGTCGCGCACGTCGAGGCGACGGTGGGGCCGATCGCCCTCTGGATCAACAACGCGGGCATCATGCCCACCGGACCGTTCCGCGACCAGAAGATGGCTGTGGCGCGCGCGATCATCGACATCAACTACGCGGGGGTGGTCGAGGGCACCGCCGCCGTGCTTCCCGGGATGCTCGAGCGCCACGCCGGCACCATCGTGAACCTCGCGAGCGCGACCGGCATCAAGCCGCTCGCGGGAGTCGCCGTGTATTCGGGCACGAAGGCCGCGGTCATCGCGTTCACTCAATCGCTGCGGCGCGAACTGCGGGGCACGGGCGTGCGACTCATCGTGGTGAGCCCGAATCTGGTGCGCACCGCGCTTGGTGCCGGCATCACTCCCCCGCGTCTCACCGGCGTCATCACAGCGCCGATGGTGAGCGCCGCGATCATGGCGGCGCTCGACCGGCCCCGCAGGTTCAGCATCGTGGTGCCGCGGCGGCTCGCTCCGGTGCTGCGGTTGTCCAACTCGCTGCCGATCCGGCTGCGCGACTGGGTGGATGACCACGCCGGAAGCGACGAGGTCGGGCTCGGCGGCGACCCTGCGGTTCGCGAGCAGTACCTGAGCGGCGTGCTCGGCAAGGGCACGAAGGGCTGAGCAGAACGTGCGCGTCGGCATCTACCAGCAGCGTGCCGCGACCGGCGACCCGCGCGCCATGATGCCCGCCGACATGCTCCGGATGCACACCCTCGGGTCCGCCGAGGTGCTCGGCATCGACGCTCAGGTCGGCAGCCTCGAGCCCGGCAAGTTCGCCGACTTCGTGGTGGTCGAACCGCGCTCGCCCGATGTGGGACCGCTGTGGCATCCGCTGGAGACCTACGTGCTGTCGACGAGTCTGCGCAACCTCAAGCGGGTCTACGTCGGAGGGATGCTCGTCAGCGAGAACGGCGTCTCGACCAACCCACTCGCGCCCGAGCACGGCTGGCCCGCGTAGGCGCGAGTCAGGCCGCGCGGCGGCGGCGGAAGCCCACGAGCGCGATGCCCGCGACCACCACTGTCAGTGCGGAGGCGATCACCACGAAGTTCGGGCCGGCCGAGCCGGTCTCTGCAAGGGCCGGCTCTGGGGCGAGGGCCGGAACCGAGAAGCCCTGCGTGACGCCGCCAACCATCGAGAACGTGTAGCGGCCGAGCACGGCCGAGTTGAGGCTGTGGGTGACGAGCGACGTAGCGGCCCCGTCGATGAGACCCGACACCGGCGTCGAGGCGAAAAGCTCGAACGGGGTCGCGGTGTCATCTGCGGTGTCGACCGGATCGGTGCCGGGATCGAAGCTCGCCCAACCAATGCCCCAACGGCAGTTGGGGTCTCCGGCGGCCTCCGAGCAGTCGGAGCTCGGGTCAGCGGCGGAGTATCCGCCCTCGCCGTCGTTGAGGTGGCCGTAGTTGAATTCGATGTCGAAGTCCCACCCGACGGTGTCGTCTCCGGTCGCCTTCTTGATGATGACGATCTGGAAGGTGTTGTCGAGGGCGGAATCGTTCTCGTCGTTGTACATGGCGACGCGGTACCACGTGATGATGAATGCATCGCGCCCGTCCACGGTCGTCTCACCGTAGTAGATCTCGCAAGGCAGTCCGAAGCCGTCGTCAGTATTGTCAGCGCACGCGCCGAGGTCGATGTCGGCCGCCAGCGCCGCGATCATCGACGCCTCGGACTCTAGCGCGAGGTGCTCGATGTTCTTGTTGTAGTCGTCACTGCAGCTATCGGAATCGGCAGGCACGGGGTAGAAGCCGCCGTTGGTGGTCACGCAGAGACCATGCGACGTCACGCCGAAGAAGTTGAGCGCGAACGGCGCGGTAAGCGTCTCGGTGTCGTCGTCCGCGCCGGACAACCCAGCGATCGGCGTACCGAAGGGCGCCGTCGTGTCGTACCGCATCGCGTCGCTCGTATCGCCAACGCCCGGTGTTGCGGCGGCGGCCGCCAGGGGCGCCCCCACTGCCAAGGCTGCAGCCGCGACCAGTGCCGCGAGACCGCTCCAACGACGACGAATGCCCGAAACGGCCATGTGAAACCTCCCAGAGTGCTGTGAGTTCAGACTAGGGGACGCGGGGTACCGCCGCACACCGCGGCCCACCCCCTCATTGGGGGGCGCGGACGGGAGATCAGACGAGAAACGGCCCGGGATTGTGTCCCGGGCCGTCGGTCTCGATACGTGTGGGTGGTTTCGATACGCCGCTTCGCGGCTACTCAACCAGCCTGAGCGACTAGCGCGCCGCGCTGCCCTCTACGTAGTCGGCGTCCTGCTGCTTCCACGCGAAGAGCGCGCGCAGCTTCTGGCCGGTGGCCTCGATGGGGTGGGCGGCGCCCTTCTCGCGCAGGGCGAGGAACTCGGGCGCACCGGCATCCTGGTCGGCGATGAAGCGCTTCGCGAAGGCACCCGACTGGATGTCGGCGAGCACGGCCTTCATGTTCTCCTTGACCGAGGGGTCGATCACGCGCGGGCCGGAGACGTAGTCACCGTACTCGGCAGTGTCGGAGACGCTCCAGCGCTGCTTGGCGATGCCGCCCTCCCACATGAGGTCGACGATGAGCTTGAGCTCGTGCAGCACCTCGAAGTAGGCGATCTCCGGCTGGTAGCCGGCCTCGATGAGGGTCTCGAAGCCGTACATGACCAGCTGCGAGGTGCCACCGCAGAGCACGGCCTGCTCACCGAACAGGTCGGTCTCGGTCTCCTCGGTGAAGGTGGTCTTGATGACGCCGGCGCGGGTTCCACCGATCGCCTTCGCGTACGAGAGGGCGAGGTCCCAGGCGTGGCCCGAGGCGTCGCGCTCGACGGCGATGATGTCCGGGATGCCGCGACCCGCGACGAACTCGCGGCGCACCGTGTGACCGGGGGCCTTCGGCGCGATCAGGATCACGTCGACACCCTCGGGGGCGTCGATGTAGCCGAAGCGGATGTTGAACCCGTGCGCGAAGGCGAGGGTCTTGCCCGGCTTCAGCTTGTCCTTGATGCTGCCGCTGTAGATGGCGCGCTGGTGCTGGTCGGGCGCGAGGATCATGATCACGTCGGCCCACTCGGCGGCGTCGGCGACGGAGAGAACCTCGAAGCCCTCCTCGGTGGCCTTGGGCGCTGACTTGGAGCCGTCCTTGAGTCCGATCTTCACCTCGACGCCGGAGTCGCGCAGGTTCTGCGCGTGGGCGTGGCCCTGTGAGCCGTAACCGATGATGGCGACCTTCTTGCCCTGGATGAGGGAGATGTCGGCGTCGTTGTCGTAGAGGAGTTCTGCTGCCACTGTTTCGTTCCTTCGTTGTGTGTGTTCGGTGATCGAGCGTGTCGAGACCTGATCTCGACTTCGCTCGATCACCGGTTGGTTGTTAGTTCTTGAAGACGCGTTCGGTGATGCTCTTGCTGCCGCGACCGATGGCGAGCAGACCCGACTGCGCGATCTCCTTGATGCCGTAGGGCTCGAGCACGCGCAGGAAGGCCTGGATCTTGGGGGTGTCGCCCGTGGTCTCGATCACGAGGGCGTCGGTGGCGACGTCCACCACCTTGGCCCTGAACAGGGTGACGGCCTCGAGAATCTGAGATCGGGTGGTGTTGTCGACGCGCACCTTGATGAGCAGGTGCTCGCGCGTCACCGACTGCGTCGGGTCGAGCTCCACGATCTTGATCACGTTGACGAGCTTGTTGAGCTGCTTGGTGACCTGCTCGAGGGGAAGCTGCTCGACGTCGACGACCACCGTGATGCGCGACAGGCCCTCAATCTCGCTCTTGCCCACGGCAAGCGACTCGATGTTGAACCCGCGGCGGGCGAAGAGTCCGGCGACCCTGGTGAGCAGGCCGGGCTTGTCCTCGACAAGCAGGGAGAGAACGTGGCTCATGACTACTCCTCCTCCCACTCGGGCGCATGATCTCGGGCGTACTGCACGCTCGAGTTGCCCACGCCCTGCGGCACCATCGGCCACACCATCGCGTCGCGGCTGACGATGAAGTCGATCACCACGGGGCGGTCGTTGGTCTCCAGGGCGAGCGTGATGGCGGCATCCACTTCGTCCTCGGTGCGCACCCGGATCGCCAGGCAGCCGTAGGCTTCGGCGAGCTTGAGGAAGTCGGGGATCATCACCGTGTCGTGACCGGTGTTGAGGTCGGTGAACGAGTGGCGTCCGTCGTAGAACAGGGTCTGCCACTGCCGCACCATGCCGAGCGACGAGTTGTTGATGATCGCGACCTTGATCGGGATGTTGTTGATCGTGCAGGTGGCGAGCTCCTGATTGGTCATCTGGAAGCATCCGTCACCGTCGATCGCCCACACCACGCGGTCGGGGTTGGCGACCTTGGCACCCATCGCGGCGGGCACTCCGTAGCCCATCGTGCCGGCGCCGCCGGAGTTCAGCCAGGCGTTGGGGCGCTCGTACTTGATGAACTGCGCAGCCCACATCTGGTGCTGGCCGACACCCGCGGCATAGATCGCCTCGGGGCCGGAGAGCTGACCGATGCGCTCGATGATCTTCTGCGGCGAGAGCAGTCCGTCGTCGGGCATCGTGTAGCCGAGCGGGTAGTTCTTCTTGAGCTCGTTGAGCCGTGTCCACCACGCGGTGTAGTCGGGCTTCTGAGTCGCGGATGCCTCGGCGAACGCCGCGGTCAGATCGATGATCACGTCCTTCGCGTCGCCCACGATGGGTACATCGGCGGCGCGGATCTTGCCGATCTCGGCCGGATCGATGTCGACGTGCACGATCTTCGCGTTGGGGGCGAACTCGCTCGCCTTGCCCGTGACGCGGTCGTCGAAGCGGGCGCCCAGCGAGATGATCAGGTCGGACTCCTGCAGCCCGAGCACCGCGGGCACGGTACCGTGCATGCCGGGCATCCCGAGGTTGAGCGGGTTGGAGTCGGGGAACGCGCCGCGCGCCATGAGCGTCGTCACGATCGGCGCGCCGACCGCGGTCGCGAGCGCGAGCAGCTCCTTCGAGGCACCCGAGCGGATGACGCCGCCGCCGACGTAGAACACCGGACGCTCGCTCTCGACCAGCAGCTGGGCTGCGGCCTGCACCTGCTTGCCGTGCGCCTTCATCACCGGGCGGTAGCCGGGCAGGTCGACCTTGGGCGGCCAGATGAACGGTGCGCTCTTCTGCTGCGCATCCTTGGTCACGTCGACGAGTACCGGGCCCGGGCGGCCGGTCGTGGCGATGTGGTACGCCGCCGCCAGCGTCGCCGGAACGTCCTCGGCGCGCGTCACGAGGAAGGAGTGCTTGGTGATCGGCATCGTGATTCCCACGATGTCGACCTCCTGGAACGCGTCGGTTCCCATCGAAGTGGAGAAGACCTGGCCGGTGATCGCGAGCAGCGGCACCGAGTCCATGTAGGCATCCGCGATGGCGGTCACGAGGTTGGTCGCACCGGGTCCGCTGGTCGCGATCGCGACGCCGATCTTGCCGGTGGATGACGCGTACCCCTCGGCCGCGTGGCCAGCGCCCTGCTCGTGCCGCACCAGGATGTGGCGGATCGAGGTGGAGGCCATGAGCTCGTCGTAGAAGGGCATGATCGCGCCGCCGGGAAGGCCGAAGACGTCGGAGATGCCGAGGTGTTCGAGGGAGCGCAGGATTGCGCCCGACCCCGTCAGTATTTCTGGCGCCGTCGACTTGGGTCGCGGGCTGGTGTCCGTGGACATGAGTTGTTCCTTATGTGCGTCGGTGATCGAGCGAAGTCGAGATCAGAGGGAGGGCGCGAACTACCCCGTGACCGCGCCCACGGAGGCCGAGTGCACGAGCTTGGTGTATTTCGCGAGGACGCCACGGGTATAGCGCGGAGGAAGGGGAGCCCAGCCGTTGCGGCGAGCTTCCAGCTCTGCCGGCTCGACAAGTAGGTCGAGCGAGCGAGCTGCGATATCGACCCGTATCAGATCACCATCGCGCACGAAGGCGATGGGACCTGCGTCCACCGCTTCGGGAGCTATGTGGCCGATGCACAGGCCGGTTGTGCCGCCTGAGAATCTGCCGTCCGTCAAGAGTAGTACATCTTTTCCGAGGCCAGCGCCCTTGATAGCGGCGGTGATGGCGAGCATCTCGCGCATGCCCGGTCCACCCTTTGGGCCCTCGTATCTGATGACGACGATGTCGCCGGCCTTGATCTCGCCGTTGGTGAGGGCATCCATGGCGGCCCGCTCGCGCTCGAACACGCGGGCCGGGCCCTCGAAGACCGTCGCGTCGAAGCCGGCCGTCTTCACGACGGCACCCTCGGGCGCCAGCGAGCCGTGCAGGATGGTGAGTCCACCGGTGGGGTGGATGGGGTTGTCGAGCGTGCGCAGCACCTCGCCGTCGAGAGCTTCGGGGTCGAGCTCGGCCAGGTTCTCGGCCATCGTCTTGCCGGTGACCGTGAGCACGTCGCCGTGCATGAGTCCGGCATCCAGAAGCGCCTTCATGAGCACCGGGATGCCGCCGTGCCGATCGACATCGTTCATCACGTACTTGCCGAACGGCTTGAGGTCACCGATGTGCGGAATCGTCTCGCCGATGCGGTTGAAGTCATCGAGCGTGAGCGGCACGTCGGCTTCGTTGGCGATGGCCAACAGGTGCAGCACGGCGTTGGTCGAGCCTCCCAGTGCCATGACGACGGCGATCGCGTTCTCGAACGCCTTGAGCGTGAGGATGTCGCGAGCCGTGTGCCCGCGCTGCAGCATTCCCACCACGGCCTCCCCCGACCGGTGCGCGTAGTAGTCGCGGCGTCGATCGGCCGCCGCCGGGCTCGCGGAGCCGGGCAGGCTCATACCGAGCGCCTCGGCGACGCTGGCCATCGTGTTGGCCGTGTACATGCCGCCGCAGGCACCCTCCCCGGGGGCGAAGGCGCACTCGATGCGCTTGGCGTCCTCCGCGCTCATCTTGCCGGCCTTGACCGCGCCGACCGCCTCGAAGGAGTCGATGATCGTGATGTCCTTCTCGGTGCCGTCGCTGAGCTTGACCCAGCCGGGGGCGATCGATCCGGCGTAGAGGAACACGCTCGCGAGGTCGAGCCGCGCGGCAGCCATGAGCATGCCGGGGATCGACTTGTCGCATCCGGCCAGCAGCACCGAGCCGTCGAGGCGCTCGGCCTGCATGACGACCTCGACCGAGTCGGCGATCACCTCGCGCGAGACCAGGGAGAAGTGCATGCCCTCGTGACCCATCGAGATGCCGTCGGAGACGGAGACGGTGCCGAACTGCAGCGGATAGCCGCCGCCGCCGTGCACGCCCTCCTTGGCCGCCTGGGCGAGGCGGTCGAGGGAGAGGTTGCAGGGGGTGATCTCGTTCCACGAGCTCGCGATGCCGATCTGCGGCTTGTCCCAATCGGCGTCACCCATGCCGACCGCGCGGAGCATTCCGCGCGACGTGGTGGCTTCGATTCCGTCGGTGACGGTGCGGGAGCGGGGCTTGATGTCTACGGGGGTTGCGGGCGTTTCCGGCATGCTACGAGGGTACTGCTTTGCGGGGGTGCGGATGCCCGGGGTGGCGGCCAGAGCGCGGCGAGGGCACGCGGCGCGGCACGCGGCATTGGCGATTCGACCGATCCTCCGCGCTGGCTTCTGTTATGCAGGAGACCTGACCTTCTCTCGACGGTCCTGCACAACAGAAGGGCACGGGACAAGTCGGTCGTTTGCGCACGACAACGGACGCACTGCTGCCCCGCTGCCCCTCTGCGCGCTATTGCTCGTGCACGTCGCCCTCGCGGAAGTCCGCGAGCAGGGCGAGAGCGCGAGCGACCTGGGTGGGTCCCGGCACCCGGAAGTTGGCGAGGGTCGCACCGGTACCACTCTTGAGCCCGACGTCGTCCGCGCTGAGGGCGGCGAACGCATCCTCGTCGGTCACATCGTCGCCGGCGTAGAAGACGGCGTCGGCCTGCGTGTACTGCCGCAGGTGCTCGACCGCCTCACCCTTGGTGGTGGAGCGCACCGAGAACTCGAGCACGTCCTTTCCCTCGCGGATGTAGACATCGTTGACCTCCGCCTTGACCTCGTTGCGCGCCACGAGGTGGGCGATCCGGCTGTTCGCCTCGGTCGCCAGCCGCGTGTGCAGCGCGAAGCCGGCGGGCTTCGCCTCGAGCCACACGTCATCGACCGAGTCGGCGACCTGGCCCAGCACCGCGTTGATCATGTCGACCTGCTTCAGCTCCGCGGTGTCCAGAGAGAGCTGGGCCACCGGCGAATCGAGCCGGATCTCGATCCCGTGCGAGCCGACCAGAAGCACAGTGTCGGGCAGGTCGGCGACGGACTCAAGACTGGCCAACGCCCGACCCGACACCAGAGCGACCCGCGTGTTGGGCATGGCGAGCAGCCGAAGCACCGCGTCGCGCGACTCGGGCAGGGCGCGCGCCATCTCGGGCTCGTCAACTTCCGGCGCGAGGGTGCCGTCGAAGTCGAGAGCAACGAGCAACCGCTTGGTGCGGGCGAGCTCCCGCAGAGCACCGACCAGCGGTTCAGGAAGCCGCGAGTATCTCGGCGGCGTATCGACGTCAACCACGGGTCAGTGCGCCTTTCGACTGTCGAGTGTCCACTCGAGCTCATCGACGAGTTCCGTCGGAGACATACGCTGGAAGCGACCGCGCTTGGCCTGGTCGAGAGTCGTGAGGAAGTCCGCCGACCACCGGGCGACGTCGAACTCGTGCACGCGCCGGCGCAGCGTGCGCATGCGCGAAGCCCGCTCACGTCGGGGCATGGCGATGGCCGCGAGGATCGCATCCTTGAGCCCGTCGATGTCGTGCGGGTTGATCAACAGCGCACGCTTGAGCTCGTCGGATGCGCCGGTGAACTCGCTGAGGATGAGCACCCCGTCTTCGTCGAAGCGGCTGGCGACGTACTCCTTGGCCACGAGGTTCATGCCGTCGCGCAGGGCCGTCACGAGCATGACGTCGGCGGCCAAGTAGAGTGCCACCATCTCGTCCCGGGGATACCCGTGGTGGTGGTAGCTGATGGCCTGGTGGCTCATCGTGCCGTAGTCACCGTTGATGCGGCCCACGGTGAGCTCGATCTCGTCGCGCAGGTTCATGTAGGCCTCGACCCGCTCGCGACTGGGGCTGGCGACCTGCACGAGGGTGACGTCCTGGACGCTGAGGCGACCTTCGGCGAGCAGCTCACCGAACGCCTTCATGCGATGCGCGATGCCCTTGGTGTAGTCGAGTCGGTCGACACCGAGCATCACGGTGCGCGGGTTGCCGAGACCCTCGCGGATCTCCCGAGCCCTGGCCTGGATGCGCGGCTCGCGTGCGAGCGCCTCGAAGCTGCGGGCGTCGATCGAGATCGGGAACGACTTCGCGATCACCCGGCGGGTGGGCTCCGTGCCGAGGGAGACCTCGATCGCGGGACCCCTCGTCGGGTTGCCGGTGAGCCGGCGCACCGCTCGGGAGAAGTTCGAGGCATCCGCGACCCGCTGGAAGCCGATCACGTCGGCACCGAGCAGGCCTTCGATCACCTGGGTGCGCCACGGCAGCTGAGAGAAGATGCCGTACGGCGGGAACGGGATGTGGTTGAAGAAGCCGATGGTGAGGTCGGGCCGGGCGGTCCTCAGCATGCGAGGTACCAGCTGCAGCTGGTAGTCCTGCACCCAGACCGTCGCGCCCTGCGCGCTCACGGCGGCCGTGGCATCCGCGAACCGCTGATTGACCGCCACGTAGCTCTCCCACCACACGCGGTGGTAGCCGGGCGACTCGATGACGTCGTGGTACAGCGGCCAGATGGTGTCGTTGCTGAAGCCCTCGTAGTAGTTCTCGATCTCGTCGGCGCTGAGGGCGATCGGCACCAGATGGATGCCGCCACTCTCGAACGGGTCGAGCTCGAGATCCGGCTGGCCGGCCCACCCCACCCACGCGCCGTCGGCGTCACGCATGACCGGCTCGAGTGCTGTCACCAGCCCGCCGGGCGAGGGCGCCCAGGCGTCAATGCCGTCGGCATCCACGACCCTGTCGACTGGCAGACGATTGGAGACGACGACGAAGTCGTACTCCAGTGGGGCGGCGTGCGTCGCGGAGGGCATCGTTCTTCCACGGTACCGCAGCCTCACCGGACGGTTTGCAGAGCTTCACCCAGCGTTCACCGACACACGCGCCGAAACGCGCTCGCGTTCATTCGCGTTTCCTAGCGTGGGCATCGATGATCAGCATCGGAATGAGCACGTCGTGCGTCTACCCGCTCCCGACCGAGTCGGCCTTCCGGCTCGCCCGTGACGCGGGCTTCGATGGCATCGAGGTCATGGTCACCAACGACCCTGTGACGCAGGATGCCGCCGCCCTCCGCTACCTCTCGAAGACCTACGGGCTTCCGATCCTCTCCATCCACGCCCCGGTGCTGCTGCTGACTCAGCTCGTCTGGGGCACCAACCCCGTGCGCAAGCTCGAACGCTCGGCCGAACTCGCCGCAACGCTCGGCGCGTCGACCGTGGTCGTGCACCCGCCGTTCCGCTGGCAGGCCGGATACGCCCGCCGGTTCGAAGCGACCATCCGGGAGCTGGCCGGCGTGCACGGCGTCGAGTTCGCGGTGGAGAACATGTTCCCGCTGACGCTCGGCAAGGTCGGCGTGCGCGCGTACTCGCCGAGCTCCGACCCGGTGTTCATCGACTGCGACGCGATCACGCTCGACTTCTCGCACGCGGCGCTCGGCGGCCGGGACTCACTCGAGTTCGCCATGGCGATGGGTGACCGCCTGCGTCACGTGCACCTCACCGATGGCACCGTTTCGATGCGCGACGGCCAGCTCCTCGACGAGCACCTGGTTCCCGGGCGGGGAACCCAGCCGGTCGCCGAGGTCGTGCGGTACCTGGCATCCACAGGCTGGAGCGGCTCCCTGGTCGCCGAGGTCAACACGGCGGGCGCGGGGTCGGAGGACGGCCGACTCGCCATGCTGCGCGAGACACGGGAGTTTGCGGCATCCCAGATCGCTGCGGGCAGACGGGGGCGGCGCTCCGGCGTATCCTGACTACGCATTCCGCGGGTTGCGTAGAGAGGCACGATCATCCCCATCGTCGACAACGCCATCTATCGGGAGGGCGTGCGCCAGACGCGTGCCGTGACCCTCGACCAGACTTTCGAAGCGCTTCGCGACGGAGGTGGATTCGCGTGGATCGGCATGTACCGTCCGACCGAAGACGAGCTGCGTGCCGTCGCGACCGAGTTCGGCCTGCACGAGCTCGCCGTCGAGGACGCACTCGTCGGCCACCAGCGCCCGAAGCTCGAGCGCTACGGCGAGACCCTCTTTCTAGTACTGCGTCCGGCCCGCTACCTGGATGCACCCGAAGAGGTCGAGTTCGGTGAGGTGCACCTCTTCATCGGTCCGAACTTCGCCATCACGGTGCGCCACGCCGAGTCGCCCGACCTCGGGCGGGTGCGCAAACGTCTGGAACAGAACCCGGCGCTGCTCGCGCTCGGCCCGCAGGCGATCCTCTATGCGGTGCTCGACCAGGTCGTCGACGAGTACCAGCCGGTGATCGCGGGCCTCGAGAACGACATCGACGAGATCGAGGACCAGCTCTTCCAGGGTGACCCCGCCGTGTCGCGGCGCATCTACGAGCTCGCCACCGAGGCGATGGGGTTCCAGCGCGCCACCCACCCGCTCGTCGAGATGCTCGGGCAGCTGGAGAGCGGGTACGAGAAGTACCACGTCGACATGGAGCTGCAGCGCGACTTCAGGGACGTGCTCGACCACACACTTCAGATCGTGGCGCGGGCGGACTCGTTCCGCGCGATCCTGCAGAACGCGCTCACCGTTCAGTCGACCTTGGTGACGCAGGCGCAGAACGACGAGATCCGCAACATGACGCAGGCCAGCATCGATCAGGGCGACCAGGTGAAGAAGATCTCCGGTTGGGCGGCCATCCTGTTCGCGCCGACCCTCATCGGCGCCATCTACGGCATGAACTTCCGTTTCATGCCCGAACTGGACTGGCCGCTCGGCTATCCCTTCGCTCTGGGACTCATGGCCGTGTCGGGCGTGGTGCTCTACGTGGTGTTCAAGCGCCGGGGCTGGTTGTAGCGCTCGGCGTGTCGGGGGCCGTGGCATCCCTCAGTCCTCCACAATGAGGACGTGGAACGCTTCAGCGACGATGAGAAGCAGGCGGTGTTCGAGCTCATGAGCGAACGCCTCTTCGAGTTGTTCGGTCCTGGGGGCAGTTTCCGCATCACGTTGGGTCGTGCCAGCGCGGATGACGCCGTCTTCGTCTCCACCGTCAGCGACACGATCGCGTGGCAAGTCGCCGCCTCGCTCGTGCTCGAGCCTGCTGCCGCGGGACACCACGCCGCTGCCCAGCCGGAGCACGTCGAACGCGACGACCTCTGGCGCCACATCGAAGCCGAGCTGCTCGCCCAGCGCCAGGCCGCCGAGTCGGTCTCGGTCAGAGTTCACGCGGCCTGAGGTTCACGCGGCCTGAGCTCGGCGGCTTCGTGCCCTTCTGGCCTCGCGCCCTCCCGCATCCGTGTCTCTGAGCTGCCCGTCAGACCAATCGACCCTTCCCTGAGCCCCTTCCGTTGTGCAGCAGAGCCGAGTATGGCTCGCTGCTCCTGCGGAACGGGAGCAAGGAGAGCGACACCGCGTTTGCCTGAAGTCTCGGAGAACACGAGCGCGGTAGCCGTCGGCTCTCGATAGACGTATGATGTATGTTGTTTCATCCGCAACGTAGGGGACGACATGACATCCACCGGGCTCGAGCTTCGTCCCGGACTGCACCGTGTGCAGGCTCCGCTCGGCGAGCGCTTCGTCGCGCTGTACCTGCTCGTGGGACCGAAGGCGACCCTCCTGGTCGACACGGGCATCCGCGAATCGATCACCGAGACCCTTCTGCCTTATCTGGCGGCCACGGGCCTCGGCCCGATCACCTGGGCGATCAACACCCACTGCGACTTCGACCACACCGGGGGCAACGGCGCGCTCAAGGCGGCGAGCCCCGAGACGCAGCTGCTCGTGCACGAACTCGACCGGCGTCTCACCGAGGACCTGCAGGCACTCATCGACGTGCGATACGGCGAGTTCCGCGATGCCGACGGCTTCGACGACGCCCCCGAGACCACCGAGTACCTGCGATCCGTCTCCGACCTCGTGCCTGTCGACCGCACCCTAGTCGGCGGCGAGGTGCTCGACCTGGGCGACCGGGAGGTCACGATCCTCCACGTGCCGGGCCACAGCCCCGGCCACATCGCCGTGCACGACCCGCTCAACCAGGCCCTGATCATCGGCGACGCGAGCCTCGGCGCGACCGTGCCCACCGCCGACAACCGGCCCGCCTTCCCGCCCACCTACCGCGACGTCGACGACTACGTCGCCTCGGCCGAGCTGTTCCGCTTGCTCGAGCCCGACCTCATCCTCACGGCGCACTACCCGGTCTACGAGGGGGATGCCACGACCGCCTTCCTCGACGAGACCGTCGAGTACACCCGGCTCGTCGACCGCGTGCTCGCCGACGAACTGCGCGGGCGCACCGCCGGTGCGACGACCCTCGATCTCATCAGGTCACGGGGCGCGGAGCTCGGGCCCTGGGGTGCCGCCGCTCTCGACTACGCGATCTTCCCGGTGACGGGCAACCTCGAACGCCTCGAGGCTCGGGGCGAGGTGTCCAGCGAACTGATCGACGGGCGCCGCCACTGGATCTGGACGGGCACCCGATGACGGTCAGGCTGGGCGCCGTCGGCGCTGGGTGGTGGGCGACGAGCAATCACTTCCCGATCTTCGCCGCCCGCGACGACGTCGAACTCGTCGGCGTGTGCGGCCTCGGGCCGGAACTCGACACCGTGCGCGACCAGTTCGGGTTCGGATTCTCCACCGGAGACTACGAGCAGTTGCTCGACGCCGACCTCGACGCCGTCGTCATCACCACGCCGCACGATCTGCACTACGAGCAGGCGGTGCGAGCGATCGATCGCGGGCTGCACGTGCTCGTCGAGAAACCCGTCACCCTGAAGGCCGACACCGCATGGGATCTTCAGCGCCGCACCGCGGCCGCCGGCGTGCACTTCGTCGTGCCTTACGGCTGGAACTACAAACCGTTCACCGAGCGGGCGAAGGCTCTCATCGACGCCGGTCACCTCGGCGAGCTCCAGTACGTGCAGTGCCACATGGCCTCCCCCACCCGCGGCCTGTTCGCGGGTGATCCCAACGACATCCGCGCCCTGTGGGACTCGGAGACCAGCGGCCCGTCGGTGAGCACCTGGCAGTCGCCCGAACACGGCGGCGGCTACGCCCACGGCCAGATCACGCACTCGAGCGCCCTGATGTTCTGGCTGAGCGGTCTGCGCGCCGCGACAGTCGCCGGCCGCACCTCCCTCGGCGGTGCGCGGGTCGACCTGTTCGACTCGGCCGTGCTGACCTTCGACGGCGGCGCGCTGGGCACGCTCTCGGGGGCGGCGACCCTGCCCGATATCAACCCCTACCAGGTCGACGTCAAGCTGTTCGGTACCGAGGGCGTGCTGCTGCTCGACACCGAGCGCGAGCGGGTCTCGCTCCACCGCTACGACGGCCAGGCCTGGGATCTCGACATCGAGCCGGGCTCCGGTGCCTACGAGTGCATCGAACCCCCGAATCGATTCATCGATCTCATCACCGGGGCGAGCACCGTCAACAACTCCGACGCGTCCATCGCCGCGCGCTCGGTCGAGCTCATCGACGCGCTGCTGCGATCGTCTGCGGCCGGCGGCGTCGAAGTGGCCGTGCATCCATGACCCGACAGCCCACCGCCCCGCATCAGGAAGGCACCATGACCGAATCAGCCGCAACGCCCGGAGTGCTCAGCGGGTACCGCGTGCTCGACTGCTCGATCGCGATGGCGGGTCCCTTCGCTGCCCAGCGCCTCGGCGACCTCGGAGCCGACGTGATCAAGGTCGAGCCGACCACCGGCGAGTGGCAGCGCCACACCGCGGCGGGCGGAGCGTCGGGCAACAAGATCAACGTGTCGTTCCTCTCGCTCAACCGCAACAAGCGCTCCGTCGCGCTCGACCTCAAGAGCGCCGACGGCAAGGATGCCCTGCGCGAGCTGGTACGCACCGCCGATGTGTTCCTGCAGAACTACCGACCGGGCGTCGCAGCACGCCTGGGGGTGGACTACGAGTCACTGCGCGCCATCAACCCGCGCATCATCTACGTGTCGATCTCCGGCTACGGCGAGTCCGGTCCCTACCGCGATCGGCCGGGCCAGGACCTGCTGGTGCAGGCGATGTCCGGGGCGATGCTGTCGGCGGGGCGGGCGGGTGACGAGCCTTCGCCGGCGGGACAGTATCTCGCCGACGCGATCACGGCATCCACCGCCTTCGAGGGGGTGCTGGCCGCGCTGCTGCACCGGGAGCGCACCGGGGAGGGCCAGCTCGTCACCGTCAACATGCTCGACGCCGTCACCACCCTGCAGATGCAGGAGCTCTCGGTGTTCACCGTGGGTGGCAAGCCACAGGAGCGTAGCGCCGAGGCGATCGCGCACGTCTACATCCGGGCGCCCTACGGGGTGTTCCGCACCAGCGACGGCTTCGTTGCTCTCGCCTTCGCCGACCTGCACCTGCTGGGTGAGCTGATCGACGAGCCCGCCTTCGAGGGCTGGAACAGCGAGGTCGAGGGCTGGACGAAGCGCGACGAGATCCACGCGAAGACGGCCGCGAAGCTGGTCGCCAACACCAGCCAGCACTGGATCGACCTGCTCGGCGGCGCCGGTATCTGGATCGGTCCGGTCTACGGCTACGCCGACCTCGTCGACGACCCGCAGATCGCCCACAACGGAACCTTCGTGGAGTACGACCATCCCACCGAGGGCCACGTGAAGACCCCGGGGTTCCCCTACACGTTCACGAAGACACCACCGCAGGTCTACCGTGGTGCTCCGCTTGTCGGCGAGCACACCCGCGAGATCCTGGCCGAGGCCGGCTTCGATCCCGAGCGCGTGGATGCCCTGCTCGAGTCCGGCGCTGCCGCGACCACCACGGCCTCCGATCCGGCTCCCGTGAGCTCCCGTGGCTGAGTTCACCGGCCTCACCTGGGACCATCCGCGCGGGCGCCAAGCGCTCGAACGATCGGCGGCGTCCGGAACGCTGATCGAGTGGCACGTGCATCCGCTCGAGGGGTTCGAGTCGAGTCCCATCGATGAGCTTGCGGCACGGTACGACGTGATCGTGCTCGATCATCCGCACCTCGGCGACGCGCTGGCCACCGGCGCGCTGCAGAGTCTCGACACCGTCTTCGAGCCGGACTGGCTCGCGACGCTCACGTGCGTCGGGCCGAGCATCCGGTCCTACGAACTCGATGGTCACCTGTGGGCGCTGCCGCTGGATGCCGCAACCCAGGTGTCGGCGAGACTCCCCGAGCGCGTGCCCGAGAACCCGGCGACCTGGACCGAGGTCGTCGAACTCTCGCACCACCAGCCGGTCGCGCTGTCGCTCGCGGGACCACACGCCTACCTCAGCTTCGCGTCGCTCACAGTGGCCCTCGGCGGCGACCCGACCGACCCGGGCGACACCGGTCTCGAGGCGCTCGATCTGCTGCGCGACCTGCAGAGCCGAGCACCCGCCGGTACCGAAAGCCTCAACCCGATCGGGATGCTCGAGCGCACCCACACCGCCCGTGACATCGCCTACATCCCGCTCGTCTACGGCTACGTGCCGTACGCCCAGGGACCGGACCCGATCCACTTCGGCGACGCCCCGACCGCCGTGCGCAGCGGTTCCACCATCGGCGGCACGGGACTCGCCCTCAGCTCGCGCTGCACGCCGACCCCCGCCCTGCTCGAGTATCTGCGCTGGCTGCTGCACCCGGTGACTCAGGCAACCTACATCCCCGACAACGCCGGCCAGCCGGCGGTGCGGTCGGCCTGGTTGTCGCCGTCGGTGAACGCCGCCTCCAGCGAGTTCTACCTCGCCACCCTCGCGACGATCGACACCGCCTGGGTGCGTCCGCGGATCGCGGGCTTCACCCCCTTCCAGTCCGAGGCGTCGCGCGTGCTGCGCGAGGCCATCCTCGGTGAGCGCTCCCCCGCGAGCGCCCTCGCCGAGACCGCCGAGCGGTTCGCCGCGTTAGGAGTGCGCGCATGACCATCACCAGCACGAGCGAGCAGGTGCGGGTCGACACCGACGCACACGTGCTCACCATCACGCTGAACCGGCCCGAGAAGCTCAACTCGGTGACCCAGTCGATGTCCGACGCCCTGGTCGCGATCATCGAGGAGGCGAACGCAGACGACGAGGTGCGCGTGATCATCCTCACCGGGTCGGGGCAGCGTTCGTTCTGCGCCGGCTCGGACATCGCGAGCCTCGACGCGTATGCGACGCCGTGGGAGTTCCGCAACCGCACCGACTACTGTGACGCCCTGCGTGCGAGCCGCAAGCCCATCATCGCGGCCATCAACGGGTACGCGTTCGGCGGCGGTCTCGAGACATCGCTGACCTGCGACATTCGTCTCGCCTCGGCGACGGCGAGCTTCGCAGCTCCCGAGATCAAGCTCGGCTGGATCGGCGGTGGGGGCATGGCCACGTTCCTCGCGCACTCGATCGGGGCGAGCAACGCGGCCGTGATGCTCATGACCGGCGACCCCGTCGACGCCCAGCGCGCGCTGGCTTGGGGCCTCGTGAGCGACGTGCTCGAACCGGATGCCCTGCTCCCGCGCGCCCGCGAACTCGCCGCGACGATCGCCTCCCGACCGCCCATCGCCGCCGAGACCGCGAAATCCAACCTGCGCGCGGCCTTCAACATGCCTCAGGATGAAGCGATCCGATACGAGCGCGACCTGCAGACCGTCACGTTCGCCACCGAGGATGCGGCCGAGGGCCGCGCCGCGTTCGCCGAGAAGCGCCCCGGCGTCTTCCGTCGGCGCTGAGAGGAACACCATGACCACAGCACTGCTGCCGGATGACGGCACGGCGGGCACCCTGATCGGCCGAGTCTGGGACCCGCGCGTCAGCGGGCCGAGTGTCGTCGCCGTGCGCTCCACGGGGGTCGAGGATCTGAGCGGGAGCTTCGCCACGATTCGCGATGTGCTGGAGAACGGCGACCCGGCGGGGGCGGTGGCTGCGGCATCCGGCCCGGTGCTGGGAAGCGTGGCTGACCTGCTCGCGAACACCGCGATCGCCGGCCGCGACCAGACGTTGCCGTGGCTGCTCTCCCCCATCGACCTGCAGGTGGTGAAGGCGGCGGGCGTCACGTTCCCGGTGTCGATGCTCGAGCGCATCATCGAGGAGCGCGCCCGCGGCGAGTTCGATGCGGCGGCAAGCATCCGGGAGGAGATCCTGACCGCGCTCGGCGGCTCGCTGCGCGACCTCGTGCCCGGCTCGGCCGAGGCGATGCGGGTGAAGGAGCTGCTCATCGAGCGCGGCCTGTGGAGCCAGTACCTCGAGGTGGGAATCGGCCCCGACGCCGAGGTTTTCACCAAGGCGCCCGTGCTCTCGACGGTCGGCACCGGCGTCGACGTCGGCATCTACTCGGCATCGAAGTGGAACAACCCGGAGCCCGAACTCGTGCTCGCCGTCGCCTCGACCGGCCGCATCGTCGGAGCCACCCTCGGCAACGACGTCAACCTCAGGGATATCGAGGGGCGCAGCGCACTGCTGCTCGGCAAGGCGAAGGACAACACCGCGTCGGCGGCGGTCGGCCCCTTCATCCGCCTGTTCGACGCGACCTACTCGATGGATGACGTGCGCACGGCCATGGTCACGCTCGAGATCGACGGAGCCGACGACGGCTTCCGGCTCGCGGCATCCAGCCCCCTGAGCGAGATCAGCCGCGACCCGGTCGACATCGTCGCCCAGGTGATCGGCGACCACCACCAGTACCCCGACGGCTTCGTGCTGTACCTCGGCACGCTGTTCTCCCCGGTCGATGACCGCGACGTGGTCGGCCACGGCTTCACCCACAAGATCGGGGACGTCGTGCGCATCGCCGAACCGCGCCTCGGTACCCTGACCAATACAGTGCAGTTCAGCGAGAATGCCGAGCCCTGGACGTTCGGCATCGATGCCCTGTACCGCAACCTGGCCGCCCGCGGTCTGCTGAAGTAAGGACACACCATGCTCACGACCACGAACCCCGCGACCGGCGAGACCACCGACTCCGGCATTGCCGTGACCGCGGATGTCGCGGCAGTCGTCGACCGCGCCCAGCACGCGTTCACGGCCCTCGCCGCCGAGCCCCGCGCCTGGCGCGCCGACCTCCTGGATGCGCTCGCCGCCGCCCTCGAGGAGCACCGCGACGACCTGGTGGCCCTCGCCGACTCGGAGACGGGTCTGGGCGTGGCGCGCCTGACCGGGGAGGTGGGGCGCAGCGCGTTCCAGTTCCGGCTGTTCGCCGAGGCCCTGCGCGAGGGTTCCTACCTCGAGGCGACAATCGACCACGCGGGCGAGACGGCGCTCGGCCCGCAGCCGGAGATCCGTCGGATGCTCGTGCCGATCGGGCCCGTTGCCGTGTTCGGTTCGAGCAACTTCCCGTTCGCCTTCTCGGTGGCGGGAGGCGACACCGCCTCCGCACTCGCCGCGGGCAACCCCGTCGTCATCAAGGCGCACGGCTCGCACCCGCTCACCTCGCGGGCGTCGTTCGACGTGCTGTCCGCTGCCGCGGCTGCGCAGGGTGCTCCGGAGGGCACCATCTCGATCGTCTACGGCACGCAGTCCGGCCGCGACCTCGTGGCCGATCCGCGCATCAGGGCCGTGGGGTTCACGGGATCGCTGTCGGCGGCGCAGTCCCTCCTGGCGATCATCGACGAGCGGGACACGCCCATCCCGTTCTACGGGGAGCTGTCGAGCCTCAACCCTCTCGTGATCACGCAGGCCGCTGCCGAGGAGCGCGCCGACGAACTGTCCGCCGGTCTGTTCGGATCGTTCACACTGGGTGCGGGCCAGTTCTGCACCAAGCCCGGCATCGCGTTCGTGCCGACCGGGGCGGCCGGTGACGCCGTGCTCGACGGTCTCGTCACCCGCTCGCGCGATGCGCAGGCGCAGGTACTGCTCAACAACCGCATCGCCAGCCTCTTTGATGAGATCCGCGCACGGCTCGTCACCGAGGGGCGCGCGACGGTCGCCGTCGAGGGCGTCGCGCACGGGTTCACCGCGACTCCGTCGGTGCTCGTCATCGACGCCGGGGACCTGACCGCCTCGGCCACCGAGGAGGCTTTCGGCCCGCTGGTGCTCGTGGTGCGCTACTCGGGCCTCGATGCGGTCTACTCGGCGCTCGACTGCATTCCCGACTCACTCACGGCGACGATCCTGCATGCCCCCGCCGACGACATCACAGCCCTGACCCGCGAGCTCGCGCCGAGAGCGGGACGCCTGGTCTTCAACGGCTACCCCACGGGCGTGCGGGTGTCGTGGGGCCAGCAGCACGGCGGGCCGTGGCCGGCGACCAACTCCCTGCACACCTCGGTGGGGGTCACCGCGATACGGCGGTTCCTGCGGCCGTTGGCCTGGCAGAACGCGCCCGAGGCGGTGCTGCCGCCCGAGCTCCGCGAGGGTGCCGCGGGCATCCCGCGTCGCGTCGACGGCGTGCTGACCCTGCCCGCCTGAACCGCGGCGGGGAACAGCGCTGCACCTTTCACGCTCGACGGCATACTCTGACTGACTCCTGTTGTGCAGGAGCGCCGAGATCTTCTCGCATCAAGAGGCAGACGGTCCCGTTATGCAGGATCCGCGAGTCTTGCTCGGTGATCCTGCATAACGGGAGGGTGCTGAAGATGTCTGATTCGTCGCAACCTCAGGCGCGCCGAGCTGCCCGCGTGACCTGAGGCCCGACCCCGCGAAGGCGCGCGTCCCCGGGAGCTATGAGGCGATCGCGGGCAGCAGCCCGATCGCCCCCGCCCGCCGCGTGCGCCGGATGGCGAACAGGGCGAGCACGGTCGAGCCGATCCCGAAGGCCGCCAGAACGGCCGCCGCAGCGATCACGCCGCCTGGGTTGCCCCCGGCGAGAATGCCCTGCATTCCCTGCACCGCGTAGGTGAGCGGAAGGAAAGGGCTCACGACCTGGAACGGCGTCGACAGCAGCTCGATCGGGTAGATGCCGCCGGTGGACGTGATCTGCACCGCCAGCAGGAACAGCGACACGATCAGCCCTGCCCGGCCGAGCCCGATGGTCAGCAGGTAGTGGAACGCGGTGAACGCGATCGCGATCAGCAGCGAGAAGCCGAGAGTGGCGGGCAGCAGGCTCCACGCGACGCCCAGCGCACCGTGCAGCAAGGCGACCAGGAGCACGGCCTGGGCCCCGGTGATCAAGCTGGCCTTGCCGATGGCGGATGCCACGAGCCGACCGTTGCGGGCCGTCGAGGTGAGCGCGCGCCGAGTGACCGGACGCATGACAAGGAACACCGCGAGTGCTCCCACCCACAGGCCGAGCGGCACAAAGAAGGTCGCGACGATCTGGCCCACCTGGGACACCGCGTTGTCGGTTGAGACCGTCAGCCCGACCGGGTCGGCGGCGACCTCGGCCGAGGCGGCCGCTGTGTCAGCGTTCGACGAGGGCAGCTGGTCTGCGCCCGACTGCAGGCCGGTCGCCAGGTCGGTGGCCCCGGAGGCGAGCTGGCTCGCACCGCTGGTGAGCTGGTCCGAGCCATTCGCGAGCTGCCAGGCACCGCTGGCGCTCTGCGAGATGCCGGACTGGACCCCGGCGACTCCCGTGGTGAGCGACGAGCCGCCGGCCGCCGTCTGCGAGAGACCGGCTACGAGCGCGTTGAACTGGGCTTGGAGCGCTGGGTCGGCCGTCGACATTGCGGGCGCGAGGGCAGTGAGCCCGGCGGAGATCTGCGACACGGCACCGGTGTAGGTCGCGGCACCCGAGCTCAGCTGAGCCGCGCCATCCTCGAGCTGGCTGAGACCGGAGGCAAGCGAACCGACGCCGTCCGTGTACTGGGTCAGCCCCGAAGACAAGGAGGTCGCCCCGTTGGCGAGCGACGTCGCACCGTCGGCGGCCGCGGTGAGCGACGTGCCGAGATCGCCGAGGCTCGAGTAGATGCCGCCGATGTACTGGGCGGTGATGGCCTTGCCGAAGGTGTCGGTCATGGTCTGGCCGACGACCTGTGCGACCGAGCCGGTGAGGTAGCTGTGCGTGTCATCCGTGCGGATCGAGATGTCGGCCTTCTTCGGGTCGGCGCTCGACAACGAGAGGATCGAGTCCGAGAAGTTCGACGGAACGGTGAGCACGGCGTACACCTCGCCCGAGGCGAGCTTCGCCTCAGCGTCGGCCGCGTTGGTGATGGTCCAGTCGAAGCCCTCGCTGCCGGTCAGCTCGGTGACGAGCTGACGCCCCGCGAAGACGTTGGTCACCGATCCGTCGGCGTTGGTCACCTTCTGGAGGGTGTCCTGGTTGACGATCGCCACCGGAATCGAGTCGATGGCGGACTTGCCCTGCCCGACGGCACCCACGAAGAGACCCGCAAAGGCGAGGGGGATGAGGACGACGGCGGCGATTCCTACCCGTCGGAGCCAACTGGTGGTCACTGTGCGAATCCTTCCGAGGCACTGAGCGAGTACAGATCGATGTCGATGCGCGGGCGATTGCTCGCGACATCAGTCGCCCGACCGGGCAACGGCGTGCCGACGACCAGAGTGGTCGTGGCGGGAGCGAGGGCGTTGATCGCGGCGATGAAGGCCGCCTCGTCCTCGGGGTTGGCGAAGGGATCGAGCTGGTCGAGCATCACCACAGGGGTGCGTTCGGCCAGGGCGACGGCGGCGAGGGCGACGGCGCGTTCGAGCTGGGGCAGCTCGACGAGCGTGCTCTCGGCGCGCACCGTCGATGCGGCGGATCCGAGCACATCGTTGATGCGCGCGAGCCAGCGGCGCGCAGCACGGCGCGTGCGGTACAGGCGGTACCACGGCAGCGTCATCTCGAGCCGCTCGACGAGCAGTTCTCCGACCGTGACGGAGGTCTCCGAGCGCTGCGACCCGCCGATGTCGGCGAGCGCGACGAGCGAGCGCACGTCGGCGGCCTCAGACGGCAGCGGATGCCCGGCCACCTGTGCCCGGCCCGACACCGGGTCGAGGCGTCCCGAGAGAGTGGCGGCCACGAGTCGACGGTCGAGCGGGTCACCGCTGGCGACGACTATCGCACCGCGCGGAACACTGATCGACAGCGGTCCCACCTCGTGCTCTCGGGATCCTGCGACGAGATACTCGGCGCTGAGCGCCAGCTCACCCTCGCCGCGTGCCCAGTCGACGGCGTGCTTGTGCTCGCGCAACTGTTCACCCTCGATGTCGACGTTCGGCAGCAGACGACCGAGCCAGCGGGGCATCCACCAGGCCGCCTTGCCGAACAGGGTCATGAGCGCGGGCACCAGAGTCATGCGCACGAGGAAGGCGTCGAAGGCGATACCGACGGCGAGTCCCAGGGCGATGGGCTTGATCATGCCGCTGCCCTCGGGAACGAACGCGAAGAAGACGAAGAACATGATGAGCGCGGCCGCCGTGACGACACGGGCGCCGTTGGCGAAGCCGTGCTTGACCGCGTAGCGCGCGTCGCCGGTCTTGACGAACTCCTCGCGCATACCGGAGACGAGGAACACCTCGTAGTCCATGGCGAGACCGAAGAGCACTGCCATGAGGATGATCGGCATGAAGCTGAGAATCGGTCCGGGGTTCTCGACCCCGATGATGTCGCCGAGCCATCCCCACTGGAAGACGGCGACGACGACACCGAACGATGCCACGACGGACAGCAGGAATCCGAGCGCCGCCTTGATCGGCACGAGAACAGATCGGAACACCATCATGAGGAGCACGATCGAGAGCCCCACGACGATGAGACCGAATGGCACCAGCGCGCTGGTGAGGCGGTTGGAGATGTCGATGCCGATGGCGGTCGTACCGGTCACGGTGATCGGGGTGTCGTACTTCGCCGCGATCGAGGGCGCGAGGTCGCGGATGGTCTGCACGAGCTGCTTGGTCTCGAGCGAGTCAGGGGCCGATGACGGGGTGACCTGGATGATCGCCGTGTCGAGACCCTCGTCGGGGAAGCCCTGCGACACGTAGGCGACATCGGCCAGGCCACGCAGCTGGGATCCGATCGAGTCGAGGTCCTCCATGATCGTGACCGTCTGGGTGATGTCGACTGCGACGATCAGCGGACCGTTGAAGCCGGGCCCGAAGCCTTCGCTCACGAGGTCGTAGGCCTTGCGCTGGGTGGAGTCGACGGGCTGTGAACCACCGTCGGGCAGGTTGAGGTCGAGGCTCATCGCCGGTATGGCGAGAGTTCCGAGGATCGTGATCACGCCGAGGGTGGCCAGTACGGGCCGCTTCATGACGCCGGTGACCCAGCGAAGCCCCATGGTGCGGTGCGGGCGCTCGGTGGTCGAGCTCGTCGAGACCGCGGTGGTCGAGCCACCATCGGTGGTCGAGCTCGTCGAGACCTCGCCGGTCGAGCCGCGCGCGGTGGTCGAGCCTGTCGAGACCTCGCCGACGTGCGCACGCTTCCAGGCCCGCGAGCCCTCCTTGGGAATGAGGCGCCCCTTCGCAAGTCCCAGCAGTGCCGGCAACAGGGTCGTGGCGACCCCGATCGCGATGAGCACCGCGACGGCCGCTCCGACTCCCATCACGGAGAGGAACGGGATGCCCACCACGAGCAGTCCGAGCAGCGCGATGATGACCGTGACGCCGGCGAAGACGACGGCGCTTCCCGCAGTGCCCACGGCCATCGCCGCGGATTCCTCGGGGTCCTCGCCCTTGGCGAGCTGAGTTCGATGCCGCGAGAGGATGAACAGGGCATAGTCGATGCCGACCGCCAGCCCGATCATGAGGGCGAGCAGCGGTGCCGAGCTGGATACGGTCGTGAACGCGGAGAGGGTCATGATCGCACCCATGACGATGCCCACGCCCAGCAGCGCGGAGAGCAGGGGCATGCCCGCGGCGAGCAGTGATCCGAAAGTGATCACGAGCACCACACCGGCGAAGATGACACCGAAGACCTCGGTGATGGTGATGGCGACGCTGGTCTCCTGGAAGACCTGGCCGCCGAACTCGACCTGGAGGCCCTGAGCCGTGCCGACATCGGCGGTGGCCTTGAGGTCGGCGATCGTGGCATCCGTGACGTCGGTCGACGGACCGTCGAACTGCACCCGGATGATGGCCATCGTGCCGTCGTCGGAGATGGCCTTGCCCGCGTACTGGTCGAACGGGCTCATCGCCGAGTCGATGCCGGGCACCTTCTCGATGGCGGTCACGAGCTCTTCGATGGTCGTCTTCTCCGAGCCGATTGATGCCCCGGCAGGAGCCACCACGACGGCGGTCGCCGACGCGCCGGCGACCGAGGGGAACACGGCCTCGAGTCGGTCCAGCGCCTGCTGCGACTCGGTGCCGGGAATCGCGAACGACTCCTGCGTCTTGCCGCCGAGACCGATGCCCGCGCCGAGCACCGCGATGAGCACGAGCACCCACACCCCGATCACGCGCCAGGCGTGACGGTACGAGAAGCGGCCGAGTCGGTAGAGAAGTGTTGCCACGGTTACCCCAGGGTGGTGTTGGTGATCGAATTTGTCGGTTGTCGAGCTTGTCGAGACAGTCGAGACAGTCGAGATCTAGCGGATACGAACGGGGGCGAGGAGCTCCCCCATGATCGTGAGGAGAGCAACCCTGGTCTCTTCACGGGGCTCGACCGGAAGGTCGAGCGAGTGCACGGTGCACAGCATGTAGGCGGCGCCGCCGAGGGCGATGCCGAAGCGCATCTTCTCCTCGAGGCTCGCGGAGTTGGCCGAGAAGAACTCGGCAAGGCGGAAGACGAGCGCGTTGGCGCGGTCGATCACGGGCACGTCGACGAGCGACGGACCCTGGTTGATGAACATGTGCACTTCTAGTCGGTGGTCGAGCAGGAAGTCGACGAAGGCCTCGAGGAAGGTCGTGCGGGCGTCGTCATCGAGCTCGAGTCCGACGAGGGGCTCGAGTATCGCGATCATGCGGTCGATCGCCGGGCCGATGGCCGCCTCGAGGAGCGCTTCCTTCGAGGCGTAGTGGTACAGCACGCTCGACTTGGAGAGTCCGGCGAGCTCTGCGATGCGCTGCAGCGAGGTGCCCGCGTACCCTGCGGTCGCGAATTCCGCGAGCGCAATGGTGCGGAGGTCCTCTTGGCTTGACATGCTTCCACGATAACTGACCGAGCGGTCAGGAAACTGTCCGATCGGTCAGTTGTGGGTGAACTCTCAGTAACGTCCTCACACGTTATGGTCATCTTCCATGAGGAGATCCACGGTGAGTTCGTTCAGCGCGTGCATCGCCACGGCCAACCGCCGCAAGGACTACCCCGTCATCTCCGCGATGTTCGACAAGGAACGCAGCCATCGGCTTCTCGAGGCGCTCGGTGCCCCACTCCCCCGCGACTTCCGAGTGATCGGTGAACTCTCCCGCCTCACCCCCGATCACCTTGTCGAACCGACAGTGCTCAAGCCGGCGAGGTCGTACAACAATCGAGGCGTTGTTGCGCTGGTCCCGCTCGGCGGCCACCGCTGGTTCGAGCAGATCACGGCCACCGAGTTGACCTTCGCGGAACTCACCGCGAGGTTGGACGCCGAACGGGAGAAGGCTGGATTCGCCGACCGTTGGATCGGCGAAGAGCTGTTGCGAGCCGCAGACGGGTCAGACCGGCCCGTCGACGACGTGAAGATCTCGATGTTCGGCGACTACATGGCCTGCTCGTTCGTGAGGAGCACCAGACCCCGAGGATTTCAGTGGTTCGATGACGTCTGGGAGAAGGTCAACGTCGGAATCCACACCGAGAAGCTCGATCCAACACTGAACGCACCCGAGAATGCCGAGCAACTCCTCGGCATCGCCCGCGCCATCGGTGCCGCCCTACCGCTGCCGTACATTCGCGTCGACCTCTACCCGACCGATCGGGGCCCAGTCGTCGGGGAACTGACCCCGCTGCCGGGGTGGTACTTCAATTTCAATGACGAGTGGGATGAGCGGATGGGTCGACTGTACGAGGAGCGCGAGCGCTACCTCTTCAGCCGGGGGATGGACTGGAGCCGGGTGACCCCTCCCGACATCCACACGATCCTCGCCGACCTGGGACTCACCTAGGCCGCGACCCCTGGCGCCCGCGCGGGGCCGTGGATGGTCCAACATGGTCGCGCAACCACGACGTGAGCGGCTGCACAGCGTCGAAGAAATCGACCACCGTGGTCAAGAGCTCGTCGCCGTTGCGGCAGTCCTCCGGGTCGAGCCGGATGCCCGCGGCGATGCCCTTCTGGCGCAGCAGCCCGATGCGCGGATGCTCCTTGTCGTAGCCCCGGGGCGCGGTCTTGAGGGGCTCAGCACCGCCGGGACCGACGTCGATTCCATCGCGGCCGAGCTCGTCGATGATGCGCTCGAGTTCGAGACCGGGCGCGGGGGCATCCACGGCCGCGCGGAAGCGCTCCAGCTGATCGGGCGCCAGCAGGTAGCCACCTCCGGCAGCGAACATCCCCTCGGCGCCCACCTGGAGGTAGAGCACCGCCCCCCGGTCGTCGAGCACCGCGGCGTGCGCTGTCTTGTAGGGCGACTTGTCCTTGGAGAAGCGCACGTCGCGGTTCATGCGGAAGGGGCGGAATCCGTCGTAGGGTTCCGGAAGCGCCGCGAGCAACGACTCCATGGGGTCGCGAACGACCGCCTCGAACTCGGCCTTGTGCGCCAGCCAGAACTCGCGGGTGTTGTTCGCCGCCAGCTCCCGGAAGAATGCGAACGCTCGCGGGGTGAATCCGTTGACCACATCAGCCACTGTACTGATGGGCTGCGCGATCGCGACAACTGCGGGTAGCGTGGACGACGACGGTCTGGGAGGCACACGTGCGCAGGTTCTTGTTCAACACGAGCATCCTCAGTGCTCTGTTCGGAGTGTTCGGCGTCGTTCAGTCGACGCGGCGTGGCCCGCGCGACTGGCGCCTGATTCTGATGTGGATCAGCTGGGGTCTCACCGTGGCGATCGCCGTGGGCACCGTGGTCAAAGATGCCCAGACCAACGAACTGGAGGAGGGACCGTGAACTTTGACGGACCGGGACCGTTCGCACCTTTCGCGCACTTCGCGATGATGATCGTCGGCGGGCTGCTGTGGCTGTTCATGCTGTTGGTGGTCATCGCCCTGATCTTCCTCCTGGTGCGGTTCCTCCTGGTGGCCACCAAGGCCGCCCAGATCTACGTCGCGAAGAACAGCCCCGCGGTGTCGAGCGAGACACCGAACACAGCAAGCGCTGCGCCGGCCACGACCACGCCGCCAGCCAAGGCGGCACCGAGGCCACGCACGCCCAAGGCGCCCTGAGTCGCCATGAGCGTGACGTTCGACACCGTCCTCACGGGCGGGGGAACAGCCTCCGGCATCGTCGTGCCCGAGGAGATCATGGCCCAACTCGGCCCGGCCAAGCGCTACCCGGTTGTCGTCACCGTCGGGGACTACAGCTACCGCAGCAGCGTGAGCTGGTACAAGGGCGCCTTCATGATCAGCGTGAGCTCAGCCGTCAAGGCCGAGGCGGGACTCACCGGCGGCGACGCGATCACCGTCACGCTCGAGCACGACACCGAGCCTCGCGTGCTCGAACTGCCCGCTCCGGTCGCTGACGCACTCGAAGCCGCTGACGCCCTCGAGGCGTTCCGGGCTCTCTCCTACTCGAAGCAGCGCGCGGTGGTCGAGCCGTGGGTGGCCGCGAAGTCGGATGCCACGCGCGACAAGAACCTCGAGAAGATCCTCGCCGCGGCACGCGGCTGAGTTAGCTCAAGAACCCGCGCAGCAGTGCCGCCGAGCCCTCCAGGTGCTCGCCCATCGCCAGCGCGGCTCGTTCGGGGTTGCCCGTGAGGATCGCCACGACGATGTCCTCGTGCTGCTGGTTCGAGTGCTCGATGTTCTTCGCGAGCAGCGGGATGCCGTCGAGCAGCTCGTTCACCCGGGTGCGGTTGTCGGCGAGCAGCGAGACGAGCGACGGTGTGCCCACCACCTCAGCGATCGTCAGGTGCAGCCGGGAGTCCAGGCGACGGTAATCGGTGACGGATGCCGCGGCGGTCTCCCTCAGCCGAGTCCACAGCAGATCGCGCTGAACGCCGCTGAGCTCACGTGTCGCCGCCGCCCTGGCCGCCCCCACCTCGAGGATCTCGCGCAGGCCGAGCACATCGTTGAGGTCGACCGCGGCGGGGGGTGGGGTGTCCGCCCGCGACGTGGGCAGCGGCTCGCTGACGAAGGTGCCGCCGTACCGACCCCGGCGGGATACCAGGTAACCGGCATCCGCCAGGCTCTTGATGGCGTCGCGCACGGTGTCGCGGCTCACGGAGAAGCGGGCGGCAAGGTCGCGCTCGGGCGGAAGCGGCTCGCCCGGGCCGACGACGCCGAGGCGGATGGTCTGAAGCAGGCGCGCCACGGTGTCCTCGAACGAGTTGCCGCTGCGCACCGGCCTGAGCAGTACCTCGTCGGCGAGGCCCTCGTAGGTGGCGTCCTCCCCCGGGGTCGCCATGATTACAGCGGCGTCACGTAGGCCGAGCTGATACCCCCGTCGACGAGGAAGGTCGACGCGGTGATGAAACTGGCGTCGTCGCTGGCGAGGAACGCCACAGCGGCGGCCAGTTCCTCGGGCTCGGCGAATCGCCCCTTGGGGATGTGCACCAGCCGACGCTGAGCCCGCTCCGGGTCCTTGGCGAAGAGTTCCTGCAGCAGCGGGGTGTTGACCGGGCCGGGGCACAGTGCGTTGACACGGATGCCCTGCCGCGCGAACTGCACGCCGAGTTCCTTCGTCATCGCGAGCACTCCACCCTTCGACGCCGTGTAGGAGATCTGGCTGGTCGCCGAGCCCATGACCGCGACGAACGAGGCCGTGTTGATGATGGAGCCCGACTGCTGCTTGACCATGTGGCGCAGTGCCGCGCGGGAGCACAGGTAGACGCTCTTGAGGTTGACGTCCTGCACCCGGTTCCAGGCGGGCAGCTCCGTGGTCTCGATGGAGTCGTCGTCGGGCGGGGAGATGCCGGCGTTGTTGAACGCGATATCGACGGAGCCGTACTTCTCGGCGGCGGTGTCGAAGAGGTGGTTGACCTGTTCCTCGTCGGTCACGTCGACCTGCACGAACAGCCCACCGACCTCCGCGGCCGCCTTCTCGCCGGTCTCGGCGTTGAAGTCGCCGATCACGACTGTCGCGCCCTCGGCGGCGAACCGTCGCGCCGTGGCAAAGCCGATGCCGCTCGCGCCGCCCGTGATGACGGCGACCTTGCCCTTCAGCCGCTGGGTGAGGTCGATCTTGGTGATGGTCATGTGTGCCTTTCTGCTGGTTGAGTAGCGGCGAAGCCGCGTATCGAAACCGGGTCTCGATACGCGCTGCGCGCTACTCGACCGGCCGCTTAGTCGGTTGAGATGAAGACGTTCTTGGTTTCGGTGAAGGCGGAGGCCGCATCCGGACCGAGCTCGCGGCCCAGTCCCGACTGCTTGAACCCGCCGAACGGGGTGGAGTACCGCACGCTGGAGTGCGAGTTCACGGAGAGGTTGCCGGACTCGACCCCGCGCGCGACCCGGATGGCACGACCCACGTCGCGCGTCCAGATCGAGCCGCTGAGCCCGTAGATGCTCGAGTTGGCCAGGGCAATGGCGTCGGCCTCGTCGTCGAACGGGAGCACGGTGACGACCGGGCCGAAGATCTCCTCGGTGACCACCGGGTCGGTGCGCGAACTCGGCGTGAGCACCGTGGGCGCGAACCAGTAGCCGGGGCCGTCGGGCTTGCTGCCACGGAAGGCGACGGCCGCGTCATCCGGAACATAGGCGCTGACCGCGTCGAAGTGGGCCTTCGAGACGAGCGGGCCCATCTCGGTGGCCGGGTCACCGGGGGCACCGACGACCACGCCCTTGACCGCGGGCTCCAGCAACTCCATGAACCGGTCATAGACGCTGCGCTCGACGAGGATGCGGCTGCGAGCGCAGCAGTCCTGACCGGCGTTCTCGAACACCGCGTACGGCGCCGTGGCCGCGGCCTTCTCCAGGTCGGAGTCGGCGAACACCACGTTGGCACTCTTGCCGCCGAGCTCGAGGGTGACGGCCTTCACCTGGTCGGCGCACCCGGCCATCACCTGCTTGCCGACCTCGGTCGAGCCGGTGAAGACGATCTTGCGCACCTGCTCGTGGGTGACGAAGCGGTTGCCGACGACCGAGCCCTTGCCCGGCAGCACCTGGAACAGCCCGTCGGGCAGCCCGGCCTCGAGCGCGAGTTCGCCGAGACGGATCGCGGTCAGCGGCGTCCACTCGGCAGGCTTCAGCACCACGGCGTTCCCCGCGGCGAGCGCGGGCGCGAAGCCCCAGCTCGCGATCGTCATGGGGAAGTTCCACGGCACGATCACGCCCACGACGCCGAGCGGTTCGAGGAAGGTCACGTCGAGGCCGCCCGCCACCGGGATCTGCTTGCCGATCATCCGCTCCGGCGCCGCCGCGTAGTAGTTGAGCACGTCGCGCACGTGCCCCGCCTCCCAACGGGCCTGACTGATCGGATGCCCGGAGTTGACCACCTCGAGGGCCGCGAGCTCTTCAACGTGAGTGCCCACGACCGTCGCGAAGTCGCGGAGGGCCTGGGCGCGAGCCGCCGGAGCGAGAGCCGCCCACGCGCGCTGCGCAACGACGGCGCTCGCGATCGCGTCATCCACCTGCTCGCGTGAGGTCTGATGCACGGTATCGAATGCCTGACCGGTCGAGGGGTCGATGAGGGTCGTCGACCCGGTGATCGAGCTTGTCGTTCCGGTGATCGAGCTTGTCGAGATCTCAGCCATGGTGTGCCCCTTCGGTCTCGACGCGCTCGACCACCGAGCGGTACTCCTTCGCTGCGTCCACGAGTCCCGCGAAGAGTCGCGCGTCTTCGGCGGCGTCCTCCTCGGGATGCCACTGCACGGCCACCCCGAAGGGATGGTCGGCCAGCTCCACCGCCTGAATCGTGCCGTCGTCACTGCGGGCCGACACGACGAGTCCCGGAGCGACCTCGTCGATCGCTTGATGGTGGTAGCTCTTGACGTCCACGGTCTCGTCACCCTGCAGCAGCTGCCCGAGCTTCGTGGATGCCTCGACCCCGACCTCGTTGACCGCGAAGCGACCCTGGCCGAGGTTGTAGCGCGTGGTGCCGATCACGTCGGGCAGGTGCTGGTGCAGGGTGCCGCCGAGTGCCACGTTGAGCACCTGAGCCCCGCGGCAGATGCCGAGGAACGGCAGGCCGCGGTCGATCGCTGCCGTCAGCAGGGCATCCTCCCAGGCGTCACGATCCCGGCGAGGCTCGTCGGTGGTGGGGTGCGGCTCCTGGCCGTAGCGGGCCGGTTCGACATCCTTGCCGCCCGTGATGATGAGGCCATCGAGGCCGTCGAGCACGGCGTCGGCGATCTCAGCGTCGACCGGCTGCGGCGGCAGCAGCACCGCGATGCCCCCGGCGCGGGTGACCGCCTCGAAGTACACCTTCGGCAGGAAGCTCGCGGGCACGTCCCACACCCCGGTCTGTGCCTGCTCGAGGTACGTCGTCAGGCCGATGACGGGTCGGGCCGGTTGAGTAGGCGAAGCCGTATCGAAACCAGGTCTCGATACGCCGCCGTCGGCGGCTACTCGACCGGCGGAGTGCTCAGAACCGCTCGAAACCACGAACCCGCTCCCAATCCGTGATCGCGGCGTCGTAGGCCGCCTGCTCGATGCGCGCGTTGTTGAGGTAGTGCGCGACGACGTCCTCGCCGAACGCCTCCGTCGCAACCTCGGACGCCTGGAAGAGCGCCGCGGCCTCGCGCAACGATGACGGCACGCGCGGGGCATCCGACACGTAGGCGTTGCCCTCGAAGATCGGCTCCAGCTCCAGCTCATGCTCGATGCCGTAGAGCCCGCCCGCGATGAGCGCCGCGACCGCGAGGTACTGGTTGACGTCGCCACCGGGCACGCGGTTCTCCACGCGCAGGCTGCGTCCGTGGCCGACGACGCGCAGAGCGCAGGTGCGGTTGTCGAGTCCCCACGCCACGGCGGTCGGTGCGAAGCTGCCCTCGACGAAGCGCTTGTAGGAGTTGATGTTGGGGGCGAAGAACAGGCTGAGCTCGCGAAGTGTCGCCAGCTGGCCGGCGATCCAGTGCTCCATGAGCTTCGAGAATCCGTAGGGCCGATCCTTGTCGGCCATGACGGGCTCGCCGTTCTCACCCACGACCGAGAGGTGGATGTGGCACGAGTTGCCCTCGCGCTCGTTGTACTTGGCCATGAAGGTCAACGACTTGCCGTGCTGGTCGGCGATCTCCTTCGCCCCGTTCTTGTAGACGGAGTGGTTGTCGCAGGTGCCGAGCGCGTCCGTGTAGCGGAAAGCGATCTCCTGCTGGCCGAGGTTGCACTCGCCCTTGACGCCCTCGCAGTACATGCCGGCGCCATCCATGCCGTTGCGGATGTCGCGCAGCAGCGGCTCCATGCGGCTGGACGCGAGCAGCGCGTAGTCGATGTTGTAGTCGCTGGCCGGGTAGAGGTCGACGTACTTCTTCTTCCAGGCATCCCGGTAGCTGTCCTCGAAGACGATGAACTCGAGCTCCGTGCCCACGAACGAGCTGAGGCCCTTCTTGGCCAGGCGGTCGATCTGGCGCTTGAGGACCTGCCGGGGGTCCGGTGCGACGGGTGTGCCGTCGAGCCAGGTCAGGTCGGCCGTGACGAGCGCCGTGCCCGGCAGCCACGGCACCAGACGCAGGGTGTCGATGTCAGGCATCATCGCCATGTCGCCGTAGCCCCGCTCCCACGAGGAGATCGCGTATCCGCTCACCGTGTTCATCTCGACATCGACGGCGAGCAGGTAGTTGCAGCACTCGGCGCCGTGCTCGGCGAGCTCCTCCAGGAAGAGACGAGCGGATGCGCGCTTGCCGACGAGGCGCCCCTGCATGTCGGTGAAGGCGATGATGACGGTGTCGATCTCCTTGGCCGCGACCATCACGGTCAGCTCCTGAACAGTCAGGTTGCCCGTCTTCGTTTGCGTGCTCGCGTGTGCCATTGGAGAAGCTCCCCTTCGAGTATGTGTCGACCATTACATCACGAGGGATGCCTCGATCACTGGGCTACCGTAACGCGCAATTTACATCCAAAGGTAGACACGAGGTACCAATAGCCGACAAACTCATGGGAATTCCGCAGGCGATGGGGCCTGCGCCCGACAGTCCCAAACGGAGGAAGAATGGCGGAGAAAGACGGCACCAAGGTGTCCGGCGTCACGTATACGAAAGCCGGGGACGGCTACTTCGAGAAGCGCAGTCTCAAGAGAAGCGCGGGAGTCTGGGGCCTCTGGGGCCTTGCTGTCGCCGCGGTCATCTCGGGCGACTTCTCGGGCTGGAACTTCGGCATCGACTTCGCCGGCTTCGGCGGAATGTTGATCGCGTTCGTCATCCTCGTGGTCATGTACTACGGAATGATCTTCTCGATCGGCGAGATGGCGGCGGCCCAGCCGCACACCGGCGGTGCCTACTCGTTCGCCCGCTCGGCCATGGGCCCCTGGGGCGGTCTGGTCACTGGACTCGCCGAGACGATCGAGTACGTCGCAACGACGGGCGTGATCGTCTTCTTCTCGGCGCAGTATGCCAATGGCATCACGACCGAACTGCTCGGCTTCGACCTCTCCGCGAACATGTGGATCTGGTGGATCGTGCTCTACGTCGTGTTCATCGCCCTCAACTCGGCGGGAGCGAACATCTCCTTCAAGTTCGCCATTGTCGTGTCGATCATTTCCATCGCAATCCTTCTGGTCTTCTCGGCCATGGCACTGTTCTCTGGCCTGTTCAGCTGGGACAGCCTCTGGAACATCCCGCCGGATGAGGGCCAGAGCACCTTCCTGCCGCACGGTGTGCTGCCGATCCTGTTCGCCCTGCCGTTCGCCATGTGGTTCTTCCTCGGCATCGAGGAGCTTCCGCTGGCGGCCGAGGAGTCGATGAACCCGACCCGCGACATCCCGAAGGCCGGCCTCTGGGCCCGCGGAACGCTGATCGTCACCGGTCTTCTCGTTCTGTTCCTCAACACGGGCGTGCTCGGAGCTGCAGCAACAGGTGTTTCGCTCGAGCCTCTGCTCGACGGATTCCGCGCGATTGTCGGCGACCAGCTCGCCGCAGTGCTCGCGCTGTTCGCCCTGATCGGTCTGCTCGCCTCGCTGCAGGGCATCATGTTCGCCTACGGCCGCAACATGTACTCGCTGTCGCGCGCCGGGTACTACCCGAAGTTCTTCTCGCTCACCGGCAAGCGTCAGACCCCCTGGGTCGCGCTGGTCGTGGGCGCGGTGATCGGCTTCATCGCCCTCGTCGTGCTCGACCTGCTGAGCAAGGCGGATGCCGCGGGTGCTGGTGCGGTCGCCGGTGCGATCATCCTGAACATCGCCGTCTGGGGTGCCGTGCTCGCATACCTGCTCCAGATGATCTCGTTCGTGATCCTGCGCAAGAAGTTCCCGAACGCCAAGCGGCCCTACAAGAGCCCGTGGGGCATCCCCGGTGCCGTTGTCGCCGCGATCATCTCGGCGCTCATCTTCCTGGGCTTCCTGCTGAACGCTGCGTTCCAGCCGGCGATCATCGCGATCGCGATCGTCTACGCGCTGATCCTGCTCGGTTTCGCCCTCTACGGTCGCCACCGCTTGGTGCTCTCCCCTGAGGAGGAGTACGCGCTGTCGGGCGGCATGCACGGCGACCCGGAGACCGAGGGCTACGACGCCATGGAGGGCGAAGTCTTCGGCGACAAGAAGTAGCTTCGCTTCTGACCAGAACGGCCTCGTCTCCTGCGGGAGGCGGGGCCGTTCTGCGGTGTTCGATGGGACCTTCGCCCCTGTCTCGAGGGGCGTCGAACCGGCACTCTTGGGGTCATGGAAACCCTCTTCGCTGTGCTGCACGTGGTTGCGGCCGTCTTCATCATCGGCCCGATGGCCATCCTGCCCATGGCAGGTCTGCGTTCGCTTCGCGGTGGCAACTCCGCGCAGGTGAACGGCTTCGCCCGGGCCACCAACGTCTTCGGATGGCTGTCACTGGTTGTCGCGGTACTCGGATTCGGCTTGGTGGCCTTCGTCGATCCGGAGGACAAGCTCACGTACACGACGCCGTGGCTGCTGACCTCGATCATCCTCTACGCGGCCGCGGTCACCATCGTGCTCTCGGGAGTCGCCCCGCTGATGAAGCGGGCGGGTGAGCGCCTCGCCGACGGCAAGCTCGCGATGGAGTACCGCCCGATCGCGGCGTTGTCGGGACTGTCGGCTCTCCTGCTGGTGGCAGTAGTCGTACTCATGGTCTGGCGCCCCTAGAGACCATGAGGCTCGCACTCGAGTTCATCCATTTCACGCTCGGTGCGCTCGTGGTGATCCCTCTTGCCGTAGTGCCGTTCGCGGGGGTGATCGAGGTGCGTGCCCGAAACGCCCCGGGTGTGCGTGGTCTCGGCCGCGCGTCCACGGTTTTCGGCGTGATCGCCTTGGTGATCGGGTTCCTCGGAATCATGCTCATCTCGTACGTGCCGCAGGTGACCATTGCCACTCCGTGGCTCGGCGCTTCGGTGATTCTCTATGGCGCGACGCTCGCGCTGACGATGGGCGTCACGGCGCCCCGCCTCAGGGCCGCGAGCGAGTCGATAGCGCGAGGCACGGTGGCGTCCACCAGGGTGCTGACCGTATCGGGGGTTGCGACGACGGTGTTCCTCGCCGCGGTGGTGGTGCTCATGGTCTGGAAGCCGTGACCGGTTGTTCGGTAGGTTCGTGGCATGCCCACCGACCAGGAGAACATCGCCGAACTGCAGCGCCAGGTGCGCCGGCAGGGCGAACTCATCGACGCGCTGTACCGTCATTTCGGTTTGGGGCTGCTCGACACCACCGATCCGACGGGCACCCCCGCTGACGTCACCGAAGCACTGCGGGCAGGCGACACCATCGGTGCGATCAAGCTGTGGCGCCAGCACACCGGAGTGGGGCTGAAAGAGGCGAAGGACGCCGTCGAGGCGCTCGCCCGCACCCTCTAGAGTCCGCACCACGCACGAGATCGACCACCCGCGGATCGATTGCACACCTAAAACAGGGAAAAACCAGTTTTAACGTGCTCTATCGAATTAAAACATGGAATACTGCTGGTTATGGATGTCACCACGCAGGACTGGGAACGCCGGATCGGCGACCAGGTGCGCGCCCTGCGCATCGCGGCCCTACTGGGCCAGGACGAGCTCGCCGAACGTGCGAACATCTCGGTCACGACGGTGCAGGCCCTCGAGCGCGGTTCTGGATCGAGCCTCAAGACCCTGATCCGTGTACTGCGGGTGCTCGGGAGAACCGAGTGGCTGGACGGCCTGGACCCCCGCGGCGACGGACCGAGCCCACTCGAGCTTCTGCGGCAGAGCCGCCGCCAGAGCCCCAGGCCGCAGCGCGTGCCCCGAGGGCGTCCCTGATGGCTGCTCCCGCCCGCTACGTGCCAGTGGATCTCATCGAGGTCACCGCTTGGGGCCGACTCGTGGGCGCGATCGCAGCGGGCCGCCAGCGCGACGCCTACGTCTTCGAGTACGACCCGGCCTGGATCGCCGGCGGCATCGAGCTCGCACCCGCCCTGATGCCGCTCGCCCGCACCCTGTACTCCTTCCCCGGCCTGCCCGCGAACACCTACCAGGGTCTCCCGCCGATGATCGCCGACTCGCTGCCCGACCGGTTCGGCAACAGCATCGTGGATGCCTGGCTCGCCAGAAACGGAATCCCGCCCGAGCAGGTGTCGGCCCTCGACCGCCTCGCCTATCTCGGCGAACGCGGAATGGGCGCACTCGTGTACCGGCCGGACAACTCGCCGAGCCTGCCGCCGCCGACCGCCCTCAATCTGAACCAGCTCATCACTTCCGCCCGGCGCGCGGTGGAGGGGTCGCTGGCCAACGAGGACGAGTCGCAGGCGGCGCTGCGACGGATCATCGAGGTGGGCACGAGCGCGGGCGGCGCCCGCGCGAAGGCGATCGTGAACATCGATCCCGCGACGAACGAGATCCGATCAGGTCACCTGCCTCCCCCGCCCGGCTTCGAGGCCTGGCTGCTGAAGTTCGACGGGATCGGTGCCGACGAGCAGCTCGGTCCCGGCCAGAACTACGGGCGCGTCGAGTACGCCTACTCGCTCATGGCCCGCGCGGCGGGCATCCACATGGCATCGACCCGGCTGCTCGAGGAACACGGGCGCGCCCACTTCATGACCCGCCGGTTCGATCGCGTCGACGGCGGCGAGCGCCTGCACATGCTCACCCTCTGCGGCATGGACGGCGTCGACTTCAATGCCCGGGGGGTCAACGATTATTCGCAGCTCTTCACGCGCATCGTCGCGCTCGGGCTCGGTGACGCGGCCCTCGAGCAGGCCTTCCTGCGCATGGCATTCAACGTGGCGGCCGCCAACTGTGACGACCACACGAAGAACTTCGCCTTCCTCATGCAGCCCGACGGCGTCTGGACGCTCGCACCCGCCTATGACGTGACCCACGCCTACTCCCCCACGAGCGTGTGGGTGAGCCAGCACCTGATGTCGGTGAACGGTGCGTTCCGCGAGATCACTCGCCGCGACCTGCTGGCGGTCGCCGACCGATTCGGCATCGAGCGAGCCGCCGCCGCGATCACCCGGGTGCGTGACGTCGTGCGCAGCTGGCCGGAGTTCGCCGCAGAGGCGGGGCTGGATGCTCGGCTCACCGACCTCATCGCTGCCGACTTCGTCGAGCTCTAGGCCACTGGCGATTAACGTTGGACGGCGACCCGAGGGCCGCCGTGATCAAATCGTTACACGGCGCCGCCACGCGCGCAAGCCCTCGAAGCAAAGATTACGGCGGGTTACCAGAGAGTTCATCGCCCGTGCACATCCCCGACGGCGAGCGCCTGGCGATGACCGGTCACGAGCCCGGCGAAGAATAGGCTCACTCGCACGAGAGGAGCACCGAATGCCGGTCACCGCTGAGGAGTACGACGCGAGTTTCACCGCCGACGCTGTCGTCGAGTTCCGCGAGCGCTGCCGCGCAACTGCGGCTGCCTGGATCGCCGCGGGCGTCAACGCGACCGACGCCGCCGTGGCGTGGCAGACCGTGGAGGTGCAGCGCCGGTTCCTCGGATTCCCCGTGACCGACCGGTACCGGGAGTCGGAGGTACTGCTCCGGGGCTGGCAGCTCGCTGAGGTCACCACGGTCCACGACACGACGGATGACCTGTGGCGTCTTCGCACGGTTGCGGTGGTGCTCGGAGACGACGGCGAGCTGTACCGTGTCGAGCGCCGCCGCGAGGAGAAGGCCGGTCATCCGACGGCGGATGACGGTGCGGCCCACGTCACGCGCCTGGCCGATGCCGACCTGCCGCTCTGGGATCACCTCGACCCACCGACCTTCGGCGCCGGTACCGCGCCCGGATACTGGGCGCTCTTCCCCGAGCGACTGCGTGCCGCGCTGGCGGAGCTCGACGGCACGCGCTGATAGCGTCAGGCCATGAGCCGTCGATCGATCACACCATCACGGGGAGCGGCCCTCACCGCACTGGCCCTGACCGCACTGACGCTCACGGCACTGACAGGATGCGTGCCCGCCCCCTCCCCCGCGCCCAGCGGTTCGGGCAGCTCGACACCCACACCGACCGCCACGGCAAGCACTCCTCTGGCCTGCGCCGACCTCGTGCCGGCCGCTGCCGCCGAGACAGCTCTCGCGTCGCCGTCGGCTCCCTCTGACTTCTCCAGCCTGCTGGAGTACCCGAGCCCGGGCGACTTCGCCTCGACGGCGGCCGGTGGCATCCGGTGCGCGTGGCTCGCCGACGGATCGATGGGCACCTACTCGAGCATCGTCGGCGATCCCGCCGTGCCCTGGCTCGACGTGCAGGTGCTGCCCGGGGCCGCGTCCGCCTGGAACTCGTACACCTTCGGCGACTCCCCCGGAACCTCCGACCAGACGCCGTTCGCTGGTTTTCCGGGCGCCCACTCCTGCGGTGACCCCGGATGCCTGGCAACGGCGCCCATCGGTGACGCCTGGGTGAGCGTCATGGTGCACGACCCGGGACTCGGCGTCGGCGACAGTCTTGTGGGCGCATCATCCGACGACGTGCTCGCCGCGTTGGCGCCCGCTGCCGCCGCCGTGTTCAGCACCATCCGCGACGCCACGCCCGAGCAGCTGGCGTGGCCTGCGACGAGGGGCCGCGAGGCATCCCCCGGCGTGGATGTCTGCACGAGCTTCCTGAAGACCCCCGCCCTCGCGAGCGCTCTGGGCGTGGCATCCGTCGGCGAGTACGAGGTCGCGGCGCCGGATCCCCGGGACATCGTCACGCTGCAGTCCACCGCACAGGTCGAGGCCGGGTTCGTGAGTTGCGTGGCCGAGTCGTCGGAGGAGTTCGCTCGCGCCGACTTCGTTCTGCTGCTGGACAACGCCCCGATCGTCGACCGCATCACCGCGGGCCTCACGGCGGACAGCCCGGAGCAGCTCGACACCCTGGAAGGCCAGACCGGGGCGGAGAAGGCAGTCTCGACCTGCTCTGCCGACCGCGCCGCCTGCGAGCTGTGGTTCAGCCTCGGCGTCGACGCGATCTACGTGAGCTCATTCTCGAGCGACTCACGGGCGATCGCCGAAGCGATCATTGCCCAGGCACGCTAGTCGGCACCATCCACAGGAGCACACTCGACTGCAGCACGATCAGCAGGGTGATGAGCGCGAGCAACCCCAGGCTCCACGGCACCAGCTTGCGGAACAGCTGGTTCTCGCTGCCCTCCAGTCCCACGGCAGCGGATGCCACGGCCAGATTCTGCAGCGACAGCATCTTGCCGAGCACCCCCGCCGATGAGTTCGCCGCAGCCATGAGCACGGGTGGCAGGCCGGTGGCCGCTGCCGCCGTCACCTGCAACTGACCGAACAGCGAGTTCGAGGCCGTGTCGGAGCCGGTGATCGCCACCCCGATCCACCCGATCAGCGGCGAGAGCACGACGAAGAAGCCGCCGGCCGATGCGAGGGCGGTGCCGAGCGTCGAGGTCTGGCCGGAGAGGTTCATGACGAACGAGAGACCGAGCACGGCGGTGACGGTCACGATGGTCCAACGCAGCTGCTTCACCGTCGCGCCGTAGGTGCGAGCGGCGAGGCTGGGGCGGATCCGATACAGCGCCACGGTGATCAGTCCCGAGATGAACAGCATTGTGCCGGTCGCCTTGAGGTGATCGAAGTGCATGTCCTGCCCTGCCACCGGGTCGCCGGCTGCGTTGACCACATCGAGGCCCGGCCAGCGGAAGGTGACGGTGCCGACCTCGCCGAGCCAGCCCTTGATCGCGGGGAGCTGTGCCAGCGAGAACACCGTGATGATCACCGCATAGGGCGCGACCGACATGGCGATCTCACGCAGGGTCGGTCGCACGACCGGAGGCTCACCATCCGGTCCCACGCTCACCTCGTGTCTGGGGTGCCACACCCGCAGCATGAGCAGCACGACGATGATCGTCGCGACGGCCGCGAAGACATCCGTGAGTTCGACGGCAAAGAAGTTGGATGTCACGAACTGAACGATCGCGAACACCACACCCGCGACCACCGCAACGGGCCACGTCTCCCGAACGCCACGGCGACCGTCCACCAGGAACACCAGCAGCAGCGGAACGAGCGCCGCGATGAAGGGAGTCTGGCGTCCGGCCATCGACGCGAGGTCGTGCAGGGGCAGACCGGTCACCCCGACGAGCGCGAAGATCGGGGCGGCGAGCGCGCCGAACGCGACGGGCGCAGTGTTGGCCAGCAGCGACACCATCGCGGCCTTGAGCGGCTTCATCCCTGCCGCCAGCAGCATGGCCGCGGAGATCGCGACGGGCGCACCGAACCCCGCAAGAGACTCGAGCAGCGCGCCGAAGCAGAACGCGACCAGGATCGACAGAATGCGCAGGTCGTTGCTCACCGAGCGGATCGTGCGCCCGAACGCCTCCGACCACGGCGTAGCGACTGTCAGCTTGTAGACCCATAGGGCGTTCACGAGAATCCAGAGGATCGGGAAGACCCCGTAGAAGATGCCGGCACCGGCCGCGCTGAGGGTCTGCACCACGGGCATCCGCCAGCCGGCGATCGCCAGCACGATGGCCACCGCGAGCGCTGCGAGAGCGGCGAACGGCGCCTTCACCTTGAACACTCCGAGGAGCACGAACAGCAGCACGATCGGGATCGCCGCGACCAGCGCGGAGATGAGCAGCGATGCGGCTATCGGATCGGGATCCTGCTGGAACACGTGGCGTGACCTCCGGGCGTGGCATCCGCCCACCCTGAGCGTTGATCCGCTCACCAGTGTGACCGCGGCGACTCAAGCGCCGACAGGGCCATTGGACCTAGGTGGCGAAAGCAGATCTCTCGCCGCACTCACCGGGAACTACAGGGTGAGCGCGCCACCCGGCTCGCTCACCCTGTGTCGACTCGATCGGTCCTGGCAGCCCGAAGTCGAGACGGTCGTTCACCCGCCTATCGAAAAGCGAAGGCCTTCGACGGGTTGATCACTGTCATCTGGTGGATGTCCGCATCGGACACACCCTGCTCCTGGAGCCGCGGGATCACGTTCGTGATGACGTTGTCGTAGCCCACACCGCCATAGGTGGCGAGCTGTCCGAGTTCACAGATGTCGTTCGACAGCATCATCCGCTCGGCGAATCCGCGTCGACACATTTCGACGATGTTGTCGATGCGGAACTGCAGTGGCGCATATCCCTCAATGAACGCAAGGTTGTCGATGTTGATCCACGCTCCCCGGTCGGCGATGGGGAGCATGTGCTCCACACCCTTGCGGTCGCCGAGGTGCGAGACGATCACGACTTCCGGCGGGACACCCTCCTCTGCGAGCAGATCAAGCTGCTCGAGGGCGAGCTCACCCCAGTGGGTCGTGTGGGTGAGGATGGGGACGCCGGTCTCGACGTGCGCGCGGCCCGCAGCTCGAAACACTCGCTCCACTGCGGGCGGGATGTGCCCCCGCTCGGTGCCAATCTCGCCGATGAACCCCGGCCGAACGCCCGTGTCCCCCACGCCCGCGGTGATCTCACGCACGAGCATTGCAGCGAGATCGGCGGTCGAGGTCGTCGCGATGAGTTCGGGATAGACCATCTCGCGGTACCAGCCCGCGCCCATGACGATGTTCACGCCCGACGCACGACTCAGACGCGCGAGCGCCTCAGGATCGCGGGCCAGTCCGTTGTTGGTCGGGTCGCAGATCGTCCGACCCCCTGCCTCGCGATAGCGCACGAGTTCTGCGAGTGCGATCTGTTCGTCGTCGAGAATGGCTTCGTACAGCTGTCGGATGCCCCATCCGTCAACCAGGATGTGGTCGTGGCTCAGTGTGAAGCCAAGCTCGTCGGGGTCCACCTCGCCGAGCACGGTGACGACACGGCCATGGGTCATGAGAAGCTCCTTGACTGGGGGGCCGCATCTATGGCGGCGGAGATGGCTCGGGATGCCACAAGCAAGACCTCGATCATGCGATCCGTCGTCACATCCCCGTTTTCAATTCGCGCAGTGGGTACTGAGAAGCTGAGTGCAGCAACAACCTGCCCACCGCGGTTGGTGATGGGGACGGCGACGCAGTAGACGCCGTGCGAATACTCGCCGTCATCGGTTGCGTAGCCTCGTGCGCGCACCACATCAAGCACCTCGATGAGTCGGTCCCCTGACGTGATGGTGTGCGGGGTGTATCCCGTGAGAGTCTGTCCAGCGAATCGGTCACGGAGCACGTTGGCGGGCAGCCCGCTCAGCAAGGCCTTGCCGATTCCCGTGACGTAAGCGGGCAGTCGACTTCCCTCGCTGGAGACGAGCCGAAGCGGCTGCGTCCCCTCAACCTTGTCCAAGTAGACGACGTCGAGGTCGTCGAGCATGCCCAGTTGGATGGTCTCATCGAGGGATTCGTTCGCCTCCCGGAGGAATCGTCGGGCCCTGATGACGATGTCGCGGCTCGGTCGGAATGCCTGCCCTACCTCCCAGGGGCGCACGCCGATTGAGTATCGCCGGTCCTCGGAATCGAGGGTGAGCCACTTCATCGCGACCACGGTCTGAAGCAGTCCATGCAGACTGCTCTTGGGATACGACAATTGGTCCGCGAGCTCGACGAAAGTCATCCCGTGCGGGTGCCGCGCGACGAGCTCAAGCAGCTCGAGTGTGCGCTGGGCCGACTTGACGCTGGGTGATTCAGTAGACATGACACCTCACTTCCCGCATGTGATCACCACCGGATGACGTCACGCGTCGGACGCGACCGCGATGAGGTCAACCTCGACAAGCAGCGGTGACGGCAGCACGACCGTCACCGTGGTTCTCGCGGGATATGGTTCGGTGAAGTACTCCTTGTAGATCTCGTTCATCTCCGCGAACTGCCCGGGGTCGGTGAGGAAGACTCGAGCCTGGATCACGTCGGAGAAGGTCGCGCCCGCTGCACCGAGGGTCGCCCGCAGGTTTTCGAAGGTGCGACGCAGCTGAGGGCCGAAGCCTTCGTCGACGGATCCGTCGAGACCAATGCCGCCCTGGCCCGCGCAGGCGATGAAGGACCCGCGACGGCGGCTCTGCGAATAGGGCCCTAGCGGGCTGGGTGCCTCGGTCGTGCGTCCTACGATGTCGATTGTCATGCGATCTCCTTTACTGGGAACGGCTCTACGGATTGCTCGATCTCTCCGAGCCCGTCGATGGTCATCCTTACGCGGTCGCCGGATGCCAAGTACGGGAAACGCCCCGATAGGGCGACACCCTGCGGGGTGCCCGTGAGAATCACATCCCCGGGCTCGAGCGTCATGACGCGGGCGAGCTCCATCATGATCTGTGCGACGGAGAACACCATGTCCGAAGTGTTCGAACCTTGACGCGGTTCACCGTTGACCCAGGACCGCATGTCGAGTTTCTGCGGATCCTCGATCTCGTCGGCGGTCGCGATCCAGGGGCCGAGAGCGCACGAACCGGGGAAGCATTTTCCCTTGGACCACTGGCCGCCGGAGCGATCGAGCTGCAGCCAGCGGTCGCTGACGTCGTCCGCGAGAACGTAGCCCGCAATGGCGGCCATGGCGGCGTGCGATGTGACCTCACCGTGGAGAGGTGCCCCGACGACGATCCCGAGCTCGACCTCCCAGTCGAGTGTGGACCTGGCGTCGACGCGACGAATGGGATCGTTCGGGCCGACAACGGTATTCGACTTCTTGAAGAAGATCACGAGCTCCTCGGGAGGCAGAGCCCCGGACTCGGCAGCATGAGCAGCGAAGTTCATACCGATGCAGAGCACAGAGGGCGGACGCAGAATGGGCGCGCCGATCCGCTCACCGTCGATCGCGGTTGGCGGTAGTTCGCCGCTGGCCAAGGCCGACCCCAGGCGCTCGATCCCGCCGGTTGCAAAGAAGTCCGCATCGAAGTCGCGGGTCACCCCGCGCGCGTCGAACCACTGCTCAGCCGTGCCGACGACCGGGCGTTCAGCCCCCGCTTCCCCCACTCTCATGAGCTTCATCGGATCTCTCCTCCGCTGGTCAATCCGCGATGTCCGGCCAACTCGGCAAACGCTGCCGCCAAGCCTTCGGCGTCGCCGTCAATAAGGGCCATGGGGTGCACGACCAGCACACCACGCCAGGCGTCGGCTTCCTCAAGGTAGACGGGCACCTCTCGCGCAGCAAGCGCCTTCACGAAGGCGTCGACGTCGAGTCCCGCATCGGCGACCTGAAGCTCGATCACGGGCACGCCGAGCACCGATGTCTCGTGCCAGACCGCAGGGATGGGACTGTTCCCGAGCAGTCCGTGCAGCTTCTCGAGCTCCGCTATACCGGCGGCATCGCCTGCACCTGGTGCAGCGACGTAGCTTTCGACCGCGGCGACCAGGCCTGCGATCTGCTCACGACCGACTTTCATAGCCCGGCCAACTCCGTGGCGAGGCGGCGTAATGCCGTCCCCGCCCCGAACCCACGTGGATTCGCGCTCATCCATGTCCTGATGCTGCGCACCGATGAGTGCGATGAACTCGGTGCGACCGCACAGGATTCCGGTCGCTTGTGGACCCCGAAAGTTCTTTCCACCGCTCAGTGCCACGAGGGCTGCGCCGTCCTTGAGCCATTGGCGGAGGTTCTCGAGTGGCGGAGCGTACAGGGCACCGTCGATGAGCACGGGCACGCCCTTGCTCGATGCCAGTTCGCAGATCGCCGCGAGGCTCGGGTGGTTTCCGCCACGGCCGGGGCGGTAGAGCACAGCTGCGGTCTGTCCGTCGATTGCTCGTTCGATCTCTCCGAGGTGTGTCGACGTGGGGTACCCGACGACAACGAGCTCGGCGCCAGCGAACTCGACGGCTCTGTCATACGGGTCACGCTGGGCGGCAAGGACGATCACCTTGTGCGGTGCCGTTTCAATGCGCGGAAGCGAGTCAGCACGGGCTGGGTCTGTGCCTGAGATGATCGCAGCTGTGGCCAGGGTGAGTGCCGCCGCGGCTCCCGACGTGACGTACGCCGCCTCCACCTCAAGCAGTCGAGCGATCTCTTCTCCCGCACGATCCTCCAGATCACCCATGTGAACTGCGTAGGCGGTTGCTTGGACCATGGCATCCAGAACAGCAGGATGGAGAGGCAAGCCACCCAGTCTGGTCGCCGGCCCTACCCCGTTGATGGCTCGCCGAACACCTATGCGTTCGAATAGGGATGGAGTTGGCTCGGTCATGATGCCTCCACGGAGTCGAGGGCGCGTGCGGCGGTGTCGATGGGATGATCGGGCGCGAACCTGATCAGCACCTTGGCTGGCACATCGAGGGTTCCAGCCAATCGCGTGAATGCCCTGTCTGCTTCTTCCGGCCCGACAACCTGACTCACGAGCAGATCCAGCACTGGGTCTCCTTGCGCTACCCAGCTCGCCGCTTCGACGAAGATCTTGGCTGGATAGGTGAAGCTTCCGACGAGGGTTCTCTCGTCTGTGCTGATGCGATAGGCCGAAATGGCGACGTTGGGCTGAGCCATTCCCACGAGGCACACTCGGCCGCCGAGCACCGTCGACTGCAGGGCATCCGCGATCGTCGAGCTCGCCCCCACCGCATCGATGGCGACGTCGACACCGATGTCATCGGTGAGTGCGCGCACCGCTTCGGGCACGGCGCCCTCACCGGGGTCGATGACCTCTGCGCCGAGCGCTGCGCACACACCGCGGCGAGCCTCGTTCGGCTCAGACACGATCACTCGTGCGGCGCCGGCTCGTTTCGCGGCGAGAACGCACGACTGGCCGATCGGTCCGCCACCGACGACAAGCACGACTTGTCCGGGCGAAACCTCGACGCGGCGAACGGCGTGCACGGCCACGGCAAGCGGCTCGATGAGCGCTCCGTGCAGCGGATTGGGTAGTTCGGGCAGCACGACGACGTTGGTCGCAGGCACGGCAAAGCGCTCGGCGAGGGCCGACACGATCGCAGGGTCGACGCCCAGAACGCGGCGCTGTGGGTCGTGCTGCTCCCGGCCCTCGAACTCCTGCACCTCAGCTGCGGGCACGATGACCGGGTTCACGGTCGCAAGCGCGCCGACGGGGTAACGGTTGCTATCAACCTCCGACCCCACGGCCCAGATGCGCCCGACGGTCTCGTGTCCCATCACCTGCCCAGGGAACCGGCGACCGTTCTCGCCGGTGTAGCCGTGGATGTCTGAGCCGCAGATTCCTGTGGCGATGGTCGCGATGATGATCTCCGTAGGCTCCACCACGGGATCCTCGCGCTCGACGACGCTCAGCTTTCCGATTTCAACAAGTGTCAACGCACGCACGTCATCGTTCCTCTCGAGGGGTAGTTCAGCAATTCATGTATGCGGGGGTCGTGTCGATTCATGACGGTCTCCCGTCGTGCACGAGCCGTCCGCGCGAGAAGGTCATGACGCACCGAAGTCGCTCGCTTCCGGCGACCGTGCCGCCGAAACCGTCAGCGAAGTCGATCGTCTCCTGAACCCGCTCCAGCACCGCGACATCCGCCGCCGCGCCCGGTGCAAGAGTTCCTACGTCAAGGCCGATCGCTCTGGCTGGTGCGGACGAGGCGCGACGCAGCACGTCGGGAAGGGGCATTCTGAGCGCGAGGAACTTGGAGAGCACGGTGGTCAGGTCGACAACCGAGTCGCGCGAGTACGCGTGGATGTCCGTGCTGATGGTGTCCGGTGGCTCACCGTCGGCGAGCATTCGTCTGGCCACGTCGAGACTGAATCCGGACATGCCGTGCCCCACATCCAGAAGCACCCCGCGCTCTCGCGCTGCGCGAACAGACGTGCGCAGACCACTGGTCTCGTCCACGATGCGGTTGTCCGGCCACCCCGTGAAGGCATGGGTGATTATGTCGCCCGAACGCAGCGAGTCGGCGATCTCGTCGATGCCCGCGGGCGCCGGACCCAAGTGCACCATGAGCGGCAAGCCCACCTGATCGGCGACCCGCCGTGCCGAGGCGAGGGCGGCGCTCGTGTGCTCACCGCCGACATTGCCTGACGCGCGTACCTTCACTCCGACCACGAAGTCGCGATTGGCCTCGATCGCCTCGATCGCCGCACTCTCGGAGACGTACCACGGCGCGAGCAGCTCCCCGCCGAGCATGATGCTCGTCGTGCCGATCGAGGAGATGTTGAGCATCGCGCGCACACGTACGCTCGAGCGATCGATGGTTGATGCCCGAAACGCCCCGATCAGGTGAGCGCCGGCGCTTCCTGCATCCAGGACGGTCGTCGTTCCCGATCCGAACGCCACCTCGTCGGCGGAGACTCCCAGATCCTGGCCAGCGAAGACGTGGGTGTGCAGGTCGACGAGCCCCGGGGTGACGACGAGACCGCTCACGTCGATCACAAGGTCGCCGGGTGCCTCTCGTTGCTCGGAGATCGTTCCGCCTTCGATGCGGAGATCGCGTACGGCACCGTCCGATCCGTCGCCCTCGAACACCGTTCCTCCGCGCAAGACGACAGCCTCGTGATGCGTGTCAGTCATGGCGTTCACCCCCGAAGTCTCGAAGGTTGCCGGGATCATGGATCGCAACCACGGTGTCGAAGCGGCCCTGGAATGAGATCATTGCGGCCCGAGCGTCTGCGATGCTCTCGGCGATGCCGATGGGCCGCCCTGTCTCGAGGTTGCGCTTGAGGAATGCGGTCTCGAGCACACCGACGACGCCATCGGAGGTATTCACGATCACGGCGCCCGATCCGGGATGATGCCCTCCAGTTACCTCGAACTCGATACCGGGAACAATGGACGCCGATGACTCGACGAGGTGCAACCGGCCCTCGATCGCGAGCGTACGCAGGCTGGCCCACGACGAGGTACTGAAATAGAACTCGGGTGCGGGGTGACCGGTACCTCCCGACAGGAACTCCTCAACGCCCGCTCGGGCTAGATAGAAGTGAGCGTTCGGCAACAGATCGGCGTCGATGCCGCCCGAGTGGTACGTCACCGTCTGAGTGATCGCCACGAACGATACGTCCTCGCCGCGAATGCCCGCCTCGTCCAGGATCTGTGGCAACGTGCGCACGGAACGGAATCCGACATCGTCGCCGAATGCCCGATTGGTCTCGCCGAGGGCGTCCGCTTCGGTGGCATTGAGCGGAAGACCAGCGTCGATGAGTCCTATCGTCGTGCCGTCACTGACCACCCACACGTAGAAGTACAGGTCGTGAAGCGACAGGTCATCCTCACCGAACATCACGGCCCAGCCGGGCGCGGGCAAGATAGCGGCGAGTTCAGCCCTGATGACGTACCGGTCACTCATAAGCATCTACAGTCTCGACCCAGCGACGCTCGGCAGCAGAACGCCCAGCGAGCTCGGCTAGCTGAACGGCCCGACGCCCTGCCCTGATGGTTGGCTGGCCCCGATCTTCACCGCGCACTCCCGCCACGAAGTCAGCAAGCTCGGTCGACAGCCAGTCATCGTCGAACGACTCCTCGGACGTGCCGCTCGGGGTGGAGACCAGAAGCCGCCTCGACTCATCGAGTTCGATCGATCCCAGCGTTCCTTGAATGGTGAAAGCGACGCGCGGCGGAGCGGCATAGCCGACTCCGAAGGACAGGGCGGAGGACCCGACGATGCCTGCACCGAACTGCACGTTCAGCGTGGCGGCAAGATCGGTGTCACGATCGGCCGGTACGAAGGTCAGAGCTGACACGGCTGTGACGGCCTGTCCGAGTACCCATTCCCAGCGATCGAAGACGTGATGGCTTTGGAGACGCACAGTGCCGCCACCAGCTTCGGCGCTCCAGTACCACTCCGGGGTGCTTTCGTAGGCCTCGATCACGTTGTCTGACACGAAATACGGAGCACCGATTCCGCCGCTTCTGACGATGTCGCGCGCCCGGCGCCACTCTCCGCGGAATCGATAACTGAAGCCGACCATCCAGTACCGTCCGGACTTCATCGCGGCGTCCACCACCTCGTCGGCTTCACGAAGGGTCACCGTCAGGGGCTTGTCGACCAGCACGTGGAGCCCTCGGCTTGCGGCCTCGAGACACGCGCGGTGGTGTGCCGCGTTGGGCAGGCCAATGTACACGGCGTCAATTCCCTCCGCGTCAGCCAGTGACCGAAAGGGCGCGGCGCCAACGGCCGACGCGACCACTGCCGCACGCTCGTCATTGGTATCAATGACCGCCGTGACAGCCGCGCCAGGAATTCCCGCGGCTGCGCGGGCGACACGCTCGCCCATGACCCCCGCACCCCACACCGCAAGACGCAGATCACTCATCGCCAGCTCCTCCCGTTCTGAACCCGCGGCGACTAAGGGCTCGGTCCGGATCCGGATAGGCAGCGAGCAGTGCTCGGGTGTACTCGTGCTCGGGTGCTCTCAGCACCTTCTGCGTGTCACCCGACTCGACGATACGACCGCTCTTCATCACGAGAAGCCGGTCTGCCAGTGCTGACAGCACGGGCAGCTGGTGCGACACGAAGATCACCGAGACACCGGTGAGATCGCGCAAGTCAAGAAACAGGTTGACGATCTCGGTCTGCACCGACACGTCGAGTGCGCTCACTGCTTCGTCCGCAATCACGATCTGCGGGTTAGGGGCAAGAGCTCGCGCAATGGCCACGCGTTGACGTTGACCCCCGCTCAAGTCGCGTGGCAGCCTCGCCGCATACGACGCGGGCAGACGCACTTTGTCGAGAAGCTCCGCAACGAATCGCGGATCGCGCGCACCCTCGATGCCGTGAGCTACGCCGGCTTCCGTGATCGCGGCCCCAATCTGCAGACGCGGGTTGAGAGAGGAGTAGGGGTCCTGGAACACCACTTGCAGGCTCTTCCGCGCCGCACGAAGGGCCGAACCCCTGAGTGACATGAGGTTGACGCCGCCCAGCACCACCTCGCCTGCATCAGCCTCGATCAAGCGGGCAACACACTTGACCGTTGTGGACTTACCGCTTCCCGACTCTCCGGCGATGCCGATGATCTCGCCTTCGGCCAGATCGAACGAGACATCGTTGACGGCAACGAGGTCAGCCGGGCGGGGTCGCCCGGGCAGGTGGAACCCGCGGTGGCGATAGATCTTCGTCAGCCCGCTCACCGAGAGCACGGGACTGTTGTCACTCACCGTCACTCACCTCCGAAAGGGCACGCACTGGTGTGAGCCGAGGCCACGGGCAAGAGGGTCATCGATACGTCTTCGCACTCCGGTCGGGCCAACGCACACCGCGGGGCGAACGGGCATCCACTCGCATACGGCGTCGTTCCTAGCGGTGGGCCTGGAATCGTCGGCCTGCGGTATCCCCGTTCGGGAACAGCGAGAGTGGGCACCGACGCGATGAGGGCTTTGGTGTACGGATGCTCCGGACGCAGGTAGACCTCTTCGACTGGCCCCGACTCAACGATGAATCCGCCGTACATCACAGCAACGTCATCACACATTTCGGCTATGACGCCGAAATCGTGCGACACCAACAGAATCGAGGTGCCGTCGACATCTCTGATTCGCCGCAACAGCTCGAGGATCTGCGCCTGAGTCGTTGTATCCAGGGCCGTCGTCGGTTCGTCGGCAATGAGCAGGCTGGGCCTGGCCGCCATGGCAATCGCAAGCATGACGCGCTGACGCATTCCGCCGCTCAGCTCGTGAGGATACATCCGGAGTTTCGCGGCAGGGTTGGGAAGCTCGACTTCCTCAAGCAAGGAGACTGCGCGGCGCTCGGCATCCTCCTTCGAGACGTTGAGCGCGTTGCGGATCGCCTCGATCATCTGCGAGCCGATTCGTCGGGTGGGATTGAGGGAGGAGAACGGATCCTGGAAGACCATGCCGATCTCGGACGAACGGAATGCGAGCACCTCGCTCTTGCTCATTGCGAGTATGTCGCGACCGTCGAAGATCACGCTTCCCGACAGCACATGGCCGCCATCGGGCAGCAGTCGCATGACGGCGCGACAGGTCAGACTCTTGCCCGACCCCGACTCCCCCACGAGCCCCAGGATTCTCCCACGACCGATGCTGAGGCTCAGGCCGTGCACAATCGGACTGGCCTCGCCCGGCTTGGCACCAAAGCCAATGCGAAGGTCACTGATCTGAAGCAGCTCATCGTCGCGCACGTGCTCGCTCACCGCTTGGCCTTGCTTCCGGTCGAGAAACCGTCGTCGATCATTCCGACACCCACTCCGAGAGCGATGAGCACCAACGCCGGGAGGGTGGATATCCACCATGCCGACAGCAGGAAGGGCTGTCCGCCCGCGATGATCGATCCGAGATCGGCAACTGGCGGCTGAGTGCCGAAGCCCAGGTACGACATCGCCGCGAGCACGACCATCGCCGCGACGACATCCATCGTCGCGAAGGTCAGGCTCGGACGAATCACGTTGGGGATCACATGACGGAACAGGATGCGGGCGGGCGAGTAGCCGAGCGACTTGGTGGCCATGATGAACTCGTGTTCTCTCAGGGAGAGCACCTCTGCTCGAGCGAGTCGTGCATAGACCGCCCAGCCGACGACAACCATTCCCACGCCGACGCTGAAGGTCCCGACGCCGAGGATGACTACGGTCGCGAGCACAACCACGATGAAGGGAATCGCGATCGCGGTGTCGACGACGCGAGAAAGGAAGGCGTCAACCCAGCCTCCCGCGTACGCGACGAGGGATCCGATGATCGTGCCGATCACGACTGTCGCAATGGTGACCAGAACCCCGGCAAGCAGGGAGATCTGGGTGCCGACGAGGGTCCTCGTCAGAACGTCCCGGCCCACGGAGTCCGTCCCCATCCAGTGCGCGAACGATGGAGGCTCGAGCGACCCGAGCACGTCGGGGGCGTTAGGTTCCCACGGAGAGAGGATCGGGCCGACGAGCGCGGCCAGTACCACCACACCAACAATGGAGGCGCCGACTTTGGTCTCCGTCGACCACGTGCCTCCGAGACGAGAACGAAGTTTGATCTCAGCCATTTCTGATTGCGTTCCTGACTCGTGGGTCCAGCGCGGCCTGAAGAAGGTCGGCGACCAGACCGGCAACGATTACGACAGTGCCCGCAAGAAGTGCGACCGCCTGCACGACGGGGTAGTCGCGTCGCTCGACCGCCTGCACGAGCAGAGATCCAAGACCGGGGATGCTGAAGACCTGCTCGATCACGGCAGTGCCTCCGATGAGGAATCCGACGACGACCGCGACGATGGAGATCGTAGGGGTCACAGCATTTCGAAGTGCGTGCCGAGCGAGCACACGATTCTCCGAGTACCCACGCGCTCTGGCCGCCTCGATGTACTCGCTGTCGAGCACGCGCTTCATACTCGAACGCAGAGTGCGGAGCACAACTGCGACCAGGGATAGCGCAATGGCGATCGCGGGGAGTGTGAGCGTGCGGAACGCTCCTACCAGCCCTGGCTGATAACCCGAGACCGGAAACAATCCCCAGGCGATACCAAAGATGAGAGCGAGCACGAGCCCGACCCAGAAGGCAGGCATCGCAAGAAGTGCCGTCGCGAGGATTCGCAGCGTGAAGTCGGCAACGGTTCCGCTGCGGACAGCCGCGAAGACGCCGAGCACTCCGCCGAAGATCACCGCGAGAAGGAGTCCGTAGGTGATGAGATAGGCGCTGGGCTCCATGCGCGAGGCGACGAGAGTCTGGATCGACTGGCCGAAGGTCACGGACTCGCCGAGGTCGCCAGTGACGATCCTCGTGAGGTACGTCCACAGTTGCGTGAGCATCGGTTCATTGAGGCCCAGTCGCTCTCGGACCGTCTCCACATACTCGGCCGGCACTCGCTCACCGAGCATGATCCTCACCGGGTCGCCCGGCACGGCCTGGAGAATCAGAAACACAACGATCACCAGGCCGAGCAGTTGGGCCAGACCGAGAAGAAGCCTCCGGAAGAGGTAGTTCAGCACGCTTACCTACCTCTTCCGGAGCTTGTCTTCGAACTTCACTATTCGGAGAACCTTAGCCAGCGATCCAGGTCGTGGTGAAGGTGCTCTGTCCAATCGGGTTCGTGGTGAACCCGCATACCTCGTTGAGGTGTCCGTTCACGAGGGGCAGGTTGAGCACGTTGATGGCCGGCTGCGCCTCGAGCATCGCCGCCTGGATGGCTGGCCACTTGGCCGCGCGCTCGTCCTCGTCAGTGGTTCCCGTGAAGTCAAGAACCATTGCCTCGACCGCGGGGTCGTTCCACCAGGTGAAGAACCCGTTCGTCCCACCCTGCACGCCATAGAACTCGGCGAACTCATCCGGGATCGGGACGTCGCTGGCCGCGAACGAGTAGGGCAGCATCATGTCGTAGGTGCCTCCCGTGAAGTTCTTGCTCAGCGTTGCCTGATCTTCGGGGAGCAGCTCGACAGTCGCTCCGAGCTCGGCCCACGATGCCTGCAGCACTGCGGCCAGGCTTTCGAAGGCAGCGTTGCCGCTCGGGTACTCGAGCGTCGCCGTGAAGCCATCCGGGTAGGCGGAATCCGCGATGAGAGCCTTCGCCGCTTCGAGGTCGAACGGAGTCGGCGCAATCTCCGAGCCATCAGCATCGAATCGCAGGCGCGGAAGGATGCTGTTGGGAGACTCGCCCATGCCGAAGTAGATCTTCTCGTTGACAGCGTCGCGATCGATCGCGAGCGACAGCGCCTGACGCACGTTCTGATCGGCGAACGGCCCCTGCTGGTTGTTGAGCGACAGCAGGATCCATGACGGAATCGAGAACTCGTCGATCGTCAGCGACGCCTCGGACTGCAGCGCCTCCACCTGAGACCACGGCACGTTGTCGACCATCTGAACATCCCCGGAGCGCAGGGCGAGCGTGCGGCTGTTGTCGTCAGTGACAAAGCGGAAAGCGACGCTGTCGAGCAGTGGTCCTGAGGCATCCCAATAGTTGTCGTTCTTCACGAAGCTGATCGATGAGCCCTTGACCCACTCGTCAACGACGAACGGGCCGCTTCCGATCGGAGCGTCGAAGAACGAATCCCCCGCTGCCTCAGCTTCTTCCTGCGGAATGATTCCGGCGGTCACCATAGCAAGCGAGTAGAGGAAGCCACCGATGGGCGCGGTCATGTTGACCTGCACCGTGGAGTCGTCCACTACCGTCGTCGAGTCGTAGCCGCGCGCGAACGATGCCCACTGGCTCACGTCGGGGTTGGACCAGTTGTCGAGGGTGTACTTCACATCGGCTGCGGTGACCTGACGTCCATTGGAGAACTTTGCGCCCTCGCGAATGTGGAAGGTGTGGGTTAGGCCGTCGTCTGACGTGCTCCATTCGTCCGCGACACCGCCGACGAGATCCTGAGACTTTCCGGTCGGATCCATGCGAACGAGGGTCTCGAAGACCATGTTCAGGGCTTCGGTGTCACCGAAGCCGCCCGGAGTTGAGTAGGGGCTGAGCGAGAGCGTCTCGTTCTGCTTGGCGACGGTGATCGCTCCACCCGCTACTGGAGTTGATGTGCAGCGGCTATCGCTGGCACCCGGCGTCGTGGGCTCTCCGCCAGCCGTACAGCCGACGAGGCCGATAGCTAGCGCAGCGCCCGCCGCGATCGAGATTGTTGAACGAAACTTCACGGTGCCTCCTGGGGTGTGTCGAAACTTTCCAATTCACACACGTGAACTATGGTTCACATGTGACCACACGTTAGCAGGGGGACTGTACCGCCGCAAGCATTCGATGTGTGCCGCGAGCGCGGATGCGGCAGCGAGCAGCGCGCCCGTGCCGATGCACGTACAGATGTCCGGGACGACCGAATCGGTCAACGCGAGGCAGCACCCCTGGTGACGGAGCAGCTCAGCACGCTGCGGGTTGACGCCACCCGGCATCGCCACGATTGAACGATCCGTGCCGTTGCGCCCCAGCGCTCAGCCCAGATCCTGAAGCGCCTCGATCAGCTCGTCCACGGTGTGAGCCGCGTTCGACGGATGCCGCAGCGGCCTGTCACGGTGCAGCACATAGTGGTTGCGCCGCCCCCGCCGTTCGCGCTCGAGATACCCTTCGGTCTCGAGGTCGTTGAGAATCGTGACCGCACTGCGAGTGGTGATACCCGCTGCGGCCGCAAGCTCCTCGAGCGTGGCATCCGGATTCTGGGCCACCCGCAGCAGCAGGTGGGCGTGGTGCGTGAGGAAGGTCCAGTGCGCCATGGCTCCATTGTGTCCGCTCAGTGTCGGTTGCGCGTGCCGTCGGAGAGTTCGTCGTCGGTTGCCTCCCGGAAGATGCCCGCGTTCGCGGCATCCACCGGCCGACGCCCCTGGCCCCGGGTGGCGATGAGGCTCGCGACGATCGTCACGGCAAGGATGCCGAGGATGATCGCGAGCGACAGCGTGGTCGGCACCTTCCAGATGTCGTGCAGGGCCATCTTCACGCCGACCCAGATGAGGATCGCCGCGAGTCCGATCTTGAGATAGACGAAGCGGTGCACGAGGTCGGCGAGGAGGAAGTACATCGCCCGCAGACCGAGGATCGCGAAGGCGTTGGCCGTGAACACGAGGAACGCCTCGTCGGTCACAGCGAAGATGGCCGGGATCGAGTCAACAGCGAAGACGATGTCAGTGACCTCGATGAGCACGAGCACGGCGAGCAGAGGCGTGGCAACCAGCGCGCCGCCCACCCGAGTGATGAGCTTCTGGCCGTGGTACGCGTCGGTCATCGGCACGAACCGGCGGAACAGCTTCAGCACCCGCGAGTTGGTCGGGTCACCGTGGTCGTTGCGATGCCGCAGCATCTGGATGCCCGTGAACACCAGCAGCGCCGCGAAGACGTAGAGCACCCAAGCGAAGTTCTGCAGTAGCACTGCACCCGCGGCGATGAAGATGCCGCGGAACACGAGCGCTCCGAGTACCCCGAGGAAGAGTACGCGGTGCTGGTACTGCGCCGGCACTCCGAAGCTCGCGAAGATGATCGCCCAGACGAACACGTTGTCGACGGCGAGCGACTTCTCGATGACGAAGCCGGCGAAGTACTGCTGGCCGAACTCGGCGCCGAACAGCAGCCACACGATCACGCCGAAGCTCAGGCCGCTGAGCACCCAGAAGATTGACCATCCGGATGCCTCGCGCAATCCGATCACGTGAGCCTGACGGTGCGCGACGAGGTCGATGACGAGCATGGCGATGATGACGCCGATCACGGCGAGCCAGGCCCAGAAGGGGATGTCCAAGACGGTCCTTTCGTGTGGTGTAACCACTGAAGCAGACTTCACCTATTGGACTCAATGCATGAAGCAAACTTCACAGGATTCTGGAAGGAACGCGTCGCCGAATGCTCTATCGAATGACCGGCACCGGATCCCGATGGCAGACTCGAGCCGAACGGCGGAATGGGAAAGGCCCGGAATCACGCGAGAGGGATGATGCCGGGCCTTCGTCGGTACACCCCCCGGGACTTGAACCCGGAACCCACTGATTAAGAGTCAGTTGCTCTGCCAATTGAGCTAGAGGTGCTGGGGCCCATCGCACGCGAGTGGGCCGACGAACAAGATTAGCATGAGTCGAGGAGCAGAAGGAGTGCGATGAGTACGCGACTGGAAGCGGGGGCTGCGGCACCCGGATTCACCCTGAAGGACCAGACCGGGGCATCCGTCTCGCTGGCCGATCTGAAGGGGCAGAAGGTGATCCTGTACTTCTACCCGGAGGCGCTCACCGAGGCCTGCACCAAGCAGGCGTGCGACTTCCGCGACAGCCTCAACTCGCTCAAGTCGGCGGGCTACACGGTCGTCGGCGTCTCGCGGGACGAGCCGGAGAAGCTCGCCGAGTTCGTCAAGCGCGACGGCCTGAACTTCACGCTGTTGAGCGACCCGGACCGCGCGGCGCACGAGCTCTACGGCGTGTGGGGCGAGAAGAGCATGTACGGCAAGACGGTGGTCGGCGTCATCCGGTCGACGTTCGTCATCGACGAGAACGGCGTGATCACGCTGCCCCTGTACAACGTGAAGGCGACCGGCCACGTCGCGAGCCTGCGCAAGAAGCTGGGCCTCGCCGCCTGATGGCCGAGCACGCGTCACGCCACGTCGCCTCGCTGAGGGGCGGGGTCAGCCAGTACTCCAGCGAGCTCGGGTCGATCACCGCGGTCACCGCTGAGACGTTCCCGATCCTCAAGAACCTCTCGATCAAGCGCCTCGTGCTCGCGCCCGGAACGATCCGCGAACCGCACTGGCATGCCAACGCCAACGAGCTCACCTACTGCATCTCGGGCACGGTGCTGGTCTCAGTGCTCGACACCGCCAGCGTCGTCTCGGCCTTCACGATCGAGGCCGGGCAGATGTTCCATATCCCGTCGGGCTCGCTGCACCACATCGAGAACATCGGCGACTCCGAGGCCGAGCTGATCGTCGCCTTCCGCCACGAACTGCCCCAGGACTTCTCTCTCTGGTCGGGCTTCGGTGCGATGACGGATGCCGTGCTCGGCAACACTTTCTCCACGCCTTCCAGCACCTGGGCTTCGATCCCGCGGGACACCACCCCCCGCTACCTGGTCGCCCGCCCGGGTGACCCCGTGGTTCCCGACGGCGCCACCTTCCCCAACCCGCACAAGTTCGACGTCGAGTCGCAGAGCGCGCCGGTGTCGAGCCCGGTGGGTAGCGCGAAGCTCGCCCGCGAAGGGTTCTGGCCGTCGCTGACGAACATCTCGATGTACTCGCTGCGGGTGAGCGACGACGGCATGCGTGAGCCTCACTGGCATCCGGTCACCTCGGAGATGGGCTACATCCACGCCGGTCACGCGCGCATGACGATCCTCGACCCCGACGGTCATCTCGACACCTACCTGCTCGAGCCCGGCGACGTGTACTTCGTGCCCGCCTCGTACCCGCACCACATCGAGGTGATCGGCGACGACGACATCCACTTCCTCGTGTTCTTCGACCAGGCCACGCCCGCCGACATCGGCTACCGGGCGGCCGCCTCGGCGTACTCGCCGGAGGTGCTGGCAGCGACGTTCAGCGTGCCGCTGGCAAACTGGCCGGCGCTGCCGTTCACGCCCGAGGATCCGCTGATCGTCGCCAAGCAGAACCCGAGCGACCCGGTCGCCTAGGTGCGCTTCGTCGCCTGCACGACGGGCGGCGTGAACACCAGCACAAGCACCGCGAGGGCGGGTATCAGCAGCGCCCAGCCGATCGTCGGCTGCGCGAAGAGGCCCTGGAAGCATCCGATCGCCACGGCGATCTGCAGCACCTGCCAGGTGATGGCGGCCCCGCGGATCCACGGGCTGGCGCGCAGGGTGTTCACCGCGATGACCCCGAGCCAGGCGGCGGCAATGCCGGTGAGCACCGTCAGGAAGAGCGCGCTGGCCAGCGATGCGGGCGTCGCAATGAGCAGTTCGACAACGAGGTAGACGGTCGCGGCGACCAGCAGTGCACACTCGGCGAACAGCAGAACAGCGAGCAGAATGAGCAGCGGATTCCGGGGATCGTTCACCTTCGCGTCATCCGCTGTACTCACAGTGTCGTCCCATACAAAACCATTGATTTGCATCTACCGGTGTGAGAGTCTATATGAGGTTGATTTCACGCTCCCAGTGTCGCGGGCGGATCCCCCAGGAATTCTCACCCGATACACCAGATGGCTGTTTTCGTCAGCGTCTGCCCCGCGGTCTAGTCCACCGCGTGCACCGAAGGAGCAACACCATGGATTGGCGCGACAAGGCTGCCTGCCTCACCGCAGACCCCGAGCTCTTCTTCCCGGTCGGTAACACCGGCCCCGCTGTCGACCAGATCGACAAGGCGAAAGCTGTGTGCGGTCGCTGCTCGGTGACCGAGATGTGCCTCCAGTACGCGCTCGACACCTCGCAGGACTCCGGTGTCTGGGGTGGCCTCAGCGAAGACGAGCGTCGCGCCCTCAAGCGTCGCGCTGCACGCGCGCGCCGCGCTTCCTAGTCGCGCATTCTGCCGCGTCTCGACACGCTCGACGACCGGCTGGCTCTTAACCAGCCTGCGCTGACGACTTCTTCATCCACGTCATCGGCACGTCGATGGTGACCTCAGTGCCGCTGCCCATGAGCGTGTGCCAGTCGATCGTTCCGCCCAACTCGCCCTGGATGAGGGTGCGCACGATCTGAGTTCCGAGCCCTGAGCCGACCTTGCCCTCGGGCAACCCGACCCCGTTGTCGCGCACCTTCACGCTCAGCAGGTCGTCGGTGCGCTTGGCGATGATGTCGACCTTGCCATCAGCGCGACCCGCGAGACCGTGCTCGACCGCATTGGTCACCAACTCGGTCAGGGCGAGCGCGAGCGGCGTCGCGTACTCGCTCGGCAGGTGTCCGAAGCTGCCCGTCGAGGTCGGATGCACGGTGGTGTTGTGGCTCGACGCCACCTCGGCGATGAGCTTCAGCACCCGGTCGAACACCACGTCGAAGTCGACGTTCTGATTGAGGCCCTCGCTGAGGGTGTCGTGCACCACGGCGATGGCGGCGACGCGCCGCATGGCCTGGCCGAGGGCATCCCGGGCGACATCGCTGTGGGTGCGGCGAGCCTGGATCCTGAGTAGGGATGCCACGGTCTGCAGGTTGTTCTTGACCCGGTGGTGGATCTCGCGGATCGTGGCATCCTTCGTCAGGAGTTCGCGCTCCTGGTGGCGGATCTCCGTGGCATCCCGACACAGCACTATCGCGCCGACGCGCTCCCCGCGATTGCGGATCGGGATGGTGCGCAGCGACACAGTGACCCCGCGCGACTCGATGTCGGTGCGCCACGGTGCCCGGCCGGTGACCACGAGCGGCAGCGACTCGTCGACGGTGAGCCGGCCGTGCAGCAGGCTCGTGGTGACCTCGGCGAGCGACTCGCCCTCGAGCTCGCCCGCGAAGCCCATGCGGTTGAACGCCGACAGAGCGTTCGGGCTCGCGAAGGTCACCATGCCGTCGACGTCAAGCCTGATCAGACCATCGGATGCCCGGGGTGCCCCACGACGCGGACCACTCGGCGCACCCAGATCGGGAAAGTCCCCGGACGCGATCATCGCGAACAGGTCGTTGGCGCACTCGTTGAAGGTGAGCTCCTGGCGACTCGGGGTGCGCGCCTCGCTGAGGTTGGTGTGCCGGGTGATCACCGCGATCGGCGTCTTCGTGGTCGCGCTGCCGCTCGGGCTCAGCCTGCGCAGCACCGGCACGGCGCGCACGCGCGTCGGCGTCTCCTCGTACCAGTCGGGCGTGGCGGTGTCGACGATTCGGGATGTCTCGAAGGCTTCGGTGACCTGCGCCTTCCACTCGGGCTTGATGGCCTGGCCGACGAAGTCGCGGTAGAACAGGGTCGCCGAGCTCGACGGGCGCGCGTGCGAGACGGCGACGAAACCGCCCTCGGCGCTCGGCACCCACAGCACAATGTCGGCGAAGGCGAGGTCGGCCAGTAGCTGCCAGTCTCCGACCAGCAGGTGCAGCCATTCGATGTCGGCCTCGCTCGAACGCCCCTGGGCCTGAACGAGATCACTGAGGGTCGACACGAGTTCAAGGCTAGCGCCCTAGCGGCGCCGTCGCCCCCGCGCGGGCTCCGCGACGGGCGCGAGCCGCGCAGGATCCTGCACGGTTCCGTCCCACCCAACTTGTGGGGGCAACTCGGGCGGGGACAAGACCGGCCGTCCGTCATCGAGCCATGGATCGGATTTTCCGATCTTCGGCAACGCTCGAGGAAGATTGGGTCGCTCGATTCCCTCCTTGAACCGAACGATGAGTTCGTTGTTATCGGCACCCGAGGCATCCTTCATCGCAAGGTTGGCGAAGACTTCAGCCTGACGTTCGGATCCCAGATGGAGCGTGTGGTGTTTGCACCAGATGAGGAGGTCAACGGCCGATTCCGCTTGGGCAGGTAGTCCAGCCTGAGCCAGAACGCGCGCAGCGGCAGCCAATGCCCACAGCGATTCACTGGCGCCGTACGGGGGTATTGCCTTGAAATCACGGGAAATGTGCGCAATCGCATTCAGCGCGAGATCCATCGCATCGGTGAGATCCGCGCGGGACGGACGAAATCTCCCGGGACTGTCCCGTTGCGGAACGCCCGCAAGGGAAGTTATGAACCACGCCAACTGATGCTGAGCTGCCTGGCGCTGTACGTCGAGCCCCTTCGTGGAGGTCTCTGTGCTTCTAGGAATCCGCCGCACGTAGTGGATCATCAAACCTGCTAGTGCCAAACGATCGCGAGAGATCCTCTGTTCGACCAGTGGCAATGAGGTATCACGGCTTCCTGGCCGCGCCTTCGTCGCCGGAGCGATCCACCACGCCCACAGACGGGCCCGACCCGGTTTCCACTGCCGCGGGTCGGCACTCTGCGCGATCCAGGTCATTCGGTACTCCTCGGCGACCCTCTCGAGGAGCACACCTATCAGTTGGCCGAACCTCTGATGGTTGGCTTGCAGCAACATCTCGTGAATCGGCATCAGAGGGTCCCGGAGTCCAAAGTTCTTGCGATTGCTGTTGATCGAGAGTGAATGAATGGGGTCTTCCTTCGACGCCGGTTCACGAAATCGAAAGGAGATGAGCCCCCATTCCACGGCATCGTGGGGCCGAATCTTCCGGGCAAATCGCCGCGCGACGGTAACCGGGTCGAGATTGGAAAGCAGCGTAAGTCCAAGAGCGAGGGCAGTGAGCGCGAGAAAGACGACGGCGGTCGCCGCACATCCAGCCGCGAGGCGTGAAGGGTCATGGAGGATCGGCTGACCGCCCCACAGCACCGGAAATGTCCAGGCAGGGCAGTCAACAGCAACCGTCGGATCGCAGGTCTTCGAGGCGAGAGCAACCAAGCCCGCAACCACAGCGATCATGGTGCTGATGACGATCGGTAGGTATCGGGACACCCTGTAGATCTCAGTAATGCCGTGCTGAGCGATTCCAACCACCCTGAGCTGGGCAGTCAGGAAGAAGATGGTCGTGGTGAGTCCGCCAAGGGTCGCCGCGGAACTGATCGCCACTGCCGCTAGCTGCGGAGTGTGGTCGATCGGTATGCCTTGCCACCCGATCGTCACCATCGTCGGCAGGAGGACGGCAGCGGCGAGCCACGGGATCAGCCCGACCACACCCGCCCCCGTCGAGAGTCTCCTCGCCTTCAAGTCGTATGCCGCCAAGCGTTGACGTTTCACTATCACCAACCTCCACCCTGGCCGATGGGTTTCGGCGAAAGCAGTCTAGTGATTCAGTGAGTGCTGCTCACAACCAAGGACATACATCTCGTAGTGTCAGAATCGGCGGCGCCCTAGCGACGCCGTCGCCCCCGCGCGGGCTCCGCGACGGGCGCGAGCCGCAGCGCCACAAGGTCGGCGATCGCCCGACGCGCGCCCGAGCGCGGCGACACGTCGAGCAGGGTGCGACCGCTGAGCACGGCCCCGTCGACCGCGTTCTGGTCGTGCGGCACGAGCACCGGGTCGTCGATGCCACCGAACCGCGCGAGCGTCTGACGCACCTGCGCGGCCGGTCCGACACCTATAGCGGATGCCCGCACCCGGTTCATGACGACGTCGACGCGCCCGGCGCCGCTGACCTCCAGCAGCTCGACGTGAGCGCGCAGAAAGCGGGACATCCCCACCGGGTCGGCCGAACCCACGGCGACCACCCGGTCCGCCGCGCGCAGAGCGGCGACAGTCGCGCCGTTGCGCCGCGGGGCGAAGAGATCGCTCGAGATCTCCTCGTCGTTCTCCAGGCTCGACGCCATGTCGATCACCGTGTAGTCGACCCATTCGCGGCAGCGCTGGATCACCCCCGTCACCCGCTCGGCCGAGAGTTCGGGCCAGCGTCGAGGCGCACCGATTCCGGTCAGCACCCTGAAGCTCGATGCACCCTGGTAGACGTCGCTCACGCGGTCCAGTTCCTCGGGGGTGAGGGTGTCGCTGCTGGCGAGGCGACAGGCGGCTGCGAAGCCGGGAGCCTCATCCAAGAGCCCCAGGGTCGGCGCGACCGCGGCACCGTGCGTGTCGACATCGGCGAGCGCGACGCGGTGCCCGAGCGCCGCCAGTTCGCTCGCGACGCCGATGGCGAGGGTCGTGCGGCCGGGGGCCCCCGACGGTCCCCAGACAGCGATGACCTGACCCCGTGTGACAGCCGGCGCGGTGACGGGGGCCGGGCCGCGCGAGCCGCCGAGCATGAGTTCGATCGTCGGCCAGTCGGCCGTGGCATCCGTCGTCTCATACAGGCCCAGGGATGCCGCGTGCCGCCGACCCATCTCGTCGGCGACGAGTGCGACCACCCGCACCCCCAGATCGTCGCACGCGGCGAGCACCCGGGGCGTCAGGTACTGCGGGCTGGCGGACACCACCGCCGCGCCGGGGCGCAAAGCCCGCACCACCACCTCGAGCTCCTGCGCGCTGCCGGAGCTTGCGAGCACTTCGTGACCGTAGCGGGTCGCGTCGGAGCGCAGCCTCGCCTCGTGGTCGGTGGGCAGCCCGAGTACGAGCGACACCACCTCAGCCGCCGAGCGGGATCGAGGCTGGCACGATCGACAGCGCCGCATCGTTGGCGACGGCCGCCAGCACCGCGGCGATCCGGGTGCGCGGAACGAGCACCTCGATGCCGGTCACTCCCCCGCCGGTGACGATCGTGCGCGTCTCCACCAGCCGCACGACGAGCGCGCCGGTGACGACCACGCCGGGTTCTCCGAAGCCGCCGTCGACAGCCTGCGCCGCCCAGACGTCCACCGACGCTCCGGGCTCCACGGATGCCGCAAGCGCCCCCTCCACGCTGAGCACGAGCGGCGCGAGCCGCTCGCCGTCGACCTCACCCACCGCGTCGACGGGGACCAGCTCGCCGGCTCCGATCGCCCGGGTCACCACGACCCCCTCCGCCGGCACATCGCCGGGGGCGAGGTACCGGTCGGCCGACGAGTCGAGCCGCACGCTGCGCACTTCGAGGTCGGACTCGCCCACGCGATCACCCGGGGCCAGAGCCGCCGGCGCCGCGAGCACGGTGATGCTGTCGTCGGCCGCCGACACGATCGCCAGCACCCCAGCGACTGACCCCGCCACCAGCAGCACGCCGATCAGTAGCCGGGGGTCGAGCAGGAACGCTCGGGCGGGGCTGCGGGACATGGCTGACCTCTTCCTTCGTCGGACAGCCCATGCTTGCGATCGGCCGTGAGCGGCGGCGCGAGTTATCCACACACCCGTTCGCGCGCGGCGTGCGCGCGCATAATCGAGGCATGAACGATGCCACCTCCGCGGGCCTCGGTCGGTTTCTGACGCTGGCTGACGCGGCCGATCTCCTGAACGTCACCCCCACCCAGGTGCGTGAGCTCGTGCTCTCCGGCGAGCTGCCCGCGATCCGCGTGGGGGCCCAGGGCCAGTGGCGCGTCGAGCGCACAGTGCTCGAGGGCTACATCGATGCCCTCTACGAGCAGGCCCGCCGGCTCAGCCTGTGGAACCAGGCCGAGTTCGACCAGCTGCCCGAGTACACCTTCGGCGAGACGCAGTAGCGGCCCCGCCTCTGCACTCGCATCAGTAACTCACCAGCACGATCTGCGCCAGCGGAACCACGCGCACCTCGCGCACCGCCGTGTTGCGTCGGGCGCTGCCGGGCTCGTGCATCGCCAGGTCGAGGTGGTCGCGACCGACCCTGTCGATCGTTCCGTGCAGGGTGGTCGCGCCGACCACGAGATCGAGAGCCCACCGCCGACGACAGAGGTCGCGGAGCACGAACGGCAGCCCCAACCGCATCGACAGGGATGCCTCGGCACGGGCATCCCGCACCGGAACCAGACTCGGCTCCACCTGACCCGGCGCAAGCACGAGCGAGGCGATGGACGCGAGCGGCACGAGGCACCGCGCGCTGCGAACCGCACCCTCTGCGACCGTCGCCGAGAACCAGTCGCGGCCGAGGGTGTCGACGTCGGCGACGAGTCGCTCACCGGTTGTGAGCGTCAGACCGATCGGATGCCCCGCCTCGTGCAGCGCTGCGATGCGGTCGCGCACCGACAGCCGCCCCAACCTCAGCCGCTCCTCCTCGATGCCGAGATCCTGTTCCTCCGCGGTGAGCTCGCGCTCGAGCTGCCCCTCAAGGTCATCGAAGAGGTGGTCCCAGCGCATGGGGTGACCCTAGACCGGCACATCCCGGCTGGGAAACGGGTTATCCACAGCTTGATCGCGAGCATGGACAGAGGGGCCCCAACCTGCTTAGGTGGTCTCTACCCGCCGCAGGGTTGACAGGAATTTCTGGCAATTCTGTGAGGTGGGTGTCGATGAGTTCAGCGCTTCCGTCCAAGGTCATCCGCGCGCGGTTCGAACCTGACGAGTTCTTCGGCCTGCAGCCGACCTCGACCAGCTCACTGCCCAATCCTGCGCCCCTGGTCGAGAACCTCACGCGCTGCGTGATCGAGATTCTCGCCGGAGCACGCGATCTCGAACAGATCTCGCGCTGGGTCACCGACGACGTCTACCGTCACCTGCTCAAGCGCGTCGTGCTCTCCGCCCGCGCCCGGCAGGCGAAGGGCCAGCCGATCGCACGCCCGACATTCGGCATCGGTTCCACGACCATCTGCGAGCCAGCGGATGGCGTCGTCGAAGCCGTGGTGATCGTGCGCGGCCGCGCGCGCACCCGGGCGGTCGCCATCAGACTCGAGGGCATGGACAACCGCTGGCGAGCGAGCGCGATCAACGTGCTCTGACGCCGGGCCCGCTCTGGTAGGGCTCACGCAGGCGAGGGCCGGCGCAGGCCAGCGCCCGCGCCCGCGCCCGCGCCCGCTACGGCACGTTCCAGCCGGCGATCTCCACGCTCAGCGCGGTGGCCGAGGCCACCACGGCGTCGCCGAGGGGGATGCACGCGTCATCCGGTGCGAAGTCGCAGACGGCATCGGAGTAGGCGGCGGTGTCGGTCGCGGCCTTCGCCGCGGTCGGGGCCGACCCCTCGAGGCCGGCGATCGACGCGGCCGAATCGGGAGCGATGTTGACGGTGTCCGCCAGCAGCGGAGCCAGGTCGTTGACACCCTGCACGATGCCCGAGATCTGGATATTGCAGTTGAAGTCGCCTGCCACCACCTTGTCCATGGTGCAGTCCTGCGCATCCCAGAATCCGAGGAAGTCGGACAGCGAGGTGCGCGCATCGTCGACGGCCGTGAACCAGGCGTCGTCGGGCACGAAGTCGCCCGTACCAGCGGGCACGTCGCTCGGCTGCTCGGCGCCGGCTGTGGGCCCATTGGTCGGTTGGTCGGCGGGAACCGACGGTGACGAACAGGCGGTGAGGGCCACCGCGAGAACCGCGGCAGACAGGACGGAGATCAGGGTCGTGTGTGTGATGGGGTGCTGAGCCATGACGAATACTCTAGGCAACCTGAGCGGCGATCCGCATCGGTTGAGTCGCCATTCGGGCATCAGTCGTTCCACTGATGCCCCGAGCGGGCCAGCGAGGAGCTGCTAGTTGCCGCGGCGCTCCTGCGCACGACGCTCGGCGCGGTTCTGCGGCGGCGGGGTGCCGTCGTCGGTGCGCTGACCGAACGCCCCGCGCGCGGCGGGCTGCTGCGGTTGCGGCTGCTGGGGAGCAACCGCGCGCTGCTGCGCTGCTGCGGCCTGCTGGGCGCGAGCCGTGGCCGCCCGCTCGACCTGGCCGCGCTGGTTGCGCACCTCCAGATCGCCCGACGCGTCCTCGCTCGGAGCCGTGTAGGTGAGCTGGTTGACGGGCGCGGCAGGAGCCTGGAGTCCGCGGGCCTGCACGGTGGGGCCGGCCGTTCCGCCGGTCACCTCGACCTCGAGGTTGAACAGGAAGCCGACGGCCTCCTCGCGGATCGCCGCCATCATCGACTGGTACAGCGCGAAGCCCTCACGCTGGTACTCGACCAGCGGGTCGCGCTGCGCCATCGCGCGCAGTCCGATGCCGTCCTTGAGGTAGTCCATCTCGTAGAGGTGGTCGCGCCAGCGGCGGTCGATGACGCTGAGCACGACGCGACGCTCGAGCTCGCGCATGGCGGGCTCGCCGAGCTGCTGCTCGCGGCGGCGGTAGGCGAGCCGGGCATCCGACAAGATCTCCTTGGTGAGGAACGCCGTGGTGACGCGCCCGCGGGTGCCAGCCTCGCTGAGCACCTCGTCGACAGTGATCGAGATCGGGTAGAGCGTCTTCAGCTCGGTCCACAGGGCGTCGAAGTCCCAGTCGTCGGAGTGACCCTCACCGGTGTGCACCTCGATGACCTCGGTGATCACGTCGTCGAGGAACTTCGAGACCCGATCCTGCAGGTCGTCGCCCTCGAGGATGTGGCGGCGGTCGCTGTAGATCGCCTCGCGCTGGCGGTTGAGCACGTCGTCGTACTTGAGCACGTTCTTGCGGATCTCCGCGTTGCGCGCCTCGACCTGGCTCTGTGCGCTGCGGATGGCGCGGCTCACGACCTTGGACTCGATTGCCATGTCGTCCGGCATCGCGCTGCGGCCCATGAGCGCCTCGGCGGCACCGGAGTTGAACAGGCGCATGAGGTCATCCTGAAGCGACAGGTAGAAGCGGCTCTCGCCCGGGTCACCCTGACGGCCGGAGCGACCACGCAGCTGGTTGTCGATGCGGCGCGACTCGTGACGCTCGGTGCCCAGCACGTAGAGTCCGCCGACCTCGACAACCTTCGCCGCCTCGGTCTCGACCTCGCGCTTGACCGACTCGTACACGGCGTCCCAGGCGGCTTCGTACTCGTCGGGGGTGTCGACGGGGCTGAGGCCCTTCGCGTTCATCTGGGCGACCGCGAGGAACTCCGCGTTGCCGCCGAGCATGACGTCGGTGCCACGGCCGGCCATGTTGGTGGCGACGGTGACGGCCCCGAGGCGACCGGCCTGAGCGACGATCGCCGCCTCACGAGCGTGGTTCTTCGCGTTCAGCACCTCGTGCTTGACGCCCTTCTTGGCGAGCATCTTGGAGAGGTGCTCGCTCTTCTCGACGCTGGTCGTGCCCACGAGCACGGGCTGGCCCTTCGAGTGGCGGTCGGCGATGTCCTCGACGACCTGCTCGAACTTGGACTGCTCGCTCTTGTAGACGAGGTCGGACTGGTCTTTGCGCAGCATGGGCTTGTTCGTCGGAATCGGTACGACACCGAGCTTGTAGGTGCTCATGAACTCGGCGGCCTCGGTCTCGGCGGTACCGGTCATGCCCGAGAGCTTTGAGTAGAGGCGGAAGTAGTTCTGCAGCGTCACGGTGGCCAGGGTCTGGTTCTCGGCCTTGACCGCGACACCCTCCTTGGCCTCGATCGCCTGATGGATGCCCTCGTTGTAGCGGCGACCGGCCAGGATGCGGCCGGTGTGCTCGTCGACGATGAGCACCTCGCCGTTCATGACGACGTAGTCCTTGTCCTTCTTGAACAGGGCCTTGGCCTTGATCGAGTTGTTGAGGAACGAGATGAGCGGGGTGTTGGCCGACTCGTAGAGGTTGTCGATGCCGAGGTAGTCCTCGACCTTCTCGATGCCGGGCTCGAGCACACCCACGGTGCGCTTCTTCTCGTCGACCTCATAGTCGACATCGGGGATGAGCTTGGTCGCGACCCCCGCGAACTCGGTGAACCACCGGTTCGCCTCACCCGACGCGGGACCGGAGATGATCAGCGGGGTACGGGCCTCGTCAATGAGGATCGAGTCGACCTCGTCGACGATCGCGTAGTGGTGGCCACGCTGCACCATGTCCTGCGCCTGCCAGGCCATGTTGTCGCGCAGGTAGTCGAAGCCGAACTCGTTGTTGGTGCCGTAGGTGATGTCGGCGGCGTACTGCTCGCGACGCTCGGCGGGGCTCTGGCCGGAGAGGATGCATCCGGTGGTCATGCCGAGGGCGCGGAACACGCGGCCCATCAGCTCCGATTGGTAGCTGGCCAGGTAGTCGTTGACCGTGATCACGTGCACGCCGCGGGAGGCGATCGCGTTCAGGTAGGCGGCGAGGGTCGCGACCAGGGTCTTGCCCTCACCGGTCTTCATCTCCGCGATGTTGCCGAGGTGAAGGGCCGCGCCGCCCATGAGCTGCACGTCGAAGTGACGCATACCGAGGGTGCGCACGGCAGCCTCACGCACGGCCGCGAAGGCCTCGGGGAGCAGGTCATCCAGCGATTCGCCGTTGCTGTAGCGCTCGCGCAACTCGACGGTCTCGTGCTTGAGGTCGT